>NZ_JBHUHA010000002.1:275000-1022500 GCF_042682185.1 Paenibacillus xanthanilyticus | reverse complement strand
GGAGTGAAATAGAACCTGAAACCGTGCGCTTACAAGAAGTCAGAGCCCTCTATATGGGTGATGGCGTGCCTTTTGTAGAATGAACCGGCGAGTTACGTTCACGTGCAAGGTTAAGTCGGAAAGACGGAGCCGCAGCGAAAGCGAGTCTGAATAGGGCGATTGAGTACGTGGTCGTAGACCCGAAACCGTGTGATCTACCCCTGTGCAGGGTGAAGGTGCGGTAACACGCACTGGAGGCCCGAACCCACGAATGTTGAAAAATTCGGGGATGACGTGGGGGTAGCGGAGAAATTCCAATCGAACTCGGAGATAGCTGGTTCTCCCCGAAATAGCTTTAGGGCTAGCCTCGGTATTGAGAGTCATGGAGGTAGAGCACTGATTGGGTGCGGGGCCCGCCAAGGGTTACCAAGTCCAGTCAAACTCCGAATGCCATCGACTTATAACCGGGAGTCAGACAGTGAGTGCTAAGATCCATTGTCAAGAGGGAAACAGCCCAGACCATCAGCTAAGGTCCCCAAGTGTGTGTTAAGTGGGAAAGGATGTGGAGTTGCAAAGACAACCAGGATGTTGGCTTAGAAGCAGCCACCATTTAAAGAGTGCGTAATAGCTCACTGGTCGAGTGACTCTGCGCCGAAAATGTAACGGGGCTAAACACACCACCGAAGCTATGGATTGCAACTTTGTTGCAGTGGTAGGGGAGCGTTGTATGTAGGTTGAAGTCAGACCGTAAGGACTGGTGGACAGCATACAAGTGAGAATGCCGGTATGAGTAACGAAAAGACAAGTGAGAATCTTGTCCGCCGAAAGCCTAAGGGTTCCTGAGGAAGGCTCGTCCGCTCAGGGTAAGTCGGGACCTAAGGCGAGGCCGAAAGGCGTAGTCGAAGGACAACAGGTTGATATTCCTGTACCACCGTAGCCGTTATGAGCAATGGAGTGACGCAGAAGGATAGTAACGCGAGCTGATGGAATAGCTCGTCCAAGCAGTGAGGCTGATGTGTAGGCAAATCCGCGCATCGTAAGGCTGGGCTGTGATGGGGAGGGAAAATTACAGTACCGAAGGTTATGTGTTCCCGCTGCCAAGAAAAGCTTCTAGCCAGGTCAAGGTGCCCGTACCGCAAACCGACACAGGTAGGCGAGCAGAGCATGCTAAGGCGCGCGGAAGAACTCTCGTTAAGGAACTCGGCAAAATGACCCCGTAACTTCGGGAGAAGGGGTGCCTCGGTAGGGTGAATAGCCCTAGGGGGCCGCAGTGAAAAGGCCCAAGCGACTGTTTAGCAAAAACACAGGTCTGTGCGAAGCCGTAAGGCGAAGTATACGGGCTGACGCCTGCCCGGTGCTGGAAGGTTAAGGGGAGTGGTTAGGGGCAACCCGAAGCTATGAACCGAAGCCCCAGTAAACGGCGGCCGTAACTATAACGGTCCTAAGGTAGCGAAATTCCTTGTCAGGTAAATTCTGACCCGCACGAATGGCGTAACGACTTGGGCGCTGTCTCAACGAGAGATCCGGTGAAATTTTAATACCTGTGAAGATGCAGGTTACCCGCGACAAGACGGAAAGACCCCATGGAGCTTTACTGCAGCTTGATATTGGACTTTGGTACGATCTGTACAGGATAGGTGGGAGCCGTTGAAGCCTGAGCGCCAGCTTGGGTGGAGGCGCCGTTGGGATACCACCCTGATCGTATCGGAGTTCTAACCCGCCACCCTGAATCGGGTGGGGGGGACCGTGTCAGGCGGGCAGTTTGACTGGGGCGGTCGCCTCCTAAAATGTAACGGAGGCGCCCAAAGGTTCCCTCAGAATGGTTGGAAATCATTCGAAGCGTGCAAAGGCATAAGGGAGCTTGACTGCGAGACCAACAAGTCGAGCAGGGACGAAAGTCGGGCTTAGTGATCCGGTGGTACCGAATGGAAGGGCCATCGCTCAACGGATAAAAGCTACCCTGGGGATAACAGGCTTATCTCCCCCAAGAGTCCACATCGACGGGGAGGTTTGGCACCTCGATGTCGGCTCATCGCATCCTGGGGCTGAAGTAGGTCCCAAGGGTTGGGCTGTTCGCCCATTAAAGCGGTACGCGAGCTGGGTTCAGAACGTCGTGAGACAGTTCGGTCCCTATCTGTCGTGGGCGTAGGAAATTTGAGAGGAGCTGTCCTTAGTACGAGAGGACCGGGATGGACGTACCGCTGGTGTACCAGTTGTTCCGCCAGGAGCACCGCTGGGTAGCCAAGTACGGACGGGATAAGCGCTGAAAGCATCTAAGCGTGAAGCCCCCCTCAAGATGAGATTTCCCAATTAGTAAGACCCCTGGAAGACGACCAGGTTGATAGGTTCGAGGTGGAAGTGCAGCAATGCATGCAGCTGACGAATACTAATCGGTCGAGGGCTTATCCTAAAAGCAATCACGGAGTGAATGCTATCTTCGGAAGCATCTTCTGTGAACATTCGGAGAATGTTCACTTCGGAAGCATTGCTTGCTTCGGAGCGACATCTTCGAAAAAAACACAGCTAAAGTGTTGAGTTTCGTATCCAGTTTTCAAGGTGCAACACTCCTGAATATTCCCTGATAGCTCAGTTGGTAGAGCACTCGACTGTTAATCGAGTTGTCACAGGTTCGAGTCCTGTTCGGGGAGCCATTCCATGGAGAAGTACCCAAGTGGCTCAAGGGGACCCTCTGCTAAGGGGTTAGACTGCGTAAGTGGTGCGAGGGTTCGAATCCCTCCTTCTCCGTTCTTCTCTCAATAAGGCCCGTTGGTCAAGGGGTTAAGACACCTCCCTTTCACGGAGGTAACAGGGGTTCGAATCCCCTACGGGTCACCATCTTAGAATATTCAAGTGTTGGGGATTAGCCAAGCGGTAAGGCAACGGACTTTGACTCCGTCATGCCAAGGTTCGAATCCTTGATCCCCAGCCATTTTACGAGCCATTAGCTCAGTTGGTAGAGCACCTGACTTTTAATCAGGGTGTCGTAGGTTCGAGTCCTACATGGCTCACTTTTATCTTTATATGCGGTTGTGGTGGAATTGGCAGACACGCTATCTTGAGGGGGTAGTGCCCACCGGGCGTATGGGTTCGAGTCCCATCAACCGCACCATCTCAATATGCGGTCATGGCGGAATTGGCAGACGCGCTAGATTCAGGTTCTAGTGTCAGCAATGACGTGGAGGTTCAAGTCCTCTTGACCGCACCATTATGCGGAAGTGGCTCAGCGGTAGAGCATCGCCTTGCCAAGGCGAGGGTCGCGGGTTCGATTCCCGTCTTCCGCTCCATAAATACGCGCCCTTAGCTCAGCTGGATAGAGCGTTTGACTACGAATCAAAAGGTCAGGAGTTCGAATCTCTTAGGGCGCGCCATTTTATAACGGGATGTAGCTCAGCTTGGTAGAGCACCTGGTTTGGGACCAGGGGGTCGCATGTTCGAATCGTGTCATCCCGACCATCTTTTCAAAGCATGGAATACATAATCTACGCCGATCGCCTCTGGGTGATCGGTTTTTTGATATTTCGGACGTATGCAAGTTTCACGGAATGGAGCGTGGTAAGGATGACGGTTAATGTCCTTCGCATCTATAATATCGTCTATTTTTCGCTGTTTGCGATTTTTCTTTCTTTTCTGCCTGTGTATTTGTCTTCGATCGGGTTATCCAAGACGGAGATCGGCCTGCTCATTGGATTAGGCGGTTTCGTGGGGATGGTCGCGCAACCGATGTGGGGGATGCTTAGCGACCGCTTGCGAACGGTCAAGAAAGTATTGCTGCTGCTCCTTTTGCTGTCGGTCATCGTGGGAACCGTTTTGTTTCAATCGCAGCAATTGCTTCCGCTGTACGGACTCGTTGTGCTCATGTACGTATTCTTTATGCCAACGGACCCGCTGATGGAAAGTTTGAACGTGCAGGTCGCTCAACGACAAGGCGTTGCCTTCGGTTCGATCCGTATGTTTGGCGCGCTCGGCTATGCGGCGGCTTCGATGATCGTGGGGTACGCAGGCGAAGCAGGCGGTACATCGTCCTATGTTTATTTATTCGTCGGTTACGGGGCGCTGGCGCTTCTTCTCGGCTTTCTGCTGCCAGATGCTCCTGTTAGTGCGAAAGTGACGCGCCAAGGCGATTTAAAGGCCTTTCTGAAGGCGAGAAAGACCTTGTTATTCTTTACGCTGATCCTCATTATCTCGATCCCGCACCGCATGAACGATATTTTTATCGGTTTGTATGTGGAGTATCTTGGCGGGAGCACGGTACAGGTGGGCTACAGTTGGACGGTGATGACCGCGGTAGAGGTGCTGTTCTTCGCGATAAGCGGGAGGTTGATCAAACCAGGTCGAGAAATGGCTGTCATCACGTTTGCGGCGGGGTGTTACGCGATCCGCTTCTTATTGAGCGGATTGGCTTCGACACCAGGTGCGGTCGTCTGGCTGCAAATCATGCAGGGTGTATCGTTCGTCCTCTTCTACGGCGCAGCGATACAATTTTTATATCGCATCATTCCGGAAGAATGGAAGGCGACGGGCCAGACGCTCTTGGCCGTGCTGTTTTTCGGCATCTCGGGCGTTGTCGGCTCTACTGCCGGCGGCTGGCTGTTCGATCACATTGGCGGAGAAAAGGTGTATCTTCTCATGTCGGCGCTGGCATTCATCGGTGTTCTATTTAGCGTGGCCGTTCGGAGGTCGATCGAAGAAAAGCCCGGTTCGGAGACCGAAGCGAAGATCTAAGCGGAGCGAGAGCCGATCAGGATGCGGAATACGACGAATTTTTACGTCATACCGCAAAATCTTAATATTTTTCTCGAAAAGTATTGCCAAGTACTTGAAACGTATGTTATATTACTATTCGTTCGTGTGAAACGAACATAATAGTAAGGCCCGTTGGTCAAGGGGTTAAGACACCTCCCTTTCACGGAGGTAACAGGGGTTCGAATCCCCTACGGGTCACCATTTATTTATCGCGGGGTGGAGCAGCTCGGTAGCTCGTCGGGCTCATAACCCGAAGGCCGCAGGTTCAAATCCTGCCCCCGCAACCAATTCTTCATGCGGAGCCGTGGTGTAGAGGCCTAACATGCCTGCCTGTCACGCAGGAGACCGCGGGTTCGAATCCCGTCGGCTCCGCCATTTTTTTCATCATTTGCCGCTGTAGCTCAATTGGTAGAGCAACTGACTTGTAATCAGTAGGTTGGGGGTTCAAGTCCTCTCGGCGGCACCAGTTTTCATATGCGGTCATGGCGGAATTGGCAGACGCGCTAGATTCAGGTTCTAGTGTCAGCAATGACGTGGAGGTTCAAGTCCTCTTGACCGCACCATATGCGGAAGTGGCTCAGCGGTAGAGCATCGCCTTGCCAAGGCGAGGGTCGCGGGTTCGATTCCCGTCTTCCGCTCCATATGCGAAACGAACGTTCAGCGAGATGCTGAACGTTTTTTGTTTTTTTATGTAGGCAACGACATCATAGTGGCGCAGCGACAACAGGGTTGGTGGCCGGGAAAACAAAGCATGCGTATTCTCCTGAGGGATCAGTCTTGGATAATACGGGAGCAGCACGAAGAGCCTCCTTCTTGAGGAAGGAAGGCTTCGTGCGTTTCAAGTGTCGGTTGATTTAAGTAGGGAAATTTAACGTCAGCCGACGAAAGCGCGAAGGCGTGGATCCGGTAACGGCCTTGAACTTTTTGTGAAAATAGGGCAAGCTCTCGAAGCCGCATTGCGCGGCGATGTCGCTGATTTTATCATCGGTGCGGGTAAGGAGTTCTTTGGCGCTAAGGATGCGTTTGGTAAGAATGTACTCCGTGACGTTCATGCCGGTCAGCTGCTTGAATACCCGGCTGAAGTGCGAGGGACTGACGGCGGCTTCGCGCGCGAGCTGCGGCAGATGAATTTCCGCGAAGAGATGCTCCTCGATGTAGTGCAGCGCCTGGCCGATCCAAGGCCATATATGCGGGGGCGGGACGTCGCCGGCGGTAGAAGGCGTCGTATGACGCGCCAGCACGAGCAGCAATTGCTGCAGCGTTAATTGAACTGCTTGCCGGCATCCCGGCCGCTTCTCGCTGAGCTCCTCGTGGATGAGTTCCAGATGCTGCTCGATCGTCTCGCGGTATGTACGCGTATCCAGCTGGTACTGCTTGGCTTGTTTGCTGTGCTCGAAAGCGTCTAGGAGCGAGAACCCGTCTCCGTATACGTTGGGCGGTATGAGGAGCGGGCTGAAATATAAGGCGGTAGCGATGACCGGATCGGCCGCGTCCGGGAGCGTGCGGTGAATCGTGTCGCCGGGGATTAAGAAAAGATCGCCGGGTCTCACGTCGTACAGCGTCTGATCGATGAAGAAGGTTCCGCTGCCGGCATAGATAAAGACGATTTCGTACCAGTCGTGAAAATGCTCGGGCAGCTCGGTTTGCGACGATTTGGTCTCTCGGTAAGCGATATCGAACATGAACGGGCTTCCAGGCTTGATCGGTTTGCGTAATGGTTTCACGTACAGAGGCTCCTTTGAGTCGATTAATCTCGCTTTCTCCTAACATAGCAAGAAAGAGTACAAATCTGCAATGAGAAGCGACTTCTTGGCGAAGATATGCTGATACAATAGAAAAGAACGTCCGTTATGAACCATCCTATTCCACGCAGGAGGGGACTTATGCGTATTGATGCCCATCAGCATTACTGGAAATTAAGCCGGGGCGACTACGGCTGGATCGGTCCGGAGATGCCGGTGCTGTGCCGGGATTATTTGCCCGCCGACCTGCAGCCCGAATTGCAGCGGCATCGAATCGACAAGACGATCGTCGTGCAAGCAGCGGCGACGCTGGCGGAGACGGAATATTTGCTGGAGCTGGCGGAATGCGATGAATCGATCGCGGGCGTAGTCGGTTGGGTCGATATGTTCAGTCCCTCCTATGTTCACGCGTACGAACGTTTTGCCGGACATCCGAAATTCGTCGGGTTCCGCACCATGCTTCAGGATCTTGCGGATTCGTCGGTCATACTCGAACGCGGATATTTGGAGGCGCTTTCTTTCTTCGAGCGGAAAGGCACGCCGATTGATCTATTGGTCAAAACCCCGCAGCTGGACGCGTTGATTGAAGCGCTGGAGCAGGTGCCGCGGCTGCATGCGGTGATCGATCATGTGGCCAAACCGCGCATCGCGGAAGGCATCCAGGAGCCGTGGCGCAGCCAAATGGCGGCGATCGGCGCGATGCCGAATATATACTGCAAGCTATCGGGGATGGTGACCGAAGCGGATCATGAGCGCTGGAAGCCGGAACAGCTGGAGCCTTACATTCGCCATGTGCTGGAGCAATTCGGACCGGACCGCGTCATGTTCGGCAGCGACTGGCCGGTTTGTTTGCTGGCGGGCAGCTATACCGACGTCATGCATGCGCTGGAGTGTGCTTTGCCGGAGACATGGACGTCCGAGGAACGGGAGAAGCTGTTTGGCGGGAACGCGGCGGCTTTTTATCGGCTGAAGTAAGGCGGGCCCATCGCAGCGAAAAGCCGAGCCAGGTAGGGTAGGGTAGGGTAATGTGAAGTCCTTAGGCGGCGCTTCCGGCTCATTTAATCAACCGAAAACGTCAAGTAGGCTTCTTCCGTCAGGAAGAGGCCTCTTGGCGTTTCAACTCGACTAGCGTCGCGTGTAACTGCTCGGTCGCCAGCCCGTGCAGCACGAGCCGGAAGCCGGCGCGCAGGGTGGTCAGCGGCACCATCGGATGCTTATTGTTCACGAGCGCCATCCGCTCATTGCTGCCGACGATGCGGGAGGCGTAGATGCCGATCGTCTCGTCGAGCTGGAGCGAGTTCGTCGCCCGCCAGAAATCGTTATCGGTCAGGAACAGCTGGTAGACCGGCGTGAAGCATTCGATCGCCGTCGTAAGGTCCATGAAATTCGTCCAGCGCCCCGGCATCGGCTCGATCGGAATACGGCCGTGCGTAATCGCGTCGAAGTTCAAGCGCTTCTGCTTCGTAATTTCCAGCCCCTTCTCGCTCAGCTCGCGGTTCAGATTAATGACGAAGTTGTACAGGTTCAGGTCGTGAATGAGGAACAGATCGTCCTTCACCGGTTCCAGATTCGTCGGCTTGAGCGGATTCAGCTCGATCGCAACGCCCGGTATGTTGTCGCGGATGAATTGCAGCACTTCGGAGCCGAGATAGAAGTGGCGCAAAATCATGAAGTTGGCTTCCGGGCTGACGAACGTGCGCATGCCCCAATACAGCACGCGGTGAAGAAGGCGCGACGAGGTCAGTGCCTTGGGCACGACGATTTTGTACAGCTGCAGGACGATGATGAGCAGCCGGGCGAACGGACGCAGGACGGGGAGCAGAAACTGGCGCGATTTGCCGGAGCAGTCTTTGAGGTAAGCGGCCTTGGCTTCCTCGTTGAACGGGATGCTGCGGTCCATGTACAAGGCGAGAAAAGGATCCGGGTCGCGCTTGTCGTGCGTCATCCGCTCAAAATGGTTCGGTTGTTGGCTCATGCGTTCCCCAGCTCCTCTAATTGCAGCACGTAGAGGCGTGCGGTCGTTTTGGCCGTCTTGACGATGCGCGCCGCCATGTCCATTGTCAGCATCGGGTGGGCAATCGCGGTTTCGAGCCGTTCGAAATGTTTCTCGTCCGAGTCGCCGTGATAGATCAGGAACGACACCTGCTCGTCGGTCAGGTTCAGCTGCGCTTGAATCATTTCGCCCCAGTACCGGGCCATGCGGCAGCCAAGACCCTCGATGATCCACATGGCGCCGATCAGATCGAACGGATTATCCCGGCTGGCCCGCTGGAACAGGTAAGCGGATAGCGCCTCGCTGCCGATGTTCTTCTCGCCGGACTGGATCGCGGAGAGTTCGCCGCCGACGGCCGTGTAGTTGCGCTCGAGAATTTGAAAATCCCGATGTTCGTCCCGGGCATGCGCAATGAACAAGGAACGCAGGTCGATATGCTCGATCGCGATGTAGGAGGCGGCGCGGGCGATCCACTGCGAGCCGTCGATGACCTGCTGCCGAATGTTCTCCATGAGCAGCTTATACAGCTCCAACGTGAATTTGCCGTCGTATAGCTGACGAATAGCAGGCACGCGGGCAAGCCTCTGCTCGAAGTCGATCCATACCTGGACGAGCTCCCGGACAAGATAGGCTTGCGTCGCGCTGGCGGCATCGTAGTCCAGATGCGGCGCTTCCGGCTCCCGTTCCTTCACGAGACTGATCGCCGCGGCCGATTGATCGTCCGCGGACCCGACGACGGTCAGCAGCATGAAGGACGTCTGGAACCGTCCGCTCTCCGGCACCATGCAGAGCACCTGCTCGCCTGGCTTCAGATGGCCGTCGTTCAGCAGTTCCTCGAGCATGATGTAGATGGACGCGGCGCCGGTATTGCCTTTGGTGTACAAGTTGGTGAACCAGCGCTCTTCAGGAATGGTCAGTCCGCCGAGCCGGAGCAGGCGGAAGATTTCTTCCCGGAAGAAGTGCGAGGAGTAATGGCAGACCATCCAATCGATTCGCGCCGGGTCGATCCGTCCTTCGGTTACGAGCTCGAAGAGGCGACTCACGCCGACCTTGGGCATTTCGTTCACGAGCCGGATATCCTGCTTGAGATTGATGGCGCCGCGATCCGCTGCCTCCTGAATGGACGGGTAGTCGAGCCAGCTGGCCGGAGCGTCCGCGCCGGAAGAGACGCCGGCGTACATGCAAGCCTCGTAACGGTCGGCATAGGACATGTTGTCGATCCACTCGATCCGCAGCGACAGGCCGCATGAAGCGGGCTGGCGTTCGAGCACCGCGGCGCCGGCGCCGTCGGAGAGCATGAAGCGCAGAAAGTCGGTGTCGAACGGAATGGGACGATCCATAAGGGCGGCTTGCTGCTCGAAGCGAGTGTGTTTGAAAATACGGCTCGGAAACTCGCTGGCGCACGATACGGCGGCCTCGGTCTCGCCCGTCGCCACGCGCAAGAAGGCGTTCTTCATCGCCTGCATGCCGCTTCCGCACACGCCATGGTGAGTTGCGATGTCCATCGCGGGAAGCCCGGTACGCGCATGTACCATGCTGGCAAAGCCCGGTACGAGGAGGTCGCCCTGCGTCGTTCCGGCTGCAAGGAACCCGATCCGCGAATCGAGCGGTTCATGATGGCGTCGCAGCGCGTCGGCAATGGCGTATTGCGCCATCTCGGCATTCGAATAGAGGCTGCGCTGCTGCTTGTCGATCGCGTAGTGCCGGGTGCGAATCCGGTTTTGTTCCAAGATGCGGCGCATGGACTTGGAGCTCTTGCCGCCGATGCGGCCCAAGTAATCCTCGATCTCTTCGTTGCCGACGGGCTGGCCGGGCAGGAACTTGCCGATGCTGGTTATGTAGACGGAATTCATGCTGAAGCCTCCTAATTTGAACGGGGGTGGGCGAAGCTGGATGGATGCTGTTGCTTTAGTCGTATCATCTAAGAATCGCGCCTGTGCGAATAGTACTATTTCTCTCTAGTACCTGAGAAAGAGGACGAACCCGAGGGGGACCGCGCACAAGGCACTCGCCTTTCTTCTCCAAAACAAGGAAGGTATAATGGGGACAAGAAGCTACTTAAGGGGGCTGTCATCATGAGCAGGTTGATCGTTCGTCTAGGACTAGCGGCGGCGGCGTTAACGTTCGGGCTTGGCGCGGAAATGCGCTTCATAGACGCGGAGGCGCTCGCGCGGAGCACCTCGACGCCGTCTGCGCTCGAACGGGAAATCGCGATGCAGGTGGAACAGCGGCAGCCCGTCATTAAACTAGCGTATACCGGCGACCGCGCCGAGCTATCGGCGAACATCGCGGAGCTGACCCGGCGCGCGATCGAAGCGGATGATTATACGGCGTACGTGGTCGATGCTTATTTCTATTCGGTGCGGGCATGGGGAAGCACCGCCACGGTGACGATGAACGTGCGGTACCGGGAATCGGCGGAGCAGACGCGATATGTCGACGAACAAGTTCGGCAGGCGCTGGCGGCCATTATGACGCCCGAAATGAACGACCGGCAGAAGGTGAAGGCGATTCACGACTGGATCGTGCTGCGATTGGCCTATGACGAGAACCTGGCCAGGTACACCGCCTACGAGGCGCTGACGCAAGGCAAGGCGGTCTGTCAGGGTTACGCCCTGCTGAATCAGCGGATGCTGGCGGCGGCGGGAATCGAGAGCCGCATCGTCGAAGGCCAAGTGGACAGCGGCAGTCACGTATGGAATCTGGTCCAGCTCGAAGACGGCTGGCATCACGTCGACGCGACATGGGACGACCCGCTGCCGGACAAGCCCAGGCAGGCCGGCAGCAAGTATTTGTTGATCAGCGATGAGGAGATACGGAAGGACCACCGTTGGGAGAAAGCGTATCCGGCCGCGCGAGGGGAAGCGGGAACGGTGGCGGCTCCCAAGGATGCGACGGCTGATTAAGCGGGAAAGCAGAAAGCAAGGATGGGGATAATCTGGCGGCAACCGGCCAGGTCTGCTTGGAAATTGACATGGGAGTCGGATACGGATGAATATCGTTTCTGCGTTGTTGTTTTTGTTGGTTTTTCTCGTGCTTAACGCCTGGATAAGCTGGAACGGCTCGTTGTTCTGGTCGGCGATACTGCCGGAGGGCATGATGAGCGCGTATTGGATCATCTATGGGGTGATTGCGGTTGCCTATATAGCCGCCATGCTGCTGCGGCGAGCTCTTCCTTATTGGGGCTACGCGCTGCTGAAGCAGATCGGCTCCTATGGATTGGCCGTCTTGTTCTATGCGCTGCTGCTCGTGCCCGCGGGAGACCTGATTTACGGCGTGCTTCGGCTCGCCGGACTAGAGGCGGCTACGGCGCTGCCCGTCGCGGGCTGGACGGCCAGCGGCGGGCTGCTGGTCCTGCTGCTCAAGGGCTCCTGGAACGCGTGGCGCCCGATTGTAAGACGGTATGACATCGAGATCGGGAAATCCGGCGGCGCGTATAAATCGCTTCGCGTCATGGTCGCCTCGGATTTGCATTTGGGGAATATCGTCGGCAAACGGCATTTGAGACGGCTCGTGCGCAAGGCGGAGGAGTTGAAGCCCGACTTGATCCTGATGCCTGGCGACGTGCTCGACGACAGCGTGGAGCCGTTCGTGCGCGAGCGGATGGCGGACGTCATGCGGGAGCTGCGCGCCCCGCTCGGGGTATACGTCTCGCTAGGCAACCACGAATACTACGGCGGTCATATCCCCGAGTATATGGAGCGTATGAAGGCGATTGGCATCGAGGTGCTGACCGACCGTACGGTATTGGTGGCGGATTCCTTCTATGTGGCCGGCCGGAAGGACAAGGCTGCCGAATCCATGCAGAACGGCCGCCTCCCCGTCGCCGAGCTGCTGGCCGGATTGGACCCGGCCAAGCCGATCCTGCTGCTGGATCATCAGCCCTACGGCTTCGAGAAAGCGGCCGAGGCAGGCGCGGATCTGATGCTCTCCGGCCATACGCATAGAGGGCAAATGGCGCCAAACCATTGGATTACGCGGCGTTTGTTCGAGCTGGACTGGGGATATATGCGCAAGCACGCCATGCATGTCGTCGTATCCTCGGGCTTCGGCACGTGGGGGCCTCCGGTGCGGATCGGAAGCCGCAGCGAGGTGCTCGATCTCCGGGTCACCTTTACCGGATCGCAGGAAAAATCCGGCTAAAGTCGGACGGTTGGAAAACGTTGGCTCGGGTACAATGTAGGTGGACAATATTCTGGGAGGTAGGTCAAATGAGTTTTCGGATCGAAAAGGATTCCATGGGTGAAATCCAGGTGCCGGAGGATCGCCTATGGGGCGCGCAAACGCAGCGCAGTCTGGAGAACTTCAAGATTGGCACGGAGAAAATGCCGCTTCCCGTCATTCAAGCGTTCGCTTATTTGAAGAAGAGCGCCGCGCTCGCCAATAAAGGGCTCGGCAAGCTGGATCCGGCTAAGGCCGATGCGATCGCCGATGCCGCCGACGAAGTGCTGGGCGGACGCTGGAACGCGGAGTTCCCGCTGGCCGTCTGGCAGACCGGCAGCGGCACGCAGTCGAACATGAACGTGAACGAAGTGATCGCGCGGCGGGCGACGCAAATTCTGCGGGAGCGCGCCGGCGAAGGCAGCGTGCATCCGAATGACGACGTGAACCGCTCCCAAAGCTCCAACGATACGTTCCCGACGGCCATGCACGTCGCCGCGCTGATCGCGGTCGAAGACGACGTGCTGCCGGCGATCGATCAGCTGAAGTCGACGCTTATTCAGAAGCGCGACGCGTTCCACGACGTGATCAAGATCGGAAGGACCCATCTTCAGGACGCGACGCCCCTGACGCTCGGCCAAGAGATCAGCGGATGGGTGCGCATGCTGGAGAAGGCGGACGCCATGATCCGGCTGAGCGCGGAATCGCTGCGCGAGCTTGCGATCGGTGGCACGGCCGTCGGCACGGGGCTTAACGCCCATCCGGAGTTCGGGGATCGCACGGCGGCGGAAATTAGCAGACTGAGCGGCAAGACATTCAAGAGCGCCCAGAACAAGTTCCATGCGCTGACAAGCCATGACGAGCTGGTGTTCGTCCACGGCGCGTTCAAGGCGTTGGCCGCCGATCTGATGAAGATCGCCAACGACGTGCGCTGGCTGTCCAGCGGACCGCGCTGCGGCATCGGCGAGATCCGCATTCCCGAGAACGAGCCGGGCAGCTCCATCATGCCGGGCAAGGTCAATCCGACGCAGAGCGAAGCCTTGACGATGGTCGTCTGCCAAGTAATGGGCAATGACGCGGCGATCGGCTTCGCGGCAAGCCAGGGCAATTTCGAGCTGAACGTCTTCAAGCCTGTCATTATTCACAACTTCCTGCAATCGGCGCGGCTGCTGGCGGACGCCATCCGCTCGTTCGACGAGAACTGTGCGGTCGGCATCGAAGCGAACCGGGAGACGATCCAGCGACACCTGAACGAATCGCTCATGCTCGTGACGGCGCTGAATCCGCATATCGGCTACGAGAACGCGGCGACGATCGCGAAGACCGCTCATAAGGAAGGGTTGACCTTGCGGGAGGCGGCGATTCGCAGCGGTCTGATTACAGCCGAGAAGTTCGACGAGGTCGTTCGCGCGGAGGATATGATTTCGCCGAACGCGTAAACCCTCGCGTCATACAGCAGTAGGAGATGGGACCATGGAAGTATCGCTAGAGCTGATCGTGCGCTCCACCGAGATCGACGTGAACGGGCATGTGAACAACGCGAAATATTTGGAATACCTCGAATGGGGCCGCGAAGAATGGTACGAGCGCATGGAGCTGCCCTATGAGAAGTTTCTCGCGTTAGGCGTGCAGACGGTGACGGTCAATATCAACATCAATTATCGCCGGGAATGCAGGCAGGGCGACCGCCTAACGGTCATCACTGCGCCGGAGAAGGCGGGACGCAGCAGCTATGTGCTCCGGCAGGAAATTCGCAACGCGAATGGCGTCGTATGCGCGGACGCGCTCGTGACGAGCGTCGCAATGGACGCGGTGACGCGCGCGAGCCGCGTAATGCCGGAAGCGCTGCGAGCACTGTTCCCTGCGTGACGCATCGATGCCGTCGAAAAAGCCATTCTTAATTCCTAGGAGGCGTAAAATCATGAGCCAAAACGAAACAAATCCGTCCAACGTACTTGAACTTGCCGACGAGGTGGCCAGCCGCCGCGAGACCGACCATGCCGTTACGCCGCTGTTCCTCAATCGCTGGTCTCCCCGTTCGTTCGCGGATACGCCGGTAGCCGAGGAGACGCTGCTGACGGTGCTGGAAGCGGGCCGATGGTCGCCATCGTCCAACAATCTGCAGCCATGGCGGTTCATCGTCGCCAAGACACCGGAGCAGCTCGAGCTGTTCCAATCGTTCATCGTGCCCGGCAACCGGGCCTGGACGGACCGCGCGCCGGTGCTGCTGCTTCTCGCGTCCAACCCGCTGCGCGACAACGGGGAGCCGAACGGCTCGCACGCGTTCGATACGGGAGCGGCATGGGCGTCGATCGCGCTGCAGGCGCAAGCGCTCGGTCTGATCGCGCACGCGGTCGGCGGCTTCGACCGGGCGAAGGCGAAAGAGACGCTGGAGCTGCCGGATGGATTGGAGCTCCATGCGGTCGTGGCGCTCGGCTACCGCGGCGGCCTGGAGACGCTGGATCCGAAATTCCACGAGCGCGAAGTACCCAGCGGCCGGCGTCCGCTTCAAGAGAGCCTTATCGAAGCGAAAGCGAAGGGGTAACGGAAGAGATTCGGAAGGGCAACGCCCAGTCATACCGAGAGGGATAACGGAAGGACAGGACAAGCAGATGGCAGAGGCCGTCTGCTTTTTTGTATGAATAGAGATAGAACTATAGAGGATTCCCCGTGTTGCATAATGGAGATGCCAGAAATATAATGACCTTAATTTGGAATAGAACGTGGACAGCTCGCCGAATAGGTGTCATGAGGGCTCGTAAGGGTAGCGAGGCGGGAGTCCGTCATCTTTGAACCGAGCACGAACTCGATACGGGGAGGTTCAGCAATGGATAAGGGAAGACGCATAAAGCGTTGGTATGGAGTTTGTCTACGAGCAGCGATGCTGGCTATGGTCGCCTGCTCGCTGTTCGCTTCCCAGCCCTCGGAGGCTTCCGCGAACGGCGGGGCGCTGTCTTGGCCGCCGGCCGGGCAAGGGCCTCTGCGCTTCGACGAGAACTCGGGAATCGCGCTGGTCCGCGAGAAAATCATATATGAGATCGACCGGGAGCGTAACGATATCGCGCATGTCCAGGTTGAGTACGTGCTGCGCAACGGTAACGGGGGACCAAAGGATATCGAGCTGTTGTTCGTTACGCCGTCATTTCCCGAGGAGGAGTTCCATGTTAAGGAAGGAGATCGCGCCCTAAAGAAGACGGCGATTACGCATGTACAGCTTGAGAATTGGATGAAACGCGAACCCGCGAGAGAAGTGGTGGAACCGCTAAGCGGCAAGGTGCTTCGGTATCGGGAGCGTTCGCCGGGTACATTTAGCGGCGAACGCACGGATACGGGCTACTCGTTCCGCCTTTCCTTTACCTCGGGCGAGGAGAAAACCGTGACGATGGGCTACACCGACTATGGCGGCTTTCATCGGATCAACGTCGTGGAGACGGTTCATTCTTATCTGTACTATATGACGCCAGCTTCATTCTGGGAGGGCGAGACGGCCGTCGAGCTGGAGGTGCGCGTGCCGGATGGCAAGTATCGCTTGCATTCAAGCATCCCGCTGACGAAGTTGGACGAGGCCGCATACGGCGCTAAGCTTGACACCCTGCCGCAAGCGGAATGGCGGCTGTCCCTCGTAGATGCTTCGGGGCTGATCTACGGCACGAATTCGCCGATTCGGCATAATTTAATCAGTCTGCTCATCGTCGTGCTCGCGGCCGGCGGACTGTTCTACACGGCAATGCGGCGCAGACAATCGCTTATCATAGCGGCAGGAGCGCCGGCGATTTTCGCCTATGCTTACTTTTATGTCCAATCGGTCAGCAGCGATAAGATCCTCGATTTCTTGGCGGTCGGGTTGATTCGGGTGGTGCTCGCGGGACTGTTGGCGGCGGGCTGGCTCGTCGTTTGGTTAAGCATAAGGAAAAGAAAGGCCGCCGAAACGACAACGAGTGGGTAAGAGCAAGCTTGCTTGCAGGCGAAATACCCGCGTTCTGCGGGCCGCCCGAATGGTATAAGCACGGACAGACCGCGCGCCTGCGCTTAGTGGACGAAGGCATGGCGAAGCTGCAAGCGCGAGGGAGCGGGGAAGGCCGCCTCTTATCGGATTCAACAAAGCGTTAGGCTATTCGAAGAATGCAAGAAGAGCAGGCGCGATCAAAGCGCCTGCTCTTCTTGCGTGTCCGGGACGAACCAAAGATCGCGAAAACGGACCCAGCTGAGCGATTCCAGCGCGATGCCGCGCACGTTCGGCTGAAAAGCGGTCTTCAGGTGTTTGCGATATAGGAACATGAGCGCGCCGCGGTCCGTCAGCGTCTCTTCGATCGCGAGGAACAAGCTCCTTCGACGCGCGGGATCCGGCTCGGCCAGCACAAGCTCCACCGCTTGGTCCAGCCAGTGCCGCATATCCGGCAGCGTATGCTGCTGAAGGCTTCTGAACAAGTCCACGAGGCGCAGCTCGCGGTGCTCGTCGAGCATGACGGCGAAGAGCAGCAGGTCCGCGTCCATGCGGGCTTCGCCCTTGAACAGCTCGGCGGGGATGAGCTGGATGTCCATGTCGATTCCGGCTTGGCCGCACAGCTGCTGTATGATGCGCGCGTCGCGCTCATACTGCGGGATCGTGGCGAACAGCAGCCGATCGCCGGCAGAGCCGGAGCGGGAGCCCTTCGCCGGAGCCGGCGCAGCGATGGCGGGCGTCTCATTCGCCGGTTCGGATGCGTGGAGGCGCGAGACCCGTTCAGCCGCGATCTCATCGACGCGAGCACAGGCTTGCGCCGAGGCGAAGACCGGGGTCCCGAGAAGGCCGCCGCGATGAGCCGCTTGTCCTTCGCCCGGCCAGAAGCTGTCCGCTTGTTCGAGCACGTCGCCGGACAGAAGGCCAAGCAGCTTCCTCCGATCGATCGCCTCGTTCAACGCCGCGCGAAAGCGCGGGTCGCTAAGCGGACCTTCCTTCAGCTCGTTCACCGTCAGGAACTTGCAGGTCGTGCCGGATTGACGTACCTGCTGCCAGCCGGCCGAGGCGGCATCCGCCATGCGGACGTTGTGCATGACCTGGAAGGCGGGCAGCCGGGAAGTCTCCTGATTGGCCTCATCGCCGTCCATGGTCCACACCTCTACCCGGTCGAGAAAGCCGCGACCTTGAAAATAGGGGCCGAACGCTTCCAGCACCCAGACCCCTTGCTCGCTTCCCGTCAGCCGGAACGGACCTGTCCCGACCGGCCGAAGGCCGAATTCGGCGCCGGCAGATTCGCAGACATCCTGCGGCACGATGGAAGCCCGATTGGTCGAAAGGAAGGCAAGGAACGTCTCGTTGCGATGCGCAAGTCGGATGCGGACCGTCGTCTCGTCCGGGGTCTCGATGTCCGCGATTCCGCCGTATGCCCAGCTGTACAATCCGTTCGGCGCCAGCTTGCAAAGCCGTTCAAGCGAATATTTGACGTCGGAGGCGACCATCGCGCGCCCGTGATGGAACAGTACGCCTTTACGCAGATAAAACGTCCATAAGGTGCGGGTCTCATCCGTATCCCAGGCGTGTGCGAGATGGGGAATGATGCCTTGACCATGGGCGTCCATCCGGACAAGACCGTCGAACAGCTGGGCGACCAGATGGGATTCGCCCGCGTAATGCGTCGCGGCCGGATCCAGCGTATAGATGGTCTGCGCCAGCGGAAAGCGCAAAATATCGGAACGGGCGGAACCGTGCCGCTCGGAATGAAAGCCGAATTGCCCGCTCAGCCACTGTTGAAACTGCTCCCGGGCGCCTCCTTGATCCTCGAAGGACTGCAGAAGCGCAAGCGCCGCCTGCAAGTCCGACCGCTCGATCAGCTCCTGTGCTTCCTGAAGCGCCGTCTGCTCCACGCTCGCGAGGAAGCACAGCGTCGAGCGGTTGCCCCGTCCTCGCTTCGCTTCCCACGTCAGCCATCGTTCTTCTTGCATCCGCTTGAGCAGCATGACCATGTTGCGGTGCGTGCAGTCGATCACGCCGGACAGCTCGCCCGTCGTCGCCTCGAACGGCTCGCCGTCGCGGATATGCGCGTAATGCTGGCGGAGCGCCAAATAATGCCTGCGAATTTTCATGGAAAGATCCCCTAATTAAAATATGAAATTTCCAGTGTCTAACTTGCACTTTTTATTCCTGTTTTCATGGCTACAATATAAAGGAGAACGTCCTCAAAATGCAAGTCTATTACGTTGTTGCAAGGAGCGATTCGCGCATGAGAGATCCCGCACCCTGGCAAAAGAGATACGATCGGCTGCTGCCGATCGCGTTGCTATTCGGCGTATTCAGCCAGTACGCGCTCGTGGGACATGCCGCGGGATTATCGGTCCCGCTGCTGGTCATGGCCTTATATGCCGTCTTCTTCTACGCCATGAAAGGCAGAATCGGAGGGCTGGATCAGTGGCGGGGACAAAGCCGCTCCGGCTGGCTGCTGTTCCTCCCCATCGCGCTGCTCTCCGCAAGTTATGCCTTATTCTCGAACGAGTTGTTCCGCGCTCTGAACGCGCTGTTCATTCCGGCCATGCTGCTCGCGCAGGCGGCGCTCTTGACCCGCGCAAGCAGTAAGCCGTGGTACCGGGCGGCGTTCTACGCCGATCTGTTCGACATCAGCTTCATTCGCACGATGAAACAAGGCGCGGTCCCGTTCCGGCTGATCCGCGAGCTGATGGTTCGGGGAGGACGAAGGGAGGAGGGACGCGGGGCGGCGGGACAAGCGCTGCTCGGCTTGCTGCTCGCGGTTCCGGTGCTGATCGTGGTCGTGCTGCTGCTCGCGGCGGCGGACGGCGTCTTCCAGGCGTGGCTTGGCCGAATTCCCGCGCTGTTCGCAGACGCGCAGCTGGGCGAAGCGGTCATCCGGATTGGCTTCGCGCTCGTCGTCTCGCTGCTTGTGTTCTGCTACTTGTGGGGACTGTTATTTCCGGAGCAAGGGCCGCGAATGGCGCAGCGCCGAGGCGGCGAGCCGGTCGATGGCCGCACGGTCGACATGCGCCTGCACGCGGTGACCGGCTGCACGCTGCTCGGCAGCGTGGCCCTCGTCTACGTGCTGTTCGCCGCGCTGCAGTTCTCGTATCTGTTCGGCGCCGCGGACGGCCTGCTGCCGGAAGGGACGGCTTACGCCGCTTATGCGCGCCGCGGATTCGTGGAACTAGTGCTCGTCGCCCTAATCAATCTGGGGCTGCTGCTGCTTGGCCTTCACGGCCTGAAGCGCGAGCCGGGCGCCCTTGAGCATGCGCGCAGAACGCTGCTCGGCCTAATTGTCGGCTGTACGTTCGTCATGCTCGCTTCGGCGTACATCCGGTTGTCGCTGTACGAGGAGGCCTATGGCTACACGGTCACGCGGCTGCTCGTGCACGGCTTCATGCTGTTCCTGGCGGCGCTGCTGGCATTCGCGTTCGCGCGCATATGGCGCGAGCAGATCTCGCTGGCGAAAGCGTTCATCGGACTCGGACTGCTATCGTACGTCATTCTCAATTACGTGAATTTGGATGCGCGCATCGCCAGCCAAAATATCGCGCGCTACGAGCAATCCGGAGACATCGACGTCGACTATTTGGCGGGGCTGTCCGCGGATGCGGGGCCGCAGCTGCGGAAGCTGCTGGAGCGTCATCCGGAGCTGTCCGGCCTCGAGGCGGCCTTGACGCGGTTACGTGAAGACGCAAGCAAGGAGAAGGGCTGGCAATCGTGGAATTGGTCGAAACAACGGATGCGGTGGGAATAATAACGCCGGATCGGCAGAGGATGAAGCAAAGGCGGGGACCCTTGACGGTCCTCGCCTTGTGTGCGTCCAACGATTAGCGCGACGATAGCGGCTAAACTTTCACGCGGCTCGATCGGTTAGCCCGGCACGCGGCTTGCGCTGCTCGAGCAGCCGATGTCCGCGATAATAAAACGGAACCGCGATGAAGGTTAGCAGCATGAGAATGCCGAATATTAGCGGTCCTTGCGAGAAGCCGAGCTTATGCAGCAGGAATCCGCCCAGCCAAGCGGTTGCGCTCTGGCCGAGGAAGGCCAGGCCGCTGGCCCCGAAATACGCGCCTCGTTGATGCTCGGGGGCTATCTCGCCGACGATGACGTCGCCGTGCACGAAGCATAGAATTTCGCCGATCGTGAAGACGACCACGGACAGCGCGAGCAGGGCAGTATTGTCGAAAAGCCCGAAGCCGAAGACGCCGAGTCCGAAAAAAACGCAGCCGACCTTGAGCGCCGTAATGGACGAGTATCGTTTCATCAACCAGCCGAGCGGATATTGCAGGACCAGGACCGATACCGCGTTAACAAGGAACAGCTTGGGGTACAGGTCGATACGGTCGTGGCCCATGTACTGCGACAGCGTCGTATCCAGATGGCTGTAGGCGCCGGCGACGAACAGGTTGCCCATCAGGAAGCAGAGGAAGATGCGATCGGCGAAGACGACCTTGAAAATACGACGGAACGGCACCGGCTCCGATCCTGCTTGTCCCGCGCTGGCCGGACGGTACGAGCGGCGGACGATCGCGAGCGCCGCGGCGTAGAATAGGAAGATGACGCCGGCAATCGAGAACGGGGCGAACGAGGACGAGCCGCCTGCGCCTAATTGAAGTCCGATGAGCGGCCCGATGGCTGCTCCGATATTGATGACGAAATACCGGGCGTTAAACAAGATGGACCGCTGTTCGGCGGGCGTCACGTCCACCAGCAGGGCGCGGGCGGTCGGCTCGAACACGTTGCGGAACAAGCCGTTGCAGGCGCTCAGCAGGAAGAAGGCGGCGATGGAATCCGCCAGCGCGAAGCCCGCGAATACGAGGCTCCACAGCGTCATCGCCGTAATCATGACGGGGAAGCGGCCGAACCGGTCGGAGAGCATGCCCCCGATAAAGCTACTGCACGTCCCGGCGAACAGGCTGATGGCGAGAATCGCCCCGACGGTCGTCGGATCGATTCCTTTCGTCTGGCTCAAATAAATGCCGAGGAACGGGATTGCCATGAAAAATCCGGTGCGGGACAGGAAGGTGCCGGCCAAGATGGCCCAAGCAACGGGATGAAATCTAGGAATAAGCGAACGTGCTTGAATTGAGGTTGCCATAGGTGCGTCATCTACTTTCGGTAGGAAGTCTGCGCATGTCTTGCGTTGGTACTAATTATACGCGGCGGCCGACAGACAAAAAGGGTAGAAAACGACTTGGACAGTTCCCCTTTTCAAGGCGGGGGGCACCCATGTATGATGGAGGGCGTTAGTAGAGGGAGATTCGTTCAGCCGGAGCCTATGGCGAGGGGCTGAACGCGGCGGTTGCCGCGGAAGGGAGAGCCAGGC
The DNA here is from genome assembly GCF_042682185.1 of Paenibacillus xanthanilyticus. Lineage (NCBI taxonomy): Bacteria > Bacillati > Bacillota > Bacilli > Caryophanales > Paenibacillaceae > Paenibacillus > Paenibacillus xanthanilyticus. Next base: position 1,000,607 of record NZ_JBHUHA010000002.1, on the reverse strand, counting down.
AGGAATGAAACGAAAAATCATCATCGGCGCGCTCGCGGCGCTCGCCGTTCCAGCGTTAATCCATTTGTCGCTCGAGGGGATCAGCCGGTATGTCAACGCGGCGCCGCCGGCAGCCGACGAGGCGAGTTTGGAGCTGGCGCCGGTTGCGCTTCTAGGTCATCAGGAAGGCACGGTGTCCGTGTTCTGGTACTCCTTCGGGTTCCCGGAATACATGTCGATCGGAACGGCGACTTTGGCCGTCTATATATTGGGGGTCGCGATCCGGACGCGGCTTCGACGACGGAGAGAACGTACGGAATAACGGACGATTGGACAAGCAGAAGGGAGCAGGATGTTAATGAAGATCGGACTGGCGCAAACACGGTTCCCATCAAGTATGACGGACGGTTTGAGCGCCATAGCGGCGATGATCGAAGAAGCGGCGCGGCAGGACTGCGAGCTCGTCTGTTTCCCGGAATCGATCCTGCCCGGCCTTCGAGGCGTTGGCTACGACGTCGAGCCTTACAATCACGGGCGAATGCGGGGGGCAGTCGAACAGGTGCGCAAGCTAGCGGCGGAGTGCGGCATCGCCGTGATCCTGCCGACGGAGTGGGAGGACGAGCTCGGCCTGCACCTGGTCGCGTTCGTCATCTCGGGGGAAGGGGAGCTGCTCGGCTACCAGACGAAAAATCAAATCGATCCGGACGAAGATCGGTTCGGCTATGTCCCCGGCGACGGCCGCCGTCTGTTCGAGGTCGGCGGCACGAAGTTCGGCATCGCAATCTGTCATGAGGGCTGGCGCTATCCGGAGACGGTCCGCTGGGCGGCGGTTCGCGGGGCCAGCATCGTATTCCATCCGATGTTCACCGGCGCAGTTACCCGTCCGGCGTTCTACGCGGCCGCGGCCGCCTGCCGAAGCGAGGAGAACCGGATTTTCTTCGCGCCCGTCAACTTCGCGCTCCCTGTACAAGGATGTCCGAGCGGCATCGTGGCCCCCTCGGGCGAGTGGCTATGCGCGTCCGAGCCGGGGCGGGAGCAGCTGCTTGCGTACGAGATCGACCCGGCGGAAGCGAGCGGCTTGCTGGCGAGGCGGTATCGTCCGGAGCTGCTGCGCTAACATCGAGATTGCTCGGCAAAAAAAAGGAGTAGCACGCGCGATGCGGCTGCTCCTTATTAGCGTGCGCTTATTACGCATCTAAATCTTGCTGGCCCATACGGCCACGCCGCGTTGATCCAGACCGGCGAGCGCGAGGGTCGGCTTGTTCCGCTGCCAATCCCAGGCGGGCGTCAGCAAGCAGGTCTCCACGACGCTGCCATAGGCGATGGCGATCGTCGTCTCTCCTGTCTGCTCCCACTGCCCGACGATGGAGCAGCATTCGAACCGGCCGTCCTCGAACAACGTCATCGGGACCGAATTCAGCACGGACTGAGGAATGAGCGGCGTCAGCTTGATCCGCTCGTATTCCCCGACGATCGACGCCCGGTCAATCGGCTGGATGCGTTCCCCGGCATAGCGCTGCGGGTTCAGGAGCGGCCAGCCGTCCGGGGTCCAGAGGATGCGGTGCACGTGCATCGTCGCGATCTGAGGGCCGCTGAAATCATGCTCGCGAATATGGCACGCCAAGTACCAAGCGTTGTCGTCGTCGCGCAGAACCGAATTGTGTCCGGGACCCATGTAGCCTTGGCCGCCGCCGAAGCGATAGCCGCCGGCGATCAGAAGTCCGATCTCATTGCGGTCGTCGTCCACGTCGTTCATATCCCGACCGTTCGGATCGAGGTAAGGTCCGAGCAGCGCGCGGCTTCGGCCGACTCTAATATTGTAATCGCTCTTCAGCGAGCCGTACGACACGAATAAATAGTAAAAGCCGGTATCCGGATTGAAACGGATGTACGGCCCCTCGATCGCGCCGTCCGCCCACTTCGGCCGCCTCGCGACGCAGACGCCGATGCCTTCCTCGGCCGCGAGTCCGGTCTCCTTGTCCAGCTTGATGATATGCATGCCGCCCCAGAAGGAGCCGTAGGCCATATAATGATCGCCCGTCTGCTCTTCGACGATGAGATTGGCGTCAATGGCGTTGACCGGAGAATCGTGGCTCGTCTTGAGCACGACGCCCCGCGGCTCGAACGGACCTTCCGCGTTGTCCGCGACCGCCAGGAAAATAGCAGACTGTCTGACGCCCCAAGTGGAATTCGAGCAATAAAGCCGGTATTCGTCGCCGACCTTGATTATATCCGGCGCCCATATGCCGGTATCGCCGACCCAATCAGACGATTCCTTCGGCGGGTTTTCGACGACTTTGCCGATGGTCTCCCACGTGATGAGATCGACCGATCGTCTGGCGATTGCGCCGGTGCAATACGTATAATATAGGCCCGTCGCCGGGTCGCGGAAGAGCGCCGGGTCGTGGGAGCCCCATAGACTGGACGGGTCCAGCTTCGGCGGCTGCTGTCCCTCGACGAATACGGGCTTCGGCGGCTGCGCGGGTGGAGCGGATGGGAAATGGATCGTCGCAGTATTCAGGTCGGTCATGGAAATCCTCCTTGAGAGATGCGCATGAAGTGCATGCCGTCGGCACAATGAAAGCGTTGGCATGGGTTAGGTTCATTCTATAAAAATATTAATATGTTTGCAAATATATTAATAAAAACATTAATACAATTATTAATCTAATATCGGGGATTTCGCTTTTTTAACTAGATAAAAAGTTATTTACGAATTAAACGTAATTTGTTAGGATGAGAGTAATTAACCTGAGAAAAACAAAGTAAGAGGTTAAATAAAGGAGGCGTATGTATGAATATTCAACGACTGTCTTGGGCTGGAATTCGAATTGAAGCAGGTGGCACCGCGGTGCTGATCGATCCAGTCACGCGCATTCCCGATCGCTTCGGCGGCGCGCGCGAACCGATGCATCCGCTGCGTACGTACGGCGAAGCCGATGTCGTCTTGGTTACGCATTTGCACGAGGATCACTTCGACCCCGATGCGATAATCGAGGCATTTGGCGCCGACATTCCGGTGTATGTGCCGTCTGCGATGGCGGACTCCGCGCGTGCAAAAGGATTGACGAACGTCATCGGGGCAGACGTAGGCGAATCCTTCGCGCTGGGGAACGGCGTGAAGGCGGCCGCCCTTCCCTCCGTCGACGGGGTCGGAGACGTGCAGGCAGCGTGGACGGTGGAAGCATGCGGACGGCGGGCGATCCATTGCGGCGATACGCTGTGGCATGGGTATTGGTGGGGAATAGCCGCCCAATACGGACCGTTCGACGCGGCCTTCCTGCCGGTGAACGGGGCGGTGCTCCAACTGCCGGGACGGCTGCCCAGCGGTCAGCCGATCTGCCTGACGCCGGAGCAGGCGGTGGCGGCCGCCGCGATTCTGACCGCGGGGATGCTGGTGCCGATCCATTATGGAACCGTGCACTATCCACCGGTCTATACCGAAACGCCGGATATCGCGGCCAGGCTCGCGGCGGCATCGGAGGGCAAGGTCGACGTGCGCATGCTGAAGGCTGGAGAGTCGGTTGCGCTTGGCTAATGAAGCGGGGAAGGGCTTGACGCGCGCTGGCGCTATAGCCAAGCAGGTTCGAATTGGGATGGTCCGCTCATAGGGGAAGAAGCAATAGAGGTTGTGGACGGCATTTCGGGGACGCGGCTTCGCTTGCGAATCTGCCGAAGGGCGAAGTCAAGCAGACAAGAGGGTGGAAACTACCGCGTTAGCGACGGTTTCCACCCTCTTTGGCATGTCACGGTTTGCGTCCCGCCCATTTGGCCGCCCAGCGGTCCATCGCCTTGAGCGCCTCGTTGAAATCCATCCCTTTCTCGGTCAAGGAGTATTCAACGGTTACGGGGACGGTCGGGATCACCTCGCGATGCACGATGCCGGTATGCTCTAAATGGCGCAGCGCATCGGTGAGCGATTGCGTCTTGACCACTTTCACGTCCCGCTGCAGCTGCTTGAACCGTTTCGGCCCCTTGTACAGCTCGGCGATGATCAGGAACGACCACTTGGCGCCTAGAATTTGGAGCACCTCGCAAATATTCGATAAATCTTCTTCCTCATGCCGAAGCTGCTCGCTCATCGAATCACCCGCTTATAAATAGTTAGTTGATCAATGCGAACGGACTATGTCCATCTGTTTTGCCTTCTTACAATAAGTTATTAACTTAACTATAATGACTGACAAGAGGGAAAACATCTGTTGAAGGAGATGGGGAGTATGAATCGGACATTGATCATGATGCTAGCGCTCGGGGGCTTCCTGGCCGGCTCCGCCGAGCTGGTCGTATCTGGTATTTTACAGCTAATCGCGGCGGATTTAAACCTGTCGGTAGCTTTGGCGGGACAGCTCGTCACCGCATATTCGGTCGCGTTCGCGGTTGGTACGCCGCTAATTATCGCATTCACATCGAAGCGCGAACGCAAGGACGTGCTGGTCGGCTCGCTCGTTCTATTCGCGCTTGGCAGCGCAGTGGCGTTCTTTAGCACGAGCTTCGCGGTTCTTGTGCTATCGCGCGTCGTGCTTGGCATCGGCGCGGGATTATACAGCGTGGTTGCGCTCAGTTCGATCGCGAAGCTCGTGCCACCGGACAAAATCGGCCGCGCGGTCGGCATGATCGCCCTCGGCTTCAGCCTCGCGATGGCGCTCGGGGTGCCGATCGGCGTGGCGATCGCGGAATGGTGGAGCTGGCGCGGCATTTTCGCCTTGCTGGCGGCGCTCAGCTTGCTGGTCGCCGGCGCGCTCGCGAAGCTGATGCCGAACATAGCCGGGGGAGCGAGCGTTCCGTTCGTCCAACAGGCGCGTGTACTGCGTAACCCCGTCATTCTGGCCGGCATCGGCGCGGCGTTGTTCAACAGTATGAGCCACTCGGTCATCCTGACGTATTTGGCGCCGTATTTGCAGACGATTTACGAGGTCGGCGCGGGCGGCGTCGGGGTCATCATGCTCGCATTGGGCTTGATCGGGGTGTTCGGCTCGCGTCTGGGCGGCAGCGGCGTTGATCGCTGGGGCGCGGGGGAAATGCTCGTGCTCAGCATGGCGGCGGGCGTCGTGACGCTGGCGTTAACGCCGCTGCTGTCGGCAACGCTTGCCGGAGGTCTCGCGTTGATTATCCTCTGGATGGGCTCGGTCTTCATGTCCGCTCCGGCGCTCAATGCCTATCTGATCCGGCAAGCCGGCGATGCTGCCGATCTCGTGCTCGGACTGAATACGCCGGTTATTCACCTGGGGCTGGCGCTCGGGGCAGCCGCGGGCGGCGTGCTGTCGGATGCTTCGGGCACGGTGCTGTATCATCCATGGCTCGGCAGCGTTATGGTGACGATTGGCGTCGCGGCAGCGGTATGGTCGAGCGGCACAGCCAGACGTAAAGGGTCAGCGGCAAAAACGGCGGTTTGAAGCGGGGGCTATTGCGCCAAGCTGCCCGATCCGAAGCCAAAGTGACAAAAACGTCACCTTCCTGCCAGCCGCCGCGATGGATAGCTCTCTTCATCCGGTCTATAGTAAGGACAGGAAAGGGAGGATGCGAACGTGCAAGCCATCATTCAAACGAAACAATTATCCAAGCATTACGGAAAAACGCAGGTGCTGAACAATATCGATCTTACTGTGAACGAAGGGGAGTTTACCGCCATTATGGGGCCGTCCGGCTCGGGCAAATCGACGCTGATGAACGTGCTGTCGACGATCGACCGGCTGTCGGGCGGCGACGTTTGGCTGAAGGGACAATCGCTGCTGGCGCTGAACAAGCGGGCGCTGCGCGAATTTCGCCAGTCGCATATGGGCTTCATTTTCCAAGACTACAACCTGCTCGATACGCTGAACGTGAAAGAGAACATTCTGCTGCCGCTATCGCTGCGCAAGGTCAGGTCACAGGAGATGGAAGCCCGCTTGAAGGCGATCGCGGAGGCGCTGGGCATCGAGAGCATCCTGGACAAATATCCGAGCGAAATTTCGGGCGGCCAGAAGCAGCGGGCGGCGTCGGCGCGCGCGATCATTACCGAGCCGTCGATCGTATTCGCCGACGAGCCTACGGGCGCGCTCGACTCGCGCTCGGCCACGGGACTGCTCGAGCAGCTCGTTCATTTGAACGACACCTTCGGCACGACCATCCTTATGGTGACGCACGATCCCTATGCGGCGAGCTATTGCGGAAGAGTGATCTTCCTCCGGGACGGCGGCATCGTCAGCGAGCTGTATGCGGGCGACCAAGGACATAAGGCGTTCTACGACCGGATTCTGGATACGCAGAGTCTGCTCGGGGGAGGCAAGCGATGAGCCTGCTCGATCTGACGCTGCGCAACGTGCAGCGGAATTTCCGCCTGTATACGATTTACCTGGTTTCCATGATCATCGGGGTCGTCATTCATTTCACCTTCTCGTCGCTCATGTTCAACGACGATATTCTAAGCGCGCTGGAGAACCGGGATAATTTCCGGATGGGCGTGTCGGTCGCGTCCGTGGTCGTATTCGTGTTCATTATTTTCTTCATTCTGTACGCCAATTCGTTCTTCATGCGGCAGCGCAAAAAGGAATTCGGCACGTACCTGCTCTTCGGCATGCGCGAGGGGCAAATCACGCGGATGGTGTTCTACGAAACGCTGGTCCTCGGCGCGGTATCGCTGGTATGCGGCATCCTGCTCGGGGGCCTGCTCTCGAAGCTGTTCGGCATGCTGCTCATGAAGCTGATGCAATACGACAGCGTCATCTCGCTATCCTTCCCGCTCGGAGCGGTCGGGACGACGGTGGCCGTGCTGCTGGCGCTCGCGGTCTTCGTCACGCTGCAAAGCCACTTCGTTATCCGCCGCGTCCAGCTGATCGAGCTGTTCCGGGCGAAGGAGCGGATGGAGAAGCCGATCGATGCGAACAGATGGCTGGCGCTGCTGGCGGTCGCGCTGCTCGCGGCGGCATTCGTCGTCATCGGCGGCGGGGCGACCTCGGTCATGTGGCAGGAGTACACGCTGGTGAGCATGATTATCGTCACGATCGGCATCATCGGCGGCACCTTCTTGTTCTTCCGCCAGTTCACGGGCTGGCTGCTGCAATATATAAGCGGAAGGCGGCGGTACTTCGAGGGCGGCACGATGCTGTGGACGTCCGCGCTGCGGTTCCAGGTGCGCGGCAATACGCTCAATCTGACGTTCATCACGCTGTTCGGCACGCTGATCATGCTGCTCACCTGCTTCGTTACAATCAACTACAAGGTCCAGTTCGACGCGGTCGGCATGAATTTGCCGAACGACATCGCCTATGAAGCGAAGGACCCGGCCGTCCGGACGGAGGCGGAAGCCATCATCGCCGAGTCCGCGCACGGCATCGTGTGGCATCGCACGCTGGAGGCGCTCGCGTCCGATCCGACTACGCCGGTGGACGATGCGTTCGAGAATCCCGAATATTTTTTTCCGCAGGTGCTGCTGGTGCCTCAGCAAGCGTACAACGAGCTCGTCAAGCTGCGCGGCGGCGACCAAACGGTCTCGCTTACGGGCGACGAAGCGGTATCGCTCTCGCAGGGGACGGATTTCGCGACGACGTTCGAGGGGGGCGACGTCAAACGGCTGGAGCTTGCGCTGGGTTCGCGTACCGCCGCGTTCAGCGTCGTCGAGAAGAAGGACTACGCGCTGCTCGGCTGGGCGAGCGATCCGGTGCTCTCCATGGTGAAGAAGCCGGCGGTTCTCGTGGTCGCGGACGAAGCTTATGCGTCCTTGCAGACGGACGCGGCGCGCAGAACGTTCGAAATCTACGATATCGAGGACGCGAAGAACGCGGAGGCGCTGTCGAAGGAGCTTCACGCGCTGGTGACGAAGCAGCCGGAAGCATATTACTCCTCGTTCGCCGACGTCTACTCAAAGCAGATCGAGGGCTCCGCGCTGCTGCTGTTCGCGAGCGCCTTCCTCGCGGTCATCGCCGTCTTCGCGCTGGCGAGCGTCATCTACTTCAAGCAGCTGCGCGAGGCGACGGAGGCCCGGGGGCAGTATGCGATTTTGCGCAAAATCGGGGTGCGGGAGGAGCAAATCCGCGGCGCCGTCCGCAAGCAGCAGCTGTTCGTGTTCGCGCCGCCGCTCGCGCTGGGAATCGCGTTCAGCTGGTTCATCATCAAGGTGTACATTCTGGATTCGGTGAAGGACTTTCCGGGGCTGACGGCCGCGGTGTGGGCGATCATGGGCGGCTATTTCATCATCTATTTCGTCTTCTACCTCGCGTCGGTGAACTTATATTACCGGTTGGCGAGCGCACGGGGATAGGGGATAGTAGGAGCAGCAAAAAACCGCAAGCGAACGGCTAGGATGCCGCGTGCTTGCGGTTTTTGGCGTCTTTCTCGATTGAACGTCCGGGCTAATCGTTTTCTTCCGCAATCGCCACGCGCCGCATCGACCAATGCACGTCGTGATGCTTCGGAAAATGGATCACCATCTCCGTGTACGCGCCGGCCACCGACGAGCAGGTCATGTAATGGCCGAGCCGGTTCGAGAGCTCCTGCGCGAGATAGAGTCCCATGCCCGTCGATTTGGCCTGCGTCTGCCGCCCGTTCGTCCCCGAGAAGCCGCGGTTGAACACGCGCGGCAAATCCTTCGCTTCGATGCCGATGCCGTTGTCCCGGATGACGAGCTGCTTCTCCTGCGCGAAGACGCGGGTCGAGATGACGATTTCCCCGTTCTCAGCCGTGTATTTCAAGCTATTCGTGAGGACTTGGTCCGCGATGAATTGGAGCCACTTCGGGTCGGATTGGACGGATAGCGACGGCTCCATCCGCAGATCGATCCGGATTTTGCGCGAGATGAACGTCTTCGCGTGGCGTCTGACGATGCCTTTCATGAAGGACGCAAGCGCGACTTCGCCGATCTCGTAATCTTGGCTGAAGCTGTCCAGCTTCGCGTAGTAGAGCGCCTGATCGACGTAATGCTCGATGCGGGCCAGCTCCTCTTCCAGGCTTGCCGGGTCGATCTGCGTCTGCTGCATGAGCCGAAGCACGGAGATCGGCGTCTTGATCTCGTGGAACCACGACACGATGAAATTATAATGCTCGCGCTGCTGCGCCTTCGCTTCGTTGAGCGCCTGGATGTGCCGGCGCTCCATCCGCTCCATGGCTTCGCGGTAGGCGGCCGCCTCCATCGACAGCGGGCGCGTCTCCTCGTCGTCCATGTGCCGGATCGCGCTTGCGCTCAGCGCGAAGCGGTACAGCGTGAAGCCGGCGGCGATGATCAGCGCGAGCGCGCAGGCGTACAGCACGGTGCTCCAGCGCCATAATACGCCGGGGTCGGTCATGAAGACGAGGGTGACGACCGCGACGACCGCGAGCAGGGCGAACAGGTAAGGCCGCTCGTACGCCAGGAACCGCCTGAACTTCATTCGACGATATACCCCATTCCTTTGCGCGTCGCGATAAAGTCTGCAAGGCCCAGCGAGGCGATCTTGCGCCGGAGCCGATTGACGTTGACGGTCAGCGTGTTGTCGTCGACGAACTGCTCGTCGTTCCAGAGCGCCTGCATCAGCTCCTCGCGCGAAATGATTTTGCCGATGCTGCGCATGAACGTCTGCAGCACGATGAATTCGTTGCGGGATAACTCGACGCTCTGCGTCCCCGCGGCGATCGACGAATTGGACAGGTTGAACGTGAGCCCGCCGTGCGCCAGCTGCAGCTGCTCGTCCTGGTAGGTATAATTGCGGCGCAGCAGCGCATTGACCTTGGCGACGAGGACGCCGAGATCGAACGGCTTCTGCACGAAATCGTCGCCGCCCATGTTGATCGCCATGATGACGTCCATGTTCTGATCGCGCGAGGAGAGGAACAGGATCGGCACCTTCGAAGCGGCGCGGATACGCTGGCACCAGTAGTACCCGTCGAACACCGGCAAATTGATGTCCAGGATGACCAAATGCGGCTGGGCTTGTTCGAATTCCTCCAACACCCGGTCGAAGCGGACCGCCTCGGTCACCTGCATCTGCCACTTGCGCAGCGTGTCGGCCACGATCGCACGGATCTTGTCGTCGTCTTCGACAAGCAGGATATGAAACAAGGAAGAGACCTCCTTTGGCGAATTTGTCGTGTTTTAAGTATAGCATTTCGGAACGATCAGGGGAGCGGGACGACGATTTCCGAAAATAACCATTAGCAAATATTGACAGGTGGGCGGTTGTTTGTTAATTTTGTCTTAAGTCATTATTTAAAACTGAGTATAGATTGTTAAGTATAAACTTAAGTCAGATCGAATGGAGAGGATCGTTATCGAACCCATGATCGAGCAGCAGCAGCAGTTGTTGGAGTTCGGCTACTGCGAGCCGCTAGAGTTCATCGCCGCGCTCTCGATGGCGGCCAAGAAGGATTTCATGCTGGAATTCGGCCGGGAGATGGGCATTGCGCTGGACGAAGAGGCGACGAACATGCTGGAGGGAATGATCGGCCGGCTGTCCCGTCACGTGAAGCGGGAGATGAATCTGCTCTTCGGCAAAAGCACGCTTTACGACCGGCTGGACGCCGGCCTGTACAACGTCTTCTTCGGCGGCGAGGAGGCGGCCACCACGAAGGAGTGGTTCGAACGCTATCGCAATTGGGACGCGCTCGATCTGGTGTATATGCTGCTGGAGGCGGTGTACGAGAGCGCGGGAATCGACTGGCTGGATGGGAGAGACGCCGCTTCGGTCCGAACGGATGCGCAGCTCCTGCCGCTGCTGGCCGCCGCGCATCCGCTGCCGGATGCGGAGCTGCACGCCGAGCTGCTCGATTGTGCCCGTTATCCGGAGGAGTTCCGGCACCGGACCGTCCTGCTGCTGGAATCGTTCTGGACCCATGCTTTTCTGCCGGAGCGGGAGCGCCTCGCGGCGTTCGGCGAGGAAGGCGCTCGGAAGTACGAGGCGCTGTTCGCGGCCGATCCCGAGCAGTCTTTCGCCCGCATCGCCCGGATCGATCCGAAGCTCGTCACGAAGCGGACGCGCGTGCACGTCAGCTATATTTCGCAGGTGTGCATGTTTTTCAACGCCGTCGATTGGCGCGGCGACGCGTGCAGCTGGATGTCGCTCGGCTACTTCAACGACGCATTGGAGCGCAGGCAAGAGGATAAGGACATGACCGAGAAGTTCCTGAAGGTGATCGCGGACAAACGCAGGCTCGACCTGCTGGAACTGCTCAAGACGCGCAATCATTACGCCGGGGAGCTGGCGCAGTTGATGGCGCTGACGCCGGCGGCTATCAATTATCATACGAACCTGCTGATCGATCTCGGTCTGATCCGGATTACGAAGGCGGACGGCCGCATCTATTACGAGCTCGACGCCGATCGGCTGTCTATGCTGATGGATCAGACCAAACGGATGTTGTTGAACTAAGGAGGGGAACGAAATGAGCCATTACGTGTTCGAAGCGCAGGAGATCAGCCAGCTCTATAAGAAAGGCAAGAACACCAAGCTGGCTAACGATAACATATCGCTCGGCATCGAGCGGGGCGAAATTCTCGGGGTGCTCGGTCCGAATGGGGCGGGCAAATCGACGCTGATCAAGCAGCTCGTCGGCCAGCTCAAACCGACGTCGGGCCGGGTGCTGTATGAGGGCAGCGAAGTATACGCCCAATCGCGCCGCGTCGCTTCGGAGGTGGCCTATTTCTCGCAGGACCCGCATGTGCTCTCGGATTTGCTCGTCATGGAGGCGCTCGTCTTCACCGCCCGCCTCCGGGGGATGGAGGCGCGCGCGGCGAAGCGCGAAGCGCAGGCGCTGCTCGAGCTGTTCGAGATGAGCGAGCTGTCCGGCAAGAAGCTAAGCCGAATCTCCGGCGGGCAGAAGCGGATGGTGGGCATCGGGACCGCGCTCATCGGCCATTCGCCGGTGCTCATCCTGGACGAACCGACCAACGAGCTCGATCCGAAGAAGCGCCGCCTCGTGTGGAATTTGATCGAGGAGCATAACCGGCAGGGGGCGACGATATTGCTCGTGACGCATAATGTGCTGGAGGCGGAGCAGGTCGTCGACCGGGTGGCGGTCATCAACCACGGGAAGCTGCTGGCGATGGACGCGGTCGCGAAGCTGAAGCAGCGGGTCGATCAGCGGCTCCGGTTCGAGATCGGCACCACGATGGGGCAGCGGGAAACGGCGGAGCGTGAGCTGTCCGCGTGGGGTATCGTGCAGGAGGGCGGCGAGAACCGCATCCGGCTGCTCGTCGAGAAGCACCGGGCGGCCGCGCTGCTGGAAATGATTATCGCGCGGTCGGACCTTGCGATCGAGGAATATTCCGTTCTTCCGCCAAGTCTGGAGGACGTCTACTTCCACATCGACCGGGAAGCGGAGAAAGGGGAGGCCTTGCATGAGAGGGTCGGTTAATCCCGCGCCGCAGGCCGCGATCGCGGTGCCTACGGGCTTGGGCAGATGGTGGACGGAGCTGTCGATCCTCGTGCGGATTCAATTCGCGACGATCCGCAACAGCTGGGTGTGGATTATCGTCATGGCGACGCTGATTCCGATGACGACGATTATTTTCATGCGGTTCTTCATCACCGATCCGTCCTACGAGAACATTGTGCAGATCTTGGCGGGCAATTTGCTGTTCGGCATCATCGTCATGGGGCTTAACGGCTTGGGACAGGAAATTTCGTTCCAGAAGCATCAGGATCACTTTACGTTCTACGCCTCGCTGCCGATTTCCAAATTCAACTTCGTGCTGGCCAACATGATCCGCGGCTTGATGAGCACCGTGCCTTCGTTCGTCATCCTCTTGTTCCTCGGCCAGTGGATGTTCGACGTGACGCTGCACATGACGCCCGCGCTGCCGCTCGTGGCGCTGCTATGCCTGACGAGTGTCGTCGGCGTCGGGATCATCCTTGGCTTCTGGTCGCCGAGCCATCAGCTGACGAACATTCTATGCCAAGCGCTCATGATGCTCATTACGTTCCTGTCGCCGGTCATGGTGACGGCCGACCAGCTGCCGACGGTCGTGCAGTGGATCTCGTACGCGCTGCCGACGACGTACGCGGCGGATGCGATGCGGCAGGTGCTGCTGCACGGTTGGACGACGGGCGTCCTGATCGATTGCCTCGTCATGCTCGCGTTCAGCGTGCTGTCGTTATTCATCGTCAGCAGGCTGGTCAGCTGGCGGGTGAACCGGTAGCGGTAGCGAAAAGCAAAGCCCTGTTCGCTTCACGCGAACAGGGCTTTTGGGTTGAGGTGCTGAGGCCCGACAAGGGCTACTCATAACGAATATCAATCTTCTCCGCCGCCTGATTCCAGTCCACCTGCGCGCCGAGCTGCTCGCTAATGAAGCGAAGCGGCAGGTAGGAGGTGCCGCTGACGCTGAACGGCGGCGTTTGAAGGTTGACCGCTGCGCCGTTCAGCTGTGTGATCCCCGTCTTGTAGTTGATCGTGATGCGAAGCGGCTTGTCCGGATCGACGCCCGTTAGCGTGACGGTCTTGGCATGGTCGTCCCAACTCAGCTTGGCGCCAAGCTTCTCGAAGACGGAGCGCAGCGGGACGAACGCTTGACTGGCGCGCGTCACGACGCCGTTCGTCAGCTCGACCGATTCGCCGTTCAAGATGACGGCGATCGGCTTCTGCACGGGGACGGGCAGCTCGTGGCTGAGCTCGTAATCGCCGTAGCCAAGCTCCGCGTTCTTGTTGAATCCCCACCCCCAGAGCGAGCCGTCCTTCAGCTGGAAAATGAGATGCCGGCTTGCTTCCACCTCTTCTACGCCCGTCGCGAGCAGGTTGAACTTGGCGTTCGGCGCTAGTTTGACGCCTTCCACCGATGTTTCATAAAGCTTGCCGTCGTCGGTCAGCGCGACGAGTCTGCGCTCGGCCAGGTAGGCTTCGCGTACGTCTTGGACGGCGCTAAGCATGACCGGTTGCTGCTTGTAATAGACGACGCCGTCGGATTGGCCGGTGACCGTCTTCCCCCAGAACCATAACCTGCCGCTGCGGTCAATGGCCGCCGAGCCGTTGATCTTCGCGATATTCGAGAGGCCGCGGACCTGCGCGGGCTTCACGTCTTGACGGCCCGTCTCGGCCACTTCTTCGGGGAGCGTCCACACGGTGCCGTCATGCTTGAGCCCCGCGTTCCGCTCGATGTCCAGCATTCCGCTCCAGCCGGGAACCGGCGAGAAGCGCGCAAGCTCCGGCGCGCTTCGGACGACCGAGCCCTCCTTCTTCAGGAACACCAGCACGCTCGCTCGATCATACGCGGGGGTCACTTCCTGATAGGCCGCGATTTTCGCCACGCCCTCGATGCCTTCAATCTTCCTCGTCTTCGACGGCACGAGTCCGTGCGGGTTCACGGGAACGGCGAAGACCGCGCCGCTCGCGTCGGCGATGAGCGCCTCGTCTTCCCAGTAACGCAGCACCGATGCGAGGCCGACCGCGCCGGGGATCTGCTCGATCGTTACGCGGTTCGTCGCGGCATCCCGCTGCCAATGCCAGACCGTATCGTCTTCCTTCACGACCAGCTGCTCGGCGAAGGCTTCCTTCACATCCGTCAGCCCGTGTACTTGGGTCGGGACGGCCTGCTTGCCGCTCCACGCCCAATATGAGCCGTCTTTCTTAATCAGCGATGTGGGCGAAAAGTCCGAGATGCTCCCTTGAAGCGCGGCCGCCGAAGTCGGGAACGCCAGCTGCAGCGAAAGCGCCGAAGCCGCTAGGAGCGCGGTGAGCGTTTTTTTCATCTATGCGATGCCTCCTCCGGGTCGTCATTTTACTTGATGAATTACTTATAGGTGATGCTGATCTGCTCTTCCTTCTGCTTCCATTCGACCTTGGCCCCAAGCTGTTCGCTAATGAAGCGAAGCGGCAAATACGAGTAGCCGCTCACGCTGAACGGTTCCGTCTGTGTCTGGACCGTCTTGCCGTTCAGCGTCGTCGCGCCGCTGCGGTAGTCGATCGCGATGCGCAGCGGGCTTGCGCCGTTCGTTCCTTCGAGCGTGACCGTCTTCGCCGAGTTGTCCCATGCGATTTTGGCGCCAAGCTTCTCGAAGACGGAGCGCAGGGGCACGAACGCTTGGCTGTCGCGCGTCACGACGCCGTTCGTCAGCGCGATCGTCTCTCCGTTTAATACAAGCGCGATCGGCGGCTGCATGGGAACCGGGATTATCACGGATGCATGGTCGAGCCCCCATGTCCAAAGTTTGCCGTCCGTTTTCTGAAAGAGACGTCCGCTGTCGCTTAGGCTGTCCACATCTTCGGCATGCAGGATGAAAGACGGATTGGACGGCATTCTGTCGACCTCGATGCTCGTCTCATACAGCTTGCCATTGTTGGTTAGGACGAAGAGCGACCTTCCCGCAACGTGAGCCTCGCGTACGTCGTTGATCGTCGCGATGCGAACCGGCGTCTGCTCGTGATACACGGTGCCGTCCGTGAAGCCGGTTACCGTCAGGCCCCAATACCATAACCGCGAATCTCCGTCGATCGCCGTGAAGGCATTAAGTTTCTTAATGTCGTTCAAGCCTTTCACTTGCTGCGGCGACTGATCCGATTGCGACAGCTCGTCCGACACAGCCCAGACGGTACCGTCGTCCTTCAACGCATAGCGGCCTTCCAGCGCAATAATGCCGTTTAGGCCCGCGACCGGAGTGAAATCCGTACGGCCTTGCGTCTGGCGCAGCACCGTCCCGTCTTTCTTCAAGAACAGCCATTGCTCGCGGTTGCTGAGCTTTACGTCCGCCGCGAAGTACGAGCTCATGGCGATGACGTTGTCGATGCCGGAGAGTTGGACGATTTCGGTAGTCTCCAGTTTGCCGTATTCCCTGTAAGGGAGGCGGTACACCGCGCCGGCCGCATCTACGGCGAGGAAGGCGGTATCATGATGGATGACGTCGGTCAGGCCTTTCATGCCGGGCACCTGCACCGCGGTCGATTTGCCCGTCCGATAGTCGACGGCCCAATGCCAGACGGTATCGTCTTTCTTCACGGCGAACTGGCCGATCGACGCCTTGATGTCCTGTAGCGCGGTTACCTGCGTCGGCACGGAGCGTTCGAGCATGCCTTGACTGCCCCATTCCCAGAGCGTGCCGTCTTTCTTCACGATGGTGCCGAGTCCGTATTGGGCAGTCGTCCCGCCGGCTGGCGCGGCTGCGGCAACCGTGACGATTTGAAGCGCGGTAAGGGATGCGAGTATTGCGGATCCGATGCGTTTTCGCATAGGGGGGGATTCCTCCTTCGGTCGTGGCGGTGTAAACAAACCACCCATTAGACGCTTCGGAGGCGGGGAAGGTTACGATAGTTAGGGAATATATGTAAATTAAACTTTTCTCATCGCATCGCAGTTTATCATCGTAAAGGGAAACGCGCGTTTCGCCGGCGCCTCGGGCATGGAGGAACATCGGAGGAACGCGGCATAAGCCGAAGCTAGCGCAAGTCAGCGCCTCCCAACCAGACTCGGATCAGAGGCGAAACCGCTCGATATGGGAGGACAGTCCTTCCCGCAGCAAAATCTCTTTCTGCTTCGGTCCGAATAGATCGAAATGGGGGTATCGGTCGCGGCGATGGATGTAAGCCGGATTCAACCCGTGCTGCCTGCACCAGGCGGACAGCCGTTCCAAGTCGGCGCAGCCCGCTTTGGTCACGGTCCGCATGCCGGGGAATCGCTCGTCGGTCCAATAATGCGTCAGAAAAGCGATTTCGCCGCGTAGGACCGCTTCCTTCCACGCGTTCAATTGTTGTCTTGTAATGCCTAGCGCCATGTCGGATCCACCTTTCTCCCTTTACTTTACCACGGCGGGTCAGGGATTTCGAAGCGCTGCAGGACTCTTTCGTTCGGCGAGCGAAAACGAGTCTTGCTCAGGTGCGCGCTTCGGCCTATAATGGTCGTAATTGAACGTGATGCGTAACTGGCGGAGCATGGGGAACCATGAGGGAGCGCATTGGCGGTAACGGCCGTACGCCTGGGCGAAGGTAAGGGGAGCAGCATCCCTTGCCTTTTTTTGTTTTGATCAATCCTACAGGAGATGAACCAAATGGCGGAAAACACATTGATTTTGAATGGAACGACGGTGGCGGACGGCATCAAGGCGGATCTTGCGGCGCGGGTAGCGGTATTGAAGGAGAACGGGATCGTGCCCTGCCTGGCGACGATCCTCGTCGGCGACGACCCTTCGTCGGCCACGTATGTGCGGATGAAAGGGAATGCCTGCGCGCGGCTCGGCATGGAGTCGCGCCGGATTCATCTGGGGGCGGAGACGACGACGGAGGAGCTGATCGCGGTCATCGACGAGTTGAACGCCGACGACGGCGTGCACGGCATCCTGCTCCAGCATCCGGTGCCGCATCAGATCGACGAACGCGCGGCGTTCGAAGCGATCGCGATCGGCAAGGACGTGGACGGGGTGACAATGCTCGGTTTCGCGCAGAACGCGTTCGGCATGGCGGAATATCCGTCCTGTACGCCGGCGGCGATCCTAACCATCCTCGACTACTACAACCTGCCGATCGCAGGCAAGCACGCCGTCGTCGTCGGACGCAGCCCGATTCTGGGCAAGCCGGTGTCGCTCATGCTGCTGAACCGCAACGCGACCGTGACGGTCTGCCACTCCAAGACGGAGGGCTTGGCCGAGCTTGTCCGTCAGGGCGACATTGTCGTGGCGGCCGTCGGCAAGCCGGCCTTTATCCAGGGCGAGTGGATCAAGGACGGCGCCGTCGTGCTGGATGCCGGCTATAACGAGGGCAACATCGGCGACGTGGATTACGAGGCATGTCTCGCGAAGGCGAGCGCCATCACGCCAGTGCCGGCGGGCGTCGGTCCCGTCACGATCGCCACGCTGCTCAAGCATACCGTGGACGCCGCGGAAAGAAGGGTGTTTCAACCGTAGTAAATCCGGGTATACGCGAATATACTGTGCTGAAGTCGTCTATTCGTGGTAAAGGAGCTGAGCTGAAGTGGAGATTGGTCAGTTCGAACAGGAAGTCTATACCGTAGAATTCGCGGATCGGCACTATAACGTCGTTTACTACCGGGAGATCGAGGCGATCGGCACGGAGGATGCCCGGCAGCAGATTCTGCTGCACCACCCCGACGCCAACATTCGCGCGGTCACCCGGAAAGAATAGCTTGTCGCAAGGAAGAACCGCCCGCGAGCGCCAGCTCGCGGGCGGTTTCTTTGTGTCACGTCGATAACCGGCCCTTGGATGGGGGAGGAAAATATGGACTGGCGGCGAACTTACAGAAGAAATGCAGCTCCATTGACCGTGAGAAGATAAATTCGGGCGGAACGGCACAAGCCGGGATCCGCATAGGGAGGTTCTACTCGTTGGCAGCTTCAACCTATTTGTATTTCGTCCGTCATGGGAACACGAACTTTTCGAAGGATCTCGAGCGGGAAGGCGCCGGCGCGAAGTTGACGGAAGAGGGCGAGCGCGATGCGCGGCGGGTGGCGGAGCTGCTGGTGGGCGAGGGTATCGACGTCATCGTCTCCAGTCCGCAGCATCGGGCGCGGGATACTGTCGCTCCGCTGGCGGAACGGCTGGGGAAGGAGATTACGCTTATCGAGGCGCTGAAGGAACGAGCGATCGGCAGCTTGAGCGTGGATATACCGGAGGAGGCGTTCCGGCGCGCAGTGGCGCTTTCGTTCGAGGATCTGGATGCGGCGTTACCCGAAGGGGAGACGACGCGGCAAGCGCGAGCGCGGGCGGTACCGGCGATCTCGCGCTTGCTGGAGGATCACGCAGGCAAACGGATCGCGATCGGCACGCATGGCAATATCATGACGATCATGCTCCACTATTTCGATGCGCGCTACGGCTACGCGTTCTGGTCAAGCACGAGCAAGCCGGACATCTACAGAGCGAGGTTCGAAGGCGGGCGGCTGGCCGAGGTGGAGCGATTGTGGGAGGAAGAGAGGACTGCGAGACCTTCATCCGTCACGCCGGGAGACGACAGCCGGTGACATGGACAGCCGACCGTGCAAGGAGCTGCTGCGTCATCGCACGACAGAGGCGCAGCTTGCGCATTGGTACGACGGCGGCAAGCGAATTTAACAACAGAAGAAAGGCGTTGTTCGCATGACCTTATATTATTACATGGCCGCAGGCCGCGAGCTGCCGACGGGCGCGTTCGGCAAGAACAAGACGACGATGACGCTGAATCATTACGTAACGCGCGTAAATCCGGCTGCGGCCGATAACGGGCCGATGCAGATGCTGCTGCGGAAGTACCCGGCGGGCGAGCAGCTAATGGAAGTGTACGAGACCGAATTGGATGCCGTCGGCTTGTTCGTTAAAGGTCCCATGGAAAACCCGGGAGCCGAGCATCCGTTCCAGCTGCCCCATATTTATGAAATGAGTCCGGAGGGCGGTACGTACAAGCTCCGTCCCGAATGGATCCAGACGCAGCCTGCAGCGTATGCGAAAAATCGCAAAAGCCTGGACGTGCTGCTCGATTATTTGCGGCGCCATCTCGAACCCGGGGAGCATGCCGAGCTTTACGCCTGCCGGGCGGACGGAAAGGAGCGGTTCCAGGACCGGCCTAAGCGCGAGCTGGACACCGTGCTGGACTTGAACGCGTTCACGCTGGGCGAAGCGTTCGATTGGCGGGAGCGCCAGTTGATCCGGGTCACGCGTTAGGGGCGTAATGCCGATGGCGGCATACAAAAGGCGGCGAGCCTTGGAAGTTTCCTTCCTTGGCCTGCCGCCTTTTCCGTGTGGATGATCGATGGATGAATGGCTTTATCGCGCAGGGTCCAGCTTCTTCAGGAACGCTTCGTCTACGTCGGCATTGGTGATGTTGATGCGCTTCAGGCGCAGCGTGCTCGGCCGGCTGCCGGGGTAATTGATGCCGGGCTTGACGAGCAGCGTCATCGTAAATCCCGCTTGACGGGCAATCTCTTCGCTGGCCATGCTGTAGTCGCCGAACGGGTAGCAGAGCACGAAGACGGGGCGGTGCGTATGGCGCTCGATCATCGTCTTCGACAGGATGAAATCGTCCAGCACCTTCTGCTCGTATGCCGCTTTCGTCTCCGGCTGTTTACCGACATAAGCCGGCGCCGTGACGAGACCGCGTTCGACGTCCGATCCGCGCACCTTGCCTTTGCGGTGCAGGTCGTACGTGTGGCTTTGGATATCGACGAGGCCGGTGGCGGACATCTCGGCGATTTGCCCCCAAGTCAGCTTCGGGGCCGCCTGGTCATCGGTCGGGCCGCCTGCGCCGCTTCGCATCGTGGAGGCGATGACGAAGATCGTCGCCTTGGCGTTGTATTTGCGCAGCAGCGGGTAGGCCAGCGTATAGTTGCTCTCGTAACCGTCGTCGAACGTGAGATAGACGGGTTTCTTCGGGAAGAGGCGCTCCCCCTTCAAATACTGCTGTGCTTCCGCGGCCGACAGCGTCGTGTACCCGCTCGTCGCAAGCGCCGCGAGCTGCTTCTCCAGCGCCTTCGGATGCACGATCGTCGACGAATCCAGATCGGTCTGAAAATGATGGTACATTAAGATCGGCAGCCCGTCCATCTCCGTACGGTAGCGAACGCCGTCGCTCGCGATGCTCAGCCGGTGCGTGCGCGCGTTCCAATCGACCGTATAGTTCGCGAAGCCGTTCAGCTTTCGAACTGGAAAATACAACAGGCCTTTGCGCTCCAGAAGCTCCTCCCGTGTTACGTTCAGCGTTCCCGATGGCGTCTGCTTGGCGCGAAGAGCCACGCCGCCGGGGGTTCGCTCCGGCACGAGCCCGAAGCGGGGGGCGGCATCGTCGAGGGGAAGGTAGACACTTCCGGACTGCTCGATCGGCGGGTGAGGCAGCTTGGCTTCCCAGCCGTTGAAATACGTATGGATCGCCACCGCCTTGCGTCCGTATGGGAACAGCAGCAGGAGCAGGATGGCGAGCATGAGACTGACTTTAGATTTCATGAGGCACCTTGATTAGAATGGATTTGGGTACAATGGCTTGCGGTTATACATTGCGGATGCAGCTAGCCGCGATGGCGTCTGCGCCGGACGAGGAACGCCGATATCAACACAGCGACAAGTCCGCTGGATAGAAGGATTAGCGCTCCATCCCGAAGGGACAGCTGTCGCCTGTTATCGTCCAGATTGACGATCGTCCGCGGCTCGACGCCAGGACCAAGCACGCGGAGATCTCTGGCGGCGGCCGACAGACCCTTAACGCTGCACAGACCGGCGTACGCATCTCCGTTACGCTCCTGATAAGCATAGACGAGATAGCGGGCGCCGACTTGGAAGTGGATTCCGCAGGAGGCTTCGGAGCCGCGGTCGAACACGATCAGCTCGGTATGGTCGGCGCCCTTCCACGATGCGGTCACCTTGAAGTGGTTCGCCTCCCGATATTCGATCGGTCCGAGGACGCCGGCTCGCCGCTTCTGTTTCTTCACGCGCAACACCTCGCCCGTGAACACAAATTTGGCGCTCGCCAGCGCTTCGGAAGGATTCGGTGTCGCGCAGTCGCATGCGTAAGAGACCGATGGCAAGGGGATCGCGATCCCAGCGGCGGCATAGAGCGCAAGCAGGAAGAATAAGACGATTTTTTTCATCGCGTAGGTGTCCCTTCATCATATCGCAGCTAATTCCGATTTGTAAATTAACTCCATTTCAGACGAGACATGACAGCCTAATGTTGCGCCGTCCGAATTGAAAAATAAAAAAAGCAACCGGCTTAGGCCGATTGCTTGACGAATGTACCATTTATTCTAGTTCCCGCTCGTATATGCCGGACATCTGCGCATCACAAGATAAGAAGGTTAAGCGTCGCCCGCTGATTAGATCACTTTAGAACTTCACGCGCCCCGTCAAGTAAGCCTTCAGCTCCGCGATCGGCAGACGCGTCTGCTCCATCGTGTCGCGGTCGCGAACGGTGACGCAGCCGTCGGTCTCCGACTCGAAGTCGTAGGTGATGCAGAACGGCGTGCCGATCTCGTCATGACGGCGGTAGCGCTTGCCGATGGAGCCGGCGTCGTCGTAGTCGACCATGAAATCTTCGGCCAGATCGGCGAAGATGCGCTGCGCGCCTTCGGCCAATTTCTTGGAGAGCGGGAACACCGCCGCCTTGATCGGCGCGAGCGCCGGATGGAAGCGGAGCACGACGCGGCTGTCGTCGCCCTCGAGCTGCTGCTCCTCGTAGGCATCGATGAGGAACGCCAGCGTGACGCGGTCCGCGCCGAGCGAAGGCTCGATGCAGTACGGCACGTAGCGCTCGTTCGTCTCTTGGTCGATGTAGTGGAAGTCCTCGCCGGAGTGAGCCATATGCTGCTTCAGGTCGTAATCGGTCCGGTCCGCGATCCCCCACAGCTCGCCCCAGCCGAACGGAAAGCGGTACTCGATGTCGGTCGTCGCGTTGCTGTAATGGGACAGCTCGTCTTCGGAGTGATCGCGCAGCCGAATGCTCGATTCGTTCATGCCGAGGGACAGCAGCCAGTCACGGCAGAAGCTGCGCCAGTATTCGAACCACTGCAGGTCTTCGCCCGGCTTGCAGAAGAACTCCAGCTCCATCTGCTCGAATTCGCGCGTGCGGAACGTGAAGTTGCCCGGCGTAATTTCATTGCGGAAGCTCTTGCCGATCTGGCCGATGCCAAACGGGATTTTCTTGCGCATCGTTCGCTGCGCGTTCTTGAAGTTGACAAAAATGCCCTGCGCCGTCTCGGGACGAAGGTACACCGTGTTGGAACTCGATTCCGTCACGCCTTGGAATGTCTTGAACATCAGGTTGAACTGGCGAATGTCCGTATAATCGCGGCTGCCGCAGTCCGGGCAGGCAATTGCGTGCTCGTCGATCAGCGCCTTCATCTGGTCGAAGGACATGCCGTCGACGACGATCTCGATGTCCTTCTCGCCCAGGGCGTTCTCGATCAGTTTATCCGCGCGGTGGCGGGCTTTGCACGATTTGCAGTCGATCATCGGATCATTGAAATTGCCGACGTGGCCGGAGGCGACCCATGCCTGCGGATTCATCAGAATGGCCGCGTCCAGCCCGACGTTATAGGGCGATTGCTGGATGAACTTCTTCCACCAGGCGCGCTTGATGTTGTTCTTCAGCTCGACGCCGAGCGGGCCGTAGTCCCACGTGTTGGCGAGTCCGCCGTAAATTTCCGATCCCGGGAATACGAAGCCGCGGTGTTTGGCCAGCGCGACGATTTGCTCCATCGTTTTGTTACTGCTCATCGTAGTGCACGCTCCTCAAGGTTAGGTTACAGCCGTATTCAAATAAAAAAGCTCCCGCCTCTAGGTCATCGCGGGGGAGCGATGCCTAGGGACGAGAGCGTAGCTGCACCCGCGGTTCCACCCTAGTTGACGTTTCGCTGCATGCGAGAACGCCCACTTTTCACAATTCCGCTCCGGACTGCCTTTTCCCTGACGAATCGCCGGGCTTGCACGGTCCCCGGCTCGCTGCCTTATAAGCGACTGGACGTCGCATCAGGTACTATTGGTCCATCAACGCGGATATGGCTGATTGGTGAACATCTTACCGCGGACGCGGACAAAAATCAATCCTGCGTTATTCGGCTTCGATCGGATCGGCGAACAGATGCTTGAACTTCTCGTAGTCCGCGGACTTGCATTCCATCTTCAATCGCGTGCCGTTCGGCTCGTAAGTCGTCTCCCGCACATGCGCGTTGGCATTGAAATAGGCGACCAGACGGCCCTCCTGGAACGGAATGATGACCTCGCACTCGACATAGTTCTGGAAAACCTTCTCTTTGACGAGCTCGACGAGCTCTTCCAGCCCGGCCTTCTCTTTCACCGACAGGTAGACGTTATCGCCGCTCGTCTGCGGGTACGCTTCGCCGGTCAGATCGGTCTTGTTGTACGCGTATATCATCGGAATATGATCCGCGCCCAGGTCCTTCAGCGTCGAGTTCGTCACGTCGATCATCCGCTGGTGCTCCAGGTTCGCGTAATCGACGACCTGGATGAGCAGATCGGCCTCGGCGACCTCCTCCAGCGTGGAACGGAACGCCTTCACGAGATGATGCGGCAACTGGCTGACAAAACCGACCGTATCCGTGAGGAGGAACGATTTGTTGTCCGGCAGCTCAATGCCGCGCACTGACGTCTCCAGCGTGGCGAACAGCATGTCTTTGGCCAGCACTTGTTTGTTCGATTCCGGCATGTACCGGTCCAAAATGGCGTTCATCAGGCTCGATTTGCCGGCATTCGTATAACCGACGAGACAGACGACGGGCACGCCGGTCTTCTGGCGCTGCTTGCGCTGCACTTGGCGGCGGGCGACCAGCTTCTCCAGCTCTTGCTGCAGGGCGGAGATCCGGTCCTCGATGCGGCGGCGATCCAGCTCGAGCTTCGTCTCGCCCGTACCTTTGTTCTTCATGCCGGAGCCGCCGCCTTGACGGCCGAGCGATTCGCGCAAGCCGACGAGACGCGGCAGCATGTACTGCAGCTTCGCGACTTCGACCTGCAGCTGCGCTTCGCGCGTCTGGGCGCGCTCGGAGAAGATGTCCAGGATGACGATCGTGCGGTCGATGACCTTCTTCTGCAGCGCGCTCTCCAGGTTGCGGATTTGGGATGGCGACAGCTCGTCGTTGAAAATGACGGTCGAGGCGTCCAGTCCCTCCGCGAGCCCCAAGAGCTCGTCGATTTTACCGCTTCCCAGGTAGTGGGAACCGTTGATTTTGGCCATGTTCTGAGTCAGCTCGCCGACGACCTCGATATTGCAGGCTTCCGCGAGGTTGCGCAGTTCCTCCATCGAATAGGCAAAGTCGGGACGATCCTGCAAATTAACGCCGACGATCACGGCTCTGTTGTTCGGTTGTTCCATATATGAATTCCTCCTAGGGCTTGTTTGGGATGCAAGGGAAGCGCGCGGACGCCAAAAAACGCACGGGCGTTCTGGCCTGTGCGTTCGAAGAGTCGAAGGAAGGAAACAAGGGAGTATCCGGTACGATCGATCGATGGCGCAGAAAGTGCCGTCGCCGTTAGCCGGTTACCAAACGGTCGATTCGGAACACGATGGACAAACAGACCCGCATCAGGGCGAGCGTCATCCAAGCGCAATCCGAATATTTGATTCCCTATAGGTATGTTCGAGACCTGCAATCTCGACGATCTCGTGGTACGATTAACCATGGGTTACCTATAAAGGACAGACCTATCCTGAGTCCTCTGCACAAGCAGAGCCTTGGCGCTATTCAATTAGCCGCGCAAAGTACGAACTCGGATAAAATCTATCACACGTAACCCTCCGTTCAATTTGAAGTACACACATTCTAACATAGCCGGCCGCGTATTTGCAAACAAATGGAAAAGAGGCGAGAATTCATGCGAAACGAAGCGCAGATGATGGACTTGATTTTGTCGACGGCCCGAGAGGACGAACGCATCCGGGCGGTTATTCTGAACGGCTCCCGGGCGAACCCGGAAGCCAGAAGGGATCTGTTCCAAGATTACGATATCGTGTACGTCGTCGCGTCGGTGGAAGACATCATCCGCGATCGCGCTTGGTTCGACCGCTTCGGCGAGCGCATGATCGCCCAATCTTCCGACCAGCAGCTGGACAGCGACCGCCAGCCGGGCGATAGCTTTATCTGCATGATGCAATTCATGGACGGCAACCGCCTCGATCTTCGCTTGTTTCAGGCGGACCGGCTGGCGGAGCTCGAACCGGACAGTCTCAGCGTGCTGCTGCTCGACAAGGACGGGCTGATCGGGGAGATGGAGCCGCCGAGTCTTCGGGATTATGCCGTGAAGCCGCCGGCCGCGCGGGAATTCGACGCATGCGCCAACGAGTTTTGGTGGGTAAGTACATATGTGGCCAAAGGATTGTGGCGGGACGAGCTGACGTACGCGAAGTCGATGATGGACGGGCCGGTAAGGGAGATGCTCATCCGGATGCTTGTATGGCGAATCGGCGAACGCACCGGTTATGCGGCCGATACGGGCAAGCTCGGCAAATATTTGAAGTCGCATCTGGCGCCAGCCGAGTGGGAGCTGTTCGTTCGGACCTACCCGGACGCCGTTCCGGAGCGGATGTGGGAAGCGCTGCTGCGGATGGGCGAGCTGTTCCGGCAAGCGGGACGCGAGGTGGCGGCCGCTTGCGGCTATGTCTACCCGGAGGAAGACGACCGGCGGGTAACCGCGCACTTGGCCTACGTCAGAAGGCTGGCGCCCGATGCTTCGGATTATATGAACCGCGATGGACATGGACGAATATGATTTTACACGGCGAGGCATGCGGGAAATAGGAGGATATTGGCAAGCGAGCTCGAACTGTGATTTGGTAGTGCAGAATGCCCAGCCGGGAGGTTGAACCGTTGTTCGTACAGATACTGCTGCTGGATGTGTTGTTCGTCCTCGTCCCTACATTTATTTTTGGCATTTTCTACGACCGGATGCGCAAGGCGCCGCTGTGGCATGGGTTCTTGCTCGGCCTCTCCGCGATGGTATGCCTCTCGACGAGCGTGCGCGAAGCCAATCTGTATTGGGATTTGCGCTACATCCCGCTCGTGATCGCCTTTCTCTACTGCGGCCGCAAGGCCGGACTGCTGGTAATGATCTGCATATTGGCGATTCGAACGTATGTCGGCACCGACGAAATGGTGGTCGGTCACATCAGCATCCTGTTGGCGGCGAGCGTACCGTGGTTGGCGGGCGCGGGTATCGGCGCGCTCCCTTATCGCGAACGGATCGCGAAATCGCTCATGATCGGCTGCTGGCCGCTAGTCACGTCGTTGGCGGTGCTCGGCGTTTATTCTGTACTGTACGGGGCGGATCGCTTCGGATGGCCGGATTTGCTGCAGATGCTTGTTTTCGGCGTGGCCTATATCGTTGCCCTTGGTCTATCGATTATGCTGAATGAAGCGATACTGGAGCGCGAAATGATGAAGATCGAGCTGCAGCGCGGCGAGAAGCTGCAGGTCGTCGGCGAGCTGGCGGCGTCGATCGCGCACGAAATCCGCAATCCGCTGACGGTCGTCAAAGGATTTCTGCAATTAAGCTTGGAACGAAAGGAAGCGGGTATTGCGCATATTCCGATCATGCTGGAGGAGCTCGGGCGCGCGGAGATGATCATCAACGATTATTTGAGCGTGTCGCGCCCCCAATTCGAGAAGATCGAAGCGTTCGATTTGGGCCTGCTGATTTCGAATATACTGGCGTTGTTGGATCCGCTTGCGAATAAAGAGGGCATCCTCATCGAGATGCAGCTGGAGGAGGGCCTCGCGCTGCGCACCGACAAGGCGCGCCTGCAGCAGGCGCTGCTGAATTTAATCAAGAACGCCGTCGAGGCGACGAAAGCCGGCGGCGTCGTGAAGGTTACGTTGAAGCCGGGGCCGGGCGAAGCGCACGTGACGATCGCCGATACGGGCCGTGGGATGACCGAGCAAGAGCTGAATCGCCTTGGCACCCTGTTCTATTCGACGAAGGAGAAGGGAACGGGGCTCGGCACGAGCGTCTCCATTCGGATTATCGAAGCGATGCGAGGGACCATTTCGTTCAAAAGCAAGCCGGGCGTCGGCACCCAAATTTCAATCGTGCTCCCGCTCGCGGAGCCTAACGTCCGGGAGCGCTTAGGCTAATCGCCTTCGCTAAGGCTGGACACGCGGGCCCGCTTGGAGGGATAATGGGATACCACCATTTCAAAAAAAGAGGTCAATTGGCATGATAACGACATCCAATGAGGCAAACGCCAAGAACATCGTATTTTTTGACTCGGGGCTGGGCGGGTTGAGCGTGCTGTCCGAGGCGCTCGATCGGCTGCCGGGCGAGAATTATATTTATTTCGCGGATAATCTATACGTGCCGTACGGGATGAAGCCGCAGGAGGACGTGCGCCGCTTCATTCTCGGGGCGTTCGAACGCATCATGGAGAACGAGGTGAAGGCGATCGTCGTCGCGTGCAATACGGCCACGAGCCTCGTCGTTCGCCAGCTGAGGAGCGACTACGGCATTCCGGTCATCGGCATGGAGCCGGCGGTTAAGCCGGCCGTGGAGCATAACCGCGCCAGCGGCAAGCGGGTGCTCGTGCTCGCGACGCCGATCACGCTCAAACAGACCAAATACGCGGAGCTGATCTCGCGACTGGACGGCGATCATATCGTCGATTCGCTCCCGCTGCCGGAGTTGGTCGCGTACTGCGAAGCGCTCAATTTCGATCCCGGCGAGATCGGGGCTTACTTTCGGGATAAACTCGCGCCCTACGATCTGAACAACTATGGTACGATCGTGCTCGGCTGCACGCATTATCCGTTCTATGGCAAATTGTTGAAGGAGCTGCTGCCGCCTCATATCGAGCTCGTCGACGGGAGCCGGGGAACGGTGTCCCGCTTGTCGGATGTGCTGGAGACGCACGGCTTGTCGAACCCGCAGACGCGCGGTCGCGTAACCTTCAGCTGTTCCGGGGAGCCGGCATATATCGAGAAGCTGGAGCGGGCGTTGGCGCTGTATCGGTCGGAGCTGTCGGTCTAACATGGAGTCGGCCGAATGGCAAGGTGAATAAGGGAGACGAAAGCCCGTCAAGGCATACGCCTTGACGGGCTTTTTGGCAGGGCTGACATTCTCCTGCTGTGCGATGTTCTTCGTGCAGGATGATCCCCGCAGGATCCGACTTAACCCGATGCGCCTCCGAAAGGCCGGTCGCCCACGATGGAGATTCGCTCCGCGACCCGGCGCTCCGGATAATAATCGTTCACCGCGTAGTGCTGGAGGGCGCGGTTATCCCAGAAGGCGACCGTATCCGGCTCCCAGCGAAAGCGGACATGATACTCGGGGATCGCGATTTGGCGGAACAAATACTGGAGCACTTTCTCGCTCTCTTGCTCCTCCAGGCCGACGATCCGGGTCGTGAACGAGGAATTGACGAACAGCGTCTTCCGTCCCGTCTCCGGATGGACGCGCACGATCGGATGCTCGGCAGCGGGGAATTCGGCTTGTTTGGCGGCTAATTGCTCCGGAGGCAGCGCCCGTCCGAACACGTGGGTGAAATCGTGAATCGCGGTCAATCCGTCGATGCGCACGCGGATCTCTTCCGGTAAATTATCATAGGCGGCCGCGGCATCCGACCAGATCGTATCGCCGCCGCCGGACGCCGGCACCTCGATCAGGCGCAGCACGGCACCGAGGGCGGGAGTCAGCCGCCAGGTTACGTCCGCGTGCCAATTGTTCTCGCGTCCCGCGGTCTTGTCGTCCTTGGCGAAACGAACAACGTCCGCCGAATCGCCCTGCGGCAAGAAGGGATGGTTCTCGAGCTCTCCCCAATTGCGGGCGAACGCCGCCTGCTGCTCGGACGTGATCCGCTGATTGCGGAAGAAGAGCACCTTCCACTCCAGCAGGGCGCGGTTCAGCTCCCGCTTCAATTCCTCCGTGAGCGGCAGGCGCAGATCGACGCCCTCGATCTCGGCTCCGAGCGTCCGCGCCAGCGGCTTCACGTCAAACAACGTATAAGGATCGGACGGCGCGTCGCCTGGCAGACGCCGAAGCAGGCGCGGACCGTTCACCGCTTCTCGGGCAATCGCAAGCGGCCGATCCGCGGCCGGCTTGCCTGCTGCGAGATTCGCTTCAGGAATGGCCATGTGATTGCGCCTCCTTCCGCAAGGCTTCAACAGGTTGCAGATGTTGACGGAAGAACCGGGTAGTCGCTTGAAGCGCCTCAACAAGGGCCGGAGTCGGGCCGGTGAACGGATGCTGAACGCCGAAACTATGGTCGCCGCCCTCGATTTGAACGAAAGAATGGCCTGGCGCGGCCAAACGAAGCGCTTCATGGCCGAGCAGAATGCGCTCGACATCGGCGCTGCCTTGCACGATAAGGGCAGGCTGCTTCAGATAAGCCAGTTTGTACGGAATGTCGTACCGGGACGCGTTCTGCTCGATATCGGCCGCGATGAACGGCTCGGCGCTAACGCCGGCGGGCGGCGTCAGATCCGATGGCGGATTCCAAGCGACGACGGCCCCGATCGCGGTCTGCTCCGCGGCCGTGATCACCGAGGCAGCTCCGCCTCGGCTATGGCCGAGCAAGCCGATTCGGCCGGGATCGGCGGACGCGGACAGCGGCAGTCGTTGTTCACGGACCAGCTCAACAATGGTCTGAAGATCTTCCAACTCCCTGCTTAACGTCCGGGCTTGGGCGATAACGGCATCAGGCTGTTTGGCCGCGGCCGCGTCGATTCTTGAGAAATCGAAGATGACGGTATAAAATCCAAGCTCGGCAAGCGCGTCTGTCACATAAGGCCAGAAGCCCCACTCCTTGAAACCGCGGAATCCGTGCGCCGTAATGAGGACAGGGAGGTCCTTGTGACCATCCTTCGCTTTAATTTCACCATTTAAGAACAATCCGTGGTCCAACGGGGCGCGAAACGCCTCCCGGCTAATCCGTGTCGTGCTCATGCCATCTACCTCCTACGCGAATGGGATTATGCATCTGAAGCAAAAAGAGGCTTTCTTCCATCAAGAAAGAACGCCTCCGTCCGTACGGTTAACGCATCGGATACACGGCCTTGCGGCTCAATACCCGATAAAACAAATTGGAATTGTAGACATCATATTATAGGGGGCCATCACAGCTGTCAATAGCGTGAATTGTCGAATCATTTTTTTGTCACTAGGCTGTTGACAACCCGATTTGATGCATGATAAAGTCGCTCTAAACCAAATCCAAGTAACTGAATTGGAATTGTAGGTAAAGGTCGACCAAACCATTGGAGACCCTGATCGAAAGCGTGCGCGGCGCGTTTAGATCGGGGTCTTCGACGTTTTGGGGCGGATTGGCGGACTACCGGAAAACCGGACCGATTGGACAGAGATTTCTTGCATCTACATAAATGGGAGGTTGAGGAGAATGAACAACGTACAGAAACGAAAAAGAGGGATCGGGAAGCTAGGGATCATCATGGCGGCGGTCGTCATGACGGCAGTGGTGCTGAGCGGCTGCGGCGGCGATAAAACCGTCACGGCGAACGCGAACGCAGGCAGCGGCAGCAAAGACGCGAAGAACGAGGCCGCTTCCTCGACGAATGGCGAACCCGAGCTGCTCGAGCTTCGCTATCAAGGCGGAGTAGGTTCGGTGACGCTGCCCGAGCTGGCCGAGGATCTGGGCTATCTGGCGCCGATCAAGCTGAAGTGGATCGGCAACACGATCAGCGGCCCGCAGGACATCCAATCCGCGGCGACGGGCGACGTCGACTTCGGCGGGGCGTTCAACGGCGCGGTCGTCAAGCTCATTGCCTCCAAGGCGCCGGTCGTGCCGGTCATCGGCTATTACGGGGTCAACGAGCAGCGGTGGGGCGGATACTTCGTGCTGGAAGACAGCCCGATCAAGACCGCGAAGGATTTTATCGGCAAGACGGTCGGGATGAACACGCTCGGCGCGCACTATGAGGTCGTCCTGAAGACGTGGCTGCGCAAGGAGGGGCTGAACGAAGACGAGATCAAATCGGTGCAGCTCGTCGTCATCCCGCCGATCAACGCGGAGCAGGCGCTGCGCCAGGGACAGGTCGATGTTGCCGTCCTCGGCGATATGGCGCGCGACAAGGCGCTGGAGCGGGGCGGCATTCGTCCAATCTTCAACGACTACGACCTGCTGGGCGAATTTACGGCGGGATCGTACGTCCTGCGCAAAGACTTTATCGAGAAAAATCCGAACACGGCCCGCAAATTCGTCGAGGCCGTCGCCAAAGCGATCGAGTGGGCCCGTGCAACGCCGACCGAAGAAGTCGGCGCACGCTTGGAGAAAATCCTTACGCAGCGCGGGCGCGACGAAGATACGTCGGTATTGAAGTACTTCAAATCGTACGGCGTCGCAGGCAAAGGCGGCCTCATCTCGGATAAGGAATTCCAGATTTGGATCGACTGGCTGGAGAACGAAGGCACGATCAAGAAGGGGCAAGTGAAGGTGCCGGACATTTATACGAATGAGTTTAATCCATTCAAGGACGAAGCGAACAAATAGAGCAGGCGGCAGGTCTATTCCACGCGCGAGGTGATTGAGATGACGACGAAAATCAGTTTTCAGCATGTGAACAAGACGTTCAAAGTGAAAGGAAACGCTGGCCGATCCGAGGCGACCGAATTCACGGCGCTGCGCGACATCAATTTCGACGTGAAAACGGGCGAATTCATGGTCATCGTAGGGCCGAGCGGTTGCGGCAAATCGACGCTGCTCGATTTGCTCGGCGGCCTGACGAAGCCGACGAGCGGCAGCATCCTGATCGACGGCAAGCCGATCAAGGGGCCGGCGCTGGACCGCGGCATCGTCTTCCAGCAGTACGCGCTGTTCCCTTGGAAGACGGCGCGCGGGAATATCGAGTTTGGCCTGGAAGCGAAGGGCATTCGAGGCAAAGAGCGGACCGAGCGGGCGCGCGAATTCCTCTCGCTCGTCGGCCTGGGCGGTTTCGAAGACCGCTACCCGCATGAGCTGTCCGGCGGGATGAAGCAGCGCGTCGCCATCGCCCGCAGCCTCGCGTACGACCCCGACGTCCTGCTGATGGATGAGCCGTTCGCCGCGCTGGACGCGCAGACGCGCGAAACGCTGCAGAGCGAGCTGCTGAAGATCTGGGAGAAGACGAAGAAGACGATCGTGTTCATTACGCACGGCATCGACGAGGCTGTCTATCTCGGTCAGCGCGTCGCGGTCATGACGAGCCGGCCGGGGCGGATCAAGGAAATCATCGACATTCCGCTTAGCGCGCGCAACGGCGAAGAGGACTTGCGCTCGGACCCGGAATTCGGACGTCTTCGCCATGAGATATGGAGCTTGCTCCGCGACGAGGTACAGCGCGCGCAGGCTTACGAGATTCAAGACAAAGTCGGTCACGCGCAGAACGCATCCAATAAAAATAAATCGGGGGTGTTGTAACATGGCAACGGCGGAAAAAAGCGTATCGCTGCCGATCGGATCGGCGCAGCGGCGGAGCTCCGCGATCGCGGCGCCGCTCGGCATCATAGGAAAGGTGTTGAAACGCACGATCGCCATCCTGGCGCTGGCGGCCATATGGGAAATGGTGCCTCGGGTAGGTCTCGTGGAGACCGCCTTCCTGCCGCCGCTCTCCGAAGTGCTTCAGGCCTGGTGGGGCTTGCTGACGAGCGGCGAATTGTGGACCCACACGGAATCCAGTCTGATTCGCTCGCTCGCCGGCTTCGGCATTGCGATTGCGGCGGCCATCCCGCTCGGACTGTTGATCGGCTGGTACAAAGGGCTGTCGGAGCTGCTCACGCCGGTGCTCGAGCTATTCCGCAATACGGCGGCGCTGGCGCTGCTGCCGGTATTCACGCTCATTCTGGGCATCGGCGAGACGTCCAAAATCACGCTGATCGTCTATGCGTGCTCGTGGCCGATCCTGCTCAACACGATTTCCGGCGTAAAGAACGTCGACCCGCTGCTCATCAAGTCGGCTAAGTCGATGGGGCTGTCGCCGGTTAAATTGTTCATTAAAGTCATTCTGCCCGCGGCCGTCCCGACGATCTTCACCGGCGTCCGGCTGGCCGGAGCCGGCTCGATTCTCGTCCTCATCGCGGCGGAGATGGTCGGCGCCAAAGCCGGTCTTGGCTATTTGATCAACTACGCGCAGTTCAACTTCCAGGCGCCGGAGATGTACGCGGGCATCATCAGCATCTCGCTGATCGGCCTGCTCTTCAATCAAGGGCTCGTCACGCTGGAGAAACGATTCACCGCTTGGAAGCAGACGCAATCCGAATAACAAATATAGCTAAGGATAGGTGATCGCAATGTCCACTGAAAATAAACGTCAAATCAAGCTCGGCGCCTTCTTCATGATTCCCGGCCATCATGTCGCGGCATGGCGGCACCCGGAGGCGGAGGCTCACTCCGTGCTGGACTTCAAGTTCTATAAGAAGCTGGCGCAAACGGCCGAACGCGGCAAATTCGACATGGTCTTCCTGGCGGACGGCTACGCGGTGTCGAAGCGGTTCCCGGCGGCGCTCGAGCAGACGGTTAGCGTCCGTCCCGAACCGCTGACGCTTCTGTCGGCGCTGTCCGCGGTGACGGAGCATATCGGCCTGACGGCGACGGTATCGACGACGTACAACGAGCCGTTCCACGTGGCGCGCAAATTCGCGTCGCTGGACCACTTGAGCGGCGGCCGCGCGGCCTGGAACGTGGTCACATCCTCGCACGACGAGGAAGCGCTGAATTTCAACCAACAGGTGCATCTGCTGCACGAGAAGCGCTACGACCGGGCGGAGGAGTTCCTGAACGTCGTTACCGGCCTGTGGGACAGCTGGGAGGACGATGCGTTTCTCTTCGACAAGGAAGCCGCCAAATTCGCGGACGGCAGCAAGGCGCACACGTTGAATCACGAGGGCAAATGGTTCAACGTGCGCGGACCGCTCAACGTTGCGCGGCCGGTGCAGGGGCATCCGGTCATCGTGCAGGCCGGCGCTTCGGAGCCGGGCAAGGAACTCGCCGCGCGCACGGCGGAGGTCATCTTTACCGCGTGGCAGACGCTCGAGGAGGCGCAGGCGTTCTACGCGGACGTGAAGGGCCGGCTGGCCAAGTACGGCCGTTCGCCGGATTCGCTCAAGATCATGCCGGGCGTCTTCCCGATCATCGGCCGCACCGAAGAGGAAGCGATCGCGAAGAAGCGTCAGCTCGAGGAGCTGATTCCGGTGGAAGCGGGCGTCAGCTTGCTCTCGGCGCTCATCAGCTTCGACCTGTCCGGGTACGACGTCGACGGCCCGCTGCCGGAGCTGCCGCAGCTCGAGCAGGTGAACGGCGGCAAGAGCCGATTCACGCTGCTGAAGGATTTGGCCGAGCGGGAAGGCTTGACGATCCGCAAGCTGTATCAGCGCATCGCGGGGGCGCGCGGCCACCGCGAGATCTTGGGCACGCCGGTGCAAATCGCGGATCAGCTGGAGGAGTGGTTCCATAACGGCGCGGCGGACGGCTTCAACATCATGCCGCCGTACCTGCCGGGCGGATTGGACGACTTCGTGGAGCTCGTGGTGCCGGAGCTTCAGCGCCGCGGCTTGTTCCGCACCGAATATGAAGGCAGCACACTGCGCGACCGCCTTGGGTTGTCGCGGCCGATTCACCCGGCTCAGCTGCAGCCGGCTAATATCGCCGCCTTGTCATGACCTCCGGTCTAGGGGGCGCCGCGGTAGCTCCGCAGGCGCCCGCCGTCATTAGGGAGCGGAAGGAGCCTTCCTCGTATTCCTGGCGGACGCTCATGACGCTGATCGTCGGCTCCTTCATTGGCATCTATCATGTCGTCTCGCTGAATGTCGCGCTGCCGGGTTTCATGACGATATTCGGAGCCGAGCTGTCGACGGTGCAATGGCTGGTCACGGGCTTTACGCTCGCGACCGGCATTATCGCCCCGCTCAGCGGCTACTTTGGCGACAAGTGGAGCAACAAGACGCTGTTCCTTGCGTCGCTTGCCGGCTTGACGATCAGCTCGGTGCTCTGTGCGCTGGCATGGAATATCTACGTCTTGATCGCCTTTCGGATCCTGCAGGGGATCTTCTGCGGCCTGATCCAACCGGTATCGCTGACGATGCTCTACCAGTCGGTTCCGGCCGATAAGCGGCCGCTTGCGGTCAGTCTCTGGTCCGCCTCCGGGATCCTCGGTCCCGCGCTGGCGCCGACCGTCAGCGGCTGGCTGCAGGGGTACAACTGGCACTGGATGTTCGTCGTCATGCTGCCGCTCAGCCTGGCGACCATGGGGTACGGGTGGCGGCATTTGCCGGGGGGAGGTCACGCCTCGCGGCGAAGGGCGGATTGGACGGGAATCGTTCTGGCGGTCGTCGGCAGTCTAGCCCTGCTGCTGCTATTCGGCAAGGTCCATGCGTGGGGCTGGGGCTCGCCGCTTGCGATCGGATGCTTGTGCGTCGGGCTCGCGGCCGCGGCCGCTTTCGTCCTTCACGAGCTGCGGGCGTCCGAGCCGCTGCTCCAGCTGCGTCTCTTCCGGCTGCGTCTGTTCACCGCAAGCTTAGGCGCTTCCGTCGTGCTGATCATCGGCTTGTATTCAGGTATCTATTTCATCCCGCTTTATTTGCAGCAGATCCATGCCATGACCTCGCTCGAGGTGGGGCTTCTGCTGCTGCCGCCCGCGCTGTGTCTGGGCGTCTCGACGCTGTTGTCGGGGAAGCTGTACCCGCGTTTGGGACCTGTGCCCCTCGTCGTGGCGGGCGCCGTGCTGCTCGCGTGGGCGTCGTGGCAGTTCAGCCTGCTGACGCCGGACACGCCGGAGGGCTACGTCATGCTGTGGATGTCCGTGCGATACGTTGGGGTCGGGCTGTCGATGACGCCGGCTATGAACGCGGGCATGGGCGCCGTCGCCAGCGAGCTGGCGGGCGACGCCTCGGCGCTCATTAACTGGCTGCGGCAGGTATTCGGCGCGTTGGGGCTCGGCTTGTTCACGTCGTTATTCTACGCGCGATTCGCGGTCCACGAGCGGCAGCTCGCGGACGCGTCTAACGGGTGGAGCGCCGAGCGTCTGCACGAGGAGGCGTACACGATGGGCATCAACGACGCGTTCCTTGTCGCAGGCTGGTTCGGTGTCGCGGCGATTCCGCTGGCGCTGCTGCTCGGCAGCCGGGTCCGATGGACCCGGCGCGCGAAAGCAGCGAGCGCGCCGCGCGAAGAAGGTGGAAGCGGGTTGTAGTTTCGAGCATTAGCGATGAATAGTCCGCGCCGGTATCGGCGCGGATATTTTTTGTTGGTCGCCCAGGTAAAGGAGCGTGAGAATGGCTTTTGGCAATAGGAGAGGAACAAGCACGACTCGCCTCCCGTTCATTTGCCGCTCCCGCGCGGCGCATGCTACAATTTGCTCATTCTGAAGAGCGGAGGAACACTCATACATGAACTCTTTTATCATTCATCAGTCCAATGTGCAGGAAGGCATTGTCGCCCGGCAGGCGACGCCGGAGGATACGGAGGCGGTGCTTGCGCTTCTGCTCGGCACGGCTAAGTGGCTGCAGAGCACCGGCTCCACGCAATGGAGCGCGCTGCTGCGCGGCGAGGACAGCCACGACACGCCAGCCGCCATCCGGCGCGGCGAAACGTTCGTCTTCGCGGCCGAGGACGGCGAGCTGGCGGGCGTGTTTATTCTCATGCAGCAGCCGAGCCCATGGGATCGCGACCTGTGGGGCGAGCTGGCGGAGAACGGCGAGTCGGCATTTTATTTGCACCGGTTGGCGATTAACCGCCGATTCGCCGGGCGCAGGCTCGGCGAGGCGATGATGCGCTGGGCGGAGAGCGGCATCCAATTCGGAGGCAAGACGCTCGTCAGGCTCGACTGCATCGCCAGCAACGAGGCGCTGAACCGCTTTTACAGCGGACTCGGCTATGCGTTCCGAGGGGCGACGAACGGCTTTAATTTGTATGAGAAGCCGACGGCTTCGCGGTAAACGCGCAGCGGGGAGCGGGATGCCGCGATACGATCGGCGCGTCCCGCGTCTGGCTCCGAGCTGCGTCCCGGGGTGAAAGGAGGGGCCGAGAAGCCTCTCTTTTTCGCGTGTAACGAGCGTCTCTCTTTGCGGATTCGACGCTTTGGCGCGTCTATTCACTAAACCGACTAATTTGAGAAGCGAATCCGGCAATTATTGTTTTGCGTTCGCGTCCCCATTCAAGTATGATGGATAGAAAAGACAATTGCCTAGCAGAAGGAGCATCAGTTGCCATGATTTCGAAAAACAGCCATGCCAAAATCGTCGACTGTACGATCCGCGACGGCGGACTCGTCAACAACTGGGATTTCAGCGTCGAGTTCGTCCAGCACTTATACAACTGCCTGAACGAGGCCGGCGTCGACTATATGGAGATCGGATACAAGAATTCGCCCAAGCTGTTGAAAGGCGCGGACAGTGCCGGCCCTTGGCGCTTCCTGGACGATGATTTCCTCCGCACCGTCATTCCGCAGAAGCTGAACACGAAGCTCTCCGCGCTCGTCGATATCGGCCGCGTGGACGAGAACGATATTTTGCCGCGCGAGCAAAGCATGCTAGACCTCATCCGCGTCGCCTGCTATATCCAGGACGTGGACAAGGCGCTCGAGCTCGTGCAGCTGTTCCACGATCGCGGCTACGAGACGACGATCAACATCATGGCGCTCTCCAACGTCATGGAGCACCAGCTGCTTGAGGCGTTCGAGCAGATCAACAACAGCGTCGTCGATGTCGTCTACATCGTCGATTCGTACGGTTCGCTGAGCCCGAACGACTTTAACCACCTGGTGGACAAGTTCCGCAAATATTTGCCGAACAAACGTCTGGGCGTGCACACGCACAACAATATGCAGCTGGCGTTCGCCAACACGCTGATCTCCGCGGAGAAAGGCGTCGAGCTGCTCGACGCGTCCGTATACGGCATGGGCCGCGCGGCGGGCAACTGCCCGACGGAGCTGCTCGTGGCGAATCTGAAGAACACGAAGTACAAGCTTCGCCCGGTGCTGGACATGATCGAGAAGTACATGATTCCGCTCCGCGAGAAGGAAGAGTGGGGCTATATCATCCCGTACATGATCACGGGCATGCTCGACGAGCATCCGCGTTCGGCGATGGCGCTTCGCGACTCCGCGAACAAGGACAAGAGCGTGGATTTCTACGACAAGCTGACGACGCCGGAAGTGTCGCACGGCAAATAAAGGATTGCGAATTACGAAGGCCGACCGGATGTCTGCCGCAGCGCTTGCGGGCGCGAGCGGCGGCCCGGCCGGCTTTTTTTGCGGGAAGGGCGGTAGTTGACGATGAGTTTTCAGAAAATAACGCCGCGCAAAATCTACGAGGAAATCGCGGAGCAGCTGAAGGCGCATATTTTGGACGGCGGCTGGAAGAGCGGCGAACGGCTCCCTTCGACGAAGGAGTTGTCCGAGCAATTCTCGGTGGGGCGCTCCACGATGCGGGAGGCGCTTAGCGCGCTCAAGGCGATGGGGCTGATCGAGATCCGGCATGGCGACGGCTGCTTCGTCCGCTCGGTGGAAGCGGGCGATGTACGGATGCCGGATTTCGACACCCGCTTGCTGAGCCGCGAAGCGATATTCGAGCTGTTGGAGGCGCGGATCGCGCTGGAAGTCTCGAACGCGTCGCTTGCCAGCCGGCGGCGGACGGAGGCGGATATGGCCGCCTTCCGGGAGCTGCTGAAGAGCATGCGGGATCGTCTGGGCGACGAGTCGTTCGGCGAGACGAGCGATCTGGCGTTCCATCGGCTGCTTGCCGAGGCGGCGCACAACACGATTCTCGTCCGGCTGCTCGAGACGATCGCCTCGCAGTTGGAGGCGGCGATCAAGGAGGCCCGGCGCATTCAACTCTACGGGAACGAGCAGGTGGCCCAGCGTTTGCTCGAAGAGCACGAGGCGATATTCGCGGCGGTCGAGCGGCAGGACGCCGCTGAGGCGGAAGCGCGCATGCGAGCCCATCTCGCGCACGTGGAAGGCGCGCTGCGCAAGCATTTCGAACAGCTGGATCATGGACAAAGCCCCGACGGCGCATGAATATGCCGTACGGGGCTTCCCGTGTTTCCTTCTGCCTTGGGATCGGTTGCTTCGCGCCTACTGTCCGCCTATGGCGTCGGTACGAATCGCTTGCTGGTAGAACGCAAGGTCGGGCGCGGTCGTAATCGTCTTCTGCGCGGCCAGAAAATCGCCGGTCGCTTTGAGCGTCTTCGCGAAGTCGCTTTCGGCTCCGCTTGCGCCCAAATATTTGGGCTCGCGCTGTTCCTCGGATTTGAGCCACACGAGCTGGTTCATCTGATCGAGGCTGTCCTGCTCGTTCTGGCCGAGCAGCGGCGCGAGCGCTTTGGCGGCCTCTTCGGGCTTGTCGCGGTAAAATTGAATCGTCTCGTCCAGTACGGCGACGTATTGCTTCAGGAACTCCGGATACTCGTCGGCGAACGTCTTGCGGACGATGCCCACGTCGGAGGTCACGATGCCTTGCTCGGCAAGCTCTTTCGCGGTGACGACGACTTTGCCCCCGTCCGCCTTGATTTTGCCTAACACCGGATTCCACACGAACGCGCCGTCGATGTCGCCGCGCTGCCAAGCGGCAAGAATGTCGGGCGGCTGCATGTCGAGAATCGTGACGTCCTTCTCGGCAACGCCAGCTGCCTGAAGGCCGGATAACAAGCTGAAGTGGCTCGTCGAGCCGAACGGCACGGCGATAGTTCGTCCGACGGCATCCTTGAGCGACGCGATCCCGCTGTCTCCGCGGACGGCCAGCGATTCGGCTTCGCCGATAATGTCGTGCAGGAAGTAGACCTGAAGATCAAGCTTGTTGGCGACCGCCACGGCGACGGGAACGGAGCCGGCCAAGCCGAGGTCGATGCCTTTGGCGGCGATCGCGGTGTTCACGTCGCGGCCGGATTCGAACGGAATCCACGTAATTTTCGTGTTCGGGAATTTCTTCTCCACCGCGCCGGTCGCTTTGGCGAGGAGCTCGGCGTTCGGGATGACCTGGAAGCCGATTCTCACTTCCTCGGGCTGTTTCGCTTCCGATTGTACGTCCGCCGAAGCGATCGTTTCTTTCGTCTCTCCAGCAGGATTCGAGTTGCCTCCGTTCGAGCCGCATCCGGCGAGCAGGAGCGCGGAGGCCAGAAGCGGAAGCGCCAAGGCGCGGACATTGAGTTTGCGGTTAAATCTAGACATGGCGTGCGTAACCCCTTTAGTAAAGTTATTTGGTAAAATAAACGTATCGCTCCGATAACGTGTCGGAGGTCGCGGTTCGATGAAACCGATGACGCGCCGGGCGTCGTACGGCCGCCCGCTAGTCAAGTTGTTGGCTTCTCCGCGCTTCATGCACGGCTAGCCGGCTGCCCAGGACGGTGATCGTAAGCGATCATTTCGCCCTGCTTGCCGATCACGTCCCGCTCCGCGCCGGAGCGGTTAAGCGGCAGGAGCGGGAACAGCAGCTCGGCCGCGCGGTACGCTTCTTCCAGATGCGGGTAACCGGAGAGGATGAACGTCTCGATTCCAAGCGCCGCGTACTCCCGCATCCTGGCGGATACCTGTTCGGGATTGCCGACGAGCGCGGTGCCAGCGCCGCCTCGTACGAGACCGATGCCCGCCCACAGGTTGGGCGCGACCACGAGCTTGTCGCGATCTCCCTTGTGCAGCGACGCCATGCGACGCTGGCCGACCGAATCCATGCGGGAATAGACCTGCTGGGCTTTGACGATCGTATCGTCGTCGACGTAGCGAATCAGAGCTTCAGCCGCTTCCCATGCCTCCTCTTCGCGTTCGCGCACGATGACGTGAAGGCGGATGCCGAAGCGGACGGTTCTCCCTTGCGCCGCATAGGCGGCTCTAACCTGCGCGATCTTCCGCTCGACGTCGGCGGGGGGCTCGCCCCATGTCAGATAGACGTCTGCGTGTTTGGCGGCGACGTCGATCGCGGCGGGGGACGAGCCGCCAAAGTAAAGCGGGGGATGCGGCTGCTGCTGCGGCGGGAACAGCACTTTGGCGCCGTTCACCTTCAGATGGGCGCCCTCATAATCGAGCGGCTCCTCTTCGGCGAGCAAGCGGCGCCAAACCGTCAGGAACTCGTCGGTCAGGCTATACCGGTCGTCGTGGCTGAGGAATAGTCCGTCGGCTTCCAGTTCCTCGGGATCGCCGCCCGCGACGACGTTCAGCAGGAGGCGTCCGCCGGATGTCCGGTCGAAGGTGGCCGCCATGCGGGCCGCAAGCGTCGGCGACATGAGTCCCGGGCGCAGCGCGACGAGGAATTTCAGCTTCTGGGTCGCGGGGATAAGCGAGGAAGCGATGACCCACGCGTCCTCGCAGGAACGCCCGGTCGGGAGCAGCACGCCGTCGTAGCCTAAGTCGTCGACGGCCTGCGCGATTTGGCGAAGGTAGACGGGCGTGATCGCCCTCGCTCCGTTCGTCGTGCCCAAGTAACGTCCGTCTCCGTAAGTCGGGATAAACCAAAAGAGCTCCATGCTTCTCATCCTCTCGTAAAATAAAAAACTCCCGGCACGCCCAAAAAAAGGGGATGCGGGAGTTTCCAGCTGGTCTGGTCAACTGCGCGGTTATCGTTTATTTAATTCCAACCGGAATACTATGAATAATGTAGCAGCAGCTGAAAATGTTGTCAATCAAAATGACGAAAGAGAGGAGGGGACTTCGCCCATGCCATTTTTGAAACGGCTGACGCTGCGATGGGAAGAGCTAGCGCCCGAGGACCGCGGACGGTTCCCTTACAATATTCCCGCGCTGCGGCAGTTGGACGAGCTGGCGTTTCGCGAGAACGTCACGTTCTTCACCGGCGACAACGGCTCGGGCAAATCGACTTTGCTCGAAGCGATCGGCGATCTGTGCGGGTTCAATATCGTGGGCGGCAAAGATACAGTCGTGCGCAATCAGATGGACGATGTGTCGCTCACGTCGATCATGAAGCTGCAGTGGCTGCCCAAGGTGAACCACGGCTTATATTTTCGGGCGGAGACGTTCGATACATTCGCGAGCTACATCGACGAGCTGGCACGGGACGTCGGCAGCTCGGCCTACGCGCCCTACGGCGGCATTTCGCTTCACCAACGCTCGCACGGCCAGGCTTTCCTGACGTTCTTCGAGAATCGGCTGTTGAAAAAAGGCCTGTACCTGCTCGACGAGCCCGAGTCGGCGCTCTCGCCGCAAAACCAGCTGGCCTTCCTGCGCATCATTCACGACATGGAACAATCGAGCCAAGCGCAGTTTATTATCGCGACGCATTCGCCGATCCTCATGGCTTACCCGGGCGCGGTCATCTATCATTTCCAAGAAGGACGAATCGAGGAGATCGCCTACGAGGAGACGGAGCAGTACATGCTGACGCGGGACTTCCTTAATCACCGGGAGCGATATTTGCGCATGCTCTTCGAATAGCAGCTTGTCGGCCAAGTCCGATTTCGCGATCCCCGGCTTCGCGCCGGAGACAATCCCGCTGCGCGCAGCGGGGTTATTTTTTATGTTCAGGAAGCGGCGGTAGGTCTTACGTGTGACAAATGGCCTATATTTACCCGCCTTAGGGCAGCATGAATCGGCATAATCGGCCTTCAAACGGCGGCGAAAAGTTTATTTTTTTGAGGGGATCTTGTCCGTTTCAAACGGATTTGGAGCCGTGTATATCCTAAGTGTCAAGCACGTGATTCAAACAAAGACGAACTCAAAAAAGGGAGAGATGATGATGAAGGGTTTTCGCGCGAAAGTCGGCATGATGCTGGTGGCATCGGCACTGGCGGTACCAACAATGGCCGCGGCCGCGGAGGAAGCGGTCACCACGACGGATACGGTCGTATCCACGGAGACGACGGTTCCGGCGGTTCAAAACATGAGCATCAAATTCCGGCTCGACAGCAGCCAATTCGAAGTGAACGGCACGACGATGACGATGGACACGGCACCGGATATCGTGAACCAAACGTCCTACGTCTCGCTGAAGCATTTCGCCGAAGCGATCGGCGCCGAGCTGACTTGGGATGCTTCGGGCGAGAACGCGACCTTGAAGACCAGCGACTTCACCGCGACCTTCAAAATCGGAGATTCCCTCATTTGGCTCAACGGCGCGGAGGTTGAACTTGGCGCATACATAGGCGAGAAAGACGGACGCACGATCGTGCCGATCCGCGCGCTCGGCCAGCTGTTCGGCTGGAACGTCAACTTTTACGGCGCCGGCAATATTTATTTGAGCAAAACGATCATGTAATGGGTGATCGCGTGAACACGAGGTGAAACTCATACGTTCCTATAGGTCAAGAAAGGGATGCCGGATCGTCAAAGCCATTTGACGACGGCATCCCTTTTTATTGGGGGGATTCGGCGGGCGGTCGTCACTCGGCAGCGAGTAACCCCTCGGATGTCGAGACCGTTAACCGCTCGTTTAGAAGCCCGGCAGCTCGCCGTCCCCTCGAATGTTGGCCGCATGATGAGCCGTGTTCGGATGCAAAAAGCCCGTGCCCGCAAGCGCGCGTCCGCCGGCCGTGGCGCCGGTCAATTCGACGCGCAGGTCCGCGCTTTCCTCGAAGTCGTGCAGCAGCGCTGTCTGGGACATGCCATCGATCTCGATGTACCAGAGGCGGTAGCCGGTATCGGTAACGACATAAAGCTGGGCTTTCGCGAACAACAGCTTCGTCGTCTCTTCGCCGCGCATAATGCTCAGTTCGGCCAATTGATAAGTTTCCATAACGCGTCTGTCCCCTTACGTCAAAGTCTTCTTCCGATTGTACTTCCCGGGCATTCGGGATGCAACCTTTATCCGTCTGGATGCGTTTGGAAGTTGTGGAGGCGCATATCCAGAACAAATAGCATGTGCATGCGCGTTCCGCAGCGTGTTCAATCCATACAAGGGGGCATGGAGATGAAGAAGACACGAACGAGAATGAAGGAACAAGGCGGCGGCCGCAAGCTTATCAAAGGCATGCGGCCGCTTGCGCTGCTCTTGGCGGCTGCGCTGCTGGCGAGCGGCTGCTCGTCGAACGACAGCGGCAACGATGCGGCTGCGGGCAATACGGCGGTCGGCGAAGCGGAGACGGACAGTGGCGCGACGGCCGACAAGGGCAGCGATTCGTCCGCGCCTTCCGATGGCGGCGACGAAGCCGCTAGCGAACCGAAGCCGTCGAAAGCGGAAGACAAGGCATCGCCGACTAAGAAGCCGAACGGGCAGCAGCCTGATCCGCAAGCCGGCTTGCTGACGGCGGGCGAGTGGAATGATCTGAGCGAATGGCAGGATTGGCAGCAGCTGAACGCCAGGCCGGAAGTGCAGCAGCTGCGCGATTACTGGGAATTTTACCGGTTCGATATGCTGGATGTTCGCGTCACCGGCGGCGGCCGGCCCGTTGCGGACGCGATCGTCCGCGTCGTGGACGAAGACGGTCAATACGTCTGGGAAGCGCGCACCGATGCGTCGGGTCGGGCCTTCGCTTACGCGGGGCTGCTT
This sequence comes from Paenibacillus xanthanilyticus, assembly GCF_042682185.1. NCBI lineage: Bacteria > Bacillati > Bacillota > Bacilli > Caryophanales > Paenibacillaceae > Paenibacillus > Paenibacillus xanthanilyticus. The sequence goes on along the minus strand of NZ_JBHUHA010000002.1, from coordinate 955,925 downwards.
GACGAGCAGAGCGGCCAGGGCAAATATTCGGTCGAGGTCGAGTCGGACGGCGGACGGAAGCAATTCGAGAACGTATCGATTCCGCGCGGCGAAGCGCTGCAGGTAGATCTAGGCGAAGCGAAGCAGGCGCCGGACGATCTGGATCTCATGTTCGTCGTCGACACGACCGGTTCCATGGACGACGAATTGGCTTACTTGCAGACCGAGCTGAAGGACGTCGTGAAGCGGGTAGGCCAAGATAACGGCCAACAGCTCGATATCCGGGTCAGCACGAATTTCTATCGGGACAAAGGCGACGATTACGTCGTCCGGCCATTCCCGTTCACGCCCGATATCGATACGGCGGTGAAGCAAATCGGCGAGCAGGAAGCTTATGGCGGGGGGAATTTCCCGGAGGCCGTCGATCAAGCGCTTCAGGACGCGGTGCACGAGCACGAATGGAGCACGGACGCTCGCGCCAGATTGCTGTTTCTCGTGCTGGACGCCCCGCCGCACCACGATGATCCCGTTATTCGGAAGATGAAGCGCTTGACGCAGGATGCGGCGGCGCAGGGCATTCGGATCATCCCCGTCGTGTCGAGCGGCGCGGACAAAAATACCGAGTATCTCATGCGGTTCATGTCCGTGGCGACAGGCGGGACGTATCTGTTCTTGACCGACCACAGCGGCGTCGGGAACGAACACTTAGACCCGACTGTCGGCGAATACGAGGTTCGGCCGCTCAATGATTTGCTCGTCGACGTCATCAACCGGTACGTCCAGGCGAATTAACGTCCGGCTATGCCGGCTCGGTAGCGGCATCGAATGAAATACGCGTCCTCGAGCGTCGTCAGCGCAGGTTCGAAGCCTGCCCCAGGACAGCGGCTGCCGAGAAGACGGAGCTCGTCATAGCCGTCCTCGGGCCGGATGTGGAGCAGCTGTGCGGGATCGAACCGGCGGTGGGCGCCCTGGACGACAGTTCCGGTCCAGACGGAAGCGGGTAAGCCTTCCGTCCACTCTTCCGCCGTGCCGTAGAAGCAAGGGAGGCCTTCTTCGAACCACAGCACGTGGTCCGCCCATGCTTCCCATTCGTTCATCTCGTGCGTGGATACGACGATCGTGCGGCTTCGCGAATGGGCGGCCACGAACCGGGTGAAGTGCAGCCGCTCGAGCGTATCCAGCGCGTTCAAGGGTTCATCCAGGAATAGAAAAGACGGCGAGGCGATCCACGCTTGCGCCAGGGCGACCCGCTGTCGGACGCCCTGCGCAAGCGTTTTGATTTTGTGGGCGCGGTAGTCCCCGAGATGGAACGACTCGATCAGCCACTCCAGTTCGCCGGCGGCCAAGCCTCCTTTCAGCTCCGCGAAATAACGGAGCAGCTTGGTGACGGTCATTTGCTCGTACAGCTCAACGCCCGACGGCACGAATCCGATGCGCGCGCGGATGGCGGCCAGATCCCGTTCCACCCCCAAGCCATCGTAGCGAATGATGCCGCTGTCGGGGAAGCGGGCGGTCGCCAGCAGCTGCAGCAGGGATGATTTGCCCGCGCCGTTCGGCCCGACGAGCAGCGTGATCCCCGGCTTGAGCGTTAGCCGCGGCACGGACAGCTCGAACGACGATGCCTGGCGGCGGTACACGACCTGATGCATTTCCAGCATGATGCTTGTTTCTCTCCCTTGTTCGTCGTCGTTACGGAAGCAGGCGCGTGCCGAAGCTTCTGCGGTAGGCAAGCGCGAGCAGGAGCAGGCCCGCCAGCAGCGCGCCGGTCTGGATATGGGTCAAATACTCGTTCGAGGCGAAGTCCCACACCGGCACGATCCGCTGCATCAGGCCGTTCCAAGCGAACCAGAGCAGCAGCGCGACGGCATAGGCGGTCTTCATCCCGCGCGACATGATCAGATAAGCGGTGAGACCGCTCAGGAACAGCAGCACCGACAGCCAATGCAGCATGAACGGCAGCATCGGGAACGTCTCCACCTTCATGTTCATGTAGAACGAACCGGCGATGCCGAACAGCAGATTCAGGCTGATGACGATCATCGTACGGACGATGAGGAGCAGCGCGGGCGGGAACGGCGTGATCGACTCGATCATCCGCAGCTCCTTGTTCCAGGTGCGGAAGCTGTACGCAAGCGAAGCGAGCAGCAGCGCGGGTAATATAAAGGTGAAGGTGTTGCCTACCGAATGGAACGAGACGTTCTGGTCCGTCGGCAATATTAACAGCAGCATCGCGAACACCATCAAGCTGGCCAGCCAGTACATCCGGGAGTACGAAGAGAGCTGCGAGCGGATCAGCCGGTACAGCGATAGCGGGCGCAGCGGCGCCGATTGAAGCGTGTAACGCTCGGCTTCGGAGGTCTGCCGCAGCTCGTTGAACGCCGGTTGGAGATTGCGAATGAGACGGATCGTGTCCTGCGACGAAACCGGGCTCGCGAGCAGCCGGGAGAGCGGTTCGCGCATTTCATCTTCTAGCTGATTCAGTTCATTGTCGTTTGGCACGCTCATTCCGTCCGCCTCCTTGATGGCCCGCATCCGCCGCGATTTCGGGATGCAGGCGCGATTTTAACTTGCGCAAGCCGTTGTATAGATGAGTTTTGACCGAACCGAGCGGCAAGCTGACGATGTCGGCGATGTCTTGCAATTTCAAATCCTGAAAAAATCGAAGCGTGATGATTTCCTTTTGCACTTCGGGCAAGGAATCGAGCGATTCCTTGATTTCTCTGCGGGTCTCCTGCCGTTCCGCGATCAGCGCGACGGCCGGACCCAGATCATGCTGCTCCGGCGGCTCGGCGAACGAGGTTTGCACGTAGCGGAAGTGGGCGCTTTTCCAATAATCCCGGCATAAATTCAGCGCCACCCGGTACAGCCACGCCTGCACGTTGTCCGGCGGCTTCCGGTCCTGCAGCTGCTTGATCAGGCGGAGGAACGTCTCCTGGACGAAATCCTCGGCTTTGCCGCTGTCTTTGAGCTGCCGCTGGAGGAAGCCCGAGAGCGGGGCGTGATAGCGGTGGACGAGCGCTTCGAAGCTCGCTTGGTCGCCATCGGCCATCCGCTGCAATAATTCTTCATCTGTCATCGGAATTGCTCACCTGCCTTTCTCCTCATACCAGGCTTGTAGCCATTGTTCCCACGTAATACGCGGGTAGCGGTACGGCTCCGCCGCTTCGATCGCAAGCGGGCTTGCGAAACGCGCGGAAGTATGGTCTTCGATCGTAAGTCCCTCGTTCCAAAATCGCCGCAGCACCCGTTTGGCCACGTCCGCTTTGCCTTCTTCATAGGCGGTATCGATCATTTGCTTCATTTTTTCGCCGATCGGCGAGAGCATATAGACATCCTCCTCTTGCGCGATGACGCGTTCCTTCATCGGGATGTACAATGCGATCATTCGCCTGATTTCCTGCACGATCGAATACGTGCTCAGCATGCTGCGGTTCTGGTCTTCCCATTCGTTCACCGGGGACGAGCTGTAGACCGTGTCCCCGAACAGCAGGAAGCTGAGCGTTTGCTCCATCCGGTACGCATCGAGATTGCTATGCCGCAGCTCGCCGATAAACAACGTGTCCCCGATTGGAAAGACGCTTGTCAACCCGTAGCTGCGGTCAAACGTGCCAATGAACGGGAAATACACGATTTGGCGGATGCGCTCCAGCCGCATGCCCGTCCACTGTTCATAGAATGCCCGGCGCTCGCGCAGATTTTCCAAGAAAATCCGCGCCTCCTCCACATTGCCCGGCGTCGTCAGCATGAAGGCGGGCTCGTCTGCCACCTTCACCGTCGTGAACGAGCCGCCTGCTATGGTGGGAAGAGCGGCGTCCGTCCCGGCGAAGCTGCGCGCGTCTGGACGGTCATCGTCCGCCGGGGGCAGCGTGGAGACGAGCCGGCCGGCGAAACCTTCCAGCCGCAGGCGAAAATCCGCGCGCAGTCCGTCCGTCACGTCGGCGCGAGGCACGATCTGATCGCCTAGACGATACATCAAGCTGTCCCCGCCGGGGATGGGATACCAGCCCAGATAAGCCGGGAGGAATGAGCTCCCTCCGTGCGCGAACAGAAGATGGTACTGCCCCGAGCCGTCCTGCGCCCATTCGTTCAGCGGGGAAGCGGCGGCATATTCCCAGACCACCTTGTGCGAAGACGCGGCCGGATCGAGCGCATCCTGATCGAACGAGATGCGATCCTGCTCCTGCGTCCAGGGAACCGTCTCACCGTCCACCGTTAGTCCGCGTACGTTGAATTTTGGATAGAGCAGGAAGGTCACGCGTCCTTCGGTGCGATCGGTTACGGTATCGACCCCTTCATGAGCGGGAAGCAGTTGTCCCGCTCGGGTCGGCAAGACGATCTCCGCTCTCGCGGTTAAGGAATCGTCCTCGCCGCGCGAGAGCCGCACGTCGAGGCTCGCCACTTCGAAGGCATAGGGCTCGTGCGGCCGAATTTGTGCCGCATCCGCATCCGGAACGGACGGCATAAGCTGCCGCCATTGCGCGTATCGCTGCTGCCATACCTCAGCATAAGGGACGTACACCGCGGAGGCGGCGATCAAAGCGGCGCCCATAAGCGCGATCGGCGCAACCGGCCTGACTACCGGACGAGTGCGGGCTAGCAGGGAGCAAGCCGCCGCCAGGAGCAGCACGGTGACCGTCCCGGCGAATGCGTACGTCAGCGGATACTCCAAGCCGGACAACCGATAGGCCCAGGCCTCGCTCGCAGACGCCCCCAGATCCCCGATCAAATGATTCAAGCTGAACAGTCGCATCGGATGCCAATTAAACACTTCGATTAAATAGATGGGCACGAAAATCGAACCGAATATCCAGCCGCAGAAGGCGACAGGAAGCGCGAACCGCAGCGGGAACAAGGCGCCGACGACGATCCCGACCGCTACCCCAGCCGCGAAGGACGTTTCGTAAAGCGGCGCGTAATGGGCGATTTCGCTCCAGATGGACCGCCAACTTAATTTATGATGGACCGCGACGCCAACATAGACGGCGAGTATGCAGACGGTAAATGCGCTGCTGTACAGCATGCCGGCAATCCATTTGGCCGCGATCATGACGCGGTTCGTCACCGGCAAGGTCAAGCTCCACTCATAGGATGGATTCAGCGCGTCCCTCCGGATCAGCAGCACGCCGAGGAACATGGGGAGCGCCGTCAGGAACGTCATCAGCGTGGCGTGAGCATCGGCGGCGTACAAGTTGACGTCCATCGAGGCCGGAAGTCCGATATCCGCGCATTGAAATAGCATCCATAGCCCGGCCGCGGGCGGCAGCAGGAGGGTCCATCGCAGCCTGGCGATCAGCTTCAGCTCGAATCCCGTTTGCAGCCAAAGCGTCCGCATCACGATCCCGCGCCTCTGCTTCCGGTGATGAGCGCCAAATACCCTTCTTGCATCGTCGGCGCGGCGGCATGGGCATACGGAGTCGGAGGATACTCCGAGATCGTGCGGCAAAGAATGCCGTCCGCCGTGCGGCGAGCGGTCAGCAGCCGCTCTTGCGCCATCGCCCGCCATTCGCGCTCGGAGGCTTCCCACTGCCAAAGCTTGCCTTCGGCGTAACCGGCGAGACCGCCTAGCCGCCCGTTGTATAAAAGCTTGCCGCTTCGCAATACGAGCACTTGACCGCATACGGCCTCGATATCGCTCAGTACGTGCGTCGACAGCAGCACGGTGGCGTTCGGCGCCAGCTCGGCCAGCACGTTGCGCAGCCGCAGCCGCTCCTCCGGGTCAAGGCCCGCCGTCGGTTCGTCGACGATAACGGCTTCCGGCTTGCCGACGAGCGCTTGTGCGATGCCGAGCCGCTTGATCATGCCGCTGGAGAAGGAGCCGACCGGCTGATCGGCTTTGTCTTCGAGACGGACCGCGGCAATTAGCGCTTTCACTTGAGATTGCTGCTCCAAGCGGGTGCCCGCGTTCTTCAGCTTGGCGGCGTGCAGCAGCCACTCCCGGGCGGTCAACTGCGGATAAAGCCGGAACGTCTGGGGGACGTAGCCGATCCTTATTCTGGACCTTGCCACGTCACGAACGGTGACGCCGTGCAGCGAGGCATCGCCGGTCGTCGGCGCGAGCAGTCCGGCGAGCAGGCGCATGAGGGTTGATTTGCCAGCCCCGTTGGGACCGAGCAAACCGTAAATTCCGCGTTCTAACTGAAAGGTCAAGGGCTCCAAGGCCCAAATTTGTTTGTATTTTTTGCCTAATTGGTCGGCGGTAAGCATGCTTGCGATTCCTCCTCCTTCCTAAACGAGCGCCGGGGGCGAAAAGTTTGAGGAAGTGCTTGAAAGATGCTGGACAAGATCAATGTTTATAGTACAAACTAGAAAGAAGAACCATGTTTCTTCCGTCTATTTTACACGAAATCGTCCGGAATCGGATCATGCGCTTTCGAGAAGGATCGCCTAGGTCCTTGGACGATCGGTCAGGAACGGCGGAAGTATATTCATACATAATCGCAGTCTGTCGAATAGTGGCAATGAAGGATAATGGACGCAGGATGAAAGTCCTTTCCGATATAGGAGAGGCGAACGCAATGGAGCAATCCTTCTGGAGGGAATCGACCATTTATGAAACGGGCGGACATATGGACATGGGGAGCGGCGGTCTGCCTCATCGCGGCGGCGGCTGTTCCCGGCATGTTTGAATTTGGAATGAATTTGCATATTTATAAGCGGGATTTCGCCTTTATGCACGCGATGGGGGAATTTCTAACCTTTGCTTCCTGCTTCACGATCTTCACGCTCGGCTGCCTGTCCCGTCCGGGTGCCCTGACGCGTTGGCAGCGCTCGCTGGCTTCCTTGTACGGCGCGGTTGGCGTGCTGAGCCTGATGCATGCCATGACCTCGAAGGGCATGCCGCTGGCTTCGGCGGAAGGCGCGGTCTCGCTGCCGCTCGTCTATGCGGGCTGCGCCGAGCTCGCCGGCGCGATCGGACTGCTCGTTCTATTCGGCAAAGGCCATCGTGAAGCGGAGCGTGGGCAATCGCGGCTTGTCATAATCGGCGCAGCCACGGCCAGCGCCGTCGCGGCCGGGGGGATTTACGCGTGGGCAAGCAGCGTTGGTCTGGCGCAGGGGAACGGCATACGGGCGGTTGGCGCCGCGACGGAGGGCGTGATTCTGGTGGCATACGCGCTCACGGCGGCGCTGGTGTTCTTCCGTTACCGTACCTCCATGCCGACGCTCGCCTCATCCGCGATACAAGCGGTTGCGTTGTTTGCGCTTGCGAATTCGCTTCTCGTGGTCAGCGGCGGCGCCGAGACCTACGCGTTGCTGGCAGGACATGGATTACGGCTGCTCGGTTTCGCTTCGCTGATCCGGGGCATGATCGCCACGGCAGCGGAAGCGGAGGCGCAGATGCACCAATCGTGCAAGGCGGATATCGACCGCGACGAACTGACCGGGCTTGCGACAAGGCGCATGCTGAAGGAACAGCTGCAGGCCGAGATGATTCAGGCCAAGAACGACAACCGCGTCCTGGGGCTGCTGCTGCTGGATATCGACCGGTTCAAGACGATCAACGACGCGCTGGGCCATACGTTCGGGGACTCCATGATCCAAGCGGTCTCGGAGAGACTGCGGACGGCGATGGACGGTCAAGACCGGATCTACCGGATGGGCGGAGACGAATTCGCGGTCGTGCTGCCCGGACTAGCGACGACCGAGGCGGCCGAAACTTACGCGCAGCGGCTGATGGGCATGTTCGACCGGCCGATTCTGCTCGACGACGCGGAATATCACATCACGATCAGCATCGGCATTTCGTTTTTCCCGCAGGACGGAGAGAGCGTCGACGTGCTGATCAAGAATGCCGACACGGCGATGTACACGGCGAAGGTGCACCGCAACGAATTCCAAAGCTATCATTCCGAGATGAACCAGACGACCCGGGATAAGCTCCGGCTGGAGAGCGATCTGCGCAAGGCGCTGGAGAACGAGCAATTCACGCTCGCCTATCAGCCGCTGGTCAATTTGAGCACGGGACGGATCGTCGGCGTAGAGGCGCTCGTCCGCTGGCAGCATCCGCAGCGCGGACTGCTCCCGCCGGGGGAGTTCATCCCGCTTACCGAGGAGAACGGGCTGATCCTGCCGCTCGGCGAATGGGTGCTCAAGGCGGCTTGCAGACAGAACAAGGCGTGGCAGGATGCGGGCATGCCGCCGATGCGGATGTCGGTCAACCTGTCGATGAGACAATTCCGGCAGCATAAGCTGGCCGACCGGATCAAGAGCATTCTGGAGCAGACCGGCATGCCGCCGGAATATTTGGAGCTGGAGATTACGGAGAGCATGACGAGCGACGTGGAGTTCGCGATCGATACGCTGTCGAATTTGAAGGCGCTCGGCGTGCAGATCAGCATTGACGATTTCGGAACGGGATACAGCTCGCTCGGTTACTTGAAGCGGTTCCCGGTCGACAAGCTGAAGATCGACCGCTCGTTCGTTACCGACCTGACGGAAGGAAGCAGCGACGCCGCAATCGTCACGACGATTACGTCCATGGCCCGCCATTTGAAGCTGAAGGTTACCGCGGAAGGCGTCGAGAACGACGATCAGCTTCGCTTCCTGCGCGAGCGGAACTGCGAAGAGGCGCAAGGATATTACTTCACGAAGCCAATCCCGGCGAATTTATTCGAGCATTGGTATAAGCGGTATTTGCAAACGGCTTAAACAATCGGAGGTGGCAGGCCTGCGCGTGACATTATTCATCTATGGCTCGCTGCTGCCGGGGCTGAGCAACCACGGGTTATTGGCCGGACGTATGCTGGCTATGACACCGGGCCGCGTCGCCGGGCGGCTGGTCGACGTCGGGCCGTATCCCGCGTTGGTCCGCGATGCGGCCGCGGCGGAGAAGGGCAGCAAGGCGCGCGGTCTTTGGATCGACGTGGAGCTTAAGTTCTTGCCCATGCTGGATGAGCTGGAAGACTTCGCTGGATTGGAAGAGCCGAACGATTACGATCGCGTCTGGACCGCGGATGCCGATGACCCGGCGAAGTGCGGCTGGGTGTATGTCTGGCCGGACGACCGGGGCAAGCCGGCCGTGGACGGCGAGGATTGGGCGCGTTATTTCGACGAGAAGCGCAGATAGAAAGCAAGAGAACGGGGGCTACATGCGGCTCCCGTTTTTTTTGTGCGGATTTCGTGTACGCTGGCTGATCTTCTATCGCTGCAGCTAGCATGCCTCGCGTTTGCCGGTCTCTCGCTGCTGCTTGCCTTTGCCGTGTGCGTGAAGACGCTGGCGCCATCCAGGGCCGTGTTTTTCGAATCGCAGCCGTGACGTCAATTAACCTCCTTCATGCAGGTATAATAGGACATATGTCCTTTGGCATCGGCGGAAAATGACGTAAACTTTCGATGTCAGTCGAAACACAGCTATGGCATGAAGGGAGCGGCGAAAGTTGAAAAAGCGGAACGACGCGCAAGAGATTCGCGCGCTGATCGAAGGCCATGGTCTTGGCGAGGCGTTCGGTCCGGAGGCGGCGGAGCGGATAGAGCTTCGCGTATACGACGACGGCGAATTCGTGTGCAAGATGGGCGAGCAGACGGACGGACTGTACGTGCTCGTATCCGGCAAGCTGAAGATTTATACGCTGCTGCCGTCCGGCAAGTCGATGCTGCTTCGTTTCGGCAAGGCGCCGTCGCTAATCGGCGACGTGGAGTGGACGGGGCAATTTCCGGTTAAGAACAATGTGGAGGCCGTGGGCGAGTGCGTCCTGCTGTTTGTCAGCCGCGAGGTCATTATGGAGCTGCAGGCGCATCGTCCGGCTTTTCTTTGGTTCATGATCGAAAATTTAAGCTACAAGCTGCACACGTTCGGCAATGCGACGGCAATGAACGTGCTTTATCCGGTAGAGAACCGATTTGCGAGCTATCTGCTCACCCTGCACGAGCTTCGGGACCGGCAAGGAGCCGCGGACGAAATCCGTACCACGACGCTGACGGAGACGGCCGAGATGCTGGGGACGAGCTATCGCCATCTCAACCGGGTCATCGCCCGTTTCATCGGCGAAGGGGTGCTGGCGCGCCGAAGAGGGCGTCTCGTCATTTTGGACGAAGAGAAGCTGCGCGCGCTGGCCGGCGGCCATTCATACGCGTAGTCGGGCAGAGCTGGCGTGGCGGCTGTCGGAAGGGGTTCTGGCTAGTAATGACTGGGATACTGTATTCGATCGTGGCGGGTCTGATCGTGGCGATGCAGGGCGTCGTCAATACGCGGCTCAGCGAGAAGGCGGGGTTTTGGTTGACGAACGCGTTCGTGCACGGCTCGGGATTTGCGGTTTCGCTGCTCATCTTAGCCATCATGCGCGATGGCAGCGCGGGGGGGCTGATGCAAGCAAGCAAAGCCTACTGGCTCGGCGGAGTGATGGGCGTTGGGATCGTATTCGCGGTCATGAAAGGCATGGGGACACTCGGGCCCTCGTATTCGGTGGCGCTGCTCATGATCGCGCAGCTGATCTTCGCTCTGTTAATCGACAGCTTCGGCTGGTTCGGGACGCGAGCGGTGCCTTTCACCTGGAATAAAGCGGCAGGTATCGCGATCATGATCGCCGGTATCTTGGTCATGAAGTGGAAATAGATTCCGTCTCACGGGCAAGCGTTGGTACGAAAATCGGCAGCGGCGATAGAGTCGACCCAAGATCGCCGGCGGGAGACGAAATGGACGCCTCTATGCCCGAACAGGCCGCAGCGCTCGTTAGTCGAGCGCTGCGGCCTGTTCGGCGTGCCCAGCTGGTGTCGGGCGTACGAAGCGGATGGGCTATCGGACGATCGACGAGACCGGAACTTCGCCGGTCTCGTCGGTGCCCGCGGGGAACCACCCCATCGTCTTGGCTTCCGGCGTCACAGCAGGCCGACCATCCTCTGTCACGGGATCATCCGCATCCGCTTCAATAATCGCGGGGCTCGCGCCGGGTACGGTCGTCCTCCCGGGCGCGGCCGCATGGATGAGGCAGACGGGGAGCAGCACCGCGGTCGTGCCAAGCAGCATCAATCGTTTCACCCGGTAAACGGCGGCGGTGCCGTCAAGGCGATGGATGCGTTTATGCTTCACATGCTGCCTCACCGCCAGCAGAACGGCCAGCATTAGGGCCGCCCCGGCGAATAGGGACAGCTGCATCGGAGTCTCGCGCACCGACGGAAATACCGTTACGGCCGCATAGACGAAAGCCCCGAGGTTCAGCGCGTGGATCGGCAGCACCATCTTCTTATCCGATGCGGCTTTGCGGAGCGTCCGGCTTGGCCGCGACGACGCTGCCGGCGCCAGCTTTGCCGCGAACTTCGCCATGCGCCCGGCAGCCGATATGGCAGCCATGGCCGGTACGGCGATCAATGCGCCGAAGATGGCCCACTGGGCGAACGCCGTCACGGCCGCGCCGCGCGCGAGCGCTGCGGCCTCGCCGCCGATCAGCAGCGCGGTGATAACAAGCAGCAGCAGTGTCATCCCGGCGGTGCGCCGCATGCGGCCGGTGCTGTCGGCTAACGCAATCGCCCCGGCTCCATAGCTGGCGAACAAGGTCATCGTCGCGATGAGGAGCGCGATCGCGTCGCGCATCATCGTTTCTGGCATTTCCATACGCCTCCGTTTCCCATTAACATCACTTCCTCTATGTTACAAAGACGCGAAGGAGCGGGGAATCGGCCGGGGACGGGTTTTGAACCTGGACCTCAGGCTCGGAAGCGGGGTAGCCCGCAGACGGAGTTACCCGCTCACCGCTTCCTTCAACAGCTCGTAAGATCGCACTCTGGCGGCATGATCATACACGGTCGACGCGACGATGAGCTCATCGGCCTGCGTTTCGTCCACGATCTCTTGCAGACGCGCGCGTACGGTATCTCGGCCGCCCGCGATCGTATAGTTCAGCTGCCGGCGGACGATCGCTTTCTCCTGCGGCGTCCAGAGCGCGTCCATATCCGCGACCGGCGGCTGGAGCATCCCGGTACGCCCGCGAATGATATTGAGGAATTGCTGCTCGTGACTCGTGGCCAAGTAACGCGCTTCCTCGTCGGTCTCGGCCATGACGATGTTCACCCCGACCATGGCGTACGGCTTCTCCAGCTGGCTCGAGGGTTTGAAGCCGCTGCGGTACAGCTCGAGCGCCGGCAGCAGATAGTCCGGGGCGAAGTGGCTTGCGAACGCGAACGGCAGACCGAGCTCGGCGGCAAGCCGCGCGCTAAAGTCGCTCGAGCCTAGCAGCCAGATGGGGATATCGAGTCCTTCGCCGGGGAAAGCGCGGACTCCGGCCGGACGGTAGTCCTGGTGCGCATTCGGATCCAAATACGCGCGAAGTTCGCCCAGCAGCTCCGGAAAATCATGGCCGCCGCTCCCGAGTCCGCGGCGAATGGCGCGGGCGGCAGGCTGGTCGGAGCCCGGCGCACGGCCCAGTCCAAGATCGATCCGGCCGGGGTACATCGATTCCAGCGTGCCGAACTGCTCGGCGATCATGAGCGGGGCATGGTTAGGCAGCATGATGCCGCCGGAGCCGACGCGGATCTTCGTCGTGCCTGCGGCAATATAGCCAATGGCGACGGAGGTCGCCGAGCTTGCGATGCCGGGCATGTTATGGTGTTCGGCGAGCCAATAGCGGTGATAGCCGAGCCGCTCCGCGTTGCGGGCCAGGTCGAGGGAATTTCGGAATGATACCGAAGGCGTACTTCCGGCCGTGACCGGAGCAAGGTCTAATATGGAAAGCGTTACGTTCTCAATGGTTTTGCGCATGGTTGGAATAGCCTCCTGACAAGGATTCATGAATAGAGCATCCCCCGTCATTATGATCTTTTATTGAAATAAAAGCAAGTACCGACGTATTTGTAAGTAAGTATACAATTTATACTTAATCATAGGCGCTGAAGTCCGGCATGTCTTTCAAAATGGGCATGACCGACGCGAATTATGCTACAATGTGGGAAGTTTGACAATCGAGGAGTGGACATGGAAGATGGGCGGTCAACAGGTTAACGAGCAAGAGCTGGTACGGTACATCGCGGGCAAAACGAATGCGGACGAGAAGAGCATCGGACTCGTGCTGCGGCATGCGGCGGCGTTCATGGAACGGGCGCAAGCGGGACGCAAGGGCGAGGTCGATGTCGATATCGACGATATCGTCGATTACGTCATGACCCGCAAGGATGTTCGGCTGAGCGAGCTGGCGGTCGAGAGCATTCTCGAGGCGGAAATGGATTATTTGATGGACAAAGGGTTAGCCGGATATATTGACTAATTCGCGGGCAGGGTTCTCGCGGATCAGGCGCTCGCAGCTGCGCGGGCGCTTTTTGCGTTTCGTCTTTCCGCCGCGTAGTTTCATGTTTAATTTATGAAACTATCTAGGTTACAATGGCGATAGTTGGACGATAACCAATTAAGGAGGGAACTGATAATTTTTGGCTGATGTTGCCTGGGATCTAAGGGGCGGTCGCGCGGCGAGGCCAAGGCATGGCCCGAAAGTTCGGATTTTGTGCACTGGCATGAAAGTGATTCGGTTAGTACACTAAGACTTGTAGTGTAAATGAGAAAGGACGTGCGGCTTCATTGTTAACTCCTGCAAATCAAACATCGACTTATGCAATGCAGCGATTAATTAGCCTCCGCCATGCGGCGCGGCTTCTTCTTATGTTGGCGATGGCGGCGTCGCTGCTGCTGCTGCCGAGCCTGGCATCCGCCCACGCGGTCATCGAGAAGATGACGCCGGCCGCGGGCGAGCGAACGGCGGAGGGACCGGAGATGATCGAGCTCGTCTTCAACGAGGCGATCGAATCCAAGGTCGGTTCGCTCAAGGTGCTGGATAATCGGTCCAAAACGATAGGCTCGTCCGAGCCGAAGACAAGCGAGGACGGGCGTACCTTGTCACTCGCGCTCCCCGCGCTTGCGGAAGGCGTGTACACCGTTTCCTACAACGTTATTTCGGCGGACGGTCATCCGGTAAGCGGATCGTACGTCTTCATTGTCGGGAATCCGCCGGAAGCCGTCGATGCGTCGAATTTCAACGTCCATACCGAGCTGGGCCACGAAGGACACGTGATGTCCAACCAGCTGGGCGGCAGGGATTTCATTTTGTACGCCATCCGTATCGCTTATTATGCCGCGCTTCTGCTTGCCTCCGGTCTTCTACTGTGGTCGGCCGTCGCGAGACAGGAGAACCAGCCGTTGGGCCGCGTTCGCCGCAAATGGGAACTGCCCGTCGCGCGCAGCTTGCTCGTGATCGTCCTGCTCTTCGTATTCGTACAAGCGACGGAGATGATGAAGGGCTATCCGGCGAGCGATTACGCGAAGCTGTTCGGCCAAACCTCGGTCGGACGCGCATGGCTGCTGCTCATCGTGCTGGCGGTTGCCCTGTTCCCCGTGCTGAAGCTTGGCGCGGCGGCTCGCGCTGTATGGGCCGTGCTCATCCTGGGCGTGGAGAGCTGGAGCGGCCACGCGGCCGTCTACTCGCCGAAATTCGTGACGATCTTGCTGGATTTCATCCATCTGGCAGGCTCCGCGCTCTGGGCGGGCGGGCTTGTCCTGCTATTCGCCGTGTGGAAGTTCGATCGCAAGGAGGCGGGGCGTTTCGCGGAACAGTTCTCGCGGATGGCGCTCCTATCGATCGCGGTCATGACGGTCAGCGGCGTGGCGATGACGTTATTCTTCCTGCCGTCGCTGGATTATCTGCTCTATACGCCGTGGGGCAAAATGCTCATCGCCAAGACCGCCGTCGTCGTGCTCGTGCTCGTCGTCGGCGCGCTGCTCCGCTTCCGGGTGCGGAAGGGACAGCTGCCGCCGATCGCGCTGCTGCGGGTGGATTTAGGCTTAATGGCGCTCATTATCGCGGTTGTCGGCATCTTCACCTACATTACGCCGCTGCCGGCGAACGAGCCGATTCTGTATCATAAAATGGGCGAGGAGCAGCATCTCACCTTGCGCATCTCGCCAAACAAGCCGGGAGTCGACAATACGTTCTCCCTGCGCGTGTGGCTGCCGGAGAACGTCGGTTCGGCGAAGTCGGTCAAACTGCGCATGATCTCGCTCGATCGTCCGGAGCTTGGCGCCATCGATGTGCCGCTTGCGCCGTTCGAGGACGAGGAGACCAGCCAATTCACCGGCTTCGTCGGCGAATCGTTGAAGGCCGAAGGACCGTTCCTGCCATTCGCGGGCAAATGGCAGGCGGAGATGCGGGTCATCACCCAGAACGACGATGAAATCGTGGAACGTTATGAATTCCGCAACTATTAAACGGGTCGCGGGAAGGAGCGTCGGCGATGCGCTATAAGCGGATCAAATGGCTGATCCTCTGGATCCCGACAGCGACGATCGCGCTCTGGGAATATGTGCGGCACGCGTTCCTGCTTCCCTATATCTCGATGGATCTGGGCAACTTGCTCGCGCCGGTCATCGTGCTGGTCGTGACGCTTACGCTCGTGCGCGGGCTCATGCGCATGCTGGAGGAGGCGCACGAGTCGCTGCAGCGGGAGCGGGCGGTGAAAGCCGCGCTCGTCGAGCGCGAGCAGCTGGCGCGCGAGCTTCACGACGGCATCTCGCAGTCGCTTTTCTTGCTGGCCGTCAAGCTTGACCGGCTGGAGCGGGAGACGGAGGGTGGCGCGGCCGCCCAGACGGCCGTCCAGCTGCGCGGCACCGTCAGACGCGTGTTCGAAGACGTCAGACAGTCGATCGCGAATCTGCGCAGCGAGCCGTCGCTCGCGGATACGGAGTGGATGCAGCCGGTCGTGCTGCTCGCCGAGGAGATGGAGCGTTCGGATGGCCTGCGGGTGGAGATGGACTGGCGATTGTCGGAGCTGGGGCTGACGAACAAGCAGAAGGTCGAACTCATTGCCATCATCCGCGAAGCGATGCTGAACGTGCAGAAGCATGCGGGGGCGACCCGGATGCTGGTGCGTACGGAGCCGGAGGAGGGCGGAGGATTCCGCTGCACAGTCGAGGATGACGGAACGGGCGCCGATCCGGATGAGCTGATGGCGAAAGGCCGTTACGGCATCCGCATGATGCTGGACCGGGCCAAGGAAATGGACTGGCAGCTTGACATCGGCAGAGCCGGCGGGCCTGACGCGCGCGAACAACGCGGGGGCGGTCTGCGTGTCGAACTATCTTCGAAGGAGGGCGCTTGAGCATGAGGAAGCATCGGGAGCAGCCAAGAGAACAAGCGCAAGTCGAGCAATCGGGAGAAGGAAGCCCGCAGCCGCCGAACCGGGTTCGAGTCGTGATCGTCGACGATCATCCCCATGGACGGGAAGGCATGCGGGAAATCCTCGCCGCCGACCCGCTCTTCGATATCGTCGGGGAGGCGGCGCACGGCGAGCAGGCCGTCATGATGGCCGCCGAGCTTGCGCCGGAGCTGATGCTGATGGACATCAACATGCCGGTCATGAACGGCATGACGGCCACCCAGCATATCAAGGCGATCGATCCGACAATCAAGATCGTTATGGTGACGGTGTCCGACGATATTACGCATCTATTCGAGGCGATCAAGCGGGGAGCGCAAGGTTACTTGCGGAAGAATCTGTCTCCTTCCTCTTGGCTGGAATATTTGCGGGGCATCGTCGTCGACGATGCGCCGATGTCGAAGGAGCTGGCGCGGCGCCTGCTGCAGGAATTTAGCGGCGCCGCCGCTTCGGGCTCCGGCGATGCGGGGCGCATCGAGTCCGCAACCCCCGCCTCCCGGCAAGGGAAGCCGCAGTTGTCCGACCGCGCGGAGACGGGCATCGGCGATCATGGCCGAACGCCGCTGACGCAGCGGGAAGGCGATATCTTGGCGCGCGTCGCCTCGGGCGATTCGAACAAGCAGATCGCCGCCACGCTGGGCTTGTCCGAGCATACGGTGAAGAATCACTTGAAGAACATTTTGCAAAAGCTGCATCTGGACAACCGGGTTCAGCTGACGCGCTACGCGTACGAGCAGGGATTGGTAGGCGACCGCTAAGCCGAGGCATTCGGATTGCGGAATATGCGGGTGATGGGAAGGGGCTCGAATCGGCCGGAAGGCGGGTTTGAGCTTCTTTTTTGTTCACAATTCAGACACAAATGGCTAGCCCTATCGAGTCATGCCCCTGCAGAGCCGCTGCGCTATACTCGGTTCATCGAGCTAATAAGCATAGGGGGAATCATGATGAACGCTATGAAGAAGATGACGGTCATCGCGATGGCGGCGATGTTGTCCGTGGTGCTGTTCGCCGGCATGGCGAGCGCGCACGTGACGGTATGGCCGAAGGCGGCGACGCAGGGCAGCTACGAGGTATTCACGGTACGGGTGCCAAGCGAATCGGAGAACGTGACGACCAAGAGCGTGCGGCTGACCGTGCCGGACGCGGTGAAAGTGTCCCGGGTCGAGCCGAAAGCCGGTTGGACCTACGCGATCGAACAGAATGCGGAAGGCGGCATTACGAAGGTGACCTGGACGTCGGAAGGCGAAGGGCTGAAGCAAACGGAATTCGCAGAGTTCCGCGTGAGCGGCAAGGTGGCCGAGGACGCCACGGAGCTGATCTGGAAGGCGTACCAAACGTATAGCGACAACTCGGTCGTCGAATGGATCGGCGCGGCGGATGCGGATTATCCGGCATCGGTGACGACGGTGGCCCCGGGTGCGGCCGAGGGCGACGGCCATCACGGCGCGGCCGCATCGGCCGATGCGGCTGCCGAAGAAGCAACGAACGGCGAGTCCAAGCTGCCGCTTATCCTTTCGATCGTGGCGGTCGTGCTCGCGGCGATTGCGGCTGTCCGTTCATTCGCGGGCAAGAAATAATCGGTTCGGCGCGAACGCGAATCGCGCAGCGCAAGAGAGGTCCCGTCGGCGTCAGAACGATGCCGGCGCAGGGCCTCTCTTTGTTGTCCAGCGCAAGGAGAAGCCGATTTCGCGGATTTTCGCGCGGACGCTTGCGTAGGGGTCGACATTTTATATATAATCGACACATACTTTAACGCGATGAGGAAGATAAGTACGCAGTACCGCCGCACAGGGAGAAGACGCCGAAGATTGAGAGCGTCTTTACGGGAACGTGGCTGCCGAAATTCCCTTCCGAGCAGGTTTCTGAACGGGCACGCGGTCTTTACGGGCTGCTTGCGCTAGTAGGCGGACCCGGCTCTCCGGCCGATATCCGGAGCATGAGGAACGGCTTCGTCCCCGCCAACGCGCTATATGCGCTTGTCCGGCGGCGCGTCGACGTTCGAATATGGGTGGTACCACGATCCTTTCGTCCCTGCGTCAGCGGGGAGGAAGGATCTTTTATTTTGCGTATGGAGGCGAAAGGAATGAAAGAACGTTTAGAAGCATTGCGTTCGGAGGCGTTGGCGGAGCTTGCGACCGTCGACAGCCCGCAGCTGTTGAATGATCTGCGCGTCAAGTATTTGGGCAAGAAAGGCGCGCTCACGGAGATTTTGCGCGGCATGGGCTCGCTGAGCGCCGAGGAGCGCCCTATCATCGGCCAAGTCGGCAACGACGTGCGCGCGGCGATCGAATCCGTCATTGAAGAGAAGCAGGCGGCCTTCGTCGCGGCGGAGACCGAGATGCGTCTCGCGGCCGAGACGATCGACGTGACGCTGCCGGGCAAGAAACCGGAAGCGGGCGCGATTCATCCGCTGAACAAAGTGGTGCAGGAGATCGAGGATATTTTCGTCGGCCTCGGCTATACCGTCGCGGAAGGTCCGGAAGTCGAGACCGATTATTACAACTTCGAAGCGCTGAATCTGCCGAAGGATCATCCGGCTCGCGACATGCAGGACTCGTTCTACGTTACGGACGAAATTCTGATGCGCACGCAGACGTCTCCGGTTCAAGTCCGTACGATGAAGGCGGCGCAGGGCAAGCCGATCAAAGTCATTTGCCCGGGCAAAGTATACCGCCGCGACGACGACGACGCGACGCATTCGTTCCAGTTCAACCAGATCGAAGGCCTCGTGATCGGACCGAACATTCGGATGAGCGACCTGAAGGGCACGCTGCTCCAGTTCGTGCAGCTCATGTTCGGCAAACAGGCGCAAATTCGCCTTCGTCCGAGCTTCTTCCCGTTCACGGAACCGAGCGCGGAGGTCGACGTCACTTGTTCGCAGTGCGGCGGCGACGGATGCCGGATGTGCAAGCATACCGGCTGGCTCGAGATTCTCGGCTGCGGCATGGTGCACCCGCGCGTCCTGGAGATGGGCGGATACGATCCGAACGAAGTGAGCGGTTTTGCGTTCGGCATGGGCGTGGAGCGGATCGCGCTGCTGAAATACGGCATCGACGATATCCGCCACTTCTATACCAACGATCTGCGCTTCCTGAGCCAGTTCGTTCGCATGTAACGACAAGTTTGTAATAGGAGGGTACGACAGTGAACGTTTCATATAAATGGTTGAGCGAATATATCGATTTGAGCGGATACAACGGCGAGCAGCTCGCCGAACTGATGACCAGCGGCGGGATCGAAATCGACATCGTCGAAAATCGCGACAAGGGCGTTACCGGCGTCGTGGTCGGCCACGTGGTCGAGCGCGAGAAACATCCGGATGCGGATAAATTGTCCGTCTGCAAAGTGAACGTCGGGCAGGGTGAATTGCTGCAGATCGTGTGCGGCGCGAAGAACGTGGCCGCCGGCCAACTCGTGCCGGTCGCGACGATCGGCGCGAAGCTGCCGGGCGACTTCGCCATCAAGCGCGCCAAGCTGCGCGGCGTCGAATCGCAAGGGATGATTTGCTCCGCCAAGGAGCTGGGACTGAACGACAAGCTGCTGCCGAAGGAACAGCAGGAGGGAATTCTCGTCCTGCCGGAAGGCACGCCGGTCGGCGCATCGATTCTCGACGTGCTCGCGATCGCGGACGAGGTGCTTGAGCTTGACCTTACGCCGAACCGTTCGGACTGCCTCAGCATGCTGGGCGCGGCCTATGAGGTTGCCGCGCTGACAGGCCGTCCGGTCACGCTGCCGCAGGCCGGGCTGAAGGATGCGGCCGAGGTAGCGTCGGATTACGTGAAAGTCGAAGTGGAAGCGAAAGAGCAATGCACGCATTATGCCGCGCGTTATATTAAAGGCGTTCATATCGGTCCTTCCCCGCAATGGATGCAGAACCGTCTCATGGCGGCCGGCGTGCGTCCGATCAACAACGTCGTCGACGTGACGAACTACGTCATGCTGGAATACGGGCAGCCGCTGCATGCGTTCGACGCCGACAAGGTCGAGGGCGGCCGCATCCTGGTTCGACTGGCACGCGAAGGCGAGACGCTGGTGACGCTGGACGGACAAGAGCGCAAGCTGGAGCCGCATATGCTCGTCATTACGGACGGCACGAATCCGATCGCGCTGGCAGGCGTGATGGGCGGCGCGAATTCCGAGGTGACGGACGCGACGGTGAATATCCTCCTGGAATCAGCGCGCTTCGACGGTTCGACCGTTCGCAAGACGAGCCGTCAGCTCGGTCTTCGCTCCGAATCGAGCGCGCGCTTCGAGAAGGGCGTAGACCCAGCGCGAGTGATTCCGGCGCTCGACCGCGCGGCCGCGCTGATGGCTGAAGTCGCGAACGGCCTGGTGCTGGACGGAATCGTGCAATCCGAGCCGGCGGCAGTCGAAGAAGCCGTCATCGCCGTATCGATCGCGAAGATCAACGGCTACCTCGGCACGGAGCTGTCCAGTTTGGAGATCGAGACGATTTTCGGCCGTCTCCAGTTCCGTTACGAAGTATCCTCCGATCATGTGTTCACCGTCCATGTTCCGTCACGCCGCGGCGATATTACCCGCGATGTGGATTTAATCGAAGAAGTGGCGCGCCTGTACGGGTATGACAACATCCCGACGACGCCAATCGAAGGCGCGACTTCGCCGGGCGCGCTGACCAAGGCGCAGGCGATCCGCCGCGAGCTGCGCAAGCGGCTGACGAACGCGGGATTGCACGAGGTCATCAGCTACTCGTTCACGCATCCGGAACGGACGGCGCTCTTCCCGGATCTGACAAGCAACGCCGTGCCGGTTCGTCTGGCGCTGCCGATGAGCGAAGACCGCAGCGTGCTGCGCACATCGCTGCTGCCGCAGCTTCTCGAGACGGCGACGTATAACCGGAACCGGAAGAACGACGACGTGGCGATTTTCGAAATCGGCAGCGTCTTCCACACGGACGAGACCGAGCTGACGCGCCTGCCGCAGGAGAAGCACCGTCTGGCGGCGCTCATCACGGGCAACCGCATCGGCGCGAAGTGGAACCGCAAAGCGCAGCCGGCTGATTTCTACGATGCCAAGGGCATTGTCGAAGCGATTGCCGAGACCCTCGGCGTATCCGGGTCGCTGTCGTACGAAGCGGCGAAGCCGGAGCACTTCCATCCGGGCCGCACGGCTGCGGTCAAGCTGGACACCGAGCGCGGTCCGCTCGTGATCGGCTACGTCGGCCAGCTTCACCCTTCGGTGCAGCTCGCGAACGATCTGGGCGATACTTACGTCGTGGAGCTTGAGCTTACGCTGCTGTACGAGCAGGCGGATTTCGGCATCGTGTACAAAGCGCTGCCGCGCTACCCGGCGATGCAGCGGGATATCGCGCTCGTGGTCGACCGCGGCGTGGAAGCCGGCGCGCTGAGCGCGGCTGCTGCGGAACAAGCCGGCGCGCTGCTCGAGTCGATCAACGTGTTCGACGTCTACACCGGCGAGCGGCTCGGAGCAAGCAAGAAGAGCGTGGCGCTGTCACTCGTCTACCGTCATGCGGAGCGTACGCTGACGGATGAAGAAGTCACGGAGCTGCACGCTTCCGTCGTGTCGAAGCTGGAACAATCTTTTGGCGCGGAATTGCGTAAATAGGCAGGAGATGCAAGAAGCCGCATCGAATTAGTTCATTGCGAACCGATTCGATGCGGTTTTTTTGTTCTACGGAACGCGGATGCGCTTCCATGGAAGCAACCGCTCGGCATCGGCGCGCGCCGGCAGCCAGTTTTTCGGGCATGACGGATGGAAGGCATCTGGCGGTCCCGCCCTCGGCTTGATTCGCCAAGAGCCCATCGGTTATGCTGTTTGAAACGAATGCGTTGATAGCTTAGAAGCTTGCAAGAAGCCGATTGGAAGTACAGGAACGATAGAAGCCCGAAGTTAAGTCACAAGGATTTATTTCCCGAGGAGGAACCGCCTTCATGGATGCTGCCGGACGTAAAAGCATAACGGTTGATATATATGGTCATCAGTTCAAATTAATGGGTCACACGAACCCCGAGTATATTCGGAGGGTGGCTGCGCTCGTCGACGAAAACATGCACAAGCTGGCGAAAGGATATCCGCGTCTGGATATTCCCAAACTCGCGCTGCTTGCTGCCGTACATATGGCGGAAGACGTATTCCGGTTAGGCCGGGAGAACGAACAGCTGCACGAAACGGAAATCCGCTGCCAGACGTTGGCGCAGGAGCTCGAAGGCGCTCGCGCCGAGCGGGAAGCGCTGCAAGGGGAGCTTGAGCAGACGAAAGCGGCTGCGATTCAGGAGCTGGAGAAAGCCTTTGCGGAAGCCGCCGAAGAGCTGGCGCAGCTCCGACAAGAGAAGGAGAAGGAGCTTGCCGCGCTGAAGGAAGCGAAGGAGACGGAGCTCGCGACAGCCGAGCGCCGGCATCAATCGGTCATCTCGGAGATGCGCGAGGAGCTGGGCTTGGAGCTGGAGCTGCAGCGCGAGCATTATGAGCAGGCGGCGGAAGCAGCCGCGGCCGAGCTGGAGCGGATTCGCGCCTCGCTGGCCGAGGAGCTGCGACTCGCGGCCGAATCGCATGCCGAGTCGGCCCGGGAAGCGGCGGCGCAGCTGACGCGCCTGCAGGAGGAGCTGGCCCGCGAACGGGAGTCGGGCGCGGAAGAGACCGCCAGGCTGAACGCCGAGCTGGAGCAGGCGATGCTGATCTACGCGGAAGCGGAGGAGAAAGCCGCGGAAGCCCTGGCGCAGACGCGGTCGGAGCTGAACGCCGAGCTGGACGGTCTGAAAGCCGGGCATATGGAGGCGCAGACGCGCGCAGCCGCGGAGCTTGAGCATGAGCGGGAAGCGGCCGCCAGCGTGCTGGCCCGCAAGACTCGCGAGCTCGAGGAGGCGATCGCGGCGAAGGAGACCGCGGAGGCGGCAGCAGCGGCGGAGCTGGCGGACTTGCGGCAGACGATGCAGGAGCGGCTGGAGCAGGCGCAAATCGCCGTCATCGCGGCGGAGCAAGCGGCGGACGAAGCCGTGGCCAAGCTGCGCGCCGAGCTGGAGGCTCAGCTGGAGCAGGCCCTTGCCGCTCAGATCGAGGCGGAAGCGGGAGCAGAGGCCGAGCTGGCCCGCGTCCGCGCCGAGCTGCAGGCCGAGCTCGCGCACGCGCAAGCTTCCCATGCCGAGGCGGCGGCCGCAGCGGATGAGCTGCTGCGGGCCCAGCATGCGCTGCGGCTGGAGCTCGAGCAGGCACGCGAACTGCAGAGCGGGCAAGAGGCGCAGCTCGACGAGTCGAAGCGCCGGCTTGAGGCGCTTCAAGCGCAGCTGGCGCAGGCCGAGCAAGCGCACGTGAGCCAAGCCGGCGAGCTGCAAACGGAGATCGAGCTGCTGCAAGAGGAGCTCGCATCGGCGAAGGGCGCGCATGCCGGCCGAACGGAGGAGCTGCAGGCGGAGCTCGGGCAGCTGCGCAGCGAATTGGCGCAGGCGAAGGATGCGCACGTGAGCCAAGCCGGCGAACTCCAAGCGGAGATCGAGCTGCTGCAAGAAGAGCTGGCTACCGCGAAGGACGCCTATACCGGTCGTACAAGCGAGCTTGAAGCGGAGCGCGAACGATTCCAGGAGGAGCTGGCGAAGGAAAGGGAAGCGCATGCGAGCCGTGCCGGAGAACTGCAAGCGGAGATCGAGCTGCTGCAGGAGGAACTGGCGGAGAAGCAACGGGCACATGCGAGCCGAGCCGACGAGCTGCAAGCTCGGATCAACCGACTAGAGGAAGAGCGGGCGACCGAGGCTAGCGCGCATACGAGCCACGCAAGCGAGCTGCAGACCGAAATCGAGCTGCTGCGCGAGGAGTTGGCGGCTTCCCGAGAATCGCATGCCGGCCAAACCGTCGACATGCAGACGGAGATCGAGCGGCTGCGCGACCAACTCGCGAAGTCGAGCGACGCCCACGCGAGGGTAACGAGCGAACTCCACACGGAGATCGAACTGCTGCAGGAAGAGCTGGCGGCTGCCAAGGCGGCGCATGCCGGTCAAACCGGCGAGCTTGAGGCGGCAATTGCCCTCATTCGGACCGAGCAGGCGCAAGCAAGCGACTTGCACGCGAGCGAAACGAATCGGCTGCAGGCGGTGATCGAGCAGCTTCGCGAGGAGCTTGCCCAAGCCAAGGCATCGCACGCAGCCGAATCAGAATCGCTGCGCAACCAGCTGGCCAATGAGAAGGCCGACGCACAGACGCGGCTTGCGCAGGCGCAGGCTGAGCTGGACCAGCTGCTCGCCGCTTTCGAAGAGGCGGAGTCGGCTGCGGCGGCCAAGCTGGAGCGGCTGCAGATCGAACTTGGGGAGGAGCGGACGTCCTCGTCGGACACGATCGCCGAACTCGAGCGCGAGCTATCCGCCGCGCAAGCGGCGCTGTCGGCCGAGCAGGAGAGCGCGCGCGAAGCGTTGGCGCAGGCGCTTGCGCAGCACGTCTCCCGCGAGGAAGAGGCGCAAGCGGAGTTCGCGCAGGCGGCGGCCGCGGCGGCCGAACAGCTCGAGGCGGTTAGGCGCGATTTCGACGAGCGCCTCGCGATGGCGCAGCTGGAGCTTGAAGAATCGGAAGCCGAGAAAGAAGCACGGCTGGCTCAGCTTCAAGCTCAGCACGATCAGGCGCAGGAAGAGCTTCGGGAGGAGCTTCGCCGCGTACGCGATGAAGCGCGCGCCCAGCTAGAGCTCGCCCGCGAGTCCGCGCGTCTCGGTCTGGAAGGAGAGCGCGAGGCGGCGAAGGCGCAGCTGGATCGCGCCGCCCTGGAGGCGGCCGCAGAGCTGGATCGCGTCCGCGAAGAGCTTCAGCTGGACCTGGAGATCGAACGGGAGCTTCATACAGAAGCGGCGGCCGCCGCGATCGAGGAGATCAACCGGCTAAGAGCGGCCAACGAGACCGCGCTGGAGGAAGCGCAAGCGCAAGCGCGGCAGCAGCTGGAGCAGGTTCGCGAAGCGTTCGCGAGCGGCATCGAGCAGGAGAAGCGCAAGCATGAGGCGATGCTTGAGGCGGAGCGGCAAGCGACTGCCGAAGCGGAAGCCGCTCATGACGCGGTCCTGCTGAAGCTGGAAGAGGCCAAGCGATCGGCAGAGGCCGAGCTTGCCGCCGTTCGCGCTCAGGCGCAGGCGGAGCTTGCCGCGGCCCGTCAAGCCGCGGCGGAGGAGCTGGAAGCGGCGAAGGCAGCTCTTGTGCGCCAAGCGGAGGAAGAGCGCCGTGCCCTGCAGGCGCAAGCCGAAGAAGCGCGGCAAGCGGCGCAAGGCGAGCTTGCTCGCGAGCGTGAGAGCTCGGAACGTATGCTGGCGCAGGAGCGCGAGGGCGCGCAAGCGCTGCTCGACGAAGCGGTGCTGGAGCAGCTGGAGCAAGCCGAAGCGCTGCGTGCCGAATACGAAGCGCGCATTCGCTCGCTGGACGAAGCGAAGCAGGCCGAGCTCGCCCGCAGCCGGACGGCGAACGAAGAATGGCGCGAGCAGGTCGAGGCGCTGGAGGCCGAGCTTGAACGTGTCCGCGGCGAACGGGAAGCCGCCGTCTCGGCCGCGCAGGCGGCGGAAGGCGAGAGCCGCGCGCGATTGTCCGAAGCGGAGGCTTCGATGCGGGCACGCATCGACGAGCTGGAATTCCAGCTGCTGGAGGCGTCCGAAGCCGCGGCGGAGCTGCGCGGCCAGTTGGACGAATTGAAGCAGAAGGAAGCTCAGCGCAGCCAGACCGCGGGACGGCAGGACGAGCAGCTGCGCAAGCAGAACGAGCAAGCGGCGGCCGCCCAACGCCAGGCCCAGCAGCTGGAGGTGCAGGTCCGCGAGCTGACCGATGTCCGGGAGCGGCTTCGCCAGGAGCAGGAGACGCTCAAGGCACGGGAGCGCGAGCTGAGAGCGAAGCTCGGCGCGGCCGAGCAGCGGCTGCTGGAGCAGCGCGGCAATCAGCAGGAGCTGGAGGCGCTGCGCGCACAGACGGCAGCGCGAATCGCCGAAGCGGAAGCCAGTCTGGCCGGCGCGCTGCACCGCGCGGCCGAGCTGGAGCGGGAGCGCCGGGCGGCGGGCGAAGAGCTGGAGCTGGCACGGCGTCAAGCGGCCGCGCACGCGGAAGCCGAGTCGTCGCTAGCGGATCAGCTTGCGCTCGCGCGGGACGAAGCGGAAGAGCGAATCCGCGAGCTGACGCGCCAAGTATACGCGCTGCAATCCGAGATGGAAGAGCTGCAGCGGAATTCCGATCAAGCGGCGTTCGAGCGGCTGCAGGTCGAGCACAATAAGCTGAAGATCGAATATTCGAAGCTTCAGACCGAATACAACGAATGGATCGAACTGATCGAAGAAAGTTAAGCAGCGGTTATTGGGGCAGAATTCGCAAGAGAGGGCTCGCCATAACGGAGAGCCCTCTCTTTTTTTTTGCGGCGCGTCGGCGGGAAAAGAAGAAAGCGCCTCATCACCGAGATGGTGCGAGACGCTTGCATTTACTCGACGACGATCGTCGATTTCATTTTGGAGTGGCCGCCGCCGCACTGAATGTTGCAGAAGAACGTATACGTACCCGGTTCGTTGATCGTGACGACTTTATCATCGCCGGCCTGGATTTTCACGCCGAGATCTTGAATCTCGATGCCATGAATACCCGATTTGGTTTCGACGCTAATTTTTGTCGCTTCGCCTTTTTTGATTTTATATTCGGCTTGGTCAAACTCCCAGTTGGATGCTTTGATCACGATTTCGCTCGCGGCCGTAGCCGGTTCTTCCACGGCGCTGCTCGTCTCCTGAGCGTTGTTGTTCGAACCGCAAGCGGCCAATACGAGCACGATCGCGGCAAGCGTCATCATGAGCCATGTTTTCTTGAACAATGGTGGTACCCCTTTCCGTGCGTGGACTTAAGTTCTGGTGATTCGTACTTAAGTATACCGCTAATCGGACAAAATACCAGTGACGAACTGTTGAAGGATCGAGAGCGTTATATGTGGATTGACGGATAAGCGGACATAAAACCGGCCTCGCATGGGCGCGAGGCCGCGTTTCATGAGGACCGAGTAATCGGCAGCTTTACCTTAGCTGTGCTCTGCCCGTCGTCCGGCATCGTATGGCGTGCTGACCGGAATGAACAAGTCGATGATCCCGATCACCAAGGCCGCGAGGATGGCGCCGAGCCACGTGACGGCGAGGCCGCCGACGATGAATTGCGCAACCCAGATGACGGCCGCGCTGGCGATGAAACCGACGATGCCGCGCCCGAACGGCGTGACCCGTTTGCCGAAGATCCCTTCAATGATCCAGCCGAACGCCGCGATGACCAGCGCCAGGAACAACGCGCTCCAGAACCCGCCGACGCTGAACTGCGGAACGATGTAGCCGACCACCATCAAGACGATCGCCGCTACGATGAAACGGACGATATGACCCAAAATATGCATGACGAAACCCTCCTGGACCAAAAGTTTGTGATGCAAAGTTTCGTTGCAACAACTAGTGTACCCCCGCCCCCTTGACGGCCATGCATCCCAGCTTCCGTCATGGCATACGCATACAGCTTCGGCTATAATAAGGAACGAGAGGAGTTGTGCTCAGATTGGACACCAAAATACTGCAAACTTTAGAGTTTTCCAAAATTGTACATAGATTGACCTCCCATGCGGCGACGTCGCTCGGCAAGGCGGCGGCAGAAGCGTTAAGCCCAAGCTCCGACCTGGAAGAAGTGAAGCTGCGGCTGCAGACGACGGACGAAGCTTATAAGGCGGACCGGCTGAAGGGCAACGCGCCGTTCGGCGGCGTGACCGACATCCGGCCGCAGCTGCTGCGTTCCAAGATCGGCGGCACGCTTAATCCGGCGGAGCTGCTGGAGGTCGCGGAGACGATTCGCGGCTCGCGCAGAGTGAAGCGCCACGTGCTCAATCTGCATGAGGACGATCCGATTCCGCAGCTGGCGTTTCAGGCGGAGCAGCTCACCGAGCACAAATCGCTCGAGGACGCGATTCTTGCCTGTATCGACGATCAGGCGGAAGTCATGGACAGCGCAAGCAGCGAGCTCGCGGCGATCCGCAGGGAGATTCGCGGCGGCGAAGGCCGCATTCGCGAGAAGCTCGAGAGCATGATTCGCTCTTCTTCCGTGCAGAAAATGCTGCAGGACGCGATTATCACAATCCGCGGCGATCGCTACGTCATCCCGGTGAAGCAGGAATATCGCTCCCACTTCGGCGGCATCGTGCACGATCAATCCGGATCGGGCGCGACGCTGTTCATTGAGCCGGAAGCGATCGTGGCGATGAACAACAAGCTCCGGGAGATGCGGGCGGCCGAATCACGCGAGATCGAGAAAATACTCCAGATCCTGACGGCGCAGACGGCGGAATACGCCGATGACCTGCTGCTGGATCTGGACGTGCTCGGCCAACTGGACTTCGCGTTCGCGAAGGCGCGTCTCGCCCACGGCATGCGCGCCAGCCTGCCGATGATGAACGACCGCGGCTTCCTGAAGCTCAAGCGCGGACGCCACCCGCTCATCGCGGAGGAGAAGGTCGTGCCGCTCGACGTGGAGCTGGGCAATCAATATTCGGCCATCATCGTGACGGGTCCGAATACGGGGGGCAAGACGGTCTCGCTCAAGACGATCGGTCTGCTTAGCCTGATGGCGATGTCGGGTCTGTTCGTCCCGGCCGAGGATGGCAGCCAGCTGTGCGTATTCGATGCGATCTACGCCGACATCGGCGACGAGCAGAGCATTGAACAAAGCTTAAGTACGTTCTCGAGCCATTTGACCAATATCATCCGCATTCTGAAAGGTATGACGCCGAAGAGTCTCGTCCTGCTCGACGAGCTGGGCGCCGGCACAGACCCGGCTGAGGGCTCGGCGCTGGCGATCGCCATTCTGGAGCACATGCACAAGATGGGCTGCCGGATCGTAGCTACGACGCATTACAGCGAATTGAAAGCATACGCCTACAACCGCAAAGGCATTATCAACGCGAGCATGGAGTTCGACGTGCAGACGCTGAGTCCAACGTACCGGCTGCTCGTCGGCGTGCCCGGCCGAAGCAACGCGTTCGCGATCGCCGAGCGGCTCGGCCTGCAGCGCTCGATCATCGAGCACGCGCGCGGGGAAGTCAGCGAAGAGGATATGCGCGTCGAATCGATGATCGCCTCCCTCGAAGCGGATCGTCTCGGCGCCGAAGCGGAACGCCATACGGCCGAGGCGCTGCGCAAGCAGATGGAGGCGCAGCGGGCGCGCCACGAGGAAGAACTGCAGCGTTTCGAGGAGCAGCGCGACCGGTTGCTGGAGAAGGCGAACGAGGAAGCGCGCGAAGCGGTCGCCAAGGCGAAGCGCGAGGCGGAGACGATCATCGCCGACCTGCGCAGGCTGGCGCTCGAGGAGGGCGCTTCGGTCAAGGAGCATAAGCTGATCGAGGCTAGACGCAAGCTTGACGACGCCGCGCCTGCGCCGAAGCTGGCGAAGGGCGCCAAGACGAAGGCGGCCAAGCCGCAGCAGATCGGTCCGGGCGACGAGGTCACGGTGTACAGTCTGAACCAGCGCGGCCATGTCGTGGAATTGAGCGGCTCCGACGCGCTCGTCCAGCTGGGCATTATGAAGATGAAGGTGGCGCTTTCCGACCTGGAGCTCGTGAAGCGGGCGGAGACGGCCAAGACGCAGCAGCCGAAGCAAGCTGCCAGCTTGAAGCGGACGCGCGACGAGAATACGCGGATGGAGCTGGATCTGCGGGGAGCGAACTTGGAGGAAGCCATCCACGAGGTGGATCGGTTCCTGGACGAGTCGTTCTTGGCGGGGCTCGGCCGCGTGTACATTATCCATGGCAAAGGCACAGGCATTCTGCGCACGGGCATTAGCGATTTCCTGCGGCGCCACAAGCATGTGAAAGGCTACCGGCTTGGCGATTACGGCGAAGGCGGGTCTGGCGTGACGGTAGCGGAGTTGAAGTAAGTTTACGCACGGGAGGTGCCCGCCGGTGGAACGCGAAGTCGATCAATTGCTGAGCAATCCGTATGCCGCGTCGCTCGCCTATGTTTCGGTGGCGGTTCTGGCCTTGGTCGTGTTTTTATTCCTCTTCGAGGTCGTCACGCGCTATAATTGCTGGGACGAGATTCGCAAGGGCAATGTCGCGGTAGCCATGGCAACGGGAGGCAAAATATTCGGCATTTGCAATATTTTTCGCTTCTCCATCGAAGCGAACGATTCCGTTTACGAGAGTATGGGCTGGGCGGGCTTCGGCTTCGTCCTGCTGCTGGCCGCGTACTTCCTGTTTGAATTTCTGACGCCGGTCTTCCGGATCGACGACGAGATCGGCCGGGATAACCGGGCCGTCGGATTTATCGCCATGATGATATCGGTCGCGTTGTCCTATGTCATCGGCGCCACCGTCATCATCTGAGAAGCGCGGCCATCCTTGCCGATGCTGAAAGGGACGTTTATTGGGGATGAAATATTTATGGGGAACGCTGCTTGCGCTTGCTGTGCTGTTCTTTGCGCTCGGCGTCTGGTATGTGACGAAATAAGAAACCATGTTGGTTATGAAGGCCGGAGGAATTCGAAATGAGCGAGATTGAAACGACAGCGGTGTGCCCGTGGTGCCACACCGAAATTATTTGGGACAGCGAAATTGGGCCGGAGAAGCATTGCCCGTATTGCGGCAACGAATTGTCCGGCTATCGGACCGTGCAGATCGGAATCGATCAAGCGGACGAAGAGGAAGACGACGTAGAAGCATCGCCCGCCGATAGCGCGGACGCCGATTCGTACGACGATCTATGGGACGAAGAGGACTCGAATACGGCTAGCTCGCGCTCGGTTCAGCGCAGCGGCGGATCGTTCGGGGTCGGCGGCGGCCATCTGGCCGCGCAGGCGACTGTGCAGCATCTGCTGGAACAGCAGCTCGACATGCCCGAGTGTCCGGTCTGCCGAGAGTTCCTGCTGGAAGCCGGCGCGCAGACGGTGGCCGAAGGGTTCGCGCCTGTCTATTCCAAGCTGCTGAAAGGGCCGCTCTTGGCCGCACCGTTCCAGATCGTCACGTACGTATGCCCGTCATGCTTCCACGTGGAGAACAAGCTGGCTAAGCCGGATCAAGACCGGATGATCGAGACGCTGGCGGAAGCGGCGGACAATCTATAACCGAAAAGCCGATCTAGGCTTGGTAACTGGAGCCAAGCGCATCGTATGGGGCATCGTTCCTCCTTCTCCGGGGTATCTTACGTCAAGAGTACGTAAGCGACCAAGGTGGGAGGAACGAGAGCTATGGAGCAGGGCAAACATTCGGTGCAGTCCCAATGGGCGGCTACGATGGCGCGCGGGAAGATGCGCACGGAATCGTTCGGCGGCGGCGGCAAGCGCAACTACGACAGCCGCTCGCTGGACGGGCAGGCTGTTCTTTTGCTGGTCGTGCAAGGACTGCTTGGCATTGCCAACGCGCTGTCGGGTACGTTCGTGCCCGTATACCTGTGGAAGGCGAGCCAATCGCTGGCGCTGATCGGCTGGTTCAATCTGTTTCAAGCGACGGTCAGCGGCTTGACGTTCTGGCTCGCCGGCAAGTGGGTCAAAGAACATAATAAGATGCACTGCCTCCGGCTGGGCGTGGCGCTGTCGGGGGCCTTTTATTTAACGGTGCTGCTGATCGGCAAATCGGCCGTCGACTACGCGATTCCGCTGGGCATGCTCAACGGCGTCGCGCTCGGGTTGTTCTGGCTCGCGTACAACGTCGTCTATTTTGAAGTTACCGAGCCGGGCAACCGCGACCGTTTCAACGGACTGGCCGGATTTCTAGGCTCTGGCGCGGGTATTCTGGCCCCGTGGATTTCAGGTCTCATTATTACATCGCAATCGGGTGAACGCGGGTACACGATTATTTTCACGATATCGGTCATCCTCTTCGCGGTGGCGGTCGTCATGAGCTTCTGGCTGAAGAAGCGGGAGGCGGTCGGGCAATATGAATGGCTGTACGGCTTCCGGCAGCTAACGCGCAAGGACAGCCCGTGGCGGCGCGTCGTGCCGGCGATTATGGCGCAGGGCGTGCGCGAAGGCGTATTCATGTTCCTCATCAATCTGCTGGTCTATATCTCGACGAACAACGAGCAGAAGGTCGGCAACTTCTCGCTCATCACGTCGTTCGTCGCGTTGATCAGCTTCTGGCTGATCGGCAGGCTGCTGACGCCGGACCGGCGGAAGACCGCGATGTTGATCGGCGCCGTCATGGTCACGGCGGTCATCATTCCGTTGTTCTGGCCGCTGCGCTATGGCAACCTGCTCATGTTCGGTATCGGCTCGGCGATCTTCATGCCGCTCTATATCATACCGATGACGTCGACGGTGTTCGATATGATCGGCCAGTCCGAGGAGAGCGCCAGCCGGCGGGAGGAATTCATCGTGCTGCGCGAGGCGGGACTAACGGCGGGACGCGTCATCGGTCTGACGTCTTACCTGCTCGTGCTGCCGATCGCGAAGGGAACGCCGCAGGCCGTGCCGATTCTGCTCCTTGCGGTCGGGCTGTTCCCGATTATCGGCTGGCTGTTCATTCGGCCTTATTTATCAAAAGTGAAGCGACCTGCATAAGGAGCGGCTCATAAGGGAGAGAAGCGCTTATGGTGCGTATTGTGAACAATGTGGCGGAACTGATCGGCGACACGCCGGCGGTTCGGCTGCGTCGCCTCGTCCAGGAGGGCGACGCGGAAGTACTGGTGAAGCTGGAGAAATTCAATCCGAGCGGAAGCGTCAAAGATCGGGCGGCCTCGTCGCTCATCGCAGACGCCGAGCGTCGCGGCTTGCTCCGTCCCGGCGCGACGATCATCGAGCCGACAAGCGGCAACACGGGTATCGGGCTGGCGATGAATGCCGCGGTGAAAGGCTACAAGCTCATTCTCGTCATGCCCGATAATATGACGAAGGAGAGGATCGGGCTCTTGAAAGCCTACGGCGCCGAGGTCGTGCTGACGCCGGCCGCCGAGCGCATGCCGGGCGCGATCGCCAAGGCGAAGGAGCTGCAGGCTTCCATCCCCGGCAGTTTCATCCCGAATCAATTCGAGAACAGCGCCAATCCGGATGTTCACCGCACGACGACGGCGCCCGAGATAATCCGCCAGACCGGAGGCCGTCTGGACGCGTTCGTCGCGACCTCCGGGACGGGCGGCACGGTAACCGGGACGGGCGAGACGCTGCGCGCCTCCATACCGGGCTTGTACATCGCCGTCGTCGAACCGAAGGGATCGCCCGTCCTATCCGGCGGCCAGCCCGGCCCGCACAAGCTGGTCGGCACGAGCCCCGGGTTTATTCCGCAAGTGTTGAATACGGACGTGTACGACGAGATCGTGCAGGTCTCCGACGAAGACGCGCTTGCGACGATGAGAGCGCTCGCGCGCGAGGAAGGACTGCTGCTGGGCCCGTCGTCGGGCGCGGCCGTCTGGACCGCGCTGCAGCTGGCCCGCAAGCTGGGCGAAGGCAAACGCGTGTTATGCATTGCGCCGGATAGCGGCGAACGGTATTTAAGCATGGATATTTTCTAATCGTTCCTTTTCGATCCAAAACAAAAAAGAACCCGCAGCCCGCCATATCGGCGGCCGCTGCGGGTTTTTGTTGTTTCGGTAGATTATGCCTGACTTCAGAACGACGTAAGCTTTGTCCGCAGGACAAAAGCGTGCCGCGATCGAAAGCACCCGCCGACCGCGAACAAACGTGCCAGCACGAAAAGGGGAGTCCTGAAGTTTTCCAACGGAAAACTCACTTCGGAAGCATAAGCTGGCCGAAGTCCTTTGGTTCCCTTCAGCGGAGGGGGCAATGCTGTCAGGTTAAGGAAAAAGTCGGGTGAAGCAACCATGGCCTATAGTTGACAGGCGTATGTCTAAGAACTGCCTTCAAAACCGACTGAAGCTTTGTCCGAGAGGACAAAAGCGTGCCTCGCTCAAGCCTACCCGCCGACCGCGAACAATAGTAGCAGCACGAAGAGGGAGTCCAGAGGGCAAAGTCCTTTGGTTCCCCTCAGCGGAGGGGGAAGGGGGAGGAAGCCCTAATCCTTCCACTCGGCGAGCTGTGCCAACAGCACCTCCCGACGCTCCTTGATGAACCGGCTGATGACGTCCGCCTCGCCGAGAAACGTCTCGTAGGGCCATTTGCGCGTAAAATCGTCCCGCACCTCGGCTTGTATGTTGGCCATCATGTCTCTGACGATCGGTTCGACGGCGCGAGGCGTGAACGTCTCGTTCAGCAATCGTTTCAGCAGGCTGCGGTATCGGACGCGCACGGATCGGTAAGCCAGCAATTTGCCCGTCAGCTTATTCATCCCCCGCACGGGCACAAGATCGCTCGGACATAAGCGGCCGAAGCAGTTTCGCCCCCACGTCCCTTCGTAATCCCATGGAATAATCCGGTATTTGCTCGTTGCCCGATGCTCGTATAACGCATAATTCTGATCGAAACCGTCGTAGTTGTTCGTCAACACCGCGCCTGCCAGCCAGCGTAAGTAGAGGTCGACATCGAGACGTTTGCCAAGGTAGGCGCGCAGCGCGGGGCTGGATGGCCGATTCACGTGCGCGATGAAGGCGGCGAGCCGCTTCTTCGTTCCGTCGCCCCCTTTGACGAGCTGGTAGCCGGCGAAGAGCGAGCGTTTGCGACGCTTCGTCTCGTGATCGATCAGCGTGAAATCGGCGTTGTCGTTCACCGCGTAGACGAGGGAGGACGCACCGATGCGCCGGCGCTTGAAGAATCGCCCGTCGACCGCTTCGATCTCGACATACACGCCATGCGGCTTGCCGTTCCAATGCAGCTGGACGTGGCGGGTTCGCGGCGCCGGAACGCCGATCTCGTTAAAGAAGCGGAAGGACAGCGCGTTGCGGATGAGCGAAGGGTCGTCGTACTCCGCGTTCCAGTGCAGCGTGCGGCCTTCCGTCTGAATTTCGTATGATTTCTTCAAGTAGTTGCGGGTATGGCCGCCCCGGATGCGGATCCGGGCTTCGGCCGCCGCGCCGTCTCCGACCAGCCGCGCAGGCACGTAACGGTCGCTCCATACGTCCCGGAGCAGCTCATGACTCGCGCTGGGGTCAATCTCGATGGAGCGAACCGGCAATCCCTTTCCGGCCATGGGATCATCCTCCAGGCATCAGGTTCAGCCTGCCGCCTGCGGCGGGCAAGCTGCGATACCTTACTCTATGCGGGAGCCCGGCTGGAGGTGTGCGGATGGCGCGAGAAAAGCCAAAAGAAGCGTCTGCTCGGACGGGGAGCGGACCGCAGGCAAGCAGGCTTTGCGGAGCTAGACTAGCGTATATCTGATAGAAAATAGATTGCTATCCTAGTCCCTTTGAAGACGGGATACATATAAATATATTACAAACCGTCATCCGGAAGATTCGGGGGAAAGCGTCGGCCGGCAAGGCGTTTGCAGACGCTGCCAACCGCTAGATTGGAAGGAGGACGCGTGGCGAAGTTTCTATTTTCTTCACCCATCCTATATTAAACGGGAGGAATTCGGTATGGCATACGAGTACCATGGCAAGTCGTTCGGCAAGAAGTGGGACGGCCACAAATCCGACGGCCATAAATCGTACGGCAAGATGTTCGGGCACAAGTCGTACGACAAGAAGTGGGAGCACAAGTCGTACGACAAGAAGTGGGAGCACAAATCCGATAAGGATCATCGTTCCCATGGCGGCAAAAGAGACGAGGACTGGAAATGTCTGATCAAGAAGCATGTCGTCATCAAGCTGAAAAAAGGCTGTCCGGACTGGATCGATGGCGTGCTGATCGGCTTTGACTGCCACAAAATCGTATTGTTGACCAAAGGGGGCATCGTCTACGTCGAGGTCTCCTGCGTGAAGAGCATTCACGAGAAGAAGGACAAAAAGGAGCACTGCGGCTGCGGCAAACACGACGGGCATCATTCCGGCGGCCATAAAGACCATCACTCCGACGGCCATAAAGACCACCACAGCGGCGGCAAAGGCTACGGGCATGGCTTCATGGGCGGCGGCGACTGGTTCGACGGGCATCGCACGAAAGGCGGCGACGGTCTGCGCAGCGAAGGGCACCACGGCGGTCATTACGGCTCCGACAAAACGTGGGGCGTGAAGGACGGAGGCGACTACGGCGGCAAGAAGGATCACAAAGGCAAAGACGAGCACACAGGCAAATACGGCCACAAAAAAGGCGGCCACAAAAAAATCGGGCGTAAATGCGGCTGCGGCTGCAGATGCAAATGCGGCAAAAAGAAAATCGCCCGTTAACGCGCTCCAAAAGCCAGCCATTATCACGATCGCATGATGCAGCGCGGGCTGCGCGCCTCCAGCAGGCGCCAGCTTCGCGGCATCGGCATCCACAGCCGCACGAGGAGGAAGGGAAAGTCATGAGAAACCTACGTCCGCTCCTTAACCGTTACGTCGAGCTTCAAATCGCCGATGCCAAGCAGCCGGTCCGCGGCTGGCTGACTGATCTGGGACAAGACATTCTCGTCGTCTGCACCGGCGCCAACTACGTCTACGTGCCTCTCGTTCACGTCCGCCGCCTAAAGCTGCTGAACGCTTCACCGCCCCCGTCCGGGCTGCCGGAGGCGCCTTACGAGAACATGAACGACGGGATCTCTTACCGCAAAATACTTATGAACGCCAAAGGAATGTTCTCCGAATTGTATATTACGGGTGAGCAGTCGGTTCACGGGTACGTCAACAGCGTCATGAACGATTTCTTCGTCTTCTATTCGCCCGTCCATCACTCCGTCATCGTATCGCTTCAGCATCTCAAGTATTTGATCCCCTATCCGCAAGGCGAGACGCCGTATGCCTTGACGCCCGAACAATTCCCGCTTAAGCCTTCGCCGCTCACCTATGCGCGATCCTTCGACCAGCAGCTGCAGAAGCTGATCGGCGAGTTCGTCATTCTCAATCTGGGCGAGCAGGCGAGCGGCATCGGCGTGCTGAAAGGGATCGATCAGCAGGTCGTGGAGCTGTCGGACGCGAGCGGAGCGCCGGTCTTCGTGCACCTGAATCATATTAAGACGGTTCATTTGCCCTAATGGAAGGCGAAACCGCTTCTTTCCAATTTCGGGGAGGAGCGGATACATATTTTGGATGCGTGCGGTTCATAATACGGATGGTTTGAAAAAAATGGCGATAAGGAGGGG
Source organism: Paenibacillus xanthanilyticus (assembly GCF_042682185.1). Classification (NCBI taxonomy): domain Bacteria; kingdom Bacillati; phylum Bacillota; class Bacilli; order Caryophanales; family Paenibacillaceae; genus Paenibacillus; species Paenibacillus xanthanilyticus. The sequence continues at coordinate 918,790 of NZ_JBHUHA010000002.1, read as the reverse complement.
AATCGCATGTTACAGCCGATGTCCTCGAAAGAATTGGAGTATATCATCGATTCGATCTCGAATGAAGACCTGCTCTTGAAGCAATGCGCGGTTGCGGCGACGTCGACGTCGAACCAGGCGCTCGTCAACATCTATCAGCAAGCCATCAGCCAGCACCAGCAGCATATCGAGACGCTCATTCATACGATCCAGCAGCATCAGCAGCTGGCGCCGACGCAGCCGCAAAGCTAACCTGTCCCGCGAGGGACAAGCGTTTCGCTCGTACGAGATCGTGACAGTTAACCATAAGGAGGTTTTTCACGTGTTCCAACAATCGAACGGCCAGAATCAGTCGCATACCCATCTGTTGGCGGAGGAGGATTTGGCTTATACGGTGCTTGCCGACCTGAAACGCGTTTCCGGCGAGTACGCGACGGCGGTGACCGAATCGAATTCCCCGGATATCCGGCAGGTGTTCACATCGCTGCTGAACAGCACACTCCGGCTTCAAGGCGAGCTGTATCGCGCGATGCAGCAGAACAACCTGTACGACACGCCGACGTCCGCGCTGCGCCAAGAGGTGGACAAGCAGCTGCAGAAGCAGCAGCAGTCCCAGCAAAAAGCGGCGCAGCTGCTCCAAAAGGTCGGGCTGCAGCCGCAGAGCCAAGGCCAATTCCAGCCGCAGCAAGCGGCGAATTCGCGCCAACAGTTCCAACAGCCTCAGCAGGCGCAGCCGGTCAACGCGCAGGCGCAGCAGTTCCAGCAAACGCAAATGCCGGTGGCCGCGGGCGCGTTTGCCCAACAGGAGACGCAGCGTCAACAGTTCCAACCGAACCAATTTCCGATCGGCGCGAGCGCGTTCCAAGTGAGCGAGCAGCAATCGGCTTCCCAATATCAACCCGTTCACCAATCGATTACATACGGGCAGCAGTCGCACAACCCGCAATCGGGCATGAGCCAACAGCAGTACCAGCAGGCGAGACAAAACCAGCATTCGCAGCAGTTCCAGCCGTCCCTTCAGAACCAGGCGTTCCGGTCGAGCGCTCCGTCTTCCGCGCAGCAATCGCGCGCCGGCTCCGGGTTCGCGCCGCTGCAGCCGATCCACCAGACGCCTGGCGGCAATCAGCCGAATTACTTCTCCTAAGCACGACGTTACACGTAAGAAGCTCCCGCGAGGGAGCTTTTTTGCTTGAAAGACGAGCATACAGGAGAGGAAGTTCCGTCATTGCGGCTGTTCTCTAAGGCAGGCCAGCTAAGTTCTCCAAGCTTCCGCCAGCCTTCGGATGCCGGGCGCGATTCGTTGGATCGGGATGCCGCCGTAGCCGAGCAGCACCGTGCCGGGGGCGGCAAGCTCTGGAGCAAGCGCATAGATGGACGTCGGATAGACGAGGACGCGCGCCGCTCTGGCGGCGGTCACAAGCTCGTCCTCGCGCCTGCCCTCGCGGTCGCGCAGCAGCACGTGCAGCCCGGAGCCTTGGCCGATGACCTCCGCGCGATCGCCTAGATGCTCGCGGACGGCAGCCAGCACGGCCTCTTGCTTGCGGCCGTACAGCATGCGCATGCGGCGGATATGGCGCTCGAAATCGCCGGCGCGCATGAACTGCGCAAGCGCGGCTTGGAAGATCGGCGAGGCGAGCTGGTCGTAGCTATGGGCCATCGTCTTGAACGCCGACAGCATCTCCGGGGGTAGTACCACATAGCTGAGCCGAAGCGACGGAGCCAGCGCTTTGGAGAACGTGCCCAAGTAGATGACGCGACCGCCGGGATCGAGCCCTTGAAGGGAAGGAATCGGCTTGCCGCCATACCGGAACTCGCCGTCGTAATCGTTCTCGATAATATAAGCATCCCGTGTCTCCGCCCAGGCGAGCAGCTGCAGCCTTTTGGCGATCGAGGTCGTCATGCCGTAAGGAAATTGGTGGGAGGGCGTGACGTAGACGGCTTGGGCGGAGGTGGCCCGAAGCTCCTCGATTCGGATGCCGTCCGCCTCCAGCCGAATCGGCGCGACCGGCGCGCCGGCTTGCAACAGCAGCGATTTGACGCCGTCATTGACCGATTCTTCCGCCGCGACCTCCCGAAGGCGCGGACGGAGCAGCTGAAGCACCAGATCGAGCGAATGATACGTTCCCGCGCCGACGACGATCTGATCGGGCGAGCAGCGTACGCCGCGAGCGTGAAGGAGATAAGCGGCAATCTCTTCCCGCAGACCAGGATCGCCCTGGTAATCGCCGTACAAGAGGATACGGCCGTTCTCGGGCAGGAAGCAGGCGCCGACGAGCTTTCGCCATTGGCCATGCGGGAAATGGGACAGATCGACGGCGCCGTAGCCGAAATCGTAATCCGCTTCGTCGGCATCGGCGGCGTGATAGGCACGCGGCGGGAGCGGGGGATCATCTGCCGGACGGGGCTTCGACGCAGGTTCGCCGATCGGTCCCATGCGGGGAGAGGGGACGATCTCCGGCGAATGGATGGCGAGATCCGCGACGAAAAGTCCGGAGCGGGGGCGGCTGACCGCATACCCTTCCGCGGCAAGCTGGTCGTATGCGAGGGCGATCGGCGTTCGGCTGCGGCCCAGCAGCGATGCGAGCAGGCGCACGGAGGGCAGCTTCTCGCCGGGGCGCAATTGACCGGCGTTGATTTGAGCTTTGATATATCCATAGAGCTGCATATAAACAGGGACGTCGGACGCATCGTCGATCGTCGGCATGAGCGAGTGCATACGGATTCTTCTTCCTTTCGTGTATCTGTCACATGTAAAAAGTATAAACTGTACATTTTTCGTGTGACAAGACTGCATTACGATGGGAGCATGCCATTAGAAAGGGATGAGATGTCGATGACGCACACATACGCGCTGCCGCATATTGAACGGTTGGAGCCTTATGCATTAGGCGAGCAGCCGAAGCCGGGCCGGACCTGCGCCAAGCTGAATCAGAACGAGAGCCCTTATCCGCCCTCTCCGGCGGTGCTCGAAGCGCTGCGGCGCATGTCGGAGGAAGCGCTCCGCAGATACCCGGATCCAACGGCCGCCGCGCTCCGGGAAGCGATCGCCGAACGGACGGGGATCGCGGCGGATCAGATCTACTGCGCGAACGGGTCCAGCGAGATCATCTCGCTTCTGTTCAAGCTGTTCGTCGGCCCGGGCGGACGGGCGGCCGTGGCCGAGCCCGGCTTCGGACTCTACCAGACGGAGGCGGCCGGCCATCAATCCGCGTGCATCCCGGTCCCGCTGCTGCCGGATTACCGCTTGGATATCGATGGGTTGTTATCCAGCGGCGCCGAAGTGATAATTCTGATTCATCCCCACGCGCCGACCGGTTTGTTGACAGAGCGGGAGGATCTGGAGCGTCTAATCCGCTCGTTCCCGGGGCTGGTCGTCGTCGACGAGGCTTATATCGACTATGCGCCTTCCGGCTCGTCCATTCTGCCGCTCATCGGGCGATACTCGAATCTGCTCGTTCTGCGGACGTTCTCCAAATCCTACGGGTTAAGCGGACTGCGGGCGGGTTATTGCGCCGGAAGCCGGGAGCTGATCGGGACGTTCGCGAAGGGCGGAGGCATCTATAACGTGGACGCGCTGGCCCAGACGCTGGCGCTGGCCGCCGTGCGTGACGCTGCCTACATGCGAGGGATCGTATCACGCGTCGTTGCGACAAGGGATGCCTTTGCCGCCGAGCTGCGCAGGCGAGGATACGACGTGCTGCCGTCGTCAGCCAATTTCGTGCTGTGCGCGCCCCCCGCGACCGGTCCGGATGCCCAAGCAATATACCAGGGGCTGGCCGAGCGTGATATTTACGTACGGCACTACGAGCATCCGAGGCTTCGCGGCTTGCTCCGGATTTCGATCGGGACGGACGAGGAGATGGGCGGGCTGACGAAGGAGCTGGATGCGCTTGCGGCCGAATCCGGCTAGTGACGGGCGCGGCGGCCGCAAGCCGCGCCGCTTTTTCGCTTTGCAGGAAGCTTGGATTCGTTGTAATATAGACTTTATTACTTAGTGACACATCATGTAAAATTACGCCCTGCAAGCAAGGCGCAAGCGCTTTACTGTGGAATGGGGCAAGCGGAGGTATTGACGATGAGTGAGCTTAAAACGAAGATTTTGGAGCTGCTGAAGGAAGATGCGCGGCGCAGCGCGGAGCTGATCGCGACGATGCTGGATGCGGAGGCCTCGGCGGTGACGCAGGCGATCGCGGAACTCGAGCAGGAGCACGTCATCGTCAAATACGCGGCCGTTGTGAACCCGAGCAAGATCGACGAGGAGAAGGTTACCGCTTTGATCGAAGTTCAAATTACGCCGGAACGCGGCCGCGGATTCGAAGGTATCGCGGAACGGATCTATCAATATCCCGAAGTGCAGTCGGTCTACCTGATGTCCGGCGCATACGACCTGCTGGTCGAAGTCCAAGGGAAGACGCTCAACGAAGTAGCTTCGTTCGTATCGAGCAAATTGTCGACGATCGACGCGGTGCTGTCGACGAAGACGTTCTTTATTCTGAAGAAATACAAGCAGGACGGCATTATATTCGAGGAGCGCGAAGACGATCACCGTCTTCTCGTCTCGCCGTGAGGGTGATGGGCCATGATTAAAGAAGAAGAGAAATCCCAGCCGCAAACATCGCCCCGTTCCATGCGCGATTACCTCGCGCCTGGCGCGCGCGATATGAAGCCGTCCGGCATCCGCCGGTTCTTCGATTTGGCGGCCGGCCGCAAGGACATCATTACGCTGGGCGTGGGCGAGCCGGATTTCGTCACGCCTTGGCATGTGCGCGATGCTTGCATCTACTCGCTCGAGAGAGGCAAGACGCAGTATACGTCCAATGCCGGCATGCCGGAGCTGCGCGAGGCGATCGGTCAATATTTGAGCGATGGCTTCCATGTGAATTACAATCCTGCGGACGAAATTATCGTGACCGTCGGCGGCAGCGAAGCGATCGACCTCGCCTTGCGGGCGCTCATTACGCCGGGCGACGAAATTCTCGTGCCGGAGCCTTGCTACATCACCTACTCGCCGATCACGACCTTGAGCGGCGGCGTGGCGGTAGGCGTCGAGACGTTCGCGGAAGACAATTTCAAGCTGCGCGTGGAATCGCTGCAAGCCGCGCTGACGCCCCGCTCCAAAGTGCTGATCCTCTGTTACCCGAGCAATCCGACGGGCGGCATCATGACGTATGAAGACTGGCTGCCGATCGCCAAGTTCGCCGAGGAGAACGACCTGATCGTCATCTCCGACGAGATTTACGCCGAGCTGACCTACGGCATGAAGCACGTCAGCTTCGCTGCGATGCCTGGCATGAAGGACCGGACGATTCTCGTCAGCGGGTTCTCCAAGGCGTTCGCGATGACGGGCTGGCGGATGGGTTACGCATGCGGACATCCGGAGCTGATCGGCGCCATGCTGAAGATTCACCAATACACGATCATGTGCGCGCCGATCATGGGCCAGATCGCGGCGCTCGAGGCGCTCCGCAACGGGCTGGAAGAGAAGGACCGGATGGTCGAGTCGTATAATCAGCGCCGCCGCATCGTCGTGCAGGGCTTCCGCCAGATCGGGCTGGAGTGCCACGAGCCGCAAGGCGCGTTCTACGCGTTCCCTTCCGTGAAATCGACCGGGCTGACGAGCGAGGAATTCGCGACCCGGCTGCTGCAGGAATACAGCGTGGCGGCGGTTCCGGGGGACGTGTTCGGCAAAGGCGGCGAAGGCCACCTGCGGTGTTCGTACGCCAGCTCGATCGCGAACTTGACGGAAGCGATTGATCGAATTGGACAATTCGTTCAGAAATTGAAGGCAAACTAAAAAAATAGTTTCAATATTGGCAGACTTTGTTATAATAACTTTAACAAATTTTTATAAACATAGTTTGCACAAGTATGCCGGCAACCGATATCGACGACAGAAGGAGGAATGAATGTTGGCTTGTGCGGATTATGAATTCTCGTTTCTTAACGAAACGGGCGCCATGCAAGCGAAGCAGTACTCCTCCTCTATCCGCGTATTGGAAGACGAGATATACGAGCTGCGTCAACGTATGGAACAATCGTACCTGGAGCAGAAGACGTTCAGCTCCGAGATCGTCATCGACCTAAGCCGTAAACTCGACATTAAGATTAACGAGTACATGCGGTTTATGGTGAGAAGAAATTCGCTCCAGTAACAGGAACAGCAGCCGGCCGGCAGGCCGGCTTTTTTGATTTCTGGCGATTTATTAGTTAAGGGCGGAAGATGGATTTACAAACGAGAACAAATGTTCTATTATAAATGGGCATTCAAGAAAGAGGAGATATGCCGGAAAGGAAGAGGTCTACAATGGCAAGCAGAGAACAACTGCTGCATGATTTCGCCGCGCTTATTCCGTTCGCGGAGTCGCTGCGCGGGCTGGACGAAGCGGCCTGGACGGCGCCGGTCGCGCCCGGGAAGTGGGCCGTTCGCGATATCATTTCCCATATTATGCTATGGGATAAGTATTATTTGGAAGAAGCCATCGAGCGAATTTCCCAGGGCGAGCCGATATCGGCGCGGCATTTGGATTACGATGCATTCAACCGGGACGCCATGACCTTCGCTGCGACCCGCAGCCCGAAGGTGATCCTGGATCTTGCCATACGCTTCCGAAGCGAGATCATCCGCCAATTGACGATGCTCGGCGAGGAGCGCGCATCGCGCGTCTATACCGATGCGGACGGTCATCCGTTCGCCGTCAGGCAGTACGCGGCTGATTTTATCGCGCACGACGCGCATCATATGGCGCAGATTCGGCGCTTCTTGGGCCGGGAGGCGGATGTCGCGATCCGTTCGGATTCGCCGCAGCGTACATAAGTCGGCCGGGCGATTGGGCCCGGCTTCGAACGAGCGCGTTCTTCCACGGGGGAGAGCGCGCCGTTTGTCTTTTTCGTGACGAATCTTATCGGAATCTCTCGAACCTATCGCTTCGCGGATGTGGGGAGTGCGCCAGATATGATATAGTGAACGTAGACACTACGCCAGTGGAAGGAGCTTATTTGCCGAAGATGAAGAGAACGAAGAGATTGGCAGCGCTGCTGCTCATATTGTCCTTATTTGGCGCGCTGCTCGCGGGCTGCGGGGATGAGCCGGATTTAACGGTGTTCATTATGCCGAAGGAATATTTCAATCCCGACGCGGCGCAGAAGATCGAAGATAAAGTGCAGGCCGGGTTCGGCGACACGAAGACGATCGCGGTGAATGCGAGCCCGATGTACAACGCGCAGAAGCTGGTCGTCGAGATTGCGGCCGCGGGCAACGGGATCATCGTGATGCCCAAGGATGCGCTGCAGATGATGATCGACCAGGGGCCGGCCGTTCAGCTTGACGATACGTTCAAGGCGGAGGATTACCAGGAAGGCGTCATGGAGAGTCTGATCGAGGGCGAGAACGGCGAACTGACGAAGGTGAAGGGCTTGTTCGCGATTCCGGTCGAGAAGATCCCGGCCTTCAAGGCCGCCGGCTATGAAGAGAAAGATATCGTAGCGATTATCCCGGTGAACGCGCCGGATCGGGAATTGTCCAAGCAAGTGATGAAGGAGCTTATGAAGCCATGAGATTATATACGAGAACCGGGGACGGCGGGCAAACTTCCGTCAAAGGCGGCCGGGTGCGCAAGGACGACATCCGCGTCGATACGTACGGCACGATCGACGAGCTGAACAGCTTCGTCGGACAAGCGGCGGCCGTGGCGGCGCGCGAAGGGAAGCAGGAGGCGCTGGTCGCCGAGCTGCTGGATATCCAGCAGGAGCTGTTCGATTGCGGCTCCGATCTGGCGTTCGCCGATCCGGCCGGGCGGGATTTCAAGATGGACGCGCAGCCAGCCGAGCGGCTGGAGCAATGGATCGACGCGCATATCGCGGCGGCGCCCGAGGTGACGCGCTTCATTCTGCCCGGCGGGAGCGAGACGTCGGCCGTGCTGCACGTGTGCCGCACCGTCTGCCGTAGAGCCGAGCGCCGCGTCGTGACGATGGCTTCGGAGATGGAGATCAATATGGACGTGCTGAAGTATATCAACCGCCTTTCGGATTATTTCTTCGCGGCGGCTCGATCCGCGAACGCCGTGCTCGGGGTTCCAGACACGGAATACGTCCGCAGCGCGGAAGTGTTCCGCAAGAAGAAGAAGTCATGACGATGCAGTATTACCCGCCGCTCTCCGTGCTCGTAGAGGCGAAAGATGCGGGGATGATGGTGCGCACGCTCGTCGAGCGCCGCCTCGGCGTCTCGCGCAAGCTGCTCTCCCGTCTGAAGCTGACCGAGCATGGCATTACGGTCAACGGACGGCGGGTGTACGTGAATGATCGCGTGCAGGAAGGCGATCTGGTCGAGCTGCGAATGGAGCAGGAACGGTCGGACGATATTTTGCCGGAGCCGATGTCGCTGGATATCGTGTTCGAGGATGCGGATCTGCTCGTCGTCAACAAGCCGCCGGGCATCGTCGTGCATCCGACGCACGGCCACTATACGGGCACGCTGGCGAATGGCGTCGTCCACCATTGGCAGGAACGCGGCGAGGTCGTCCGGTTTCGTCCGATCCACCGGCTGGACGAGGATACGTCCGGGCTCGTCGCGATCGCGAAGACGCCTTACGTGCATCAGCAGCTATCCGAACAGCTGCAGGCGGGCGAAGTCTATAAGTCATACTACGCGTATGTATACGGCGCGCCGCCCGCCAATGCCGGCACCGTCGACGAGCCGATCGATCGGGATCCCGAATCGCCGCACATTCGTATCGTGACGCCGGACGGCTACCCGTCTGTGACGCATTACGAGACGGCCTCCGTGTTCGGATACGGCATCGCGTCGAAGGTGAAGCTGAAGCTCGAGACGGGGCGCACCCATCAGATTCGCGTGCATATGAAGCATATCGGTTGTCCGCTGATCGGCGATGCGATGTACGGCTTCGCCGCGCCGGATCGACTTGCGGACGGTCTGCCGAAGCTGGAGGGACTGGTCGAGCGTCAGGCGCTGCATGCCGCCGTGCTGGGCTTTACCCATCCGATTCGCCGCGAATGGATGCAGTGGGAAGCCTCGCTTCCCGAGGATTTGAGCAGCTTGGAGGCGGCGCTTGCCAAGCAGGATTTTGGACGATAGATAGGAGCAATGACATCCGATGAATAAACTTACGGTATACGAGTACCCCAAATGCGGCACCTGCCGCAGCGCGCTCAAGTGGCTGAAGGCCGCAGGCTATGCGGATATCGAGACGCACAACGTGTTCGAGACGGCGCCTTCCGCCGATACAATCACGGAGCTGGTCGCACGCAGCGGTCTCGACATCAAGAAGTTCTTCAATACGTCCGGCGAGGTCTACAAGGAGCTCGGTCTGAAGGACAAGCTCGGGGCTATGACAGACGAAGAGAAGATCGCCCTGCTCGCCTCGAACGGCAGACTGATCAAACGACCGGTCGTGACGGACGGCCGCAAGGTGACGGTTGGCTTCAAGGAAGAGCAGTTCGAACAGGAATGGAAACCATAAAGCCGGATTACGGCGCGCTCTTGCCGACAACATGGCAGGCTGCGCGCCGTTCGTCGATATAGGGAGGCGCGTGAACGAATGAAGAAATCTTGGCGGGCAGAGAAGTTGGATCGGCTCGGATCCTCGATCTTTGCCGAAGTGAGCGGTTGGAAACGAGAGGCGATGGCGGCGGGCATGGACGTGATCGACCTGAGCATCGGCAGCCCCGACCAGCCGCCCGCGTCGGAAGTGCGGCAGGCGCTCGCGGACGCGGCGCTAAGAGCAGACGCCTACGCATACCCGGGCACGAAGGGCAGCCGAGGCTATCTCGGCAAAGTCGCGGAATGGATGACGTACCGGTTCGGCGTCGACGTGAATCCCGAGACGGAGCTGCTCTCCTTGATGGGGACGCAGGACGGGCTCGGCCATCTAGCGCTCGCGTTGTGCAATCCCGGCGATATCGCGCTTATTCCGAACCCGGGCTATCCCGTCTATGCGGCAGGCCTTGCCGTGGCAGGCGTCGAGCCCTACTTGATGCCGCTTCGCGAGGAACGCGGGTATTTGCCGGACTTCGACGCGATTCCCGACGAGGTATGGCGCAAGGCGAAGTTCATGCTGCTCAACTATCCGAGCAATCCGCTATCGGCGGTTGCGGACCTGGCCTTCTATGAGCAGGCGGTTTCTGTGGCGCGGCGGCATGACGTCCTAATCGTGAATGACCTGGCATACTCGGAGATGGCGTTCGACGGTTTCCGCCCGCCGAGCATTTTGCAAGTGGAAGGGGCGCGCGATATCGCAGTGGAATTCCATTCGATGTCGAAGAGCTTCAACCTGGCCGGCGGTCGAATCGGCTTCGTGGCGGGCAACGCGGAGGCGGTTGCGGCCATGGCCGAGCTGAAGGGCAATATCGACTTCGGCGTGTTCCTTCCCGTACAGGAGGCGGCTGTAGCCGCGCTGGAGCGCGATATGTCGGGAACGATCGAATCGGTAGGCGGGTTGTACGAGCGGCGCAGGGATCTATTCCTTGAAGCGCTGGCGGCCGAAGGCTGGGAAGTGCCGAAGCCGAAGGCGACGATGTTCATCTGGGCGAAGCTTCCTCCGATGCGGTGGGTGCTTGCGGAACCTTGGACTTCGCGTCGAATTTCCCGGGAAATGCTGTCGAGGCACGGGGTGGCGGTCATTCCGGGCGATGCGTTCGGTTCGGAAGGCGAAGGCTGCGTACGCATCGCGCTCGTCGAGGAAGAAGGAAGGCTGCTGGAGGCGGCAAGGCGGATCGGACGATTTATTCGGGGCGAATAGCCGGTTAACGAATTGACCGGATGATGCTTAGAGGGGCTGTCCGCGCAAGATGGCGCGAACGAGCATCGCTCCCAGCGGGAGGCCCATTCGGAAATAGGTCGCTGCGCAGCAGGCATCATTAGCAATGTTTTGGCATTGCAGGCTGCTTGGGCGATGCACTAAGATGAGAAGAAGCAAGTATAACGGTATGGGGATGGAATCGGATGAACGAGAACAAAATTTTGATCGTGGATGGCATGGCCTTGCTGTTCCGGGCTTTTTTCGCGCAGTCTTACAGCGCCCGGCGGCTCGAGGACGGCACGCCGACGAACGCCATTTACGGCTTCATGCAGTATCTATTCGACGCGGTGAACGAATTCCGGCCGACGCACGTGGTATGCTGCTGGGATATGGGAAGCAAGACGTTCCGCACGGAATTATTCTCGGATTATAAAGCGAACAGGCCGGATGCGCCGGAAGATTTGATTCCGCAGTTCTCGCTCGTCAAGGACATCGTGGCGGCTTTGAATATCCCGAACATCGGGCTTGAGGGCTACGAGGCGGATGACTGCATCGGCACCGTGTCGACTAAGCTAAGCGAGCTGGGGCACGTCTACATTCTTACCGGGGACCAGGATATGCTGCAGCTGGTGGCGGAGCGCATTCATGTTGTCATTATGAAGAAGGGCCGGAATAATTACGCGGTGTACGACTTAGATTTCCTGAAGACGGACAAAGGTATACATCCGTTCCAGGTCGTCGAGATGAAAGGGCTCACGGGCGATACGAGCGATAATTATCCCGGCGTCAAAGGGATCGGCGAGAAAACCGCGCTGAAGCTGCTGGCCGAATTCGAGTCGATCGACGGCATCCTGAGCAATCTCGAGGCGCTGCCGAAGAGCGTCAAGGCGAAGATCGAAGCGGATCTGGAGATGCTTCATTTGTCCCGCACGCTCGCGCGCATTAACATCGAAGTGCCGGTCGCATGCAGCCTCGAGGAATGCGCCTGGAGCGTGCCGCTGGAGTCGGCTTCCGAAGTGTTCGATAAATACCGGTTAACGAACTTATTGAGAATGATCGGCTAATACGAGAAAACGAGAAGCCCTTTTCCTGCTTGCGGGAGAAGGGCTTCTTCGCGTTGTTCGTCTGCGCGGATAAGCAGGTATGAGCAGGCCTGCAACGCGGCGATCATAACGGGCCGAAAGTTGCAGACGGCGCTGATCCTGCTGCCCCATACAATAAATTCCACCGCGAGAAGTCAATTCCGTCGACTGTGTGGAAGGGGAAGCGCCACTACAATATCCGTGTAAACGCTTTAACGAGCTGCCGCATTGATTTGTGCAAACGTTTGAACGAAAGGAGGAATGCGAATCAAGACGGCGCGTAAGCCGCGCCGGGTAATCATGCCGAAAGCACAATTATCCAATCGCGCTCGGCCACTAAAGGAGGACTAATTGTACATGCGAGCAAGAACGTTCAGCAAACGAATCATTGCCTGGCTCATGGGCTTCATGGTGCTCGCGACGTCCGGCATCATTCCGCCGGCTGCGGAAACGATCGCGCAAGCGGCGGAAACATCCGCGGGATCGGCCACAATCTACTACTACACGCCAACGCGTAACTGGACTACCGTCTACATGCATCACAACGGGAGCGGAACTTGGACGCAGGTGCCCGGGACGAAAATGGACGCGGCCTGCCCGAACTGGACGCGGTCGACCGTTACGCTCGGCAGCGCGGCCGCGTTTGATCTGGTCTTTAACAATGGCTCCGGCACATGGGACAACAACGGCGGCGCCAACTACAAGGCCGGCACGGGAGTGCACCAAGTGAAGGACGGCAAGCTTACCGCCGCCGCCGGCAATCCATGCGGTACCGGGGGTGCGGACACGACCGCGCCGAGCGTCCCCGTCGGTTTGGCGAAAGGTGCGGTGACCAGCTCGTCCGCCGTGCTCTCGTGGACGGCTTCCACCGACAACACGGGCGGCAGCGGGGTAGCGGGCTATGATGTATACCGCGGCGGCGCGCTCGTCAAGAGCGGCGTAACGGGCTTAACCTATACGGATACGGGGCTCGCACCTGCCACGGCTTACAGCTACACCGTCGTGGCAAAGGATGCGGCGGGCAACCAATCGGCACAATCCGCGCCCTTGTCCGTGACGACTGCCGCAGCCGGCAATCAGCTCGTCGTCTATTATTACACGAAGACGAAAGGGTGGACATCGGTTAATGTCCACTATCAGCCGGCGGGAGGCAGCTGGACCGCCTCTCCGGGCGTGGCGATGAACGAGACGGCCTGCACGGATTGGGTGAAGAAGACCGTTGATCTGGGTTCCGCGGCGTCCATGAAGGCGGCCTTTAATAACGGCTCGGCCTGGGATAACAATGGCGGCGCGGATTATACGCTGGCTGTGGGAACCGTAACCGTGAAAGACGGCGTCGTGACCGCCGGGGCAGCGAACCCATGCGCGCCGCTGCCGGAAGACGTCACGCCGCCATCGGTTCCGCAAGGCGTATCGGCGGTAGCGAGCGGGCTGACGGTAACGCTGACCTGGACGGCTTCGACAGACAATGCGGGCGGCCGGGGCGTAGCCGGCTATGAAATTACGCGTACCGGCGGTACCGCTGGCGCGAAGACGTTCACGACCACGGGTACGTCGTTCCGCGACGCTTCGCTGGAAGCGCGCACAGCTTACAGCTATACCGTGAAAGCGTATGACAGCGCGCAGCCGGCCAACAAATCGGCGGCCAGCGCGGCCGCGAGCGCTACGACGGGCGACGCGCCGCCGCCAGTGCCGGGCGGAACGCCGATCGGCACGGATATGCGCGAAGACTCGATCTATTTCGTCATGACGGCGCGCTTCTACGACGGGGACGCTTCCAATAACCGCGGCGGCTCGGCGCACACGACAAGCGGCAACGCGGCGAATAACGACCCGATGTTCCGCGGGGATTTCAAGGGACTGATGGAGAAGCTGGATTATATTAAGGCGCTCGGGTTCTCGGCGATTTGGATAACGCCGGTCGTGTTGAACCGCTCCGACTACGATTATCACGGCTATCACGGCTACGATTTCTTCCGCGTCGATCCGCGGTTGGAATCTACAGGGGCGTCTTATCAGGACTTAATTAACGCGGCGCATAACAAGGGCATCAAGATCATTCAGGACGTCGTCTACAACCACTCCAGCCGTTGGGGCGCCAAAGGCTTGTACACGCCGAAGGTGTTCGGCATCCGCGACACCCAGTGGAGCTGGTATTACGACGAGCCGGTCGCCGGGGCGGAATACGACGGTCTGACCGTGAACGCGAGCGGCAAGCCGTACAACGGCGATCTGTGGTCGACGTCCGAGCCTGCGGGCAACACGTGCCGCAACTGGGGCGTGCCGACGGGCGCCACGAGCAAGGAAGGGTACAAAATCTACAATTGCCAATGGCCGAATCCGACGAGCGGCATGTTCCCTTCGAACCTGTTCCACCAGTGCTGGATCGGCAACTGGGAGGGAGAAGACTCCCGCAGCTGCTGGATCCATGAGGATTTGGCGGACTTCAATACCGAATCGAAGCCCGTGCAGGATTATCTGATCGACGCGTACAACCGCTTCATCGACATGGGCGTCGACGGCTTCCGGATCGATACGGCCGTCCATGTTCCGCGCGTCACCTGGAACCGCCATTTCCTGCCTGCCGCGCAGGAGCATGCGGTCTCGAAATTCGGCGACAAAGGCAAGAACTTCTTCATGTTCGGCGAAGTCGGTTCGTTCGTGAACGACAAGTGGAACCGGGGCTCGGTCAACCATTCCGCGCAGTTCTTCACGTGGAAGGAGCGGACGACGTATAGCGCCGACGATACGGCGGCGGCGCTGGAGCAGTACAACTACGAGAACAACATGGGCACGAACAACCAGCCGACGTCCACGAACGCGTTCCTAAGCGGCAACGCGTATCATCAGCCGGATCATTCCAAGTTCTCGGGCATGAGCGTCATCGACATGCGCATGCACATGAACTTCAGCGATGCAGGCAACGCATTCTGGAACGGGAAGGACTCGGATGACAGCTACAACGACGCCACGTATAACGTGGTCTACGTCGACAGCCATGATTACGGGCCGAACAAATCGCCCTCCCGGTATACGGGCGGAACGGCGGCGTGGGCGGAGAATATGAGCCTCATGTGGACGTTCCGCGGTATCCCGACGCTCTATTACGGCTCGGAGATCGAATTCCAGGCGGGCAAGCCGATCGATTGCGGCCCGACCTGCCCGCTCGCGACGACGGGGCGCGCTTATTTCGGCGACCACCTCGAAGGCTCGGTCGTGGCAAGCGGCTTTGGTCAGGTCTCCTCGGCTTCCGGCACCGTCGCCCAGACGCTTCAGAAGCCGCTCGTCAAGCATCTGCAGCGGTTGAACCAAATTCGCCGCGCCATCCCGGCGCTGCAGAAGGGGCAGTATTCGACGGAGAACGTCAGCGGCGGCATCGCCTATAAGCGGCGGTATACCGATACGGCCAAAGGCGTCGACAGCTTCGCGCTCGTCGCGGTCAGCTCCTCGGCGACATTCAGTAATATTCCGAACGGCACGTACAAGGACGCTGTCACCGGCGACGTGCGCACCGTCACGAACGGCACGCTCAGCGTGAACGTCAGCGGCCAAGGCAACCTGCGCGTGTACGTGCTCGACCTGCCGGGCAACCCGGCGCCGGGCAAGATCGGCGTGGATGGACCTTATTTGAAAGCGTAACCGAAAATGGATTGGGATCGCACGACAAAAACCCGCGCCGAGCGCGGGTTTTTGTCGTGCTTCCGTTTTTCCTTTCTATTACACGATAATGTCGATATCCGGCACCGAAATGACCGGCGGCGTCGTAATCGTCGACGTCGTGTTCGAGAAGTCTGCGACTTCGAGGACGACAGGGGCGCCTACGGGGATGTCGACCGTGTTGATGACGAGCGAAGCGGTCGTCAGCGAAGTGAGGTTCGCTTCCTGCATCATGCCGTTGACGTACACGTTCAAGTAGCCATTGACGGGCGGCGCGGGAAGCACGGTGATCGCATCGCCGTTGTCGTTGACGAACCCGGCGGCAGGTATCGTGGTCACGCCCCCGGCGATCATCGGCGCGGTCACCGTCGCGACGAAACGGAAGACGGCCGGCAGGACGCTGGTCGTCACCGTGCCGCCCGAGGCGACAGGCGCGGTCGCGCTGGCCGCGATGAATAATTTGATGAGCGAAGCTGGCATCATATTCACCCCCTTTCGTTCAGGCCATGATCCGGATCGACTGGACGATGATCGGCACGCCCTTCTGCGGGATATCCTCCGACAGGAAGCGAATCGAGCCCGCGCGAATCCGATACATGTTGGCCGGCTGAAGCACGGCGTTCACGAACGTCTGGATCAGCGACATGCCTCGCGGGTTCGGAATGCGATTGGTCCGCCCGTAGCCATCCACGCCGTCCTCGTCGCGGTATTCCCGCTTGGCGCCGTCCGCGACGGCGTAGAAGAGATAGACTTTGGTTTGCAAGGGACGGCGTGTCCTACCGCGGGATGATTTGCGCTTCGGCTGCCTTGAAGCTCGTTTACGGGGCGATTGCCGGATACTCACCTGGTCGTCACCTTCTTGGCCAAAAATGGGATTCCTTTACAGAATATGCGTTCACGCTCATGCCCGCGCAGCCGTTTGCCCGCGTTGCGAATGACCAAAAATGTGATCTAGCCTACACTTTTCTATTGTTGACGATCCGGTTGGGATGCTATCTTTAAATTATAGGGCAATCCAACCATTCCGCTCTCCAGAGCGGCTATATCCGGCGATAGAAAGGGCTGAGGACGATCGTCTTGCTTCGCTGCCTCCGTATTTGCACCATGATTATGCTTCTGGGAATATGCCTGCCCCGCGGGCTGCACGCCGAAGAAAGTATTCTGCAGCCGCCGGAGCTCCAGTCGGAGGCGGCGATTCTGATCGATGCCCGCTCCGGCACCGTCCTGTTCGAGAAAAACGCGACGGAGCGTCTGTATCCCGCCAGCATTACGAAAATCGTCACCGGCATCATTGCGCTCGAATCGGCCGATCCGGAAGCCATTGTGACCGTGTCCAAGGAAGCGCGGTATGAGGACGGCACCCGCGTCTATTTGGCCGAAGGCGAGCAGGTCACGCTCGGCAATCTCGTTTATGCGCTCATGCTCAATTCCGGCAACGATGCGGCGACCGCGATCGCGGAGCATATCTCCGGCTCGAAGGCGCTGTTCGCCGAGAAAATGAATGCGTTTGCGAAGGATACGGTCGGGGTATACGATACGCAGTTCACGAATCCGCACGGCTTGCCCGACCCGGCGCATTACACGACCGCTTCGGACATGGCGAAGATCGCGCAGTACGCGATGCGCAACGAGCGGTTCCGGGAGATCGTCGCAACAGATAAAATGCCGTGGAACGGCAAAGAGTGGCAGTCCCAGCTCGACAACCATAACAAGCTGCTCACGACATACGAAGGTACGCTCGGCGTGAAGAACGGCTACACGCAAGCGGCGGGCAATACGCTCGTCATTGCGGCGCAGCGCGGCGGCCTGGAGCTCATCGGCGTCATCCTGAAGGCGAACACGAACAAAGTGATTTACGCCGAAATGACAAAGCTGCTGGATTACGGGTTCGCGGCATTCGAGCCGAGACAGCTGTTCGCGGCGGGCGAAACGTACGAATACGGCACGGGCACGGAAGGAGAGACGCCTCGGATGTTCGTCGCCGAGGAGGAGCTGTGGACGGCGGTGCCCCGGCATGAAGTCGCCGACATGCAGGTCGACGCGCTCGGTTCGGTTACGATGAGCACCCCTTCGCGGACATGGACGGCCGGCATGCTGACGCTGCAGGCGTTCCCCGCGGAGAGCGCACAGCCGGCTGAGGCGGGAAGCGAAGGCGCCGGAGCGGCCGAAGACATCCGGGATGAAGCGGCTGTCGCTGAATCTGGTTGGGAGCTGCCGATTGCCGGCGCCTGGCTGCTCATGAATATCATGCTGGGCGCGATCGCGTTCTTGAAGCTGCGCAAGCGCGCGATGCGAAGGGCATAGCGCCGCCGCCGTGTCCGGTTTCGTCCGGGCTGATCCCATACTAGGAACAAGGCGTCTCAACCATCCGGTTGAGACGCTTTTTACATTTCATTTTCGCTGCATGCGGCATGCCGCCATGTTCGTAACAAACGACATCATCTTCGTAATGATGCACATCGCCAACCCGCGCGCCCTTGTCTATAATCGAAGCGTTAGCGGAATCGACCGCTATCGGATCGAACAAGCAAAGAATATGCCGGGCTGTCTTCTCAAGAGGACAGTCCCTACTTTAATATAGAGACAGACGAAGCCAAGGGGCCGGAGGGGAACTACGCTGAAAATCGGACTGACGAACCCGATCACCCAGCTCAACGTCAAGCAGCAGGTGATGCTGTTATTTGCCGTCATGGTCATTCCGATCCTGCTGCTCAATTTCTACGGGAACAGCAAGGCGGAGCAGATTCTGAAAGGGCATGTGACGAACGCGTATTTGGAGCTGAACAAACAAAATCTCGACTTGATCAACCGGGATATCGATACCGTCAACAAGGTGACGACGACGATCATCCAGAACCCGATCACCCAATCGCTCGTGCCGCGTGCAAATGAAACCGTTTACCAGCGGGTGCGGAAGTTCGCGGAGGCGGACCAATTTCTGGCCAGCTACTCGGTCGGCGTCAAAGGCGGGGAGGCGGTCTACTATTCGCTTTACGTCTATGATCCGAACGACGATTACGCCTTCGCCCCTTACGACCCGCAGATCAAAAAAGCGGGCGTCTACTTCTTCTCGGACGAGAGCAAGCCGGTCTGGTTCGACGAGGCGGTGCGCAAACGGGGAACGGGCTATCTTGCCATCATCGACGACATCGGCACGCTGCCGAACAAGACGACGCTCGCCTACATACGTTCCGTGACGAATATTTCGCTCGGCACCGGCGTCATCGGGGTGCTCGTCACGACGAATATGGACGAGAAAATTTCGGAGTCGCTCCGTTCGGTCAGCCTGCCGGACGGCGGCATCTATTTGACCGATTGGCACAACCGGATCCTCGCGGCGGCGAACCGGCAGATCGGGGATCCGCTGGCGCTGCCGGAGAACCACGGCGAATGGCTTGCGGGCATCGGCACGACGGATTTCATAGCATCGGGGTTTCTGCATGTGATGAGTTATGACGCCGCGCTGCAGCAGAAGCTCATCTACCAAATTCCGATCGCTTCGCTGCTGCAGAAGCAGAACGAACTGAAGCACGTCATCCAGCTCATCTCGATCGTCTATACCGCGGTCACGTCCATCATGATGATCTACTTCTGGCGCTCGCTCATGACCCCGCTGCAGCGGCTGGCCGTCTTCGTGCGCTCGTACGAGCCGGGACGGAAGCTGCCGGCCGCCGCGGGCAAGCGGCGCAAGGACGAGGTCGGCGTCGTCGTCTCGTCGGTGTACGACATGGCGGGCAGGCTGAACACGCTGATCGAAGACCGCTACCAGATGCAGATCCGGGAGAAAGAGGCGCAGCTCCAGATTTTGTACCATCAGATCAATCCGCATCTGCTGTACAACACGCTGGAGAGCATCTATTGGAAAAGCTCGCTCGAAGGCAATTCCGAATCGGCGGAGATGATCAAGGAGCTGTCGCGTTTGATGAAAATCAGCTTGAGCCGCGGCCGCGAGCTGATTACGATCAAGGAGGAACTGGAGCATGCCGCCGCGTACATCGGGCTGCAGGAGAAGCGCTATCAGTACGGATTCCGCGTGGAATGGGACGTCGATACCGATATCGAGCCGTTCTTGATTCCGAAAATCACGCTCCAGCCGCTGCTCGAGAACGCGATGATCCACGGCGTACGCAATATGGAGGACGACGGAATCATCCGCATCCATGGCCAGCGCCGGGGAGACGAAGTCGTGCTGCGCGTGGAAGATAACGGCTACAAGGAGGTCGATTTCACGTCCATCGACCGGCTGCTGCGCGAGGATCGGCCGAATCCGTCGCTCGGGTACGGCATCCGCAACATCCACCAGCGCATCCAGCTGCATTTCGGGAGCGAATATGGTCTCTCCTACGGGCCGAAGGAGGGCGGCGGCACGGTCGTCACGATCGTCATGCCGACCCGGACCGAAGAGCAAGGGCCGGCGGGTTCAGAATAGGAATGCGGGAAGAACGGAGTGAGAGAGATGCACAACATCCTGATTGTCGATGACGAGCCGCTTATCTGCATGGGCATCAGCAATTTGCTTGCCGGCGCGGGCCTCGGCATCGGACATATCTATATGGCGCATAACGCGTACGAGGCGCTCGATTATTTGCGGATGGAAGATATCGATCTGCTCATCACGGATATTCAAATGGGCACGATGAGCGGCCTGGAGCTCATGCAGCAGGCGAAGCTTATTAAGCCTTGGGTGCAGACGATCGTCATCTCGGCGCACGAGACGTTCCAATATGCGCAGACGGCCATGCGGCTGGGGGCGAAGGACTATTTGATCAAGCCGCTGAGCGGCGCGCAGGTCATGGATACGGTGAGGGACGTGCTGCTGCAGACCGGCAAAGCCGATCGGCCGGACGCGGTGTACTCGCCCAAGGTGCAGGAGGACTTCCGGATGGAAGCGCCCCTCGAAGAACGGATGGCGCTGCTTCGCGAGCTGATGGCCGGGGAGCGGTTCCCGGAGACGAGAGAACAATTGGCGCTGCAATATGGCATCGAGCTGCGAGGACCGTATTTCGCGGTGATTACGGCCGCGCTGCGTCTGTCGGACGATCTCGGGGAGCGGGACCGGAATTTGCTGCGGTATGCCGCGCTCAATATCGGGGGCGAGCTGGCGGGGCAGGGCTGCTCTGCGCTCGGGTTCTATACGGGTCCGACGAGCATCGGACTGCTGCTTCAGTGGGATGAAGCGCAGTACGCCGCGCTCGGGCCGAACAAGATCAACGGCATCGATATGACGGGACGAAGCTTGCATTTTACCATCAAGCGGGTGTTGAAACTCGACAGTATCGTCGGGATCAGCCAGATCCTGCGCGGGGAGGCGTTCGTGCCGGAGCTGCATGAACAAGCGCGGAAGGCGGCCCGATGGCATCAGGAGCTGCCCGACCACGAGGTGTTCTATTACGGAGACTTCAAGTGGAGCCAGTCATCGCAGGAGCCGACCGAGGAGGAGCTGGCGGCGCAGAACAACCTGACGGTCGAGCTCGCGATGCAATACATTCACAAGCACTACAGCCAGAAGGGGCTGAGTCTGCACGAGGTGGCGCAGGGGACGTACGTCAGCCCGAACTATTTGAGCTATTTGTTCAAGAAGCGCACCGGCACGAACCTGTGGGAATACGTGACGAAGCTGCGCATGGAGGAAGGGCGGCGCCTCCTGCTGGAGACCGGGCTTCGACGCTACGAAATCGCGGAGCGGATCGGCTACGATTCGCCGGAACATTTCGGCAAAATCTTCAAGAAGTATTACGGCATCAGCCCGAGCGAGCTAAAGAAATAACGGCAGGAGCAAGGAGGGCGCAACCGATGCGCAAAATCGCGACCGCGTTAATCGCGCTGAGCATGGCCGTCGGAACCGGGGGCTGCATTGGCGAAAGCGGGGGGCATGCGGGTCCGAAGGCGACGGAAGGCGGCGGGACTGCCGCTTCGGATCCCGCCCGTGACCGGGTCACCATCAGCATCTACTATCCGACCCCGGATTTGCCGGAGAATCGGGCGCACGAGGACGACAAGATCCGACGCTTCATCGCGCAGTACCCTTACGTCGACATCATCAAGAGCAACTGGCAGTACAATCCGAATGAGATCGGCATCAAGATGGCGTCCGGGGAAGCGCCGACGCTGTTCAACTCGTTCGCCTCGGAAGGCCGTTATCTCGCCGAGCGCGGCTGGGCGGCGGACATTACCGAGCTGTACGAGGCCTACCCGCACAAGGAACAAATCAACCCGCTGCTGCAGGATCAATTTCGGATCGCAGGCCGCGTCTACGGGTTGGCGGAGCGGGGCTACGTGACCGGCGTCATCCTCAACAAAAAGCTGCTCGAGGATCGAGGCGTGAAGCCGCCAGCGTACGATTGGACGTGGGACGACCTGCTCGCCGTCGCGAGCGCGGCGTCGAACCCGGCGAAGGGGATATCCGGCATCGCGCCGATGGGCAAGGGCAACGAGGCGGGCTGGAACTGGACGAATTTCCTGTTCGAGGCGGGCGGAGATATCCTGACCGTGGACGGGGGCAAGGTGCGGGCGGCGTTCCAGGGGGAAGCGGGACTGCGCGCCCTGGAGCTATACCGGAAGCTGGCCTGGGATGCGCGGGCGATTCCGAAGGATTGGGCGGTCGGCTGGAACGATGCGATCAGCATGTTCGTGCAAGGCAAGACAGCGATGATCATCTCCGGTCCGGATAGCCCGATCATTCAGGCGCTCA
The DNA here is from genome assembly GCF_042682185.1 of Paenibacillus xanthanilyticus. Lineage (NCBI taxonomy): Bacteria > Bacillati > Bacillota > Bacilli > Caryophanales > Paenibacillaceae > Paenibacillus > Paenibacillus xanthanilyticus. Next base: position 896,627 of record NZ_JBHUHA010000002.1, on the reverse strand, counting down.
ACCAGTGGGGCATGCCGCCGGAAGACGTGCTGTTCTACCCGATGCCGTCCGAGAAGCCGGGCGGGAAGCATACGGGCATCCTTGGCGGGGATTATCTCGTCATCAATCCGAACGCGACCCGGGAGGAGCAAGAGGCGGCGTTCCAATACGCCACCTTCGACATGTTTACGGAGCAGAGCTTGGAGGCGCTGGATGCCGAGATCGCGAAGCGCGAGCAGGACGGTCAATTTTTCATTACGCCCTTGATTCCGTATTTCAAAGATGATTCCGATTACGGCCGGCGGGTAAAAGCCATCTACGAGCGCCATGCCAACGTGTATGCGTACGACGACGAAGCGGTGCGGCTGTTCGATGGCAAAGTCGAAGTCCAGTACAACACGCAGCAGTATTACGGGGCGGTCACAGCGATGGTGCAGGCGGTCTTCGCCGACCCGGAAGCGAATTTGAACCAGCTGCTGCAAGAGACGGCGAAGACGGTGCAGAGCTTGTATTTCGACCGGGTGAACGTGCCGGGTAGTCCGTAGCGATTTTGGCGGAAGCGGCCGTTCGCGCGATACTAACGTAACCTTCAATTACAGGAATAGTCCAGGAGGGCTCGCGCTTCCGATCTGTTCGGCGGCTCGCGCCCTTCCTTGCCATCTGGACGGTATGCCGTCCGGGGAGGAAACGTTGACAAGGAACGGGTATCATGTGACGATGGCGAGGAGATGTGCGAGTTGAGAAGGGGCGAACGCAATGGAGGACAAGCCGCCAAAAAGAAAGCTTTCGGCGGGAACATGGATCAATCTGCTATTCGGAGGTTGGCTGAGTTGGACAGGATGGACACTGCTGTTGGGTGGGTTAATATTGAATACGCTTCTCATCCCGAAAATTGATTTGACCTTCATGCACGCGAACCGCGAAGCGATAGCGGTCATGGGCTATATTTTGGATGTGAAGGTCGTGTACTACCTAGGCAAAAAGCGGAATAAGAAGGCGGTTTATGCGACGGAATGGTACGCCATTTCAGAATCGGGCAAGCGATTAGAAGGGACGTCCTACATAAAGGGAGAACAACCTCGACGCGGCGACGATGTGCGAATCGTTGCTCCTTTAGGCCATGACGAAAATGCAAGATCGAGGGCAGTCTCGCCCGGCCATTGCCGCCGAGTTGGCTGGTGCTAGTGATTATCCCGTTATTGGGCGGAACTTTAGCGGCAATACTGATGGCACATTCATACCGCAAGGCGGCACTGCTATCGCGTGGCAGGCTAGTAGAAGGAACGTTGCTATCGAAGACACGCACGAACGTAGAGGTTAATGAAGCTCCCGTTTATTCTTTGACTTACAGTTATGCGGCAAGAAGCGGAGAGGCATTCGAACGATCCGTGCGAACGAGTGATCCGGCTCGGTACGAAAGCGAGCATGCAGTGATGATAGCATACGATCCCCGGCGGCCATCAAGGGGAGTATTTTTGAACACTTTGCCTGGCATGACGAAAGTTGAAGGCGATTGGGTGCGGACGGAGGTCGATAGTTCGACGATGGCGCTCGCTTGTCTTTTCGGAATGCTGCTGTTCGGCTTGATTGCTTCTAGCTTATATGCGACTTTAATGTATCAAGCACGAGCTTTTTGGTGATGCGACCAAACATGGAGAATTCCGCATTCGCAACTTCCCGCCTGTCTCTAGCGTCGAATCTGTGTTAAATGGCGCGGGGCTTACGAGCATGGATAATAAATGAGCGATGAGTCGGAGGACATTGAACATGGGAAGAAACTGCGCGCGATGCGTTCTGTGATCGATCCGGACAGCCTGCAGGCTTGCTTGCAAGCGGACTATGACGTGGGAAATTGGCAAGACTGCATATTGTGGCTGCGCGGACTGAACGATACGTACCGGGTCCGGACGCAGCGCGGGATGTATATGCTGCGGCTGTATCGGCCTGAAGTCGGCGAAGCCGACGTTCGGTATGAGATGGAACTGTTGAATGGTTTGACCCAAGAGCTGGCTGGAGGCGACACGCGGGTGGCTGCGCCGGCCGCAAGACGCGATGGGAACTTCTATGCGGTGCTCGAGGCGCCGGAGGGTCAAAGAATTGCCGTGCTGTTCCCGTTCGTGGACGGAACCGAGAATGCGCTGGCCGACGAAGCCGCATGTTATGCCTTCGGTCGTTCGGCCGGCGAGCTTCATGCGGCGATGGACCGCGTTCGTGTCTCGCAGGATGCATCGAAAAGACCGCTCGATGTTCGTTTCCTCGTGGAAGAGTCTCTGGAGCGAACGTTGAGCTATATCGGTACGCGCCATGCCGCTGCGCCGTTTTTGCGGGCATATGCCGAAACGCTCGTCTCGCGCATCGAAGCGGCGGTGAAGGAGGGCTTGGATTTCGGCCTCTGCCACGGGGACATGCATGGCAACAACAACGCGTTCGAGTCGGACGGCTGCTATACGCACTATGATTTCGAATGGGCGGCGCCCGGCTGGCGAGCGTACGACTTGGCGCATGTGCGCGTGAGGAAGCGGCAATCGGCGGAGACGAAGGACCTGCTGTGGGCGCAGATCTTAGGGGGCTACCGTTCGACGCGAGCTTTCAGCAAGCGGGATGAGGAAGCGGTCGAGTTGTTCGTCTTGGCGAGGCGGTTCTGGGTTATGGGCTTAGATGTGATGTTCATTCCGTCCGATATGGGCGCGCTCGATTATAGTGACGAATGGCTGGACGGTTTTGTGAAGGAGTTCAAGGAGGCAGGACTGGTCCCGGAGGCGGTGCTGTAGGTCTGTGCGCGGCCGTGTCCTTTCGCGCGCCGCTTGCCTGAACAAGACAAGAAAGAAGGATGAACGGTGAAGAAATCGGCCGGCATCGCCATCTGGCGGCTCCTATGGCTGCCTTGCGCCGCGGCGTTGCTGCTGTGGGTGCTGTTGTTTGCCGCGTATTATGGACATGTTGCCTATCAAAAAGCGCAAGCGGTGCGGCACACGACTGTCTTTCTGCAGGAACTTCAGCAAGCAGAATTTCACCAGGCGGCTAAACATTATGGCGAACCCTTGGATGGGGAAGGTTTGAGACTTCTCCACGAGCGAGAGGCTTTCAAGTTAGCGGATTACGATCACGTCCGGGCGGAATTCGACGATGGCTGCGTCTGTGTAGTCCATGCGGAGCTTACGTTCGAGACCAAGGCGAAGATGGTGGAGACGGACGCGATCATTACGCTTCGAAAAGGAAGAAAACCCGGACAAGTGTGTGCGATCACACCATCCGCGTTGAAGCGAGGCGAGATTCCAGAGCTTGATGCGTGGAATCGGATCGTTTGCGGGCATGACGGTTTTTAGTCGATCACGCAGAGCAGTGCCATCATAAAAACAACCCGGAGGACGCGGCCCTTCGGGTTGTTTCGCCCGCTATTCGCCCGGCTTCCGCGCGGCGACGAGCAGAAACATCGGCCGGCGGAATTCGTCCTTCCACGCGGCCAGCAGCTCCGGCGTTGGCGGCAGCTCCGACAGCTTCGTGATCGCGAAGCCTGCCGAGAGCAGCGCGTTCAGCTGCGTGGACACGGTGCGGTGGTATTTGACGACGTCGTTGTCCAGGAAACGCGCTTGGCGCGCGCCTTCTTCGTGATAATCATCCAGCGGCCAATGGAGCCGCTCGCCATCCGGCCCGTAATGCCAGTCCTGCGCCGCGCGGGCGGTGAAGACCGGATGCTCGACGGAGAAGACGAAGGCGCCGCCAGGCGCGAGATACCGATAGACGCGGCGGCATATGTCCGCGAAATCCGCGATGTAATGGAAGGCGAGCGAGCTCAGGACGACGTCGAACTCGCCGTCGGCAAAATCGATGTCCTCCATCGCGAGCTGCCGGTATTCGATGTCCGGATCATGCGTCATCGCTCGGGCACGGTCCAGCATGTTGGCGGACAGATCGACGCCGACGACCGAGCGCGCGCCGTGCTCTCGCGCGTACCGGCAGTGCCAGCCGAACCCGCATCCGAGATCCAGCACCCGTTTGCCCGCCAGTACAGGGAGCATTGCGCGGAACTCGTTCCACTCGCCCGCCGCATCCAACCCGCCGACCGAACGGGGCATTTGACTGTAGTTGGCGAAGAAGCCGTCTTCGTCGTATTTGTTCTGTTTCATCGATAAGCTAGCCTCCTTCTCCATTTTCGTCTCACTCCTTCAAAAACCGCTGGCGGTACTGCCGCGGCGACAACCCCTCGTACTTCGTGAATCGCGACGTAAAATACGCCGCTTGGTGAAAGCCGACTTCCTCTGCGATCCGCGCGATCGTAAAATCCGTGCGCAGCAGCAGCAGCTTCGCCTGCTCGATCCGGTAGCGGAGCAAGTATTCGATCGGCGAGCAGCCGAACTCGGCCTGCATGCAGCGGGCGATATAGATCGGATGGAAGCGCAGCTGCTCACCGAGCTGTTCGGCTTTGATGTCCTCCTTGTAATGCCGGCGCAGGTACATGGCGGCTTGCTGCGCGCAGGCGGCGCGCGGCGAACTGGCTTGTTTGCGGATGGTGGCGGCAAGCTGCTGGAGCACCTGCTGGAACAACGCGTCGAGCTGCCAGCGGGTAATGCCGAGATAGGACGTCTCGTTCAGCGCAATCAGCCGGTCCAGCAGCTCATACATATTGCTCGCCTGCGGAAGCGCGGCGTATTGCGGCAGCTGGAGCCGGTACGGCGTCGGGTCGAACGCGTGCAGCATGCGCGGCGCGCCTTCCTCCGGGGTCGCTGCCAGCGCATCGATACGTTCATCATCCTCGGCGCTCCATTCCCCCGCAGTTTGAAAATGAATCCAGTAATGCTCGGTCCGCTCCCGGCAATCCTCGTAGCCATAATGGTAGGCATCGGGACGCAAGAGGAGCGCGCTGCCCGGCGTCAAAGCAAACCGGCGTTCGTCCTCGCCGACGAACAAGCAGCCCTTGCGGACGATCAGCAGATCGAACACGCCGATGCCTTGCCGGCTCAAGTGCCGGTCGCCCGGCGCGAAGTCGGACAGCCCGCCGAGTATGTAGAACGGCAGCGGCGGGGCGCGAAAGGTCAGTACATTGGTCACGCTATCATTTCCACCTCTTTTGCGTTCAGGTTGGGATCGTGAAAGTTTCCGTTCAAATCCTGATACATGAGCTTCAGTATACCACGTATAATGTGTACAGAATAGTTCGCTCATGTTCATCATCACGGGAAAGACACGAAGAGGTTGGAGGTTGGAATGATGAAGGGAATCGATCGGAAATTTACGCTGTGGGCGCTGGCGTGGCCGATTTTTATTGAAGTGTTTTTGCAGACGCTGCTCGGGACGGTGGATACGCTGATGGTCAGCGAAGTATCCGACGACGCGGTGGCGGTCGTTGGTTTCTCGAATCAGTTATTTAACGCGCTCATGACGCTGTTCATTACGGTCGCCAGCGGGGCGGGCATCTTGATCGCCCAGCGAATCGGCGCCAAGCGGGAGGAGGATGCCCGCACGATCGCGATCATGTCGGTCACGGTCAGCGGCGCGATTGGCCTTGCGATCAGCATTGTGCTGTACCTGTGGCCGCAAGCGATCGCACGCGTGCTGCAGATGCCGGAGAATCTGATGCCGCTGGCGGACACGTATATCTCCATCGCGGGCGGCGGTATGGTATTGACCGCGATCATGGCCGCCTTCAGCACGGCGATCCGCAATACCGGCAATACGAAAGGGCCGATGTACGTCATTATCGGCGTCAATATCGTGCATGTCGTCATGAACTACGGGTTCATCTATGGCGAGCTCGGCTTCCCGCAGTGGGGACTCACGGGCGTCGCGGTGTCCACGTTGGCCAGCCGCGTTATCGCGTCGGCGGTGCTGCTCGTCATGTTCCTGTACGCATTCGGACGCAAAATCATGCTGCCCGAGTTTCTCCGCTTCGACCGGAAGCTGTTCGGCGAGGTCATGCGCATCGGCTGGCCGCTCGGCGTGAATATGTCCTGCTGGGTGTTCACGCAGCTGCTCATTTACACGTTCATCGCGATGCTCGGCGCGGCGGAGCTGGCGGCGCGCACGTATATGAATACGCTCGAATCCTTCTGTTTCATGCTGGGCTATTCGTTCGCGCTCGCGCTGCAAATTCAAGTGGCGCATCTGTTCGGCGCATCCCGGACGAGAGACGCTTACCAGGCGACGTTCCGCGCGATGTGGATCGGCCTCGCGGTCGTCACCGTCAACTCGCTGGTCATCTACTTGATGGGCAGCTGGCTGCTCGGACAATTCACCGACGATGCCGAGATCGTCGCGATCGGCGTCACGCTGCTCGGGATGAACCTGCTGCTGCAGCCGGGCAAAATGATCAATATGGCGCTCGGCAATGCGCTGAACGCGGTCGGCGATACCCGTTTCGTCATGTACATCTCGATCGGTTCGATGTGGGCCATCGCGGCCGGATGCTCGTACGTCACGGGCATTTCGCTCGGCTGGGGGCTTGTCGGCATCTATGGCTGCATGATTACGGATGAGTATTTGCGCGGATTTCTCTCTTGGCGCCGCTGGCGCAGCCGGACATGGATGACGCGGCAGTCGCACGCTCCAGCGGATGGCGGAGCGGCGGCGAACGGCGCTGTGCAAGCCTAGCCGAAGTTTGGAAAACCTCTTGCTCGATACGCACCGATTGACGGGGCGGATCGTACCGCAAGAGGTTTTCCGCGTTTAGGCGTAAATTGGCGTCCCTATGGAACGCATCGCGCGCAGGACCGATCGGCGTGAACGTGGTACAAGCCTGCGGCTTACGGGGTAATAGTCAGGTACAGGTTCAACGGAAAGCAAAAGGAGGCGTAACGATGGATACGATCAAAATCGGCATTATCGGCGGGGGCTTCATCGGTCCGGCCCATATCGAAGCGGTGCGAAGACTGGGGTTCGTCGAGGTGAAGGGACTCGCGGGATCCAGCGAAGAACGCGCGGAGCAGAAGGCGGCCGAGCTCGGCATTCCCGATTACTACGGCGATTACAGAGAGCTGCTGCGCGACCCTGAGATCGTCGCGGTCCATAACTGCACGCCGAACGATCTCCATTTCGAAATTAACCGGGCGATCATGCTCGCCGGCAAGCACGTCCTATCCGAGAAGCCGCTCGCGCTGAACAGCCGGGAATCCGGCGAGCTGCTGCGGCTCGCGCGGTCGAACGGCGTCGTGCACGGCGTTAACTTCAACTACCGGCAGTTCCCGATCCTGCAGCAGCTGTCGGCCATGATCGAGCGCGGCGAGCTGGGGGATATTCATCTCATCCAGGGCAGCTATTTGCAGGATTGGCTGCTCTACGATACCGATTACAGCTGGCGGCTGGACCCGAAGATCGGCGGCGCGACGCGGGCGGTGGCGGACATTGGTTCGCACTGGTGCGACACGGTGCAATTTGTGAGCGGCAAACGGATCAGCGAGGTCTGCGCCGATTTCTCGACCGTGATCCCGGTTCGCCGCAAGACGCAGCAGCGGATAACGACGTTCGAGACCGCCGCGGCGGAGGTCGCCGCTGGTTCCGAAACGGAAGTGTACGAGAATTATGAGGTGGAGACAGAGGATACGGCGTCCGTCCTTATCCGCTTCGAAGACGGAAGCAAGGGCAGCTTCACGGTGTCCCAGGTGAGCGCCGGGCGCAAAAACCGGCTCAGCTTCGAGCTCAGCGGCAGCCGCCAGTCCGCCTTCTGGAATCAGGAGGAGCCGCAGCAATTGTGGATCGGCCACCGGGACAAGCCGAACGAGGTGCTGCTGGCGGACCCGTCGCTGTTTGCGGAGGAGGCGCGCGGATCTACCCACCTTCCCGGGGGACATAACGAAGGCTGGCCGGACGCGCTCAAGAACAACATGCTGCAGTTTTACACCTTCATCCGGGAAGGGCGCGATCCGGCGTCGGAGGCGATGCCGTTCGCCACGTTCGAGGACGGGCACCGGTCGATGCTTATCGTCGACGCGATACTTACGAGCCACCGGGAAGGAAGATGGGTGAAGGTGTCCGAGATGCGCGAAGTATAGAGGGCCCGCAAAGTTACAGCTGATTGACGTAAAAAAGAGCCGCCCGAATTGATTTCGGGCGGCTTGTTTGACCCCACCGACTAAAAAACAACCCCGGATTCTCGTCAGCGGAGTTTCCGGGGTTGTTCTTAAATAGGCGGATGTCGACATTTAAGCCCCTCAAATTGAGGCGGTACTGTGCGGCTATTCGGTTGGCGTGCTGCGTTCCATTACCTTGAACGCAAACCAATCCGTCGATGAATGCAGCGTTCCATTACCTTGAACGCAAACCAATCCGTCGATGAATGCTGCGTTCCTTTACCTTGAACGCAAACCAATCCGTCGATGAATGCTGCGTTCCTTACCTTGAACGCAAACCAATCATCGGGTTTAATCTTTATTTTAATCTCGCCTTTGCGTGTCAACGAGGCGGTTTAGTTTATTTTTCCTCTTGGGCGGCGGTGCCGGGTGACTTCTTTGTCTCTGTTGTATAGTCCGCTAAGCACGCCTGGCATATGCATCGCTGTCCGCGAAGTTCAGCCGGAATGCGCTGCAGCAGTTCTTTCGGGAAATGCTCGGCGAAGCACCAGCAGGACGGCTGCGCCCGATTCGCTTCGTACCCGCAGTCGCTATCGCGGCCGCATAAAGGGCAATTCATTGTGCTCAGCTCCTAGGAGCCGACTCGATCTACCGCATCCTCGCCTTAAGGTTCATCAAGGGCATCGGGCGTCGTATCATTGAAATCCTCGCCCGGGTAGCCGCGGTTCAAGCCGTTGTGCAGCTCGCGGTTCTCGTAATCGAACCGGTTGGCCGGACGCTGGTCCACGCGCCAAGGCTTGCTCTTGCCCAGCTGCTCCGACACCATCGAAGAACCGTAAGGTCCTTCCGGGAACTCTTCGAACGTCAAGTCATTGCGCTGGGACTCCACCGTGGATAGATCGGTATACGGCCGGCGGTCTTCTTCTAAAAATCGGCTCACGCGCATCACTCCTGTGTACGGTAGTGGCATTACCGTAACAGTTTGCCCGCCGTCAGTCGGTAAAATTCACCGTGCCGACGATCAAATAAAGAAATTGGCTTAGCTCGGCCGCTTCTTCTTCACTGAGCTTGAATGTGTACTCCAGGTACCCTTCCTCCTCCAGATCATCCGGGCCGATTATAGCGGTTTTGCCGCTCTGCAGATCGGTCACGAGCTTCTTGCCGTAGAACCGGTTGGTCGTCGTCACAGCCAGATCGAACCGCTTAAGGCTTGGGGTAATAAAAGTCGTGAACCGCGTCGATGTTTCTTCCGTCATGTCGGACATAAAATCATAATCGGGCAGCATGAATGAGTCCTCCTCCGTATTGGTCTTTCGTTTCCTGACTATATGCCAAGTATCATAGCATTCGCCCATTAAAGCGGCAATAAGGAGCGGGACTTAAGGCTGTGTTCCCCTTGTCAGTCTTTGTCAGCCTATGCTATGATGAACCCAATCAAAGACTGCACGCGGGGAAGCACCTCTCTTTGTCCGATAACCGGACATGGGAGGTGCTTTTTGCGTTGTCCGCAATCTCTCCGCGCGCAGAGCTTGAGGCCGAATATACTTGTGGAGGTTGTCTAGTATGCAGGTAGTGTTTATGAACACGTTCGAGAGAACGTCGGAGCTCGCACAGGCGGAGCAAGCCCAGTTATCGATTTGCGAGCAGCAGGGAAGCTGGTCGGTGCTATGGTCCGGGAGCGGGTCTGAAGGAGAGGGTCAAACGATATGGTTCGAAGGAAGCTCGTGGGAGGAGATGCTCGCCTCTTTCCGGCACGGCGTCGCCGTGAAAATGGGAGAAGGCTTCGTGCCGGTCATCGATGGCATGCTTGAAGAGCGCAAACCGCTTGCCGCGGCGTCCAGCGTATATGCGATGCTGCAATGCTACGGCGAGACAAATGCCAATGCGGCGCTATTCGATGCGCTCCGCGACTGGCGCCGGGCGAAGGCGGCGGCCGAGAGGAGATCCGCCTATATGGTCGCGAATAATCGCATGCTGCTCATGATTAGCGCTTACGTGCCCTTGCTGCCCGAGGAGCTCGTACAGATTCCGGGCTGGGGCGATTCGAAGCTGGCAGCGTATGGCGAGGATATCCTGAAGATTACGGCGGCCTTCGAACAGCCTCAGCCGTTCCCGCTCGACTGGGTGAGCGAAGCGCTCGATCCGAAGCTGTTCACGTCGTGGATTTATAAGCAAAAGGAGAATAAATATAAAGCGGTGCTCGATCGTCAAACCGATAAAAAACGTTTGCTTGCTGCCATTGCGGAAGGCAAATCGATCGCGCAAATGCAGGCGGAGCTGGAGATGCCGCGACGCGATCTTATGGAGAAAATCGAGCGGCTGGAGCTGGAGGGCTACGACCTGGAGCCGTTCATCGCGCGCGAGCTCGCGGATATGCCGAGCGTCGAGCAGGAGCAGGTGTGGGAAGCGATGACGATCATCGGAGACCGGTACTTGAAGCCGGTGCTGCATCAGGTTTACGGCGAGGATCTGCCGTCCGGACAGCCGGTCGACATGCTCTATGACCGGCTTCGTCTCATTCGTCTGCGCTTCCGGAGACACGATAAAGCGGCTGCCGTATAAAACCGGAAATGGGCAGGATGAACTAGGCAATTGGTGGAAACAGCCCAATCCGAGCGTGTGCGTATAAACAAACGTATTTCCTTTTCCGATATATCCAATATATCACGAACATAGTTCGACAAAATCAGGGTTGTTCCGAGTTTCCTGAAAAAGGCATAGTATACTTGACCTAAGTTATCTAGTATAATACGAGATAGCTAGGTAGATGGGGAACTCGAAACGAGTCGAAAAAGGAGCGTTTCCTCGAGATGAAGGCTGAGTATATTAATCCATTCCTGGAGTCTGCTAAAATAGTCATCGAACAGGTGGCTCAAGTGCGGCCGTCGACAGGAACATTAGGCGTTAAAGACGTGAAGTTCGTCGAGAACTATATTTGGATCCAAATCGGTCTGAACGGCCAACTGAACGGCGATATCGTACTAGGTTTGAGCGAAGAGGTTGCCATCAAGATGGTCTCGGCCATGATGGGTGGTTTCGCGATTTCCGAAATGGACGAAATGGGTAAGAGCGCGATTTCCGAGTTGGGCAACATGATCAGCGGCAACGCGAGCACCATGCTGTTCAATCAAGGCGTCCGCGTGGACATCACCCCGCCTAAAGTGCTTCATTCCGCCCAGTCTGCCGGCTTCGAAACAAAGAAAGCATTGACGATTCCGTTGATTATGGATGGCATCGGCGAATTGGATATTCAAGTTCTTATCGCATCTTAATCGAGTTGCAACACCATTCGCTCCCGCAAGGGAGCTTTTTTACATAGTATTAACTTTTACGCTTAGACAGCTGAATGCTGCATTCCCAATCTCCCGATTGGGAACGCAAACCAATCAGCTTCTCTTTCGCATTGCCCCCCGCTCTGTTAAAGTAGAGCAAGAGCGGCCATAATTGGAATGAAAGATGGAATGCGCGTGAAACAGCTGAGTCAGTTGCGGAATCGAATTGTCGTCATTACCGGCGCGACCAGCGGCATTGGCGCGGTAACGGCCGTGAAGCTCGCCGAAGCGGGCGCCGTGCCGATTATTACCGGACGCAGCGCAAGCAAGCTTGCGGCGATGCGCGGCAGCGTGCCCGGCCAGTGCGGGTTTTACGAGCTGGACGTGACGGATACCGCCGACGTCCAGCGGGTCGTCGACCGGATCGCGACGGATTTCGGTCGAATCGACGTATTGGTCAACAATGCGGGCTTCGGGCTATTCGAGCGCTTTGAAGACGCGCCGCTCGAACATTTTGCCAAGATGATGGATACGAACTACATGGGCACCGTCCGCTGCACGAAAGCGGTGCTTCCTTATATGAAGAGCCAAGGCAATGGGCATATCGTAAACATCGCCTCAATGGCGGGCAAGCTGAGCACGGCCAAGGCCTCGGGGTACGCGGCGACCAAGCATGCGGTGCTCGGGCTAACGAATGCGCTGCGAGCAGAGCTGGCCCCGGACGGCATCGCGGTATCGGCCGTCAATCCCGGTCCGATCGACACGCCGTTCCTCGAGACGGCCGACCCGGGTGGCGGATATGCGGCGAGCGTCAAGGGTTATTTGCTTAAACCGTCGCAAGTCGCGGACGCGGTCGTACGCGTCATCGCGAAGCGCACGCCGGAGGTCGATCTGCCGCTGTCCGCGGGCATTGGCATCCGTCTATACGGACTAGCCCCCCGATTCGCCGACAAGACATTCGGCAAATTACTGAACCGCAAATAGAGCGAAAGCTAAAGGAGCAAGACAAGAAATGAATGTATTATGGGAAACGATGGGCGTAAAGGCCGAATTGGCCGCCAAATTGAGAGATAACGGCATCGATCAGCCGACGCCGGTGCAATCGGCGGCAATCCCCGAACTGCTTGCCGGGCATGACGTAACCGCGAGGTCGCAGACTGGAACAGGCAAGACGCTGGCATTTATCCTGCCCGCGCTTCAGCGGATCGAAGCGGACAATGACGCGCTTCAAGCGATGGTGCTGGCGCCGACGCAGGAGCTCGCGATGCAGATTTACCGGGTTGCAGAGCTGTACGGCGAAGAGCTGTCCCTCCGCGTCCAGCAGCTGATCGGCGGCGCGTCGATGCAGCGGCAGGTCGAGAAGCTGAGGCAGAAGCCTCATCTCGTCGTTGGGACGCCGGGCCGCATCCATGAGCTCGTGCAGGCGGGCAAGCTGAAGCTGCATCAGATCAAGCTGCTCGTCATCGACGAGGCGGACCAAGTGTTCGATCTCGGTTCGACGAAAGAAGTAGACACGCTGCTGACCCGGATGGACAGGCAGCGCCAGCTTGCCTTCTTCTCCGCCACGCGCCCGCAGACGATGGAAGCGTTCGAGCAGAAGTGGATGCGGGAGCCGAAGACGATCGACGTGACGACCGATCAGAAGCTGCCGAATCAGGTGGAGCATTATTATATCGTGTGCGACAAGCGCGACAAGACGGATACGGCCAGACGGCTTATCCGCATGTTGAATCCGCGTTCGGCGCTCCTTTTTATTAACGATACCGACGAGATCGCCAACTATGAAGCTAAATTAAGTTATGAAGGGTTTGCCGTCGAGACGCTGTACGGCGATGCAGACAAACAACGCCGCGCCGCTACTCTTGCCCGGTTCCGGGATGGTCGCTGCCAATTGCTGGTCGCCACGGACGTGGCCGCGCGCGGCCTTGATATCGCCGGCTTGCCGCTCGTTGTCCAGCTCGACCCGGCGACCGACGCGGAGCATTACGTGCATCGGGCCGGGCGAACCGGCCGAATGGGACGCGAGGGCACGGTCGTCACGATCATTACGCCCCAGCAGCGGTTCATCATGAGCAAATTCGCCAAGCAGCTGGGGATCGTGCTGGAAGAGAAGCAGATGTATCGCGGCCGGTTATGGGATGCCGACGAACAGCCATCATCCTACCAAAGCGGCCCGCAGCGCGAGGGAAGGGGACGCGACGGCGCTTGGCGGTCCGGCGCCGATGCAAGCGGAAGCCGCGCGCCGGGTGGCAAGCAGGCTGCAACCGGTCAGCCTCGTCCGGGCGCCGGCCTCGGACGGGAGACGAACGGGCCTAGTTTGCCGGATCGCGGCGAGCGCCGCTCCGCCGGCGAACGTCCGGTCTCGGACAATCGCTCGGACGCTGTCCGCTATTCGCGCACGGAAGAGGGCGTAATTCGCAAGAAGAGCGAACCGGCTTCCGCCTCGCCGAAATCCGCGCCGTCGACCAAGCCGGCCCAGAAAGCAGTCCGTGAGCGCGACCGCAAAGACAAAGGCGCGCCGAAATGGCTGAAGGCCAAACGGGATTCTCAATAGAGCAAGACAACCGGTCCGTTGATTTCTTTTGGCCGCGGACGGGAGGGTATGCGCTTCATGGACCCACTCTCCGGCCGAGAGCGCCGGACCGGTCTACATAGAGAATACGAGTGATGATGTCGCATTTAAGGCGTTTCGGGAGGAGAAACGGTACATGCAGCCCTACTATTTGTTTTGCCTTCCCCATGCGGGCGGATCGGCGATGATCTATGCCCGCTGGCTCGAGACCGTGGACCCGGCGATCAAGCTGGTCCCTCTCGAGCTGCCGGGAAGAGGCACGCGGTTCAAGGATCGTCCTTACCCGTCGATCGGCCCGCTCGTGGAGGAGCTGCACCGCAAGGTGAGCGCGTTCGTCGCGAGCGGCGCCGATTATGCCTTGTTCGGCCATAGCATGGGAGCGCTCTTGGCTTATGAGCTTGCGCGCAGGATTGCAGCCGGCGGAGAACCAAAGCCGCGCCATCTGATCGTCTCGGGCTTGAAGGCGCCGCAGCTGATCAACCGGGCATGGGAGCCGCTTAGCCACTTGCCGGACGACGAGTTGAAGGCGCGGTTAGCCCAAATGGGCGGAACACCTCAAGCGGTGCTGGATAACGAGGAGCTCATGGAGCTGTTTCTGCCCGTGATCCGAGCCGATTTTCGGCTGCTGGACGAATATGTGCATGAACCGCAGGTGAAGCTCGCGGTGCCGGTGACCGTGCTCACGGGGAATCAAGACCGGATGACGGAAGCGGAGATGCAGGCTTGGCAGGAACTGGCGAGCGGGCGGTTCGAGCTGCATACGTTTCCGGGCGGGCATTTCTATCTCGCCGATCAGACTCGCGAAGTCTCGGAGTGCGTTAGCGAAGCGCTGCTGGGCGGCCGCCTGCAGCAGTGGATGTGGCGTTGATCGGGACGAGGAACAGCAATGATATGGTTGCAAGGGGAGCCTTTCATGAGGAGGTAAGGCCATGAAGCCGCGAATTACGGTCGTTACGTTAGGCGTGGATGACTTGGAGCGATCGCTCGCCTTCTACCGGGATGGTCTCGGTTTTGCGACTGAGGGCATTGTCGGCCAGGAATTCGAGCATGGCGCGGTCGTCTTTATCGACCTGCTGGGCGGATTGAAGCTTGCACTGTGGGAGCGGCGGAACATCGCCCATGACGCGAAGGTCGCATTATCGCCGCCGAGTCCGACGGAGATGACGATCGGGCACAACGTGGGCAGCAAGGCCGCGGTCGACGAGATTATGGCGCTGGCCGGACGATCCGGCGCAGTTATCGCGGTCCCGCCGCACGATACGTTTTGGGGCGGGTACTCGGGGTATTTTCAAGACCCGGACGGTCACCTATGGGAAGTGGTATGGAACCCGCAGTGGGAGTTGGACTAGGGTAAGGGGACAGGTCGTGTGATAGAGAGACAGTGCGGAATTTCGCCTGTCTCTCTTTTGCGTGCCCGATAGGATGAGGCCTTGCGAGGAGGAGGCGCCTAGCACGCGTTCAAAAAAGTTTTCGACCCCACCCCCACAAACCGAAAAGGCCCGGCCGAATAGTATGGGCGAAAGCAAATCGCGGCACGGACCGCAGCTAAATGGGAGAGTGGCAATTGATGAACAAGGCAATGTTGAAAAAGACGGCAGTGGCATCGATGGCGGTACTGACGCTGGCAGGCGGCGCGACGAGCGCGTTCGCGGACGGCAAAGGCAAAGGGAACGACCGCAAGGACGATGACCGCAAATCCGGCTACAGCCAGAAAAAAGAAGAGTACAACATTAACGTCAATTTCAAAGATGAGAAGGAATTGAAATGGGCGCTTGAATATATCGTTCGCCTGGCATCGAAAGGCGTCTTCACCGGTTACGAGGACGGCACGTTCAAGCCGAACAAAGTCATCACGCGCATCGAGGCGATCACGGCGGCCGTTCGGTTGATGGGCCTGAAGGAGCAGGCGGAATCCGCCGAAGAGATGGCGACCGTCTTGAACTTCAAGGACGCGTCCGAACTGAAGAAGAAATATCCGTGGGCGGTCGGCTACGTCGCCGTCGCGCTTGAGAAAGATCTGTTCAACGAGACGGACACGAGCATCCAAGCCGAGAAGCCGGCAACTCGCCTGTTCGCGGCAACGCTGCTCATCAAGGCATTGGGTCTCGACGCCGAAGCCAAAGCAAAGGTCAACACGTCGCTGAACTTCCGCGACGCGAAGAACATTCCTGCGGCGTCGGTCGGCTACGTGGCGCTCGCGGTGGAGAAAGGGCTTATCACCGGCTACAACGACAACACGTTCCGTCCGAACCAGCCGGTTACCCGCGCAGAGCTTGCAGCGCTGCTCGATCGCACCGACGAGCAAATGCCGGATGACGACCAAGACGCGCAGGCGATCAGCGGCAAGCTGAAAGCGGCTGCGGCCGACGGCAAGATCACGATCGTCAAGTCGGACAACACGGAGACGACGGTTTCGCTGGCATCCCATGTATTCGTTTTCCGCAACAACGTGAAGGCGAGCGTGACATCCCTCGTCGCCGGCGACGAGATCGTGGTGCGCACGTTCGGCGGCAGCGCGGTGTTCATCGAAGTGACGAAACCGGCTGAGAGCACGGTTGCCGACGCTTCCTATGCAGGCAAGCTGAAGGCCGGCGTATCGAACAATTCGATCACCCTGGTGAAAGCCGATAATTCGGAGGTTGTTATTCCGCTGTCTTCGGGCGCGTACATCTTCCGTAACAATGTGAAAGTAGCGGCATCCGCGCTCGTGGCGGGCGACGAAATCGTCGTGCAAGTGTCCGGCGGCAAAGCCGTATTCATCGAAGTGACGAAGACGGCGGTACAGACGCCGGCCGACCAAACGTACAACGGCACGCTGAAAGCGGCGGTGTCGGGCGATTCCCTGACGCTCGTAAAAGCCGACAAATCCGAAATCGCGATTCCGATCGACTCGAACGCGTACATTTTCCGCAATAACGTGAAGGTCGCGGCGTCCGCGCTCGTGGCCGGTGATCAAATCACGGTCAGCGTGGCGAATGGCAAAGCGGTATTCATCGAAGTGACGAAGACGTTCGAGCAGCAGCCGGTGGAAGCAACGTATACGGGCAAGCTGAAGGCGGCCGTCTCGAATAACACGATTACGGTCATCAAAGCAGACAACACGGAAGTCGCAATCCCGCTTTCCTCGAATGCGTACATCTTCCGCAATGACGTGAAGGTGGCGGCATCCGCGCTCGTGGCCGGCGACGAGCTGCTCGTTCGCACGTACCAAGGCAAAGCCGTCTTCGTGGAAGTAACGAAGAACTACGTACCGCAAGTCGTGACGCAAACAGGCAAGCTGAACAGCGTATCCCTCGGCGCGGACGGCAAGATCAACATGATCTCCATCACGCAGGAAATCGCAGGCGGCACGCAGGCGCTCGTCCTGAATGTAGCTTCCAACGTGACGATCGTCGGCGATTCCGCCAAGCTCGTGGCTGGCGCGACGGTCGAGCTGAAAGTGACGAACAACGCGGTTACGTCCATTGAAGTGAAGGCATAATCGACTCCTCTTCCTAAAGAGATCAACATGAACCCCCGTCTATCGGCGGCGCTCCCCTGCGCATTGCCTTTGGACGGGGGTTTTGTGTCGAAAGGGGCGAAAATAGCCGCGCTGCTGCGTTGTCCGGTCGTACTCGCACGAAACTCCCCTCGTCGCGACGAACGATAGAGTGCCGTTTCGCCTTGCGCGGCTAATTTCGGTATAATGTGGACAGTGAGGTGAGCTGGATGAATCCGGTATTGGAAGTCCGCCAGTTGACTGGCGGCTATAGTCCGCGCAAGCCCGTGCTGCACGATCTCTCGTTCCAGGTGGAGCCGGGCGAGATGATCGGCCTGATCGGCTTGAACGGCGCGGGCAAAAGCACGGCGATCAAACATATTCTCGGTCTGATGCATCCCCATAAAGGCGACGTGCGCATTCAAGGGAAGACGCTTGCGGACAACCCGGAGCAGTACCGCTCGGCGCTGGCCTATGTGCCGGAGACGCCGCTCCTGTTCGACGAGCTGACGGTGGAAGAGCATCTTCGGCTGACGGGCATGGCGTACGGCGTGGAGGAGCGGGATTACGAGGCGCTGTCCGCCTCGCTGCTCGGCGAATTCCATATGAAGCCGAAGACGAAGGCGTTCGCGGCCCATCTCTCGAAGGGGATGCGGCAGAAGGTGATGATCATGAACGCGCTCCTCGCGCGGCCGCCGCTGTACATCATCGACGAGCCGTTCCTCGGACTGGATCCGCTCGGCATCCGGTCGCTGCTGGATAAGCTGGTCGAGGTGAAGCGGGAAGGCGCGGCCATTTTCATGAGTTCGCATATTCTGTCGACCGTAGAATCGTACTGCGATCGTTTCATCGTGCTGCATCACGGGCGCATGATCGCCTACGGCACGCTTTCCGAAGTATGCGAGACGGCGGGCATGCGGAGCGGGGAACGGTCGCTGGAGGAAGCGTTCTACCGGCTGACGATGGCGCCAGGAGGCCCGGATGGGACGCATATCGATTGAAGCGATTTGGGCACAACGGTCGTCGGCGTTCTGGCGAAGCTCGATGCCATATATCATCGATATGGCCAGAAGCGGCGTGCCGTTCGTGACGGCGATGGTGCTGCTGACGGCGCTGGCCTGGTATACGTCGCTGCTGCGGGCGATGCCGCCCGATTTTCCGTTCACGCTGGTCGGCATGGCGGCGCTCACGCCCGTTATCGCCTATAGTCCGCTGCGGACGTGGCTAAGAGAGGCGGATATCGTGTTCCTGCTGCCGCGCGAGGGCGAGATGCGCCGATACATAAGTCGTTCGATTCGGTATAACGGCCTTCCGGGTCTGGTCGCCGCGCTGATCGTCTGCCTAATCTATCTGCCGATCTTTACGCGCGGTCCAGGGGAGATGCCGCCGATGCTGCTGCTCGCCGTCGTGATCGCGATGAAAGGTCTCAGCATCGCGGCCGCGTGGCAGGAGCGAAGGCTGGTGTGGCGGAACAGCAGAAGGCTCATGCGAGTCGCCAGATGGATCGTGACGGCCATGTGTACCGCTGCATTCGTGCAGAGCGACCCGTTAGTCGCGGTCGTCATCGCGGCGGGGGGCATACTGCTGCTTGCACTGCTGTACAGGAGCTTGCCCAAATACCGCATGCCCTGGCAGACGCTGATCGCCGAGGAGAAACGCACGCAGCGTCGGTATACCGTGTTCTTCAGCGCGTTCGCCGACGTGCCGGCGGAGACGGCGCAAGTGGCGCGACGCGGGTATCTCAGCTGGCTCGGGCGGCGCATTCGATATTCGAGCGCACATGCCTTCGCCTACCTTTACGCGCATACGCTTATGCGCACGGAGCTTGGCGGCATTGCGATCCGGCTGACGCTGCTCGGGATGCTCTCGGGTTGGCTTGCGGCGGACGCAGGGTTATGGAACGGTTGGGGAGCGACTGGCGTGTACGTGTTGTTCGTCTGGCTCGTCGGCTTGCAGCTGTCGGCGCTCACGCAATCGCATCGGCATTCCGTCTGGCGCCATGTGTACCCGCTGCCGGAGTCACAGCGGGTAGCGGCTGTCGTCCGCGTTGACCGGTTCGCATTCTTGATTGCCGCCGCGCTGCTCTTCGTGCCGTATGCGATCGGGCTGCCCGCGCGCGGACAGACGGCGCAAGCGCTGGTGGCACTTGCGGTAGGGCTGGCCTTTATTTTGCTCGTTCGGCCGTCGCGAATCAGGCGCAAAATGAAAACCGATTGGGAAGAAGAAGACTAGAGGACAAGGGGAGACAACAATATGGCAGATCCACGCGTAGGCGAGCTGGCGAAGGTGCTGGTAGGCCATTCGATTCAAGTAAAAGCGGGTGAACGCGTCCTCATCATCGGGGAAGCGGAGACCGCGCCGCTCATTCGGGCCGTGTACAAAGAAGTGCTGCGGGCGGGCGGACATCCCGTTACGCAGGTGACGCTGCCGGAGATCGAGCGCATATTCATCCAAGAGGGCACGGATGAGCAGCTGGACGATATTCAGGTCATGAAATGGCTGTACGAGCAGTCGGACGCGGTCATCCGCATTCTGGGCGAAGCCAACAACAAGGAGCTGACGAACGTCGACCCGCTGCGTATTCAACGCCGGCGGAAGGCGACCGCGGAGCTGTCTCAGTACTTGATGAAGGGCGGCGCCCGGTGGGTGCTCACGATGTTCCCGACCCAAGCGCAGGCGATGGACGCGGGCATGTCGCTGGAGGAATACGAAGATTTCGTGTACAGCGCGGTAAATGTGGATTACGAGGCCATGCTGCAATCGATGCTGGCTGCTTCCGAGAAGTTCAACGCGGCGTCCAAGTTGCGGATCGTCGCGAAGGAGACCGATCTGACGGTCGATATCGCAGGGCGCAAGGCAGTCATGTGCGCGGGCTACCGCAACGTGCCGGACGGCGAATTCTACTTCTCGCCGAACCATCTGCTCACCGAAGGTCATATTTATTACGAATGGCCGACCATCTTCAACGGTCAAGAGATCGCCGGCATCCGGCTGCGCTTCGAACAGGGGCGCGTTGTGGAATGCTCCGCCGAGAAGGGCGAGGCGGCGCTGATCGCCGCGCTGGACACAGACGCGGGCGCCCGTTTCCTCGGGGAGCTCGGCATTGGCTGCAACTTCGGCATCGAACGGCCGACCAAGGAGATTCTGTTCGACGAGAAGATCGGCGGATCGGTCCATCTGGCGCTCGGGCGCGCGTATGAGGCGGGCGGCCCGGGGAACGAATCGCTCATTCATTGGGATATGATCAAAAGCTTGAAGGACGGCGGCGAGATCTATCTCGACGGCGAATTGGTGCAGAAGAACGGCAAATGGCTGTTCTAAGATGATTGACGAGCAGGCTCTTCATCACGGAAGATCGTTTCCGGATGAGAGCCTTTTTTTTGCTGTGTGCGAGATAGGATAAATCTAGGGTACTCTATTAAAATTTGACAAAAGAAGTGAGAGTGGTAAAATCTAGAAGATTAAAATAATAGGAGGTAACGAATGAAAGTTTCCAAATGGTCCCTGCCGACAGTCTTGTCGCTGTCGCTGCTCGTTACGGGCTGCGCGGGCGGGAATGACTCCGCCTTCTCGATGGACGAGGAGGAAGCGGGGACGCTGAAGGTGATGGCGCATGACGAATCGTGGTTTTTCCAGCAATACGGCAATTTGTTCAATACGAAGTTTCCAAACGTGGAGATTGAAGTGTTAAGCATGCGTTCGATCTACGGCGAAGGCGTGACGGATCACGAGAAGGCGTTCGCGGATTTCATCGAGAAGGAGCAGCCGGACGTCCTCATGCTCAGCATGGACCAATATGTGAAGTTCGCCGAGGCAAACAAACTCATCGAGCTGGATGCGATGCTCGAGGAAGAAGATTTCAAGAGCGCCGATCTGCTGCCCTTCGCGGTGGAGAGGATGAAGGAAAAGGGCGGCGGCAAGCTGTACGGATTGTCTCCCTTCTTCTACAGTCAAGCGCTATTTTACAATAAGGACTTATTCGATAAGTATGGCGTCCCGCTGCCGGACAAGAGCTTGAGCTGGCAGGAAGTCTTCGAGCTGGCGAAGCGGTTCCCGACGGGCGGCGATCAGAAGGAGCGCGTGTACGGGTTCTCCTATGGGTATGGGAACTTGACGAACATGGGCATGCTGATCGGCAATACGGAAGGGCTCCGCTACATCGATCCCGCCGCGACGAAAATCTCCATCAACACGGAGGGCTGGAAGCGTGTGTACGAGACGACCTTGGCCGCCGTCAAATCCGGCGCGATCTATTCGCCGGAGATGGTAAGCAATACGTCCGGATCCGGGAGCTATGAGGATTACATGGAACGGGACAAGTTCCTGTCCGGCAAAGCCGCGATGACCATGAACGGCTCCTATTACATGGACGAGCTTAGCCGCGCAGGCGATTTCAACAAAGACTACAAGCCGTTCACGTGGGGGTTGCTGACGGAGCCGATCGATCCGGCCAATCCGGGCACAGGCACGACGCTCGATCTGTCAGAGATCTATGCGATCAACGCCAAGGCGGCGAATCCGAAGGCGGCTTGGCAGCTCGTGAAGTATATTAACGGCGATCAGGCGGCGAAGCTGCTATCGCGGACGCAGAGCGGCAGTTTGCTGACGCGCACGCAGTATAACAAGAACAAGGTGAAGGGCGACGTGAACCTGGAGCCGTTCTATGCGCTGAAGCCTCGAGAATCGAATGACTTTAACACGAATATTCCGGGCGAGTTCTATACACCGTTCTTCGATAACGCGGAGAAAGAGCTGAAGGCGGTGCAAGCAGGCAGCCAAAGCTTGGATGAAGCGCTGCAGGCGATCGAGACGAAGGGGCAGCAGGAGCTGGATAAGGCGCGCAAAGCCCAGGAAGCCGAGAAGGCGAAGAAAGCTGCCGAAAGCGGCGGCGATAAGGCGGAGCCCTCCGGTGGCGACGCGGAAAGCGTGCAGGATGCAGAGACGACGGAGAGTGCATCAACTGCTACCGTGGCGGAGCCAACCACGTAACCGCTTGCGTACTTTCATAACGTAAAAAAGCCGCTGTCCGGGTGAACCGGATAGCGGCTTTGTTCGTTGGGGTTATTTGCTCGCGACCGTCACGTCTTGCACGGCCTTGTAGATCGTATCGTACAGCTCCTCGAGGTACGGCTCCTCAATGCAGGAGAACGCAACGCGCAGATCGGTCTCGCCCAGCGCGATCGTGCCGATGCCGTATTCGTCGAGCAGGCGCTGACGGACAGTCTCGGCGGTGACGCCTTTCAGCTTCAAGCACATGAAGTAGCCGGAGTTGAACGGGTAGTAGCCCCATACGTCGCCGTAGCGTCCGCTGTCGAGCAGTTCTTTGACGCGGTTGGCGCGGCCTTTCATAATGTTGAACTTCTCGGCCTTCTGCGCTTCGAATTCCGGCGATTGCAGCGCGTGAAGGACGAACGTTTGGGATGGATGCGCGCCGCTGGAGATGGTCGCGCGGATAATGCCCAGCGTCTTTTGCTCGAGCGCTGCAAGCAGCGACTCCGATGCGCTGGCGAACGTGATGAAGCCGACGCGGAAGCCCCAGACGTACTCTTCCTTGGTTGCGCCGTCGACCTTGATCGCCAGCACGCGCTCATGAAGGTCGGCCAGCTTGCCGAACAGCGACTCTTGCAGCGAATTCTCGAAGAAGAGGCCGAAGTACGCGTCGTCCGTCACGACGACGACGTTCACGCCGGCTTCGGCGGCGTCGCGGATCGCGGCGACGATCTCTTCGCCTTCCTTCGCGTTCGGCGTATAGCCGGTCGGATTGTTCGGGAAGTTGAGGACGACGATCGCTTTGCCCTTGCCCTTCTGCGCCAGCAGCGCTTCGCGAAGACCGGCGCTATTGAAGCGCTCCTCTTCGTTATAGAGCGGGTATTCGACGATCTCGGCGCCGCGGCGGACGCCGAAGGTCAGCTCGTAGTTCTCCCAGTTCTTGTTCGGGATAACGACGGCATCGCCGGCATCCGCGAACAGGTCGGCCACGATGCTCAGGCCGTGCGTGAGCGCGTTCGTGACGACCGGGTTGCCGAAGCTTTTGCCCGCGAGCGAAGGATTCTCCTTGATCATCTTCTCGCGCCATGCGGCGCGCAGCTCGGGCTTGCCCGCAGGAGGCGCATATTCGTAAATGTCCTTCGGATTGTACGCGGACAACGTATCTTGAATGACCTTCAGGTGCATCGGTTGACCGCCTTCAGTTGCGATGCCGATCGTGGCGTTGAACTTCTTCGCTTTCGATTTCGCTTCCGCGGATTGGCTTAAGATGCCGACTTTCGGGAAATAAATCGCTTTGCCAAGGGACGACAGCATCGCGTAAATGTGCGGATTTTCACGTTCGATCGTCGCGTTCAACTGCTGGGCAAGTGGGTTCATTGCACTCATTCCATCCTTCCACAAATTGGTTCGTAGGTTTGGGTTTACATGTTGAAAACTGTTTAGGTGATATTATATCACTATTTCAAGGCGGAAGCGCGTTAAAGAAGGGTGAAAATTGATAAATATTTAACATTTAAAAGCATTTTCGTATTTAATGTTCGCTTTGCGGACTATTTCGAGAAAATGCTGCGTCGGAAGCATAAGCTTAGCAATTCATGGAATGTTCGCTTTACGAACATAAACGAAAAATTGCTGGCTTCGGAAGCAACCGCTTTGCATTTTCGTATTTAATGTTCGCTTTGCGGACTATTTCGAGAAAATGCTGCGTCGGAAGCATAAGCTTAGCCGCCCCAATCCTTCAACGCTCCCTTCGGCCTGCGACGCCGATCTCTTGCGAATCGCGGCGGCCCGGTGTAGAATGACATCGACTAACATGTACCGGACGGATGGGAGGAATTTTCGCGGTGCTTCATCTTCCGCCATCAAGCTATATCTTAAAATCCGCCTTTGCTAAAATCGTATGCGAGCCCGGCTGGAAATGGCAAAAACGCGAAAAGCCGATGGCGAATTACGACCTGTTCTACGTCTGGAGCGGGGAAGGCGAAGTCATTCTCAACGATGAACCGTTCCAGGTCGGAAAGGGCAGCTGTTTCCTCTTTCGACCCGGCGACCATACAAGCGCGACGCATAATCCCCAAAAACCGCTCATTTTGACCTATATTCACTTCGACGTGAGCGAACCGGCGGCGCTCGTGCCGGAGCCGTACCGCGTCTTAACCGAGACGGTCGATTTCGAGCATTTGCTCTCGCGCTACGTCCGCTTGTTCCTCGTGAACACGTACGCGGCCGAGGAGGAAGCAAAGCTCATCCTGAAGCAGCTGATGATCCTGCTCCTCCGCGACGATATTATGGGCACCGGACCGGTGGAACGCAAAGCGAGCAACCAACTAACGGAGGCGATCCACGAGATCGCGAACTTCATCCGTCAGCATCCCGGCGCGGCGCATCGGGTGGAGGATCTGGCCCTTCGCGCGCAGCTATCGCCGCGGTACTTCTCGATTAAATTCAAGGAGATCGTCGGCGTCTCGGTGCAGACGTACATGATCCGCACGCGGATCGAACGCGCGCAGCATCTGCTCATGCACGCGGGGATGAACGTAACCGAGGTGGCGGATGCGCTCGGGTATCGGGATATTTTCTTCTTTAGCCGCCAATTCAAGCAATATACCGGCAAAAGCCCGTCCGAGGTCAGATAAGACCTTGGCGGGCTTTTCGTCGTCGATCGATCGTGCCTCAATCGAGCGGCTGCTTATGGGCCGGGCAGTAGCGGCGCATGAGCTCCACCGTCTCCGCGTCATAGTCGCTTCCGCGTTCGAGAAGTCCGCCCTCCACGGCCTGGCGCGGCTTCTCCTTCAAGTTCTGGCCGAACTTGAATTTGCCGATGACGCGAACCGGGTCAATCCGAACGACCGCAACGCCCTTCAGGCGCGGCGCGTAGTCCGGATCGTCGGCGTCGATCGTCTT
Organism: Paenibacillus xanthanilyticus; assembly: GCF_042682185.1. Classification (NCBI taxonomy): domain Bacteria; kingdom Bacillati; phylum Bacillota; class Bacilli; order Caryophanales; family Paenibacillaceae; genus Paenibacillus; species Paenibacillus xanthanilyticus. Next base: position 871,430 of record NZ_JBHUHA010000002.1, on the reverse strand, counting down.
GTAGCCCCCTTCGGGCTGCAGCTTGCGCATGAGCGCCTCGAGCGCGAGCGCCTTCTCGCGCGGATCGTCCACGATGACGGCCTCGCCGTCGATGCGGACGGATTTGAAGTAACTCGTCGCCGGACAGGCCATCAGCGGATCGGAGAAATAGGATGGAATAATCGCATATTCCTTGGCGATGGCGAAGGTCACCTTCGATCCGGCGCGCAGCGCCGTCATTTTCTCGCCGATCCGGCTGCCGTGAAAATACAGCTTGCCGCCGGTATAAGTATAATTTAGCGGCGTGACGATCGGTGCGCCATCCTCGTCCACCAGGCCGAGAAACCCGAAGCTCATCTCCTCGAGAAACGCCGTGATGTCTTCCTCTTGTTCGTTTTGCATCTGGAATTCTTGTCTTCGCATGGCCCCGCCATCCTCTCTAGATTCATTAGTAGCGATCGTAACGTGAATATTGACAATTAAAAAGATCCAATCTAGAGTAATTTCAATGTACCAGTTGGCGAATGGAGTCGGTGTGCCATGAATGTTCGAACGGGATATGAACGCTATTATGAGGCTTACGGACGCAAGACGGAGGCGCTCTATCAGGCGATGCGGGACGCGATCGTCAGCGGCCTCGCACAGGAAGGGATGCGGCTGCCCTCCAGCCGGGCGGTCGCGGCCGAGTACGGCCTGTCGCGGGGAGCGGTGAATCAGGCGTACGATATGCTGTATGCCGACGGCTACGTTCGGACGGAGGCGGGCAGCGGAACATTCGTCGCCTATCGCCCGGCTGGCGCCCGCGTTCCGGGAATGAAGGAGAGGAAAGAGAGCGACTCGGCATCCATTCGGCTATCGGCATGGGGCGAGCGGCTGCAGGCGTTCGGCTATGCGGCACAATCGAGCGAAGAACCGCGGCCGCGCATTGATTTCGAGACGAACGTCCACGCGCGGGAGCTATTCCCCGAAGCGGAATGGAAGAAAGCCATGTACGCGGAAGTAAGAGGCGCGGGCGGCAAGCAGGATACGCTGCCGGGCGAAGGCTATTATCCGCTGCGGGAAGCCATTGCCGTCCAGCTGAGGCGCGAGCGCGGCATTTGGGCCGATGCGTCGCGAATCGTGCTGACCAACGGTTCGATGCAAGCGATCGGCTTGCTGGCCATGCTGCTCTTGACGCCGGGCGACGCGGCCGTCATCGAGAATCCGACCTATGCCGGCATCGTCCGCGCGGTGCAAGCGGCGGGAGGCGCGCTTTTGCCTGCCCGCGTGGATCGGGAAGGCATCGTGCCGGAGGAGTGGGAGGCGCGCCTGCTGTTCGTAACGCCGACGCGCCATTTTCCGACCGGAGCGGTGCTGTCTTCGGAGCGGCGCGGGGCGCTGCTGGCTTGGGCCTCTCGCCAAGGAGCCGTCATCATCGAGGACGATTACGACAGTACGTTCCGCTGGAGCGGCCGGCCGAATGAACCGCTCAAGGCGCTGGACCGCGAGGATCGCGTCGTCTATGTCGGCACGTTCTCCCGTACGATGCTTGGCGAACAGCGGATCGGATACGCGCTCTTGCCGGAGCTGCTCGTCGAGCCGTTCCGCCGGGCCAAAATGCTATTCGAGCCGTCGTCCAGCGCGCCTGAAGCCCAGCGGGCTCTAGCCGCATTCATCGCCAGCGGCGCCTATGACCGCCATATCCGGCGCATCCGGCGGGTGAGCGGGCGGCGATTGCACCGGCTTCGCCGCGAGGCGAGCAAGCGGCTGTCCCGCTGGTTCGCGTTCGTGGATACGGACGCCGGGCTGCATCTGTTTGCGTATTGGATCGGTTTGCCGGAGGATTACGATCGGCTGCGGGAGGCGTGCGGGATGAAAGGCATTCGGTGGGCGGACGGATCGCGGTTCTGGGTGGAGCACATGCTGTCGGGCGCGCCCGAATGGGAAAACGTGGAGAGACCGGTTAGCGGAAGGCAAGGTTCGGATACGCGCTGCGCGCTGTTCGGCTTTGCGCATTTAAGCGAGGAGCTGATCGTGGAAGGCGTCGCCGGCATTGAAGCTGCGGCGATCTCGTTATTCGGCGACGGCCGCGAATAGGCGACACGGATGACGCCGTCTTAACGGAGCGTAAAGTATTATCTGTTAAAAAAGCCGCCTGAACGGCGAGCAACCCGTAACAACCGGGTGATCTGCGTTCAGACGGCTTTTCGCGCGTCGCGTTGGGGAAATGGGCTGCGGCTTGTTCTAATTGTCGACCAATACGCCGAGCCGTTCGCCCATCCGCACCTTCAGTCCGACCTTCAAGTCCTCGCGCGGGATGAAGCTGTCGTCTTCGGCGAGGAGCACGACGGTGGACCCGAATTCGAAATAGGCGAGTTCGTCGCCCTTCTCGACTTGGTCGCGGCGCGGTTCAACGTATTTGATACTGCTGACGTTCATGGCGCCAACCTTGACGACGGCCAGCTCGCCCGCCGATGTGCGGATATACGTGATGAGCCGTTCATTGCGGCTGAGCACGCGTTTCATGTGGCGGAGGCCGAACTCGTTAACCGGGTAAACCTTGCCCGGGACATGCTCGCGCTCGACGACGGCGCCGGTCACAGGCGTATGGATGCGGTGATAGTCCGTCGGGCTCAAGTAGAGCACGATATAATAGCCATGCTTGTAGTTCTCGGTGCGCGGCGAACGGTTGAGCAGCTCGTCCACCGTGTAATCCTGTCCCTTCACGTTCAAGATGGTGCCGGCTTCGATCGGTCCCGCGCCCGTAATGAGCGCATCCACGGGACTGGCGACCGCTTCGGCCGCGGCGTCGATGATGCGCATGCCAGGCTTCAGCCTTCGGGTGAAAAATTCGTTCAGCGAGCTATATTCATGCATTGCCTTCTCGGCTTCTTCCACGCGGATGCCGTACATGGCAGCGAATTTCGGTATAAAGCGCCGGCTGGCAGACGATTGCGCGAATCGTCCGGTTATTTGCGAGATCCATTTGCGGGAGCTAAGCTCGGTCATGGATCGGAGCAGCCATTTGGTCATGCCCGTCATTCACGTCCTTCCTATGTTCAAACGCTGATGCTTGCGGTACTTCGACTAGTTTGACATATCGCGTGTGTTTAATCAATACATTCTGGGACTTGATCGTGCGCTGATTGCAAAATCCAATGTTTGGATGTATTCGGAATTATTGGTCGGAACGGCCTCTTCCAAACGGTGCGAAGCCGTCATCTCGACCGGCGTGCGATTCGCTTATGGCCGTCATGTTCGCCTTCGATTGCGGCGAGGTTTGTCCCGTCTTGCTTTTGCCTATGCTGGCTGGTAGAGGTGATCGGCATGGAATGGCTGGTTTTAATCAGCACCGTGATCGGCGGGGCATTGGTTTGGTTATTGCGAAAGTTGGGCGGAGCGTGGCGGTTGGCAGCCAACCTCGCGGCGCTGCTCGCCTATGTCGCCGTCGTGGCGATCGGGGGCGGCAAGGTGATCGAAATCATCGTGGACGACGAGGTGCTCATGACGACGGTGCACGAAATATTTCTAAATGAGTTGTTTTTGGCGGGTGGAGGTTATTTGGCGGTATTCGGCCTTAGCCGGCTGGTGGAGTCGATGTTCAAACGGGCCAGATAGACGCGCGGGCGGGGCTGCATGTTTGAGAGCTACACAAGAATAAGCGGGATAATAGCCGAACTCTGACGGCCTATAGGGAGCCGCCGTTTCCATGCGATGGACAGCTTCGTAAGCTAAACTAGCTAGCTATGCGAGAAGGAGCTGATCCCGACATGACACGTCCTCGCATCGCATTTGTCACGCCAGGCGCTTTCCCGCTTCCTTCGCCGAACGGCGGTTCGGTGGAGCGCGTCGTGGAGAAGCTCGTGTCGCGGCTGGTGCCGACCATTGATGCGACCATCTACGGCCGGACCGGACGGTCGCTGTCCCGAAGCGGGATGCTGAATGGGGCGCGATGCATCCGTTACCCGGCAGCCGACAAACGCAAATACACGGCTCGGGTGCAATCGGCGCTGAAGAGGCTCACGCCGGACATTATCGAGGTGGAGAACCGGCCGATGTACGTGCTGCGGCTGAAGCGCAAGCGGCCGAGGAGCCGAATTTGGCTGCATCTGCATTCTTCCACCTTTATTACCGGCAAAGCCATTACGCGTTCCAACCTGGAACGAAGCTTCGCCCTTGCCGAGCGGATTATCGTAAACAGCGAGTTTCTTCGCGAAGACGTCATCCGCAGAGTGCCCGAGGCGGCCGGTAAAGTCAGCGTCGTCCACCCCGGCGTGGACATCGAGCGCTTCCCGTCCCAGTATACGCCGGAGGGCGCGGCAAGACGCCAGGCGCTTCGCGCGGCGAGAGGCTGGGAAGGGCGAAGCGTCGTCATGTTCATAGGCCGCCTCATCCCCATTAAAGGCGTGCATCACATTCTTCGCATTCTCCCGCGGCTGATCGAGCAGCATCCCTCCGTGCTGCTGGTCATCGTAGGCGGCGCCTTCTATGGCTCGAAGCGCACGACGGCTTACACGCGCAAGCTGCATCGGATGGGGGCCAAGTTTCGGAAACACGTCCTATTCGTCCCCTATGTGCCGCATACGGAGGTGCCCGACTGGTTCATCGCCGCGGACATTGCCGTCGTGCCTTCCGCGAATCGGGAGGCGTTCGGGCTCGTCAACGTCGAAGCGATGTCCTCCGGCTTGCCCGTCGTCGCCACCCGCGCAGGCGGAATGAAAGAAATCATCGAAGACGGGGTGACCGGCTATCTCGTCTCTCCGGAGAACGTCGAATTGGAGTTGGAGCAGCGTTTGCTGGAGCTGATGCGATGCGACGACCTGCGCCTTTTGATGGGATTGAAGAGCCGGGAACGGGTGGAGAACGCGTTTACGTGGGACCACTCCGCCCAGCGCTGGTTGGCTTTGCTGCGGGAGAGCGGATTCAGGCACGTGTAGAATTGTTGCAGGTTAGAAAGGCTCTACATGGCGCACGTATATGCGACTCACTCATTTTGGGTCTTGCTTCCAATATGGGCGTGCGTTATGATGAGAGGAACATAGGTACATCGTTATAGGACTACGGACAGGAAGCACCTGCTGATAGGCTCGAGTTGAGCGTATTGGCAGGTGTTTTTTGTCATTATATGTCGCTATAGGAAAGAAGTGGTGGTAGAATGTGATGGAGGATTTTGAAAGAGATTTGTATGGAAGTCGTAGATTGCGGGCTTGGAGCATTCGGGCGTTGAACAGCCTCGGTGTTAAGGCTCTAGGCAGCGGCGGAAGGGGGATCCGAGTTAAGAAACTTTGGCGGACGGCTGTGACTTCGATTCTCCTCGCGGTATCTATCGTGTTCATGTCCAGTGCGGGGGCTGCGCCGCGGTCGATAATGCTGAACGTAGACGGGACGCATATGCCCGCGAGTTCAGTAGCCGAAGGGCCTTACATCAACAAGGATGGGCGCAATCTTGTTTCGCTGCGTCATGTGCGATCGGCATTGGATGGCGTTCGCGTCAGTTACGACGAGAAGACGAAACGTGCTAGATTGACATCGGTCTTGCACGAAATCGAGGTGCCGGTCGGCCAGAAGTATTTAGTTGTGGATGGGAAGAAAATGACGATGGACACGGTTGCGTCTGCGCGGAACGGCGTTACCTATTTGCCCGCTCGGGCGATCGGGGAGGCGTTAGGGTATAAGGTGCAGTGGTATGCGCGGACGGGGACCGTGTACTTTATTTCCGCGAAGGAAAATAACTATGCGCGGTATCGGCTGGTCCAGGCGAAGCCGCTGCCGGTCACGGTCGCGGTGGGGGATTTCAGCGTCAAGGTTAGCAAATTCGAAATTTACCCGGTTGATTCGGCCGAAGCCAAAGAACTGCAGAAAAAATACGAACTTTCCAATTTTGGAACGCCCTATTATCTGGCCAAAGTGCAGCTGACATTGAGCAACCAGACTGACAAGAGCATCGGCTTTGACTACCAGGACTTCACGACGAAGTTTGCATTTCGGATCAATAGCGACAAGAAGGTTGCACTCCCCGCCATGTCGGTCAAGAAGGAGTATCTACAGGCTTTGAATAGCCCTAACCTACTTATGGCTTGGCGACTTGAGCCAGGAAAGAGTTTGACAAGCACTGCCGCCTTTGTGCTCACGCAGAAGAATATTGATTCTATTGATTTTATGGTCGAGGTGAATGGCGGGAAAGCAGCTGCTTTACTCGCTCAACTTGGGAAATAGGCGTCTGCCAGGACGTGGCTTAATACGCGTTAACTACATAACGCGGTTCTTCGGAAAAAGAGCCGCTTAATCGAGAGGATGAATTCTATGAGGAAATCTTTGAAATCGATCGCCGCGGCCGCCCTGCTCACCGCAACTATCGGATCGTTTGGGGCCGGTCAAGCATCGGCAGCCATCGTCAGCTCCGATATGCCGGTAAAAGTGCTATATAATGCTCGGCAAATTTCCGGGGACGTCGGTCCCAAAGTAATCGATGGCGCTGTACTTGTTCCAATTCGTTTCATCAGTGAAAAGATGGGCGCAACAATTATGCTAAGCGGAAATGACGTGACAATTTCTAGCGGCAAATCAGTTGTGAAAGTCACGATCGGATCAAAGACAGCAATTGTAGACGGGAAAAGCAAAACTTTGAATGCTGAGGTTATTTCTGAGAATGGACGCACTTTAGTTCCCCTGCAAGCCGTCGCCGGGCTTGGAGTGGCAGTTGAGTGGGACAGCCTCACTAAATACGTTTGGGTAGGCAGCAAGGATGTTCCCGAACTAAAGGACGTAGGCTCTAAACCAACTTCTCTTAAACCGTATATTAGTTATTACAAAAATGACGACTGGATGCTTAAATTAACCGAGCCAGCCACAAACACAGTCACGATTATTGAACAAAATGCATTTCCTTTTAAAATTGGTAATCGAATCTTCTATAGATATGATATTTCTTTCGGAGCCAATAATGAAAAATACATCAAGGCAACAACCACCGATAAAGGAATCATGGTGACACCACTTTACTTCATGACAAATGACGGAAAACTCCTGTTCAGAGACGCATTAGATAAACTTCGAATATCAAATGGAGATTTTAGGACTCATTTTTACCCGATTATTTCGGAAAGAGATAAATACCTTCTCAACAATATCAACTACAAGAGTTTCACAATGAACCAAGTTAGCTACATTCAAATTTTTGCAACTTTCGATAGCTTTATTTACTTGAGAAACCCATGGAGGTAATTAGGTCTTGATTAGGAAAAAGACACAGAAGAGATACGCGATTCTCATCATTTGTATCTTAGTGGCCGGATTACTTATGGAGGCGATCCCTGGGCTGAATTTTTTTGTCAGGGCAGCTTCCTCGGTTGGCAGCAATGCCATGGTTACTCCCGTTTCTCTTATAGAAGTCCCTTACAACAAACCGCCCACCTCGAGATACGCCGTTGGTTTTATGTCATACGAAATTTGGAAAAACTCCGCTGGTGAGTGGGTAAGCAAGAGACCTGGCGAACCTGCAGAAATGAGCTACACATATAACTTTAGTTTTCCCGGCAGAACTGTTCGTGACGTACAGATCAGAGCGTTTTCACCCACTTCAGATGGCTATGTTTTTACGAAATCTCGCGGGGAAGATTATAGATCATACGCTCAGTATGTCGGAAGCTCATCCGATCCAAGTATTGCTTCAAACAGCAAGAAAGGTATAGGCACGAGCAATATTTCATTCACCGCTCTTATCGACGGTGTATTAAACGCCAAAAATCCTGTAGATGCAATTGAAGGTGAACATGACAAGTTCGATCCTGATGTGGAAGCATGGCGCTATCTATACCCAGTAGTGTTTGAATTTCAACTTGATGGATTCCTAGAAGTCCACCACTTCACTACAGACGGCGTCAATATCGACGATCTTTTCACCGGCCAAACGGATACCAATTCAAGGGCCATGGAGGTGAATAAACCCTATACCGCCGCGCCCGGAACAAACTCGAAGTATACATACGTCGGGTACAAGGAACAAAATGAAACTGCCCCTTCCGGCGGTTCTATACTTGAAGGTAAACCAAGCTCATTTACCTACAATGGGACGTACGACACAAAGTACATCACCTTCTACTACGAGACCGGAGGGGCGGTCGACGTTAAACACCTCACGACAACCGGCGCAAGCCTCGATCCGGTTCCATTTAAGAACCACGTCGATAAGCTAGCAGACGGCCAATCGTATACAGCGTCGATTCCGAACGCCAGCGGGTACCAATACGTCGGCTATCGTAAGACGACCACCGGCACAGAACCAAGCAAAAGCGGCCCATACACCAGCGGGTCCTTCGGTACATTCACGTACAATTCCGGCGATTTTCAGCGCATGCATCTGCATCTCGTCTACGAGGTCGTAAGCGATGCGCAAATCAGCATTCGTCATATGGTCAGGGCCGGACCGACAGGTACATACAAAATGGAGAGAGAAGAGATTAAACCCATCACTTCTCTTCCCTACTCCGAACAATTCAATGCCCATTCACAGTATGGATCGGTTAACGGTTCAAGCTTGTCTTATATCCGCTACGATGACACCGTCGGCACCGGAGACAAGATCAACGTGAGTCTGAGCACCACACAGAAGAAAGCATACGTCTCCTTCTACTATCAGCATGCGCAAAGCTTTACGGGAGACTTCGATGTCGTGCCAGAGACGATCGCGTACAAAGACTCGTTCAAGCTGCATCCAAAGGATGTTCAATTGAACGGCTGCACCTACATTTCGCATTCGTTTAAAATCGAACGCAGCGGCACATGGACTGGTCCAAATGTCGTCGGCCAGACCACGGACTCCACCTATTCATTTAGTGATTACCCTTGGGTGATTGGGGTCGGCTACCATAGCGTCTATATGAAAATCAAAACTAGCTGCGGCGAAAGTAACTGGATCGGCCCGAAGGGCTTGAACGTTACCGGACCGTCGAAAAACGGCCCGCCGACATTCAAAATCGGCTTCACGCGGCCAAACGATACCAAGACGGCCTTGCATGAAGTCGTCGCCGGTACAACGCTGGACCTTGTCTACCTCGAAGATCCATCCGTGCCGACCCCGAACGATCCGGATGGCGACCTGATGTCCTTTATGGGGTTCGACTTTGCTGCAGGCAGTGCATTCATCCAGTCGATCCCGTCCAATAGTATCGAATACGTAAACGGGCAGCATGGCATAAAAATGGACGTCACTGGCTGGCATAACGTCTGCGGACAGATGCAGGATCAGTGGGGCCTATCTGCCACAGCATGTACGTATATCAACGTCGTACCGCCGAACCCGGTTCCGATCATCGGCTGCCCGGCTGCCGTCATTGAGAATCATCCGATCCCGGACAGTGCATTCGACGCGAGCCGCAGCTATAGCCCGCTGAAGATTAGTATCGATCATACGCGGGACGAATGGATCAACAAGAAAACCGAGGGCTATTACAACGGCACATCGTCCAATGTTACCGTGACCGTCGGACTCCATGTGTACGACGCGAACGGACTCAAATCCCTTGAGCCTGCTTATTGTACGATTACCGTCAAACCGGACTTGCCGCCTGTCGCCAAGTTAGGCGTTCCTCCCGTCGCGATCCGCGGCGAGGTAGCAGAAATTCTTAACCGTTCGACCAGCCCGGATGGCGATCCGATCACGCAAGCGGAGTACAAATACAAGTACGATGCCAACAACAATGGATTTGCCGATGATATATGGCAATCGCATACAGGTACGCTAGTGAAAACGACGTTTACTCCTTCGAAAGTCGGGAAGTACCTTTTCTACGTGAAGGTTACGGAGGCTTACGGGAAATTCGACGATACAGAAAATGAAGTCGCAAGCTCATTGACAATGGACGTCGTGAACCAAGCCCCGGAAGTCAGCTTCTCGATGGAAGGGAAGAACCCGAACCCGGATCTTGATGGGTACACCGAGCTGACGCCTGCGCAAATGCTCAATCAATCGCTTTATATTACGAACACGAACAAGCCAGTCTATAACAAGGCTAATCTTTGGGAAGTCCAAGGAAAGAAGCTTGTCGGCCTGGAAGGCCGGAATTTCGGGCCACAGGACATTAAAACCTATCGGATTAGTCGAACGGTATATGGAGGCAACGGAAGAACCTATGACTCCTATGAAACCTTGGTAATGGCGGATAATGGCTACGGGCCAAACCGACTTTCACCATGGCGTTCACAAGTCGGAAATACCCATACGTTCTCTTACCCATTGGTTGACCCTGCTACTAAACAATTTTTCCAGTTCAGCGGGTATGATACTTATAATGGTGAAGGGACTCTCTTCTCCAACAAGAAATATGTGTATTTCAGTACCTATCAATCTGGTCGGGAACTAGACGGAACGTACACGTATGAAACGAAAATTTATGCGCTAGACCCCAAAAAACTGAGTCCGGTTAAAACCATCATTGGAGGATGGGGTACGTTTACGAGGGAATATACAAACGGCAGTCCGTTTGTATTTGTCATCAATAAAAATGAACCCTCGTCCAAGAGAATGCCATTTAAAGATTCCAGCGGGCGTGCAATAGAGGTCTATATGACGCCATCGTATTTTACCGATTGGAAGCTGGCCGATGGATATATATACGCCAAAAGGAGCTGGGATGGCAAATACGATGGTCAATCCTACTGGTACAGTGAAATCGTCGTCTATGACGCGTTCACGGGCAAACAAGTGCGCAGTTCCATGGACAATCCGGACTTTTATGCGCAGTTGAAAAAAATGCTCACGGACAACGGAATTCCAGATGGGGGAGGCGTCGGAGTTTTAGAACGAGCCACGGGCACAGGAATTGTCGTTCAAAACGCTATTTCCCAAGCAAAGCCAGGGCAAGTATTCCAGTACCGATTTCGAATAAACGCAGACCTTACCTTTACCTTTTTAAGTAAACAACTTGCACCTGCTGCTAAGGGTGAATATGCAAAAAACAACATGAGTTCAAGCGATATGCAATTGAGGTACGGAGGATACTCCCCATTCTTCGATGCAGCCGGAAACATGTATCAGTATGAGGGGTATACGCCTTGGAGTGGCAGCTTGCGCGGTGTACCCGATCTCAATGTGACCAAGTACGATGCAACCGGAAAGCTGGTATGGCGTGTTTACTTAACACCTTTGCACCCGCTTCACAATAATTTACCAGGCCCTACTTTAGATGCGACCTTTATGAGCGTCTTTTATCAGTCGATTGAGTCCATTCCATCCTTAATGCTTGATCCGATTACTGGTGAGTTATATGCCAAGTATTACTACGATTATTACCCCTCCCAGGGACAAGTCATTCCGAACGCCATGACGGAGTTAAAGGTGATCAACACGGCTACTGGCGGGGTGATCAAGACCATTAACGATTTTAGCCATGCGGATGAGCTATCCCAACATTATGATTACACAGGCGGTCCTAATAATCGTCTCGGCCCGAAGTACTTCATGGACTGGAGCGGAAAAAGATGGGGCGGTCAAAGCGCAACCGTCACGATTGAGGGCAACCGTACCAATCGGGCAAATCAGCCTGATGGCTATGACCTTGGTGTACAGCGGGGCTACAATGAGATTTACGATCAGGGCGGGAATACCATTGGACGAGCAGGCGCTCCAGCCGGTTTTAGCCCGCAAGTATTCGGCGAATACGTACAGGACGGGGTGTTTGCCTCCTTCTCGGGAGCGCAATGTGACGGCTGCTACAGTCCGCAAGATTTGGTCAATCTCAATATTTCTGTTGGACCACCATCCACGACGCCTGCAATCGTCAAATCGTTCACGAACGGCCAGTTTTATTCATCGACATCATCGACCCTGAAAGACTTTGAAGCGCGGTTTGCGTTTAACATCCGCGACATCGACTATGATCAGGAATGGTTCGGCTATTCCTTCCGCATGAGCAGTCCGACGCAGCGATACGCGGTCGAGAGCGACGGGCGATCCTTGGCGCTGGCGGTGTATCAATCCGGCATCCGCACGGTGCTGGACAGCGTACCGTATCCGTTTCAAAGTCAAAAGGACTACGTGCTGAAAGTCCGGGCGGCCGGCGAGGAACTCGAAGTTTTCCTGAACAACACGCCGATACTGGCAGCTAACGACGCAACATACGCCGAGGGGAAATTCGGCTATTTCAGCGACAAGTCATATGTCACCTTCGGCAGCATTTTCTACAAGACGCTTGATCGCAGCTCGCCATGGTCCCATGCTTACGCCATCTGGGAAGAAGGCGCGGCCAAGGCGGACATCCAGTACAAGGATATCGTCTTCGCCGATCCGGAGAACGATCCGGCCGCGGGCGGGCAATACGACTGGTCGGTGCGGCATACGGCGCGGTTTATCCACCATCAGGGCGTATCCAAGCTTCACGGCAAGACGTTTGCCAACGCTCAGCTTGCCTTTGACGCGGTCGGCGATTACGCGATCCAACTTCGGGCGAAGGACGATCCGAATCCCGATTATTTATTCCCAAGCACCGTATTCGGCAGCTACCGGAAATCCTCGAATACGTTCGAGCAGACGATAACCGTCCATCGGCGGCCCATCGCGGATTTCAGTGTGCAGCAAGGGGAAGAGGGGTACATCGAATGGACGGACCGCAGCCGCGACCCGGACCGCTACTGGAGCGCTTCGGACTACTCCTTGGAAAATACGGGCATTGATTACAGGCTTAATCGCGGCATCGTGGAGAAGCGGTTTTATTACATTTCGCCCGGCGGCACCTACGCGGCCAAGAAGCTTACGACACCTGCGGAGACAGGCATATACGAGATCGGCATGGCCGTGAAAGACGAATACGGAGCATGGAGCGAATACGATGTCGAGTACATCTCCATCGGCAGGCTGCCTGCTCCGGATGACCCGCCGATCCCCGGATTTACGGCGAATCCGGTCGAGACGCACCGCGGCGCGGTTGTTACATTCTCCTCTTCTGCATCGGATAAGGAGGATGGCGGCAGAGAACATATCGCGCATGCCTATTATGTGTCGAAGCTGGGGGCCGAAGAGAATGAAGCGCTGCAAAGCACGTCCCGCACGACGTGGACGAAGGCGTTCTCGACGATGGGGACTTTCCGAATCCGTCAGGTGGTCGAGGATTCCGCCGGCCAAGACGCGGAGATGACCAGCCAGGTGACAATTGTGAACCGTCCGCCAACGGCGCAGGTGACGGACCCGGGCAGCGCGAATGCGTCGGCGCCGACCGTGGTGAAGGAGCTGCGTCCGCGGTTCATATGGACCTACGGCGATCCGGATGCAGATGAGCAGTCGCAATTTCAGCTGCGAATCACGCGGCAGGACGGTGGCGTGATTGCCGATACGGGCGTTCGCTCGGGCGTCCAGCAGCAGTTCGTGCCGACGGCGGATCTGCCGGAGAACATCCTGCTGAGCGTGAACGTGCGGGTGTTCGACGGCTTTGATTGGAGCGTTTGGAGCTCGCCGAAATTTTTCACGATCATCACGAACGATCCGCCGGAGGGAGACTTCGGCTGGACGCCTAGCCCCGTCTACGAAGGGGATGTCGTTCAGTTGACGCACGCGCTGACCGATCCGGATGACGATCGCTTGACGCTAAGCTATCGCGTAACTGCGCCCGGTGGCCAGCTGTCGACGTATTCCTTCGAGACCAGCCCGCCGTATTCGACGGCCGGACCTTCCTTCAAGGCGGTTCAGCCAGGAAATTACACGGTCGTGCTCTCCATCTCGGATGGCCAAGCGCCGCCCGTCCTGGTCACGAAGACGATCCCCGTCCTTCCGCTCGGGCTGTCGGGCGCGGTCCGGCACACGCCGGAGTGGGACAACCGGCGGCGGGCTTACAACCTTGCGAAGAGCGGCAAGGAGAATGAGCCGCGGGGAGCGCACGTGTTTTGGGCCGGTGAGAAGTTCGTGCTGCGCGCCCAAACGACGGCGACAGGGACCCTCACGACGGCCGACCGGGTGGACGTGACGCTGAATGGATCGACCGTCCGGTTGACGGCGGATAACCCGGCCCGAACCGCATGGAGCGGCGAGTTGTGGGAAAGCGGATTCGAGGACTTGGCGGACGGGCCGCTCGCCTTCGTTTTCCGCGTCCAATACAGCAACGGTACAGTGAAGACGGTCTCCGTGCCTGTCCAGATCGCGGGCAACGTCAATCAAACGTACGGTGTTCATCGCAAGCAATAGGCGGCTGCGGCAGGAAGAAAAAGGGTTGACAGTATATTTAAGCACGGGGTATAGTCGTACCATGAAATCCACTAGGGGCGCCCATCCGGGCTGAGATAAGGCGAATCACGCCTTGGTCCCTTCGAACCTGATCTGGGTTATGCCAGCGTAGGAAAGTGGGAATGTGCGTGCGAATTCGTCTTGCCTGTCCGCAGCAGCGTCCTTTCGGCGTGTTGCGGGAGCAGCAGGTGTGGACTATTCCTCTTCGCGGCCAGGGACGTGCGACGTCCGGCTTGCGAACAGGTGAACCGCGTGAACAGACCGCTCCTTCGCCGGAGCGGTTTTTTTGTGCGCGTAGCGAATCGGACATACCCGCGTGGGCGAATGGGCCACTTCGGAGGAGTCCTCGAGCCATCGCGCCGCGCACCGCAACGGCCGAAGCGAGAATTCGAGATCTTGTACGGCGTCATCGCGCTGCTGATTTTCCGTATGCAAGCGGAGCGGCGATGGAGATGCGCTTCATTTCTCGATTAAGGATCTGATATCACGTCGGGCACATTCGCGCCTGCCCGGCTTTTTTGACTGCTGATCATGCCTCCTAGGGGATTTCTCATCCACGCCTAGGAGGTTTTTTATTATGCCAATCTTGACAACCCCGCTGCCAGGCAGCCGGAAAGTATATGTACAAGGAAGCCGCGCCGACCTTCGCGTACCGATGCGCGAGATCGCGTTGTCGCCTAGCTCCGTGCGCGGAAGCGAAGAAGCGAACGAACCGATTCGAGTGTACGATGCGAGCGGTCCATACACGGACACGGATTACGAAGCGGATATTCGCCGCGGCTTGCCGGCTTCGCGGCGCGCTTGGATCGAGGAACGCGGCGACGTCGAATCGTACGACGGGCGCGAAGTGAAGCCGCTCGACAACGGCTTCCGCTCGGAGGAGACCGCGGTTAAGCGCGGCGCCGAGCTGTTCCCGGGTCTGGCCCGCAAGCCGCTGAAAGCCCGCGAAGGACGCAATGTGACGCAGCTTCATTACGCGCGCCAAGGCATCGTGACGCCGGAGATGGAATATATCGCGATTCGCGAAGGCATGACGCCGGAGTTCGTCCGCAGCGAGATCGCGGCCGGACGCGCGATTATTCCGGCCAATATCAACCACCCGGAGAGCGAACCGATGATCATCGGGCGTCACTTCCACGTGAAGATCAACGCCAATATCGGCAACTCGGCGGTCGCCTCCTCGATCGAGGAGGAAGTGGAGAAGATGACGTGGGCGACCCGCTGGGGCGCGGACACGATCATGGATCTGTCGACGGGCAAAAACATTCACACGACGCGCGAATGGATCATCCGCAACTCGCCCGTGCCGGTCGGCACCGTCCCGATCTACCAGGCGCTTGAGAAGGTGGACGGCAAAGCCGAGGATCTCTCGTGGGAAGTGTTCCGCGACACGCTCATCGAGCAGGCGGAGCAAGGGGTCGATTATTTCACGATTCATGCCGGCGTGCTGCTTCGCTACATTCCGCTCACGGCGAAGCGGGTGACCGGGATCGTCTCGCGCGGCGGCTCGATCATGGCGGCGTGGTGTCTGGCGCACCACAAAGAGAACTTCCTGTACACGCATTTCGAAGAAATTTGCGAAATCATGAAGCGCTATGACGTGTCGTTCTCGCTGGGCGACGGTCTCCGTCCGGGCTCGATCGCCGATGCGAACGACGAGGCGCAATTCGCGGAGCTGCGAACGCTGGGCGAATTGACGAAGATTGCCTGGAAGCACGACGTCCAGGTCATGATCGAAGGACCGGGGCACGTGCCGATGCACTTGATCAAGGAGAACATGGACCTTCAGCTGGAGCTGTGCGACGAGGCGCCGTTCTATACGCTCGGTCCGCTGACGACGGATATCGCGCCGGGGTATGACCACATCACGTCCGCGATCGGCGCGGCGATGATCGGCTGGTTCGGCACCGCGATGCTCTGCTACGTCACGCCGAAGGAGCACTTAGGGCTGCCGAACAAAGAGGACGTGAAGGAAGGCGTCATTACATACAAAATCGCCGCCCATGCGGCCGATCTGGCGAAAGGGCATCCGCGCGCGCAAATTCGGGACAACGCGCTGTCCAAAGCCCGCTTCGAATTCCGCTGGCGCGATCAGTTCCATCTGTCGCTCGATCCCGAGCGGGCGATGTCCTACCATGACGAGACGCTGCCGGCCGAAGCGGCCAAGTCGGCGCATTTCTGCTCGATGTGCGGGCCGAAGTTCTGCAGCATGCGCATTACGCAGGATATCCGCGACTATGCCGAGGCGAACGGGCTGCACACGGAAGAAGCGGTGGAGGCCGGTATGAAAGAGAAATCCGACGCCTTCAAGGCGGCGGGCAGCAGTATCTATGCGTAAGCCGGAGGAGCAGCCGCGCTGGCCGGACCGGTATTCCCGGCAAACGCGGTTCGCGCCGATCGGCGAGAGCGGGCAGCGGCGCCTTGAACAAGCGGGCGTGCTGATCGTCGGCTGCGGGGCGCTCGGCGCCTCGCTGGCCCAACATATGGCGCGCGCGGGTGTCGGACTCGTACGAATCGTCGACCGCGACTACGTCGAGCCGAGCAACCTGCAGCGGCAGGTGCTGTTCGACGAGCAGGATGCGCTGGAATCGCTGCCGAAGGCCGTCGCGGCGGCCCGCAAGCTTCGCCTGATCAACGGCGAGATCGAAGTGGACGCGCGCGTGCAGGACGTGACGAACGCGAACGTCGGCGAACTGCTGGAGGGCATGGATGCCGTGCTGGACGGGACCGACAATGCGGCGGCTCGGCTGCTGCTGAGCGAACATGGCTTCCGGCGGGGCATCCCGTTCTTCTACGGAGGAGTGGCCGGCTCCCAAGGAATGAGCGCGTCGCTCGTTCCCGGCGCCACCGCTTGCTTACGCTGTCTGATCGGGGGCGGCGAGTCGGATTCGGGAGCGGACACCTGCGATACGATCGGCGTCATCGCGCCGGCCGTGGAGTGGGTCGCCGCGCTGCAGGCAGCGGAAGCGCTGAAGTGGTTGAGCGGGCGACGCGAAGCGCTGCGGCGCACGTGGCTGAGCGGGGATCTGTGGCATTTCCGAGTCCGGGAGTCGGCGCTTCCTTCGCCCGCGCAGGGGTGCGACATTTGCGGCGGCGCGCAAGCGGCGGCAGAACGCGGAGGCGATGCGGACAATTCGAGAATTCGCGGCCGCAATGCAAAGGGTGCGCGCGACTCGCGGCAGGCCGCCTTTCATTTGACATCGTTATCCCTGAATCGATCCGGCCCGCTGGCAGAAGGCGAGCCCGTTCATCACGGATTTCGCGCGCAAACCGCGGTTTTATGCGGCCGGGATACCGTTCAGGTCACGATGGAAGAAGGCATCGGTCTGGATTTGGGCGAGGCGGAGCAATGGCTGGCTGCACGCGGCTGCGAAGTGACGAGCAATCCGTATTTGGTCAAGGCGGCCATGCCCGAAGGGGAGAAGCTGGTCTTGTTCCCGGACGGCCGGATCCTGGTGCAGGGCACGCAGGACCCGGCGCGCGCGACAGCGCTGTGCGGGGCGTATCTAACCGGCATGCGGGCAGCGGCAATCCTGCGCTGATGGAGAGGAGAAGAAGAGCATGAGGAGCAAGGGATTCGACTTTGGCTTGTATGTCATCACGGGCGAGAACTATCATCCGGGGCGCAAGCTGGAGCAGGTGATGGAGCAGGCGCTGCTCGGCGGCGCGGATATCGTGCAGCTGCGGGCGAAAGACGCCCCAAAACGGGAGGTGTTGGCCCAAGCGCGCATGCTTCGCGACTTAACGGCCCGCTACCAGGTGCCGCTGATCATCAACGATCATCTGGACATCGCGCTGGCAGTATCGGCGGACGGCGTCCATCTCGGCCAGGAGGATTTGCCGCTGGCTGAGGCGCGGGCGATACTGGGACCGGACAAAATTATCGGCATCTCGACTCACAACATTGCGCAGGCGTTAGAGGCGCAGGCGGGGGGAGCCGATTACATCGGCGTCGGTCCGGTCTTCCCGACCGGCACGAAGCCGGGACGGCAGGCGGTAACGACGTCTTACGTGAGGGAGGCGGCCGATCGCGTCACGATTCCTTTCGTGGCGATCGGCGGCATCACGCTGGACAATGTGGACGCGGTGCTCGAGGCGGGCGCCAAGCGGATCTGCGCCGTGTCTGCCATCGTCGGCAGCGCGGATCCCGCCGAGACGAGTCGGGCGTTCAAGCATCGGCTTCGCGCCTTTGCGGCGATGGCTATGCCGAATCCGGCGTCCAAGCAAATCCGGGTCAACGGCCGCGACGAATGGACGAACGCCGGGAGCGTGCAGGAGCTGGTCGGCCAGTATGGGCTCCAAGACGCGCGCATCGTCGTGGAATTGGACGGGGTTATTTTGTCGCGGGAAGCCTGGGCGCGGACGCAGGTGTCCGAAGGCGCGCAGCTGGAGCTGGTGCATTTTGTGGGAGGAGGTTAAAACGTCATGATCGAAGCAAACGTCAATATGGATCCGCTCGTCATTGGGGGCAAACGGCTGCAGTCCCGGTTTTTCCTCGGCACGGGGCGGTTCCCTAGTCCGGCCGTGCTGCAGCTCGCGCTTGAAGCGTCCAAGGCGGAGGTCGTCACGTTCGCGGTGCGCAGAGTAAATCTGGACGACGCGCGGGACGATTCGATCTTGCAGCATATGCACGAGCGCGAGCTGACTTATCTGCCGAATACGTCGGGCGCGAATAACGCGGACGAGGCGGTTCGCATCGCGCGGCTGGCCCGGGCGGCGGGACTCGGCAGTTGGATCAAGGTAGAGATCAGCGCGAATCCGCGCACGCTGCTGCCCGACCCGCTGGAGACGCTGCGGGCGACGGAGCGGCTGGCGGCCGAAGGGTTCGTCGTGCTGCCGTATACGTCGGACGATCCGATTCTGTGCAAACGGCTGGAGGAAGCCGGCGCGGCAGCCGTCATGCCCGGCGGCGCGCCGATCGGGTCCGGCCTCGGAATATTGAATCCGTACAATATCGGGCTGATCGCCCAAGAGTCGCGCGTGCCGGTCATCGTAGACGCCGGCATCGGCTCCGCGGGCGACGTCGTGCAGGCGATGGAGCTCGGGGCGGACGGCATTCTGGTCAACACGCCCGTCGCCAAAGCGCTGGATCCGGTCGGCATGGCGCAGGCGATGCGGCTCGCGGTCGAAGCCGGCCGGCTGTCGTATTTGTCCGGGCGCATCCCGAGACGCCAATATGCTTCGGCAAGCAGCGAGGCCGAGGGCATATCGAAGCCGGGATTATCCGTCCATGATGGCCATGGCGGCAATCCGGCACGGGACGTGAAGCTGGACGCAGCGACAGCAGCACAAGGCGAGAACGCCGCGCGAGAAGCCGCCGTCGCGATGGCGAGCAACCTCAGACAGCATGCGGCCGAACCAGCCGAAGCGGGGAAGGGGCTTGGCGGAATTGGCTGAGCGCGTCATCATATTGGGCGGCGGCATCATCGGCCTCTCCTGCGCGTTCGAAGCGCTGCGGTTAGGGTATGACGTCACGGTCATCGAGCCGGAGGCGTTCGGTGGCCAGGCTTCGGGGGCAGCGGCGGGGATGCTCGCCCCGTTCACGGAAAATCCCGAGCAGCCCGATCCGTTCTTCCGTCTGTGCCTGGAAAGCTTGAACCTGTACCCGTCATGGCTGGCCGACATCGAGGCGGTGTCGGGCTGCCGCGCCGACCTGCTGCAGACGGGCAGCTTGACGGTCGCGCTGCATGAAGCGGATCTGCTGCCGCTTCAGACGAGACTGGCATGGCAGCGGTCTTGCGGCTCCGGCGCGGAGCTCGTCGAGGGCGAACGGCTGCGCCGCATGGAGCCTCAGCTTGCGGCAAGCGCGCTTGCCGCCGTGTATACGCCGGAGGAGAGCCATGTGTACGCGCCCGCGCTCGTCGCCGCGCTGGAGGAGGCTTGCCGCAAGCTCGGCGCGCGCATGGTCGATCATGCCGGCGGCATTCAAGCGCCCGATCTGTTCGCCGCGGGAGGCATACGCATCGAGACCGCCGCTTGCGGCAGCTATGACGGCGATCGGTTAGTCGTCTGCTCGGGCGCCTGGGCGGGGCATTATGCGGCCTCCTTCGGCTTTCCGATCCCGGTGCACCCGATACGCGGCCAAATCTGTTCGTTCGACGTGCCCTTCGGAGAAGTGCGTCATATGGTGTTCTCCTCGCAGGCATATTGGGTGGGCAAACGGAACGGGACGCTTGTCTGCGGCGCTTCGGAAGACGTGGCGGGTTTCGACCGGACGGTCACGGAGCGCGGCATTGAACGTCTTGTACGCTGGGGCCCTCGGGTGCTGCCGTTCTTGGATGGCCGGGAACCCATCGACCGATGGGCGGGGCTGCGCCCGGCGACTCGGGACGGCTGGCCGCTCATCGGCCCGATTCCGGGTCGCGAGGACGTCATCCTCGCAGCCGGACATTACCGCAACGGCATCCTGCTAAGTCCCGCCACCGGCGCGCTCGTCGGCCGCATGCTCTCGGGCAGCGCGCAGGCTGAAGAGGCGCGCCCATTCGCGCCGGATCGGTTCGCCGTCTTGCAGAGGAGGGGAAGAGAATATGCGGGATTTCGATAATTGGGCGGCTTCAGCCCGTAACCAGCATGGCCAATTGTCTGGCCTGGCCGGGACTTCGGCAGCAGGCGGTCAATATGCGATTCAGCTGCCTCAGGACGTCGAGCCGCCGGCGGGGCGAGAGCCTGAAGCTGCGTATGCCGGCATCCGAGAACCTATCGCGTATTCCGCCGAGCTGACGGGCTGGCCGCCCCGGGTGCTTACCATCGCGGGCTCCGACAGCGGAGGCGGGGCTGGCATCCAAGCGGATTTGAAGACATGCCAAGAGCTGGGCGTCTTCGGCATGAGCGCGATCACGGCCGTGACGTCGCAGAACAGCCGCGGCGTGCATGCCGTCTATCCGATGCAGGAGGAAGCCGTCCTCTCTCAGATCGACGCGGTGCTCGGCGATATCGGCGCGCACGCGGTCAAGACGGGCATGCTGTATTCGAGCGATATCGTCAAATCTGTCGCTTCGAAGCTGGACGCTTACGGCATCCGCAAGCTGGTCGTCGATCCCGTTCTCGTGGCCAAAGACGGCTCCCCGCTGTTCCGGCGCGACGCGGTGAACGCCTTGCGTGACGAGCTGCTGCCGCGCGCGCTCGTCGCGACCCCGAATTTGCCGGAGGCGTGCGAGCTGCTCGGCATGGAGGAGAGCGCGATCCGATCCGTCTCCGACATGATGGAGGCAGCCAACATGCTGCTTCGGTTCGGTCCCAAATACGTCCTGCTTAAAGGCGGTCATCTGGAGGATGAAGCGTTCCGGGGACTGGCGATCGACGTGTTGGCCGGAGGCGACCGGTTGGCGGGAACGGAGCCGCTAACGCTCAGCGGCCCCCGTATCGCGACCCGGCATACGCACGGGACCGGCTGCTCGACGGCCGCGGCGATCGCCGCTTACTTGGCGCGCGGCTTCGAGATGGAGCATGCCGCGCGGGCGGCGAAGTGTTTCGTCGCCGCGGCGATCGCCCGCGCAGTTCCGCTCGGCGGAGGGATCGGTTCCCTATGGCATGCCGCGCACCGGGAGCCGGCGCACGGCCTCCAGTAAGCCAGGGCAGGCGTCAACAAATAAACCTCCGGCCCGTTCGCACCGGGCGGGGGTTTATTGGCCGTTCAAGCGGAGCGCGGCCGCCCTCGCGAACGGCTAAGGGTCGGTGACCGCGCCTGTCCTGTCGTCCGGCCCACTCGGGCGCTAGTCCGGGATATCCTGGCTGAGATGGATGGGGCCGGTCCGCACGACCCGGACGATCATCTGCGCGAATTGCTCCGGCGTCTGCTGCATCCCGGTCTCCAGCCAATGCTGAAGGAAGCCGAGATTGGCGGCCGACACGTAAGCGATCAGAAAATCGTACGGGATGTTCAGCCTCGCCTCCTCCACCCGCCATAGCGGCAGCAGCTTGTCGTAGAAATTCTCCTTCAGCAGCTGGACGACTTGGTCGCCGAAGAAGGAATCGCCGCCGGGCCCGAGCAGCAGACGGAACAGATCCGCGTGATCCGCGATGTACGCGAACAGGTCGACCAGGCTCTGGTCGGTTTCGTCGACAGCCGCTTTCCGGATCAGACCGTTCACGTCGAGGGTAATGACTTGTTCCCGCAAGCCTTGCAGAAACGCCATTTTACTCTGATCCAGCATATCCGGCACGTCTTTGTAGTGCAAATAGAAGGTGCCCCGGTTGATCTCGGCCCGCTGGGTCAGATCGCTGACCGTTATCCCCTCCAGTCCGCGTTCCTCGATTAATTCCAGCAGCGCCTTGTGGAGCAGCTGTTTCGTGCGTTCTTTTCTCCGATCGATACGTTCCGCCATACCGTGTAACCTACCTTCCTGCCCCTAAGCAAGGAGCGAATCGTCAGGGACTTCAATATGTTAACCTTTTCCATAACGAGCGCCGATCATGCGTCTCCCCGGCCCTTACTGCTTACCGCTCGCCAGCGCAGCATGCAATAGCGCACGAGAATGGCCAACAACACGAAACCGAGCAAAGAATACGCGTGTCTCCAACGATGAATCTCGAATAACCCGAGACGGATGAAAAGCGGTTCGATAACATAGGAGAAACACGCGGAGAGCGCAAACGCGCCGAGTAGATAGGCCCGCCAAGTAGAAGCAAACTGATACACGCACGCGAAGGAGAGCGGGATGACGCTCATATCCGCGGGAAGAAAAGGCGGCACGGTGGGCAGCAGCTTGTCGGGATACCCCCACAGAAGGAGATAGCTGCCCCAGACATCGCCGAACATGGCGATGATGCTCCATGCGAATACGCATGCGAGCAATTCCAGCGTGCGGGAGGGCACGCGGATCCATCTCCACCAGATGATCCAAGGCAAAATGGTGGCGGCCAGCAGAAACCACCAGTGGAGCGAAAGGAAATCGTCTTGATACCAGTGGTCGAGCGTCACTTCTTTATATTCATTCCGGATTTGATTGACGGCTTCGTGGGTCGGCTGCATCCTCCATCATCTCCTTCTCGTTAACGTGGTCAAAATATGGAAGGGTTATGCGCCGTTTGCTTCATTTAATTGACAGTGATAATCATTATCACTTAAAATAATGCTGTTCCAGAGGATAGCTTGCATTGAACTGCTGGACCTTCGTTCGGCGAGCATGATCCATGCGGAGATAACTACCCTTCGGCTTACGATCTTACGTCCGAGAGGGATCACGATATACGGGCGAATTACGCCATACCAAACGCCTTTTGAGCGAGGAGTGTCAATTTCATGCTGCCGAATTTCAATCGAAGCTGGCAGCCGCAATCGCGGCCGCTTCATTTTTCATCCGTTAAAGTACAAGGGGATCGCTCGCTAGTCGCGGCGTCGCCGGGCAAAGGCGTATACCATCGCAAGGAACACGGCGAATGGCAGCGGATGTCCGACGGGCTGCCGTCCGAATCGATGGTTCATCGGCTGCAAACGATGGATCGTCGGCTTTACGCGTGCACGAGCAAAGGGCTGTACCAGCTCCAGGACAACCGCTGGGTGAACGGCGATTTGGAACAGGCTTGTTATCAATATAAAGAAGAGTGGGGCTCCGCGTTCGCCGCGACGGACGACGGATTGTTATATCGCAACGGCGGCGAGTGGAGGCAGTCTGCGTACAAACGGATGATCGTATACGATTTTCTGTTCACGCCGGAGTATCTTTATATCGGTCTCGAAAGCGGCATCGGGATGTACGACCGCATGACGGATCAATGGGCCGGTTTTCCGCTCGGCTCGGGCGTGACCAGCCTCGCGGCCGACCGGACGCGATTGATCGGCGCGACGGATAGCGGCGAGCTTGTCATGAGCACGGGACGCGGCGGCTTCGAACGGATTCGTTTCGGCGATATGTTCGTGTTCAGCGTCGTCTCCCGATTGCCGCATGTGTACGTGTGCACGGATAAAGGATTGTTCCGGGTGGGCAGGCTGGGGGGCCGTCTGACCCTCTTCTCGCTAAAGCCCGGGCTGCCGGTGACGGACGTGGATTGGCTCGGTTCCGACCTGTACATGGCGACCCTGTCGAAAGGGATCCAAACCATGCGCGCGTAACGTTTTTGCCGCCGGATGCGAAACTCCAGTGACCTGCCTATAGGTGAATGCATATGATGCTATGACATTCGAGGTGGGAGAAGGAGAGGGCTATGGCGAAAAGCAGGAAAGGGAAACGCGCTAACGGGCAAAAACCGTTATTTTACGTCGATAATCCGAATGCTTCCGAATTGAAATGGCTGGACGATGTGAAGAAGAAAGCGCCGGCAGCATCCGGCGGCGGGGTATTCGACCCGCGCAAATCCGAGAACGAGAAGAAGCTGCAAGTCAATGCGGCCGCACCGCCGGCCGAGCCGATCCTCTCATTAGACGAGGCAGGCCACGACTGGCAGGAACTGCCGGCCGAGCTGAACGAGGATGCGGAGTACTGGCCGGAAGAAGGCGCAACCGCCGTCCAACCGGAGGCAGCTGGCCCGAGCGCGCTTGAGGCGCAAGCTGCATCAGTCGCGGAATTGCCGGTTGCGGACGTCGAACCGGAGATGAGCCGCGAGGAAAGGCTGGCGGTCTACGAGGAGCTGCGCGAACCCGAGCGGCCCGCCGCCTTCGTGTATACCGACGATATTGCGGACGAGGCGATCACGTCGGAGAAGATCGCGCCGGGCGCCATCGATTCGGCGCGACTGGGCCGCGGATCGGTCGCTTCCCGCAATTTGGCGGACTTCGCCGTCGAGAGCATCAACCTTGCGGAGGGCGCGGTCACGGCTTCGAAGCTGGCGCCGAATTCGATTACCGGCGAGCATCTGATTCCGGGCTCCGTCAACGGCTCGATTCTCGCGGAGCGCTCGATCGCCGGCGACAAGCTTCGCGATGGCAGCATTACGTCCGAGAAACTGGCGGACCGGACGATCAGCGCGGACAAAATCGCCGAAGGCTCGATCGAGACGAAGCATCTGAAGGCGTTCATCGTCTCCAGCGATTTGCTTGAAGACCAGGCGGTGACAGGCAGCAAAATCAAAAGCGGGGCCGTCCGTCCCGAGCATCTTGCGGCGGATGCCGTGAACGCATCGAAGCTGGCGGACGGCGCCGTGACGCGCTCCAAGCTGCGCGACGGCACGGTGACGAGCGAGAAGCTGGCCGCGGGCGCCGTGGATTCGGTGCATTTGAAGCCGGGTCTTCTGCTTGCCGAACACGTCGCGACCGGCATTCTGCTGGGAAAGCATTTGGCTCCGGGCGAAATCGTCGGGGAACATCTGGCCGAAGGCGCGGTCGGGCCGAGGGAGCTGCGCCGCGGAGCGGTCGATCAGGACGCGATCGCGACGGGCGCAATCGGCGAGACGCAGATCAAAAAAGGCGCGGTCGGCGCGGAGGCGCTGGCAGAGGGAAGCGTTAACGCCGAGCATCTGAACGACGGCGCGGTGACGACGCCTAAAATCGCCGATTTGTCCGTTTCCACGATCAAGCTGGGCGAGCATGCCGTCACGGCGTCCAAAATCGCGGACCAAAGCATCACGGCGGCGAAACTGGCGGATAATGCGGTCCAAAGCAAGCATCTCGGCAAAAGAAGCGTAGGCCCCGATCATATCGACGGCGGCTCGGTGACCGACCGCCATCTTGCGGTACGGTCGGTCAATGCCGCTCATTTGACCGAGGATTCCGTCGGGACCCGCCATTTGCTGGATAAAGCGGTGAAATCGGAGAAGCTGGCCGCCGGCGCGGTTCACCAAGCGCATCTTGCGCCAGGCTCCGTCGGGTCCGAGCAGCTTGGCGAGGGCGCCGTCACGGAGAGCCGTCTGGCCAGCGACAGCGTAACGGGGGATAAGTTGGCCGGCGGCGCGGTGTCCGTCCGGCATCTGGGGCACGAATCGGTCGCGTCCGACAAGATCGCGCCGGAAGCGATCAAAGCGTACCATCTGGCCGCCGGCGCGGTCACGGAGGAAGCGATCTCCGTCGAGTCCGTCGCGCCTTGGCATCTCCAACCGGGTCTGGTTGCCGCCGAGCACTTGAGCGACGGGTCCGTTCAGACCAACGCGCTGCAGGATGGAGCGGTGAAAGCCGCCAAGCTGGCGCCGCAATCGGTGCAGGAGCGTCATCTGACGCCAGGCATCGTGTACGGTCACCATCTGGCAGACCATGCCGTGAACTCGCTCAAGCTGTCGCCGGAGAGCGTATCGACCGATAAGCTGACGGACGGCGCGGTGACCGGCGGCAAACTGGCGGACGGAAGTGTCTCGGGCGCCAAGCTGGCGCCGCAATCGGTGGAAGGCGTTCACTTGACGGACGGCGCGGTCGGCGCGCATCACCTGGCAGACGGTTCGGTCGGCGCGCGTCATCTGGCGGAAGGCGCGGTTCAAGCCGGCCATATCGCAGCAGGCGCGATCGGGTCGGACGATCTCGCGGACGGGTCGATCACCGGCGCGAAGCTCGCTCCGGAGTCGATTGGCGCGGAGCAGCTGGGCATCGAATCGGTCGGCAGCCGGCAGATTGCCCAAGGCGCCGTGCTAGGCGTTCACCTGGCTTCGGGCAGCGTCATGGAGTACCATCTCGGCGACGGGGCGGTAACGGAATCCAAGCTGGCGGCCGGCAGCGTCGGAGCCGAGCAGGTGCAGGACGGGGCGGTCGGCAGCGAGGCGCTGCAAGCCGGCGCGGTATCCGCCGCGCATTTGCAGCCGGAAGCCGTTGGAGCCGAGCATGTCGCCAAAGGAAGCATCGGAGCGGAACATCTGACGGCCGATAGCGTCGGCGCCGAGCAGCTGAAGGATGGCTCTGTGGGCACGATCCACCTGATCGAAGGCGCCGTAACCGGCGAGAAGCTGTCGGTGCAATCCGTCGGCGGCGATCATCTTCGGATCGAGTCGATCAGCGGCAAACATGTCAAAGCGGAAACGCTGCAGGGGTACCATATCCGCAAAGGTTCCATCACGCAGGCCCATCTGGCCGGCGACTTGTTCCTGCCGGGCAAACTGCCGGACGGCAGCATTCACGGCAGCAAGCTCAAATCGGGCTCCATCGGTCAGACGCAGCTGTCGGCCGGCGCGGTAACCGGCAGCGCGATCGGGCATGGGGCGATTCAATCGGCTCATTTGGCCAAAGGGGCGGTTCGCGGCGAAGCGTTGAACGCGGGCGCCGTAGAAGCGAAGCACTTGGCGACCGGCGCCGTAACCGGCGAGAAGCTGGCGGCGAGCGCCGTGACGAACGCGGTCATCGCGGACGGCGCAATCACGGCTGATAAGCTATCGGCTGGCGCGGTCGGAGAAGCCCAGCTGCAGGACGGTTCCGTCACGACGGGCAAGTTGGCAAGCGGATCGATTGGCGGCGAGCATCTCAAGGCGGGAAGCGTCGGCAGCGATGCGATCGCGGATGCGTCCGTCACGGCCGATAAGCTGGCCGCGGACGCGGTCGGCACGGAGGCGCTCGCGGCAGGCAGCATCACAAGCGATAAGCTGGCATCGGGCGCGGTCAGCGCGAATGCGCTGGCAGCGAGCAGCGTGACGTCGGAGAAGCTGGCGCCAAGCAGCGTGGATTCGATTCATCTGGCTCCCGGGTCGGTCGGCAAGGACGCGATCGAAGCTGGCAGCGTGACGGCCGATAAACTGGCACCTGGCGTGCTGGACTTCGAGCTGGAACCGGGCAGCGTTGAAGCGATCCATCTTGCAGCCGGTGCTGTCGGCGAGGACGCGATCGAAGCCGGCAGCATTACGGCCGACAAATTAGCGCCTGGCGTGCTGAAGAGAGAACTCGATCCTGGCAGCGTGGCCGCGGTTCACTTGGCGCCTGGGTCGGTCGGATCGGCCGCGATTGCGCCGGGCAGCGTCACGGGCAATAAGCTGGCTCCCGGGTCGGTCGGATCGGCCGCCATCGCGCCGAACAGCATCGCCGCCGACAAGCTGGCCCCTGGATCGGTCGGATCGGCTGCGATCGCGGCAGGCAGCATCACCGCCGATAAGCTGGCAGCAGGCGTACTGGATTACGAAATCGAGCCAGCGAGCATCGCCTCGGTGCACTTCAAGCCGGGCGCGGTCGGATCGGCCGCCCTCGCGCCGGGCAGCATCACCGCCGATAAATTGGCATCGGGCGCGGTCGGCGCGCATGCCATCGCGGCGGGCAGCGTGACGGCCGATAAGTTGGCCCCGGGCGTGCTGGATCACGTGCTGGAGCCGTCGAGCGTCGCTTCGATCCACCTGGCCCCTGGAGCGGTGGGCACGGAAGCCCTTGCGCTGGGCAGCATCACGGCCGAGAAGCTGGCCGAGAATGCGATCAGGACGAACGCCATCGCCCCAGGCAGCATCACCGCCGATAAGCTGGCGCCGGGCGTATTGGACAACGAGCTGGAGCCGTCGAGCGTCGAATCGATTCACCTGGCAGCCGGCGCGGTGGGCACGGAGGCCATCGCCCAAGGCAGCATCACGGCTGATAAGCTGGCGCCAGGCGTGCTGGACCAGGAGCTCGCACCATCAAGCGTAGCCGCGTTTCATCTGGCGTCGGGAGCGGTCGGCGCAGACGCGATTCAAGCGGGCAGCATCACGGCTGATAAGCTGGCAGCGGACGCGGTCGGCGCGCATGCCCTCGCGCCAGGCAGCGTTACCGCCGACAAGTTGGCTTCTGGCGCAGTCGGCTCGGCCGCCATCGTCACGGGCAGTATCACGGCCGATAAGCTGGCGCCAGGCGTACTGGATCGCGAGCTTGCTGCGGGCAGCGTCGGTCCGGATCAACTTGCCGCCGGCGCAGTCGGCTCGGCGGCCATCGCCCCAGGCAGCGTCACGGGCAGCAAGCTGGCGAAAGGGGCCGTCGGCACGGACGCGCTTGCTTCGGGCAGCATCACGGCTGATAAGCTTGCGGCAAGAAGCATAAATGGGATTCATCTGGCCGTCGGCTCCGTTGATACGGACGCGATTGCCTCGGGCAGCATTACGGCCGATAAACTGGCGCCTGGCGTCATTGACGCGGACGCCATCCTGGCGGGCAGCATCACGGCCGATCGGCTTGCGCCGGGCGTGCTGGATCACGAGCTCGCACCGGGCAGCGTGGCTTCGGTTCATCTCGCGCCTGGCGCGGTCGGAGCAGGTGCCATCGCGAAGGGCAGCGTGACGAACGAGAAGCTGGCTTCTGGCGCCGTACACGCCGAGCATCTCGCGCCGGAGCTTCAGCTGGCGATTCGCAGCCCGCAGCTTGGGGATGGCAGCATCGGGACGGAGAAATTGAAATTCGCTCCGGTGCGCACGGCGAACGCGCTCATTTCCGCGAATCAGCAATTCGGATTTGCGGCCTACGATTTCGCGGGCCAAGGCGAGCTTGTCGAAGCGACGGTCGTGTTCGGCGAACCGTATGCGCATAACGGCTATGTGCTCGTCGCGACGACGGATCATCCTTCCTGCTACGTGGTCATCAAAGAGAAGCATGCGGACCGCGCGGTGCTGTCGATCATTCGGACGCGGATCAGCCCTGAGCCGAAAGGCCAGGTCAACTGGATCGTCATCGGCTAATCGCCTCTTTGGAACCCCCTTTTCTTTCGCGCTGCGCGAGAGAAACGGGGGTTCTTCGGCGTTCGCGGCATGAACGGGTGAAAGCCTTGACGTACACCTGCCGTTGCGGCGGCGATATTCGTACATACAATAGCTTGTGAATAGTCTGTCTGCATAGGAGCCAGGCGGACATCTATTTAGGCAAGGTGAGGTGATCGTCATGAGAAAAAAGACGGCGAATGCATCACGCGCTCGGCAGACGAGACGTTCGGTCCGCAAGCAGCCGCGTCCGCGAACCCATCGGAAGCCTCTTGCCCGGAATCGCAAACGACCGTCGCGCCCGTTACGCGGAGCGAAAGTCCCGCCGGCCGTTCAACCGTCGGCGATGGCGGAGCCGATCCAACGTGTATCCGATTCCCCGCCTGCCGTCTCCGTCGTCATACCGGTCATGAATGAGCGCCGTCATATCGCGGGGGTGATCCGCGAAGCGTTCCGCGTGCATCCGGATTCGGAAGTCATCGTCGTCGCGAACGGCTCGACGGACGGCTCCGCGGAGATCGCGCGGCGTATGGGGGCTAAGGTATTGTCCTATCCGCGGCCGCTTGGCCATGACGTCGGGCGAGCCGTCGGCGCCGAGCATGCCCGGGGCGATGTCTGTCTATTCCTGGATGGGGATATGATCATCCCGGCGGCGCAGCTCAAGCCATTCGTGCAGGCTGTCCTGCAGGGCGGCGTCGACGTGGCGCTCAACGACTACTCCGGGCCGACGAACAAAATGCAGGTGCACAGCGTCGTGCTGGCCAAACACGCGCTCAACACGATGTTGAACCGGCCTGATTTGGCGGGTACTTCGCTCACGGCCATCCCGCACGCGCTCAGCCGAAAGGCGCTGGAGACGATCGGGACGCAGTCGTTGTCCGTGCCGCCGCTCGCGCATGCGAAAGCAGTCCGCCTCGGGCTGCGGGTCGTCCCGGTTCAACGCGTGAACGTCGGGAAGCTGAACCTTCCAAGACGTGAGCGCGAACGGGTCGCGCCGCTTGAGCGGCTGATCATGGGCGATCATCTGGAGGCGCTCGAATGGCTGGCCCTGCATAGCGGAGCAAGAGCGGGATTCGCAGACGGCCGTACGGCCAGAAGCGGCCGGGGAGGTGACGTATGAGGCGAATCCGACGAACTCGATCAAGGCGCGCCAACCGGCCGCCGTTCGCATCCCGCGGCAAATCGCGGTCCAACAAGCGGCTCTCTGGTGCACGGCGGCCGCGCGGGCGACAACCGAGAGGGCGGCGCAGCGTCAGCGCCAGACCCGGACATTCACATCCCCAGGTCAAGCAGACCGCACGCGACTATCGCGTGTCCGCTATCGTGGTAGGCAGCCGATCGCCCGAAGCGGTCGCGCACATCCGTCAATGGTCTCGCCTGCCCGTGTTGGAGACGATTGTCGTGCTGGATGGCAAGGATCCTTCGCTCGCCGCGATGATCCGCGCGCAGACGGATGCGATCGTGCTCTTCCTTCCCGAGATGCTCGGCCCTGACGAAGACAGGGCATTGGGCGCTTCGCAAGCGCGAGGGGACATTCTCCTGTTTGTCTCGGGCCAGGATCCCGTCGACTTGGCGGCAGCCGGACGGCTCATTGCGGCAGTCGGGCAGGGGGCCGATATCGCGCTGGCGGATCGAGGCGCCAGTCTGGGCACGTTCCGCCAATGGGGGGAGGCCGATCGCGTGCGGGCCTTCATGAACAGCGCGCTGGGCTGCGCCTGGCTTGGCCCGAATACGCTGGATCAACTGCCGCACGCGTGGTCGCGCGTCGGGATGGAGCGTATCGGGGTTGAGCGGCTCGCTGTTCCGGCGCTCGCGCAGGCCGCGGCGATCACGGAGGGCCTCCGTTTGAAGACGATCCCGCATCATGCGGCCGCCATTCGCCGCGGCAAGGAGCGGCACGATCCCGATCAGGAAGGCCCGCTGCGGCTTGGCGACCATGCGGAAGCGCTGGTGAGCGTCATCCAGCGGCAGGGCAGCCGTCTTCAATGGCCGGATGAGACGAGAAGGCGCAGCGAGACCGGAGGCGACCGACAGTGAAGATGACGAGCATTATCATCCCGACGAGCAATGGACTGACGATGCTTCAGCAGGCGATCGGCGCGATTCGAACGTATACGAGTCCGCACGAAACCCCTTATGAACTCATCGTCGTCGACAACGGATCCACGGACGGAACGCCGGACTGGTGCGCCCGCGAGGGCGTGAAGCTCATTGCATTGCCCGCTAATGAGGGTTTCCCCGCTGCATGCAACCGGGGGCTGCGGCTGGCCAAAGGCGACTATTTGCTGCTGCTCAACAATGACGTGACGGTGTCCGAAGGCTGGCTGAGCGGGATGCTGAACGTGCTGAACGGCATGGAGGGGGCCGGGATGGTCGGACCGGTCAGCAATTACGTCAGCGGCCGGCAGCTGGCGACGTATCCGTTCTCGACCATGGACGAATTCCATCAGACGGCGGCCTACGTTCGATCGCTTCAGCTGGAAGCGGAGCCGATTGCTCGTCTGGTCGGCTTCTGTCTGTTGTTCAAACGCGAGCTGTACGCGGCCATCGGCGGCTTGGATGAACGCTTCTCGCCGGGTCATTACGAGGATGACGACTACTGTCTCCGCGCCCGGATGCTCGGCTTCGGGCTGTATATGTGCCGAAGCGTGTTCGTGCATCACCAAGGAAGCGCCAGCTTCAAGCGCGGCGAAGCGGCAGCGCTGGCGCAGCTGATCGAGCGGAACCGAGGGCTATTTATCGAGAAATGGCAGGTCGACCCGGCTCAATTCATGTAAGGCACAGATTTGTACTCGTACGTTAGGAGGGGATCGCTTGAAAGCTGTCATCTTGGCCGGTGGCACGGGCAGCCGTTTGATGCCGCTCACCAAGCTGCTGAACAAGCATTTGCTGCCGGTGGGCAGACTTCCCATGATCAGTTACGGTATCGACAAAATGAAGGAAGCGGGCGTCACCGATATTTTAATCGTCACAAGCAGACAGGCCGCCGGGGCATTCATCCATTATTTGGGGAGTGGTGCGGAATACGGCGTTTCGCTGACCTATCGCATTCAGGAGGAGGCTGGCGGTATCGCGCAGGCGTTGGAGCTGGCGCGTCCTTACGTCGGCGCCGACGAGAAATTCCTCGTGCTGCTCGGCGACAATCTGTTCGAAGAGGCGCTTACCCCTTATGTGGATGCCTTCCGGCGGCAGCCGAACGGCGCGATGGTCCTGCTGAAGGAGGTGCCGGATCCGGAGCGTTACGGCGTGCCGAAGTTCGACGAAGCCGGCGAGATTGTGCGCATTGAGGAGAAGCCGGCGCATCCGGACAACAATTGGTGCGTCACGGGCATATACGGGTTTGACGGCCATGCATTCGATTTTATCGCCGGCATCGAGCCTTCCCAGCGCGGCGAGCTGGAAATCACCGACGTGAACAACGCGTACGCCGCGCGCGGTCAGCTGCGCCATGGCAAGCTGCAGGGCTGGTGGACGGACGCAGGTACATTCGAATCGCTGCAGGAGGCGTCGCTGCGGTTGTCGGGGGATGCGCCATGATCCGCCCGGCACCGCTCGCGACAGCCGTCCAAGCTGCGGTTCCCTCGGCCGCCCCGGAACCGGCGAAGCGCCGGGCAACGCCAAGTCCGGCCGCCGGTCGACGAAGAAAGAAGACCGGCGCCGTGCCCGCAGCTAAAGAAAGAAAGCCGCGCAAAAGGACGTCGCGCCGCCGCCCGGCCAAACGAGGCGCGGCAAAACCGGCGCGCCCCCGGCATCGCAGGATTCCCGTGGAGCATGAGGCCCAAGTGCCGATCGATGATCCTGCCGCTCATCCCGCTGCAGGCGTCGGGGAGGGGCGAGATGCATACGAGGCGGGATACGAACGCGGCTTGTATGAAGGCGGCGAGCAGCTGCTCGAACAGTTGGTCCCGCCCGGCGCGCTTCTGGAAGAGATTGGATTGCGCGAGGTGCTGGCAGCCGGACTGGCCGCAAGGGCGCCGCAGCTGTATCCGCTGGCAGAGCCGGCACTCGTGTACGAGGAGCTGACGCACGCGATCGAGTCGAAGCAGCCTTACGCCCTCGTTCGGCTTGGCGACGGCGAGCTGCTGACCTTGGCGCAGGATACCGTGTTCGACGCGGAGACGATTCGGAGGGAGGGCCGTTTTCTGCCTTACGCCGGCGTGACGCCGCCCGATCTGGCGGCGCGCGATCTCGTCGCGATGGCCGTCCGGCAGGCGAACCGGGTCGGCGTCCCGGTAGCCAGACGGAAACATTTTCAGCTGCTGCTGCATCCGGTGCTTCGTCACCACGGCATCGATCCGGCCGGCCTGCGCCTCACCTCGTCGACGATCAACTACGGGCTTCAGCAAAGCGGGCTGCTGCCTCACTTGCTTACCGGCCGACGCCTCCTGCTCATCGGGGATAAAGCGCCGGCATTGGCGGAAGCGCTCGTCTCGCGCGGATTTACGGTGACCGGGATTGTCAGCCCCGTCAACGGCTTCGCGGCCATCGATAGGGTGATCCACGAAGCGAGCTTCATCGAGTACGACCTGGCGCTCGTCTCGGCAGGCGTCCCCGCCGTCGTCATTTGCTGGCGGCTGGCCACGGAATTCGGTCGGGTGGCGCTGGATTTCGGACATCTAGCCGACGCGCTCGGGAAAGGGCAGCTCTCGGTCTAGCTGCCTGCTGGCGCTTCCGAAGCGAGTTTTCTTGTCGCGAAGAAGCAGTCTCAAAGTAGTAACAAGAAAACTTGGCTTATGCTTTCGAAGCGAGTTTTCTTTGTCTCAAAGTAGTAATTTCAATGAAGTAACAAAGAAAACTTTAAGGAGCTGACGTTATGCCTCCCAAAAAAAGGCCGGCTCGCGCCGCGACCCGCCGCCCCAAGGCGAGGCCGGTTGCCCGGAAAAAACGGGATTGGTATCGCGCGGGCTACGATAGCGGATTCGAAACGGGGACCCGGCTCGGGCACGAAAGTTTCGGCTCGTTATTCGATGGCACGAGCATTATCATTCCGACGTACAATCAGCTCGCATACTTAAAGTCATGCATCGCAAGCATCGTCGACCATACCGATTTGCCCTACGAGATTATTATCGTCGACAACGGCTCGACCGACGGCACGGCCGCCTTTCTCCAGTCGCTCAGCGGTCAGATCCGCTATCGCATTCTCGATTCGAACCGCGGCTTCGCGGGTGCGACGAATACGGGATTGATGATGGCGAAAGGACAGACGCTGCTGCTGCTTAACAACGATACGATCGTGACGGACCGTTGGCTCGACAATTTGCTGACGTGCCTGAACAGCGATCCGCGCATCGGCATGGTCGGTCCGGTGACCAATTATATTAGCGGCAGCCAGCAGATCGAGGTGCCTTACGTGAACGTGGAGGAGATGCCCGAGTTCGCGCGGGAATTTAACCGCTCCGACAGCGCCAAATGGCATTTGACCGACCGGCTGACCGGCTTCTGCCTCCTGTTCCGCCGCGAGCTGCTGGAGCGGACCGGTTATTTGGACGAAGGATATGCGATCGGCAATTTCGAGGACGACGACTACAACGTGCGCGTCCGGCTGCAAGGGCGCCTGCTCGTCATCGCGCGGGATACGTTCATCCACCATTACGGCAGCGTCAGCATCAAAGCGCTGGGCAGCGAGCTGGAGGCCGTCAACCGGAACAATTCCACGTTCTTCTCGGAGAAGTGGGGCAATCCGCACGAGCTGATCGAACAAGTGAACACGCTGCTGCGCCGAGACGCGCAGGCGAGAGCGGCGGCCGCGCCTCCGGGTGAACCGGAGTCGGCAGACCCGTCTTCTCCTCCGCTGCCGAGCGAGTCCGCGTTTTTCCCGCAGGGGGTTGCCGTGCGCGGCGTGCGCGAGCAGATCTACTGGGTGGAGAACGGGCAGAGACGTCCGGTTGCCGGGGCGCTGTCTTTTCCGTGCGCGCGCCTCTCGCAGGTCGATCTGCTCCGCTGGCCGATCGGCGAGCCGATGGATGCGCTAGAGGCGGAACTCCGTTGGCGCGGACAGCCGGCGGGGGATGGCATCGGGCCGATGAACGGCTCCGCCCTCAGTCCGGACGGCCAATTATACATGGTCGAACAGGGCGTCAAACGAAGGCTCGCAACCCAGGCGGCGGCGGAATTTTGGGGACTGCAGTATCGCGTTCATCTGACGCCGGCCGTGGAGGAATGGGCCCTGCTGCCCGAAGGTTTGCCGATCATCGCGCCGTCGCGGGTCTCGGCGAATCTGTGAGCGAGGTGCCGCCCGCATGCGCCTGCCTTGCTTTGCCCGGACCATGGTTCCAGGCTGTGCGGTCCGATGCGCTGCCCGCGGGCGGCCGACCCCAGTATCACAGGCCAAGAAGGCGCATATGCTGAGTAATAAAAAGGGAGGGCGGCGGCATGGATCACATCGTAACGGAAATGATCGAGCATATTTCGCGCTCGCACGAGCATATGGCGCGCGTGCTCGAGGCCAAACGCCACGTTGCGGTTCGGATGGCGCAAATGGTGCATGCGCTGCCGGACACGCATCCGGATTTCGGCGGCATGGAAGGCTTGATGGAGAGCTCGCAGGCGGTGACGCAGAGCGTCGTCTCTTATTTGAATAGCATCGCCGAATTGCAGGAGACGCTCGCGACGACGATCGGATCGATCATGAAGGAAATGGAACAGCCGGAGCGGGACGATGAGTAAGGGGACGGATAAGGGGAGGGAGACCTCATGAGCAGGGAAAGCGCCTATGCGAGAATGCTGGATGCATCCGCTAAGCTGCAATCGAACGTCGCGTTAATTTTGGAGGCCAAAGCCGTGGAAGCCGAGAAGGTGCGCGCTTGGCTCTGCAACCATGTCTCTCCGGATGCGTACGGCGAGCAGCAGGAGCATCTGAAGGATACGCTTGGCGTTCATGAGCAGTTGATCGAGGTCATCGACGGACTGACGAAGCTGAACCAAGGGATGTCGAATGTGTTGAAGGCGGCGCTTCGGCAGGATGAACGAGGCGGCGGAGGCGGGTACTTCGGCGGATTCGGAGACCGCGACGAATGAGTCTTCTCACGCGGGAATGGGAGGCGAGAATCGAGCTGATCCGCTCGATTGCTAAGAGCCAGCTGGCGATCGCCCGAATCCTGGATAGCGTGGCGGACGTCGTCGGACATTCGCCGGAGATGGCACGCAAAGTCTACGACAACGTCGAATCCATGACGGCCTTTCAGCAATCGTTGGCGGAGAAGGCGGCGGGGCTGCGCACCCACAAACCACGGCAAGGCCGGCCGGGCAAACCGCTGCTGCTCCATGGAACGGATGGCTGGCAAGGAGAAGGGCGGCCGGGCGGCGGCAGCGACGTCGGCCGCAGTTCGTCGCAGAGGGGAGGGGAATGCGGATGAGCACGCCTTTACGGAAGAAGAAAACCCGGGTACGCGGCGCGGCGTCCAGCCGAACGAAGCGGAGAAGAACGGCCGCCGCGGCCAAAGGCGGCCGACGGAGACGTTCGACCGCCTTGCGCGGGAAGAGAGCGTCCGCGATCCGGCGGCGCGTGCCGCGCGCGCGGCACACCGCCGCTTCGGCGTACAACGAGAGCTATAACCATGCGTACAACGAAGGCTACAACATCGGATTTGCCCAAGGCTTCGAGCACGGACATCAGATCGCATACGAGCAGCAGCCATAAGGAAACAGCGGCCGGAAAATGGGCCGCTGTTTTTGTTTGGCGGTCCGTCTATACGAGAGGTCGTGCCGATTCGCGCCATGTTCACGCAATAGCGACACCAGCTTCACCGGCGTCACAATCGAGCGCCTCGCCCCTTCCGCCCCTCGCGCCCGCGCCCCATCCCTCAACTCCCGATCGCCTACCTCCTCGCGTTCTTCCTGTAACCGCTTGCCGGAATATACTACCGACCTCTAGCATCTTTACGCCTTCCGGGACGGCTGCCGTTCCCGGGCTAAATACGCGCCGCTGCTGGTTATCCGCCAATTTTGCCGCCTCGCCGGACAAGTGACCATGAGCCTTCCCTACCATCCGCATATATATGTAGACAGAAAGACTACCAAGGTTGAGGTGTGCGCCCATGGAATCGTTACGGAAGCAGAACGCGAACGCGGCGAAGCAAGGCTACGACGAAGGTCTCGCACATGGGACCCGGGACGGGGCGTGCGAAGCGGTCGTGCGCAGCGTCGCGCAGCCGCCGCCTGCAAGACGGGGCGTGCGGGTGCTGTATATCCCGCAAGGCTTCGAGGCGCTGGACGAGGGCATTATTTCGGCGCTTCGCCCGCTCGTGGGCGAACTGTTCACCGCCCCTGCCAGCCGGATCGCCGAGCAGGCCGCATTCATCCGTCCGGACTGGGTGTTCGTGCTGAACGGACTCCATGTGTTTCCGGACGATCACCTGGAGCAGATCGACGCGGTCCGCGCGCTCGGCATCAAGACGGCGATTTGGTTCGCAGACGATCCCTACGTCACCGAAGACACGATACGGATCGCCCCGCGGTACGACGCCGTCTTGACCCATGAACTCGGCACCATTCCCGTTTACCGGTCCAATGGCTGCGCCAACGTGAGCTACATGCCGCTGGCCGTAAACATCGGACGCTTCAAGCCGCAGCGGGTCGAAGCCCAGTATCGCAGCGACGTATGCTTCATCGGGCAAGCGTTCTGGAACCGGGTGGAGATGTTCGACGCGATCGCGCGGGAGCTGGCGAGCAAACGCGTCTTCATTGCCGGCGGCATGTGGGAGCGCCTGCCGAACTACAAGCTGCTGCAGCCGATGATTCGTCATGGCTGGCTGCCCGTCGAAGAGTCGGTCAAATATTACAACGGCGCCAAAATCGTCATCAACATGCACCGTGCCACCGCGGCGGGCGTCGACAACCGCAATTCGCTCAATCTCCCCGGCCTGTCGATCAACCCGAGAACCTACGAGATCGCCGCCTGCGGCACACTGCAGCTGACAGACGTCCGGCAGGACTTAAGCGACCACTACCGGCCGGGCTGGGAAGTGGAGACGTACGCGAACGTACAGGAGCTGGCCGCCAAGCTCAACTACTATCTGGTCCACGAAGAGGCGCGCCGGACGATCGCGCTTCGCGGTCTTCGTCGCACGCTGCAGCATCACAGCTTCGAGACGAGGCTGGAGCAGGTCGCGCAGACGCTGGGTTGGGAATAACCGCCCCGATTACGAAAGGAGTTGAAAGCCGTGGCAGCTTCGCCGCGCGCGCAAAGCAAACAACGCAAGCCATCCTTCAGCAAACAGGCGGCTCTTGGCCGACGGGACGGCTTGAACAGCGGATTCGAGCACGGATTTTGGTACGGACAGTGCGAATCCGTGCTCCAGCGCATCCCGCAGCAAACCGCCATTTGGCCGATTCACGCGATGTTCGTCGCCACGAGCAAAGGGTTTCCGTATTCCCCCATCGACGCCGCCTTGGCGGAGACGCTCGCCGGGATGACCCGCCAGCTGACGGTCACGAACGATTCCGAGCCCGTGGCCGCGATCGCCGCGCAAGCGCGGCCTGATATTGTCATCGTGCTCGACGGACTTAATATGCCGCTGGACCAAATCGACGCGATCCGCGCGCTTGGCATCCGCACGGCGATCTGGTTCACCGACGATCCTTACTACACGGACATGACGGCCGTCATCGCGCCGCGTTACGACGACGTCTTCACGCTGGAGCTGAGCTGCGTCGAGTTCTATCGGAATCTCGGCTGCGCCAACGTCCACTATCTGCCGCTTGGTTTCCATCCGGCGGAGTTCCGGCCCCGCAATCCGCCGGCCGAGAAGCGCCATGAGGTCAGTTTCGTCGGCTCGGCCTATTGGAAGCGGGCGGAGTTCTTCGATCAAATCGCGGATTACCTGGCGTCTAGAGATTCCTTCATTTCCGGCATCTGGTGGGAGCGCTTGACGAATTACAACAAGCTGAAGGACAAAATCGCGCTCGGCGCCTGGATGGGGCCGCTCGAGACGTCGGCCGTGTACAACGGCGCCAAAATCGTCATCAACATGCACCGGGCGCACGACGACCAAACGTTCAACAACAACAGCGCGGGCATTCCCGCGGTTTCGCCGAACCCGCGCACCTTCGAGATCGCCGCCTGCGCCACGCTGCAGCTGACGGATGTGCGTTCCGATCTGGTTAGCTTCTTCACGCCGGGTTTGGAAATCGTCACCTACAGCTCGCCCCAGGAGATGATCGAGAAAATCGACTATTACCTCACGCATGAATACGAACGCCGCGAAATCGCGATCCGGGGCATGCGCAGGGCGATGAGCGATCATACGTACGCCCGTCGGCTCGATCTGATGTTCCAGATGCTCTTTGCCCCCGTGATCCAACCTTGATGGCGGAGATCGGACGCACACTCGGCTGCCTGCCCATGGATAGCGAATTCCGGGGGCGGGCGAAAGACGTCGTACGCGCCAGCACGCCTGTCCGGCGGGCCCGCGAAAACCGGCGCTCGTATCCGGCATGCACAGACGTCCAAGGCGGGCGCGGATCGATTTGTGCGAATGGGAAGGGGCGATATGTCGTGCCGATCGAAATATCTCCTCCATATATTGTAGTACCGTACGCCGCGGGACAGCTCCTTCCCAACCGGGTTTGCCCGAATTCATGCCGCACGGCAGCTGACGCGAAGGAGGTGTATGCATACCCGTGCAACGCACGGGTATCGCAGGCTCATTCATGCCAATGAAACCGAAGATGCTTGTGTTCTCCCACATCTGCAGTCCCCAGTTCGTGACGGGGGCCGAGAAGCTGCTCGTGTTCATGCTGCGCGAGCTGAAGCCTTATTTCTCCTGCACCCTCGTCGTGCCTACGGAAGGCGTCATCGCCCAGCAGGCCCGCGAGCTCGGCATCCCGGTCATCCACCATGACGTGCCGATCGTCGTGCCGCTGTATCTGGCGCTCCCCCACTTAATGGGAGAGATCGAAACCTACCAGCGGAGCGAAGCGTGGCCGGCGCTGATCGAGCTCATCCGGCGCGAGCAGCCCGACGTGGCCTTCGTGAACACGACGGTGCATCCGCTGCCGGCGATCGCGGCCAAAATGCTCGGCATTCCGGTCATCTGGTCGGTCATGGAGGCGATCCGATTCACCCCGCACACGGCGGATTCCGCAGCCTTGATCGAGCACTGCGCCGATCTGGTCGTGGGGATCTCCGAGGCGACCCTGGCGCCGCTGCGCACGCCGGGTCTGCTGCCCAAGTCGATCATCATCCCGCCGTCCTGGGAGCCGAGCGCCCTTCATCCGGAGAGCTGGCCCGAGCTGCGGGCGCAGCGCCGCGCCGCGCTCGGAGTGGCGGATCATCAGAGACTGGTCGGCTATATCTCCTCCTCGATCTTCGAAGCGAAGGGTCTGGACCATTTCATGCAAATGGCAATCGAAGTGGCGGAACGATTCCCGGATGCGATCTTCCTGATCGTGGGCAATCCGACCGATCCGGCCTACTTCGAGCAGTGCCTGGAGCTTGCCAGGGCGAGAGATCTCATGAGCCGGTTCAGATGGATCCGGTTCGAGGAGAATGTCGAGACGATCTACCCGGCCATGGACGTGACGGTCATCCCGAGCACGACGGCCGAAGGGTTCGGCATGACGGCCCTCGAGGCGATGGTGTTCGGCCGGCCGGTCGTGCTTTACGGGTCCGGCGGATTGGCGGAGATCGCGGGCGCGACCGGCAACGGCGCCTACATGGCGACGACCGGCGACACGGGCGGCTTGTTCGCCCGCGTATGCAGCTTGCTGGGCGATCCGGCCCGGCTGGCGGCAGCCGGCGCGCACAATGCGTCGGCGTCCCGGATCGCGTTCGGCATCGATGTCTACCGCAGGCGAATCGTGCAGCTGGTGGGCTTGCTTGCCGGCAGAGGCGTGCTGCCGCCGGCGCCGGTGAAAGGAAGCAAGGACACCGTATACCGGTTCGAGCACGGCGTGCTGCGGCCGTACAGGACGGCGGAAGCGCTGCGGGCGGACGGCTTCGCATTCGAGCAGGTTCGCGAGGTGTCCGACCTGCTGATCGACCTGCTTCCCAAAGGCGCCCCGATCGGCGAGCCGCCTCCCCCGAAGCGGAGGAAGCTCTCGCGTGCGCTTGGCAGGCGTCGCACGGCCTTGCGTGCCCGGAGAAGGCGCGGTCGCAGGAGGCCGGCGCGCAGTGGCCGGATTGTGCGCAAGCGCGCCAGAAGGATCGGCGCCGTCCGCGTTCGGACGCGTCGCGGACGGCGCGCCCGCAAGCCGCGGCGTTGATGCCGCGCCTTAAGTTTTGAAGGAGGGAAATGACGGATATGCGCGTAGTGACGATTCTGGGAACACGGCCGGAAATCATCCGGCTCAGCCGCATCATACCGAAGCTCGATGCGCTGGCGGAGGAGCACGTGCTCGTGCACACGGGCCAAAATTTCTCCCGCACGCTGAGCGACATTTTTTTCAGCGAGCTTGGCTTGCGGGAGCCGGATTACATGCTCGGTCAAGGCATGCAGACGCTCGGGGGGCAGCTTTCGGTCATGTTCGGCGAGATCGAGCGCATCCTGGCGAAACACAAGCCGCACGTCGTGCTGCTGCTTGGCGACACGAACAGCGCGCTCTGCGCGATTGTCGCGGAGCGGATGGGCATCCCGGTCGTGCACATGGAGTCGGGCAACCGCTGTTACGATCTGGGCGTGCCGGAAGAGAAGAATCGCCGGATCATCGACGCCGTCTCGACGATCAATATGCCGTATACCGGCTACAGCAAAGGCAATCTGCTGCGCGAAGGCTTCCCGAGCAACCGCATCGTGCAGACCGGCAATCCGATCAACGAAGTCATCGCCCACTACATGCCGCAGATCGAGGCGAGCACGGTGCTGGCCGACCTGGGCCTTGCGCCCGGCGGCTATATGATCGTGACCGCGCACCGCGCGGAGAACGTGGATGATCCGGAGCGGCTCACCGGCATCCTGGAGGGGCTCAATCGCGTCGCCGCCCGGTTCGATACGCGGCTGGTCTGCAGCATTCATCCGCGGACCAAATCGCGGATCGAGAGCGGGAACGTACAGGTGGCGATGGACCCGCGCGTGTCCTTCCACGAGCCGCTCGGCTTCTTCGATTTCGTCACGCTGGAGCGGTTCGCCAAGTGCGCCATCACCGACAGCGGCACCGTGCAGGAGGAATGCTGCATCTTCGGCGTGCCGACGGTGACGATTCGCACGACGACGGAGCGCCCGGAGACGGTCGACTGCGGCAGCAACGTCGTGTGCGGACTGGACGCGAGGGCTATCGAAGAGGCGGTTGCCGTCATGACGGCGCTGCCGGCCGCTTGGGAATGCCCGGAAGGCTATTTGGCGAAAGACGTCTCGGATAAGGTTGTCAAATTTCTGCTTGGAGGGAAATGGAATGTTTACTAATCAGCGCATTCTTGTCACTGGCGGCACCGGATCCTGGGGCTACGAGCTGATTCGCCAGCTGCTGCCCCAACAGCCGAAGGAAATCATCGTCTTCTCCCGCAACGAGTCGAGCCAGGTGGCGATGAGCCGCGCGTTCGAGCATCCGGCCCTCAGCTTCTGCATCGGCGACATTCGCGATAAGGAAGCGCTGGTGAAGGCGTGCGAGGAGGTCGACTACGTCTTCCATCTGGCGGCGCTGAAGCATGTGCCGGTGTGCGAGGACCAGCCGTACGAAGCGCTCAAGACGAACGTGATCGGCACGCAGAACGTCATCGAAGCGGCCATCGCGAACAAAGTGAAGCGCGTCATCTATATCTCGACCGACAAAGCGGCGAATCCGTCCAACTTCTACGGCATGACCAAAGCGATCGGCGAGAAGCTCATCGTCTACGCGAACCTGCTTCGCTCCGATACGAAATTCGTCTGCGTCCGCGGGGGCAATGTGCTCGGGACGAACGGCAGCGTCGTGCATCTGTTCATGAACCAAATCAAGACCAAGGGCCAAGTCCGCATCACCGACATGAAAATGACGCGCTTCTTCTTGACGCTCCATGACGCGATCGCGCTGCTGTTTAAGGCGAGCGAATCGAGCCAGGGCGGCGAAATTTTCGTCATGACGATGCCGACGTGCCGGATCGTCGATCTCGCGGAGGTGCTCATGGAATCGCTCGGCATCCAGGCGGAAATGGTGGAGACGGGCGTTCGGCCGGGCGAGAAGCTGCACGAAATTTTGCTGACGGAATTCGAAAGCACGAGCACGGTCGTGTACGACGACGAATACTTGGTCATTTTGCCGCCGCTCGACATCCCGGGCCTGCGCGAGCATTACAAGCCGTATCCGGCCGTCGAGTTCGACAGCTTCAGCTCCAGCCAAATGCTGATGAGCAAAGAGGAGATCAAGGCGATGCTTGTGCGCGGGGGGTTCCTCGCATGAAATTGCTGATCGTCGGGGGGACCGGCATGGCCGGCCACATGTTCCGCGCCTATTTCGGGAGCAAACCCGGATACGAGGTGCTGTACACGACGAGGGATGCGGAAGACCCATCGGGTCTTCCGCTGGAGGTGACGGACAGCGAAGCGGTTGCTTCGCTGGTCTCGTCCGTCCGTCCCGACGTCATTCTGAACGCGGTGGGCGTGCTGAATCAGGATGCGGAGAGCCATCCGCTGCTCGCTTACCAGGTGAACGGACTGCTGCCGCACTGGCTGCGCCATCAGGCGGAGCAGATCGGGGCGAGATTGATCCATATTAGCTCGGACTGCGTATTCAGCGGGGAGCGCGGGCGGTACACGGAGGCCGACGA
Organism: Paenibacillus xanthanilyticus; assembly: GCF_042682185.1. Taxonomy (NCBI): domain Bacteria; kingdom Bacillati; phylum Bacillota; class Bacilli; order Caryophanales; family Paenibacillaceae; genus Paenibacillus; species Paenibacillus xanthanilyticus. The sequence goes on along the minus strand of NZ_JBHUHA010000002.1, from coordinate 827,091 downwards.
GCCGGAAGGCATGACCGTCTATGCGCGCAGCAAGGCGCTCGGGGAAGTGAAGGACCCGCAGCACCTGACGATTCGCACGTCGATTATCGGTCCGGAAATTCGCCAGAACGGCATCGGCCTGCTGCAATGGTTTCTGAAGCAGGAAGGGACCGTGAGCGGCTACGCGCGCGTCATGTGGAACGGGGTGACGACGCTGGAGCTCGCGAAGGCGGTCGAATACGCGATCGCAAGACCGCGCATCGGCGGCCTGGTGCAATTGACGGCCGCGGAGACGGTCAGCAAGCTGGAGCTGCTGCGTCTATTCCGCGAGACATTCGGACGGGATGACGTGACGATCGTGCCGGACAGCCGGATCTTCCTCGATCGCTCGCTCGTCTCGACGCGGGACGATTGGCAGTACGAAGCGCCGGGCTATGCGATCATGCTGCGCGAGCTGGCCGAGTGGATGTCCGCGCGATGAACCGGCCTCGCCTGTTGATTACGGGCGCGGGCGGATTCTGCGGGGAGCATGCCTGCGCGCATTTCGCATCGGCGGGCTGGCACGTGACCGGGGCCGTGCGCCGTCTGCCGCGGCAAGGGGCCATGCAAGCAGGAACGGATGGCGTGGAGTGGCGCGCCTCCGACCTGACCGCGCCCTCTGAAGTGAAGGCGCTGCTTGCGGATGCGCGCCCGGATGCCGTCCTCCATTTGGCGGGGGTGAACGCGGTCGGGCCGTCTTGGGACGATCCGGCGTCCGCGCTGGAAGCGAATCTGATGGGAACGGTCTACGTGCTCGAAGCGATCCGGGCGAGCGGGAGGCCGATTCGCGCCATCGTGGCCGGATCAATGCTGCGCTATCCGCTGCCGTCCGGGACGCAGGCGCCGGCGCCGCCGCATCCATACGGCTTGAGCAAATCGCTGCAGGTGCTCGCCGCCCAGAGCTGGGCGGCGATGTACGGGATGGACGTTATCGTGGCCGAACCCGGGAATTTGATCGGTCCCGGCCGTTCGCGAGGCATCGTGGCGCTGTTGGCCCGTTACGCGGCCGAGACGGAGCTGGCGGCCGAGCGGGGAGAGGCGCCGCCTCCGGCTTTTCGCCTCTCCTCCCGAACCGAACGCCGCGATATGCTCGACGTCCGGGATGCGATTCGCGCGTATGAATTGCTGCTCACAGGCGGAGAATCGGGCCGCGTCTATCCGCTGGCATCGGGCAGCATGATCACGCTCGGCGAGCTGGCGGACAGCTTCGCGCGGCTAGCGCATGCGCCGCTCGCCTTCGAGGTCGGAAGCTCGGCCGCGCCTTCGCCGCTGCCGGCGGACACGTCGGCGCTGACCGCGCTCGGGTGGGCGCCTTCGATCCCGCTTGCGCAGTCGGCCTCGGATACGCTGGAACAGATGCGCCGACTGGTTCGCAGCGGACCGGACGGCGCGGCGAACGTCTAATAAGAGGAGGAGCCGTCGAGCGATGGGAGAAGCCGGACCGACCGTAACGGTCGTCATTCCGTTTTTTAACGATCCATATGTTACCGAGGCCGTGGACAGCGTACTGGCGCAAACGTACGCCGACATCGAAATCATCGTCGTGGACGACGGTTCGACGATGCATGCCGAACGGCTGAAGAAATACGGCAGCCGGATTCACTACTTGGGCAAGGCCAATGGGGGAACGGCGAGCGCGCTTAATTACGGCTTCCGGCTTGCCAGCGGCCGATATGTCGCGTGGCTCAGCTCGGACGACCGCTTCTATCCGGAGAAGATCGCCCGCCAGGTGCAGGCGATGGAGCGGTCCGGCAGCTGGATCAGCCATACGGGCTTCGATTTGATCGACGAGGGCGGGCGTATTGCGGAGAAGGGGATCACGCCCCCGCCTGCTGGGCCCGAATTCTACCGCGCCTTCAACACGGCCAATCCGGTCAATGGCTGCACCGTCATGATGCGCAAGCTCTTGTACAACCAGATCGGGGAGTTCGATGAACAGCTGAGATATACCCACGATCTGGATTATTGGTACCGCGTCATGCTGGCGGGATTCCCGTTCTTGCTGCTGCCGGAGCCGCTCACGGCGTACCGCTGGCATGCGGGAATGGGGACCGTATTGCATAAAGAGGCGATCTCGCGCGAGATTCGTCTGACGCAGGCGAGACATGCGAGCCGGTGGAGCGCGTTTACGAGCCATTTGATCGGGGGATAGCGTCAGACCCGCGGCCCCGTCGAGCCTGACGGGCGAGAATTCGGCGAGTTAGGTTGAGGGACCGGCGGCGCAAGCGCGCGGGGAGGCGGCTTCTGCCGCCCCCGATGCTCTGGCGCTTTTTTTTTGCCGTTTTATCTTAGGCTGACAGCCGGCGTTCGCGATTAACTTAAGTCCCCTGCACGCCCCATTTTAGGAGAAACATCCGAGGTGAAACGGCTGACGCCGTCTTTTAGCGGCGCGGCGCGTTACATTCCGGATAAGCGAATTGGCTTGCGTTCACAATCCAAGGATTGGGAATGCAGCATTTCGCGACGAGAGATACAAGATGTATGAATAAACGTGAAACTTATCAATTCTTGTATTTCAAAAAACAGGTATTGAAGATGAGGTTTTCCTAGGCTTGCCCGTGCTATAATCGTAAAATAGGCTTGCGCCGGCAAACTTTCGACGGTTCCCGATCGTCAGTAGGTTGGCCGGAACGCAAAAGATAGAAGAAAGGCGGATAGGAATCGTATGTACGACATTATTAGCGCGATTGTGTTGGGACTACTGGAGGGCTTGACCGAATTTTTGCCTGTATCCTCCACGGGCCACTTGATCTTGGCGGGGCATTTGCTCGGCTTTGAAGGGAAAGCGGCGGATACGTTCAAGATCGTCATTCAGCTGGGCGCCGTGCTTGCCGTGTTCGTGCTCTATTTTAAGCGTTACATGGACATGCTTAAGAATCTATTGAAATTCGATTTCTCCGACAAAAACAAACTAAACGCCATTCACCTCGTGCTGGCCATGATTCCGGCATTGGTCGTGTACCTGGTCTTCAAGGACGTCATCAAAAACGAGCTGTTCGGACCGGGCCCCGTGCTCATCGGTCTCGTCGTCGGCGGCGTGCTCATGATCGTGGCCGCCCGTGCGAAGCGCAGGGTTACCGCGGAAGAAAGCGATAATATTACATACCGGCAAGCGTTCGGCATCGGCATGTTTCAATGTTTGGCCCTATGGCCGGGCTTCTCGCGCTCGGGCTCCACGATCTCGGGCGGCCTCTTGCTCGGCACGAGCCAGAAGGCGGCGGCCGACTTCACCTTCATGATCTCCGTGCCGGTCATGCTCGGCGCGACGGTGCTGGACATGTACGACAGCCGCGAATATTTGACCGCGGACGACATGACGCTGTTCGTCATCGGCTTCATCGCCGCCTTCGTCGTCGCGATGATCGCGGTCGTGACGTTCCTCAATTTGATCAAACGGCTGAAGCTGGAGTGGTTCGCCCTCTACCGCTTCGTCCTGGCAATCGTGTTCTATTTGTTCCTCATGTAGAGTAAGCATGAGAGGTTTGCCGGCCATGAGGCCGGCAGGCCTCTTTTTCATTGAATAGGAGCTTAGGGAATTGTGCAGCCGCTCATGTTATGGATAAAAACGTAGAGCGTGTCCGCGGAAGCGGACGAAAGCGAAGGTCAGCAGGGAGCTGTTTCAAGCAGACAACCTACAGGATACCACCCCAAGGCTAAACGTAACGAACGAAGCTCGAACAAGAGCCAGTCCGAAGGACTAGCGGGCTCCACCCGAACGGACACATCGAAGACGGCCGCACAACGAGTCACGCTCCTTCCGGGTGTCCAGAGGGCCGGGCCCGTGGTTCCCCTCGGCGGAGGGCAATGCTGTCAGGTTAAGGAAAGCCACTCAGGGCCAAAGTCTACAGGCTCTAATGTTAGGACGGACTTCAACACCTACTGAAGCTTTGTCCGCGAGGACAAAAGCGTGCCAACCTCTTACCGCCCCGCCAACCGCGACCCAACTCGCTAGTATGAAAAGGGAGTCCAGAGGGCAAAGCCTGAGCGGTTTCCAACGGAAAGCGCGCTTCGGAAGCATAAGCTTGGAGCCTCCTCGGCGGAGGAGGTGGGAGGAGGGAGCAACAAAAGTGGGATTAAAAGGGCAGAGCCCTCTGGTTCCCCTCGGCGGAGGGGGAAGGGGCGAGGGAATCTTTACATTCGCCGGGTTGAATTAATATAAATTGTGTTGTATATTTATACAAACGAACACGACAAGGAGGTCTTCCTTTGATTTATAAAATTGCAGATTCCCATGATGCGCCGGTCATTCACGAAGTGATGATCCAGGCTTTCCTTCACGATAAAGCAGAACCATCGGCCATGTCCGTTCCGGTCGAGACCGCGGAACGGATCGCCCTCGCGCTGGAAAGCGGCGAGAAAGCGATCATCGCCTACGACGAAGAAGACGGCTTGCCCGTCGCGACGGTCCGATTCGCGCTCAAGGAGACCGACGGCGTCGATTTCCACCAGCTGTCCGTCCTCCCCGGCAAGCAGGGACAAGGCATCGGCAAGGCGCTGCTTCGATTCATGGAGGCGTATGCCGCTAGCTGCAACCGCAATACCGTGACGTGCAAAGTTCGCTTGAACGCGCCCCGTCAAATCCGGTTGTACGATTCGATCGGATACAGCGTCCTCGGCGAAGAACTCGAACAGAAGCCGGACGGCACGAGCGTCTCCGTCGTCGCGCTCCGGAAAGTGCTTCAACTCCAGCCTGCCTAATGACAAACCGCCGCGCCCGTCCGGTGGTTTTTTCTTTTTCCGCCTCTCGTAGACGGCCCTAGGAAGGATATGGAATAATAGAGTAAAAAACGATCGGGAGGCATGGATATGGATCTCGGATTAAGCGGCAAAACGGCAATCGTAACGGGAGGAAGCAAAGGCATCGGGCTGGCGACGGCCATTCGGCTGGCATCGGAAGGCGCGAACGTGGCGATCGTGGCACGGGGGAAGGAGGCGCTCAACTTCGCGGCGGCCCGCATCGTCGAAGCCACGGGGCGCGAAGCGCTTCGGATATCGGCGGACGTCGCGTCGGAGGAAGCGGCGCGCGAGGCAGTCGCGCGGACGGTCGAGACGTTCGGCGGCGTCGATATTCTGGTGAATAACGCCGGAACCTCGGCTGCGGCGCCCTTCGAGTCGGTGGAGGCGGACGCATGGGATGCGGACCTTGGCTTGAAGCTGTACGGTGCCGTTCATTTCGCGAAGGCGGTCATCCCGCATATGCGTGAGCGCGGCGGAGGCGCGATCGTCAACGTCACCGCGGTAGGCGGCAAGACGCCGTCCGCCTCCTCGCTGCCGACCTCGGTCAGCCGCGCGGCCGGCTTGGCGCTGACGAAAGCGATGAGCAAGGCTTTGGCCAAAGACGGCATCCGGGTCAACGCGGTGTGCATCGGGCTCATTCGCAGCGATCAGATTGAACGGATGTGGCAGACGAAGGCGCCGGAGCTGACGTGGGAGCAGTTCGCCGCCGATCCGAAGCACGGCATTCCGCTCGGTCGTATCGGACGCGCGGAGGAAGCGGCCAACGTCATCGCGTTTCTCGCTTCGGCGGCGGCCTCGTATGTAACGGGTACTTCGGTGAATATCGACGGCGGTGCGGCCGCGGTGTTGTAGCTTCTTACGGCATGCAGATCATCTCCTGGATAAATGAACGGATTCTCACAATTAAAGGCTTATCATAGTTTGATATTTATGGTAAATTAGTCATCATATACATGATATGATGGGCAGGTGAGGGTTCGATGAAAGTAAGAAGCTTGCTTGTCGGCATGACCGCGCTCAGTCTATGTACCGCTGGTCTCGTATACGCGGATCCCATCGCGAAGAGCATGAGGGTCATCGTGAACGGCACCGAAGCGGCGGGCGGCAGCGCGAAGGCATTGGATGGGCTGTACTTGTCGGTCGACCTGATCCGGGATCAGCTGCGCGGCATCGTCGGCTTGGATAGCAAGAAGCAGACGGTGTCGATTTATACGCCGAACGTACATATGATGACGAAAGACAGCGATTCCATATTCGGCGAGGTGAACAAGGGCGCCAAAATTTCCTTCAACGTGCTCGCCCAGATCGATTCGCTCAAGACGGATCTCGCCGCCTTCAAGGTGACGATCACCGCTCCGGACGGCAGCGAGACGCTCATCGAGGAACGTAAGGCCGGCCAGAAGGCGTTCCCGGAGAAGGGCAAGGAAGATTTCTGGATCAATACCCCGGTGCTCAGCTACAAATTCGCGGATAGCGGCAATTACAAGGTTCGCTTCCACATGCAGCCAGTCGGCGACTCGGCCATGCACGTCGTGTCCGAGAAGGTCATCGTCTCCAAATAATCGCCGGCGACATACGAAAACAAGCCCAGCCCCCTAGTCGGGAAGCTGGGCTATTAACGCATCCATCAGCGGCGCGAAGGCGCGGTTGACCGAACCGGCTTCGTCCATGATCCGGTCGAAATGCCTCACCGTGCCCATATTGGTATGACGACGGTAGGCGGTGAGCGGTTCGTTCAAATAGTGGAAATCGATGCGGCAGAGCACCATTCGGATCCACAATTCGTAGTCGTGCGTATAGGGAAGCCCCGGGTTGAAATAGCCGATCTCCTCCACGATCTTCTTCGTCATCATGACGGTGCAGCCGTTCACCGGGCAGCCCAGGCGCAGCGCTTGGATGAACGCTTTGGCCGTCGGGTACTTCAAACCCGCCCGATACTGGGTAATCGCGTTGTGCTCATTAATGACGTCGTAATCGGTATGGCTGATCTGCGCGCCGACGCTCTCCATGAAGATGACCTGATTGTTCACTTTGTCCGGGTAGAACCGGTCGTCGGAGCTGAGCCAGGCGACGTATTTGCCGCTGGCGGCCTGGATGCCGTAATTCAGCGCGCTGGCGGTGCCGGCGTTGGCTTTGCCAAGATAGACGATGCGGTGCAAATATGGCGCGATCAGATGCTGATTGCTGGTCGAGCCGTCGTCCACCACGATTACTTCGATATTCCCGTAGGATTGCCCGAGGGCGCTTTCGATCGCCTGGCCGATGTAGGGATCATTGTAAAAAGGGATGATGATCGACACTTTAGGCGTCATACCGTCCACCTCTTCTTCTCTATAATGGTATTGCCGCTTCGGCGGGACGCTTGTCGGCGTCAAACCCGGTGAATGCCCAGCGCGGTGAGGACATTCACCATATCGGCGGCGTAGCGGGCGAGGGAGAAACCAGACCGAATGTGCTGCTGGGCCGCCGCGCGGATCGATTCCGCCGAAGCGCGGTTATCCATAAGCTCGAGCGCGGAGCTGACCGCCCCTTCCAGATCGTCCCTGGCGAAAAACTTGCCGGTGACGTGGGGGGTAATAAACGCGCGAACGCCATCCGAGTCGGTCGCGAGCACCGGGCAGCGGCAGCCCATCGCCTCGGCGACGGCATAGCCGAATCCTTCCGTATTCGAGGTAGATAAGAGCAGTCCATGCGAATCTCCGGTCGCGGACAAATACAGCGGCATCTGATCGTGCGGCACGTTCGAGCGGACCGTCAGCCGGCCGCCAAGTCCGAGCTCTTGGACGAGCGCCTGGAATCGCTCGCGTTCGCCAGCTTGGGCAAGGTTCTCGTCGACGAACATCCACACCTCCAAATCCGGCTTGCGCTTGGCGAGCTCGCCGGCGATATACAGGAAGAGCGGCCAATTCTTGTTGGGCTCCAGCCTGCCGATCCAGCTGACGACCGGCTTGCCCTCCGGATTCAGCCACGGCGCCGGCCGATGGGCGAACCGATCCGTGTCGACCATGTTCTGCAAATAGAAACGGGGGAGGTCGGGATACAGAGCGTTGAACAATTCCATTAAGTGCACCGTCGGGGGACTGATGATCGCCTGCGTAAAGCCTCGAAGCCACGGTCCGGCATCGACCAGCGTCTGTCTTGCTTCACGAAGATCGCCAAGGCCCTGCGCCTCGTACAAAATCGGCCCCACGTATCCTAAGCCCCGCAAGCGCGGCGGCATCAGATGATCGCACGAGGCGATGACCGCGTCGTAGCTGTACGTTTCGATAATCGAACGGATATCGGCGTCGTCGTTGGTGATGAAGTGGGTCGTGTCCGTCAAATTTTGCCGGCCGGCCCCATCCTGCAGATAGAGGAGATGCGACTCGATGCCGGCCAGCCGAAGCGCCCGGCTGCGAAGCCGATTCAGCGTCTCGAGCCCGCCGCTTGGGATGAAAAACGTGAACAGCAATTTCATAGGAGGCGTCTCCTTTTGGCGTGAAATGGCTATCTCTACCTCTTATTTTATGCGCGGGATTCTAGCGCCCGATTGGATAAATGACCCTTTCCCGCCGCTTTGTTCATCGTGCTTTGAATTGCGGTCAGACGCCGAATAGCCCTGCCGGAGCGCGTGATCGCACTCCGGCAGGGCTATTCTAGCGCATGATGATAACCAGGATATCTCCACTCGGGAGCAGAACGCTACAGCGTCCAGCGCAGCAGCAGCGCCGCTTCCGTCAACCCGCCGCCGAATCCGTACAGCAGCACGAGGTCGCCGGTCTTCAGCCGTCCGTCTTTCATGGCGATATCCAGCGCGAGCGGAATGGATGCGGCGGACGTGTTGCCGCGCGTCTCGAGGCTGGCGAGCGTCCGCTCGACCGGAATACCCGTGCGCTCGCAGACGGATTCGATGATACGCATGTTGGCGCTGTGCGGCACGAACCAATCGAGATCGGATGGCGAGTAGCCGTAACGCTCCAGCAGCGCCGATACGCCCTTGGGCACGTTCGTCACGGCCCACTTATACACTTCCCGGCCGTTCTGGACGATTTTGCCGTTCGTGGCGATCGGCTTGCCGTCGATGGAAGCGGACAGGCTGGAGCGGTACAGATTCGCGTTGCGGTCGCCCGAGGTCGAGACGTACGAGCCGAGCAGCGATCCTTCTTCGCTTCTTTCCAGCAGCGCGGCGCCGGCGCCGTCCCCGAACAAGATGCAGGTGGAGCGGTCCTCGTAATCGGTCGCCTTGGAGAGCGTCTCCGCGCCGATGACGAGAATCTTGCGGTGGACGCCGGTCAGCAGCAGGCCGTTGGCCAGCTGCAGGGCGCTGACGAACCCGGCGCAGGCGGCTTGGATGTCTGCCGTCCCGCATGTCTCGATCCCGAACTCGGCCTGTACGCGAGCCGACATGCTCGGGAAGAACGTATCCGGCGTCGTCGTCGCGACGAGAACAAAATCGACGTCGGACAGCTCGGCGCCGTAACGGGCTTGCAGGTCCCGCACGGCCGCAAAGCACAAATCGCTGCAGTATTGGTCATCGGCCGCGATGCGTCGCTCGCGGATGCCGGTGCGCTGCACGATCCATTCGTCGTTGGTATCCACCATGGCCTCCAAATCCGCATTGGTCAAGATGCGCTCCGGGACGTAGCTACCGAATGCGGTCATGCGCGCGTTGGAGTAGAAGGAAGGGGTCTGCACGGCGATCAGCTCCTTTGGTTTTAGTATCTACTATTAGTACCAGGTTCTAATACCTTCACTTTACCTAAATTCGTTCGTGGTGTCAACGTTGAACCGGACGAACGCCGCTATTTAAGATTTGATGTCCTTCGTGAAATGGCGGATAAGGAATGGGAATATTTGTAGGAGAGTGTGATCCCATTAAAGCCATGACCGGCATCGGTTAAAAGTGACAGCATAGCCCCTCCGGCTTCGGCTAACGCTATAATCGGGCAAAAAGCATGCTCGATCATACGAATGGAGGATGGTTCATGCAGCGCAAATGGTTATGGCTTGCCGCCGGCGCCATGTTCAGCACGGTCATCGTCGGCTGTTCCGACAATCATGGCGAGCTGGGCAACCGGAATATCCGCCAGCAAAGCGTCCGCGAGGACGGCAATGGCAATATGCACGTCAGATTTTTCGCGAACGATCAGCTGAACGAGCAGAATCGGATGAATGGCCGCCGTTTGAACAGCAACAACATTATCGGATCCCATCGCAATTATCGTCTGGAACTGGATACGAATATCGCGGAACGCCTCTCCTCGTTATCCGGAGTAGGCACGGCTTACGTCATGCTGACGAACTCGAACGCTTATGTCGCGATCGACGGCAGGGAGCAGGGGGGAATCAGCGCCCAATCGGTCGGTCAGTCGTCCATGCGTCCGCTCTCCCGCACTGACATGGCGTATTTACCGCCTTCGGCCCATGCCCTAACGGAGGGCGGCGCGCGAGCCTATGCTCACCCGTTCGGCGATACGATGAGCCATTCTAATTTCGACGGCATGACGCAAAGCACCAGAGCGAGCCGCTTCGACGGCCGGAGAAGCTACGACAGCACGAAATTCGGCCGCCAGTCGGCGGTTCGGACCGGCTTGGGCGCGAACGCCGCGGGAGCCGGCACGAATGCTTTTGGCCCGCTGAACTATGCGCATACGTTCCGCGATACGATGGGGCTCTCGAATTACGCGGAGATGCTGCAGAGCACCGGCGAGCTGAATCGGATCGGCGACCGCATGCAATATGATGCCATGAATAATAAGAATATGGCGAACGATCGCATGATCGGCATGCGCTCTTCGGCCGCGGGCACCCCGTCGAACGGAGCGGACATCGTCCGTAACGACCGCGAATCCACCATGGAAGCCCAGATGGATCGCGGCCGCCGCATGAATAGCCGGGCTATGGATATTATGCGCGATCGGTTACGGTTTACCCATCCTGCCCAACGCGGCAACACCACGAGCGGCGCGACGACGGTACGGCCGTATGGCGGGGAATTGGGCCGCGGCATGTCGATCGGCTACCAGAACAGCATCGATTACGACATGTATGGCAGCGGAGGACGAAGCACAGTTCGTCCGCTGTCCATGACGGGCGCTAGTGCCGTGCGCATCGACGGTCAGCTGCAAGCCGAGGTCGAGCGTGAAGTGAGATCAATGGCTCCTTCCGTCAACCACGTATACGTCTCCTCCAACCCGGACTTCGTCCACCGGATGGCGGCGTATGCCGAGGATGTTCGTCTCGGACACCCGATTCAAGGGTATATCACCGAGTTCAACGCCATGGCGGAGCGGGTCTTCCCGGCAAGGGCGCTTCGAGACCGATAATTTCTGTTACACGCGATAGAAGAAGAACCGGCGTCCGCGCAAGCGGATCGCCGGTTCTTCTTTTGCGTTCGCATACAGGCCTGGCCGTTTCGCCTTGCCGTCGCGTTATCGTGACGAGCGCCCATTTTTATGCACAATCGCACCACTCTATTCGCCTTTTCATACTATATTTTGACTGTATCCCTTGACCTTGTTAGACAACAAAAATCCCGAGCAAGGAGGGGTGACGCATTTGAGGGACAACGACCAGAAGAGCAAATTTTTATTGACGCACCGCGAACGCGAAGTGTTCGAACTTCTCGTTCAGGACAAAACGACTCGCGATATCGCGCAGCAGCTGTTTATTAGCGAGAAAACGGTCCGCAACCATATTTCCAATGTTATGCAGAAACTGAACGTCAAAGGTCGTTCGCAAGCGGTTGTCGAGCTGATTAAGCTTGGGGAACTGAAAATTTGACCGCCCGGCCGCTAACCTTGCTCAAGCCTTCTTATTGCGCTTTCGTTCGAAAGCGGTGTAGGAAGGCTTTTTGACGCGCGCGGGACACGACTTAGAACAAACTCCAATCGAACGCCGTACTCATCCGCTCCAGCAGATGGACGCCCGCCGTGCTGTTGCCTTGGCGTCCGAGCGCGGGGCCGACGACCCCGATGCCGTATTGACCGGGTACAATGGCCATGATTCCGCCGGAGACGCCGCTCTTGGCAGGGATGCCGGTGCGGATCGCGAACTCGCCGGAGGCGTTGTACATGCCGCACGTGACCATGAACGATTTGGCGATGCGAACGTAGCGTCGAGGGACGAGCTCCCGGCCCGTAACCGGATCAATGCCGCCGAATGCGAGCACGAGCGCCATGCGCGCCAGCTGCGTACAATCGATCTCCACGGAACAGTGATCGAAGTAGACCTGCAGCAGCTCCTCGACGTCGATCTCTCCGCCGAGCACTTCGTTATCCTTCAGAAAATAAGCGAGCGAACGGTTCCGATGCGCCGTCGCGGCCTCTGATCGGCTGACCGCTTCGTTGATGCGCAGCTCGTTCGTTCCGGCCGCATCCCGGAAGAAGCGAAGAATGCGCTCGATCTTGCGGGCGGGCGTCTCGCCCTTGATCAGCGACGTAACCGCGATGGCTCCGGCGTTGATAAGCGGGTTGAACGGGATGCCAGGCTCAACCAGCTCCAGCTTGAGCATGGAATTGAAGTCGTCCCCCGACGGTTCCATCCCGACCTTGGCGAACACGCCTTCCTCGCCGTGATCCATAAGCGCCAGCAGCAGCGTGAACACCTTGGAGATGCTCTGCATCGTGAATTTCAGATCATGGCTGCCTTCGGACGCGGTCTCGCCGCCTCGCCCCATGAGGGTGATGCCGAGCGCGTCGGCCGGTGCCTTTGCCAGCTCCGGTATATAAGCGGCGACCCGGCCATGAACGGCGAGCGCGCGGCTTTCGTTCACCCAGCCCGGCAGCTGGGCGCGAATTTGATCCAACATGCGATTTCCTCCCGCGGTGGCTAGTTGTTATTAGTGTAAGACGCCGCCTTGGCGATATGCAAGCAAGCTTTTTTGGCGAAGGAGTAGGCGATTCGCGTCTGGATCACACTAACGACATGGAGGGAAGAGGCAGCATAGCCGTCTATTCGCCATGCCCATTCTCATGTACAATAAGGAAGCGGTTCCCAATATTTCCGTGTATATGACATCAGGAGGGCATTATGTTTAAATTTTTATTGTTTGTTTTGTTATGGCGGATTCTAGGCAATCCGTTCTTGGCGATTCTGGTTTTTCTCGTCGTGCTGTATATTATCGACCGCAGGTTCGTCGGTTTATCCCCGAGCATCGTGAAGCCGTTTCGCCGCTTGTCCGCGATCCGCAGACTCCGTCAGCAGGTGCTCATGAATCCGAACGACGTTCCGGGCAAACACGAGCTCGCCCGGCTCTATATAGAACGGAAGAAGTACGCCAAGGCGAAGGAGCTGCTCATGCCGCTTCAGGACGCGTTGGACCATTCGGCGGAATTCTGGGACGATCTGGGGACGGCTCTTGCCTATCTTGGCGAAGAGGACGCGGCGGAGGCCGCGCTGCGCAACGCGCTCTCCATTAACCCGAGGGTGAAATACGGCGCCGCGTACTTGCGGCTTGCCTCCCTCAAAGCGAAGTCCGATCCCGCGGCCGCCATCGGGCACTTGGAATCCTTCCGCCGGATCGATGCGTCTTCCTGCGAAGCGTATATCCAGACGGCGAAGCTGTACGCACAGCTCGGCCGCAAGGAGGACGCGGCTCGCGCGCTTGCGGAATGCGGCCAGATATACCGGGCGCTGCCTCGCTTCAAGAAAAGGCAGGAGCGCAAATGGGCGCTTAAGGCTTGGTGGGGCAGACTAACCGGTCCACGATAGATCGGACGAACCGGATGCGATCACGTTCGTCGTTCGCCTCCCCCATACGAGATTTTCTTTCGTAACGATGCTCCCTGCGATGGATTGGATATCCATTGCAGGGAGCATTTCCGTTTCGGTTTTGCTATAATAAAAAGAATGGCTGAACGAAGCGGAGGGACGGACGGATGTACACACGTTTTCAGTTGAACGACGGCTTGGGCGAATCGCTGGAGGCCCAGCTCGCCGAAGTCATGCCGGCGGAGCTGCTGGAGCGCGGCTGGGATTACTTCCGCAGGGAGAAGGTGCGTTCGGTCGAGGTGATGAACGGCACGAGCATCTACGGCTCGGTCAAAGGCGAGACCGTATACGCGGTAACCCTTGACGCCGACGAATTCGCCTTCAGCACCTGTACCTGTCCGCACGGCGGTTATTGCAAGCATATGGCGGCCGTTTATTTCGCGTACTGCCAATATGCCGGGATGAGTCCGGACGAAGCCTACAATCGGCTGTTGTACGGCGGGGCGATCGGAGGGGAGCCGGCCGGGGAAGTCGACGGCTCTTCGACGGGGACGCCGCCGCGGACGGACGATCCCGCTCAGACGCCGTCCGGCTGGATCGAGGCGATGGAACGGAAATTCGGCGATACGTACCGGCAGTGCAGACATTCGCTGCATCCGCTGCAATCGGTGCTGACGTCGCTGAAGAGCATGTCCAAGACGTGGCCGGAGACGCAGCGCAGAATGCACTGGATGCATGCGATTCTGTTCGTGGCGGAGCAGGCGGAGCGGGCGTATTCGGCGGTGGACAGCCATACGCGCTACTATTACGAGATGGCGTTCGCGCGGATGACGGAGCCGTGGATCGCCCAGTATTTGGAGCTTGCGAGCCAAGTGAACGCGGCCGGCATGTCGGGGGCGGAACGGGAAGCGGTCGAGAGTCTTCGGGCGTTCTTTCACGCCCGCGACATGGACCGCGAAGGGCAGCTGCACCGTTGGGAGACGCTGTACTTCGCGCTGTGGGGCAAAATGATCGACGATCCCGTTTGGCGGGACGCCGAGGAGAAGTGGCTCGCCGGTCGGCACCAGCTCTCGCGTAGAGCGGGCCGCGTCTCGTTCTTCTACCCGATGGCGCTGGCGTTCCTCCATTTCGTGGAGGGCGGCGACGATAAGGCGGTGGCGCTGCTCGCCGATACGGAGTTCAACCGGACGGTGCTGCTCGCCTGCGACTGCGCCTTGGAACGACTGGAGGAGAACGACTGGGATCGGCTCGCCAGCTGGATGGATTACATTTATGCCGGACTCATGGTCGAACGCAAATCCCGCGCCTTCGGTCCGTTCCTGTCGATGTGCAGAATCGCCGATGAGCGTCAGCCGGAGAATCCGGCGTGGGAGAAGTATCTGATCTCGTTCTTGCCCAACTCCTACTCGGCCTTGTCCGATCATTGGATCGAGCAGCAGCGCTACCGGCAGTGGGCGGATCTTCAGCTGCGGATCGGCATCGATCCCGACGAGCTGGACGTTCAGGTGGTGCGGGAGGTGGCCAAGAACGCCCCGCTGGTGCTGTTCCCGATGTATCACCAAGCGATCGATCAAGCGATCCGCAGCCGCAACCGGCAAGGCTACCGGAACGCCGTCAAGCTGATGAAGAAGCTGGAGAAGCTGTATAAGACGGAGAAGAAGCAGGAAGCTTGGGATCGCTACATAGGCGAGACCGTGCGCAAGCACCAGCGGCTTCGCGCGCTGCAGGAAGAGCTCTGGAGGGGAAAAATCATCACATGAGAGGCTACACGGGAGCGGAAACGCTGTATGTCGACGGATATTGGAAAGACGGCGAAGGAATCGTGCTGAGCGTCCGCCATGCGGCAGGGCTTTCGCAGCGAAGCCGTTCGCTGCTGTTTGCCTGGCATGCCCCGTCTTGGTACGGCACCGAGATCGAGGAGCGGCTCGACGAGCGAACCGGGCAGATGGAGCTGAGCGTGCCTGCGCTGCTTGCGATGGATTATTTGGCGCAGCCCGCGCCGGTATCGCTTCTTGAAGTGGAGTGGGGCGAGCGCGCCCGGCGTCTTATGGATTACGCGGCGCTGCTTCGGACGGTGCTGCTGCGCGGCTGGTTCATCCCGGACTGGTCGCGATGGACGGAGCAGGAGCGCGCCTGGAGGTTGGATATCCCGACGCTGGAACCCGAGGCCGAGGCGATCGTCAGGCTGGAGGCCGAGCTGGCCGAAGCCGGCGACGGAGGCGCGCGGCGATGGCTGACGCAGCTGGTCGAGTCGCTGATCGAGAACGATGCCACCGTGGCCCAAGCCTGGCAGGAGACCGCCAGAGGCGCGGGCGAATCGGTGCTGGCGCAGAAGGCCGCCGACGAGGACGACTGGCTGGTCGCGATTGGACTCAAGCGCGACGACGTTCCGTTCCGGATGGCGCTGCAGCTGATGGAACCCGACGGCGAAGCCGGATGGCGGCTGCGCCCTGCGGTGCAGGACCGGGCGCTGGGCGGCGGTTGGCGCGCGCTGCGCCCGGCGGGACCTTCCGCCGGCGGGGAGGCCGAAGAAGGCTTGCCGCCGCTGCGCTTCCGCCTGCCGGACGACGCGCCGGCCGATTGGCGGCCGCATTTCGCTTCGCGGATGAGGCGCGAGGAAGCCAAGTGGCTGGCGGCGCTGCCGGATTGGACGGACGGCGGGGATGCGGAGAGCGGCGGACTGGCGTATATGCGGACGGAGCTGACCGACGGCGAGGCGTTTCAATTTCTGGAGCAGGCGAGCGGGAAGCTGCTGGCGGCGGGCGCGCCCGTGCTGCTGCCCGGCTGGTGGGAGAACGTGCGCAACCGGCGCCTGCGTCTGCGCGCCAAGGTCAAATCGTCGATCGGCGCGCCCGATCAGTCGACCTTCGGCCTTCAGCAGATCATCGACTTCGATTGGAAACTCGCGGTCGGCGGCGTCAGCATGAGCGAAGCGGAGTTTATGCGGCTGGCCGAGGAGAACCGCCGCTTGATGCAAGTGGGCGGGGAGTGGGTGCATTTGGACCCGGACGACGTGGATCGGATCCGCCGCTGGCTGAAGAAGAACGGCGGCAAGCAGGGGTTCACGATGCGCGACGTGCTCGAGATGCATCTGCGCGGTTCGGCCGAATTGGAAGCGGAGCAGGAAGACCGCGAGGCGCTTGAGGCCGAGGTGGAGCTGAACGAGCATCTGGCCGCCTGGATCGGCAAGCTGAGCGAGACGAGCGAGCTGCCGGTCATCGAGAAGCCGGCGGACTTCCGAGGCGAGCTGCGGCCGTACCAGCTGCAAGGCGTGTCTTGGCTTGCGTTCCTGCGGCAATTCGGCATCGGGGCCTGCTTGGCGGACGATATGGGCCTGGGCAAGACGGTACAATTCACCGCGTATTTGCAATACGTGCTGGAGAAGGGGAATAGGCTCGGGCCGTCGCTCCTCATTTGCCCGACGTCGGTCATTGGCAACTGGGAGAAGGAACTGGAGAAATTCGCGCCGTCGCTACGCATCCACGTGCATTACGGTCCGAAGCGATTCAAGGGCGAAGCGTTCGCCGAAGCGGCGCAGGACGCGGACTTGGTCATTACCTCGTACGCGCTGGCGCCGCTCGACGAGGAAGACATCGGCGCCGTGCCATGGGATGTCGTCTGTCTGGACGAAGCCCAGAATATTAAGAACTACTACACGAAGCAATCGATGGCGATCCGCGCCTTCCCGGCCCGGCACCGGATCGCGCTGACCGGGACGCCGATGGAGAACCGGCTGACCGAGCTGTGGTCGATCTACGATTTCATCAACCCCGGCTATCTGGGCAGCTTGGGCGAATTCAGGCGGGCGGTCGTCCAGCCGATCGAGCGCGAGCGGGACGAGGCGCTCATCGCCGAGCTGCAGCGGTGGGTGAAGCCATTCATGCTCCGCCGCGTGAAGAAAGACCCTTCGATTCAATTGTCGCTGCCGGAGAAGAACGAGATGCAGACCTACCTGTCGCTCACGGTGGAGCAGGGCGCGATCTACGAGAACATGGTCTCCGATCTGCTCGGCCAGCTGGAGTCCGTCGGAGCGATGCAGCGGCGGGGGCTCATTCTCTCGGCGCTTACCCGGCTCAAGCAGGTGTGCGACCATCCGAGCCTGCTGCTGAAGGAAGATCCGCAGGCGCCGGGGGCTTGGGATCCGGAACGTTCGAACAAGGTGCTGCGTCTGCTCGAAATGGTGGAGGAGATCGCGGCCGAGGGCGAACGCTGTCTCATCTTCACGCAGTACGTGGACATGGGCCTCGCGCTGCAGCGGCTGATTAACGAACGAATCGGCCTGCCGACGCCGTATTTGCACGGCGGCGTGCCGAAGGCCGCGCGCGACGCGATGATCCAGTCGTTCCAGAACGAGCAGGAGCCGGGCTGCGCCTTCGTGTTGTCGCTGAAGGCCGGAGGCACGGGCCTCAACCTGACGGCGGCGAACCATGTCATCCATTTCGACCGGTGGTGGAATCCGGCCGTCGAGAACCAAGCCACGGACCGCGCGTTCCGGATCGGGCAGAAACGAAGCGTGCAAGTGCACAAGTACGTCACGCTCGGCACGCTGGAGGAGCGGATCGACGATATGATCTCTCGGAAGCAGCTGCTGAACGACCAGGTCGTCGGCCAGTCCGAGAACTGGATTACCGAGCTGTCGACCGACGAACTGCGCGATTTGTTTTCGCTGCGCAAGCAGCGGCTGAAGGGCTAACGAACGCCGGCATCCGGCGGGGAATGAGGGGCGAAAGATGGAGAACGGTAAGGGAGACAACACGCTCAAAGAACGGGACGAACGCCAAGCGGCGCTGTCCGGGCGCAAGCCGGTCGGCGAGGAGCCTGAGCTGCTCGCCCTTGATCACGGTCCAGACGACGTCGCGCCGCATTGGCAGTCCTTCTACCAGGCTGTGCGGCAGTCGGTCTTGGGCATACGCGAGAAGAGCGGTCAAGTATAAGGGAAAGGATGATCCGAGTCCGTCGGATCATCCTTTTTTTTGCGACGAGCACGGGAAAGGCGGCCTAAATAAGGTCGACCGCATGTTCGCCGACTTCACGACAAGGGGAAGACGAAATCCATGCTGCTGCATCCGCTTCTCGCGTCGAATAGACGTTAACAAGCTAGGCGCGACGCCTTCTTGCCCCGGCATCGTACCTGGCCGCTTCACGATGCGCCGGTTGTTTGGTACAGTAGAAGCAACATGCAGCATCGTGGGGCTAGAGGCGCATGACACGCTGCTTAGTCGTTCTTGCTGCTTGGCTTCTGTACCGCCGTATCGTCCGACAGCTTGTCGCCGAACTGGTCCAGACGCGACGGGCTGGCCGCCGGTCCGTTGTTTTTCGGTTTGTTATTGCGTCCTGACATGTTCTTCACCTCCCGCTCTCATAACATGGGCGGGTTGGGCGGCTTTCATGCAGCCAGAACGATTCCCGCGAGCCATGCTCCGGGCGCAGATCAATCAAGAAGAGGAGTTTGAACCATGGGCATCCGTAGAAATGTGTCCCCTCTCCGGTTTTTTTTGTCCTCTTGCTTCGCGGATTCCGCCGCTATAATGAGAGTGGAAAGGGATATGGGGGTTCGACCGCGATTGGATGAAAGCGCATGCTTTTACAATTTGCCTTTTCCGCCGGTTCGGCCGCATGTACGCCTCTTCGGCGCGCGCAGCGCCCTATCGGGACGAGCAAACAGGAGGTCTCATTCATGAACATACGGCATACAGCCATGACCGTCATCGCGGTTTCCGTCGCAGCGGCATTCGCCGGCTGCGCGTCCGGGGGGACGAATGAGACCGGAGCGGACGCTCCCGGCGGGAATTCGGTATACAAAGACGTCAAGCTGACGCTGCGGCATACGCAGATCAAGGAATCGAGCAAGATCCGGCTCAAAATTTTTCAGGACGTGGTAGCGAAGACGGAAGCGGACAATCCGGGCTTGACAATCGAGCTCGAGGGGATCGACGAAGTCGTCAACCGGGACCAGAAGCTGAAGGCCGAGATGGCCGCGGGCAATCCGCCCGACATCTTCGAGGTGTTCGGCGGCGCGGATTTGGCGCTATACGTCAAAGCCGGACGAATGATGGATTTGACGCCGATCCTCGATGAGCTCGGCATCCGGGACGACTTCGCCAACTTGGACGAATTCACCATCGACGGGAAAATATACGGCCTTCCGTTCGGGGGCTATTGCGAAGGCGTGTTCTACAACAAAGCGCTGTTCGAGAAGCTCAACCTGACGGTGCCCCGCACCTGGGACGAACTGCTGCACGTCGGCAATGTGCTCAAATCCGAGGGCATCGTTCCGTTCGCCCAAGCCGCGAAGGACGCTTGGGTGGTCGGGATGATGTGGAACACGATCGCGGAGCGGTTCGTTGGCATCGACGCGTTCTACAAGCTGCGGACGGGCGAGGCGAAGTGGACGGATCCGGGCTTCGTGAAGTCGTTCGAGGCGTTCGCGCAGCTCGTGGACAAGAAATTTTTCACCGACGGATCGCTCGGACTCCCTTATGCGGTGCAAGGCACGCAGTTCCTCAGAGGGGATGCGGCGATGGTGTTCACCGGCACGTGGGACGCGAACCGCTTCGTCGGTCCGGAGGCCGGCAAGCTGGACGGCAACATCGGATTTTTCACGTTCCCGGCGATTCCGGGCGGCCAGGGCGACCAAACGTCCATTAACGGCGGCTATTCGAACGGCTTCGGCTTCTCCGCCAACGTGAGCGAGGATCAGAAGGCGATGATCGTCGCGTTCATCCGGAATTTTTACACGGTCGAGATTCAGAAGCGAACGCTGCTCGAGGACAAAGTGCTGCCTTCGATGCGCATGACCGACCTCTCCGGCGTCGATCCGCTCATGTCGGAGGTGCAGCGGACGCTGGCGAACGCGTCGTCGGCTTGGAAGGCGTTCGACTCGATCGTGCAGCCGAAAGTGGGCGCGGATCTGGGCGTCGGGCTGCAGGAGCTGATCGGTCAGGTGAAGACCCCCGCGGAAGTGGCCGCGCATGTTCAGGAAACGCAGCGCATCGCCAACCAAGCGACGCCGTAGCTTGCAAGTTCGTTAGAAGGAGCGATCGCATATGAACTTAAGAGTGAAGCTGTTCGCCGCCTTCATCGGACTGATCGTCGTTCCCTTGATCGGACTCGGCATCGTTTCCTTTCTGAATTCCGAGCATTTGCTCGAGAAGAAGTACAGCGAACAGACGGAGATCACCTTGAAGGCTGTCGGCGGCAACATCCGCTTTTTCTTCAAGGAGCTGGACCAAATTACCGACGCCAGCGTGACGAACAGCTGGATTCAAGAACCGCTGAAGGCGAATCTCGGCGCGGAGATCACCAAGCCGCAGGGGCAGATCAAGAAGAACCAGGCCGACAAGGAGCTTACGCGCGTGCTGTTCCAACATCCGGCCATCAGCATCGTCGTCCTGTACGCGAAGGACAATATGCAGTATCTCGCCTCGCGGAACGATCCGACCACCTTCCGTGCGATCGCGCTCGATCAGCTGCAGGGCTATGCGATTTACGATCAGGTGGTCAAGCGCAACGGCCTTCCCGTCTGGATCGGTCCTTACGAGGAGCAGGGGTTGACCGGAGACGACGTGCCGCTGTTCACCCAGATGCGGCTGGTGAAGGATACCGAATCGTTCAACGACCTGGGCGTCATGGTCACGCAGTACAAGACGGACGAGGTGGACCGGATGCTGCAGGACTTCACGCTGTTCGGCGACGATCACACGTCGCAGACTCGGTACTTGATCCTGAACAAGGACGGCCTGGTTATGCTCGACAGCGAACATGATCTGGAAGGGACATCGATCGCAGAGCAAACGGATCTTCAGGTCGATACGGCTGCCGGATACATGAGCGCGCGCGCCCGGTTCAGCGGCGAGGACGTGCTGTTCTCCGCCTATAATCTCGACCGCAGCGGGTGGGTGCTCGTCTCGGTCAAGTCTTGGGAATCGTTGACGAACGAGAACATGCGCTTTCTCCAGTGGATCGGCGGGATCACGCTGCTCTGCCTGCTCTCGGCCGTGCTGTTCAATATGCTGTTCGTCAACCGCATCGCCAAGGCGATCATCCGCGTCGTCCGCAAGATGCGTCTCGTGGAGCAGGGCATGATGGATACGCGCGTGACGGCGCACGGCCGCGACGAGACGGTGCTGCTGGCGCGTTCGTTCAATAGCATGGTCGAGACGATCGGCCGGCTGCTGCGGGAGGTCCGCCACGAGCAGGAGCGCAAGCAGCGCGCCGAGATGATGCTGATGCAGGCGCAGATCAAGCCGCACTTCCTGTTCAATACGCTGGAGTCGATCAACGCGCTGGCCGCGCAGAACGACGGGCGCAAGGTGATGCTCATGGTGCGGAGGCTGAGCAATCTGCTGCGCACGAGCATGCATCAGGCGGAGGTCATTACCGTCCGGCAGGAAATCGAGCATGTGCGCAGCTACCTCGAGATTCAGGATTACCGCTTCGAGGACGTCTTTACGTACGAGCTGGACATCCCGGAGGGCGCGCTCGACTTCACGATTTTGAAGCTGTCGCTGCAGCCGCTCGTCGAGAACAGCATTCAGCACGGCTTCGAGGGCCTGACGGAGCTCGGCGTCATCACGATCTCGGCCGAGGTGATCGACGGCGCGGTCGTATTCATGGTACGGGACAATGGGATCGGGATGAGCGAGTCGTCGCTGCGCAAACTGAACGGGATCGAGAACGAGAACACGGGACGCGCAGGCGCGCCGCCTCTCGGCGAAGGCGAGCGCAACGGACTGGGGATGCGCAATGTCGCCGACCGGCTGCGCATCCATTACGGTCCAGCTTACGGCATGATCGTCTGCAGTTGGCCGGGGTACGGTACAGTCATACGGATAACGATTCCGCGAATACGGGGTGAATGGATAGGATGACGCAGAACAACAGAGTGCTGCTGGTGGACGACGAGCTGCATATTACGCGCAACCTGGAGAAGGTCATTCCGTGGGAGATGCTCGGCCTCGAGGTGGCGGGGACGGCGAAGAACGGCGTCGAGGCGCTCGATTTACTGGAGCAGAACAAGGCGGATTTGATTTTGTGCGACATCCGGATGCCGGTCATGGACGGACTGGAGCTCGTGCGGCGCATACGCGAGCAAGGGCTCGATCTGGACGTCATCATGCTGACGGGCTACCAGGACTTTACGTACACGCGGGCGGCGATCCAATTCGGGGTCAAGGATTACGTCCTGAAGCCGATTCCGTACGACGAGCTCACCGGCGTCATCGCCCGAGTCATGAACGAACAGCGGGCCAGAAGACGCAAGGCGAAGGACGAGGAACGCAAAATCGGCCAAATGATCGATATGGCGAACGAGAAAATTTTATACGACGTGCTGATGGATTACACGGTGATCACGCCGGACAGCCTCCTGATGGCGGGCGTGGAAGGACAGATCGACGAGCCGGCCTACACGGTCATCGTGCTCGACTTGAACGTCGGCTCGGAGGACGCTCAGGATTGGCGAGAATGGACGGCCAAGGAGCGGAAAATGTGGAACTACTCCATCATCTCCGTGCTTCGCCGAACGCTGCAGAAGGCCGCGCTGCCGCATGCGGTTATCCAGACGCGCGACGGCGAGTGGTGCGTGCTTATCCAGAATGCCGGCGAGACGCTCGGCCAGGAGCAGATGGCGGAATGGACGCGCCACCTGCTCGGGGCAGTCCGTCAGGAGGCCGCGCACAAGCTGAACGCGGGGATATTCGCCAGGCAGGCGGCGCTGACGGATCTTGCGGCCGCCTATAAGACGGTGCAGCGCGGCATGCAGCTCGCAATCAGCGGAGACGGTCTGGCTTTCTTCGGCGGCGAGAAGAGCGCGGCGGTCGAGCCGGAGCGCGTCATGTGGGATACGGCGGAGCGGCTGGTCGGCGGGCTGAAGCGCGGCGACCCGGACAAGGTGAACGACGAGTTAAGCCGGCTGGCCGATCAGATGCAGCACGCAGGCGACATTCCGACGGAGCGGCTGGGGGCGATGCTGCATTTCGTGGCGCTGCACCTGATGCGGGAGTTGAAGGAAGCGGGACTGCTGCCGCGCGATCAGGAAGAGGTGTTCTGGCGTAAGCTTGACGGCCGCTTCTGCGTCAAGGACCTTATGGCGGCGATCCGCCAGGCGTCGAGCGTCGGGGTTGCCCGGTCGACCGACAAGCGCAAGCACTCGCACCGCCAGATGGGCGACGCGAAGGCGTTCATTGACCGGAATCTATTCCGCGATCTGAGCGTCGAGGAAGCCGCTTCCTTCGTCGGGCTCAGCACCTCGCATTTCAGCCTGCTGTTCAAGCAGACATACGGGGAGACGTTCATCGAATACGTGACGCGCGAGCGGATGGAGCGGGCCAAATCGCTGCTCGCCGATACGGCGCTCAGCGTGTCGCAGATCGCGAAGGAAGTCGGCTATGCCGAACGGCGCTATTTTACGAAAGTGTTCATGAAATACACCGGACAAAATCCGTCCGAATTTCGCACCTCCCGGCAGGGAGGGCAAGCAGCCGAGAACGAGCCTGAGGATCTGTAACGAACAGATCCGATGTAAGGACAAGGGAGAGAGACCGACGATGACGCAGGACATACACAAACTGAGCTTGAAAGAGAAAATCGGCCAGCTGTTCGTATTCGGCTTCCAAGGATACGAGCCTGCTCCGGAAATATTGGACTTAATCGAACGCTATGGGGTAGGCGGCGTGATCTACTTCACGCGCAATATCGTGGATGCCAAGCAGGTGCACGAGCTGTCGCAAAGCTTGAACGATGCCGGCCGGAAGGCCGGGCGGGTGCCGATGTTCATCGCGATCGACCAGGAAGGCGGCATGGTCGCCCGCTTGGTGAAAGGGATCACGCTGACGCCGGGCAACATGGCGCTCGGGGCGACGGGCGACGCCGATGCGGCAGGCGATACGGCGCGCATTAGCGGCGAGCAGCTGCGCGCGGTCGGCGTGAACTTGAACTTCGCGCCGGTCGTGGACGTCAACAATAATCCGGACAATCCGGTTATCAATGTGCGCTCTTACGGCGACAACGCCGAACTAGTCAGCGAATTCGGCCTTGCCGCGGTGCGGGGCTATCAGAGCGCTGGCGTCTCGGCGACGGTGAAGCACTTCCCCGGCCATGGTGATACGAATGTCGACTCCCACCACGCGCTCGCGATGCTGGCGCACGATCGGGCGCGGCTGGAGGAGATCGAGCTGGTGCCGTTCCGCAGAACGGCGGAAGACGCTGATTTCGTCATGACCGCGCACGTCGGCCTGCCGGCGCTCGACCCGTCCGGCGTGCCTTCCACGCTGTCGAAGCCGATCTTAACCGGCCTACTGCGCGAGGACATCGGCTACCAAGGCATCATCATCACGGACTGCTTGGAGATGGACGCGATCGACAAGAATTACGGACCGGGCAAAGGCTCGGTCATGGCGCTGCAGGCGGGCGCGGACATGGTGCTCGTCTCGCATACGCCGGCCAAGCACCGCGAGGCGCTGGCGGCCGTCGAAGCGGCGGTTGCCAGCGGCGAGCTGTCGGAGGAGCGGATCGACGCGTCCGTGAAGCGGATTCTGGCGGCGAAGGCCAAGCGCGGGCTTTACGAGCCGCTGAAGCCTTGGGCGGAGATCGAGGCGAGTCTCGATACGCCGGAGCAGCGTCAGGTCGTGGAGAAGTGGAGCGAGGCGTCCGTCACCCTCGTCAAGAACGAGGGCGGCCTGCTGCCGCTGCGCAAGGAGGCGAAGACGCTCGTGCTCTGGCCGGAGATTGTCGCCGTATCCGTAGCCGACGAGATGCTCTCCGAGGATGGGACGCTCGGCGCAAGGTTGGCGCATCGTCTCGCCGACGTGGTCGAGCGCAAAGTAACCGACCCAAGCGCGCTGGAGGGACTCGAGCAGTTCGAGCAAATCGTATTCGTCAGCTACGACGCGGCGAAATTCGCGGCGGAGCGCGCCATGGCCGCCAAGCTCGCGGAGCTGGCGCCAGACCGAACGGTTGCCGTCTCGGTGCGTAATCCCCTCGATCTGCTGCTGTACCCGGACGTAAAGGCGTTCCTCGCCGTCTACGAGTGCCGTCCGCTCGCGCTGGAGGCCGCAGCCAAGGCGTTGACGGGCGAGCTGGCGCCCGTTGGCCGGCTGCCGCTGCGCATCTCGGAGCAATATCCGCTCGGATGGCGCTGGCAGCAAGCATAAGCAAGCCGCAGTCATGATGGATTAGGATGGGCCGCGGCCTTAGGTGAACCTAGGGCGCGGCTCTTTTGCATGCAGCATTCATCATGGGGCGAATAACGGCAACGGCCGCAGGAAACAATTTAAGTAAGAGGTGTTGACATTGGTTTTAAATTGCGTTATCTTTAATTCAAGATAATTAAATCCAAAGCAAACAACGAGAAAGGAGCGGAGGAAACGATGCCGATCGAACTCAACCATGATCAAGCGGAATCGCTCAAGCTGTTCGTCGTGTTATCCAAGGCCTACAAGACGCTGATGGATCAAGCTGTGAAAGACATGAAGCAGCATCAGCTGTCGCCGTCGGAATTCACGATTCTCGAGGTGCTGTACAACAAAGGACGCATTCCGCTGCAGCAGATTGGCAGCAAGATTCTCGTCACGAGCGGCAGCGTCACTTACAATATCGACAAGCTGGAGAATCGCGGGCTGCTGAAGCGCGTTCCTTGCCCGGATGACCGGCGCGTCACGTTCGCCGAGATTACGGAAGCGGGCAGCGAGCTGTTCGATCGTATTTTTCCTCCGCACGCCGAAGTCATTCACGCCTTGACGGCAGGACTGGACAGGGAAGAGAAACGGTTGGCGACCGAGCTGCTGAAGAAGCTAGGCAAGGGGAGCGGCGCCGGATAGTTGCTAGGCATAAGAGCTGCACTCGGGAAGTCCTATGGCAAGCCGGGGGGCTTCTCCATAGGAATGGCAGGCAGCGGCCTGCAATTTCTTTTAACTGATATCTTAAATCAAAGATAATGAAATTTAAAATTCGCAGGAGGCGTAGTAATGTCCACATTCGAGGAAATCGTAAAGGAAAGAAGATCGGCGTCCAAGTTTCAACCCGGCATCGCGATTAGCGATGAAGAATTGAACGCGATGTTCGGCCTGGCCAAGTATGCGCCGTCCGCGTTCA
This sequence comes from Paenibacillus xanthanilyticus, assembly GCF_042682185.1. Lineage (NCBI taxonomy): Bacteria > Bacillati > Bacillota > Bacilli > Caryophanales > Paenibacillaceae > Paenibacillus > Paenibacillus xanthanilyticus. Next base: position 800,553 of record NZ_JBHUHA010000002.1, on the reverse strand, counting down.
ATCTGCAGCACGCCAGATACGTCGTCGTACGGGACGAGGCGCTGAAGAACGGACCTGTCTACGAGGCGGCCGGCAAGCAGCACAAAGTTCGGTTGGCCTCCGCCGCCATCTTGGTGCTGGGTGACCTAGAAGCTTACAAGGACGCCGCTCGCATCAACGAAGGATTGCTGAACCTAGGCGTCATCAGCAAGCAGGAATACGATCGCACGGTCGAATCGGTGACGAGCTTCTACGAGGAACGCGGACCGGGATTCATGCGCGACGAGGGGATCCGCAACGCCAGCCTATCGGCGATGCAGTTCATGCTCATTGCCAAGGATAAGGGATGGGATACCTGCCCGATGATCGGATTCGATCCGGATCGCATGCGTGAAGCGCTCGGTATCCCGGAGCGTTACGTCCCCGCGCTGCTCATCACGATCGGCAAGGAAGACGAGAGCGGGCAGCGTCCGCGCGGGTACCGCAAGCCGGTGGCCGAGTTCGTATCGATAGACGGATTTGCGCAATAAACAATTGTCTGTAAGCGGCTAAATCTTATCCTAAGCCAACCCAAAACATAGGGCTCGCAGGAGCCCCTAAAAGGAGCGATTCTTATGACACTTCGTACATCCGGTATTCACCATATCACCGCATTTGCCCGCGACCCGCAAGCGAACGTCGATTTCTATGCGGGGGTGCTTGGCTTGCGACTGGTCAAAAAAACGATCAACTTCGACGCGCCCGAAGTCTACCACCTCTATTTCGGCAACGAAAATGGCAGCCCGGGCACGATTATCACGTTCTTCCCGTGGCCGAATTCCCGCAAAGGGCGGATCGGCGGCGGTCAGGTCGGCACGACGACGTACGTCATTCCGGAAGGCACCCTCAGCTTCTGGGCGGAGCGTCTGGCGAAACTCGGCGTGAAAGCGGAGCAGACGACCCGCTTCGGCGAAACGTTCCTCCAATTTGCCGACAATGAAGGTTTGCAGCTGGAGCTCGTGGAGCGCCGCGACGGCGAACCTAGTCAATGGTCGTTCGGCGGCATACCGGCGGACAAAGCGATCAAAGGCTTCGGCGGCGCAATTCTGTACAGCGTCAACCATGCGCAGACGGCCGATGTGCTCGTCAACGTCATGGGACTCGACAAAGTCGGCGAGGAAAAGGGGTACGCCCGCTTCCAATCCGAGGGGAATCTCGGTAACATCATAGATGTCCGGCTGGAAAATATGGCTTGGGGAGACGGCGGTGCGGGTACCGTTCATCACATCGCATGGCGCGCAAAAGATTTCGAGGAGCATGAAGCATGGCGCGAGCAGGTAGCCGGCCATGGCCTCGGCCCGACGCCGATCGTCGACCGCCAATACTTCAATGCCGTTTACTTCCGGGAAGGCGGCGGCATTCTGTTCGAGATCGCGACCGATCCTCCGGGCTTCGCTCGCGACGAGGCGCCGGAGACGCTCGGCGAGAAAGTGATGCTGCCCGAATGGTATGAGCCGCACCGCGCGGCGATCGAAGGCAATCTGCTGCCCATTCAAGTACGCGTATTGGAAGGTGATGAACAATGAGACATCTTTTCGAACCGGGAACGGACGCGAATGCGCCGACGCTGCTGCTGCTTCACGGCACGGGCGGCACGGAGCGGGATATGCTTGGACTCGGGCGCATGATCTCGCCCGGCTCCTCGCTGCTTAGCGTAAGAGGCAATGTGCTGGAGAACGGGATGCCGCGGTTTTTCCGCCGGCTTGCCGAAGGGGTCTTCGATATCGAGGATCTGATCGCCCGTACGGAAGAACTGTACGGCTTCCTGGATGAAGCGTCCGCCCAGCACGGATTCGATCGCGGCAATGTCGTCGCGGTCGGCTACTCCAACGGGGCGAACATTGCAGGGTCCCTGCTCTTCCACCACGCCAATTCGCTGCGCGGCGCGATTCTGCACCATCCGATGGTGCCGCGGCGCGGGGTAGACATCCCGTCCTTGAGCGGGGTGCCGGTGTTCATCGGCGCCGGCACGAACGATCCGATCTGCACCCGCTCGGAATCGGATGAGCTCATTTCGCTGCTGGAAGGCGCTGGCGCGACCGTAACCGCGCATTGGGAGCAAGCCGGCCATCAGCTGACCCGTACTGAAGCACAGGCGGCGGCGGAATGGTTCCAGGCGTCCTTCGGCGCCGGTGTCGGCCAATGATCACGATCGATCCGGCGCTTCATAGCGAACGCGACGTCTACAAGCTGATGATCGGCAGCATCGTACCCCGGCCGATCGCCTGGGTGACGACGCTCTCGGAGAGCGGGGTGCTGAATGCCGCGCCGTTCAGCTACTTCTCCATCGTCTCCAGCAACCCGCCGCTGCTTGGCGTGTCGATCCAGCGCAAGGCGGGCGAGATGAAAGACACCGCGCGCAACGCGATCGCCCGCGGCGAGCTGGTCATCCATATCGTCGACGAGGAGAACGTGGCTCAGGCGAATCAGACGGCCGCCAATCTGCCGCCGGATCAGAGCGAAGCCGAGCTGGCCGGCTTGACGGCTGTGCCGAGCGAAGCGATCGCGGTCCCGGGTCTCGCCGAAGCCAAAATCAGGATGGAGTGCGTGCTTGATCAGGTCGTGCCGATTAGCCGGCCGGGCGAGATGGAGCCGACGGGCGACCTGCTCCTTGCCCGCGTCGTCCGGTTCCACGTCGCGGAGAGCGTCTACCAGGACGGCCGCATCGACGCCGGCAAGCTGCAGCCGGTCAGCCGGATGGCCGGCAACGACTATGCGGCGTTGGGCCGACTGTTCACCATCGATCGGCCTATATAAAAGACGAAATCCCCTGTCAGCGTGCGACGACGCCGGCAGGGGATTTTGATTTTGGTTTGCGCGGATGCGTCGCGCTTACGCTGGCGGACTGTCGCTTCGCACCATCCGGTCGAACAACGCGATCAGCTCGTCGATATAAGCTTCCAAGTCGACGTCATCCGTCAGCTTCTTATTGAACATATATTCACCGATTGCGCCTTGAATCACGGAAGCCATGATCTGCGCGTTAAAGCTGCGGAATTCGCCGCGCGACTGTCCATTGGTCAGGATACGCTGCAGCTCGGCCGCCAGCGGATCTTCATCGTCGTCGCCGATTTTGTAATACGGTACATTGTCCGGCGTGCGCGCGTGGAAAATAATCTCGATCAGCGCCGTGCTGTGTCTCGGCCGGGTCGCCTGGTAGGCAAGACTGGCGGCGATATAGGCGTGGAGCTTCTCCGCGTTCGTGGATGCCGCGCGCGTTCGCTCCAGCACGTAACCGGCCGAATCGCTGACCAGCGCCATGAGCGTGTAGTCCATCAGCTCGTTTTTGTCCTTGAAGTGGTAGGAGATCAGCGCCGTGCTGATTTCAGCCCGTTTGGCGATTTGCGCCAGGCTCGCGCTCGCGAACCCGATCTCGTCGAGCGTCGTGATGGCCGCATCGACAATCTGGGCCCGGCGCGCTTCCGTGATGAACGATTGCTTCTCTTCGGTCTTCTTGCTCATGCGTGTTTCCTCCCCCGACAGCGAAGCAGGCCGCCAGTCGGTCATTTCGAGTGCGATTTGGCTTTCTTGCTCCATTGTACGAGCTGAACAATGGCGATGACAACCACGACGTTAATCACGATTTGGAGCGGGTGGGCTTCAATCTGTTCGGGCATCCGTTCGACGATCGAACCATCGAACAACCGGCCGACCAAGAAGACGATGACGATCAGCAGGCGCAGCGCGAATACGACCGGGATCATGCCGAGCGCCATTTGAAACAGCGGCTTGCCATGCTCGCTGCGCGCGAGGATAAGCGCGGAAGCGGCGAGCGCCATAATGCCGCCCAGCGCCATGAGCGCCGGCTGAATCCAGCGGTACCAGGGCAGGTCGGCGGCTTGCCAATGGTCGGCGTAGAAAAACCAGACGGCCCATAAGGCGAGGACGCCTGCGGCGGCGCTTAACGCCGCGAACCACTTACGGTCCGTTTCCTTGACGGATGCGGTGCTTGCTTTCGATTCACTCATGTTCATTTCCCCTTTCGAATAATTGCCGATTGTTCGAAGGCAGCGGCCAGACTAGAGAATGAGATTCGAATACTGGTTCAATGAATTGATCGAATGAACTAGATATTATGTGAACAATCATAAAACTGATTACTTGATCAAATTATAGATCGTGTGAACAACCGGTGTCAACGGCGCGATAAAAAATCCCCGAACAAAGGGCCTTCGCCCAATGCTCGGGGATTTCGTTCATCTGCTCATTTTGCTCGTCGGCTGTTCGCCGCGAGACGCCTCGCTCACTCGTCCTCCGACAATTCGTCGAGCGTCTTGCTGAAGGCGCTGGCCATATGATCGAGGAACCATTCGGTCTCCTGCATGCCCAACTTGCTAAGCGACTGCTCGATCTGACCTTTGGCCACGGCGAATTCGCGGTTGCCGGAGGACAGCTCGGACAGACACTTGATATAGGCGTCGAGCAGATCGGCCGCCTTGACGATGCGCCGCAGCTCCAGCTCCTCGGCATCCGGAGGCGGGGCGTCCGGCGCATGCTGGCCGAGCTCCCGCAGCAGCGGCTCGTAAGCAGCCTTGAGCGGGTCTGGCACCATGCCCATCAGCCGCTCGCCGGCCATCGCCTCGAGCTCCCGAAAATTCGAGAGCATGCGCGGATTGTGATGCTTGACCGGCGTCGGGATATCCCCGGTGAACACCTCGGTCGCGTCGTGGAACAAAGCGATCGTCGCCGCGCGCTCGGCGTTTAGCGAACGGCCGAACACGCGGTTGCCGATCTCGCACAGCAGGTGGGCGAGCAGGGCGACGTGATAGGAATGCTCGGCGACATTCTCGCGCGTCGTGTTGCGCATGAGGCTCCATCTTTTTATATATCGCAGCCGGTACAGGTAAGCGACAAAGTGATTTTCCAAGCGCGTTCTCTCTCCCTTGCGGATGGTTCTCCTATCGCGGAGGTCTATGCTATTATAGTATTATACCAGTTTTGCGAATAGAGAGAGGAGCAGCATCGTTCATGCAACATTTTGAAGAGAGCGTTTACAAGCTCATCGTCGAAACCTCCACGAACCTGCCGGGCGACGTCCGTAAGGTGATCCAAGCCGCGCAGGAAGCGGAAGACCGCGCCACGCGCGCCGGGTTGTCCCTATCCACGATCGCCACGAATATTGAGATGGCCGAATGCAACGTCTCCCCGATCTGCCAAGATACCGGGATGCCGACGTTCGTCGTGCATACGCCCGTCGGGGCGAACCAGATTGTCATGAAGAAGCAGATCCGCAGCGCGATCGCGCGCGCCACGAAGGACGGCAAGCTGCGCACCAACTCGGTCGATTCGCTGACAGGCGCGAACACGGGCGACAACCTCGGTCCCGGCACGCCGGTCATCCACTTCGAGCAATGGGAGAAGGACGATGTCGATATTCGCCTGATCCTCAAAGGCGGCGGCTGCGAGAACAAGAACATTCAGTACAGCCTGCCGACCGAGCTGGAAGGCTTGGGCAAGGCAGGACGCGATCTTGACGGCATCCGCAAGTGCATTATGCACGCGGTATACCAAGCGCAGGGCCAAGGCTGCAGCGCGGGCTTCATCGGCGTCGGCATCGGCGGCGACCGCACGACCGGCTACGAGCTGGCCAAGCAGCAGCTGTTCCGTCCCGTCGACGATACGAACGACATCCCGGAGCTGGCGCAGCTGGAAGACTACGTGCTGGAGCATGCCAACAAGCTCGGCATCGGCACAATGGGCTTCGGCGGCAACGTGACGCTGCTCGGCTGCAAGGTCGGGGTCATGAATCGGCTGCCGGCGAGCTTCTTTGTCTCCGTCGCTTACAACTGCTGGGCTTACCGCCGTCAAGGCGCCTTGCTGAACGCGGAGACGGGCGAGATCAAATCGTGGATCTATCCGTCCGGATCGGATACGCCGATGAAGAACGAGGCGGCGGACGAGGCGGCAGCCTCGGTATCCACGCAGCCTGAGCGCCGCGAGGTGGTGCTGACCACGCCAATCACGGAGGAGCAGATCCGCTCGCTCAAGGTCGGCGACGTCGTCATCATCAACGGCGAGATGCATACCGGCCGGGACGCGCTGCATAAGCATCTGATGGACCACGACGCGCCGATCGACCTGAACGGCGCGGCCATCTATCATTGCGGGCCGGTTATGCTGAAGGATGAAGCGGGACAATGGCACGTGAAGGCGGCCGGCCCGACGACGAGTATCCGCGAGGAGCCTTATCAGGGCGACATCATCAAGAAGTTCGGCATCCGCGCGGTCATCGGCAAGGGCGGCATGGGACCGAAGACGCTGAAGGCGCTCCAAGAGCACGGCGCGGTCTATCTGAACGCGATCGGCGGCGCGGCGCAATATTACGCCGAGTGCTTCAAGAACGTCAACGGCGTCGACTTCATGGAATTCGGCATTCCGGAGGCGATGTGGCATTTGCAGACCGAAGGGTTCGCCGCGATCGTCACGATGGACTCGCATGGCAATAGCTTGCACGCCGATGTGGAGAAGGATTCGTTCGCGAAGCTGGCCGAATTCAAAGAGCCGGTGTTCAAATAAGCCATCCGCCGCGGCGATGGCCAAGACTAGATATAAATGAGGGATGCGCGTGCGCAATTTCGGCCTGGCATTCAATAAGAAATTCGAACAATGGATGTTTCTCATTATCCCGGGATGTCTCATCCTGGGATTTCTTTTTTCCGGCGCCCTTGCGCGATTCGCCGGCACCGTCCCGTATTTGTTCGCCTACGTGACGTTCGTGATGGCCATCGGCTGCGGTATCAAGCATCTCGCGGCGGTGATGAAGCGGCCCGGCGTGATGGCGTGGACGTTAGTCCTCACCCATGTCGTGTCTCCGCTTATCGCTTACGGATTGGGCACGCTCGTCTTCGGCGCAGACTCCCCGTACGTCGTCGGCTTCGTCTTGTTCACGATCATTCCGCTCGGTGTCTCGACCGTGCTGTGGGTGGGCATGTCGGGCGGCAGCGTCCCGTTGATTCTGGCCATGGTCGTCATCGACTCTGCGTTAAGTCCGTTCGTCGTACCGGCTGGCATCCATCTCCTGTTCCGCGAGAGCGTCGAGACCGATACGGCGCAGATGATCTTCGATTTATTGACGATCATCGTGGTGCCCACCCTCGTCGGCGTCCTGCTGCACGACCTCACCAAAGGGCGCATTCAACCCGCGATTCAGCCCTACGCGGCGCCGCTTTCCAAAATTTGCTTCGCCCTTGTTGTCCTGCTGAACGCGGCGGCGATCGCCCCGCAGGCTTCGGCGCTGAAGGACGATTTGCTGCGGATCGTGCCGCTGGCGGTCTTAATGGTCGGGATTTGCTACGCGGTGGGCTTCCTCGGCGCATTGCCTTACCGGAACCGGGAGATGCTGACGACGGTCTCTTACGCCTCGGGCATGCGCAATATTTCGCTTGGCATTGTGCTGGCCATGGGTTACTTCAGTCCGCTCGCCGCGGTTCCCGTCGTCCTGTCGATTCTGATCCAGCAGCCGCTTGCGACGCTCCATCATGCCGTTTTACACAAACTTTACAATCGGAAGGCTGGCGTTCATAGCCCATGACGAGTACGATAGGGGACAGGAAACGGTGGAGGATACGGAAAATGAATAGTTTTCGGTTTCGATTGACCTTCGCAATGGTCGCGCTGATCGGCTTGTCGGTACTGGCCGCGGGCATTGTGATGGGCAACACATTCAAGCAAAATCATATTAACGCGCTGGAAGCCAGCATGGTGCGGGAGATGCGGATTATTCTGGACGGCATGGCGTGGCAGGACGCCGACGCCGGCACGCCGTTCGATTATTATACCGAGCAGGCGCAGCACTTAAAGGAAACGACGGAATCGCGCGTCACGTTCATTCGCGGCGACGGCGTCGTGCTCGGCGATTCGGATCATGATCCCCGCACGATGGATAACCACGCCGAACGAACGGAGATCGTGGAAGCGGGGCGCGACGGCGTCGGCCGCGCGATCCGTCACTCGGATACGCTGGACGAGAATTTGCTGTATGTCGCGATCGAGGCGGAACGCGGACAACCGGATAAGGGTTATATCCGGTTGGCGCTTAGCCTGGCGGCGGTCGAAGCGAGCATGAGCCGCATCTGGAGCGCGCTCATTATCGGCTTGCTTGTGCTGTTCATCGTCGCGGCGCTGGTCAGCTACCGGCTCGCGAGCGGGCTGACGCGGCCGCTGGAGCAGATCACGGCGGCGGCCAAACGAATCAAGAGCATGGATTACCAGGCACGGGTCAACGTGAAAAATCACGACGAAATCGGCGAACTCGGACAAGCGCTCAACGCGATGGCCGAAAGTCTGCAAATTCAGATGGCTCGCATTCATCAGAACGAGAATCAGCTGGAAAGCGTCCTGGACAACATGATCAACGGCATCGTCATGATCGACCGCGCGGGGCGAATGGTGCTGATCAACCGGCGGGCGGAAGAAGTGCTCGGGTTTCATGCCGGAGAGATGGTCGGCCGTCATTATACGGAAGCCAAGCAGCAGTACGAGCTGACGCAGATTATCCAGGATGGTCTGGAGCATCGGGAGCATGTGCGGGAAGAGATTACGTTCTATTTCCCGGAGGAGCGGCTGCTTGATCTCAACCTGGTGCCGATTTTCGAGGACGGCTCGGAATTCGGCGGCGTGCTGCTCGTCCTGCAGGACGTCTCGGCGATTCGGCGTCTCGAGCGGATGCGAAGCGAATTCGTCGCCAATGTGTCTCATGAGTTGAAGACGCCGGTCGCAGCGGTGAAGGGATTCGCCGAAACGCTGCTGAGCGGCGCGGTGAACGATCCGGAGATCACCAAATCGTTCCTGCAGATCATCTACGACGAGAGCGAACGGCTCAACCGGCTGATCGGCGATATTCTCGAGCTGTCGAAGATCGAATCGCGACGGGTGCCGCTGCAATTCTCGCCGATCGAGCTGCCGTCATTCATCTCGAAGACGGTGGAAGTGATGACGAGCGAAGCGGCGCGCAAGCATATCAACCTGTCTATGCGGGTCGAGCCGGGGCTGTTCGTGGAGGCGGACGAGGATCGCTTGCGACAAATCGTCATGAACCTGCTGGCCAACGGCATCAGCTATACGCCGGAAGGCGGCAAGGTATCGATCAGCGTGCAGCCGCTCGTCGACGGGCGGCCCGTGAGCGGCGGAGACGAGCCGGACTACGACTACATTCGTATCAGCATTTCGGATACGGGCATCGGCATTCCGAAGAAAGACCTGCCGCGCATCTTCGAGCGGTTCTACCGCGTCGACAAGGCGCGTTCGCGGAGTTCGGGCGGTACGGGTCTCGGCTTGTCCATCGTGAAGCACTTGGTCGAGCTGCACCATGGCACGATTTCGGTCGAGAGCACGGTCGGAATCGGATCGACGTTCATCATCGATATGCCGGTAATTCAATAGATTTCATGGAGAGCGGGAAGAGAGATAAAGGTTTACCCGCTCTTCATAGAATGATATGATTGGCTTGTAAAGAAGCCAAAAATAGTGCAAAACAATGCGAAACTTGGGGGTTCTCATGTCGCAAAAGGTATTAGTCATCGAAGACGAACCGACGCTCGCGCGATTGCTTTCCTACAACCTGACGCAAGAAGGGTACGACACAACGGTAATCGAGCATGGCGTAGAAGGGCTGCAGGCCGCATTGCAGCGTTCGTTCGACCTCATTATTCTGGACATTATGCTGCCTGGCATGAACGGATTCGAGATCTTATCGCGTCTGCGCCAAAGCGGCAACGGCACGCCGGTCATCGTCCTGACGGCGCGCAACGCCGAGGAGGAAGTCGTGCAGGGCTTGAAGCGCGGCGCGGACGATTATATTACGAAGCCGTTCGGCGTCGCGGAGCTGCTCGCCCGCGTATCGGCCGTGCTGCGGCGCACGGGGCCGGAGCAGGACGGCAAGGCAGCGGAATCCTCGGATAAAGTCATTTCCGCCGGAGAACTGTCGATTTTCCCCGAAAGGTACGAGGTTATTCTTGCCGGGGAAACCGTACCGCTTCGTCCGAAGGAATTCGAAGTATTGCTTTATCTGGTGCAGCGCCCCGGCATGGTCATTACCCGCGACGATCTGATGAACGTCGTCTGGGGCTTCGACTACATCGGCGGTCAGCGCACGGTCGACGTGCACGTCAGCTCGCTGCGCAAGAAGCTGGAGCTCGGTCAGCAATCGGTGCAGATCGAATCCATTCGCGGCGTCGGCTACAAGCTCGTCATGCCCAAGAAGCTCGGTTCGTCCAAATAGACGGCCGGGCTTTTTGCATACCTAGAATCCGAGTCAACTTCCTCCGCTTGCGGCGCTTAGGCGGAGTGGTTTGTTTCGAGTCGGCGCGATCGCTGTAAGAATATCTATCACCTATCGCCGCTTACATATTCGATGGCCCCTGAGGACAACCTACAACCAAATGCTTCCATCAGTATTAGGCAAAGGAGAGGATTCGCATGAAATCGAACGATACAGGCAAAAAACGGGATGATCAGACGGCCGTCGATACGGCGGGACTGCCGATTTTCCCGTACCGCGAAGATATATCGGCGACGAAGTCGATTGATCCGGTCGTCGAGGAGATCATGGACAATGTTGAGCATACATTCGTCGATGACGAAGCTGACGGCGAAGGCACGACCCGAACGAAGCGGGACAATGATTAAATATGTGAACGGTTGGTTCGCGATCGCGAGCGCATACGTGCTGTGCTTCTTCGCGTCCGGGACGGCGTGCGCGATGCTGTCCCGGCAGCCGATCGACCGGTACGACTTGGCCGGCGTCTGGATCGGCGCTGTCATGGTGGTCGTTCCCTATGCGCTTGCCGGGCTGTACGTATACCAACAATGGGGACGGTCAATTCGGCAAGCATTCGCGTTCGGCTTGACGCTGGTGATGGGCGAACGGCTGGGCATTCTGTTCTTCGGATCGGTCTTCGTTGCGGCAGGAGGTGACGGCGGCGGCAATGGCGTCGTCACCTGGCGCAGCGTGATCGACTTTGTGTGGGCGGAGGCGCTGCCGTATTTTACGCCGATTTATATTTACTGCGGCGGAATTAGCATCATCGTGTGCGTCGTCTCGGCGGTTGCGATATGGCCGAAATACGTGCGACCCTTGCAGCCGAGCCCATCGGCAGGATAAATGGTTGCGGCAAGGCGCGTACCCTTCCGCCTTCGCATGGAAAAGCCGTGGAGAGATAACTGTCTCTCCACGGCTTTTCGTGAGGTTAGGGCTCGCTTTGGCTGTGGTTGGCCGCTAACCGAACGACGGATTCGCCGCCATCGGCAGTATACTCGACCGTGTAGTCGTAAGCTTCCGCAATGGCGCGTAGCGGCAAATAAACATGCCCGTTCGTAAGGAGCATCTCTTGCGTAATCTCAAAGCGTTCATCCCGCACGTGATCATAAAAAGCCTTCTCGCCCGCGACCATCGTAAATCCGTCGCTGCGCTCCCCGACTGCGTTCAGATCGAAGGCCTGGATGAGTAAGCGCCGTTCGACGGGGTTCCAAGCAATCCCCTTAGAGACCGTGTCGAAGGGCACCAAAATGGAGAGCAGGAGAGGAGATACATACAGCACGTTATCTTGCGCGACATAGTCGGAGCGCTCCAAATCTCGCTTCTCGCCGTTCGCGTATTCGATCCTGATCCCTTTCGCTGGTTCGGCTGCATAGGCTGGCAAGGCTCCTGCCGCGCAGAGGAATGCAAGCACGGCCGTTAATCCGATTCGCTTCAATTTCACGGTATCGCTCCTTATTGTGGTAATAAACGGGATACCAATTTGACGTTTGGTCCCTGCGAATAGTTCCAAGTCCACGCGAAAAAGCCCGCCGTCCGTCTCTGTCGGAGACGAACGCGGGCTTTATTGCCGGTTCCAGGCGAGCATTCGCTTCTGGAACTGCTTCGGCGAGCAATCGTTGTATTTCTTGAACATTTTATAGAAATGCGCCATGTTCGGCATGCCAATCCGGTCGCCTACTTCCGAGACGCTCATGTCCTTGGTGAGCAGGATGCGTTCGGCCCACTTGATTTTGCGGTAATTCACGTATTCGGTGAACGAAAGGCCGATCGCTTTCTTGAAAAATTTGACGAAATAATAATAGCTCATGTTGGCCAGCTTGCATACTTCCTCCACCTGAATGCGGTCGGTCAAATGCGTCTCGACGTAATCGAGCACGCCGCGCAGCCGCGCCCGGTCGAAGTCTTCGCTCTCGGCGAGCATCTTCTTGGTGTCGCTGCGGATGAGCAGCAGGAGCAGCTTCTTGATCAACATGCTGACGGCCAGCTCATAGCCCGTCTGCTTCGTCGTCGCCTCCTGCAGAATCGAGCGGATGCACTCGGCGGCTTCCGCCTTCGCATGGGCATTCTCGCGGAAGATGTAGTTCGCTTGGCTGAGCGGGTTCTTCGTCTCGGAGAAAAACCGCATGTACGGCATGGAGCTGTGGTCGAAAAATTGCTCCAGGTCGAATTGCAGCACGATATAGTGCATCGGCACGCCAATGCTGCGGTCGCGATGCAGCTGGTTGGCGCCGATGATCGCGACGTCGCCGGCCTCCAGACGGACGCTTTCGTCGTCGATATACACGTCCAGAATGCCGTCCGTGACGAGCAAGAGCTCGAGTTCCCGGTGATGGTGCCAGTCAATGTAAAAATCGTGCATGCGCTCGGATTGAAATATTTTAAGAGACAAGAGAGGGTTTTCATAGACAACCTTCTCGTTGTAGAATTCCACGTGATCACCCCTGCAACAACAAAATGGCATAAAACGATCGCAAGATCCGCGATTACTAATCCATGCTTGTTTGAACTATACTTATTCTAGTTCATTGAGGTTCAATGGCACAACGCAAAATTACAGGATGGCGCTATAATAAACCGGATCTTTGGAGGGTAAATCAAATGGCACAAGCACAAGTACGCATCGGCATCATCGGCTGCGGCGGGATTGCGAACGGCAAACATATGCCGGCGCTGGCGAAAGTCGCCGAAGCGCAAATGGTCGCGTTCTGCGACATCGAAGCCGAGCGCGCGGTGAAAGCGAAGGAAACGTACGGCACGAGCGACGCGGTCGTCTTCACGGATTACCGCGAACTGCTAAAGGACGAGACGATCGAGGTCGTCCATATTTGCACGCCGAACGACTCCCATGCCGAAATTACGGTGGCCGCGCTCGAAGCGGGCAAGCACGTTCTGTGCGAGAAGCCGATGGCGAAGACGGCCGCGGATGCGCGCCTTATGCTCGAAGCGGCGAAGCGCACGGGCAAGAAGCTGAGCATCGGCTATCAAAACCGGTTCCGCGCGGACTCCCGCTATTTGAAGGAAGCTTGCGACCGGGAAGAGCTGGGCGAGGTGTACTTCGCCAAGGCGCACGCGATCCGCAGACGCGCGGTGCCGACGTGGGGCGTGTTCCTCGACGAGGAGAAGCAAGGCGGCGGACCGCTGATCGACATCGGCACGCATGCGCTTGATCTGGCGCTCTGGATGATGAACAACTACAAGCCGAAGGTCGTCCTCGGACGGGCTTACCATAAGCTGTCCCAGAACGAGAACGCGGCCAACGCGTGGGGCCCGTGGGATCCGGCGCAGTTCACGGTCGAAGACTCGGCGTTCGCGATGATCACGATGGAGAACGGCGCGTCAATCGTGCTCGAATCGAGCTGGGCGCTCAATTCGCTCGAAGTCGACGAAGCGAAAGTGACGCTCTGCGGCACCAAAGCGGGCGCGGACATGAAGCAAGGTCTTCGCATCAACGGCGAAGAGAATAGCCGCTTGTACACGAAGGATATCGAGCTGAAAAGCGGCGGCGTGGCCTTCTACGAGGGCGCAAGCGACGACCCGGCCGAGCTGGAAGCTCGCGCATGGATCGATGCCGTGCTGAACGACAAGGATCCGGTCGTAACGCCGGAGCAGGCGCTGGTCGTATCCGAGATTCTCGAGGCGATCTACGAATCCTCCAAGACGGGCAAAGCGATTTATTTCGAATAAGACCGAAGATCTTCAATTTATTGAGCATCCGCGTGCGGCACGAGCTGCAAGCGGATGTTTTTTTGTTGCTAAGGAAATTACGCAACCATTCAAGTTCTGAAAAAAACGTAAAGCGTGTCCGCGGAAGCGGACGAAAGCGAAGGTCGGCACGGAGCCGCATCAAGTAGGCAACCTACAGGATACAACCTAAGGCTAAACGTAACGAACGAAGCTCGAACAAGAGCCAGCTCGAAGGGCTAGCGGGCTCCCCTCGAAAGGACTCATCAAGGACGGCCGCGTAACGAGTCACGATAGTTCCGGGTATCCAAAGGGCCGGGGCCCTTGGTTCCCCTCGGCGGAGGGGGAAGGGGCGAGGGAGAAAGAGGGGTTGAAGGGCGAAGTCCTTTCCTCGATATTGGAGAGGAGCGGAAATCGAGGAACAAGCAGGAATATTGTCGAACGAAGTAGAATATTTCAGGAAAGCGATCTGGAACGGTGTCCACAGCCTTGCGCGGATGCGGCGGCCAGCGGCTTAGGTGCAGCTAGAAGTGTGGGGGTAGAGGAATGCGCAATGAGCGCCCTTCGTCCGTTCAAGCGTCGGACAAGTGGATGAGGATGGTCGTGAACGGGTATTGGCTCACGTTAGCCGTTACGCTTCTCGGACAAATCGCCGTGTACGCGATCTCAGATCGGACAAACAACGTATTCGATGCGTCGAGATATATGAAGCACTATGTGTGGCTGCCGGACGTTATTCTGGTTGCCCTCCTTGGCGGCTTGGAAGCCGCATTGCGCAAGCTGCCGGGGCGGAAGGATGCCGCGATCTTCATCGCGGGCATGCTGCTGGCGATGACGTTGGCCTTCTTCATGAGCGCGAACCTGCCGGGGGCGCTCGTTATTCTGCTGCTCCCGATGCTGGCCGGCATGTTTATGCTGAAGTCCAGCTATATTTATATTTCGCTAGGCTTGAATTGGACGTATCTGCTGCTGTTGTTCGCATTCGCGCCAGGTCGGCAATCACTTCCATTTTTCTGCGAAATGGCCATCGTCGCCTTCGTCCTGCTCGCTGCGGCGTTCAGCGGCGTCGGGGTGCTGAAGCGGGGGAGCGATTTGTTCGCGGTGCTGGAGAAATCGCATAAGTCGGTGCAGGAGCTGCTCGTGAAGAACGCGATGATGGACCGGATGAACAAGATCGACGCGCTGACAGAGCTCTACAACCATAAGACGTATCACGATTACGCGGAGAAGCTGGCCGAGCAGCAGCAGCGAAGCGCATTCCCGCTGCAGGTGGCGATGATGGACGTCGATAACTTTAAGCTGGTCAACGACACGTACGGTCACTGGGTCGGCGATATCGTGCTTCGGCGCGTAGCCGAGATCATCCGCGAGCATATGGAGGCGGATGACTTCGCGGCGAGATACGGCGGCGAGGAATTCATCGTGCTGCTGACGCTGAAGCCGCTGGAGCAATCGCTTATGGTGGTCGAGGCGATTCGCGGGGCGGTCGCCGAGGTCAAGTTCGAGGAGATGGGGGGCAGGTCCGTGACGATCAGCATCGGGCTTCATGATTTCGCGCAGGGCGAGAGCAAAGCCGACTTCTTCCGTACTGCCGACGCCGCGCTGTATGAGGCGAAGAAGATGGGGAAGAACCAGACGGTCATCCGGTAGCGGCTTGTAGGGGTCGAAATGGAAAAAGCTGCGCTCTACGCGCGCTCGCAACGTTGAAGTTGCGGACGCGGTAGGCGCAGCTTTTTTTGCGCAATAGGGAGAAGCCCCCACGAAGTCTGCCACATGTGGCTAGGCGATGCGGCGCTTCTCTCCGATGCACGGGTTACTCGTGATTGCGGAAACCCGCTTCGCCGGAGGAGCTTTCGTCAGACAGTTCTGCGAGACTTTTAATCTTGCCGTGGGGCCTTTGGTTTTGCTTGCGGCTTTTCCATGCGCTTTCACGACGGCCTTGAGAACTGGACATGAGAATGGCTCCTTTCGGTGATCACAATTAGGATGAGTTCGGGACGCGTACGGGGATCGGCGGATGCGCCGCTTCGCCCGGGGTCCGCTTCTATTGTCGCTCGAATCGCCCTTCGTTATGCGCGATGCAGATGTCAATTGCCGTCAGCCGGGTCAAATCGGAGGCTCGTCCGCCAGATCCGGCTCCGCCTCGGTGCGAAGCTTGATGAATCGGTAAATTTGGACGACGATGATTTTGACGATCGCATAGATCGGCACGGCGAGCAGCAAGCCGAGCGGTCCGACCAGCGTGCCGGCGACGAGCAGCAGCAAAATAATCGTCAGCGGATGGATTTCGAGCTGCTTGCCCATGATTTGCGGCGAGATTAAGTTCCCCTCGATCTGCTGCGCCACGAGCGTGACGATGAGCACCTTCACGATCATCATCGGCGAATCGACCGAAGCGACCAGCACGGCCGGCACGGCGGCGATGAACGCCCCGATATACGGGATGACGTTGGTCAGCATCGCCGCGAGCGCGAGCAGCACCGCGTAGTCGATGCCGATAATGAGATAGCCGATGAGCAGGAGAAGGCCGACGCAGATGGCGACGGTGATTTGTCCGCGGACATAGGTGGCGATCGTTTGGTCCATTTCGGACAGCAGCTTGCGGGCGAGCGCTTGGTTTTTGACTGGCAGGACCTTCAAGAACCCGCCGCTCATTTTCTCCCCGTCCTTCAGGAAATAATAGAGGACGAACGGGATGACGACGGCAAGGAGCACCAGATTGGCCACGAAGCCGAACAGCGCCGTAATATTCGTGCTGACCAGCTTGACGGCCACGTCCGCGTATTGGGTTGCTTTATCCTGCAGCGTCTTGAAGTCCAGGCTGAAGCTCTCGAGGAACTGGTTGAACGATTCGTTGTCCGCCAGTTCGTACCCTCGCTGTACGGCCGTCTGAACGAGATGCGGCATGCTCTCGGCAAGCTCGACGAACTGCTTCTTGATAATAGGCGCGACATAGATGATGAGCAGCGTGACTAAACACACGATCAGCAAGTAGATAATGAGGATGGCGGCGCTGCGCGGCACCTTCCTGCGGGAGAGAAACTGCACCAGCGGCCGCATCAAGTAGTACAAGGTTCCCGACAACAGAATCGGTATGAATAGCGTTTGGAACATTACCGCGATGGGATGAAACACGAAATTGATTTTGACCCCGACCCATATGATGAGAAAGATCAGCAGCACGCCGTAACCGACGCGAAAAAACTTGGAATTCGGCAGAAACGTTCACCTCCGCGATAAGTCTGCCGGTGCATCCGGATTGGGGCGAATGTCGCATGCCGGACTTGCCGATTTCTTGATATCGTGCCCATGCTATCAAAGCGTGATCCCTTTGTCAAACAACCCCAGGGGCACGCTTCATCGAGTCCGTTCCGGGTTGATCTTAACGTTTGATTCCCAGCAGGCGAACCAGCCAGCCGATAGCCGTTATCCCTTTCATCGCGCGCCTTCTTTGTTTCGCCGTATCGCTCCCCATCCGGTAGAGTCCCATCCGCTCCGCCCTTCGGATCTCCTCAAGCTCGTATTCTCTCAGCTTCTCGACCATATATTCCTCATGCAAACGCATTGCGCTCCGCCTCCAGACATGTTCGGCTTTTGTTCGCCTTCTGTATTTATTATGTCAGCGGAAGATAACGGTAAAAAGTGTAAGGATAAGCGGAATCATTTCCCCTTTTCGGTCGGCACGGTTTAAGGGCGGTGCGCGGCGAAGCCGTTCTCCTTCCGGACGCAGTCCTCGCTATATCAGGGGTGTCATATTCCGAGCATGCCCGCGATAGAGTGTGAGAGGAGGCGGAAAGGAGGCGGCAGGATGAATCATGCGAGAAGGAAATACGCGGCCGAAGGCGCGGGAACATTCGTCCTGGTTCTATTCGGATGCGGAAGCGCGGCGACCGCCGGAGGCAATCTCGGGAATTTAGGCGTTGCGATGGCATTCGGCTTATCGCTTATCGCGATGGCGTATGTCATTGGGCCGGTCTCCGGCTGCCACGTGAACCCGGCGGTGTCGCTGGCAATGTTTCTCCAGGGCAAGCTAAGCGGCCGTGATTTGGTCGGGTATATCGCTGCTCAGCTGATAGGCGGAACGCTCGCTTCGGGCTTGTTGTACGCGATTATCGAATCGACGGGCAGGGCGGTAACCGACCTGGGACAGAACGGCTATGGGCCAGGGTATGGCATCGGCATTACGGCGCCTATGGCCATTATCGTAGAGATTATTTTGACTTTTGTCTTCGTGTACACGCTGCTGGGCGTGAAGGCGACCGAGGCGACGGGCAAGATCGCGGGCATCGTGATCGGCCTTACGCTCACCTTCGTCCATCTCCTCGGCATCGGACTGACGGGGACTTCGGTTAATCCGGCGCGCAGCTTGGGACCGGCACTATGGCTGGGCGGCGATGCGCTAAGCGAGCTATGGGTGTTCATCCTCGCGCCGCTGATCGGTTCGGTCGTGGCGGTATGGGGGGTTCGGCGGTTGTATGGGAGGAAGTAGGCGAAGGCTTATCTTGCGGATTAACGTCAAAAATGAAAAAGTCGAATAAACCTTGCCACACAGTCGTCACTGTTCCTATCGTATACTTCTCTCATATGAAAGCGGTCTAAGGAGGAGTATAGGATGCATGATGTCAAGACGACCAACAGCTTGTCTGAAATCGGGGTTGTCTTCTTGTCCGGAGCAGGGCTTCGGCAGGAAATTTGGGCGGACGTCGTCTCGCAGCTGGCATGCCCGGCGCTGGTGGCGGAATATCCCGGCAAAGATGGCGGTTCCGCAGAAAATAACGCGTTCTCGTTGAAGGATTACGCCGGGCATGTGCAGCGTCAAATCGAGCATTGGGGCGTACGCCGGTTCGTGCTGGTGGCGCATTCGCTAGGCGGAGTGATCGGCCTGTGCGTCGCGCAGTTGATGCCGGAGCGGGTTGTTGGCTTCGTCGCGGTCGGAGCGGTTATACCGAAGAACGGCGGTTCGTTCCTATCCGTTCAGCCGTGGCCGAAACGCGTTCTCGTCTCAACGGTGCTTCGACTGGCGGGCACGAAGCCTCCTGCAGCGGCCCTCCGGCAGGGTTTATGCCACGATCTGACTTCGTTCCAAACGGAATCCGTGGTGGCGGGATTCCAGCCTGAATCGGTTCGCGTGTACACAGACGGTTGTGAGGCTGGCGTGCCGGAGGTGCCGAGGATGTACGTGAAGCTCACGCAAGATCGGATGCTGGATCAGCGACTACAGGACCGGATGGCGCTCCAGTTGGCGGCTCACCGCACCGTCAGCCTGCCGAGCGGGCATTTACCGATGTTGAGCATGCCGGAGAAGCTGAGCCGCGTGTTGGTGGCGTTCATGGCGACGGGGCCAGACGATCACGTGCAAGTCGTTTGACGCTTTAAAGTTGCCGGCTACGTTCCCCGCATACATCCCCGCCGCTCGGTGCCAAGTTGCTCATGCAACGATGCCATATCACGCGTCAAAAAGGCTCGTCCGGGGCGATTAATCGCCCAGACGAGCCTTTTTCATATCCGCACGCAGTACAGCTTAATCCCGCAGCAGCAGGAGCGACACGAACTCGTCTTCCGTCAGTTTGCCGAAATACGTGTTCAGATTGACGCCTGCGAGCGCTTGGCGGATCGCCTCTTCCTCATAACGGATGCCGGTCAGCAGCTCCTCGATTTCGGCGACCTCGCCGACGCCGAAGAAGTCGCCGTAAATTTTGACGAGATCCATGCGGCCGTCCGCCACGTCGAGCCGGACGTCGATGATCCCGGAGACGAATTTGCGTTCGTTCTGGATGTTGCATTTCGGCGAGCGTCCGTAGTTCCAATCCCAATTGCGGTAGCGCTCCTCGGCGAGCTTGCGCACGCCATCCCACTGCTCCGCGCTAAGCTTGTATTGCGGCACGTTCTCCGGCTCGCAGCCGAACAGCTCGCGCAGCAGCGTCGTGCGGAATTCCTCCGTCGTCATCGGCTCGGCCAAATACTCGGAGATGTTCGCCACCCGGCCGCGTACCGATTTGGTGCCTTTGGACTCGATCTTGATCGGCTTCACCTTCAGCGCCGAAGCGACGTTCTCCATCGCGGAATCGAACAGGAGGGTGCCATGGCTGAACATCCTACCGCGCGAGGCGAATTGGGCGTTGCCGGAAATTTTGCGTTCGCCGACCTGGATGTCATTGCGACCGCTCAGCTCCGCGTTCACACCAAGCTTGCGCAGCGCATCGATGACCGGCTGGGTGAACTTCGCGAAGTTATGGAACGAATCGCCGTCGTCCCGGGTCAGGAAGCTGAAATTCAGGTTGCCGAGGTCGTGATAGACCGCGCCGCCGCCGGACAGACGGCGTACGACGTGGATGCCCTGCTCGTGTACATAATCCGTATTGATCTCCTCGATCGTGTTCTGATTCTTGCCGATGATGATCGACGGTTCGTTAATATAGAACAGCAGGTAACTGTCATCCATCGGCAAATTGCGCAGCACGTATTCTTCGAGCGCGAGATTCAAGGTCGGGTCGGTAATGCCCTCATTATCGATAAACAGCATGTCGGTTCGCCTCCACAATGATTTCCACCTTCCATTACAGCAACCGGCGGGCACAAAGTCAAATTTTGCTTGCGGCGATCGGGCGTTCGATTTTATAATGGGTGTAGGTTTTATATAATGAATATGGTTTTGCATACAAAACCATGCAGCGCGAGGTTTAGACCGTATGACGAACGAGAAACCGAAATATTGGGTACCGGCTTTGGAGAAAGCGCATCACGTGCTGGCCGCGATTGCCGCGGAGCCCGGCGCGCTCAAGCTGATCGATCTTTCCCGCAAGCTGGAAATTAACAAAAGCTCGATGTTCACCATGCTCGCGACGATGGAAACGCTGGGCTGGGTGAAGCGGGAGGAAGGCGACACGTATGCGGTCGGTCCGGCGCTGGGCGACTTCGGCTACGCGTACCAGCGCAGCTTCGATATGCGGCCGCTCTTCCGCGAGGAGGCCGCCCGCGTCCTGCATCGTCTAGGGGAGAGCGTGCAGCTGGCCAAGCGCGTGCAGCACGAGGTGCTCTACCTGGACAAAATGGAAGCGCCGTCACCGGTCCGGCTCGTCTCCGAGCCGGGCATGCGCTTGCCCGCGCACGCGACGGCGCTCGGCAAGGCGATGCTCGCGTTCGTGCCGGAAGAGGAGATTGCAAGTCTTCTGCCGGAGACGCTCGCGCCGCTTACGGCGCATACGCTCCGGGACCGCGGCATGTTCATCGCCCATCTGAAGCAGGTGCGCGAATCGAAGCTTGCCTTCGATTTGCAGGAGGCGGCGATGGGGTTCAATTGCGTCGCCGCGCCGGTATTCGACCGCGAAGGGGAGGCGGCGTTCGCGGTCAGCTGCTCGATGCCGCTGCACAGCTGGACCGAGAAGCAGGACGAGGCCGTGCGCGAGATCCGGGGATTGGCTGAGCGGCTGTCCGGCCGCATGTAGAATACAGACGGAGAGGATGAAGGAAGATGCGGCTGAAGGATAAGGTCATATTGATTACCGGATCGGGTTCGGGCATCGGACGCAGCACGGCGCTGTTGTTCGGGGAGGAAGGGGCAAAGGTGATCGTCAACGATTTGTCCGAGGAGAAGGGCGAAGAGACGGCGGCTGATATTCGCGCGGCCGGCGGCGAGGCGGTCTATTACAAGGCCGACGTGACGGACCCGGCATCGGTGCAGCCGATGGTAGATGGCGTCATCGCGTCGTTCGGGCATATCGACGTGCTGTTCAACAACGCCGGCATCAGCGGCATTGGCGCGCTGCACGAGATCGAGCCGGAGATGTGGGACAAGGTCGTGAACGTCAACGTGCGAGGCGTCTATGTGCCCAGCAAATACGTCCTTCCGTATATGATGGAGCGCCGCAGCGGTTCGATCATCAACATGTCGTCGTGCATCGCGGAGATCGGGCTGGCCAGACGGGCCGTCTACGCCGCGACCAAGGGCGCGGTGCTCTCGCTCACCAAGTCGATGCAGGTGGACTATGCGCCGTACAATATCCGCGTGAACGCGCTGCTGCCGGGGACGATCATGACCCCGTTCGTGGAGAATTATCTTCGCACCTCGTACGCAGACCCGGAGGAAGCGATCAACGGGCTGAAGTCGCGTCAGCTCAGCGGCGAGATCGGACTTCCCGAGGACGTGGCCAAGGCGGCGCTATTCCTGGCTTCGGACGAATCGAAGTTCATGATGGGCTCTCCGCTGTACATCGACGGCGGCGTCGTATTCGGGAAGAACGCATAAACAGCTATTCTATTCCTCATTCCAACAATCGAATTCTAGGAGGCAACCTATCATGAAACTGGTGACGATCCAAAAAGCCGGGCGGCAGCTGCTCGGCGTGAAGACGGAAGCGGGCATTATCGATATCGAGGCGGCGCTGGCGGCGCATCCGGCGGAGACGGCGGTGCCGACCGACGTCATGGCCGTTATCGAGGGGGGAAATCAGGCGGTCGACGCGATCGACACGTACATCGCGGGGCTGGAGACCGGCAGCGGCGCTGCCTATGTTCTTGACGAGCAATCGGTCGAGTGGGGGCCGTGCGTGACGCGTCCGAACAAAATCATCTGCATCGGCCTTAACTACCGCAAACATGCGGAAGAGACGAAGGCGGCCATACCGGAATATCCGATTCTGTTCAATAAATTCAACAACACGCTGACGGGCAACGGCAAGGACATCGCGATTCCGAAAGTGACCAAGCAGCTCGATTACGAGGCGGAGCTCGTCATCGTCATCGGCAAGAAGGCCAAATACGTCGCCAAGGAAGAGGCCCTTGATTACGTATTCGGCTATGCGGCCGTTAACGATCTGTCCGCGCGGGATCTACAGCTTCGCACGCAGCAATGGCTGCTCGGCAAGAGCTGCGACGATTTCAGCCCGCTCGGTCCGTATCTCGTAACCGCAGACGAGGTCGGCAATCCGAACGACCTGGCGATCCGCGCGGTCGTGAACGGCGAGGTGCGCCAGAATTCGAACACGTCGGACATGATTTTCGGCTGCGACGAGATCGTCAGCTACGTCTCGCACCATATGACGCTCGTGCCGGGCGATATCATTCTGACCGGCACGCCGGAAGGCGTCGTCCTTGGTTTGCCGAAGGACCAGCGCGTCTACCTGCAGCCGGGCGACACGGTGACGATCGAGATCGAGAAGCTCGGCTCGCTGACGAACCGTTTCGTGGCGGAAGAAGCGTAAGCAGAGGTTCTTCGCGCTATTTAGCGGCTAAGGCAAGACGAAGATTGGTTCTTGGGCTGCATGCCGAACCATAACAAAGACTCCCGCTCGCGCCGCAAGGCGAATCGGGAGTCTTTTGGCATTCGGCCAAGCTGTTACCCGGCCATATTGTTCACGGCATCCTTCGGCGCGTACACCGAGATATGGTCCACCGTCCCCGTCGACTTCGGAATGATGAATTTGAGCTGGAAGTCTTCGCCGGCCTTATAGACATAAATATCGTCGTCGCCGTTCTTCGTCTGCTCGTCCGCCTTGCCAATCGCTGCTTCGATCTGCGCGAGCGTCAGCGACTGCAGGCTCGGATCGTCGGACCGAACATCGAAGATCTGGTTGCCTTTATTGTAGCCGATGACGGCGTTCTTGGCGCCGTAGGTCGCGTACATGCCCTTGCCCGCGAACTCCTCGTGATCCGATTGCCCCCAAGCCTTCTCGACATCGTCGATAAGGTCCGTGTGCGCGGCGAACTCGATGCCCGGCACCTTGCCCTGCTTGGCCAGCGCGAGCAATTCCTTCACTTGCTTGCCGGTATCGGCTTGTCCCTCGGAACCGTTCGTGCCGCCGCCCGCGCTGCCTGCCGTCGTGCCGCCGTTCGTGCCCGTACCGCCATTCGCAGATCCGGGTTGATTGTTCGCGTCCGGAATGCCGGTCGTGCCGTTATCGGTGACGGGCGTGTCGCCGTCGGTCGCACCGCTGGTTCCTCCGGCGTTGCCTTCCGGTGGCGGGACCGCGCCGTTGTTCTCCCCCGCATTCGTCGCGTTCTCGGCCGGCGCGGCGGAATTGTTGTCCTCGTTCTGGCAAGCGGCCGCCGCGAGCAGTCCGGCCAGTGCAAGCGCTAGTGCAGTCTTGTTCCATTTTCTGTTCATGGTGTCAGCTCCTTGTCATGGATTCGTCCTGCTGATTATTCAGTCTAGGTTAAATCCATACCTCTCATACTTCGCGACGAAACGAGCATGGTGTTCGATCTGACCGTCCGAACGGGAACAGACGCAGCCGCTACCTAAGGATCTGCTTAGCAGTCGCGGGTGGAAAAGCGCGGATCTACAGCAAATTCGTGCCGATCTCCGTCTCCCGGAACCGCTTGCGGAATTCGCCGGGCGGCGTGCCGTAGCGATGCTTGAACACTTTATGAAAATACGAATATTCGCCGAAGCCGCAGTTCTCCGCGATCTGATGGAGCGAGAACGACGTATACTTCATCCGCTCGAGCGCGGCCGACAGCCGCACCTCGGTCGCATAGTCCATCATCGTGCGGCCGACATGCTCCTTGAACAGGTGAACGGCGCGGGAGACCGACAACCCGGCGTGACGCGCCGCATCGTCGATTTTGAACCGGCCGGTCGCGTTCTCCTCGATGAATCGCTTCAGCCGCAGGACGGCGAACGGCGGCGGCGCGCTCGGGGCCGCCGTCTCCGTGACCGCTCGCTCCAGATAGAGGCATAGCGTCCGAAGCAAATAGTCGATAAGCTCGGGACTACCCGTCCCGCCCCCGTCGTCCGTCTGGCGGCGCTTCTCCGCGATCATCAGGCGCCAGAGGCCGAGCAGCTTCTCGTCGGGATCGATGCGGGCGATGAGCGGTCTGCCGGCGCGCGCCCACCATTCGTCGAGCCATTCGCTGACTGTCAGCAGGTAGTAATCCCCGCTCGCGATGCTGCCATCGGCGGCGTGCTGCTCCCCGACATGCAGTCCGTAGACGGTCCCGGGCGGGAGCATGAGCAGGTCGCCGGTCTCCAGCGCCACGCGGCGCCCCCCGATGTCGGCCTCGCAGCGCCCTTCGGTCTGCAGCCGGAATAAGTAGCAGGGCAAGCCTGTGCTATAGTGGTCATGGAAGCGCTGGGTATGGTAAGAATAGCCGCAGGTAAGGACAACGGATGACAAGGGTGAGGCCTCCTAATCAAAAATGATAGCCAAATAATCGATGTTACAATTATATCGTTTATGGTCAGCCCGCGCCAAGGGCGCTAAGATGAAGCTATATCGAAAGAAACAACACCGCTCAAGGAGAGTGTTTACGCATGAGAAAAATGGGCATTGGCGTGCAATTGTACACGCTTCGCAATGAAACCGCTGCCGATTTCGCCGGCACGCTGCGCAAAGTCGCGGAACTTGGCTACGAGGGCGTGGAATTCGCGGGCTACGGCGACTTGTCCGCCGACGAGATGAAGGCGCTGCTGGAAGAAACCGGACTGAAAGCGATCGGCGCGCACGTGTCGCTCGACGCGATGCGCACCGACTTGCAGGGCCAGATCGACTATCTGAAGACGATCGGCGCCCGCTACATGATCTGTCCGTGGGTGAGCGAAGAAGCGCGCAACCTCGAAGATTGGAAGAAGAACATCGCGTTCTGGAAGGAAGCGGCCGAGGAAGCAACGAAGCAAGGCCTCGTATTCGGCTACCATAACCACGACTTCGAGTTCCACGAGAGCATCGACGGCCAATTCGTATTCGACGCAATCTATGCGGCAGCGCCGGAATCGATTAAAGTGGAAATGGACGTCTGCTGGGTGAAATTCGCCGGCCAGGATCCGATCGCGTATATCAACAAATACGCCGGCAACCTGCCGCTGCTTCACTTGAAGGACTTCGCGCGCGACGAGAACGGCGGCATGATTACGCTCGAGCTTGGACAAGGCGAAGTGAACCTGGGCGATGTCGTCAAGGCTGCTTCCGATGCCGGCGTAGAATGGCTGATCGTCGAGCAGGACAACTGCCAGAATCCGCCGCTTGCAAGCATCGCGAATAGCTTGAACTGGGTCAAACAGAACTATTTGGCGCTCGTCTAAGAGCCCCTATCTCAATTGAATGAAGGAGAATGAACACGCATGAGTAAAGTAAGAGTGGCCGTCATCGGTTGCGGCTCGATTTCCAAATACCGCCATATTCCGGAGTACGCGGCCAACGAGAACGTCGAAATCGTCGCCTTCGTCGACGTCGTCGCGGAGCGCTCCCAAGCGTACGCCGACAAGTACGGCGCGCTGGCGTTCACGGACTATAAAGAAATGCTCGCCCAAGTGAAGCCGGACGCGGTCAGCGTCAACCTGCCGAATGCGCTCCACGCGCCGGTATCCATCGACGCGGCGAACGCCGGCGCGCACGTGCTCGTCGAGAAGCCGATGGCGGCGACGGCGGAAGAAGGGCACGCGATGATCGAAGCGGCCAAGAAGAACGGCGTGTTCCTGATGGTCGGCCACAACCAGCGCTTGATGCCGCCGCACGTGAAGGCCAAAGAGATTCTCGATAGCGGCAAGCTCGGCAAAGTGCTGACGTTCCGCACCTCGTTCGGCCATCCGGGTCCGGAAGGCTGGAGCGTCGACGGCCGCAACAGCTGGTTCTTCGAGAAGGAAGACGCGATCATGGGCGCCATGGGCGACCTCGGCGTGCACAAATCCGACCTGATCCGCTACCTGCTCAGCGACGAAGTATCCGAAGTGGGCGCCTTCATCGGCACGCTCCACAAGGACGGCACGCAAGTGGACGACAACGCGACGTGCTTGATCCGCATGAAGAGCGGCGCGATCGGTTCGCTCGTCGCAAGCTGGACGTACTACAAAGGCGAAGACAACAGCACGGTCCTCTGGTGCGAGAACGGCGTCATGAAGATCGGCACGCATCCGGACGATCAAGTCATCGTGGAACTCCGCGACGGCACGATCGAGAAGTATAAAGTCGGCGCGATCTCGACGAACGACAAGCAGGAATCCAGCGGCGTCATCGACGCGTTCATCACGTCGATCACGACGAACACGCCGCCGAGCATCTCCGGCGAAGAAGGACTGAAATCGCTGAAAGTGATCCTGGCGGCGTTCGAATCGCAAGCGACCGGCCGCATTATTTCCTTGGATTAATCCTGCGATCTGCTTCTCATACGAAAGAGCCTCCTATGCACCGCAAGGGTGTCCAGGAGGCTCTTTGCTTTGCGCGGAAACTGCGCTTTTAAGCGCCCGGGAGCGACTTGCGTCCGGCGAAGCCTTCGTCCCAGCCGTGGTAATGCGTGATGCGGCTCTCGCCTTCCTTCCAGCAGAGCAGCACGTCGCGGCCGTCGACTTCGCCGGGGAAGTCGAGCAGACCGGGATGAATCATTTTGAGCTGGACGCCTTGGCGCTCGAAATTCCCGATCGCGAGCTCGATCTCCATGCGCATGAATTCCAGCTCGCTCTCCAGTTCGAAGAACGGGTCGGGATCATCGGGCAGCCGCTCCGAAGATCGGGCATACCCGTTCTTCATTCGTTTCAGCTCGGATAGCCTCTCCTCGAACATGTTCGTCAGCCGCTGCAGACGAGCAAGTTCTTCCTTCAGCCTGGGCAGCAGCGCGTTGGCTTCCGTCAAGGTGAATTTTTTAGTCGTCACGGCACTCACTCCTTGCGTTAAGTGTACCCGATTGGGCTCGCGGCCGCCAAGTCCGCAACCCTTCCGAACTGCCTTAACATACGCGACGCGCGCGCCAATTCGTCCGCCAAGGGACGCATTTTTAGAATCTCTTAAAAACGAGAATGATTCTGATCAGCAAATCGATCATATTCGACAGCGAATGCGCGTGGTAGAATGGAAAAAGCGAACTTCGGGCTGGCGCTCGGGCCGAAGAGGCAGCGCTTTCATGAATGACCGGCAAGGATCGGCCCGCAATCCAGTACAAGCACTAGGCTTGCGCCATCCGGCCGGTGACCGCGGCCATCGTCTTCCGACGGCGGAGGATGGCCCTTCATCTTTTCCATAGCTGAGTTCTGCGAATCGCATAAATCGCGTGAACGTTTTTAGTGCCTGACCAGCGTTTAATGTCTGTCATAAGGGGTGTATGAACATCGAACTTACAGCGCGCCAGCGCGATATCGTCCAGCTCGTCCGCCAGCAGGCTCCAATTACAGGCGATCAAATTGCCGAGCAGCTCGGCATCAGCCGGGCTACGATTCGCTCTGATCTTTCCTTGCTTGTCATGCTTACCGTGCTTCGCGCAAAACCGAAAGTCGGCTATTTCACGGGAGATGCGTCCGATTACGAGACTCAGGAGCCATCCTGTACCGATATGAGCGTGCGGGAGGCGCTGGAGAAGCCGACTTTGCTGGCCAGCGCCTTGTCCGTCCACGAGGCGGTCGTAACGCTGTTTCTGGAGAACGCCGAGACGATCTGCATCATCGACGAGAACAAACGGTTCATCGGCATCGTGACGGCGAAGGACTTGCTGAAG
The DNA here is from genome assembly GCF_042682185.1 of Paenibacillus xanthanilyticus. Lineage (NCBI taxonomy): Bacteria > Bacillati > Bacillota > Bacilli > Caryophanales > Paenibacillaceae > Paenibacillus > Paenibacillus xanthanilyticus. The sequence goes on along the minus strand of NZ_JBHUHA010000002.1, from coordinate 772,178 downwards.
CTGACGCTGGGCAATCCTCAGGCCGGCGCCATGCCTGTCGGGATGGCGATGTCGTGGCTGCCGGCCATGGCGGCGCTGTCGCCGGACGACAGTATCGGCTCCGCCGTGAGGACAATGCTCGCGCACGGTCTGGACGGCGCGCCCGTGTTGACGGAGAGCCGCGAGGTGGCCGGCTGGATTTCGAAGACGGCGATCCTCCGAAGAATGGTAGAGACGGATGTCTGATACGGAAAGGAGCGGGTCGGGAGTGAGGGACAAACAGCAAATCTTCATCTGCTCGGATGCGGTCGGCGAAACCGCGGAGGCGGTCGTCCGGGCCGCGATGCGGCAATTCGCGTTCACGAGCGGCAAGTTAAGGCGTTATGGCCATATCAAGCATGCCGACGAGGTGCGCGCGATCGTGGACGAAGCGGCGCGATGCCGAGGCGTCATCGCGTACACGCTCGTGCAGCCGGAACTGAACGGCTTGATGCGGGAGGAGGCGGGCGCGCGCGGCGTTAGAGCCGTCGACGTGCTGAGCCCGATGATGCAGGCGTTCATCGATACGTTCGAGGATACGCCGAACCGGATCCCCGGCCTCAATCAATCGCTCGATGCCGAATATTACAGGAAGATCGAAGCGATGGAGTTCGCCGTTCATTACGACGACGGCAAGGATCTTCGCGGCATTACGCTGGCCGACGTCGTCCTGATCGGCGTGTCGCGCACGTCGAAGACCCCGATCTGCCTCTATATGGCGCACAAGGGCATCCGGGCGACCAACTGGCCGCTCGTGCCCGAGATTCCGGTGCCGGAGCAGCTGCTGAAGCGCAGGAACGGCTTGATCGTCGGCCTGACGATGGATCCCGAGAAGCTCGCGTCGATCCGTACCGAGCGGCTTAAGGCGCTCGGTCTGCCGAAAGGCTCGGTCTACGCGACCGCCGCGCGCGTCGAGGAGGAGCTCCGCTACGCGAATCGAATCATGAACATGGTCGGCTGCGAGATCATCGACGTCACCAACAAGGCGATCGAGGAGACGGTGGGCATCATTTTGGAGCGGTTGCCGGCCGACCGGGCATTCTCGTCGCTCAATCTCTAATTCACAGACATGTTCGCAAGCATCCCCATCGAAGGGATGCTTTTTTTTCGTGCACGGGACTGGTTCGCTGCGAAATAATCGTTGCCATTCGGTTCGTTTTCGTTTAAATTAAACGTAAATGAACTTATATGAACTTAAAAGGAGCGATTGAACGTGGAAATCCGTTATGCGTCCCACCCGAATGAAGTGAAGGGCTTCGATACGTCGAGGCTGCGTGAGGAATTTCTGATCGAATCATTGTTCAAGACGGATGAGCTCGTGCTGACCTATTCGCACGTCGACCGTTTCATCGTCGGCGGCGTCGTGCCGGTGAACGAGAAGGTCGCGCTGGAAGCCGACAAGAAGGAGATGGGCTCCGCGTTCTTCCTGGAGCGCCGCGAGATCGGCATCATCAACATCGGCGGCAAAGGCACGGTAACGGTAGACGGCACGGTGTACAACATGGATTCCAAGGATGGCTTGTATATCGGTCTCGGCTCGCAGGAAGTCGTCTTCGCGAGCGACGACGCGAACGCGCCGGCCAAATTCTATCTCAACTCCGCACCGGCGCATAAGACGTATCCGACGACGCGCATCGCGATCAGCGAAGCTTCGCCGAACCATCTGGGCAGCATTCAGAACTCCAATGAACGCACGATCTATCGCTACATCCATACCGGCGGCGTGCAAAGCTGTCAGCTCGTCATGGGCATGACGCTGCTGAAGCCGGGCAACATGTGGAACACGATGCCGTGCCACACGCATAACCGCCGCTCGGAGGTGTACTTGTACTTCGACATGCCGCAGGACGGCGTCGTCTTCCACTACATGGGCGAGCCGCAAGAGACCCGCCATCTGGTCGTGCGCAACGAGCAGGCGGTCATCTCGCCGAGCTGGTCGATCCACAGCGGCGTCGGCACGAACAACTACACCTTCATTTGGGGCATGGCCGGCGAGAACCAGATTTTCGAGGATATGGACGCCGTGGCGATGCAGGACTTAAGATAAGAGGAAATTCAGTCAGAACGGATGATGGCAATGAACGCCCTAAGGCGGCACGAAATGATCATGGAGGCGCTCCTGGAGCAGAAGGAAGTGACCGTGAACGCGCTTAGCGACCGGCTCGGCGTTACCGGCAAGACGATCCGCGAGGATTTGGCGAAGCTGGAGGAGCAGGGACTGCTGCTGCGCGTCCACGGCGGGGCGATGCTCGCGCAGGGCGATCAGCTGGGCATTCTCTCGGCGAAGGGCGCGATCGCCAAGCATCTGGGCGAGAAAGCCGCGATTGCGGAGCTGGCGTTGTCCTACATCGAGCCGGGCGACATCATCGCGCTCGACGGGGGCAGCACGACGCTCGAAATCGCCAAGCGGCTGGACAACGCGCCGATCACGGTCGTCACGAACGATCTGAACATCATCGCCGAGCTGCTGCGCAAGGATGAGGTTCGGCTCGTCGTGCCCGGGGGCTACCGGGTGCGCAACATGCTGGCCGGTCCCGAGGCGGCCGCTTATATTCGGGGGCTGAACATTCGCAAGGCGTTCATCGCCGCGACGGGCGTTCATTTGCAGGTTGGCTTTACGGTCTATACGAATGATCTGATCGATTACAAACGCGCGATTATCGAATCGAGCGAGCGGGTGTTCGGCGTCATCGATCACCATAAGCTGGGGCAAAGCGCCCTTCGGACGTTCGCCTCGCTCGGCGATGTCGACGCGATCCTGACCGACGCGGGCTGTCCGCCGGAGACGGCCGAACGGTTCCGCGAGGCCGGGATCGAAGTGAGGATGGAACATGGAGACGCGGGAGGGCAATAGGATGAGTTTATTCGATCTTACCGGCAAGCGGGCGCTTGTGACGGGCGCATCAGGCGGGCTAGGCCAGGCGATGGCGATCGGTCTGGCGGAAGCGGGCGCGGACATTATCGCGGTCTCGTCGTCGGAGGCGCGGGAGACGGTGCGGCTCGTGCGGGAGCTTGGCCGCAAGGCGGAGCTGATCGCGGCGGATTTGAGCCAAGAGTCGCTGCTGGAGGGCGTCGTCGCGCAAGCGAACGAATTTTACGGCGGTATCGACATTCTCGTGAATAACGCGGGCATTATTCGCCGGAAGCCGGCGGCGGAGCATTCGTGGCAGGACTGGCACGACGTCGTGTCGCTTAATCTGGATTCGGTGTTCTTCCTCTCGCAGCTGGTCGGGCGCGGGATGCTGGAACGCGGCAGCGGCAAAATCATCAGTGTCGCCTCGATGCTCACCTACCAAGGCGGCATCAACGTGCCGGGCTACACGGCGAGCAAGCACGGCGTCGCGGGCATCACGAAGGCGCTGGCCAACGAGTGGGCCGGACGCGGCGTGCAGGTGAACGCGATCGCGCCGGGGTATATGACCACGAACAACACCGCGCCGATTATCGCCGACGAGAATCGGTACAAGTCGATCACCGACCGGATTCCGGCCGCGCGTTGGGGAACGCCGGACGATATGAAGGGGCCTGTCGTGTTCCTGGCTAGCGCGGCGTCGGACTATATGAACGGCCACGTGCTGAACGTGGACGGCGGCTGGCTGGCCCGATAGTCCCGCAAATATTTTGCCAACGTTTAGGTAATGCGCTATAGTGGTCTCATCCGGGTCGGAATCGAGGTGCCATAAGGCGCATGGTATGGTGGTTGTACGAACATTCTACGACGGTGATGCTGCTCTTCAACCTTGTGTTGGCAGCCGCCGTCATTTTTCTTGAGCGCCGTAACGTGGGCGTTACCTGGGCGTGGCTGATGGTCCTGCTGTTCATCCCGATCATCGGCTTTATCCTGTATTTGGTGTTCGGCCAGAATTTAAGCAAGGTGAAGCTGTACAAGATCAGCCGGGAGACGAGCCTCGTGATCAAAGCGATCATCGAAGGGCAGCGGCGGGCTTACCTGCACAACGATATCCAGTTCCACGATCCGGCGATGGTGCCGTATAGCAATTTGATCTACATGAACTTATCGAGCGGCTTCGCTCTGTATACGCAGGATAACGAAGTGGAGATCTACACGGACGGGCACGACAAATTCGACGCCCTCATCCGCGATATCGAGAGCGCCCAGCTGCATGTGCATCTGATGTATTACATCGTCAAGGACGACGAGATCGGCAGACGGCTCATGGCGGCGCTGGTCGAGCGGGCGAGAGCGGGCGTCGAGGTGCGGTTTCTGTACGACCACATTGGCAGCTCGCGGCTGCGCATGTCGTATTTCAGCGATCTCATCCAGGCGGGCGGCCATGTCGCCTCGTTCTTTCCATCGAAAATCCCTTACTTGAATTTCCGCGTGAATTACCGCAATCATCGCAAGCTGGCTATTATCGACGGCGCGGTCGGGTATATCGGCGGATTCAACATCGGGGACGAGTACCTGGGGCTGGATAAGCGGTTCGGCTATTGGCGCGATACGCACTTGCGGCTGCGGGGCAGCTCCGTGCTTCAGATGCAGGCGCAGTTCCTGCTCGATTGGAACCTGGCCTCCGTGACTGCGATTCCGGAGAATCCGGGCTATTTCCCCGTCGTCGAGAGCGAGGGCCAGGTCGGGGTCCAGATCGTCTCGAGCGGTCCGAACAACACGGCCGAGCAGATCAAGAACGCCTACATCAAGATGATCCATTCCGCCAAGGAGTACATTTACATCCAGACGCCGTATTTCATTCCCGACGAGAGCGTGCTGACGGCGATCCGCTTGGCGGCGCTGTCGGGCGTCGAGGTCGTTCTAATGATACCGGCCGTCCCGGATCACAAGATGGTGTACTGGGCGTCGTTCTCCTACTTGGGCGACGTGCTGGATGCGGGCGGGCGGTGCATGCTCTACACCAAGGGCTTCCTGCACGCCAAGACGATCGTCGTCGACGGCAAAATCGCTTCAGTCGGCACGGCCAACGTCGATATACGCAGCTTCAAGCTCAATTTCGAGGCGAACGCGATTATTTACGACAGCGGCGCGTCCGGGAGACTGAAAGCGATTTTCGAGCAGGACATGAACGACTGCCGGGAGCTGACGCCGGAGAACTACGCGGCCAGATCGCGGCTGCAGCGGTTCCGGGAATCGTTCACGCGGCTGCTGTCGCCGATTTTGTAAGCGAAGACGGGCAATCGCATGGCGGATGTCGAATAAGGACGGCTTCTCGGCGGAGGAGCCGTCTTTTGCGCGTTCGGCCTGCATTTTCGGCCAGGACGGGAGGAATTCGGCTATTGGCGGCAAATATGGAATAAGCATAATATGCCGAACCGAAATCGCCATCAACTGGAGAGTTCAACTATGCAAAGAAGGTCGCATGGAAGGCTGCACGGCCATACGCCCTTGATCTAGAAACGCAGGCTGTCGGAAGGGCCAGGAAGGGGATACGCGCATGGAGCCGGCAAGGAAAACGTATCAAACGGCGGTGGAAGCGACGCTGGAGGTGATGGGCGGCAAATGGAAGCCCGTCATCTTGTTTCACTTGACGTTCGGCCGCAAACGCAACGGCGAGCTGATGAGCTTGCTCCCTGCGGTGTCGCAGAAGGTGCTGACCCAGCAGCTCCGCGAGCTGGAAGAGACAGGCGTGATCGCGCGCATTGTCTATAATCAGGTGCCGCCGAAGGTCGAGTACGAGCTGACCGAATACGGGTGGACGCTAAAGGATATTTTGCACGCGATGTGCCGATGGGGCGACGTACATATCGAGCGAACGTACGGCCAGGACGCCGACATCCTGAACAGTCCGCACCAGGACGAGCGGGAGGCGTAGCGACGGATGAACGCAAAGAACGAGAAAGCCGGTTTCCCGAATAAGGAGACCGGCTTTTGTCCTGACATAGGAACCTCGCATGCGTTATGGAATCAGTCTCAGCCGGCGCATCTCCGTGAATATATCGAGGAACATCGCTTCCGTATCGATGAATTCATGAAACCCGAACCGGCGCGCCTTTGACCCGTCCGCGAAGAAATCATAGTCCCAGGAGAACGCGAAATCCCCGAATGCCCACGAGGAAACATCCTTGTAGCGGTTGGCCGCGAGGCCGTGTTTCTCCACCATGTGATCCCACAGCGGTTCCTTATCCGCCATGACGGTCGCCAGCGACATGGGCAGCGGCGGAGCCGTCTCGAGTTCGAAGAACCGGGCGATCTTGGGCCACATCTCATCCCACCGGAACAGATCGCCGTTGGCGATGTTGAACGCTTGATTGGCGCAGCGTTCGTCAGTGGCGGCCCATACGGTGGCGCGAGCGAGCAGCCCGGCATCCGTCATCTCCATCAGGCTATGGTAGGCGCCGGGCTTGCCCGGAAATCGCAGCGGGATGCCGAGTTCCTTGGAGATCGAAGCGTAGACGGCAATGACCATCGCGAGATTCATTGGATTGCCCAATGCGATCCCGCCGACCACCGACGGCCGGATCGCCGACCAGGTCCAACTGCTGCCCGGTTGGCGGCGTTCCAGAAATTGCTGCTGATCGACGTTGAATTCGGGCGGCATGTGGGGAGCGTCCGTTTCGCGGGCCGGCGTTTTGAACGGTCCCAAATGCGCGCCGTATACTTTATAGCCTTGCATGAGGCTGATGTGCTTCAACTGTCTCGCCGCAGGCTCGACCGCGTTGACGACGTTGACCAGCATGGCCAGATTGGGCGCGACCAACTCCGCCCATGACGGTCGATCCTGATACGCGGCGTAGAAAATATGCGTGACTTCCGTCAGCCCGCCAAGCTTGCGCTGCGTGTCCTTCTCATCCAGAAGATCTGCCGCAATATAGCGAATGTGACCTCGCGCTTCCCCGCCGCGACGGGATACCCCAATGACGTTCCAATCGGGCAACCCCTCCAAATAGTCGATTAAGTTCCGTCCAATGACGCCGTTAGCGCCGACGATCAATGCCGTTTTGCGCAGGTGTTCCCTTTTCTCCTCCATGCGATCCGCTCCTTCATGATTTTTTTTGGAATGGAATATAACGCCATTGTGCGGGATGGGATCGCAGTTGAAAAGTACGCACTTTGAAGTTACGTAAGCACCTGAAAGTAACGATGCGAACTAGTTCTGAGGAATGAAGTCGAACTCGATCGAAAAATAGGGCTGGAAATACCCGATATTCCTGTTTTGCTGCTTCCAAAACGAAGAAATAGTAAAATACACCCATAGTCAACGCATGTTACAGAATGTATCATTATGGGGGAAAAGATAGTCGAAATGTCGCGAGGGGAGTGTTTTACAGCATGGTGAAGTCGAAAAGAATCGCAGTCGCCCTGATGGCCGGGCTGATTGCCGTCCCTAGTCTCGGGGTGGCGCAAGAAGCAGGAACTCCGGTGGATACGAAAGGGCATTGGGCCGAACAGGTATTGAACAAATGGTCTGCAAGCGGCTGGCTGAAAGGGAACGAAGAAGGGAAAATATGGCCGAATCGAACCATAACCCGTGCGGAAGTTGCCGCGCTGGTCAATGCTTCGTTCGGATTCAATACGAAATCGGACGTTGTGTTCAACGATGTAAAGCCCGGCCGCTGGTATGCGGATGCCGTCTCGATTTCGGTCAAGGCCGGTTATTTTCAAGGCACGCCCGAAGGAAACTTTCGGCCGGACGAGCCTGTGTCGCGACAGGAGATGGCCGTTATCCTCACGCGGCTGCTGGCGTTGACCCCGCAGGATCCCCCTGCTCAATACCTCGATGCGGCGAAGGCGCCGGCTTGGAGCAAAGGAGCGGTCGGCGCGATGGCCGCTAGCGGCGTCATGATCGGTCGCGCGTCCGATTCGTTCGGGCTGACTGCATCGTCCACCCGGGCCGAGACCGTCGTCGTGCTGGATCGCGCGCTGAGCAAGCGTCCGCCGTTGCCCGGCACGACGGATCCGGCGCCGGAGACGCCGGCAGCAGCCGGGGTTACCGGCACGATCACGGGAAGCGGGAGCGAGGCGCTGCCTGACGGCGTGCTGGAATTAACGGCAAGTGACGGGAAGCGATATGAGATCCAGGTGCGTGCCGGGAAATTTTCGCAGACGTTGGCAGATGGCAGCTATACGATTGATTCGTATGTCATCGGCAAAACGCGGCTGAAAGTCGGCGTTTCACTTACGGTCGTGAATGGCAAATCCGACCGCGAGCTGAAGCTGACACCGGTCGCGAATGCGATCGGAAGCGTAACCTATGCGGATGGCAAGACATGGGGCAGCGGCAATTTGGTGTTGACCCAAACTTCACCGACGAAGCAATTCGTGGAGATCAGCGTGGTCAACGGCCTGTTCGCCGGGCAGCTGGAGAACGGCACCTACACGATCGGCAAGGTGGAGGACGGCAGTTCGTTCATTCCGATCATGAAGACGTTGACGGTCAGCGACGGGAAGGTGACGGATCCCGCCGTGCTTCAACTGAAGGCGCCGACCGTGACGAATACGGTCCATGCGACATGGGCCGACGGCTCCGAGCTCCCGAGCGCAGCCTTGATCGTCACGCCGCAAGGTTCGGACGCAGCGCTGTTCCTGCCGATCGAGAAGGGCCAAGCGAAGCTCACGCTGAACGACGGCGATTACATCTTTACCGGTTACATGTTGGAGAGTACGCAATGGCTCGTCAAGCTTGACATTCCGTTCAAAGTCAAGGACGGTAAGCTTGCAGCGGATCCAACCGCCGTCCAGGACGGTAAGGTCAAAGCCGATCCGTTCACGGTGCTGCTGCCGAAATAGATAACGGAATAGGCCGTATATAGGCGTTTAATAGCACCTCTCAAAAATGATCTCCTTGTCGAGCATCATTTTCGAGAGGTGTTTTTGTTATGCGAATGTCGAATTATCAGCGGGAAGACGGACGGATAAGGCTTGAAGTCCTAGAGACATGCTTGAATGGATTGCATAAATAATACCTATTCTACCATGGAAACATATGGATACGTTATGTATCATCTAGTAAGGAAGAAAGAGTCGAAATGTCGAGGGGAGCGTCGGAAGTTGGTCAGATCGAAACGAATTGCCACGTTTTTAATTGTATGCATGCTGGCTATGCCCGTTACGTCGGGGTACGCGGCAGCAAATGGCGAACCGGTGGATACAAAGGGCCACTGGGCGGCGGGCACGCTGGACAAATGGTCCGGCAACGGCTGGTTGAAAGGGACCGCGGAAGGGGAATTGCTCCCGAATCGCACGATAACCCGTGCGGAAGTCGCGGCATTGGTCAATGCTTCGTTTGGGTTCACCGACAAATCGGGCGCGGTCTTTAAAGATGTCCGATCCGGCATCTGGTATGCCGATGCCGTCTCGATCGCGGCGCAGGCCGGCTTTCTGCAAGGGTCGGCGGACGGGTATTTCCGGCCCGATGCGGCAATTACGCGCCAAGAATTCGCCGTGTTGATCGCGAGGCTGCTCGACTTGGGACCGGCAGATCCCCCGGCACATTATAAAGACGCCGTGAATGCGCCCGGCTGGAGCAAGGGCGCGATTGGCGCCGTCCTGAAAGCCGGCATTATGGTCGGCCAGACACCAGACTCGTTCGGGCTGCAGAAGCTGGCGACGAGAGCGGAGGCTGTCGTGATCCTCGATCGCGCGCTAGGCAAGCGGACAGTTCAAACCGAGGAGCAACCGGCGGACAAGCCGGAATCGGCAGAAACGGAGAAACCGGCCGTTACGGCGCCGCAGACGCCAATCCCGCCCGCGGCGGGGAACGGCACCGGCGGCGGGGCTCCCGGCGGAGGCAATCCGGGCGGCGGTAATTCGGGAGGCAGTCCTGTAAGCGGGCCGGCGGAGGCTTATTATGCAGAGGCGAAGACGGTTCTTGGCGGTACGGCCATCACGCTGAAGACCGCGCCGCCATATGGAACGTCGCTTTGGTATGCGCCTGTCGGCACGACGGTATTCGCCGAAGGCCCGCAGCAGTCCGTGCTGAGAGGCAATGGCGTCGCCAAGCGGATCGCTGCGCCGGAGGCGGCCGGAACGTATCGGCTTTACGTGGTCAGAGGCGGCACGGCGTCGGCTGCATCGTTTGCCGCGCTGACCGTCGCGAATACGCCGAATATCGAGGGGACGCTGAAGAACAAAGTCGGCGCCGCGATCGAATCCGGCGAGCTGGTGCTGGAAAATCATAAGGGAGAACGGTTCACAGCCAACGTGGCCGCCGGAGCGTTCAAGCTGTACTTGCCGGCAGGGGACTATCGCGCGGTGAAGCTGGTGCACGGCGATGCCGAGTCCGACTTGTTCGCGCGCTTCTCTGTTAAAGGCGGCAAACTGGCGGTCGGCACTTCGCTTGATCTCATCGTCTATGCGTCCGCAGAGCACAATGTGAACGGCGAAATCCGTTTCGACGGCGCGGTAGGAACCGATGTGGACGGCATAGCGGAGGTGGCGAAGGAAGGGAGCGGCAATCGCTATGCCGTTCCCGTACGGGATGGGCGTTTCGTTTTGTATTTGCCGGCAGGCGTCTACCGCGTCGGCGGATTCCGGTCGTCGAGCGGCGAATGGTTTGCGGCGCCCGAACGTGTTTTTGTCGTGGAGCAGAACCCGTCCGTCATTGCGGTTGATCTGAGGCGGGCTAACATTACCGGGGGAATTATCCAGGCGAATGAACAGCCGGCAGCGAATGGGCTTGTCGATATCGTCAGCGCGGGAGTGGGGAATAGACAGTACTACCATGCGCGCGTGAACAATGACGGACTGTTCCAGGTTTATTTGCCTGACGGACCTTACAAGTTCTACAGTTACGACAATGGCGTGTACAGTCAACCGATCGGCGGATCATTTTTCGTTCAGGGAGGCAAAGTTACCGAGGGCGGTACGACCGTGAAGCTTCCAGCTGCGAATTTCTCCGCGACTATCAAACAAGGGGAACGAACCGTAATCGAAGGCAGCATCTGGGTTGGCAGAAGCGACGGCAGTTCCTTCGCCATTCCGTTCAAGGAAGGCAAGCTGGAGGCGGCGTTGCAGCCGGGTTCATATACCGTGAAAGCTTACCGCGGGGATTATGGAAGCTACGCGTTGAATGTGCCTTTCGAATTTACCGAGGGTATGAAATCCGTTACACTTGCAGTGCCAGCCGCCAACGTGAAGGTCACGTTCACCGGCGCGGACGGCGATCAGAGCGGAACGCTTAGCATCGTGAATGTCCACGCGAGGGAAACCTACTCTGCCCCGGTGCTGGAAGGGAAAGTTGAAGCCTTCCTTCCGGATGGCGAGTATGCGCTCTTGTATAGCGGGGAGAACGGCAAACTGATCACGCTGCAGCAGCGAATTACGATCAAGAACGGACATGCCGCCCAGCCGGAGATGACCCTCCCCGTTCCGGTAGCGAACGTAAAGGGGACGATTAGCGGTGGCGGCAACGCCCCCTTTGTAAGAAACATTGTGATCCGCTCGAAGTCTAATCCTACCGACGTGTACCATCCGCAAATCGTGGACGGTCGATTCGATCTATACTTGCCTGACGGCGAATATGAAGTGACGGGATATTCGTTCAATTACTATGCCGACTTCGCGCTTTCCCTGGCCTTCAAGGTCGAAGGCGGCGCCAGTCCGCATGTTGAAATCCCCGAAGGCAAAGTAAAAGGTACGCTGCATCAAAAATTAACGGGTATTCGTATTTCTGGCGCTAACCTGTTAGTCAGAAAAGTTGTCGGAACGAATGACCAGACCTACTCGATTCCGGTGATCGACGGGAAGTTCGAGGCTGATCTGCCGGATGGGGATTACCGTGTGGTCGGTTACGAAGACTGGGGTTCGTATCATTTGACTACGTTGGTCGGCGGGTTCACCATCAAGGGAGGACAATCTCAAACCGGCCCGCTGCTTCTTATTGAAGAGGGAAGCAACGTCGAAGGTACTCTCTATTCCGCAGAAGAATGGTATACCCAAGTGAAGCTGTACGTGCTGAACGACCAAACCCAAGAGCAGCATTACATTGAAGTGCGCAACAACCAGTTCAGCGCTTATTTGCCTGACGGTTCGTACACGATCCAGGGCTACTACGATACGGCGAGCAATCGCGTTGTGGAACTCGGCCGGCCGCTCGCGATTCAAGGCGGCAAGCCGACGGAGAAACCGATCGTCCTATCCAAGGATGCGGTCCAACGAGGAACGGTCAAGACGGCCGGGGGCGAAGCGGCGGACGCGGGCAAGCTGCGGATCAAGGCGGCGGGGGAGAACGGCACTCGCTATGAGGTGCCGGTCAAAGCGGACGGGACGTTCTTCTTCAACCTGCCGGCCGGCGATTATATCGCGGAGAGTTATGCGGGTTCGGCCGGGAATGTCGATTATGCGCTGAACGTGCCGTTCACGATACCGCAGGACGGAGCAGGTCAACCCCTTGCGCTCGTGATCACAGCCGCGATAAGCGGCAAGGTTCAAGGCGCCGCTGGCGAGTCGCTGCCGGACGGCGTGCTGACGTTGAAGGATGCAGCGGGCAAGCTCGTCCAGATTCGCGTACAGCACGGCGTGTTTCACCAGCCATTAACCGACGGCACCTATAAAGCGGAATCGTATACAGTCGGAAAAACGAGCCTGAAGGTCAACTATACGTTCGAGGTCAAAGCCGGCAAGGCCGACCGCGAGCTGACGATCGTGCCGGTCGCCAACGCGATCGGGGGCGCGTTCGCCGCCGATGGAACGCCATGGGATGGCGAGCTATTCCTCACGCCGTCCTCGCCGAAGGAGCCGTTCGTCGAGCTGAGCGTCGTGAACGGCCTGTTCGCCGGTCAATTGAAGGACGGCACCTACATCATCGCCACGCTGCAGAACGGGGATGTCTACGTGCCCGTCATGCGGACGCTCGTCGTCAGCGGAGGCCGGGTGACGGATCCGGCTGTGCTTCAGCTTCTGGTGCCAACGTCGCCGATTCCGGTCGGCGCGCAATGGACCGACGGTACGTCCGTGAACGGACTGGCGCTGATCATCCAGCCTCGCGGCTCCTCGGCGAAGATGCTCCTGCCTATCCAAGACGGGCAAGCCGAGCTGCTGTTGAACAACGGGATGTATGACATAACGGGGTATCTCCTCGTGAACGACGAGAAGCCCAAACCGTTTAATCTGCCGTTCGAGATAAAGGAAGGCGAGCTTATCCCGGACCCGGCTGCCATCCAGGACGGTCGTGCGAAAGCCGATCCGTTCACGGTGCTGCTGCCGAAAACCTAACCAGCACGTTATCGTGCGAACAATTTATCGCTTATCGCCAGAACTTTAGATAAAAGCCGCCGGGCTTGCCCGCGCGGCTTTTGTCGCGTCATGCGGCGTGTGTCGCCAGCACATGGCCGTCGTTGCTTCTTCGATTTCCCACGCCGCCCACTGATTCCCCCATGAAAATAGATCGAATTTCCTCATGTTTTTATGCGAAAATGTGTCTTACAATGGAAGGTAGGCATGAAGAAGCGCTGCGACGGGGAAATTCGAAAACGCTTTCCGTCGAAATACGCGGTTATGCCTGAGCCGGAATGCCCACACTTGAAGCGAGTACGGCTTTCATCATGGATTTTACCGCAGGGGGGTGCGAGCTTGTATAAATCGATCATTCGGATCGTCAACGATATGAAGCTGCGCCATAAGCTGTTTTTGTCGTTTATTGTAGTCGTGTTCATTCCGGTGCTCATCATCGGGTATTTCTTGACGAGCGAGCTGCGCTCCATGGCGCTCGGCAACGCGATGGAACAGACCGTGACGAACGTCGAGCGGGTGAAGAAACGGACGAGCGAGGTCGTCAGCATCTCGTACGACACGGCGTACCGGCTGGCGAACGATGCCCGGCTGGAGACGGTCGCGAATCGGCGGTACGACTCCGTATACGACGTCGTCAAAGCTTATAAAGAATATCCGGATTTTCGGGATAATCTGCGCTTATATGAAGAACTCGCCGCGATCCGGCTGTACGTGAACAATCCGACGCTGCTTAATAACTGGGAGTTTATCCAGCCAACGCCGGACATCGTGGAGGCGCCTTGGTACCAAAGCGCCATTCAGAGCAGTCTCGTCGATTGGAGCTACGTCGAGGATGAGCGGGACGGGAAGAAATATTTAAGTCTTGTGCGGCGGGTCGATTTCCCGAACCAAAATTCGACCGGCGTGCTCGTCATTAATGTCAATTCGGAGATGCTGGCCTCTATCCTGGCGCAAGAATCGTTCGAGACGATGATCGTCGACAGCAGCAATCAGGTCGTCGCGTCCAATCGTCCCGGCAAGCTGGGCAAGACGCTGGAGGAGCTCCAATTCGATCCGGCGATTATCGAGGGCATGACGGGGACGTTCGAGACCGTCATGGACGGCAACAAGCTGCAAATCATGGTGGACGATCTCCGGCCGAAATCCAGCATGAACGAGCTTCGCATCCTCTCTATCTTCTCGATCGACCAGATCGTGCAAGAGGCGAACCGGACGATCCGGCTGGCGGTCACCGTTATCTCGATCAGTCTGGCCGTCGCGACGCTGCTCATTTACGGATTTTCCACCCTGCTGTCCAACCGGCTGCTTCGCCTTAGCAAGCATATTAACAAGGTGGCGACGGGCAATCTCGGGATCGCGATGGAGATCGACGGCAAGGACGAGATCGGCCAGCTGTCCAGGCAATTCAATGCCATGGTCGCGAGCATTAACGGGCTGATGAGCGAGGTGGAGGAGTCCAATTACCAGAAGCGGCAGCTCGCCCAGAAGCAGAACGAGATCAAATTCAAAATGATGGCCAGCCAAATCAACCCGCATTTTCTGTTCAACGCGCTGGAGTCGATCCGCATGAAGGCCCACATCAAAGGGGAGACGGAAATCGCGAAGGTCGTGCGGCTGCTGGGCAAAATGATGCGCAAAAACCTGGAGGTCGGCAATCGCAGCATTCCGATGCGCAGCGAGATGGATATCGTCCGCTGTTATCTGGAGATCCAGAAATTCCGCCATGGCGACCGCCTTCATTTCGAGCTGCTCATCGATCCGGCCGCGGAGGAAACGTTCATTCCGCCGCTCATCATCCAGCCGCTCGTCGAGAACGCCGTTGTGCACGGGCTCGAGAGCAAGGAGGAAGGCGGTCTCGTTCGGGTCAAAGCCAGCGTCGTCGGGCAAGAGGTGCATATCGAAGTCATGGACAATGGCACCGGCATGACGGAAGAGCGGGCCGCGGTCGTCCTGCAATCGCTGAGCGAGCAGGACGACGACGAGCGCAACCGGATCGGGCTGCGCAACGTCCATATGCGGCTGCTGCTGACGTACGGCGCGGAGCACGGACTCAACATTCACAGCGTGCCCGGCGAAGGGACGCAAATCCGGTTTCACATTCCGCTAGGGGGGCGATCACATGTATAACGTGCTGCTTGTCGATGACGAGCCGATGATACGGGAAGGACTTCGGACGCTGATCGACTGGGAGGAGCTGGGCTACCAGGTCGCGGACACCGCCGGGAACGGGAGGGAAGCGCTGGAGAAGCAGGAGCGGCTGAACCCGGATTTGATGATCGTCGATATTCGGATGCCGGGCATGGACGGCTTGACGTTGATCGGCCATCTGCGGGAGAAGAACGAGCGTCTTCATATTTTGATCCTGAGCGGGTACGCCGATTTCGATTATGCCAAGAAAGCGATCCAATACCAGATTGACGGCTACCTGCTCAAGCCGGTGGACGAGGACGAGCTGACCGGATATTTGGATCGGCTGAAAAAGGTGCTCGACGCGGAATCGGCCGCGAACCGGCGTCATTCGGCGATGAGCGAATGGAACCGCGAACGGCTCATTCAGACGTGTCTGGAAGGGGCTTATCCGGAGGATGCCGCCGATAGCTTGGAAGACGCCGCGCGGGAGGCCGGGTTAGTCTGGCCGTCCTACGAGCTGCTGCTCGTGCGGCTGCATGCGGAGCAGGATCTGGATTCCGGCGTCTTCGCGTACATGAAACGGCGATTCGTCACGTTGTTCGAGGAAGCGGGGCGGGGAGTTGTCTTTTACGCGGAGCCGTATATCGGTCTGCTGCTTCGGGAGCCGCTGCAGAGCGAATACCAGAGCGCCCGCGTCTATCGGGATATCGCGAATATCGCGGCTGAACGCGAGCTGGGCTTCACCGTCGTCTCGGGCGGCGCGGAAGAGCGGCTGACCGATCTCGTGCGCGCCCATGCGACGGCCGTGCGGCTGATGAATCTGCGTTTCTTCTATGAAGAAGGCCGCATCATCGGAGAACAGACGGAGCCGATCGATCACAAGCTGGCGGACGAAGCGGACGAGCACGAGCCCTTCGATCCGGATGCGACCGCGGAGAAGCTGTATTTGACGCTGGATATCGGCAACATGGAGGCCGCGAAGCAGCTGGCCGCCGAAGCGGGCGAAGCGATGCTGCGCGCGAACTATTCGGAGCAAGAGATCAAGACCGGGATGGTGCAGTTGATCACGGGCGCCATCGGGAAGCTGACCCTTCACCGCCAAGAACTGCAAGATCGGCGCCACGAGCTGTCCGGCGGCATTATCGGACTGTACAAGCCGCATACCTACCAGTCGTTGATCGAGAGCGTGCAGTCGGTGCTCGCCCGCGCCATGGAAGGGCTGGACGCGGGTGGAACGGATAAGCAGATCATGAAGATGATCGATCTCATCCAGCGCAATTACCAGCAGCCGCTCAAGCTGGAGACGCTGGCGGACGTGCTTGGATACAACAGCGCATATTTGGGGAAGCTGTTCAAGACGACGACGGGCGAGTATTTCAATAGTTATCTGGACAAGGTGCGGATCGAGAAGGCGAAGAGCTTCCTGGATCAAGGCATGAAAGTGTACCAGGTCGCGGAGAAAGTCGGGTACACGAACGTCGACTATTTTCACAGCAAATTCCGCAAATACGTCGGCGAATCGCCATCCGCCTACAAGAAAAAGTGAAACATTCGACACGCGCTCGGCCAACGCCGGGCGCTTTCTCTATTTTCTAGGGGACGGAGTAGAATTTTTATATGATTTTGTAGAAAATCCTTGGGGTACTTCCGCCGCCGCCGCTTCGTTACAATAAGGACATACAGCAAGGAGGGGTACCAATGGAAGCGGTAACACAAGAGAAGCCCAAGGAGAGAGGGCGCCGCGAGACATCCCGGTTCTGGCGCATTTTTCTACAGCAGAAATATTTGTACATGATGTCCATTCCGTTCGTCATCTGGGTATTCATCTTCAGCTACCTGCCGTTATGGGGCTGGACGATGGCATTCCAGAAGTACAGACCGATGCCGAACAAATCGTTCTGGGAGCGCATCGTCGATCAGAAATGGGTTGGATTCGATCAGTTCGCGCGATTGTTCGCCGATGACCAATTTTATCTGGTGCTGCGCAATACGCTGGCCATGAGTTTCATGGGGCTGATCGCAGGCTTTACGATCCCGATCATTTTCGCGATTCTGCTTAATGAAGTCCGTCTGATGGCGTTCAAGCGATTCGCGCAAACCATATCGTACTTGCCTCACTTCGTATCCTGGGTCGTCGTCGCCGGCATCGTCACGAAGATGCTGTCCGCCGACCACGGCGCAGTCAACGATTTCCTGATGTGGATCGGCATTATTGATCAGCCGATACAGTTCATGGCCAAGGGATCCTACTTCTGGAGCATCGTCACTGCGGCCGATGTATGGAAGGAAACGGGCTGGAACACGATCATCTACCTGGCCGCAATCGCCGGCATCAGCGCCGAGCTGTACGAAGCTGCGAGAGTCGACGGCGCAAGCCGGCTTCGCCAAATCTGGCATATTACGATTCCGGGCATACGTTCGACGATCATTATTTTGCTTATTATGTCCATCGGACATCTCGTTAGTATCGGCTTCGAGAAACAGATGCTGCTCTCGAACAACCTGGTCACCGACTACTCGCAGGTGCTTGACCTGTACGCCTTGCAGTACGGACTGCAGATGAGCAACTTCTCGTTCGGTACCGCGATCAACATGTTCAACTCCGTCGTCAGCATCATCCTGTTGTTCACGGCGAACGGCATTTTCAAACGGATTACCAAAGAAAGCATCATGTAGGAGGGGTGCCCCATGGCAGCGAAAACGATGCGCAAAGGCGCGCCTATATCTGACCGCATATTCGATATTTTCGTCTACGGCTTCGTCCTGTTGGTGACGGTCGTGACGCTCTATCCGTTCCTGAACGTGCTCGCGCTGTCGCTCAACGATTCGACCGACAGCGTGCGCGGCGGCATCACGATCTTCCCGAGGGAGTTTACGCTCAAGAACTACAGCATTATCTTCGGCTACGAAGGCTTGCTGCAAGGTTTGCAAATTTCGGTTCTCCGCACGATCGTCGGCACGGTGCTCGGCTTGATCAGCGCTTCGATGCTGGCCTTCACGCTGTCGCGTCCGGAATTCCAGGCCCGCCGCTTTATCTCGGTGTTCCTGGCGCTGACGATGTACGTCTCGGGCGGTCTGATTCCGACGTACCTGCTCATCAAGGATCTGAACATGATCGGCACTTTCGCGGTCTACGTTCTTCCAGGCATGGTATCGGCGTTCAACGTCTTCATCATCCGCTCGTTCATGGACGGCATTCCGTATGCGTTGCAGGAATCCGCCAAGCTCGACGGCGCGAACGACTTCACGATTTACTGGCGGGTCATCCTGCCGATGGCGAAGCCGGCGCTCGCGACGATCGCGCTCTTCTTGGCGGTCGGTCAATGGAACGCCTGGTTCGATACATGGCTGTACAATGCAAGGGCCGATCACTTGACGACGCTTCAATTCGAATTGATGAAAGTGCTGCAAAGCACGACCACCGGCAACAGCGATTACCGGAACACGAACATCACCCAGGTGATGGCGAGCATCTCGCCGGAATCGGTCCGCATGGCGATCACGATCGTCGTTACCGTTCCAATCCTGTTCGTCTATCCGTTCCTTCAACGGTATTTCGTGAAAGGCATGACGCTCGGCGCGGTCAAAGGCTAATCGCCGGACTGACCAAACTTGCCGGCGGTAATCACGGGCAGCGCAAGCTGCCCTCCATATCGGTATTTACAGGGGCACCTGTTGTACAACATATAGTTGTGAATCCAAAAGGGAGGTTTACACGATGACACAAAAGAGAAAGTGGACTGGCGTAGTGTTGGCGACCGCGATGGTAGCCGGACTGCTCGCAGGCTGCGGCGGCAACAACAACGGCGGCAACGCCGGTACGAACAATGGTGCGACGAACGGCAACCAGGCGGCGGAAGGCAATAACGCGGCGTCCGAAAATTTGAGTCCGCTTACATTAACGTACTACAGTGAAGATACGAACGCGAACTGGGCGAACATGCAGGATGCGGTCGGCAAGAAAATCACGGAGAAAACGGGTATCACCCTCGACGCGGAATTCGCGGTCGGCGACCCGGTACAGAAGTCCGCGCTCATCGCGACGAGCGGCGACTACCCGGATCTGATCGCGGCGAAGAACAGCATCAACAAATTCGTTGACGCCGGCGCCGTTATCGACCTGACCGATCTGATCGAAGAACATGCGCCCAACATCAAGAAGCTGTACGGCGAAGAGATGAACCGTCTCCGTTACAGCAACGAAGACAAATCGATTTACGTCATCCCGACGAACGCGGGCGTCGACCAAACGTACTTCACCGCAGGCGGCGGCTTCGAGCTCCAGCATCGCGTCGTGAAAGAGCTGGGCTTCCCGAAAATCCGCACCGTGAAAGATTTTGAGAACGCCATCAAGCAATATTTAGCAAAGCATCCGAAGGACGAGAACGGCAATCCAAACATCGGCCTGACGCTGAACGCGGACGACTGGCACATGTACATCTCCGTCACGAACCCGGCTTTCCTCGCGACGGGCGGCTCCGACGACGGCGAATACTACATCGACATCGACACGCAAGAAGTGACGTACCACTTCAGACGTCCGGAAGAGAAAGAATACTTCCGCTGGCTGAACCATATGAACGCCGAAGGCCTTCTGGATCCGGAGAGCTTCGTTCAGAAGTATGACCAGTACAAAGCGAAAGTCGCTTCCGGCCGCGTACTCGGCTTGATCGACCAAGAGTGGGACTATGCGGACGGCGAGAAAGCGCTGAAGGCCGCAGGCAAATTCGACCAAGGCTACGGCCACTACCCGGTCACGCTGACCGAAGAATTTAAAGACGCTTCCTTCCAGCCTACCGGCTTCCTGAGCGGCTACGGCGTCGCGATCTCCAGCACGAACCCGGATCCGGTCCGCACGATCAAGTTCCTGGATTACCTGGCTTCCGACGAAGGTCAAGTGCTCGTGAACTGGGGCATCGAGGGCGAGCATTACAAAGTAGAGAACGGCAAGCGCGTCATTCCGGCAGAAGTTAACGACCGCAAAATCAACGACGCCGCGAACTTCCAGAAAGAATCCGGCATCGGGCAATACCAAATGATCGGTCCTCACTACGGCGACGGCGTGAAAGATCCATCCGGCAACTACTACACGACGAACTTCCCTGAGCAAATCGTGGCCAGCTACAACGACGTGGAGAAGGAAGTGTTGGCCGCTTACAAGGCGACGACATGGAAAGATCTGTTCCCGAAAGAAGAGGAATTCAAAGTTAAGCCATGGGGCGCGGCATGGAACATTCCGGTTCCAGGCGACAGCGAAATCACGATTCTCGACGAGAAGCTGAAGAGCATCACGTGGAAACGCATTCCGGAAGCGATTCTGGCGAAGCCGGCCGATTTCGACAAAGTGTGGGATGCCTACATGAAAGAAATCGAAGCGGCAGACGTCGAGAAAGCGGAAGATCTGCGTCAAGAACTGGTCCAACAGCGCGTAGAGCTCTGGAGCGGCAAATAGATCGACTCCAATTGCGCAGCCGAGCGGCAGCGCAGCAGAACCAAAACCTCCAACCGAGCATTGCGGGTTGGAGGTTTTTTTGCCAAGATAGGGCGAATGGAAATCGCAGGAAGAAACGAGGAGGGCAGAAACCGCATGAAGCAACCGGGGAACGAACTGGCATTATGGTACGAGCAACCGGCCGGGACATGGGAAGAAGCGCTGCCGATCGGCAACGGCCGTCTAGGCGGCATGGTGTTCGGCGGCGTCCGGCAGGAACGAATTCAATTGAACGAGGATACGCTCTGGTCGGGCTTCCCGCGCGACACGAACAATTACGAGGCGCTGCGCCATCTGAAGCGGTCCCGGGAATTGCTGCGCGAGGGGCGCTTCCGCGAAGCCGAGAAATTGATCGGCGATGGCATGCTCGGCCCGCGCTCGGAAGCGTATTTGGCGATGGGCGATCTATGGCTCGACCAATCCATGGCGGGCGGCTGGAGTGAATACAGGCGATCGTTGGATTTGGATACCGGGATCTCGTTCACGGCGTTCCGCGACGACAACGATACGGCTTATCGTCGAGAGACGTTCGTCAGCCATCCCGACGGGGTGATGGCCGTTCGTATGGAAGCCGAGGGTCCGGGAACGATTAATGCACGCGTCCGGCTAAGCTCCAAGCTGCAATTCTCGGTCGCGGCGGATCCAGCCGGGGAAGAAGCGACGACCGGCAAGCTGACCCTGCGCGGCAGGGCGCCGAGCCATGTCGCGGATAATTATCTGGGCGATCATCCGCAAGCGGTGTTGTATGAGGCGGAACGCGGATTATCCTTCGCCATCATGCTAATCGTGCAGTTGAACGGCGGGCGGCTCGCCGCGGACGAGGATGGCAGCCTCGTCATCGAAGGGGCCCATTCCGCGCTCATTCTGTTGACTGCCGCCACCGACTTCACGGAATATGACGATCAGCCGGCTCCGGGCTCGGGATTGGAGATCGAGCGTTGCGAGTTGCAGCTTGCGGCCGCTGCCGGGATCGTCTACGACGAATTGAAGCGCAGACATATCGAAGACCATCGTGCGCTGTTCCGCCGCGTGAGCCTTACGCTAGGCGCAAGCGAAGGCGATCGGCTGCCGACCGATACGCGTCTGACAGCCTACCAGGGCGGAGCAACCGATCCGGCACTGGAAGCGCTGTTGTTCCAATATGGCCGTTATTTGCTCATCGCGAGCTCCCGTCCGGGCACGCAGGCGGCGAACTTGCAGGGCATCTGGAACGATCACGTCCAGCCGCCTTGGAACAGCAACTATACGACGAACATCAATACGCAGATGAATTACTGGCCGGCTGAACTTGGCAACCTTGGCGAATGTCACGAGCCATTGTTCGACTTGATCGGCGAGCTCAGTCGGACGGGCGCGCGGACGGCGGCGATTCACTATGGCGCGCGCGGCTGGACGGCGCATCATAACGTCGACCTGTGGCGCGTCTCCACGCCGGCGAGCGGCGATCCAAGCTGGGCGTTCTGGCCGCTGGGCGGCGCGTGGCTGAGCCAGCATCTGTGGGAGCGCTACCGGTTCAGGCCGGACGAGGAGTTCCTGGCGAAGACCGCTTACCCGCTCATGCGCGGCGCGGCGCTATTCGGTTTGGACTGGCTGCAGGAGAACGAGGACGGTACCCTGACGACGCTGCCGTCGACGTCGCCGGAGAATCGCTTCGTCACGGAGGAGGGCGAACCGTGCAGCGTGACGATCGGCTCGGCGATGGATCTGACGATCCTCCGCGAGCTGTTCCATGCTGTGATCCAGGCGGCCGAGATAGTGGATGCGGACGCCGAATTGCGGGGCGAGCTCGAGCGCGCGCTCGCGAGGCTGGCGCCCCTGGCGATCGGAGAAGACGGACGACTGCAAGAATGGTCGCTGCCGCATAAGGAGCTGGAGCCGGGACATCGGCATGTCTCGCATTTGTACGGCGTCTATCCAGGCGCGTCGATCAACGAACGCGACACGCCGGACCTTATGGAGGCCTCGCGCGCGTCGCTCGCTGCCCGCATCGCGCAGGGCGGCGGGCATACCGGATGGAGCTGTGCCTGGTTGATTAATCTTTACGCCAGGCTGCGCGAGAGCGAGAATGCGCACCGATTCGTCCGCACGCTCCTCTCTCGCTCGACGTATCCGAACTTGTTCGACGCGCATCCGCCGTTCCAGATCGACGGTAATTTCGGCGGCACGTCCGGGATCGCCGAAATGCTGGTGCAGAGCCATCTCGATACGATCGAGCTGCTGCCCGCGCTGCCATCCGCCTGGACGGAGGGCAAGGTTACGGGCTTGAGGGCCAGAGGCGGATTTATCGTCGATATCGAATGGCGCAATGGCAAGCTCGCGCAGGCGAGAATCGAATCGACTCATGGCTCGGACTGCCGAATCGGGTATGACGGGGGAGTTTCCATCCGACTTCCGGATGGAGAGATCGTCGCGTCCCGCGCGGCTTTCGGAACCGAAGTTGGCGGCATTTATTTGGTTACCGGCGTGGAAGGCGGATAGCATAGAGTCTGACATGCGGCAATCCGCATGGGCACGTATGTTCGGAAAACGAGCGGAAACGCGAAAATTTCCAAATAGCCGGGCGACCTTTGGTTGCCCGGCTGTTTGGCGATTCCCTTCCCCGATTATTTCCTAGGAAATGTCGTAGGCCTAACACGCTAAATTGATAGTTGGATTTATGTATTTGTTAATCTGTTGCTAATTTTATCATTGCGAACAGCCATGGTTTTATGGTTTAATTAATTCATGTACATAATATGTTAATCAGTTAGTTATTTCATTAATCCAGTATGCGGTTAAAGGAGATTTGTGACATGAGCAATCATATCGTCATTAACGCCGACCTCACGAAAGGTACGATCAGCAAGCATATTTACGGTCATTTCGCGGAGCATCTGGGTCGCTGTATTTATGGCGGCATCTGGGTTGGAGAAGATTCGGATATTCCGAATACGAACGGCATTCGCAACGACGTCTTGGAAGCGCTTAAAGGGTTGAGCATTCCGAACCTGCGCTGGCCGGGCGGCTGCTTCGCGGATGAATACCACTGGAAGGACGGCATCGGTCCGCGCGAAGGCCGCAAGCGGATGGTCAACACGCACTGGGGCGGCGTCGTGGAGAACAACCATTTCGGCACTCATGAGTTCATGAAGCTGTGCGAACTGCTCGGCACGGAGCCATACGTCAATGGCAACGTCGGCAGCGGCACCGTCCAGGAGATGTCCGAGTGGGTCGAATACATGACGTTCGACGGCGAATCGCCGATGGCGGACCTGCGCCGCGCGAACGGGCAAGAGCAGCCTTGGCGTCTGAAGTTCTTCGGCGTCGGCAACGAGAACTGGGGATGCGGAGGCAACATGCGTCCGGAATATTACGCGGACCTGTACCGCCGCTACCAGACGTACGTGCGGAATTACGGCGACAACAAAATTTACCGCATCGCGGGCGGTCCGAACATCGACGATTACCGTTGGACCGAGGTGCTCATGCGCGAAGCGGGCCGTATGATGGACGGCCTCAGCCTGCACTATTACACGATCCCGGGCAGCTGGGAGGAGAAGCAATCGGCGCTTGATTTCAACGAGAGCCAGTGGTTCGAGACGATGAAGAAGGCGCTGCACATCGACGAGCTGATCACCAAGCACAGCGCGATTATGGACCAGTACGACCCTCAGAAACGCGTCGCGCTGATCGTCGACGAGTGGGGAACGTGGTTCCTGGTCGAGCCGGGTACGAATCCAGGCTTCCTGTACCAGCAGAACACGATGCGCGACGCGCTGGTCGCAGGACTGTCGCTGAACGTGTTCAACGCGCATTGCGACCGGGTCCGGATGGCGAACATCGCCCAGACGGTCAACGTGCTGCAATCGGTCATCCTCACCGAAGGGGACAAAATGGCGCTGACGCCGACCTACCACGTCTTCGAAATGTACAAGGTGCATCAGGATGCGGAGCTGCTCGAGCTGTCGAACTCGTCCGCTGCCTACGAGATGAACGGTCAGACGCTCGACCAAATCAGCGCGACTGCCTCGCGCGGTCAGGACGGCAAGCTGAACATCAGCCTTTGCAACGTCAGCCATGAAGCAGCGGCGGAGATTACGATCGAGCTGCGCGGCTTGAAGGATGCGCAGGCGTCCGCTTCCGGCCGCGTGCTGCATGCGGCGGATATCCACGCGCACAACACGGTTGACGCGCCGAACGCGGTCGCGCCGGTCGCGCTGGAAGGCATCCGCTTCGAGAACGGCATTCTGCGCGCGACGCTGCCGGCTGCATCCGTCGCGGTGCTGAGCATCGGGTAACGCCCGATGTCCGCGCTCGCAAGCCGGCCGGAAGGCTGCAAGGGCTGTCGGGACAGCGTCCATGTGCCGGAGGCGCAGATCGACCGCATGATCGAGAAGCTGGAGCGCCATCCAGAGAGCTGCGCGCCGACCGATCAATACGAGGCGCGGCTGGCCAGCTGCGCGGCCTGCGCCGATCTGCAGTACGGTTCCACCTGCGCCCACTGCGGGTGCTTCGTCCGGGTGCGCGCCAAGCTGCTGGCCGGCACGTGCCCGAAGCCCGGCGGATCCAAGTGGGCCTAACCATCTTAGTCCCGTCCATGCCGCAAGCCGCCCGGCTCGCCCTTCATCGGAGCGTGAGCCGGGCGGCTTGGCGCATGCGCGGGCTAGCGATCGTCAGCATGCTCCGCTCGTCGCGAGCGGAAACCAAACTGGGCGTTGCCAGCATGCTCCGCTCCCTATCGCGAGCGGAAACCAAACTGGGCGTCCCAAAATCTAATATGAATAAGCCATATTGTTCTATATAAACGATCACCTTTCTTGGACTATAATGGTGCCAAAACCAAGAAAAGCAGGTGCACGCATGAACCGAAAACTACGTTGGGGCATTATAGGATGCGCAGGTATTGCAGTTCGTTCCGTTATTCCAGGTATTCAGCAGTCGGAGACCGGCGAGGTCGCCGCGATCGCGAGCCGGGGCTTGGCCAAGGCGCAGGAGACTGCCGAGAAGCTGGGCATCCCGAAAGCTTACGGCAGCTATGAAGAGCTGCTCGCGGACGGAGACATCGACGCAGTCTATATTCCGCTGCCGAACCATCTACATATGGAGTGGACGATTAAAGCGATCGAGGCGGGCAAGCACGTGTTGTGCGAGAAGCCGATCGCGCTGAATGCGGCGGAAGCGCAGCGCATGGCGGACGCCAGCCGCAGCGCGGGCGTCCATCTGGCCGAGGCGTTCATGTACCGCTATCATCCGGCCTACGCGCGGGTGAAGGAAATTATCGATTCCGGCGAAATCGGCGAAATTCGCGGTATTCACGGCACGTTCACGTTCAACAACGCGAAGGATTCCGGCAACGTCCGCTACAAGCGCGAATGGGGCGGCGGCTCGATTTACGACGTCGGCTGTTATCCGATCAGCGCGGCCAGACTGCTGCTTGGCGAAGAGCCGGTTGCCGCCACCGTTCACGCCTTGCTATCGCCCGAGCACGACAACGTCGATATGATGGCCTCGGGTATTCTCGAGTTTAGCGGCGGCGTGGCGCTCTCCTTCGACTGCGGCATGTGGGCGGCATTCCGTAATACGCTCGAGGTGCTCGGCACCGAAGGACGCATCGAGCTGCCATCCGCTTTCCTGGGCTCGAACTTCTTCGTGCACACGGGCGAAGGCACGCGTGTAGAAGAGCAGCCGACGCTTAACCAATATTCGCTTCAGGCCGACGATTTCGCACGCGTCGTATGGGGCGAGAAGCAGGCTACGTTCGCGCCAGAAGACGCGGTGGCGAACATGAAGGTAATCGATGCTTGCCTGGAGTCGGCGTATACGCGCTCCCGGGTCACCCTTTAAGGCGAGAGGAGCGGCGGATACGATGAAGAAGATCGAACTGGCGGGATTGAAGCAGGGCGTATCGCAATTGATCATGGGCTCGGATTACTTCGCGCCGGAGGTGTATGAACTGGTGCGGACGAACCTCGACGCGTTCACCGCGATCGGCGGCAATACGATCGATACGGCGTATATCTACTGCGGAGGCAAAAGCGAGCAGGCGATCGGCATGTGGCTGGAGGAGCGAGGCAACCGCGGCGACATCAACGTCTGGACGAAAGGCGCGCATCCAAACCAACACGGCTCGCGCGTGTCCAGAGAAGCGATTCGCGAGGAGCTCGGCATCAGCCTGGAGCGTCTGCGTACCGATTACGTCGACTTATACGCGCTTCATCGCGACGACCGGAACGTACCGGTCGGCGAGATTCTGGAATGGCTGAACGAGCTTGCCGAAGAAGGGCGCATCCTCACGTTCGGCGCATCGAACTGGACGACGGACCGGCTTGCCGAGGCGGCCCGCTACGCGGAGGAGCACGGGCTTCGCGGGTTCTCGTTCAGCAGCCCGAACCTAAGCTTGGCGAAGGCGCAGGAACCGTATTGGCACGATTGCGTCAGCATCGACGCGCCATCGCTGGCTTGGCACGAGCAGAGCGGGCTGCCGCTGTTCTCCTGGTCCGCGCAGGCGAGGGGCTTCTTCACCGGCCGATTCACGCCGGACGACCGCTCGGACGCCGATCTTGTGCGCGTCTTCTACAACGACGACAATTGGGAACGCTACCGCAGAGCCGAGCAGCTGGCGAAGGAGAAGGGCGTGACGACGATTCAGATCGCGCTCGCCTACGTACTGAACCAGTCGTTCCCGTCGGCGGCGATCATCGGTCCGCGCAACGAGGCGGAGATGCGCTCCTGCCGCGAGGCGGCCGATCTGACGCTGTCGCCCAGCGAGATTCAGTGGCTGGATTTGCGCCAGCCTTAAACGAAACACGGCACGACCCGCCGAATATCTATTCGGCGGGTCGTTCGGTTGTATAAGCGGCAGAGCTCGTCTGCTCGCCGCATGCGTGCTTAGAACCACCTTTGCGGCCATAGCGACGATACAGGCTCGGCATAGATTTGCCGCGCGGCTTTTGCCAGCAGCGTCCAATAAGACGGAGGAGGGGTTTTGGCGCTCGCCAGTTGCCGTTCTTTGATGCGGTCCG
The DNA here is from genome assembly GCF_042682185.1 of Paenibacillus xanthanilyticus. Taxonomy (NCBI): domain Bacteria; kingdom Bacillati; phylum Bacillota; class Bacilli; order Caryophanales; family Paenibacillaceae; genus Paenibacillus; species Paenibacillus xanthanilyticus. Next base: position 744,391 of record NZ_JBHUHA010000002.1, on the reverse strand, counting down.
TGTAGAAGCCGTGCGCGCCCTGGTCCATGTACCGCAGCATCGCGTCCGCGTCATTTATGGTGTGGACGTACGCATGTACGCCCGCTTGCTCCAACCGATGCAGGAAGTCGGCGTTTGCCATCGATTCCGGCAGCGTGACGGCCGCGACGCGCGGATGGGCGCGGACGAACGTCAGCGCCTCCGCTTCCGTATCCGGGGACATATAGAGCGTATAGATATACGAATCGAATCGGTGCACCGATTCGATCGCGGCATACATCGTTTGGTCGTAAAATTGCGGGACAATCCGGCGCAGCAGCTCCGGTTCATGCTCGGCGGCTTCCTTCATCGCCTGGAATTGACGGCGAACGATGGTCGGATCGGCGTCTTTCGTATCGGTGATGAACACCGCGTCCGGATAGGCCCGCAGCAGATCGAGGAGCCCCTCGAAGTCCAGCGTTCGGTACGCATGATGGACGAGCAGCGACAGCGCCTCTTCGCGGGTCAGCGGCAGGCCGCGCCGGCCGGCTTCGGGCGGGGTTTGTCCCAACAGCCCGTACAGATAGGTCTGCCAGTCATGGCGTGTAACGAGATAACCGTCGGCGGACAGCTGCAGATCGACTTCGAACAACCGATAACCGTCGGCATAGTTCGATTGGAACGCCTCCAGCGTATTCGTATACGTGTGCCCGTCGATTTCGCCCATGCCGTGCGCAACGAGCCGATGACGAGTCCAATCGGGCTCCGTTCTGGGCGATTGCGCGGCGAGCGCCGTGTTGGGACCGTGTGTCGTCGTAGCCGCGAGAGCGTAGGTTAGTAGACTAATAGCCAGCAGCAGCGCGGAAGATCGGTTCATATGGAGCAGCCTCCCTCCGGAATTCGTGGATGTCAAGGAATACCCGGTGTTTACCCGCTTTGGGGGGACGATAATCCGGAGCGGATTGGCGGCTTCATTGTTCCCGCGCTTTTTGGTAATCTAGTAGAGTAGAACAGCGAGATGTGCGAGATTCGAGCAAGTTAACAAAGGAGCGTATACATATGAGCGAAATCAAAGCTTTCGAGGGAACTTATCAAGGCGAACGCGCTATCTACTTGCGCGCGGGCCGCTACGAGGCGGCGCTGCTTCCGGAGATCGGCGCCAATCTGATCGCCTTCCGCGACGTGGAGAACGGGAATCGCTTCCTGCACGAGCCGACCGAGGAAGAATTTGCTTCCTTTAAGGCCAAGCCTTGGATTCATGGCATTCCGGTCCTGTATCCGCCGAACCGGTTCGAGGATGGCAAATTCCCGTGGAACGGCACGGTCTACCAATTCCCGGTCAACGAGACGTCGACGGGCAACCATCTGCACGGCTTCGTGGCAGATACGCCTTGGGAAGTGGAGGACTTCGGCCAAACGAAGACCGAAAGCTACGTCGTCGCCGCCCTGCACGTCACCGAAGGCCATCCGGTCTATACGTATTTGCCGCACCGCTTTACGATCAAGCTGCGCTACGCGCTCGGCGCGAACGGCCTGTCTCAGCACATCTTCGTCCAGAATGAAGGCGATTCCGAGCTTCCATGCCTGTTCGCCTTCCATACGGCCATCAACGCGCCGTTCGTGCCGGGCGGAGAGGCCAAGGATTATCGCGTGAAGCTGACGATCGGCGAGCGTTGGGAGCTGAGCGAGCGCATGCTGCCGACCGGCGCCTACCAGCCGCTGACGGCCGACGAGATCGCGCTGCGCGACGAGGGCGTCTACCCGTTCTTCGGCGAGATGGACAACCATTACACCGCGGTGCCGCAGAACGGCCGCAACCGGATGGAGCTGACCGACACCAAAGCAGGCGTCACGCTCGTGTATGACGTCGGCACCTCCTACAAGCAATGGATGATCTGGAACAACGGCGCGACCGAAGGGTTCTTCTGCCCGGAGCCGCAGATCAATCTCGTGAATGCGCCGCACGTCGACCTCCCGCGCGACCAGATCGGTCTGTTCAGCCTCGCCCCGGGCGAGATTTGGGAAGAGACCGCTCGCCTGTACGTGAAATAAAAGAAAATTACCAATAAAAAGCAAAACTCCGCGCCAATCCGGCGCGGAGTTTTTGTTTTTTATTGGAATGCAAGAAACGCACCATCTCTCAAAAGGCAGTAAAGCGTGTCCGCCCCAGCGGACGAAAGCGAAGGTCAGCACGCAGTAAGCCATCCGCTCTATCGAACAGGATTCCACCCCAAGGCACAACGTTACGTACGAAGCGCGAACAATAGCCTGTCCGAAGGACAAGCGGGCCCCCTGCGAAAGGACACATCGAAGACGGCCGCGTAGAAGGCAGGCTTATTTCGGGAGTCCAGAGGGACGACTCCCTCTGGTTCCCCTCCGCTGGAGGGGGAAGGGGCGAGGTGTAGACAAGGAAGGGGCGAGGCGAATGACGGGATGGGGCGAGGAAAAAATAAAATTATTTTGCGATTTGATGTAAAAACTTGTTCGGTTTTGGTCGAAATAGAAAGTAACAGATCGCGTGGCGACAAGCGCGGTCGATCAGGATTAACGGAAACGGGGGACAACAAGAGATGACAGAACCGATAAAGCCTACCTTCATACAAGAATCATTTGCCAGATGCGCGGCTTACCAATTGAAGGCAGACCAATTACCGGGATACCAATCTTGCGATCCCGAACGGCATGCGGCGAAATTGGAAGAATACGCGGAGACGCTTTCCATTACACAGGAATTCATTACGCATATGCAGCTGTCCGTCTCCGAGGAGCTGCCGCTGCTGGCGGCCGTATTCGATAACGAAGGCGTGATCTTGCAGCTCGCCGGCGATTCGACCATGATGAAGCTGATCGAGGCGGCGGGCTTCAAGTCCGGTGTCGCGCTGACGGAAGAGCTCTCCGGCACGAACGCGGTTAGTCTGGCGATCATGAGCGGCGGTCCCGTGCAGCTGATCGGCGACGATCACTACCATCATTTTTTCCACAGGCTGGCCTGTTATGCGGTCCCGTTCAAATACTTGGAGACCGGCGCGCGAGGCGCCGTGCTGCTGATGACGTCGGCGCATCTTCATAATCCCCTGCTCATCCATCTCCTCCGGACGGCGGTGGATGCCATCGAGCGGGAGATGACCCTTCGCGAACAGAACAAGCGGCTCAACGTGCTCAATCAGATCATCATGAACACGAAGAAGAACTCCGCCATCATCTCGGATGAATCAGGATTCATTATCGAGGTGAACGAGCTGGCCGCCCAGAACTTCAAGCTGAGCCGGGACGAGCTAATCGGCAAGCAAATTTGCGAACTGCCGCATTTGGGCGATTATTTCGGCCGCGTGCTGACAGAAGGCGCCTTGTACGAGGATATCGAAATTAGCCTGGAGGGCTTCAACATCGTCGGGTTGTTCGATGCCAGCCCGATCCTGAACGAGAAGGGCAGCATCATTGGCGCGTACGGACAGTTCCGCGACATTACGGAACGCTACGAAGCGGAAGCGCGCATTAACTATATGGCATTCCATGATGAGCTGACCGGACTTGCGAACCGCCGAATGTTCATCCAGACGGCGCAGGACGAGATGCACCGGCAGCCGCATTTGGACGAAGGCCAGCTGGCATTTATCTATTTGGACCTCGACCGTTTCAAGTTGGTCAATGATTCGCTCGGGCACACCGAAGGCGACCGGCTGCTCAAGGAAGTCGCGACGAGGCTGAAATCGTGTATTCGCGACAACGATCTGGTCGCCCGCATGGGCGGCGACGAATTCATGTTCATGCTGCGCAGCGTGCATCATGAACACGAGATTGCCGGCGTGGCGGAGCGCATTCTGCAGGCTTTCGAGGAGCCGTTCATCCTGGGCGTGCACGAATTCCACGTCACCCCGAGCATGGGCATCGCGCTGTACCCCAAAGACGGCACGGATATCGAGACGCTGATGGTGCAGGCGGACAGCGCGATGTATCAAGCGAAGGCGAGCGGGAAGAACACGTTCAAATTTTTCGACTCCGATATGCGCATCATCACCGGCGGCCAGCTGGCGCTGGAGACCGCGATGCGCCGGGCGATCGAGCAGGAACAGTTCTCGCTGCACTATCAGCCGCAAATGGACACGCAGACGGGCAAGCTGATCGGCATCGAAGCGCTGATCCGCTGGCAGCATCCGACGATGGGCATGATTCCGCCGAGCCGGTTCATCCCGCTTGCCGAAGAGACAGGGCTGATTCTGCCGATCGGCCAATGGGTCATGAGGGAAGCCTGCCGGCAGAACAAAGCCTGGCAGGAAGCCGGTTACGCTCCTATGCGCATGTCCATTAACTTATCGGCCAAGCAGTTCACGAAGAGCGATCTGATCGAATCGATCTCGAGCGTGCTGGATGAGACATCCTTGACGCCGGACTTCCTCGAGCTCGAAATAACCGAATCGATGACGATGGACGTCAATTCGACGGTCATGACGCTGAACGGGCTTCGGAAGCTGGGCGTACAAATCGCGATGGACGACTTCGGCACCGGCTACAGCTCGCTCAACCATCTGAAGCGTTTCGGCCTGCATCGCTTAAAGATCGACCAATCGTTCGTCCGCGATATTATGACGGACACCAACGATGCGGATATCGTCGGTTCGATCATCGTCATGGCGCACCGCCTTGGCCTGCGCGTCATCGCCGAGGGCGTCGAGAATAAAGAACAGTATGAGTTCCTGCAGGAACATTTATGCGACGAAGTGCAGGGCTACTATTTCAGCAAACCGCTGCCGGCGGAGGAGCTGGAGAGCCAGTTCCTCGCCGTCGACAGCGCACTCATACGATAACCCAAAAGGACTGCCGAAGCGGCGGTCCTTTTTTTGTCGTGACCTTGTAACGCCGCAAGGCGATCGCGCCTCCAATAACGACACCAGTATCGCTGTTGCTCCATGAGGTGTTCCCTTAAACATGCAGCGACTATTACCCGTAAGGCCTCCCGCGCGTAACGAGTCATCCCGCTCAGCGGCTTCCCGAGGGTTTAGCCTCCTTCCCTTCGGGAGCATACGCTTGGGCAGAGCCCTTTGGTTCCCCTCAGCGGAGGGGGAAGGGGGAGGAATAGTCTAGGCCATTGGCAGGAGTCCGGAAAGTTGCAAGCGGGATTTTGTCCTTCATAATAACTACATATTTGATTAACAGACGGTTTACAAACCTTGCCTATAATCGGTCTTGTACATAAGGAACACCCCTTGTGAGGCAGGCAATGGCAGGATCGGCGAATGACGAACGAGGGCGGTCATGAAGAGACAACGGCAGGTCAAAAACAGTTCTAACGAGGAAAGGTGAACTAATTCCATGTCCATGAAGAAAACGGTCATCATCTCCGTACTCGCGGCAGCGGTCAGCACGTCCGCGGTCGGCGCCGTATCGGCTGCTCCTGCGGCGACGGCAAGCACGCAAGTTACAAGCAGCACGTTCTACGTGAACGATGCGTTAACGACGGTTCGCACGATCGTGAAGGACGGCGTGACGCTCGTGTCCGTCCGCGATCTTGGCGTCGCGGCAGGGGCGACGTTCACGGTAACGGGCGGCAAGACGGTGCTGGCGTACTTGAACGATGTGCTTGTCGAGCTGCAGGACGGTTCGACTACAGTGCGCATCGGCGGCGAAGAGGGCGAACTGGGCGCGGCGGTCGTGAACGTGAACAACTCGTTCTACGCCGAACTGGAAGGCTTCGCGAGCGCGCTTGGCATTGAGCAGACGACCGATGCGTCCGGCAAAGTATGGCTGGATACGACGAAGCGGCTTGCGGATGCGGAAGATCCGATCTGGATCGACGCGCAAACGCTGCTTGTCAGCACGCTGGCGGAAGATGGCAGCCGAGTGGATTATAAAGTAAACGCGGCAACCGGCGAATTCACGGAAGTATTCCGCACGAGCACGGCTTCGACGCTGACGGTTGCGCCAAACGGCGCGAAAGCGGCTTACACGGACGAGACCGGCGCGGTCTACGTACTGGATCTGGCGACGAAATCGTCGGCGAAGGTAAGCAGCGACGACACGATCAAGCCGGAGCTCGTCTGGTCGGCGGATAGCAGCGCGATCTATTTCCTGCAAGGCGACAAAGGCTCGGTGATCGCGAAGCTGAACCCGGCCGATGGCGCGATTACGAAAGTGCTGGAAGATAAAGTCGACTACAAAGCCGATCTGGCGGTATCCGCGGACGGCAAGAAATTCATCTATTCCGTCACGAAGCCGGGCGCGGTCACGGCCGATGCCAACAAGCCGGTCGAGAGCGACGACGTGGCGATCGACATGACGGGTACCGAGCCGCAGCTGTACGTCTTTGATTCGAGCGTGAAGGACGGCAAGCCGGCGAAGCTGACGGAGAAGACGGACGACAAAATTTTCGTCGGCGCTTCGGCGGACGCGGGTCAAGCCTACTACATCAGCTCCGAAGAGAACAAAGCCTCGTCCCTGATTGCGGTCGGCACGGACAAATCCGTCAAATCGCTGCTGGATGGCAAAGACGTGATCCAAGCAACGGCAGCCGGCGATAAGCTATACGCGCTTGTGGCCACGGCGACCGGCGGCGAAGTCTACGAAGTGCAAGGCGGCACGTCGAAGCTGCTCTATACGGTATCCGAGGACGTGTCGGAGATCGTAGCAGGCCAAGGCACGCCGGTCGCGGTCGTCGAAGGCGGCGCGATTCTCGTGGACAACGGCGGCAAATGGAAGAAAGTCACGAAATAACTTAACCCCCTACATTCGAGAGGAGATTTAACGAATCATGAAAATGAAATGGTTTAAAAGTTTGGCGTTCACGACACTCGCCCTCGCGGTAATGGCTACGGCCGTTCCGGTCGCAAGCGCGGCCAGCAAGCTCAGCGGCAAAATCGTCATTAACGGCTCGTCGGCGCTCCTGCCGCTCACGCTGCAAGCCGCCAAGGAATTCAAGAAAGCGAATCCGAAAGTGAAAATCTCCGCATCCGCAGCCGGCTCCATTACGGGTCCGCAATCGGTGCGCAAAGGCATCGCCGACATCGGCGCGGTTGACTGGGACGCTTCCCAAGACGTGCCGGGCTTCAAGAAATTCGAAGGTCAAGTGGCGCACAAAGTCGCGGTCATTCCGTTCGCGGCTGTCGTCAACAAAGGCGTGGGCGTCGACAACCTGACGACCAAGCAGCTGCAAGACATTTTCTCCGGCAAAGTGAAGAACTGGAAGGAAGTCGGCGGCAGCGACGCGTCGATCGTCGTCGTCAACCGCGCATTCGGCTCGGGCACGCGCGTCAACTTCCAAATGAAAGCGTTGGACGGCGCGGACTTCATGTCCAAAGGCGACAACTACAAAGAGGTTAAGTCGAGCGGCGATATGAAAACGGCCGTCGAAACGACGCCGAACGCAATCGGCTACATGGACCTCGTCTATGTCACGAGCAAAATGAAGGCGCTCAAAATCAACGACGTGGCGCCGACCGAAGCGAACGTCATTAACGGCAAATACAAAGTATGGGGCTACGGCTATTACATGACCAAAGGCCAGCCGACGGGCGCGACGAAGGCGTTCATCGAATACATCCAAAGCAAGACGTTCCAGAACGGTTCGCTGAAAAAATTGAAGTTTATTCCGATCTCCGCGATGAAGTAATTTCAACTCCCATGCGGCCAGCTTAGGATGAAAGTGCCTAGCTGGCTTCTTTTATGGGGTTCGCGTGAAGATTTTGTAAAAAACGAAAGGGGCTTAACGAGCATGATGGAGATGTCTGCGCCCGCGAGCGCCGCGGCAACCGAGCTGGGCACGAGCTTGAAGACGAGCTCGGGCAAGACGTTCGGACGCCGGGCGAGGCTCGCGTTCTATAACCGCACGTTCAAGGCGATCTGCGTCGTCTGCGCGGTTTTCGTATGCATTATTTTGTTCTCGATTCTGTTTCTGATGGGCCGCACCGGCATTCTGACGTTCGAATACGTCTCACCGATGGAGTTCTTCTTCTCGACCGAATGGGTGCCGGAGAACGAGCAATACGGCGCGTTCGTGTTTATTTTCGGGACGTTCGCGTTGACCGCGCTGACGATGCTGATCGCCATGCCGATCTCGATTCTGATCGCGGTCTTCCTGGCGGAGGTAACGCCGCCGTGGCTGCGCGCCATGCTTCGTCCGGTGCTCGATTTGCTGGTGGGCATTCCTTCCGTCGTGTATGGCTTCCTGGGCATGACGCTGCTCATCCCGCTGCTGCGCGACGTGACGGGCACGACGATGGGCGACGGCCTGCTCGCGGCCGCGATCGTGCTGACGATTATGGTGCTCCCGACGATCAGCCGGATCAGCGACGATGCGATTACCGCGGTGCCGAAGAAGTACCGGGATGCATCCTACGCGCTGGGCGGCACCCGTTTCCAGACGACGTTCAAGGTCGTCCTGCCGGCGGCGCGCAGCGGCATCATGTATGCCGGCATCCTCGGCATGGCGCGCGCGATCGGCGAGACGATGGCGGTCGTCATGGTCATCGGCAACACGCCGCAGCTGGCGAACAGCCTGCTGAAGCCGACGTCCGTCCTGACGAGCAACATCGTCATGCAAATCGCGAACGTGCCATTCGACTCGACGTGGAACTACGCCCTGTATTTAATGGGCTTCCTGCTGCTTGTGATTTCGCTGCTCATGATCGTGCTCATCCGCTTCATGCAGCGTAAAGGAGTGCAACGATAATGTCCGCTGGCATTCAAAAGAGCCCGTTCGTGTCTTCGCGCAAAAGCGGGAACCGGCTCAAAAACAATCTGTTCACCGGCCTTGTATGGACGGTCGGCATTTGCACGATCATCTTCATCGTTGGTCTCCTGTTCCTCATCTTGGAGAAAGGCATGCCGAAACTAAGTCTCGACTTCCTGCTCGGCCTGCCGGACGAGATCATGGAAGGCGGGGGCATCGGTCCGGCATTGTTCAATTCCTTCTATGTCCTGATCATCTCGCTCGTGATCTCGATACCGCTTGGCATGGCGGCTGGCATCTACCTGGCGGAGTTCGCGCCGGATAACAAGTTCATCGGCTTCCTGCGCGTCTGCGTCGAAGGCCTGGCTTCCGTTCCTTCGATTATCTTCGGCTTGTTCGGCATCGTGCTGTTCGTCGAAGCGTTCGATATCGGCTTGACGATCATCGGCGGCGCGGTGAGCCTTGCGTTCTTGAACCTGCCGGTGCTTACCCGCGTGACGGAGGAGGCGATTCGCGCCGTGCCGCAGGAGATGAAGCATGCCTCGTTCGCGCTGGGCGGCACGCATCTGCAGACGATTCGCCGCGTGCTCATCCCGGTCGCGCTGAATGGCATTATTACCGGCATCTGCCTCGTGGCCGGCCGTGCGTTCGGCGAGAGCGCCGTCATCATCCTGACGGCCGGGGTGACGACCTCGGGCGTGATGTGGGATTTCAACCTGCTGTCGCCGGGCGAGACGCTAGCCGTCCATCTCTGGTATGTGCAATCCGAAGCGATCGTGCCGGATGCGGTGGAGATCGCGGAGAAGTCGGCGGCCGTGCTCGTCTTCATCGTGCTGCTGATCAATCTGCTGTTCCGCATTCCGCTCTGGTTGAACGCGCGGAAGATGCGATAATTGACACAATATGACGCATTTTGACATTCCGTTAACATTTTCATATACGTCCGATAATGCTCTTTCCCTATAGTGGGAACTAGCGATAGAGGATGGAGATGGAGGGAACAGGAATGAACAATGCTGTATTAACGACGGTACGTGGGCTGACGATCGTAAGCGAGGCCAAGAAGAAGGTGAACGACGAGAAGCGGGAATCGTTGGCCAGCAGGGTGAGCGGCCCGGCCGAAGGTTCCCGCGACTCCGTATATACAAGGTTTATCCGCCCGGTCATGATGGTGCTGCCGACGCGCAAGTGCAGCGAAGTGATCGAGCAGTTCAATGCGGCGCCCGATAGCGAGTGCGTCATCGTGTGCACGGAAGCGGACGAGCCGCTCGGCCTTGTCATGAAGCATCGGCTGTCCAGGCTCCAGACGCAGCGATTCGGCAAAGAGCTGTTCTTCGAACGCAGCATTACGAAGCTGATGGACGAACAGCCGCTTGTCGTCGAGGCGGCAATATCCGACCAGGAGCTGCTTGATCAGGCGCTCGGACGCGAGGAGAGCACCTTATATGATTGCGTAATCGTCACGAAAGGCGGCCGCGTCGCCGGCATCCTGACGATGGCGGATCTGCTCAACTTATCCCGGCTGCTGCAGCAGCAAAGCGCCCAGTCGCAAATCAAGACGATGGCCGGCGCTGAACGAATGGTGCACGAGATCGACCGTTCGGTCGAAGAGGTGCTGCAGGCCGCGCGTCATGGCGAACGGATGTCGGAGAAAATGGTCGACTACACGCTCCAAGGCAAAAGCGAGCTGAATAAAGTCAGCGAGGCCTTCTCGAACCTCTCCGGACTGACGGCCCGCCAGGTCGAGCAGATCAAGCAGCTGCAGAATCAGGCGGACGCGATCGGCGCCGTGTCGAAGCTGATCCGCGACTTGGCCGAGCAGTGCAACCTGCTGGCGATGAATGCCAGCATCGAGGCGGCCCGGGCCGGCGAGCATGGCAGAGGCTTCGCCGTCGTCGCCGGCGAGGTCGGGAAGCTGGCGACGCAGACGAAGCAGTCGGCCGGCGAGATCGGCGACTTGATCCGCACCGTTCTGCAAGCGGTCTCGGTCACCGCCGAGCTGGTCGCCGCCAGCCGCGACGAAGCGCTGTCCAGCGCGGCCTCCGTGCAGGAGGCGTCCGGCGCATTCGAGCAGCTGTTCCACGCCGCCGCCGGCAACCGCAAGAGCGCTTCCGAGATCGGACGATTGGCGGACGACGCATACCGGCAATCCGAGCGGGTCGCCAGCGAGCTGAACCAATTGATCGACACCATGCGAGGCGGGATGGAGCACGAGAACTAGCTTTCTAACGCGTTGGGCAGCATCCGACGGATATTTTACATTCCGTTTACAAATCATCAATACGACTTTGACATATCGACGCTAGGATAGGTACAGGTTGGACAGCGGCGTCAATGTTGTCCGAATGAAGTCCGCACACTGGAGGGAACGCCATGCAAGCGCCAGCTCATACGCAAGCGTTAATCGAAATCGATAAATTAAATTTGTACTACGGTACATTCCACGCGCTCAAGAACGTGTCCATGGAAATTCCGGAGAAGGCCATTACCGCCTTCATCGGTCCGTCCGGCTGCGGCAAGTCCACGCTGCTGCGCACGTTGAACCGGATGAACGACATGATCGCGGGCACCCGGATCGAGGGCAAAATCGCCATCGGCGGGGCAGACATCTATTCGAAAGAGGTCGATGTCGAAACGCTTCGCAAGAAGGTCGGCATGGTATTCCAGCAGCCGAACCCGTTCCCGAAGTCGATCTATGACAATGTCGCGTACGGTCCTCGCCTTCATGGCATCACGAGCCGCAAGCAGCTGGACGAAATCGTCGAGACGAGTCTTCGTTCTGCCGCGCTGTGGGAGGAAGTGAAGGATTATCTGAAGCGTTCCGCGCTCAGCCTCTCCGGCGGTCAGCAGCAGCGGCTGTGCATCGCGCGCGCCTTGGCCGTCGAGCCGGACGTGCTGCTCATGGACGAAGCGACATCCGCCCTGGACCCGATCTCGACGCTGAAGATCGAGGAGCTGGCGCAGGAGCTGAAGGACCGTTATACGATCGTCATGGTGACGCACAATATGCATCAGGCGGCGCGCGTCTCGAATCAGACGGTGTTCTTCCTGAACGGCGAAGTCGTCGAATACGCCGAGACGGAGAAGCTATTCTCCACGCCGCGCGACCAACGGACGGAAGATTACATTAGCGGACGATTCGGCTAGATTAGAGGGGGACGTTACAAGCAATGATGATGACTGCACGCAAAGAATTCGACCATGGACTTGAAGATTTGCGCGAATTGCTGCTCGATATGGGGCGCAAAGCCTCCACGGCGCTGGACCGGTCCCTGCGGGCGCTCAGCCAATTGGACGTAGAGGCGGCGAAGCGGGTCATTGAAGACGACGTCGATCTGAACCGTCTCGACGAGCGGGTGTTCGACCTGGGCGCTCGCCTCATCGCCACCCAGCAGCCGGTCGCGAAGGACCTGCGCCGGATTCTGATCGCCTTCAAAATCTCGAACGATCTCGAGCGGATGGGCGATCTGTCCGTCGACGTGGCCAAAGTCGTGCTTCGCCTCAGCGGCGAGAAGCTGATCAAGCCGCTCATCGACATTCCGCGCATGGGCGAGATCGTCCAGTCGATGATCGACGACGCGATTCGCGCCTTCGTGACGGAGAATGTGGATCTGGCCTACAAAATGGCGAAGGAAGATGACCGCGTCGACGAGCTGTACGGCCAAATTATTCGCGAGCTGTTTGCGCTCATGGCGGAGAATCCGTCGACGATCGCGCAGGCCAGCCAGCTCAGCTTCGTCGGCCGCTTCGTCGAACGGATCGGCGATTACGCGACGAACATCGGCGAGAACGTCGTCTACCTCGTCACCGGCACGAGACCGGAACTTAACGCCTAGCTGCATGTGTGAACAGTCTGTTGAGGGGTAACCTGAAGCAGGCTGTTTTTTATTTACAAAGCCGCATAGGCAAGCATACATTTCCCGAAAATATTTACATTGCGTTTACATAGTGAAAATACCCGTTTAACGACAAGCTTTTACAATGAATCATGTAAAGCAAATAAACCCGTGCAAGAAACGGAAGGAGAAAACCATTAGCATGAAAAAGATGTTGCTTGTAGTAATGGCTCTGGTGTTGACGGTCAGTCTGGCGGCTTGTGGTTCGAAGAACTCGACGAACAACGCGGCCAACAACGGCGCGAATCAAGAGGCTGGCACAAATAACGGAACGACAGGCGGCGCTGAAGGCGGCGGTGAAGAACTTTCCGGTTCGATCCTGGCAGTAGGTTCGACGGCATTGCAGCCGCTCGTCGATCAAGTATCGAAGAAATTCATGGAGCAGCATAGCGGCGTGACGATCCAAGTGCAAGGCGGCGGCAGCGGCACAGGCCTGACGCAAGTCGCGGGCGGACAAGCGCAAATCGGCAACTCGGATATTTTCGCCGAAGAGAAATTCAAAGACGCGGAAGCCGATCTGGCCAAAGACCTGGTCGACCACCAAGTAGCGGTCGTGGGCATGGCGACGGTCGTAAATAAAGAAGTCGGTGTAGACAGCCTGACGAAACAGCAGCTGGTCGACATCTTCACGGGTAAAATCACGAACTGGAAAGACGCAGGCGGCGCGGACGAAAAAATCACGATCATCAACCGCCCGGCAAGCTCCGGCACGCGCAAAACGTTCGAGACGTACGCGCTCGGCACGAAAACGGAAGACCTGCAAGGCTCCATTCAAGAAGATTCCTCCGGTACGGTTAAGAAGCTCGTCGGCGAAACGCCTGGCGCAATCGGCTACCTGGCCTTCTCGTACCTCGACGATACGGTAAAACCCGTGAAATACGACGGCGTTGAACCATCCGAAGCAACGGTGATCGACGGCACGTACCCGGTATGGGCATATGAGCACATGTACACGAAGGGCGAGCCGGATGCGGCGACGAAAGCCTTCCTCGAGTACATGCTGACAGATGAAGTGCAAAACGCCGACGTGACGGAGCTTGGTTACATCCCGGTTAACAAAATGACCGTTACCCGCGCGGTAGACGGTACCGTAACGAAGAAGTAATCGGACTGAAGGCGGTCCGCTAGGACGGCCGATACGCATTCACAAGCCAGAGAGGCGATCCATTCGCCTCTCCTTGGCAGTTAAGAAGGAGAGGTACTATGGAGCAGACGGCTGTGAAAGGTCAGAAGACCAATTCGAAATCCGCATTCATGAAACCGCACATCAGAGAAGAATGGGTTGGCCGCGTATATACGTTCATTTGTATTTTGATCCTGATCGCGACGATTTTGGCTATCGTTTATTTTGTCGCTTCCAAAGGCTTAAGCACGTTCATTACGAACGGTGTGAACATCGGAGATTTGCTAACTGGACTGAAGTGGGATCCGGAGGGCGAACCGGCCGTGTTCGGCGCGCTTCCGTTCATCTTCGGTTCATTCAGCACGTCTTTGCTCGCTGCGCTCATCGCCGCTCCGCTCGGCTGCTGCGCCGCGATCTTCATGACACAAATCATGCCCGGGGCAGGCAGACGCTATATGCAGCCCGTCATCGAGCTGCTCGCCGGCATCCCGTCGGTCGTCTACGGCTTTGTGGGCTTAAGCGTCATCGTGCCGATGCTTCGCGCAGTTTTCCCCGGTCAAGGGATCGGGATTCTGGCCGGTTCGCTCGTGCTGGCCGTCATGATTTTGCCGACCATCACGTCCATCGCGACGGATGCGCTCGCCTCGCTGCCAGGCGGCTTGAAGGAAGGCTCGTTCGCCCTTGGCGCGACGCGCTGGCAGACGATCTACCGCATCGTCCTGCCGACGACGCTGCCGGCGCTGCTGACCGGCGTCGTGCTCGGCATGGCGCGCGCGTTCGGCGAGGCGCTGGCCGTCCAGATGGTGATCGGCAACGCGCCGCATATTCCGCGTTCCTTGTTCGAATCCGCATCAACGCTTACGAGCGCCATTACGCTCAGCATGGGCAATACGATTTCCGGGACGGCGCATAACAACGCGCTTTGGTCGCTTGCGCTGATTTTGCTCACGATGACCTTCGTCTTCGTCTTCGTCGTCCGCGTGCTGGAGAGGAGAAATCACCGATGAACGCTAGAACCGCCGACAAAGTCGCGACCGTCGTCATTTGTTTATTCGCCGGCATTATCGTACTCGTCCTGCTGGGACTGCTCGGCTTTATCTTATTCCGCGGCTTATCGCATATCAGCTGGGACTTCCTCACCTCGGCGCCAGAGACGATCAAGGCCGGGGGCGGCATCGGGCCGCAGCTGTTCAACTCGCTGTTCCTGCTCGTGCTGACGATGATCATCACGATTCCGCTAGGACTTGGCGCCGGCATCTACATGAGCCAATACGCGAAGCCCGGCAAAGTGACGAACTCCATTCGTCTCGTCGTCGAGGTGCTCTCGTCGTTCCCGTCGATCGTCGTCGGCCTGTTCGGCTTGCTCGTGTTCGTTAACATCATGGGCATCGGCTTCTCGCTCTTCTCCGGCGCGCTCGCGCTGACCGTCTTCAACCTGCCGCTCATGGTCCGGATTACGGAACAAGCGATGGCCGGCGTGCCTCGCGAGCAGAAGGAAGCGAGCCTGGCGCTCGGTCTCTCCCGCTGGAAGACGATCACCTCGGTCATGCTGCCGATCGCGATGCCGGCGATCATTACCGGCACGATTCTCGCTGCAGGCCGCGTATTCGGCGAAGCCGCCGCGCTGCTCTTCACCGCCGGCATGAGCTCGCCGCGGCTCGATTTCACGGACTGGAATCCGATCAGCCCATTCTCGCCGCTCAATCCATTCCGACCGGCGGAGACGCTGGCCGTGCATATTTGGAAAATCAACAGCGAAGGCCTCGCGCCGGATGCGGGAGAGATCGCCGCGGGCGCTTCCGCCGTGCTGGTGCTGACCGTGCTGCTGTTCAACTTCGGCGCCCGCTGGTTCGGCCGCTTCATGCACCGCAAATTCACCGCAACACGTTAGCAGGAGGAATCGCACATGGCAACCACCGGGATGAAAGTGAAGGATTTGAGCGTATTTTACGGAGAGAAGGAAGCGGTGAAGAAGGTGTCGCTCTCCTTCTCGCCTAAGCAAGTCACCGCCTTGATCGGTCCGTCGGGCTGCGGCAAATCGACCTTCCTGCGAAGCTTGAACCGGATGAACGATACGATCGGCGGCGTGAAGACGACCGGCGAGATCTGGATCGACGATGTGAACATCAACGACCCGTCGATCGACGTCGTCGAGCTGCGTCAGCAGATCGGGATGGTGTGGCAGCGTCCGAATCCGTTCCATAAGTCGATCTACGAGAACATCGCCTTCGGTCCGCGCTATCACGGGATCAAGAACAAGAAGAAGCTCGACGAGATCGTGGAGGACTCCCTCCGCAAGGCCGCGCTGTGGAATGAGACGAAGGACCGGCTGCACAATTCCGCGCTCGCGCTCTCGGGCGGCCAGCAGCAGCGGCTGTGCATCGCGCGTTCAATCGCGGTCAAGCCGAAGGTGATTCTGATGGACGAACCGGCTTCCGCACTCGACCCGGTATCGACCTCGAAGATCGAGGAGCTTATCGCAGAGCTGAAGAAGGAATACTGCATCGTCATCGTGACGCACAACATGCAGCAGGCGGCTCGGGTATCCGACCGGACGGCATTCTTCTATATGGGCAAGCTGATCGAGACGGACGAGACGGACAAAATGTTCACGAACCCGTCCGAGAAAGAGACAGACGATTACATCTCAGGCCGATTCGGTTAACAAGAGTCTTCGCAAGAAGCGATAACGGGGCGGCGAGTCGCCGACGAAGGGGAGAAGCGTACGTGAGACGCAAAGAACTGGATGAAGGACTGAAGCAGCTCCAGGAGCTGCTCGTCGAGATGGGCGAACGCGTCGAGCATGCGCTTGCGGAGGCGATGGCGTCTCTGCAGACGCTGGATGCCGAGAAGGCGCGCGTCATCGTGGAAGAGGACCGCAAGCTAAACGAGCTGGAAGAACGCATCGACCAGCTCGGCGCGCGGATGATCGCCACACAGCAGCCGGTGGCGAAGGATTTGCGCCGGATTCTGACGGCGTTCAAGATGGCGGCGGATCTCGAGCGGATGGGCGACCTGTCGGTCGATATCGCGAAGATTACGCTTCGTCTGCAAGGACAGACGCTCGTCAAGCCGCTGGTCGACCTTCCGCGCATGGCGGAGCTGACGCAGCAGATGATTCACGAGTCGATCCAATCCTACGTGCAGGAGAACGTCGATTTGGCGTACAAGATGGCCAAGGACGACGACGAGGTCGACGCGCTGTACAATCAAGTGACGCAGGACTTGTTCAAGCTGATGGTGAGCAACCCGCAGACGATCACGCAGGCGGGCATGATCAGCTTCGCCGGCCGCTACGTCGAGCGGATCGCGGACCATGCGACGAACATCGGCGAGAGCGTCGTGTATCTGGTGCTCGGGAAACGGCCGGATTTGAACGTGTAGCCTCGAATTTCTCGTTGCGACCCTAAAGACAAACAAAGTGGTGCCACAGGATCATGTTCCTGTGGCACTATTTTTATTCAAATTTTCACCTTGGTCTTAACTTTATTATTGATCGTTTATTTACTTACATAATCCATAACCTTCTGGTTCCCCTCGGCGGAGGGCAATGCTGTAAGGTTAACGAAAAGCATAGGGAGAAAGCCAGCGACGGTCAGCGGTTAACAGGCTTCAACACGCTTATGTCTGAGAAGGACTTAAACCCGCTGAAGCTTTGTCCGGCAGGACAAAAGCGTGCCCCGCTCAAGCTCAATCGCCGACCGCGAACAAACATGCCAGCACGAAATAGGGAGTCCTGAGCGTTTCTAAGGAAAACGCACTTCGGAAGCATACGCTTGGGCAAAGCCCTTTGGAGCCTCCTCGGCGGAGGAGGAGGGAGGAGGGAGCAACAAAAGCGGGGTCAACGGGGCGCAGCCATTCTTAACCTGACAGCATTGCGGCGGAGGGGGAAGGGGGAGCGAGAACGGAGGATCCTGGAGGGCGAAGCCCTTTATTGCGCCCCTTTTACCCACGCTTTACAAACCCGGAACGCTCCTTAAACAATCCGGTGCTACAATAGCGAAATAGTGCAAGAGAATCAGTTCATTCGCATCGAGGGGATAGCCGTGGAAGAGATCGGATACGGATTGCTGGATCGAACGTTGATGGAGAAAATAACGGAGCGCTGGCATCATGGCGGGGTCGGGGTTATTCTGCTGCATATTGACCGAGCGGGAAACGACGAGCTGGCGGCCATCCGGCATTGGATGGAACAGGAACGCCGCTTATTTTGGCAGTACCGGATGAATCACGATTATTATTTCCTGCTCGGCCGGCAGCGCGAGGACGTGCGGCTGGACAGGCTTATCGCCCAATCAGCGAAAGCGCTGCGCGAATGTCTGCGGGCAGCGCAGCGAGGCGGACAGCGGGATTATGCCGGTTATGCGATCGGCAGCTCGGCGATTTACCCTTCCGGCGTAGGACGTTCGGCGGAATCGATGATATACGGCGCGCTGAAGGAAGCGTTGTCGGCCGCGAGCGAGCCGCTTCGGCAGCCGGTCCGCGGGCGCAATGACGAGCAGGATGAGCCGGCGGATGCTGGACAAGCACCTGTCGGAGACGCATTCCAAATCGGCGCATTGGCGAAGCAAATTCCGGTATTTGACGTGAAAACGCGCGTATCGGAGGTCGGCAAGCTGTTCGAGATGAACGAGCGCTTGCAAGGGGCGGTCATCGTGGCGGGGCAGCGTCCGGTCGGGCTGATAATGAAAGAGAAGCTGCACCAATTGCTTGCCGGGCCGTTCGGCATCGCGCTGTATTGGAACCGTCCGATCGAGAAAATTATGGACGATCATCCGCTCATCGTCGACGCCGAAAGCTCGGTGGAGTCGGTCTCGCAGCTGGCGACCGCGAGGGATCATGCCAAACTATACGACGTTGTCGTCATCACGCGGGACGACCGGCTGCTGGGGGCCGCGTCGATCCGTTCCATTCTGGAGTGTATGACGAACCTGCGGACGGAGGAAGCGAGAACGTCCAACCCGCTTACCGGCTTGCCGGGCAATGCGTCGATCGTCCGGGAGATGCAGCGGCGAATCGCCGCAGGGCGCCCCTTTGCGGTGCTGTACGCGGACATGGACTACTTCAAATGGTTCAACGATCGCTTCGGCTTCAGCCAAGGCGATGCGTTGATTCGATACTGCGCGTCAGTCCTACAGGAGGAAACGAGGCAGGCGGCGCCGAACGGCAGTTTCGTCGGCCATATTGGCGGCGATGATTTCATCGTTATCGCCGATGCCGGTCAAGGCGAGACGTTGTGCCGATCGGTCCTAAGCCGATTCGACGACGGCGTCGTGAGTTTCTATGGCGGAGCGGACAATCTGGCCGTGTCGGATCGTTCGGGTAACCGGGTCGACCAGGAAGGGGTCAGCTTGTCCGTCTCGCTCGTGCGGTGGGACGGCGACCGGCCGGTCACGCCGGAGAATTTGTCGCAGGCGGCCGCGCGATTGAAGAAGCGGGCCAAGAGCATGCGAGGCAGCTCGTATGTGAGCGGCGGCGTGTTTGAAATGCATCGGGGAGAGGAACGAAATCAACGTGGAGCAAGTCATGGATATGAATCGACACTATAGCCGGCTGTGGGGCAAATCGCGACCCGGTGCCGCCGGCATCATCTATATGGCTTGGCATGGGCCGGGCAAGGACGAATACCGGCGCAGAAGCTGGTCGGCCGCGCAGTGGAGGAGCTTTGTCGAGCGGGAGACGGAAGCGCTCCGCGCGGAGCTGCCCGGCGTGCAGCAGATTTGGATGCGCGAGGATCTGTTCCTTTGCCTGCCGATGTCCGGCGATGACGCGGAGCTGCAAGAGGAGCGGCTGCTGGAACTCGCGAATCGGCTGAAGCGCGAGTGGGAGCCGTCGTACCGCGGCATCGCGGCATCGGATATGTTGCCTGGCATGGCGCTGCATACGGGGATCGCCTATATGCGGGATAACGGCCAGCGCCTTAATTCGTCGTGGTGGTACGAAGGGATGAAGCGGGCGCTCGTACACGGCCAGCATCTGTTCGCGACGGAACGCAGCATGAAGCTGCGTCTGTTCGAGCAGCTCACGCGGCAGCGGCTGCTCTACCCGGTCTTCCAGCCGATCATCTCGCTGCGCAACGAATCGGTGTACGGCTACGAGGCGCTCAGCCGCTTTCCCGCCAACCGGTGGTTCCCGGGCCCGCAGCAGCTGTTCGATTTCGCGTCCGCGGAAGGGATGGTGTACGTGCTGGACCGGCTGGCCCGCGAGCGCGCCATCGAGTCGAGCGCGGGTCTGGCGGGCGGACAGAAGCTGTTCATCAATCTGACCGCGCAAATTATGGACGATCCGCAATTTACACCGGGGCAGACGTTGTCGCTGCTAGCCAACATGGGCCTCTCCGCGCACCACGTCGTGTTCGAGATCACCGAGCGCAGCTCGATCGAGGATTTCCAGACGGCCAAGCGGACGCTCGATCATTATCGGAGCCAGGGATTCCAGATCGCGATCGACGATGCCGGCGCGGGCTATTCCTCTCTCCAATCAATCGTGGAGCTGCAGCCGGATTTTATCAAAATCGACCGTTCGCTCATTCGCGGCATTCATGCCGATGCGGTGAAAGGGCATATCGTGCACACGTTTACCGAATTCGCCTCCAAAATGGGCAGCGCCATCATTGCCGAAGGCATCGAAACGGAGGAAGAGCTGTCTTACATCCGTGATATGGGCGTTCCTCTGGCGCAAGGGTACCATCTCGGCAGGCCGCAAGAGGCGATTAGTACGGGCCATCATGGGGAGAAATGAAGAAGAGCGTATCCAGACTGGCCATGCGGATGGCCGGTCTTTTCGTCTCACGGGCAAGATTACGATTACCAGGCGGTATCGGCGGCGCAAAGTGGGAAAGCTTGTCTGCTTTATGCTATGATAACGGGTAGTAAATAAGTGCGCGAGGTGCCTGACATGGAAAAATGGGTCTTGATCGACGGTAACAGCATCGCTTACCGGGCTTTCTTTGCAATGCCGCCTTTGACGAATTCGGCCGGCATGCACACGAACGCGGTTTTCGGCTTTACGCAGATGCTGCTGAAGCTCCTGGAAGAAGAGAAACCGACGCATATGCTCGTCGCGTTCGACGCAGGGAAAGTGACGTTCCGCCATGAAGGCTACGAGGAATATAAGGGCGGACGCCAGAAGACGCCGCCGGAGCTGTCCGAGCAGTTCCCGGTGCTGAAGGAGACGCTGAAGGCATTCGGCATCGCGCAATTCGAGCTGGAAGGCTACGAGGCGGACGATATTATCGGGACGCTGACGCGCATCGCGGACGAGCGCGGCGTGCAGGCCGTCGTCGTATCGGGCGACAAGGATATGCTGCAGCTGGCTTCCGACCATGTGACGATCGCGATCACCCGCAAGGGCGTCACCGAGATTGAACACTATAACCCTGGCGCGATTCAGGAGAAATACGGCTTGACCCCGCTGCAGATCATCGATCTGAAAGGGCTAATGGGCGATACGTCCGATAACATTCCCGGCATCCCCGGCGTCGGCGAGAAGACCGCGCTCAAGATGCTGCACGAATTCGGTTCGGTCGAGAACGTGCTGGCCAACACGGACAGCCTGAAGGGCAAAATGAAAGAGAAGGTCGAGACGCACAAGGAAGACGCGATCATGAGCAAAAAGCTGGCGACGATCTTCCGCGAGGTGCCGATCGAGAGCAAGGCCGACGAGATCGCTTACGGCGGCTACGACAAGGCGACGCTGGCCGAATCGTTCCGCAAGCTGGAGTTCAAATCGTTGATCGAACGCCTCGACCTGAACGCCTCGGACGCTTCTGGCGCAGACGCGATCCCGGCCGATGAGAGCTATGAGCTGATCGTCGTAGACGAATCGACGTCGGCCGAGACGCTGAACGAGGCGCTTGCGGGCACCGAGTGTCTTTACATCGAAGCCGTCGGCGAGAACGCGCATCAAGCGCCGCTGCTCGGCCTGGCGCTCAGCGCGGGCGAGCGCGTCTTCGTTCTTTCGCACGATACCCTTATGGGACCTGCCGGCGAGCCGGTCAGAAGCTGGCTCTCCGATCCGGAAGCGCCGAAGCAGGGCTATGACCTACATAAGGCGGAGCTTGTGCTGTCGTGGCACGGCATCGAGCTGCGCGGCACTTCTTTCGACGTCATGCTGGCCGCCTACCTGCTCGACCCGACGGAATCCGACCAGACGCTCTCGTTCCTGGCGGGCAAATACGGCATTCCGTCCATCGCATCCGACGAGTCGGTGTACGGCAAAGGCGCGAAGTTCAAAGTGCCGGATGCGGACGCGCTCGCGCGTCATCTGGCTCAGAAGGCGGCCTGCGTGAAGCGGCTCATCCCGCTCCAATACGAGGAGCTGGAGAAGAACGGCATGAGCAACCTGTATTTCGAGCTGGAGCAGCCGCTGTCCGTGGTCCTTGCTTCCATGGAGAAGAAGGGCATCAAGGTCAATCCGGAGGTGCTGCAGGAGCTGGGCCGCGAGCTGGAGCGCAACATCGCGCAATACATGAGCGATATCTATTCCCATGCCGGGATGGAATTCAATATTAACTCGCCGAAGCAGCTCGGCGAGGTGTTGTTCGAGAAGCTGCAGCTCCCGGTCATCAAGAAGACGAAGACGGGCTATTCGACCGACGCCGAGGTGCTCGAGAAGCTGGAGCCGTATCACGAGATCGTCCGGCTCATCCTGCACTTCCGCCAGCTGTCCAAGCTGCAATCGACTTATGTGGAAGGCTTGCTGAAGGAGATCCGGCAGGATACGGGCAAAGTCCATACGTACTACCGGCAGACGATCGCGGCGACGGGCCGCCTGTCTAGTCAATTCCCGAACCTGCAGAACATTCCGATCCGGCTGGAGGAAGGACGCCGCATCCGCAAAGCGTTCGTGCCCTCCGAGCCGGGCTGGTACATTCTGGCGGCCGACTATTCACAGATCGAGCTTCGGGTGCTCGCGCATATTTCGGGCGACGAGAAGATGAAGGAAGCGTTCCTGAATGACATCGACATACATACGAAGACGGCGATGGACGTATTCGGCGTACAGCAGGAGCAAGTCGACGCGAACATGCGCCGCCAGGCGAAGGCGGTCAACTTCGGCATCGTCTACGGCATCAGCGACTTCGGCCTGTCGAACAACCTGGGCATTACGCGTAAAGACGCAGGCCGCTTCATCGAGCAATATTTCGAGGCGTTCCAAGGCGTTCGCGGGTATATGGACAATATCGTCATGCAGGCGCGCCGCGACGGATACGTCACGACGCTGCTCGAACGCCGCCGGTACTTGCCGGAGATCAAAGCCTCGAACTTCAATTTGCGCTCCTTCGCGGAACGCACGGCGATGAACACGCCGATCCAGGGCACCGCCGCCGATATCATCAAGCTGGCGATGGTGAAGATGGACAAGGAATTGGAAGCGCGCGGGCTGCGCAGCCGCATGCTGCTCCAAGTGCATGACGAATTGGTGTTCGAGGTGCCGGAGGACGAGCTCGAGACGATGAAGACGCTCGTGCCGGAAGTGATGGAGAGCGCGATCCAACTGGACGTGCCGCTCCGGGCGGACGTCAATTACGGTATCAATTGGTATGAGGCGAAGTAGACGAGCAGGAGGCATTCGTCCCCGATTTAAGGTATAATGGTCATGCGGTATTGACTTTTTTCACGCATCGTTTCATTTGCGTTCCGGATCGGGAACCTGAACGAAATTCGAAGTTATAGGAAAGCAGCGGGCTAAGACAGGCGTTTCGGACGAAGCGGCTTGCCTTGGCCTGCTTCGGTGTTGCGGCGCGCGCCGCATCGGCCGTTTGCATCAGGGAGGGAAGACATATGCCGGAATTGCCGGAGGTTGAAACCGTGCGAAGGACGCTGATCCAGCTGGTCGCGGGCAAACGGATCGACCGGGTGACCGTGTCGCTGCCGCGCATCGTCCAGCGTCCGCAGGAGCCGGAAGCTTTCGCGGCGGCGCTGGCCGGGCAGACGATCCGCACGGTGGAACGAAGAGGGAAGTTTCTGAGGATCGTACTCGACGATCTCGTGCTGGTGTCCCATCTTCGGATGGAAGGACGCTATGGCGTCTATGGACAGGACGAGCCGGTCGAGCTGCATACACACGTCATTTTCCATTTTGATGACGGCACGGAGCTGCGCTACAAGGACGTCCGCCAGTTCGGCACGATGCATCTGTTCGCGCCGGGCGAGGAGTTCGAGCAGAAGCCGCTTATGAAGCTGGGCATCGAGCCGCTGGACGAGTCGTTCACGCTGGGGGCGTTCAAGCAGGCGCTCGCGGGCCGCACGACGAAAATCAAGCCGCTGCTGCTCAATCAGGAATACGTGGTCGGGCTTGGCAATATTTACGTGGACGAAGCGTTGTTTACGGCGGGCATCCATCCGGAGCGCACGGCTGATACACTGAAGTCGTCGGAGTGGCAGAAGCTGCATGAAGCAGTGCGTTCGACGCTCGAACGCGCGGTTGACGCGGGCGGCTCGTCCATCAAGTCGTACGTGAACGGGCAGGGCGAGATGGGCATGTTCCAGCATCAGCTTCTCATCTACGGACGCAAAAACGAACCGTGCAGCCGCTGCGGCCGGGCGATCGAGAAGTCGGTCGTCGGCGGACGCGGCACGCATACGTGCCCGTCCTGCCAGAAGCCGCCAAGGCCGAAGCCGGCCGCGCGGGAATAGCGGGCGATGCACCTGCGGGCGGGTGTTCCGCATATGATGTACCATTCATGGGCGAATATACGTGTTCTTTCGCAAAGAAAGTTCACGATTGGCCATCATGGGAGGGACATCGGTTGCTCGCACATGCTGCATCTTTGCTGCTGCTCGCGTTTGCCGTCAGTCTGGACGGATTGGGCGTGGGCGTAACTTACGGATTGCGCCGGATCCGCATACCGGTCTTCTCGGTTGTCATCATTTCGCTTTGTTCCGGATTTGTCGTGTGGTTATCGATGCAGATCGGCACCGTGCTGGCCGGTTATCTTTCGCCGGATTTTGCCAGCTGGGCCGGCGCCGCGCTGCTCGTGTTGATCGGCGCGTGGGCGTTGATCCAGCATTTCCGCCGAGGCAAAGGGGAAGACGAAGAGACGGAGGACGAAGCGGACGTTCGAACCGCGACGACATCCGTAGCGGATCCGGACGGCGCGCCGTCCGCCAGCGACTGGCAAACGACCAAAACGATCGTGATCTTGGAGCTGAAGCGGCTGGGGTTGGTCATTCAAATTTTGCGCACGCCGCAAATCGCGGACGTGGACCGCTCGGGCATCATCTCCGCTTCCGAGGCCGTACTGCTCGGCTTCGCGCTGTCGCTGGACAGCTTCGGCGCCGGCTTAGGCGCAGCGATGGTCGGATTTCCGCCGGTGCTGACCGCGCTTATCATTTGCACATCCAGCGGATTGTTTCTGCTGGGAGGCATGCAGCTTGGCTTTCGCTTCGCGGGGATGCGGGGCATGCAGGCGCTGTCGGTGCTGCCGGGATTGATGCTGATCGCAATGGGAATTATGAAACTGCTCTAACGGGCAAAGAGGTTAGTAATGAGGTGAAGGCATGATACTGGGGTTAACGGGCGGCATCGCCTGCGGCAAAAGCACGGTCTCGTCCATGCTCGTCCGCCGGGGTGCCCAACTCGTCGACGCCGATAAGGTCGCCCGGGAAGTCGTTCTTCCCGGCGAACCGGCGCTGAACGAGATAATCGCGTTATTCGGCCAGCGCGTCATCGCGGAGGACGGGACGCTGGACCGGCGCGAGCTGGGGAGCATCGTGTTCGCGGACGCGGACAAGCTGAAGCAGCTTGAACGCATTCTCCATCCCGCCATCCGGGCGCGCATGCGCCAGCAGGTAGAGGCCTACGAAGCGGCCGATCCCAACGGCCTTGTCGTCGCGGATATACCGCTGCTGTACGAGACGGGACAAGCGGATAGCTATCCGCGAATCATGGTGGTTTACATACCGAGAGCGCTGCAGATCGAACGGCTGATGGCCCGCAATTCGCTGCCGATGGAAGAGGCGGTTCGGCGCATCGACCTGCAGATGGACATCGAAGAGAAGCGGAAGCAGGCCGACTACGCCATCGATAATAGCGGGGACTTGAAGGCCACGGAAAGGCAGATAGACGACTTTTGGCGCGAAGCGGGATTGGCATGAAAATCGTAAATAAACCTAAATTTCGGCGTAGAATGCTGGCGCTGCTCGTCGTAGCGCTGGTTGGCCTCTTATTTCTCAACTCCGATTGGATCGGACGCTGGATGTATCCGATCTCGTACGAAGCGGATATTCGCGTAAGCGCGAAGAATTACGGCCTGGAGCCGCATCTCATCGCCGCGATCGCACGCGTGGAGACGAACTACAGCCCGAGCAAAGTGTCGAAGAAAGGCGCGGTCGGCATTATGCAGATCATGCCGGACACGGCGAAGTGGATCGTTGAACGCGGGGGCTTTAACGGCGTTACGCTGGACAACCTGTCCGCCCGCGCCGATATCGGCATCGAGATCGGCTCCTGGTATTTGCAATCCCTGCACAAGCAATTCGACAACAACCGTCTTGCTGCCGTGGCCGCCTACAATGCCGGACCCGGATCGGTGAAACGGTGGTTGTCAGACGGCACGTGGAACGGCAAGGAAGAGACGCTCGACGACATTCCGTACGGCGAGACCAGGCACTATGTACAACGCGTCATTTATTATTATAATAAGTACAGGAAGCTGTACCCGGATTTTTAGCTTCTCATGTAGACTGCGGGCACGCATGAAAGAATAGACCATTCCGTTTACCGTCGGCGACTAAGTTGCCGGCGATTTTTTTGTGCTTGCAGTATCGTATCACGACGCGAAGCGAACGGAACAGGATTGATCGTGTCGAAAAATTCTCGTCCGTCTAGGTATGGGGAATGATGGTTCTGTCTCCATTACATGCCATAATTGAACTAAATCCTTGCCTTGAGGAGGAAGCGAAAATGAAATTAGGGTTGGCATTGCTATCGATTGCCTCGTTCGTCGTCGCGGTTTCCACTCCGGTATTATCCGCTGAACCCCAGCTTGAACCAAGACCAACGGCGTTGTTTTTTCAGTCTTCAGGCGGTTTGTACTGGACCAATGCGGCCATGGATACCTATTGGGGGAAAATATGGCGTTCCTATGGCTACGCTCGTATCGAACGAGCCAAACCTACAGCGCCACAAATGGTCACGGTGCATCTCCAATCCCCGCCAGGCTATAATTACGATTTAAGCTTATGGGAAGAAGGCAAGGCTCGCGTACAAGCGAAAAGAATGGGGATCGGACAGATTGAAACGATAAAGGATGTGCCGATAAGCGAAAGCTATACGATCCAGATCGCGTCTAATGTGTCTCCCGGTAATTTCAGCGGAACATCGGGTTTCGTGTTATGGATGGAGGAGAATGAGGTAACACCAGGCTTCGCAAACGACTAGGTTGCGCTTGCGAAGCCGCTGTTGGGTTCATTCATTAATATACGAGGTAATTCGCCCGAGTTTCAACATGGAGTGCATGACGGGGTTATTCACCTGAATATCGATAATGATGTCTTTGGAGATGCCTGAAGCTCGCAATGCGTTGACTTCCAGGTCGATCATGCCGTCTTGTGTCGCTGAACCGGTAGGGCCGGCTGTCGCGCTTTTAAGGACCTGATGCGGGGCGCTGATATTGCTGTCGAATGTCAGGCGGCGGTAGATGGTGACCACGATCGACGATTGGGCGGCATCGCTGCCGGCATAAAAGGTGTAGTACAGACGAAAGCTCTTCAAACTATAGATACCGAGAACTTGCAAGGGAACAATGATTCTGCAATTAATAGCTCCATTAAAGGACATGTAATTATGATTAAACGCGCGTATCCCATCGTGCGAATGGGGCATCAGAAAATGCAGCGGGTGAAATACGGTATCTTCGGTCGCAAGTTTGCCTTCGCGCGGGCCAACAACGTTATTTTGCAGCACCCATGACAGCGTCGCGATCTCGGCCGATTTGCCGATCCGGTCCGAAGTGGAATCCAGGATTCGATTATCAGTCGCGTTCAGATTGAAGTAGATATCGGTCAAGTTGCCAAAGCCTCTGACATGCTCGAATAGATCGTATTTCGAGGAAAGCTGTAACATGGTGTCCGAATTTTTCACGACGATATTACGAAATAGGTTGGGATGTGCGGCGTTAATGATGCCGCCTCTTGCCGCGTCGCTATAAAAGTGCGTTGCTATGCCCACCCGGGCATTCTCGATATGAGCCGTATCCACGGTACATGCGCGCGAGTTGTTAATCAGGATCCCTTCCGAGGTTTGGCCGCGGCCCACATGGCCCCGGATATGCTCCAGCCGGCAGGCGTTCGAATTCGCGATCGAAGCAAGCGACCCGTGTTCGGTGGTCTCGGCAACCGGGTCGTAGGATTCTCCGTTGCGGATATAACACCGATTGCTGTTGGCAATAAACCCAATCGAATAATAGGAGGAGACTTTGTTGGGCGATTCGACGTAAATGTTCTCCGCCCATGTCTCCACGCATCCGGGGGTGGATCCATCCACGTCGTTGCCGATACCTATGCCCTGCGTCGCGTTTCGGATCCAGATATTCCGGGCGAAACAGTTGGCTGCGTGCGCGAATTGAATCGCGTAACCTCCGCTATTCGATCGCGTCGAAGTGTAGTCGAAATCGATGAATAAGTTTTCTATGCTGGCGTACCTGGACCTAATTCGGCTGTCGTCGGGTTCCAATCGTCTGCCGTCCTGAAAGGGAATGTCCGTGAAGGCATCGTTCCGGAGCGTTCCTCGAATTTTGGAGGCTACAAGCATATCTCGCCGCGCCCGATTCCATTCGCGGCTATTGCCAACGACAAAGGCGCAACGGCCCTCATCGCCGCTGATGGCGACGCGAAGCCTTGTCGTCATGCCATCCCCAACAACCCGGATGTTGCTGGGAACAAAAACGGGGTAGCGCCAAAAGTAAGGCTGACTCGCACCCGGTAAGTATACGGTCCCGTTTCCGCCTTGTCTGACAAGGTCGTCGATGGCTTGTTGTACTGCGATCGAGGCGTCAAAAACGCCATCGAGCTGAACAAGATAAGGAGCCTCTAGCACATTGATGAAAGCCATTGCGGTTCACTGCCTCCGTTCTGTCACGTTGACTTGCCCGATGACGGTTAATGGACAGGAGCGAAGTTTGCTGATTTAACGCCAAAGGCGTCTAAGGGAAATCGAAACCATGCGAGCACTATCCGAAAAAATAATGACATTGACTATATTTATGCGAAGGCATGCAGGATTTGAACGGGGAAGATTGGAATATTAAGCAGGAGCTCTAATCGAGGTGGCTATTTGGTTTTGCCTTGCATCCAAAAAGCCCTTATAATATGAACGAAGGCTATGCGCGTAAATTAAAGAAGCTCCGGTACAAGCCGCCTGTGGAGGGCGGCTTGACCGAAGCTTCAACCATCTTAGTGATTATTTGTATTGACCGGCAAGGGACTGTTCAGCGATTTGGACCAGCTTACGAGTGATGTAGCCCCCGAGGGAACCTGCGTCACGCGTAGCCATGTTACCGTAGTAACCGTCTTGTGGGATGGAGATACCCAGCTCTTGAGCAACCTCGTATTTCATTTGGTCGAGGGCTGCGTTCGCTTGTGGTACAACCAGTTGATTGCTGCTGCGATTTTGGCTCATTGTTGTTCACCTCCTTGCGGTTGGTAACAGTATTATGTTTCGGCTTGACGGTTTTCATTACAACGAATTTGTTAGCAAATGTTTCCGTAAGCGTTTCACCTTAGTACGGGCGGGCATCGCGCCGGCTGAAGCGGCTTACAGAACTGGAGGTTAAGGACGATGAAATGTCCGTATTGCGATTATGCAGGCACCAAAGTGCTGGATTCCCGGCCCGCGAACGAGAATAAGTCCATTCGCCGCAGAAGGGAATGCGAGAAGTGCAGCCGCCGCTTCACCACCTTCGAGATGGTGGAGGAGACGCCGCTAATCGTCATTAAGAAAGACGGCAGCCGCGAGGAGTTCTCGCGCGACAAAGTGCTGCGCGGTCTCATTCGGGCATGCGAAAAGCGTCCGGTCTCGGTCGAACGGCTCGAGGTTATTGTTTCCCAAGTGGAGAAAGAGTTACGCAATACCGCTTCAACGGAAGTCGATAGCCAGCGAATCGGCGAGATCGTCATGGGCGAGTTGTACCCGGTTGATGAAGTGGCCTACGTTCGGTTCGCCTCCGTGTACCGTCAATTCAAGGACATCGACATGTTCATGAAGGAACTCAACAATTTGTTATCGAACCACCCGCTCAGCGGCGGCAAAAAAGATTGACACCGCTGAGCGCACGTGGTATGATCTTACTTGTCTGTAAGACATACACGGGGCCTTAGCTCAGCTGGGAGAGCGCATCGCTGGCAGCGATGAGGTCAGGGGTTCGATCCCCCTAGGCTCCATACGAATGAAAAGCCATCACAATTGTGATGGCTTTTTCGTATGAATTGCCTAGCGGGAGATGAATTCCCCTTAGGCTTGATGTCCGACCAATAGGCACCATTTAGGTCGGATTTTTTTGTGTTGATAGAATTACAAATGGGCAAACCAGGGGACTAGTCCTGCGCACAGGGAACATGCGAGGAAGCTTCTCCCTATTAACTTTCGTGGACAAGCGCGGCGTCTTTCATGCAACGCCAGTGCTCCTTGCGATGAAATTGTTTCTTTCCATAAGCACACCGACATATAATTGAGATGAATCTCGTGCGAGGAGGCCCCCAAAAATGAAAATTAGCGAATTGTCCCGTCTAACCAGTGTCAGCCCGCGCGCAATACGACATTATGAAGAAAAAGGGTTGCTTACGTCCGACAGACTTGACAACGACTATCGGGAGTTTAGCGAATCTGCCGTCGAACGGATCCGATCGATTCAGCTTTATTTGAAGCTGGGATTGACGACAGATGAAATACGGAGCTTGTTCCAGTGTGAGGTTGCCTCGCCGGACGATTACGAATACTGCGAAGAAATGCAGGAAATCTATGAAGGAAAACTACGCAAGGTGAAAAGCCAGATCGATTCCATGCTCCAATTGAAGCGGCTGCTGGAGCGGCAGATTGAGCTGACGGCTGCCAGCCAAGATAAGATGCAGATATCCGTCCAGCGTGCGTGAGCTTCTTGGCATGACACAGCGGACATCTGTGCCATCGTTCCCTACTGCACGTTAAGGCCTTGTCCTAGACCGCCGTCTACGGACAATTTGGCGCCTGTCGTGAAGGTGGCCTCAAAGGCGAGAAACAGAACGGCCTTGGCCACTTCCTCCGGCGAGCCGTGACGTTTCATTGGCGTGATCTGGTCGCCAAGCTTCTCAAAGGCGGCCCGTTCCGAGTCCGAGAATCCGGCTACACCCATCGTCGGCGTTGTGATGAAACCGGGGCTTACCACATTGACGCGAATGCCCCGAGGCAGCAGTTCAGCGGCAAAGCCTGAGGCAAACGAACGCAGCGCCGCTTTGGAAGCGCCGTAAACGCTCATTCCCGGATTGCCGCCTTCATCTGCCACAGAAGACGTTAATATGATCGATCCGCCTTCTCGAATGAATGGCGCCAGACGCTGAACCGTAAAGAAGGCCCCCTTCGTATTCACGTCAAATGTCTTGTCGTACGAGCTTTCGGTCACTTCCGTGAAAGCTTCGAGCAGTGCGATTCCGGCATTGATGTGGACGAAGTCAATCTGCCCGAACCGTTCGGCGACATAAGCACGTAATGCATCAATATCCGCCATAAGCGATGCATCGGATTGAATGACATGTGCCTTTGCTCCGAGCTCCTCTCTCGCATCTTCTACATTTTTCGGATTGCGCCCTGTCACGATGACCTCGGCTCCCCCCGCCAGCAATGATTTGGCCACTGCCATCCCCATACCGTGCGTACCGCCCGTTATAACAGCCTTCTTTCCTTCATACGTGCTCATGATCTTGTTCCTCCCCGTTCAAATGTGTGTTGCCGTCTTTCTAAGGCGAGTATAAAGGTTCACACTAACGTGAAGGTCAATAGCTAATTTTTCGGTGATAACAAGAGACCCTGTTAGCAGATTCGGGAGCAACGGGCCCATCCGCTTAGGTAACGGTAGAGGGGAATGCAGTGACGGTTTATTTCATTTACAGTTAGCGGTTGACGGCTAGGAACAATAGCATTAATATAGCATTAATCCAAGTAAGTCTATATGATATTAATAAATTCATGCGACCGGAACAACCGGAGCCCTTCATTGTATCTATGAATGGGCTCTTTTTGTATTACGGGAATAGCGCGGGGGCAAAACGTGATCTTGGAGAGATGAAAAAAGGAGAGTGCTTGCTATGAGTCAAACACGTAAAAAAATGCACCTGAACGTGTTCCTGTTAAATCACGGCCATCATGAGGCGGCGTGGCGCCGAACGGATGCAAACCCTCAGAGTTCAACGGATATTCGATATTTTACGCGTCTTGCGCAAATCGCGGAGAAGGCGAAGTTCGATTCCCTGTTCCTGGCGGATGTGCTGTCCGTCGGAAAGAATATCCGCCACGGCTCCCATGTCGGCCTTGAGCCGTTCACGCTGTTGTCCGCGTTGGCTGTCGTAACGGAGCATATCGGTCTGATCGGCACCGTATCGACGACCTTTAACGAGCCGTTCAACATTGCGCGCAAATTCGCTTCTCTGGATCATATCAGCAATGGACGCGCGGGCTGGAACATCGTCACCTCGGGAAGCGAATTCGAGGCGGCTAACTTCAGCAATAATGAGCACCTGCAGCATGCCAAACGGTACGAGCGGGCTCGCGAATTCCTCGATGTAGCGACTAAGCTGTGGGATAGCTGGCAGGACGATGCGATCGTGTTCGATCGCGAATCCGGGATCTTCGCGGACGATTCCAAGGTCATTGCGATCCACCATGCGGGTCACTATTTCCATGTAACGGGACCCCTTAACGTGCCGCGCACCCCGCAAGGTTATCCTGTTCTTGTGCAAGCGGGTTCCTCTGAGGACGGCAAGGCATTCGCGGCGCAATACGCCGAGGCGATCTTCACTGCGCAGCAGACGCTGTTGGAAGGGCAGCAGTTCTATGCCGATGTGAAAGGACGGGTAGCAAAGTTTGGCCGTAATCCCGATTCAGTCAAGATTCTGCCGGGAATTTGCCCGATCATCGCGCCGACCGAATCGGAAGCAAGGGAGAAGGAACAGGAGCTGAATGAGTTGACGGTGCCGGCTTATGGGCTTAATCAGCTTCGGTGGGTTACCGGCATAGATTTCTCCTCGTATCCGCTGGACGGTCCATTGCCCGAGCTCCCTCCAGTGACCGAGATTAACGGCAATAAAAGCCGCTATCAGCTCATAGCCGATCTGGTCGCGAACGAGAACCTAACGATCCGACAGCTCATTTATAAGTTGGCCGGCGGCCGCGGACATCGGGTGTTCGCAGGGACCCCTGTTCAGGTGGCCGATCAATTAGAGGAATGGTTCGAGCAAGGAGCGAGCGATGGATTTAACGTGATGCCGCCTTATTTGCCAGGAGGACTGGAGGACTTCGCGGAGCTGGTGGTCCCGGAATTGCAGCGCAGAGGATTGTTCCGGTTGGAGTATGAGAGTCGCACGCTGCGCGGGAACTATGGCTTAGCGCGTCCGACGAATGGTTGGACTCCTCACAAGGAAGCTTTAACCACGTAAGTGATCCGCAGAAATTTCCATCATTCACGACCAATTGAAGGAGAGGACGGACGATATGACCTATCAATTAGAGGGGAAAACGGCGATCGTAACGGGAGGTAGTGCCGGGATCGGCCTAGCCATTGCAAAAAAACTGCATGCAGAGGGTGTGCATGTGCTGATAGCCGCAAGGGATGAGGAGCGTCTTCGTCAGGCGGAGGAAAGCATTCGAAGCGCCGGTACTTCACGTTCGGAAGGCGCCCAAATCGTTACGTTCCAAGCGGATTTAAGGGAGGCGGATAGTGCCGCGCGGCTCATCGACGCTGCACTGGCCGCATTCGGCCGAATCGACATTCTGATCAATAATGCTGGAGCGCCTAAATCAGGATCGTTTTTGGAGTTAACGGACGAGGATTTCGCCAATGTATGGGACTTGAAGCTATTTGGCTACATTCGTACAATTCGTGCCGTGCTCCCGCAGTTACTTAAACAAGGCGATGGGCGTATCGTGAACATCATCGGCACGGCGGGCAGAAATCCTTCGCCAAGCTTACTTCCTGGAGGGATTACGAATGCCGCTTTGCTGAATTTCTCCAAGGGAATCGCACGACAACTTGCGCCTCAAGGGATACGGCTTAACGTTATTTCCCCTGGCTTAACGGAGACGGAAAAGGGGGAAGAGCTCGTCGCGCAACAAGCAGCCGCCAAAGGCATTTCGGTTAACGAGCACAAGGCCCAGTTTCTTGCAGCCATTCCGATTGGTCGAGCTGTCTATCCGGAGGAGATTGCCGAACTTGCGCTGTACCTCGTATCGGATAAATCCGCTTCGATCTCCGGGACGGAAATCGTAATCGACGGCGGCCATCAACAGGGATTATAAGGCGGTTATCGCTACAAGCAGGCGCTCCTCAAAGCGCCTTTGTCACAAAAAAAGGAATTTCCTTCCTGATGACGAAAAATGAATCGGGGGGTGAGAAATAGGATGAAAAGAGTATGGATAACACCAGAGTTAGAGATTCTTCCGATCGATGAAACGCTTGCTGGTGTCGGCCGTCAAATCGATTTTGTACATGTAGGCGGGACAAACGTTGATCACAGTATATATTCCTAGTGAAGTAGCGAGAGCACCCCATCGAGGGTGCTTTTTTCATGCCGGATCGGCCATTGCCTTCTGTATTCGTCGCTGGACCGCGAGGCGATCGCGCATCCGCTTCATCCGAGCTGGGGGCTCATGGATACGATCTTTCGGCTAGCTTGAGGCAAAAAAAAGAAGAGGATTCCCTCTTCTTAGCGTCCACGCCTTTTAATTCGAACGTTTGGACCCCAGCCGCCATTGACCTCTTGCAAATCCTGCTGAGTTAATTCTTCTTGAATATCATCCAACTCAATTTCAGTTGGCGCTTGTTCATCCACGTTTTTTTGTTCTTCAGCCATAGCGCACCTCCGTAATCGATAGATCAATTTTACCATCGTCCTGTTAATATAAAATAACCCAATAGGGTGATATGTTTAGGGATCGTATGACACCGGGCGAACTGGCAGCCATCCTGTTGTTCATTAAGATCCTCAAACCCGCTGCTGCCACTCTTCCGCTCTTTTGTCATGACATGATTACGATTATAATAAAGTCGTGATACACTATAGTACGTCTGTGGTTAACTGACAGCGAGTATTTTACTAATTTCGGGACAACCATTGTTCTGGCAGGTATAGAGGGGTTTTTAAGGATGAAAGAAAATTTTTGGCGTGATTTACCGCGACCTTTTTTTGTGCTGGCACCCATGGAAGATGTGACGGATGTTGTTTTTCGCCATGTCGTCAGTGAGGCAGGCAGACCGGATGTGTTCTTTACGGAGTTTGCGAATACAGAAAGTTATTGTCACCCGGAGGGGAACAAAAGCGTGCGTGGGCGCTTGACCTTCACCCCAGATGAACAGCCCATTGTCGCCCATATCTGGGGAGATAAGCCGGAGTTTTTCCGTGAAATGAGCATCGGGATGGCGAAAGAAGGATTCAAGGGCATCGATATTAATATGGGGTGTCCCGTGGCGAATGTAGCGGAGAATGGGAAGGGCAGCGGATTGATCTGCCGTCCTGAAATCGCAGCGGATATTATCCAGGCCGCCAAAGCCGGCGGACTGCCTGTCAGCGTGAAAACAAGGCTCGGCTTTACGGACGTAGACGAATGGCGCGACTGGTTAACCCATATTTTGCAACAAGACATTGTTAATCTGTCCATTCATCTGCGGACCAGAGAGGAAATGAGCAAAGTAAAAGCGCATTGGGAACTGATTCCGGAGATTAAGAAGCTTCGTGATGAGGTGGCGCCACATACGCTTCTGACCATTAACGGCGATATCCCGGACCGTCAGACCGGCTTGCAGCTTGCTGAGCAATACGGCGTCGACGGGATTATGATTGGGCGCGGCATTTTTCAAAATCCATATGCTTTTGAGAAAGAGCCGAAGGCGCACAACAGTGCGGAATTGCTCGATCTGCTGCGGCTCCATCTGGATCTGCATGATCAATATGCCGCAGAGGTACCACGTTCGTTTAGCGCGCTTACCCGTTTCTTCAAAATTTATGTTCGTGGGTTTCGAGGGGCGAGTGAACTCCGAAACAGCTTGATGAACGCCAAATCAACAAGTGAAGCACGCGCACTGCTGAGTGAGTTTGGCAGCAAGGAGCAGGATGGGGCGGAGAAACATGGGGATTAGATCATAAGACAACCCGACGGTCCACCGGCGTTGCCCAAGCAATCGGACAAGAATAGCAATAAGTTTCAAACGAATCCCTTAGAAGCACCGGATAACGCCTCGTATCCGATGGTTTCTAGGGGATTTTTTGTGCTGCCCCATTTTCCAAACCTGCGAGAAAAGTCACAGACATCCTGGTTTCGCATCGTTAAAATGAAGAAAAACAAATATAAACGGAAGTAAATAAAATTTGTTTATATTTGAAAACTGCGTTTTGGCGCAAAATGATAAAGTGAAGGAGAGAGAAACCATGCTTACGGAAAATGTGAATGCGACGGGTGATGTTCAATGTCTACACGCGCCTTTCATCCAGGAGATGTGCGAGATTACGCATCATATGTGGATGCTTGGGTGGGACGAACTGAATGGCGGCAATATCAGTTATCGGCTGGACGAGGAGATGGTGGCTCGCTATATGAACATCACGGGTCCGCATCGCACGCTTAAGCTCTCCTTTCCAGTACGCGCGCTAGCCGGCCAATATTTTATCGTCACCGGCTCAGGCAAATACTTTCGTAATGTGGTCAAGGACCCTGAAGCAACGCTCGGGGTGCTTCGGGTGACGGCAGATGGCGAAAACATCGAGATTCTGTGGGGATTACGAGGCGGAGCCAAGCCGACCAGCGAGCTGGCGTCTCACTTTATGAGCCATGCCGAGCGTCAGCAGGCGGATCCAGAGCATCGCATCGTTCTGCACACGCATGCAACGCATGTAATCGCGATGACCTTCACGCATGAGTTGAACGAATTGAAGTTTACCCGAACCTTGTGGCAAATGTGCACCGAATGCCTCGTCGTTTTCCCCGACGGAATCGGCGTCGTACCTTGGATGGTGCCAGGCAGCAGCGATATTGGCCGTGCTACGGCAGAGAAGATGAAGGACTACCGTGCCGTCATTTGGCCGCAGCATGGCATCTTTGTCACCGGTACGACGATGGATGCCACGTTCGGGCTCGTAGAAACGATTGAGAAGGCTGCGAAGATCTATAATGTAATCGGAGGAAGAGCGGTTAAGCAGACGATCACCGACCGGGAGCTGCTTGATCTAGCGGCGGCATTCCACGTTGAACCTCGAGCGGGAGTACTGGATTAACCTGATCTTGCGACTTGTCATCGTGCCCCGTCTGCGGTCGAGCATCGAACCGTTCCCCAGAGCGATTCCGTAACGGACGCCATCCCTTATCCTAATAGTATAACGTTAGCGCTAGGGGAGAACGGGATGGAAGAGAGCTTGAAGGTATACGTGCTGCTGACCGATACGGGGACGATCTTCACGAGGCTCATTAAGTTATTCACCAAGGTGTCGTTGAATCATGCTTCGATTGCGCTGGACCCGTCGCTCGAGGAAGTGTACAGCTTTGGCCGCAAGTGCCCGAGGAACCCGTGGATCGGCGGTTTCGTGCGGGAGGATGTACGGGGAGAACTGTTCGATGATGCCACGTGCGCGGTTTTCTACTGCAAGGTCGATAGAGACTCGTACGAGCGGATGAAGTCCAGAATCGAAGAAATCCAGCGGAATGAGCACCAGTACAAATATAATCTGCTCGGCTTGTTCGGCATTCTGCTCAACAAGCGGATCAAACGGGAGCGGGCTTACTTCTGCACGCAATTCGTCGCCGCGATGCTGGAGATGAACGGGATAGCCGTCAGCGCCAAACCGTCCGAGCTCACGACTCCCTATGATTTCGAGCAGACGACTGCGCTGCGAACGATGTACCGGGGGAGTTTGCGTTCTTATATCGCCAGGCAGAAGGAGGATATGCGCCGCTCCGCGAACTAGAGGCGGGTCTTCGCCTTCCACGGCAAGCTCGCCGTTACTTCGAGCCAAGCTTCCGGTACGCACTCGGCGATCGCCCATAGCGCTGGCTGAACATTTTACTAAAATGAAGCGGATTGGCATATCCGACGCTGTACGCAATCTCCTTGACCGAAAGAGAGGTTTCCGTGAGCAGCTCGCTTGCTTTGCTTATTCGCAGCTGACCTAAATATTGCTGCGGCGGCATGCCGACGGCTTCTTTGAATAATTCGGTCATATATTTGCGGTTTAGCCCCAGATTCCTCGCCATGTCCGCGACCGTAATGGCCTCCGTATAATTGTTCGCTAGAAATCGGACCGCTTGCGAAATATAGTGATCCTTCGCGGTTCCCGTCATAAAGGCGGAGGGCTCTTGCCGAGCCGATTCCAATACGAGCGCAAGGAAGGCATAGAGCGCAGAGGTCATCTGCAGCGGTTTGCTGTAGTAGTGCTGATTCGCATCGAACAGCCGGTTGAAGCACTGCCGGATTTCTTGTTCGCGGTCGCATCGAATGACCGGGCAGTCCGGCGTGAATCCGGCTTGCTTCAAATAATCGGGCACGATGGCTCCGTCAAACGCCACCCAAGAAAAGTTCCACGGGTCCTTCTCGTCGGTTTGATAGAAGGACAGAACGCCGGGGGATAGAAGAAAGACATGACCCTTGTCAATTCGAAACGCAGTATCGCGAATGCGTAAAAGGCCCGTACCGCTGTGAATATAAAAGAGTTTATACGAATCCTTAATACCCGGTCCCCACGACTGGCCCGGGGCGCATTGCTCGGTACCCGTATAGTGAAACTGGATATCCTGCTGGTCCTGGATTTTGTGATGGGCGATTTTATGAATGGTCAATGTGCTCATTTCTCCTTCTGTCACAAGCTTCCATCACGATCAATGCCGACATTATGATATATAATCCTGCCATTCTATTATAGCGAATCCGGCGGATTATCAATAGAATATAAGCATCGCTCGGGAAACAGGGCGCGAAGAAGGCAGGTTCGTCTTCCATTCCAATTCGAATTGAAAAGAGGTCATGTTCCATGGAATATAACTATCTCGGAAGATCCGGGCTGCGGGTCAGCAAGCTTTGTTTGGGCACGATGAATTTCGGCGTGGATACGGATCAGGCGGAAGCCTTTCGCATTATGGATGCGGCCTTGGATGCCGGCATTCAATTTTTCGATACGGCGGATATTTACGGCTGGGGCGAGAATTCCGGGACGACCGAGACGATCATCGGCAATTGGTTCGCATTAGGCGGCAACCGGCGGGAGCGGGTCGTCTTGGCGACGAAAGTCTATGAGAAGCTCCATAAGCCGCTCTATGGGCCTAACGACGAGAAGGGCTTGTCTTTATACAAAATTCGCCGCCATTTGGAAGATTCGCTGCGACGTCTGCAGACGGATCACGTGGAATTGTACCAAATGCATCATATCGACCGCCGCACGACGTGGGAGGAAATTTGGGGTGCTTTCGAGGGACTGGTGAATCAGGGCAAAATCGATTACATCGGCTCGAGCAATTTTGCCGGCTGGCATCTGGCCAAGGCCCAAGCGGCCGCGAAGGAACGGCACTTCCTCGGTCTTGTGAGCGAGCAGCACCTCTACAATCTCATGAACCGTCTTCCCGAGCTGGAGGTATTGCCGGCCGCGCAGGATATGGGCTTAGGCGTCCTTGCATGGAGTCCGCTCGCAGGCGGATTGCTGGGCGGCAACGCGTTGTCGGCGAATGCGAACAAAAAACGAAGCAGCCGCAGCGAAGCGGAGCTTGCCCAATACCGGGGGCAGCTTGAAGCCTTTGCAAGCCTCTGTTCCGACCTGGGCGAGAAGCCTGCTAACGTCGCGCTCGCGTGGCTCCTGGCCAATCCGACCGTGACGGCGCCGATCATCGGCCCGCGAACCGCCCGGCAGCTGCTGGATACGCTGCGGGCAGCAGAGATCAAGCTGGATGAAGCAACCCTTCAAGAGCTGGACCGCATCTTCCCGGGTCCCGGCGGCGCGGCTCCGGAAGCATACGCGTGGTAATCGGTCCGAGGAAGCGGGCCGGAGAATAGGCGCGAGCAATCGTCGGTTGGAGACGGGCGTCTTTGTGGCCGAGCAGTTCCGTATAACAACCAAGAACCTTCGTCCCTATAGCGGGCGAAGGTTCTTGACGTCTGACAATGAGTTAACGAACGATTTTAGCTAAACGGGATGACGATCTTGGATTGGCTGCCTTGCGCGGATGTCGCATCCGTTCTCACCGAGGCCGATCCGTTGCCGATCGCGTTCCAAATCTCCACCCTTACCTTGCCGTTGCTTAAGTTCGCGAACGAACCGGAAGATGACTTCAATCCCTTGGACTGGTTGTAATCTTCCGTTCCCGGCGTGTCGTTGGTGGCGAAGTAGTTATAGGTTTCCAGGCGGTCATACGTGCCGTCGCCCGTGAAGTCATACGAGATGCGGACCTGAACGCCGTTGCCTATGGAGGATGCGGAATCCACGAACAGGTTGAACGCCGTCGAACCTCCGCTGTACGTGCCCGATACGCCGGAGAGCACGTAGGAAGTCGGCGTGTGCACTGTTCCATCCCAGTTCGATCCGCCCGCCGCTGCGATCGTGTCTGTGTTCGCATTGGAGCCGGCTGTCGTCGAGAGCGTGCCCGTCACGCTGGAAGAGGCGCCATCGCGTACGAACAAGGTGGGCGAGATGGACGAAGAGGACGAGGATGTCGTCACCGAGATGGAGCTGCTGGCGGCCGACGTGTTGCCTGCCGCGTCTTTGGCCTTGACCGCGAACGTGTAGGCTGTGTTAGCCGATAAGCCGGTAACGGTATAGGTGGTGCCTGTGCTCGAACCGACAACGGCCCCGTTTCTCAAGATATCGTATCCTGTCACGGCCACATTGTCCGTGGATGCCGTCCAGCTCAAGGAGACGGAAGCCGATGTTTTCGACGGCGAAGTCAAGTTCGCCGGCACGGACGGCGCCGTCGTGTCGCCGCCGCTGCCACCGCCGGTTAAGTAAGTCCCCGTAAACGGATTGAAGCGGTGGATCGCGATAATCAGCCAGCCCGTACTGGATACGCAATTTTCCATCGCCATTCTCCAGTAGCTATTATTGGAGCCTTTCAGGGAGTACGGAACGCCGCCGAGCAGCGACCCGCTCGTCCCTTGTTTCTTCACGATTTCATGGATGATGGCGTCGGCCTTGGTTTGGTTGCCCTGCATGTAGTACGCGAGCGACATGAACGCCGAGCCTTCGAACCAGATATCCGCGCACTTGTTGCCGATCGGATTGCCGTTCTGGTCGGTGCCTACCGCGCAATCGTATTGCCAATCGAAGTCATACGCCGTGAGCAGGGCGCCGGAACCATCATACGTCAGGGAGTGGACGTATTTCGGGCTGCCGACGGTACCCGAACCATTGGCATTCTCAACATAGGACAGCGTGGCTTGGTAATTCCGCGTGCCGGACAGACCAAGTGCCAGTACGCCCCACGGGTTGACGTCCATCGGGACGGCCGGGTCGATCAGATTCGTATTGTTTTTCCAGCCGCCTCTCCACCGGTTGTTCGCGGAATCCCACACGACGTTGTCCAGGAAGCTTTTTACCCCCGTCGCCGCATTGTTGTAGGCCGTTGTACGATCCGCGAATTTGCCTGCGTAGTATTTCAGAATTTGGTACATATCCTCGTTGTGCTCCGTGGAGGACCATACCTCGTCGCTCCAAGCGCCGTTCAAATCCCACGTCGTGCGTCCGCCGGCAATCGCGCCGTTCGGTTTTTGGAACGTGATCGCCCAATCCAGCGCTTTTTTCGCCGGAGCTTGGTACGTCGTGCCGCCATACAATTTCTCGTGAGTCATGAAGGCCATCACCATCCAGGCAACAGGGCCGACGTGCTTGCGGATCTCTTCCCCGTATCCGTTCCACCAGTAGGAGTTGATCCAGGAGCCGTCCGGATCTTGAATCGCGACCATTTTGTTCAGCACTTTCTCCGCGCGCGTACGGTCGCCCTTCAGCATGAACGCAATCGCGGCGACCGCTTGGTCATAGGTGTATACGATCTGGCGGCGTTCCGTCGCGTTCCACCAATCGTCGAAGCTGTCCACCAGACCATCCAGCGCAAAACCGGCCGTCAAATCCTGCTGTGCTTTGAGCCAAGCGTACGCGTTGTTGGATGCGGCCGCATTGTCCGCGGCGCTGACGCTGGCCACCGGGAGGATTTGCATCAAGAGCAAGAAGCATACCAATACCGCGCCTACTTTTCGTTTCCAGTTCATCATGTTTCCAATTCTCCTCTGCTTGTAAGATTACACTTGATCCCAGAACCCGGAACGTATCCGAGGGTTCACATGGCTCGACGGCTTTTTATGGAGTACCCACTCCTTTCCATAGGATTGCGTTTTCTGAAAACGCTTACGAAATGATGTTATCATTCCGCCTCCATTTCGGAAATGTGATGAAATAAAGGAATTTGGTTCGTTTTTTAAAGGTGAATTCTGGAAGGGTAGTCAACCGCTAATAGTCTGTGTCGGGTAGGCGGCGTCAGCGAATGATATGTGGCAGCAGCTTTGCCTAGGCTGCCAAACGTTTATTATGGCTGCTGTCGAGGAACGAAACAGACGAATTTTGCTGGCGTCGGCTTTGCTTAAGAAGGCGGGGGCCGCGTTAAATGGAAGATTACTATTATGACGACGAGACTGATCTCGATGCAGCAGAACATATGACAGGAGCCATGGAGGCACTTTTCCGCTATAACGAGATGACCAAGAAATTCGTGCTCATCAGAACGCTGCAAGGGCTTGGGCGAATCGATTATAGACAAACAAAGCCCGCCACCAAGAAAGCTGGTCCCGGCAGTTACGGGATCTATCAGGGAATATACTTAATCGATGTGATTCCCGCGAATAACACGTCT
The DNA here is from genome assembly GCF_042682185.1 of Paenibacillus xanthanilyticus. Classification (NCBI taxonomy): domain Bacteria; kingdom Bacillati; phylum Bacillota; class Bacilli; order Caryophanales; family Paenibacillaceae; genus Paenibacillus; species Paenibacillus xanthanilyticus. The sequence goes on along the minus strand of NZ_JBHUHA010000002.1, from coordinate 701,694 downwards.
TACAATTATAGGGTTGAACATCTTACTCCAAATACGGATTATATCTTCATGGTAACGCCAGTGAACGACTATTGGTCAATGCCGGGAGCGACGATTAATATCCGTACGCAATCAGGCTCGACGCCGCCCGTCTGGCCGGTCGGCAGCAAAGCGTCATCAGGCGGAACGACGACGCGGATTGCGCTCATCGGCTGGACCGAGGCATTGGATGATACCGGCGTAACCGGCTACCGGATCATGAACGGAGCCCAAGTGATCGCCGAGCTTGACGGGCATACGCGCTGGAAGGGTATCGAAGATTTGACGCCAGGCACGATCTATACGTTCACGGTCGAAGCTCGCGATGCGGCCGGGAACTGGTCGACGACTGGTCCTTCGGTGACGGTGACCACGCTGGCATCCAATGGTATCCCGCTTCAGTAGGAAAGGTTCGCTAAGTCAACATGGGCACGCCTGAATCGAATGCTGGACGCACAAAAGGCACCTCTTCGAAGGTGCCTTTTCGGGTGCATTTCATTCGCGTATTTCTCAACCGCCCTCAAGATGTGCTTTCCAACCTGGCTAGAGGAGAGGATTACATCACGAGTAGATAAAAAAGATCCTAGTCAATTTATCGACTAGGACCGTGTCAAAGATGGTGTGTAACCTTACGATGAGAGCGCCTCTTACTAGTTAAATATCGTTGTTTCTACGACGTCCGGTTTCTTCTTTTTAGTCGTTAATCTTTTACCGATCAACATGGAAGGTCGTTCAACTAATCTGTAATACAATGTCCCCACAGCCAATGCTAGAACTGGTATTGTAAACGCCAAGACTTTCAATGAAATACTATGTCCAGCAGCATGAACTACGATTAATAATATAATCGGATGAATCAAGTATACACTGTATGAAATTCTTCCGAGCCACAGCATGACAGGGTTGCTCATAAATTTCGTGTCCGTGCCGATAATCAGTGTGATGAACAAAAATACGCCGACTGCTGTACCAAAATCGATGATTAATGTAGCGATATTCCCCGAAATTAGGTTACCGTTGTGTTTCATGAATCCAAGTCCTGGTGTAATCCATTCTATATTGTAAAAAAGGATTGCCAATACAACGACAATTGATTTGCCCAGCACGCCGACTTGTTTAATGTAATGAATTAATTGGTGCCGATGCTTGGCCATCAAAGCGCCAATGATAAAGAATGAAGTGTAGTAGAATGTTGCGCCGAATGAAGTAACAAGCGCACTCAATTCTTCTTGGTTAACCATTTTTGCGGCAACGACCATAGCTGTCTTCAAACTAATCGTAATGATGAGGCCAATGACTCCTGTCTTTAGCCAACTGCGAGTTCTCAATACGAAGATCATGATAAAAGGGAAAAACAAGGATATTCGCATTTCGTGCACGAGGCTCCATGTTGAGGTCGCGATGTTATGAGTGTCATAACCCAGCATTAAGAAGAATGAAATAATGTGATAAGGTGTTAGATTGGTACTCCATTGTTCATTGAACCAACTACTCGTACCTTCAACTACAGGTTTATCTGTAGGGAAGAATAAAGTGAAAATGAGAATGGAGAGCAAGACAGTGACGATATAGGGTAAGTAAATTCGGCAAAACCGCCTTACAGCATAAACGCCATAGGATGTTGTCCGATTATTAATAAAAGGTAAAGCCAGGACAAAACCGCTTAATACAAAGAATAATACAACAGCTTGATAACCCGCCCAGAGCGTATGCAGAGGAGAACGTTCCAAAAACCTAACTACGTTATTGGAGATTGGTTCATGATAAAACGCAGTTAAGAAAATCGGGAAGATCAATAAACAATGATGAATGATTACGGTGAATGACGCTAAGCCTCTTAGAGAGTCTAAAGAATCGATGCGACTGGTTTCTTTTTTCATATATTCCGTCCTTTGTTCATTATTGATACAGATTGTATCATATTAAAGGGGTTAATAGAAGAGCGTCACTACAATTTTCTCTTTCCATCATCGACAGCAGGATAATGAAAGTCCGGAGGGGCAGGAGCGCGGACGAATAAACCAAGGCACTCAATCGCGAGTGGCTTTTATTGTATTTTCGGCATGTTTGCCATCTGTAGGCCAATATAATCTAGCATCACCGTCGAAAGGGGGGCCAGTCCATGCTGGTTATGAAACTTCAATTGTGGGACGATGCCGATTACGTCACGCTGCAGACCTACGTATTGGAACGATCGCCGGAACTTTCGCCCGACCGGCGCCGCCCAGCCGTTATTGTATGTCCCGGCGGGGGGTACATGGGCACATCGGATCGGGAGGCCGAACCAGTCGCGCTGCGTTTTGCCGCCCAGGGCTACCATGCTTTCGTTCTCCGGTATACGACGTACTGGCCGGGTTTCGTCGATTTTGCCACCCATCCGCTCCCGGGGAATCCGAAGACGCGCTACCCTCAGCCGCTATTCGATTTGGGCAAAGCGATCATGGTCGTACGTCAGCATGCCGAAGCGTGGAACGTCGACCCGGACCGGATCGCGATTTGCGGCTTCTCGGCCGGGGGGCATCTCGCGGCTTCGCTCGGCGTTCACTGGCAGGACGACTTCCTAAGCGAACAGCTTGGCGTGCCGAACCAATCGCTGAAGCCGAATGCGTTGATTCTCAGTTATCCGCTCCTCGATTTTGTGAGCATGAAGCAAGAGGTGGAAGCAAAGGCAAGCCCCGAGGATAAGGAATTCTGGCGTAAGTCCAATCTGGCTATCTTCGGCACCCCGGATCCGACGGACGAGGAGCGGGCGAGATTGAGTCCGCCGCGGCATGTCTCTTCTTCGATGCCACCGACATTCGTCTGGCACACCGCCGACGATGATCTCGTCTACGTCTCGAATGCCCTGAACCTCGCAAGCGCGATGGCCGCGCATCAGGTTCCCTTCGAGCTGCACGTGTTCGAAAGCGGCGTGCATGGGATGTCTTTGGGCGACGAGACGTCCGCCGGGGGAGCGGAGCATGTGAATGCGGACAGCCAGTGGATGAGGGCGGCATTAAAGTTTTTGAAGAGGCGCGGTTAGCCGCCGGCTGAATACGAAATGTTCGAGAGGGGGCAGGGGGAGCCTGCTCTCTTTTTTTGTGCGGCATTGTGGTGGAAGGATTAGGAACGCAGCTTCTGCATTTTTATTCTATCAACCCGCCTAAACTTGGGATATATTTCCTTTTCCGTTTGTGCTATGCTCTACTTGCGAAAAATACCTTTTCGGATGAGAGGTGATCATAGACAGCGTAGGATTCGAATTCTGACGCAAATTTGTTGCACGGACGCGATGAGAGAAACGGAGGCATGATCAGTCACCGACGGCAGGGCTTTATCCAACCAGTCAGCTGCCGCCATTATGATGGGAAAAGGTGGTCGAACCCTTAATGAAAACCAGGCTTAAACGGCAAATCGCGCTTCTGCCCCTTCTAGCTATGATGATCCCCCAATACGCATTCGCAGAAGAGCCGGGCTATACCGCCACGGATATCAAAGTCGCCGAAGTGGCGGCTAATGGCCAAATCCTTGACGTCGATATGGGGACCCATCGGATTTTATATTATGATCCGACAGCCAGACAGCTGGCGATCCAAAATATGTCGACCGGCCAAGTGACGGTAAATCCTTCTGTCTTCCCGACGAATGCGAGTACGCCTTCCGGACACTTAACGGTAGATGGGGCCGCGTATGTGAAGCAAGGATCCTTAGAGGTATGGACGAACAAAGGCGTTTTGGATCTTGGTTATCGAAATAACTGCAACGCGATCGAGCGGGATTACGTGACGTACTGCTCGAGCTACGGCGATAGCGAGAAGCTCGTCCGCCGACACTTGGCATCGGGGCAGGAAACTACCGTCAAGTGGTTTGACCCTTATGAGGATTATTTGGGAGACGTGGATGTTCGGAACGACGGCAGCGTGGTGTACAGCTATCGGCAAGGTTATGCCAGCAGTATCTATAATTACAATTCGCTCTATCTCTTCCAAGACGGGAAGACGATTTTACTGCACGGCCAAGACGGACTTTATAATTACCAAGGGTATTTTAATGACAAAGGCGTCGCCTTTGTAAAGCAAGACGGATTCGATGACGACATCGAAGAAGAGGATGCGCTGTATTTCCGCGAGACGACGGCTTCCGGATCGATCAAGTGGTTAAGTTCCGGGGGGGAATACACCGGCATTCATGGTCATAACAACGATATCGTATACACGCGAACCGGCGATAACGGCATCTCCCAAGTCTATCTGTTCGCGTCTCGCCTTGGCGGCGCGATATCGAACGATCCTTCGGGCGCGGTAAGCTTGGGCGCGATATCGGATGACGGCGATGTCGCATATCAAGTGAAGGGAGCCTCGCGGTTCTCCATCAGCCATGTGTGGAATGGCCAACGAGTCGCATACTCCGCCGGCCTTAGCGGGGCCAAGCCGTTCTGGCAGAACGGCGTCTGGTATTCGAGCCATGGAAATACCGTCTACAAACATGTGCCGCCGCAAGAACTGACGGTTCCGATCTGGTTGAATGGAAGCCTGCTCCGTGCGAGCGAGATCGATTCGACCAGCGCGCTATTGTCCTGGGATGCGGCCGTCGATGCGATCGGGGTTACGGGGTACCGGATTTATAAGCAAGGTCAGCTGCTTGCGGAGCTTCCAGCCGGAACGACTTCTTACTCGCTGACAGGCCTCCAGCTCGGCGAGAAGGCTTTGTATAAAGTGGAAGCAGGAAATGCGGCCGGCAACTGGTCGAGCGACGGACCTTCCGTGGAGTTCGTCACCAGTCCCCGGGATCTGGCGAAGCCGACATGGCCGGCAGGCAGCAAGGCAACCTCCGGCGGGACGACGACCGCCATCGCGTTAATCAGCTGGACGCCGGCCGTGGATAACGTCGGCGTAACCGGGTATCGGATCATGAACGGGACGAACGTCGTCGCCGAGACGGACGGGAACACGCGTACGAAGGGGATCACGGGTCTGAATACGAACCGGACGTATACGTTCAAGGTCGAAGCCCGGGATGCGGCGGGCAACTGGTCGACGGACGGTCCGTCCGTGACCGTGACGACGCTGCCCGTTGGCGGTGATTTGACCGCGCCGACTTGGGAGGAGGGCAGTCAGGTCACAGCCGGGAGTACGACGTCGACTTCAACGACACTGAGCTGGTCCGGGGCGACGGATAATGTGAATGTGACCCGGTTCCGAATTATGAACGAGACCGCCGTGCTGGTCGAGGTACTCGCGAACCCGAGAACCGCCGTAATTGAAGGATTGGCACCGGGAACCACGTATACGTTGCACGTGGAAGCGGGCGACGAGGCGGGACATTGGTCCGCTGATGGACCTTCCGTCACAATAACCACGCTGCAGTAACGATAATCGATGCATGTCGGACGCCTCCTGTGCCTGCTCCCGCGCACAAGAGGCGTCTTTTTTGCGAGATGCCGGTGTCGGAGCCGCTGCGGATACGGCGTTACGGTAGAGAGTTATGCATGAATGGATGATAAAGGATGGTTTTCAAAATCCTGAGGTGTTATGATGATTTTAGTGATACATAATGTATCAAAAAAAGGAGGAATGCTGAGTTTATGCTTCGTACTGTTCGTCTTGCTTTCTTCGCGATTCTCATTGCAGCCTTTGCTAGCCAGCCTGCTGCTTACGCGAATTCTCCTGAGCCGGAAGCGGTCTTGACGGCCGCCGCGGACACCTCGTCCCATCCCAAACCAACCATTACCATCAATGCGCCGTTCCCGCGTCAGGTCGCGACGCCGACGCTGCCGATCAAAGCCAGCTGCAAGGATGCGTTAGGTTACCTGTGCAAGATCAAGGTAGAGGCGTGGGGCGCCTATAATCTAACAAAGCTGCTCGTCGATTATCAACCCTCGATCGACGAAGTCGTGTCGCTCGAGTCCTTAGTCGGCGAAGAAGTGACAAAGTTGGTCTTTACGGCCGTCGATTCCTTGGGACAAACGACGAAGGTCGAGCAACCCGTCTACTTGGAAGCCAGTCCGAATGCCGCCTTGCTGCTGGAGGTCGAGAACGCCACCCTGCTGGACGTCGATTTCAAGCAGGGGCGCGTTTTGTACTATGATCATGCCGCCGCTAAATTGGGCGTTAAGTTCCTGGATAGCCGCTCCACCGTTCTCATCCCCGCTCCGGTGTTTTTGGATGGCAGTACGCATTTACCCAAACGAGCCGTCTTCATAAGGAACGGCGTAGCTTTCCAATCTACGGAAGACCGTATCGTGGTATGGAGTCCGGACAAGCCATTGTCTGAGTTGGAGAGCACGAACGGTTGCCTGGCAGCGAACGGCGACTATTTGTTGTACTGCAAACCGGTCACTGGCGCGAAAAATGCGGCTATTGTCCTTAAACAGCTAACCGCAGGGACCGAGGAAGAGCTGCTCCGTTACGGTTATTACCCGTTAGACTGGAGTGATATGAACGACTTATATGAAGCTGAAATCTCCGATGATGGCCGGGTGCTGCTCTCGTTCGGCGTAGGTTACACGGAGGGGCATGACATCCAATTTTCTGACCTTTACCTGTATCAGTCGGGACAGCTGCAGATGATCAGCGACAAGCGCACGTTCAATTCCATCGCGGGGTTCGACGGCGACGATATTGTGTACTATTCCTGGTACCCCGGGGGCACGTTTAACGCTGATGCTGGCGAGGTTTTCCGTCGCCGTCCGGACGGCCAGGAACTGTCGCTTGGCAGCGGTGAATCCGTTTATGGTCCCTGGCTGCAAGATAGTTGGGTCGCCTACAGCCATTCCATAGACTTAGGCAATTGGAATTACAAGCCCCAACTTATCGTCATTTCGCCGGACGGCACAACGACGGTTGCCGAGGAATATAGAGGAACGGCCGTGGCTGTCGGGGGCAATGGAGACGTCGCCCATCGATATGGCGGCGAGACCCAAGTTAGTCATCGCTATGGGGATAACTACGCTTCCTTCCGTGCCGCAAATATGTACGCCAAGCTAGTATGGCATGAAGATAGCTGGTACTCCATCTTAGGAGGCGCCTTGTTCAAGATTAGCGTACCGGAAGAAGCCAATGGTCCGTCTTGGCCGGACGCAGGCAGCGTTGTGACGGCGAGCAACGAAACCAACGCGACGGTTGATCTTCATTGGCCAGCCGCTTCGGATGATTCATCAATCGCTTATTATGAATTGTTTTTGGATGATCTACAGAATAGCGATAAAGAACGTTGGATAGCCAAAGTTCCAGGCAACGAAACCTCCTACACGTTGGATCGCATAACGAATGCATACCTATACAAGATCACCATTCGAGCTGTAGATAGCTATGGGAATTACTCCACGACCATAGCAAGTCCGATGCTCTATGGTTTTTATCGGGATCCGCAGGCACCCGGTTGGCCAAGCGGCAGCGCGCTTCAGGCAAGCGCTACGACGACTTCCGGCACGACGCTCGCGTGGAACGCGGCGGAGGACAATAGAGCCGTAACGGGGTATCGCATCTATCAGGGACCTTATCTCATCGCGGAAACGACGGCGGATGTACGTACCTTGGCCGTGACCGCCTTAACGCCGAATTCGACCTACTCGTTCAAGGTCGAAGCCGGGGATCAGGCCGGCAACTGGACGGTCAACGGCCCTTCCGTTAATGTGAAAACAATCCCCGAGCCGGGCGTCGATGCGACCGCGCCGACCTGGCCGGCGGGCAGCAAGGCGACCTCAGGGGGGACGACCACCGTCATCGCGCTGATCAGCTGGACGCCGGCCACGGATAATGTCGGCGTTACCGGGTATCGGATCATGAACGGGACGAACGTCGTCGCCGAGGTGGACGGGAACACACGCACGAAGGGGATCACGGGTCTGAACACGAACCGGACGTACACGTTCAAGGTCGAAGCCCGAGATGCGGCGGGCAATTGGTCGACGGACGGACCGTCCGTCACCGTGACGACGCTGCCTCCTCAATGATTGGAAGAGACCTCATGTATCTGCCTCCTGCAGACAAGAGGTCTCTCTTTTTTGCGAGATGGCGGTAGACAAGAATAGATAATTGTAAATGGATGATAAAGGATAGTTTTCAAAATCATGAGGTGTTATGATGATTTTGATGATACGTAATGTATCAAAAAAGGAGGAATGTTGAGTTTATGCTTCGTACTGTTCGTCTTGCTTTCTTCGCGATTCTCATTGCAGCCTTTGCTAGCCAGCCTGCTGCTTACGCGAATTCTCCTGAGCCGGAAGCGGTCTTGACGGCCGCCGCGGACACCTCGTCCCATCCCAAACCAACCATTACCATCAATGCGCCGTTCCCGCGTCAGGTCGCGACGCCGACGCTGCCGATCAAAGCCAGCTGCAAGGATGCGTTAGGTTACCTGTGCAAGATTAAGGTTGAGGCATGGGACAAACAATATCTGAAGATGGTGCTCGTCGACTATAAACCAGCCATAGACGAAGTAGTATCGCTGGAGCCCTTGGCCGGCAAGGAAGTCACGCGGTTGATCTTCACGGCCGTCGATTCCTTGGGACAAACGACGAAGGTCGAGCAACCGGTCTACTTGGAAGCCAGTCCGAATGCCGACAAGCTGCTGGAGGTCGAGAACGCCACCCTGCTGGACGTCGATTTCAAGCAGGGGCGCGTTTTGTACTATGATCATGCCGCCGCTAAATTAGGGCTCAAGCGACTGGATAGCGGCTTAACCGAACTTATCCCCGCGCCGGTGTATTTGGATGACAAGACCCATTTGCCCAAGCGAGCCGTCTTCACAGGAGATGGCGCAGCCTTCCAATCCACCGTTGACCGCCTCGTCGTATGGAGTCCAAACAAGCCGCTGACTCAGCTGGAGAGCACAAGAGGATGCTTGGATGCGAACGGAGATTACTTGTTGTACTGCAAACCGGTGGGGGGCTCAAAAAATTCCGCGATCATCCTACATCGTTTATCATCGGGGATCGAGGAGGAATTGCTCCGTTACGATTATCATCCGGATGAATGGTATTCCTATTTCAGCGATATGAATGATTTATATGATACGGAGATCGCCGATGACGGCCGGGTGCTGCTCTCGTTCGGCGAAGGCTACACAGAGGCTTGGGACGTTCAATACTCGGATCTATACCTTTATCAGTCGGGACAGCTGCAAGTAATCAGCGACAAGAGAACGTTTAATTCCATCGTGGGGTTCGATGGGGAAGATATCGTATATTATTCCTCGTCTCTATACTCCAGTTACGGTGAAACAGGTGATATTATCCGACGCCAGTCAGACGGCCAGGAACTGTCGCTTGGCAGCGGCGAAGACATCAAAGGTCCTTGGTTACAAGACGGATGGATTGCCTATAACCGCAGCGTATACAGTGACGACAGGCAGTTCTTGCATACTGAAATGATCGTTATTTCGCCATCCGGCGAAATGACGTTTACCCGAACATTCCCATCGGAGAGAATCGAGACCATTGGGGCAGCGGGTAATGGAGGCGTTGCTTATTATAATCCTTTTGAGCTTCATTACGAAACCCAAATTCAGCATCCATATGCGTCAGGATACGCTTCCTTCCGCGCGACGGAGCGGAATGCTAAGTTGGTGTGGCATGAAGATAGCTGGTACTCCTTGCTTGGCGGTGCCTTATTCAAGGTCAGCCCGCCGGAAGAAGCGAATCCTCCGAGCTGGACGAACGCGAACAGCGAGGTGGCGATCGACGACGAGACCGATACAACAATCCAATTGCATTGGCCGGCGGCCATGGATGATTCGGCAGTCGCGTCCTATGAATTGTTTCTAGACACAGATTCTTGGCCGATACAGACTGCTTCCCATTGGGTAGCCACGATACCTGGGGACACGACTTCTTTTACCTTCGATCGCACGATGAAGTTTCCTAAGACCGACATCTACGGGTACCGTCTTGCCGTTCGCGCAGTGGATGTACACGGCAATGTGTCGACGACGATACAGAGTCCCGCGATCTACGGTCTGAACTGGGAAACCACGGCGCCTGTATGGTCTAATGGAAGCGCGATTCAGGCAAGCGGTACGACGACTTCCGGCACGACGCTCTCGTGGAACGCGGCGGAGGACAATAGAGCCGTAACGGGGTATCGTATCTATCAGGGCCCTTATCTTATCGGGGAAACGACGGCGGATGTACGTACCTTGGCCGTGACCGGCTTGAAGACGAATTCGACCTATACCTTCAAGGTCGAAGCCGGAGATAAGGCTGGCAACTGGACGGTCAACGGACCTTCCGTAAATGTGAAGACATTGCACGAGCCGGGCGTCGATGCGACCGCGCCGACCTGGCCGGCGGGCAGCAAGGCGACCTCAGGGGGGACGACCACCGTCATCGCGCTGATCAGCTGGACGCCGGCCACGGATAATGTCGGCGTTACCGGGTATCGGATCATGAACGGGACGAACGTCGTCGCCGAGGTGGACGGGAACACACGCACGAAGGGGATCACGGGTCTGAACACGAACCGGACCTACACGTTCAAGGTCGAAGCCCGGGATGCGGCCGGCAACTGGTCGACGGACGGTCCGTCCGTCACCGTGACGACGCTGCCTCCTCAATGATTGGAAGACACCTCTTGTACCTGCTCCGGCAGACAAGAGGTGTCTTTCTTGCTGTCGACGGCGATGGAGCGATTGCCATCTAATGGAATGCTGTCAACTAAGCCGAGGAGAATTAACCCTCATCCCGTCTAGATCAGAATCCGCCGAATATAGTAAAACGTACATGAACGCGCGAGCGGAGAGGAGGTTTGCATGTGGACCGTGATCTGTCCGTATCTGAGGGCTGCGCTAGCGAGGAATCGAGAGATCAGATCATGACGAACTTCATTACATATATTCGTGAAGTCTACGAGCTTCTTGAACGGGAACGTGACTTAACGCCTTCGAATCTGAACGTCACTGCTCTGATCGAGCATCTGAAGCAGCAATTGTTGCTGCCATTCTCGCCCGTTGAGGTTCGGGAAGTCCTGAGCAGCCCGCATATTCAACGAATCTATCCCCTTCTGCTTGCCAAGCTGTCTGAATGTGAACGTCATGCAGAGCTGTTCTATGCCCGGGAATTGTGCCAATCCGATCATCAGCACGGACTGGATAGAATGAAGCAGTTACCCAGCTGGAGCATTTATGAAGCGCTGGTCGGTCAGGAAGTGCATTTCATCCGCAAGTTTACCCGGCCTGAACGAATCCGCACGCCGATCGTTTTTGTTGGAAGCGGACCGATGCCGCTTAGTGCCGTCCTTCTTCATCTTTACACGGCTGTCGATGTCATCTGTCTAGAAAAGGATGAAGTGGCTTTTGAAACCTCGCGCCGATTGCTGCAGCGGCTTGGTTTAGCGGATAACGTGAAGGTTGTCCATGAGAATGGCGAAACCTTTGACTATAGCGCGTGTAGAAGAGTGTTCATCGCGAGCCTTGTTACCGACAAAAAGGAGGTGCTTCGTCGAATTAAGCGTACCGCTCCAGATCCATTGGTTGCCGTACGGACGGCCGAAGGCATGCGGCAGCTCATGTATGAATCCGTCGACGAAGCCCAGCTGGAGCAAGCGGGATGGAGATTGTTGGGGAGAAGCTCGCCCAAAGAGGGGCTGGTGGTCAACTCCACCTTGTTTATGGAGCAGCGTGATTAAGTTCGCCGGCTTTCATAAGGATAGAGGACGCAGCCGGTCATCGCGGCTGCGTTTTTTGCCGTCGATGGCTGTCGGGGCTAAACAGAAAGACAGAAATTTCGCGCGGAAGTTTTTACTTCTAGAGCATGATATCCGTTTTCGAGCGTCTTCCAAATTACGGTTGACGAGTGTACGCAACCATGGTAGGATCAACTCATTGAAATGCATATTAATCCAGTAGGAATTAGAGGGATACCGGACGACCGGAGACGCCATCGAATGCGATGAGAGGTCTCCGGTTTTTTTGTGCGCTCGGAGATCCGAGCAGGAATGGACATGAGAAGGAATCGGGGAGGACTAGCATGGCGATCAATGAAGCAACGGGGACGATCGAATCTTCATTTGGCGACCGCACCCCGCTATGGCAGGATGGCGCGCTCCGGCAGGCTTATTTGCTGCCGCGCACGACGGAGGAGCTGCGAAATAAGCGGTCGGGTTTTTGGGGACCTACGGATGGCGCTTCGGCATTCGCGGACGGCTGGACCGATTATGCGCATTCCCTGCTTGCCGGGTGGGACGCGCATGAACCTTTCGTACGCGCCGAGGAGAGAGGCACAACCGGCGCTTGGAGAGAGCTTTATAAGCAGAGCGAGCGGCAGCGTTCCGTGATCACAACTTCACTGCATCCAATCGCGCCTCTTGGCGACAGCCGGCCTATCATGCAGTCGGAGGCAAGCGGGGGCATTCGGCTGCATGGAAGGCAGACGTTCGGAGCGGGCGCGTGGTTCGCTGACGAGCTGCTCCTTTTCATCCGCGAAGAAGGCGCAGCGCACCCGACGGTTGCCGCGCTTATTCAGAAGGGGACGGAGGGGCTGCGGCTAATCCCTGCCGGGAACGGCTCCGCTCATTCGGAGAGCGGCCCTGTCGTCGCGGCGTATGAAGACGTTCGGATTCCGGCCGAGAGATTGTGGACTGGAGAGGATGCCGACAGCCTGAAGCGGCTGCTGGATCATCCGCTGGTCAAGTCGCTCGCCGACTATCAGTGGGCAGCCAGACAGCTTGACGCGATCGAACTGCTTGCAGGCACCGCTTTCGCGCTGGCGGAGGAGACGGGACGCGGCGAAGAGCTGCACATCCAAGGCGAGCTGGGCGAGCTGATTCAAGGGATCGAGACGCTGAAGGCGCTGCTTCACGCCGCGGAGCTCTGCGCCCGGCCAAGTCCGGCCGGCGTGCTGCTGCCCGCGCCGGCTCCGCTTCATGCGGCGCTTCTAATCGCGGACGAGAGCTACGGCAAGGCGGTACGCGCCTTGCAGCGGATCGGCGCTGCCGCATTCTTGGCGAATCCGAACAACGCGTCGCCGACTTCCCCCAACGACGGCAAGCCTTCGCTGCTGCAATTGGCCTGGGGGCTGACGGGAAGCGAGGCGTCCACCCGAACGAAGCTTCACGAGCAGCATGCGTTCGGCGATTCGCTGGCGAAATCGCAGGAGCTGTACCGTCACTATCCGGTGCATCTGCTCCGGAGAAGGTATCAACAATTTTGGCAGTCCATGCAGCCTTTGGACGGCAAAGAGGAATCGGAGGTGCAGATATGACCGTCAAAATATCGGCGAAAGCGGTTCATATGGAATTCGCGACGAGATCCGAGACGAGGAAGAAAGAGGCCATCACCGTGCTGGATGACTTCGATCTGGACGTGAAGCAAGGGGAGTTTCTCGCCATACTCGGTCCGAGCGGCTGCGGGAAGTCTACCTTCCTCCACATCTTAGCGGGTCTATCCAAGCAGACGTCCGGCGAGATCGCGGTAGACGGCAAGCCGATCGACGGCGTCAACAAGAAGCATGGCGTCGTGTTCCAGGGCTACGCGCTGTTCCCTTGGCGCACGGTGCTGGAGAACGTCGAGGTCGGGCTGCAGATTCGCGGCGTCCGCTCGAAGGAGCGCAAGCAGATCGCGAGAGACTATATTCAGCTCGTCGGCTTGCAGGACTTCGAGAACCGGTATCCGCACGAGCTGTCCGGCGGCATGAAGCAGCGCGTCGCGATCGCGCGATCGCTCGCTTACGCGCCTGACGTACTGCTCATGGATGAGCCATTCGCGGCGCTTGATGCGCAGACCCGGGAGATTTTGCAGGGGGAGCTGCTGCGCATCTGGGATGCGAAGAAGACAACGATCGTGTTCATTACGCACAGCCTGGACGAGGCGATCTATTTGGCCGACCGCGTCGCCGTCATGACGGCGCGGCCGGGCAAGGTGAAAGAGCTGATCGACATTCCGCTTGCCCGGCCGCGCGCGGCGGACATCCGCAATTCGGAGGCATTCGTCCAGCTTCGCAAGCGGGCATGGGATATTTTAAAGGACGAAGTGGACAAATCGCAGCAGCTGGGCAAGCCCGCAGAGGTTCCCGCGATCGCAGGCGCGGCGGCTGCCGCAGCCGAATACAAGCCGCAGCCGATCGCGGAGCACGAAGCGGAGCGATTCCCCGAGAAGGCGGCAAGCAGTCATGGTTGAGGAACGAATAAAGATGGCGAATACGCGGATGACGGCAGGCAAGGCTTATCTTGATCGGCTGAACGACGGCCGTCGGGTTTGGCTGGACGGGGAGATCGTCCCCGATATTCGCAGCCACCCGGCGTTTCGGGGGACCGTCCGCTCGGTAGCGGCGCTGCTCGATTTGCAGGACGCGCCAGCTACCAAATCCCAATTGACTTTTAAGACCGACAACGGAGCGAAGGCGCATATCGCTTATCTGATTCCGGAATCGAAGCAAGACTTGTTCCGGCGAAGCGAAGGGCTGCGGATCTGGTCGGAGGCCACCTTCGGCATCATGAGCCGCGTCGCCGGATTTTATCGCTCTCAGCTGACCGGCTGGTATATCGCACGGAATCTCATCTCGCGGGAACAGCCCTATTTCCCGCAAAAGATAGCCGACTATTACGCGTACGTCCGGGACAATGACCTGCTGGTGACGGCAGCCGGCCATGATCCGCAGATCGATCGGACGAAGCTGGCCCACGAGCTCGGCGATTTGTACACGGCGGTTCGAATCGTTCGCGAGACGGAAGAGGGCCTCGTCGTCCGAGGGGCCAAAATGATCGGCACCGGCGCCCCTTACATGGATGAAATCGTCGTATCGCCACATAGCAAGAAGACGGATGACGAGCAGCGCTACGCGGTCATGTTCGCAATACCGGCCAGTCACCCCGGCGTGCATTTGATATGCCGCGAATCGTTCGCCTCCGACCGGGAGGACGATCACCCGCTCAGTTCGCGGTTCGACGAGATGGACGCCGTGCTTGTCTTTGACGACGCCCTTATCCCATGGGAGCGGGTATTCGTGAAAGACGATCCGGACGCGATCTGGCGCATCCGCTCGGACCGGATGGTGAGCGCGATCAGCTTGCACGAGAATATCGTCCGCCTGGCGAGCAAGCTCGAATTCATGGCGGCGGTCGGTACGGAGCTGGCCGAATCGATCGGCATTACCAAATTCGCGCACGTCCAGGAGAAGCTGGCGGAGCTATACGCGCAGCTGGAGGCGATCCGGGCGCTGCTGCTGTCCGCCGAGCATCGGGCCACCCTTCATCCGCTCGGCGTATGGGAACCGGCGCTCGAGCCGATCCTCACCGCCAAGAACTTGGGCAACCGCTACTATCCGAGGGCGGTGGAAATCCTGCAGCAGCTCTCTGGCGCCGGCATGCTTCAGGTGCCGTCCACGATCGCCGAACTAAGCGGCCCGCTGGGCTCCAAGCTCCGAACAATATACAGAGGCGCGGACCGGGACGCGGAGGAGCGGGTCAAACTGCTGAAGCTCAGCTGGGATTTGGTCGGCAGCCGCCTCGGCGCGAGACACGAGCTATACGAGCGGTTCTATGCCGGCGACCCGGTGCGGACGTATGCCGGTCAATATCTGGCCTACGACAAGCAGCCGCTGCTCGATAAGGTCGCGCGCGTTACGGGATGAGCAAGTCGTTACGACGGAAGACAACCGCTCTTCTTGCCGCGATCTTCCTATCGGCGGCGCTATGGCTGCTCCTCCCCGGCGGCGTCGGATCCGCCCATTCGTCGCTTATGGACGCGGCTCCGGCTCCGGATGGCCGGCTTGCGGTGGCTCCATCGGCCATCGTGCTGCAGTTCAACGAGCGGCTGGAGGATAAAGGATTCGCGATACAAGTGTACGACCGCGAAGGGCTCCCCGTCGCGAAGCGGGAAGCCGCGATGGACGCGGATCGCCGGTCGATGCGCTTGCCGCTCCCGCCTCTGTCGGACGGCAGCTATACCGTCGCTTATCGGCTGCTGTCGGCGGACGGCCACCCCGTACGCGCCTCTTACGTGTTCACGGTCGGACAGACGACGGAACCGATCCGAGGGTACGTCTCGGCCTCCCGGCTCCACGAAGAGCATGTGCTCGGCGACAACATTCCATACTGGGTCGTGCGCGGCTTGTATTTCGCCGGGCTGCTGGCGGCTGCGGGGTGGGTCGGCTTGCGTGTATACGCAGCAGCGGTCGCGGAGCGGATCGGCCGGCGTTACGGCTTGACGCGACAGCTGCTTATCGGCTTCCACCTCCTGGCGCTGCTGCTGCTCGCGTGGCAGGACTATGGCAAATTAAGCATTGGCTTCGACGACTCCGAGCGGCTGGACCTCCTATTCGGTACCTCGATCGGCTTGTCTTACGTCATAGCTATTCCCGTCGCAGCAGCCGGGTTCTGGCTGACCGGCAGACGGCGGGCCGCGGACGGGTTATGGATTATGCTGCTATTCGGGGCCAAGGGCTTGAACGGGCATGCGATGGGATATGCCGCACCTTCGCTTACATACGCATTGGATATGCTGCACTTGGTCGCCGCCTGCCTATGGGCGGGCGTCCTGCTCGCTTTCGCGGTCGCGGGGCCGAGACGGCTCACGGATGGGGAAGGAGCCGACGCTGCCAGGTTGTCGCACACCGCCTTCGTCGCGATCGTCATCCTAGCCGTCAGCGGACTGGCAACCGCGGCGCTGTACACGAACGGCTTCGACCGTCTGCTGGACTCGCAATGGGGAAGGCTGATGCTGGCCAAGACCGGCGCGGTTGTGCTGATCGTCGTCGCGGGCGCCTTCGTGCGCCGATCGTTACGAAGCGGGAAGCTGCGAAGAGGGTCGGCTTGGCTGATATTCGATGGAGGCTTATTCGCGGCGGTAATCGGCATCACGGCCGTATTTACGTACTTGAATCCGCTGGCGGCGACTGGGCCCTTGTTCTGGCACGAGAAGGTGGACGGCGCTCATATCGCGGCGATTATCACGCCGAACAAAGCCGGGACGACGAATCAGTTTCTGGTGGCGATCGGCGGGTTGAAGCAAGTGTCCAGCACGGGCAACAAGGAAGCGTCGGCCGAAGGAGACGATGGTCCGAGGAAGGTAACGCTGCGTTTGCAGCCGATCGACCGGCCGGAGATCGCGCCGATCGACGTGCCCCTTGCCAAGGTGCCGACCGAAGGCGGCCCGGGCAGTCTGTACGATTATAATTACGCGACCGAGGGCAGTTATTTGGCGCTGCCGGGTAAGTGGAGGCTCGAGGTGCGGGTGCAAGATAAGAAGCTGAACGAGATCGTGACAGTAACGAGCTTCTATAGCGACAACGAGACCGAACGATAGGGGGAATCGAAAATGGCCAAATGGGGTGTCGGCGCGATCGTCGCGTTTGCGCTTATGGTCTTGCTGGCAGGAACCGCATCTGCGCACGTGACGGTGCTGCCGAACGAGACGACGCGTGGTGCTTACGAGGTGTTCACCGTCCGCGTACCGACGGAGCTGGAATCGGAGACGACGAAGGTCGAGCTGCTTTTCCCGGAAGGCGTCGAGATTAGCCGCGTGCAGCCGCTAGGCGGCTGGAGCTACACCTTCGGCACCGAGACGGACGGTTCGAAATCGTCGATCGTCTGGACGGCCGAAGGCGCGGGACTAAAGAACGGCGAGTTCGGCGAATTCAAGCTGCAGGGGAAGGTGGCAGACGATGCGCAGGAGCTGGTATGGAAAGCGGTACAGACCTACGCGAACGGTTCCGTCGTGGAATGGGCCGGCGAAGCCGATGCCGAGACGCCCGCATCCGTAACGCAGGTGTTGGAGGGTACGGGAGAGGCGGGCCATCACGGCGCGTCCGGCGATCGCCATCCCGCCGGCTCATCGGAGAGCGCGTCCGCGGGAAGTGACGGGCTGTTAAAGTCGCCGCTATTTTATCTGTCGCTGGCTGCGCTGGGCGCAGGCTTAGTTGCCTTGTCGCTCGCGCTCGGCCTGCGCCGTCGCAAGCAGCTAGCTTAATCGGGCATCCGAATTTATACAATGAGGGAGAGAAGCGTACATGTTGAACAACGGTTCGAAGAAAAAACGGAAATGGACGAAGCTCGTCGGCATACTTGCATTGGCGGCGGCCGTATCGGCCTGCGGCAGCGCCTCGAATAAGGCGGAAGAAGGGGCGAATTCCGCAACCGCCGCGGCGGACGGCGGCTCACAAGTCGTCGAGTTCAAATACCCGGACAATCCCGGATTCGACCTTGTCTATTTGGCTGATGAGCTCGGCTACTTCGATGGCACCGGCACGAAACCGAAATACATCGGCAAGGTCGCCGCGCCGCAAATTATTCCGCTCGTCGGCACGGGCGATATCGATTTCGGCGCGCGCATGGTGCCGCTCGTCATCTCGGCGATCGCCAGCGGCGCGGATATCAAGGTCGTCTCCGCGGGAGGCAAGACGCTGCAGGAAGCGCCGCATATGAAATATTTCGTCCGCAACGACGGCTCCATCAAGACGCCGAAGGATCTGGAGGGCAAGACAATCGGCTTCAACAGCTTCGGCGCCTGCGCCGAGTTCGTCTCCAAGAAATGGTTCAAGGAGCAAGGCGTCGACATTAGCAAAATCGAATTCCTCGTCGTGCCGGACGACAAGCAGGAGCAGACGCTGGAGCAAGGCGGCATCGACCTGGCCATCATTCATGCCCCGTTCTCGGGCAAGGCGGAGCACAACGAGAAGCTCGTCAAATTGTGGAGCGACTACGATCTGGACGGCGGTCTGGGCGGCATGGCGCCGTACAGCGTCAACGGGAAATTCGCCAAAGAGCATCCGGAAGCGGTAAAGGATTTCGTTACGGCGATCGCCAAGGCGGCGAACTGGGTCAACGACAATCCGGAAGAAGCGGAGCAAATCATCGCCAAGCGGCTGGGCGTCGACGTGAAGTACGTCGACCGGTTCGCCTATGTCGACGATCTCGTCGTCACGGAGGAGCCGATCCAGTATTATATCGATATTTTGGAAGAATACGAGAAAATCCCGAAAGGGAAAATCAACGTCAAAGATGTGTATACGAACGAATTCAACGAGTTTGCGACAGCATCTTCGGCATAGTCGAGAGGAGAGACGCGCATGAGCGGTAAAATAGTCTCGTTCACAAAAGCGGTTGATCGCAGCCTGGCGATCGTCTTGTTCTTCGTCGTATGGGAGCTGCTGCCGCGGCTTGGCATCGTGAATGCCGCGTATTTGAGCCCGCCGTCGGACGTCGTCTTCGCGATCGGGAAGCTGATCGGAAGCGGCGAGCTGTGGACTCACGTTGCGGCGAGCCTTCGCCGTTCGCTGTCCGGCCTCTTGCTCGCCATCGCGCTTGGCACCGCGGCGGGATTGCTGCTCGGCTGGTTCAAGCGGTTCGAGACCATTCTCGATCCGCTGCTGCAGCTCGCGCGGCAGGTGTCCGCATTCGCCTTATTCCCGGTGTTCATTCTGTTCCTGGGCATTGGCGAGTCATCCAAAACGGCGATTATCTTCTGGGCGTCGTTCTGGCCGATCCTGCTCAACACCGTCAGCGGGACGAAGCAGGTCGACAAACTGTTGATCGACTCCGCCAAATCGATGGGCGGATCGCAGCTGTTCCTATTCTTCCGCGTTATTCTGCCCGCGGCCGCGCCGAGTATTTTCACCGGCATCCGGCTGGGCGGGGCCTACTGCATTACCGCGCTCGTCGCCGCCGAGATGATCGGTTCGTCGGCCGGGCTCGGCTTCTACATTTTGAATTCGCAGGAGATCTTCCAAATTCCGGACATGTACGCGGGCATCATCCTGTTGGCGATCCTCGGTTTGCTGCTCAACTACGTGCTCGCGTTCATCGAATCCCGGTTTACGCGATGGCGGAAGGGACTTGTCAACAATGCATAGACAAAGGCCGGAAGAACGATGCGGGCGCTGAAATGGCGGATCGGACTTGTGCTGCTGCCGGTCGCATTGCTCCTGAGCGGCTGCGGGGATCGCGGCGAGGAAGCGGGAGCGGTGAACAGGCAGCCCGTCGACGCCGGCAAGCTGAAGCTCGGCTATGGCGGCACCAGCGCTCTCATCGGCTTGCGGGAGCGAGGCGATGTGGAGGCCAAATTAGCGGCGCATTCGCAATCAGTCGACGTGGAATGGGTCCGGTTCGATGACGATGCGTCGGTATTTCGCGCCATTGAGGAGGGGCGCGTCGATATCGGCGCCGTCGGCGACGCGGTTCCCGCGCTGATGAACCGGGAAGACGCGCCGCTCGTCTATTTGGCGGCCGAGCCGGCCAATCCGGCCGCGTACGCGGTTGTCGTCCCGCTGGATTCCGACATCTTCGCCGCGGCAGACTTGAAAGGGAAGCGGGTTGCATATGCGCCCTTCTCCAACGAGCATTTGCTGCTGCTTCAGACGCTCGGATCAGCGGGGCTGACCGAGCGCGACGCGAAGCACGTGAAGCTTAAGCCTGCCGAGACGCTTAACTCCCTAGAAGGGAGAGAAGCGGACGCCTGGGCGGTCGGCGAGCCGGAACTGAGCCGCATCGAGCCGCTAGGGATTCGCATTATTGCGAGCGGCTCGCTGTCCGCGGCCAAGCGCGATATTTACGTGACGACGCCCGAGAGCTTGCGAGGAAGAGAGGCATTGTTCCGTCTTGTGGTCGACGCGATCGGCGAATATGACGATTGGGTACACGCTCGCATTCACGACGCGGCGGAGCTGCTCTCGGGATTGACCGGCATCGAGCATGCCGGCTGGCTGGCTTCATTCGAGCGCAAATCGTACGGCACAGCGCCCTTCCTCGCCAGCATCGCCGCGGAAGAGCGGCAGCTCGCCGACACGGCCGCCAAGCTAGGCGGAAGAGGGGAGGCTATCGAGTCGGACGAATTTATTCGGGTTTGGCTGCCTGAATAACCGAGCAGGAAGGGCGGCTTTCCGGAATCGGCATTATACGCCACAACGCGCGGAGACTCTGTACAAGCGAATATTTCATCGTCAGACACGTCCATCGGGGCGTGTTTTTTCGTGCGGGAATAAAACGCTTTACAAAAAACGGTGAAGCATTATATGATGTTATAGGACACCAAAAGGTGTCCTGTAATTAGGGACGGAAGAGGGATTCTGATGCAAATACTCACCTACATTCTTCAAGGCTGGCTGCTTTTCTCGATGGGTTTCTTTGGCGGGAGCAAAATCGCGGGGGCGCAACATCAGGTCGATCTGTTCGAGTCGATTCAACTTCCTCAATGGTTCCGCGTCTTTACCGGCTACGTTCAGATCATCGGTTGCATCGGTCTTCTGATCGGCTTCTGGTATCCGGGGATTGCCGCATGGTCGGGAATATTTATCGGCATCATGATGCTGCTCGCGATCATCTCGCATTTCAGAGTCAAGCATCCGATCACGAAGATCATTCCGGCCATATTGAATCTGTTGATCGCGCTTGCAGTCGTTTTGCTGTATGCTGACGAATTGTCCACCTTGTAATATCAACTTGACGAAACCGTTGGAAATCAAATACAATCATTATGTACTGAACGGTATAGAAAGAGTGGATGCACGATGGTTCGGCCTAAGGAATTCGATGAGCGGGTCGCGCTGGCCGCGGCCATGCAAGTTTTTTGGGAGAAAGGGTATGAAGCCACGTCCATTAGCGATCTTACGCAGCGGATGAACATACAACGTCCGAGTTTGTATGCAACGTTCGGCGGGAAGAAGGAGCTGTTCGAAGCCGCGCTGAAGGCTTATGCGCAGTCGAGCCTCGCATATGTCGAGAGCCAACTTCGCAGCGATACTTCCGTGAAAGCCTCGTTACTCGCGTACTTTCAAGGCCTTATCCATGGAGCAGGCGGCAGCAACCCGGATTTCGGATGTCTTTGCGTCAATACGATGGTCGAATTGGCGCCGCACGACCCCGTTTTTGCGGACATAACAAGCGATTTTCAAATTCGATTAACCGAACTGTTCCAGAGAACGATTGATCACGGCATGCAATCCGGGGAATTATCCAAGCAGCTGAATGCTGCTTCGATCGCCCGCATATTGACGTTAACGGCGATCGGATTATCCGTGACGATGAAGATGAAGCCCGACCCTTCGCGGGTTGAGCAGGTGGCTGAAGAAATTCTTACTCTTTTGGAGTAAGTTTTTTTATACCAGTTATGTACCGATCGGTATATAACGAATATCGAAATAAGGAGGCGTTAACGGATGAACGAGAAAATCGCGTTAATTACAGGCGCAAACAAAGGCATCGGTCTCGAAATCGCGCGTCAGTTGGGGAACAAAGGAATGATGGTGTTGGTAGGTGCTCGACATTTGCCGAAGGCGGAGGAGGCCGCCGCGCAGCTGCAAGCCGAACGA
Organism: Paenibacillus xanthanilyticus; assembly: GCF_042682185.1. Taxonomy (NCBI): domain Bacteria; kingdom Bacillati; phylum Bacillota; class Bacilli; order Caryophanales; family Paenibacillaceae; genus Paenibacillus; species Paenibacillus xanthanilyticus. The sequence goes on along the minus strand of NZ_JBHUHA010000002.1, from coordinate 679,460 downwards.
ATCCGGGCTTATCCGGTGGAGCTGGATGTTACGAATCAGGAGCAGATCGGATACGCGGCGGCACGAATCGAGAAGGAATACGGCAAGCTGGACGTGCTCGTCAACAATGCGGGGATTTACTTGGATCATGAAGGGGCGGACGTCGATATGATGCGGCGCAGCTTCGAAACGAACTTTTTCGGCGCCTACGCGCTGACCGCTTCGCTGCTGCCTTTGCTGAAAGCGAGCCCCGAGGGGCGAATCGTGAATCAATCCAGCATACTCGGCTCGATCGGAACGATTCTTGGGAACGACATGTACGGAAAGGCTTCCGCACCTGGGTATACCGTCTCCAAAGCAGCGATGAACGCCTGGACTGCCCAGCTGTCCATCCAGCTTGCGGATACCCCGATTAAGGTAAACGCCTGTCACCCGGGATGGGTCAAAACCGACATGGGGGGAAGCGGCGCCGTCATGGAAATTCATGAAGGGGCGGAGACGGCCGTCTACTTGGCCACGCTGCCTGAAGATGGACCCACGGGTGGACTGTTCCATAAGCAGGAAAGGCTGCCTTGGTAAGCTGCTTCCGTCAAAGCGACCTTATCAACGTACCAGACAAGGATCGAACATCCGGCCTTAACCCGATAGTTCCCCGGCTTAGACCCTCTATAGGATTGCGATCAACCACGTCCGATTGGACGTGGTTTTCGGTTCAAACACAAGCACGGATCCGATTTTCGCTGCCCCATCATTTCCCGCAATGAATAATAATGATTTTCATTCTCAATTAAATCTGCTACAATCAGGATTGTTTATGTCCAAGAACAAGTCATGAAAGGAGCTGAGAGGCAGCGTGGCGATGCTGCGACGTTTTTTCACCTATTATAAGCCGTACAAAGGGTTGTTCCTGCTCGATTTCGGCTGCGCCGTCCTGGCGGGTCTGCTGGAGCTGGCGTTCCCGCTTGTCGTCAATCGTTTCGTGGACGATCTGCTTCCCAAGGGGAGCTGGTCGATTATTTTATGGGCATCCGCGGGCCTGTTCGCGCTATACCTGTTGAATACGGGATTGAACTACATCGTCAACTACTGGGGGCACATGCTGGGCATCAACATCGAGACCGATATGCGGCGGAAGCTGTTCGCGCATATTCAGAAGCTGAGCTTCCGGTTCTTCGACAATACGAAGACCGGTCATCTGATTTCGCGGCTGACGAACGATCTGCTCCAGATCGGGGAAGTGGCGCATCACGGGCCGGAGGATTTCTTCATCGCCGTCATGACGCTGCTGGGCGCCTTTGCGCTGATGTTCGCGATTAACTGGAAGCTGGCGGTGTTGACCTTCGTGATCGTGCCGGCCATCATCTGGCTCGTCGTCTACTTCAACGGCAAGATGTCCAAGGCGATCGAGCAATTGTTCACGAATATCGGCGAATTCAATGCGCGCATCGAAGACAACATCGGCGGCATCCGCGTCGTGCAATCGTTCACGAACGAGCCGCACGAGCAGGCGAAATTCGCCGTCAACAACAGCAATTTCCGGCGGACGAAGCTCGTGTCCTACAAGCTGATTTCCAAAAACGGGTCGATCAGCTACATGATGATGCGGTTCGTGACGCTGTTCGTCATGGTATGCGGCACGTGGTTCGTCATTCAGAACGAGCTGACGTATGGAGAATTCATCGGGTTCCTGCTGCTCACGCAGGTGTTCTTCAAGCCGATCGAGAAAATCAACGCCATCATCGAGAGCTACCCGCAGGGCATCGCCGGCTTTAAGCGGTACACCGAGCTGCTGGACACCGAGCCGGATATCGCGGACGCGCCGGACGCCGTCGAGGCAGGCAGGCTGCAGCGAGAAATCCGCTACGATAACGTATCCTTCGGCTATGAAGGCGAATCGCCGATCTTGAGCGGCATCAGCCTGTCGATCCGAGCCGGCGAGACGGTCGCCTTCGTCGGACCTTCCGGAGCCGGCAAGACGACGCTATGCAGTCTGCTGCCGCGATTCTACGAAGTCGACGGCGGCTCCATCTCGATCGACGGCACCGACATTCGCAAGATCAAGCTCGCTTCGCTGCGCAACCAGATCGGCATCGTCCAGCAGGATGTCTTCCTCTTCTCGGGCACGATTCGCGAGAACATTCTATACGGCAGGCTGGACGCGAGCGAAGCGGAGCTGTGGGAAGCGGCCCGGCTCGCGCGGCTGGAGGCGTTCATTCAATCGCAGCCGGACGGCCTCGACACGGTCATCGGGGAACGCGGCGTGAAGCTGTCCGGCGGACAGAAGCAGCGGCTCGCGATCGCACGCATGTTCCTGAAGAATCCACCGATCCTGATCCTCGACGAGGCGACGTCGGCGCTGGATACCGAGACGGAGACGTATATTCAACAATCGCTGACCGAGCTAGCCAAAGGCCGCACCACGCTCGTCATCGCCCATCGGCTGGCCACGATCAAGAACGCCGACCGCATTATCGTCGTCACCGAGCAAGGCATCACGGAGCAGGGCAACCACCGGGAACTGCTAGCTGCCGGAGGCGTATACAGCCGGCTTCATACGGCTCAATTCGGCACCTTGGTTTGACGCGTTGATGACTTTAGAGATGGCAGCGAAGTGGCAGTGGATCGTTACGGAACGCTTATTTATCGGCTACAAGCTATAGAGGAATGCCTCGCATGGCGCCCGCGGGAACTTGTTCCCGCGGGCGCCATTGTTCCTATTAGAAAAGGACCAGCGCTAGATTGACGACAACGGTTAGCGTTAAGCTGCTAAGCAGCATGGACACCAAGACCGCCTGTGCGGCGAATCCAGGCTCGTTGCCGTATTCCAGCGCGAGAGCGGCGCTATTCCGCGAAGTCGGGATCGCGCTGGCAATGAACAATGCTTGCGCCGTAACGCCCTTCATGTGAAGCAGCAGAATGATGACATAGGCGCATAGGGGCGATAGGATGAGCCGCACGAAGCTGCTGAGGAGTACGGCCGAGGTGTTGTGCTGCAGCTTGGAAGACGCGATTTGCGCTCCGATGGAGACGAGCGCGAAGGCAAACATGCCAGACGATATTTGATCCAGCGGAAGCAGGAGGGGATCTGGAATCCGAATGTCGCACAGCTGAAGGATCGACCCGGCCGCAATCGCATAGAGGACCGGCATTTTGGCGAATTGGATCAGCGATTTTCGCAATCCCGAGGTCGCCTTGCTCGCGTTCAGCAGGCCGAACGTGAACGTCGCGAAGAGCTCGAAGACGACCACGATGACTTGGATCGACATGGCGAAGGGGTCATGTTTGAAGGCCAAAGCGTTGACCGGTATCCCCACGTTGCCATTGTTCGTTAAGGAGACACTGTTCGAGAAGCTGGCTGCCATCGGCTTGGAGTAGCCCATGATACGGCTGATCGCGTACCCGACCATGACGATGACCAGGAATTGAAGGAGCAGAAATCCGGCGACGGACGCGATCAGCTTCGTAGACAAACGCGCTTCGTATATTTTGACGAAAGCCAAAGCAGGCACATAGTAGTTGATAATGAGCTTGGAGAAACTGTTCAAGTCGAACGTAAACCTTCTATGAAGCAGGGCGCCGATGGCGATGGGGATCAGGATCGGAAGCATAATCGAATAAAACGTATTCAGGATGGACATGGTTCGCACTCCGTTCGGGAATAGTCTCAGCCGAGCTTAAGCACGGCGCCGGGGGATAGCACGGTCCCTGCAAGGCCCATACGGGATAAGTTCTCAATGAATCGATCGGCGTCCTGCTCGATCGGAGGGAAGGTGCCGTAATGCATCGGCACGACATGACGGGCTTGAATCCACGCAGCAGCTTGCAGCGCCTCGGCAGGTCCCATCGTAAACCGGCCTCCGATGGGAAGGAAGGCGACATCGATATCGAAGCGACGGCCAATCCACTGCATATCGCTGAACAATCCGGTATCTCCGGCGTGGTAAATCGTCTTGCCCTCCATTTCCACGACGAATCCGACAGGGACGCCCGCATATAGACGATTCCCGTCTGCGGTCCGAACGGAGGAGGTGTGGAGAGCCTGGGTCAGATGAACGCGCCCGAAATCGAACGACCACGCTCCGCCCACATGCATCGCTTCCGTCTTCGCGCCTTGCGCGGCGAAGTACTCCGCCAATTCCTCTACCGCAATGATTGTCGCGTCGTTACGCTTTGCCACGGAAGCTGCATCGGTGATATGATCGTCATGACCGTGCGTAAGCAAAATATACTGGGCGAGAATATCCTCCGACTTCACGACGGCCGCAGGGTTGGCATCCAGATAAGGATCGATGAGAACGGAGTGGGAGCGGCTTGTTAGCTGAACGCAGGAATGGCCGTGGAACAAGATTTGCATCCGGTTTCCTCCTTTTTTATAACAATTTTACTTTCGATCGACTGTTTTTATATTATAAATATGCAGGCGAATTGTCAATAACATCCACCTTTATTTTTTAGGAGGTTATTTGCGTTGCTGTCCTTGGACAAACAATTGCTATTTCTGGTCTCCTCGGCGGGAGGCATTGAAGTCAAACGGCTCGTGGAGATTTATGAGGCGCGGGAGGTTGATCATCAGGTCGTCCGTAATGCGCTGCTCCGTCTCAAAAAGGACGGTTATCTCCGCTCGAGCGAACGCTCGAAGTACGAGATTACGGAGCAGGGGCTCGATTTTATCACCGCAATTAATCAAAAATCGCTGCTGCTGGGAAGAGCGTGGGACGGTCAATGGTTGACGGTCATGTTCGAGGTGCCGGAATCCGAGCGCAAGAAGCGGGATGCGCTGCGAGGCGATCTGCTGCAGCTAGGCTTTGGCGCTTTGCATAAAGGCGTGTATATTTCTCCGTGGGATTATGCGGACGAAGTCATTCGATTCGCCAAGCAATACGAGATCGAGGAAAGATTGACGATCATGAGAGGCGTATTCGTTACGCGTCAGCCCCAGCCTGATCTCGTGAAACGGCTATGGCCGATAGATGAATTGAATCACGTGTATCGAGCGAAGATCGAATGGTATCGAACGGCATTCGCTTCCACGGTAACGCCGCTGCTGCGAGATCCGGCGGACGGACTTGCCCTGTTCGTCCGCTTCCTGGAGCTGGGCGAGCTGTTAGCGAACTTAAGCTTGAACGATCCTATGCTGCCGGCGGAATTACTAGATGAGGATTGGCTGGGAAAGTCCAGCTTTGAGGAAATGCAGCAGGGCCTGAGTCAGTTAGCCGAAGCTATTCCCGCAGACTCCCCTTACCGAACGTTCGTCCATCGATTCACGCAAGCATAGCTTTCTCCATGACGGCGGGGCAATCCGCTCCCAATAAAGAAGGGTTATCCCAATCACCGATTCCCGGTCATTTGGATAACCCTTCTGCTTAGAACGGATACTGCGCTTCTTCCCATTTCTCGTAAATCGGCTTCAAATACGGATCGCCGGCCATGTCCTCATAGAGAAGCGGCGGCTTCCGCAGCGTTTTGCGCTTCTTCTGAATCGTCGTCAGCGCTTCGAGCAGCATGGCGTCGCGTTCCTCGGCAATCTGCTGCAAGCGCTCGACCGATGCGTCGGTGGAAGCGAAACGAGCAAGCATGCTCTTGAAATTGGCCACGATCGCATCCAGCGTCTCCACGTCGGCGGCGGTCGATTCCTCGAACCCTTGCTCGACGTTGCGAAGCTCCAGCCCGAACATCGCGTCGTCGATCGGCGTGTCGAACAGGGAGTTGGCATAGTTCTCTTCGATCGCCTTCACGATGTAGCCGGCCATATTCCGGATCGTTTGCCCCGCGCTCATGGCCCGCACGTGACGGACGTTCTCTTCGATATAGAACGGATGGTATGCTTTCGCGAGCTGAACCGCTTTCTTGCGATGAATGCCGTTCTCGACCAGCAGCTGCAGCAGCGTCTCGGCATCGTAGTTGGCGACTTCCTGGTCGTTGTTCATGTTCTTCGTGTTCTTGTGTATGCGGAAAATAAAGGATTCCACGGAACGTCCGACGCGCTTATGTATATCGTAGGTAAAGAAGATGTCCGTCTTCTCCTCAAGCTCCACCTGGGCGCGGTCGATTAATTCCCGCAGATGCTTGAGCATTTTGTATTTGTCATCCGGTATGTTCAACAGGTGGCGAAGCTCGTTCACCTTAATGATCCGTTCTTTCCGAAACTCCCGTTCCTTCAGGACCTCGTACAGCCGCCAGTTGTATTCGGACTTCAGCTTCAGCACGTTCTTTAGACGGAATTTGGTGTACGCTCGCTTCAAATTACGGAAGAAGGGCGCCAAATCTTCGGATAGTTTGATCGTAACCCGGCCTTCGCCGTCTTTATAGGTCGCGCTTTGCACCCACGTGATTTTTTGCCGCGTGTTGTCGTGCGATAGCTTGAGCTGCTTGGACTGCAGCGAATCGATCGCTTTCTCGACCCGTTCGTAAAAGGACTTCCCCTCGACGCCGATCAGATTGGCCAGTTCCTTGATCGAGACGGTATACGTCTTGAATTCTTCGTCATCGGGCTGCACGAGAGAGACGAGAGAGAAGATCAGCCGGCGCTCCGTTAAATCGAGGTCCTGCTGCGCGTTAATAATCTCCCGCGACTGGTTCACCCAGTAATAATCTTTGATGTCTGCTTCAACCGCTTCCGGCAGATTCAAGGCCAGTTGGCCATCGGCTTCGACTGCCAGCTCCTCTTGGGCAATTGCTTGATCGCTCATTTCGCTACGCTCCTCTACCAATCTACTATATCCGATTTTTTTCGCGGGAGAAATGGAAGAATCAGGAGGATTTCGCGGCGATCGAGATATGTCCGCAAAAACGGAACGGAGAGACGAGGGAGGAACGTGCGGAAATGCCCAAAGGTAAAGCGCCAAGTGGTGACCCGACCGTTTGGGCCATGAAAGATGTCCGTAAAAACGGAACCGAAAATTTTTTTCGGTTCACATGTCCGCATGGACGGGGGTTATGTCCGCAAAAACGGAACTACCGGACCTGCGTCCGAACGGCCGCGATCCTCTCGAAAGAATAAATAGACGGTTCTGCTGCCGATCGCAACGAATACGTTCACGATAAGCGCGATTTACCGCGGGTGCGGTTCCGTTTTTACGGACATATCTCCATCAAGCAGGCCGAATGCGGCGCAGTTGGTTCCGTTTTTGCGGACATTAAAGGAGAATACGGCCTCTTCGGGGATGTATTCGTCCCGTTTTTGCGGACATATGACGGCAGCAGCGGCCCCTTTTGTACGGACATCACCCTCTCCAGTCCGTTTTTGCGGACATTAAACAAGCTTTGCGGGCCTTACGCAAGCTTCGTTCCGTTTTTCAGGACGTATAAGTCCGTTTATACGGACATCACCCCGTCGATACGGACATCACGTTCCGTTCATGCGGACATTGCATTCCGCTGCTCCGGACATATGGCCCCGTTTTTACGGACATGTCATTCCCTTTATGCGTACTTTTCGTTCCGTTTGTGCGGACATCTCGCATGTCAAACCCTTTCCCACCGAGGGGTGAGCCCGTGCTTAACAGTATTAATCAAGGTATAAACAATCAAATAAATATAAAAAAGGAGTAACATAGACAAATTTCGACATGATCGGACGAAATTCTTCGCGGACATGTGGATAAACACGCTGGGGCAGTCGCTTTCATGATCGAACAGCGAGAGAAAGGTACGAACGGGATGTGATTTTGTGTACAACCGGGATGCAGGCAGCGGCCGCAAAAACCGCGATACTCCAATTCAAAAACGGTTTCGCATCCCTTTTACTCATGCTACAATAAGTGCAGAAGTTAACCGCTTAACCTAATGAATAACGAAATATGGCAACGCTTACAAAATGAGTCGCTTTCCGTCTGGAGGTTGCGCATGTTCAAGCTGAATAACTGGTATTTCCGGTTGCTCGTTTCGTATTTTCCAATTCTCGTGCTTACCGTCTCGATGATCATCTTCCTGTCGTTCATCGCGGTGAATGAAATATCCCGGTCCGAAACGGCCAAAGCCGACCATATCACAACCGGTTACGTGGTAGATAGCATCGAGAACGCGCTTCATGAGGTCGAATTCACCGTGCTGAACGAAGCCTCCAAAAATTTGAGCTACGCTTCGTATTTGGACGGCTCCAGGTCGACCAACGATAAATACAGCGTCGTTCGCAGTCTGCGCACCTTAGTCGAGGACAGCGAGCTGATCGAATCCATCTATTTATATAGGGAATCCGACGATTCGGTGCTGACGGCCAACGCCCAGACCGAGCTGGCGGATTTCGGCGACCGGGATTTCGTTGGACAAGCGAAGGCTAACCGGGATTATCAAGGGTGGTCGGTCAGCCGGGAATACCGGGAATTCGACCGGTTAGAGCCGGTCCGGGTTATCTCCATGTACAAGCAGACGCCGCTGCCGTTCGGCAAGGACGGTATTCTGGTCATTAACGTCGATCTGTACGCGGTCGAGCAAATTATCGGGAGCATGACGAATCGCCAAGTGTCGTTCATGCATATCACCGATGCCGCCAAGCAGCGGATTTATCCTGCGGCCGACAGCCCCGACGATGTCGGCGGGGGCAGCGTGCTGACGACGATTACGTCGAATTCACTGGGCTGGACGTTCGAGAGCGGGATCCAGGCCGGACGTTTGCTCGGATGGGTATCGGTCGTGTCCTATGTATGGGTCATTCTCGCCGTGTTAACGTTCGCAGCCGCCATTATTACGATTATTTGGGTGACGCGTCGCAACTACAAACCGATTCAGCTCATGATGAACCGGATCCAATCGTTCCAGATGCGCGGCAGCGACGGGAACGCGGTCGGCATGGACGATCTGACGATCATCGACCGCGCGCTCGAGAATTTGATCGTCCAGTCGCAGGATTACGAGAAGGAGCAGCGGGAGAGCGCGATGCTGCAGCGCAGACAGCTGTTCAACGAGCTCATTAGCGGGCAGCGCGGCGAGCAGACGATCCATCGGATGCGTAAGCTGAATCTGCTTCCGGCTGCGGGGCGTTATGCCGTCATGGTCGCCAGACTGAACCGGTATGAGCAGTTTCAGACCGAGAATACGGCGAACGAGCAGAATGTGTTGAAATTCGCGCTCGGCAACGTCATGCAGGAATTAACCCTGGGCGAAGGCTTGCAGGGATGGGGGGAATGGTCGGCGCCCGACCGGATTGCGTTCGTCTTCGCTGTGAGCGATCCGGAAATCCCCATGGCGGATCAGCTGCGCCGAACGGCGAGCGTCGCCCGGCAGTGGGTCGGCGAGCATCTGCGTCTGCCGCTCTCGCTGGGCATCGGGTCGGTCGTCGAGGAGTGGAGCCGGATCGGACAATCGTACCGCGATGCGCTGTCCGGCATGGAATATCAATTCGCGATCGGGCGCGACGCGGTCACGTACAGCGGCGATATCCCGCCTAATCATTCGCGCGGGATGTTCAACCACATGCAGCTGTGCAGCGAATGCGTGCAGCAGTTCCGGCTAACGAGCGATAGCTGGCGCGAGACGTACGAGGATTTATTCCGGCAGCTCGCATCGGACATGCTGAAGGACGAGGATATTCACGCGCTGATGCAGCTGTTCATCCAGACGCTAACCCGCGAGCTGAAGGATTTGTCCAACACGCTGAACGAATGGCTCGAAGGCGAGCGCATCGCCGCGTTGACCGCCAAAATGAAAGAAGCGTCTTCGCTGAACGAGATGAAAGAGCTGCTGCTCGATTATTTGCTCGAACTCTTCGACGCCTACGTCGCCATGAGCGAGACGAAGAACTACAAAACGATGATGACGGAAATGCGGGCTTACATCCAGGCGAATTTCGCCGATCCGGATCTGTCCCTGAAGCATCTCAGCGACCGGTTCCAGATCTCGGGCAAATACGCGAGCCATCTGTTCAAGGTCGAGTACGATATGAAATTCGTCGATTTCCTCGTGCAGCTGCGCATGCAGCAGGCCGAGCGTCTGCTCGCCGACACGGACGAAACGGTCCAGAACATCGCCCTTCAAGTCGGTTATGCCAATTCCATCACCTTCGGCCGCGTATTCAAACGCACGACGGGCGTCACCCCAGGCGAGTTTCGCAGACTCAAAATGCGCCCCTCCGCGCAAACTTAGGAGGGAAAAATGCGAATGCGGCGGAAGCCGCATTTTTTATTTCGTAAGAAGTAATTAGACGGTGGGGGCAATTGAATTTTCAGCCCACGTAAAGCGTGTCCACGCCAGTGGACGTAAGCGAGGATCGGCACGAAGCAGGGTAGCGATCGTCAACGTCGAGGTCACCGCCCCAAGGCAACCCGTAACGAACGAAGCTCGAACGAAAGCCTTTGTCCCAAAGGACAAAAGCGAGCTCCTTTCGAAAGCACACATCAACGCCGGCCGCGAGGCACATACGAACCATCGGGTGTCCAGAGGGCGGAAGCCCTTGGATCCCCTCCTCAGGAGGGGTGGGGGAGGGAATCCTTTCGGGAAAGGAAAACAGTTTGGTGAGAGAAGTTAAGCTCGCGATTACGGTTTATCTACAGGATTTTGATCGAAAACGAAAACGGTTTACGCTAGGAAAATGATCTATATAGATCGCGAAAACCCAACAACGACGCGGGTTTGGCGAATCGGTTTGCAGCGCCGAAACCGGTTTATTGCACGGGTGCAGAGAACCGTGTCATACTGAGGCCACTTCCCGATCACGGGGCGTCAGCCGCAGTTGAAAGCGCGTTCAATCATCATTCAACAGATCGGCCGCATGCCCGAATACAGGAAGAAGCGTACATGACGAAAGAGGGGTTGGAACCATGGTAAAAGCGGCAAGAAGAACAATGAAAGCCAGCAAAATACTAGCGGTCACGCTCGGATGTACCATGCTGCTCAGCGCATGCAGCGGCAACGGCAATAACGGAGGCACGAACGCAAACGCAGGGGCCAACGAGAACGCGGCCGCAGGCGGCAACAAGCCTTCAGGCGAACAAGTCACCTTGAAGGTCGAGGTGTTCGACCGCGGCAACTCGCCGGCCGGCTCGACGATCACGAACAACTATTTAACGAAATACGTGCAGGATAACTTCGGCACGCCGAACAACATCAAGGTCGAATTCGTACCGGTTCCCCGTTCGGAAGAAGTGCAGAAGCTGAACGTCCTGATGGCCAGCGGCAGCGACGTGCCGGACATCGTATTCACGTACGACTCGGGCACCTTCTACCGGTACGCGCAGCAAGGCGGCTTGACGGATCTCGGCGAGCTGCTCGAGCAGCACGGGCCGAACCTGAAGCAATTCCTCGGCGAAGACACGCTCGCGTACGGTAAATATGAAGGCAAGCAGTTCGCCTTCCCGGCGAAGCGGGCGCATCTGGGCAAATACTCTTCGTTCATTCGCCAAGACTGGCTCGATAAACTCGGACTGCCGGTGCCGAAAAACACCGACGAGCTGTACACGACGCTGAAAGCGTTCAAAGAGAAAGATCCGGGCCAAACCGGCGGCAAAGTCATTCCGCTCGGCATGGCGCTGGCGCCGGCGCAGTTCGAACCGCTGCTCTGGTCCTTTATTCAACCGGTCACGGAAGAGCAGCGCTACACGCTGACCCAGCAGCTCGGCTCCAACGACTATCCGGTGCTGCTGCCCGGCTTCAAAGACGGTCTTCAATTCATGAACAAGGCGTATAACGAAGGGCTCATGAGCGCCGACTTCAGCTTGGACGAAGACAAGAAGAAGCTGAACGAAGACGCCGCCAAGGGGCTGGTCGGATTCTTCAGCGAAGACGATATGAACCCGTTCTATGCGGACGGCCTGTACGCGACGCTCCAGAAGAACATTCCGGATGCGAAAATTTCGGCGGTCGACGTGTACACGAACTCGGAAGGCAAACATCCGAAGCCGGAATACGCGCCGGTCGGCCTGTTCCTCATGATTCCGAAGAGCAGCAAGAACGCGGAAGCGGCGGTCAAATATTTGGATTGGATGGCGTCCGGCGATAATCTGCTGCACATGCAGAACGGCGTGGAAGGCGAGAACTACACGCTCGAGAACGGCATTCCGATGGCGAAGGCCGATGCACCCGACGAGATCAAAAACCGCATTTACAACTGGGGCGACATGGCGATCATCTCCAACGGCAAGCAGCTCGGCGATACGGAGAAGAACGTGGAAGCCTACGTGCTCAACATGCCGGAGCCATTCCGGGAAGAGACCCGCAACGCGCTCTCGGTGTCGAGATCCGATACGATCAAGCCGGTCTTGTTCGACCGTCCGATCGAAGCGCAAGCCAAATACGGCACAGCGCTGCGCGACAAGCTGAACGAAATGATCGTCAAGACGACGATGGCGAAGCCGGATCAATTCGAGAGCACGTACGAAACGGTCATGAAAGACTATATGGCAAGCGGCGGCCAAGCGATTTTGGACGAGCGCACCAAGGCATATGAAGAAATGAAATAATACCGAACGCCGGCATCGGGCGGCTCGGAGACGACGGATGCTTAAGGCGCCTTCGTCTCCGGGCGCGATCGCCAGGCGGCTAGGGGTGGATGACATTGAACATGGCCGTGTATCTACGGAGATATTGGCAATTGTACGCGCTGCTTATTTTGCCGGTCAGCTACTTCATTATTTTCAAATACGGGCCGATGTACGGCATTCTGATCGCCTTCAAGGACTTCAACTTCTTCCAGGGCATTAACGGCAGCGAATGGATCGGACTGGATGCGTTCCGCGAGGTATTCGCCATGGCGGACTTCTACAAGACGCTGCGCAATACGCTCATGCTCAATTTTCTCGACCTGCTCGTCTCGTTCCCGGCGCCGCTATTCCTGGCCATCATGCTGTACGAGCTGAAGATCGTTTGGTTCAAGAAGCTGTCGCAAACGATTTTGTACATTCCGCATTTCATCTCGTGGGTCATTATCGGCGGGATCGTCTACCAAGTGTTCGGCACGCAATCGGGCATGATCAACAACATCATCACGTCGATGGGATTCGAAGCGATTCCGTTCCTGACCGATAAGAGCGACTGGCTCATCACCTACTTGGCCGTCGGCGTGTGGCAGAGCGCCGGTTGGGGGACGATCATTTATTTGGCGGCGCTGACGGGCATCAACAAGGAGCTGTTCGAAGCGGCCGAAGTGGACGGCGCGGGCCGTCTGCGCAAAATCTGGAGCATCACGCTGCCGTCGCTGAAGCCGACGATCGTGACGCTGCTCATCATCAACTTAGGCCATATGATCGCGATTGGGTTCGAACGTCCGTACGTCATCGGCAACACCGCCGTCCGGGATTATTCGGACGTGCTCAGCACCTTCGTGTACCGCATCGGCATCGAATCCGGCCAGTATACGCTGGCGACAGTCGTCGGCTTGTTCCAAGCGGTCGTCGGACTCGTCTTCGTGCTCGGCGCCAACTATACGTCCAAGAAGCTTGCGGACCAAAGCATTCTATAACCGATCACCAACCGGCTACCGACAATGAGAAAGGAGCGTTGAGACATGAGAGATCGACAGGCCAGCCGAATGTTCGACGTAACCAATACGATCGCCATTCTCGTATTCGTGCTGCTATGTCTGGCTCCATTTCTTCACATATTGGCCATATCGCTAAGCTCGTCGCGCGCCATCATGTCCGGGGAGGTCAGCATCCTCCCGGTCGAGCTGAACTGGACGGCCTACAAGCAGGTATTCTCCGACATGTCGATGATCCGTTCGCTCGGCTTCACGGTCATGCTGACGGTGCTCTTCACCGTCCTATGCATGCTGATGACGATCGCCGCGGCTTATCCGCTGGCGAAGACGAAGCTGAAGGGCCGCAAGGCGGTTATGTTCATCATCGTCATTACGATGTTCTTCAGCGGCGGCATTATCCCGGAATATATGCTCGTGCGCAATCTGAACTTGCTGGATTCGGTCTGGGCGCTCGTGCTCCCGGGGCTGATCAGCCCGTTCTACCTGATTATTCTTATCACGTTTTTTCAGAATATTCCGGATTCTCTTGAGGAATCGGCGGAGATGGACGGCTGCTCGCACGTGCGCACCTTGATCAGCATCATCGTGCCGCTGTCGCTGCCGGTGATCGCCACGCTGAGCTTGTTCTACGCCGTCGGCCGCTGGAATGGCTTTCAGGATACGCTCATGTACATTACAAGCCCGGAGATGTATCCGCTTCAGTTGAAGCTGTATCAGCTGGTGCAGAACAACATGGTCAGCGAGCTGATGCAGCTCGAAGGCGCGACGGGACAGACGATGCTTCAACCGGAGAGTCTCAAAGCGGCGAGCGTTATTTTCGCGACGGTGCCGATCTTGATCGTGTATCCGTGGCTGCAGCGGTATTTCGTCAGCGGCGTCATGCTCGGGGCGGTCAAAGGGTAATGCGAAGACGCATCCGGCTTCAGCCAACCTGTTGTTGGCCTGGCCGGCGTCGCCGGATGGAGGAGTGCAACATGGGCAAGGACAAGGGAGAATATTCGTTCTCGACCTGCTGGAATATCAAACGCCATCAGACGGGAAGCGGCATGATCGAGGAAATCCGGGAGCTGGGCTTCCGCCGCGTCGAGCTGAATTATAACGTGACGCCGGAGCTGCTCGCGACGATCGAGCCGATGATCGAACGGGGCGACATCGGGGTGTCGAGCGTGCACAACACGTTCCCGTACGTGGCGGACTCCGATTACGGCACCGATTCCGTCCTGCTCGGCTTCGACGACGAGGAGAAGCGCAGGCGGGCGATCGAGCTGCTGATCCAATCGGCGGAATACGCCTACCGCTATGGGGCGAAGTCGGTCGTCGTTCACCCGGGCGAAGTGCCGTTCGACTATAACATCGATCAGGCGCTCAAGAAGATTTACAACGAGGAAGGACCGTCGTCGGCTGCGTACGCCAAGCTCTGGCATGAAATGCTGGAGCGCCGGGAAACGCTGGCGGACCGCTATTTGCAGCGGATTGGCGATAGTCTGGAGGAGGTCTGCGATCGCATTGACGCGAAAGGCTGGAAGGTCGCCATCGGCATCGAGACGCGGTCGCGCTGCTATCAGATGCCGACGCTGCGCGAGGCTCGCGCGGTGTTCGACCGGCTGCAGGGCGCAAGAGTCGGGCTATGGTACGACTTCGGCCACGGCATGATGATGGAGCGGATGGGGCTGTACGATAACGCGCGGGACATGGAAGCGATCCGGGATTACGTGGTCGGCGTCCATATTCACGAGACGGTCGGGCTGTCAGACCACTGGTGTCCGTACGTGCACAGCGGCGACATGGAATATTTCGACCATTTCCTCCCGATTATCGAGGCGGCGCCCGTGAAGGTATATGAGCTGAAAGCGGCTTGTACGCCGGAGGACATTGAAATTAGCCACGACAGGCTGCTGGCGAAGCTGGCCGCGCGAGAGGTCTAACGCTCATGGACTTGAAGCATTTGGCCGCTTACGCGCCGCTGCTGTATTTCGATCGCAGGGAGCCGTTCTATCCGGTGCGGGTCGGCGTCTCCGTCCTGCGGGATGGCGGGCCATCGCCGTCCTTTCGGCGCATCTTCTCGTTCGCGGCTGGAACCATCGATTACGTAATCGAATTCGCGATTTATTGGGATTACGACATTCAGCACTTATATGAGTTGGAGCATGTATGGGTGTACGTCGACAAGCACGGCGAGGTCGCCGACGCGGAGGCCAGCTTTCACGGCAAATTCTTGAAGGCGCTCCTGCCCGACCGATCGAATATAGCTGGCCGGACGGTCAGCCTCTATTCGCAGCCGGGCAAGCACGCCTTCTCTCCGCTGCCGATTCTGTTCGAACTGCTGCCGAATGTCAGAACAGCTACGGATCAAGGCGCTGGCGCCGGAGGGCTGACTCTGCCGGCATGGTACAAGGCGCCGAGGCTGCACGATGAGGATACGAATGCGCTCGTCCGGGTGTATCAGCAGGCCCTTCATCGGTTCACGCCGACGTTCGACTTCGTCCCGTACGAGCTTGCGAGACGCAAGGAGCTGTTCGTCCCGTGGGAGACGCTGTTCGAGGAAATACCGGCGCGAATCGAAGCGGAGCTGGACACCATCCGGCGCGCGCTTCATGGCACGAACTTGGAAGGATGATGACGAATGACAATCTACGAGAAGCTGGTCGCCGTCAATGACGACTGGGTCGCGCCAGGAATCGACCATCAAATTATGGACAGCGGAAGCCGCTTCTGCGGCGGAGCCGCCGATCCGGACAACGGCATCGCATGGCCGACCCATACGGGCACGCTGACGGTCATGGCGGTCTGGGGCTGCGCCCTTGTGAACGAAGACTCCCGCTATTATCGCGACGAAGACTTGGCAGCGAGGCTCGAGCTGGCCTCCGCCTTCATCGTTCGCCTCCAGCACGCGGACGGGACGATCTCGCCCGGCTGGACGAATATGCATTCGCCGCCGGATACCGCCTTCGCCGTCGTCGGGCTTGCTCAGCTGCACGAGCTGCTTGAGCGGCACGATTGGGCGGCGCTTGCCAAGACGCGCGCGAACATCCGCCGGTTCCTCGAGCGATCGGCGCCCGCGCTGCTCACCGGCGGCTGCCATACGCCGAATCACCGGTGGGTGCTGGCCGCGGCGCTTGCTTTCCTGCACCGGCTGACGGGCGACGACGCGCTGATCGCCCGCGCGGATGCGTGGCTGGCGGAAGGGATCGACATTACCGAAGACGGCGAGTGGACGGAGCGCAGCAACGGCATCTATAACGGCGTAAGCGACATCATGCTGCTTCATGCCGCCGAGCTGCTGGGCCGGCCCGAGCTGCTGGAGCCGGTTCGCCGCAACCTGCGGATGATGGCCTATCTGGTCCATCCGGACGGGGAAGTCGTCACCGATTATTCTGGCCGACAGGACTTCGGCCAAGCGTTCGATCTGACCGGCTATTTGCCCGCGGCCAGCCTGATGGCGCACCGCGATCAAGATCCGTTCTTCGCCGCCCTGGCGGAGCTCGGCGGCGAATCGCTCCGCCATCCCGGCGCGATCTCGAACAATGGTTTGCTTCCGTATTTGCTCCATCCCAAGCTGCGCGTTTCCGCCGTGAAGCCCGGGAGCCTGCCGGAGCGGTACAAAGTAGTCATCAACAGAGGGTTCGATCGGCAGCATTATTTGAGCCGGATGGCGTCAGCCGGTCACGGTGGACGCATCTATCACAGCCGTCTACATCCCGATTTCGGCGCTCCGGTCGCGCGTCAGCGCGAAGGCGGCACGAGCGTGACGGTCATGACGGAGACGAACTCGTTCTTCGCGCTCCGGCATGGGGCGGCGAAGCTGTTGGGCGTGCAGGTGAGCAGCTCGTTCGAGCCCGGGTTCATCAGGATGAACGAGCTGGAGCAGCTCGATGACGGATACCTGCTGACCGGCGAGGAGACCAAGGGTTATTACGGTCCGATCGCGGCGGATCGCCTTCCCGAATCGGCTTCGGGCGCGGTCAGCCCGTGGTATCTGCTGCCGCATCAGCTGCGCGAGGTGACCCATCTTCAGCACCACCGCGTCCAGGTCGAGCTGACCGAGACTGGGGAAGGCTGGAGGCTGCGCGTGCGGTGCGACATGCCGGACGTGCTGCTGACCCAAATCTCCTTCGTATTCGGGAAGGAAGGGACGATCCGCGGAGGAGAGCGCGCGCCGGCCGAGACGGGGACGCAGTTCTGGAAGGACGGCATCGTAACTTTCGTCAATGGCGAGGACTGGATCGAGGTAAACGGCGGCGCGCATGAGCACCGGGCCAAATCGATTCGCGGCGCCGCCTTCCCGTCGGATTGCCAGACGCTGGTCGTCAACGTGCTGACGCCGTACGACCGGACGTTCGACATACGCCTGTCACCGCAGAATGGCACGAGGGGGAACGCACAATGACGGTCTATATGGACGCGCATGACGGCGCGAGATACGCCTTCGGCGACGACGAGCTCCGCATTCTAGAGCTGCTGGCTAACCGGTATGTCGGCGCCAACCCGCCGATCCCGTTCGTCTATCGCGCCTTCTCGCGCCAAGGCATCCTGCAGAACGCCGAAGGCTTGTACGAGATGGAGCTGGCTTCGCGCTTGCCGCAAGCCGCGCATGGCGACTACGCCTATGTGTACGGTCTGGTGTGGAGCGACAACGAGCGTTCGATCGACTGCAATTTGGAGCCGATCGGCCCGATTAAGCTGTACTTGAACGAGGAGCTGCTGTTCCGCACGTCGGCCGTGGAAGAGATGAAGCCAGACGCGCGAGTCGTCGTTCCGATGGTATTCGCCAAAGGCTGGAACCGGATTCTGATCGAAGCTAGACGGACGCCGGCGGGCTTCGGCTGCCGCTTCGGCGCCGATGAGGCGAAGGTGCGCATCTTGAACGTGCTGACGCCGTTCGCCGGAAGGGAAGGGGCCGCCGGCTGGGTCTATTCCGAGCCGGTGAAGACGTCTCGATACGGCGCGGGCGCTTGGCCGGACGTGCTGCTGCCGGAAGCGGAGACCGGCTTAAGCTGGCTGCCGCGCGCGAGCTGGACGGAGGACGAGGCGGTTGTCCCGAATTTGGAACGGCTGTATGGCCGGCCGGAGACGACGGTGGCCGGTTACGGCTGGACGCGTCTTCCCGTGACGGGCGCTCGCGCGCTCGAGCTGGAAGGACGCGTATATGGTCCGGCCTCGGTATGGCTCGATGGCGAGCTGGTGCTGGAGATGGCCGAAGCAGGGGCGTTTTGCCATAGCGTATCGTCCGCAGCGGGCGGCGGTCAATTATTGATCCGCGTCTTGAGCGGACCGCAAGGATGGGGCTTCGAGCTGAACCTGTCGGCGAACGGCAAGCCGGTTGCGCTCGAGCAGCCTGTGCACGTGCACGGCTGCGGCGGTGCATGGATGTATGCCGGACCGATCGCGGCCGACGCCGGGCTTGCGCCTTCGGCCATGTGCCGGCTGTCCGAATTGCTGCCGGCCGTTGATCTCGGCGGCAATCCCGCAGGCTGCACGTATTGGGAGCTGGATGCGCCGCACACCCGACTTCGACCGTTCTACGAGAATGCGATGCTGAGCAACAAGTGGACGACTGGGACGGCGACCAACTTCGGGCGATGGGATTATCCGCTCGGCGTGACGATGTACGGCCTGCTGCGTGCGGCGAAGGCGCTGGGGCGAGGCGAACTGTCCGACTACGCGATGTCCCATATTCGCAGCTGCACGGACATGTACGACTACTCGCTATGGGACCGCGCCGAGTACGGTTTTCCGAGCGTCAACCACCAGCTCGTGCTGATGCGGATGCTGGACAACTGCGGCTCGTTCGGCTCGGCCATGCTCCAGGCGCAGCTGCAGGGAGGGGACGACAACTTTCCGCGCATCGGGGACACGATCGCGGACTTCATGCTGAACAAGCTCGAGCGGCGCGAAGACGGGGCTTTCTTCCGGCTGAGCGAAGGTGAATACTTCGACAACACGATGTGGGCGGACGATCTCTATATGAGCGCGCCGTTCCTGACGCGATATGCGCTCGTGAGCGGGAAGCGGGAAGCGATGGATGAAGCAGCGCGGCAGTTCTTGTTGTTCCGGCGGTATCTGTTTATGGAGGATCAGCGCATCATGTCGCACGTGCACGACTTCAAATACGGGCAGGCGACGCGCGTGCCGTGGGGCCGCGGCAATGGCTGGGCGCTGTTCTCGCTGACGGAGCTGCTCGAGCATCTGCCGGCGGATCATCCGGATCGCGACTCGTTGCTGGATTTCTTCCGGGCTATGTGCGCTGGCGTCGCGGCTCTGCAGAGTGATTCAGGATTGTGGAGACAGGTGCTGAACGAACCGGATGCGTACGAGGAAGCGTCATGCACCGCGATGTTCGCCTACGCTTTCGCTCGGGGCGTCCGCTTCGGCTGGCTGCAGCGCGATGAGCGATATGCGGAAGCGGCGATTGCGGCATGGCGCGGGTTGACGAGCAAGGCCATCGATCGCTCCGGCAACGTTCACGGCGTGTGCAGCGGGTCGCGGTACTCCTTCTCGCCGGATTATTACATGTACGATCTGCGCACGGTCGTCAACGACAATCACGGCATCGGCATCATGATGCTCGCCGGCGTGGAGATCAATCTGCTCAAGCGACATTTAGGCTAGTGGCGAAAAACCAGCGTCCTCCGGTTGGTGTGGACCAAGCAGGTGAATGCTTCCGAAGCTGCTTTCTTCCAGAGAGCTTTCAGCTGTTCCGGCTCGATACCGCCGACTCTCCCGCTGCTTCTAGACTACGCTTCCAGGCACGGGAGCGCTTGCAAAATAAAACTCGTCCAAGTGGCATACATTCGCTCGCAAGAGCATTTTTTTTAACAGTAGGTTAAGCGCTTAATCCTATTATGAAGGCGGGGATCCGATGAAGACGATCAAGTTGTCGATGGCGCAAGCGTTGTTAAGGTTTCTCGACAACCAATATGTATCGGTAGACGGCGAAGAGATCAAATTCGTCAAAGGCGTCATGGGCATATTCGGGCACGGCAACGTGACGGGCATCGGCGAGGCGCTCGAGCGCAGTCCGGGCAGCCTGGAATTCATGCAAGGGAAGAACGAGCAGGGCATGGCGCATGCAGCGGCGGCGTTCGCCAAGCAGAGCGGGCGGAAGCAAATCTATGCCTGTACGTCCTCGATCGGACCCGGCGCGCTGAACATGGTGACGGCGGCCGGCACGGCGACGGTGAACCGGATTCCGCTGCTGCTCCTGCCCGGCGACAACTTCGCCTGCCGACAGCCCGACCCGGTGCTGCAGCAGCTCGAAGTGCCGAGCGATTATACGGTATCGGCGGTCGATGCCTTCCGCCCGGTCAGCCGGTATTGGGACCGGATCACGCGGCCGGAGCAGCTGATCACAGCCGCGCTGCAGGCGATGCGCGTGCTGACCGATCCGGCGGAGACGGGTGCCGTCACGTTGGCGCTGCCGCAGGACGTGCAAGCGGAGACGTACGATTATCCGGCCGCCTTCTTCGAGAAGCGCGTACATGTGCTGGATCGCCGTCCTCCCGCGAGGGAAGCGATCCGGCGCGCGGTCGAGCTGCTGGCCGGTAAGCGGAAGCCCTTGCTGATCGCAGGCGGCGGCGTCCATTACAGCGATGCGACGGCGGAACTGGCTGCGTTCGCGACGGCCTTCGGCCTCCCGGTCGCCGAGACGCAGGCGGGCAAGAGCGTGCTGCCTTGGGATCATCCGCTCAACATGGGCGGCGTCGGCGTCACGGGGACACTCGCGGCGAACAAGCTGGCGAAGGAAGCGGACATCATTATCGGCGTCGGTACGCGTTATTCGGACTTCACGACGGCGTCGAAGTCGGCGTTCGGCAATCCGGACGCGCATTTCATCAACATCAATGTCAGCGCTTTCGACTCCGCGAAGCTGAGCGGCATCGCGGTCACGGCGGATGCGAAGGAAGCGCTTCGCGCCCTCCGCGACGCGCTGGTCGAAGCGAACTATGCGAGCGGCTACGGCGAGGGAGAGTTGGCCGGGTTGAAGGCGGAATGGAATCGCGAGGTAGACCGTCTCTACGCAAGCGAGCATGAAGCGGGGCTGGCCCAGACGCGTGCGCTCGGCGTCATCAACGAAGCGCTTCGGCCGTCCGACGTCATCGTCGCGGCGGCGGGCAGCCTGCCGGGCGACCTGCACCGGCTGTGGCGTCCGGCCGAGCCGGGGACGTATCACATGGAGTACGGGTTCTCGTGCATGGGCTATGAGGTAAGCGGCGCTCTCGGCGCGGCGCTTGCGGAGCCGAACCGGGACGTCTACGCGGTCGTCGGCGACGGCAGCTACCTGATGCTCCATTCCGAGCTGGTCACGAGCCTGCAGGAGGGCGTCAAGATCACGGTGCTGCTCTTCGACAACAGCGGCTTTCAATGCATTCATAACCTGCAGCGCGGACATGGCAGCGACGGCTTCGGCAACGAATTCCGTTATCGCGAGCGCGCCACCGGCCGGTTAACCGGGAACTACATGCCGATGGATTTCGCCGCCCATGCGCGCAGCTTGGGCGCCAGCGCCTATACTGTCCGCACGTCTGAGGAGCTTCGCGAGGCAATCGAGCAGGCGCGTAAGGAGCCGGTCTCGACGCTGATCGAGATCAAGGTACTGCCCGGCACGAATACGGACGGCTACGAATCGTGGTGGCGGGTCGACGTGCCGGCGGTGTCCGAAAGCCCGAAAGTGACAGCCGCGCACAACGCGATGGCGGAGCGGATCGGCCAAGCAAGAGAGCTGTAAAGACATAGCGAGGAGGAAGCAGGCATGAGCGACAAACGACCTTTCCGCATCGGCGTTCATCCGATTAACTGGGTGGGCGAGGACGTCCGCGAGCATGGGGCGGATACGACGTATGAGACGATTTTGGACGATATTCGGCGGCTGGGATTAACCGGCACGGAGATGGGGCGCAAATATCCGCAGGACCCGGCGGTGCTGAGGCAGGAGCTCGATTCTCGGGGCATTCAGCTCGTCTCCCAGTGGAAATCCGTCCTGCTGTCCGACCCCGCGTACCGGGAGCAGGAGCTGGCGGCTTACCGGGCGCATTGCGAATTTCTGAGCGGCATGGGCAGCAAGGTCATCAGCACGGCGGAGGTCGGCGGCTCGCTCCACTTTGATCCTCGCCGTACGCCGAACGAGAAGGAGGTGCTCCGTCTCGACGACGCCGGCTGGCGCGCCTTGGCGGAAGGGCTGAACGCGGCCGGCAGCATCGCGCGCGAATACGGCATGAAGCTGACGTACCACCACCATGGCGGCACCGTGGTGGAGTCTGGCGAGGAGATCGATCGCCTGATGGCGTTGACCGATCCTTCGCTTGTCTGGCTCCTGTACGATACCGGGCACGCCTATTATGGCGGTGCCGACCCGCTGCAGGTGCTGCGCAAGTATTACGACCGCATCGCATACATCCATCTCAAGGACGTCCGCCCGGACGTGCTGGCCGAGGCTCGCGCGGAGGGCGCTGATTTCGTCACCTGTATTCGCAAGGGCGTGTTCACGGTGCCGGGCGACGGCTGTATCGACTTCGCGCCGATCGTCGGGGAGTTGGTCGAGCGGGGTTATGACGGCTGGGCGATGCTCGAGGGCGAGCAGGATCCGGCGCTTCATCCGGCCTATGAATATGCGCGCAAGGCGCTGGACTATATCGACACGCTGATTCCGGTCGGCGGGCGGGAAGGAGCCGACCATGACCAATAACGCCATCGCGTTCAATGCGGCGAAGCCGCTCGATTTCGTCGCCATCGGCCGATTGTGCATCGATCTGAACGCCAACGAGATCAACCGGCCGATGGAGGAGACCATCACGTTCACTAAGTACGTCGGCGGCTCGCCGGCGAACATCTGCATCGGCATGTCCCGGCTCGGGCTGAAGACCGGCTTTATCGGCAAAGTAGCGAACGACCAGATGGGCCGGTTCATTACCGGTTATCTCGAGCGGGAAGGCATCGACGCCTCGGGCGTCTCGATCGACCGGACGGGGGCCGTTACGGGGCTCGCGTTCACGGAGATCAAAAGTCCGACGGATTGCAGCATCCTGATGTACCGGGACAACGTCGCCGACCTGCTGCTCGAAGCGGGCGAAGTGCCGGAAGCGCTTATCCAAGGCGCCAAGATGCTGCTCATCTCCGGCACGGCGCTGGCGAAGAGCCCGTCGCGCGAAGCGGTGTTCCAAGCGCTGGAGTACGCCAAGAAACACGGCGCCGTCATCGCCTTCGATCTGGATTACCGGCCATACACGTGGACATCCGACGAAGAGACGGCGGTCTACTATAACCTCGCGGCGGAGAAGTGCGACATCATCATCGGGACGCGGGAAGAGTTCGACATGATGGAGCGCCTCGGGAACAACCCGGAGCGGGACGACCATATTACGGCGGCGAAGTGGTTCGACCATTCGGCCAACATCGTCATCATCAAGCACGGCAAGGACGGCTCCATCGCCTACACGAAGGACGGCGACTCCCACCGGGCAAGAAGCTTCCCGGCCAAGGTCGTCAAGACCTTCGGCGCGGGCGACTCTTACGCGGCCGGCTTCCTGTACGGACTCATGCAGGGCTGGACGATCAGCGCCAGCATGGAGTTCGGCAGCGCCGCGGCGTGCATCGTCATCTCGAGCCACAGCTGTTCGGACGCGATGCCCAAGGCGCCGCAGGTGCATGAACATATCGAGCGCTGTCTGAGGGGCGAGATTACGAATGACTAACTTACTAACTAAATAAATAGCGAAGTTGAATTTGAGATTGAGAACAAGGCGCGAAGCAGGCGGGGGTGAATCTGGAGAAGCAAAGGTGAATGCTGCGCTACCCGGATGGAAGCTCAAACCAATCACCTGCGGCGTTCGCCTTTGTTCACGGACTCCCCCCTTTGCTAATTCATTCATGGAGTCCGTGAACAACAGCGATCATAAGATCACCCCCAGATGCGTAGCGAAATCCTTGTTAGAAATATTATTTCAACGAAAGCGGGGAACCACCAATGACCAACGCAACCGTCCAAACCTTGAACAACCTCATCGGCGGCCAATGGGTGCCGTCCCGTTCCGGTCGCACCGAGCCGGTCTACAATCCGGCGACTGAAGAAGTGCTCGCCCACGTGCCGATCTCCTCCCGCGAAGAGCTCGACGAAGCGGTCGCCGCCGCGAAGGACGCGTTCCGCAGCTGGAGCAAGACGCCGGTGCCGCGCCGCGCGCGCGTGCTGTTCAAGTACCAGCAGCTGCTCGTCGACCATTGGGATGAGCTGGCGCGCCTCATTACGCGGGAGAACGGCAAAAGCTACACCGAGGCGTACGGCGAAGTGCAGCGCGGCATCGAATGCGTCGAATTCGCGGCGGGCGCGCCGTCGCTCATGATGGGCAAGCAACTGCCGGATATCGCCTCCAACCTCGAATCGGGCATGTACCGCTATCCGATCGGCGTTGTCGGCGGCATTACGCCGTTCAACTTCCCGATGATGGTGCCGTGCTGGATGTTCCCGCTCGCGATCGCCTGCGGCAACGCATTCGTGCTGAAGCCGTCGGAGCGGACGCCGCTCTTGGCGGCCCGGCTCGCGGAGCTGTTCGCGGAAGCCGGCTTGCCGGCGGGCGTGCTGAACATCGTCCATGGGGCGCATGACGTCGTGAACGGCATCCTGGAGAACCGGGACGTCGCCGCGGTATCCTTCGTCGGCTCGCAGCCGGTCGCCGAGTATGTCTACAAGAACGGCACGGCCAACGGCAAACGCGTCCAAGCGCTGGCCGGCGCCAAAAACCATTCGATCGTCATGCCGGATTGCGACCTCGATGCATCCGTCAACCAGATCGTGACCGCCGCATTCGGCTCGGCGGGCGAGCGCTGCATGGCATGCGCGGTCGTCATCGCGGTCGGCGAGGTCGCGGATGCGCTCGTGGCGAAGCTGCAGGAGGCGGCGGACGCCATCACGATCGGCAACGGGTTGGAAGAAGGCGTATTCCTCGGACCGGTCATTCGCGATTCCCATAAGGCGCGGACGCTGGGCTACATCGAGGCGGGCGAGCAGGAAGGCGCGACGCTGCTGCGAGACGGCCGCAAGGACGCCGCGGCGAGCGAAGGCGGCTACTTCGTCGGACCGACGATTTTCGATCATGTCAGCTGCGAGATGAAGATCTGGAAGGACGAGATATTCGCGCCGGTGCTCTCCGTCATGCGCGCCGCCACGCTGGACGAAGCGATCGAGATCGCGAACCGCTCGTCGTTCGCCAACGGAGCGTGCCTCTTCACGCAGAACGGCAGTCACGTACGCCAATTCCGCGAGACGATCGACGCCGGCATGCTCGGCATCAACCTCGGCGTACCCGCGCCGATGGCGTTCTTCCCGTTCTCCGGCTGGAAGGAGTCGTTCTACGGCGACCTCCATGCCAACGGTACGGACGGCGTCGAATTCTACACGCGCAAGAAGATGGTCACGGCGCGCTGGTAGTCGAGTTCTACGAACACGCAACGACGTCAACCAACGAACGACAACCGGCGTATACGTCAAAATAAACGAGGAACGGGCGCGCTCGCGATGGCGCGACGCGCCGGATTGGGAGGAGCGGCAGCATGGGCAAGGTGAGAGTAGGCATTATCGGCGCGGGGCGCATCGGCAAGATCCATGCCGACAATTTGCTTCGCATGGCAGACGCGGAGGTCGTCGCGGTCAGCGATCTGTTCGCGGGCGAGGAGCTGCGGGCGTGGGCGAGCGAGCGCGGCATCGGCCTCGTGACGACGGACAGCGCGGAGCTGATCGGACATCCGGGGATCGACGCGATTTTCATTTGCTCCTCGACGGACACGCACGTGCCGCTGATCGTGCAGGCGGCGGAAGCGGGCAAGCATATTTTCTGCGAGAAGCCGGTCAGCATGGACGTGAACCGGACGCGGGAAGCGCTCGAGTCGGTCAGCAAGGCTGGCGTGAAGCTGCAGATCGGCTTCAACCGCCGGTTTGACCACAACTTCATGCGGCTGCGCGAGCTGGTCGGTCAGGGGCGTGCCGGCGATCCGCATTTAATCAAAATCACGTCGCGGGATCCGAATCCGCCGAGCGCGGCCTACATTCAAGTATCCGGCGGCATCTTCATGGACATGGCGATTCACGACTTCGACATGGCGCGCTTCTTGGCGGGCAGCGAAGTGGAGACCGTCTTCGCGCAAGGCGCGGTGCTAGTCGATCCGGTCTTCGCCGAATACGGCGATCTCGACACCGCGATCACGACGCTTACCTTCGCCAGCGGGGCGATGGCGGTCATCGACAACAGCCGCCGCGCCGCCTACGGGTATGATCAGCGCGTCGAGGTGTTCGGCTCCAAGGGCGCGCTATCCGCCGACAACGATTACCCGAACACGGTCGTCGTCAGCGATGAGGCTGGAGTAAGCCGCGACAAGCCGCTGCATTTCTTCCTGGAGCGCTACAATGACGCGTACATCGAAGAGACGAGACAATTCATCGACAGCGTACGGCATGACCGGCCGCTCGCGGTCGAAGGCTTCGACGGGCTGCAGGCGGAGCTGATCGCCCGGGCGGCTAAGGAATCCGTGAAGCTGGGCAGGCCGGTGAAGCTGGCGGAGCTGACCTCGCTCGCATAATTAGGGAACGGAGAGTGAATCGCCCAATGGCTAATTTAATCGTACCTGCACAATCCGAACCCGGATTGGACGGGCGCATACTATCGATCACGCCGGAATCCGCGGGCTGGAATTACGTCGGATTCGAGGTGTTCAAGCTGGTGCCGGGGCAGTCGCTCCATCGTGCGACCGGCGATCAAGAAGCATGCTTGGTGCTGGTGAGCGGCAAGGCGGACGTGTCGACGAGCGGCGCGACCTGGAGCGGCATCGGCGAGCGGATGAGCGTCTTCGAGCAAATCCCGCCTTACTCGGTCTACGTGCCCAGCGGCGATGCTTACAACGTAACGGCGCTGACGGAGCTGGAGCTTGCCATCTGTCTGGCTCCGGGAGGGGGCGGACGCGAAGCACGTCTGATCGCGCCGGCGCAGGTCGGCGTCGAGCACCGGGGCAGCGGCAATATGGCCCGGCTCGTGCACAATATTCTGCCGGAGAGCGAGCCGGCGGACAGCCTGCTCGTCGTCGAGGTGTTCACGCCCGGCGGGCATTGGTCGAGCTATCCGCCGCATAAGCATGACCGCGACTTCCTGCCCGAGGAATCGCTGCTGGAGGAAACCTATTATTACCATACGAATCCCGTCCAGGGGTTCGCAGTGCAGCGCGTCTATACCGACGATCGTTCGCTGGATGAGACGCTGGCCGTCGCCGACGGGCAGGCGGTGCTCGTGCCGAAGGGGTATCATCCCGTGTCGGCGCCGCCGGGCTACGACGTCTACTACTTGAATGTCATGGCCGGACCGACGCGCACGTGGAAGTTCTACAACGATCCGGACCATGCGTGGCTGATGCCGCCGCAGTCGGCCAGATAATCGTTGAAAGCGGTCTCTTTTGCGCGCATAATGGAACTGTAACCGATTACCGGCGAATGGAGAGCGTAAAGCATGAAAGCGACCATATATGACGTTGCCAAAGAAGCCGGCGTATCGATCGCGACCGTATCCCATGTCATTAATGGCAAAGGGAAAATCAGCAGGGAACGGCGCGAAGAAATCACGCGGATCATGGTGCGCATGGGCTACAAGCCGAGCATGATCGCTTCCGCGCTTACCGGCAAGAAGACATTTGCGCTGGGGCTGCTCGTGCCGGACATCTCGAATCCCTTCTTCGCCGAGATCGCAAGAGCGGTCGAAGACGAGGGGCAGCGGCACGGCTACAGCGTCTTCATATGCAGTACGGATAACAAGGACGAGAAAGTCGAGCATTACGCCGAGCTGCTGCGGCAGAAGAACGTCGACGGGGTGATTATCGGCACGGGGATGAAGGAGCTGGCCGTGCTGGACCCGCTGCTGCACGGCGGGGTTCCGATCGCCTTTATATCCCGGGAATTCCCAACCGCGCAAGTGCCGTCCGTCGTCGTGGACGATTACGCGGGAGGCGCGGCCGCGGCGGAGCACCTTATTGCGCTCGGACATCGGCGGCTCGCCGTTCTGGCCGAGGAGGAATCGGTAAGCAGCAGCCGCGAACGCGTGCGAGGGTTCCGACATACGCTGACCGCTGCCGGTATCGCCTTCGATCAGACCGATGTGCGGATTAGCGGCATGAAAGAAAGCATGCACCGCGCGTTGGAGCTTCTACGGCAGGGCGATCGCCCGACCGCGATCTTCTGCTGCAACGACATGCTGGCGATCGGCGCGCTGCGGGCGGCCAAAGAGCTTGGGCTTCGGATTCCGCACGACTGTTCGATCGTCGGCTTCGACGATACGGTGCTTGCCTCCGTGACCGATCCGCCGCTGACGACGGTCGCGCAGCCGATCGATCGGATGGGGCAGGCGGCCGTTCAAGTGCTGGTCCGCCTGATCGAACAACCCGATATGCGGTCCGAGCGAATCGTGCTGCCGCCCGCGCTGTCGATTCGGCAGTCGTCGGCGGCATGGGCAGGGGACGAATAGTCAGCCGAATCCGAATATGATTGACAGCCGCGTTCGCGAGAATGCGGTTGTTTGTTTTGTCTTGAGCTATCCGCAATACTGTCCCGTATGGCTTATCATTCCATGGCCGGAGCGGCATAATTCATCCCGATTAAACAAAGCCTTAAATCGCAATCCAATTATGGATTTAAGGAGATCGAATAATGAAAAAAAGTATCGTACTGGCCGCCCTCCTCCTCGCTGCCGGCTGTTCCGGCGATCACGCGACGCCGGAACAGCAATCGGTCGATCCGGTTCGAACCATCGAGACGCAGGACAGCGCAGCCCCATCGCGCAGCATGAATCAGGCTTCGTCCATTGCGTTGGAAGGCGGCAGCGGCCAAGGATCGCTGCGCGCGAAGCAGCTGCCGGGCATTACTGTTCGCATCGGGCAAGGCCAGCTACCCAACGGGGCGACCTACTGGACCGGTCAATATCCGGCCGGCGGACCGTATGGAAGCGGTCAGCCGATGACGGGGTGGCCGACGGGCACGAAGACGCAGCAGCCGGCCGTCCGGCAGCCCGCTGTCCGGCAGCCGGTCGCACAGCAACCAGCGGCTCAACAACCGGCAGCCGACGCGTCCCAATTTGCGCAGCAAGTGCTGACCATTGTGAACAAGGAACGCGCGAACGCGGGGCTCAAGCCGCTCAGCATGAACGCGTCGCTGTCAAAAGTGGCTATGGCCAAGGCGCAGGATATGCACAACAACAACTATTTTTCCCACCAGTCGCCGACATACGGCTCTCCGTTCGATATGATCAAAGCGTTCGGCATCACATACCGGACGGCGGGGGAGAATATCGCGAAAGGTCAGCGGACGCCGCAGGAAGTGATGACCCAATGGATGAACAGCCCGGGGCATCGCGCCAACATCCTGAAGAACGGCTACACGCAAATCGGCATCGCCTACTACAAGGGCGAATGGGTACAGCAATTTATCGGATAGTTAGCGGTCTCGATCACGACGACAGCCACGTCCAACAAGGACGTGGCTGTTTTTCGTGCTGACTCGGCGTTCTTTTGCTATGGCCGGCTAATCTCCCCGGAACGAGCAGCATTCACATCCGTAAAATAGTCATATTGACGACAGGGGGTGAGCGGATGAGACGCAGAAAGAAGCGCCGGAGAGCAGACAAAACCAGCTGGTTTCATGACTTTTGGGCGGAGATCGTCATCGAAGTGCTCATCCGAGGCGCGTTCAAGGTACTGGCGCGCATATTCAATTGAACACGCGACCTTCGGCATTCAAACGTGCGATCGCCATCTTTTCTAAAGATGGCTTTTTTGCATGGGCAACCGTCCAAGCCTGCCCATTTGCCCCTCTGGCCTCCGCCTCCAGACTGAACCGGGAAATCCCTTCTTGAGGTACATTGAAGGTTGAGGGCTCCGATCTGTTTAACTTCCGTTTAAATTCGCCCGTTAAGATCGCCTTATCAACGGCAAACAGGAGGAATCAAGATGGTACAGGTACACAAAGGGGAATGGGCGGTGGAAGCGCGCGGGCTGGTCAAGACGTTCGGCGACAACCGCGCGGTGGACGGCGTCGATCTGCACGTGAAGACGGGTTCGATCTACGGCGTGCTCGGCCCGAACGGGGCGGGCAAGACGACGACGATCCGCATGCTGGCGACGCTGCTGCGCCCGGATGCGGGTTCAGCCCGGATCTTCGGCCGAGACGTGGCCACGGAGTCGCATATCGTCCGGCAGCTGATCGGGGTGACGGGTCAATACGCGTCCGTCGACGAGTCGCTGAGCGCGACCGAGAATTTAATCATTTTCTCGCGGCTGCTCGGGCTGGGGCGCGCGGAATCGCGGAAGAAGGCGATGGAGCTGTTGGAGGAGTTCGGCCTGACGGAGGCGGCGAAGCGTCCGCTCAAGAATTTCTCCGGGGGGATGCGGCGTCGGTTGGACCTGGCGGCCAGCTTGATCGCGCAGCCGCCGCTTATTTTCTTGGATGAGCCGACGACGGGCCTCGATCCGCGCACCCGGACCCAAATGTGGGAGACGATCCGGAGGCTCGTGAAGACGGGCTCGACCGTGCTGCTGACGACGCAATATTTGGAGGAGGCCGACCAGCTGGCCGACCGCATCGCGGTCATCGACCGGGGGCATGTCGTCGCGGAAGGCACGGTGGATGAGCTGAAGGCTTCGGTCGGTACGTCGTCGCTGCACTTGAGCGTCCATCGGCGAGAGGAGCTGGAGACGGCGCGCGACATCGTGGAGCGGGTGCTGCGCGTGCCGTCCAGCCTCGCGCCGGAGGCAGGCACGATCACCGCGCCGATGGCGGACGCCGACCTAGTGACGGATCTCCTGATGGAGCTGCGCGAGAGCGGGATCAAGCTGGCGGAGATGAGCGTGCAGAAGCCGACGTTGGATGAAGTGTTCCTCACCATTACCGGGCATGGCGCGACAGCTGCGGATACAACCAGAGCGGAGGGGAACTAACATGAATCAAACAACGACTATGACGGCCGGCGCGTCCCGGCCGCTGCGCCAGCGCGCGAGCCTTCGGCAGACGATCCGCCACTCGCTGACGATGGCCTACCGGGGCTTGCTGAAGATCAAGCGCACGCCCGAGCAGCTGTTCGACGTCACGCTGCAGCCGATCATCTTCACTTTGATGTTCACCTATATCTTCGGCGGCGCCATTTCCGGCGACGTGCAGAGCTATCTGCCCGTCATTATTCCCGGTATTCTCGTGCAAACCGTCATCGGCACCTCGATCGTCACCGGCGTCCAACTGCGGGAGGATATGGACAAAGGCGTGTTCGACCGGTTCAAATCGCTGCCGATCGCGCGCATCGCACCGCTCGCGGGCGCTCTGTTGGCGGATACGATCCGCTACACGATCGCGACGGTACTGACGTTCGCGATGGGCTACATCATGGGCTATCGTCCGGAGGGCGGGCTCGACCACGTGGCGCTCGCCGGGCTGCTCGTGATCGTCTGCTCCTGGTCGGTCAGCTGGATCTTCGCGTTCTTTGGCGTCATTGCCCGCACGGCATCCAGCGTCCAAGGGATTTCCATGCTGGTGTTATTCCCGCTGACATTCCTCTCGAACGCCTTCGTGCCGGTCGAGACGATGCCGAATTGGCTGCAGTGGTTCGTCAACATCAACCCGATCTCCCATCTCGTCTCGGCCGTCCGGGATTTGACGAATGCGGGCACGGCCGGATCGGATCTAGCCATTGCGCTGATCGGGGCCGCCGCGATCGTGGCCATCTTCGCGCCTCTTACGGTAAGGGCTTATATGAAGCGGACCTAACCATCGCAAGCGCAGCCTGTTCGGGCTGCGCTTTTTGGCATGCCGACGACGTAACTTGAATTGTTTGGGCGACTCGGCCGTATTACAATTGATTGAACGATAAGCGAACGTTCGATGGCGGGAAGGGGAGAGGGAGACATGGCGGAAGAGACTTCATGGGATAGGCTCGATAAGAGAGTGACGCAAGCGAACAAGATGGCGGGCGCCATTGCATCGGCGGTCTACGCGGCGCTCGCGCTGGCGCTCGTCGCGCTGACGGTCCGGTTCGGCTGGCCGTGGTGGATTGCGGCGGTTGCCGGCGCGTTGGCCGCGGCGGCGATGCTGGTCGAGATCTTCATCGCGCCCCAGCTCGCATACCGGACTTGGCGCTACGCGCTTCACGAGGAAGAGATCGAGCTGCATCACGGTTTGTGGTTCCGTCGCAGGACGATGATCCCTTATGCCAAAATTCAGCACGTGGATGCGAAGCAGGGACCGATCATGCGCAAATACGGCTTATTCGCGATCACCTTCTCGACGGCCGCGGGCAGCCATAAAATCCCGGCCCTGGCCGAGCAGACCGCAGATCGCGTGCGCAGGCACATCGCCGTGAAAGCGAGGATTGCCGATGAGCGGCTCTAACGAACAGGCGGCGGGAGAGGCTAGACGTCTGCATCCCATATCCATGCTGTATTTCGTGAGCAAAGGCGTCAAGGAGCTTTACGGCTGGCTGCCGCTGATTCCCGTCCTCGCGATTACCGCGCCGAAAGTGTTCGGTCCCGGCGCGAGCCGGCTGGTCGTCGCGTCCGTCTTGGCCGGGGGAGCCGTACTGCTGCTTGTGGGGATCGCTTGGCTGCGCTGGCGCAAATTCATGTACCGAATCGATGCCGACGGCATCTATGCGGAGCATGGGCTCTGGGTTCAGAAGAGGCTGTGGATTACGAAAGAGAGCGTGCAATCGCTGGATACGAAAGCGGCCGTATATGACCGGATGTTCGGCTTGGTCAGCTTGCGGCTGGAAAATGCGGGCGCTTCGGAGTCTGAGGCGATGTTCAGCAGCGTCACGCGGGCTGAGGCCGAGCGAATTCGAATCGCGCTCGGGTTCGCGCCGTCTGCAGGCGCGAGTGATGGCCGCGAGCAAAAGCACCATGAAGCGGAGCCGACGCCGACCCCAGCCGCGCCGGGATATTCGGCGTTACCCGCCTCGCACTCGGGCAAGGCTGCCGGGAGCGAAACGACGGTTATCGCGAGAACGCTGAGCAGACAAGAGCTGCTGCTGCACAGCACGACGACGGACAAATTCGGGGTCATACTGCTGCTGGCCGCCGGCGGCATGGGAAAGCTGTGGGATAGTTGGCTGGCCGATTCGGCCGCATGGGACTTCTTCGCGCATCGGCTCGGTGCGTTAGGGATCGGCCTGGCGGCGATGCTTCTCCTATTCTTGTGCTGGCTGGTGGCGGTGGCGGCGACCTACTTGACCGATTACGGCTTCGAGGTGAGGCTGCATGACGAGAAGCTTCATATCGCCAAGGGATTGTTGGAGCGCAAGCAGTTCACGCTTCGCCGGGACCGGATTCAAGCGGTGCATCTCATTGATCATGCCCTGCGAAGACCGTTCGGCTTAGTTACGATCCGATTAATTATCGCGGGCGCGCAAGAGAATAACGAGAAAACGACGGTGTTGTTCCCGTTGATGAAAGAAGCGCATGCAGCCGATTTTCTGGCCCGATTCCTGCCCGCCTATGTTTATCAAAGAGAATGGTCCGTCCTGGATCGATCGGCGAGGCGGCACTATGTCTTCATTCCCGCGTTCATCTGCGGGCTGCTCGCGATGCCGGCGATGATCTGGATACCCGGCGGCTTCGGCTGGTTGGCGCTGCTCCTGCCGGCCTTCGCCTGGTTGGCGGGCGAGCTGTCTTACCGGCAGACCGGTTGGGCGATGCATGGCGACCAGCTAGCCATACGCAAAGGCTTGTTCGCACGCCACCGCATTCTGATGCCAAGACGTCGCGTTCAGTGGTACCGGATGACCGAGACGCCGTTCCAGCGCACACGCGGCACCGCTTCGCTGAAGGTGACGCTTGCTTCGGGCCAAGCGGGCAAGCCGGCGGACATCGCGCACCTGCCGAAGCCGCAGGCGGAAGCGATCTTGCGCTTCCTGTCGCGTCGTTAGGACCGCGGCGGAAGTTTTCCAATATCGGGCACGGCAGGTCAAAGTTTGTTAGCGCTTGCTAGACGGCTTGATCGGTCCGGTGCTATACTGGAATACGGGTGAAGCAGACGATGAATAAGGAAACGACGAACGAAGAAATCGCGGAAAACCAAGAGCAAGAGCAAGATCAAGCGGCCAAAGCGCAAGAGCAATTAGGCGAGCTGGTAAGGGCGGTTTTCCATAACGGCCTTGTCGCATTGAAGACGCACTTCGAGGATGTCGAAGGACAAGTCGTGAACCAAGAGGTTTACGGACCGGTGTTCATGTATCAAGTGAAGGACGATTCGGACAACGCGTACGTGACCGGCTTTTTGCTTCGCGAGCTGGTGGCTCGATTCCAATCGGGCAAGGATCCCGCCTCGTGGCTGGCTTCCTTCTTCTATGAGCTCATGAAAACCCCTGGCGGCAAAATGCTGCCAAGACCTCCGGCCAATGAAGACGAAGCGAAAGCGATGATCGACAACGTGCTTGTGCCGCAATGCATCGCGGCGGTGAAAGAGGAGTTCGAAGGGCTGGACGTTCACGTCGGGCTGCAGTGGCACAACGAATACGGTCCGGTATTTGAATCAGGCTTCCCGGAGATCAAGGACGGCAACAACGTGTGCGCGGTTCCACTCCATCTGCTGCTGACGCAAATGCTCCTTAACCGGGATCCGTCGGAAATCATCATTCAAGGGTTATACAATATTCGCAAAGAACACGGGCTGGAATCATAACCGGGAAACACGCCGCACAGGCGTGTTTTTTATTTGGGGATGTTTGGCGACGGGGGCATCATCCACGTGGTCATCCGTGGGCAGATGTGAGCAAGCGTAACCCAGGAACGAAGCGGAGCGCTGGGGGATGGAATGGCGAAGCGGCATGAAAGGGAATATTTGAAAGGGGGCCGGCGCCGGCCCCCTTCGTTAGTTTTGCGACGGTATCCGACTACGCCTTAAGCAGCCAGAGCGCCGGGACGTTCGGCGGTTCCCAGCCTTGCAGCGACGTATGCGGCTGCCGGCAGGAATA
Source organism: Paenibacillus xanthanilyticus (assembly GCF_042682185.1). Lineage (NCBI taxonomy): Bacteria > Bacillati > Bacillota > Bacilli > Caryophanales > Paenibacillaceae > Paenibacillus > Paenibacillus xanthanilyticus. Next base: position 644,102 of record NZ_JBHUHA010000002.1, on the reverse strand, counting down.
CGTTTTGCCGCCGTAGGTGACCTCGTCGCCTGCTTTGTAGCTGACGCCCGCGGCCCACGGGCGCGCTCCGGCTGTATCCGTCGTCGCGCTGACAACGGCCGCCGCCGATCGGTTGCCGGCCGCATCGAACGCCGTGACGGAGAACGTGTACGCCGTGCCCGGGTTCAAGCCGCTCAGCGTCGCGGCCGTTCCGGAGACGTTTGTCGATACGCCGCCATATGCGACGGTATAGCCGGTCACGCCGATGTTGTCAGAGGACGCGCTCCAGCCGAGCGTCACGGTGGTGGAGGATTTGGCCGTCACGATCAAATTGGCCGGCGTCGACGGCGCGGTCTGATCCGACGAGACGACTTCGGTGCGGACCGTCAAGGGACTGCTGGCGGGAGAGACATTGCCGGCGGCGTCCTTCGCCGCGACGGTGAACGTGTAGTTGGTATCCGGCGCAAGACCCGTAATCTGAGCCGACGTGCCGATGACCTCCTTCGAGACCGAGCCGTACTTCACGGTGTAGCCGGTGACGCCGACGTTGTCGGTTGCCGCGTTCCAAGCGAGCGAGACGGTCGAGGACGATTTCGCCGTGGAGACCAGACCGGCAGGCGCGCTCGGGGCCTGCGTATCCGGCGCCGGCGGGACGATCGCATTCAGATAAGCGCGGTGCTTCGACGAGAATTCGAAGTTGTTAAATTTGTCCCAGTTGATCGACCAGGTCATCAGGCCGCCCATATTCGGGTAGCCGGTTGCGCTTCCGCGCGTCTTGTAGCTGGCCAGCTGCTTGCCTTTGATCAGCGCGTCGAGCGCCTTCTGCACCTCGGCGACCGGCGTGAAGCCGCCGCCTGCGTTGTTGTTGGCCGGCAGCCCGAGCAGCACCTGCTCCTGCCGAAGCGGCGGGAAGAAGTGGTTCGCGTTCTTCGCGACCGGGAAGCCGGTCAGCACCATATCGGCCATCGCGACGTGGAAATCGGCGCTGCCCATCGTGTGGTATTGGTCGTCGAGGCCGATAATCGGCCCGGAATTGTAGTTCTGCACCTGCAGCCAATCCAGAATGTCCCTCGTGGCGTGGATAACCGGCAGATAGGCGCCCGCCCGCGTGTCGCAGCTGATGCAGCTGCCGCCGTAGAACTGGTAGCCGAGCTGGACGAAGAATGTCTCGGGCGCCATCGTCAGCGTGAATTTGTCCGTCCCGAAATAACCGTTGATGCTCTTCAGCGCGTCGATCAGATTCACGATGACCGGCGTCGTCGGATTACGGAAGTCGGCATCCCCTTTATTGAGGTAGAGCGAATGGCCTTCGAAATCGACGTCCAGCCCATCGAAGCCGTATTTCTCGATAATGCCCTTCACGGAGCTTGTGAACGCGTCGCGCGCGGCAGTCGTCGTCAGCTGCACTTGACCGTTGGCGCCGCCGATAGAGATGATGACCTTCTTGCCCTTGCTCTTCAAATAGGCGACGTCCGCTTTGAAGTCGGCCTCCGTATAATTGAAGGGCGTAAAGGCGATATTCCCCGCCGCGCCGGAGGGCTCGGCGAACGAGACGTTGACGACATCGAAATCCGGCGAGACGTCGCGCAGACGAACGAAGCCTGAACCGTTGTCGAAGTTGTGCCAATAGCCGACGATTTTGTAGCCGCCGGCCGGGGCGGCCGTAGCCGTCGGCACGGTAGACGGGGCGATTACGGCGACGGGTAAGCTTGCGGCCAATAATGAGGCGGCAAGAGATAAAATGCCGATCGTGCGTCTGAAACGGAATGCGCGCATAACATAGACCTCCTAACCGGAATTGGACTCATTTATGAAGCGCTTACAATATTGCAGGCCAATCAGTCTGCGGCTTGCTTAATGCTGGCGGGACAGGCCTCCTCTCCGGCGCAAATGCGGGGATCAAGTGAATGAGGGCTAGGAACGTCACCCGAATGCCACCTATCTCAATTTTCCATTTCTACGGATGGTTGTTGAAGGGGGAAGTTTCCAGTGCACCGGGGGAAAATTTCGTTTCATCGACGTTCCGGTAAGGGCGGTGCTACAAAGTAAGCTTTGTCCACAAGGACAAAAGCGTGCCTCGCTCGAACGCCTCCGCCAACTATCAGCCATCATGCCAGCACGAAAAGGGAGTCCAGAGGGCGGAGTCCTGAGCGCTTTCAAACGGAAAGCGCACTTCGGAAGCATTTGCTTTAGAGCCCCCTCGGCGGAGGGGGCAATGCTGTCAGGTTAAGGTAAAACGTCCACTGAAACCACTTGTGGCCTATAGTTGATAGGACGGACTTCAACACCCACTGAAGCTTTGTCCGTTAGGACAAATGCGTGCCAATCTCTAACCGCCACGCCAACCGCGACCCAACTCGTCAGCACGAAAAGGGAGTCCAGAGGGTGAAGCCCTTTGGTTCCCCTCAGCGGAGGGGGAAGGGGGAGGGAGCAATAAAACTCGGGTTAAAGGGGCGGAGCCTCCTTATCCTGACAGCATTGGCGGAGGGGGTGGGGGAGGGCAGCCCTGAGAGGAATTCTATGGCTGCAACCCCCCTAAAATGAGGAGTTTTTCATAAAATCAAGTCAAGAAACCGTTAATTCTGAGAAGATGTTAATCCTACGGCGCCGGTGGGCTATGCTATAATTTCCGAGAGAAGCACGCCCGGGAGTTAGAGTACATCATGAAGAACGGGGAGGTACACATGATCAGAGAAGGCAAGTCAACGATTTGGATGATGAGCGTCATGGTTCTGGGGTTACTTCTGCTATGTTTCGGTCCGATGAGCGTCATATCCACCGCGGAAGCGGCAATGGAGCATCAAGCAACGATCAAGGTGAACGGCAAGTCGGCGAAGCTGTCCGATCCCGTCCTGGTGCAAGGCGGCAGAATGTATCTGCCGGCGGCTAGAATCGCCGCATTGGCCGGAGCGGACACAAGCTGGGATAAGGATAATGAAGAATTAACCATACATACGGCAGTCAATGACAAGGTCGTGCTCGGCAACGGGGTTCCGGTCGTATATTTCAACGACACACGCTATCGGATGGATGCGCTTCCATTCACGCGGGACGGCAGGCTGTATGCGCCGCTTCGCGAGTTGTCGGAGCTGCTCCATGGCAGCTTCCAGAGCAGCGCGGATGGCGATGCGATCGAAATTACCGTCGAAGCGGAGAAGGTCGTAGCGGACGGTTACGGGTTGAACGAGATTAGCAAGGAAACGGGCTATAGCGCAGCCCAGCTGGTCAAGCGCAATGGCTTGATCTCCCAGGCTGCAGCGAAGAACGGGACGAAGTTGAAGGTCGTCTTTCCGTCGTTCCTGAGTAAGCCGGCTGCTCCCTACACGGAGGCGGACCTGACGCTGCTGGCCAAGATTACGATGGTCGAAGCCGGGTACGAGAGCTACGAGGGTCAACTGGCCGTGGCGAATGTCATTATGAACCGGGTGAACCATTCGGCATTTCCGGATACGATTAAAGGCGTCATCTATGCCGGCAAGCAGTTCCCGCCAGCGCACAACGGTCTGCTCGACAAGAGCAAGCCGCACGCGAGCGCATATCGGGCCGCGAAGGACGCATTGAACGGGAAGAACATCGTCGGAGATGCGGTCTATTTCTTCAATCCCGCCCGCGCCAAAGGATCGTATTTTTCCAGCATGGACGTCATAGCGACGATCGGCAATCATAGTTTCGCGCAATAAGAAGAGTCCGCTGCGGCCTAGAGGCTGCGGCGGATTTTTTGCGTGATGCGCAGCCCAAATAGGGAGAAAAAGAACGAGAAACGGTGGAGGAAGGCGTCAAGAAAGGTATATTGATCAAGCAGGCAGCCATACGAATGGGGGAGAAGCGAAGGAGGGATGCGGCTTGCTGACAAACGGGTTTGTCATGCGTTCACTAGAAGAAGTACGGTTTTGGTCGCGCATTATGAAAGAGCATTCATTATTTCTGAAGCTCGGATTTCGATGCGAGGATACGCAGTTGATCCAGGAGGCGAACGGATTTTACGCGGTATTCGAAAACATCGAAAATAAGGCGCACGCTTTCACATTCGACACGGATCCTGCTGTGATCAAAAGATTCAACGAAGAAGTCCATCAAGCGGTATCGCACATCTGGGTGTTCAAAAGAAAGGTGCTCGGTTTGATCCTCACGTGCAAGCTTCCGGGGGCGAACAATTTTCCCTTATTGGTCGATCACGTGAGCAGGGAGGCCAACTACTTTAGGAATCGGCTGGCGGAACTCAATACCGGCAGGCTGGAGCCGCTGCCGGATGCGATCATTGACGAGAACGTGTTCTTCTTGCGAATCATGGCGGACCATGCGAAGTTCATCAGCCATTTGCTCGACCCTTCGGAGCGGAAGCTGATTGAGCAGGCGAACAACTTTAGTCAAGAATTCGACCAGCTTCTGTTCCAAGCCAGAGACTTGGAGTCCATGCGCCCGCAATCGCAGACACTGCCGCTGCTGGATCAATTTTTGGACCAGAACAGAGTGTCGGTCAAGTCGCTTCGGGATTTCAAGAAAACGGCTCGCGAGCTAATCGAAGCGTGTAGAATCAAGAGCATCATTCATCCTTTATTGGCGGACCACGTATTTCGGGAAGCGGAGCACTTCCTGTTTATTATCGACATGTTCGAGAACAGCTTGACGGGCAAACCGGTGCCGGATCGGCATCAGTTGGGTTAAGACGAAAACAGCAGGACGAAAGAGGCTGCCAGCGTAGGGCAGCCTCTTTGGCGTGAAGGTGTGGAAGCTCTGATTACCGACCCGCGTCTCGCTGGATTCGGCATGCATGGCGCGCGTCTCTAATGCGGCGTTCGGCTCCGATCCCGCGCGGCCTCGACGCAATCGGCGACGGCCTTCCGGACTGCCTCGGGTTCCGTCATTTGGGGGAAGTGCCCGCTGCCGAAAGCGATACGCTGCTGGCCATGGCTATTCATACGCGCGTAATCCAGCTGGTTGCGCTGACGGATCGCATACGCCGCCTCCGGCATCATCGGCGGCCGCTTGCCGCCGGAGAGGACGATGAGCGGCACGTCGGGGAAGGGGCCGGCCGCGGCGATCTGCTTCGCCGTTTCGTCGACGAAGTGCGTCTCCGACCATTGGCGCTCGGGGAAGAAGCGGTCGAACATGCCGAGCACCCGGTTTAATCCTTTGACGACCGCTCCCTGCGTCTGGTTGATAACCAAATCCTCCGGATGGCTGGCTTCAAGCAGCACGACGCCCACAATTTCCTCCGGGTGCAGGCGTGCGAACAGATTGGCGTACAACCCGCCGAGCGAATGGCCGACGAGCACATAGGGCGGCGAGATGCCGAGCTTCTGCAGCAGCTCGCGAAGCGTCGACACAATCGTCTGGCCATCCTGCGGGCGGTCAGGCTTGGCGCTGCCGCCGACGCCGAGCCGATTGTACGCGAGCGTGCGGGTTTGGCCGGCCATCTCATGAAACGTCCGCATCCAGCCTTCGATTGGCCCGCTGCCGCCATTGATCAGAATAACGGCAGGCGAGCCTTCGCCGGATAGGGCGTATTCGATCGTGCCCGCGCTGGTTTGCAATTTCGACTTTACAATGGGTTTCATCAAGGCACCTCGTTAGGGGGATGGCTTCGCGCCGGTAAGGGTATCGCCGCGCACGGGCTTCGCGCCGCTCTGGAATGAGACGGGAATGGTTGTCGCAATCTCTTCCGCCTTCGATGGCGGCGACACTTGAAAATGGATATGCGCCTCGGAGGAATTCCCCGAGTTCCCGCATTGCCCGATCACTTGTCCGGCCCGTACCCGATCGCCCTCTTGGACGACGATGGAACCGTTCTTGAAATGGGCGATCATGCTGTATTCGCCGCTCTCGTGGCGGATGAGGATCATGTTGCCCGCCGGATGCGCTTCGTTCATTTGGCCTACAGGTTCATTATCGGGGATGCCGTCTACGACCGCAACCACAACGCCGTCCGCCGGCGCCAAGACGTTCTGCCCGAATGCGAAATAGCTTTCGTTCTTGGCCGGGTCGCCCTCATAGCTGAAGCCGTCCCGCTCGATAATCAGGTCGAAGGCGTAGCGGACAGGCTCATATTCGTAATGATAATTCAGGAATGTATTGTGCCCGCCCCAGAACACGAGCCAATCGCCCTCGAACGGCGGCCGAAACGTTGTCTTCGAGTAGGCGGTGTCGGTCGCGGGGAAGGCCGGATGCTCCAGAATTTGAATGCCGGCGATCGTGGACGTATCGTCGAGCGTCGCGCGCAGTCCTTTCGTCCCCTCCGGATTCGCCCATACGAAATGCTCATACCCGTTCAGCCGCATAGCGCTCGTCAGCTCGAAGGCTGCAATGTTCGCGGTAAACGGCTTCCCCATGGAACGAAACTGATCGAGCGTCACCGCCTTCTTGAGATCGTCGCTGAACTGGGCATACATCCGCTCATACTCGCCGGCCAGCAAACGGTTCGCGATGTCTTTGCCGCCGATTCGCCGCAACGTTTCTTTCGTTGCTTCCTTCTTGCCATCTCCATCGCCTTCCTGCGCACCGTTGACCGCTTGCTCCGTCGTTTGCTCCTGTTCGTTCAGCGTCTTCTCCTCCTTCGTGGGTCCGCTCACTTCCGCGCAGCCAGCCAGCAGCAATCCGGTCGCGAGCAGCAGTATCGCGGATTTGCCGGCGCGCACAAGCATGTTCCTCGGTTTACGGAAATACAGCCATTTGTAACGCGTATCGCCCCTAAAAGACGGCGATAGCCGTTTCGTCTTCATTATGGCGCGTCCTCCTTCTCTTGCAAGTTTGAACCCAGTATAACGCCTCAAACTTACGCCCCCTCCAACGGAGGATGAACGAAGCCTTAACTTTTGCAGCCTGGCAAAAAGGACAATTAAGGTAAAGGTAAGATTGTCATGAGCTGGAAGTGCGATACAATACTAGTATCTCTTATCTATTCTTATTGTCGGGTGATGAAAATGAAAGAAGCGAAAATTCTCGTCGTCGACGACGAACGCGCGATCGCGGACATGATGGCCACCGTGCTTCGTAAAGAAGGCTTCTCGCATGTCGATTTGGCGCATGACGGAGAAGCGGCCTTGTCCGCCTGCGAGCGTACCCGCTATGATCTGGTGCTGCTTGACGTCATGATGCCCGGACGGAGCGGACTGGATATTTGTCCGTTCATTCGCAGCACGACGGATGCGCCGATCTTCTTCCTGACCGCGCGTTCCTCGGATTTCGACAAGCTGTCGGGGTTCGCGGTCGGCGGCGACGATTATATTACGAAGCCGTTCAATCCGCTTGAAGTAGTGGCCAGAATACAGGCTCAGCTGCGCCGATATTTGCAACCGAAGACGCAGCCGCAGCCCGCGCAAGAGGAGATGCCGCCGCCAGGACGTTACGACTTCGGCCGGTTCCAGCTAGACGAGGCGCAGGCAACGTTGACGGTGGACGGGGAGCCGTCGCACTGCCCGGCGCTCGTGTTCCAGCTCCTCTTGTTCCTATGCAAGCACCCGAACCGCGTGTTCAGCAAAAGCGAGCTCTACCAGCGCGTCTGGGGCGAGGAGTCGATCGCCGACGATAACACGGTCATGGTCCATGTTCACCGCATTCGCGAGCGGATCGAGCGCAACCCGTCGAAGCCGGAGTATCTGGTTAACGTGCGCGGCATCGGCTACAAGCTGATCCGGCCCAAAGGAGCGCGCTGATATGGTCCGTAGAAGGCTGGCGGTTCGATTCAGCCTGCAGCTGGTGGGAGCGGGCGCGCTGCTCGTCGTGCTGGCGGTCGTCATCGTCATATGGATTTTGGCGAGGCTCGAAGAGATTGAGATCCGGCGCAGCTTCGCGCCGACCGGCATCTCCAGACTGATCGCGGAGTCGCGGACGGACGCCAGCGGACTGATCGCCGATCCCGTGCTGTTGGAGCGGCTGCGCGAGGACGGCGGCTGGCTGCAAAGTCTGGACGATCACGGGAATGTCATTCAGTCGTTCAACGCGCCGGACGATCTTCCCGATCGGTATCTGCCTGGGCAATTGATGGATTATTGGATCGGCAGCGAACCGTATCCGTACCGGCTCGGATTATGGATTCAGGAGAAAGACGGCGTCACGTACACGCTGCTCTACGGCGCGCGGTCGCCGACCGAGGATCTGCTCGGACGGCTGATCGATGACGGCAAGCTGGAAGGCGGCAGCTTGTCCTTCTCGGAGGCGACGCTCGCGATGCTCGGTCAACGCGACGGATGGGTACAGGTGCTCGATCGGGAAGGGCGCGAGTTAGCGGCATGGGGGCGGCCGGATGGAGCGCCAACGACCTATTTGCTGCAGGATCTGGCGCTTCAGAGCGTCAATAACGACGGCGTCGGCGCGCTGATGGATACGCGTTATGACAAGCGGACGGGCTACACGTGGGTGTATCAATATCCGATGAGCGAGGCGCGTCGGCACGCGATGCCGATACCGGGCATGATGCCCGAGGCGCAGGTGATGATTGCGGGCTTGGCCGCTTTTCTGCTTAGCGCGCTGCTGCTCTTCATCGTGCTGTCGATTTGGTACGCCAATCGGTTCGGTACTCCGCTTATCCAGATTCTCGGCGCGATCCGGCGTCTGGGCGGCGGCAATTATGCGGAGCCGTCCCCGGCGCGTCCGAAGCGGCGGCGTTTCGCTCTGCGCAAGAAGGACGCACGCAAGCGCCGCAACCGGATATTTGGCGAAGTGTTCGAGTCGCTCGAATCGCTGACGCGCGCGCTTCGCGCGGGCAAGGACGCGGCGGAGCGCACGCAGCGCACCCGCGAAGAATGGATCGCCGGGGTAACGCACGACATGAAGACGCCGCTTGCTTCGATCCAAGGCTATGCCCACCTGATGGCCGCGGACAAATACAGCTGGACGGAAGACGAGATCCGCAAGTTCGCGTCGATCATCCTGGAGAAATCGGAGTATATGGATAAGCTCATCAACGATTTGTCGCTGACGTACAGGCTGCGAAGCGGAGATATGCCCGTCGTCTTCGAGGAGCTGGATGCTCGCGGCTTGCTGGAGCATGCGGTCGCCCGCGCCATCGGGCAGCCCGGGTATGACGGCGGCAGGGTGCACTGTTCTGTGCCCTCGTCGCCTGTACGGGCGGAGCTGCACGAGCCCTGGTTCGAGCGCATCGTCGATAATCTCGTCGCGAATGCGTTTCTGCACAATCCGCCGGATACCCTCCTGCGCATCGCGATGACGCAAGACGCGAGGGACGGAAGCTGGCGCATCGATTTTGCGGATAATGGCCGTGGAATGGATGAGCAGACCGTCGAGCGGTTATTCGAGCGTTACTATCGCGGGCTCAATACGGAGATCGGCTCCGAAGGCAGCGGTCTGGGCATGGCGGTCGCCAAGGAGCTTGTGCAGGCGATGGGCGGGAGGATCGAAGTACGGTCCGAGCCAGGGCGAGGGACCGTCGTTAGCCTCATTTGGGACCGGAGCGGTCGCGATCTGATTCGTACGGCGGATGCGACATGAGGCGTTTACGCCGGTTCGCGGTGGTGGACATCCTCCATGACGCTATAATGGTCACGAGCTTGAAGATGGTCTAGTTGGGAGGGAACGAGCCGATGACGTTCGAACTAAACGAAGCCGTAGAAATTCTGGATCGGACGCCGACGATGTTAGCGAGTCTATTGGCCGGGTTGTCCGGCGGCTGGCTAAAGGCCAACGAAGGCGAGGAGACGTGGAACGCGGTCGAGGTGCTGCTGCACCTGATCGAGGCTGACCGGACCAATTGGATACCGCGGCTGGAAGTCATGCTGCAAGATGGCGAAGCCGGCGCCTTCCCCCCTTTCGACCGGTTCGCGCACTTGAACAACGGGCAAGCCGATTCCGGGGCGGATCGGCTGCTGGTGGATTTCAAGGTGCTTCGCGTCCGCAATATCGAGCGCCTCCGAGAGCTGATCGCATCGGAGGACCTGCTGGAGCGACAAGGCACGCATCCGGCATTCGGCCCCGTGAAGGCGCGCGAGTTGATCGCGACATGGGCCGTGCACGATTTGACCCACACGGCCCAAATCGCCCGCGTGTTGGCGAAGCGGTACCGCGGCGACGTCGGTCCGTGGAAGGCGTACTTAAGTATTCTGAAATAACGCATGGACGAAGATGGCGCTGCTCCGGGCAGCGTCTTCTTGACGTTGGGCGGAGCAGCGCCGGTCAACCCTCCTCGCTCGTCGCTTCGGATGCTCGGAGCGGTCCTGCCAGCCCGAAGAGAACAGCGTAAGCCACTCGTCAAGGGACGGGGATTCCGCTGCTTCAGCCGCGGACGGCGCGAGCAGGCGGGCCAGCTCGCGGTTAAACATGGCGAAATAGCGCCTGGCGGCTTCCTCCGACAGAACCGGGTCAATGCAGCCTTCCGCTTTGCAAGCGGCGCATTTAACCCTTCCTCCCGTTGTGCTATAATACTGTTTATACAATACACAATTATGCGGGGCAGCATGACGGCATAGGCTGCAGGAGGAACGGAATGGACGAGGAAACGAGGCAAGACGAGCTGCCGCGCGGCGTGGCGCTCAGCTGGGGCATTGTCAAGGAGCCGCAGCGCGGACCGAAGCGGGAGATGAACGTCAAGCAGATCGTGGACGCCGCGATCGCGATCGCGGATGCAGAAGGGCTGACCGCCGTATCCATGAACCGGGTGGCGTCGTCCCTCGGCTTTACGGCGATGTCGCTTTACCGGTATATCCCGAGCAAAGAAGATCTGCTGCTGCTCATGCAGGACGCGGTGTGCGAGCTGGGGATTGAGGAACGGATCGATGAAGGGATGCCCTGGCGGGAGGGCTTGCGCATTTATGTGGAAGCGATGATTCAGCTCTACCAAGACCGTCCCTGGTTTAGCGATATTCCGATTACCGGCGCGCCGATTACCCCGAACAATTTGAAGGTGGTCGACAGCGCGCTGCGCATCATGCGCGGGCTTCCCTTGACCGATGCCGAGAAAATGTCCGTCATCCTGCTGCTGAGCAGCTACGCGCGGGCATGCGGCATCTTGCAGCGGGATTTCAACCGGGCGCTCAAGGCGGGGATGACGTCGGCTTCGTTCAGCGGCGCGCCGTTCCTGGGCGCACTCAGCGAGCTGGTGACGGCGGAGCGCTTCCCGGATTTGCGGCCGCTGCTGGTCTCCGGCGCGTACACGGGCACGGATGAAGCCGCGGATGAGATCTTGGACGATTTCGATTTCGGGCTGGCGCGGATTCTGGACGGCATCGAGCATTATATGGCAGGCAAAACGTGAATAAAGGCAGCATGTTCCCGCAATTGCGGAGAACAAGCTGCCTTTTGTTTTTTATGGCGCTTATGGCGAGCTTCTATTCCCATGCTTGCCGTAGCTACTCGTTCACTTGCGGTATACCAGCCTTCGCAATAGCGCATCCGCTGGACCGGGACGGCCTCGTCTCTCCAGCCAGACTGCCAGGCATCCCCCGGTCAGCCAGACGAGGACGGCAAGCGAGAAGGCGCCGGCGCCGCCGATGCGAGCTCCGAAGCCGAACGCGACGGGCGATAGCAGCAGCACGACCACCGCTTCTTGATACAGATAGAACGTAAGCGAACGCTTCCCAATGGCGGCCAAAAAAAGCGTGAGTCTCGGAACCATGCGGCGTGCGGATAGGCTGAGAAGGGCAATGAGGGCTAAGTAGCCGAACCCCCCGGTGATTCCGCTGAGCAGGCTAAGCGCGACGCTCCAGTCGAGCGCGGCGGCGGGCGCATCCCACAGCCGCGCGCCCGCCAGCGCCAGCGGAAGCGCACCGGCTGCGGAGAGGCCGATGCCGCCGAACGCGATCCTTTTCAGCTGCGACCGGTGCGCTTCCGGCCGTTCGATCCACTTCTTCCCGGATAGCCATAGGCCCAGCAGTACGGGGAGCACCATCGGGAAAAGCGACATTTGGACCAAAATGACGAACGGGTAAGCGATCGCATGATCCGCGACCATCTGGGCGTAGGTGGGCGAATGCGAGTTGATGAAGGACTCGCCCGCCGAGATCGGCATGATCCACACCCAGGTGACCGGAATGATGACGAGGTAGGCCAGACCGGTCCAGAAGATTGCCCGCCGCTTGGCTTGTTCGGATCGGAACAGCAGTCTGCCGAACAGCAGGCCGGTCACGCCGTAGAGCCCGAGTACATCGGCGCCTCCGATGAAGACGAAGTGTACGAAGCCGAACGCGATCAGCAGCCACGAGCGGCGGCGCAGCGAGCGGCGCGCCTCGTGCTCTGGCACGCCTGCGGCGAGCTGCCGGGATACCATGAGCGCCAAGCCGTAGCCGAATAGTCCGGCAAAGAGCGGATACGAGCGATTATCGACGAGCAGCAGTCCGAAGAAATTGACGATGTCGTCCAGGACATGCTCTCCGATCGGCCTGCTAATGAAGGTCATGCCGGAGGAATGGACGTACATCGGAACATGAGCGATTACGATGAGCAGCAGCATGAAGCCGCGGCCAAGATCGGGCGCCAGCAAACGTCCGTCCGGAGAAGTCGGACCGCTTAATGCCGGCCTCGGCCTTGCAGCGCGTTTCGCATGTGTCATGCTCTCAGCCTCCCGCTATCAGATTAGGGTTCGCCGCATACGTCGGGGCAATCTATCTGGCGCCGGCCTTCCGACGGAACGCCCAGGCGGCCCAGATTAGCGAGATCAGCAGGATGAGCGCGCACCAGCCGACCGCCAGCCAAGCCTGATTGCCGATCGGCGTGCCGGTCAGAAGCGCTCTTAGCGTCTCGATGATGGGCGTGATCGGCTGATGTTCCGCCACGCCCTGCAGCCAGGCGGGCATCGTGTCAGTCGACACGAACGCGCTCGAGAGGTAAGGGAGGAACAGCAGGGCGAAGCCGTAACCGCTCGCGGCTGCAGGACTGCCGGCCACGAGACCGATGGCGGCGTACGCCCAGGTGAGGGCGAAGATGAACAAGCTGACCATGCCGATCGCAAGCAGCCACTCGGCTGTGCCCGCGTTCGGCTCGAAGCCGACGAGCAGGGCGACGCCGATGACGATGCCGGTCGCCAACAGGTTGCGGACAAGGCTTGCGACGACATGCCCCGTCACGACGCTCATGCTGACGATCGGCATCGTCCGGAACCGGCCGATGATGCCGGAGGTCATATCGTGGGCGACGTCCACCGCGGTGCTCGAGGAGCCGAAGCCGGCGCACAGCAGGATAATGCCGGGCACGACGTAATTCACGTAATCGCCGCTCCGGTCGATCGCGCCGCCAAAAACGTACGTAAACAGGAGCATAAGAATCGTGGGCAGCATAATAGCCATAATTAAGGCTTCGGAATTGCGAAGCGTAAGACGCATGCTGCGGCCGATGAAGACGGCGTTCGTGGCCAGCAGCGAAGGCGTCTTGGCTTGGGCTTGCGGTTGGATGTTCATCATACGGATACGGCCTCCTTGGGCATGGCGGTCAAGGCAACGAAGACGTCGTCCATGCTCGGTGTGCGCAGCCGGACGCGCGTCTCGGGCGGCAAGGACGGCAGGAACTCGGCTAGCTGGCGCTGCACGTCGGCGATCCGGCCGCTCGTCGAAACGACGTGCACGACCTCATCGTTCGCGTTCACAAGCTCGATCACCTCGCCGCCGACGCGCGTCTTCAGCTCGGCCGGCGATCCGGCCGCGATGATGCGCCCGTCGCTGAGGACGGCGACGCGATCGGCGAGCTGATCGGCTTCTTCCAAATACTGCGTCGTCAGAAACACGGTGATGCCTTGCTTCGCCAGACGAAGGATGATGTCCCACAAGGCGCGGCGGCTGGAGGTATCCAGTCCGGTCGTGGGCTCGTCGAGAAATAGAATCGGACGCGGCGAGATCAGACTGACAGCCAGGTCGAGGCGGCGCCGCATGCCGCCCGAATAGGTTTTGACCCGCTTGCGGGAAGCCCCGTTCAGCTCGAACTGCACGGACAGTTCGGCCGCTCGCGTCTTCGCCTCGGCGGAGCTTAGACCGGATAAGCGGCCGATCATGATGAGATTCTCCTCGCCGGTCAGCGCGTCGTCCACGGCGGCGAATTGACCGGTTAGGCTGATCGCGCGCTTGACGTCGTTCTTCTGGCGAACGGTATCCGCTCCCGCTACGCGCGCCGTTCCCTGATCCGGGATGACCAGCGTCGCGAGGATGTGGATCAGCGTCGTTTTACCGGCCCCGTTCGGACCGAGCAAGGCGAAGATCGAGCCGGCGGGCACGTCGAGATCAAGGCCTTTGAGCACATGGTGGTTCCCGAAGCTTTTGTGCAGATTACGAATTTCAATCGCGTTAGCATGCATCGTCGGCACCTCTTTCTGTTTATAATATAAACAGTATATTTTATAAACAGTGTATATAATAAACAGTAAAAGCGCAACGATAATTTCGGGTGACTCGTCCTCTCCCCATCACGTCTTCATGCAAAGAAAAGAAACCCGCGACGCATCGGCGTCGCGGGTTCCATCATTTTGTCTGCGGTCTGGTCAACTAGGAGAGCGGCCCACGGCGACGACCGCCGCCTTGGACGTTCTGGCGTTCCGTTTCGTCCAGCTCCTCCGGCAAATCGGTGAGCTCCGTTTCCTGCGCGCTGCCTGCTTGTTCTTGATCGTCAGGCTTCAGGTTGTTGTGATCCAACTTACTGCACCTCCCTATCCGATACCCCGATCGTATCAGATCGCAGTTGGACTGACCATCCCCCATATGGGTAATAGCGCCGGTTGCGCCGCGCTTTGTTCGGCGGACGATGCCGGTCGTTTACGCTTGGGTTCATGGGGATCGCCCGTTGAGCGGTACTGCCTTTTCCGTTAAGATGTATGGATAGACGATGCTATTTTGTTATTCTAAAGTATAAAACGCGCTGTGCCGCCCATAAGAGCGGCCACAGCCGCATCACGTTGTAAGGAGCTGTTCGCCGCATGAAACGCGTGACGATATTAATCGCCGATGACGAGCCCGAGATCGCGGACCTCATCGCGATGCACATCGAGCAGGAAGGCTATCAGGCCATCAAGGCAAACGACGGCGCGGCCGCGCTGCAGGCGGTGCTTGCGCATCCGATCGATTTGGCCATTCTGGACATTATGATGCCGAAGCTGGACGGCCATGAATTGACGCGGCAAATTCGGGAGCGTTATCGGTTCCCGATCATTTTCCTCAGCGCGAAGGCGTCGGACCTCGACAAAATCACCGGCCTCGTGATGGGCGCCGACGATTATATGACCAAGCCGTTCAACCCGCTCGAGCTGGTCGCCCGGGTGAACGCCCAGCTGCGCCGCGCGCTGCACTTGAACGCGCCGCCGGCCGGTACGAAGACGATGATCGAATCGGGCGGCCTCGTGATCGACCCGGACAAGCGGACCGTCGTCTTATACGGCGAACTGGTCATCCTCACGCCCAAGGAGTTCGATATTCTGTGCTTGCTGGCCGGTCATCCGAACAGCGTGTTCAGCGCGGAGCATATTTTCCAGCAGGTGTGGGGAGATGCCTATTATGAGAGCGGAAGCGGCAACACCGTCATGGTGCATATCCGGACGCTGCGCAAGAAGCTGGGCGAAGACAAGGACAAGTTCATTAAGACGGTATGGGGAGTAGGGTACACGTTCAATGGTTAAATCCAGACGCAGCTTTCGGTCCAAAATGCTCGGGTTGTTCGGGCTGAGCATGCTGCTCTCCGGCCTGCTCACGTATTTGCTCTACAAAGGGCTGCAAAGCTATTATCACGAGCACGTATTCGCGGAAGACCCGATCGTGCGGCTTCGCCGGTTCATGAGCGAGGTCGGCGACGTTAACACGTTCATGGTCGTCTTCATTCCGCTGGCGGTCTTATTCTTTTACCTTTTGTCCAAGCCATATGCGGCCTATTTCGAAAAAATCTCGAGCGGCATCCGTCGGCTGGCCGGCGGCGACTTCGCGACGCGCGTGGAGATTGATTCGGGCGACGAGTTCCAGACGATCGCCGAGGACATCAACCGGGCGGGCGAGAAGCTGAAGAACGCCATCGAGCGAGGCGACTTCGCGGAGACCAGCAAGGACCAGCTTGTGCTCAACTTGGCGCATGATTTGCGAACGCCGCTGACGTCGGTGCTCGGGTATTTGGATTATATCCTGAAGAACGAGCAGCTTCCGCCCGAGCAGGCCAAGCACTACGCGATGATCGCGTATACCAAGTCCCGGCGGCTGGAGCGATTGATCGAAGAGCTGTTCGAGATTACGAAAATGAACTACGGCATGCTCGATATCGAGCGGCAGCCGGTCGATCTGAGCGAGCTGCTGTACCAGATGGCCGAGGAGATGGTTCCCATCTTCGAGAACGGCGGCTTGTCTGCCCGGCTGACGGTACCTGCGCGCGTCATGGTAAGCGGCGACGGGGCGATGCTCGCGCGGGTGTTCGAGAACCTGCTGTCGAACGCGGCGCGCTACGGAACGGACGGACGGTTCATCGATATCGCCTGCGAGACGGATCCGGAGGCGGTAACGGTGCGCGTGACGAATTACGGCAATCATATTCCGGAACACGAGCTGCCGTTTCTGTTCGATATGTTCTATACGGGAGACCGGGCGCGCACCCATCAGGGCGGAAGCACCGGGCTTGGCTTGTTCATCGCGAAGAACATCGTCGAGCGCCACGGCGGCAGCATCGCGGCCCATAGCGACGTGACGCAGACCTCGTTCGAGGTGAGGCTGCCGCTGAAGCGGGAGGAAAGCCCAAGCGGATCCAGCGGAACCAATTTAAGAAAAATTTAAACAACAACCCACTTTCGATTTAAACACTTTTCATTAACCTTAAGGACAGACGGTTAAAGGAGAGAGTTTGGTGAAGAAGTGGGTTGTTTTGTTGTTGCTTGCCGTGTTGATCGGCAATTCCTATATCCAGCGCGAGCAAGAGGGAGAAAGCGCGGGCCGCGCGTACGGGGAGGGGGATCGTTCGACGATCACGGCAGCGGAGGCGAACGGCGGCGGGCGGGCGATCGAGCTGACGGAAGCGCAGACATACGGCGGCAGCCTGATCCTCGTGAATGCGGCGCACCCGGTTCGCGAAGAGGGCGTTCTGCCCGATATCGTCGCGTTAGCGGCGCATCCCGAATTAATCGAAGGCTATGGATTGTTAGAGGCGGACACGCGGCTTTCCGCCGGCGTGGCGGAACGGTTCCGCGACATGGTCGACGCGGCGGCCGAGGACGGGGTCACTCATTTTCGCATCAGCAGCGGATACCGGGACGAGGCCGAGCAGCGCCGGATGTACGAAGAGAAAGGCGCGGAATACGCACTGCCGCCCGGCCGCAGCGAGCATAATACCGGACTGTCGCTCGATGTCGGATCGACGCTGGGGGAGATGGGCGGCTTGCCAGAGGGACAATGGCTTATCCGTCATGCCGCGGAGCACGGCTTCATCCTCCGTTATCCGAAGGACAAGACGGAGGTGACCGGCATTCAGTACGAGCCGTGGCATTTTCGCTACGTCGGATTGCCGCACAGCCTGATCATGGAAGAGAACGATTTGGCGTTGGAAGAATATTCGGCATTTCTACGGAAGAAGGGCATCATCCAATCGGAGGCGAACGGCGAACGGTATGAGATTCAGGCCGTCGATGTACCCGGTCATGCAACCGCGCGGGTACCTGCAGATGCCGAAGTGGAACTATCCGGAGACAACCAGGGCGGCGTCGTCATCACGTCGCGGCTGCAATAAAGGAGGAGCGAAACAGATGGAGAACGCAAGAACGGTAAGTGTCGTGAGTATCGGCAAAAGCGCGAAAAAGCTATTTTGGTTTGCGTTATTTCTCATTTACGGGTATGGTCTCGTTAAAGTCATTTTGTTCAAATACGGTACGGTGGACGCCGCGGTGCTCGGTCGCCAGCTCCAGCTTGCGGTGGACAACCCGGAGCACGCGCTGCACAGGCTCAGCTTCGGCAACTTTACGCCGCTCGAGTCGATTACGCGGAATTTGCAGCGATTGTCCAATCGCAACGATGCGGTGAATCTATTCGGCAACATCGCGATCTTCGCCCCGCTCGGCGCATTCGTCGGCTTGCTTACTCGGATGAAGTGGCTTGGCGCGATCGTGGTTCCGTTCCTGGTCAGTCTGTCGCTCGAGTGCGCGCAGATCGTGTTCTCCATGGGGACCTTCGATGTGGACGATCTGATCCTCAATACGCTGGGTGGCTTGCTCGGCTATGCGGGATATCGGCTGTTTACCCTGCAGCATTGAACACCGAATGTCGGGCAGGTCCGGCGGCAACCATGGTACGGTATACGTGAAAGGAGGCGCGAACACGTGCTGGAGACGATGAATGAGGCGCTGACGTATATCGAAGCGCATTTGACGGAGGAGATCGATTACAAGGAGGCTGCCCGGCGAGCGCATTGCTCGGAGCATCATTTCAAGCGGATGTTCTCGGCGCTCGCGGGCATCCCGTTGTCGGAATACGTCCGGCGCCGCAGGCTGACGCTGGCGGCGGTGGAGCTGCAGGATGAGGCGGTCCGCATCCTCGACGTCGCGCTCAAATACGGCTATGAATCGCCCGATTCGTTCACTCGCGCTTTCGCGCAGCTGCACGGGGCGACGCCGTCCGAAGCCCGCAAGCAGGGCCGGACGCTCAAAGCGTTCCCGCGCATGACCTTTCAACTAACGGTTAGGGGAGGAAACGAAATGGAATATCGCATTGTGGAGAAGGACGCCTTTCGGGTCGTCGGCGTGACGCGGCGGGTGCCGATCGTGTTCGAAGGGGTGAATCCGGCGATCGCGGAGCTGGCGGGTACGCTGACGCCGGAGTTGATCGCGACGATCAAGGGGCTGTCAGATACGGAGCCTGCAGGCATGATCAATGCCTCGGTGAATTTCTCCGAAGGGCGCATGGAAGAGAAGGGCGAGCTGGATCACTATATCGGGACCGCGACGACGCAGCCGGCGCCGGAAGGATTGGCGAGCCTGGAAGTCGAGGCTTCCGCTTGGGCGGTGTTCACCGCCGTCGGTCCGTTCCCGCAGACGCTCCAATCGGTATGGGGACGCATCTATTCGGAGTGGTTCCCATCCGCGGGCGCGGGCTACGAACAAACGGGAGGACCGGAGCTGCTCTGGAACGAGTCGCCGGACACGTCGCGGCCGGATTATCGCAGTGAAATTTGGATTCCGGTGCGGAAACGGCAAGCTTAGGAGCGGTATCACCGGCTGAGAATAAGGCATAATTTAGCGGCTCTCGCGCATCACAGCGCGGGAAGCCGCTTTTTGTCCATTCTACTCGCCTATGCGCTGCACGAAGCTAGCCAGGTCATCGAAGTAACCGGGATCGAACAGCTTCCGGGGAAAGAACACCGCATAGAAGGTCGCCCGCAGCTCTGACGCCGCGTTCGCGCTTGTCAGCATGGCATGGTCCGCTTCCGGCAGGCGCGTGACGGACAGCAATCCGGGAGCAACGCGCTGCCGGTAGACGCGCTCGGTCTCCGCGACATCCACGTTCAGATCTTGCCCGCCAAGCACGAGATGAACGGGGCTGCGAAAGGAAGAGAGGCTGGGCGTGGCATCCGAGCGAAAATTTCGCGCGACAAATTGCCAGCGTTCCCGGGTCATGCGCGTGCCGTGCTTGACGATCCGCGCGTACGCCTCATAGGACGCGCCTTTTTGGAGCAGCAGGTTGACGCGTTCCTCCAAAGCAAGCCGTTCGCGGATGTCGGCCTCCGCGAATCCGTCGCGTTTCATTTGTTGACGGGTATGATACGCGCCTTGAGAAAGCCAGTTGATCGCGGGTGCGACTAGGATGCTGAACGCGATCTCCCGGTCCTGTTCGACGACGGACGGAATCACCCATCCGGCTTGGCTGGCGCCCCATAAGCCGATTCGGCGGGCATCGAATATCGCCTGTCGCTTCGCCCACCGAAGGGCCTGCAGCGTTTCCTCCGCGCGATCTTCCATGCTTTGGTTTAGCCAGCTGCCGTCGGAGCCGCCAATGCCGGGTTTGCTTAACGATAAGGACGCGTAACCGGCTTTCGCGAATGCCTCCCATAGCGGCTTGTAAAACCCGTCGTAGGACGCGTCGGCAGGGCCGTCGCCGTGGACGAAAACGACGAGACCGACCTTGCCGATCGGCTTCTCGGGCATTGTCAATATGCCGCGCAGCACGCCTTCTTTCGTTGGAATGGCGACCGGCTGCTCGACCATCTCGAAGTCGTGCTGCCAGACGATGAGCAGGACGGCGGCCGCGATCGCCAATGATAGGAGAGTTGCGGCCCATCGCAGCCGTTGCCGGATCATTCCGAGTCCCCAGATCCATGCACTTCCCATGCCATATAGCGCCAGCGGCTTTCTTTCAGAATCCATTCGCTCGTCCAGCTTGCCGATTCGCGCAGCGTCGCGAAACCGTGGCGTTCGTACAGCCGGGACGCGCCCTTATTCGAACCCGCGACGTGAAGCGACAGCCGCTTCAGATCCGGGCAGTCTTGGACATATTGCTGCGCCCAAGAAAGGAGCCGGCTGCCGATTCCCCAATTACGATGGCGCGCACTTACGGCGAGATGGTCGATGTAGCATTCGCCTGGCTTCGGCGCATAGTGAAGCAAAGACATGCCCGCGGCGAATTTGCAGGCGCGCAGCAAGCCATACTCTCGCCTCAGCCCGGCTAGTGTTCCTACCCAACGCCGATCGGAACCGGCAGAGCCGCCGGCCTGAGTTAAGGCGATCGAACCGATCACTTCGTCATGAAGAAGGGCGACCATGTGCGGCGTCCCGATGCATTCCGCCTTCACGGACATCCACGCGGCGAGCACGTCACCGATCCGAACCTCTCCCACAGGCAAGAGCGCTTGGAATTTGCGGCGGAATGACGATGCAATCAGACGGCACGCCTCCCGTTGGTTCTCCGGGCGTATGGGGACAATCCTGATGGGCAGGCGTTCCATCATACGCCGACTGCCCTGGTCCGGTTCACGGCAAACTGAATTTCGTAGAGGAGCTTGCCATTATCGAACATGGACATGTACGAATCTTCGATCACGACCACCGGTCCCGAACGTTCCAGTACCCATTGCTCGGCTTGGCGGAGTAGATTTTCGATTTCGCGTTCCAACTCGTCGTCATCCGCAAGCGACGTCCAACTCACAAGGTACTCGCCAGCCTCTAGCACCAGATCCGCCTTCTCGCCGGGCGCGGTCACGATGTAGAGCGCGCTCTCTTCTTCCATTCCGTAGACGAAGTGCAAATCGGACTTGAACAGACCGCCTTGACTAGGCTTCCGTTCCGCGAGATGGCGGGCGTGCAGCGTTTCCTTATCGGGAAGCGGAATCCAACGAGTTAGCCGCCGCGTCTCGAGCATCTTGATTTCGCAGCAGGCGTCTTTAGCCGTATGCGACCATATCGCCCGTCGATCCAACAGCCGGCCGGTGAAGTCGCGGAGCTGGTGAAGCCGATCGATCTCGGCCGCGATACGCGCCATGGACCGGTTAAGGAGCGCTTCGTAATCTTCCGGCGCGTAGGAAGCAAGGGCAACCTGAATATCGCCGACCGGAACCTCGAGCTCGCGCAGCAGCAAAATATGAGACAAGCGGTAAATTTCTTCGATCCCGTACATGCGATATTGATTGTCGCCGGTAAAAGCGGGGTTCAAAATGCCTTTCTCTTCGAAATAACGGATTTGGTGGACGGAGACATCCATCAGTCTAGCGAGTTCGCTGATCGTGAGATGGGTATGCAAACGATCCAGCTCCTTTCTTCTCTTGCGGCGTTAACGTTAACTATAAACCTTAGGTCTGACCCAAGGTCAATAGCGTGCGCAAGAGAAAGAACGATTGACAAGAATGGATGGAAAAGGTAAGCTGAAATCATAAAATGTTAGTGATCACTAACTATCATCCGAGAATGAGCGTGAGAATATGGCAGCATCGCATAACGGAAGCAGCAAAGAGCGGCTAATGACAGCCGCCATCGAACTGATGGCCGCCCGAGGGTATAAGGGCGTATCGACGAAGGAAATCGCGGCCGCGGCCGGCGTCAGCGAAATGACGCTGTTTCGCCAATTCGGCAGCAAGAAGAATTTATTGGACCAGGCGGTCGACCGTCATCATTACGCGGCCGAGATGGAGCTCTTCTTCCGCGATGCCATCGCGTGGGATTTAGGGCCTGACTTGCACCGGATCAGCCGCTTGTATCACGACATCATGAACCGTAACCGGCATCTGTTTCTGATCGTGCTGAAGGACGACGATCTGACCGACATCCGGGAACGGGCGCAGCAGCATCCGCGGAAGCTGCTGGAACTGCTGACCGGGTATTTGGCGGACATGCGACAGCGGGAAGCCGTCATCGAGATGGATGTGCAAGCGCAAGCAATGGCGTTCATGTTTATGAATTACGGGGCGTTTATGGCGGGACTATTCGTCGCGACGCCGATCGCCGATCGTCAATCCGAGGCCGTCATCGCCGGCGGCGTGGAAACGTTCGTGCGGGCATGGACGCCGCGAGTCGGAGGAGCATAAGCAAGCGAAGCGCAAAGACGATCGGTGATGAGGGGGGCTGACGACGATAATGGGGATGGGGCATTCGAGAGAAGGCAAGGTCGGCTTGACCGCGGCAAGCGGATATCAGATCGGCGTTCGCCGAACGCTGCCGTGGTCGCAGGAGCAGGCGTGGGCGTTCCTGACGTCGCGAGAAGGAGTGCGGCTGTGGCTTGGCGAGGTGGAGCCGCCGCGACTCCAAGCCGGCGAGACGTTCGCGTCCGCGGCTGGCATTAGCGGCGAGCTTCGCGTCGTGA
Source organism: Paenibacillus xanthanilyticus (assembly GCF_042682185.1). Taxonomy (NCBI): domain Bacteria; kingdom Bacillati; phylum Bacillota; class Bacilli; order Caryophanales; family Paenibacillaceae; genus Paenibacillus; species Paenibacillus xanthanilyticus. The sequence continues at coordinate 621,453 of NZ_JBHUHA010000002.1, read as the reverse complement.
AGCCGTTCGAGCAGCTGCGCCTGCGCTGGAAGCGAGCATCTTGGCCGACGCCGTCGACCTTGCAGATCCGGCTGCTGCCGGCGAAGAGCGGGACGACGGTCAGTTTCCACCAGGAGCAGCTCGTAAGCGCGGAGCTTAGGGAAGAGATGAAGTTGGTCTGGGAAGATGTGCTTGCCGTCATGATAGCCAAGGCTAGCGATTCCACGTAAATAAGGGAGAGGAGATTCGCCATGAACCGATTCAGCCATATCGATCTTCGAGTGAACCGTCTGGCGCTGGCGCTGCCGTTTTATGAGAAGCTGCTGCCCGCCCTGGGCTTCACCCGAACCTTTCATAGCGCGGATTGGCGCGTATTCGCAGGCGAAGGGGAGCTGCCAAGCGCCCCCTATTTCGCGATTACGGAGGACGCGAACCATCGGCCGTGCGCGAACCTGATCGGCTTCTGGGCGACCGACCGGGAGGAAGTTGACCGGATCGCGGCGTTGGTGAAAGAGGCCGGCGGCAAGTTGAACGACGGGCCGCGGCAATTTCCGATCAGTCCGACGTATTATGCGGTATATTTCGAGGACCCTTGCGGCAATAAATATGAAGTCGTGCACAGGCTGAACTGAAGAACGTGAAACGTCCGGCCTGCTCGTACGTAAACAAGGGAACCGGGCGGCAGCCCGGGCTAACATTTGCGGGAGGTTTTGAACCATGGGTTTGTTTGATATGTTTAAAGGCGATAAATCGACGGAGGGCATGACGCCGCATTTCGCATTCGCGACTTCGCTGCTGTACATGATGAAATCCGACGGCGAAATGGATAACGAGGAAATCGGCCAGCTGCTCGCGGTGCTCGGCGGCGAATCCAAGAACGGCGTCATCGGCGTAGGCGCGAATAACCGCGCGCTGCTGGACCGCGCGCTCAAATATACGCGTTCCAATTCCATCGAGTCCTTCCTTCGCGAAGCCGCACCGATCCTGACGGATGCCCAGAAGATGTGTATTCTCGTGAACCTGGTCGACTCGTCGCTTGCGGACGGCGAGCCGGAGCGCGAAGAGCAGGAGCTGTTCGCCAAATTCCTGACGGCGTTCAACATTACGGAAGAACGCTTCAAGCCGTTCTTTGAAGTCATCATGCTGAAGAACGATCGCTCCGTATTCATCAATCAGAACCACCCGATGAACCAGCCGGGCTACCAAGTCAGCCTCGGGATCTAAACCATCGCATCGATTGCAAGCACGCCTCCGTAGGGGGCGTGTTTTTTCATACGTAAGGTGAAGTTTCACCGTCATCAACGACCCTCGCCTATAGGGAGAACGCCAGCCGATTTACCTTGCATGCGGCTTTCCTTTCGGCAACCTTTTCGAAGGAATGGCGTCTATGATGGAGATGGAACATGTTGGAGGTAGATACATAAGTGGGGATGACATGGAAAGCAAGTAGAAGCGTGCTGCTCATCGGACTTGCGGCGACGACGGTGCTGGCAACGGGATGCGCTACGCAAGACAAGCAGGGGAGCGACGGGAATCACGCTGCCCTTAACTCAGAGGCGGCGGGCGGAGGCACAACATCTGGAAAAGGGGCCGCGGATGGCGAGAATGGCCAAGCGGTTGAGCCGGATAGCGAGCAAGTCAAGGCGCTAGACGAACAATCGGCAACTGGGGAAGCGAATGGCGGCGAAGCCGAGATCGACATTCCGTCGGTCACGATTCCGGAGCGAGGCATTACGTTGTCGCCGGCTCAACCGGAAGGCGCACTGCTTCAAATCGGCGGGAAGCGGCAGCGATTCGACTGGACCTACACGACGTCAAGAATGATACTGCCGCGGCTGCAGGCAAGCGATTATGACCAAGACGGCGAAGATGAGCTGGCCGTCGCGCTGAACGTCGATTCCGGAACAGGGTTATCGGTGGACGAACTGCACATCGTGGAATTCGAGGGCGGGGGCGCGAAGGCCGCCGAACCGACCGAAGGCGCCGCTCCCTTCGTGGATCGCATCTTCGCCAGTGAAGACTACCTCGCACAGCTCGGCAGCGCATTGACGTTCCAGACATCCGAAGCAGCGGGCGAGTTGTTCGGCCATGTGACGCTGAACGGCGAGACAACGAAGGTGAGTTTGAAGTCCTTCCAAACGGGCTATAACGGCAAAGTGACCGAGAAGCTAGGATATGGTTCGATCGTCGGGTTCGAGCCGTCTGCCAATAAGCTGATCGCGACATTCGGGATAGGCGTTATCATCGAGAACGTGGCCGAGCCCCAATATTTCGGCGAGATCCAAGCAGACGTCGGCTACAAGGACGGGGAATTTCTATTGAGCGCCTTCCGGTTCAACGCGGATGAAGAATGAGTAGCAGTAACGAAACTTGCAAATAAGGCCGCACGCACCAAACTCTTGGGGCGAGGCGGCCTTTTGCTTTTCGGTCAAGCGTACAAAAGCTTCGGGTTCGACACTCCGCGCAGCGCTGGCGTTAAGCCCGGTTCATCCCAAGCTTGCGCGCCTCGTCCAGCCACTTCTTCCGCCGCTCCGCCGTTGATGGCCGCACGGGGCCGACCTCCGTAATCTTCACGGGCGAGATGCCGCAGAACTTGAGAATGTTATTGCGCATGACCCGGTGTCCCGCATGACGATAGATCCACCGGTTATACCAAGGCGGCGTATCCATGGTGACGATCAAACGCGCGGTTTTGCCGGTTAGCAGCTTATCCCAGAGCTGGGAGTTGTCGCGGTACTTGAACGCGAAGCCCGGCAGGAAGACGCGGTCGATAAAGCCTTTCAGCAGCGCGGGCATTGCCCCCCACCAAGTCGGGTAGACGAATACGAGGTGGTCGGCCCAGCGGATCAGCTCCTGGGCTTCCGCAAGTTCCGGCTCCAGCTCGGTCCGCTGCCGGTAACCGTGAGCCAGGTTCAAATCGAAGCGAATGGCGGATAGGTCCAGGCGCCGCACCTCGGCTCGGCTGTCGGCGGCCCCTTCGGCATAAGCGCCGGCTAGCGCGGCGCAGTAGCTTTGCGCATCGGGGTTGCCGTTAATGATCAGAATATTGGACTTCATCATAATCCTCCTCCTTCGGTTACGTGCAATATGCTATCCTTGCTATAAGCATAGAAGGAATGCAGCCGCGTGGGTATGATGAATGACGCACAGCGGGCTGCGATTTCGCGCAAAGGAGGCAGATCATGTCGGGCACACCGGATGTTTCGATCGCCATGGTTTATCCGGTCATGAAGGCCATCATGCATAAAGGGTTAGCATGGGAGGCGTTCTGCGCGCACATCGGTTTCGACGCCGGGCTGCTGCAGGATTCGGATGCGCGCATTCCGGGCGCGGAGCTGGAGCGGATTATGAACGCCGCGGCTCAATACGCAGGGGATGATCATTTTGGGCTTCATCAGGGGCAAATAACGGAGTTCGCGGATATGGGCATCTTGGGATACGTCATGATGCATTCCCGCACGGTCGAAGGCGCGCTTGCGGCCTATCGCCGGTACAACGATATTTTGTGCTGCGGCTTCAATCTGGCTTGGACCACGGAAGGGGATGAACTGCGCATCGGCATGTATCTCGAGCATCCCGGCCGAATGGGCAGGCATTGCGCGGAAGATATGGCCAGCTCGTTGTATGGGTTGATCGGCAAATTTACGAATCGGCAGTTCGCCCTGCTGCGGGTTCAATTCACGCATGAACCGCCGGCGGAGCTTGCGCCCTACGCGCGCGTATTCGGGCTGACCCCGTCGTTCGGCGCGCCGCGCAACGAGCTGGTCCTGCCGCGCGGGGTGCTGGACGCACCGATTCTGTACGCGGACGCGAAGCTGCTCGGCATTTTCGAGGGGATCGCCCGGGAGACGAAGGCGGGACTGGCCAAGCCGGAATCGTTCGCCCAGCGAACCGAGCAGTGGATCGGCGCCTGCATGCCCGCGAGCTTCCCGAGCTTGCAGCAGACGGCGGAGCATTTTGGCCTGAGCTCGCGAACGGTCCAGCAGAAGCTGAAAGAAGAGGGGACCTCGTATCAGGAGCTGTCGGCGAGCGTTCGGCGGGAGCTCGCCATCGCGTACTTGCGCAAGCCGGGCTATTCGGTGGGAGATATCGCCTACGCGCTGCATTTCTCGGAGCCGAGCGCCTTCCAGAACGCCTTCAAGAAGTGGACCGGGTTCACCCCTGGCCAATATCGGGCGCAGGCGGCCGGCGATAACTGACAATTGCGCGCGCCTAGCGAATTCGGTATATTATGTAGTCATAGGAGGTGGTAAGTATGGCAGCACGCGATTGCCGGGTTCCATCCACTCATGCAAAGCCACGATTCGGAGGCGATACTTTGCATGGGGCGTTAACGGGGAAGTTTATCGCCTAAACCAGCTGGCATCGTTTCTAATGGTGGCTTTGCCCCTTATTTGACAAGCATGCATTCACACAATAAGGAGCTGACCAGGAATGGGACCATTTATTAGAAACCACCACTATAATTTTATCAAGAAACAAACGGGCATCGTGCAGCAGGCGCTGCGGACGAGCGCCGATCCGAAAATCGTGCAGACGGTCCGGAGCAGCGCGGTCGCCAAAATCACGGAGCAGTTCCCGGAGCTGACGGACGCGCAGCGCGAGCTGCTCGAAGGATTGGCGGACGCGAAGACGGCCGAGGATTTTCAGACGTATCTGCGTACGCTGGAAGCGCTGGTCGAGGTTTTCCCCGAGGTAAGCGAAGCGGGGATTCGCAAGCTGTTCCCGAAGAATAAGAAGCTGAAGGTGCCGGATGTTGGGCTCATCGACCGCCGCTTCGTCACCTATCTGGGCTGGCACGACATCGCGACGGGCAAAATGTTCATGGTGTACGACTACCAAGGTCGCATCGTCGGCATCGAAGGCAAGTATACGCCGTCGAACAAGAAAAGCTATTGCTTCGTATGCAATCGGGTCAGCGAGGTCGGCCTGTTCTCGGCGATCACCAAATCGAGGCCGGCCAAGTCCTCGCCCGACTATTACAAAGCCGTCGGCAATTACATGTGCATGGACGCGACATCGTGCAACCAGAGCGTAGCGGAGACGGCGCAGCTGGAGCGCTTCATCGGCAGCGTCGTGGACTAACGCCGGCATAGGCAAGCTCGCAGGGGGCGGAAACTTCGGTTTCCGCCTTTTTGGCGTGCAATTCGCTTGCTCATTCTCTGCCCCCCGCCCATAATGAAACATAACGAATGGCGAACCCGAAGCGGGCAGGAGGAACGAACATGGAGTTGACCTATTTGCATACCTTCCTGGAGGTGGCCAAATCCGGAAGCTTTACGCAGACGGCCGAGAAGCTCGGCTATGCGCAGTCGAGCGTCACGACGCAAATTCAACGACTCGAGGAATCGTACGGGGCGGTGTTGTTCGAACGGTTCGGCCGCCGCATGAAGCTCACCCACGCGGGCGAGGTGCTGCTCGGCTACGCGCGGGACCTGATCCGGCTGCACGGCGAGTCGAAGGAAGCCGTCTCCGCGCAAAACGGGGGCTCGCTCTCCATCGGGACGATCGAGACGATGGCGGCCTTTTTCCTGCCGCCGCATCTGCAGGCCTTTCAGCGCGCCTACCCGGAGATGAACGTCATGCTGCAGCCCGGCAGCGAGCCGGCGATCATCGAGGCGGTGCGGGCCGGGGAATTGGACCTGGGCGTCATTCTCGATCCGCCCTTCGCCGATCCGGATTTTTATACCATTGCGGTCAGGGAAGAACCGCTTGTCATCGTCGCGCATCCCGAGCATCGGCTGTCGGGGCTGGGCGAGGTCAGCATCGGCGACTTGGCGGGCGAATCGCTCATTCTCACCGAAGAGGGGTGCACCTACCGAGCCATGCTGCTCGGCGCGCTCAAGGAGGCCGGCGTCGGCTGCAAGCTGTCGTACGAATTCGGCAATTTGGAGGCGATCAAGCAATGCGTCGTCTACGGACTTGGCGTGGCGCTGCTGCCGGAGATCGTCGTCCGGCAGGATGTGCGCCTCGGCAAGCTGTCCGCCAAGCCGTTCGCACATCCGGCTTGCAGGTTCTACACGCAGATTATCTATGCGAAGCGAAAATGGGTGTCGAAGCCGTTCCGTTATTTTCTGGAGCTTGTCGGCGCTCCGGTTGGCGGAGGGCAGGAGAGCGCTGGCGGCTGAGCCGCGTTAGTCGACACGGCTCAGCCGAAGATACGACGAAGGCTGGAAGAGAATATAGTAGATTCCAAGGAACGGATTGAATAACCGCCAGCCTTGGATCCGACAATCGCACGCGAAGCGAACGCATTCGTTCGCCTCTAATCGGAACGGGATTGTACCGCTGCCGCACCAGTCGATACGCAGCTCGATCTCATGATCACCCGGCGAAAGCGGGATTTGGCGCGTCCCGCCATCTTCGATATTGCCCATGTCCTGACCGTCGATCAGAATAACGAAATGCCGGATTTTGTTCGCGTATTGGGTGCTGCGGGTCAGTTCGATCCAGCCGAATGGTTCCATAGCGCACCTCCTTAACATGCATTTATTTTACCGTATACAGGATATTGAAGCGCAACCAAAAAAAGGCGCGAATGCCGGGGCTCATTCATAGCCCCTCGGCGTTCGCGCCTTTTGTGATTCGCGCTTATCCGGCATACAGCCATTCGAGCGCGCTGACGAAATGTTTGGCAAAGAAAACCTGGTCGTGCGTCCCGCCTTCTTCGACCTCGAACTTCAGCCGGTCCCCGCCGAGCCCGTGGTGTTCCAGCGCGCGGCGGGCATCGTGCGAGTAGGGAACCATATGGCGCTGGATGCTCGTCTTATGGATGCCTTCGAGATTGCCGACGGACATGTATATTTTCTGGTCGGCCTGCGGAAGCGGCGTCTCGTGGACGAACGTTAAGAAACGCTCGTACCACACCGAGGGGGACAAGGCGCCGAATCGGCCGAAGACGTGCGGCTTGCGGAACGCGGCGTAGAGCGTAATCATGCCGCCGAAGGAGGCGCCAATGATCGCGGTATGCGCGGCCGTGGACTCGGTCCGGTACGCTTGGTCGATATGCGGCTTGAGCGTCTCGGCCAAATAATCGAGATAATCGTCGCCCTTGCCGCCGAAATCCGCATACGTGCCGGTGAGCGACTTGGCCGGCCATGGCGTGTAGTCGTCGTTGCGGTTAATCGGCTCGATGCCGACGAGGATCACCTCCGGCAGCTCCCCTGCGATGAATTTATGCTCCAGTTGGTTGAAACAGTTGCGCGCCAGCGTCGCCCCGTCCTGTATATAGACGACCGGGTACCGCCGATCGTCGTGGGCATAAGAAGGCGGCAGGGAGATGTGGATATTGCGCGACCCGATCGTCTCGGTATCGAATGGTTGTCTCATAGCGTCAAAGCACCTCGTTCACTAGCTTCTCCTATTATCCGTTCATGATAGAACAAAGCGGGGCGCCCTGCCATGGATGGATGACCGCTGCGGCATGGACTATGCGATATGGCGTAATCGGATACTTATTTACATCTTGTAATTGCCCTATGAAGCGGCGTAACATCATAATCAAATACATGTGTTAAATTTTATCAATTACAACAAGGAAATTATGGCACGGACGTTGTAATTATTAGGTGATCTAGGCTTATAGTCTGGAATTTATTAGAAATACAAACGTGATGGATCAGTTTCATGCTTATCCGTCGCCTTGGATTTCGATAACCAAATTGGAGGGTGGGCCCAAATCATGAATTTCAGCGAATTCCGCTATGAACGGCCGGATGTGAAACAGATCGAACAGCAGTATAAAGCACGGATTCAACAATTTATCGATGCCCAGACCGCCCAGGAACAGAATGAAGCCCTCAAAGCCGTCAACGAGCTGCGGATCGCGTTCGAGACGCAGTGCACGCTGGTCGAGATCCGGCACTCCATTGACACGAACGACGAATTTTACAAGGCAGAGCAAGATTACATGGATGAAATCAAGCCCGTCATTCAAGAATATGCGACCGATTATTACCGGGCGCTCGTCGAGTCCAAGTTCCGCGGCGAGCTGGAGGCGATCTGGGGCAAGCAGCTGTTCCAGCTGGCCGAGCTCTCGCTGAAGACGTTCAAACCCGAGATCATCGAGGATCTGCAGAAGGAGAACAAGCTGATCTCCGCGTACGCACAGCTGATGGCTTCCGCCAAGATTCCGTTCGAAGGCGAAGAGCGGACGCTCCCGCAGCTCATTCCGTTCGAGCAGTCCAAAGACCGGGAGACGAGACGGCAGGCAGCCGAGGCGCGCTATACGTTCATGGCCGAGAACAGCCAGGAGCTTGATCGCATATTCGACGAGCTTGTCCAAGTTCGCACGACGATCGCCCGCAAGCTGGGCTTCGAGAACTTCGTCGAGGTCGGGTATGCGCGCATGAGCCGGACCGATTATAACGAGGAGATGGCCGCCAACTTCCGCAGCCAAGTGCTGACGCATATCGTGCCCGTGGCCAGCAAGCTCAAGGAGCGTCAACGCGCGCGCATCGGCGTGGAGCAGCTGATGTATTACGACGATTCGTTCAGCTTCCCGACCGGCAACCCGACGCCGAAGGGCGATCCGGAATGGATCGTGGCGGGCGGAGCCGAGATGTACCGCGAGATGTCGCCGGAGACCGACGCATTCTTCCAGATGATGAACGAGCGCGGCTTGATGGATCTGGTGAGCAAGAAAGGCAAACAAGGCGGCGGCTACTGTACGTTCCTGCCGCAGTACGAAGTGCCGTTCATTTTCTCGAACTTCAACGGCACCTCGGGCGATATCGACGTGCTGACGCATGAAGTGGGCCACGCGTTCCAAGTGTACGAGAGTCGTCATTTGGGCGTGCCGGAATACTATTTCCCGACGTCGGAAGCGTGCGAGATTCACTCGATGAGCATGGAGTTCTTCGCGTGGCCGTGGATGGACCGATTCTTCAAGGAGGATGCGGAGAAATACCGGTTCGATCATCTGGCCAGCGCCTTGCTGATCGTGCCGTACATCGTGGCGGTCGACGAATTCCAGCATGTCGTCTATAGCAATCCGAATGCGACGCCGGATGAGCGGAAGCAGGCTTGGCGGGAGATCGAGCTCAAGTACTTGCCGCACCGCAACTACGAGGGCAACGATTATTTGGAGCAGGGCGGCTATTGGCAGCGTCAGCTTCACATTTACCACTATCCGTTCTACTATATCGATTATGCGCTCGCGCAGATTTGCGCCTTCCAGTTCTGGAACCGGATCAACGACAGCTTCGAGACGGCATGGGCCGATTACCTCAAGCTGTGCCGCGCGGGCGGCGGTCAATCTTTCCTCGGCTTGGTCGAGTTCGCGGGATTGACCTCGCCGTTCGCGGACGGCTGCGTCGAATCGGTCATCGGCGGGATCGAACGTTGGCTGGATGGGGTAGACGATACGAAACTTTAACATGCGCTGCAAGCCGGTACCTGAATGGTGCCGGCTTCTTTCGCGTCATCAGCCGTGTCACAATCGTGACCGAACAGGTCCCTCATTCCGAGTCTGGCAAACGACAAGCTGCCGGCGGCATATTCGACGCGCATCAGCCTTTCAGCAAGCCCGGGGAATCCCGGGCTTTTTGTCGTGCGTATCACGCTCACGATTCCGTGGCGGCCGGGGTGAACGCAGCGGGCGACGAGGCGGCGGGGCCAAATACGGGGGCAAGCCTTGATTGCGACAGTTGATCGCCCAATCCGAAATATTCGCAGAAGTTCATGATCATCGGCTTCCATTTCGCCGGGTCGATATAGCTGCAGCCTTGGGGTGACAGGATCGATGTCTCCGCATGAACGCGTACGATCGCGACTTCCAGGGCGACGAGCGAGCTTGGCGCCTCGAATGGGTGCGCGCGGACCAGCTTCGCTTCGAGCTGTACCGGGCACTCCAGCACCCGAGGCGGCGCGACGGCATGCGACGGAGCCGGGGTGAGCTTGGCGATCCCGAATTTATCGGCTTCATGGCGATAACCGCGTTCGGCTTTGCTGGTCGGGACCGGATTGCGGCCCGTTAGCAGCGTCAAGCGGTCGATCGCCGGAATCAAGTCGACGGAGGGCAAATTAAGCACGCATTCGCCTTGCCGCAGCAGGTTCTGCACCGTTTGCGACTTGTCGCTCAATCCGAGCATGCAGGAGCGGTTGAGCCACCAAGCGGACGACATCGGCGCCAGATTGGGCGTTCCGTCCGGGTTCTGCGTGCTGATCAGCACGACGGAGGTGCCAAAATACAATATTTTCGGTTCAATGACGGTATGCATGGGGAATCACGTCTCCTCGGATGGAATTGGCATCAGTGTACCACGCGGCGGCGGCGTTTACCGGTTGCCCGGGGTATAAGAGCAAGATCGCGAAAAAGACGTCGAATCCGGGCGAGGGATTGACCCGCACACTTTTCGATTTTTGTAAAGCCAAGGGGAATGGCGGCGCAAAAGCGGATAGAATGGCCGAGATTCCAAATTATATTTTCAATATTATGGAATATCGTACCAGACCAGACATGTCTGTTAAGGAGCAGTCCCCGCCTACTAGTCGAATAGTCCGGGAAGTATTGGAATTTAGTATATTATGGTAATTATTACCCTTTCTATTTGCCTATGAATGCTTGGTTTATCCAGTCATTATTACCCCACGACCAAGAGGATATTGTCCTTGTTCGTTGGAGGATGACGTCTTAGAATTGCTATTATTTACTACTTCTCACCTACAACCGCATAGCTGCCAGCGTCCTGCAACGTCAGTGCTCGTTCAAATTCATGGGGGGTTTGATGCCTTGACCGTTTTCAGAAGTTTAACGCAACTGCTGCAAGACCGCGCGTCGGAAGAGAAAGGAATGACCTTCATCCAGGCGGCGCATGAGCGATCGCTGTCGTACGCCGGGTTATACGATCGGGCGCGTCGTCTGCTATTAGCTCTGCAGGCGAAGGGAATGAGGCCCGAGGACGAGCTGGTCCTGCAAATCGACGACAACGAGACGTTCGTCTGCCTATTCTGGGCATCCATATTAGGCGGATTTCGTCCGGTTCCGGTTACGGAGGCGGGCAATGACGAACAGCGCGCGAAGCTCGGCAACATTTTGAGCTTGCTGAACCGCCCTTTCCTGGCGGCTTCCCGCGAAGACCGGACGCAGCTTGAACGCATTTGGAACGAGGCGACGACGGAGAGGAAGACCCCGTTCGCCGAGCGATTCGTCGGCTTGGAAGAGCTGGACGCCGAAGGCGGTTACGGGACGGTCTACGAAGCCGGGTTGGACGACATCGCATTCATCCAGTTCTCGTCTGGTTCGACTGGCGAGCCCAAAGGGGTCATACTGACGCACCGCAATCTGCTGGCGAACATGAGACAGATCGTAGACGGCTCGCAGGCGGCGGAGAACGGTTCGTCGCTGAGCTGGATGCCCCTCACGCACGATATGGGCTTAATCGGTTTTCACCTATCTCCCATCTATGCCAACATCCATCAATATGTCATGCCTACATCGCTATTCGTACAGAACCCGACGCTATGGCTGCAGAAAGCGCACGAGCATCGGATCACCCAGATATCCTCTCCTAACTTTGGCTACAAACACTTCCTGAACTACTTCAAAGAAGAGCAAGCCCGCGAGTGGGACTTGTCCTGCGTGCGGCTCATATTCAACGGCGCCGAGCCGATCTCGGAAGCCTGGTGCCGCTTATTCACGGAGCGGCTGGCCCCTTACGGCTTACGGCCCGGCGCGATGTTCCCGGTCTATGGCTTGGCCGAAGCCAGCCTCGCCGTCACGTTCCCGCCGGTGAACGAAGGGCTGGTCTGCGCCCATCTCGATCGGGATGCGTTAGCCGAGAACTCGTTCGTCAGGCTGACGGAAGCGGATGACCGGCGATTGACGCTGGTCGACCTCGGTTACCCCGTGGAAGGCTGCGAATTACGGATTTGCGGCGATGATGGAACGATCCTAGCCGATGAGCGAGTCGGCGAGATTCAGATCAGCGGCCCTAACGTGACGCGAGGCTACTACAACAATGCGGCGGCGACGCGCGAAGCGTTCTCGGCGGACGGCTGGCTGCGCACCGGCGACATGGGCTTCCTGCGAGGCGGACGGCTGATCGTAACCGGCCGGAAGAAGGAGCTTATTTTCGTCAACGGACGCAACGTCTACCCGCACGATCTGGAGCGGCTGGCCGAAGCGCTGGACGAGATCGAGCTCGGCAAGGTGGCGGCCGCGGGCGCGGTCGATTCGGCGACGGGCGCGAACATCGCGCTGGTATTCGTCCTCTACCGCCGGAAGCCGGAGCAGTTCGCGGACTTGGCGGCCAAGCTGAAGCGGCATCTGAACCAAAGCGCGGGCATCGAAGTCGCGCACGTGCTGCCGGTCAAACGGCTGCCGAAGACGACGAGCGGCAAGCTGCAGCGCTACAAATTAGCAGCACAATTCGAAAGGGGAGAATTTCAAGCGATAATCGAGACGCTGGACGGCATGTCCGGCGCGAGTCATTCCGGCGCAAGAGACGCGGAGAACCAACCAGACGAGTTAGGAGGGATTTTGACACCGTTATACCGGGAAGTGCTTCGTATCGAAGGGCCGATTGGCGACAGCGCGCATTTCTTCGAGCTCGGCGGCAACTCGCTGAAAGCAACGATGCTGGCCGCCAGGCTGCGCGAACAATTCGGCTTCGATGCCACCATGCGAGACATATTCGACCACCCTACGGTTGCCGAGATGGCGGCTTGGCTGCGGACGGCCGCGAAGGGCGAAGTCGCGCCAATGACGCAAGCGCTTCCCGCCGACGCCTATCCGGTGACGCCGGCGCAGCGGCGGATTTTCATCCAAGAACAGGTGAACGACATCGGCACGAGTTATCATATCCCGCTCGTGCTCGCGGTGAACGGCCATGTGGATACCCACAAGCTGGGCGAGTCGATCGACGCTCTCGTGGAGCGGCATGAGCCGCTTCGGACCTGCTTCGAGTACGTGCACGGGGAGATTCGGCAGCGCGTGGTCCCGAATGCGGAATGCCCGATCATGTTCTTGACCGGCAGCGACACGATCGACGAAGCGGCGAAGCGGTTCTTCGCCCGCCGATTCGAGCTGAGCGAGGCGCCATTATGCCGATTCGGGCTATTCGCGGAGGAAGGTCGCAGTTATTTGCTGATGGATTTTCACCATATCGTGTGCGACGGCATTTCGCTAACGCGTCTCATTCAGGAGTTCCAGCTGCTGTATGCCGGCGAGACGCTGCCCCGACTGCGCGTGCAGTACAAAGATTATGCGCGATGGCAGGAGAAGCGGTTGGCTTCCGAATCGCTCGCGCGGCAAGAGCGGTATTGGCGCGGACAGCTGGCCGGCAAGCGGCCTGTTCTTCAACTGCCGGCCGATTATGCGCGGACGCCGTTCCGAACGTATGAAGGCCGCATCGCGCGAGAGGCCATCGGCACGGAGCTTGCCGCTGGCATCGATCGGCTGGCACGCTCGCTGGGGGTTACCGTCAATACGCTCTTGTTCGCCGCCTACATGTGGACGCTGCGCCTATATACGGGGCAAGACGAGCTGATCGTCGGATCGTTGGTGGCCGGCCGCGACCATCCGGATGCGGAGACGATGATCGGCATGTTCAATAACTATTTGCCGATCCGGGCAACGGTGCAAGGCGGCGAGTCGTTCCGCGCGTTCGCCGGCAGGCTGCACGCCGTGCTGCTGGAAGCTTACGACCATCAGAATTTCCCATACGACGAGATGGCCGCGTTCGATGGCGAACAGCTTAACGCTTCGCGGAATCCCCTGTTCGATACGATGCTGATCTTCCACAACGAGCTCGATCCGCATCTTCGCTTCGAGCTGGACGGCATTCGGTGGGAGCAGATCGGGTATCACAACGGCACATCCAAGCTGGATTTCAAATTGGACGTCTACTGCCGCGAGGACGGCGGACTGGACGCGGTCTTCGAATATAACGTCAAGCTGTTCAAATCCGAGACGGCCGAGGGCATCGCGGGTCGGTTCGTTCATGTGCTGGGCGAGGCGGCGAGCGTGCCGGATCGTTCGCTGGAGACGCTTCCCCTCCTGTCTTGGGAGGAGGAACGCCGGCTGCTGCTTGCGATGAACGACACGAACTCGCCGTATGACCGGGGACGCCTCATCCATCAGTGGCTGGAGGAACGCGCGCGATTGACGCCGGATGCGGCGGCCGTCATCTGCGGAAGCCGAATGCTGACGTATCGGGAGCTAAACGAGCGGAGCAATCGGTTGGCCCGGACACTGCGAGAACGCGGCGCGGTGCCGGATTCGCTTGTCGGCGTGCTTACGGTCCGATCGCCGGAGATGATGGTCGCGATCATGGCCGTGCTGAAAGCGGGCGCCGCCTATATGCCGATCGACCCGGCCTACCCGCCGGAACGCATCCGTTACATGCTGGAGGACAGCCGGGCCCGGCTGCTGCTTGCCCAAGGTTCGCTTGCGGATGAAGCGTGGATGCGCAGCGTCGGGTACGAAGGTGACCTGCTGCTGCTGGAGGACGCACGGCTGTATGAACAGGAAGCCGGAGAATTGGAACAAGCGATTGACTCGCGTCGTCTGGCGTACGTGCTGTATACGTCGGGTTCGACAGGCCGGCCGAAAGGCGTCGCGATCGAGCATCACAGCGTCATTAATCGGATCGACTGGATGCAGAAGGCGTATCCGCTTCAAGCGGGCGACGTCGTGCTGCAGAAGACGCCGATCACCTTCGACGTCTCCGTCTGGGAGCTGTTCTGGTGGAGCATGGCCGGCGCATCCGTCTGCCTGCTCGCGCCCGGCGACGAGAAGGACCCGGCGCGGATCATGGATGCGATGGAGAAGCATGGCGTGACGATGCTGCATTTCGTGCCTTCGATGTTCGGCGCGTTCCTCGACCACGCGGAACGGCATCCCCGCGCGTTCGCCAAGCTGGATCGCTTGAACGCCGTATTCTGCAGCGGCGAAGCGCTGCCCGTCCGGATGGTCGAACGGTTCCGTTCGCTCACGGCGCTGCGGCCGGCGAGGCTGGTCAATCTGTATGGTCCGACGGAAGCAACGGTAGACGTTTCTTATTACGATTGTACGGAAGGCGAGCTCGGCATGTCCGTGCCGATCGGTCGTCCGATCGACAACGCGAGGCTGTACGTGCTCGACGAGAAGCGCAGATTGCTCCCCGCGGGCGTCGCGGGCGAGCTCTATATTGCGGGAGCGGGGCTAGCAAGAGGGTACTGGAATCAGCCTGCGCTAACGGCCGAGCGGTTCGTGCCGGACCCTTACGCGCCCGGTGAGCGCATGTACCGGTCAGGCGATCTTGTCCGCCTCCGTACGGATGGCGAGCTCGACTATTTGGGGCGAATCGACCATCAGGTGAAAATTCGCGGCTATCGTGTCGAATGCGGCGAGATCGAAGCCGCGCTCCGGAGGCAGCCCGGCGTGAAGGACTGCCTGGTCGCGGCGGATCGGGATGATAGCGGGGACATCCGGCTGTGCGCGTACATCGTGGCGGACGAGGAGATCGAGCTGCGCGCGCTGCGGGGCGGCATCGCCGCAAGACTGCCGGACTACATGGTGCCGACCCATTGGGCGCGTCTCTCCGCGATGCCCTTGACGTCAAGCGGCAAGGCGGATCGCCGGGCGCTGCCGGAAGCGGCTCCGCTCGCCGCGGACGAAGCGGGTCGCGTCATGCCGAGCGGCGAGCGGGAAGAGCAGCTGGCCGGCATCTGGCGGCAGGTGCTCGGCACAATGGAATTCGGCGTGACGGATAGCTTCTTCGAACTTGGCGGCCATTCGCTCAAAGCGGCGGAGGCCGCGGCGCTGATCCAGCAGCGGCTGGGGCTGGCGGTCTCCATCCGCGACTTGTTCGCAGAGCCGACCATCCGTGGATTGGCGCGTTTGCTAGCCGCGCCGGGGGATCGAGCTGACGGCGTTATTGAACGGGTGGAAGCGCAGCGTTATTATCCGCTCTCGTCGGCGCAGCAAAGGTTGTTCGTGCTCCAGCAGATGGAGGGGATCGGCACGGCTTATCATCTGCCGTTCGCGCTGAAGTTCGAGGGCGAGCTGAACGCGGGCAAAGTCGAAGCGACGATCGCGCAGCTGATCGCGCGGCACGACACGCTTCGCACCACATTCGGCTGGGCGGACGGAGCGCCCGTCCAGTTCATACACGAGACGGTCGCGTTCAAGCTGGAGAGCTGCGCGGCTGACAGCGAAGCCGACGCGAGAGAGAAGCTCGCGGCGTTCGTTCGCCCGTTCGACCTCGGCGTCGCGCCGCTTATGCGGGCGGCCGTCGTGGCATGCGGCGAGCGTGCCGGTTACTTGATCTTCGACTTCCATCATTTGATCGCCGACGGGTTGTCCGGCGTCGTGTTCGCGGAGCAATTCCTCGCCTTGTATCAAGGGGAGGAGCTCCCGCCGCCCGCCATTCAGTACAAGGACTACGCCGTATGGCAGAACAATCTGGCACGGACGGAAGCTTACATGGACGATGCACGGTATTGGCTCGAGCTGCTGTCGGGCGCGCTGCCGGTGCTGCAGCTGCCGACGGACGGCGTGCGGCCGGCCGTCCAGCGGTTCGAAGGGGCGAGCGTGCCGCTTGAATTCGACGACATTCTGGAGCGGAAGCTCCGCGCGTTCGCGGCAAGCGAGGGCGTCACCCCGTATATGGTGCTGCTCGCGGCCTACTATGCCTTCCTCTCCAAATATTCGGGCCAAGAGGATATCATCGTCGGCACGCCCGTGGCCGGCCGGGGCCAGGCGGAGACGCTTGCGCTCATCGGCATGTTCGCGGGGACGCTGCCATTGCGGCATTATCCGTCGGCCGACAAACGGTTCGCCGATCTGCTGGCCGAGGTGAAGCAGGGCACGATCGAAGCGCTGTCGCACGACCTTTATCCGTTCGAGGCGATGGTCGAGAAGCTGAACGTGAGGCGGGATCCGAGCCGGCCGCCGCTGTTCAGCGTCATGTTCGCGATGCAGAATCAAGAGCTGCCCGCATTGGCCGTCAGCGGCCTTACGATCAGCGCGGAGCCGCTGGAGTCGCGCGCGGCGAAGTTCGATTTGACGCTCGAAATCGCCATGTCCAATGACCGGCTGTCCGGCCGGCTGGAATACGCCTCCGGCCTGTTCCGACAGGAGACGGCGGCGCGGATGGCGGGGCATTACGTCCGCCTGCTGCGGGAAGCGATCGGGGAGCCGGACCTGCGGCTTCATGAGCTGACGATGATGGCGCCGGACGAAATGCAACAGATCACGGAGACATTTAACCAGACGGCGAGTCCTTATCCGGAAGAGCTTCTCGTGCATGAGACGATGGCGCGGCATGCAGCGCATACACCTAGGCAGCCGGCGGTTACGTGGGCGGGCGGGATGCTGACGTACGGCGAGTTGAACGCCCAGGCCGGCGCGCTTGCGGCGCGGCTTCGCGAATGCGGCGTGGGGCGCAACACGGTCGTCGCCGTCATGGCGGAGCGCTCGCCGGACCTCATCGTCGCGGTGTACGCCGTGCTGAAGGCGGGCGGCGCATACTTGCCGGTCTCGCCCGCGCTGCCCGCGGCGCGGATCGCCCACATGCTGGCGGACAGCGGCGCTTGCGCGCTGCTCACGCACGAGGCGCACGCTGGTCTGGCTTCGGATTTCGCAGGAGCGGTCATCCTGCTGGACGAGGACATCGCTCGCGGAGCGGTTGATCGGGAAGGAATCGGGGCAGCGGAGGAAGAGGCCACGGAGCGGGCGACCGATCCCAGCGGCTTGGCTTACGTCATCTACACGTCCGGCTCGACCGGCCAGCCGAAGGGCGTGATGGTCGAGCATCGCGCGATCGTCAACCGGCTGAACTGGATGCAGTCTCGGTATCCGATCGGACCTGCAGACGTTATTTTGCACAAAACGCCGATCACCTTCGACGTCTCCGTCTGGGAGCTGCTGTGGTGGAGCATGGCGGGCGCGTCCGTGCACCTGCTTGAGCCCGGCGGCGAGAAGGACCCTTCGCAGCTGCTGGACGCCATCGAATCGGCGGGCGTGACGACGCTGCACTTCGTTCCGTCGATGCTGATGTTGTTCGCGGAATACGCGGAGCGCGCGGATGCGGCGGAACGGATTCGCTCGGTGAAGCAGGCGTTCGCCAGCGGCGAAGCGCTCCAGCCCGCGCAGGCGGAGGCGTTCTACCGCCTTGCGCCGCATGCGCGTCTGGCGAATTTGTACGGCCCGACCGAAGCGGCGGTCGACGTGACGTATTACGATTGCGAGCCGGAGGCGCAGGCGAGCTCCATTCCGATCGGCAAGCCGATCGATAATATTCGGCTGTACATTCTCGGTCCTCATGGCGAGCTTCAACCGATCGGCGTGCCTGGTGAGCTGTGTATCGCGGGGGTAGGCGTGGCACGGGGGTATGTGAACCGACCGGAGCTGACGCAAGCGAAGTTCGCCTCGCATCCGATCGCGGGCGAAGGGCCGCTGTATCGGACCGGCGACTTGGCGAGATGGCGTCCAGACGGGAATATCGAATATTTGGGACGCCTCGACACGCAGGTGAAAATCCGCGGCCAGCGACTGGAGCCGGGCGAGATCGAATATCGCCTCCTGCAGCATCCGCACGTTCGGGAAGCGGTCGTGCTGGCGAAGCTAGGCCGCGAGGGCAGCTTGTTCTTATGCGGTTACTACGTCTCGGACCAAGAACTCTCCGTGCAAGAGCTGCGCGCGAATCTGGCAATCGATTTGCCCGACTACATGGTGCCGGCGTTCTTCGTTCGCGTGCCGCATATGCCGGTGACGGCGAACGGGAAGCTGGACCGCGCCGCGCTTCCGGCGCCGGAGTCGAGTTCGGTCCCGTCCGGCCGACATGTCGAGCCGGGCAGCGAACTGGAGAAGCGGCTAGCGGCGATCTGGTGCGAGCTGCTGGATATTCCGCGCGTCGGCGTGCATGACCAGTTCTTCGAGGTCGGCGGCAATTCGCTGCTGCTCATCCGGGTGCATGCCCGAATCGACGAGCGGTATCCGAAGCTCATGAAAGTGACCGATCTGTTCGCATACCCGACGATCGCCGAGCTGGCGGCCTTCATGGAGAAGGCCCTGGCCAAGACGGCGCTTCGGGAGCTGCCGCTGCTGCCGGTGCCAACGGCATTCTTGGCCGCGGCCGGAGGCGGGCGGCAGCCGGAACGCGCTTTCCGGTTCGCGCTCGAAGCCGAATTGGCGGAAGGGCTCAGACGGATGGCGGCAGCGGAACAGACGGAAGATGCGGTCGTGCTGCTCGCGCTGTTCGCGTACGTGCTGGCCAGTCTGAGCAAGCAGCCGGTCGTGCCGGTTCAGGCGGCGCTCGGCAGCGACGGCTCGGCCGTATCCCTGCAGCTGGATATTCGCCAGGCAGCGGAATTCGGCGCGCTCGTCCGTATGGCGCGCGAGGCGCTGCGGGACAGCTCGGGCAGCCATCCCCGCTACCCGCTGGCCGCGCTCGAGTCGATCCATATTGACAAGGCGGACGGCGAGGTGCTGCCGCTGTTCCACCGAAGAAGCGGCGGCGACAACGGCGCGCTCCGTCAATTCGACCTGCGGCTGGCGGTTGAAACGGAGTCGGGGAACGGTCCGTTTGCCTTTACGCTGACTTTCAACGATAAGCGGCTGCACCCAGACGGCGTCCGCGTGCTGATCGACAATTTCGTGAAGCTGGCCCGAATCGTCACGCAGGCGGCGCTTGCCCGAAGCGAGGCCGGCAGCTCGGCCGAACGGGATTGAGACTTCGGCGGTAAAAGGAGGAAACCCACTGAAGCTTTGTCCGCGAGGACAAAAGCGTGCCAGCTCGAAGCAACCCGCCGACCGCGAACAATCGTGGCTGCACGAAGAAGGGAGTCCAGAGGGCGAAGTCTGAGCGTTTTCCAACGGAAAGCGCACTTCGGAAGCATATGCTTGGTTCCCCTCAGCGGAGGGGGAAGGGGGAGGGAGCAACAAAAGTGGGGTTAAAGGGGGGAAGCCCTTTTTAGCCTGACAGCATTGACTTAGAGGGGGAGTCCGGATCGCGGCTCATCCGCGGCCGGACGCACGTCCTCCTACCAAAGGAGCGGACGCACGTGAAAAAATATGTCCAGCTATTCGGCAATCTGCTTGTTTATTTCGGTGTGTATACGGCGGTCTCGCTCATTCACAACCTGGTCATCGTCCCGATGTTCCCGGCCTATAACGACGTCCTGTGGCGCAACGTCCCGGTCTGGATCACGATCAACTTCGCGATCACGGCGGCGCTGCTGCTCGGTTTTATCGGCATCAAGAAGGCGGTCCGCAAGGATGGCCGAACCGATAACGTGATCGCGATGAGCCGGTTCGCTAATCTGTCACGGGAGAATTGGATCGCGCTGACGATTCTGGGTCTGGCGATCGGCATTTTCTATTTGTCCATTCTGAAGCTGTCGTTCGTCGCCTCGGCTTTCCCGGGCTTCGAGGAATACGTAACGCTGTTCATGCGTTCGGACAGTTTCGTGCTGACGCTGATCGCGCTCGTCGTCATCGGCCCGCTGTTCGAGGAGGTGCTCTTCCGCGGCGTGATCTTCAATCTGCTGCGGCGGACGGTGCCGATTTGGGCGACGTTCCTCGTGCAGGCGGCGCTTTACGCGTACGCGCAGCCGAATCCGTCGGTGCAGCTGATCGCCTTTTTCCTGGCCATCATCTACAGCTTCGTCTACCTGCGGACCGGGTCGATCTGGTCGACGATTTGGGTGTCCGCGGTCATGAACGCGTTTATTTTCACGACGAAGCAGTTCGGGCTGCATGAGGTGTT
This sequence comes from Paenibacillus xanthanilyticus, assembly GCF_042682185.1. NCBI lineage: Bacteria > Bacillati > Bacillota > Bacilli > Caryophanales > Paenibacillaceae > Paenibacillus > Paenibacillus xanthanilyticus. The sequence continues at coordinate 600,781 of NZ_JBHUHA010000002.1, read as the reverse complement.
CGGGGACTTCCGCGACGCCACGCTGTTCTTCAGCGCGCTGCTCAGCCTGTTCTTCATGGTGTATACGGTATACGTCATCTGGAGAGGGCATGGCACGATGCGCTACAACGTCATGGTCGGCAATCTCGTCCTATGGGTGTTCCTTTACTTCATCATCTACATCCCTTCGCTGCTGCTCTGGAACAACCAGCTGCTGGCCATGAAGTCGATCGAACCGTTCCTGCGGGCGAACAACGTGCTTGGCTTCGTCATCTACGATCTGATCGCACTCGCCGTCTACTATGCGGTCATGCGTGCCTTGCATAAAGAAAGCTTAATTAAGGTCAGCAACTTCAGCGCGATTTCCGTCAAATCCGGCGTGCTGATCGGCCTGCTCGGTATCGCGATGGGCGTTTGGGTGCAAAGTTTCTTCAAAATTCCGTACATTGCCGAGGCATTCCCGCAGTTCGAGGGGCTGTTCTCGTATTTGACGACCGCGACGTTCGTCATTCTCGTCATCTTCCTGCTTATCCACTCCGTGTACAAAGAAGTGTTCTTCCGCGCCCTCGTGTACAACGTGCTGCGCACGGAGATGAACATGACGCTGTCGATTCTCATGTGCGGCGTCATCTACGGCGGGTTGTTTTTCAACTGGGACATCCCGATGACCGTCTACGCGCTGGCCGGCGCGCTCATCTTCAGCGCGATGTTCGAGTGGTACCGCTCGATTTGGGCGCCGATCATCAACGAGTTCCTGCTGTTCTTCACGTATTATTGGTTCCGCAAACTGGATATTCCGTACGGCACGCTGCTGATCGTCCTTCTTGTCGTCAGCTCGGTCGCGATTATCGGGCTGGTGGCGTATTTGTACCGGCATCGGGAGCGCGGCACGGGCGCGGCGCTGAACGACGCCAAGACGAGCCGCGGGAGAACGGCAGAGCAGAAAGCGGCGGTATCGATGGAAATGGGGGGCTGACCGATGCTCGATCTGGATATGTTGTCATGGGATCGCGAACAGAACGAAGCCGCCCGAATCGAGGAGGTGTCGCTCAAGGACATCGCGATTATCGGCATCTCCGCGCGTCTGCCGGAAGCCGAGGACGTGGAGCAGTTCTGGGAACGGCTGCGGGAGGGCAAAGATTGCATCGCCCCCTTCCCGGCATCGCGGAGACGAGATGCGGAGGCATACCTAAGACGCATAGGCTTGTCGGAAGAACAGGTCGCGTATTATGACGGCGCGTTCCTGGGCGAGATCGATAAATTCGACCATGCCTTCTTTCGCCTGTCGCCGAAGGAAGCGAGTCTGATGACGCCGAACCAGCGGCACTTCCTGGAACAAGCGTGGCGCGTGATCGAGGACGCGGGCTACGGCGGCGGACTGCTGGATGGCAGCCGCACCGGGGTGTACGTCGGCTTCAACAACGACACGATGCACGATTACAAAAGCCTCATCGCCGACGTCGATCCCGAGCTGCTGTCGCTGGCGGTGCCCGGCAATCTCTCGTCGGTCATCGCGGGGCGGCTATCGTACCTGCTCAATCTAAAGGGGCCGGCCGTCTGCATCGATACCGCTTGCTCCTCCTCGCTTGTCGCGCTCCATGCCGCCTGTCAGGCGCTGCGCGGCGGCGAGTGCGACATGGCGATCGCCGGCAGCGTGAAGATCGCGCTGCTGCCCTTCGCCCATGAGATCAAGATCGGCATCGAGGCGTCCGATTGGCGGGCGCGGACGTTCGACGACCGCGCGGACGGCACCGGCGCGGGCGAAGGCGTCGTGGCGATAATGCTGAAGCCGCTTGCCCGCGCGCTTGCCGATGGCGACGCCGTGTACGCGGTGATCAAAGGCAGCGCCGTTAATCAGGACGGCAGCTCGGTCGGCTTGACCGCGCCGAACGTCCGGGCGCAGGAGGACGTCATTGTTAGAGCATGGGTGGACGCGGATGTCGACCCGCTGACGATCTCTTACATCGAAGCCCACGGCACGGGCACCAAGCTCGGCGATCCGATCGAGATCGAGGGCATTAGCCGGGCCTTCGCCCGGTACACCGACCGGAAGCAGTTCGTGGCTGTCGGTTCGCTGAAGACGAACATCGGCCATCTGGACCACGCTGCGGGCATCGCGGGTGTGCTCAAGGCGGTGCTCGCGCTGCGCCATCGTCAAATTCCCGCTTCGCTTCATTTCGTCACGCCGAATAAGCAAATTCCTTTCGCCGATTCGCCGTTATATGTGAATGCGGAGCTCGCGGATTGGGAGACGGACGGCGGGCCGCGCCGCTGCGGCGTCAGCGCGTTCGGGATGAGCGGCACGAACTGCCACGTCGTGCTGGAGGAGGCGCCGGCATCGGCTGACCAGCGGGCCAGCAAGCTTCCATCTGAGGCGTCGGCGAGCTTGGAGGCTCGCGAGGGAGAACGCTTCGTCTTTCCGCTCTCGGCCAAGAGCGAGGCGGCGCTTACGGGACTGATCGGCGCCTACTTGAACCAGGCGGAGCGGCTGACGAAGGTGTCGATCGCGGATGCGGCCTATACGGCGCAGACCGGACGCTGGCATTACCGGTGCCGTCTGGCGGTCGTATGCGACTCGGTAGAAGCGCTGCTGGTTAAGCTTCGCCGCTTGCTCCTGGCAGGGCTGCGTACGGATGCGTCGGCAGGCATCTATTATGGCGCTTCGGAGGCGGAGGAGGGAGAGATCCGGCTGTCGGACGGGATGCTGCCGGATGAATTGGCGGCGCTATATGCGGAAGGGATGCGAATCGATTGGAAGCGTCTGCACACGGACGTTAAGCGGAACCGGGTGCACCTGCCGGCCTATTCGTTCGAGCGCACGCGCTGTTGGCTGGATCTGGCCCCTGCGGCATCGGCTGGGTCGTTCGCGTTGGCGGGCGGAGCGGAAGATCGATATACGCAGACCGAACGCATCATCGCGGCCGTCTGGGCGGAGACGCTTGGTCTAGAGACGATCGATGTGCAGGAAAGCTACTTCGCGTTGGGCGGAGATTCGATTCTGGCGATCAAAATCGTCAATCGGCTGCGACAGGAGCACGGCATGTCCATGCTCGAGGCCGCGCATCTAATGCAGTACGACACGATAGCCGAATTGGCTAGGTACGCGGAAAGCCGCGGGGCCGGTCTGCCCAAAATTGCGGCTGACAGGAATCAGACCGGCATGGCTTCTCGTCAAGATGGCGGCACGTCGATCCATGCCCACGCCGTCGTGACCATACCGCCGCAAGCCAAGCGGCTCTACTATCCGCTGACCCCTTCGCAGCGAAGGGTGTTCGTGCAGGAGCAGCGGGGCGCATCCGGCACCGGCTATAATATGCCGCTTGCGTTCCTCATCCAAGGCGGACTCGATCCTGAGCGGCTGCTGAAGGCGACCCATCTTCTCGTGCGCCGGCATGAAGCCTTCCGCACCCGGTTCGATTGGCAGGACGGGGAGCCGGTCCAAATCGTGCAGGAAGAAGCGGAAGCGGACCTGCTGATCGCACAGGCGGGCAGCGCGGACGAAGCGAGCGGCATCGCGAAGGGCTGGATCCGGCCCTTCGACATCGCCCGCGCGCCCCTGCTGCGGGTGGGATTCATTCAGCTTCCAGACGAGGAGCAGCTGCTGTTTCTCGATCTGCACCACCTGATCGGCGACGGCGCTTCGATCGGCATCGTCATGAACGATTTGCTGCGACTGTATCACGGCGAGGAGCTTGAGGCTCGTCCGCTTTCGATCCGTTATACCGACTTTGCCGTTTGGTATCAGGGCTGGCTGGCCGGTGAGGAGGCGAAGCGGCGGGCGGACTATTGGCGGGCGAGCCTGGCGGAACCTTTGCCCTTGCTTCGGCTGCCGCTCGACCGCAATCGGCATGCCGTCACGCGCGCGTACGCGGGCGATACGATTCGCTTCGCCATACCTGCTGCGTTGACGAAGACGCTCACGGGGCTGGCCGGCGAGCAGCAGCTGACGCTCAATGCGCTGCTGTTCGGTCTCTTCTCGCTGCTCGCGAGCCGATACGCGGGCCAGACGGAGGCGATGATCGGCACGGTCGCGGCCGGTCGGCCGCTGCCGGAGCTCGAAGGGCTTGTCGGCATGTTCATTCATTATTTGCCGGTACGCATTCACGCGGAAGACGCCGCGACGCTGGCCGCTTTCTTGCGGGCGGCGAACCGGTCGCTTCGGGAGGCGCTTGCGCACGAATACCCGTACGACGCGATGGTTCGGCAGTTGGCCGGGAAGACGGACGCTTCGCGCAATCCGTTCTACGATGCCATGTTTATTTTTCATAACGAAAGCGGGTTAAACGCGCTGCAGGCCGGCGGTCTCGAAGCTGCCGGGCTGCGCTTCACGGATCATCCGCTGCCGCAGGACGCAGCGCCGCTGGACATGAAGCTGGATGCCTTTCCGCAGCCGAACGGCTCGATCGCGTTCGCGCTAAACTACAGCACGGAACTGTTCGAACGCGGCACGATGGAGCGCTTCGGCTCACATTGGACCGCGCTGCTCGGGCGTCTGGCGGAGGAACGGGACGCGCTGCTCGCATTGCCGTTGACCGAATTTACGCTCTGGTCCCGGGAGGAAGAGGAGACGATGCGCGCCAAGCGCGGCAATAACGACGCGGCGACCGAAGGGATCGTGTCTGCGCTAGCGTCGAAGCCTCTGCGTCTGCTCATCAGCGCGACCTTCACGGCCGATGGAATCGGCGAGCATATCGAGGCGTGGACGGAGCGCTTCGGCATTCCGCTTCGCGCGGACTATGCGCCTTACAATCAGGTGTTCCAGCAGCTGCTGGACGGGGGGAGCGAGCTTGCCGTCAACGATGGAGCGAATGTGATCTTCGTCCGGTTCGAGGACTGGCTTGGCGAAGACCGGCTGAGCGCGGCGGCGGGCATACCGAAGCTGCATGCGCTGTATAGCGAACTGCTCGAAGCGATCGGTCGGGCGCCGAAGCGGGTGCCGATCGGCGTGGTCGTATTCCCGGTTACGCCGCACTTGGGCATCCCGGGCGAGCTGGCCGTCGCCATTCGGGGGGCGCAAGCACGGCTTCTGCGCGAAGTCGAGGCGATGGAGCATGCTTTCGTCGTCGACTGCGCGCGGGCGGCCGAGGATTATGGCATCGCGGAGCCGTTCGACGCGGTGAAGGAAGCGGCCGCGCATATGCCGTTCACCGAAGCGTTCGAAGCGGCGATCGGCGCGTCCGTAGCACGCCGTATCGTCGCTTGGCGTCGCCCGCCGTTCAAGGTGCTTGCGCTCGACTGCGACAATACGCTGTGGAAAGGCGTGGTCGGCGAGGACGGCGCGCTCGGCGTGGAGATCTCGGCGCCTTACCAGGCGGTGCAGCTTCAGGCGCTTGCGCTTCATGACGCCGGCGTGCTTATCGCGCTGTGCAGCAAGAACAACGAGGCTGACGTCTGGGAGGTGTTCGACCGTCATCCGGATATGCTGCTGCGGAGGGAGCATATCGTGCATGCAGCCGTGAACTGGCAGCCGAAACCGGACAATATGCGCGCGCTGGCCAAGCAGCTTAATCTCGGGCTCGACAGCTTCATCTTCCTGGATGACAGTCCGGTCGAGTGCGCGGCCATGATGGGCGAACTGCCGGAGGTGCTGACGCTCCGGCTGCCGGATGATCCGGCGCGCATTCCGTCTTATCTGCGCCATGTCTGGGCGTTCGATCGCTGGAAGTCGTCCGAGGAGGACCGGATGCGGACGCGGTTGTATAAGTCCGAGTCGCGCAGGCAGGAAGAGAAGGAGCGGGCATCTTCGGTGGATGAGTTCCTGCGAAGCCTGGGACTTGCGGTGAGCGTGAGCCCGGTCGTGCCGGAGCAGCTTGGCCGAATCGCGCAGCTGACGCAGCGGACGAATCAGTTCAACCTGAATCCGGTCCGCCGCACGGAAGCGGAGCTTGCGCGGTGGCTGAGCGAGCCGAACGTCGCGGGCTGGGCGATCGAAGCGCGCGACCGGTTCGGCGAGTACGGGCTCGTCGGCGCGCTGTTCGCGGAGTCGAGGGACGAGACGCTGCGCATCCAGGCGTTCATGCTCAGCTGCCGGGTGCTGGGCCGCCGCGCGGAGGAGGCGGCAATCGCGAGCGTGGCGCAATACGCGGCGGATCGGGGGCTTCGCCGTCTTGAGGCGTGGTTTGTCCGGAGCGCGAAGAACGCGCCCATGCTGGCCTACTTGGAGCGCGGGGGGTGGACGCGCGCCCGCGAGGAAGGCGGCATGACGGCATTCGCGTACGCGATCGACGATGTTCCGGCCGCGCCGGATTTCATCGCGCTGTCCGACGCCTCGCTATCGGCAAGCGGCGACTCGGATCGGACGGAGCGGCATGCGCAAGGACGGCAAAGTCAATCCGACGCTTCCGCGTCCCTGGCGAGCTCGTCGGCAGCGGTCTTGCCGGATCCGGCCGCAGCGCAGAGCGATTCGCCGGTCATCCGCGATCTCGGCCCATGGCATGCCGAGCGTATCGAGGCCGCAGGATTGCTTCACAAAGCCTACTATTGGCCGCTGCGGCATTATTCGGAGCGCTCGCTGCTGGAGCTGTCCGCGGCGCGTCGATCGGCTTCGGCGCCTGGCGCGCGGGGCGGCGATGCCCCCCGTGCCGACGATCACGCATCGCCCGCGGGGGAGACGGAGGAGGCGCTCGCGGAACTATGCCGGGAGCTGCTCGGCCGCTCGTTCGTCGGGGCGACCGACGACTTCTTCGCGCTCGGGGCGAGCTCGCTGGATGCGGCGGCATATATGTCCCGCATCTACCAGCGGCTCGGCGTCCAAGTGTCGTTCAAGGAGCTGTTCGAGTTCCCGACGGTGCGAGAGTTGGCCCGACGGCTTGACGGCCGAGATGAAGAGGCGGAGACGGAGCTGACCGTCGAGCCCGCGTCGTCGGCAGGATCGGACTTCTACCCGGTTGCTTCCGCGCAGAAGCGGTTGATGATGATTGCGCAGCAGCCCGGGGGAGAGAAGTCTCTCTATAACGTACCCGGCGCCGTGAAGCTGACCGGGCCGCTCGATCTGCTGCGTCTGGACGAAGCGCTAAGAGGACTCGTCGCTCGGCACGAAGCGCTGCGTACCGTCTTCGAGTGGAAGGACGGCGCGCCAATCCAACGGGTGCTGCCGGAGGTGCAGCTCGATATCGAGCTGTACGACGCGGAGGACGAAGACGCCGTCGCGAGTATCGTAAGTGAATTCGTCCGTCCTTTCGATCTTGGGCAAGCGCCGCTAGCGAGAGCCGGCGTGGTGCGCTTAGGCAGCGGCGGGACTCGACACCTGCTGCTGTTCGATCTTCACCATCTGATCGCCGACGGCGCTTCGATGCAGGTCATCATCGAAGATTTCGCTGCGCTCTATGCGGGCGGACGATTGCCGGAGCTTACGCTTCATGCGAAGGAATTCGCCGCACGGGAGCAAGCGTCGCTCACGTCCGCGCGGAAGCGGGAGCTGGAGCGTTACTGGTCGGAGACGGTCTACGCCGAGGAGCCGCCGGCGCTTCAGCTGCCGACGGATGACCCGCGTCCGGCGCGCCAGCGTTATGAAGGCGCGCGCCACTACGAGATGTGGGATGCGGAGCTCGTCGCGCTGGCGAGAGGACTTGCCGCCGAGAATGGAGCGACGCTCTTCATGGTGCTGCTCGCCGCGTTCAATGTCCTGCTGGCCAAATACGCGGGCCAAGAAGATATCGTCGTCGGCACGCCTGCCGCCGGACGGACGCTTCCGGGCGCGGAGCGCGTCGTCGGCATGTTCGCCGGCACGCTCGCGCTTCGGAACCGGCCGCGCGGAGACCTGTCGTTCAAGGCATTCGTCGCCGCCGTTAAGGCGCATACGATCGAAGCGTTCGAGCATCAGGATTATCCGTTCGAGGAACTGGTCCGCAAGCTGGATCTGCCGTCCGATCCGAGCCGGCATCCGCTCTTCTCGGTCATGTTCGTGCTGCAGCGCAGGCAGCGCGCCGCTCTTCTGGAAGGGAACCTGCTCGCCGAACCGCACGACCTGCCCCAGCGCTTCTCCCGCTTCGATCTAACGCTCGATGCGGCGGAACGCGAGGAGGGACTTCTGCTGGGCTGGGAATACGCCGCCAGCTTGTTCCGCCCCGATACGGTCAAGCGCATGGCGGGGCACTTGGCGCATATTATCCGGCAAGCGGCAGCTAATTCCGAGCTGCCGATCGCCAGTCTTGAACTGCTGACCGAGGCGGAAGCGCTGGAGCTGCAGCGCTTCCAGCCGGCCGAGCCGGAGTATGACCGAACGCTCACCCTCTCGCAAGCCTTCGAACGGCAGGCGGCGTTAACGCCGGACCGTATTGCCGTCGTCGGCGGCGGCCGCGAGGTTCGCTACGCGGAGCTGAACGCGTGCGCGAATAAGCTGACCCTGCAATTTGCGGCCGTGGACGTGCAGCCCGGCAGCCGCGTCGCTATCCTGATGGACCGTTCTTGGGAGATGGTCGCGACCGTCTTGGCTGTCTTGAAAGCCGGCGCCGCCTACGTCTCGATCGACCCGGAGTACCCGCAGGAGCGCATGCGCTACATGCTGGAAGACAGCGGGGCCGTTCTGCTCATCGCGGAGGAGCGGTATTGGGCGCGCGTCGATTGGGCCGGCAAGCGGTTGACATCGGAGGACGTCTTCGGCGAAAGCGGCCTGGAGGCGCGGCCAGATCCGGGCAACCCGGTATCTGCCGGCCAACCGCAGGATCTCGCCTACATCATCTACACGTCCGGGTCGACCGGCGCGCCGAAAGGCGTCATGGTTCCGCACCTGGGCATGCTCAACCTGGAGCAGTTTTTCAAGCATGACCTGGGCATCCGGCCCGAGGATCGCATTGTCCAATTCGCGAGTGCTTCGTTCGACGCTTCGGTCTGGGAGACGTTCATGGCGCTGCTGACGGGCGCCTCGTTATACATCGCGACCAAAGAAACGATCGCGAGCTTCTCTCGGTTCGAGCGCTTCCTGAACGAGCATGGCATCACGGTCGCCACGCTGCCGCCTACCTACGCCATCGGCCTTACGCCTTCGCGGCTGCCATCGCTTCGCCTTATCGTGACGGCAGGGTCTGCCGCCTCGCCGGAGCAGGTTCGCAAGTGGACGCGCCGCGCCGCTTACGTCAATGCCTACGGGCCGACGGAGACGACAATCTGCGCCACATGGTGGAAGGCAGAAGCCGATAGCGCCGACTCAGGCCACGATTACGAATCTTCAGCCGACGCAACGGTGCCGATCGGCCGGGCGCTGCCTAATATGCGGGCATATATCGTGAACGCCTCGGGGCAGCTTCAGCCGATCGGCGTGCCGGGCGAGCTGTGGATCGGCGGCGATGGCATCGCGCGTGGTTACCACGGGAAGCCGGAGCTGACGGCCGAGAAGTTCATCGCGAGTCCGTTCCGCGCAGGCGAACGGGTATACAAGACGGGCGATCTCGCCAGATGGCTCCCGAATGGCCAGATCGAATACTTGGGCCGAGCCGATCATCAAATCAAGCTGCGCGGCTTCCGAATCGAGCTCGGCGAGATCGAACAGGCGCTGCGCGCCTGTCCGGGCGTTCGCGAGGCCGCGGTTATCGTGCGGCGCAGCGAAGCGTGGGGCGAGTATCTGTGCGCGTACTATGCGGTGGAAGCCGATGCCGTCCTTAAGCCAGCAGAGATCCAATCATACGCGGCGGCGAAGCTGCCGGCGTACATGGTACCGGCCTTCGCCGTGCCGCTCGCGGCCATGCCGCTGACGCCGAACGGCAAGGTGGACGTCAAGTCGCTGCCGGAGCCGGATGCGGAAGCGGAAGCCGATGAGCAGTCGCACCTTCCGCCAGCGACGGAGACCGAAGCCGCGCTGGCATCGATGTGGGAGACGATGCTCGGCGTATCGAGCCCGGGCGTCGGCCGGTCCTTCTTCGAGCTTGGCGGTCATTCGCTGAAGGCCGCAGAGCTGCTCGCCGCCATTCACGAGCGATTCGGCGCCGATCTGGCGTACAGGCAAATTTTCGAATCGCCTACGATCCGGGAGCTTGCCGCCGTTATCGATCGGCAGGAAAGCCGCGTAGGGCCGGAGCAGATCCCAACCATTCCGCGACGCGACCTGCACCCGCTATCGGCGGCGCAGCGGCGGATCTATCTCGAGAGCCAGCGGCCTGGCGCCGAGTATGCGAGTCATATGCCGAGCGCGCTTCTCGCGGAAGGGAAGTTGGACGCAGCGCGGGCGGAAGCGGCGCTTGCGGCGATCATCCGACGTCACGAAACGCTGCGAACGAGCTTCGTCATGCATGAGGGAGTGCCGGCGCAGCGCGTACAGGCGGAGGTCGATTTTCGGCTGGAGCGATTGGAAGCCGAGCAAGGCGAAATGGACGTCGACGCCTGGGTGAGCCGGTTCGTGAGACCTTTCGACCTGACGGCCGCGCCCCTGCTGCGCGCCGGGATCGTCCAGCTTGCGCCGGAGCGTCATCTCTTGCTCTTCGACATGCACCATATCGTATCGGACGGCTTATCGATCGGGAATCTCGTTCGCGAGTTCGCCCTGCATTACGAAGGCGGTGAGCTTCCGCATCTGCGCATGCAATACATCGACTATGCGGCATGGCAGGAGAAGCGGTTCGCCGCGCGGCGAGAGCTGCTCGAGCGCTACTGGCGCGAGGCGTTGGCCGGCGAGCTTCCGGTGCTGCGGCTGCCGGAGGATTACGAACGCCAGTCGTCCCGCAGCCGCGATGGCGGCGCAGTCGCCTTTGAATTGGGCCGAGATTTGGAAGATCAGCTGAGCAGTCTTGCCGCCGAGCGCGGATGCACGCTGTATATGGTTCTTCTCGCCGGGTTCGCTTCGCTCCTCAGCCGATATACGGGCCAAGAGGATCTCATCATCGGTACGCCGGTATCCGGGCGTGAGCATCCGGATGCCGCATCGCTGATTGGCATGTTCGTCGGTACGGTCCCCCTGCGCTGCCGCCCATCCGGCGGAATCCCGTTCGCGCGTTTCCTGGACGATACGAGAGCCCGGACGCTGGAGGCGTTCGAGCACGGGGATTATCCGTTCGAGCTGCTCGCGGAACGACAAGCGGTCCGCCGCGAACCGGGACGGCACCCGATTTTCGACGTCATGTTCGCCATGCAGGACCCGGATCTGCTCGCCTCGTCCTTGAACGGCTTGACGCTCAAGCCTTGCGAGCTTGCGCGGCGCGGCGCCAGATTCGACGTAACGCTGGATTTCTATAAGGAGGACGGCGTCTGGAAAGGCGCGTTCGTCTATGCCGCCGCGCTGTATGCGCACGGTACGATCGAGAAGATGAAAGACCGGTATGTCGCTTTGCTTGGCGCCGTCGCCGAATCGCCGGATATGCCGCTGCAAGATATTCCGCTTGGCGGGAATGAGCCGGACCATGTTGGCCGCGCGTGGGAGTCGCTTGATTTTGCCTTCTAGCGCGAGTTCAAGAGGTCGACGATTAGCGCTACTTGAGACAATTCCTATCAATCGGGGTGTGATGTTCATGAGAACGGTATTCGAGAAAGAGCGCGCGTATTGGAGCGGAAGGTTTACGGAGGCGGATACGCTGTCGGCGCTGCCTTGGGGCAAGCCGACGGGAAATCTTGCGAATGGCGCGGATCTCGACAACCCGGAGGCGCCGCAGATTGTCCAGACGATTCCGCGTGAGACAGGAGAGCGGCTGACGGCCATCGCCAAAGGCTCGCCTTCGGCGCTCTATCTGCTGTTTCTGACCGGCCTCCAAAGCTTGTTCTACAAATATACGCACGACGAGACCGTTATACTGGGTGTCCCCGCGACCGCCGGGCAAGACGGCGCGCGTGCGGATAACGGCATCCTGCTCGTGAAGACGATGTCGACCGGTTCCAGCACCCTCCGGACGCTGCTGAATGCGACGAAACAGGCTGTCGGCGAGGCCATGGCGCATCGCGGCATTCCATTCCGGGAGATGGCGGAAGGATTGGCGTACCGCGTGGATCAGATCGGCCGGCCCGTTATTCCCATGATCGCGTCGCTAGGCGAGCTCCATCCGCCCGATGCCACGGCCGAATTCGGCTGCGACCTTCATTTCCGCTTCGAACGCAGCGGCGCGGACCTGCAGGTGCTGCTGACGTACAATGAAGCGCGCTATGAGACGGACCAGCTGTCGACGATGCTGGGCCATCTGTGTCACTTGTATGACGCGCTCGTCCGGAACCCGGACCAAGCGCTTGACGCGATCGAAACGATGCCGCCGGCGGAAGTCGCGCTGATGCGCATCGGCTGGAACGACACGGATACCTCTTATGAGCGCAGTCAAACGATCCATCGGCTGTTCGAGCGGCAGGCGGAGCGAACGCCGGATGCGGCGGCGGCGGCCTTCGGCGGCGAGCGGTCGACGTACCGCGAGCTGAACGAGCGGGCGAATCGCCTTGCCCGGACGCTCCGCCAAGCGGGTGCGGGTCCCGGCAAGCTCGTCTTGGTCATGGCAGAGCGCGGACTCGATCTCGTAGTCGGGCTGCTTGCCGTCTTGAAGTCAGGCGGCGCCTATGTGCCGATCGATCCGGAATTTCCCGAGACGCGCATCCGCCATATGATCGAGGACTCCGGCGCGGGACTGCTGGTGGCGCATCGCGAGCTTGCCGCAACTATCGCTTTCGGCGGCGCCTGTATCCATTTGGATGATCTTGATGCGTATGCGGCGGATGGCGCTAATCTCGAGTCGTGTGCCGGCGCGGACGACCTTGCGTACGTGATCTACACATCCGGCTCCACGGGCAAGCCGAAGGGCGTCATGATCGAGCATCGGGCCGTGCATAACTTCTTCGTCGGCATGGAAGCGCGCATCCCGTTCGAGCCGGGCTCCGCAATATTGTCGGTCACGACCTATTCGTTCGATATCTTCGTGCTGGAGACGCTGCTGCCGCTGACGCTCGGCATGACGGTCGCCATCGCGGACAAGGAGCAGCAGGCCGACCCCGGCTTGCTCGCATCGTGGATCGCGTCGCAGAACGTCCGCATGGCGCAAATGACCCCTTCTCGCATGCGTTTGCTGCTGGCGGACCCCCGAGGGCGCGAGGCGGTCGCGGGATTGGATTGCATCCTGCTCGGCGGCGAAGCGCTTCCCGCGCCGCTGCTGACCGAGCTGCGCGGATCGACGCAAGCCCGCGTGTTCAATATGTACGGTCCGACGGAGACGACCGTATGGTCCACCTTGCATGAGACGGAGGGCGATGACGATACCCGCATCGGAAGACCGATCGCGAATACGCAGATCTATATTGTAGGTCCGGCCGGGCAGCTGATGCCGACGTGGACGGCTGGCGAGCTGTGCATTGCCGGCGACGGGCTGGCGCGAGGCTATTGGCGGCGGGAAGACCTGACGGCCGACAAATTCGTGCCGCATCCGTTCGCGATCGGCGAGCGGATGTACCGCACCGGCGATCTGGCGAGATGGAAGCCGGACGGCACGATCGAATGTCTGGGCAGATTGGATCAGCAGGTTAAAATACGGGGCTACCGGGTGGAGCCGGGCGACATCGAAGCCCAGCTTCTCGCGTTGGACGGGGTGCGCGAAGCGGCTGTAATCGCACGCGCCGAAGAGGGAGGGACGAACTCGCTGTACGCATACTATGCGTCAGCGACCGACATTCCGCTCTCGCGGCTTCGAGCGCATCTAGGCGAACGGCTGCCTTCGTATATGGTGCCGTCCGGGTTCATGCGGCTGGAGCGGCTGCCGCACACGCCGAACGGCAAGCTGGACCGCAAAGCGCTGCCGGCGATCGAGACGTCCGCGTCATCGCAACCGGTATCCGCCCCATTGAACGACGAGCAAGCGCGGCTTGCGGACATCTGGAAAGACATTCTGCACGTGCCGAACGTTGCGGCGACGGATCATTTCTTCGAGATCGGCGGTCATTCGTTGCGCGCGGCGGCTTTGCTGCAGCGCATCTACGAGCAGACGGGCGCTGCGCTGACGTTCCGCGACGTGTTCGACCATGCGACGCTCGAGCAGATGGCGGATGTCATTAGCAAGGCTGCTCGGAGTACAGGAGCCGTTATACCCGCCGCGGAGCCGGCTGACTATTATCCGTCCACATCCGCGCAGCGAAGACTGTACGTGCTCAGCCATCTGGACGGGGCCGCGGCCGGCTATAACATCCCGATGGCGCTGCGCATCAACGGGCCGCTTGAGAAGGAGCGGCTGGAATACGCGTTCGACGAGCTGATCCGGCGGCACGAGGCGCTGCGCACGAGCTTCGATACGGTGCAGGGAGAACTCGTGCAGCGGATCCAGCCGGAGGCCAGGCTCGCCGTTGAATATGCCGCGGCGAGCGAGGAGGAGGCTAGAGAGCGGGCCCTCGCGTTCGTCCGGCCGTTCGACCTGCGCCGCGCGCCGCTGCTGCGCGTCGGCGTCATCGAGCTTGCGAACGACCGCCATCTGCTGCTCATCGACGTGCATCACATGGTGGCGGACGGCGTATCGATCAACCTGCTGGTGGAGGAGTTTACACGCATCTATGCGGGCGAGCCGCTCGAGCCGCTCCGCGTCCAATACAAGGATTACGCCGTCTGGCGGCAGCGGCAGGAGCAGACCGAAGCGTATGCGGCGCATGAGCGGTTCTGGCTCGAGACGTTCGCGAGGGAGCTACCGGTGCTGGATTTGCCGACCGATTACGCCAGACCGGCGCTGCAGCGGTTCGAGGGCGATCTGATCCGGTTCGAGATCGGGGAAGCGCTGACCGCGCGTCTTACGACCTTCGCGGCCGAGCGGCAGGCGACGCTGTACATGGTCATGCTGGCGGCGTTCTCCGCGCTGCTTGCCCGCTATAGCGGAGCGGAAGACGTCGTCGTCGGCTCGCCGGTCGCGGGACGGACGAGCGGCGATACGCAGCGCGTCATCGGCATGTTCGTCAATACGCTGGCGATGCGCAGCTATCCGGCCGCGCGCAAGCCGTTCGCCGACTATTTGCAGGAAGTGAAGGCGATGGCGCTCGGCGCCTACGAGCACCAGCACTATCCGTTCGAGGAGCTGGTCGGCCGCCTTCGCCTGGCGCGCGACTTCAGCCACAACCCCCTGTTCGACACGGCGTTCGCGCTGCAGAACATGGAGAGTCCGCTGCCGGCGTGGAGCGGGTTCGAGACCGAGGATTACCCCTTGTCCCACGCGGTGGCGAAGTTCGATCTGGCCTTAACCGCGATGCCGACGGAAGGTCGCCTCGCCTGTATGCTCGAGTACAGCCGGTCGTTGTTCAAACCCGAGACGGCCGAACGGCTGGCAGCTCATTATGCGAACCTGCTGCAGGCCATCGTCGATCATCCGGAGCAGGCGATCGGCTCGCTTGATTATATGAGTGAAGCCGAGACGAGACGGATCGTGGAGATGTTCAACGCGACGGAAGCCGATTATGACCGGGCGCAGACGCTGGCGGGCTTGTTCGAGCGGCGAGTGCGGCTTGAGCCGGAAGCGGTCGCGGTCGTATGCGAGGGCCGAGAGTGGACGTACAGGCAGGTGAACGAGCGGGCGAACCAATTGGCTCGCCTGCTGCGGACGAGAGGCGTCGGAGCGGAGACGCTGGTCGCGGTCATCCTCGAACGTTCCGTCGACATGATCGTCGGCGTGCTCGGCATCGCGAAGGCGGGCGGCGCTTACGTGCCGTTCGAGCCGCAATTCCCGAGAGAGCGGATCGAAGGCATCCTGCGCCGCTCGAACATTGCGTATTTGGTTACGCAGACTGAAGCATTCCGCCCGTTCGAGCCGTTCAAATGGACGCTCCCGCAGCTGCGAGACGTGATTTTGTTGGATGAAGAACAGCCGCATGCGGAGCCCGAGCGAATCGACGCCGAGCAGGTGAAAGCGTTGTGGGATTACATCGCCCGCAGCGCGGAAGACCGGGTCCAGGAGGGCGGTTTCGTCAGCAGCTATACGGGCGAGGCGTTCCGCGAGGAAGAGGTCGAGCGTTATGTCCGTCACGTGACCGGGCTGATCAAGCCGCATCTGGACGCATCGTCCCGCGTGCTCGAAATCGGCTGCGGCTCGGGTCTCATCATGTTCGAGCTGGCCGGCGGCGTAGCCGCCTATGTGGGCATGGATCCTTCGCCGCTGACGCAGCAGCGCAACCGCGAGCGCTTGGCAGGCGGGGCTTATCCTTCGGTGTCGCTACTGGAAGGGTTCGCGCACGAGACGCAAGGTTTGGCGGACGCGAGCTTCGACGCGATCGTCATCGCCAGCGCGGCGCAATTTTTCCCGGGGTACCGGTATTTGGAGGCGGTCATCGCGGAATGCCGGCGCCTGTTGGCCCCTGGCGGGCTGCTCGTCGTCGCGGACGTGCCGGACGAGGACCGTAAGGAGACCTTCCGGCAGTCGCTCGCGGATTTCGCGCGCGAGCATCACGGGACGTACGAGCCGACGTACAACATGGATAAATTGCTCTACGCAAGCCGCAGCTTCTTCGAATACGCGGCGAGCGCGGCAGGCGGACTTATCGTAGAGCCGGCAATCGAGCGCCGGACGGACGACTTCCCGAACGAGCTGCAGTATCGGATGGATGTTGTCATGCAAAGAACCGACTTGATGGTCGTACAGCCGGCGCCGAACGTACGGGAATGGACGGGGTGGCATCTTGGCGGATACGAAACGAACGATCCCGCCTGCCCGTCGAAGGCGGACCATCTTGCCTACGTCATCTTCACCTCCGGATCGACGGGGACGCCGAAGGGCGTCATGGTGAAGCACCGGCCGGTCGTCAACCTGATCGAATGGGTCAACAACACGTACGGCGTCGACGGCCGGGATCGGGTTCTGTTTATGACGTCGCTCTGCTTCGATCTGTCGGTCTACGATATATTCGGGTTCCTGGCCGCCGGGGCGTCTGTGCGGATCGCCACGAGGGCGGAAATTCGCAATCCGAACGCGCTTGCCGCCATCTTGCGGGATGAGCCGGTCACGTTCTGGGATTCCGCGCCGGCCGCGCTCCAACAGCTGATGCCTGCGCTCGAGGCGATGGGCGAGGCAGCCCGCGGCTCGCGTCTGCGGCTCGTCTTCCTAAGCGGCGACTGGATTCCTGTCACGCTGCCGGATCGGCTGCGGCAGGCCATACCGTCCGCGCGCGTTATCGCCCTCGGCGGAGCGACGGAGGCGACGGTCTGGTCGAACTATTATCCGGTCGGCGACGTCCAGCCTCATTGGGCGAGCATCCCGTACGGGAAGCCGATCCAGAACGCGCGCTATTACATTCTGAACGATGCGCTCATGCCTTGTCCGATCGGCGTCAAAGGCGCGTTGTATATCGGCGGCGAAGTGCTCGCATCCGGCTACATGGACCAGCCGGAGCTGACGGCGGAGCGGTTCATCGACAACCCGTTCCATCCCGGGAAGCTGTATTGGACGGGAGACATGGCCCGCTGGCTGGACGACGGCAACATCGAATTCATGGGCCGGGTGGATCACCAAGTCAAAATTCGCGGCTATCGCATCGAGCTTGGCGAGATCCACGCGCAGCTGATCAAGCATGCGGCCGTCCGAGAGGCGGTCGTGCTCGACCGGCCCGATCCGCACGGTGCAAAATGCATCTGCGCCTACTACGTATCGGAGTCCGGCCTATCACCGGCCGAGCTTCGTGCTTATGCGGCCAGATGGCTGCCTACCTATATGCTGCCTTCGTATTTCGTGCCGGTGGAGGGGATCCCGCTGACGGCCAACGGCAAGGTCGATCGCGCCGCCCTCCCCGAGCTGAACGCCGCGGTCTCGCTTGCCGCGGCAGATTATGCGGAGCCGCGCACGGATGCCGAGCGGGCGCTCGCCGATATATGGGCAGAGCTGCTGGGCATGGAGCGGATCGGCATTCACGACGATTTCATGGCGCTCGGCGGCGATTCGATGAAGGCGATCCAAGCCGCGGCGAAGCTTGCGGAACGCGGCTACCGGATCGATATCGAGCATCTTTTCCGCTACACCCGGATCGCGGAGGCGGGCGCCTACGCGCAGCCGATCGCGGACGCGCCGGCCCAGCCGACGGAGCTTCCGCCGCTCCTGCCGGTCCAGCCGCGGTATATCGAGTTCCTGTACTGTACCGAGATGGAGGTCGTCGCCGTCGCCGAATGGCACGGACGGGGCTCAGCCGGCATGTTCGCCGATACATGGACGTTCGGCTACACGCCGAATGCTTCACCGCGGCTTGGCGCGTGCCTAAGCGAGCTGCAGCGCTTCGATCCGCTGCTGCTCGAACGGTATCACGGGCTGGCGCTGGAGGATCGGACAATCGCCGATTTCGAGCTTGCCGCCGCGGACATATTGAAGCAGATCCGCCAAGGCAATCCTGTACTGGCCGCGGTCAAGGCGAACGCGATTCCATGGGACGGCGGCTTCGGCAACCCGGACAACACGCGCATCCATGCGGCGACGATCATCGGCGCAAGCGACGACGGCGAGACGTTCTTCTGCTCGGACAGCTGGTACAGCAAGTTCGCGCAGCCGCTGCCGA
Organism: Paenibacillus xanthanilyticus; assembly: GCF_042682185.1. NCBI lineage: Bacteria > Bacillati > Bacillota > Bacilli > Caryophanales > Paenibacillaceae > Paenibacillus > Paenibacillus xanthanilyticus. Next base: position 582,409 of record NZ_JBHUHA010000002.1, on the reverse strand, counting down.
AGGCGGATTTGCGGGCGGCGTATTTGAACCACGCGGTCATGCGCAAAACGCGCGAAGCGGCGGAGCTTGCGGATTGGCGCGCCGTCGTGCTGGCGCATGCGCCGCACACGGAGGGCGAGCAATCGCCGTTTGGCCAAATGCGCGCCTTCGCGAAGGCTGTTCGAGCCGGTCTCGATTTGGCCGTCGAATGGGGCGATTCGGGCACCTGGCACGACGCGCCGCTCATCCGCACCATCTTCGATCTGAGCACCGGCCGGATGATGTTCGCGGGCCTGCTGCGGGAATTGTCGGCAAGGGATCGCGTACCGCGGCTTGAGATCATCGCCGACGGATTGGAAGAAGCGAGCAACCGGTGGCGTTCGATCAACAAAATTCTCGTGCGGGCCAGCGTGAATCCGACCGATGGCCGACACGGCGAGCGGCTGGCCGCCAAGCTGGAGGAAATCGCGGGGTTCGAGGAGCAGCTTGCGGCCGAATTGCGCGGTATCGCTGAGACGCGCGAAGCCGTTCAAGCGCAAGCGGAGACGGATGGCCAGCGCGATGCGGAAGCCGGCACGCAGCCGCATGGGGCGGGTGAATACGCCTACGCGGTCGTACCGCTGGAAGCATTCATGAACGACCAAGGCTTCGGCAGTCTCGCCAGCGGTCGGGCTAACTTGACCGGCATGGGGACGTATTTCCTGCCGGATGATGCGATCACGGCCGAAGGTTTCCGCGTGGATCGTCGCCCGTTCGGCATCGCAGACCTCATCGACGGACAGAGCGACAACATCTCCTGCCACGGTCAGATCATCCGCCTGCCGGAAGGCCGCTACGATGAAATCGCGCTGCTCGGCTGCAGCGAATGGGGCAATTATATCGAGCCGTGCACGGCGGTGTACAAGGATGGATCGAAGGAGGTGTTCCGGCTCCGGTTCACCGACTGGACGGGCGCGCCGCGCTTCGGCGAGCAGATCGCATGGGAAGGACGGATCGCCGAGCGCAACGAAATCCGTACCTTCGTCCTCGACCAGCCCGGACGTATCTTCATGCAGACGTACGCGCTCGATGGCCGGAAGGAAACGTCTTCGCTGCAGCTCCCTTATAGCCCGGGCATGCACATCTTCGCAATTACGCTGCGCCAATCGCAGACCGCGCTTCATCCGGATGCGGATCCAAGCCAGCCGGAGGGCATCCGCGCATAAAGGATGCTATGAATTGAATTACCTGTACGAATCGTTATAACAACAACGGCCCGGCCTTCGCATCGATGCGAAGGCCGGGCCGTTCTGTAATTATAGAGAGGCTTGCCGAGGCTCGGTTGGCCCTGCACGCCATCCAAGTGCTTCGGCGAGGCAGCAACCGGCTTACTCTTTCTTCGGCTCGCCATCAGCATCATCGGTATCGGTCCGATCCTGACGTCGGTCCATCTGCGCTTCACGGTCTCTCCGGTAACCGCTGAACGCCAAATATTCGGCGATGAACGCTCGCTCCTTCTCGGGCAGCTCGCTGAGCCGGCAATCGAGTTGCCAGTTCGGCGCAAAAAAATAAGGCTCGCGGCTCTCGCTCACGCGTCCTGGGCGCGCCCGGAATTCCGCTCCGGTCATCAGCCAGTCGAGACTGACGTCGAAGAAAGCGGCGATCTCGATCAGCTTGCGGGCGGATGGGGCGGAGGCGTTGCGTTTCCAGTCGCCGAAATTACCCGTCGAGATATTCAACTGTTCGCAAAAGGCTTTCTTGGACATGCCTCGAAGGGCGATGAGCGATTCGATTCGTTCGTAAATAGTCTGCATGGCCGCAATCCCTCCAAAATAGGGCGAAACACGTATTTAAGTAAATTTTAGGTTGAATGATGACTTAAGTAAGTTATAATGATAGAAACCGATTACGAAAAGTATAGCATATCCGGCAAGCCGGCATAAGCAGGGAGGGGGCGGCGGTGAAGCGCACGAGACCGATCACGCCGTTCGGCTGGGCGATCAAGCGGCGTCTGGCCGAGCTGGAATTGGATCAGAAGGAGTTCTGCCGCCGATACGATATCCCCGCCTACCGGTTGTCGAATTTGATCAGCGGCACGCGCAAGGCCGAGCAGTACAGGAAGCTGGTGATGGAGGTATTGGACATTGCGGACCAATAAGCGGGCAGGCCGGGCATGCCTGTCATGATTCCGCCGAGAAGAGGTAGAGAATGGCTGCTGGGGCGGTTCTCGGACGAGGCGGTGCTGGAGACATATCGGGAGGCGAAAGCCCTTCGGCTGGAGCGGGCCTTTATCGGCATGCTCGCGAGGGAGCTCCGACGCAGGCGGCTGGCGCTGCCGGTAATCGCGGAGAAGCACGCCGCAAGCGATAGCGACGGCTCCGGCTAGCGCAGTCATGCTGCGCGATAGCCGATCAGGAGCGCGGTGACGATTGATCAATACCCCAGCCCGATCCTATATGTTGACGATGGATATAACGAGTCATCTTCCGACACGCCGTGCGCGTTTTGCGAAGAGGGCTCGTTTTCGTTTAAACTCCGTTTACATAGACGTTATACATTAAACACGACCTATAGATAGCCATGAAGGAGTGGAGCGCATGAAACAAAATATAAAAAGGTTCTGGGGGCTCGTGCTGGAGACGAATCCGCCGAAGGCGCTGCTGGCGATCGCCGTGGCGCTCAGCGTCGTCAACACGCTTGTCGGTCTGACGATCCCGTTGTTTACGAAAAACCTGGTCAACGGCTTCTCGTTGGACTCGCTTGGGGCGGGACAGATCATTGGACTAGCCGGCGCGTTCATCGCGCAGGTGATCGCCGGCGGCGCGGCCGTCTACATGCTGCATTACGGAGGCAACAAGATCGTCTCCGCGATTCGGGAGCGGCTGTGGCGCAAGCTGCTCCGGCTGCCGGTGCCCTATTACGACAGCAAGGAGACCGGGGAGACGGTCAGCCGGCTGACCAACGATACCGCGGTCATGAAAGGACTCATTACCGAGCATATTACGGGCTTCTTCTCCGGCGTGTTATCCATCATCGGGTCGCTCTCGGTGATGCTGTATATGAACTGGAAAATGACGCTCGTCATCTTCACGGTCTTCCCGCTCGCCGCGCTCATCATGATGCCCATCGGCCGGCGTATGTACAAGATCGCCAAGGCCGCGCAGGAAGAGAACGCGCGCTTCGCATCAGTCGCCACGCGCGCCATATCGGAGATCCGTCTCGTCAAGGCTTCGGGCTCGGAAGGCGCCGAGTTCGAGCAAGGGCGAAGCGGCATCCGCAGCCTGTTCGGACTCGGGTTGAAGGAAGCGAAGATGCAGGCGTTGATCAGCCCGACCGTGTCGTTCCTCATGCTCGTCATCCTCGTGGCGTTAATCGGCTTCGGCGGGGTGCAGGTGTCGTCCGGCGCGATGACCGCGGGGGAACTGGTCGCCTTTATTATGTATCTGTTCCAAATCATCATGCCGATTACGCAGATTACGCAGTTCTTCACGCAATTTCAGAAGACGATGGGCGCGACCGAGAGCATCATCGGCATTCTGGAAGCGGACGAGGAAGCGCTGGAAGACGGACTTGCCGTTCCGCGCCGGACCGAGCCGATCCATGTGCGTGACGTCTCATTCGCTTACAACCCCGAAGAGCCGATTCTGGACCGGTTGAACTTCACGATCGAGGGCGGCAAAGTCACGGCGATCGTCGGACCGAGCGGCGGCGGCAAAACGACGCTGTTCTCGCTGCTGGAGCGGTTTTACCTGCCGTCCGCAGGGGCCATTCGCCATGGAGATCGGGATATCGCCGACTATTCGCTGCAAGCGTGGCGGAGCCAGATCGGCTACGTCTCGCAGGATAGTCCGGTTATCGCGGGTACGATCCGGGATAATTTAACCTATGGACTGAATCGGGCCGTGACGCAGGAGGAACTCGAACAAGCAGCGCGAATGGCTTATGCAGACGGCTTCATCCGGGATTTGCCGGACGGCTACGAGACGGCGGTCGGCGAGCGCGGCGTGAAGCTGTCCGGCGGCCAGCGGCAGCGGATCGCGATTGCCCGGGCGCTGCTGCGCGATCCGCACATTCTCATGCTGGACGAGGCGACGTCGAATCTCGACAGCCAATCGGAAGAGGCGGTTCAGCTGGCGCTCGCGAATTTGATGCAAGGGCGAACGACGGTCGTCATTGCGCACCGGCTGTCGACGGTCGTCGATGCCGATTCGATTATTTTCATCGAGAAGGGACGCATTACGGGACAGGGGACGCATGAGCAGCTGTACGGCGGACACGAGCTGTACCGAAGTTTCGCGGACGGCCAGCTTCGCATGCAGATGATGGCCGAGCAGGCCTGACGGGAGGAGAGCGGTCATGGCGCAAATACTTGTAGTGGATGACGACCCCCATATTCGCGAGCTGGTTCGCGTTATGATGCAGCGGGAAGGTTATACCGTTGCCGAGGCGGCCGACGGGATGGAGGCGCTGGAGCGGATGGAAGCGTCCGCGGCGGACTTGGTCATTCTGGATATTATGATGCCCCGCATGGACGGATGGGCGCTGTGCAAGGAGCTGCAGCGGCTGTACGAAGTCCCGCTGCTCATGCTGACGGCCAAAGGCGAGACGGTCGATAAAGTGCGCGGCTTCGATTTGGGGACGGACGATTATTTGGTGAAGCCGTTCGATCCGCCCGAGCTTGTCGTTCGGGTCAAAGCGCTGCTGAAACGGTACCGGATCAATAGCTCCCAGCAAGTGTCCGCCGCCGGATTGACGCTGGACCGCGCAGCGAACCGGGCGCAGGCGCACGGCGAAGAGCTCGCGCTTCCGCCGAAGGAATTCGAGCTGCTCTTCATGCTTCTGGGCAGCCAAGGCCGGACCTTGACGCGGGATCAGCTCATCGAGTCGATCTGGGGCTACGATTTCGACGGGAACGAGCGGACGCTCGACGTGCACATCAACCGGCTGCGGGAGAAGCTTGCCCAGCGGGGCGTACAGCTTGCGATCCGCACCGTGCGCGGTCTCGGCTACCGGATGGAGAACGCGACATGAGGGCGGGGCGGAGGCAACGCCGAAGTCGCCGCGCGGGCAAGGGTTCGGTCTGGGATGAGCTGGCCAAGCGCAGATCGCGCCCGCACATCGCGGCCCGGATTGTCGGCGTCGTCCTCCTGTTGTTCCTCTCGGCCGGCGTGGCGTACTCGATCGCGTACTGGCTGACCGGCGGGCTGCTGGCGCGGATCGATCGGCAGTGGACGCCGTTCTGGACGCAGCTGGCCACCGCGCTCGTCGGCATGCTCATTATGATGCTGTCGGCGATCGTCATCGGACTGGTGACCGGACCGAAGCAGCGGGCGGTCTGGGGCGAAATCATCGACGCGCTGCGACGGATCGCCAAAGGGGATTTCAACGTGACGCTGGACAAAGATCGGCGGATGGACGGGCAGTGGGGCGATTTCGTCCAGACGATCAATCATATGGCCTCCGAATTGAAGCAGATGGAGCAGCTTCGGCAGGAATTCATTTCCAACGTGTCGCACGAGATCGGCTCGCCGCTTACCTCGATCCGGGGGTTCGCCCATGCGCTTCAGAACGAATCGCTCACGTCCGAGGAGCGCAAGCATTACCTGTCGATCATCGAGACCGAGAGTATGCGTCTCTCCAAGCTGAGCGACAATCTCCTCAAGCTGACGTCGCTCGAATCAGCGCAGCAGCCCTTCGAGCCGAGCGCCTACAGACTGGACACGCAGCTTCGCAATGTCGTGCTGGCATGCGAGCCGCAGTGGCTGGAGAAGGAGCTGGAGCTGGCGCTCGAATTGTCTCCCGTCACGATTGAAGCGGACGAAGAAATGCTCAGCCAAGTGTGGAACAATTTGATCGTCAACGCCGTGAAATTCTCGGAGCGCGGAGGGGATCTGACCGTGAGGCTTGGGCAGAACGGCGAAGAAGCCCTTATCGAGGTGAGCGATACCGGTTGCGGCATTACGGAAGAGGACCAGAAGCGTATCTTCGAACGTTTCTTCAAAGGAGATAAGTCGCGCACGCGCACGGCCGGCGGCAGCGGACTGGGGCTGTCGATCGCGAGCAAAATCGTCGAGCTGCACGGCGGCGCGATCGGGGTGCGAAGCCGCCTTGGCGAAGGCGCGACGTTCACGGTGCGGCTGCCGCTCAAGGCGAAGGGTCCGGAATACCCCGCTTCGGGCGAAGCGCTCGCCTAACTATCAGGCAGCATCGACAAGCACGCCGCGCTAGGGCGTGCTTTTTTCTCTGGGTTGCATCCGTGCTGATAAAGGCCTTCACTAAACCGCTTGACTCTCCTCTTAGAGGAGGCCTTATCGTAGGTTTCGAAGGGAGCGTGACGCAAGTGAATTATACGGTGAAAGAAGTGTCGGCATTGTCCGGCGTGACCGTCAAGACGCTGCACCATTATCACAAAATCGGACTGCTGCTGCCGGCCGCGGTCAACGAAGCGGGCTACCGGTTATATGGCGACGAAGAGCTGAAGCGGCTTCAGCACATTCTGTTCTATAAGGAGCTGGACTTTCCGCTGGCCCGGATCAAGTCGCTTATGGACGGAGGTCAAGGCAGATTGGCGCACCTTGCAGAACAAGAGGAGCAGCTGCGCTTGAGACGAGAGAGGTTGGATGAAGTGATGCAGACGCTGAAGGCCGCGATTAATCATGAGAAAGCAGGGGAAGCTATGGCAAAGGAAGAAATGTTCCGGGGATTCGGTCTCGAAAGCGAGGAAGCGTGGCACGAAGCGCTGGAGGAGCAGAATGCGCATTTGAAAGAGACGTATGGCGTCGACCTGCTCGACGATCAACCGATCGATCCGGTCGCCATGAACGAATTAGCCGGAGAAGCGGCGCAATTCATGGACGCGATGGCCGAAGCGCTGCGAAGCGGCATCATGCACCGGGATGAGCGGGTTCGCAAGCTGCTTGCGGATCACGCGGCATTCCTCACGGATAAGGGGCATCCGACGGGCGCGGCCGAGCTCGCGGCTCAGACGCGATTTTTCTTAACCGACGCGTTCCATCTGCAGATGCTCGAGAGCCAACAGGTAGGGCTGGCTTATTACTTGGCGGCAGCTGCAGATGCGTGGGCGTCGGAATCGGCTTCGAACGCGCGACAAACCAAAGATTAATTTAATGAGTATACGCGTCAAATGCGGGATCTGCGCGGCATGCTGAACGTCATCTCGGTCCGGTCCTCGCGCTCGAACCACAGCTGGAACAGATAGACCCCGGTGCTCAGGCCGGTCAGGATGAGCAGCATCGACGTACTGGTCAGCGTCCCTTCGGTAATGCCCGCTCTGGACAGCCAAGGCGCGAGTTCGAAGGCGAACAAGCTGTTCACGGCCAAGTTCAAGATCAGATAGAGCCAGAACCGATGGAAGGACAGCGCGAGAATCCAGATCGTCACGACCCAATACGCGCTGAAGATGAGCGGCGCCGGCGTGACGGCGTCCCAGGCGAACAGCGACTGCTTATAATGCCACCAGCCATATTCCCACGCCACCTCGTACAAAATCACGTTGACGATCGTGACGAACATGGCGGCGGGCAAATACTGGCGAATCAAATCTCGGCGAAGCAGCAGCAGGGTGAAAAAGGGCAGAATGAACACCGCCCACAAGATGATGCGAAGAATCATAAGTACGTCACTCCTTCTCGGTTTGAAACGAATGATTGCGGTTTAAGCTTGTTATCTCCTTCGCGACTTACGCTCATTCGTTCTATATCCAGCCAATACAGCCTGAGCTTGGCCGCGCATCGCGGCGAAAGCCAGGCTGTTTGGCGTCAAGGGACGTTGTCAGACGCAACGCGATTCCGCCGCCGCTGCCTGAGATAGGGATTTAAGGCGTGAGCGCCATCAATGGGTTCAGCCCGAGACGTCAGGAACGTGTATGAGCCTTGGAAATATTGACATGCGGGAAGGCGAAATGATATAAAATTAGTGGGCTGGCACTCGCTGCATTAGAGTGCTAACGATGTTAACCGATCCATAACGATGAATCATGGAGGAGAAGCAAGGTATGGAGAAAAAGCAGTTTCAGGCCGAGTCCAAACGATTGTTGGACATGATGATTCACTCCATCTACACGCAGAAGGAAATTTTCCTGCGCGAACTGATTTCCAACGCCAGCGACGCCATCGACAAAATTTACTATTTGGCGCTGACCGACTCGAACCTGACGTTCGATAAGGACAGTTATTACATTCAAATTACGGCCGACAAAGAGAACCGCACGCTGACGATTCGCGATACGGGCATCGGCATGACGCAGGAAGAGATGGAGAACAATCTGGGCGTCATCGCCAAGAGCGGCTCGCTTGCGTTCAAGAAGGAGAACGAGTCGAAGGACGGCCACGACATCATCGGCCAATTCGGCGTCGGCTTCTACTCGGCGTTCATGGTCGCGGACGTCGTCACCGTCGTCAGCAAGCCGCTGACGGGCGGACAAGCGTATAAGTGGGAATCCGCGGGCGCAGACGGCTATACGATCGAGCCTTGGGAGAAGGATACCGTCGGCACGGAGATCACGCTCAAGATCAAGGCGAACACCGAGGACGAGAGCTACGACGAATTCCTCGAGGAATACCGCCTGAAGGCGATCATCAAGAAGTACTCCGACTTCATCCGCTATCCGATCAAGATGAACGTCACGAGCCGCCGACTGAAGGAAGGCAGCGAGAACGAATACGAGGATTTCACGGAAGAGCAGCGCGTCAACAGCATGGTGCCGATCTGGCGCAAGAACAAGAGCGAACTGACGAACGAGGATTATGAGTCGTTCTATAACGAGAAGCGCTATGGCTTCGACAAGCCGCTCAAGCATATCCACCTGCACGTGGACGGCGCGGTCGTCTATCAGGCGATTCTGTACATTCCGGAGAACACGCCGTTCGACTTCTATACGAAGGAATACGAGAAGGGGCTTGAGCTGTACGCGAACGGCGTCCTGATCATGAACAAATGCGGCGATCTGCTGCCGGATCACTTCAGCTTCGTCAAGGGGATGGTCGATTCCGAGAGCCTCTCGCTGAACATTTCGCGCGAAATGCTCCAGCATGACCGCCAGCTGAAGCTGATCGCCAAGAACATCGCGAGCAAAATCAAGAGCGCGCTTCAGAGCCTGCTCAAGGACGAGCGCGAGAAGTACGAGCAGTTCTACAAGTCGTTCGGCCGCCAGCTGAAATTCGGCGTGTACAACGACTACGGCGCCAACAAAGAAGCGCTGCAGGATTTGCTCCTGTTCACCTCCTCCAAAGAGAAGAAGCTCGTGACGCTGGACGAATACGTCTCCCGCATGCCGGAAGACCAGAAGTATATTTACTATGCGACCGGCGAGACGAACGAGCGGATCGAGAAGCTGCCGCAAACCGAGATGGTGCTGGACAAAGGCTACGAAATTCTTTACTTCACCGACGATATCGACGAGTTCGCGATCAAGATGCTCCTCTCGTATAAAGACAAGGAATTCCGCAGCGTCTCGAGCGGCGATCTGGGCATCGAGGAGGAGAATAAGCAGGAGGACGAGGAGCTGGCGAAAGCGAACGCCGATCTGTTCGACTACATGAAATCCCAGCTGTCGGGCAAAGTGACGAACGTGCGCGCATCCAAGCGGCTTCGCAGCCATCCGGTCTGTCTGACGTCGCAGGGCGAAGTGTCGATCGAGATGGAGAAAATCCTGCGCGCCATGCCGAACAGCGGCGGCGTCTCGGCCGAGAAAGTACTGGAGATCAACGTGAACCACGAGGTGTTCCAGTCGCTCAAGTCCGCGTTCGAGCAAGACAAGGAGAAGCTGAGTCTATATACGGCGCTTCTCTATAACCAAGCGCTGCTCATCGAAGGACTTCCCCTTCAAGATCCGGTCGAATTTACGAACGATATTTGCAAAATCATGGTGTAACCTGTTCGCATGCTTGCGACAACGCCCCTGTGTTGGCCATATGGTCAACGCAGGGGCGTTTTGTTCATCTTCAAGCAGCCAAAAAGCCCTATTGCGGGTCGAACAACCGCAGCAGGGCTTTGATGGTTAACGCTTTCGTGGTAAGATGGCCGTATTTCTAGCTTTGGGAGAAGCGGTCGTGAACAAGCGGGAACTAATGCGCCTGTCGGTCGCGCGGCGGCGTCTCCCAGCCTGGCATGTGTCTAACGTCTGCTTGCGCGCTGCGCACCGCTTCTAGAAAAGCTTGCGTCGTGCGAATGCGATTGTTCGCTAGGGTAATTTGCTCATGATGCTTGACGATGGCGACTCGATTACGCTGAAGCAGCTCGTCCACCTTTTGCGAAGTGCTTGTGATGCTTGTTGTCGCCGGACTGACGGGGTCTTGTGCCATGCTCTCTTCGTGAACAACGCATTGTTCGGCCATCTTACTTACCTCCCTGAATACGAGATTAATGGCGGCGGGCGACAGGTTTGCCTTATGTACGGTATTGTTCCTGCGGTTGCTTGACGCAGATGTTGTGAAGTGTATATACCCATGCTGGACGGGGTTGAAACAGCTGCCGGAACGAAAATGAAAGAAACGCGAGGGAATGACGAATATGGACAATGGATTATGGATTTTTCTGCTGCTTGTCGTAGCCGCCGTGTGGTACGGGCGCGCGGCCTATCGGAAGCGAAGCGGAATAGCGGGCGCCGCGAACAACCTTCGAAAGCTGGTTGACAGAGAGCGGCGGGGGACGAGCGAAGCGTCGGATTTGCCGGAATGGGAGCGCAGCCTGTCGCTGCTCGACCGGCATCCGAGCGAATATAATCAATTGAATATGGAGATCGGCGTCGTGGAAGCGTTCGTGTTTTTCTTGATGCGGCATTATCCGGAGGATGAGCGGATCGGCCTTTTGCGGGAGGAAGCGTCTTTTCGGAAGGATACGGTCATGGGATTCAAAGTAAACCGGCCCTAATGTTATCTGCCCGCCTCAGGCGACACGGCTGCCATCAGACTTCTAAGCGTGAAACCGATAAATTCCTGTAATTCAATGATAGCCGCGCATGCGCGGCTTTTTTCGATCTTCCAATATACCGGAAGCGAGGTTGGAACGAAATATCGTTTTCGGTCTTGCACGCTGGCGAATCTTTACACTATACTATATATGAGCATTTGTTCATATATAATGACGAAGTGTACTTGGGAACCTTAGGGTAATCCGGTTGGAGGTATCTGTATGAAACATACGAATCCAGATGCGCTGCATGAACACAAGCACGACCATTCGTGCGACGGCCATGGACAGCATCATGATCACGATCATCATGGACACGATCATCATGGACACGATCATCATGGACACGGTCATCATGGGCACGGTCATGATGGTCACGAACACCATCACGGACCGGGTCACCATCACCATGGCCCCAATAATAAAGCGGGGCTTGCGATCGCGCTCGGCATTACCTCGTTGATCATGCTGCTTGAATTTGCGGGAGGGCTGCTGACGAACAGCCTTGCGCTATTGTCCGATTCGGGTCACATGCTCAGCGACGCGGCGGCGCTGCTTCTCAGTCTGACGGCCTTGTGGATGGCGGCGCGGCCCGCGACGGCCCGTCGTTCGTTCGGCTTTTACCGCTTTGAGATTTTGGCGGCTCTCTTCAACGGGGCGGCGCTGTTCTTCATCGCCGGCATTATCATCTGGGAAGCGTCCGGCCGGTTCTTCGCGCCACCCGAGGTGCAGAGCGGTTCGATGATGCTGATCGCCTTGATCGGGCTGCTTGCGAATTTGATTAGCGCGTGGTTCCTGATGCGTAAAGGCGACGTCAAGGACAACATCAACGTCCGCAGCGCATATCTGCACGTGCTAGGCGACGCGCTCGGCTCGGTCGGCGCGATCGCCGCCGGCTTGCTGATGTATTTCTTCTCCTGGTACGCCGCCGATCCGATTATTAGCGTCGTCGTCGCGCTGCTTATCCTCAAGAGCGCTTGGGGCGTAATCAAGTGGGCCGTCCATATTCTGATGGAAGGCACGCCGCCGGCCGTCGACGCGGAGCAGGTCAAGAGCACGCTGCTCACTATCGAAGGCGTCCAAGACGTGCACGATTTGCACATCTGGACCATTACCTCCGGGATGGACTCGCTCAGCTGCCATCTGCGCGTGCTGGACGCCGCGGACGAGCAGCACATCCTGCAGCAGGCGATCAGCCGGCTATCCGAGACATTCAGGATCGACCATGCTGCGATTCAAATCGAGAAGTCCGGCATTGCGCACCCCGCCTGCAAAATCTAACAGAGCTTCCGACAAACAAAGCCGCATGCCTGCGAGGGCATGCGGCTTTTGCCTATCCACCGAGCAGCTTGAGCATGAGTACGCCCCCGAAGGTTGTCATCACCCCGGCCGTCTCGAGTCTCGTAAACCGTTCGCGGACGTAGAATCGACTGTACGCAAGCACGAACAGGACGTTGCTCGCCACGACGGCGGAGACGAGTCCGGCTTTGCCAAGGTCGAAGGCGGTTAAGATCAGCACCATGCCGACCGCGTTCGTGATGCCGATGAGCATGCCGATAAGAAAGGCCCGCCGGTCGGACCAGGGCTTGTCGGATGCGCCGGTTCCATTGGCGACGCTAAGGCGTTCTCCGCCGCGCGGATCGGACGGCGATTGACTGTTGTCGGCGCCATAACCCGCGACGGCGGCTTCCTTGCGCGGCACTCGTGCTTGGCTTCGCTCGATCCAGCGCCATGCGCCGAAGCAAATCGTCCCCGTGAAGAACATGAGGAAGAGCGTCGGGAACAGCGGCGCCTCCCGCAGCTGCGACCATTTGCCGGAAAGGTCATTGGCCGCGAACATCGCGAGGGCAAGCAGCCCCCACTGCGCGCCTTGCAGATTGCCGAGCGTAATATCGTTGGAAAACCGGACGAGCAAGACGCCCGCGATGATGACGAGAAAAGCGGCCAGCTGCGTCCTATCGAGCGTTTCGCCCCAGAAGACCAGCGCGCCGATCGCGACGAGCACGGCCGGGAGGGCGGTTATAATCGCCACGACGGAAGCTTTGCCGACTTTGAAGCCTTGGAACATGCTGGCGTTGGCCACGAACGAGAAGAGGCCCATTTGGACCCCGATCCAAGCGCTCGCGTCCCACGATTGATTGAGGAGTAGCGCGCATCCCCCGCAGATGACGGCGCCCATGAAGAACGTTCCGGCGAGCAGCGCGTTGCGGCTAAGCGGCTGCTGGCTCGTCCAGTGATAGAAGATGCCCCGCAGACCAAAGCTGATCGACGCTAGTAAGGAGAATAGAAGCCACATGAACGGATACGGTCCTCGCTTTCGTTAAATTGCCGCAGCAGCCGGCCCTATCTGAACCAACCCTTTCTGCGGAACCAGCCATACATGCCTATGCCCAGGGAGGCCATGACAAGCAGCACGGCGCCATACCCCCATCGCCACTCGAGCTCGGGCATGTGCGCGAAATTCATGCCGTATAGGCCGGCGATGAACGTTAGCGGCATGAAGATCGTCGTAATGACGGTCAGCGTCTTCATGATCGTGTTCATGCGGTGGGCGTTCAGCGAGATGTAGCTGTCGCGCAGATCGGCCGTAATTTCTCGGTTCGATTCCAGCATATCGGCGAGCTTGAGCAAATGGTCGTGAATGTCTTTGAAATAAACGAGCTGGCTCCTCAACTGGTCGATCCGCTCGGTATTAAGCAGCCGATAGAGCAGGTCGCGCATCGGCAGAATCGTCCGTCTTAATTTGAGCAGCTTGTTGCGGATCTCGAACACCTGGTTCATCCAAGACTCATTCCCAATGGAGCTGGCCGATTCGAGCTCGCTTAATTGATCCTCGAGCGAATACATGCCGGGGAAATACTCATCCACCAGCTTATCCATGACCACGTAGGCGGCATAGAGAGGACCGCGGTCCTTTCCTTTCTGCTGGTCGCCGATCTTGGACCACGCCTCGTCAATCTCGCGAAGCGGACGGTGGTGGAACGTAACGATATACCGGGGGCCGATGAACAAATTCACCTCATGGGCGGCCAGGGTCTCGGGCTGGATGGCATGCATAACAAGAAAATGGACGTCGTCATAGTGGTCCATCTTCGGACGCTGCAGCAAGTGCATGCAATCTTCGATCGCCAGAGGATGGAAGCGGAAATGGCTGCCGAGCAGCTTCGCCTCCCGTTCGGTCGGTTCGCTGAAGTCGACCCAATACCAAAGAATGGCATCGTCCGCAAGCTCGCTCAGGCTGAGGTCGCGGAGCACTTCGAGCGTCTTGGTAACGGCTAACGTACGAATCATGAAAGAAGACTCCTTACAAGCGGGAATGGTTCCCATTATACCACAGGCGCTGCAAGCGGGATGCGCGCCGAGAAAGTCAAATTCTCATATATTCTTGCCTAAATATACGGTTGCGGACCCGGCGGCTTTCTGTGAAGATAACGGTAGCGGCAAAATCGACAGCTTGCGCTTAATCCTGAAGAATCGTGGTGCATCTCGCCTATGAAATCCAAAACGCCGATCGTCAAGCTCGGCTTGACCATGAGCCCCCGCGTTTGGCTGAACGCCAAAATCGATCTGGGGGCGACTTGCCTATTCAGCTTGTTCAACGTCGTGCTCAACCAATTCTACGTGGCCTTCGCCATCCAACAGGGGGCCAGCCACGCCCAGGTTGGCATCTTGACGGCCGCGCCGGCCGTCGGCTTGATCTTCTCTCCGCTCTGGGCGAACTGGATCGAGAAGCGCAACCGGCCGCTGCCCTTTGTCATCATCCCGAATATAATCGGACGGCTCTTATTGTTCTTCCCCGCGTTGTTCGCGTCGCCCTCGGTCTACGTGGCGGTCGCGATCGCCTTTCAATTGCTGATGGGCATTCAAGCGCCGGCGTACGCGTCGCTGGTCTCGCGCATGTACCCGGCCGACGTGCGCGGCCGGCTGATGGGCTACGTGCGCGTCGCCATGGGACTGCTCATGATCCCGCTCGCGTACGTCGTCGGCAGCTGGGCGGATGCGTCGGGTCCGTCGGGACCGCTGATTGCGGCCTCAATCGCGGGGACCGCGTCGATCATCCTGTTCCGCGGCTTGCGTATTCAGAAGCAGAAGCCGAAGCCGCAGGCGGATATTCGCAAATTCTCGCTGCGCGATCAATGGGCGCTGGTGCGGGGCAACCGGCAGCTGGCCGTCTTCCTGGGCGCGACGACGTTCGCGGGATTCGGCAATATGATGGCCAGCCCCTTGTACCAGATCATTCAGGTGGACGTGCTGGACCTGTCGAACGTGCAGATCGGGTTCGCGCGGATGGCTTATTATTGCGGCTTGCTCGTCACGTTCCTCGTGGCGGGTTACATGATCGACCGGTTCGACATCAAATACACGCTCATGTGCGGGATCGGCGCTTACGCGATCGTGCCCGCGCTCTATGGATTATGGGGCACCTATCCGGCCGTCATCATCGGCAATGGCATTCAAGGCATCGGCGAAGCGATCTGGGATATCGGCATTCTGTCCTTCATCTTCCGGCTGGCTCCCGGACGCGAGGCCGCTGTCTTCGGCGTGCACCTCATGCTCTTCGGCTTCAGGGGCTCCATCGGCCCGCTGCTGAGCACGACGGTGCTGCAGGACGTCTCGCTGGAGGTGCTGCTGCTCTGGGCCGCGGCCTGCGGCGTGATCGGCACGGCGATGTTCGTGCTGGGGAACCGAAGCCCGGCAGGCGCGCGGCGCAAGCCGGATCTATCAGCCTAATCGTACGGCCTCGCGCCGGGGGGAGTCGACATGACGACCCTCTGGCGCTATTTGTCGTCGGCGCATGGCTATGCATCCTGGGTCAGAGTGCAGCTAAAGAGCCGAATCTGGTAAAATAAGGCCAGGATCTTGCGGATCTGACTGATAACGGACAAGGAGTGGAAGAGGATGAGCAAAGTAACGCCGTTCCTGATGTTTCAAGGACAGGCAGAGGAAGCGATTACCCATTACGTCAACCTCATTGAGGGCAGCGAAATAACGAGCCTTGTCCGGTACGGACCGAATGAGCCCGGCGCGGAAGGCAGTGTCATGCAGGCCTCCTTCTCGCTGAAGGGACAAGAGATCCTGTGCATCGACAGCAGCATCAAACATGATTTTACGTTCACGCCGGCCTTCTCGCTCTTCGTCACCTGCGATACGGAGGAGGAGCTGGACAAGCTGTACGCAGGACTGTCGGAGGGCGGTCACGATTTGATGCCGCTCGGCGATTACGGCTTCAGCAAGAAATTCGGCTGGTTCGTCGACCGTTTCGGCGTCTCTTGGCAGTTGACTTTGCCGCACGCGTAAGCGCGCCGTAGGTGTTTTGCGCGCGTACCCGCGCGTTCTTTTCTCCGCCTGGCAGGCAAACTCCCGGCGCCATCCGCATATGCTCTTGTAGGACGAACTCGCGTAAGGGGGCAATTGCGGATGGAGTTGAAGCTTTACGCGCTGCAGACGCTGCAGGAGACGGCGCTCTGGCGGGAGGCGTTTGCGAAAGGCGGCCTCGATCGGCCGATCGGCTATTATGCCGACTGCTTCGAAGCCAATCGCGGCGGCAGGCAGGTCACGGTGCTGGCCGAGGCGGACGGAAGGATCGCCGCATGCGGACATGTGCTGAAGGAGTCGGGCTGCGCTCCGTTCCGGGAAGAGGGCATTGCGGAAGTGCACGGTGTGAACGTCTTGCCGCAGTTCCGGCGCCGCGGAGTCGGCGGCCGGCTGCTTGACGAGCTGGAAGCGATCGCTTTGCGCAAGTATGCGTCGATCGGTCTAGTCGTAGGATTAGACGTA
The DNA here is from genome assembly GCF_042682185.1 of Paenibacillus xanthanilyticus. NCBI lineage: Bacteria > Bacillati > Bacillota > Bacilli > Caryophanales > Paenibacillaceae > Paenibacillus > Paenibacillus xanthanilyticus. The sequence continues at coordinate 565,744 of NZ_JBHUHA010000002.1, read as the reverse complement.
AATGATGGACCGGCAAAACGCATGTATGCCAATCGGGGATATGTGCCGGATGGCAGAGGTCCGAGCCGCGGCGGCGAGACGGTCGAGCTGGGCGGGCTGGCGAGGGCGGATGATCTGCTGGTGTATTGGACGAAAGAGCTAGGCGCGAAGCAAGGCTAGGCGGGGCGGGATTTCCAGCGCACCGTACGGCATGGCGAATAGCCTGGCGGGCTCGCAATCGAGCTTGCCGGGCTATTTGCGTTTTCCGGTCGGAGCCGGCAAACGCGCAAGATATTTTTCAAGCGACTGTAACATTTTTCTAGAATATCTCGTTTAAGGGAAGTCATCGATGGATAGGAAAGGAGATTGCTATGTTTACCAGTCGGTTTACGCTGGTCGCGGCCAGCTTCATCGTCGGCTTATCGTTTATCGTGGGCTGCTTCGTGCTGCGAACGGGAGAATCTCCGCTCGTGCAGACGTCCGGCGGCGAGAAGGCGGTGCTGACGCTTAAGGAAGCGGCCGCGGCGCTGAATATGACCGAAGCGCAGGTCAAGCTGATCATCAGCGCGGAGGAGAGCGACCCGGGGAGCGATCGAATGAAGCTGCCCTACTTCAATATCAAGAGCGATCTTTTCTTTAGCCGCGTGGGCCTTCTGGCTTGGATCGAAGCGGCTTCGGCTGAGCGGCGGCATTATTCGGGGCAGGCGATCCAGTAAGCGGCTGGCCGTGCTGGCGTCAGCTTAGATGCCTGATCGCCGACACGCCCAGCGCCGTGTTGTTCCACAGCAGCTCCTCGATTGATTCCCGGTCGCGATCCTCGCACCGGATCACGAGCACGACCTCGCTCGTGATGGCTTTGGCGCCGTTTTTCGTTTTGCGAAGAAGGAGCATTTTGAGCCCGAAGCCGATCGCGATGCCGGTCAAGAGCCCGATCAACCCCCACCAAATCGGACCCCACGCCAGCTCGTAGCCGTAGACCGCGCCGAGCAGCATGAGGCAGGTGCCGAGAATGGCGGCCGCGTCCATCGTGCTGAATCCGTCGGCGCTGTGGATCGTGTCGAACAGCTTGCGAGGCTCTGTCCGCTTGTCCAGCGGCACGGCCAGAATTTGCTCGTTCGTCAGGCCCTTGTGCGTGAGCGCGGACAGCGCAAGTTCCAGGAAGATGGACTGTTCGAAGGTTGCGATGATATACACCGAATGGGCACCTCATTTGAACGGCATTTTGAACGCCGCCGATTGAAAGTGGTTACGAAGGTAATAGGATTGCTCCTTCTCGAACAGCTTGTTCTGTTCGACGCAGGAAACATAAGCATCATAGAAAATGAAGCAGTAGATGGACGGCAAATACATGAGCCACTGCATATCGAGCGATTTTGTCGCCGCGGCCGTTTGCCCGGTCAAGCTGAGATGGACGGCCGGGAGCAAGTGGGAGAAATAAATGACCGTCGTCGTGTAGCCGAAGAAGAACAACCCGGAGATGACCTTGTGCACGTACATATGGCCGAGTCCGGGCATAATGGCCGACCAAGCGAGGGCGACCCAGGGCTTGCGTTTGTCCAAATAGTTCATGTCCCAGGGGCCCATTCGCGTCGCGACCATCGGGGCGTCTTCGCGGTCGGCGAGCAGATACAGCTTGTTGATATCGACGGTTGAGCGATAGCCGTCCCAGATCGCGTAGACATAAATGCCAAGATAGGCAATCAGCCAATTTTGGTCCAACGACTGTTTGGCCAATTCGAATTTGCCCTGCAGCGAATACATGATTCCTGTGTTTATATGCGCTTTGTTGTTGATAAAGATTTCCCAGAGAATGAGAATGAACGCTTTCGTATACCGCTGCAGCAGCAAATTGCCGAAGCCCGGATAGGAGAACGCGAAGAACGCGACGACCCACGGATTGCGCAGGTGAAGCTGATTGGTCGTGAACGAAGATAAGTACGCTCGCGGGCGCCTGGCGGTCGTGGGGGGCACGTCGTGCACTCCTTTCGGCAACGGGTCGATGCTCACAGGTTTCTCATAAATGTCCGGCGATATTCCAAAAGCTCCAACCGTTCCCAATTACGTTGCCCTGCGAACGGGTGCGCCTGTAAAATGAAGGGAATAAAGGGGGCGACGCGCGTGGATCGGATTACGCAAATCAGGGAAGCGGAGAAGCACTATCACGACGAGCTGTTCAAGGAGCATCGCCTATTCGAGCCGGGTTCATGGATGAGCAAGCCGGTCGGGACGGTCATCGAGCTGCTGGAGGCCGAACGCGACAATCTTCAAGTATTGGATCTGGGGTGCGGCCCAGGGCGGCACAGCATACCGATCGCGCGGCGGGTAAGTAAGAGCGGCGGACTCGTCACGGGTGTCGACCTGTTGGATTCCGCGATTGCCAAGCTTGGGGAATACAGCCGGGAATTCGGCGTTGAACGGTCGATACGCGGCGTGCAGTGCGATATCGAGACGTTTCGGATCGAAGCGGAAGCGTACGATTATATTATCGCGGTATCCTCGCTAGAGCATCTTTCTTCGGAGGAGGCATTGGCAAGCAAATTAGCGGAGATGGCAGCCGGAACGAAGCCAGGCGGCGTGAACTGCCTCCTCGTCAATACGTCGATTACCGAGACGGTAATCGGCTCGGGGGAGCAGCTGGTGCCCATGTTCGAGCTGAATGTGACGAATGCGCGGCTGCATGACCTGTTGGCTGGCCCGTACGCAAGCTGGCAGGTGCTGGCGGACAGAAGCAAGACGACCGTCTTCGAGATTGATCGGGACGGCCGGCAGGTCGAGCTGGCATCCGACTGCGTGACCTTTGCGGCGCGCAAACCGTGATTCGCGCAGTTTCAAGGTTTCATTCCAGGGTGAAAATAAGACCGGGGCCATCATGGTTCCGGTCTTATTGTTTATGATTAATTTCCAGAAATTCGTATATATTCGCGAAAATATGGAATACTATCTCAGAATTTAGCGGCAGTAACCCGTAACTCCGGTTGAATCTACTTAGTTGACGGCATATACTAATAGATGTTACGATGTTTAATATCTTACTAATCTAGTAGGGATAGAGGGTTATGCCCGTAGACAGAAGGAGAGAATCGCATGATGAAGAAACGCAATTACGTCCTGCTGATGCTGGTGGTCGTCTTGACGATGGCGCTTACGGCTTGCGGCGCGAAGAACGAGTCCAATAATTCCGGGACCGGCAATGGCACGACGGCCGGTACGGCGAATAACGGCGGCGAAGGCGCTGAGTCGACGCTGCTCGATACGATCAAGAAGGAAGGCAAGATCCGTTTCGGCACAGAAGGCACGTATGCGCCGTTCACGTTCCATGACAATAACGGCGAACTGACGGGCTTCGACGTCGAGCTTGCGCGCGAAGTGGCCAAGCGTCTCGGCGTGGAAGCAGAATTCGTCGAGACCAAGTGGGATGGCATGTTTGCCGGCATCGACGCCAAGCGCTTCGACGTGATCGCGAACCAAGTGTCCATTAACGAAGAACGCCTGGCGAAATACGACTTCTCCGATCCGTACATCGTCTCCAAGGCGGTGCTGATCGTCCATGAAGACAACGCCGACATCAAGGCGCTCGCCGATCTGAAGGGCAAGAAATCCGGCCAGTCGCTGACGAGCAACCTAACGCAGATCGCCAAAGACAACGGCGCGGAAATCGTGCAGGTCGACGGGTTCAATCAAGCGATCGAGATGCTCATCTCCAAGCGGATCGATGCGACGATCAACGACGGTCTTTCGTTCCTGGACTTCAAGAAGCAGAAGCCGAACGCGCCGATCAAAATCGTGGCCGAGACGGAGGACGCTTCGCAAAGCGCTTTCCTGTTCAACAAAGGCAATCCCGAGCTCGTGCAAGCGGTCAACGAAGCGTTGAAGGCGATGAAGGACGACGGCACGTACTTGTCCATCTCCGAGAAATACTTCGGCGCCGACGTCTCCAAATAACAGGCGTTCGATATGAGTGATCAATCGACCAGACTGTGGAACATCTTCGTGGATTCGTTCCTGCCCCTGCTGAAAGCAGGGGTCCTTTTTACGATTCCGCTCACGCTGATTTCGTTCGCGCTCGGATTGATCGTCGCCCTGCTGACCGCGCTGGCGAGGCTGTCCGATATCCGGATCCTGTCCGGCATTGCGCGCTTCTACGTGTGGATTTTCCGGGGAACGCCGCTGCTGGTGCAGCTGTTCATCATTTTCTTTGGGCTTGCCCATGTCGGCATCATTATCGATCCATTCCCGGCGGCGGTCATCGGCTTCACGCTGAACGTCGGCGCCTACAATTCAGAAGTAATTCGCGCCGCGATCCTCTCGGTGCATAAGGGACAATGGGAAGCGGGTTATTCACTCGGCATGACGCGGGTGCAGGCGCTGCGCCGCATCGTGCTGCCGCAGGCGGCTCGCGTCGCCGTTCCGCCGCTGTCCAATTCCTTCATCAGTCTCGTCAAGGATACGTCCTTGGCGGCAAGCATCGCGCTTACGGAGCTGTTCGGCAAGGCGCAGCAATTTACGGCCACCTACTACGAGCCGCTCTTGCTCTACTCCGAAGCCGCGCTCATCTACTTGATGTTCAGCACGGTGCTCTCATTCTTGCAAGCCAGGCTGGAGCGGCGGTTCGACCGCTACTCGGCCAGATAGAGGTAGACGATGATTCTGCAAATGACGAATGTAAAGAAGTCGTTCGGACGCAACGAAGTGTTGAAAGGCATCGATCTGACGCTGGACAAAGGCAAGGTGCTCGTGATCATCGGCCCTTCCGGTTCGGGCAAGTCGACCTTGCTTCGGTGCATGAACCTACTCGAAGTGCCGACGGACGGGCAGATCAGCCTGAACGGCGTGTCCGTGGACTTCTCGGGCGGTCGCAAGCCGGCGAAGAACGCGGTATTGGACATCCGGAAGCGCACAGGCATGGTGTTCCAAAGCTATAATCTGTTCCCGCACCGGACCGTGCTGGAGAATATTATCGAAGGACCGGTCGTCGTCCAGCGCAAACCGGTGGAGATGGCGAAGCTGCGCGCGATGGAGCTGCTGCGCAAAGTGGGGTTGGAAGACAAAGCGGACGCTTATCCCCACCAGCTCTCGGGCGGCCAGCAGCAGCGCGTCGGCATTGCCCGGGCGGTGGCCATGGATCCGGAGCTGCTGCTGTTCGACGAGCCGACGTCGGCGCTTGATCCCGAGCTGGTCGGCGAAGTGCTCAAGGTCATCCGGGAGCTGGCGGCGGAAGGCATGACGATGGCGGTCGTGACGCACGAGATGAAATTCGCCGGCGAGGTTGCCGACCAGGTCGTCTTCATGGATAACGGCATGATCATGGAGGCGGGAACGCCGGAACAAGTGCTGAAGCGGCCGGCGAACGAGCGGACGAGGATGTTTTTGTCGAGGTTGACGGATGCGACATAAGGAAGGACACGAGGGGAGCTGCGGCTCCTCTTTTTTTAGGTTTTGGATGGGCCAAACACGAACGCGAACTTCTGCCTATATACTGTAGCAGAATATTGGCAAAGGAGTTAACGACGCGTATGTATGGTTATTACGGCTACCCCCTTTATGATTGGCGCTTGAATCCGCCTATGACATGGTCGCCTTCCAAGGTGATGCTTGACCGGCAGCTGCGGGCATTGTGGGAACAGCATGTGTACTGGACAAGGCTGACGGTGAACAGCATCATTGAACGACTGCCCGACGAGAGCGTCACAACCGCGAGGCTGCTGCGCAATGCCGCCGATTTTGGAGCTGCGCTGGAGCCTATATACGGGCCGGCCATCGCGGCAGCGTTCGCCGAATTGCTGCGCGGCCACCTCACGATCGCGGCCGAGCTGGTGAAAGCACTGCTAGCCGGCAATACGGCGGCGGCAGAAGATGCGCAGAAACGCTGGTACGAGAATGCGGACGATATCGCGTTATTCCTCAGCCGCATTAATCCGTACTGGTCGCAAGCAGAATGGCAGAAAATGATGCATGAGCACTTACGGCTTTTGACCAGCGAAGTGTCCACCAAACTGATGAAGAATTACGAGGAAAATGTCGCCCTCGGCGACCAGATCGAAGCGCAGGCGCTCGAGATGGCCGATATGATGACAACCGGCATCATTCAGCAGTTCCCCGCCCGCTTTAATCTCTAAGGAATAAGAGCGGCTGCTCGGATCGTATAGCGGCGTGAACGAGGAAGCTAGCGGGGGGGCGCAGCGATACCAGTAACGGTACGCCTCCCGGTAACCTAGCTTCGCATACAACCTTCGCGCAGGCGCATTATTCAGCACGACGGCCAAATAACTGGAGCGTGCGCCTTCATGCCTTCCCCAATGGAGCAAACGGAGGATCATCTGCTCGGCGTATCCCCGATTCCTGCAGCTGGGATCGGTCACGATATCGTAGAGGCCGATATACCCGCGCTCGATGACGCCGAAGCCGCAAGCAACCGCTTTTCCTTCCTCATAAAGCCGAATGAAGCCCGCTGTTGTCCGTATCTTGCCGAGCATTCGAGTCATGACGGGTTGGTGATGCAAGGCGGAGCCGTTCAGCCTGCAAAAATCCGCGATCCAATCTTCGGACGGCTGCGTCTCTATGCTGAATTCGGACGGCAGCGGATCTCGGAGACGAGCCAGCTCCAGCGTTTGCACGCTGGTTATATCCACCTGCTCATAGCCGCGATCTGACAGCAGGCGATCCAGACCGTCCGGCGCGGATGCGGTTAGTTTGAATACGGGCTGCAGCTCATTGTCTCGATAAATCCGCTCGCAGACGTCGATCTTCGGCGACAGCTCGCACTTCCCGCTATAGAGAGGGCTGACCGAATTCGCGCGTTTGGTATAGCCTTCGGCAAAGCGAAGCACCCAGCCATCATAGAGCACGGTGGAGAGAGCCGGCCAGTTGTTCAGCGACAGCTCTTCGATAAACGTGATATCCATCGGATAACCTCCCTTTCGTGATGATGAATGATTATACGTAATTATGCATAAAAATACAATGCTGTTGAATGAATATGCAGGCGGGGGTGTCCATTGGAATGGGTATGCATCATTACGAGGATTTTAAGCGTAATAATTACATTTGACTTAAGGTTAAGATGTGTGCTAGGATTTTAAAAAGTAAAAATTACGAATTAAACCCGAGCGCATGCGAACGACCCATTGGACAAGGTGGGTTCATCGTGGGCTTCACAACACATCTGATTATCGTAATTATTACAATATGGAGGTAATACATACATGAACAAGCCAACATTCGCCAACCGCACGGAAATGAAAGCCGCACAAGCCTTCCCTATGCGACCAATCCCGGTCACGGTATTGAGCGGCTATCTGGGCGCGGGCAAGACGACGATCTTGAACCATGTGCTGAACAATCGGCAGGGCTTGCGCGTAGCGGTCATCGTCAATGACTTGAGCGAGGTGAACATCGATGCCGGGCTGATCCGGGACGGAGGCGGGCTATCGCGCACGACCGAGACGCTCGTGGAGATGTCCAATGGCTGCATCTGCTGCACGCTGCGCGACGATTTGCTGCGCGAGACGCAGCGGCTTGCGATGGAAGGGCGATTCGATTACATCTTGATCGAATCGACTGGCGTCGGCGAGCCGGTGCCCGTCGCACAGACGTTTACTTATGTAGACGAGGAATTGGGGATCGATCTGAGCGCCGTGTGCAGGCTCGATACGATGGTGACCGTCGTGGACGCCTACCGCTTCTGGCACGACTTTGCCTCGGGCGAGACGCTCATGGACCGCAGCCAGGAAGCGCACGAGCACGATGCCCGCGAGGTGGTTGATTTACTGATCGACCAAATCGAATTTTGCGATGTGCTGGTGCTGAACAAGTGCGACTTGGTCGACGAATCCGAACTCGCGCATTTGGAGGGGGTGCTGCGGAAGCTTCAGCCGCGGGCGAAGCTGATCCGCGCGGCAGGCGGCAAGGTGAACCCGGCCGATATTCTGAACACAGGCTTGTTCGATTTCGAGGCGGCGAGCGCTTCCGCGGGCTGGCAGCGAGAGCTGGACAAGCCTTCGCATACGCCCGAGACGGAGGAATACGGCATCGGCTCCTTCGTTTATGAGCGCGTGCGGCCCTTTCATCCGGGGAGGCTGCTCGATTGGATGTCGTCGTGGCCGGAAGAGGTCGTACGGGCGAAAGGCATCATGTGGCTCGCGACGCGCAGCGACATCGGACAAACCATTAGCCAGGCAGGGCCATCTATTCAATTCGGCCCTTCGGGTAACTGGGTGGCGGCGCTGCCGGAGGCCGAGAAGAACGAGATCTTAAGGGAAGAGCCGGAGCTGCGCGAAGCCTGGCACCCGCGATATGGCGATCGGATCAACAAAGTCGTCTTCATCGGCATTGAGATGGATCGGCAGCGGCTGACGGACAGCTTGGACGCGTGTCTGCTGACGGAAGAAGAGATGGCGCTCGATTGGCAGACGTTCGAGGATGAGCTCCCGAACGCGGAGGCGGTATAACGCGACATGCAGGACGAATGCTGACACGCCGCGTTTCGAGACAAAAAAAAGCGACCCGCACGAATGCGGGTCCAAGTGTTTATATGAATGGGGGGTCGTTGATTCTTATTACCCCCGGTAACAGGAGAATAAACAGGCAATCGCAAAAAAATAAAAAAGTTTTTTTGGAGCGGCGGAAATTCGCGCGAGAAGCCGTAGAAGGTGGCGCCGAAAGCGCTAGATAGCTCGAGCGAGATCATCTAGTCTCTCCACAAGGCGACGGCCGCGATTAGGTAGAAATTTGTCGAAAACGTATTTACAGCCTTCCCCGTCCGATCGTAAGATAGCTCTTAGAGGCCGGAGCGGCCAAAGAGAGGATATGGGGATATGTCGAAGAAGAAGGTATTGGCGGGGCTCATCATCCCACAGATCGTTTATGTGTTGTTCATTCTGGTCTGGATTTTCGTCTCGATCGCGTCGGTCATGATGTTCGATTCGCCGGGCTCGGAGAACCACCTGGGCGTATGGGCGGTATTCCTGCTCATCGTCGCGTACCCGGTCGGCCTGATTGCCGGACTTCTTTTAAGCTGGGTGTCCTTCTTCCGAAGAAGGTATCGGGCCGCGCTCCTGTGGAACGGCATCCCGCTGCTGTGGGTGCTGCCGATCGGCGGATTCCTGATCTATGCGAATTTTTTCAGTTAATTATAAGGGCATCAGCCGCAAGAGCCATCTTAGGGTGGCTTTTCGCGCGTTTAGGTCAGCCAACCCGTTGGCTGGCTTTTTTCGTTTCCCTCGGCGGGGGCAATGCTGTCAGGTTAAGGAAAAACGGCTGGTGAAGCCACCGGTGGCCAACGATCAACAGGCTTCAACACGCTTATGACTAGAAGGACTTACCTCCCCCTGAAGCTTTGTCCGTAAGGACAAAAGCGTGCCAGCTCGAAGCAAACCGCCGACCGCGAACAAGCGAACCAGCACGAACAAGGGAGTCCTGAGCGTTTTCAAGGAAAACGCACTTCGGAAGCATGCGCTTGGGCGAAGTCCTTTGGAGCCTCCTCGGCGGAGGAGGTGGGAGGAGGGAGCATTGGCGGAGGGGGAAGGGAGAGGAAGCAAGCTTCCACCTAAAAAAACGTCACCATAACCAAAATCGCAAGCCTATTATTATCGGTGTACCCATTTTACAATGAGAACAAAGAAAGGGCTTACATGATAGAGAGAGAGGAAGGTGCGGCCGATGGGCGCAAAGGCTCAAAGCGGCGCGGAGTGGGAGCGCAATACGGCAGCAAAGGCTAGAACGACTAGCATATGGCGCAAAATTTACGGGCAGCGCTACCTGCAAGTGATGGCTTTGCTCGGCGTAGCGTGGATGCTCGTGTTCAACTACATTCCGATGTACGGGATTATCATCGCGTTCAAGGAATACGACATTATTTATTCGATCTCCGAAGCGCCGTGGGTTGGCTTGGAGCATTTCAAGGCATTTCTCGAGGACGACAGCCTGCCGTACGTCATTAAGAATACGCTCGGCATGAGTTTGTTCAAGCTGCTGATCGGATTCCCGCTGCCGATCCTATTCGCCCTCCTGCTGAACGAGCTTCGTTCGGCGATTTTCAAGCGGTGGGTGCAGACGATTTCGTATTTGCCTCACTTCCTGTCCTGGGTTATTCTGGGCGGCATCATGGCGACTTTCCTCGCCGACGTGGGGATCATCAACAAGCTGCTGCTGGCGCTTGGATGGATCGACGAGCCCATCATGTATTTGGCAGAGCCGCAATATTTCTGGTCCATCGTCGTTTCCTCCGACATCTGGAAGGAGCTTGGATGGTCTGCGATTATCTACCTGGCCGCCATATCGAGCGTCTCGCCCGAACTCTATGAAGCGGCGACGATCGACGGCGCCGGACGATTCCAGAAGATCTGGAACATTACGCTGCCTTCGATCAAAGGGACGATCTCGATTCTGTTCATCCTGGCGATCAGCGGCATTCTGAACTCCAACTTCGATCAAATTCTCGTCCTGCGCAATGCGCTGAACGAAACGTCCAGTAACGTTATCGACGTCTATGTGTACCAGACCGGCTTGGCTTCGGGACGGTATTCGTACGCGACGGCCGTCGGTCTGATCAAATCGTTAATCGCGCTTGTCCTGCTGCTCGCCGCCAACCGGGTGACGAAGCGGCTCAGCGATACGTCCTTATTCTAGTCAAAGGCGGTGCAGCCCTATGTTCTCTTTCAAACGGCAAACCGTCTCCGAGACGGTGTTCGAAGTCGTTAACGCCATGATCATGCTGCTGATTTGTTTCCTCATGCTCTACCCGATCTGGTATGTCATTATTAATGCCTTCAATGACGGGGAAGACGCGATGCGCGGCGGGATCTACTGGTGGCCGCGGGAATTCAGCTTATCCAGCTTTCATGCGGTCTTCCGCAGCGAAGGCATCATGACGGCGATGGGCATTACGGTCGCCAAGACGCTTATCGGCGTGCCGGTGCACGTGTTCTTCACCGCGATGGTCGCGTATGCCTTCTCCCGCAAGGAGTTGGTCGGCCGCAAGCTGTACATGCTCATCGGCACGATCACCATGTTCTTCGGCGGCGGGCTGATTCCGTACTACCTGCTAATTCGCGACCTGCATTTGCTGGATAATTTCTTGGTATACATTATTCCGGCCGCGTTCAGCTTCTTCGATCTCATCATCTTCCTGTCGTTCTTCCGGGAGATCCCGGCGGGACTGGAGGAGGCGGCGAAGATCGATGGCGCGAACGATTTCAAGATTTTCTACAAAGTGATCCTGTTCGTCTCGCTGCCGGTCGTCGCGACGATCGCCCTGTTCCACGGGGTCTATCAATGGAACGACTACTTCACCGGCATGATCTACATGAACGATCAGAATTTGCAGCCGATCCAGACGTACCTGTACCGGGTCGTGGCGCAATCAAGCTCGAACCAGATGCTTGCGGCTATGCCGAGCGGCGTATCCGTCAGCGTCACGAGTCAATCGCTCAAGCTCGCCACGATGGTGGTGACGACGGCGCCGATCGTCGTGGTCTACCCGTTCCTGCAGAAGTATTTCGTCAAAGGCTTCATGATCGGTTCCATCAAAGGTTAACTACGGTTACGGTTATCAACCCCGCCTAATTCGGCGGGGGTTGCTAATACATTCATTCCACTCATGCATAGAAAAGGGGTTAGTGCAGATGAGCAAAGTGCGCAAAATGATGACATCGCTTACAGCGCTCACCGTCGTCTGTTCGATGGCGTTCACGCTGGCAGCATGCTCCGGCGGGAACAACGGCGGTAACAACAACGCCGGTGGCAAGACGAACAACGGAGCGGCGCCGTCGAACACGGCGGAAGGCGGCAATAACGCAGCGCCGGCGGAGGAGCAGAAGCCGAGCGCGGACACGCCGGGCTGGCAGGGCAACACCGAGCCGATCACCTTCGATTGGTACATGAACTTCTCCTGGTTCAACAAGAAGTGGGGCGGGGACGCGACAGCCGAATACATCACGAAGAAGACGGGGGTCGACATCAATTTCATCGTCCCGGCGGGCAACGAGAATGAGAAGCTGAACACGATGATCGCTTCGGGCAAGCTGCCGGACTTCATCACGCTCGGCTGGTACGAGGAAGGCGTGCGCAAGATGATCAACGGCAAGCTCGTGCTGCCGCTCAACGAATTGGCGGACGAGTACGATCCCTACTTCTTTAAAGTCGCCGATCCTGCTAAACTGGGATGGTACACGCAGCCGGACGGCAACGTGTACGGCTATCCGAACGCGTCCTCGTCGCCGGCGGATTACGAGAAATACGGCTCGAAGTTCACGTCGAACCAGACGTTCGCGGTGCGCAAAGACATGTACGAGGCGCTCGGCAAGCCGGATATGAGCACGCCGGAAGGCTTCCTGAACGCGCTGAAGGCCGCGAAGGAGAAGTTCCCGGACGTGAACGGCCAGCCGCTCATTCCGCTCGGCCTGCATGAGTTCACGGAGACGGGCAACTACTCGCTCGAAGGTTACCTGCAGAACTTCCTGGCGATTCCGCAGCAGAAGGACGGCAAGCTGTACGACCGCCGTCTCGACCCGGAATATATCAGCTGGCTGAAGACGTTCCGCCAAGCGAACGAGATGGGCCTGCTCGCCAAAGATATTTTCATCGACAAGCGTCCGCAGATGGAAGAGAAAATCGCGCAAGGCCGTTACTTCGCGATGCTGTACCAACGTTCCGACTTCGCGACGCAGAATACAGCGCTCTATCAGAAAGACCCGAACATGGTGTACATCGCGGTGAACGGACCGGCCAACTCGAAGAAAGAAGCGCCGACGCTCTCCGGCCCGGGCATCTCCGGCTGGACGCTCACGCTCATCTCGAAAGACGTCAAAGACAAGAAGCGCGCGATTCAATTCCTCAGCTATCTGATCAGCGAAGAGGGCAACCGGGACATGTTCCTCGGCGAGAAAGGCGTCACGTACGACACGATTGACGGCAAAGACCAGTTCAAGCCGGAAGTGCTCGACCTGCTGAACAAAGACCGCACCGGATTCGATCAGAAGTACGGCGCGTCCTACACGTACTGGATGCTGATGGACACGAACATGAACCTGCAATGGGCGCCGCCGTCCGCGGAGCCGGCCAAGAGCATGGAAGAGTGGACGCTCGGCAAGTCGATCAGCATGTCCGAATTCGATAACTTGAACGCGCCGCCGACGTCCGAAGAAGGCATCGCTGATGCTAAGAACGGCCGCACGTGGGGCAAGGCGCTGCCGAAGCTGCTGCTCGCCAAATCCGACGCGGAGTTCGACGAGATCTGGAACGACTACGTCGCGGATCGCACGAAGAACAAGCAGGACAAAGTCGACGCGTACCGTCAGAAGATGTATGAAGAGAACGTGAAGAAGCTGGAAGCGCTGAACAAGTAATACGCGCCTCCTGCATCGCGCAAGGCAACCTTAAGACAGCCTGGAAGCTGCTCCCAGCGAGCGGCCTCCGGGCTATTACTACCTGAAGGGCAAGGAAGGTGTTGGCAGGATGGGGAAGCTTGCCCGGAACGGAAAATTAAGCCTGATGCAGATGGTCGGCCGCATGTCGATTCAGCTGAAGCTGATCCTCTCGTTTATTTGCATTATTTTGATTCCGATCATCCTCGTCTCCTGGTATTTGTTCAACGACGCGTACCGCAAGACGATCGAGGATCTGAAGCGCACGAACCAATTCATGCTCGAGGTCGAGAAATCGAGCGTCGCCGGCAATGTGGCGCTCATGGAGCGGACGGCGCAGCTGGCCATTACGAACAGCACGATTAAGGAATACCTCGGCGCGGCGGAGGAGCTGGAAACCGGCGATTTGTTCGAATTCAAAATGGAGGCGTTCGCGAATTTCCAGCAGTTTTTGTTCAACAATCCGAGCATCGCAGCTATCCGCCTGTACACCGAAAATCCGCACGTCATGGAGATGTATCCGGTCATCTTCCAGGAGCGCCGGATCAAGGATAAGCCGTGGTACGACGAAGTGATCGGGCGGAACCAGATGGTCTGGTGGGATATTAGCAGCAGCCCGAAGGAAGTCGTGAACGACGTGACGGGCGGCACCCAGAACGGGTTGTACGTGTCGCTGCTGCGTGAGACCAATTATGAAGACGGCCGGCATAACGGCGTGCTGGAGGTAAAGATGGAGGCGGGCACCTTCTTCGCGAAGACGTTCAGCAGCATGCAGGACAGCCATTCGCAGATGATCGTCGTCAACCGGGAGGGGCGCGCCTACACGAACGAGCGGGCATTGATCTTCCGCGAGCTGCCATTGAACGAAATTTTGCGCCAGTTTCAGCTTCGCGCATCGGACGTGCCGGATAGCTTCTCCTTCACCTACAAGGGACATCCGTTCTTATGCATCCCCGCCCAGCTGGAAGGACTGGACAGCTATCTGCTGAACGTCGTCTCGCTCAAAGAGCCGCTGGAGCAAGTGAATCAGAACCGGAATACGATTATTTTCGCGACGCTCTTCCTCATCGTCCTGCTGTCGATCAGCTCCTATGTCATGCATTCGCTCATCTTGAAGAAGCTGACGATTTTGCGGGAGTCGATGAAGCAGGTGCGCAAAGGCAATTTTAACGTCGATATCGCGATTACGAGCATGGACGAGGTCGGCGAGCTGGCCTACCATTTTCGCCAAATGCTCAAGAAGATGAACGAGCTGATCGTCGAGGCGGTCGGCCGGCAGGCGGCGACGAAGGAAGCGGAGCTCAACTCGCTCAAGAACCAGATCGACGCTCATTTTCTGTACAACACGCTGGAGAATTTGAAAATGATGGCGGAAATCGAAGGCCAGTACGCCATCTCCGATTCGCTTACGTCGCTCGGCGGCATGATGCGTTACAACCTCCAGTGGACCACCAACCACGTGCGGCTTAAAGACGAGCTGACGCATATCCAGAACTACATCGCGATCATGAATATTCGGTACGACAACCATCTGGAGCTGCATATCGACGTCCCGCCGGCGTACATGGATCAGGAAGTGCTGAAGATGTCGCTGCAGCCGGTCGTCGAGAACGCGGTGAAGCACGGGATGGGCGCGCGGCATGCTTCCCGGGAGAAGCTGGCCATTACCATCAAAGCGTACCAGTTGAACGATTGCTTGGCGATCGAGGTGAGCGATAACGGAGACGGCATCGAAGAGGGCAAGCTGCGGGAAGTGAACCTGATGATTCGGCTGGAGGACGGCGAATACCGGCAGCTGCGCAGCGCGTCCGCGCGCGGCGAGCGTGAAGGAAGCGGGATCGGGCTGCGCAACGTGGACCAGCGTATCGTCATGAATTACGGCAAGCCGCACGGCATTCGGGTCGAGAGCGTGCAAGGCAGTTACACCCGCGTCACGCTGACGCTGCCGTATCTAATCTTAACCGGAGGTGCGACCGCCCATGCGCAAGCTATTGATCGTGGATGACGAGAAGAATATACGCGCCGGCTTGAAGGCGATGATCGAACGCGAATTCCCCGGCGGCTATGACTTCGACTTCGCGGCCGACGGCGAGGAGGCGCTGGCTCGGATCGACGAGGCAGGCGCCGATCTGGTCATTACGGATATCCGGATGCCGGTTATGGACGGCATCGCGCTGATCGACGCGCTCCATGCGCGGACAGCGAGGCCGGACGTTGTTATCTTAAGCGGGCATGACGATTTTCAATACGCCAAGGCGGCCATCCGCTATGAGGTCAAGGAATATTTGCTCAAGCCGATCGTGCGGGAGGAGCTGTTCGGCGTCCTGCGCCGGATGGAGACCGAGCGTCAGCGGAAGGAGACGGCTGCCGGCGCCATACGCGATTCGGCTGCGATGCAGGCGGAATTGGCGGCGACGCAGCTGAACCTGCTGTTCATGGAACAGAACACCAATCCCGCGGACGCCCGCGAGCGGCTGTCGAAGGCGGGCCTGGAATGGCTGGACGAAGGCTTCTATGTCGGCGTCGTCAAGTCGGGAGAGGCGCTGCAGCAGGGCGACCGGGCCAAATGGATTGCCCGCGTCGAGGAGCTGACCTGCTTGAGTGAAGAAGAACAGAGCCTTCGCTTCTACGACAAGGACGGCAAGCTCGTCTTGATCTGCGGCCGCAGCGAGCCGCTGGAGCGGCTTGCGGGTCAATCCCGCCCCCAGAACAGGTTTCACGCCGGCCGGAGCGGACGGTTGACGGGCATGGAGATGGCCAAGACCGGCTACGAGCAAGCGGCGCGGGCGCTGAAGTACAGCTTGCTGCATACCGGCAGCGGCGTCGTGCACTATTCGGATATCGGCGACAAAGAGATCATGGGGAAGCTCCCCCTGCAGGACATTCAGAAAATCGCCAATATGCTCGGCAGCGGCCGGGATGCGGAGATGAACCGGCTGCTGCAGCACGTGCTCGATATCCGGCTCGTCATGCGTTACGACATCAGTTATCTCGAAGGCATCAGCAAGGCGCTCAACGAGCATGTCTTCGACCGCGTCTTCCGCCAGTACGGCGAAGAATCGGTCGATATCCTGAAGCTGCACAAGCAGGTTGGCGACCTCTACAGCTTCGGCCAATTCCACGATTATTACCGCAGCGTGGAGAGTCTGCTGCAATTGCTCAGCGATTACGTCGGCCGGATGCGTCAGGTTCATCACGAGCGCGGCGATCTGCAGCGGGCGATCGACTACATACACGAGCACTATCAGCGCGATCTGAACATGGCGATGGTGTCGAATCATGTGTCGCTCAATTACTCGTATTTTAGCCAGGCGTTCAAGGATTATACCGGCGAGACGTTCGTCAGCTACCTGCGCAAGCTGCGGCTCCAGAAGGCGAAGGAGCTGCTTGCGGGCACGAACTTGAAGGTGTACGAGATCAGCGAGCAGGCGGGCTTCGATAACGTGAAGCATTTTACCCGGGTGTTCCGCGAGACGGAGGGCGTCACGCCGCTTGAATACCGATCCGTCCGCGAGCCTTCGCAGCGGTAAGCGGGCGGATACGAGGCGACTGCTGCATACCGAAGTGTTGGGGCGCGTCGCTTTACCGCAATCGGGAAGAAACATGCCGCGAGCCGCTGTGGTAAAGTCGACGTATAGCTTGCGGGGCCGCGGGCGAGGCTGACTGTCAGGGGCGCTAGTCGCTTGCGGGTCTTCTCCCGCCGGCCAGCGGGCAATTATTGCGCGAGAGAGGTGCCAGGCGGCATGCAAAAAATTACCCCGTTCCTTTGGTATAACGACAATGCGGAAGAAGCCATTCGCCACTACATTTCGATTTTCGAAGGCGGGCGGATCGTGAGCGAAAGCCGGTACGGCGAGCATGGGCCGGGACCGGCAGGCTCGCTCATGTCGGCTACCTTCGAGCTGGAAGGCCAGACGTTCATGGCGCTGAACGGCGGACCGCTTTATGCGTTCACGCCTGCAATCTCGCTCTACGTCGATTGCCAGTCGCAGGACGAGGTCGACCGCTTGTGGGAGAAGCTGCTCGAAGGCGGCGGCGAACCCAGCCGTTGTGGCTGGCTGACCGATCGATTCGGCGTGTCCTGGCAGATTATCCCGCGCAAGCTGGGCCAGCTCCTTCATGGCGGCGACCCGGCGGGTTCGGCGCGCGCCATGCAGGCGATGCTCGGCATGAGCAAGCTGGACGTGGCGGAGCTGCAGCGGGCATACGATGGCGAGACGAAGGAATAGACGCAATATGATGCAAGAGCACCCGAAGGTGCCGCGTGGAACGCGGCTGCCTTCGGGTGCTTGTCGTTTCATTGGACATTCGATTTAATACAGCGTCTTCGTCGCGTCCATCGTGAACGGCACGAGCTCGTCGTTGCGTCCGTCGCGGATCTTGGCGGCCCAGGCCGGATCGGCGAGCAGGGCGCGGCCGACGGCGACCAGGTCGAACTCGTCGCGCGCCAGCCGTTCGAGCAGGCCGTCGATGCGCTCAACGTCCGAGCTCGCGCCTTTGCGGAAGTAATCCATGAAGTCGCCGTCCAAGCCAACGGAACCGACGGAGATGACCGGTTTGCCGGTCAGTTTCTTCGTCCAGCCGGCGAGGTTGAGGTCGGAGCCTTCGAATTCCGGTTCCCAGAACCGGCGGGTCGAGCAGTGGAAGACGTCGACGCCAGCGTCGACCAGCGGCGCGAGAAACTGGCCGAGCTCCTCCGGCGTGGCAGCGAGTTTGGCGGTATAGTCCGAGCTCTTCCACTGCGAAAAGCGAAGCACGATCGGGAAGTCCGGTCCAACGGCCGCGCGGCAGGCGCGAATCACTTCGGCTGCGAACGTCGTGCGCTGGACGAGATCGCCGCCGTAGCGGTCCGAGCGGCGGTTCGTGCGTTCCCAGAAGAACTGGTCGATCAGATAACCGTGCGCCCCGTGCAGCTCGATGCCGTCGAAGCCGATGCGTTTCGCATCGGCCGCCGCTTGCGCGTAGGCGGCAATCAGCGAGCCAATCTCTTCCTCGGAGAGTGGTTCGTTCACGGCGCTGCCTTCCAGATCCAAGCCGGATGGACCGACTGGCGGCGCCTCCGGATTCGGCTGGCTGCCGACCGGGCGCGCCATCCCGACATGCCATAGCTGCGGTATGATGCGTCCGCCGGCCTCATGCACCGCCTGAACGACGTTCGCCCACCCTTGCAGCGCCGCTTCGCCGTGGAAATTCGGCCAGTTCGGACTGGCACCAGCGGCTGGATGATTGATGAGCGTACCTTCCGTCACGATCAGCCCGACGCCGTTCTCCGCGCGGCGGCGGTAATAATCCGCCACGTCTTGGCCGGGAACGCCGTTCGGGGAGAACCCGCGCGTCATCGGCGCCATGACGATCCGATTCGAGAGTTTGAAGCCGGCCGATTCGAAAGGCGCGAACAGCGGAGCGGCGGATACTTCTTGCTTGGCGTTTTCTTGAAGCGACATGACATATTCCTCCTCGCATATGGACCTAACGGAACTGGATAACATTGGCGATTTTCGGTTGCTTCGCTCATCTTCTCACATTTGCTTACGAAAATAAAGTAAGTACGATTCGATGTCGATAAAATGAGTCGATTGACCTAATACGGCGGCGTCCATACTCAGCGGAGAAGATGAGATGGCTCCTGCCGATCGTATGCGAATACTAGGGGGGATGAGGACGGTCCTTATTTTCCGCGCGTTCGCCGCCCTTTGCCAAGGCGGCTATTGACAGGAGGGGTTCGAATTCGGTAAAGTTGTGTCAGCTTGAATATGAAGCTTGGAAGGGAACAAGTAGCGTGAACGAACGCGATCTCAGAGAGCCGGCGGGTGGTGCAAGCCGGTACGCGCGTGAACGCGAATTACATCCCGGAGCTCCATGATCCGAAACTGACCTGCAGGCAGAAGGACATGGCGGCCGCCGACCGTTAACCGGCAAGAGTGGAACGTGCGCCTCGTGCGTATGTTCAATTAGGGTGGTACCGCGATGACTCGTCCCTGTCAATGACAGAGACGGGTCTTTTTTGTTTATTCACACTGGAGATGGAGGGGTTCGCATGACAACGAACATAACGAGCCAAGATTTATTGGAGGATTTGGAATACCGCGGTCTGGTGTACCAAGTGACGGACCGGGAGAACCTGGATAAGAAGCTGAAGAGCGAGCGTGTCACGCTGTACTGCGGCTTCGACCCGACGGCGGACAGCCTGCACATCGGCAGCCTGCTGCCGATTCTGACCCTTCGCCGGTTCCAGCTGGCGGGCCATATCCCGCTGGCGCTGGTCGGCGGCGGCACCGGCCTGATCGGCGATCCGAGCGGACGCTCCTCCGAGCGATCCCTGAACACGGCCGACACGGTAGCAAGCTGGACGGATAGCCTGAAGAACCAGCTGTCGCGCTTCCTTGATTTCGAGAGCACGGACAACTCGGCGAAGCTGGTGAGCAACTACGATTGGATCGCGCCGCTGGACGTCATTACGTTCCTGCGCGACGTGGGCAAGAACTTCACCGTCAACTACATGCTCGCGAAGGATTCGGTCGATTCGCGTCTGGCCAACGGCATCTCCTTCACGGAGTTCAGCTACATGATCCTGCAGGCGTACGACTTCCACAAGCTGCATGCGGAGCAGAATTGCTCGCTTCAGCTGGGCGGCAGCGACCAATGGGGCAACATTACGGCCGGGCTGGACCTGATCGGCAAAATGGGCGGGGGCGACGCGTTCGGCCTGACGATGCCGCTCGTGACGAAGAGCGACGGCAAGAAGTTCGGCAAGTCCGAATCCGGCGCGGTCTGGCTCGACCGGAGCAAGACGAGCGCGTACCAGTTCTACCAGTTCTGGATCAATACGGACGACAGCGACGTCATTAAATTCCTGAAATACTTCACGTTCCTCACGCGCGAGCAGATCGGGGCGCTCGAAGCCGAGCTGGCGGCGCATCCGGAGAAACGCGCGGCGCAGCGCGAGCTGGCCCGCGAAGTGACGCGCATCGTGCACGGCGGCGAGGCGGTGGAGAGCGCGGAGAAAATCACGCAGGCGCTGTTCTCCGGCGACGTGACGAAGCTGAGCGAGGCCGAGCTCGTCGAGGCGCTGTCCGACATGCCGACGACCGTCATTAGCGGCGGCGAGGCGCGCGGCCTGATCGACCTGCTGATCGAGAGCGGCGCGGCGCCGTCCCGCCGTCAAGCGAAGCAGGATATCGAGAGCGGCGCGGTATCCGTCAACGGCGAGAAGCTGACGAGCATCGACGCGCAGATCGGCGACGACCACAAGCTGCACGGGAAGTACGCGGTCATCAAGCGCGGCAAGAAGAATTACTACCTGGCGAAATTCGAATAGTGAGTAACGACTGACGCTCGTGTGCGGCAAGCAGCGAATGGGCGGCGGCGGACAACGAGACATGGAATGGCGTGCGAATTGAACTTCAATTTGGCACGCCATTATTTTTAACCGTCCAATAACCTATGGGGAGGAACGCCTATGAAACCGCTCAAAATGCCGCAGGATCAGAAGCTGGTCTTGGCCGAAAAGGTCCAATCGTACGTGTACGACGAATTCGACAAGGAAATCGGTCAGTTAGCCGCCGAAAATCTCGTCGAATTCATGCTGAAAGAATTAACGCCTTACATCTATAACCAAGCGCTTGGCGACGCCAGAGCGGTCATCCGCGACAAGGTGGCTTCGCTCGAGGAGGAGCTGTATGCGATCGAGAAGCCGATGACGGACGCGCGGAGGCGTTAATGGCTGGTCGAGGATGGGTAGTGGGCGAAGCGATGATAGGAGGCAGGTGACAAAATGAAAATAATAATAAAGAATCCTCCTAGATTTCAGCCTTTAAGAATTCCTTCATGCTGGGAGGTATCCTACAATTCGTTTTTAGAACTCGACCCTAAGGAATTAGGAGCTGAAAAGAACGAAAGGTGGTTCTGCTTTACCGAAGATTTATTGCAGCTCCAACATACTAGATACGATATTGTTTTAGATGTGGGTTGGTACCCAGAGGCAGATCCAAGTGGCCATTATGGATTGGTACTAATCAAAGGTCGTGATTGGCAATCTCCACTTGTCTCATTCAGTACGAACGATAAGGCAGAAATAGTAGAAAAAATTGAATTATTAACTTGGCAAGTTGGGGAAGGATATTTCAATTAAATTACTAACATGGGTATATGCAGGATATGTAGAATAAAGAAAAAACCTTCATCCCGCCATGTGGTGGAATGAAGGTTTTTCGTATTTACTGCCCTAACTGACTAAGCTGTCCAAGCGTATCGGTGATGTTGCCAAGCGTCTGAATAATCGGCGACTGCTGGAGCGCTTCGAGGTCGATGACGTTGTTTTGGATTTGCTCCAAATACGTGTTGACCTGCGTCAGCAGCGTTTCGTTGTAACCGACCAGCGTCTGGTGAACGTCCTCGGCGAAGCCGGGGGCCGTTAGTTCATTGAACTGCGTAATATCGGTCTTCATTGTCTCGAACGACTGCTGCAGGCTGTCGCGCGCGGCGGGGTCGAGCAGCGCTTGCTCGGCCAGCGTCGGCAGGTTGTTCGCGAATTCGGTCGCGTTATTGACATAGGACGTCGCCTCATTGACATAATCCAGGGAACTGTTCACGGTATCGAGTACCGAACATCCGGCGGTGAAGATGACGCTGAAGACGAGGAGCAGCAGGAGTAGAGGTCGTTTTAATTTCATTGGTGGATGGCCTCCATTCGTTTATTTAACCTTACCCCTTACTACTCCGCAGGATGCGGGAAGGTTCCGGTTTTTTCGGCAAGCAGCGCGGATGCCGGCGGTTTAGATGTCTCTTGAACCCGTCGTGGCCGAAAACTAACGCCTCCGTGCAGCCGCAAATGAAGGCACGGGCGCTTCAACGAACCTGGCACATCCTGCCGTCCACTTTCCGCGGGCGCGCGTCATCTGCTATGATAAGAACAAATGATCGTTTTTACGCCAAAGGGGAAAGGAAACACGCCATGGCTTTTCAATATACGGATGACGACGTCAGGCTGCTGTGCGGCCGGTTCGCGTTCGAGGAGGGCGAAGCGATTCGGCGGGCGGGCGGGGTGACCGTGCTAAGGTTCGATCCCGTCGAGCCGTTCTGCGAAGCGAACGTTCGCACGCACAAAGATTGGATCGTCGGCGTCTCGCTCGACCGGCGCGGCGATATCGCGGCCTCCTGCAGCTGTCCGGACTTCGATCCGGAGGACAAATATTGCGAGCACGTCGCCGCAATGATGCTTCATCTGCTGGACGAACCGGACATCCCGGCCGAAGCGCTGCGCGCCAGAGGCGGGACGGCGGGCGATGCTCAGCTGACGAGCGGCATTCTGGAGCTGTTCCGGCACAAGCCGCGCGCCACCACCGGGACCGCGCTCGTCGTGCGGGACACGCGGGAGCCGGTCGAAGCCGAGTTCACCTGCGTCATTTTCTCGTCCGGTTACCGCAACTACCGCATCGGCCTCGAGCTGAAGGTGGGAGCGGGCAAGCGGTTGTATGTCGTGCCGGATATCGGCTTGTTCCTGGACGCGATCGCGCTGCGCGCGGTGCAGCAGTTCTCGAAGAGCTTCGCCTACGATCCCGCTCGGCACCGGTTCAAGCCCGAGGATGACGCGGTGCTGACGGAGCTTCGGCGGATCATCGCCAATGAAGCGCTGTATCGGGAGCAGAGCGCGACGGCCGCCGCTACCGCCAAACAGCGAAGCAAGCAATCGAGCCGCATGGTGCTTGTTCCGCCCGCCGATTGGGAGATCGTCCTGCCGCTGCTGGCATCCTGCGAATCCGTGGTGATCGATCGGGATGGCGAGTTTTCGGCTGGGCTTCAGCTCAGCGACGAGCAGCCGCCGATTCGCTTCGCATTCGCCGAGCAAGAAGATGCGGGTTTCCTGCTGGAGGCGCACGGTCTGGACGAGGTCGTCGTGCTCCCCGATTACGGCATGGTGCTCGCCGAAGGGAAGATGCATAAGCTTCCGCTTGATGCCTGCAAGCAGCTGGCCGAACTGAAGAACATGCTGGATGCCTCGCGCAAACGTCAGGTCGCGATTGCGCCCGCGCACATCGAGCCGTTCATGGAGAAGGTCGTGCCCGGTCTCATGAAGATCGGCCAGGTGCATGTCGCGCGCAGCGTGACGGAGCGGATCGTGCAGACGCCGCTCGTCGCCAAGCTGTACCTCGACCGGATTCGCGATCGGCTGCTGGCGGAGCTCGAGTTCGTCTACGGGGATATTGTGTTCAACCCGCTGGCAGGTCTTGCCGAACATCCGGGCGAGCAGCAGCGGATCCTGCTTCGCGACGGCGACAAGGAGAACCAAATTCTCGATCTCATGGACCAGAGCGGCTTCGTGAAGACGGAGCTCGGCTATTTCATGCATGAAGAGGAAGCCGAATACGAGTTTCTCCACCACGTCGTGCCGAAGCTCGAGAAGCTGCTGCGGGTATACGCGACGGCCGCGGTCAAGACGCGCGTGTTCGTCCCGAACGCGCCTCCGGGCATCCGGGCCGAGGTGGATGAACGGACGGATTGGCTGGAATTCAAATTCGAGCTGACCGGCATCTCCGACGGCGAAATCCGCAACGTATTGAAGGCGGTCGTGGAGAGACGGCGGTATCATCGCCTGCCGGACGGGGCGCTCCTTCCGCTGGAGGGCCGGGAGTACGAGGACATTCTTCGCTTCATGAACGATATGGGCATTAGCAAAACCGAGCTGACCCGCGCGCAGATTCGCGTGCCCGTCGCCCGCGCGCTTCATCTGACAGATAGCGGGGAATACGGCCGAGCCGTCACGCTCGGCAAGTCGTTCCGCCAGCTGCTGGCGCATATCCGCAACCCCGACCACTTGGAGTTCGAATTGCCGCCGAGCCTCGATCCGATCCTGCGGGATTATCAGAAGTACGGCTTCCAATGGATGCGTACGTTGGCGCATTACCGCTTCGGCGGTATTCTGGCGGACGACATGGGCCTTGGCAAAACGGTCCAGAGCATCGCGTACCTGCTCTCGATGCTGCCGGAGATCCGCGAGCATGGGCAGCCCGCGCTCATCATCGCGCCGGCGTCGCTCATGTATAACTGGCTGAGCGAGTTGAACAAGTTCGCGCCGGACATTCGGGCGCTCATCGCGGATGGCACGCGAGCGGAGCGAGGCGGCAAGCTGGGCAACCTGGCCGGCGTCGATGCGGTCATCACGTCGTACCCGCTTATCCGCCGAGACCTCGCGTTGTACGTCGGCACCGCGTTTCACACCGTCATTCTGGACGAAGCGCAGTTCGTGAAGAACTTCACGACCCAGACGGCGCAGGCGGTCAAGTCGCTGCAGGCGAAGCATCGCTTCGCGCTGACCGGAACGCCGCTCGAGAACGCGGTGGAAGAGCTATGGTCGGTATTCGGCGCCGTCTTCCCGGACTTGTTCCCTACCCGCAAGGCATTCACCGAGCTGTCCCGCGAGAGCGTCGCGCGCCGCGCAAGGCCGTTCCTGCTGCGCCGGTTGAAGACGGATGTGCTGAAGGAGCTGCCGGAGAAGATCGAGTCGCTGCATTCGTCCCAATTACTGCCGGAGCAGAAGAAGCTCTACGTCTCGTATCTGGCCAAGCTGAGGGCGGAGACCGCGAAGCATCTCGACGACAACCGGGGCTTCCAGCAGCATCGGATCAAGATATTGGCCGGCATCACCCGGCTCCGACAAATTTGCTGCCACCCGGCGCTGTTCGTCGAAGGGTACGCGGGCAGCTCGGCGAAGTTCGAGCAGCTGCTCGCGATCGTGGATGAGTGCCGCAGCACGGGCAAGCGGATGCTCATTTTCTCGCAGTTTACCGAGATGCTCGGGCTGATTGCCAAGGACCTCGTGAAGGAAGGCATCCCGTATTTCTATCTGGACGGGAGCACGAAGGCGTCCGAGCGGGTGGAGCTGTGCAACCGGTTCAACGACGGGGAGCGGGACGTGTTCCTCGCCTCGCTCAAAGCCGGCGGCACGGGGCTCAATCTGACCGGAGCCGACACCGTCGTGCTGTACGACCTGTGGTGGAATCCCGCGGTCGAGCAGCAGGCGATGGACCGGGCGCACCGGATCGGCCAGACGAAGATCGTGCAGGTGATCCGGCTCGTCTCCCACGGGACCGTGGAGGACAAGATGTACGATCTCCAGCAGCGGAAGCGGAGCTTGATCGACTCGATCATTCAACCGGGCGAGGAACAGCTATCCGCGCTGAGCGAAGCGGATATTCGCGAGATTCTGGCGATCGGCGCGGAAGAACGGGAGCTGGAGGCGGAAGCGAGGCCATAAGAGGAGGCGCGTGTAAGGAGTTTTTTTTCGGGCCAACGTCGCCTCGAACATGAGACTGAGCGAAGCGGCGTTGGATTGGGAATGCACGCCAATAGAGAAGGACCTTGCGGCTTAAGCGGCCGTAAGGTCCTTTTCGAGTTTTTCTATAGCCAGCGGGTGCTTCTCAAACCTCCATTATAATCGGCAGAATCATCGGCCGCCGCTTCGTCTGGGCATAGAGGAATTTACCGATCGCGTCCTTGATCCCCGTCTTCATCGCGTTCCACTGGCCGGCATGCTCAGTCTTCATCTGATTCAGCGTAGCGACCGCAATCCGTCCGGCTTCTTCCAGCAAGCCCTCGGATTCCCGGACGTAGACGAAGCCGCGGGAGATCAGATCCGGTCCGGAGAGCACGCTGCCGTCGGTCTTGCTCAGCGTCACGACGACGATGAGCAGGCCGTCCTCGGACAGCAGCTTGCGGTCGCGCAGGACGATATTGCCGACATCGCCGATGCCAAGGCCGTCGACGAGCGTGCTGCCAGCAGGCAGTTTGCCCGCCTTGCGCGCCGAACCGGCCGAGAATTCCACGACATCGCCATTGCCCACGAGGAAAATATTCGCCGGCTCTACGCCGACCTGCTCCGCCAGTTGACCGTGCAAATAGAGCATCCGGTATTCGCCGTGAATCGGAATGAAGTAACGCGGCTTCATCAAGGTGAGCATCAGCTTCAGCTCTTCCTGGCTCGCATGGCCGGAGACGTGCATGCCGGTGACGGAGCCCGAGCCGTAGATGACCTTGGCGCCGAGCTGGTACAGATGGTCGACGATGCGCGAGACGTTCCGTTCATTACCCGGTATCGGCGTTGCCGATAGGATGACGGTGTCGCCGGCTTCGACGGACAACTGGCGATAGTCAGAGCGGGAGAGACGGGACAGTGCGGCCATCGGCTCGCCCTGGCTGCCCGTGCAGAGCACGGCGATCTGATGCGGCGCGTAGCGGTGCGTATCGCCGGGTTCGATCAGGATGCCGTCGGGCACGTTCAAATAACCGAGCTCGGCCGCGATGGTTACGACGTTGATCATGCTCCGGCCGAGCAGCACGAGGCGCCGGTTCGTCTTGTGCGTCGCGTCGATGACCTGCTGGAGCCGGTGCACGTTCGAGGCGAAGGTGGCGATGAATACTTTTTGCCGCGCCTTGAAGAACGCTTCCTCGATCGATTCGCCGACGAGTCGCTCGGAAGGGGTGAAGCCCGGACGTTCGGCATTCGTGCTCTCGGAGAGCAGAGCCAGCACCCCGCTTTGGCCGATCTCGGCCATTTTGTGCAAATCCGCATACTGCTGGTTCACCGGCGTGAGATCAAACTTGAAGTCTCCGGTATGGACCACGCGGCCTTCCGGCGTATCGAAGACGACGCCGAGGCAATCGGGAATGCTGTGATTCGTCTTGAAGAACGATACGATGATTTGGCCGAGCTTCACGCTCGACTTGGAGTCGACCGGGATCCGCTTCGTGCTGCCGAGCAGGCCATGCTCCCGAAGCTTGCCTTCAATGAGGCCGAGCGTCAGCCGAGAAGCATAGACCGGCATGTTCAGCTGCTTCAGGATGTACGGGATGCCGCCGATATGGTCTTCGTGACCGTGTGTGACGATCAGGCCGCGAATGTTGTCCCGGTTGTCCAGCAGATACGTAATATCCGGGACGATCAAATCAATGCCGAGCAGGCTTTCGTCCGGGAACTTGGAGCCGCAATCGACGACGATGATATCTTTGCCGTATTGGATCACATACATGTTCTTGCCGATTTCTTGCACGCCGCCTAGGGCGAAGATCGACAAGGTAGGTTCATTCGATGGTTGCATGTCTGGCGCCTCCGTTCATGGATTCATATAAATTAAGGATGCACGTTTTCCAGCCAATTTATAAAATGGATATTCGCGCATAACAAATTCTTCCGCGGCGCACCTTATTCGGGTCGAACGCCAAACGCCGCGAAAGGAGGATGGGAAGCATGCCGCATCAGAAAGAAGTGGAGACCGACGGCGATCCGAACACGCTGTACGAAGATTTGAGCGCCCATGAACGCACCGGTTTTTTCGTCAGCGAAGTCGATGCCGAGGACCAGGTGCCGGACCAAACGCACGTTGAAATGGCCAATCCGAATGCCTGATCGGACAAGAGGGCGGAGAAGACGGGGGAGATAGAGATATGCCGCTGTCTTTTCCGTGCGCCCGCCGTTTGGAAGCAGGATGCCATTTCTTACGATTTACCCGCCCGTCCGAAGCCTCAACCGACCGGCATCCAGGTAAGGCAGGTCCCCGATCTGAAGCCTTTGCGAGGATGATAGAGATCATTACTACCCCGCACGCCACCTATTCCAAAAATCATTGTAAACGATTACAGTACGCTCTATAATAGGGTTATCCTAGAAATGGAGCGATCTTATCCATGAAAGAACCAACGATAATGGACGTTGCGCGTCAGGCCGGCGTCTCCGTGGCGACGGTATCGCGCGTCTTGAACGGCAGTACGTTAGTGAACGCTTCCACGCAAGAGAAGGTGATGGAGGTGATCCGCACGATGCACTATACGCCGAACGCGATCGGCAAGCAGCTGCGTTCCCAGAAGACGATGACGATTGCCGTCGTCGTGCCGGACATCAGCATTACCTATTGCGTCGAGATCATCAAAGGCATCGAGAATACGGCGAATCCGCTTCACTATAAAATCATCATATGCGACGCGCAGAACAAACCGGAGAAGGAGCGGGAGTTCATGACGCTGCTCGTCAGCCGGACGGTCGATGCGCTTATTCTGGTCACGCCGAGCCAGACGGACGCCGAGCTGGCGGCTTATGCCGACAACGGCTATGCGCTAGGCGTCATCGGCCGCGACGCGGGCCATGACGCGATTCCGTGCGCGCTCACGGACAATGTGAAGCTGACCCGTCAGGTCATGAGCCATCTGATCGCGCAAGGTCATACCCGCATCGCCTTCATGAGCGGCTTCGCCACCGCGATCGACAGCTATGAGCGGCTGGAGGGCTACATGAAGGGACTGCAGGAGGCACGGCTGCCGTTCGTGCCGGAGCTGGTCGACAATGGCGATTTCACGGAAGAGGGCGGATACGAGGCATTCATGCGGCTGCGCGATCGCAATACGGGCATGACGGCGGTATTTGCGGCGAACGACGAGATGGCGCTCGGCGTGCACAAGGCTTGCGGCGAGCTGGGCATTCCCATCCCCGAGGGGATGGCCATCGTCGGCGTGGATAATAGCAGAATCACGAATTACGTCCGCCCGCCGATCAGCTCCGTGGAGCAGCCGCTGCAGACGATGGGCGTGCTGTTGGCCGGCAAGCTGATCGATCAGATGAACGCCAACGAGCAGGCCGGCCAGCGCGTCTTTAAGATCGATTCGAAGCTGATCGTCAAAGGCTCATCGCTCAAGGAGGCAGAGGAGGGACACGGATGAAGCGCGCGGGTGCGGACAACCGCTACTACGGCAAGTTTTTTTTGGCGATGACCGTGTCGATCGTCTTGACGATCGCGGTATTGTCGGTCATCCTGTACGTTCATTTCGAGCGGATCTCGCTTAAGCAAGCCTATGACGGCACGATGGAACGGCTGGAGCAGACGACGCAGGAAGCATCTGTCATGTCGGTCACCGCGGCGACGTTCGCCAAGCAAATCTACAGCGATCCTCACGTCGCCAACCTGCTTAATTTCCCGGATGCCGACGCGATCGAGGTGAGCACGGCGGTCAAGCAGCTGAACAATTACCGCGAGACGTCTCCGTTTATCGACTCCATCTACGTGTACAACGCGAAGGCGCGCACGTTCTATGTCAGCTCGGACATGTCCGTGCCGGCGGTATTCGCCGAAGACGAGTTCTATGATCAGGAGATGGCCGACATGGTGACGCGGCTGAACGAGTTCGAGACGCTCATGCCGATTCCGCGCAAGCTGATGATTGAAGGGCTGGCCGGCAATATTGCCGAGAAGCAGCGGGATACGTACACGTTCCTGCTGTACGATACGCTCACGCGCAGCGGTCGGAAGAACGTCGTCGTGGTCAACATCAAGGAGACGCAGCTGCACAAGCTGATCGACGGCTCGCTGACGAACGACGCGACGAATTCCTTCGTGATCGACGCTGCCGGGAAGTTGGTCTCCAGCAGCTGGAAATATCCGATGCTGTCGGACATGCGATCGACGCCATACATAAGCCGCGTACTCGAAGCGCCGGAGGGAACCGGTTATTTCGCCGAGCAGGTGGACGGGGTCAAATCGCTCGTCACCTATACCGAGCCGGATTATTTGGGCTGGCGTTATATCCGCATCGTCCCTTATCGCCAGATTACCGCGCAAATTACGGATATGCGCAACAAGACGATCGTCATCGCGGGTTCGATCCTGCTGGCCGGTCTGGCGCTTTCCTATTTTGTCTCGCGTCGTCTGTACGCCGGAATAAGCCATAAGCTGACGCGATTGGGCAAGCTGGAGGCGGAGAACCGGGAGGCGCTCGCCGCCCGAAGATCGGAGTGGTTGAAGAGTTTGCTGAAGGACGGCGGCGACACGGACGGGCTGCGGGTGAAGCGGAACTTCGAGCGATATGGCATTCCCTTGGAGCCGCAGGGCGACTTCCGTGTTGTGCTGCTCGCGATCGACGACTACGGCGGGTTCTCGGAGCAGTACACCGCGCGCGACCGCAGGCTGATACGTTTCGGGCTGCAAAATATTGCGCAGGAAATAATGCTCGCTTCCGGATTGTCCGCCGTTGCGGTCGATGTGAGCGAAGATCATGCGGCATGCCTCATTCAAGAACGGCAGCCGGGAGCGATGGACGAGGGCCGATTATCCGAGATTTGGCCGGAAATCCAAGCATCGGCACGTGCCTTCCTGAAGTTGTCCATCACGCTGACCGTCAGCGGCAGAGGGGAAGGCATCGCGGTCGTTAACGCGCTGTACGACAGCGCGCTGGAGGCTACGTATTACCGATTGTTCGAAGGGGATGGAGCGGTCATTCGCGCGGCCGACGTCGAGGCGAAGAAAGCGAAAACGTACGACTATCCGGCCGGCAAGGAAAAGCAGCTGCTCGAAGAGCTCATGCTCGGCCGGATGACGCAGGTGAAGCAGCTGTTCGCGGACATCATCGACGATGCGACGAACTACTCCTATATGTCCTTCCAGCTCGCCATTACCCGTCTGTCGTTCGCGCTGCAAAACACGCTGCGCGCCATGAACCAGCATCATGCGGCGGATGGCGAGCTTGCCGTACCGTCCCTGCATCTATATACGAATGACCGGGTGCAGTCGCTGGACGAATTGAAGGGCAACTATATGACGCTGTTCGCGGCCGTCGGTCAACGGCTCGAAGCTCGCAAGCGGGGCCGGAACGACGATCTTCCGGACCGGATCAAGGCGCTGATCGAATCCCGTTACGCCGATCCGGATTTGTCGCTCGACATGCTGTCGGAGGAGCTGGGGCTGTCGGCGACGTACCTCGGTCGCGTTTTCAAGCAGCATACGTATCAGACGATTCTGGGCTACATTAGCGAAGTGCGGATGAACCGGGTCAGATCGCTGCTCGAGGAGACGAACGATCCCGTAGGCGAGATCGCCGAGCGGGCAGGCTTTGCCAATAACCCGTACTTCTATAAAGCGTTCAAAAAGGTTAACGGCGTCACGCCGGCGGAATACCGGAAGAACAGAAGGCAGCGGCAGGAGGAGGACGAGGACGCGATTCTGGCGTAGGCGGCAATCGCGGGCTTCGGGCACCTCGATGGCCGGTCAATACGCTGCGATTCAGTTGCCCGACGCCGTTTGTGCGCGCGTTATATTTTCCTTCCGATCAGTCCTTGCCGCCGCGGCAAGGACTTTCTTTGTATTTGGGGCTTGTAAATAAAGTAAAGCATGTCCGCGCCAGATGACGAAAGCGAAGGTCAGCACGCAGAAGGACCACTGTTCAAACGAACATGAGACCACCCCAAGGCTAAACGTTCCGTGCGAAGCTCGAACAACAGCCTGTCCGGTAGGACTAGCGGGCTCTCCTCGAAAGGACACATCGAAGCCGGCCGCGCACCGAGTCACGCTCATTAGCGGTGTGCTATCAACCCTCTGTTTCCCCTCCAAAGAGGAGAAGAGGGAAGGAGGCGAAGGGGAAAACCGACTGAAGCTTTGTCCGCAAGGACAAGAGCGTGCCCAATCGAAGCAGCCCGCCAACCGCGAACAAACGAGTCATCACGAAAAAGGGGAGTCCAGAGGGCGAAGTCCTATGGTTCCCCTCGGCGGAGGGGGAAGGGGGAGGTAATTAGTGACCCTGTTCGCAAAAGGATAGCCGCCATTTCGCGTCAAAAGTGAACGATGTCGCGGATGATCAGTTGTTGCGGAGGTCGGCGCTCTCTAATATGGGCATTGCAGGCGAGAACGCTTCCGAACTTCCAGGCAGACCGCCGGATTCGCGAAGATCGTCCGCGAAATATGCACAAGAAGGAGGGCCACATCGACATGACCGGAAAACATGGCCTGATGCGCGAGCTAAACCGCAATAAAACGTTGTTTCTTATGATCGCGCCGACGCTGATCTTCTTCATCGTCTTCAGCTATGTCCCGATGGTCGGCATCTATTACGCGTTCACGAAGTTCGATTTCGAGGGGGGCTTGTTCGGCAGCGAGTTCATCGGGTTCGAGAATTTCAGATTTCTATTCGAATCCGGCTTGCTGTGGAATTTGACCAAAAACACGGTGCTCTACAACTTGGCGTTCCTGATTATTGGCAACGTCATGCAGTTGGTCTGCGCGATTTTCCTGTCGCAATTGCCTGGCAAGCTGTTCAAGAAATCGGCGCAGTCCGTGATGTTCCTGCCGTACTTTCTATCGTGGGTACTGGTCGGCGCGTTCGTCTTTAATCTCTTCTCGGACCTCGGCGTCGTGAACACGGTGCTGAAGCAGATGGGCATGCAGCCGTACGACTTCTACATCCAGACCGCGCCGTGGAAGTACATCATCGTCTTCTTCAGCGTCTGGAAAGGGCTCGGCTACGGCACCGTCATCTACTTGGCGGCGATCATGAGCATCTCCGACGAGCTGTATGAGGCGGCGAGAATCGATGGGGCGAACATCTTCCAGCAGATCCGCCGCATCACGCTGCCGCTGCTCAAGCCGACGTTCATCCTGCTCATTCTGTTCAGTCTCGGCGGCATTCTGAAGGGACAGTTCGATCTGTTCTATCAAATTATCGGCAGCAACGGCATGCTCTACGACGCGACGGACATTATCGATACGTACGTGTTCCGCTCGCTCACCGTCAACTTCGATATCGGGATGGGCACGGCGGCCGGCTTGTACCAATCGTTCTTCGGCTTCATTCTCATTATGTCGGTCAACTATATCATCAAGAAAACGCGCGAAGATTACGCGTTGTTCTAGAAGGGGGAACGCTCTATGCGGATGAAAGCCGAACCGGCCACGCGGGTGTTCAACCTTGTCGGCTACGCGCTGCTCATCGTCATTTCGCTGCTGTGCCTCATCCCGTTCTGGCTGATCGTCGCCGGATCGTTCACGGATGAGCTGGAGATCGTCTCGGACGGCTTCAAGCTGTTCCCGAATACGGTCTCGTTCGAGGCGTACAAATCCGTCTTCCAGACGCCGGAGCAAATAATCCGAGCTTACGGCGTGACGATCGGCGTGACGGCTGTCGGCTCGGCGCTCGGCCTGCTGCTGACGTCGATGGCGGGGTACGTGCTGTCGCGCAAAGATTTTGTTTACCGCAATTCGCTCTCGTTCTTCATCTACTTCACGACGCTGTTCAGCGGCGGGCTTATTCCGTGGTACATCATGATGACCAAATATCTCGGGCTGAAGGACAGCTACTGGGCGATGATACTGCCGCCGCTCATCAGCGCGTGGAACATCATCTTGATGAAGAACTTCATGAAGTCGATCCCCGATTCGATCATCGAGTCGGCCAAGATTGACGGGGCGGGCGACTTCCGCATCTATCGCCAGCTGATTATGCCGCTATCCACGCCTGGTCTAGCCACGATCGGCTTGTTCCTCGCGCTCGGCTATTGGAACGACTGGTTCAACGCGAACGTGTTCATTACCGACGACGGCAAATATCCGCTGCAATTCCTGCTGTACAAAATTTTATCCAGCGCGGCGGTACTGCAGACCGACAACGGCGCTTATCTCGCCGCGAACATCGTGCCGCCGACGGAGACGCTCAAGATGGCGGTGGCGGTCGTCGCGACGGGACCGATCATCCTGCTCTATCCGTTCGTGCAGCGGTATTTCGTGAAAGGGCTGACGATCGGCGCGGTGAAAGGGTAAGCAAGTGGCGAGCGAGGACTTCATTTTACGGGTTATACGAGAAAAGGGAGGCGTCAAAGAGATGAGCATGAAACAAAAACGGGCATCGCTCTTCGTCGTGCTGACGATGCTGACGAGCTTGCTGGCCGCATGCGGCGGCAACAACAATAACGGGGGGAGTGCGCCGGCACCTTCGAACGACGGAGCGACTTCAAATAACGGAGCGGCTGTAAGCGGCGAGGCGGCGGACGGGGAGAAGAAGCTCGAGAAGGTCGAGCTGACGTGGTACCTGCTTGGGGATGCGCACAAGGATCAGGACAAAGTCGTCGCCGAGTTCAACAAAATGCTGTCCAAAGATCTGAACGCGACGATCAAGCTGAACTTCACGACGTGGAACGACTGGCAGACCAAATACAACCTGCTGCTCACCTCCGGCGAGAAGGTGGACATGATCTTCGCCTCCAGCTGGTCGGATTACTATAAGCTCGCGAAGCAGGGCGCGTTCCTGGATCTGAAAGACCTGCTGCCGCAATATGCGCCTACCACGTGGGGCAATGTGCCGAAGCAGGATTGGGAGTCCGTCACGGTCGCCGGCGGCATCTATGCGGTGCCGAACACGAACGCGGAATATACGCCGGACGGCTTCGTCTACCGTGAAGACTGGCGCAAAGAGCTGGGTCTGCCGGAGTTCACCGACGTCAATTCGATCGAAGCGTACCTCGATGCGGTGAAGACGCAGAAGAAGGTGACGCCGATCAACGGCGCGGCGTATGAGAACGTGCAGCGGCTGTTCCGCACGTGGTACGACTTTCAGCCGATCGGCTCGGACGTCATCGGCGCGACGAGCTACGACGCACCGCGCGATATTCAGATCATTCCGTTCACGGCGCAGTTCGAAGAGTGGGTGAAACGGATGAAGACGTGGGCGGACAAAGGCTACTGGAACAAGAACGCCCTGTCCTCCAAGCAGGAAGCCGGCGACTTCATCAAGACCGGTCAAGGCGCATACTACTGGCGCAATCCGTCCAGCGCGGGCGGCTTTATTAACGAGATTACGGCCAAGCAGCTGAAGATGGAGATCGGCTACTTCCCGTTCACGCGTTTCCACAATTACGTCATCCCGACGCTGCCGATCGCCAACGGCATGGCCATTCCGAAGAGCTCGAAGAACCCGGAGCGCTCGCTCATGGTGCTCGATAAGCTGCGCAACGATCCGGCGTACTTCAATCTGCTCACCTACGGGATCGAAGGCACGCACTGGGCGAAGGGCGAAGACGACAAGACGATCGTCATCCCGGCGCCGGGCGTCGATCTGAATAAGACACCTCGCTATGACATTGCCAGCTGGGGCTGGCGCTATGAGCCGAACATGAAGGGCGAGAAGGGCGGCTGGGCTGGCCTCGACAAGCTGAAAGAAGAGTTCAAGCCGATCAGCAAGCCGGATATTTTCGGCCCGATCTACATGGACTACGAGCCGGTCAAAGCCGAGCTCGCCGCAGTCAACCAAGTGTTCGAGCAATACGGCAAGCCGCTCATGCTGGGCCTGACGAGCAACGTCGACGCGTCGCTCAAGACGTACCGCGATAAGCTGAAGGCCGCGGGCATCGAGAAGGTGCTCGAGTATGTGAAGACGGAAGCGAACACGTATTTCGACGAGAAGGGCATTCAGTAGTAAAGGTAGTGCAAAGAATGAGCAGCCTATCGGCATCTGCCGATAGGCTGCTTTTTGTCGCTTCAGGATGGGAATTCATGGTAAAGTGGAGTCAGAGAAGCTGCGCACGTAATTTCGCGGTAGTAGGAAGGCGATGAATAATGATCAGTCTGTTAACCTTTGCCCGGCGCTCGTTCATCATCGGCGCTTTCGCGCTGGTTGTTCTGCTAGGCGTCGTGATATGGTTTGATCGCGCAGACCCCATACGAGATGACGGATTGACGACCTACTCCGATCCGGGAGGACGCTATAAGATCTATACGGTGATGGTGAAGAACGAGAGCCGACAAGACATCAAGCTGCAAAGCGTGCAGGTGAACGACGGCGAAAAGCCAATGATCGCGAAGCTCGGCATTACCTATGGATCCGGGCATCAGGTTCAGTATCTGGGCGAGCAGACCGATCCCGCGACGCGATTCGTAGAACTCGAGGCAAGCCCGATCCAACCGCAGGCGTCGGAAGAAGAGATTCTGGCGATTATCGCCAATGGGAAGTCTACGCCAACGCATTACGGCATTATGTTTCGATATGACGATGAGCCCGTCCAGCAGATTACGATCCGCTATACGTATTATGGCCTTCCCAAAGTAAAGCATATCCGAAGCTGGTTTGAATTCGGAGTTCCTTTTTAATTCAATTGCAGCAAAATGAAATACAGCGGTTCCCCGCCACCTGGCAGGGAACCGCTGTATGATGATTAACGCAAATTCACAATCGCCACGTCCGGATTGACATCCGCCTCGTAATCGACGCCGTCCGTCTCGAAGCCGAACAGCTGGAAGAACTCGCGCCGGTAGCCTTCCAAGTCGGATAGCTCGTACACGTTCTCCGTCGTCAGCGCCGCCCACAGACGCGCGACCTCGGCTTGCACCTCTTCGCGCATTTCCCAATCGTCCACGCGAATGCGTCCCTTCTCGTCCACGGCCGCAGGCGCTGCGCCGTACAGCCGCTCCGCGAACAGCCGGTACATTTGCTCGATGCAGCCCTCATGGCTGCCTTTTTCCTTCATCACCTTATAGAGCGCCGAGATGTAGAGCGGCACGACCGGGATCGCGGAGCTCGATTGCGTGACGAGCGCCTTGTTGACGGAGACGAAGGCTCGTCCGCCCGCGGCGCCGAGCTGATCGTTCAAGCGGATGGCCGTGGCCTCCAAATCATCCTTCGCGCGGCCGATTGTCCCTTCGCGATATACCGCATGCGTAATTTCAGGCCCGATGTAAGAGTACGCGACCGTTGTCGCGCCGTCGGCCAATACGCCCGCTTCCTGCAATTCATCGATCCACATTTGCCAATCTTCTCCGCCCATGACCGCGATCGTCTGGCGGATCTCGTCGTCCGTCGCCGGTTCGATCGTCGCGAACGAGACGTCGCCGGTATGGAAGTTGACCGTCTTGTTCGTATACGTGTCGCCGATCGGCTTAATGACCGAGGTGAACGTCTCGCCCGACTTCGGGTGCGTGCGGCGCGGCGAGGCGACGCTGTAGACGACGAGATCGATTTTGCCCAGCTCGGCCCGGATCAGCTCGATCGTCTTGGTCTTGATGTCGTCCGAGAAGGCGTCGCCCACGATGCTGAACGACTTGCGTCCGGCTTCGGCGGCCGCTTGCTCGAACGCCGCGGAGTTATACCAACCGGCCGATGCGGTGCGGGCGCCTTCGGCGGCCTTGTCGAAATAAACGCCGACCGTATTCGCGCCGGCCGCGAAGGAAGCGACGATGCGGGATGCGAGTCCGTAGCCGGTCGATGCGCCGATGACGAGCACGCTGCGCGGGCCTTCGATCGCGGGTTGTCCTTGCACGTACTCGATTTGGCGCCTTACTTGTCGGGCGCAGCCCTCTGGATGCGCGGTCGTGCAGATGAAGCCGCGTGTCTTCGGTTGGATGATCAATCGGAACAATCCCTTCTATTCAGGAGTGGAAGCGGGTTTTCCAAGATGACGGGTTCTATCGTTATTGTACCGATTCGCCGTTGGTAATGGAAGCCTTTCCATATTGCGGCCGAGGCGGGATAGAAGCGCAAAAACCCTCCCGAGACCGGGAGGGCGAAAGAAGTTCGAGAAAAGGATCGTATTATTGCAGGCTTTGATGAAGCGCGCCGAGCAGCTCGCCGCCGGCCGTATCGTAGCCGAGCGACCAGATCATGGCGCCGGCGAGGTTTTGATTCTTAATATAAGCGGCTTTGTGACCGATGGACTCGGCGTCGTCGTAGCTGATGAACGTGCTGCCGTTCCACAGATAAGGCACTTTCGCATCCGAGTTGTAGTAACGTGTGTAGCCGTTCATGCCGATATAAGACGATTTCAGATCCGCGTACGTGACCGATCCGCCGCCGGAGTACGTCTGATAGAGGCCGTTGCCGGCGTTCGTGACGTTGGTGTACTTCGTACCGTAGAACGGGATGCCCATGACGATGCGGTCGGAAGGAACGCCGGCTCTCAAGTAGAGCGAGATGGCGTCGCTCACACTGGTTTCCCACGTGAACTTGCTGGCAGGGTCGCGGTAGAGCGGCGCGTTAAAACCGGTCATCGTCTCCCAGGTGCCGTGGATGTCGTAGCTCATCACGTTGATATAATCCGAGACGGCGGCAAGCTTGACAATTTCGACGTTGTTCAAATACGAGCCGCTGGCGGCCGAGGCGAACGTAAGCAGATACGTTTTGCCGTCCTTAAGGCTCTGGGCGTTCAGCTTCTCGCGAATCTTCTGCATGAGCAGCGTGAAATTCGTCTTGTCTTCCGGGCGGTTGATATTGCCCGCCGCGCCGCCGGCTACCGGGTATTCCCAGTCAATGTCGATACCGTCGAAGCCATATTGGACGATGAATTGGACCGCGCTCGTGGCGAAAATGTCCCGGTTCGTTTCATTCAGAGCGGCATTCGAGAACTGAGCGGAGCCGCCCCACCCGCCGACCGAGATGAGCGTTTTCAGATGCGGGTACTTCTGTTTGAGCTTCAACAGCTGGTTGAAGTTACCGTAGAACGGATCGGTGGCTAGATCGTTCGGGAAGCGCTTCTGAAAATCCGCGTACGGATCGCTCGGCACGACTTTTAAGTCGGCGCCGACGTTCGCGAACGCATAGTTAATGTGCGTCAGCTTGCTGCCATCGATCGAGGCGATCTGCAAGCCGTTATACGTCGACCATCCGGTGTAATATCCGATGACGCGTTTGCCGGACGCTGCGACGGTTGGCGTTGCCGTGCTTGTCACGGTGGTCGGCGTCGTCGATGTCGTTGTTACAGCTGCCGTCCCCGTCGTTGTTGTAATGGCATCCGTCGAGACGGTCGTCGTGGTCGTCGCGGCGACCGTTGTCGTGACGGTCAGCGGCGCGCTTGCCGCTGACACGTTCCCCGCGGCGTCGGCAGCTTTCACGGTAAACGAATATTTCGTCCCCGCGAGCAGGTTGTTCACGGCGTAAGCGGTCGTCGTGGCCGAACCGATCTGGACCGTACCGCGGTAAACCAGGTACTTGGCAATGCCGACATTGTCGGTCGACGGCTTCCAGCTCAACTGAAGGCTGGATGGAGTGACATTAAGCGCGGTCAGGCTCGTCGGCGCGGTCGGCGCCTGCCGATCCTTAGGGGCTGCCGAGACGTGGGTGCCGGCGAGCGCGAATGCGAATGAGAGCAGAAGCAGAGCTAGGAAACGGGCATAGCGGCGTGTCGGCATAGTCTGTGGCTGACTTGACATGATGTCCCTCCGATAAGTGGTATGTGGTTTTACTAGAATGATAGCGTCATTATAGCAGTTAAAATCTATCGTAAATATATATCGGAAGACCCTTGGCAAATTGAATAGAGGGTAAAAATGAAAAGCTTGCAAGTTTCCGAGGCACTAGTTCATTGGACGGCAACTCGGGCAATATCACGGTATTGCATTCGTTTCCTGCAATTCCCGTTTTGTCGAAAATGCGCGGGTTCGCGTATAAGTCAACAATTGGCAGCAGACACTATAGGTCGAGCAGCGGGAAGACAAAGCGAAAGGAGGTTGGAGCGGATGGTAGACAAGGCGACTCTCTTCGGCGACAACCCGGAAATGGACGAGCTTCACACGCATGCGGCAGGCGCGACGGATTTGCACCGCACTCGCGTGACGGAGCAGCCGGTAGCGGTACAGCCGCCGCTTGCGCCGGGCATCGTCGACGAGCGGGAATTGGATCGAGAAGGTTAATCGGGGACAGAGAAGAAGCCGCGGACACCGAGGTCCGCGGCTTCTTTGCGCAGCTTGGCGATGTCCGCAAAGGGACAGCCCCGGTCGTCAAGAAGACCCAAGGCAGCGCAGCCCATTTCCGTATTTTGGACTGGCCAAGAGGGACAATTGTCCTGTACAATGTGGTTATGAAGATCTACTCGACAAATGGCAAACCTGGCGAAAGCCAGCGACGCAAAGCTAGAGGGACTTGCGCGGCATGTAAGACGCGCGTGTCAGCCAGCTGCCGAAGGGAAGCGATCCGCGTTCTTCCTTTTCCGGGCTAACTTGGAAGAGTGGTTTTCGAACCCGTGCGAGGAGGATGCGTAATGAATGAACAATTGATGCAAGAGTCGCCCATGGTCATGTTAAGCGAGCTGGTAGGGGACGCGAACGTCCGGGAGCTGCTGCACAACATGCAGGCGATGACGAAGCAGGAACTTGAAGAGCTGAGGGATTCGTTGGAGTTGTTAGCGCTGCACGTGTCATAGATGAAAGGAGAAACAGCCGCGATCGCGGCTGTTTTTTTGTAGCGGAAGGAAGCTCCCGGGCCGATGCTGCCTATTAGACAAGAGCGCGAACGCTTGCGATGCGACGCGGCGCTACTGCACGAGCACAAGCGCGGGCCGGCTGTCGGCCGTCGCATGCTCTTTGGAGCCATAGTTCGCCCAGCCGTTCGCGCCTTGATTGGATGCGCCGGCAATGCGGATGGACACCTTCTTGTCGCCCGCGATCGCGGCGTTCACTTCGGCGGTGATGTCGATCATGGCGGATGTGCCCGCCGCCGGGACGGTCCAGGATCCGAGCAGCGCGCCCGAAGCGGGCTTGTTGCTCCACGTAATCGAGCTCTCGCCCCAGCTGTCGCTAGCTGCCAGATAGGCTTGATGGGCGATGCCGGTCATGCCGACGCTCGTCGGCGTTAGACGGAGCTTGGCGCTCGCAACGGGGCTGCTTACCCCGGCGAGGTTGAACCGGATGAAGGCTTCACGCGCATAGCCGGCAACGTCGTTCTTGATAACGAGCGAGGTGTCGGCGCCGTAATTCACGCTTGCGCTCGCCCCGTCGCGAACGTAGGCATCCGCTTCGGCGCCAAGGTTCGTCACGACCGCGCTGCCCAGCGCAAACTTCGCCGCGAACGATCGGCCGAGCGAACCGGCGACGTTCACATCCAATTGAATCGTCGGCGCGAGCGAGACGACTGTGACGCCGGCATCGAGCGATAGCGCGGACGTCGCCGTGCGGTTGATCTCGATGCGGATCGTGCCGGTGTTCGCCTGCGTCGGGTCTGCCGCGGCGATAGCTAGTTCGCCTCCCGATTCGGTAACGGTGACGGATGACTTCTTGTTGCTCGTCAAATAAGCGGATCCGTTCACATTCACCGTCTTGACCGCGTCGTTCCAGAAATTCGCGCCGACCGTTCCCGATGCGGAATCGCGGACGGCGTGCGCGGCCGTGGAGTTTTCCAGCACGGCGATATCCGGGTTCGCCGCGTAGGCGGCCATGTCGGATGCGGACTTGCCGGGAAGAATGGCGTACGCATACGTCGCGCCGCTCGGGTTGTTCCCGTGATTGAAGGCAAGGCTGAGGAAGCGATTCGTCACTTGAGCGGTGCTTTGCCCCGTATTGACTTGGCTCCAGGAGCCGGTGCGCGTCTCGCGCAGGCCGCTCACCGCCGATGGCGACGGGAAGTAGTAGCCGATATCCGACCCGGCCGCGCTGCCGGCAAGATGCGCCCAGCTGACGTTCGTCATGGCCTCGTTCCAGCCGGATGCGGTCGATTTGGCCGAGCCGTTCACGGTGAGGGCGTTCGTGCCGGCGGCGTTCAGCTTGCGGTTTTCGATGATCGTTTCGACCTTTTTGTTGTCGGTGCTCGTAATGCCGGAGCCGAGCGCGACGATCCGATCGCCGAAGAGGAACCACGATTTTTTGCCCGCGAGTGTCGTGCCCGTCACGGGGGTCATCGAGAAGTCCATGCCGACGGATGCATGACTTCCGAGCTCCGATCCGCCCACCCAATTGCGGTTGCCGGTGTAATGCTTGGAGTTGACCGGCGTCGCGCTTACGGCGCCGTCCGTCGTCGTGCCGGGCAGCCGGTACATATCGACGGTCGCCCAGTAGTTGCCGCTGAATTGGCTTAAGTCCCCGTTGTAGAGCGAGGTCATGCCGGCGCCCGTATACCAGCCTTTGCCATTCTCGCCGTTAATGTACTCGAAAGCCGAGATGCGGCTGGAGAAAAGAGAGAGGCCGAGGGCGAACGTTGGCCGCAGCTGGACCGCTCTGTCCATGCCGGCGAAGACGTGCGTCTTGACGAGATCGGCGCCGGCCGCGACCGCGCTGTCCGACATGAGCGCCTTGACGCGAACGATATCCGATACGCCCATCTCCGCATAGTAGTTGGCGAATGTCGTGTCCTGCGCGATCCAGCCTTTGGCGATCTGACGGATAAGAAGCGCCTTATCGGCAGGTGCGCCTTCCGCCAGCCGCACGAGCGAGATGATGATCGAGCGTCCGGCTTCATGGTCCTCGGACTCCTCGCGGGAGATCGCCCGCCCGCGCACCATGTCCATGATCGCCCCCTTATACATGACCGGCTGGAACGAATCCGTGACCCACTTGTACACGTTGCCGAGGTTGGCATCCGTTACCTGCCAGGTGGAACCTTGCAGCAGATAGAGCAGCTTGGCCATGTCGGAGATAAGCACGCTGCCGTAGCTGCCCGTATAGGCGACGTCCGCATGCTGGACGAACGAACCGTCCGTATAGAATCCGTCCCCGTCCGTCACGTATAGCAGCGTCTGGCTGATCGCGTTGCGACCGGCGGTCAGCTTGGCGGAGTCTTTGCCGACGACGCCTGCCACCGCGACGATGAGCGCTTTGTCAAGACGATTGGCGCCGGTCTCCGTGATGGTCGGGGAGATCGTCCGCTTCGTCGGGTCGGGGCAGAACTTCTGGATCGCGTTCAAGTAATTCGTCCGCTGCGCCGCGGACAGGTCGTCGTACAGGAGCGTCATGATGTCGTTCAAAATGAGCGGCGTGCCGATCTCCCAATCCCACCAGTTGCCCGTTTCGCTCTTGGTTGTGTTGTATTTGTTCGCGTATAGCCAGTCGAGCGCGGCAATGATGTCGCTCTTGAGCGTCGCATTTTGCTGAAGGGAAGAGCCGCTTGTCGCATACGCGATCGCCATCGTCTTGAGCCGATTGTAGCTGCCGGTGATGGTGCTGGAAGCCGACCAGTCGGCCAGGTCGCTCCATAATGCCGTACGGCCTGCTGAGGTGTCGAGCGACGTCCAGAAGCCGTTTGCCTTGGTCGTCGTGGATTGAATCGAAGCAGCGATGTCCGGATCGGACGCGTTCGCGTTGGCGCCGCCGACGAGAAGCGTCTTCCATTTGGCGCGCAGTCCGTCGTATTCATCCGCTGCATGAGCGGACGGCACGAACGAACCGATGGTACCTCCAAGCATGAGCACGAACGTGAGCATCACAGCCAATAACCGCCTTTCCGAATGACGAGGAAGCATGATCAAAACCCCTTCCTGATAATGTAAGCGCTTCCCTTTCGTTCTTCGCCAAACGCTTGAGCCGCTGGCGAGAAGAAACGAAGGAAGCCGCTTATTTGTAAGATAGCACCTTCTCGATAGGCAAGACATGCCCATTTTGCGCGAAATATTGACCATTTGCACGAGATGCGGCAGGGGTGGACGAATCGGTCTCTTGGTCGAATGCGTGGACGGAGCGATGGTTCCAAGTCGGCGCTTCTAC
The DNA here is from genome assembly GCF_042682185.1 of Paenibacillus xanthanilyticus. Taxonomy (NCBI): domain Bacteria; kingdom Bacillati; phylum Bacillota; class Bacilli; order Caryophanales; family Paenibacillaceae; genus Paenibacillus; species Paenibacillus xanthanilyticus. The sequence continues at coordinate 522,210 of NZ_JBHUHA010000002.1, read as the reverse complement.
GACGAAAGTCGGAGACCGACTCAGCCGAAAGTCGAAGAGGGGGCCTGGCGCAAATCCGTCCTCTCGGCGATGTCGCACGTCGCTTGCAGCGTTACAATTAACGTAACGAAATGAACGTGTTGCGGAGGCGATTTGGATATGGAACGTTTATGGACGGGGCCGTTCGTGACGCTCACGATCGGGATGCTGGCGCTGTTTACCGGGTTTTATTTTCTGCTGCCGACGCTGCCTTTGTTTATTCAAGATTTGGGCGGCTCGCAGACGCAGGTGGGGCTCGTCAGCGGCGTGTTCACGCTCACGGCCGTCCTATTCCGGCCCCTCGTGGGTGGTCTGCTGGACCGGTATGGGCGAAGGCCGTTCATCATATGGGGGCTGTTGTTGTTCGCAGTGGCTATGTACGCCTACGACTGGATCGGCGGGATCGCGGCGCTGCTTGCGCTTCGCTTCCTTCACGGCTTAAGTTGGGCGATGTCGACGACGGCGGTGGGCACGGCGATCACGGACATTATTCCGCCGGCGCGACGCGGCGAAGGCATGGGCTGGTACGGCATGGCGATGACGATCGCCATGGCGATCGGGCCGATGGCCGGCTTGTGGCTGATCGAGACAGGTTCGTTCCGAGCCGTCGTGCTCGTCGCGACGGGCTTGTCCATCCTGGCGCTGGCGCTCGCGTTCATCGCGAAGACGCCATTCGAGCGCTCGGCGGGACGCCAGCCGATGAAGCTGTTCGAGAAGTCGCTGCTGCCGATCACGATATCGATCCTATTCTTGGCGGTTGCTTACGGCGGCATTACGACGTTCCTGTCGCTGTTCGCCGTCTCGATCGGCGTGAACGCCGGGCTGTTCTTCCTCGTCTATGCGATTACGCTTACGCTCATCCGGCCGATGGCCGGCAAGCTGTCGGACCGATACGGAGAGGTCGGCGTCATTATTCCGTCGCTCGTTGTCACGATAGCGGCTTTGATCGTGTTGAGCTTGGCCTCGGGCGTCGCCGGCGTCGTGACGGCAGCCATTCTCTACGGGATCGGCTTCGGCTCCGCGCAGCCGGCTCTCCAGGCTTGCGCGCTCCGGATGGCGCGTCCGGATCAGAAGGGCGTGGCGAATGCCTCGTTCTTCACGGCGTTCGACCTAGGGATCGGCCTGGGCTCGATCGCGCTCGGCGCCGTGTCGCAATTCGCCGGCTACCCGGCGCTGTTCGTCGTCTGCGCGGCCTCGGCGGCACTCTCGCTCGTCATCTTCGTTGTCGCCGTGCGCACGAAGCTTCCACGCAGCCGGCAAGCGGCGGGTGAAGAGGCCGCCGTATAAACCCCTATGCTTGAACTGCAAGCGGCGCGTCCATGCCAATCATGGATGCGCCGCTTTAAAGTTTTCCTTAAAATTTTTCGCTTTGGAAGGAAATGGAATACAACTGTCAAATATCATTACGTCCGTAATGAGTGCATACCGTTCAGGTGTCGTCCGGACAATACAACGTAATGGGAGCTATAGGATGAGTTGGTCGATTGTCGTGCGTCTAATTGTCGGGGGGCTGGCGGTGATGGTGATCGGCCTGGTCGGATTTGTCGGCCTCATCATGACGTCGCTTGGCGGCTCGCTGTTTTATTCGGTATTCATCGGGGTTGCCGCAATCGGGCTCAGCTTGCTCGTCATCGCGCGGCTGATCCCTAAGATACCCTTAAAGGGGCTGCGTATTGCTTCGGGCTTGTTCGCCGCCGGACTGTTGATTTCGGTCGCCGTTCATGAAGGACTTCAAGCGTACGAGAATCGTTTTGCCGTCGTGAAAGAAGGGCAGGTCGATCTTCGGGCCTACGAGCCGTTCGCGGAAGGGACGAAGGCGGCGAAGCTTCACGAGCGCTCCAAGCTGTCGCTGTCAGGAGAGCTGCCAAGGCTGGATGGGGCCACCGCGCTCTACCCGCTCTATGCGGCATTCGCACAGGCGGCATATCCGGCCGGGACGTATCCGGCTTACGGCGGCGACACCCTTATCACGAGCAGCGGCACGGCAACCGCCTATGAGCGGTTGATGGACGGCGAAGCCGACATGATCTTCGCCGCGGCGCCGTCCGAGCAGCAGCTCGCGATGGCGAAGCGGAAGGGCGTTGAGCTCGAGCTGACGCCGGTCGGCCGTGAAGCGTTCGTCTTCTTCGTGCAGGCGGATAATCCGGTAAAAGGGTTGAAGTTGGCCGACATCCGGCGCATTTACAGCGGGGAAGTGACGAACTGGCAGGAGGTCGGCGGCAAGAACGCGGCTATTCGGGCATTTCAGCGGCCGGAGAACAGCGGCAGCCAGACGATGCTGCAGCGCGTTATGAAAGACTACCGGTTGATGACGCCGCCCAAGGAGACGGTTGCCGAGGCGATGGCGGGCATCATCGAGCAGACGGCGGATTATCGGAATTATTCGATCGCGCTCGGTTTCTCGTTTTTGTTCTATGCGACCCAAATGGTCGGGAACGGGGAGATCCGGCTATTGGAAGTGGACGGCGTAGAGCCGAACCGGGATACGATCGCCAGCGGCGCTTACCCGCTTGCGGCCGACTTCTATGCGGTGATGGCGGGGACAAGCAATCCGAACGCGAGGGCGCTGCTGGATTGGATTCGTTCGAAGCAGGGGCAGGAGCTGGTGGAGGCGACGGGATACACGCGAACGGCGGAAGCGCGGTAGACCGGCGCGTGCGGCGGGAAAGGAGCGAGGACTGGCGGATGACAGAACGCGATACAAGCAGCTGCGCGGTGCGGCGCGTCGGCATCGTGCGAGCGATCGGACCGGCGCACGCGTCGCTGCTGGTGAACGGGAAGACGGTCAGCGTGGCGGCGGTCAAGCTGGCGGCCGGAATGAACGTAGGCGACGCGGTAATCTGGGATGGCAAGCAGTGGAGTCCCGGACCGGCGGATGGCAATGGCTAGCGGGGAAATAGCAAAAGGCCCTCTAGGCGGAGGGCCTTTTGCCATTAGGCGATGCTGTGCTCGATCGATCGTAAGCTCAGGTCCGTCGTTTAATAAACGCGATGCTTCCAGCCGCTCAGCTTGGCGAAAGCTTCGGCGTAGTAATAATCGCCGTAGATGAGCGAGCCGTCGACGAACTGATTTTGCGGCTTGTGGCCGGTGCCGTGCCGCAGGATCGCTTCGTGCTCCGGCTCATCCCATGTCGCATAGCGCTCCGTCAGCGAACGCAAGATCCGGTGCGCGGCGGCAAGGTAAGCGTGCTTCTCCTTGCCGGGCACGGCGTCCGCGATCTCGAGCAAGCCGGAAGCCGCGATGGCGGCGGCGGAGCTGTCGCGCGGCTCCCCTTCGAAGCTGTCGAGCCGGAAATCCCAGTAAGGCACCTGGTCGTCCGGCAGCGAAGCGACGAAATAGTGGGCGATTCGCTTGGCTGCATCAAGGAAACGCTCATCGCCGGAGTGACGGTACGTATTGGCGAAGCCGTGCAGCGCCCATGCCGTGCCGCGGCTCCACGAGGAGTCGGCGGCAGCGCCTTGTCCGCCGAGATTCTCTATGTACTCGCCGCTGCTCGGGTCGAACGACAGAATATGCTTGACCGACCCGTCGTCCCGAATGCCGTGCCGCATCGTCGTCTCGGCATGTCGGATCGCAATGTGCCGGTAACGCGGGTCGCCCGTCGTCTCGCTGGCCCAGAACAGCAGCGAGATGTTCATCATGCAGTCGACGATCGCCCAGCCGTAATGGTCGCCGTTCCAGGCGCGAATGAAGGCGCCGGCCGGATTGTACCGGGCTGCGAGATAATTGGCGGCGACGAGGCCGCGCCGCTGTCCTTCCTCGTCGCCGGTCAGCTTATGCTTCATCACGGCCGTCGCGAGGAACTGGAAGCCGACGTCGTGGTGGATATTGCCGCTCGTGCCGGAGAACCACCGCTCCAGCGTCTCGTCCCAATGCCAGGCGGCATCCCGGTACTGCGCGCCGCCTGTCATGTCGTGCATGAGCCAGAGCAAGCCCGGCCAGAAGCCGCTCGTCCACCAATCGGTGCCCGTGCTGTCGTATTTGCCGTCCTTGCCTGCAAAATGAGGACATTTCTCGCCGATCTGGCCGATCATTCGCGTTACCTTGTGATCCAGCCGTTCCATTACGTTTGCAATATAAGCGCTATCCATCATGGTGTTCTCCTCCTTTAAATGAACGTTCAAAAAGTCGACCATTCAGCACCGAGAAGGCGACTTTTTGAACGGTCTTTCATGGTTCCTATTGTAGCGGGAGAAGCGAAACGGAAGTTATACTAGAATGTAGTAAAATGTTGTGCGATTGCGCATTGTGGAGGCCAGCGATGAAAAGGCTTTTCGACCCGATCCTCTTTGACGGGAAACGGGACACGTGGTTTTACCGGTCGCGCTCCGACCGGGATTTTACGGGATTCTACCATTGGCATCAATGCTGCGAGCTGCTGTTCGTCCACGAAGGCCAAGGCCGCGTCGTGCTGAACCGGCAGAGCTACGAGATCCGCAGAGGCATGCTGTTCTTTTTCCAGCCTTACCGGCTTCATCACGTGCATGCCAACGTCGGCGAGGACGCGCCTTATGTCCGGTCGGTGCTCTATGTGGATCCGGATGCGCTGGCGGACGCGCTGGGGCTTCTCCCGCGCCGTTCGGCTTTCTTCGGCGATTTGGTCCAAAGCCGCGATGCGCAGGCGGTCTATGACCTAAGCGGCATTGCCTCGCAGGTCGAATGGATGTTTGAGCGCTATGAGCAGGGAAGGAGACTACAGGCCGGGGACGCGGAGCAAGCGGAAGAGCTGACGGTGCTGATGCTCCAGCTCCTGCAAGCGATGGAACACGGAGCGCAGAAGGGGCCTGACGACCGCTCGCAAGCCGGTCAAATGGAGCCGCTGCGAACGCGGCGGTATTCGGAGCGCGTCATGCAGTGGATCGAGCAGCACTATGCGGAAGATTTTTCGCTTACGCGGATGGCGGAGGAGCTTCATCTGTCGAAGTTCTACGTCTCTCGGCTGTTTCGACAGGAGACGGGCAGCAGCATTACGGATTATTTGACGGCGCGCAGAATCAAGCACGCCTGCCGGCTGCTCCGGACGACGGCGCTGCCCGTGGAGCGGATCGGCGCGGAGGTGGGCCTGCCGAACCCGTCGTATTTCATTCAATTGTTCAAACGGGAGGTCGGGCGGACGCCGCTCAAGTACCGGAACGGTTAGGCGCACGCGCATGCCTCTCCCCCCAAAAAAAGCGACCCGCCAAAGTGGCGGGTCCAGTGCCCTTGCTATCTCATCACCAGCGGAATTGTGCGGCTTGTGATCGAGTGTAGCGCCTCTTCCTTAAACCAACCTGAACGTCAGATGAGAAATGGATAAAAAAGCCGCGCGGCCTGATGAAGGCCGCGCGGCTTTTTGCAAATACAAGATTTTATGTCTTTCACGCCTATAAGTCATCTTGTATTTCATTCTCGCGGAATGCTGCATTCCCCATCTTCCGATGGTGAACGCAAACCAATCCGCTTTACCGGTCGCGGAATGCTGCATTCCCCATCTTCCGATGGTGAACGCAAACCAATCCGCTTTACCGGTCGCGGAATGCTGCATTCCCCATCTTCCGATGGTGAACGCAAACCAATCCGCTTATTCGCTTACGTTTTTATCCTCGAACCAAATCTCGTCCTCGCTGTCGACCTCGCCGCCGTAATTGATGTAAATCTCGTCGTCGGCCGCAATGTCGCCATACGCGTAGAACTCGACGGTGTGGTTGTCGAAGTTGAGCTCGTAATAGGCATTGGGCTTGTAAGAGTGGTTGAACAGCATTCCGTAGCCGAGCAGCAAGGCGGTATGATTCGCGCCGTAGGCGAACACGTAGTCGGCGAGCAGCGTTTTCTCGATGTGTTCGTGCTGCTCGTTCGGATACGGGATGACCGGCGCGGCGTGAAACATCGTGCCTTTGGCGATCGGCTCGGTCGCGAATACGCCCCGGTTAAACTCGCCGTCATCGATTTTGGACGTTCTTACTTCGATCATAAGGTCACCTGCGCGCTTTTCGTAGTTTGTGCTTTGCGGCTTGCCTAGCATTAACAACTCATTCTAGCTTACCTTGGGCAATAAGGCAAATGACCGTAAGGAAACGCTCCTTGCGTGGCAGTTCACGCGCCTCTGGGGGAACAGGCGAACATTTTTATATGAACAGGCCAACGAACAACCCTTTTCACGCCGCTTTTCATAGATTGTAAGGATCTCCCTTCATGTTCATAGCGAAGCGAGGATAGGAGGATACAATGAAAATGATCATGACCGAAAAAGAGCTGAAGGCGCTGTTCGACGGCCTGGCAAGCGTCATTCGCGCGTTCTACGGGAGCTCGGAACCAAGCGGAGGCAGCGCGCAGCATGAGCCGCCAAGAGCAGGGCTGCGGGGACTGCTTCGTTCGCTGATCCGGAGGGCGGATGCGCAGGTCGTCCCGGAGTCCGAGACGGGCGGTATCTATCCGGGATTGGAACGGATGAAAGAGATGATGAGCCGTTACCAGGGCAGGCGCGCCGAGCTGACGACGCAGGCCGGCCTCGTGGCGGGCGAGATCGCGGCAATCGGCGGGGATTACGTCAAAATCGCCGAGAGCGGCGGGGCGTACGTGCTGATTCCGCTGGAGCAAATCGTTAGTTTTCATCTATCCGGGAAGCAGGTGATGGAACGATGAACGGGGAGCTGCAAGCCTTGATCGGCAAGCAGGTTCAGGTGGCAAGCGCGCTGGAGACGACGACGGGCGTCGTCGTGTCGGCGGACGGCACCTCCTTGACGCTGCGCACGTCCGAGCTGTCCGGATACGAGATGGGCAGCTATGCGATTTTTCAGCTGCGCCTGATTGCCTATATTCGGGTGCTCTAATCTAATACGCGAAGCCGCAAGGAGGTGAGGAGCATGACTTATGCGCGGATACCGGGCCTGGTCAGCATTGTGATGACGGTCTATAACAAACGCGCTTATTTGGAAGAGTGTCTGGACAGCATTCGGCGGCAGACGTATCCGAATTGGGAGCTGATCCTGGTCGACGACGCGTCGACCGACGGCTCCTATGAACTGGCCGCGCGCTGGCTGGACGAGAACGAACCGCTCCTCTCCGGAGGCAAGGGCGTCTATGCGCTGCGCCTGCCGCGCAATTCGGGATACGCGGGAGCGATCACCGCAGGCATGTATTTGTCCAAAGGGGCGTATATCGCCATCCACGATGCCGACGATTTGTCGCATCCGCAGCGGCTGGAGAAGCAGGTCGCGTTTTTGGACGCTCACCCGCACATCGACCTCGTCGGCACGAATTACGAAGTGTTCGAGGACGGTTATCCGGAGCGGAGGATGAGAGCCAATTGGCTGCGATACGGCGAGCAGATCGGCAAAGTGTACGCAGCGGGCGGGCACTGCATCTGTCACGGGACGGCCATGCTGCGGGGAGAGTTGTTCGACCGGATCGGCGGACATACGCGAAGAATCGAGGGTGCGGAGGATTACGAATTCATCGCCAAAGCCATCAAGCCGGGCGCCCGAAACGTCGAGAATTTGCCCGAGGTGCTGTACTACTACCGCAAGCATGTGCAGCAGCGCTCTCGAAAATATTTCGGCAAGTCCCAAACGGAGCAGGCCGATGAGTGACCGTATCCGGGTGCTTATGGTGATGGATAGTCTGGCCGTCGGGGGGACGGAGACGTACGTGCTCAGTCTGGTAAAGGCATTCCCGCGCATCGGCGTCCAGCCGGTCTACGCCGGCGCGGGCGGCATCATGTACGATTCGTATGCGAGGGCAGGGTGCCCGATTCATATCGTGGAACTGGCCGCCGGCTCGCTGCTGGCCCCTGAGTGGCAAGAGCCGGTCGAACGCGCGCTCGCCCAAATTATGCGCCGGCGGCGCATTGACGTCGTGCACGTGCACCAGACGCCCTCGGGCTTGTATGCGGCCGAGGCGGCCGCCAAACTGGGCATCCCTGTCGTGATGACCGTGCACGGAGCCTATTACCCGGCGGATCAGCTGCGCAGCTTGGCGGACATCGGCACCGCGTTCATCAGCGTGAGCAAGCCGGTGGAGGCCTATCTAGCCCGTCAGGGCATCGATTCGCAGCTTATTCCCAATGGCGTCGACACCGACGACTTTTATCCGGATTCGTCCGCGAATGCGCGCGAATCGCTCGGTATAGCACAGGATGCGCAGGTCATCGTGTATGCCAGCCGGCTGGCATGGGATAAGGCGAGCGCTTGCTTGATGCTTATTCGCGCTGCCCATGCGCTTCGACAAGCGGGCCGGGAGCGGCTGCGCGTCGTCATCGCCGGCGACGGGAACCAGTACGCCGCCGTAAGGGAGCTGGGGGAGGCGGTCAACGCGGAGGCGGGGGAGGCGTTCGTTCAGTTGGCGGGCAATCAGACGGAGATGAGGCCGATCTACAATATGGGAGACCTCGTCGTCGGCACGGGACGCGTGGCGCTGGAAGCGATGGCCTGCGGCAAGCCGGTGCTCGCGGTTGGCAATCACGGCTACTTCGGGCTCGTTCGAGCCGAGAACCGCGCAGAAGCCTGGCAGTGTTACTTTGGCGACCACGATTCCCGGGAACGTCCGGACGAGCGCCGCATGGCCGAGGAGCTGGCGGCCGCGCTCGACGATCCGCGCGGGCTTGCCGCGATCGGCGAGGAGAGCCGGGCGTGGACGCAGCTGCGATTCGATATTCAAGACAAAGCCGTCCGGCTGGCGACGTTGTACCGCTCGCTGTGCCGGAACGCGCCGAAGGAGCGTGGGTAAACGATGAGAAACGTGCTGTATCTGGGATGGATCGGCTTTAACAATCTGGGCGACGAATGGATGTGGGAGATGTTCCGGGATATGGCGGCCGTCGAGCTAGACCCGGCAGAATACCGCATCATCCCATCGCTGCCATCGGTAGATTGGAAGAACGTCGCCGCGTACGATTCCGTGGTGCTCGGCGGCGGGTCGCTCATCATCCCGGGCTACGTGGAACTGCTTCATCGGGCGATGGAGCTCGGGAAGAGGACGATCATTTGGGGGAGCGGCCATGACCGGCTGAATCGTCTGCTTCCGGGCGAAGGGGAAGCGGTCGTCTCTGATGCGGCTGTCGAATCGGACGATTACCGGCGCAAGCTGGACGAGATCGTCGCCTATTCGGGGTATAAGGGAGTCAGGGGGCCTTGGACGCTCCGGTACTTGAACGAGCTGGGCGTGCGGACGGAGGGCGTGGAGCTATCGGGGGACTCGGCCATGTTGATGGCCGCGCCTGCGCCGCTCCCGGAGGCAGCGGCCGGTGCGATGACGCCGCAAGCCCCGGTTCGACGGATCGGCATCAACTGGGGGACGTCGTACAACCGAATCTACGGAGGCAGCGAAGCATACGTCGAGGACGCGCTGGCCGAGGCGGCCAAAGCGCTCATCGCGCAAGGCCGCGACATCTACTTGTACTCGGTGTGGGGGCCGGACCGCGAAGCGCTGCAGCGGCTTCACGCCAAGATTGGCATGCCGGAGAAGACGGTGCTCGATACGAACGTGTACGGCGCGGAGCAATACGTTCGGCTGCTGCAGACATTCGAAGCGACGCTCAACTTCAAGCTGCACGCGAACCTGCTGTCGGCGGTCGCCGGCGTGCCGTTCGGCTGCATCGGCTACCGGTTCAAGTCCTTCGACCTGCTCTATGGTCTGGGGCTGCCGGAGCGAATCGTGGCCGCGGATGATCCGAAGCTCGCGGCCCGGCTAACAGAGCTGGCGCTCGTGTCTCCGCAGGAGCGCGTCCGTCTGGCGGCCGTGCTGGCGGCGAAGAAGCGGGAGACGCACGAATCGCTCGTTCGCCCGTTCCGCGAGCGTCTGTTGTAACCTTGGCGAGGTGCGCCAAACGGTTCAAACGTCAAACAGGCAGTGTCTCACGGCCGTCTGCAACCGGCCTGGAGGCACTGCCTGTTCGCTTTCGCGCCATAAACACTGGGGAGAGTGGATCTTGCGCAGGACAAGCATAACGCGGCGCCTTAAACGAAGCTGAAAGGCAGCAAAGGGAGCTCGGAGCGCCCCGCTAGGGCGAAAGAGGCGGTCGGCGGTCGGCGGTCGGCAAGCCGCCGCTTCAGTCTGTCGGCGCATACGTCGCGGCGGGGAGCTTAACCGTGAAGGTCGAGCCCGAGCCAGGTTCGCTCGCGACCTCGATCGAGCCGCCGTGCGCTTCGGCGATCGAACGGCTGATCGCAAGGCCGAGGCCGGCGCCGCCGTATTTGCGCGTCCGGGAGGAGTCGCTCCGGTAGAACCGCTCGAACAAGCGCGCTTGATGCTCCGGTGTTATGCCGGGACCGTTATCGGATACCGACAGTTCGGTCGGCCACCCCGCTCCCGGCGTGCGGATCGACAGGCGGATCGCGCCGGCGGCGGCGTCGGTATGCTGGACGGTGTTATGGAACAAATTGAGCACGACTTGTTTGATTTTGTCAGCGTCGGCCATTATATCGGTCGGCTCCAGCTCCAGCCGAACGTCGCGTTCGCCGGCGAGAAGACGAAGCTGCGGTTCCATCTCCCGGATCAGGCCGGAGAGGCTGCAGCGCGTTAAGGAAAGCCGGGGCTGCTGATCGAGCTTCGCCAGCAGGAGCAGATCCTCGACGAGCTTATTGATCCGCTTGGATTCGGCATGCATGCTGCCGAGCGCCGAGCGAAGCTGCTCGGGCTTCGTGACCGTTCCGCGCAGCAGCACCTCGAGAAAGCCGTGAATGGAAGTCAGCGGCGTGCGCAGCTCGTGCGAGGCATCGGCGATAAATTGGCGCATGCGTTCCTTGGCCGCCCGTTCGGCTTCGAACGCGTTGTCGAGCCGGCCCAGCATGCCGTTGAACGACACGGACAGCCGGTCGATTTCCTCCTGGCCTTGGTGGCCGGGCAGCCGCTCGGTCAGATTGCCGGCGTCGGTCTTCTCCACCGCCTCCACGACGGTGGAGAGCGGGACCAGCGTCCGCCGCAGCAGGGGCAGGAACAACGCCGCGCCGGCGGCCAGCGCAAGCGTCGACAACGTGGCGAAGATGAGGAGCTGCTGGACGATGACGTCGGCGAGCGGCGCCGTGCGCACGCCCATCTGGACGATTCCGCCGCGCCCCCGTCCGGGCGGTCCATCCAGCCGGAAAACGACGAGCTGCTCCGTGCCTTCGGTATCGGCGGCGAGCCGGTAATCCGCCTTGCCGCGATTGCTTTCGAGCGAGGCGCGAACGGACTCGTATTGCGCCGCGCTCAGACGCGGCGACGGCAGTCCGTCTTCAGCGGACAGATCGGAGAATTGCCCGTCCTTGCCGACGTACGCAAGCGAGGCGTCAGACAGGAAGAAACGGGGGCGACCCGGGTGAGGGGACGAGGTCTTGGGCGGGCCCGATTCGCTCTCGCCGGCTCTCGTGCCGGATTGCGCGCCGATGTTGGCCGCAGCCGGCTCCTTGTTCGCTCCGGTTACGCCCGCGCGCCGCTGCCAATCGCCGGATTCGCCGAGCACGTTGTTGATCGGCGCCGTCAACAGCTGGGCTTCAAGCGCCTCCGCTTTGTTTCGATAGAGAAACTCTTTCATGAATACATATTGCATGACGCCGATGACGATGAGAATGCCGGCGATGAGAAGGATGGACCGAAGCAGCAGCTGATAGCGCAGCGACCTGGGGCCGAACGAACGACGCCGGTTCATGGCAGATCGACCCGATAGCCGGCTCCCCGCAGCGTCCGGATGAGCCGGTGCTCCTTGTCGCCAAGCTTCTCGCGAAGAGAGCGGATATATACCTCGACGATGTTGTTCTCGCCGCCGAAGTCGTACGACCACACTTTATCGAGGATCGTCGTCTTGCTGAGCACCGCGCCATGGTTGAGGACGAGAAACTTAAGCAGGTCGTATTCCGTCGGCGACAGCTCCAGGACGCGCTCCATATACATAATTTCGTTCTTGCGATCATCGATCCGGAACGGGCCGTGCGAGACGGCGCCGAGCAGATCCGGGAACTGGTTGCGCAGACGCGCTTGGATCCGGGCCAGCAGTTCGTCGAAGCTGAACGGCTTGGCCATGTAATCGTCCGCACCCAGCGTCAGTCCCCGCACCCGGTCGGTGACCTCGTCTTTGGCGGTCAGCATGATAACGGCGATGTTGTCGCCGGATTCTTTGAGCGATTGGCACACCTCGAAGCCGCTCCTCTCCGGCATCATGACGTCCAGAATCGCGACGTGCGGCTTGAAATCGCGGGCGGCCTGCAGCGCTTCTTCGCCGTCCTGCGCGGTATGGACATCGTAGCCTTCGCCTAGGAGGCCCAACTCGAGAAACTGCAATATATTCGGTTCGTCGTCGGCAATCAGAATACGAATGCGTTTGTCGGGATGCATGTATCGATTCCTCCAGTTCTTCGATTGAAGACGAGTTCGGTTCCATCATTCTAAGTGGTTGGCGCACAACAGGTCTAGTGGATTCAGCAAACGTTCAGCTTGCCGGGCAATGCTTCCCCTCAGTCGCGGACCAGCTTTCTACTACCGCAAAGCTATTGTTCGGTTGCCCGCGTTCCATTTATATCGCGCGTTCTTCGGGGACACTCCGCTTCGTCTGGATATGAGTTCCAAAGTTGGGTCATCCTAACGTACGGTTATCTAATCCACAGACAGTGAAGGTGAGCAGATCCATGAGCAGCGACAACAATCAGACGTTAACGACGCGCCAGGGGCATCCGGTCAGCGACAATCAGAATGTTCGCACGGTCGGCAGCCGGGGCCCGACGACGCTGGAAAATTACCAGTTTATCGAGAAAATCACCCACTTCGACCGCGAGCGCATTCCGGAGCGCGTCGTGCACGCTCGAGGCGCTGGCGCGCACGGCGTATTCGAGGCGTACGGGAAGGTCGGCGACGAGCCGATCGCCAAATACACGCGCGCCAAGCTGTTCCAGGAAGCGGGCAAGCAGACGCCGGTGTTCGTGCGGTTCTCGACCGTTGTGCACGGCGGCCATTCCCCGGAGACGCTGCGCGATCCGCGCGGCTTCGCGGTGAAATTTTATACCGAGGACGGCAACTGGGATCTGGTCGGCAACAATCTGAAAATATTTTTCATCCGCGATCCGCTGAAATTCCCGGACATGGTTCATTCCTTCAAGCCGGACCCCGTCAACAATTTGAACGATCCCGAGCGGATGTTCGACTTCCTCTCCTTGTCGCCGGAAGCGACGCATATGGTGACGTTCTTGTTCTCGCCTTGGGGCATTCCGGCGAATTACCGCCAGATGCAGGGCTCCGGGGTCAATACCTACAAGTGGGTGAACCGCGAGGGCGTCGGCGTGCTGGTCAAATACCATTGGGAACCGCTGAAGCAGGGGATCAAAAACTTGCTGCAGAAGGACGCCGAGAAAATTCAGGCGACGCATACCGAGCACGCGACCCAGGATCTATACGATGCGATCGAACGCGGCGATTATCCGGAGTGGGAGCTGTGCGTGCAAATCATGAGCGACGACGAGCATCCGGAATTGGACTTCGATCCGCTTGATCCGACGAAGCTGTGGCCGCCCGAGAAATTCCCTTTCCTGAAAGTGGGCAAAATGACGCTGAACCGCAACCCGCAGAACTACTTCAACGAGGTAGAGCAGTCCGCGTTCGGTACGGGCGTCCTCGTCGACGGGTTGGATTTCTCCGATGACAAAATGCTTCAGGGCCGCACGCTCTCGTATTCGGATACGCAGCGCTACCGCGTCGGGGCGAACTATCTCCAGCTGCCGATCAACGCGCCGAAGACGCATGTTGCCACCAACCAGCGCGACGGGCAGATGGAATACAAGGTGGACTTGGCGCCAGGCCAAAACCCGCATGTCAACTACGAGCCTTCCTCCCTGGGCGGACTGAAGGAAGCGCCGAAGGCCGGCAAGGACCACGAGCCTCATTATAACGCGAACCTGGTTCGCCAGCGCATCGAGCGAACGAACGACTTCGGGCAGGCAGGAGACACGTACCGGGCGTTCGAAGATTGGGAGCGCGACGAGTTGATCGAGAATCTCGTCGGCGCGCTCAAGGTATGCAAGCCGGATATCCGGGAGCGAATGATCGGCTATTTCACGCAGGCGGATGCCGATTACGGCCGCCGCGTCGCGGAAGGTCTCAAGCATGCGGACGCGCAAGCCGGCAGCGGCTCGGCGGACGAAACGCAGGCATCGCAATATGCGAAGGACAATGCGCGCGGAACGGATGGGTATTAAATTTTTGGATAGGGTTCACAAGCGCACGCACGAGCGCATTAATCCGAACAGGCATGATTCCATCCGGAATTGTGCCTGTTTTCGCGTATTTAAGGCCGTTGAACGCCTTGTTATCAATTGTGTCGGAATTGTGACATCTTCATAAACCCTTCATAATGCCTTCATCAACTCTTCATGAAGCTTCCGGTATGCGGTGGTATTCTGAGTAGCATAGAGAGAAACAACGGCGATGAGAAGCCGCTCGGAGGGAAACGACTATGGATGCAATGACGTTTGTACTATTCGGCGCCACTGGCGATTTGGCGAAACGCAAAATATTCCCCGCGATTTACAATTTATATCTGGACCGGAAATTGCCGGAGTCCTTTCAACTTATCGGTCTTGGCCGGCGCAAGCTGAGTGAAGACGAATTCCGCAGCCAGGTCGCCCAATCGCTGCGTGCCTTCTCGAGAAGACCCGCAGCGGATGAGTCCGCGGTCCGCGACTTCTTGGAGCACATCGGCTACAGCGAGCTGAACGTGAACGAGCTGTCCGATTACGCGAAGCTGGCTTCGCGCATCGAGGAACGCGAGCAGCGGTTCGTGCTGCCAGAGAACCGGGTATTCTACATGTCCGTCGCGCCGGAGCTGTTCGGCACGATCGTGGCGAATTTGCAGGAGAGCGGCTTAAGCCGCGTATCCGGCTGGAAGCGGCTCGTCATCGAGAAGCCGTTCGGCCATGACCTCGAATCCGCGCGCATCCTCAACGCAAGCTTGGCGCAGGCATTCGAGGAGAAAGAGATTTTCCGCATCGACCACTATCTCGGCAAGCCGATGGTGCAGAATCTGGAGGTGCTCGAATACTCCAACCCTGTGCTTCAAGCGCTGTGGCGCAACCGTTACGTGGCCAACGTGCAGATCACGGCGGCCGAGACGGTCGGCGTAGAGACCCGGGCGGAATATTACGATCATTCCGGCGCGGTCCGCGATATGTTCCAGAACCACATGCTTCAAATGCTCATGATGCTGGCGATGCAGCTGCCGAAGCACAGCACAGCCGAGGAAGTCGGCTTCAAGAAACGCAAAGTGATGGAGGCGCTGCGCCCGCTTCAACATGAGGGCGTCGAGACGAGTGTCGTGCGCGGGCAGTATACGGCCGGTCAGATCGGCGGGAAGCAGGTCGCGGGGTATACGGAGGAGCCTGGGGTGAACCCAGCCTCGACCACCGACACGTACATCGCGGCAAGATTGTGGATCGACGATTATTTCTGGAGCGAAGTGCCGTTCTATATTCGTACCGGCAAGCGGCTGGCAGGGAAGTCGACTCGGATCGTCATCGAATTCAAGGACCCGGCGGACAAATTCTCCCGCACGAACGAGACGACCGCGCCGAATCTGCTGACGATCGATATCGGGCCGGAAGCGGGCGTAACGTTCCAACTCAATATGAAGAATCCGCTCAACGGCAAAATCGAACCGGTCCAAATTCACACGGCTGTGGACGAGAAGGATGTGCCGGAAGCCTACGAGACGCTGATTGCGGATATGATGCGCGGCGATTCCACCTTCTTCGCCCATTGGGACGAAGTGGAGCTGGCTTGGCAGTGGGTGCAGCCGATCTTGAACGCGTTCGAGCGTAATGAACTTCCGCTGCATACCTATGCGGCAGGCTCGAACGGTCCGGAAGCGGCCGACCGCCTCTTGGAACAGGACGGGTTCCATTGGTGGCATGATGAGCAGCTGACGGCGACGCAGGAAGAGCGCAAGCTGGCCGAGACAGCGGGCGTGCAATTTTAACGCACTTCTATAACGTGGAAGCCCCGTACGAAGCGATGACGACGTACGGGGCTTCATTTTTCTGTGGGTGTGAAATAATTTAATTCCATTAATTCCATTTAATGCAATAAAAAATATTGGTTTAACCTTGGAGGAATCGAGCCGGCTATGTCGAACATGTAGACAACAACTAAAAACGGACATGGATGCGATGATCAATCTTCTTTACCTGGGCACTTGGGAGATTGGGAGCGAGTAGTGCAACCGACCAGTGGCGACTGCGTCGGTTTTTTTTGTTACGCTATTAACGGGGAGCAAGCACAATGAACGTAGGCATAGTTGAAACGGAGGGCGAGCGATGAGCAGACTGCGGATGTCGATGGAAGTCGTTGACCCGGAAATCTTAACATTGCTGGCCCGGCTGGAACAACACGACATCGGAACTTACGCACATTCGATGCGGGTGGCGGAATATTGTGATTGGTTTGCAGGTCATCTGAACATGCGGCGCACGGATCGCGAACGGTTTTTCCATTCCGCGCTGCTGCACGATATCGGCAAGCTTAAGATTCCAAGCGACATCCTGAACAAGAAATCACGGCTGACGGACGAGGAATGGCACGAAATTCGTAAACATCCGCTGTACGGGATGGAGTTCGTGCGCGAGCTCGTGGCGAGCAATATCGTAATGTCCGACATCATCACGATGCATCACGAGAATACGGACGGCACGGGCTACCCATACAATTCGCGAACGTTGGAACTCCCGGCGCAAGTCCGCATCATTCGGGTGATCGATAGCTTCGACGCGATGACGGGCAACCGGAGTTACCAGCTCGTCAAGACCGTGGATGAAGCGCTGGATGAATTAATCCGCTGCCAAGGCACACTGTATGATCCCGAGATTGTCCGGTTGTTCTGCGCCCATATTCAAAACGGAAACCAACCCTCATCATGAAAAGAAGCCCCTTTGACAAGCCGATCGCCGCCGGCTGCCGAAGGGGCTTCCTTCCTTTCCATGTTATAGCGGGGTGAGCCGTACCAGCTTGGCGCCATGCGCAGGAATCGTGAACGCGATCTCATCTTCTGCGATGTCTTCATCCTGGCGCGCCCATAGGTCACGGACGCGGCGCGGACCGTCGATGCCCAGCTGCCCGAAGCTGGCGGTGACGAGCGAGGGCTCGTCGGTCGCATTGAACAGCGCGGCGTAGGCGTTGCCCTGCTCGTCGAACGCGCTCCATACGATCCGGTCCTGCTCGCGCGCAGCTTGTCTGGCGCCTCGACTGCTGCGGTGCAGGTGCAGCACCTCGTCGTTCGTCAACAGACCCAGCGTCCACTCGTCGTTGTCGCGCATCTCGCCGCCCATCATGAGCGGGGAGCGGAAGATCGCCCACAGCGACATCATCGTCACCTGCTCGTCCTTCGTGAACCGCGTCCAGCGGTCGGCCCCTCCCCCGTCGACGGAGCGGATGCCGAGATGGCCGAGCGGCAGCATGTCGCAATCCGGCCAGCAGCCTTCCTTGACATGTGGCGCCCACTTCTCGCAGCGCTCGAACATGTTGTACAACAGCGGCCAGATGTCCCAGAAGTCGTCCGTCATCCGCCACATGTTGGCGTTCGCCGCCAAATGGTCGGCGTATTCGAGCGGCGCCGGACCCGGCGAGAGGCTGAGCACCATCTCCCGTCCGCAGCGGTCGATCGCCCGGCGGATCATCGCGATCTCCTCGGCATGAATGCCGTACAGGCGAGAAGCCGCAATGTCGTCTACCTTGACGAAATCGACTTCCCATTCGGCATACAGCTGGAATAACGAATCGTAATAGGCTTGGGCGCCGGCTTTGGCCGGGTCGAGACCGTACATGTCCGTATTCCACGGACAGATGGAATTGGGGTGGGCGATATCGCGAGCGCCTTCCTCCGAGCCGAGAATCGGCGTATTCGCATGGACCGCTTGGCGCGGAATGCCCCGCATAATATGAATGCCGAACTTCAGGCCAAGTCCATGGACATAATCGGCGAGCGGCTTGAAGCCTTTGCCGCCGGCGGCGGAGGGGAATCGGTTCGCGGCGGGAATCAATCTGGAATATTCATCCATCTCGAGCGGCACGAACGGCCGATAGGCGGAAGAGACGGCGCCGGGCTCGGACCATTGGATATCGACGACGATGTATTCCCAGCCATGCGGCTTGAGGTAACGGGCCATATAGTCGGCGTTGGCTCGGATTTCTTCCTCCCGGACGGCGGCGCCGTAGCAGTCCCAGCTGTTCCAACCCATTGGGGGCGTCTGAGCGATACGATGATGATTCATGCTAGCAAACAGCTCCTTCTATCGATAATATTGCGCTTCTGTTGTAAGCGTAATCGATAGCTAGTCATTCATCCATCCTAATGAATTGCGCCATTATGTAAAATATTGCTCAATCGAACGTCAGCTGCCTGGCGGCAAGCACGTCGCGCCCCAGCCGGTATTCGCCGGGCGTGCAGCCGACCCATTGGCGAAATACTTTGCTGAAATAGCTGCCCGAGGCGAAGCCGCATTCCCGCGCGATGCGATCGAGCACCCAATCGGTGCTCTGCAGCAGCTCGGCCGCGCGCTGTATGCGCAGGCGCGTTAAGTAGTCGAGCGGCGTATAACGGGTTTCGCGCGCGAAGAGCCGGATAAAATGATATTTGGACACGCCAGCCACCTCCGCCACCTGCGCGATACTGATCGGAGAACCGTAGCTGGCTTGCATATAAGCGATGGCTTGCTGTACGGGAGGCGGCAGTACATGCGCGGGCTTGTCGCGTTCATGCCGGGCCAATTCCATGAGCAGCCGATAGACCAGCGAAGAGGCAGAATAAGCGTCGGTAATGCGACCGGCCGCGGCATCCGCGAAGGCCGCGATGAGCACGCGCATGGCGGGGCTATCCTTGTCGAAGCGGACCACGTGACCCAAGCGCGATACGATGCTGGACCATAGCGCTTCCGCATGCTTCTGCCGGAACAAAATGAAATAAAACGTCCACTCTTCGCTTTCCTTAGGCAGCGCGTAACGGTGATCGCCCGGAATATCGACGAGGAATGCTTCGCCTGGCCCGATTTTGCGCGTCTGCCCCTCCATATGGAGCTCTCCCCATCCCGATACGGTATACTGCAGCAAATAGAGCGGTCCGTCCACGCGTTTGCGTCCGTCCCACTCGTAGTCTGGCCATGCGCGCTCATAGCCGAGGGCGTAGAGACCGAGCAGCGGGAGCTGCTCTTTCTCCGCGAACCGAAAGCCGTAGCTGCCATAATCCTGGTTGCCCATCCCGAAGCTCCTTTCCTCCATCTACTGGTGTTCCGTTCCGATGCGGGTGACCGCCTTCGCCTAGCGTACAACATCCCTTTGCGGCATTCAATGGAAGAGACGAAGAGGCGGCCGACGGTTGACGCCGGTGATTCATCTGAATTTTGATTACAATCGGTCGGAAAATCGGCTTCTCTTATTGACGAGTCTGACGCTATGCTGTCTAGATAGACAGATTAAGGAGGGACGGTATCCATGAGCAAGAAGCAGCTGAATTTTGATTTTGGCATCGGCGAACCGGAGTCCGGTTATATTAAAATCGACGAGAACGCGGTCTACACGCCGGCAGTGGGCTGGGGATTCGTACGTACGGAAAGGGTCAGCGCGCGTGATCGGGGCGAAGGCGGACCGTTATGCCGCGATTTCTGCATCCCGCATGAAGCGGTGTTTCGGGTCGACCTGCCGAATGGCGCTTACGTCGTAGCGTTCATCATGGGCGATGCGCTCCACGAGACGTCGACGACCGTGAAATACGGCTTGGGTCGGATGTTGTTCCGCCAGGCGCGCGCGGCCGCGGGCGAATTCGTGCGCGTCTCCGCGGCGGTTAGAGTGGAAGAAGGCATCTTATGGTTGGCGTTCTCGGGCCTGGCCCCTCGCATTAACGCGCTGACGATCGCCCCGTCCGAAGAGGTATTCACGCTCTATTTGGCCGGCGATTCGACCGTGGCGGATCAGCCGCCCGAAGGGGAGCCGTATGCGGGCTGGGGACAGATGCTGCCGATGTATTTCAAAGGGGATGCGGCCGTTGCCAACCATGCCGCTTCGGGCCGCAGCTCCCGAAGCTTTATCCTGGAGGGTCGGCTGGATACGCTGCTCAAGGAAGCGCGGGCGAACGATCTGCTGCTTATCCAATTCGGCCATAATGATCAGAAGTACGATGAGTTGAGACGAACCGAGCCCTTCTCGACTTACAAGGAACATTTGCGGATCTACGTCGAGCGGGCGAGGGCGCTAGGGATGACGCCGATCTTGATCACTTCGGTACACCGTAGGTATTACGAGCCGGGCGGCCAGCTCGCCGATACGCATGGCGATTATCTTGTCGCCGTGAAGGAGCTTGCTCAGGAAGAAAGCGTTCCGCTGATCGATTTGGCGGCCAAGAGCAAGCGGCTCTACGAAGAGCTTGGCGAGGAGGCGTCCAAATCGCTATTCATGTGTGGCGCGCCGGGAGAATTTATTCATTTTCCCGGAGGCATTGAAGACAATACGCACTTTCAGACGGCCGGGGCGATTCGGATCGCGGAATTGGTCGTCGAAGGACTACGGGAGCTGCGCATTCCCCAACTGCTCGTCGCGTTTCGTTAACCCCGCCATATTTTTGAGATGCCAAGCAATGGCGCGAGCGCTTATAATGTAAGGATGACAAGCTCATGATAACGTTCATCCCACTTCGCTTGTCGCCAAGGAGTGACGGGCCTTATGAATCTTCCGCTGGAGGAGCTTCCGTTGTCCCAGCCTCGTCCGCGCCGGCTGCGCCGATTCGGACAGTGGTTGCTTAACCGGGCGCTTCATACTTTTCAATATGATACGTTATTTTGGAGGCGAGCCCTGTTCGGACTATGGGGCGTCTACGCCTCCGCCCTCATCGTGACGGCTTTCGGCATGACGACCGGGCTCGGCATGATGGCCGATATGCTCATCGCCCTTTTCCTTGGCGTGCTGGCGATGTCGCTGGCTTCGATCGCATCGGCTTTCGTGTTGACGCTCGCCTATGTGCCAGTACCTCGGCTTTTCGTGTCGGGCCTGCTGTATACGGGCGGCGCGGTCACGTTCATTCTGTACCACGCGGATATGGGCATGTTCGTCTCCCTGATGTGCGGCGCCATCGCTTCCGGTGCGGGGGCGGCCGCTGGTCTGCTGTTCGCGGTGATGGCGAGCGATAGATTGGCATGGAGAGGCAAGGCTGCCACGCTCGGTACGGTCTTCGTGCTTGCGGCGGCGTTAACCTTATGGCAGCAGGGAGGCATTCGACCGAATCAAATGGGGGATGCCGATCAGGCTGACTCGGCGGCCGACTCGGCCGACGCTGGCGCGGACGGCGCAACCGCCGTTGCCGCAGGGGTTGACGGCTCGGCGCCCTTGCCGTTGGCGTCCGACAATCCGGCGTCGCCGGGAGCGTACCGGGTAAAGACCTTCACCTACGGCAGCGGGACGGATCGCAACCGGACCGAATATCGGTCGGGGGCGGATCTTATCACCGAGACGGTCGATGCATCCGCCTATATCAAGAAGTGGCCGGACATCCGCGAATGGTTCTGGGGCTTTGACGAGAAGGCGCTGCCGGTGAACGGCCGGGTATGGATGCCAGAGGGGGAAGGGCAATTCCCGCTCGTGCTCATCGTGCACGGCAATCATCTCGCCGAGCAATTCTCCGACGGCGGGTATGCTTATCTGGGCGAGCTGCTGGCCAGCCGAGGGTTCATCACCGTATCGGTGGACGAGAATTTCCTGAACTATTCGGTCTGGGGCGGCATCCCGAGTCAAGACTTCAAAGTGCGCGCTTGGATGCTGCTCAAGCATCTGCAGCAGATCGGCGCGTTCAGCAAACAGATCGGCAACCCCTTCGCCGGGCATGTCGATTTCGGTCAAGTGGTGCTGATGGGACATTCCCGCGGCGGTCAAGCGGCCCCGATGGCCGCGGATTGGACACGCTGGTTCAAGGATGACAAGAGTCTCACGGACATGGGCGAATACCGCATTCAGTCCGTCGTGGCGATCGCCCCGACCGACAAAGCGATCGACAAAACGACTGCCGTGCTCAAGGACGTGAATTACTTGACGATTCAAGGCGCGTTGGACGGCGATGTCAATGACTTCTATGGCGATCGCCAATACGGACGGGTATCCTTCTCGAACACGGCGGCAGCCGGTTTCCGGTTCAAGTCGTCGATCTATATCGGCGAGGCGAACCACAGCCGGTTCAACACCGATTGGGGCGCGATGGACGACAGCTTGCCCGGCGGGCTGTTTCTCGACCGATCCGGGATGATGGACGCGGATGACCAGCGTGAGATCGCCAGAGTGTACATCTCCGCCTTCCTGGAAGCGACGATTCACGGCAAGAACGAGTACCGTCCGCTGTTCCAAGACTATCGCTACGGCAGCGTCTGGCTGCCCCAAGCGACGTACTTCAATCGCTACGAGAGCAGCTCGTTCATCGCGGCCGGCACGTTCGACGAAGACCGCGACAAAACAAAACTGCTTCGTCAAAACACGGCGGAAGCGCAGGGACTGAAGTGGACGGAGGAGGAAGCGAAGGATCGCCAGCGTCACAATCGCGGCACGCGCGGCGTCGTGCTCGAATGGGACGAGGGGCGTGGCGGCTCGTATACGGTGACTTTCTCGGATGACTTCCGCCGCCAATTGGCTGCCTCGCGCAGTCTGGATTCCTTCGTCTTCTCGTTCGCGAACCTGGAGCGCGATCTGAGGCAAGAGGACGAGACGGCCATTGTACCGCTGCCGGATATCGAAGTGGAGCTGACGCACAGGGGCGGCGCGAGCGTGACGCGTCCGCTGTCCGTTTTCATGCCCGTACTGCAGCCGGTTCGGTCGACGTTTACGATCGCCTCCTGGATGGAGGAGCGGATTAAGGACGAGAAGTATAAAGAAGAGACGGAGCCGGTCTTTCAATCCTATCGGCTGCCCCTCTCGTCGTTCGAAGTGAACGGCGTGTCCTACGCGGCCTCGGAGCTGGCGTCGGTGACGTTCCGGTTCCAGGGCGGGCCGGGCAAGGTCATGTTGGACGATATCGGATTCGACGCGCAATAAAGAGGGTAACCGGCTGCAGCGACTGCGGCCGGTTTTTTTGTTGTATTTATATCTCTGGAACTTGCTTCGTAAAGCGTGTCCGCGACAACGGACGAAAGCGAAGTTCAGCACGATGGCTTGCCACGTACTCGAAGTGGGACTTCAAAACCGACTGAAGCTTTGTCCGCGAGGACAAAAGCGTGCCAGCTCGAAGGTACCCGCCGACCGCGAACAATTGTGGCAGCACGAAGAAGGGAGTCCAGAGGTAAACGTTTTCCGTTAGGAAAACGACATCGGAAGCATATGCTCAGTCCTTTGGTTCCCCTCGGCGGAGGGGGAAGGGGCGAGGGAGAAAGGAAGGAAGGGGGAGCGACAAATAATTACCAGTCGAATAACCTAACACGGTGTTGATTAACGACCGATCATATCATTATGAACGCTCAAGAAATTGCGAGGCGATAGGATTGACGAACCCATTCATCACAGAGCAAATGGTCGAAATGTTCATTTACGAGACCACTCAAAATATTGAAACGCTGGAGCAGACGATCGTCCATTGCGAGACGGAAGGCTTCGACCCGGAAGCGGTAAACGACATCTTGCGCAATATGCATACGATCAAAGGCTCTTCGGCGATGATGTGCTACACCAACGTCGCGACGCTCTCCCATTCGCTCGAGGATCTGTTCTTCTTCCTGCGAGAGCAAAAGCCGGCGGAAGTGGACTATACGCTGCTGTCGGACATGGTGCTCGAGGGCATTGATTTCATCAAGGTGGAGCTGCACAAAATCAAAACGGGCGATCAGCCGGACGGCGAAGCCGATGCGCTGATCGGTTCGATCCAGCAGTTCCTCGCGCAGTTGAAGGAGGCGAATCACACGGCCGCTCCCGGCCAGAAGGTTCCTTCCGCAGGCAGCCCGAATGCCGCTTACCAGACGGCCGCAGCGCAAGCCCTCGCTCCATCCACACCAGCCATGCCGGCGGAGGCTGCTCCGCAAGGTGAAGAGGGCATGATCGGCTACGAGGCGCTGCTGCATTTCATCGAAGGCTCCGAAATGGAGAACGTTCGCGCGTTCGGCGTCGTGCATGCGCTGCAGCAGCATGTATCCGGCATAACCTGTTTCCCGGCGGATTACTTGGAGAACGAAGAAAGCATTCGGCACATTCGCGAGCAAGGATTTCGGATTCGCTTTCAGTCCGCCGAATCGTACGAGAAGCTGCACGCGCTGCTGGAGGACACGCTTTTCCTGAAGAGCGTGCGGCTGACGGTACCGGGCCAGTCGCAGCGGAGCGAATTCCGCGCGCACATCCGCTTCCAAGCCGATTGCGAGATGGAGAATATCCGGGCGTTCGGCATCGTCCACGCGCTCAAGGACCAGGCGTGGAATATCGCATGCGAACCGGCGGATTACCTGGAGAACGAAGCCGCGGCGGAGCTGATTCGGGCCGAAGGGTTCATGATGCGGTTTCGGAGCGATGTCCCGTACGCCCGTTTCCGGCAGATTTTGGACGAGACGCTGTTCCTCAGTCATTATGAACTGCATCTGGTCGGCGATCCGGCAGCTCCATCCACTCCTCAGACCGTAAAGTCATCTACGCCGGCTCAAGCGGAGGGCATGCCAGCTGCGACTGTTCCTGAACCGACGCCGGAGAAAAAGAGCAAGCCGGCGAAGAAGGAGCAGGGAGAGGGCGGCGCGGCGGGGCACGGCGGCCAAAGTCTGATCAGCGTTAACCTGGACAAGCTCGACCGGCTGATGGATCTGGTCGGCGAGATGGTCATCGCCGAAGCGATGGTGACGCAAAATCCGGACTTGCACGGACTGCAGCTCGACCGGTTCCATAAGGCGTCACAGCTGCTGCACAAAATTACGAGCGAGCTGCAGGACGTCGTCATGTCGATCCGAATGGTGCCGCTTACGGCCACCTTCCAGAAGATGCATCGCATCGTGCGCGACATGTGCAAGAACCTCGGCAAAGAAGTGCAGTTGAAGCTGGTTGGCGAAGAAACCGAGGTCGACAAGAACGTCATCCAGCATATTTCGGACCCGCTCATGCACCTGATCCGCAATTCGGTGGATCATGGTATCGAGCTGCCGGAAGACCGGGCGTCGGCAGGCAAGCCGCGCGCGGGCACCGTCACGCTGGAGGCGCGCAATGCCGGCGGCGATGTGTATGTCTATATCAAGGACGACGGCAAAGGGCTCTCGAAAGAAAAGCTGCTGGAGAAGGCCAGAGCCAACGGTCTTCTTACGAAGCCGGAGCACGAAATGTCGGACAAAGAAATTTTTGGTCTCATTTTCTTGCCCGGTTTCTCGACGAAAGAAAATATTTCGGAATACAGCGGCCGCGGCGTCGGCATGGACGTCGTCTCTCAAAACATCAGCGCGATCGGCGGCACGATTGCCGTGGACAGCGTGGTGGGGGCAGGCACGACGATTACGCTGAAGATTCCGCTGACACTGGCTATTATAGACGGCATGACGATCCGCGTAGGCGCATCCCGATATACGGTCCCGACGGTGTCGATCGTCGAATCGTTCCGCCCGCGGGAAGCGGACATTATCCGCGATCCGGACGATCGCGAGATGATTATGGTTCGCGGGCAGTGCTACCCGATTCTACGGCTGCATGAGCGTTACGGGGTGAAGCCCGATACGACGCTGTTCTCGGAAGGCATTCTGATCATGATCGAGCACGACGGCCGGTCATTCTGCCTGTTCGCGGACGAGCTGCTCGGCCAGCAGCAGGTCGTCGTCAAGGCGCTGCCGGCGTATATCAAGCGCATGCGCAATATTCAAGGGTTGGCGGGCTGTACGCTGCTTGGGGACGGGAGCATTAGTCTCATCCTGGATCCTGGCGCACTGTCCGCGTCCGGTTAACGTAAGCGCAACCATCATGCAAGGAGGACAATCATAGATGACGGATCAAGACCTGATGCAGCAAGAACTCGAAGAAGACACGCAGCGAGGCAAGTATTTGACATTCAAGCTCGTCAATGAGCATTACGGCATCGAAATCAAATACGTCATCGAAATTATCGGCTTGCAGCCGGTTACGATCGTGCCGGAGCTGCCCGATTATATGCAGGGCATCATTAATTTGCGCGGCAAAATCATTCCCGTTATGGACGTGCGTCTTCGCTTTAAGAAGCCGTTCCGCGAGTACAACGACCGCACCTGCGTCATTGTCGTCGACATCGACGAGGTCACGATCGGCTTGATCGTCGATAGCGTATCGGAGGTACTGGAAATCCCCGATACGGAAATCGTCAATCCGACGGAGCTGAACAAAGGCTACAGCAGCAAATATATCAAGGGCATCGGCAAGTCTGGCGGAGACGTGAAGCTCATTCTCGATTGCGCCAAACTCATGCAAGAGCAAGATCTCGGCAGTCTGTCGTTAAACGCTTAATACCCATTATTCCCTAACATCCAGATCGACATCATAGGAGGATTACGATGAATCTCACCATTAAAAATCGGCTGCTCGCCAGTTTTGGCTTTATGTTGGCCCTTCTCGTTGCCGTCGGCGTCTATGCCACGATGTCCCTGAGCAACGTGAACGAAGAATCCACGATCATTAGCGAAATTTGGCTCCCTGGGGTGAAAGAAGCCAATGCGATGGACACGATGATATCCGATTACCGGATCGTGGAGTACCAGCATGTTATTTCGACAAGCAAGCAGCAAATGGCCGAGTTGGACAAAGCCATCTCGCAGAAGAAAAATGAAATCAGCGATGTGATCGCTTCTTATGAAAAAACGATTATCGAAGACATCGACGCGCGGAATTTCCAGGCCGTCAAAAACGAATGGAATCACTATTTGACCATTAGCGGCGAAGTGTTGACGCTCAGCCGTCAACTGCAAACAAATCAAGCGATGCTTCGCATGAACGGCGATTCGGCGGAAATGTTCGAAAGCGTTTCCAGTAAGCTAATCGAATTGGTCAAATATAACGAAATCAGCGCGCAGAAAGCCAGCGAGCAAGGCGATAAAACATACGCGAACACGCGTCTGATCATCATCATCGTCATTGCGGCGGCCGTGATCATCTGTTTGGCGGTCAGCATTCTGATCATCAACAGCATCGTTCGTCCGCTCCGTTCATTGACTCAAGCAGCGGACAAGCTTGCGGTAGGCGACGTGAACGTCAACGTACGCTCGACAACGAAAGACGAAATCGGCTTGCTGATGGGCGCATTCGAGAACATGATCGCAAACATTCGCGAGCAGGCCCAAGCCGCCGAGCGCATCGCCGCGGGTGATCTAACCGTCAGCATTCACGTCCGTTCGGAGCAGGATCTGCTCGGACGCAAGCTCCAGGAGTTAGTCGATAATATGAACGACGTCATGTCGAACATCAACTCGTCTGCGGAGCAGGTGGCGTCGGGGTCCGGTCAAGTGTCGGCTTCCAGCGTCGCGCTGTCGCAGGGCGCAACCGAGCAGGCGAGCGCCGTCGAAGAGCTGTCCGCGTCGCTCGAAGAAATTTCGTCCCAGACGAACTTGAACGCGCAGAACGCCGGCCATGCGAACGAGCTGGCGGAGACGCTGAAGGAGAACGCGGTTAACGGTAACCGCCAAATGGGCGAGATGCTGAGCGCGATGGAGCAGATCAACGACGCGTCGGCCAACATTTCCAAAATCATCAAAGTCATTGACGAAATCGCGTTCCAGACGAACATTCTCGCGCTGAACGCGGCGGTCGAGGCGGCCCGCGCAGGCCAACATGGCAAAGGCTTCGCGGTCGTAGCGGAGGAAGTCCGTAATTTGGCGGCTCGTTCCGCGGGCGCGGCGAAAGAAACGACCGACATGATTGAGGGATCGATCAAGAAAGCAGAGATCGGCACGAAGATCGCCCGCGAAACGGCGGCCGAGCTGGAGCAGATCGTAAGCGGTATCGAGCGGGTCGCCGCGCTGGTGGGGAACATCGCGATTTCCTCCAACGAGCAGGCATCCGGCATTTCGCAAATCAACCAAGGCATTATGCAAGTATCGCAGGTCGTGCAGACGAACTCGGCCACAAGCGAAGAGAGCGCGGCGGCGAGCGAAGAGCTGTCGAGCCAAGCGTCGATGCTCAAGGATATGGTCGGCCGCTTCACGCTGAAGCATGGCAAGCGCCAATACGGGAGCGGCAAATTCGACGAGTTCAGCCCGGCGGTGCTGCGCATGCTGGAGTCGATGGGAGAGAAACGCCCAAAAGCCGCACCTGCGCGCGATCATCAAGACGGCGGTTCAGCTTGGAACAACATTGCCCTGTCCGATAACGAATTCGGCAAGTATTAAGAGGGCTGCGCCATGGTTGCCATTACGGATAAAGAGTTCAAGCAGCTGAGCGAGTACGTCAAGCAGCATTTCGGCATTCATTTGAAGGAAGAGAAGCGGCCGCTCGTCATCGGCCGCCTGCAGCAAGTACTGTCGGAGAAGCGGCTCGCGTCTTTTAGCGCGTTCATGAACGAGGTCGTCAGCGACCGCTCGGGACGGTTCGCGAAACTGCTGGTCGATAAAATTACGACGAACCATACGTTTTTCATGCGCGAGGTGGATCACTTCCAGCATTTCAAGAACGAGGTTCTCCCTTATCTGGCGCGCACGGCCAAGGACAAAGACTTGCGCATTTGGAGCGCCGGTTGTTCGTCGGGCGAGGAGCCGTACACGCTGGCCATGATCATGGATGAATTTTTCGGGGCGGAGAAATCCGGCTGGAACACGAAGCTGCTGGCGACGGACATTTCCGGGCGCGTGCTGGAAAAAGCGCAGAAAGGCATCTACAGCACGGAATCGGTGCAGGCGATTCCGCCGGCATGGCGCAGCCGTTATTTTCAACAGCTCGATGCGCACCAGACCATGGTCAAACCGGAGATTCAGCGCGAAATTATTTTCCGCAAATTCAATTTAATGGAGCCGGCGTTCCCGTTCAAGCGGAAGTTTCACGTCATCTTCTGCCGGAATGTCATGATTTATTTCGACGGACCGACCAAGAACGCGCTGATTGCGAAATACTACGAAATGACGGAGCCGGGCGGCTATCTCTACATCGGGCATTCCGAATCGCTGGACCGGGATTCGACGCGTTATCAGTATATCAAGCCGGCGGTGTATCGGAAGCTATGATGGCCGGAACCCGGAACAGGCCGCAAGGTGGAGAAAGGAGCGCGAACCGTCCGTGACGCGCAAGATCAGAGTGTTGGTAGTCGACGATTCCCTCGTGTTTCGCGAAGTGATGTCGCGCGCGTTATCCGCCGACGAATCCATCGAGATCGTGGGGTCGGCCGGCGATCCGTTCGATGCCAGAGACAAATTAATGGCACTGCGGCCCGATGTCATGACGTGCGACGTC
Organism: Paenibacillus xanthanilyticus; assembly: GCF_042682185.1. Classification (NCBI taxonomy): domain Bacteria; kingdom Bacillati; phylum Bacillota; class Bacilli; order Caryophanales; family Paenibacillaceae; genus Paenibacillus; species Paenibacillus xanthanilyticus. The sequence goes on along the minus strand of NZ_JBHUHA010000002.1, from coordinate 492,888 downwards.
GAGATGCCGAAGATGAACGGCATCGAATTTTTGCGCAGGCTGCTGCCCCAAGTGCCGCTCCCGGTCGTCGTCGTCAGCGGCGCGAATGACGCGGTCGGCGAAGCGATGATGGTCGGGGCGGTGGATTTCGTGCGGAAGCCCGATCCGCATTCACCCAAGAGCGTGGAGAGCTTCCTGCGGACGCTGGCGGCCACGATCAAATCGGCGGCCCACGCCAAGATCGTGCCGGGCGGCGCTTCTCGCCAGTCGGCGCCGCTTCCGCACGAGACGGCGAATGCAGCCGGGACGCTTGCGGGACGGAAGCTCATCGCCATCGGCGCGTCCACCGGCGGGACGGAGGCTATCTTCAGCGTATTGAAGCAGTTGCCCGCCACCATACCGGGTATTGTTATCGTGCAGCACATCCCGGTCGGCTTCTCGCGAATGTTCGCGGATCGGCTGAATCAGACGACCGGCTTCGAGGTGAAGGAAGCGCAGAGCGGCGACGAGGTCATCCCGGGCCGCGTGCTGATCGCGCCGGGCGACCGGCACATGCGCGTGAAGAAATCGGGCAGCTCCTACCGCGTCGAGTGCTTCGAGGGCGAGAAGGTGAACGGCCACTGCCCGTCTGTGGACGTGCTGTTCGACTCGGTAGCCAAAACGTGCGCCGCGGAGAGCGTCGGCGTCATGCTGACCGGCATGGGCTACGACGGTGCCAAAGGCTTGCTGGCGATGCGCCGGAAGGGCGCGCGCACGATCGGCCAGAACGAGCAGTCGTCGGTCGTATACGGCATGCCGCGGGTGGCCTTCGAGCTGGGCGCGGTCGAGAAGCAGAGCTCGCTGGAGTACATCTCGCAAGCGATCTTGAAGATGCTATAAGCTGCAAAAGCAAAAGAAAGCCCCGCAGACCATCTCGGTGAACGAGATGTCCGCGGGGCTTTCGGCATATGATCAACTTCCGCTCGAGCGCCGCAGGTGAATCGCCGGCGGCAGTACGACGCGCCGCCAGTCTTCCGCGGCCTTGCCTTGAATCCGGTCGACGAGCAGCCGGATGCCAAGCACGCCGAAGTCGTAGGCCGGCTGGGCGGCGACGGTCATGAACGGATCGAGGACGAAGCCGGCCTCCAGCTCGTCGAAGCAGACGACCGCGACGTCCTCGGGGACGCGCAGGCCTTGATCCCGCAGCGCGCGGATCGCGCCGAGCGCCAGGAAGTTATTGGCGGCGAACAGCGCGGTCGGCGGCTCCGGCAGCGCCATCAGCCGCTTGACGTGCTGTGCGATTTCTCCGGCGCGATAATGGCCTTCGGCCACGTATTCCTCGCGGTAAGACAGCCCGTTCAGGCGAAGCGTCTCTTCATAACCCGCTTGCCGCGTTCTCGCCGTCGAGACGCCCCGCGACCCGCCGAGCAGCGCGATTCGCGCGTGGCCTTGCTCGATCAGATGCGAGGTCAGCCGCTTCGCGCCTTCTTTGCTGTCGCCGAGCACCATGTCGCATTCGATGCCCGGCACCTCCCGGTCGATCAGCACGAAGGGGAGGTTCTGCTTCCGCAGCCGCTTCAAGTTCGGCAGCGATGCATCGCCTGTAGGCGCGAACAGCACGCCGTCCACGCGGGCGGACAGGACCGTATCGATATACTCCTTCTCCTTGGCCAATTGTTCGTCGCTGTTGGCGAGCAGCAGCCGGTACCCAAGCTCGCGGGCGGCGTCTTCCGCGCCCCGGGCAAGCGAGGTATAGAACGGATTCGTGATATCGGTAATAAGCAGCGACAGAATGCGCGACTCCTGCTTGACGAGGCTGCGCGCCATCGCATTCGGGACGTAGTTCATTTCCTTCATAATATCCAGCACGCGCTGGCGCGTCTCGTCGCTGATCCGGCCCGTGTTATTGATAACGCGCGACACGGTCATGGCCGAGCAGCCGGCCCGCTTCGCAATATCATAGATTGTCACCATAATGTTGCCTAAACTCCCATTCCGCAGCGATTTTTCTCTGTTTTCACTATAACGGAAATGGTGCTTGACAGCAATCGCAGGCACTGTTAGTTTAGAGTTATCGATAACCCAATAATAACGCTTTCTTTCATTTACAGGGGCAGAGAGGATGGTGCCGCATGGCACATGCGATTCAACCGGGCGCCGATGCGCTGGTCGTCGATCCGAAGGACGACGTCGCGACGGCGCTGCGGGATTTGGCCGCAGGCGAGGACGTGCAGTATCGAAGCGGGGAGGCGCTCGGGCAAGTGACGGCGCTCGCCGCGATTCCGTTCGGACACAAGATCGCGATTCGGGATATCGCGTCCGGTCAGCCGGTGCGCAAGTACGGGGAGATTATCGGACAGACGACCGAGCCCGTTAAGGCGGGCGAGCATGTCCACATCCATAACGTGGAAGGCATTCGCGGCCGCGGGGATCAAGCGGGAAGCGCAAAGGAGACGAATTCGCATGCAAACTGAACTGCTTGGCTATTTGCGCCCGGACGGCGACTACGGCATCCGCAATCATCTGCTCATCATCCCGACGGTCATCTGCGCCAATCAAGTCTGTACGCGCATTACGCAGCTCGTCCCCGATACCGTCGCGATTCCGCATCAGCACGGCTGCAGCCAGATCGGCGCGGACAAGGACCGTACGTTCGCGACGCTGTCGGGAACGGGACGCAACCCGAACGTCGGCGCGGTGCTTATCGTTAGCCTTGGCTGCGAGGTCGTGGACCCCTACGCCCTGGCGGAGGACATTCGGCGTACCGGCAAACGGGCCGAGGTCATCGATATTCAGGAGGTTGGCGGATCGATCAAAGCGATTCAGCGCGGAGCGGAGCTTGCCCGGGAGATGCGCGCGGAGCTCGATGTGCTGAAGCCGGAGCCGATTCCGGCCTCGAAGCTGCGCATCGGCGTCAAGTGCGGCGGTTCGGACGCGACGAGCGGCATGGCGTCCAATCCGGCGCTCGGGGCAGCTTCCGACATCCTGATCGACCTGGGCGGCACGGTCATCATCAGCGAGACGACGGAGATCATCGGAGCGGAGCATGTGCTCGCCGCGCGGTGCGCGACGCCCGAAGTCGCCGATCAGCTCTACGCATTCGTCGCGCGCTTCGAGCGCGAGGTCGAGCGGATGGGCGCCGATATGCGGGGCGGCAATCCGAGCCCGGGCAATATCGCAGGCGGCCTCACGACGATCGAGGAGAAGTCGCTGGGCTGCATCAGCAAATGCGGGACGTCGCCGATGATGGGCGCCTTCGAATACGCCGAGCCGATTCCAGGCACGGGCCTGTATTTCATGGATTCGCCGGGCAACGACATCGAATGCGTCTCCGGCATGGCGGCGAGCGGCGTGCATCTCGTCTGCTTCACGACGGGACGGGGGACGCCGACCGGCGCGGCGGTCGTGCCGGTCATCAAGATAACGGGCAATAAAGCGATGTACCAGCGGATGACGGACAATATGGACGTGGACGTCAGCGATATTCTGGACGGGACGGCTGGCGTAGGGCTCGCCGGCGAGCGGATCTGGCAGGAGATTGCCGAGGTCGCCACGGGCAAATTGACGAAGGCCGAGATTCTCGGACACCAGGAATTCAGCATTAATCGGATCGGACCGAGCCTGTAGCGAAAAGGCGCTGCAAGGCCACGAGGAAGGGGAACGGAAGATGGGAAGATTACAAGGTAAAATCGCGCTGGTCACGGGCGGCAGCCGGGGCATTGGCGAAGCGATCGTCATCCGGCTGGCGGAAGAAGGGGCGAACGTGGCCGTCAATTTCACGTCGGATTCGAGCCGCGCAAAGGCGGAAGCGGTGGCGGAGCAGGCGCGCGCGCTTGGCGTGAACGCCATTATCGTGCAGGCGGACGTGGGCAGCAAGGAACAGGTGGAGCGCATGTTCGGCGAGGTGGAGACTGCATTCGGACCCGTTGAAATTCTCGTGAACAATGCCGGCATCGCGCCGTTCGAGCCGTTCATGAAAGTGACGGAGGAGACGTGGGACCGCACCTTCAACACGAACGTGAAGTCGATCTTCATGTGCTCGCAGCGGGCGGCGGCGTCGATGATCGAGCGCCGCGCGGGCAAGATCGTCAACGTGCTCTCGACGGCGAGCCTGGTCGTCACCAGCCCGGTCATCCCGCACTACCAGTCCTCGAAGGCGGCCGCACATATGCTGACCAAGGGAATGGCGATCGAGCTTGGCAAGTTCGGGATCAACATCAACGCGGTCGGCCCGAGCACGGTCGATACCGATATGTGCACCGATTTCCTCGCGGATCCGGAGCTGCGGCGCAAGGAAGTGGAGGCCAATCCGATGAAACGGCTTGGCACCGCGCGTCAGATCGGCGACGCGGTCGTCTTCCTCGCCTCCGAGGAGGCTATGCAAATTAACGGCCATCTGCTCATGGTCGACGGCGGGTTGACGGTCAAGGCCGCGCAGCCTGACGACCATATGGAAAGGTAGTCTTCGTCTCGTCGCTATGACGGAGACGCTTGCGCCTCCGGCTTCTCCTGGGAGCCGGAGGCTTTTTTGCGTTTGCGCACGGCCGCGACGGCCGCGATGAATAGGACGGGACCGACGCCGCAGACGATGCCCCACACCATATGCGTCGTCGTCAGCAGGAACACCCAATTGGCCTCTCCCTCATGCAGCGCGGTATAGGACAGCACCGCCATAAGGAAGGCCAGCGGATAGATAAGCATCGTGTCCTCCTTGCGCCCGAGCAGGTGCATGCACGTTTGATGCGCGACGAAAAGGATGATCGTCGCTTTCATGAAGGCGGCAACGATAACGCTATAAGCCATGAGCGCTTCGATGCGCTGGAAGACGTCCGTGATCTCGACCGTGCGGGCGACTTCGTAGAGCGAATATTTGCGGTCGCCGGCTACCGGTCCGAATACGAGCAGCGCGACGATCGTGGAGAGCATGAGGCAGACCGCGCTGCCCACGATGGCGAAGCTCATTTTGCGGCCGAGCTTCTTGTCCGGATTGCCGATGAACGGCAGGAGCATCCCGAACAGCGACATCTCCGCGTAGGGCAAGCCGAACGTGAAGAGCGATCCATGGATAATCGGGCCAACGCCGTTCGGCATGATCGGCAGCATCCGGGCAACCTCGAAGTTGGAAGTCGAGAATGCCGTGACGAGGAGCGTGAAGGCAATGACGCTGCCCATAAGCAGGGGGAACAGACCCGCGAATTTGTCGATGCCGGTTCGCACGGTAATCGCCGCCACGGCGAATAGCGGGAAAATGAACCAGTACGATTCTGTATTGCGCATCATGGAGCTGCGCATGAACATCGCGACATCGAGGATAACGGCGGCTCCGATATGCAGCTGGTAATACAAATAGGCCGCACCCAGCGCCAGCGTCACGGGCAAACCGAGCGCCTCTTGGCCGCACTGGATCAGACTCTTCCCCGGATAGCGGCGGTTCAGCCACAGCAGGAGCAAAAGCAGCGGCATGCCGGCCAGCGCGCCGGCAATAATCGCGATCCAGGCCCCTCCCCCGGCGAAGCTAATCAGCGGGGCGGGCAGATTGACGATCGCCGAACTGGTCAGAAAGACAAACAGCAGCCATACGGCCTGATTCGATGTGATATAGACGGGCATTCGACTCACCCCTTCCAGCCTAGTGCTTGAATGATGGCCAAGCCAATCCGGCCGAACAACGTATTGGCCAAATCGTAGAAGCCGGGCAAATGAATCCATCGGAACGTCAGCGCGGCGTGATAGAAGGTGATGCCCAGCAGGGCGATGTAGACCGCCTTCACTCGCGTAGGCCTGGGGCCTTCGCGGCGTCCGTCGCGAAGATCGACCAGCACCATGATGGCAAGCCAGGTCAAGACGATGACGATCAGGATAGCGCATCACTCCTCGTTGTCCGGATGATTCAGGAACGGCTTGCCGCCGGATGTGCCGTGCGAGGCGAACAGGACGTCGACCTCGAAGGCGACGTTGATCTTGGCGAAGCGCTCCGGCCAATCCTTTCTCCATGTCCGCCATAGGCCCGGATGACGCTGATAGATCGCATTGCCGATGCCCAGCGTGTCCGATTGCGACCGCTGCAGATGCCGAAGAGCGGTCGTCGCGTGCGCTTTGATCTGGTCCGCGACCTTCTTGCTCAAGTCCTTCTCGTGCATCGACGTAATAATATGGCTGCAGGCTAAGCCCAGCGCGGCCGCATCGGCATGCATGCGGTACGTTACATTCAACGACTCGCCCTTGATCCGGATGCTCTTCGCGGTATGGAACTGGAGTATTTCGATCGATTCCGTCCCCTTGCTTGGCTCGCCTTCGCCTTGCGATCCGCACGGAATTTCGACGACGCCGCCATGATAGACGTCATCCAGCATCAGCAGTCCTTCCGTCTCGGTGCCCGTCAGCTTATCGGTCATGCGTCCATCCCGAATGATGGCGATGCCGGCCATGCTGGGCTTGGTTGCCCCGCCCTCCGAGCGCTGCGTTAAATAAGGGACCATGGCCGTGGCGGAGGCGCTGCGCAGCTGGATGGCCAGCTTGAGCAGACTCGCGTGCACGGACTTGCCGCTATATTTCGCGGCGACGCGTTCATTCAAATAGTATTGCTGGCTCACCGTGTTTTCAATTAACGGCGCGACGTCCAAATAGGGTCCGGCTTTGCCGCGCGTTATGATCACGCTGCAGGTGAGCCGAGGCTCGTTATCCCGGTAAAAGATATCGAGCAGCTCGGACATCATGCCTTCCCGGGCGAGCTTCTCGCTGATGAGAACCGAACGCAAATGGCTGAATTGCGCTTTGCGCCCGACGTGGACCGTCAAATCCCGGATCGCTTCCATCACGGTGCTGCCGCTTGTCCGCACGTTGATATAGGGGCGGCCGGTCTTGCCCTTCGCCGCCACCGATTGCGAGGGTTTGTAGATCTGGAGCGTGAGCAGCAGCTTGCCGTCTTCGCCGCGATCGAAAGCCATGCCCATCACGAAGGCGCGTTCGGTCAGCTCGGCCTGGTCGCCGCAGCCGGCCGTGAGCAGCAGCAAGGCGCCGATCAGCGCCGTGATCGATAGGCGGCGCATCGTATGCAGAGGGGAGCGGCGATGGTAACGTGCTGCACAAGAGCTCATGAGGTTCACATCCTTATCGGAACAGGCGGTCAAGATTGTTTCGTCGCGGGCTTCCGGTCCGCTCGCGGCTTGAATCGGGATACCAGCGGTCTTCGAATGGCGGTGTCGGTCATTTGACCCGCATTCCAAGGTGCGATCGGGCGCAAGTAAGGGACGCCGAGCGATTGCAGACGGGCGAGATGGTTCCAAATGAGCAAATAACCGATCATGAGGCCGAAGCCCCCCAGCATCGTGGCCAGCGCCATGAGCGGAATCTGGAGCAGCCGGAGGGCAATGGCGAAATTATATTGCGGCAGCGAGAAGGAGGCGATTCCGGTCAATGCGATGACGACGACCATGATCGGCGAGGCGATGCCCGCATTGATCGCAGCTTCTCCCACGACCAGCGCGCCGACGATGCTGACGGCGGATCCGACGGGTCTAGGCAGTCGAATGCCGGCCTCGCGCAGCAGCTCGAAGAAGAATACCATGATGAACGCCTCCACGAATGCCGGGAAAGGAATGCCTTCCCTGGAATCGAGCACGGCCAGCAGCAGCACCGTCGGGATCAGCTCCGTATGGAACGTGGAGAGCGCAATGTAAAGGCTGGGCAGCAGCAGCGCCATGAGGAACGCGGTAAGCCGCATCCACCGGATCGCATTGGCGACCAGCGTGCGCTGGTAGTAATCCTCGCTTGACTGCAGCAGCTCGAAGAACAAGCCGGGGCAGAGAAGCAGACTGCCCGTGCCTTCGACCAAGACGACGATCTTGCCGCCGAGCAGCGCGGCCGCCGCCACGTCCGTACGTTCCGTGTAGCGAAATTGCGGGAAGGGCGACCAGGTGTTATCTTCGATGACGCTCTCGACATATGCGGTTTCCAGCACGTCTCCATCCTTAAGCCGCTCCATGCGCCCGACGAACTCTTTCAGCACGGCGGGTTCGACGGACCCTTCGAGATAGGTGTAGGCGACCATCGTGCGGGAAGCGCCCCCGCCGCGCAAATAGCAGGTTTTCAGTTTGGGACTCTGGATGCGCGAGCGAATCATGCCGATATTGACTTTCATCTTGTCGACGGTACCTTCGCGCGGCCCTTGCACGACGGGCTCCGTGACCGACTCGCCGACATCGCGGCTTGGCACGTCGCCGGCCATGTAGGCGATCGCTTTCTCCCACCCGTCGATGAAGATCACGACATAGCCGCCAAGAACGAGGCTGACCGCATGCTCCATATCCTCGACCAGGAAGGCAGGCTGCTCGGAGGCGACGTTCAAGGCGTAATAGTGGGCGATCATCCCCGGCGTGACCGTTTCCCCGGCGCCGAGCGTCTGTTCCAGGACCGACTGCATCGTCTGCCGGAAGTAGTTGGCCGTGCGCTCCTGCACGATCGTGTCGAAGAAGACGGAGAACGCCCGGCTCTTCATGTTCGGACCGAACTGCCAAGGCAGCATCCGCAGATCGCCGCAGGAGGCGAACGTATGCTGGAGAATGCGGGCATTCGCTTCGATGGAGGTGGCGACCTTCGTTGGCATCGGAATCCTGCCTTTCCGGTTATTGTCTAATCTCCATCGTTCCATGAAAGCCCGCCGTTTATGCATGGAAGATCATGCATGACAATTCGGCCCGCAGGGCATCATTTGGGAAAAGCGCCCGGGAGATGGTGGAGAGATGAATGTGCAAACCTACGGGCTATGGCCGTTGTTCTTCATGTTGATATTATCCGTCGGGCTGGCCAACCATGTCATCGTGCTGCCCCTTATCTTGAATGACGCCGGACGCGACGCTTGGCTGTGCGCGCCGGTCGCACTGGCCGCAGCGCTGCCTTGGGTCTATTTCATCCTTCATGGGACCTTGAAGCGGACGGGCGGAGAACCGCTCGCACGGCAGCTGTTCCAGCGTCTGCCGAAGCCGGTGGCTATTCTGCTGCTCGCGCCGATGGGGCTTCAGTTGATCGTGACCAGCTTCCATACCTATGCGGAGACCGCGGGTTGGACGACGTTGACCTATTTGCCCGCGACGCCGCCGTTCATCATCTATGTTTGCTTGATCGCGCTGATCTCGTTTGGTGTTTGGAAGGGCATTCGCGCGATCGCCATTATGTCGACGATGCTGCTGCCGGCCGTCGTGTTTCTGGGCGATTTTGTCATGACCGCGAACATGCCGGACAAGGATTACAGCTACCTGCTGCCGATCCTGGAGCATGGGCCGGACGGCGTTCTGCTCGGCAGCCTGATGACGCTGGGAAGTATATCCGAGTTGTTCATTTTACTTCTGGTCAAGCACCACTTAAGCCGTCCGATTCAAAGCGGACACCTCATCGGATTGATCGTGTTTCTCATGCTGCTGACGGTGGGGCCGGCGATCGGCGCCGTGACCGAGTTCGGCCCGGTGGAAGCCGCCAAGCTGCGTTATCCCGCTTTCGCGCAGTGGCGGCTCGTCACGATTGGACGGTACATCGAGCATTTGGATTTCTTTGCGATTTTTCAGTGGGTATCCGGTTCGTTCGTCCGCATATCGATGTCCATGTTTGTCGTGCTGGAGCTGCTTTCGCTGCGGAAAAAGGCGCACCGGGGCCTCGCATTGGGAATGCTCTGCGTGCTGTACGTGTTCGCGGCGAAGCTGCTGGCCCAATACTCGTTCGATTACAGATTGTTGATCCGGCTGATCTTCTTCGGAAACATCGGTCTGACGCTCACGATAACGTCGGTGATTTGGCTGCTGTCATTCAACAAGCTGCGGGAGGAGAAGCGCGATGTCGGAAGCGAACGCCACGCCTAGGACGGCGGAGTGGATACGGGAGAAGCTGCGCGGCTGCGGAGACGTCATGATGACGGAGCTGGATAACCCGGGCGATCCGCACGGACGCGCGACGGTCATTTATTGCGAAGGCATGGTCAGCCGCGAGCTGCTGCAGAACCTGCTGCTCCAGCAGGGCGGTTGGGCACCCGAGCTGCAGGGATCTCCGTTCGTATCGGAGTTTCTTCCGGGCGACGAAGGCGAGGAGGTGCTCCGATGCATATTTGACGGGCAGCTCGTCGTCTGGCGGCATCATAGCGGACGATTCTTTGCTTATAACATCTCGAATCAGCCGAACCGTACGCCGGAGGAGTCGACGATGGAGCTGTCGCTCAAAGGGCCGCGCGACGGCTTCGTCGAGGCGATCGACGTCAACACCGCTCTCATCCGCAAACGGCTGCGTACCCCCCGGCTGCAAATCGAAAACTTTCGGATCGGCGAGGCTTCGCAAACGCCCGTGCGCTTGCTCTACATGAAGGGAATCACGCCGCCCGCGGTCGTAGACGAGGCACGCAGAAGATTGAAGGCGCTTGATATCCAGGCTTTGCACGGGGCCGCCGAGCTCGAGGAAATTATCTCTGACCGCTCCATGTCGCTCTTCCCGCTCATGAACTACATCGGCCGGCCCGATTTCGTCGTCCAGTCGCTGATGAACGGCCGTTTCGCCATTCTGGTGGACGGTTCGCCCGCCGGCTTGATCGCGCCGGCCAATCTGGCGATGTTATTCAAGTCGCCGGAGGATGCACACCTGCCGTTCTTCTATGTGGCGTTCGAACGGATATTGCGATTAATCGGCTTGTCCCTCGCGATCAGCCTGCCCGGATTCTGGATCGCGCTGCTGGCCTTCAATACGGATCAAATTCCGCTCCCGCTGCTGGCGACCGTGACGATCTCGCGCAACGGCCTGCCGCTCAGCGCGCAGCTGGAGCTGTTCTTGATGATGCTCATGTTCGAGATATTCCGGGAAGCCGGCGTCCGGCTGCCTCGCCCCGTCGGGCAGACGGTCAGCGTCGTCGGCGGGCTCATCGTCGGGGACGCGGCAATCCGCGCCGGCCTGACCTCGCCGACGATGCTCGTCGTCACGGCGGTCACGGCCGTGGCGACGTTCACGCTTGTCAATCAGTCGCTGAACGGCAGCGTGCTCATCATGCGGCTGTATATCATGCTGATTTCCTCGATCTTGGGGCTGTTCGGCTTTTTCATCGGACTCTTCACCGTGCTGCTCTATATATCCTCGCTGGAATCGTTCGGCATGCCCTATATCAGCTTCGGGGAGATCAAGAGCGCGAGGCAGCTGGTGACGATCTTGCTCCAGCTCCCCTGGAAACTTCGGGCGAAGCGGGTGAAGCGTCATGACCATTAAGCCGCGCGCATGCGTACGTCCGGCCGCGGTCCTGTTGGCATGTCTGCTGCTGGCGGGCTGCTGGGATTCCACGAACATGGAGACCATCGATTATGCGACCGCGATGGGCGTCGATTATAAGGACGGCAAGTTCATTGTCTACGCCCAGCTGGTCGATTTCACTTCCATCGCCAAAAGCGAAAGCGGCGAGAAGAGGAATGAGAAGGTATGGATCGGGCGGGGCACCGGGCCGACCTTCTACGGCGCGTTCGGCGAATTGCTCCGCACGGCGCAGACCGAGATGAATACCGAGCAGCTCAAGACGGTTATTATCCGTGACAGCGCGATCGTGAAGCTGGATGAGATTCTCGATGCGCTGAACCGGGTGCGGGTAGCCCGCTACACATCCTGGGTGTTCGGAGCGACGACCCCGATCGAAGAAATACTCGCGACCGACACATTTTTCGGCATGCCGCAAACGACCAGCCTGATTTACAGTCCGCGAGACCAGATGCGCCGGGCGAATCTGATCGACCCGCTCAACATGCAGCGTTTCGTGGCGAAGTATAACGAGAGCCCCGCCACCGTTCTCCTTCCCGTGGTCGGGGTCAGCAACCGCATGTGGAAGGAGGTGAAGAAGCCGGTTCATATGCAGGTTGTGCAGGGCTTGTTCGCGATCAAGCGCAAAGGCCGGGCAACGTATTTGCCGCTCGCGGATATCGCGGGCGTCAAGTGGGTGAATCCGAATTTCACCCGCTATTTGGTGCCGCTCATCGACAAAAGCGGCAACAAGGCGACGGTCGCGGTGAACGACGTCAAGGCGAAGGTGCGGATCGATGTATCCAAGGCAGACCCTGTTTTTACGATCCAGCTGAAGGTCGTCGGCGAGGTGGCGGAGATTGGCGGCCAGATGTCCGAGGAACAGATCGTACGGCGCATGAAGCGGCTTATTGCAGAGGAAATTCTCCATTCATACCGGAAAGGACTTGCCAAGGGCGAAGATATTTACAGTCTGGAAGAGTCGTTATATCGCAAGCATCTCGGCGTCTGGCGCAAGCTTACGGGCGGACGCGAGGAGTGGCTGCCGGGCAAGAACCAGTTGAAGGTCGATGTGGCGTTCCGGCTGCGAGGCTCAGGCAGTTTCGGATTGAATTGATTGTCGTAAAATCCTACATTTCTCCATGTCCCGGCTAAAAGCGTCCATACTCAGCGGACGGCAGCCGGCTCTATACTGGAATTAGAACCTGATTTGCGTTCTAATCAGCGCCAGAGCAGAAACAAGGAGGAATGACAGGATGCCGATCCTGGTAAATAACGAGCAGCAGGTGTTTCATCTGCAAACGGACTCGACGAGTTACGCCTTTCAAATTATACATGGGTATCCCGTTCACCTATACTGGGGCCGCAAGATCCGCAAGGCCGATCCGGCCCTGCTTCACGAACGCAACGGCCGGCCGTCCTTCGACCCGAATCCGGTGGAGGCGGACAAATCGTTCTCGCTGAATACGGTCATGCTGGAATATCCCGGCTACGGCACGACGGATTTTCGTACGCCGGCGTACGAGGTCGGTCTTGCGAACGGGAGCAGCGCGGCGGAATTGACCTACCGCTCCTACCGGATCGTAGAAGGCAAGCCCGCGCTGGAAGGGCTGCCTGCCGTATACGCCGAATCGGACAGCGAGGCCTCGACGCTCCTACTCGAGCTGGCGGACGATCTGACGGGCTTAACCGTCGAACTCAGCTACACGGTCATGGAAGGATTCGACGTCCTGATTCGCTCCGCTCGGCTTACCAACGCCGGCAAGGAGCCGATCCGGCTGAACCGCGCGCTAAGCGCAAGCGTCGACCTGCCGCACGACCGCTTCGAATTCCTGCAGCTGTCGGGCAATTGGAGCCGCGAGCGGCATATTCACAAGCGCGCATTGGCGCCGGGCATGCAGTCGGTGGAGAGCCGCCGGGGATCAAGCAGTCATGCCCAGAATCCGTTCTTCGCGCTGCTTGCGCAAGGCGCGGACGAGGATCACGGCGACGTCTACGGCTTCAATCTTGTGTATAGCGGCAGCTTCGCGGCCGGTGTAGAGGTGGACTCCTATGCCGTCTCGCGCGCCTTCATCGGCATCAATCCGTTCGATTTCTCCTGGCTGCTCGCGCCGGGTGAATCGTTCCAGACGCCGGAAGCGGTCATGGTGTATTCGGGCGAAGGGCTCGGCGCGATGTCGCGCAAGTATCACAAGCTGTACCGGACCCGCCTTTGCCGCGGCGCCCATCGCGACCGGGTCAGACCGATACTCGTGAACAACTGGGAAGCGACCTATTTCAATTTCAATGCGGACAAGATCGAGGCGATCGCCAAAGCCGGCGGCGAGCTCGGCATCGAGCTGTTCGTGCTCGACGACGGCTGGTTCGGCCATCGCGACGACGATTCGACCTCGCTCGGCGATTGGGTCGTCGACCGCAAGAAGCTGCCGAACGGACTGCCGGATCTGGTGGAGCGCGTCAATCGGCAGGGCTTGTCGTTCGGCCTCTGGTTCGAGCCGGAGATGATCTCGCCGGACAGCGACCTGTACCGCGCGCATCCGGACTGGTGCCTGCACGTCGAAGGGCGCAGACGATCGACCGGCCGTTCGCAGCTGATCTTGGACATGTCGCGCAAAGACGTGCAGGATTACCTCGTAGACGCGCTCGGCGCAATCCTCGGCAGCGCGCCGATCCGCTACGTCAAATGGGACATGAACCGGAACATGACGGAGATCGGCTCGGCGCAGCTTCCGCCGGAGCGTCAGCGCGAGACGGCGCACCGGTATATGCTGGGGCTCTACGACGTGCTGGAGCGGATTACGTCGGCGCATCCGGACATTCTGTTCGAGAGCTGCTCCGGCGGCGGCGGACGGTTCGACCCGGGCATGCTGTATTACATGCCGCAGACGTGGACCAGCGACAATTCGGACGCGATCAGCCGGCTGTCGATCCAGTACGGCACGAGCATTGTCTACCCGATCAGCTCGATGGGCGCGCACGTGTCCGCCGTTCCGAATCATCAGGTCGGCCGATTGACGTCGCTGACGACGCGCGGCGACGTGGCCATGTCCGGCAATTTCGGCTACGAGCTGGATCTGACCGTGTTCTCCGATGCGGAGAAAGAAGAAGTGAAGCGGCAGATCGCGCTCGTGAAAGAAGTACGCGAGCTTACGCTGTTCGGCGACTTCTACCGGCTGCTCAGTCCGTTCGAGGGCAACGAAACGGCATGGATGTTCGTCTCCGAAGACCGCAAGGAAGCGCTCGTCGTGCATGTGACCGTGCTGGCGCAGCCGAACGCGCCGCTAAGCCGGCTGAAGCTCAAGGGGCTTGATCCGTCCGCAGAATATAAGGAACTGGGCAGCGGCCTTGTTTCCGGCGGCGACGAGCTCATGCACGCGGGCATCCGAGTCGTTTATCCGCATGGCGATTTCGGCAGCAAGGTGTACCGGTTCCGGGCGGAATAACGTCGTAATTTTGAGAGGCGCGCGCCCGGGAGCTTCCGGGCTTTGCGTTCAATCGCCCAATATGGATGTTTTTCCGCATCGCCGGTACAGCCGTGGACAACCTGAGAGACCCCCTTTGCATAGGATGTAGCATGTTCATGCAAGGGAGGGGGTTCGAGATGCAGTGGGTGTTCTGTACGATTCTGGCCGGACTCGGCGCCGTGGAGGCGTTCGTGTTCGGCATGTGGCAAGAGTCGCTTACCGTGCTGCTGGTCGCCATGGGGATCGATATTGTTTCGGGTGTCGCCGCGGCGGTCAAGCGCAAATCGGGGTTGAACAGCCAGATCGGTTCCTGGGGGCTGACGCGCAAAGGGCTCATGTTTCTTGTCATTCTGTTGGCGCACCGGATCGATGTCCTGCTCGGCACCGGATACGTGACGATGAATGCGGCCATTTATTTCTACTTAGCGAACGAAATGATCTCCATTATCGAAAATTTCGGCGAGCTCGGCATCCCGCTGCCGCCGAAACTGCGCGAACTGATCGAAGTGCTGAAGAATAAGAAATAATCGTCAAGGGCCGCCTTCACTCGTGAAGATCGGGCCCTTGTTTATTTGGATTATTTGGACCGGTCGGGTCACCTGAATTCGGTTGTAATGCGAACGTACATTCGATATAATAAGAACAAATGTTCTTATTGGAGGGGTGTTCATGACGCGAGAGACCGGCAAGGGACCAGTCGTACAGATCGGAAGAGAGCTGGAGCTGGTGAAACGTTACGTGCTGCTGGGCGTCACGGTACGCATACTGAATCATGATATCCGGGTCGTCGGCGCCGCGCCGGCGAAGCTGCCGCGCCTGTACGAGTCGATGCTGCGCGGGCTGCAGGACCGTACGCTGCTGGAGCTTGCCGCGCTGCGCAAGGATTTTCGCGAGCACGGCATCCGCATCGTGGAGGAGCTGCAAGGGACCGGCGGCATGACCGCGCGATACATTAGCCGGGGCTATGAGCACTCGTTTACGCTCGGCTGGAGTTATGTGCGCGCCGAATCCGAACGTCTATTGAAATGCTACACGACGTCACACAACGTTCAAAGTTTTGTCAAAATCTAAAAAAAGTTTTGGTAGAATCCGGAGTTTAATGTTGAGAAAATCGGACGATCTTATGTAATATAAAGAGTAGACATTTCAGCTAAAGGGGAGCAAGCAGTAATGTATAAGTGGATTATGTTCGTCATTTTCGCAGCTGCATCCGCACTGGGTATTTACCTCATGGCGACCCAACTGCCGGAGAAGCCGGTAGATGAAGCGGCTTCCTTGCCGCCAGGTACCGTGATGGTTAAGATTGAAGCCAATGCCGATTTCACGTTCGATCAGCCGGAATACAAAGTGAAGAAGGGCGACAAAGTCATCCTGAAGCTTGTTAACAAAAGCGGTATTCACGGCGTTGCGATTCCTGACCTGGGCGTCGATCTTCAAGGCGACAAGATGGAACAGGAAATCACGGTGGATCAAGCGGGTACATTCGAAATGCACTGCTCCATTATGTGTGGTACGGGCCATGCCGACATGAAATCCGTTCTCGTCGTCGAATAGTTATAGCATGGAACAAGGAAAAGGAGCCCTGATCGGCTCCTTTTTTTAAAATCGTTTAGTAAGAGCGTTTGCGTCGTCTGCCGCGCGCGATCATCCAATCGCAGATGAAACCCAGGATCGCCCAGCTGACGATCGTCAGCGCGTACATCGTGAATACGTTGATTTCGTGGATATCCTTGAACATATCCGCGAACCAGCCCGGTATGCTAAACATAAAGAACACCATGTTATGCGGGTCATAACCGGTGTAGTTGAACAGGCACAAGGCGACGCCAATCAGCGTGGCGATAATGGTAATCCGGTAACGCACCCTGTCATCCCCTTAGCGATAAGATTGCCGATTACTACGTCAGCTTGGCTTATTATGCGACGCGAGACATTAACTCATTCGGCGGCCGCAACCAGCAGTCGCTATGATTTCATTTGGACAAGGAGCGATCAATCGCATGATCACGCACATTGTATTATTCAAGCTTAAGGACCGCAGCCCGGAAGCGATCGCGCAGACCGTGCAGGTATTGAAGGATATGGAGGGCAAGATCGACGTGCTGAAGCATATTGAAGTCGGCGTCGATGTCGTACATTCGGAACGCTCTTACGATATTGCTCTATTCACGAAATTCGATTCCTTGGAGGCGCTCGGCGCCTACCAGATCCATCCGGTTCATCAGAAAGTCATCGAACATATGGCGCAGGTGCGCGAAGCGTCCGCCAGCGTCGATTTCGAGAGCTAGCCGCCATGTATTACGTGAATCAGGAACAGATATCGGTTCGTCTGGCCGTCATACCGGATGTGGCGGGGGCGATGCGCGCGCTGACCGAACAGTGGCGAGGGGAGCTGCTTCAAGGCTTGGCCCAGGAACGGGCGCTTCATTTGGCGATCGAAATCGTGACGGACGTCGGCAGTTATGTGATCGACGGCTTCATTATGCGCGATGCGAGCAGTTACGAAGACATTATCGATATCATTGCGGAGGAAGGCGTCTTCCCTAGCGCGATCAAGGAGACGGTAATGGAGCTCGTCAAGCTTCGCAAGCCGCTCGTACAGGATTATTTCGCCTGGCCGGCCGGTGAACTGCATCCGCTTACGTCTGCGCTGCCTGACGTGCTGGACCAGTTCAAACGAAGCGTGGAAGCGTATTTACTGCAGGAATTAGGATTGTAATTCAGTTTATCGAACGGTTGTCCGGTTTACGGGCGACCGTTTTATTTTGCGGGCCGAGTGACGGCCGAGATTTACGGAAAAGCCAAAATAGGATACAATGTCGCTATCAACAGACGATTTCTAGGCGTAAAGGCGGTGATGAGACATGGAACCATTCGGCGATGCGCTGCCCTTGAAGACCCCGTTTCGTCAAGAGGGCGGAACGCGGCAGACCATTCTGATGCTCCTGAAGACGAGAGCGCATATGAACGCGGGCGACCTTGCCCGGGAGCTGAATATTACGGAGATGGGCGTACGCAGGCACTTGAGCGCGCTGGAGCGGGACGGTCTTATTCGCCCGACGCTAGTCCGGCAGTCCGTGGGGCGCCCGACGCTGCGGTACAGCTTGACGGAGGAAGCCGAGCATGTGTTTCCGAAGACCTATAGCTCGCTTGCGCTCGATTTGCTTGAAGAGCTGGAAGGCGACCCGGATGCGGAAGGCTTGATCGCCCGCATGTTCGAGGGACGCAAACGCAAATTGTTGGAACGCCACGCCGGGCGGATGGGCGGCAAGGACCTCGCAGCTCGCGTGCGGGAGCTGGCGGACATCCAGAACGATGGCGGTTATATGGTCAGCATGGAAAGCGGCGGAGACGAGCTTATCCTCCATGAATACAACTGTCCGATCGCGCAGGTGGCGGCACGCTACGAACAGGCATGTCAATGCGAGCTGGCGCTCTTCCGCGAGCTGCTGGCTGCGGACGTGGAGCGGACCGAATGCTTGGCCAAGGGCGGAATGAAATGCACATACCGGATCGCGCGAATGACGCGGGAGTCCGATTAGAAGCCGAATTGCGGGCAGCCGCGATTCGGTTTTTTTGTCGTTTAGGCAGCGGGAGGAAGCCCACGGTTCCCCTCGGGTAGGGCAATGTTGTTAAGTTAGGAAAAACGTCCGCTGAAGCCACCCATGGCCCATAGTTGACAGGCATACGCACGCTGATGTCTTAGGACTGACTTTAAATCCCACTGGAGCTTTGTCCGTTAGGACAAAAGCGTGCCGCGCTCAGGCCCCATCGCCGACCGCGAACAAGCACACCTGCAGGAACGGGGAGTCCAGAGGGCAAAGCCCTTTGGAGCCTCCTCGGCGGAGGAGGTGGGAGGAGGGAGCAACATGCGGAGGGGGAAGGGGGAGGGAACAAGAAGGGCGGCGCCATTTTTCATTCGGCGTTTGTGTCAAGACGAGCCCATGCTGCTTATACTGTCATTATGAATTGGGCATTCGCCCGATATCCGGGCATAAGGAGGAACGGACGATGATCCAGATTTGGTTTCAGGCGACCATCGCCATCGCCTTCGTCGTGCTGGTAGCTGGCGTTCTGCTGTGGCTCCGGTCAGCCGACCGCAAGCTTGGAGGGCTGGTGGAATCCGCCAAAGCGATCGAGCGCAGCGCAGCTGAAATCACGGTGAAGGCCGGCGGTGTCGCCGACCCGGCGGCGGAGGCGATCCGAGCGGTCCATCGGCAAATCGACAGCGCGGCCCGATTGTTCGAAGCCGCCCGCATCATTGGCGATTCGGCGGATCAGGCAGCCGCGGCTGTGCGCAAACTGACGGGCGTATTTACCGACCATGCCGCTTCGCAAGTCGAACGCGGCGGCGGCAAGTATAAGCATCAAATCAAGGAAGCGCTGGATTGGGCGGAAGTCGGGTACGCGGCGTGGCAGTTCGTGCAGTCCAAACGCAGCGAAGAACGGTCTTCTGCATGCTACCCGGGCGATTTTGGGCACGATACCAAAGAACCTAAACCGGAAGCGGCCACTTTATGAAGATGAAGGAGAGAGGCAAAATGGCAAAGAACAAAGCGAACAAAGGTTTTCTGTACGGCTTGCTAGCAGGAGGCGTCGTAGGCTCGGTAACCGCGCTGTTATTCGCGCCGAAGTCGGGCAAGGAACTTCGCCAGGATATCGCGGACGGCGCCCAGCAAGTCGGGGAGCAGACGGCTCGCATCGCCGGCCAAGTCGGCGAATCGACGACGCGCCTCGCGAAACAAGTCGGCAGCGGCGCGTCGGCTATCGCGGATAAAGCGAAAGAGACGACAAGCAATGTTATCGATTCCGTGCGCAGCTGGAAACGCGGCGAAGATCGTCCCGAGCGGCTTGAAGTGAATGAAGAAGTGGCGGTAGCGAAGGAAGAAGAGGAAGAGTTGACGACGATCGGCTAACGACGCCGGTGCATCAATAAACGCATAAGACCGGGCAGGCCATGTCGACGATGACATGGTCTGTTTGGCCGTAAGCGCCGATGTCAAGCGTCCTCGTGCGGCTCCTGGAACGGAGGACGGCTTGCATGGTCTTCCTCTTGCGAATTCCCGCGTTGGCCAAGCCGGTAGGCAGTAGGCGAGCAACCTGCGAATTTATGGAACAATCTGGAGAAATAGAGCGGGTCGCTGTACCCGACCGAGGCGGCGATCTGATCGATCTGCAGCTCGTGCGGACCGTCCAACAATTCGCGAGCGCGCTCCATGCGGACCTGCTGCAGAAACTGTTTGGGCGACAGGCCGGTCGTCTGCTTGAACATCTTGGATAGATGCGTGCGATGGTAGCCGAGCGTGCGGGAGAGATCGTCGATCGAGACGGATTCGGCGTATTGCAGCGAGAGCCAGCGAATCGCGCGTTTGATTTGGCGCTCGATATCCGTGCCGAGCCCTTGATCCGGCGTACGCAGCCGGTTCCGGTTGGCATCGCCGAACAATTTGAACAACAAGCGCAATAGGCCCGATGCTTCTAGATCGGCCAAATCGGCCGACGGCGTTCGCTCGAAGGTCCGCTGCATCGCCTTGTACAATCGGAGCGCCCGCGTCAGCGAAGACAGCTTGATCACGGGATGATCGATGGCGATCCCCAGTGCCGCCATAGCGTCCGCGGCGCCTTCCCCTTTGAACGCGACCCAGCGGTAGGTCCATGGCTCGGCGCGGTCGGCCGCGTACGAGAACAGCGTATCCGGGAAAATGACGAACGTATCGCCGGTCTCCAGCTCATAGACCCGGCCGTCCATGCGGAAGACGCCGCGTCCGGACGTAACGGTATGCACGAGATAGTAATGATGCACGGCCGGTCCGATCGAATGGCCGGGAACCGGGCGGCCGTGGCCGCTGAACAACACGAACAGCTCGCCGCGCGGCTGCAGCGGGTTGACGCCGATTGAGAAGTGATAGTGGTCCATGGTCGTGAGCAAGCTCCTTGCGCGTGATGATACGGATAAGTTAGCTCTATTATATAGGAGTTAAGCCCTCTGGCGATACGGAGGATCGTCTGGCGAAAAAAAAGCTGTACGGTGCAACATTCTTGGATGCCGCTCCGTCTAGAAGGAAGAACCAACACACCAGCTATTACACCAGGAGGTAGAAATGATGAAAACAACGAAGAAACTCGGACTTGCGGCATTGACGACAGCTTTGATGGTAACGGGCGCAAGCGGCCTGGCATCTGCGGAGGAGAACTTGACGGTAATGCCCATAAGCGCGCCAATCAGCGCGCCGGATAACGGCGTCTATACGCTGGCTGTGAACGGATCGGTCGTGAGCAGCGCCGGCTATTTGAATAAGAACGGCAAGGATGTCATGATTCCGCTGCGCGATATGGCGGCATCGCTTGGCTATAGCGTGACGTGGAACGGCAAGACGCAATCGGCTGAACTGACGAAAGGCGCGCAGTGGACAAGCGTGAAACCGGGCGCGGATCAATATTCGTTCGCACGCATGCTCATCAAGCTGGGCGCCGCGCCGGAGCAGAAGAACGGCAAGATTTTCGTACCGGATTCGTTCGCGGCGCAGGTGCTTCAAGCGGATGTGGCGCGCGTCGGCGGCACCGTGGAAGTGTCGCTCGCCGAGAAGAAAACGATGGTGACGGATGGCTTCGTTACTGGCGTCAACGTGAAAGACGGCGCAGGCAGCGTGCGGATCAACGGCACGGGCACGGAAGGACTCGTGCTCAACGTAGGCAAGGATACGGTCGTCAAAACTGAGGATGGCCTCACGCTTGAGTGGACGGACGTACAGCTAGGTTACGAGGTAGAAGCGGTGCATTCGCTGGCGCAAACGATGAGCCTGCCGCCGCAGACGCCGCTGTATGAGCTGATCGTCAAGAAGCCGTCCGCGGCGATCGAGACGCTCGGCACCGCAGGCACGATTGAAGAGGTAACGAAGGCCGCAGACGGCAAAATTAGCGTTCGGATTCATGGCGAAGCGCTCAGCGCCGGATCCCAAACCGAGATTAAGCTGTTGCTGAACGAGAATACGCAGCTCGTTACCGCTGCCGGCGAGAAAGCGACTTCCGAACAATTGGTTCAAGGCGCGCGGGTCATCGCGTTCTACGGCCCGATGATGACGAGAAGCCTGCCGCCGATCGGCACGGCTTGGAAGCTGGTTGTCCTGCCGGCCGCGCAATAATCGAACGACAATGCTCGTCTCCCGGTTCTTCGCCGGGGTGCGCACGCAAGCCGGGTTCCCTAGCGGAGCCCGGCTCTTGTCGTTATAGAAGCCTTGTCCGCGCAAGCTGAGGCCATCGGAAGGTACGTTTTTCGCGTTCCGTTCATATTCTATTGAAGCTGATATTGAGCTTATACAGACAAAACGTAGAAGAAAGCGGTGTGTTTGTGCAACAACCGATCGCAATATTGGACTCCGGCGTCGGCGGGCTTACCGTGGTCAAGGAAGTGCTGCGCCAGCTGCCGATGGAGAAGGTGCTCTATTTCGGCGACACGGCCAGGGCGCCGTACGGGCCTCGCCCGGCCGAAGAGGTGATGCGGTTTACGCGCGAGATCGTCGACTACTTGATCCAATATCAGCCGAAAATGATCGTGATCGCGTGTAATACGGCCACCGCCGTTGCGCTGGAAGATATACGCTCGCGCGTAAACGTACCCGTCGTAGGCGTGATTCACCCGGGCGCACGCGCGGCTTTGGGAAGAACGCAGAATGGCATGATCGGCGTCATCGGCACGGAAGGGACGATCCGCAGCGGCGCCTATGAGCTGGCGCTCAAGCAGCTTTCGCCTCATGTCCGGGTCGTTAGCTTGGCTTGTCCGGCGTTTGTCCCGCTCGTCGAGATGGGCAACTTCCGTTCTCCCGAGACGCAAGCGACGGTGGAGCAAGGGCTCTCTGGACTTCGGCCCTACCCGTTCGATACGTTGATTCTTGGCTGCACGCACTACCCGTTTCTGGCGGAGACGATCTCGGAGGTGACCGGTCAGCAGGTGGCGCTCATCAGTTCTGCGGACGAGACGGCCCGCGAGATTAGCACGATTTTGCACGACCAGAACAAATTGGCCCGGAACGTAGAACAGCCGATCCATCAATTTTGCTGCAGCGGCGACTCGCGTCTGTTCAAACAGATCGCGCTCCAATGGCTCGGCGAACAAATCGCATTGAGCCCGGTCATCTGGCAGGTGCCGCGAATCGGGATGACGTGATCAACGGAACATAATCGAATGAAAAGAAAGAAGTCTCGAACGCCGCGAGCAGCGCCTCGCGGATGCGCGCGAGACTTCTTTGCCGTGCGCAACAGGCGTAATGTCGGAGGCGGCACGCAAGGGAAAGCATACGCCGCGCTGGCATGCAGGCCGACTACCTTGCATAGCATGTGACAGGAGACGTGTATAGACGCACAGCTTGTCCAGAGGAGGTTTTGCGCATGCTGCCTTATGTCGTACAGCCGGGCGACACGCTGCTTCGCATCGCCCGGAGATTCCATATTCATGCCGCCGCGCTGCTGGCGGCCAATCCGAGATTGTCCCCCGCGGCTTCGATCGCGCCGGGGCTGATCGTGTTTATTCCGGAACAGAACGCGTCCTGCTATTGCGTGCAGCCGGGCGATACGGTGCTCGGCGTGGCCGAGCGGTTCTCGCTCTCGGTCCAGTCGCTGCTGGCGGCGAATCCCCGCTTGGATCCGAAGCGGCTTGTCCCGGGCCAATTGGTGACGCTTCCCGAATCGGAAGAAGGCGACCGCTTGTCGGTCGTCAACGCCGGCGCGGAGTATGGACCGTCCGAGCTGGAGCGAGATCTGGCCGCGCTAGAGAAGAGCTATCCGTTTCTGCACGTGCAGACGATCGGCGCAAGCGTCCTCGGGCTCCCGCTCTATGCGCTTCGTATTGGCGATGGCGCCCGCAAGCTGCACATTAACGCCGCCATGCACGCCAACGAATGGATTACGACGCCGCTGCTCATGCGATTCGTCGAAGAACTGGCCGCGGCCGGCGCCCGCGGTGGGCAGCTGGCTGGCCTTGACGTACGGCAAGCGCTCGGCGAGGTGACGCTCTGGGCGGTGCCGCTCGTGAACCCCGACGGCGCCAAGCTGGCGCAGGAAGGCTTGCAGCCGGATCACCCGCTGTATCATGAGCTGCTGCAGTGGAACCACGGATCTCGTCGCTTTCGCCGCTGGAAGGCGAACGCCCGCGGCGTCGATTTGAACGATCAGTTCCCCGCCTTCTGGGAAGAGGAAGTGAAGCGCCGTGCGGCCGACGGGCCGGGCAGGCGGGACTATCCGGGGCCGGCGCCGCTCAGCGAGCCGGAGGCGAGGGCGCTCGTCGACTTGACGGCAGCCGAGCGATTCGATATGGCGATCGCGCTGCATACGAAAGGGCAGGAGATTTACTGGAATTATCGAGGCTACGAGCCGCCGGAGAGCGAAGGTCTGGCCCGAGCATTCGGTCAAGCCAGCGGATATAAGCCCGTCAAGCTGTCCGGCAGCGATGCCGGCTACAAGGACTGGTTCATTTACGAGTATCGCAAGCCCGGTTTTACGATCGAACTGGGCAGCGGCGTCAACCCGCTCGCCTTGGATTGCTTTGAGGATGTGTATGATGAATTAATGCCGCTGCTCGTGCGCGCCATCCGTTTTCTGGCCGGGCAATAAACGTCCGAGAGGGCGCTGGGGGGAGTTGGAAGGCAAGATGGCATGCGGCCTTGACGGCCCTATGTTATAATGACGGCGAAAGGAGGCCGCATGCCATGCGTAAATTGCTTTCGCTCCGCCATTGGCGGCATGTGTTTGTCCGTATTTACCGGCTGCTTGCCGCGAAAGAGGTGAAGCTGCTGGACAAGCTGCTTTATGTCGTTCCGGTGCTGATCTACTGGGTGGTGCCCGATGCGCTGCCGCTGCTTCCCGTTGATGATATCGCGGTGACCATGATTGCCGCCGAGTTGTATACCCGTTGGACGTTGGATGGAACGGAAATACGGCCGGATTTTGCGCTGAAGGTTGAACTGCGCGTCCGGTTTCTTTACAATAGGAGAGATGGTACGATGAAGGAGATGAAGAGTTCATGAAGTGCAAAATTTCGCGCAACGCGGCCAAAGTGCTGCAGGCCGAATTGGACAAGCCCGAACACGAAGGTAAATTCCTTCGCGTCTATGTGACGCATTCCCATGGCGACCATGCCCACTACGGGCTTGGCATCGACGACCAATCCGATAAAGACGTGCTGGTCGACACGGACAGCGGCATCAAGGTGCTGCTCGAGAAGGACAACGATTTCTTGGACGGCGTTCGCGTCGACTATTTCTATTCGCCGGAAGAAGGCTTTGCCGTTACGAACCCGACTAAAGGCAACCACGGCGACCACTAAGCAGTTGGCCGTCGACTAGAGCGGGGAGAACGGATCATGCCGAACGATATACGAATTTGCGACAAATGCAAGCATATTTCCGTGAAGAAGATGCTGCCCAAGCTTCAGAAGCTCGATCCGAGCGCCGAGATTCTCGTTGGCTGCAAGTCCTATTGCGGTCCGTGCGCGAAACGGGCGTTCATCTTCATCAACGGCCGGTACATTACCGCGCCGACCGAGGACGAAGCGATCGAGAAAGCTCGCCCTTACGTGAAATAAACAACGTGAAACGGCTGTCGCCGTCTTTTGCGGCGAAGCGCGTTTCATTCCGGAGAATTCTAAGCTCCTGTATGCGCGCGAAGCTTGTACACGCTTAGAATTCACGAAGAAACCTCCCCGCGAGCCGCGAAGGCTGGCCGGGGAGGTTTCTTCGTGTTGTGGACTTACGGTTGTTTGCGGAACTCGCGGATGAGGTCATACACGACGACGCGGTCGGACATGACCAGCTCTTTGCGCGCTTCCGAGCTCGCGGGGCAGGCGCTGTTGTCCAGCGTCTCGCCGGTGACCGCATCGAGACAGTGGTTGTGCTCGGGCAACCCGTCGGTAGCGGGGAAGAACCAGACGCTGCCGTCCGTATAAGCGCCTTCGCGCATGACGACGCGTTTGCCGGCAAGCGGTTGTTCGGTAACGAGCGGCGTGCCCAGATGATAAGAATCCGCGCTCGGGATGCCGAGCAGATGCAGGATCGTCGGCGTGATGTCCAGCTGGCCGCCGACTTCCTCACGTAGGCCTTTCAGCTTGCCATCCGGTACATGGACGACGAAGGGCACTTGCTTCAGCACGTTGTAACGATCGACTTCGTTCAGCGGTTGACCAAGGAATTGCTCGAATTGCGTCCAATCCCGGATCGAGTTGTCATGGTCGCCGTAGAACATGAAGATCGATTTGTCCCATAGCCCTTCTTTCTTCAGCTGCTCGATCATATTTCCCAGCGACGTGTCCACGTAATGAGCGGCTTCAAGGTAATCGCCGAAGATCGTGCCCTTGAATTCGCCGACGTCCAGCGTCTGGTAATCCTTCGGCAGCGGGAACGGATGATGGCTGGAGAGCGAGATGAGGAACGAATAGAACGGCTGCTTCGTCTCCTTCATGACCTCCACCGATTGCCGGAAGAACGAGTTGTCCCCCAGCGACCAGCCGAGCGGCTCGTCGATCGTAAAGTCCTTGCGGTTATAGAAACGGTCGTATCCCATGTTGGCATACATCGTATTACGGTTCCAGAACCCGCCGTCGTAGGCGTGAAACACATTCGGCGAGTAGCCTTCCTTCTTCAGGATCGCGGCGAGCGAATCGATCTGGTGCTGGGCATAGCGAATGAAGACGGAACCGGTGATCATCGGCTGCAGCGACGCATTGGCGGCCAGGTCGGCATCCGACGTGCGGCCTTGGGACGTCTGATGATAGAAGCGATTGAAATACAAGCTTTCATCGATCAGCTTGTTCATGTTCGGGGTCACTTCTTGACCGCCGATGGATCGGCCGATCATGAAGTTCTGGAACGCCTCCAGTTGGATGAGAATGACGTTGCTGCCTTTGTAGGCGCCGAACATCGGATCGCTTTCCAGCTGCCGTCGCGTCTCGCCCCGTTCGTCGAAGAACTGTTTCGCCTCCGCGATTTCGGTCTGCGTCAAGATGTTCTCGTGCAAAATGTTGTCGCGCGCGTAACGATAGGCATCGTAACCGTGAAAACCGAGAACGCCCGTCACGTTATACAACGACAAGTTCCACCAGTTGCCGACGAACAGGCCGATCGCCCACGTTTGCTTGGCGATATTGATCGGCACGAAGACGAGCGTCATGCCGGCCGCGAAGATGATCAGGCTGCTGGATACGCGGAAGACGACGTTAAACCAGCGGCGTTTGATCCGCTCGGCGGCGCTGATCGCCGCCGAGTCCGCGGTTCCCCGCTTGCGCCGCTGCGCGAGCGCATACACGCCGAAGGCGATGATGAACGGCCATTCGACGATGAACCACAAATCCGCCGGTCCAATTAACGTCCAGATACTGTCGCCCAGTTCTCCGACTTGGCCGGCTTGCAGCAGTACCGGGATGGAGATGAGATCTTGGAAATATCGGAAATAGACGAGATCGGCATAGATGACGAAGGTAAGTATAAGATCCAGGACGAGCAGCGCGACCGTCCGCGCGCGGGGAGCGAGCCACATCGTCCAGAACGAGACGAGCGCAAGCGTGCCGAGACCGACGAGCACGTCGTCCCAGCTCATGGCCATGTTCCGCACGTGGACGAAGCGGTCGAACAGGACGAGCTTCATCATCATGACGACGAAGAAGATCACGATATCAACGGCTTTGATTCTTTCCAATCCTTCCAGCGAGGCCCGCACGCTCCGTTTCATTTTAGTTTGCAAAGTATTGCGCATGAATCGATTTCGTTCCTTTCTTCCATGGTGCCCCTAAAGGCTCCAAATTACAGCGCCCTTGTCCGCGATCCGCCGGCTTGACAAAAAACGGCGTGCCGCGCAGCAAGGGCGTTGGCGTGTTCGATAATGGGTCGCAGGAAGCCTACCCGCGCTTCAATAAGTGGACTAGTCCTTCTGCCGCGGTGGAAGCGGACCGAAGTATTGGTATAGCGCGCATTCGATGCGGCCGTTGAACAGCTTGCGCTTCTTGGTCGCGTTCTGGCCGAAGTTTTGCTCGAACGTCTTGGTCGGGCTAAGCGCGAAGAACGACCAGGTCGGCAAATACTGCGCGATCAGGCCGAGTTGGCGGATCGCTTTCTCGGCTTCCGCATCGTCTCCGAGACGTTCGCCGTACGGCGGGTTCGTCACGATGACGCCATAATCGCCTTCCGGCTTCAGCTTCGCCACCGGCAGGACGCTGAGTTTGATATCGCGGGCGAAGCCCGCCTTCTTCACGGCGGCTTCCGCGATTTCGATCGCGCCTGGATCAATGTCGGAGCCGCTGATCATGAGCGGGATATCGTCTTGGACCGCGTCATACGCTTCCTCTCTCGCGCGTTCCCAGATCTCCTCGCCGACGAGCGGCCAGCCCTCGCTGTTGAACGTACGGCGCAGACCCGGGGCGATGTTCCAGGCGATCATCGCCGCTTCCACCGGGATCGTGCCGGAGCCGCAGAACGGATCCACGAGCGGGCGATCCGGCTTCCATCGGCTGAGCAGCACCATCGCGGCCGCCATCGTTTCTTTAATCGGCGCCTCGGTGACCAGCTTGCGGTAGCCGCGCTTGTGCAGGCCGGGGCCCGTCGTATCGAGCGTAATCGTCGCGATGTCGTTCAGCAGAATGACCTCGATGACGAAGCGCGCGCCATCTTCGGGGAACCATTCGGTACCGTACGTCATTTTCATCTTCTCGACGACCGCTTTCTTGACGATCTTCTGGCAAGCCGGCACGCTCGTGAGTTGGGACTTGTGCGAGCGGCCTTCCACCGGGAATTCGCCATCGCCGGGAATAAAGGCCGCCCAGTCGACCGCCTTCGCGCCTTCGAACAATTCCTCGAACGTGGTGGCCGGATACTCCGCCATCTTAATAAGCACGCGGTCGCTCGTCCGCAGCCATAGATTGGCGCGCGCGATATCCTCCGGCCCTCCCGCGAACACGACCCGGCCGTTCTCGACCTTCTGATCCTCGTAGCCCAGATCCTTCAATTCGCGCGCGACGATCGCCTCAAGCCCCATCGGCGCGGTGGCGATCAATTGCAATTTACTCATCGTTGCTATCACTCCGTCTTCTTGCCGGTTGTATCCACCCGGTCAAAATCATACAATCAAGTATAGGACAAACTCGGCCTGAATTACAATTCCGGCCTTATGGGAGCGATAGACGGCAATGGAAGCAGCAAATTACGTACATGAATTGCTCGGCGGCGACGCCGATCTTGAGCGGGTAATCGAATCGATCAAGGCGCTCGGAATGCCGGAGATATCTGTAGCGCCCGGCTATGGACGGATGCTGACGATGCTGGTGCGCCTGTCCGGCGCGAAGCAGGCGCTGGAGATCGGCGCGCTCGGCGGCTATAGCGGGATTTGCTTGGCACGGGGACTCGGCGAGGACGGGAGATTGACCTCGCTTGAATTGCTGCCGCATTTTGCGGACGCGGCGCGAAGCAATATGGAAGCGGCCGGATTCGGCGAGCGCGTCGAATACCGTGTCGGGGATGCGAAGGATAACCTGGCCAAGCTGGCGGAAGAGGGAAGGCGCTTCGATTTCTTCTTCATCGATGCCGACAAGGAAGGGTACCCCGTCTATTTAGACTGGGCGCTTGCGCTGGCGAACCCCGGCGCGGTCATTGTCGGCGACAATACGCTGCTTCGCGGCCGGGTATGGAATCCGGAGAAGAACGGGCCGTCCGTGGCGGCGATGCGGGCGTTCAACGAACGGATGCTAAGCGACGAGCGGTTGACGGGGACGATCCTGCCGGGCTACGACGGACTGACCGTGGCGATGGTGAAGTAGTCCGTTGCTAAAGATGCGAAAAGCCTTCGGCTCTGCACGTTGCAGAAAGCCGAAGGCTTTTTTGTCGTTCTTTAGGCAATTATGCAACCGTTCGAGTTGTGGATCAAAACGTAAAGCGTGTGCGAGGGACGAAAGCGAAGGTCGGCAGGATGCACAGGCTTAAGTCTGTGGACTGGCTTGAACCCACCTGAAGCTTTGTCCGTTAGGACAAAAGCGTGCCCCGCTCAAAGCCAACCCGCAGTCCGCGAACAATTGAGGCAGCACGAAGAGGGAGTCCAGAGGGCAAAGTCCTCTGGTTCCCCTCGGCGGAGGGGGAAGGGGGAGAGAGTACAACAAAAATGGGGTCTAAAGGGCGCAGCCCTTTGTCCCGGTGACTTACCCGCCGGCGGCGGATCCGGGCCGGCGGATCAAGCTCCATCTCACCCACACCGCGTTCACGGCGAACAAGACGGCCGAGACGATGAAGACCCCCTCGATGCCGATCCAGCCGGAGATCACCCCGCCCGCGATGGGTCCGATCATGTTGCCGAGCGACAGCGTGCTCGAGTTCAAGCTGAATGACCGCGATTCCATGCCGTCCGGCGTATGCTTGCGGATAAGCGCGTTGACGGAAGGAATGAGTCCGCCCAGAAACATCCCTTGCACGAAACGGAGCGCGAGCAGCTGCCAGACCGTGGACGCGAATGCCTGCGGCACGAACAGAAGCGCCGCCCCGACGAGCGATACGCCCAGCACCCGTTCTTGGCCGATCCGATCGCTCAGCCGGCCGAGCAGCGGCGAGGCAATCATATTGGACAAGCCGGTTGCCGAGCCTACGAGCCCCGACCAGAACGCGAGATTGACGGCGGTGCCGTGCAGCTCCTGCACATAGAGCGGCATCAAGGGCATCGGGCCGATCATCGCGAATTGGATAAGGAACGTCACGGCGAACAACGAGGCGAGCTGCGGGATGCGGCCCAATTTGCGAAATCCGGCCATGACCGAGATGTTCGGCTTGGCGGCCGCCTTCGTCCGGTCGAACGACTCCTTCACGACGAACATCGCCAGCAGCGAAGCCAGAAACAAGAGCAGACCCGTGACGTAGAAGATCGGTCGGAAGCCGATCGCATCGGCCATGAGTCCGCCAATGAACGGACCCAGAATAGTGCCTGCAATGCCGCCCGATTGCAGCGTGCCCATGGCGAAGCCCATCCGCTCTTTCGGCGTGGTGGCCGATATGAGCGACACCGAGGCCGGGTTGAAGCCGGATATCGTGCCGTTCACCATTCGCAGCAAGAGCAGATGCCACGGATTTTGCGCGAACCCCATCAGCACCATGACGATCGCCATGCCGAATCCGGAGCGCAGCAGCATCATTTTGCGCCCGTACCGATCGGACAGCTTGCCCCACAGCGGTTGGAACAAGAACGACGTGACGAAGTTGCCGGCGAAAATAATGCCTGCCCACGTCGCCGTCTCGTGCGCGTCGGTTAGTCCGAGATCCGACTGTAAATACAGGGACAGGAACGGGATGATCATCGTCATGCCGGCCATGACTAGAAATTGCCCAACCCACAGCACGGCCAAGTTTTTCTTCCACTGCTCCATATGCGGTGCCTCCTTCCCGACATAGCCTTGTGAACACAGCAGGAACAGTATAGCACAATGGCGACGAGAAACAGCGAAGTTGGCCAGGCGGTGGGCGGGGGAGGGGAGCGCAAGGATGAAATCCAGACGGCAAAAAACCGCCATGTTCCCCTCTTAAGGCGGGAATGGCGGTAATCGCGTGGTGCGGGATGTGTTCGAGCCGCGCTTCTCGCGACTACGACGAAGCCTCGGCTTGCCAATCGGACTGCGCGCGCAGCTGATTGCGATAAACGAATTTCGAGATCGCGATGCTCACCTCGTACAGCAGGAAGAGCGGCACGATGACGAGAATGTCCGACACGATGTCCGGCGGCGTGATCGAGATCGCGACGATGGCGAGCGCGAAGTAGGCTACCTTGCGGGCCTTGGCCAGACGGTTCGGATTCAGGATCCCGATCTTCGTCAGGAACATGACGATCGCGGGCATCTCGAACAGCAGGCCGAACGGCACGGTCATGTGGATCATGAACGAGAAATATTTCTGCGCGGTGTACATCGCCAGAAATTCATCCCCGGCCATCTCCTCCATGAACGAGAGCACCATCGGGAACAGGATGAAGTAGCCGAAGCTGATGCCGGCCACGAACAGCGCGCTGATCGCCGGAATGAACGCATAGACCGTTCGATTGGCGATTGGCGGCAGCGCGGGTTGGACGAATCGCCACGTCTGATAGGCGGCGACCGGCAGCGTAACGGTGATGGCCACCACCGCGGAGATGACCAAGTACACCCACAGTACGTCCGACGGCCCGAGCACGACCAGCTTATGATCGATGCCGCGCACAAGCCAATCGTAAATGTCCCGCACATAGATAAAGGCGGCCGCCATGGAGACGAGGAACGCCGCGAGCGTCCGAATGATTCGGGTTCGCATCTCGCCCAAGTGGCCGACCAGATTCAATTCGTTCGGATTTGCCATCTTACGATTTGGAGACCGCCGTCTGCGCGGCTTTGTCCTTCTTCGCGTCTTCGTCTTCGTCTCCGCCGACGAGACCGCGCGTCGAGCTCTTGAATTCGCTCAGCGTACGGCCGAACGCGCGGCCGAGTTCCGGTAATTTCGCCGGCCCGAAAATAATGAGCGCGATGATAAGAATCAAAATAAGTCCGGGAATGCCAATGCTGCCGAACGGCATGTGTGTCCATCTCCTTTAATCGTCGGATGCGCCGCTTTTCCGATCGGACAGGCTGGCGCATCCGCGTTCTGATGAATGTGTTGTGCTTGCTGCTTTACAGCTTGAAGCCGCTGATCGCCACGACGCCGCAGCGCGCGATTTTATCGCCCGGGCGGTGCGGCCACAGGCTGGTCGGCTTGCTCAGATCGGTCGTGTTCTCGCCCGGATGCTGCACGGAGAGGAAGAGCGTGCTCTCGTCCGGCGTGAAGAACGGACCGGTCAGCTCGCTGTCGTTCGGCCCGGAGGCGAACTGAAGCGCTTTGCCTTTAGCGCTGCCGCTCGTCGGGATGACGAACAGGCCATTGTTCATGAATGACTTGTGCACGCCTTTGTTCTGGCTGCTGCTGGAGATGTCGGTGACGACCCACAGGTTGCCGTTCGAATCGAAGGCCAGGTTGTCCGGGGAGCTGAAGCCGGATTGGCGGCCGCCCGCGGCGAAGATTTCGAAATCGAACTCCAGCGCGCCGAGATCGTTATTCGCTTCGAAAATCCGGGTAATATGCCCGTGGATGTTGCCGTGGTTATCGTTGTTCGTGTGGGCGATGAACACGGTGTTGTCGAACGGCGAAATTTCGATGTCTTCCGGGCGGTCCGTCGGCGTGCCGCCTACGAGCAGCGCGGCTTCCTGGCAGTAAGTGACGACGTCGCCGAGCGACGCGAATTTCTTCTGAACGTCGGTTTTTTCCGCGTACGTCTTGGATTTCTTCACTTCATCCAGCGTGACCGGCATCCATTTGCCCGATTTCAGGTTCGCCACGTAGAGCGTGCCTTCTTCGAGCAGCGCGGAATTGGCGCGGCCGGCGGAAGCGTTGTATTTGCCTTTGCTGATGAATTTGTAGACGCAGGCGTCTTTCTTGTCATCGCCCATGTAGACGACGACGCGGCCGTCGGCGGCCAGGCCCATCGCCGTGTTTTCATGGTTGAAGCGTCCGAGCGCGGTATGCTTCTTCAAGTACGTTTTGTCGAACGGATCGACTTCGACGACCCAGCCGTAATGCGTGTCCGGCAGTTTGGATGCGGCGGCCGTCTCGGCGAAATTCTCCTCGCAGGAGAGGACGGTGTTCCACAGCGTCACGCCGCCGGAGCAGTTGGCGAACGTGCCTTGCGCGGTCGTCGCGTTCTTCAGTGCCGGTATGCCTTTCGCCGGTCCCGTCAATTGGAAGGTCGAGAAGCCGTTGATGCGGCGCGCATAAATGGAAGTGGGGTCGAGCTTCCACGTGCCGTCCGCATCCCGGTAAACTTCGGTGACGGACATGCCTTGGTTATAAAGATTGCTATGTATTTGTTCGGCGGTCATGGTATCGTCCGAAACGGGGCCCAGCACGAAAATAGTCGTATATTCGTGGTTCGTGACGAGCAAGCCGCGCGTGCTGGAATCTTTAATCGGGAAGAAGGCGTTGTAGTCGGCGCCGGAACCGAATTTCTCGCCAGCCGGGTTGATGACGTCGCCGTACGCCGCAACCACGTCGTATTTGAAGTTTTTCGGCACGATCAGCTTGTCCTCTTTGGAAGGTTGGATCGGATCGAAATAGCCGCTCACTTTATTCGTCTTGAAGCCGAACAGGTGGTTGGCGTTGCCGGTCGCGGCGGATGCTTTGCCCTCTAGCGTGCCGAGTCCGGCGGATGCGACGGCCAGCGCGGCTGCGCCCGTACCCAGGTAGGAAAGAAATGTTTTACGGTCCATGTTGTTGCTCAAGAAATTCACTCCTTAGCGAATTAGTAGCCTCGTGAACAAGCGTACATGCCCATTGTTAATGGAGCGTCACCAATTGTTAATTGAACGTCATGTAAACTTGGAGAAATTGTAAATGCTTCCTGCGCGTTCAAGATTGCGGCGAAAGCGAACATCGATTTGTCATATGATTGTCAACGAAAGCAAGGCGGCGGCGGTTGTTACGCCCACATAAAAAGGGCATAATGGAAACGAAGGGAATACGAGAGAAATGGGGAACGACAATGAGCTACAACGACCGTTTCATCCGGGCGTGCCGGAAGGAATCCGTCGATCGCTTGCCCGTCTGGTACATGCGACAAGCGGGGCGATATGACCCCGACTACCGAAAAATAAAAGAAAAATATTCGCTGCTCGAAATTTGCCGCCAGCCCGAGCTGGCCGCGGAAGTGACGATGATGCCGATCCGCAAGCTCGGGGTCGATGCGGCGATTTTGTATTCCGATATTATGAATCCGGTCGCTTCGATCGGCATCGATTTCGACATCGTGCCGAACATTGGCCCGGTCATCGACAATCCGATCCGTTCGGCGGCCGACGTGGAGCGTCTGAAGCCGATCGACGTCGAAGGCGATCTCGGCCACGTCCTGGAGACGATCCGCATCCTGGACCGCGAGCTGGACGTGCCGCTCATTACGTTCGCCGGCGCGCCGTTCACGATCGCGTCTTATTTGATCGAAGGCCGTCCGTCCAAGTCGTACATACGGACCAAGTCGCTCATGTACGGCGATCCGAAAGTCTGGTTCCAGCTTATGGACAAGCTCGGCGACATGGTCATCGCTTATTTGCGCGCGCATATGGCAGCGGGCGGTAAGGCGTTCCAGCTGTTCGACAGCTGGGTCGGCGCGCTGTCGCCGTCGGATTTCCAGAAGTACGTCCTGCCGACGATCGAGCGGATCTTCGACGAGCTGTCCGACCTGCCGCAGCCGAAGATTTATTTCCCGGGCGTCGCTTCCGGCGAGCTGCTGCCGACGCTCGGCCGCTTGAAGGCCGACGTCATCGGACTGGACTGGCGCGTTCCGATCGCGGAAGGCAGACGCCGCCTTGGCGGCAAGTATGCCGTGCAGGGCAACCTCGATCCTTATGTGCTGACCGCGCCGATGGAGGTCGTCGAGTCTTATGCCCGCGCGATTATCGACGAGGGAATCCAGGAGCCGGGCTACGTGTTCAACTTGGGCCATGGCTTGTTCCCGGAAGCTTCGCTGGACAAGCTTCGCGAGCTGACCGCATTCATTCACCGTTACTCGGCCGAGGCGATCGCCGCGCGCCGCGAGAAGGAGGCCTCATCCCATGTCTAACGAACAAATTGCCGTCCTCGTCATGTCGTACGGAACGCCGGAGAGCATGGACGACGTCGAAGCCTATTACACGCATATCCGCCGCGGCAATCCGCCGACGCCTGAGCTGCTCGCCGAGCTGAAGGGCCGCTACGAAGCGGTGGCGGGCGGGGTATTCCCGCTCCGCGAGAACACGGACCGTCAAGTCGAAGCGCTCCAACAGACGCTGGACGAGCTCGAGCCGGGTCGCTACGTCTGCTATCAAGGCCTCAAGCACGCGCGTCCTTATATCGAGGACGGCGTAGAAGCGATCGCGAAGGCCGGCTTCAAGCAAGCCGTCGGCATCGTGCTCGCCCCGCATTATTCCGTCATGAGCGTGGGCGGCTACAATAAGCGCGCCAAGGAGAAAGCGGCTGATCTGGGCGTCGAGATGACGTGCGTGGACAGCTACCATCTGCATCCGAAGCTCGTCGACGCGCTCGTCGACCGCGTCGTGACGAAGCTGACCGCGTTCGACCGCAGCCGGCCGCTGAAAGTGTTGTTCAGCGCGCACAGCCTGCCGGTTCGCATTCGCGAGCTGGGCGATCCGTACGAGCAGCAGCTGCTCGAGACGTCCGACGCGGTCGCCAAGAAGGCCGGCGTGCAGGATTGGGAATTCACGTGGCAGAGCGCCGGACGCACGCACGAGCCGTGGTTGGGTCCGGATATTCTCGATACGATGAGAGAACTGTCGGAGAAGGGATACAAGCAGGTGCTCTCCGCGCCGATCGGATTCGTCTCTGATCATCTGGAAGTGCTGTACGACCTGGATATCGAGGCCAAAGCGCTGGCCGAAGAGATCGGCGTTCATTTCGAGCGAATCGCCATGCTGAATACGGACCGCTTCTACATGGAGACGCTGGCCGAGACAATCATTGCGCAGCGCGAGACGCCGCAAGCGGGATAACGATTCACTCGCCGTTATTTGGAGGCGACATATAAAGAGAGTCATAAGGCGAGTGGAATACGTCGCCGATTAGCATCTTATAGGAGATGAAGTTGTATGCGGAGAAACGGGGAACCTGATCGGATTGTCGTCGTAGGCGGCGGGATCAGCGGACTGAGCTCCGCTTTTTATTTGCAGAAGGAAGCGCAGCGCCGGGGCCGCGGCATCCACGTGACGATCGTGGAAGCGATGGATCACGTCGGCGGCAAAATTAACACGCTGCGCCGCGATGGATTCGTCATCGAGCGGGGGCCCGACTCTTTCCTGGCACGTAAAAAGCCGATTATCGATTTGGCAATGGAATTAGGCATCGAACAGCAGCTGACCGGCACGAATCCGGCGGCGAAGAAAACGTACATTTTGCATCGGCGGAAGCTTCATCCCATGCCGCAGGGGCTGGTGCTTGGCATCCCGACGGAGATTGCTCCGTTCGCGAAGACGGGCTTGCTTACCTTTGGCGCGAAAATGAGAGCGATGCTCGATTTCGTCATGCCTGCGCGCGCGGCCGAAGGCGACGAGTCGCTGGGCAGCTTTCTGTCGCGCCGGCTGGGGCCGGAAGTCATGGAGCGGGTCGCAGAGCCGCTGCTGGCCGGCATCTATGCCGGCGACTTGAGCAAGCTGAGCTTGCAGGCGACGTTCCCGCAGTTCGGCGCGGCGGAGCGCAAGCATGGCAGCCTGATCCGCGGCATGCGAGCGAACCGAGGCAAGACGCCGGTGATCGCGGCGAATGCATCGGAGCTGCCTTCCTCCGCGCGTACGGCCTTCCTGACGTTCAAGGGCGGACTCGCGACGATGGTCGACGAGCTGGAGCGCGCGCTCGCGCGCGGCGGCGTCGAGTTCAGGCTGGGCGCGAAGGTCGAGGGAATCGAGAAGGTCTCGAATGGCGCTAAGGGACGAGAGGGGCCATGCGGCTACCGCGTGATGCTGGAGGGCGGAGACTCGCTTCCGGCGGACGGTGTCGTGATCACGACGCCGGCATTCCACGCAGCTTCGCTGCTGGAGCCCCACGTGAATGTCGAGGCGATTCGGGGCGTTAATTACGTGTCGGTCGCCAACGTGGTGATGGCGTTCGACAAAGCATCGCTAGGCGGTTATCAATTCGACGGCTCGGGCTTCGTCATTCCCCGTTCCGAAGGGACGACGATCACGGCCTGTACATGGACATCGTCCAAATGGCTGCATTCCGCTCCGGACGATAAAGTGCTGCTGCGCTGTTACGTTGGCCGAGCAGGCGACGAGGCTGTCGTGGACTTGCCGGATGACCAGCTGAAGGAGGCGGTCCGCGCGGACATCCGCTCGATCATGGGGATTACGGCCGAACCGCTGTTCACGGAGATTACGCGGCTGCATCAATCCATGCCGCAGTATCCGGTCGGCCATCTGGAGCGGACGGCGCAGCTGCGCACGCAGATGGCGAAGGCGCTGCCGGGCGTATGGGTGACGGGGGCGGCCTTCGATGGCGTCGGATTGCCGGATTGCATCCGTCAAGGCAAGGAGGCGGCGGCCAGCTTGCTGGACGCGCTGGAAGGGTGAGAGACGCGTATCAAGCGAGGTTAGATGCAGCATGACACAAAGAGGGCAGAGACGAAAGTCGGTCGCAACCGGCGTTCGCCCTGCCCTCTTCATATGTAATCGCGATTAATCCAGCGGCGGCGTCGTACGGCCCTCGCGTTCGGCCTGCTTGCGATGGGCGATGCGGCTGCTCGCCGATGCGGCGATCGCGCCCACGATGTCGTCGAGGAAGGTGTGGCACTGCTCGTCTTCTTTGTCGTTCAGCTTCTTCAGAATGCCGGGCTTCAGCTTATCGACATAGCCGAAATTCGTGAAACCGATGCTGCCGTATACGTTGACGATCGACAGCGCGAGGATTTCGTCGCATCCGTACAGACCCTCGTCATTCTCGATCATTTCCTGCAGCGGCGGAAGAAGCTTGCCTTCTTCGGCGAGGAGATCGAGCTGAATGCCGGTCAGGATGGCGTTTTGTACCTCGCGTTTGGAGAGGACGGCATCCACATTATGGCCGCACTCCTCGATCGTCAGATCGGGGAAGTAATCCTTCTGCAGGAACAGCACCAGCTCGGCGATTTGTTCGCGCGTTACGCCGCGTTTGGCCAGCCAGTCTTTCGTCGCGGCCGCGACGCTTTCGCTATTTAGGCTGTACACTTTGGACTTGGTCATCGATTGCACCCCTTGGCTCGAATTAGTGGGACAAAACTGGTCTAATTGCTCGGACGGGCTCGTATACATAGTACTACAAAAGGAGACTTGTACCAAATAAGCGCCAGTTTAATCCGTAACATCAAAAAAGGGAGGAACTATCGAGATGACTCACTATCGTGTACTTCGCAAAGCGGCGCTGGCCGGCGTGCTGGCCTTACCGATCCTGACCGCGGGATGCGGGCTGTTCTCCGAGCAAGCCAGCCAGCAGATCGATCCGCCTCAAAATGCCGAGCAGACGAGCAGCACGGGGGCGGCCAACGCGACCGGCGGCGCGGCGACTGCCGCTCAGAACGACACGACAGCCGGCCAATCCGCGGATGCGGGCGGCGAAGCGGTCGCGGAAGGACAGACACAGATGACGGTGTATCTGCGCGACCAGAACCAGCTGCTGGCGCCGGTCACCGTGCTGGCGACGCTCGGGGCGGAAGAATCGGCCGGCAAGCGGGCGCTTGAGCTCATGGTGCAGGGCGGTGCGAATGAAAGCGAGCTGCCGAGCGGCTTCGAGGCGGTGCTGCCGGCAGGGACGGCCGTCAACAGCGTGGAGGTGATCGCCGACCAGAAGAAGGCCGTCGTCGACTTCTCCAAGGCGTTCGGCAACTACGCGGCGACGGACGAAAGACGCATCGTGGAAGCCGTAACGTGGACGCTGACGAGCCTGCCGGGCATCGAGAAGGTCGAGCTGTCGATGGACGGCGTGAAGCTGGGCGAAATGCCGGTGGACGGCCTGCCGCTCGACGAGGCGCTTACCCGCGCGGTCGGCATTAACCTGGAGACGGCGGAAGGCGTAGACTACAGCCAGTCGACGCCGGTCACGTTGTACTTCTCTTCGGTGACGCCGAACGACGAGCCGTATTATGTACCGGTGACGCGCCTTATTAACCGAACCGACAATAAAGCGAAGGCGGCGATCCAGCAGCTGATCGCGGGCCCTTCCGATCTGAAGAGTTTGACGCCTGTCGCTACGCCGGATATTCAGGTGCAGGACGTGAAAAAGGAGAAAGACTACGTCACGATTGACCTGAAGGACGAGGCTTACCAGGACGGTCAGGCCATGCCGGCTCAGATGCTGAAGGCGGTCGTGCTGGCGCTGGCGGAGAATACCGGCTATGCCAAAGTGAAAATCACCGTCAACGGCAGCGCCTCGGTCATCGACACCGAGAACAATTCCTACAGCGAACCGGTGGACAAACCGCTCTACGTGAACGCCATTAAGTCCTAATTGTGACAAAGAAATGGCAAAGCCCGCACTTCCTCGTGAAGTGGGGCTTTTTTTGTTACAACTGTTATTATTTGTTATTGACGTAATGATGTGAGGTTGTTAAAATTGCACATATCCGTGTAACTGGATAGGAATAATGTGGAAAATCCCTCGAACCTTCAACCAACAAGGCTCCCGGGTGCTAAATCCGGGTTACATAGAGCGAATCTTTTAAAAGAAGCGCAAGAGGGTATTATACGTGGTAACGGGACTTTTCGCAATACTTTTGGGCAGGAGGGCTTTAAACTGATAGAACTAGCAAGTATTACCAAAAAGTATCGGGTCGGCAAGCAATACGTCGAAGCGATCAGCGGCGTCGATCTGACCGTGCGCAAGGGCGAGATCTTCGGGATCATTGGCCATTCCGGCGCGGGCAAGAGCACGCTGCTGCGCTGCGTCAATTTGCTGGAGCGTCCGACCTCGGGTTCTGTCAAGGTTGCCGGCGTCGAGCTGACGAAGCTGAACGATCGTCAGCTGCAGCAGGAACGCCGCAAGATCGGCATGATCTTCCAGCACTTCAATCTGCTCTCGATGGCGACGGTTCGAGAGAACATCGCCTTTCCGCTGAAGCTCGCGAAGCTGCCGAAGGCCGAGGTCGCAAGCCGCGTGAACGAGCTGCTTCAGCTGGTCGGTCTCGAGCAGCACGGGGACAAGTATCCGGCGCAGCTCTCCGGCGGACAGAAGCAGCGGGTCGGCATCGCCCGCGCGCTCGCGAACAATCCGGACGTTCTGCTGTGCGACGAGGCGACGTCGGCGCTCGACCCGCAGACGACGAGCGCGATCTTGGCGCTGCTGCTCGACATTAACCAGAAGCTCGGCATTACGATTCTGCTGATCACCCACGAGATGCAGGTCATCCGCTCGATATGCGACCGCGTCGCGGTCATTGACGGGGGCACGATCGTTGAGATGGGCGACGTCATTGACGTCTTCCTGAAGCCGCAGCATCCGGTGACGCAGGACTTCGTCGACGAGGCGGCCGAATCGCAGTCGGACATGAGACAGCTGCTGAGCGCGCGTCAAGGACGCATCTTCCGCGTTCATTATGTAGGCCACGTCACCTACGAGCCTGTATTGTACAACGCGGTGAAGGCATCCGGCGTGAAGGTGGCGATTTTGCAGGGGACGATTTCGCGGATGAAGCAGACGCCATACGGCGAACTGATCGTAGAATTTATCGGCGAAAGCGCGGAGATTGACGGCATTCTGGCGCAGCTTCGCCAAGATGGCTTGAATGTGGAGGAATTGACATGACCTTTGAAAATGTGCGCCCGGACGAAATTTGGAAGGCGACCAAAGATACGCTGACGATGACGGCGTGGTCGCTCGTCTTTACGATCGTCCTCGGTTTCTTCCTTGGCCTTGTACTGTTCCTCACTTCACGCCGGCAGCTGCTTCAGCAGTCGGCCGTATACGGCGTGCTCTCGTTCATCGTCAACATCGTCCGTTCCGTGCCGTTCGTCATTCTCATGATTTCGATCATGCCGTTCACGAAGGCGATCACGGGGACGACCTTCGGCGTGGCGGGCACGATCCCGCCGCTCATCGTCGGCGCGGCGCCGTTCTTCGCCCGGCTGGTCGAGACGGCGCTGCGCGAAGTCGACCGCGGCGTGATCGAGGCGGCGGTGGCGATGGGGGCCTCCAAGTCCGACATCGTATTCCGCGTCCTCATGCGCGAGGCGCGTCCGGGCTTGTTCGCGGCGGTGACCGTGACGGCGGTCACGCTCGTCTCCTATACGGCGATGTCGGGCGTGATCGGCGGCGGCGGACTCGGCGACTTGGCGCTGCGCTATGGTTATCAACGTTTCCAGACCGACGTCATGCTCGTCACGGTGGCGCTGCTTGTAATATTGGTTCAACTCCTTCAGATGGCTGGCGACCTGCTCGTGCGACGCTATAGCCGCAAGTAGGATTCATGGACATAGAGAAGCAATGATTATTAGGAGGGATTGGGAATGAGAAAGATTAGTTTGATTCTCCTCACGCTGGTGCTTGCGGTCGTCGTATCCGCATGCGGCGCGAAAAACAACGAGGGCAACAACGCCGCGACCGGCAACGGCGGCGCAACGAACAACGCGGCGGCCAATGACGCCGAAGGCAATGCGGCTGGCGAGACGACGGAAGAAGTGACGCTGAAGGTCGGCGCTTCTCCGGTGCCGCACGCGGAGATTTTGAAGCATATCGCGCCTGCGCTCAAAGAGCAAGGCATCAACCTCGAAGTGACCGAGTTCACGGACTATGTGCAGCCGAACGTACAGCTGTACGAGAAAGCGATCGACGCGAACTTCTTCCAGCACGTGCCTTATCTGGATCAATTCAATAAAGATAAAGGCTATGACCTTGTCAGCGTAGGTACTGTGCACGTGGAGCCGTTCGGCGGCTATTCGAAGAAAGTGAAAAGCGTGGACGAGCTGAAGGAAGGCGCGAAAGTCGTCATTCCGAACGACCCGTCCAACGCGGGCCGCGCGCTTGCGCTGCTGGAGAAGCAAGGGGTTATCAAGCTCAAAGCGGGCGTAGGCGTTGCCGGCACGGTAGCCGACATCGAAGAGAACGCGAAGAAGCTTGAGATCACGGAAGTCGAAGCCGCGATGCTGCCGCGTCTGCTGGACGAAGTCGACCTCGCGCTGATCAACACGAACTACGCGCTCGAAGCGAAGCTCGTGCCGACGACGGATGCCCTGTTCCTCGAGGACAAAGACTCCCCGTACGCGAACATTCTCGCCGCTCGCCCGGACAACAAAGATTCCGACGCGATCAAGAAGCTGCTGGCCGCGCTCCAAACG
This sequence comes from Paenibacillus xanthanilyticus, assembly GCF_042682185.1. Taxonomy (NCBI): domain Bacteria; kingdom Bacillati; phylum Bacillota; class Bacilli; order Caryophanales; family Paenibacillaceae; genus Paenibacillus; species Paenibacillus xanthanilyticus. Next base: position 450,372 of record NZ_JBHUHA010000002.1, on the reverse strand, counting down.
GACGACGTGAAGAAATTCATCGAAGATACGTACAAAGGCGCAATCGTGCCTGCGTTCTAAGTTCGCCTCCTGAACGCGTAATGAAAGAGCATGTCCGAACCGCCCGAGCGGCCGGACATGCTCTTTTTTTCCTTTCGCCGAGGTCAGGATGATTTTCGCGGGCGGCTTTGGTAAAATAGGATGGATTAGCGGGAGCGGTCAAGCCGTTCCCGCCTTAGCATGAAGGACGGAGGATTACGCTTACGATGAGAACCGACGGAAGACAATGGGACGCGCTGCGGCCCGTCACCATGACGATGAATCCCAACAAGTACGCGGAAGGCTCGGTGCTGATCGAATTCGGCGATACGAAGGTGCTGTGCACGGCTTCGGTTGAAGAGCGCGTGCCTCCATTCATGAAAGGACAGGGCAAGGGCTGGATTACGGCCGAATATTCGATGCTGCCGCGGGCCACGCAGGTACGCAACCAGCGGGAATCGGCCAAAGGCAAGCTGACCGGGCGCACGATGGAAATCCAGCGGTTAATCGGACGGGCGCTCCGCTCCGTCGTCGATCTGCAGGCGCTTGGGGAACGCACGATCACGATCGACTGCGACGTCATTCAGGCGGACGGGGGCACAAGAACGACATCCATCACGGGCGCGTTCGTGGCGCTCGCGCTGGCCGTACATAAACTGAGCAAAAACCATGAGTTCGCGAAATACCCGATTACCGCTTACCTGGCTTCGGTCAGCGTAGGTGTTATCAATGGCAAGACGCTCCTCGACCTCAATTACGAAGAGGATTCTAAGGCCAAGGTTGATATGAACGTCGTCATGACCGGCGACGGTAAATTCGTCGAGATTCAAGGCACGGGCGAAGAGGCGCCGTTCTCGCGGACGGAGCTCAATGAACTGCTCGGCGCGGCTGAGAGCGGCATTCTGGAATTAGTCGCCAAGCAGAAGGACGTGCTCGGGTTATTCGGCAATCGGATCGGAACGGCGAACGCATGAGGGTCGGGGATACGGTCGTCGTCGCGACGAAGAATGCGGGCAAGGTGCGCGAATTCGCGCACGCCTTCGCCAAGCTGGGCATGGAAGTCGTCAGCATGTTCGATTATCCGAATTTGCCGGACGTCGTGGAAGATGGCCGCACGTTCGCCGAGAACGCCCGCAAGAAAGCGAAGACGGTGGGCGACGCGCTTGGTCTTCCGGTACTTGCGGACGATTCCGGACTTGAGGTGGCGCGCCTGCAGGGAGATCCAGGGGTCTATTCCGCCCGTTACTCGGGCGAAGGCGCGACGGACGCCGCGAACAACGCGAAGCTGCTGGATGAACTGAGGAAGCTGGATGCCAGCGGAGTCGAGCGGTTCCAAAGCCTGGAAGACGGGACGGAGCTGCTCAGCGAAGCACGCTTTGTCTGCGCGCTCGCGCTGTACGATCCGAAGGATGGCTCGTTCGTCGAATCGGAAGGTTTCGTGGAAGGTGATATCTTGAGCCAGCCGCGCGGCGAAGGCGGCTTCGGCTACGACCCGCTATTCTGGCTCGTATCGCACCACCGCTCCATGGCAGAGCTGACGAAGGACGAGAAGCAGGCGATCAGCCACCGCGGCCGGGCGCTCGCTCAGCTGCTGGAGCGGTTGCATAACGAAGCGTAAAAGACGCCGGCGGGATGGGCCAAGCGAATCCGAATCATCGCCGCTCTCGACAACCACAATACCCGCAAGCATGCCCGAATGAGGGTTGCTTGCGGGTTTTTGTCATGCCGCGGCACGGAGCGCACGCGATTATCGGATCGTCACGTTATATTCGCGCAGCCAAATATCGATTTGCAGCAAATAGGCGAACAGCTGCGGACCGCTCATCAGCTGCCCAAACCAAGGCAGGTTGGAGCTGGCTTCGTCCGAGGCGGCGATTTCGCGGATTTTCGCGACGTTAATCAGCGGCAGCAGCGGAGAAGTGCCTTCGTCCAAAATCTCGATCACCTTGGAGCGGACCGCGTTCAAATAATTCGGGTTATGCGTCTTCGGATACGGGCTTTTCTTCCGGTATAGCACGTCGTCCGGCAGCACGCCTTCCATTGCCAGGCGAAGAATGCCCTTCTCCCGATCGCCGGCGGTTTTGATTTCCCATGGAATGTTGAAGACATAGTCGACGAGCCGGTGATCGCAGAACGGCACCCGAACCTCGAGTCCCGCCCCCATGCTCATCCGGTCCTTGCGGTCAAGCAGCGTGGGCATGAAGCGGGTAATGTTCAAGTACGACATGACGCGCATTTTGGCGGCTGCTTCGTCTTCGCCTTTCAGCTTCGGGACTTCCGCGATGGCATCGCTGTAGCGGTCGCCGATATACTCGAGCGGCCGGATCCACGCGGCGACGTCTTCCGACAGCAGCCCCGCGCGCATCTGGGAGGCGAGCGACCAAGGGAAGGTCGCAGCGTTCAGCGACTCCTCCCGGTGGAACCACGGGTAGCCGCCGAAGATTTCGTCCGCCGCTTCTCCGGAGATCGCGACCGTCACGTGCTGCTTGATCGCTTCGCAGAACAGGAGCAGCGACGAATCCACGTCGGCCATGCCCGGCAGGTCGCGCGCGAGCAGGGCGGCGTGCAGCGCGCCGTAGATGTCCGGCGTATCGAATTTGAACGTGTGATGCTCGGTGCCTAAGTATTGGTTCATCCGTTCGATCCAAGGCGCGTCTGCGTTCGGCTGGAACGCGTGAGCCTTGAAATGCTTATCGTTGTCTACGAAATCGACGGAGAAGGTCTTGAATTTTCCTTTGCCGCTTTGCTCGTAATGACGGACCGCGAGCGTCGTCAGAATGCTCGAATCAAGCCCGCCGGAGAGCAGCGTGCCGAGCGGCACGTCGGAGATCAGCTGGCGCTCGACCGTATCGGTCAGCAGGTCGCGGACGGACTTGGCCGTCTCTTGCACCGTTTCCGTATGCGGCCGGCTCTCCAGCTTCCAATAGTGGGATACCGAGACGCCTGAGCGCGTGACGGTCGCGCATTGGCCGGGCAGCAGCTCGCTCAGATCGCGGTACACGCCTTGGCCGGGCGTTCGCGCGGGACCGACGATGAAAATTTCGGCCAACCCTTCCGGGCCGACCTCGGGCCGGATTGCCGGGTGGGCGAGGAGCGCTTTCGGCTCGGAGCCGAATATGAATCGGCCAAGCTGCTTGGCGATGAACAGCGGCTTAACGCCGAGACGGTCGCGGGCCAGGAACAGATGCTGCTCCCGCGTATCCCAGATCGCGAACGCGAAGATGCCGTTGAACCGTTCCACGCACGCGCGTCCCCATTCCATGTAAGCGACGAGCAGCACTTCCGTGTCGCAGTTGGTGGTGAAGGAGCGGCCGCGGCCTTCGAGCTCCCGCTTCAGCTCGGGAGCGTTGTACAGCTCGCCGTTATATACGATGACGTACGTATCGTCGCCGGAGGCGCGGACCATGGGCTGCGCGCCGTTGGCCGGGTCCATGACGGACAGGCGGCGATGGCCCAGCGCCACGTGCGGGGAGATCCACGTGCCGGTGGCGTCGGGACCGCGCAGGGCGAGCGTATCGGTCATTTTCTCCAGCGTGGCGGATTGTAAAGTCAAATCCTCGTTCCAATCGATCCAGCCCGTAAATCCACACATTGGTTCTCATTCCTCTCTCGCTTGGGCTTCTGCCTTGGAAATGGGCGTTAGAAACAGCGGTATTAGAATGGGTATGCGACAAAAAAGGATAAAATGTCTGTCCCCCGGGGGATGCTAAAGAGGATGAAAATGCCGGGCATAAGGAGCGTGTAAGACGATGTACGATCGTCAGGAGAACAATATCCAAGATGCGGAAGCGGGAATGCCCCAAGCAGGCCAATCGCTGGAGCGCAAAACCTATTATGTGTCCGTACAGGCAGGGTCCGTGTTGGAAGATCCGGAGGTAGCGGCCTTCGAGCTGGAAATCCGTGCGAACGAGGAAGAGCTTGATCGCCTGGAGGAGCTGTTCGACGATCTGGCGACGGAGGACGAGGCAGAGGTGGTCCATTTTCATAAACATCCCTACGGCTCCGCGGATACGGATCATCTGAGTGACGGCGTCGATTCGATACTCGTCGAAATCTACAAGCTGCTCTATGACTTGGGAACCCCGGAAACCCGCGTGCATATCGCTAAAATGGGGTTATTCAGCGTGTCCGAAGGTTATTTGTCATGATTGAAACGCTCCAAGTCAAGGGCGCTCGCGTCAAGGGCGCGGTTGACAGGAACGGTACGCGCTGCGCGCTGGTGGAAGTCGACACGGAGGCGTACGGAACCGGCGGGCTCCTCGCCTACTTCGGGCCGTCGGCCGACGACGAATACGATTTGAGTGCAATCGTGCATAACGACGCGTCTCGGGATATCGACTGGTTCGATAACAGCAGTCATCTCGCTTATGAAGACGTGAGCATCGGCCTATTCGAGACGGCGTCCATGAAGACGGATTGGGGACAGCGCGAAGCGTTCAAGGAGCAGGTGTTGGCTTGCGCGGGGGTTAGAGAAGAAATGGCCGGCTTGAGATTAAACTAGTCGCAATGGTTGAATCGTGTTCGTTTCATGTGAGAGTAGTGGCAGCGGTGACTGTGCGTGACGCACAGTTGCCGCTTTTCTTTTTGGGCGTATAAGAGGAAATATGTTATGTTTGTTGACATCGATCTGCGCTTCTCCTATAGTTTGCTCTAAGCTTTCGGGGTTTTATGAGGGAGGGGCGAATAGATTGAAGAAACTCGGAATCGTATTGCTGCTCGTTGTATGCTCGTTGATCGCGGCCTGTTCAAAGGGTACGGACGCGCCGCCTAGCGATGCCGCCGCAGTGGCTGATGCCGCGAATACCGGCTCCGATGGGGAGCGTGAGCGGCCTCGCGTGGCCTTCGTGTACTTAGGCGTGCCGGGCGACGGCGGATGGACGTACGAGCACGACCAAGGCCGGTTGGCTATGGAGAAGGAGCTCGGCATCCAGTCGACGACGGTCGAGAACGTACCGGAAGGCGCGGATGCGGAGCGGATTTTCGAAGAGCTGGCGCAGGATCATGACGTGATCTTCGGTACCAGCTTCGGTTATATGGACGCGATGTACAACGTGGCGCAGAAGCATCCGGACGTAAAGTTCATGCATGCGAGCGGCTACAAGACGCTGGACAACCTCGGCACCTATTTGGGCAAGGAATATCAGAGCGCTTACCTGGTGGGCATGGCCGCCGGCAAAATGACGACAAACAATCATCTCGGCTACGTCGGCGCGTTCCCGATTCCCGAGGTCATCTATACGATCAATGCCTTTACGCTCGGCGCGCAAAGCGTCAATCCGGATGCGAAGGTCTCGGTCGTGTGGAGCAACACGTGGTTCGATCCGACGACGGAGCGCCAGGCCGCGACGAGCCTGCTCGACAAAGGCGTCGACGTGCTGGCGGCCTATCAGGATTCGCCGGCAAGCCTGCAAGCGGCGGCGGAACGCGGCATCTGGGGGATCGGCAACGATTCCGACATGGGCAAATACGCCCCTGACCATTATATCTCCAACCCGGTGTGGAAGTGGGGACCATATTACATTCAAGCGGTGAAATCGGTCATGGACGGCACGTGGAAGGCGGAGAGCTACTTCGGATCGATGAAGGACGGCATTACCGACATCGCGCCGTTCGGCAAGAATGTCCCGCAAGACGTCCAAGACCTCGTAATGGCCAAGAAGCAAGAAATTCTGGACGGGACGTTCGACGTCTTCGCAGGGCCGATCGCCGATCAGGCCGGGACCGAGAAGGTGGCCGCGGGCAGCGCGATGAGCGTGGACGATATTCTGAACATGACATGGTTCGTCGAAGGAGTCGACGGGACGATCCCGCAGTAACGAGCGAACCGGACGTTCGCTTCTTCCTAAGGAGGAGAGGGCATGGTGCTTCAAGATCCGGCATTGCTTCGCCAGTGGCATCCCGTCGCAGTAGACGCGGATATTGGCGACGAGCCGAAGCAAGTGACCGTTTTGGGTGAAAAAGTCGTGTTGTTCCGGACGCCGCATGGGGTTAAGGCGATGCGCGACCTGTGCATTCATCGCGGCGTGCCTCTTTCGCTGGGCAAAGTGTCGGAGGGCGAGATCGTGTGCGCTTACCACGGCTGGCGATATGACGGAGACGGCCGCTGCGTGTGCATCCCGTCGCTGCCGCGCGGCGCGGCGATTCCGCCCAAAGCAAGGGCGCAGACGTACGCATGCCGAGAACGGTACGGGTTTATATGGGTTTGCATGGGAGATTCGGGGTCCGACAGCTTGCCGATCGAGGGCCTGGTTGACGAGTCGCTGCTGCCGATTCGAATGGGGCCTTATCCGGTAAAAGCCTCTGCGCCGCGTGTCGTCGAGAACTTCCTGGACGTCTCGCACCTTATGTTCGTCCACGAAGGACTGCTCGGTGACAGCGCGTTTGCGGAGATCGACGATTACCGCGTCTATCCCACCGGGCAGGGTCTCGCGACGGACGAGATCGTCGTCTATCAGCCGGATCCGGACGGGCGCGGGGTAGGCGTAGACAATCGCTACGTGTACGAGATCTTCTCGCCATGCTGCGTCAAGCTGGTCAAACGAACGGTCGGCTCAAGCGACGTCTTTCATCTGTTTCTGATGGTGCTGCCGGAGACGGATACATCATGCACGGCGTTCATGCTCCAGCTTCGGAATTACGCAGCAGACGTGGCGGACGACGTATTTATCGATTTTCAGCAAACACTGCTTGAGCAGGATAAGCGGATCGTCGAAGCGCAGAAGCCGGAGCTGCTGCCGCTGGATTTGCAAGCCGAGCTGCATTTGAAATGCGACCGGGTTGCGATCGCGTATCGGCGCATGCTGAAGGAGCAGGGCGTGACGATCGGAACGGAATAGCGGTTGGCATGAGCGCCAAGCAATCCTTCTTTCGATTTCGGGAATATGAAAAGAGCCAACCTGCACGGGTTGGCTCTTTTGTATTCCAACGTGCGTAATACAGCGACGTTAGTGTATATTTCGGACAACGGATGACGCAGCCGGCTTATCCGTTCACGACTTCCCCGCCGTTAATATGGAGCACTTGTCCACTCATATAGGAAGAGTCGCCGCAGCCGAGATACACGTACGCCGGAGCAAGCTCATCCGGTTGTCCGACGCGGCCGAGCGGGGTGTCGGCGCCGAACTTGGCCACTTGCTGCTCGTCGAAGGTCGACGGAATGAGCGGCGTCCAGATCGGGCCGGGCGCCACCGCGTTGACGCGAATGCCTTGTGCGGCGATGTTTTGGGAGAGCGCGCGGGTGAAGGACACGACCGCGCCTTTCGTCGACGAATAGTCGAGCAAGGTCGGATTGCCCTTGTATGCCGTAATGGAAGCCGTGTTAATAATAGAAGCGCCTGCCTGCAGGTGCGGAATAGCCGCCTGCGTAATATAGAACATGCCGAAGACGTTCGTGCGGAACGTGCGCTCCAGCTGTTCGGGCGTGATCTGCGCAAGCGACTGCTGTGGATGCTGTTCGGCTGCGTTGTTGATGACAATGTCGAGCTTGCCGAACTGATTAACAGTTTCTGTCACGGCTTGCTTGGCGAAGGCCGGGTCGCCGATATCGCCTGGGAGCAGCAGACACTTCACGCCATGCTCCTCGACGATTCGCTTCGTCTCCTCGGCATCGCCGTGTTCGTTCAGATACACGATCGCGACATTCGCGCCTTCCTTCGCATAGGCCACCGCAACGGCTCGTCCGATGCCGCTGTCGCCGCCAGTAATGATCGCTGCTTTCCCTTTGAGCTTGCCCGCCGCCAAATACGCGGGGGATTCGAAGAGCGGCTTCGGCGTCATTTCGGACTCCAGCCCGGGCTGCTGATTCTGGTGTTGAGGAGGAAGCGTCGTCGGGCGTTGAGGGCCGTCCGCCGGTTGCGGGACGGGCTGCTTTTGGTTTTGTTCGGTCATTGCCAAACACTCCTTTCACTGCCATAGCATTTCGAGTTCGCGCGTTTTTTACGCACAGGCGTTCAAAATCATATAACCGTGCGAACATGGGTTGGAATCTGCCGCGGGGAAGTTCATGGTTAGAAATCCCTTCGTGAAAGCGCTATACTATAGAAGATAGGCTTAGGAACAGGAGGAGAGAAAGATGAAAATCGCGATTACGGGCGCAAGCAGAGGGCTTGGGTACGAGCTTGCGAGCGCCGCCGCCAAAAGAGGGCACACGGTATATGCCGGCATGCGAAATCCGGCAGACCTCGACCGATATGGGCATCTCGAACCGCTAGTTAGAGAACGGATCATCCCGATCGAGCTGGATGTCGCCTGCCGGGATTCGATTCGTTCGTTCGCCGATGCGATCGCCGCGCGCGAATCGGCGATCGATGGTCTCGTGAACAACGCGGCGATCTTGCTTGGCCGGGAGGACGGGATCGAGTCGCTCGATCCGGATGCGTTGAACGCTTCCTTGACGACGAATCTCGTCGGTCCCGTGCTCGTCGCGCAGTCGCTGCTGCCGCTGCTCCGCGGCGCGAAGCTGCCGTCGATCCTGAATATCTCTTCGGAGGCGGGGGCGTACGCCTCGGTCTATGCCGGCGATTATCCGTACGGAGTATCCAAATCCGCGCTTACTTATTTCACGGAGAAGCTTCGGATGGAGCTGGCGCCGCAAGGCTTTCAGGTACTCTCGATCCATCCGGGTTGGATTCGCACGGATATGGGCGGAGAACAAGCGCCAGGCGATCCGGCCGCGACGGCGGAGTCGATCGTGGGTCTTCTGGAGCGGGCCAGACCGCTGCAGGTGAAGCGCGGTTTCGTGGACGCGAAAGGGCAAGAGCTGCCCATCTAAGAAAACGGCTATTATTTTACAATTTCTTCACTTTACGGCCGCCGGAGCGGATGGTACGATCGGTCGAAGTCCGGATCAGTCTTGTCCGGATTTGAATCGATGAGGAGCGAACAACAATGACGAACAATACGGAATATACCGAGCCGCGCACAAGCTCGGTTTGGGAGATATTCCGGGTCGCGCTGCGGCTTGGACTTACGTCGTTCGGCGGACCAGTGGCCCACCTTGGGTATTTTCGGGCTGAATACGTCGAAAGGCGAAAGTGGTTGAATGACCGTGCCTACGCGGAGCTCGTATCGCTCTGTCAGCTGCTTCCCGGGCCGGCCAGCAGCCAAGTCGGCATCGCGATCGGCATGCTGCGCGGCGGGTGGCTGGGCGGTTTTGCCGCTTGGAGCGGCTTCACGCTTCCCTCGGCGCTGGCGCTCGCGGTGCTCGCATTCGCATTGGAGCAGACGGGCTCTGCCGACGGCTCGTGGGCGAGATGGCTACTGCTCGTTGCGGTGGCGGTCGTCGCCCAAGCCGTGCAGGGCATGGCGAGGACGCTTGCGCCGGAGCGGAAGACCGGGACGATCGCGCTCGCGGCAGCCGCCGTATCGCTGTTATGGCCGTCATCATGGGTACAGCTGATCGTGTTGGCGGGGGCCGCGGCAGCGGGTCTGATCTTTTTTAAGCGCGTCAACGAGGCCGCAGACGGTAGTAGTCCGTTTCCGTCTCCAGTCAGCGCTCGGGCAGCCGTGTGGTTGCTGGCATTATTTGTGCTTTTGCTGATCGGCTTGCCGCTCGCCGCGGCTGTTCTGGATAACAAGTGGGTCCAGCTCGGCGACATTTTTTATCGCGCTGGTTCGCTCGTCTTTGGCGGCGGACATGTAGTGCTCCCGATGCTGGAGCCGGCGGTGGCGGAGCAAGCATGGATGAGCGGCGATCGGTTCATGGCGGGCTATGGCGCCGCTCAGGCTGTTCCCGGGCCCCTATTTACTTTATCCGCTTATATTGGAATGGCGGCAGGCGGTTGGTCCGGCGCGCTGGTCGCCCTGCTTGCGATGTTCCTGCCTTCGTTCCTGCTGGTGGGCGGCGCGCTGCCGTTCTGGAACGCGCTTCGCGGCCAAGCGAGGCTGCAAGCGGCATTGACGGGCGTTAACGCGGCTGTTGTGGGAATCCTGCTCGCCGCTTTGTATGATCCGGTATTTACGGGGGCCGTGCATAACAAGCTTGATCTATGCGTCGTTTTGGCGGCGTACGCCCTGCTGGTCCTGTGGAAGGTGCCGGCTTGGTTGCTGGCAGGGGCAGCATTGGCCGCCGGAATCGCGACAACTTGGTGGATATAGGTGATGAACGTTGAAATTTACGATGGAATCCCGATTGCCGTGCGCGCCGGAGCTCATGTGGGATCGAGTAGCGGATACCGCGACCTTTCGTCTGGTATCCGCCCCGCTTATGGCGTTTCTGAGCCTGGATCCCGGCGGGTTTCCGAAGCGCTGGACGGCCGGGGGAACGTATGCCCTTTCGATGCGCTTGTTCGGTCGCCTTCCGCTTGGACGCCATGAGATCACGGTACTAGACATTGACCCTTCGGCTAGACGGTTATCGACCTCTGAGCGAGGGATGTTGATCAAGAGCTGGAAGCATACGATGCAGGTGAAGACGGACGGTTCTGAAGGCACCTTGTTCCGAGACGAGCTGGTCGTGCGGAGCGGAGTTGCGACGCCGCTGATCGTCGCGGGCGCCTATTTCTTTTTCGTATACCGCCATTGGCGCATGGGAAGGCTCGTACGCGATGGCAGGCTGTTTACGTAAGACGAACGAGGGAAATACAAAAAGCTCCTCATGACAAGTCATGAGGAGCTTTGTTCGTGTTAAGGGAATGGCGTCCCGGAAGGGATTCGAACCCCCGACCGTGCGCTTAGAAGGCGCATGCTCTATCCAACTGAGCTACCGGGACAACGGAAATTAATATACCATACCGGACAAGGTGCTTGCAACCAATACTTCGGTATTTTTTTAAAAAAAGTATAGATGTGACGAAACGCGGAATTGTAACCGATTGGATGGCACAATTTATGAACATGGGCGTAGTGAGGTATGTAAAGTTTGTGACTGACCGTTCGTTAAAATTGACTTTTGAACGGCGGTCAAATAATATCAATGGTAGATTGACCGTCGTTCAAATTGGATGATGGGGAAGATGAGACAAAGGACAAGGAGTGGGAAAGTGAAGGGTATTATCCGATTTTCGTTAAACAACAAATTCGCTTTGTGGCTCATGACGATCATCGTCGTCGTTGCCGGGCTATATTCCGGCTTGAACATGAAGCAAGAGACCATCCCCAACATCAACGTTCCGATTTTGACCGTGAACACCGTATTTCCAGGCGCGGCGCCGGAAGAGGTGGCCGACCAGCTCACCGTTCCGCTCGAGCAGCGCATTCAGAACTTGAACGGCGTCGACGCCGTCAACTCGACCTCGAGCGAGAATGTGTCCATCATTACAGTGCAGTACGGCTACGACAAAGACATGAAGGAAGCGGAGAGCGAGCTCCGCGAGGCGATCAGCGGATTCGAAGCGCCGTCGGGTGCCCAAGATACGCAAATTTCCAAGATCAGCCTGAACGATTTTCCGGTCGTGTCGCTTAGCATCTCTTCGAAAGAGCGCGACCTGGAAGAAGTGACGAAGTTGGTCGAGACGGAGCTAACGCCATCGCTTGAAGGCATCGACGGCATCGGCTCGGTCGCGATCTCCGGGCAGAACATGAAAGAAGTGCAGCTCACGTTCAATAAAGAAAAGATGGCGCAGCTCGGATTGAGCGAAGATACCGTCAAAGGCATCGTGCAAGGTTCCGCTCTGAAGGTACCGCTTGGCTTGTTCGAGTTGGACAAGTCCGAGAAAACGATCGTCGTCGACGGCAACGTCGCCACGCTTGAGCAGCTCCGCAACATCGCGATTCCAGCCATCCCTTCGGGCGCGGGTGCTGGCGCTGGTCCGGCGGCTGGGGCTGGAGCAGGCGCGGCCGGAGCGGCGACCGGTGCCCCTGCGCCTGGTGCGGCTGTTGGCATTCCGACGGTGAAACTTTCGGACATCGCCACGATCGAAATGATTAATAAGGCGGAATCGATTTCCCGCACGAACGGCGAGCTCTCCATCGGCATCAATGCCACGAAGGCTTCGGACGCGAACACGGTAGACGTGGTCAATGCGGTGAAAGAAAGAGCCGAGGATTTCAAAGCCGAGCATGCGGATATCAACACCGTCGTCTTGCTCGACCAAGGCAAGCCGATCGAACAATCGGTCACCACGATGATCGACAAAGCGCTGTTCGGCGCGCTGTTCGCGGTCGTCGTCATTCTGCTCTTCCTGCGCAACATTCGCACGACGATCATTTCGGTCGTCTCGATCCCGTTGTCGCTCGTCATTGCGCTTCTCATTCTGAAGCAAATGGATATCACGCTGAATATCATGACGCTCGGCGCCATGACCGTCGCGATCGGCCGGGTCGTGGACGACTCGATCGTCGTCATCGAGAACAACTATCGCCGGATGGCGCTGCGCGGCGAGCGGCTGCGCGGCAAGGAACTCATTACCGAAGCGACCCGGGAGATGTTCATCCCGATCCTCTCTTCGACGCTTGTCACGATCGCGGTATTCCTGCCGCTTGGCACGGTAAGCGGACCGATCGGCGAAATGTTCATGCCGTTCGCGCTCACGATGGTCTTCGCGCTCCTGGCGTCGCTTCTGGTCGCCATTACGATCGTGCCGATGATGACGCACATGATGTTCCGCAAAGGACTCAAAGCGAACCAAACGCACGAAGAGAAACCGGGCGCGCTCGGACTTCGCTACCGCAAAATTTTGAACTGGTCGCTTAATCATAAGCTGATCACCTTCATCGGGGCGGTTGCGCTGCTGGTTGCGAGCTTCTTCCTTGTACCGTTCATCGGCTCGAGTTTCTTGCCGGAGGAAGAAGAGAAGTATACGATGATCACGTATTCCCCAGGTCCTGGCAAGCTCCTCTCCGACGTGGAACAAACCGCGCTTGAAGCAGAGAAGTTGATTATGGGCCAAGAGGGCATGGAAAATCTGCAATATTCGGTCGGCGGACAGAGCCCGATGAGCTTCGGACCGAACAAAAGCGCGTTGTTCTATATTCAATACAACGACGACACCGAGAATTTCGGCGATGTGAAGAAGAAGCTTGTAGAAGACTTGACGAAGATTGAGCCGACCGGCAAATGGGGCGAAATGGACTTCTCGGGCGGCATGGGCGGCAGCAAAATCAGCTTGAATGTCTACGGCGAATCGTTCGAGGAGATCAAACCTGTCGTCGAGCAGATCGCGCAGATCATGGAGAAGAACGAATCGCTCGAGAAGGTCGAGACGTCGCTCTCCAAACAATACGAGCAGTATACCCTCGTGGCTGATCAAGAGAAGCTGAGCAAGCTCGGCTTGACGGCAGGTCAAATCGCGATGAAACTATCCCCCGTTCGGGAAACGCCGGTATTGACGACCGTTCAAGAGGACGGTAAAGTCTACAATGTCAATATTCAGGTGGATGCGAAAACGTATACCACGATCGCGGATATCGAGAATGAAACGATTCAATCGCCGCTTGGCATGTCGGTACCGCTGAAGGACGTGGTGAAAGTCGAAAAAGGCACGTCCGCCAATTCGGTAACGCGCATCGACGGCAAACTATACGTGGAAGTCTCGGCGGAAGCGGTCGGCAAAGATGTCGGCAGCGTTTCGACGAGCTTGCAGAAAGAAATCGACAAGCTCGAATTACCGCCGACCGTATCGGTCGATTTCGGCGGCGTAACGGAACAAATCAATGAAACGTTCACCCAGCTTGGTCTTGCGATGGCCGCGGCGATCGCAATCGTTTACTTGCTGCTGGTTATCACGTTCGGCGGCGCGATTACGCCGTTTGCGATTCTCTTCTCGCTGCCGTTCACGATTATCGGCGCACTGGTCGGTTTGTTCCTGGCCGGCGAGACGATCAGCGCGACCGCGATGATGGGCATGCTGATGCTGATCGGCATCGTCGTCACGAACGCGATCGTCCTGCTGGACCGCGTCCTTCATATGGAGAAGGAAGGCTTGACGACGCGCGAAGCGCTGATCGAAGCGGCGGGGACGCGTCTGCGTCCGATTCTGATGACCGCCCTTGCGACGGTGGGCGCGCTGCTCCCGCTCGTGCTTGGATTCGAAGGCGGCAGCGGCGGCTTGATTTCCAAAGGACTCGGCGTTACCGTCATCGGCGGCCTAATCAGCTCGACGCTGCTGACGCTGCTCATCGTGCCGGTCGTATACGAATTCTTGGCGCGTTTCAGAAGAAAACATGCCGATGACGAGGTGCGCGAAACGGCGCATTAAGTCGTTGGCGCGAAAGCGGGTGCCCTACAGTTGGAAGGCAAGAAGCAGCAGATTATCCGGGCGGCTATCCAATGCTTCTCGGAGAAGGGCTACAGGGGCACGTCCATTCAAGATATCGCGGACGTGCTTGGCATCGCCAAGGGCTCGCTCTACTTTTATTTCAAATCGAAGAGCGACCTTCTGCAGTTCATTATAAAAGATTACCTTGACCGCATCATGGCGGAATATGTGGATCTCAACAGCAGGGAGGACTTGAAGCCGCGCGATTTGCTGCGGCGCCACGTTCTCACCGGACACCGCATGTACGAAGAGAATCAGGCGTTCTTCTCCATGCTCTTGCGCGAACGTTTCGAAGTGCATGACGAGCTGCACGAGCTGATGATGAACGCACGCCGCCAAGGGCTGGTCATGACGCATGAATTGATTTGCAAGACCTACGGAGATCGCGCGCATGCTTACGCCCGGGATCTGACGATCATCTTCCAATCCATGACCGAAGGATTTCTGGCGCTGGTCGTCTTCGAGCAGCAGCAAATCGACCCCGAGCGGCTGGCGGATTACATCATCGCGCGTCTTGACGCGATGGTTGCCGATTTAAGCCAGGGCGGCAACGATCCGATTATCGGTCCCAACGTGCTGGAGGGCTGGCTCGCTTCCGTTCGCGGCGGCGAGACCGGCAAGGCGGAGCTCTTGGCCGAAATCCAAGCGCTGCGGGAGGCGGTCTCAGCCGGCGTGCTTGATCCCGCGGACAACCCGGACGAGGTGCAATCGACGTTGGATGTCTTATCCGCGGAGCTGGACAAGAGCGAGTCGCAGCCGGTCGTGCTCAAAGGCATGCTGGCGCTGCTAAAGGCGGTCAAGACGCCCGATATTCGCAAGAGAGCATTGAAGCTGGAGAGCGGTCTTCAAGACCGTCTTCAGGGCTAGAGAGACGAAAGCAGGCCGCTGCGGTGAACGCAGCGGCCTGCTATATTAAGATCGGGTTTTGCGGTTTTAAGTTGCTCCGTTGCGTTAATAATAAGAAGCGTACAAAGCAAATCATGGAAGCTCGAGCGGATTCATTTTTCGGGCAAATAAAAAACGCTCCCTCTCGGTAGCGTATGTATGGCATGATGTAACGACTTATAGTGGAGCGGGTGAAGGGAATCGAACCCTCGCCTCAAGCTTGGGAAGCTGGCGTTCTACCATTGAACTACACCCGCGCAAAGTCAATGATAAAAGGATAGCATATGCGCTCATGGAAATCAAGGCACGGGAGTGTTATAATACAACGGCGTAGACGGCGCGTCAGCATCGGCGCGTGTAAAACGGTATAGGCGTGCAAATAAGGCGGTGATCTCATTACGACTTCCAAAACGCCGCAAGGCGAGCATAAAGACAATGTGTATTTGTTTCCTAAAATGCTGGATCAATATCAGGTGCAGTTGACCCGCATGTTGGAATCCGAACGGTACGGCGAGGCGAAGAGCCTACTGAGATTCCTGATGCAGTGCCAAGGGGAAGACAAGCGGCACTATGAAGAATGGAGCAATCTTTTATCCTGGCTGGAGATGGCTTTCCCGGGTCCGGACAGCGGATATGGCGCGCTGCAAGGCGATCCCTGGCCGGATACGGAGGCGGACGAAGAGACCGAGGATTCGCTCCGGCGGCAGACGATCGCGCCCGTGCAGCAGGATCAGGCCTACGTCGAGCAAGTATTATATATCATGCAGCATCACCCGGTCGTGGATCAACAAATACTCGCACTGGAGCGGGCGGCTCATTTGGACCACCCTGACGTGGACGAGACGATTATCCACTGGTTGACCAAGCAGGAGCTGCACCCCGCGCTGCAATTCAAAGCGCTTCAATGCTTGCGACGGCGGGGCGTGACGGGGCGGGTCATGCTGGAGCGTCTGGGCGAAACAGTTGACCTCGAGATCGAACGTACGCCGCTGTCGATGGAGGATTTTCCGGACGTGGCGGCTCGGATCGTCGAGCGTGTCGAATCGGTCACCGAAGTCATGGATTCGACGATGCCTCATTTTGCCCGCGAATTGTGGAAAGAAACGCTCCAGTGCTTGTATGGCACGTCCGCCTACGAACGCATGGCCGCAGACGATGACGAGACGGTCGATTGTTATGCGGGCGCCCTGCACCAGACGCTGGAGCTGTCGCTTTACGGGCGAAGCGAGGACGATCAAGTGCGGGATACATACGGAATTACGGATGCGCTGCGGTTCCGATACGAACAAGCTTGCCGGACGCTCCGGCATGCTTCGCATTTTCATCGCGGCAGAGACTGGAACGAGCCTTGATATTCAGGTAGATTTTGATTATAATGTAGTGGTTTATGATCGCGAAACCTGTACGCTTGATGCGTGATTTTATCTGGAGGGGAAAGCATAACATGAAAGCAACATGGGAAAAAATAGACAAGAATCTTGTCGCCATCGACGTTGAGGTCGATGCGGCTCAAGTTTCGGAAGCGCTTGACAAAGCCTTCAAGAAAGTCGTTCAAAAAGTGAACGTGCCTGGCTTCCGCAAAGGCAAAGTGCCTCGCGCGATGTTCGAGAAGCGTTTCGGCGTGGAGAGCCTCTACCAAGACGCAATCGACATCCTGCTTCCGCAGGCTTACACGGCAGCACTGCAAGAGACGGGCGTAGAAGCAGTAGATCGTCCTGAGATCGACGTGGAGCAATTCGCGAAAGGCGAATCCTTCAAGTTCAAAGCGAAAGTAACGGTTAAACCAGAAGTGAAACTCGGCGAGTACAAAGGCCTCGAACTTCCTGCGGCTGATGCTAATGTCGGAGAAGAAGAAATCGCGGCAGAACTCGAGCGTCTCCAACAGCGCCATGCTGAGCTGACGGTCATCGACGAAGGCGAAGCACAGAACGGCGACACGGCTGTCATCGATTTCGAAGGTTTCGTGGACGGCGTCGCTTTCGAAGGCGGCAAAGGCGAGCGTTACTCCCTGGAACTTGGTTCCGGCTCGTTCATCCCGGGCTTCGAAGAGCAAGTCGTAGGTCTGGCGACTGGCGACTTCAAAGACGTTGTCGTCACGTTCCCTGAGAACTACCATGCCGACAACCTCGCTGGCAAAGAAGCGGTCTTCAAAGTGAAGCTGCATGAGATCAAGCGCAAGAACCTTCCAGCGCTCGACGACGAGTTCGCGAAAGACGTAAGCGAATTCGACACGTTGGACGAGTTCAAACAAGATCTCGCGAAGAAACTGGCCGACCGCAAAGAGAAAGAAAATGAGCAAGCGCGCGAAGTTGCCGTCGTCGAGAAAGCTGCCGAGACAGCTGAGATCGACGTGCCGCAAGCAATGATCGACACGGAAGTCGACTTCATGCTGCGTGACTTCGAACAACGTCTGCGCATGCAAGGCATGAACCTGGATCTGTACTACCAGTTCTCCGGCCAAGACGAGTCCGTGCTTCGCGCACAGATGGCAACCGACGCCGAGAAACGCGTTCGCAACAACCTCGTGCTGGAGCAAATCTCCAAGAACGAAGGCATCAGCGCTTCCGACGAAGAGCTGACGGAAGAACTCGAGAAGCTCTCGGGCATGTACAACCGTCCGGTGGACGAGCTCCGTACGCTGTTCGCTACGAACGGCAACATCGAGAACCTCAAGTCGGATATCGTTATCCGCAAAACAATCAAGTTCCTGCTCGACAACAGCAAAGTCGCTACTGAAGTAGCTTAAGGTTCGAGGCCGTCCCCGGTGGGCGGCTCGTTCTATCAAGAGGGGAGGCACGTGCAAACGTGCCTTCTTTCAACTCAACGCTTCAATCCTTGCCCGCGGTGAGCGGCGAGGAACATAACGTTCGATAGGGGCTTGCCCCGTACATAACCATAACCTTTCGCCGTATACTGTAACATTCGGTGAAGCCGCCCGAACCATGAGCGAAGCGGATTCCACGCCTTTTGGATGGAAAAATGACTTTGCCATCGGAACGTGGTAAAATAACGTAGATACCCGGTTACTTACTTGAAGAGGCACCTTGAATCAACCGCGCAGTGGGGGGACCACGAGGGTAAGCGGCCTATAAGGACCGCATTAAATTTAAGGAGGTTGGTCGCATGAATCTCGTACCAGTCGTCGTTGAACAAACGAACAGAGGAGAACGTTCTTACGACATTTACTCCCGTCTGCTGAAGGATCGGATCATTTTCCTGGGAAGTGCGATCGACGATGATGTCGCGAACTCTGTCATCGCGCAGTTGCTGTTCTTGGCTGCAGACGACCCGGAGAAGGATATCCATTTGTACATCAACTCGCCAGGCGGTTCGGTTACTGCTGGGATGGGTATTTATGATACGATGCAATTTATTAAACCGGACGTCTCCACCATTTGCATGGGACTTGCCGCAAGTATGGGGTCGCTGCTGCTGACGGCCGGCGCGAAAGGCAAGCGCTTCGCGCTTCCGAACGCGGAAGTGATGATTCACCAGCCGCTTGGCGGCGTTCGCGGTCAAGCGTCGGATATCAAGATCCATGCCGATTGGATTTTGAAGACCAAAGAGAAGCTGAACAATATTTATGTTGAACGTACCGGACAGCCATATGAGAAAATTGAACGCGATACCGACCGCGACAATTTCATGAGCGCCGAGGAAGCGCTCAATTACGGGTTGATCGACAAGATCGTCACGTCTGCCGTTAACCTGTAACCATCGATACGAAGGGGTGATCCCATGTTTAAATTCAACGACGAGAAGGGCCAGTTGAAGTGCTCGTTCTGCGGCAAATCCCAGGATCAAGTGCGTAAACTTGTTGCTGGACCTGGCGTTTATATATGCGATGAATGTATCGAACTGTGCACGGAGATCGTGGAAGAGGAGCTCGGCCACGAGGAAGAGCTCGATCTGAAGGATATCCCGAAGCCGAAAGATATCCGCAACATTTTGGATTCGTACGTGATCGGCCAGGAGCAAGCGAAGAAATCGCTGTCCGTCGCCGTATACAACCACTACAAGCGGATTAACTCGGGCAGCAAGATCGAAGACGTCGAGCTGCAAAAGTCCAATATCCTTCTTGTCGGTCCTACGGGCTCCGGCAAGACGCTGCTCGCGCAGACGATGGCGAAGATTCTCAACGTGCCGTTTGCGATCGCAGACGCAACATCGCTGACAGAAGCCGGTTATGTCGGCGAAGACGTCGAGAACATCTTGCTTAAGCTGATTCAAGCGGCGGATTACGATGTGGAGAAAGCCGAGCGCGGCATCATCTACATCGACGAAATCGACAAAGTGGCCCGCAAATCCGAGAATCCGTCCATTACGCGCGACGTATCGGGCGAAGGCGTACAGCAGGCGTTGCTGAAGATTCTCGAAGGCACCGTAGCATCCGTTCCACCGCAAGGCGGCCGGAAGCATCCGCATCAAGAATTTATCCAAATCGACACGACGAACATTCTGTTCATTTGCGGCGGCGCGTTTGACGGATTGGAGCAGTATATCAAGCGCCGGATCGGCAAGAAGGTCATCGGCTTCAATACCGCAGGCGAAGGTCAGAAGGATCTGAAGCCAGGCGAATATTTGAGCATGGTATTGCCGGAAGACTTGCTCAAATTCGGGCTTATCCCTGAATTCGTAGGCCGTCTGCCGGTCATCTCGACGCTTGAGCCGCTGGATGAAGCTGCGCTTGTCCGCATTCTGTCCGAACCGAAGAATGCGCTCGTGAAGCAGTACCAGAAGCTGCTCGAGATGGACAATGTGAAGCTTGATTTCGATCAACCGGCTTTGGAGGCGATTGCCAAGGAAGCCATCAAGCGGAACACGGGCGCTCGCGGCCTTCGCGCGATTATCGAGGGTATCATGCTCGACGTCATGTACGAAGTGCCATCGCGCGATGATGTGCAGACATGCCTCATCACGGAGAAGGTCGTCCAAGACAAGATCATGCCGGAGCTTACGAGCAAGAAGGGCAAGAAGAAGGAAGAAAGCGCCTAACATAGAAAGATAAACGCCATTTCCACCCTTGTGCGGAGGCAATTTGCCGGCCGTTCAGGGGTGGACTTTGACGTTATTAGGAAGATTTTCGCTTCGATGGGAGAGGAAACCAAACATGTATTTACGTCAAGACACCGTGCCTGTCAAAGTAGGTCCCCTTACGATTGGCGGGAGCAACGAAGTCATCATTCAAAGCATGTGCACGACGAAGACGGCAGACGTGGAAGCGACTGTTGCGGAAATTTTGCGTCTTGAGGAAGCGGGCTGTCAAATTGTCCGCGTAACGGTGAACAATAAGGAAGCGGCTGAAGCCATCAAAGAAATCAAGAAACGTATCCATATTCCGCTCGTCGCGGATATTCACTTCGACTACCGTCTTGCGCTGGCCGCGATCGAGAACGGCATCGACAAGGTTCGGATCAATCCAGGCAACATCGGGCGCCGCGAGAAGGTAGAAGCGGTTGTTAAGGCGTGCAAGGAGAGAGGGATTCCGATCCGGATCGGCGTTAACGCAGGTTCGCTCGAGAACCATCTGCTGGAGAAATACGGCTACCCGACCCCGGAAGCGATGGTAGAGAGCGCGCTCTTCCACATCGGCATTCTGGAGGAGCTCGATTTTCACGACATCATCGTATCCCTCAAAGCATCGGATGTACCGATGGCCATCGCGGCTTATCGAATGGCGGCGGAGAAAATCAAATACCCGCTGCATTTGGGCATTACGGAAGCAGGTACGTTAACCACCGGCACGATCAAGAGTTCGGCGGGCATCGGCGCCTTGCTGGCGATGGGGATCGGCAACACGGTACGCATCAGCTTGAGCGCGGATCCGGTCGAGGAAGTGAAAGTGGCGCGGGAAATCCTGAAGAGCTTCGGCTTGATCACGAACGCCGCGACGCTCGTATCCTGTCCGACCTGCGGACGTCTTGACATCGATTTGTTCTCGATCGCCAACGAGGTGGAAGAGTACATTAGCAAGATCAAAGTACCGATCAAAGTATCCGTGCTCGGCTGCGCGGTGAACGGTCCAGGCGAAGCGCGCGAAGCGGATATTGGCATTGCGGGCGCACGGGGCGAAGGCATGCTGTTCCGGTACGGAGAGATGATCCGCAAAGTGCCGGAAGCCGAGCTGCTCAGCGAGCTGAAGAAAGAAATCGACGAAATCGTGCGCGTGTTCGAAGAGACGGGAGAGATCCCGGGGCGGAAGACGCATCACGCGGCATCCAAGTAACGAGCGAACGAAAACTTTAGATGGCTTCTCACGATTATTACATCCGGCACGGGGCAATACTGACAAGTATGAGCCCGGAATTGCCGGATGTTTTTGTTTGGAGAGGAGTCGATTTGGTAATGAGCAATATCAGTTTAATCGTCATGCTAATTCAAGTTTTTTTCGCGATCGTGATCGGTCTGTATTTCTGGAACTTACTGCGGAATCAAAAGACGAATCGGACCGCCGTCGATCGGGAATCCCGCAAGGAGATGGATAAGCTGCGGAAGCTGCGTTCCATCTCGCTGACGAAGCCGCTTGCCGAGAAAACCCGACCGCAGACGATGAACGACATCGTCGGACAACGCGACGGTCTGCGGGCGCTAAAGGCGGCGATGTGCAGCGCGAATCCGCAGCACGTCATCATTTACGGTCCTCCTGGCGTGGGCAAGACGGCTGCCGCGCGGGTCGTCCTTGAAGAGGCGAAAAAGAACCCCACCTCGCCTTTTCAGCAGGACGCGAAATTCACGGAGATCGACGCGACGACCGCGAGGTTCGACGAGCGCGGCATCGCGGACCCGTTGATTGGTTCGGTGCATGATCCGATTTATCAAGGCGCGGGCGCCATGGGCGTAGCCGGCATTCCACAGCCGAAGCCAGGGGCCGTCACGAAAGCGCACGGCGGCATGTTGTTTATCGACGAAATCGGCGAATTGCATCCGATCCAGATGAATAAATTGTTAAAAGTGCTGGAGGATCGCAAAGTCTATCTGGAGAGCGCTTATTACAACTCGGAAGACTCGAACATTCCGATGTATATCCACGACATTTTTCAAAATGGCCTTCCGGCGGACTTTCGCCTTGTCGGGGCAACGACGAGGTCGCCGCATGAGCTGCCGCCGGCGTTGCGCTCGCGGTGCATGGAGATTTACTTCAGACCGCTGCTAGCGGAGGAGATCGCGGAAATCGCGGTGAATGCGCTGAAGAAGATCGGATTGCCGCCTAGCCCGGAAGCGGTCGATGTCGTGAAACGCTATGCGACGAATGGCCGGGAAGCGGTCAACGTCATTCAGTTGGCGGCGGGACTCGCGTTATCGGAGAAGCGCGATACGATTACGGCGGCCGACATCGAGTGGGTTGTCAACAGCAGCCAGATCCCGCCGCGCCCAGACCGCAAGGTTCCGACTTTGCCGCAGGTCGGTTTCGTGAACGGATTGGCGGTCTATGGCCCCAACATGGGCACGATGTTGGAGATCGAAGTGAGCGCGATTACGGCTAAACCAGGACGCGGCCGCTATACCATTACGGGGGTCGTCGACGAAGAAGAGCTCGGCGGCGGCAGCCGGACGCTGCGACGCAAGAGCATGGCCAAAGGTTCGGTCGAGAACGTCTTGACCGTGCTTAGACGTCTGGGACTTGCGCCGGAAAATTATGATCTGCACATCAACTTCCCGGGCGGAACGCCGATCGACGGACCTTCGGCGGGCATCGCGATGGCGACGGCGATCGCTTCGGCCATCAAGGGCGAAACGGTGGACAATAAGCTCGCCATGACCGGTGAAGTGGGTATTCACGGCAACGTGAAGCCGGTTGGGGGCGTGCTGGCGAAAGTCGAGGCGGCGTTTCAAGCCGGTGCCAATCGGGTTATTATCCCACGAGAGAATTGGCAGGCCGTTTTTGCGGACTTAGAGGGCTTGCAAGTCATTCCGGTCGATCATATTGAAGAAGTGTTCCGCCATGTGTTCCGCACGGAAGAAATGCGCATTGCCGCTCCCTCTCCGGCAGCCACAAGCGACGTTTTTATCGCATCGAGTCTCCCCTATTTGCAGGCGGATTCCGTAGAGTGATAAAATGGAATAGAAACACGGTAGAAGCTTAAGCGTGTTTTCCGCCAACAATCGTATGGACGGAGAACTTCAGCGATCATGGAGGTGCTGGAATGGGACCTGCAAAATGGAAAGGTCGTCGGCTGCCCCTGCTTCCGCTTCGGGGGCTCCTTGTATACCCCAGCATGGTGCTCCACCTCGATGTGGGCAGGGAAAAGTCCGTCCGCGCGTTAGACCGCGCAATGTTAGACGATCATATGATTCTGCTTTGCTCGCAGTCGGAAGTGAATATCGAAGAACCGACCCAGGAGGACATTTACCGGGTTGGCACGATCGCGCGAGTAAGGCAAATGCTCAAACTGCCGAACGGCACAATCCGCGTCCTGGTCGAAGGGGTCGTACGCGCGGAGGTCGTCGACTATTTGCCGAACGACGACTTCTATGAAGTATCGGTGAAAGAGCTGCCGGAGACCGAATCGAACGATCCGGAGATTGATGCGCTGATGCGCACCGTCCTGAACCAGTTCGAGCATTACATCAATCTGTCCAAGAAGGTGACGCCGGAGACGCACGCGGCCGTATCGGACATCGATGAGCCGGGCCGTCTCGCCGATGTCATTACCAGTCATCTGTCCTTGAAGATTAAAGACAAACAGGACATTCTGGAGACGATTGACGTGAAAGCGCGTCTGGAGAAGCTGCTCGATCTGCTGAACAACGAGCGCGAGGTGCTCGAGCTCGAACGCAAGATAAGCCAGCGCGTCAAGAAACAGATGGAGAAGACGCAGAAGGAATATTACTTGCGCGAGCAAATGAAAGCCATTCAGAAGGAGCTCGGCGAGAAGGAAGGCCGGGCCGGCGAAGTGGAAGAACTGCGCAATCAGCTCGCCAATGCCAACCTTCCCGAGAAAGTGCAGGAGAAGGTCGAGAAGGAAATCGACCGCCTCGAGAAAATGCCTTCGACATCTGCCGAAGGCGGCGTCATTCGCAATTATATCGATTGGCTGTTATCGCTGCCTTGGAACGACGTGACGGAAGATATTCTCGATATCGCCGGCGCCGAAGCGATACTGAACGAGGATCACTATGGCCTGGAGAAACCGAAGGAACGCGTGCTCGAGTATTTGGCCGTCCAGCAGCTCGTGAAGAAGCTGAAGGGGCCGATCCTCTGTCTCGTCGGACCTCCGGGCGTCGGCAAAACGTCGATGGCGCGCTCGATCGCCAAGTCTCTTGGCAGACAATTCGTGCGCATCTCGCTTGGAGGCGTGCGGGACGAAGCGGAGATTCGCGGTCATCGCCGGACGTATGTGGGAGCCATGCCCGGCCGGATCATTCAAGGCATGAAGACGGCTGGCTCGCTCAATCCGGTGTTCCTGCTGGACGAGATCGACAAGATGGCGATGGATTTTAGAGGCGACCCGGCTTCCGCGCTGCTAGAGGTGCTTGACCCCGAGCAGAACAACACGTTCAGCGACCATTTTATCGAGACGCCTTTTGATTTGTCCAACGTCATGTTCGTGACGACGGCCAACGCGATTCATAATATCCCACGGCCGCTGCTGGACCGGATGGAAGTGCTGTACATTCCGGGCTATACGGAACTGGAGAAATTGCAGATCGCCACTCGCTATCTTCTGCCCAAGCAGAAGAAGGATCACGGCTTGGAGCCGGAGCAGCTGACGGTGACGGAAGATGGGCTCCAAATGGTGATCCGCGAATATACGCGGGAATCCGGCGTGCGGAACTTGGAGCAGCAGGTCGCGTCGATTTGCCGGAAAGCGGCCAAGTCGATCGTGTCGGACGCGGAACGCAAGCCGATCGAAGCCGATGCCGCAACGATCAAGGAATGGCTTGGACCTCCGAAATTCCGCTACGGCATGGCCGAACTGACGGATCAAGTCGGAGCGGTGACCGGTCTGGCTTGGACGGAAGTCGGCGGAGATACGCTGGTCATCGAAGTAACCGTCCTGCCGGGCACGGGCAAATTGACGCTTACCGGTAAGCTTGGCGACGTCATGAAGGAGTCGGCGCAAGCGGCGTTCAGCTTTACGAGGTCGCGCGCGACCGAATTGAACATCGCGCCGGACTTCCACGAGAAGAACGATATTCATATCCATATTCCGGAGGGCGCGATTCCGAAAGACGGTCCTTCCGCCGGCATTACGATGGCCACCGCGCTTATTTCGGCGCTGACAGGCCGCAAAGTATCACGGGATGTCGCCATGACCGGCGAAATCACGCTGCGCGGACGCGTGCTGCCGATCGGCGGGCTGAAGGAGAAGTCGCTCGCCGCGCATCGGGCGGGTATCCGCAAGGTGCTGCTGCCGAAGGATAACGAGCGCGACCTTCGCGATATTCCAGAGAGCATCCGCGCGGACATGGAGTTCGTTCCGGTCGCGCACATGGATGAAGTGCTTAGCCATGCGTTGGTCAATCAGTCGCCCGTAGAAGCCCACTAGCGGCTTGCACGGGCAATGCCGCGCAATACCGATAATAGAAAGCAGGTTTGCAAGAAGCATGAAAATTACGGATGCTGAGTTTGTCATCAGCGCGGTCCTGCCGAATCAATATCCTGTGGACGCCTTGCCAGAGTTTGCTCTGGCAGGGCGTTCCAATGTCGGCAAGTCATCGCTGATTAATCGCATGATCCAACGCAAGAATCTGGCGCGTACGAGCTCGCAGCCAGGCAAGACGCAGCAGCTGAACTACTACAGGGTCAATCAGAAATTGTACTTTGTTGACTTCCCGGGCTACGGCTACGCCAAAGTGTCCAAAGTGCAGCGGGAGCAGTTCGGCCAAATGATCGAAACGTTCCTTGGCGATCGGGAGCCGCTGAAGATGGTGCTGCTAATCATCGATATTCGGCATGCCCCGAGCAAGGACGATTGCTTAATGTACAAGTGGCTGCGTCACTACAACATCCCGCTTACCATCGTCACGACGAAAGCTGACAAAATCCCCAAAAGCCAGTGGCAGAAGCATATCAAGCTGATTAAAGAGACGTTGGAAGCGGAACCGAGCGACCGCGTCGTGCTCTTCTCGTCCGAGAGCGGGCTTGGCCGCGACGAGCTCTGGGATGTCATTATGAGCAAGGTTGAGGATACGGTAGCATCCGAGTGAGTTTATGGTTGAAAAGCGAGAATAACGGGTAAAAACGTGATACGATCGCCGATTTCTCCGGAATTTTTCAGAAATATGCGAGAATATCGAGAACAGATGGCAGGAATAAACCTTTTGGATCGGGTATAATATACGTAAGCAGTACAATCGGTTTGAACGAACCCCAGGCAGGGGATCGTGCAAGTTAAAGAATTGAGGAGATTTTTATGGCTCAGCGGATAGCCACGGAGTATGTCAAAGCTTCTCTGCAATTAACGGCTGATGAGATGGCGGGATTTGTCCGGTTTTTTGAAGAACAGCATGTGAGACAGCAGGTGCGCGTGCTTGACAACGGCAATCACGAAATGTTTCTCGAGGACGAGACAGGTCGGGAAGAGGTCCGCTTGATTTTTGAACGCATGCAGGATCGGTACGTTTGCACATTATCCTGCCGGCTGATGCATCCCAAGCTTACGAATGCCATGCGCAAAGCCGTAGCGGCGTTCAGGGGAGATGCCATTGTTAACCGCATTTATCCAACGTATACGATGACGTATCATTATGTGCAAGGCTCCGTAAGACGAATCGTCGAACATAAGCAAGGCGAGGTTCGGGTCGTGTTCGAATACAAGGACACGGTTGGCCAACTCGAGCAGCAATTCAGAAGCAATGAAGTCGAGCAATCCATTGTACTGCTGCAGAACGCCGTGAATGAATTGCTTGATCTGCGCAATCTTTGCACGGATGTTTCGCAAATTGCCTTAATCGACGAGAAGCTGCGGCTTGCAACCCACCAATTGTTCATTCTAGAAGCTTAATCTGTACGTATAGCATGCCCTTAGAACCGCTGCCTAGCAGCGGTTCTTTTCATTGTTTGCGACTTTCGTAAACCCTCGTAATAGGCGCGCGAAGAACGCCATATTTGCATACGATAATTTCGGGTTGGGGGGCGGCGGGGGAGACGGGTCATAAATTAGAAAAAAAAGAGTTGCATTTCTCCCGGATAGATGTTATTTTTATTTTCGTTGAAAATAATTAGCTTCAAATTAGGAACCAGGATTCACTCAGGACATGGTTATGTTGCGAGAGATTATTCCCTCGGGCAGTGAATGACGTAGGTCCTAGCGGATGAAATTTTTAAAACATTTTATTCCTAGGAAGGGGGAACCGAAAGATGGAATATTCAACTT
Organism: Paenibacillus xanthanilyticus; assembly: GCF_042682185.1. Lineage (NCBI taxonomy): Bacteria > Bacillati > Bacillota > Bacilli > Caryophanales > Paenibacillaceae > Paenibacillus > Paenibacillus xanthanilyticus. The sequence continues at coordinate 422,954 of NZ_JBHUHA010000002.1, read as the reverse complement.
TCGGAAGACACGTTGCTGTAGACACTTGGGGTGTAGATTTTGAGTTGCTCAACAACGCGGAATTTTTGCAAGCCCAAATGGTGGAGGCTGCAGAAGCGTGCGGCGCTACCGTACTCTCTGTGCAGGCCAAACAATTCGAGCCACAAGGAGCAACGGTGCTCGTATTGCTGTCTGAAAGTCATCTCTCGATTCACACGTATCCTGAAAAAGGTTTCGCGGCGCTGGACTGTTACACTTGCGGCGAGACTGTTGATCCGCAGCTGGCGATCGACTACATGATCTCCGTGCTGAAACCGACAACGACACATGCGAAGAAGCTTGTTCGCGGTATGGGTGAATTGCAAGTCGTAGAACCAGAAATGAAACAAGCGCAATTCGTGTAATATATTGATGATTAACGGCTATGGAGCCTGACTCCGTAGCCGTTTTTATATGCGGTTTTTCGTGTAAAAAGGAGGGTGTGCATCTTCAAACTTTTTTCATAATTGCGGGCGTATAGCTTGTCGAACTGTGCTATAATAACTAATGTTCAAATTTACTGGAAGGCAGGTGAACGCGCATGCACATTGTTGTTGTCGGGCTGAATTACCGGACGGCTCCCGTTGAAGTTCGCGAACGGTTTACGTTTGCCGAGCAGGAACTGCCGGAAGCGCTCAAGCAACTGCAGCAGACGAAGAGCATCATGGAATGTGTCATTGTAGCGACCTGCAACCGTACCGAACTGTATGCCGTCGTAGACCGTCCGCAGTTATGCGGCCATTACATTCGGAACTTTATGGAGCAATGGTTCGGACTGCCGCGTGAACAGTTTACGAGTCATCTATATATGTATGAGGACGACGGGGCGATTAAGCATTTGTTCCGCGTCGCAAGCGGATTGGACTCGATGGTCATCGGTGAGACGCAGATCCTCGGTCAAGTCCGAAGCGCCTTCTTGCTCGCCCAAGAGCATAAGGCGACGGGAACGGTATTCAATATGTTATTCAAGCAAGCGGTCACCCTTGCCAAACGGGCGCATACAGAGACGAGCATCGGCGAGTCGGCCGTATCGGTCAGCTACGCGGCCGTTGAACTCGGCAAACGTATTTTCGGTCATTTCGCCGGCAAAACCGTCATGATTCTGGGCGCGGGCAAGATGAGCGAGTTGACCGCCAAGCATTTGCACGCCAACGGCGTGAAACAGATCATCGTCGTAAATCGCACCTTCGAACGCGCGGTGCAGCTTGCCGAGAAATTCGGCGGCGTCCCGTGCGCGATGGAAGATACCGTTCGACGGTTGCATGAGACCGATATTTTGATCAGCTCGACGGGCAGCGACGGTTACGTGCTGAACCGGGAGCAGGTGGCCGGCGCGATGAAGAAGCGCAAGTCCAAGCCGCTTTTCATGATCGATATTGCGGTTCCCCGCGATTTGGATCCGCGCATCGCGACGATCGAGAATGTATTCTTGTACGATATCGACGACTTGGAAGGCATCGTCGAGAGCAACATGGAGCTGCGCCGCCAGGAAGCGGCCAAGATCGAGTCGTTCATCGCGATCGAACTCGACGTCTTCCAACATTGGTATCGCACGCTCGGCGTCGTGCCGCTTATTCGCGCGCTTCAGGACAAGGCGGCCGCCATTCACGAGGATACAATGGAAAGCTTGACGAACAAGCTGCCCGATTTGGATGAACGTGAATTGAAGGTCATTCGGAAGCTGACGAAGAGCATCGTCAATCAGATGATGCAGGACCCGATCGTGCGGATTAAAGAGATGGCAGGCGAGAAACACGGCGATGAAGCGATGGATTTGTTTGTGAAATTGTTCGCACTTGAGGAATCGGTTGCGCACGAGGATGACCGTTCGAAATCCGCGGCCGTCAAGAGGGAGTTCCAGACGTCCGCGGCGGAGAACAGTTCGAAAGTGGCGAAAGGCAAGCAGGCCCTGCAGATGCCGGGCATCGCGGCTGCCGTAACGCCATAACCACGCAGGGAGGCAGGCCGCATAAGCGCGGCCTGCCTCTCACGCAATAGCCGAACCTGTAAGGCGTGGAGGCGCGTATGATTACAGAGAACTGGTTATATGATGCAATGTTGTACATATACGCCCTGAGCCTGCTGTTTTACTTCTCCGATTTCGTGGATCGCAACCGGAGAGCGAAGCAGATGGGTACAGGGCTGCTTGTTTTCGTCTGGGTGCTCCAGACCGCTTATCTGATCCAGCGCATCGTGTCGCATTTGAACATGTCCTTTTTTAGCTTGTTCGAATATTTGCTCTTATTTTCTTGGTTATTGGTCACCATTTCGCTCGTTATGAACCGCTTTTTCCGTATCGAATTCATTGTATTTTTCGTCAATGTCATCGGATTTGCGGTGCTCGCGCTCAATATGTTCGGCATTGGCAGCGGTACGTCGCTCGAACGCTGGGAGCTGGCCCGCAAGCTGCTGTACGTGCACGTGAGCCTTATGATATGCGCGTACGCCGCGCTTACGATCGCGACGATTTTCGCGTGCATGTATTTGTTCCTGCACAGCAGGCTCAAGGGCAAGCAGTGGACCAAATCGGTCCGGCGGCTGCCCAGCTTGGAACTGATCGACATTTACATGTACCGCTGCACGCTGGTCGGCGCGCCGCTGCTTGCGATGTCGCTGGCCGTGGCGGTTACGTCGATTTTGACCGAGGGCGAATTCGGGCTGCTGCTCGATCTGAAAGTAATCGCGTCGTTCATCTCGTTAGGTTTGTACATATGGACGCTGCTGAAGCGCCGCTGGCTGGACGGACCGGGCTGGAAAATGGCGCGCTGGATTTTGTACAGCTATGCCTTGCTGTTCTTGAACGTATTTCTCAATCAAGCGTCTTCCTTCCACGGGTGGTCGTAATGGGACGCGAGGGGAGAACGAACACCTATTATGCGCTGCACCTTGATTTGCGGGGCAAACGTTGCGTAGTGGTTGGAGGGGGCCGGATCGCGGAGCGCAAAACGCGCGGTTTGCTCGAAGGCGGAGCGGATCGAGTCACGTTGATCAGTCCGGCTGCAACAGCCGCCTTGGTCGCTTTGGCCGAACAGGGGTCTATTCAATGGTTGCGCAGGGAATACCAAGAAAAGGATGCTGAAGGCGCGACGCTCGTGTTCGCGGCGACGGATAGCCGGATAGTCAATGAACGAATCATGCAGGATGCGCGCTCGGCCGGCGCCTTGGTTAACCAAGCGGATGAAGCGGCGGAGGGGGACTTTATCGCGCCTTCGACGGTCCGCAGCGGTCCTTTGCTCATGTCGGTGTCCACTTCCGGGACGAGTCCGGCGCTTGCGAAGCGAATCCGAAGCGAGCTTGAAGACCGATATGCAGAGCCGTATGCGTGGTGGGCCGAGCGGCTAGGCGAACTGCGTGCGACCATATTGAAAGAAAAGAAACTAGCAACGGCTATGAAACGCGCCATGCTGCAAGAAGCGGCGGAGGAAGCAGAGCTCGATCTGCAAGGCGTCCGACGTTCCCCGCAGCGAGGCGACGAAACGATAGAGGCATGGGGAAGCCGTCTGCAGCGGCGGACCAGTCTTGATGGAGGCGTGGACAGAATATGAATGAAACGAAAGCAGAACGCAAAACGATAATCGTCGGCACGCGACAAAGTGCGCTGGCGCTGACCCAAACCGGGCAGGTTATCGACCAGCTGCGCGGCCTATGCGAGAAGCATGGTCTTCCGTACGAGTTCGAAATCCGCAAAATCATTACGAAAGGCGATCGCATACTCGATGTCACGCTATCCAAAGTCGGCGGCAAAGGGCTGTTCGTGAAAGAAATCGAGGAGGCGCTCCTAAGCGGTGAGATCGATCTGGCGGTTCACAGCATGAAGGACATGCCGTATGAGCTACCGGAGGGGCTCATGAACGGCGCGATTCCTCGGCGCGTCGACCCAAGGGACGCCATCATTGCCCGCGATGGCTTGACGTTCGAGACGCTGCCGCAGGGCGCCAAAGTGGGGACGAGCAGTCTTCGCCGCGCTAGCCAGTTGAAGAATGCCCGTCCGGATATCAAGCTGGAGTCGATACGCGGGAATATCGATACGCGGATTCGCAAGCTGGAGACAGAAGGCTTCGACGCTGTCGTGTTGGCGGCGGCCGGTCTGAAGCGAATGGGCTGGGAAGACAAAATTTCGTCCTATGTACCGGAGGATGTCTCGGTGCCCGCCGTCGGTCAAGGCGCCCTCGGCATCGAATGCCGCGCGAATGACGAGGCCGTACGCGAGCTGCTGGCGCTGCTGAACGACCGCGAGACCGAATTGGCTGTCCGCGCGGAGCGTACGTTCCTAGGCGCGTTGAACGGTGGCTGCCAAATCCCAATTGGCGCGTACGCGACGCTATCGGCAGGTGCCGATGGAGAAGCGCCGCTTCTGACCATGACCGGCATTGTGGGGACGCCGGATGGCTCGGTGCTGCTCAAGGAGATTCGGCAAGGCCATGATCCGGAACAACTTGGTCTCGAGGTCGCGGAAGCGCTCCGGACCAAAGGGGCGGACCGCATACTGGCCGAGCTCGAGGGTTAAGCGTTATGAGCGAGGGGAGAGGCATCGTATATTTGGTCGGCGCAGGCCCCGGCCATCCGAAGCTTATTACGGTTCGCGGGATGGAATGCCTTCAAGCTTCGGACGTCGTCGTGTATGATCGACTTGCCAGTCCGAGACTGCTCGCGAATATGAAGCCGGGCGCGCAGAAGATTTACGTAGGCAAGCTTCCGGATCGCAATATGCTGGAACAAGAAGAAATTAACCAGCTGCTCGTCGAATTGGCGCTGGAGGGCAAGATCGTCACGCGGTTAAAGGGCGGGGATCCATCGATTTTCGCCCGCGTGGCCGAAGAAGCCGAGTTACTGGCGGAGAACGGCATCGAATTCGAGATCGTGCCAGGCATTACGTCGGCGATCGCCGCCCCTGCTTATGCGGGCATTCCGGTTACCCACCGGGAATTGGCGGCTTCGGTATCCGTCATCACCGGTCACGAGAGCCCGGACAAGCAAGACCGATCGGTGCAGTGGGAGCGGATCGCCCAGATGGAGGGCACGCTCGTACTGTTAATGAGCGTGGCGAACATCGGTTATATTGCCGGGGAACTCATGCGCCACGGTCGCAGCCCGGATCTGCCGGTTGCGGTCATTCAATGGGGGACGACGCCGGACCAGCGTACGGTTACCGGGACGCTGGCAACGATTGAGTCCATCGTGCGGACGGAGCGGGTTCGTCCGCCGGCCGTCATCGTCGTCGGCGAGGTCGTCCGCCAGCGGGAGAAGATCCAATGGGCGGAACGCCGTCCGTTGTTCGGCATGCGCGTGCTTATTACCCGCTCACGCGCCCAGAGCAGCGACCTGGCCGAACGGATCGAGGCGCTTGGCGGGGAGCCGTGCGAATTCCCCGTCATCGAGACGCGGGAACCCGTCGATCCGGCCGTCATGGCGGAGGTCGAGGCCGCGCTGCGAAGCGGGAACGAATACGATTGGATCATGTTTACGAGCGTGAACGGCGTGGACTATTTCTTCCGTTATTTGCAGCGTTACCGGATCGATATCAGGCAGTTTCATCGGGCCCGCGTCGCTGCGGTCGGACCGAAGACGGCGGAAGCGCTGGAGCGGCGGGGATTAGTCGTAGAGGCGCTGCCTGCCCAATATCAGGCCGAAGGGCTTCTCGATCATTTGGCCGACGTTCTTGTTCCCGGGCAGCGCGTCCTGCTGCCTAGAGGAGATTTGGCGAGAGACATTTTGCCAAGAACGCTCGAAGCGCGCGGCTTGAACGTCGTGGAGATCGACGTGTACGAGACGGTCGCCGCCGAACAGCAGGATGAAGAAGTGCTCGAATTGCTCCAATCCGGGGCGGTCGACGTCGTTACGTTCGCGAGCTCGTCGACGGTCACGAATTTGATCGCCGTTTTGCGACGGATGGGCGTGAAGAACCCTGTTGAACTGCTCGGGAAGGCCAAAGTTGCGTGTATTGGCCCGGTTACGGCCAAGACAGCTGTGGAAGCCGGACTTGCCGTTGACATTATGCCGACAGATTCGACGATCGACGCGCTCGTTGCGGCGATCGCGGCCGAGCGTCTAGCTGCGCCATATCTATAACCCATGAAGGAGGGACTCTCTCAAATGAGCTACCCGATTACGAGATTACGTCGTCTGCGTCGAACGCCGGCGCTCCGACAACTGGTCAAAGAAACGATTTTAACGGTGAACGACTTCATTTACCCGATATTCGTGACGCACGGGACGGACATCAAGGCGGAGATTCCGTCCATGCCGGGCGTGCATCATTTCTCCTTGGACCGGCTAAAGCCGGAAATCGATGCTGTCGTCGCGAGCGGTGTTCAATCCGTGCTGCTGTTCGGCGTGCCGGCGACGAAAGATGCCGTTGGCACTTCGGCCTATGACCATAACGGCATCGTGCAGGAGGCCACCCGCAAAGTGAAAGAATGGGCGCCGGAACTCGTCGTTATTGCGGACACCTGTCTATGCGCTTACACCGACCACGGCCATTGCGGCGTTATTCATCACGATCCGAAGACCGGCTATGCCGAGATTGACAACGATCCTTCGCTCGCGCTGCTGGTGAAGACGGCAATCTCGCAAGCGGAAGCGGGCGCGGATATCATTGCCCCGTCCAACATGATGGACGGCTTCGTCCACGCGATCCGCGCGGGTCTGGACGAGGCAGGCTACGAGAATATTCCGATCATGTCGTATTCGGTCAAATATGCGTCCGCCTTCTACGGGCCGTTCCGCGACGCCGCGCATTCGACGCCGCAGTTCGGCGACCGCAAGACGTACCAGATGGACCCGGCTAATATTCGCGAAGCCATGCGCGAAGCGGAAGCCGACGTGCTCGAAGGCGCCGACATGCTCATGGTGAAGCCGGCACTCGCCTATCTGGACGTGCTCAGAATGGTGAAAGAGAATTTCGATCTGCCGCTCGTCGCGTACAACGTCAGCGCGGAATATTCGATGGTGAAGGCCGCAGCCGCGAACGGTTGGGTCGACGAACGCGCCGTCGTGCTGGAGACGTTGACGGGCATGAAACGCGCTGGCGCGGATTTGATCATTACCTATCACGCGCTGGACGCGTCCAAGTGGCTGCGCGGCGAATAACGAACATTTAGCCGACAGGGAGTAACCCCCGGCGGCATACTATGAAACAGGCAGGTGTCTACTATGAGCGAGCAGAGTCGCGCTAGAATGGATGAGCGTTCCAAAGAAGCTTTCGCCTCCGCCAAGGAGGTCATTCCGGGCGGCGTCAATTCGCCGGTACGGGCATTTCGCTCCGTCGGTTTGACGCCGGTGTACATGGAGCGCGGAGAGGGTTACCGCGTCTATGATATCGATGGCAACAGCTATATCGACTACGTCGGTTCGTGGGGACCGCTTATCATGGGTCACGCCCATCCGGAGGTCGTCGAAGCGATCAAGAAGACGGCGGAGAAAGGGACGAGCTTCGGCGCGCCGACCGAGCTGGAGACGACGATGGCGAAGCTGGTGGCCGAACGCGTGCCTTCCATCGATCTGGTGCGCATGGTCAACTCCGGCACGGAAGCCACGATGAGCGCTCTGCGCCTGGCGCGCGGATATACGAAGCGGAGCATGATTTTGAAGTTCGAAGGCTCGTATCACGGACATGCGGATAGTCTGCTGATCAAAGCGGGCTCCGGCGTGGCGACGCTCGGATTGCCAGACAGCCCCGGCGTGCCGGAGAGCGTCGCTTCCCACACGCTGACAGTGCCGTACAACGACATCGAATCGGTCAAGCTGGCGTTCGAGAAATTCGGCGAGCAGATCGCCTGCGTCATCGTCGAGCCGGTCGCGGGCAATATGGGCGTCGTACCGCCGCTGCCTGGCTTCCTGCAGGGCTTGCGCGAGATAACCGAGCAATATGGCAGCTTGCTCATTTTCGACGAAGTGATGACCGGCTTCCGGGTTCACCTCAACTGCGCGCAAGGGCTGTACGGCATCACGCCGGATTTGACCTGCCTCGGCAAAGTCATCGGCGGTGGCCTGCCGGTCGGCGCATACGGCGGCAAACGCGAGATTATGGAGATGATGGCCCCTACGGGACCGATCTACCAGGCAGGTACGTTGTCCGGCAATCCGCTCGCGATGGCTGCGGGCTACACGACGCTCAGTCTCTTGAAGCAGGAAACCTATGAGTATCTGGAGCGGATGGCCGTGCGTCTTCAGCGCGGTCTTCAATCGAACGCGGAAAAACACGGTGTCGCGATGACGATCAACCGCGTCGGTTCCATGGTGTGCCCGTTCTTCACGGACAAGCACGTCATTAACTACGAAACCGCCAAGACCGCCGATTTGGAGCGTTTCAAGGCTTACTTCGCGGCAATGCTCAACGGCGGCATCAGCATACCGCCTTCGCAATTCGAGGGCATGTTCGTTTCGGCGGTCCACGACGAGGCGGCGATCGACGCGACGATCGCGGCGCACGACGAAGCGCTGCGCCGTCTATAGGCAAGGAGCGAGAGCAGACCCCATGGACATGACGATATTTGCGCGTCAAGGAGAGTGGTTGGCCGTGAGCATTGAGGCCCTGAACGCTTGGGGCGCCTCGAGCGATCCGGACCGCTACCCTCCTCTTCGGGCCGGCAGCCACCCGCACATTGTGCGCCAGCGGCTGCTGGCTCTTGCTTTATTTCCCGAGAAATGGATCAACCGGCTGTTCTCCGTCGGCGGCATACAATGCTCGGAGACCTCTATCCTGCTGCGAGCATTCGAGCCGGCCGATCTTCGGAAGGAATTGGCTTATCGGCTGGCGCAGCTGCCGGCCGCCGAGCCGTTCTTGGCCGTTCCGATTCTATATGAAGACGATTGGTGCATCGTCTTCGACAAACCGTCCGGCATGCCGGTACACCCGAACGGTCCCGGTCACCGGGGGACGCTCGACGAGGCTGCCGCCCGGCTTGGCATGCGCCGCGAGGATCCGCTGCCCATGAAGCATATCCATCGCCTGGACGACGATACGTCCGGTCCGGTGCTGTATGCCAAGAACGAGCTGGCGCAGTTGAGATTGGACGCGGCGATGCGGGAGAAACGAGTCGATCGCGATTACGAGGCCATCGTGCAAGGCCGTCCGCGGCAGGCGACCGGCATCGTTAACGCCCCGATCGGCAAGGATCGTCATCACGGTTCGCGCCGTCGCGTGTCGCCGGGAGGCGACGATGCGATTACCCATTATGAAGTCGTCCGGCAGAGCGCCGGTTGGGCCAGGCTGCGCCTGCGGCTCGAGACGGGCCGTACGCATCAGATTCGCGTCCATATGAGTCATATTGGACACCCGCTTGCGGGAGACGCGTTATACGGCGGGCGTACGCAGGACATCGGTCACCAAGCGCTTCGCGGCGCGCGGCTGACGTTTCCGCATCCATTGACCGGCGAGGCGGTACGGGTCGATTGCCCCGAACCGCCTTGGTTCTCCGCGCTTGCGGCCAAGCTCTCGTTGTAGCAAGCGGCCAAGAAGTCGGCCATTCAGCACCAAGAACGGTAGATGGACTTCTTGAACAACCTCTAATAGCGTCAAATTCGTAGTCATGCCCGACTCCTCCTAACCATATAGTGAATAGGGAAGATAGCTGTATCCAAGCTGTTTAGGAGGGGAAAGGAGGACGAAACGCTTGTCTAACCAAACGAACGGATTACGTTTTGACGTCTACGAGCGCGTGCATTTGCCGGATGATGTACTGGGCATCGACGAGTTGGAAGAGATTGAACTCGTGCCGCGCATACAAGTGATTCAACAAGGGGAACAGGTGCTGCTAAAAGGGCATCTGCTGCTCTCGGGTGTATACCGCGCGGCTAACGGCAGGGCGGATGCGCAGACGCTCGAGCATTGGATCCCGGTCGAGATCACGCTGCCGCTCAATCGGGTGAACCGTCTGGACGACATTTCGGTCGAAATCGATAATTTCGACGTCGACTTGCTGTCCGCCCGGACGTTGAATATCACGGGCGTGCTGTCGCTGCTCGGGATCGAGCTGGAGCCGTCCAGACAACCGGATTCGTGGCGTGAAGAGCCGTTTACGGTCGTGCACGAACGGTCGCAGCAGGAAGACGTCGAAGTGGAGCAGCCGGAATCGGCGGAGGATACTCGTTACTACGACAATTGGGTGGCTTCTGAGCAGGCCGAGCAGTTCAGGGCAGCCGAAGCGCAAGAAGCGGCCGAACGCGATGCGCGGGACGCCGCACTTCGGGAAGCGGCGGAAGAAGAGTCGCGGCAGGCCGAGCTTGAGCAAGAGCGGCAGTTGGAGCTATGGCGTCAACAGGAAGCGCTGATCGCCCAGCAGCGCGAGCTGGAAGAACGGCAGACGAGGGACGCGATCGCCCAGATCGAGCAGGAGGCTGCCGAGCAGCGGGAGCGCGAAGCCGCGCAGGCGGAACGGGAAGCCCGGGAACAGGTCGAGCGGGAAGAAGCAGCCAGGCGGGAAGCGGAGCGGTCGCAGGTCCCTACTCAGGACGAGCAACCGGATGCGGAGCAGAGCCGGACGGCCGAGACGGTATTCACGCCGTTTCTGTCCGAGGCAGTCGAGCAGGCGGAAGCGTTGCGGGATGAAGCGCAGGCAGCCGGCGGACAACCGGTAGACGAATACGCGCGCGCGGCGGAGGAACCCGATCAATCTCGCAAAGAATTGAGAGTGGCCGTTAATGCGAAGCCGCTACAGGAAGGGTCGGAGCAGCAGGAGAGCGCAAGCGGAATCGGATTCCGCTCGATCCTGCATTCGAGTCAGCGGGAGCAAGAGGCGCGGGCGGCGGCGGAGCTCAGCGCGAAGCGAGCGGCGGAAGAAGCCAGACGCGCGGCCTCGGACGAGATCGAGTGGAAGAGCTTGTTCTTGAACCGGGCGAACGAAGAGAACGCGTTCCGGAAAGTACGGATGGCGATCGTGCAGCGGGAGGATACGCTCGATACGATCGCGGACCGCTATCAGCTACAGGCCCGCGAAATCGCCCTTTATAACCGGCTGGCCGATCAAAGCGTGAGCGAAGGCCAGGTACTCTATATCCCTTAAGTCCGATAACCCTTCCAGAGAGCGGTGCTTTCTGCAAGGGTTTTTTATTGGAACGGCTATCATCCCTAGTCGGAGCGACTGCCCGGGTTGACTGATGGAATTAGAAACGTGTATGATAAAGGGTATACGGAAATACTTTCTTCTAACGACGTTGAAGGGGAAGAGTGACAGCAGCGCTTTCAGAGAGCGGAACCGTTAATAGCTGCGAGGTTCTGCAAGAGGCTTAATGTTACAGGTCGCCCCGGAGTTGCCTTTATGAGCGTTGACCCGCAAGGTTCTTCGTTAGTAGGGGCCGGACGCAGCCGTTATCTGCATGAAGTGTCGCGAGCGGGAGCATTGTACTGCGCGCGAAACAAAGGTGGTACCGCGGAAGCAAAACCTTTCGTCCTTTGCAATAAGGACGGAAGGTTTATTTTATTTTCGGCAAGGGCTGCTAGATAAGCTGGCGCATTGCAACACTATTGGAGGTAGAATCTGATGTCTGACAAAGCAACGGGCACATCGATGCCGACGACCTATGATCCGAAGTCGGCCGAAGCGAAGTGGTACGATTTCTGGATGAAGGGTAATTTCTTTGAAGCGGGCAAAAAACCGGACGCGCCGGCGTACACGATCGTCATCCCGCCGCCGAACGTAACCGGGATGCTGCACATCGGCCACGCGCTCGATTGCACCCTGCAGGATATTTTGATCCGCACGAAGCGGATGCAAGGCTTTGACGCGCTCTGGCTGCCGGGCAGCGACCACGCGGGCATCGCCACGCAGACGAAGGTGGAGCAGAAGCTGCGGGAGGAAGGCGTATCCCGTTATGATCTGGGCCGCGAGAAGTTCCTGGAACGCGTATGGGAGTGGAAGGAGCTCTACAACGACAAGATCCATGCGCAATGGGCGAAGATGGGCTTCTCGCTGGACTATTCCCGCGAGCGGTTCACGCTTGACGAAGGGCTGTCGAAGGCGGTTCGCGAAGTATTCGTCCGTCTCTACGACAAGGGCTTGATCTATCGCGGCAAGAAAATCATCAACTGGGATCCGGCCGCGCGGACGGCACTGTCCGACATCGAAGTCGAGTACAAAGAAGTGAACGGCAACCTCTATCATCTGCAGTATCCGCTTAAGGACGGCGGCGGCTATCTGACGGTCGCCACGACCCGCCCAGAGACGATGCTGGGCGATACGGCAGTCGCCGTGCATCCGGAGGATGAGCGCTACAAGCACTTGATCGGCCAAATGCTCGTGCTGCCGATCGTCGGACGCGAAATTCCGATCATCGGGGACGAATACGTCGAGAAGGACTTCGGCTCGGGCGCGGTCAAGATCACGCCGGCTCACGACCCGAACGACTTCGAGGTCGGGCTGCGCCATAACCTGCCGCAGATCGTCGTCATGGACGAGAGCGGAATCATGAACAACGAGGCGGGACCATACCAAGGGATGGACCGGGCCGATTGCCGCAAGCAAATCGTGGCGGATCTGAAGGCGCAAGGGGTCTGCACCAAGATCGAGGAGCACGTTCACCAGGTAGGCCACAGCGAGCGCAGCGGCGCCGTCGTCGAGCCGTACCTGTCCACACAGTGGTTCGTGGCGATGAAGCCGCTCGCGGATCAGGCCATTGAAGCCCAGCATACGGACAAAGGCGCGAACTTCGTGCCGGATCGTTTCGGGCGCAGCTATTTGCAATGGATGGAGAACGTGCGCGACTGGTGTATTTCCCGCCAGCTGTGGTGGGGCCATCGTATCCCGGCCTGGTACTGCGACGCTTGCGGCGAGATGCATGTATCCCGTGAAGATCTGACAGTTTGCGGCAAGTGCGGCGGTTCGGATCTGCGTCAGGACGAAGACGTCTTGGATACGTGGTTCAGTTCGGCGCTCTGGCCGTTCTCCACGCTGGGCTGGCCGGAAGAGACGGCGGACCTGAAGCGTTATTACCCTACGTCGGTGCTCGTGACGGGCTACGACATCATTCCGTTCTGGGTGTCCCGCATGATTTTCCAAGGACTTGAATTCACCGGCGAAATGCCGTTCAAGGACGTATTGATCCACGGTCTCGTCCGCGACGAGCAAGGCCGCAAAATGTCCAAATCGCTCGGCAACGGCGTGGATCCGTTCGACGTCATCGAGAAGTATGGCGCGGATGCGATGCGCTTCATGCTGGCGACGGGCAGCACGCCGGGCCAAGACTTGCGCTTCCGCTGGGAGCGGGTCGAGCAGGCGCGCAACTTCGCGAACAAGATCTGGAACGCGTCTCGTTTCGCGCTGATGAATCTGGAAGGCGTCGAAGCATCCGATATCGATATTAAGGTGAAGCTTGGCACGGCGGACAAATGGATCCTGCATCGACTGAACGAAACGGCGCGCGAAGTGACCCGCCTAATCGACAGCTACGAATTCGGCGAAACCGGCCGCCAGCTGTACAATTTCATCTGGGATGACCTGTGCGACTGGTACATTGAGTTTGCGAAGCTGAACCTGTACGGCGCCGACGAAGAGGCGAAACGCGCGACGCAATCGGTGTTGGCTTACGTGCTGGATCGTACACAGCGGCTCATCCATCCGTTCATGCCGTTCATCTCCGAAGAAATCTGGCAGCATCTGCCGCATGAAGGCGAATCGATTACGCTCGCCGCTTGGCCGACGTACGATGAAGCGCTGGAAGCGCCGGAAGCCGTCCGCGAGATGGAGCTGCTGATGGAGCTCATTCGCGCCGTACGCAACATCCGCGCCGAAGTGAACGTGCCGATGAGCAAGAAGATCGAGCTGATGATCAAGCCGAAGAGCGAGACGGAAGCCGCGATTCTCGGCCGCAACGAAGAATTCGTCAGCCGCTTCTGCGGCACGTCCAAGCTGGCGATCGATCTCACCTTGAACGCGTCGGATAAAGCGATGACCGCGGTCGTTACGGGCGCGGAGCTGTACTTCCCGCTTGCGGGTCTGATCGATATTTCGCAGGAAATCGCCCGTCTGGAGAAAGAAATCCAGACGCTGAACGCCGAAGTCGAGCGCGTCGAGAAGAAGCTGGCCAACGAAGGGTTCGTGGCGAAGGCGCCGGCCAAAGTCATCGAGGAAGAGAAGGCAAAGATGGCCGATTACGCGGAGAAGCGCGGCGTCGTTCAGGCGCGTCTGGCCGAGCTGCGCGCGTAAGCGCGCGGCAGCCGGCCGCCGACGTTCGAATCGAGATCAGGAAGAAGGATAAGCGATGAGTAATCAAGAGATGCAATTCGCCGATGGCGCGCTCGCGTCCTACGAAGAGGCTCGGGACTGGATCGAAGGATTGGTGCCGTTCGGCATCCGTCCCGGACTGGAGCGTATCGAACGATTGATGGACGCGTTCGGCAATCCGCACCGGCGGCTTAAATTCATACATGTCGCAGGCACGAACGGCAAAGGTTCGGTCTGCTCGTACTTAACCAGCGTACTGCGCCAGAGCGGGTACGACGTGGGGACGTTCACGTCTCCTTATATCACGAAGTTCACGAACCGCTTCCAATATAACGGCGCCGACATTCCGGAAGAAACGCTGCTGGAGCTGGCCAACAAGCTGAAGCCGCAGGTGGAAGCGCTCGCCGCGACCGAACTTGGCTCGCCGTCGATGTTCGAGGTGGCGACAGCGCTCGCCATTCTGTATTACGGCACCGTTGCCTATCCGGACTACGTCGTCTGGGAGACGGGGCTTGGCGGGCGATTGGACGTGACGAATATCGTCGTGCCGGTCGTATCCGTCATTACGAACGTCGGTCATGACCACATGGATATTCTGGGCGACACGTTAACGGATGTCGCGCGGGAGAAAGCGGGCATTATCAAGCCTGGCGTGCCGGTCATCTCGGCCGTCGTTCAACCGGAGGCGGTCGACGTCATCCGAGAGACGGCCAAGGCCCGCAACAGCACGCTTTATCTGCTTGGCGAACAGTTCCAGGAACGTAACGGGCATGCCGCGGACGACGAGCAGTCGTTCCGGTTCGAAGGTCCGTTCCGCGCGATCGACCCGCTGGCGATTACGCTGCGTGGCGCGCATCAGCGGACGAACGCGGCGGTCGCCGTCATGACGCTGGAAGTGCTGCGTCAGTACTATGCGCTGATCGTGGAAGACGAGGACTTGCGGGAAGGTCTTCGTAATGCGGCGTGGCCGGGAAGGCTCGAGCTCGTGCAGCAATCGCCGCGACTGCTGCTGGACGGCGCGCACAATCCGGAAGGCGCCCAAGCGCTAGCCGACGCGCTCAAGAGCGGATACGCGGATGATCGGCTGCATTTGATGATGGGCATGATGGCAAATAAGAATCATCGTGACACCTTGCGGCATATACTACCTCTAGTGGATACGCTTGTCGTGACCGAGCCTGATTTTCGCAAAGCGATGCCTGCACGGGAGCTGGCTGAGCTCGCGCAGCGGCTGAAGGAAGAGAACGGTTATGCGTTTGAGCTGATCATCGAACCGGACTGGAGGGCCGCGCTGGAACGGCTTCAATCCGTGACGGGCGAATCCGACCTCGCGGTGGTCACCGGAACGCTTTACCTGATAGCCGATGTCCGTTCCCGGCTGCTCTACAATATGGAATCTGAAAAAGGTTGGTGAACCGTCTTTGAATACGGCAGAACACGTACATTTCATCGGTATCGGCGGTTACGGCATGAGCGCCATCGCGCGGGTCATGCTGGAAATGGGGTACAAGGTTACCGGCTCCGACGTCGCGAGAGCGGAGCTGACGGAGAAGCTGGCAGCCAAGGGCGCGAGCATTTACATCGGTCATGAAGCGGAGCATGTAAAGGGCGCGGATCTGGTCGTATATTCGACCGCTCTCTCGCGCGACAATGTGGAACGCAAAGCGGCGGAAGACCTGAACATTCCGATTCTTCACCGGGCGCAAATGCTGGCCAGGCTGATGAACAACGGCAAAGGAGTGGCGGTCGCCGGTGCGCACGGCAAGACGACGACGTCTTCCATGATCGCGCTTGTAATGGAAAATTGCCAGTTAGACCCTACCTATATCATCGGCGGTGAAATCGTCAACGTCGGCACGAACGCAAAGGCGGGCAAGGGCGATTATGTAGTGGCGGAAGCGGATGAGAGCGATGGTTCGTTCCTTCAATATCATCCGGCGGTCGCGATCGTGACGAACATCGAGCCGGATCACCTGGAGAATTACGATGGCGATTTCGGCAAATTAAAAGCGGCTTACGTCCAGTTCTTGAGTCAAGTGAAGCCGGATGGCAAGGCGATCGTCTGTTTGGACGACGAGACGATTCAGGAATTGCTTCCGCAAGTGGAAAGCGGACCGCTTGGCGAGAGCGGCTTGCTCACTTATGCGATCGATCGGACGGACGCGGAGTATACGGCATCCAATTTGATTCTTGGCGACCGGAAGGTGTCCTTCGATATGAGCCGCGACGGTGAATTGTTGGGGACCATTCATCTGTCCGTTCCCGGCCGGCATAACGTTTATAACGCCATGGCAACCATCATTACCTGTTTGGAGGCGGGCGTGCCGTTCGCTCAGATCGCGGATGCGATCGTGGAGTTCCGCGGCGCGAAGCGCAGATTCCAAGTGCTTGGCGAAGTGAATGATATGCTTGTCATCGACGACTATGCGCACCATCCGACGGAAATTCAAGCGACGATCAGCGCGGCCAAGGCGACGGGCAAACGGATTATCGCCGTGTTCCAGCCGCAGCGCTATACGCGCACGTATTTCCTGCTGGAGCAGTTCAGCCGCGCGTTCCCGGAGGCGGACGAGGTCATCATCACCGATATTTACTCGCCAGCGGGCGAGAAGCAGATCGAAGGCGTGACTTCGCAGAAGCTGGTCGAGCTGATCGTGAAGAACAGCAATGCGAATACGTCGTACATCCCAACCAAAGAAGAAGTGCAGCGCGTGCTCGCAGAACGGATTAAGCCTGGCGATCTCGTCATTACGATGGGCGCAGGTGATATCTGGAAAGCGGCCGACGGCTTAGCCAAACAGCTTCGCGCCCAAAACGGCGCATAACGGAAACCGGTTCAGTTCGCAATGGCGGATGGGACCGGTTTTTTGCGTGTGAAGAGGCGATGGCAAAACGAAATAGGCGGTTCCCTCGTTATAAGGTATGCGTGCGCGAATTCGGCAGTAGGCGGCGGTACGGTTCTAAATCTCTTAAATTCCCCATACTCTAGCAATAGAAGAACGTGGACAAGGAGAGAGGAACATGAATACGAAAGCACGCATCACGTACCGATTCGACAAAGATCACGGAGCGCTCCAGCAGCGCCAGCCGCTGCCGACGGAAACGCCTCCGCCGAACGTAGTGCCGTTCTTCCAAGAAGAGATGTCGTTTACGCAGCCGCAAGCGGAATGGAAAAGCCCGTTTCAAGATGATGCTTCCGCACTAGAGCAGCTGATTCGAGATGCGGATAAACCGGCCCGGAAGCGGCCGATACAACGGCCGAGCGTAACCCATGAATCACATGGCGCGGCATCGAATCACCCCATGGCCTCGGCGTATCCGAACGAGACGGATTTGCCTATCGAGCTGGACGATCAGATCGATGCGGGCATGATGACCATCGAGCTTGGGGACGAGCAGGACGAGCAGATCGAACAGATTGTCGAAGCAATCCCGGTCAAGACGGACGATAAATCGCGGGCAGCTTCGAATGTAATAGAGGTTCCGGATGGACCCTTCATTGATCCCCGGTTATTGCTGGAGGACGAGAAGAGGCGGAGCGCCTTCTCGCCGACACGGGCGAGCGTGTATCGTTCGAACCAAGGTCCTTCTTGGCTGAAAGTGTTCGCTTCGGTAGCCGGAGCGGTCGCGACGGGAGCATTGTTCGGTTACATGGCGCTGTCTCTCTTCACAGGCGGCGAGCCGGCTGCACTCACGGAGACGCCGTCACAGACGCAGCATACCGGACAATCGAACTTAGGCGGTGCGGGAGCGGATCCGCAAGCGAATGTCCCCTCGACTTCCGATGCTGACTCGGGAAGCACGGCAGGCAATCCGAGCGGCGGGAAGACGGGAGAAGCGGTCAAGAGCGGCAAGCTAACCGCGCTGGAAGTGCCGCCTGCCACGTATATGATGCTCCAATATGGCGTATTCAGCGGCAAGGAAGGCATGGAGGCGGCCGTATCGGAGCTGAAAGGCAAGGGGCTGGCGGCCTCCGCGGTGGCGACGGGCAAAGATTATCGTGTCTATGCAGGCATGTCGGGCGACCGCGGTCAGGCCGAAGCGCTGCAAGCGGTGCTGCCGGAGCTGCAGCTGTATGTCAAGCCGATCGAAGTTCCGGCGCTAACGCAGCTTGCCTTTAACGGCAAAGCGGAGACGGCGCAAAATTTCTTCGCGCTGCAAGCCGATCTGTTGGAACAGCTCGATCAGTATGCGTCGGGCAAATTGGAAGGCGTCGAAGCGGAAGCGGGCGCGTGGAGAGCCACCTATGAGAAATGGGCGAAAGCCGTACCCGGCATAGAAGCATCGCTCACGGATCAGACGGGACTAACCGCGATGAAAGAGCTGAAAGAATCGCTCTCCCAAGCGGCAGCGGCGGCAAGTCAATACGGCAGCCAGCAGGACGAAGCGCAGCTGTGGGCGGTTCAATCGTCGCTCATGGACGCGGTCTTTATTCTTCAAGCTTGGTTTGCGTCCACGAATGCATTGTAAGCGGTAGATTCATCGCGTATAATGATGGGTGTGTCAAATTATGGCGAGGGACGTAAGAAGATGAAGAAAAATATATGGATGTTCCTGTTGTTTATCTTGATTGGACTGCTGACCGGCGCACTCGTCTCGCGATGGCTGCAAGCCGTGCCCGGACTCGACTTTCTGACGAAATCCTACCCGATTACATGGTCGCCGGCGGCCGACCTGCTCATTCTTAGTTATGATTTAACGATTAAGCTAGACGTTAGTCTTATCAGCATTATTGGGCTTATTGCAGCGATTTGGTTATACCGGAAAATGTAGGGAAGCATAATGAATATACAGCTGTCCAAGGAGTGTTTGATAGATGGTCGCTTACGATCACACGAAGGATACAGCCGTAAGCCGGCTTGTGCTGGCGTCTTCTTCACCGCGCCGGCGGGAACTGGTCGCATCGCTCGACCTCTCCCTGCCGGTTCTCATTTTATCGCCTGATACGGACGAATCCACGCCGGCTCATTGGAAGCCCGTGCAAATCGTCGAGCAGCTTGCGCTGCGCAAAGCGCGCGCGGCCCGATCGCTGCTCGCACCGGACGAGGAACGGAACGCTGTTATTGTCGGCGCCGATACGATTGTCGTGCTGGATGGCGAGGTCATGGGGAAGCCGAAGGATGAAGAGGATGCTTATCGGATGTTGGAGCTGCTCCAGTCTCGGGAGCATGAAGTGTATTCGGGCGTCGCTTGCGTGCATGCCGAGGACGAATCGCGCGAAGCTGTCGCGCATCGGATGACCCGGGTTCGCATGAAGCCGCTCGGGGCGGATCGCATTCGCCGGTATATCGCCAGCGGTGAACCGATGGACAAGGCAGGCAGTTACGCGATTCAAGGGCTAGGCGCGACGCTGGTCGAGCGGATTGACGGCTGCTATTTCAACGTGGTAGGTTTACCGCTGTCACTGCTGTCGGATATGCTGGCCGAATTCGGCATCGAGGTATTCTAGCGCGGACAAGCATTTCACTGAAGGTGGGAGAGGACATGGAAGCGCATAGCTACGTGCTGCGCGACATCCCCAGCGAAGAACGGCCTAGAGAGCGCATGATGACGGTTGGGGCAGAAGCATTGAGCCAAGCGGAATTGCTGGCGATCTTGCTGCGAACAGGTACGAAACGGGAGTCGGCTGTGATGCTGGCGGCTCGCATCCTGAAGGAATGCGGCAGCCTGCGGGGATTAGTCGATATGACGGTCGAGGAACTTACCGCGATTCGGGGCATCGGGCCGGCGAAGGCGGTGCAGCTGCTGGCCGGCATCGAGCTTGGCCGAAGGCTCGCGAAGAGCCGTCAGAGCGATATGCCCGCAATCCGCAAGCCGCAGGATGCCGCCGATCTGGTCATGGACGAGATGCGATATTTGAAGAAGGAACATTTCATATGTCTCTTCCTCAATACGAAGAACCAGGTGATCGTGAAGGAAACGCTGTCGGTCGGTACGTTGAACGCGTCGCTTGTCCATCCCCGCGAAGTATTTCGCGCGGCGATCAAGTGCAGCAGCGCCTCGATCGTCTGCGTACACAACCATCCGAGCGGCGATCCGTCGCCGAGCCCCGAGGATATTGTGTTAACGCGCAGATTGAAAGAAGCAGGCGAGCTTGTGGGCATCGACGTGCTCGATCACCTAGTGATCGGCGACAACCGCTTCGTTAGTTTGAAGGAGCAGGGTTTGATGTAATATAATAAGAAAGATTGTCTGTCTAGAGGAAAGGAAGAGTTGATTATGTTTGGTGGCTCCAAAGATCTTGGTATTGACTTGGGTACGGCGAATACGCTCGTATACGTAAGAGGAAAAGGCATTGTCGTCAGAGAACCATCCGTGGTTGCGCTGCGTACGGATACAAAAACGATCGAAGCGGTAGGTGAATCCGCCAAGAAAATGATTGGCCGCACGCCGGGGAACATTCGCGCGGTCCGTCCGATGAAAGACGGCGTGATCGCCGATTTTGAAACAACCGCAACGATGATCAAATATTTCATCCGCCAGGCGCAGAAAGCGCGCTCGGTATTCCCGCGCCATCCGAACGTCATGGTATGCGTGCCCTCGGGCATTACGGCCGTTGAACAACGCGCGGTGAAAGACGCGACGGAGCAAGCCGGGGCGAAAGAAGCCTTCACGATCGAAGAGCCGTTCGCGGCGGCGATCGGCGCCGACTTGCCGGTATGGGAGCCAACCGGAAGCATGGTCGTCGATATCGGCGGCGGTACGACCGAAGTAGCCGTTATCTCCCTTGGGGGCATCGTGACGAGCCGCTCGATCCGCGTGGCCGGCGACGAAATGGACGAAGCGATCATTCAATATATCAAACGCATGTACAACTTAATGATCGGCGAACGCACGGCGGAGCAGCTGAAGATGGAGATCGGCTCGGCGCTGACCATGGATCAGCCGCAATCGATCGAAATCCGCGGCCGCGATCTCGTATCCGGCCTGCCGAAGACGCTGCCGATCTCGTCGGAGGAGATTGCCGAAGCGTTGGCGGATACGGTGAACTCCATCGTCGAAGCCGTCAAGGTGACGCTCGAGAAGTGTCCGCCGGAGCTGTCGGCCGACATTATGGACCGCGGCATCGTCCTGACGGGCGGCGGCGCGTTGCTGCGCAACCTGGACCGCTTGCTGTCCCGCGAGACGGGCATGCCGGTCATCGTCGCGGAGAACCCGCTTGATTGTGTGGCGATCGGCACGGGCCGGGCGCTCGACAATATCGATCTGTTCAAGACGCGCGGAGGCCCGGTCTCCCGCTCCAAACGCTAACATCCGAGGCTTGTGCGGCTTGCCGGATGGAAGATAAGAATTATGGGCGGGTGAAAAGGAAAATTGTTTAATTGGATGCGCAACAGACGAATTATCGTGTTAATGATCGTCGTCGTTCTGTTCGTAGCGGTGATGGGATTTTCGATCGGGGAGCGGAAGAAATTAACCTGGCCCGAAAATTTCATCATGGACGCATCCGGCGCTGTGCAGCAATGGTTCTACAAGCCCGCTGGCTATATAGCGGGCTTCTTTGAAGATTTAGCGAATCTCCGCGGAATCTACGAGGAGAACGAAGAGCTGCGCAAGACGGCCGCGGCCTACGCAAGGGACAAGAGCAAGTTTAATAGAATGGAAGATCGGATCGCGCAACTAGAGAAGGCGTTGGCTTTCACCCAGCGCCAGCGTGAGATGAACAATTATGAATACATGATCGCCCACGTCATCGCGGTCAGCAACGATCCCTATAACCAGACGATCCGCATCGACCTCGGGTCGAAGGACGGCATCAAGCTGAATATGGTCGTCGTCACGACCGAGGGGCTCGTTGGATTGGTGAACCGCGTGGATCCGCTCTATTCCAATGTTATGCCGCTTACCGAATTGGACGAGAAATCGCCGGATACGAAGCTGATTGCCGCTACCGTGCTTGGACACGAGAAGGACGCCTTCGGCATTATCGACGGCTATAACCCGGAGACAGGCATGCTGTCGATGTCGCGGATCTCCGAGAGCTACAGACCCGTCAAAGGCGACACGATTATTACGTCTGGCTTGGTGAACGTGTTCCCGCAAGGGATGGTCATCGGAACGGTTGAATCCGCGCAGGTCGGCGATTTCGGTTTAACGTATACAGCCACGATTAAGCCTGCGGCGGACTTTGAGCACTTAACCGAGGTGCTGGTCGTGAAGGTGCCGGACGTGGAGGAGCTGGCCAAATGAGCATGACGCGCATTGTTATCGTCATGCTGCTGTTTTTTTACGCGGAAGGGACGATTTTTTATTGGCTGCTTCCCGACGCGTGGACCAGCCGGCTCGTGCCGCATTTCGCGCTCGTGTTTGCCCTGTTTGCCGCATTATACAAGAATCGGTATGCCGCTCTTTTCCTCGGCTTCGGTTTTGGTTTGCTGCAGGATATCGTGTTTTACAATAATATTTTGGGTGTGCATGCCTTTGCTGGCGCGGCCGTCGGCTATTTGACGGGACTGTTGGTGGAGCGTCGGCGCAGCACGCTTCTGATGGCGCTCGTCGTCGTTGGATTTGCGACCTATGTGTATGATACGATCGTGTTTTTCATTTACCAGGTGTTCCGATTGAATCATATGGCCTACGATTGGGCGCTTATCAATCATATCTTGCCGAGTTTGTTCCTCCAATTCGGCTTCGCGCTTCTTATGTACATCCCGGCAAGGCGCTGGTTCGAATGGAATGGCGCGAAGAAATCCGAGGAGGAAGAAGAATAGAAGCATGCAAGCAGGAATCGCCGCATCTTGGAAAGAATCGTATACTAGAGAGAGGGGGAGGGACGGGCGTGACCGAGAAGCAGCATATTACGATCAAAGGCGTAAAGGAAGGGCTCGTTTTCCTTCTAGATGACGCCTGCGATTTTTCCTCACTGCTAGCGGAGCTTCAATATAAACTGGAAAAGTCGCATCAACAGCTGCTGACAGGTCCGATCGTTCACGTCCATGTCAAGCTAGGCGCGCGCGTCGTGACGGATGAGGAGAAGGAACAGATTCGTTCGCTTATCCGAGCAAGAGGCAATCTGCTCGTGCAATCGATCGAGGGCGAAATCCCTCCGCAGCAGGAAGTTTCATCGAGCGAGAATCTTAAGATTTTAACGGGCATCGTCCGATCCGGCCAAACGATCGAGCATGACGGCAATCTGCTCTTGATGGGGGATTTAAATCCCGGCGGTTCTCTGCTGTGCACAGGGGATATTTACGTGCTGGGTGCCCTCCGCGGCATGGCCCATGCCGGCAAGGACGGAAGGAACGATGCCGTTATCGCCGCTTCCATGCTGAGACCGACCCAGCTGCGCATTGCCGACGTCATCAGCCGTCCACCGGACGAATGGATGTCGGGTGAAGCGATGATGGAATTCGCGTACTTAAACGAGGGCGTCATGCAGATTGACAAAATGGCGCATTTAAACCGGCTGCGCAAGGAACCGATCCTGTTCAAGGTATAGGTTTAATTCGGAAGCGGCGCATGGCTTGAAGAATAACGGCGTCAGCCGTTTCACCTTGAAATACAAGCATTTATAGGTTGACGCTTATTAAATTATCTTGTATTTCTCCGGAATGAAACGCGCAACGCCACTACAAGACGGCGTCAGCCGTTTCACCTTGCAGGAGTGAATAAGGCAAGTGGGGAGTGTCTGTCATGGGAGAGGCAATTGTAGTGACATCAGGCAAAGGCGGCGTCGGCAAAACGACGACATCTGCCAATTTAGGTACAGCGCTGGCTCTGATGGGCAAGAAAGTGTGCATGGTGGATACCGATATCGGTCTTCGGAACCTCGACGTAGTCATGGGACTGGAGAATCGGATTATTTATGACCTCATTGACGTGGCGGAAGGACGCTGCAGGTTGAATCAGGCGCTTGTCAAGGACAAGCGGTTCGATGAACTGTACATGCTTCCCGCGGCGCAAACAAAGGATAAGCACGATATTTCGCCCGAACAGGTGCGCGATATCGTGCTTGAACTGAAGAAGGAGTACGATTTCGTCATCATCGATTGCCCGGCCGGCATTGAACAGGGCTTCCGCAACGCCATCGCGGGCGCGGATAAAGCCATTATCGTCACGACGCCGGAAAATGCGGCCGTTCGCGACGCCGACCGCGTAATCGGATTGCTGGAGCAGAGCGGCATTCAAGCCAGGCTTATCATCAATCGCATACGCGCGAACATGGTGCGCTCGGGCGAAATGCTCGATATCGACGAAATTTGCCAAGTATTGGCCATCGATTTACTGGGCATCGTGCCGGATGACGAACGAGTCATCAAAGCGGCGAATGCCGGCGAGCCGACGGTCATGGATCCTTCTTCCCGCGCCGCGATCGCCTATCGCAATATCGCTCGCCGAATTCTCGGCGATATGGTGCCGCTGATGCCGCTTGAGGACAAGTCCAGCGCCTTGAAGCGGTTCAGGAAGTTTCTCGGAATGGGATGATCGGATTTGCTCGATAAATTAAAGAAAATGGACTGGGGCATCGTGCTGCTCTTGCTCGTGCTGATGGTCGTCAGCACGCTGCTCGTGCGAAGCGCCACCTATGGCGACCCCCAGTTCAAAAGCTATGACGTCAAGACGCTAATCTTTTACGGCATCGGCTTTGTGGTCATGGTCTTGGTCACGTTGTTCGATTACCGCATCCTCTTGAAAATATGGGTGTACCTGTACGTATTTGGCATCATCCTGCTCGTGGTCGTGTATTTGACGGCTCCAGAGATTAACGGCGCGAGAAGCTGGTTCCAGCTGCCCGGTGGACTGAATTTCCAGCCGGCGGAGATGGAGAAAGTCATTTTAATCATCACGATCGCCTTCTTGATGGGTCGCAGGCAAGGCGATCCGCTCCGGGTTCGACAAGATCTGCTGCTGATCGCGGCCTTCTCGTTCGTGCCATTCGTGCTGGTCATGATTCAGCCGGATCTCGGTAACGCGATTATTTACCTGGTTATCGTGCTCGGGATGCTCTGGATCGGCAATGTACGCTATACGCATGTCTTGTTGGGTCTGACGATCGTAATCGGGAGCTTGGTGCTGTTCGTCTTTATGTTCAACCAGTACAACACGGAAATCAAAAATTTCCTGGTCGAGAAGGAAAAGACGCACTGGTACGAACGGATCAACGGCTTTATTAATCCGGACAAGGCGTCGGACAAGGAAGTGTACCAAGCCAATAAGGCCAAAATCGCGATCGGCTCGGGCGGCTTAACCGGAGACGGCTATATGAAAGGGGATTCCAAAAACCGGAAGTTTATCCCCTATCCGTATTCGGACGCGATTTTCGTCGTAGTAGGCGAGGAGTTTGGCTTCCAAGGGGCCGCGATCGTCCTGCTGCTGTATTTCTTGCTTATATACAGGATGATTCTTATCTCCTTCCAGTGTTACGATATACGCGGATCGTTCATTATCATCGGGATCGTATCCATGTACGTGTTCCAAATCTTCCAGAATATCGGCATGATGATCGGCTTGATGCCGATTACCGGTATTACGCTGCCCTTCATTAGCTACGGCGGTACGTCGCTGCTGCTTAACATGATGTGTATTGGGCTCGTCTTTAGCGTGAAAGCCCATCAGGAGAAATACGAGCTCGACCATATTGCCGTTCAGCGGAAAGCCCGCTGAACGGTTTTTTTTGCGCGCGATTCAATTGACACCCAACAGGCTCATGGCTGTTTCCGTCCGAACATATCTCGTCCAATTCGTTCATATATATGAATGCGAACAAGCTTGCGCATCGCAAGGCTGGTCGCGATATAGCCAAGCGGCAAAGTCCGCAGATGCCGGGCTAATGGGGGGATGGAAGCATGGATACGAGGAACGGCGTGAAACAGCGTCGTCAAGAGCGGATACGGCGAATTATGGAGCAGGAGGCGCGCGAAGCGCTGCCGACGCCGCACGATGAGATCGCAAGCGGCCCATACAATCTGCTGCCAAAGACCGCCTGGACGGGATTGACGCCTGGAGCAGCCGACGAGAAAACGACGTCGCCAGCCCATTTGGATCCGGAGCTCGCATGGAAAAAAAGGCCGAATCCATGGGAATCCGAGCCTTCGTGGGGAACGGTCACGGCACTCAAGCCTGCGCGAGGCGGCACGGAGGCGCAGCCACCGGCGTCCGGCGACGGTTCCGGGCCGCTATTGCGGGCTTTTTTCATACAAAGCATGGTGGCTGGCGTGCTGTTCGTCATCCTGTTCGCGATGGCCCAGTCGGAACACCCGGCCGCCCAGCGAGGCAAGGCCATCGTAACGGCGGCTCTGACGGACACGATCGACTTTCAGGTTGCCGCGTCGTGGTATGAGCGAACGTTCGCCGGTACCCCATCGTTTATACCGCTTTTCCGCGCCAAAGACGGAGGGACGGTGCAATATACGGAAGGGACGATCCAACTGCCAGTGGTAGCGCCGATTACGGGCGGGACGATCGTGCAGTCGTTCGCCCAGACGTTATCCGGCATCGACATCGCCGTGAAGGACGGCGGGAACGTCATGGCGTCGGAAACGGGACGCGTCTCGCTCGTGACGGAGAACGGGGAGAGCGGGAGAACGGTCGTCATTCAACACGCTAACGGGCGGGAGACGATCTACGGCAAGCTCGCCGAGGCTCAAGTGGCCGAGAGCGATTGGGTGGAAGCGGGACAGGACATCGGTACCCTGCAGGCGGCGGGCGGCGACGGTACAAGCATGCTGTTTTTCGCCGTCAAGGAGAAAGGCCGGTACGTCGATCCCGCAGACGTAGTTCCGTTTGATTAAGTGGAAGGGAACAGTCTGGACCGTTCATCCGTTATTCGTGCTGATCATGCTCGCTTCGGTGGCGACCGGTTATTTTACCGAACTGCTGACACTCTTCGCACTCGTGTTCGTCCATGAGCTCGGTCATGTAGCCGTGGCCAAAGGGTTCGGTTGGACGGTGCGAGAAGTGAAGCTGCTGCCGTTCGGCGGCGTGGCGGAAGTGGAAGACGGCAGCGGCGTGCCGGCGAAGGAGGAGGCGATCGTCGCGATAGCCGGTCCGCTTCAGAACGTCTGGATGGCCGCCGCGGCTTGGGGACTGGGTCAGACAGGGCTTTGGAGCGAGGAATGGTCGCAGTATGTCATCTCGGCGAACGCGATCATCGCGCTGTTCAATTTGCTGCCGATCCTGCCGCTTGACGGCGGCAAGCTGATGAACGCGCTGCTCAGCCGAACGACAACCTACCACCGGACGCTGCGCATCGGAGCGCGCGTAAGCCTCGTTTTAAGCGCGGGGATGGTCGTGTTCGCGGTTTTGCCATGGCTGCATGGCGGCCAGACCGGCATTCAGCCTAATTTGCTCGTCGTCGGCCTGTTTCTCCTCTTGACCAATTGGACCTATAACCGACATATCCCGTTTCTATTTCTCCGCTTCCTCACCAGCAGGGGACTATCCGCGTCGCGTCACTTGACCAAAGGCGCATGGGCGCTGCCGATCATCGTTTCGAAGGCCCATACGATCGCCTCCGCGCTCCGATTGTTCAAGCGGGACAGCTACCATCTCATCGTCGTCATGGAAGAGACGGGGCAAATTCTCGCCGTCTTGCCCGAACAGCAGCTCGTGAACGGTTACTTGGAAGATGGGAAGCCCGATCGTGCAGTTTTGGAGCTTTTCATGTAATATAGGAGTAACAATGGGCATGACAGGTGGTTGGATAACATGAAGCAAATGCTCGTGCACGGCAGTCAGGACGCGCTGCAGACGGCTATCGTGCAGAATGGTCATCTCGTCGAATTCGACATGGAGAAAGGCGACACCACCGGCAGGCTGGTCGGGAGCGTCTACAAAGGGAAAGTCATGAACGTGCTGCCGGGCATGCAGGCGGCGTTCGTGGATATCGGGCTGGCTAAGAACGCCTTCTTGTATATCGACGACGTGCTGCATCCGCATCTGGAGCGGCAGCCCAAAGAGAAACCGCCGATCACGGATTTACTGTCGCATGGACAGGAGTTAATCGTGCAAATCGTGAAGGAGCCGCTGGGTGGCAAGGGCGCGCGCGTCACGACGCATTACTCGCTGCCTGGTCGTTTCCTGGTGTACATGCCGCACGCCGATTATATCGGCGTCTCCAAGAAAGTGGGCAGCGAGAGCGAACGGACAAGGCTGCGCCTAACCGGCGACGAAATCCGCGAACAGGGAGAGGGCGTTATTTTGCGCACGGCCGCCGAGGGCGAGGCGAATGCGGCGCTTGACGCGGACATCACCTTGCTTCGCGAGCGCTGGCGCGATATCGAACGCCGGGCGGCCAACAGCGCGGCGCCTTGCGAACTGCACAGGGAAGCAAGTCTTCCGCAGCGGCTCGTACGCGATTTTTTGTCCGCGGAGACGGACGAGATCTGGATCGACGACCGGAGAAGGTACGCGGAGATGGAACAGCTGGTTAAAGATATGGCGCCGGCAATGCTGCCTAGATTGAAGCAATACCGTCATCCAGAACCGATGTTTGACCGGTATCGGATCAAAGCGCAGCTAAATGAGGCGTTCGAGCGGAGAATCCGGCTTGGAAGCGGCGGCGATCTCGTGTGGGATACGACGGAGGCGTTGACCGTCATCGACGTCAATACCGGCAAGTATGTCGGGACAAGCGATCTGGAGGATACGGTGTTCCGCACGAATATGGAAGCGGCCGAGCAGATCGCCAGATTGCTCCGCCTTCGCGATACGGGCGGAATCATCATCATCGATTTCATCGACATGGAGTTGGACAGGCATCGCGAAGAAGTGCTGCAGCGGCTTGAAACCTTAATCAAGCAGGATCGGACGAAATGTCAAGTCGTCGGGTGGACGAAGCTCGGCCTGCTCGAGCTGACGCGCAAGAAGGTGCGGGAGACAGCGCATACCCAGCGTATCGAAGCGTGCAGCGTGTGCAAAGGCAAGGGGAAAGTGCCTGCCGCGCCAATGCTCACGTAGCGAATATTAGGGTTGCGGCCTATGCGCCGATTATGCTACAATACTATGGTGCGTATGAGAGCTGGTCTTTTCATCCACATATACCGCGCAGACCAGGTATAAGCTTGCGGGCGATCCGCGACACCTGTATCAGGCGAGTCTTCGAAAATAAGGAGGTGCACCCATGTACGCAATTATCGAAACTGGTGGCAAGCAATACAAAGTCCAAGAGGGCGATGTGCTTTACATCGAGAAACTTGACGCAGCAGAAGGCGGCAGCATCACGTTTGACCGCGTCCTCGCGGTTTCCAGCGAGAACGGTCTGGTGACAGGAACTCCGGTTGTTTCCGGCGCATCCGTATCCGCAACTGTTGAGAAGCACGGCAAAGGTCAGAAAATTATCGTCTACAAATACAAGGCGAAGAAAAACTACCGCCGTAAGCAAGGTCATCGTCAACCGTACTCCAAAGTAACGATCGGCAAAATCCAAGCTTAATTGCGGGATTTGGCATGATTACCGCTACTTTCGTCCGGTCGGCCGAGGACAACCGAATCGTTTCGTTCGCGATTTCTGGACATGCTGATTATGCGAAGCGCGGCAAGGATATTATCTGCGCAGGCGTTTCTACCGTTTCGGTAGGCACCGTGAACGCGATTGAAGAATTAACCGGCGTCGAGCTGCCGGCTTCCATGCGAAGCGGATGGCTGCAGTCGGTGATTCCGCTTCAAGCGGACGATACGGTTAACGAGCGAATCCAACTATTACTGGAATCGATGCGAGTGATGCTTGCTTCGATTGCGGTTTCCTACGGAAAATATGTTGAAGTTCGTGAACAAATCGACACATGAAGGAGGGAATACCATGTTGAAACTGAATCTTCAGCTCTTCGCTTCGAAGAAAGGCGTAGGTTCCACGAAGAACGGTCGCGACTCGCACTCCAAGCGCCTTGGCGCTAAGCGCGCAGACGGCCAAGCGGTAACGGGCGGCAGCATCCTCGTTCGTCAACGCGGAACGAAAATTCACCCGGGCAACAACGTGGGCATCGGTAAAGATGACACGCTGTTCGCACTGGTGGATGGCGTCGTGAAGTTTGAACGTTGGGGACGCGATCGCAAAAAAGTGAGCGTGTATCCAATCGAAGTTGCTCCAGTTGCGGCAGCAGTGGAGTAATATCGCCCAAACCGCCCCGGTCCTGCTTGCAGGGCCGGGGTTTTTTGCCCATATCCGGACGCTGCGCGACGAGGCGCAAATCGCACTCCGAACGACGTGCGGGAGTGAACTTTGCGCCTCGTCGTGCTATACTGTTTAAGCTAAGGAAAAGACAGGAAAGTAGGACAGTGTGCATGAGTCGCTTATCATCGATTAAGCTATATGCGGCTGCATCCGTGTTGCTACCTGCAGCAGCCGTACTGATTTGGCGGTCCGAGCTTTGGCTTCTGGCCGTATTCGTAGCGTGGTCCATGCTGGCGGCGGCCTTATGGATCGTGGCAGAACGCAAGGAACAGGAACAACGGCACGCGAGAATGACGCATGCGCTGCAATCGGCATCGGTGCGAACGCTTAATCATCATCGACATGACTGGATGAACGACTTGCAAGTGCTGTATGGGTACATAAGGATGGGGAAGACGGATAGAATGGTGCAATATGTGGAACAAATAAGAGAGAGAATGAACGAAGAGAGTAAAATTGCAAGACTCGGCGTTCCTTCACTGATTGCGTTCATTCAATCCTTCCGCACGTTGACGCATTCCCTCCAGCTGGATGTACGCATAGAAGGCGAATTGAACTTGACTGAACTGTCAATCGATCACGATCGGTTTGCGGAAGCTATTATGGAGCTTATTAACTTATACCGGTTTGCCATCAAACCGTCTAGCGGAGAGGCGGCCAAGCTATCGCTCGCGTTCGAGCGCGAGGAGAAAGCGTTGCTGGTCACGTTCCGGTTAAGCGGGGAACTGAACGACCCCGCCCAGTGGCAGCAGGGTTGGAAGCAGCGGGTCAAAGGCTCGGGTCTGGCGCCGGCCGGATCGGAGCAGAGCCCGGCGTGCTTGCACCTGCAGGCGAAGCTCGCACATTGAACGGAGGACATACATGTTTGTAGATAAGGCCAAAGTATTTGTAAAAGGCGGCGACGGCGGAAACGGGATCGTTTCCTATCGTAGAGAGCTTTACGTCCCTAACGGAGGACCGGCGGGCGGCGACGGCGGCCGGGGCGGCGACGTCATTTTCGTCGTGGACGAAGGACTGCGCACGCTGATGGATTTTCGCTATCAGCGCCATTTTAAAGGCGAACGCGGCGAACGCGGCAAAGTAAAAGGGATGCACGGCGCCGGAGCGGAGGATATGTACGTTCGAATCCCGCCGGGCACGATTATCATTGATGAAGATACGCAGGAAGTCATCGCCGACATGACGCGCAACGGTCAGAAGGTCGTCGTAGCGAAGGGCGGACGCGGCGGACGCGGGAATATGCGGTTCGCGACGGCGAAGAACCCGGCGCCGGATTTCGCTGAGAACGGCGAAGAAGGCCAAGAACGCTGGATCACGATGGAGCTGAAAGTCATGGCGGACGTCGGCCTGGTCGGTTTCCCGAGCGTCGGCAAATCAACGCTCCTCTCCGTCGTCTCTGGCGCGAAGCCGAAGATCGGCGCATACCACTTTACGACCTTAACGCCGAATCTCGGAGTCGTGGACGTAGGCGACGGCCGCTCGTTCGTCATGGCGGATTTGCCTGGCTTGATCGAAGGCGCGCATGAAGGCATCGGTCTTGGCCACGAGTTTCTGCGCCACGTCGAGCGCACGCGCGTTATTTTGCACGTGATCGATATGTCGGGCTCGGAGGGACGCGACCCGTTCGAGGATTGGATTAAGATCAACGAAGAATTGAAGCTCTATAATCCGATATTGGCGGAGCGTCCGCAGATTATCGTGGCGAACAAAATGGATATGCCTGATGCCGAAGCGCAGCTGGAGCTTTTCAAGGAACAGCTGAAGGAATTCGGCGGTGAGATCGAATACGACATCATGCCGGCCTCCTCGCTGACGAAGCAGGGCGTGCAAGAACTGCTGTACAAAGCGGCCGACGTGCTGGCTACCGTACCGGAAGCACCGCTCATCGAAGAGGTTAAGGAAGTCGCGGAACGCAAAGTGTACACGATGGAGAAAAAGGAAGACGACACCTTCACCGTACGCCGCGAGAACGATTGGTTCGTCGTCGAAAGTCCGGCGGTGGAGCGCATGATGAAACGGATCAACCTCAATACGTACGACGCGGTTATGCGGTTTGCGCGCACGCTGCGTAAGATGGGCGTCGACGAGGCGCTGCGCAAAATCGGCGCAAAAGACGGCGATCTGGTTCATATCGGCGAATTCTCCTTCGAGTTCTTCGAAGGCACCGATTATTTCTACGAATAAACACGCTGCGGCTGGAGGCTGCTGCGCAAGGCTCCATGATGGACGGGCCGGGCGCAGCAGCCTTTGTCGTGAATCAGGGGAATTCCTGCGAGTATAAAACCGGATGTGCCGGGAGCAGATGCGACGGTTTTGTCGAAGCCTATTGCCGTCGCCTCATTTATCCGCTATAATGTCCACTATAAGTGAACAGTTGTCTTTATTGGGAGGACGAAACATGCCGGAACGCTATTTTGTCGTCCGCGAGGATATTTTGCCGGAAGGAATCGTGAAGACGATTCACGTCAAAGAGATGCTGCAGCGCGGCGAAGCGGCTACCGTCCATGAAGCGGTGGAGCGGGCGGGCTTAAGCCGCAGCGCCTTTTACAAATATAAAGACGGCGTATTCCCGCTCAATCAGCTGGACAGGGAACGAATCGTAACCATATCGGTCGACCTGGAGCACCGCGCCGGCATTCTATCCAAGGTGCTTGGACTTGTGGCCGGCTCGGAGGGCAATATTCTGACCATTCATCAGTCCATACCGCTTCAGGGCTTCGCGAACGTGGTCGTGACCGTGGATACGTCGCCTATGAGCAGCACGCCGATCGAGCTGGTAGACTCGCTGCGCAAGCTGCCTGGCGTGCGCAAGGCATCGATCATCGGACAAGGATAGAACCGAGAGACAATTTTGAATCAGATGGAGGAGAACCCTATGAAACCTGTTAAAGTAGGCCTGCTTGGGCTAGGTACCGTCGGAACGGGCGTCGTTCGCATCGTGGAAGGACATCAGGAGGATTTGCAAAGCCAAGTCGGGTCTCCGATTGTGATCGAGAAAGTGCTTGTACAGAACAAAAGTAAAGCGCGCAACATTAGCGTAAGCGCGGATAAACTGACCGAGGATCCATGGGAGATTGTCAACAACCCGGACATCGACGTCATCGTCGAAGTGATGGGCGGGATCGAAACGACCAAGACGTACATTCTCGAAGCGCTCTCGCGCGGGAAACATATCGTCACGGCGAACAAAGATCTGATGGCGCTGCATGGTCCCGAAATTTTAGCGAAGGCTCACCAGCACGGCTGTGACGTACTCTACGAAGCGAGCGTCGCAGGCGGGATCCCGATCATTCGGACGCTGATCGAAGGGTTCTCCTCCGATCGGATTACGAAAATCATGGGTATCGTGAACGGCACGACGAACTACATCCTGACTAAAATGAGCCAGGAAGGCGCGGACTATGCGGACGTCTTGAAAGAAGCGCAAGCGCTCGGTTACGCGGAAGCCGATCCGACCTCGGACGTGGAAGGGCTCGATGCTGCGCGTAAAATGACCATTCTCTCGACGCTCGGCTTCCGCGCGAACGTGGCGCTGGAGGATGTGGACGTGAAAGGCATCTCGTCGGTGAGCCGCGAGGACATCGCCTACGCGAAACGGCTCGGCTACGAAGTGAAGCTGCTCGGCATCGCGGAGCGCCAGGATGATTACATGAGCGTGAGCGTCCAGCCGACGATGGTGAAGAAGACGCATCCGATCGCTTCGGTGAACGGCGTGTTCAACGCGGTGTATGTACACGGCGAAGCGGTGGGCGAGACGATGTTCTATGGACCGGGCGCGGGCGAGCTGCCGACGGCGACATCGGTCGTGGCGGACTTGGTCGCAGTCGTAAAGAATCTGAAACTCGGCGTGAACGGCAAGCAGCTCGGTTTGACGTACAAAGAGAAGAAACTGAAGACCGATGAGCAAATCGCGTCTAAGTATTACCTGCTGCTTCATGTCGACGACCGCGCCGGCGTGCTGGCTCGGATTACCCAATCCTTTGCCGAGTACGAGGTGAGTCTCGAATCGGTCGTCCAGCAGCCGAATCCGAATCATCAGGAAGCCGAAATCATTATCATTACGCATGACGCCAGCAAGGCATCGGTCAACAAAGTGCTCGCCGCGTTCGAATCCATGGACGTCGTAAAAAGCGTGAAGAGCGTTTACCGCGTCGAAGGCTAGCGTGGAAGATGAAAGGTGAACACACGATGAGTGATAGACACGTACTTGTTAGAATACCCGCTAGCACGGCGAACTTGGGACCGGGCTTCGATACGCTCGGCATGGCCTTATCCTTATATGCTTGGTTGGAGCTGTCGGTTCCCGCTGACGGCGAGACGGTTATCGATCTGTACGGAGACGGGCTGGATGGCGTGCCTCTGAATAAATCGAATCTGATCTATAAAGTCGCGCAGCGCGTCTTCGACGAAGCCGGCGTCCAAGTGCCGGAGCTGCATATCTCGATGTACAGCGAAATTCCGCTTACACGGGGGCTCGGCAGCAGCGCTTCCGCGATCGTCGGCGCGCTTGTGGCCGCTAATGCTTTGATCGGCAGCCCGCTGACCGATGACAGGCTCTTCCAGATTGCGACCGAACTCGAAGGCCACCCGGACAACGTCGGCGCTTCGTTGTTCGGCGGCATCGTCGTCTCGGCATGGGACGGCGCTCGCGCGGAACAAGTGCGCCTCGAGCCGCATGCGGATATGGACGTACTGGTCGCGATCCCGAATTTCCAGCTGTCCACCGAGAAGGCGCGGCACGCGCTGCCATCGGAAATTTCCATGAAGGATGCGGTCTTCAACGTCGGGGCCAGTTCGCTGCTCGTAGCCGCGTTTGCGAGCGGACGGCTGGAGTTGATCCGACATGCCATGCGCGACCGTCTCCATCAGCCCTACCGAGCACCGCTCATTCCGGGCATGGCGGAAATTTTGGATCGGGCCTGCGAATACGGAGCGCTCGGCGCCGCGCTCAGCGGAGCCGGACCGACGCTGCTCGCGCTCGTTGAAGCGGGTAGTCCGAACAAACGCGAATTGGAGCGCTTTTTGAAAGAGACGCTTAGCGCGCAAGGGATAACGGCTGAATTGAGATGGCTGCGTCCGGATGCGCAAGGGCCGATCGTAACGATGAGCGAAGACGCGCATGCGTCGGCATTCATGGACCGGATCAAAGGAGAAAGAACGGCATGACCAAAATCGCACTGCTGCCGGCGGGCTCCGTGTCCGACGAGGCGGCAAGATATCTGTTCGAAGGGCAGGAGGCGCGGTACGACCACCACAAGCTGATCGCGAACGTCTTCCTGTCGACGGCGAACGGCACGACGGATTATAGCATCATCCCGATCGAGAACACGATTGAAGGCTCGGTCACGTTACATACGGATTGGCTCGTGCACGAAGTGGACTTGCCGATTCAGGCGGAGTGGATCTACCCTTCCATTCAAAACCTTATCAGCCGTAAGGAAGAAGTGACGGATGAAGGCGATAAGCTCGACTATGGGCGTATCGTGAAGGTGCTCAGCCATCCGGTTGCCATGGCACAATGCTTGCAGTATTTGCGAGAGCATCTGCCCCATGCGGAACAGGAGCATGTCAGCAGTACGGCGGAGGCCGTTCGGATCGTTCGCGACAACCCCGGTAAGGGGTGGGCGGCGATCGGGACGACCATCGCAGCGGGAAACAACGGGCTCGATATTCTGGAGCAAGGCGTGACCGATCACGACAACAATTTCACCCGGTTCCTGCTCGTCGGCAACCGCCCGTTCACCGATCGGCCATCGGACGTGCAGAAGACCAGCATTCTCGTGACGCTGCCGGAGGATTTTCCGGGCGCGCTCTCCCAGGTGCTGTCCGCATTCGCTTGGCGCCGGATCAACCTCTCCCGAATCGAATCGCGCCCGACGAAGAAGAAGCTCGGGACGTATTATTTCTTTATCGACATTAACATGTCGCTCGACTCGGTGCTGCTTCCGGCGGCCATTGAAGAAATCGAAGCGCTTGGATGCCAGGTTCGCGTACTCGGCAGCTATCCAAGTTTTACGTATCCGATCGTCGAAGGTTAGCTTACCGACGCGATCGTCATCGACCACGCTTATGCGAGGTCCGACCTGTTTTCAGGCCGGGCCTCCATTTTTTTTTGCACCGAAAGGGAGACACTCGCCTATCTGCTGCATAGGATGTAGGGATAAACAACGGGCGCTCGCCTGTTGCGAACGTATGAGAATGCGTCAGGAGGTAAGCGTCAAGTGAAAATCCATATCGTTAAAAAGGGTGACTCCCTGTACTTAATCGCAAAAAAGTACAACGTCTCGCTGGATGAGGTCGTAAAGCTGAACCCGGGCATTACGAACCCCGACGTGCTGGAGGTTGGGACGAAAGTGAAGGTTCCGACGTGGAAGCCGGTGCAAGTCGACGTCATGCATCAGCATGTCGTCAAGCAGGGCGATACGCTGTGGAAGCTGTCGAAGGCATGGGGGATTCCGCTGAGCGACATGATTAAAGCGAATCCGCATCTGAAAAATCCAAACGTGCTGCTCACCGGCGAAGTCGTCAATGTGCCTAAGCCGGGGACGCCGATCGTCGTGCCGGAGAGCGTGGAGCACTCGCATGCAGGGAACGGCCACCATCCGCTGCACCCGCTGTCGGTCGTGCAAGGCGTTACGGACTTGGTGGGCAAAGTCGGCAAACTGCCGGCAGAAGTACTGCCGTCGATCCCGTTCCTAGGGGGCAAAAAATCGACGTCGCCGATCGAAGGCAAGGCCAATACGGCGCCAATCGAAGGCAAAGCCGATACCGCGCCGATTCCGACGCCAGTGCCGGAACCGATTCCCGAAGAACCACCCGTCGCGGAATTGCCTGCCGAGGAAGTGCCTGTCGAACAGCCACCGGTTGTCGAACAGCCACCGGTTGTCGAACAGCCTCCGGTTGTCGAGCAGCCTATCGAATTGCCGCCCGTCGCGGAGGAGAAGCCGGTTGAACTGCCGCCTGTCGTGATCGTCGAGCAGCCTATCGTGAAGCCGGGCTATTCGATCAACATCGAATACGAGAAAAGCACGGATCTATTCGAACAATACGGCATTCCGGCCACGGAAGTCATGTCGCTCTACGATATGCCAGCGCTGCCGGAGTCGCTTCACCATCCGAAACAAGAGCATCATCACGGCTACGGCGTCGTGCAACCCGTACACGGGGGCTATGGGTACGGCGCGCAGCCAGAGCTGCTCAGCCCTGCCGAGGATGCGGATTGCCCGCCGGGGCAGGTGGGCGGCGCTTCGGATTTGCCTTGGGGCGCGCCGGTGCCCATCACGCCGCCGAGTCCCTACGGTGGGAGTCCATCCGATCATGGAGGGCCGGGTTACGGATATGGCGCCACACCAGCCGGAATCGGACCTTTCGGCTATGATCCTTCCGATCTTTCGCCGCACGCTGCTCCGCACGTAGGCTATGGCTACGGCCAAGAGGCGCCGCAGACGCTGCCTGCGCACCACGGACCGCAAAGTGGCTACGGTCACGGCTATGACGCGCCGCAGACGCTGCCTGCGCACCACGGACCGCAAAGTGGCTACGGTCACGGCTATGACGCGCCGCAGACGCTGCCTGCGCACCACGGACCGCAAAGTGGCTACGGTCACGGCTATGACGCGCCGCAGACGCTGCCTGCGCACCACGAACCGCAGGGCGGCTACGGTTACGGCTATGACGCACCGCAGACGCTGCCTGCGCACCACGAACCGCAGGGCGGCTACGGTTACGGCCATGACGCACCGCAGACGCTGCCTGCGCACCACGGACCGCAGGGCGGCTATGGCTACGGCTACGGCCAAGAGGCGCCGCAGACGCTGCCTGCTCACCACGGACCGCATGGTGGTTACGGCTACGGCGACGAGACGCCGCAGACGCTGCCGGCGGACCTGGGCCAGCAGAGCGGCTATGGTTACGGTTATGGCGCGCCGCAGGTGCTTTCGTCACATCATGATCCGCAAAGCGGCTATGGCTTTGGCCATGGGGCACCGCAGACGCTGCCGGCCAGCTTCGGTCCGCAAAGCGGCTATGGG
This sequence comes from Paenibacillus xanthanilyticus, assembly GCF_042682185.1. Classification (NCBI taxonomy): domain Bacteria; kingdom Bacillati; phylum Bacillota; class Bacilli; order Caryophanales; family Paenibacillaceae; genus Paenibacillus; species Paenibacillus xanthanilyticus. The sequence continues at coordinate 384,636 of NZ_JBHUHA010000002.1, read as the reverse complement.
TATGGACCGGCAAGCGGTCCGCTGCACCTGAACGATTACGGCTATGGCCATGAAACGGCCGGAGTGTCGAATTTCTCGGCCGGACACTGGGGCATTCCGACATACGGTTATTCCGGTTACGGCCAAACCTCCCCGCTGCAGCACGTCGGAGCCGCCGATAAATCCGGCGACTGCGGGTGCGGCGACGGTCGAGAGAAGGAACCGGCGTTCGAAGACGAATTGGATTTGAAAATCGAGCTGCCGCATGCCGGCAAAAAAACGGTCGTTCCCCGCAAGCCGGCCAAAAAAACGACGGTTCGGACCGCTCGCGCGCCCCGCGCTTCCCAACCGAGACGCACCGGACCTAGTCTGCCTTGGATTAACCGCTAACCCTATCGGACGACGAGCCTGCCCGCCACACGCGCGAGCGGGCTCTTGCCGCGATGTTTTGATTCTGCGCGCGAGCATGCATATTCCCCCAACTGCCGAGAAAGACTAACAAAAAAGGTAAAAAGGGGTGCTTTCCGGGTGATGGAATTTAGCCTCTGGAAGCAGTTGAAGAAGCGGCTCCGCCGCAGAGGAAGACCGTCGTGGCAGCTTGGTTGCTTATTGGCCGCCGTTATCGCTTTTGGCGCAAGCTCGCAAGCCGCTCAAGCCTGCGCAGCCGAAATGCCGAGTTCAGAGACGTGGTTCGATCCGCAGTCGGATCATCGTGGAACGGCCGGCGTTCGACTGCAAAGCCGCAGCGTAATCGAAACATTATCCAATCAAGCCGGCGATCATACCGTAGAGCTGCGGCGGGTTTATCTTTGCGGCGATGAAAGGGAGGCGCTCGGCACCATGGGCTCGCAGCAGGTGCTGGGGCTGATGCGTCAGCACCCGCAATGGACGGCGCTGTTGGAGCCCGATGGCCAGGTCGTGATGGAGGAGATGATCGACGATCTGTCGGATGCCTGCAAAAAGACCGCTACGTTCAGCATGGACAAAACCGGCCGGCTGTCGTTATTCGACGGACCTCCAAAAAAGGAAAAAGTGCTGCGCACCTTCTTTCAACTGGACGTCAATTTCATGGAGAGCAGCCTGCCGCGGGAACAGCTCGATCAATTAACGGCCGGTATCCGCGTCACGGATAAAGACGAATATAACAGCGTGTTGTCCACGTTTAGCGATTATGCGACGGACCGCAGCGAGAAAGTCATGAAGCGCACCTATTGAATCGCGTGCAGGGAGGAGCCCACGAAGCTCCTCCCTTTTCAAGTATATAGGCATGTAAAAAGTTCACGATGTCTCTGGGTTGAAGCGCGCTTTGCCGCAAAAGAGGGCGCAGCCGTTTCGCCTTGTTTGGCCTGTATCGAAAGCGTGTTCTCATAAAGGCGAACATTTGCTATAATGGGGGGAGCCATTTGGGCAGAGGATTACGCATGCGTGAGGAGAGAGCAGGTTGCGCGTATTAGGCATTGACCCGGGAATCGCGATTGTCGGGTTCGGATTCATCGATAAAATCGGCAGCAAACTCGTTCCGGTCCAGTATGGCTGCATCCAGACGGAAGCGCACACGCCCCAGGAAACGAGACTTCTTCAAGTGTACGAATCGGCGTGCGCCTTAATGGACAAGTACAAACCGGACACCGTTGCGGTCGAGAAGCTGTTCTTTAACAAGAACGTGACGACCGCTTTTTCCGTCGGGCAGGCCAGAGGCGTGATCATATTGGCCGCGGCGCAGCGCGGACTGCCGGTGACGGAATATACGCCGCTGCAGGTGAAGCAGGCTGTCGTCGGATACGGCAAGGCGGAGAAGCGGCAGGTGCAGGAGATGGTGCGGATGTTCCTGAAGCTGTCGCAAATTCCGAAGCCAGACGATGTGGCCGATGCGCTGGCGGTGGCGATTTGCCATGCCCATTCGTCCGTTTTATCGCAAAAAATCAACGAGGTGACCAGGCCATGATAGACTACGTGAAAGGCCGGGTCGTCCATTGGGACGTCGAATATATCGTCGTGGACGTGCGCGATATCGGCTATCAAATTTTTACGCCCAACCCGTACGCGTTCGCCAAGACAAGCGAGTCGGTGACCGTCTATACGCACCATCACGTGCGGGAAGACGCGACGCTGCTATTCGGCTTCGAGACGCGCGAGGAGCAGAACATGTTCCGCAAGCTGCTGGAGGTGTCCGGCATCGGGCCTCGCGTTGCGCTGGGCATTCTTGCGGGCGGCAAGCCCGAAGCGGTAGCGGCGGCGATCCGTCAAGAGAACATTTCGTTCCTGACGAAGCTGCCCGGCATCGGGAAGAAGACCGCGCAGCGCATGATTTTGGATTTGAAAGACAAGCTGGAAGCGCTCACCGGCGGCTTCGGGCTAACGGCGGACGGCCTTGCGTTCGATAATCCTTCTATACCGCCTGAATTGATCGAGGGCGGCGTCGCTTGGCGCGAAGCCAAGGAAGGGTTGTCTGCGCTAGGGTATACGACGGCGGAGCTGGACCGCGCATGGCATGCCATGAAGGACTCGGTCCAGGCGGACGAGAGCGTCGACGCCTTAATGAAACGCGCGCTGCAGCAGCTGTTTAAAGGTTGAGTGGGAAAGGAGAGTTGCACATGGACGACCGGATTATCTCCGCCAACCTGATGATGGAAGATGCCGCGGTGGAGCTTAGCTTGCGTCCGCGTTATTTGGCCGAATACATCGGGCAGACGCAAGTCAAAGAGAATTTGAAAGTGTTCATCGAAGCGGCGAAGCTGCGCAAGGAAGCGCTCGACCACGTCCTGCTGTACGGTCCGCCTGGACTTGGCAAGACGACGCTTTCCAATATTATTGCCAACGAGCTGGGCGTTAACCTGCGTACGACGAGCGGTCCAGCCATCGAGCGGCCGGGCGATCTGGCCGCGCTGCTAACGAATCTGCAAGAGGGCGACGTGTTGTTCATCGACGAGATTCATCGGCTTCACCGGACGGTGGAGGAAGTGCTGTATCCGGCGATGGAGGATTTCGCGCTCGATATTATGATCGGCAAAGGGCCAAGCGCCAGGTCGGTTCGGCTGGAATTACCGCCGTTTACGCTGATTGGCGCGACGACGAGGGCGGGCCTCTTGTCCGCGCCGCTGCGCGACCGCTTCGGCGTCGTTAGCCGACTGGAGTTCTATACCGTGGACGAGCTCGCTTTTATCGTCTCCCGCGCTTCCGAGATTCTCGGCGTCGATATCGTCGGGGAGGCGGCAAGAGAGATCGCCATGCGTTCGAGGGGGACGCCTCGGATCGGTAACCGGCTGCTGAAGCGGGTGCGTGATTTCGCGCAAGTGCGCGGTGACGGCATCGTCACGCACGAGCTGGCCCGATATGCGCTGGAACTGATTCAAGTCGATCCGCTTGGCTTGGACCAGATCGATCACAAAATGCTCAAGGCGATGATTTCGAGTTATCGGGGCGGACCGGTCGGACTCGATACGCTGGCCGCGACGATCGGGGAAGAGAGCCAAACGATCGAAGACGTCTACGAGCCATATTTGATGCAAATCGGGTTCTTGCAGCGAACGCCGCGGGGAAGAATCGTTACCCCGCAAGCCTATGTGCACCTTGGGTTGCCGATTCCCGAACAGTTTGGCGGAGAGGGCGGCAAGTAGGACTCAACTCAAGGAAATCTTGGTGAACGCGATACGCGGTACACGTAACAGAACATGGAGAGGAGCGGCTCATGGAACGCGAAGCAAGGAACGAGCGGCGGTTGTCTGGCATAGGCGGCTTCCCACCGCGGTCATGGCGGCGCATAGCGGTTTCGCTTATGGCCGCGCTGCTGCTGGTATCGGTATGGACGGCGTGGCCTTCTTACGGAGCGGTGCCGAAGCTGGATACGATCCGGGTTGCGATTTTCATCGATCTGCCTAAATATAAGCTGAATACGGCGACGGGGACGTTCTCGGCGTCCGGGGGGCTCGAGATTGGCGTACGCCAGCCCTCGGGCGTGCAGCCGCTGTTGACGGCGAAGGCGGGCGAGACGGTGCGATTCACGTTGGACGACTATAAGGTGCGCGTATTCGAGAGCGCCGACTTCTCGAAGGCGCTGGCCGCCGCCAAGCGCGTGAAGACTGCCGGCGGCTCTCCGTTTCTGACATCCGCCTCCAAGGGCGGACTCGTCTATCAAGTGCAGGAAGGCAGCTATCCGACCGCGGCCGCGGCCAAGACAGCTGCAGCCAAGTGGGCAGGCGACGGCACGCTGTCGTCCATTACCGGCAAGGCGGACTCTACGGTAACAGGGCCTATGCATCTTGAAGCGGGCGCGTATGCCTCTCTTGAGGAAGCGAGGGCCGCGGCAGCCGCATTCGGCGCCGCGGGCTTGGATGCCTATGCGGCCAGGAAGCAGTCCGGTACCGCGGCCGCCGTCTATACGGTGCTTGTCGGTTCGGCCACAGATAGCGCGGGGCTCGCGGCCGTGAAGACGGCTGCGGCAGCGCTGCCGGAGGGAGCTGCGTTGCAAGCGGCGGATACGGCGGCTTCGTCCTATCTCTTGATGCTCGAGGACTATGCCGTTACCGGGGCGCCGAACGCGCCGCAAGCGCTGTACGCGTTGCCTGCAAGCGGCACGAAAGTCTGGATAAGATCCACTTCGGAGGGCGGCATCAAGTTCGCCGAGCGATATGGCCGCAGCTATCGCGGTCAATTTGAAGTGAGCGGGTTGAACGGCAAACTTACGATCGTCAACGAGCTGCCGTTCGAACAATATCTGTACTCGGTCGTCGGCGCCGAGATGCCGGCTTCCTGGCATGCCGAAGCATTGAAGGCGCAAGCGGTCGCCGCTAGAACGTACGCCTTGTATCAAGGGTTCGGATTTCAGGTCGCCCATGTCGTCGATACGGTACTAAGCCAAGCGTACGGCGGGATTAGCGCGGAGAAACCGGCGACGATCAAGGCCGTCGATGCCACGAAGGGCGAAGTGGCCATGTATGGCGGCAAGCTGATCGAGACCGTCTTCTCGTCCAGCGCCGGCGGAGCGACGGCGGAAGCGCAGGAGATATGGAGCAGCGCCGTCCCTTATTTGAAGACGGTGAAGAGTCCGGACGAAGTATCGGAGAAGGGCTTGTACAAATGGTATCGCGTCGTCCTTCCGAGCGGCGTCAATGGTTACATCCGCGAAGATCTGCTAGCCTCGACGGACGAGAAGACGCCTGCCGGTTCGCCGATTATGAGCGTTAAAGGCAATGGCGTTAAGGTACGGCCGATTCCGCTCGTTCAGGACGCGGTTGCCCCATTATCGCAAGTGAATAGCGGGACGCGCGTCGTCGTGCTGGAGAAAGTCACCCAATCGAACGAAATGTCTTGGGTGCGCGGACCATTCACGTCCTCTGAGCTTCTCGCGACGATCAAAGGCAAAGTGAAGACGGCCGTGCAAGGACCGATTCGAACGCTGGAGATCAGCAAGACGGGACCGTCCGGAAGACCGACGGAAATCAAGGCTAACGGTTCAGTACTTGCTGTCGGGAATCCTGACGCTTTCCGTTCCGCGTTCGGCGGCCTGCCGAGCACGAATTTCCGCATTGACGAGACATCCCGCATGGCGATTGCGGGAGCGGCCGGCACGGCAGAGCGCACCTCGGGCAGCGCGGGCTTCATCGTGCAAGGCGGCGAAGGGAATGCGGAGGAGATCGGCGGCAGCCAGCTCTATATTATGAACGGCAAAGGCGAAATCCGGGCCGCGACCAAAGAACCGTCCTTCCGATTCGTCGGCAACGGATATGGCCACGGCGTAGGCCTGTCGCAATACGGCGCCCGCGGGTTGGCGGAAGCTGGGTATGACTATCAATATATTTTGCAATACTACTATAAAGACGTAACGATCGGTAAGGAATGAGCGAACAGATGAATGTACAGGATTTCGATTTTGAATTGCCCGAGCGCTTGATCGCGCAGACGCCGCTGGCGGATCGTACCGCTTCGCGACTGCTGATGCTGGATAAGGCGACGGGTGCGACCCGTCATGGCGGGTTTACGGATTTGGCCGGCATGTTAAAGCCGGGCGATACGCTCGTGCTCAACGATACCCGCGTGCTGCCGGCGAGACTGCTCGGCGCCAAAGCCGACACGGGGGCCAAAGCGGAGCTGCTGCTGCTGAAGCAGACGACTGGCGACCGCTGGGAGACGCTCGCCAAGCCGGCGAAGCGGCTGAAGATCGGCACGGAGCTCGTGTTCGGCGATGACGGCAGCGGCGCGCCGCTGCTGCGGGCCATCGTAACCGGAGAAGGAGAGATGGGCGCGCGCGCAGTCGAGTTTCGATATGAAGGCATCTTCCAAGAGATTCTCGACAAGCTGGGCGAGATGCCGCTCCCGCCTTACATCAAGGAGAGATTGTCCGATCGTGAACGCTATCAGACCGTATTCTCGAAGCATGCCGGATCGGCTGCTGCGCCGACCGCGGGCCTTCACTTTACGACAGCGTTCTTGGAACAACTTTCCAGCAACGGCATCGATATCGCCTACGTAACACTACATGTCGGACTAGGCACTTTCCGCCCGATGTCGGTAGAGCGCATCGAAGAGCATGAGATGCACAGCGAATATTACGAATTGAGCGCAGAGACGGCCGAGCTGCTGCGGGCGACGAAAGCGCGCGGCGGACGAATCGTAGCCGTCGGCACGACCTCCGCCAGGACGCTCGAGACGGTTGCCGGACGTTTCCCGGAAGGTCCGGTTGCCTGCAGCGGATGGACGGATATCTTCATATATCCCGGCTATGAATTCAAGCTGGTGGATGCGCTGTTAACGAACTTTCACTTGCCGAAGTCGACGCTCGTCATGCTCGTCAGCGCGCTCGCAGGCAAGGAAGCGGTCATGAATGCTTATAAGGAAGCGATTGAACAAGAATACCGGTTCTTCAGCTTCGGAGACGCAATGTTTATTTACTAACGGAGAATGGAAGAGTGCACAGTGGCGATTAAATACGAATTAATTAAAGTTTGCAAACAGTCGGGGGCTAGACTCGGGCGCGTACATACGCCGCACGGCGTCATCGATACGCCGACGTTCATGCCGGTCGGCACCCAGGCGACGGTCAAGACAATGAGTCCGGAAGAATTAAAGCAGATGGACGCGCATATTATTTTGAGTAACACGTACCATCTGTTCCTGCGTCCGGGCCACGAGATCGTCCGCCAGGCCGGAGGCTTGCACAAGTTCATGAACTGGGATCGGCCGATCCTGACCGACAGCGGCGGTTTTCAAGTGTTCAGCTTAAGCAACATGCGCAAGATCAAGGAAGAGGGCGTCGAATTCCGTTCCCATCTGAACGGCGACAAGCTGTTTATTTCGCCGGAGAAGGCAATGGAAATTCAGAATGCGCTCGGTCCGGATATCATGATGGCTTTCGACGAATGTGCGCCGTACCCTGCAGATCACAAGTACGTGAAGCAATCGCTGGAGCGTACGTCCCGTTGGGCGGAGCGCTGCTTGAAGTCCCACGCCAGACCGCATGACCAAGCGCTCTTTGCGATCGTGCAGGGAGGCATGTTCGAGGATTTGCGCAAGCAGAGCGCGGCGGATTTGACTTCCATGGATTTCCCGGGGTATGCTATTGGAGGACTAAGCGTAGGTGAGCCTAAAGACCTGATGTTCAACATGCTGGACGTGACCGTCCCGCTGCTCCCGTCCAACAAACCGCGCTATCTGATGGGCGTCGGTTCGCCGGATGCGTTGATCGAAGGATCGATCCGCGGCGTTGACATGTTTGACTGCGTACTGCCTACCCGCATTGCGCGCAATGGGACAACCATGACAAGCTCCGGCCGTTTGGTGATCAAGAACGCGAAGTTTACGGAGGACTTCGGTCCGTTGGATCCGGAATGCTCGTGTTATACGTGTCAGAACTATTCGAGAGCGTATATCCGTCACCTTATTAAAGCCGACGAGACGTTTGGCCTCCGACTGACGACGTATCACAATTTGCACTTCTTACTGCAGCTCATGCGAGACGTACGCCAAGCAATTATGGATGACCGGCTGCTAGACTTCCGGGATGCCTTCTTTGCCAAGTACGGCCTGTTTGACAATGATAAAGGATTTTAAAGGAGGATTTTTGTCATGGAAGCTCTCGGTTCTATTCTACCTTTCGTGCTGATGTTCGCGGTTTTTTATTTCTTGCTTATTCGCCCGCAGCAGCGCAAACAGAAACAACGCACATCGATGCTGTCCCAGCTGAAGAAGGGCGACAAGATCGTTACGATCGGCGGCATGCACGGTACGATTCACGAAATTACGGACGACACGGTCGTCCTTCGCGTCAACGATGCGACTAAGATTACGTTCGACCGCAGCGCGATCAACAACGTGACGAGCGCAAGCTCGACGCAAACGGTGGAGAAGAAGGAAGAGAAAGTCGAAGAAGTGAAAGCTTAATCGTCTTGCTTTTGCAAGAGTGCAAGAACCCCGGTGCTTCCGCACCGGGGTTTTTATGATAATGAGCAAGACATTTCGCTCTCGATCAAAAAGGCCAGCCCCGATAATCCGGAGCTGGCCTCTTGGCATATGGACGCTTCAGTTGGCTTCTTCTCTCGTTAACGTTCGTGCTGCGGCAATTCGGCCGATACGGCGTGTCCGCATGCGCACCGTCGCTTTGCTTAAGCGCAAACCCACGGTGGAGGCGAATAGGCCGAGCAGCAGGCCGCCGCACATGTCGATCAGCCAGTGAATGCCGAGGTAGAAGATTGCGAAGATGACGCATGCCGCAATAATGCCGCAAAACCACGCCCATCGTTTGATTCCGGAGCGCATGGCCAATACGGCGAGCGTCACCGAGATCGACGTATGCAGGCTCGGGAAGCAGTTGTTCAGCCCCGATAACGCACGATACTCCGTCTCGAACGATGGAAACACGTCCAGCATGAGGAAACGAACGCTAGGATCGTGGTACCAAACCTCGTTGATCGGAAGCAGCAGGTAGAACGGGATGGCGACCAAATAGTTGATCATGATCGCGTAACAGGTTGCGTAGAACATCCGTTTCGTCGAGTCCTTGTACGTATAGACGCCGATGGACGTGATAAGCAGCGACTGGAAGACCACGACGTATATGAAAGAAAGGACGGCGGTCAGAATCGGATTTTCGAACGCATGCTGAAGATTGCTTACGAAATTGCCTTCAATCGATTGAAAGATCCCCGTGTAATCGGCCGTGTTGATAAAGTATTTGGTCTCGACGGTCAATTCGATTTTATTGAGGAACAAAATGGCCAGCAGCGCGACGAAATGGATCAAATAGGAGCGAGAGGTCGCGAGCTCGCGAAGGAATAGTCCTCCGATTCGAAAAGGATTCGTCCTTCCGGCATACCAAAGCAGCACAATGACGGTCAAGGTCGTGTAAATCGTGACCGTGGTCATATTTTGAAACAAAACCATCGTATTGAAATCCCCCTAAACATTTACCGAAATTGCAGCGATGCAACTCGATCTAGTATAGCACAAATGACGGGGGGGATTACAATGTAGGCCAGCCGGAAGGAAATTCCTATGATTGACTTGTATTCACGCCGAAAATGCCGCCAAGCGCTCCGCTTCCGAGCGCGACCCCCATCATCGTCAACGTGCTTGGCGTCAGCCCGGCGTTCGTGGCCAGGAAGCCGACGAGCAGCACGAGCACCCCGTAAGCAAACCCTAAAGCGCCTCCATAATACCATCCGCGCTTGCCGGACCTTCTACCCGACACGAAACCGCCGCAGAGCGCGGCTATGCCATGCACGATCAGGCTATAAAGGCCTAGCTGATTCTCTTCCATGTTTCCGAATCGAAGCAGAAGCGAGAGCGCAAGGGCGCCGAGCGCAAGCCAGACGGCGGCATACACGATGCCGGAGAGCATGGGCGATGGAATTCGTACTTTCGCAACATGTTTCATACGTACAACTCCTCCTCGTCTTAAGTCCATGAATGAATGCGGTTAGTACACCATATGGCCAAGCTGCCGCAAATAGTACAAGGGCCCCGATGTTCCCATAAATTCGAAAAGGTACATTTCGTATTGACTCATTTCCCTCCGGTGACAATAGCTGTACGCAGCGGATAGAAGAGAATCAGCTTCGCCTGCCGCCGCACGGTAATACGAAGGAGGCGCTGAAGTTTGGACATTTGGGACAACGCAATCCGAACTTTTGGAATGTACTTTGTCGTGTTTATCGTCATCCGACTGATGGGCAAGCGGGAGATCGGAAAATTGTCCGTGTTCGACATGGTCATCTCCATCATGGTTGCAGAGATTGCGGTTATCGTCATCGAAGATACGGATCGCCCGTTCATCGACGGGATTACGCCGATGGCGGTGCTCGTCGCCGTCCAGGTGTTTCTGGCTTACATTACGCTGAAAAGCCGCAAGCTGCGGCTGTGGTTCGACGGGAAGCCGACGATTCTCATCGAGCGCGGCAAATTAAACCGGGAAGCGATGCGAAAGCAGCGGTACAATCTGGACGACTTGCTGCTTCAATTAAGAGAGAACAAGCTGCCGACGGTGGCGGACGTGGAGTTCGCCGTGCTGGAGACGACCGGCAAGCTCTCCATTTTCCCGAAGGACAAGAAGAAAGGCACAGGTCACCAAGCGGGTGAACCCGTGCCCGGCGCTATCGCGCAGACGCCGCTGGCCAAGCCGTTTCCGAAAAATTATCGATTCGAGTCGCTGCCGGTTCCGCTGATCATGGACGGCAAAATCATCGAGGACAACATTCAGATGATCGGCAAGGATCGGTTTTGGCTCAATACGCAGCTCAAGCAGCGGGGGATTCAGGAAGCGAAGCAGGTGTTCTTGTGCACGATCGATCATAAAGGGAAGTTGTTCATCGATCCAATGCGGCGTCCGCGTACATAACCGGAACCAAAAGAGCTGAAGGCGTGTTCGAAGGACATGCCTTTACAGCTTGCGCGGACGCAGCCACTTGCCCAAGACGGGAATACGCGTGACGTCATCCTTGTTCACGATGCCCATTTTGATCATCAGTCCGATGTAGAGCAGTCCTCCCAGGAGCGATGCGACCAGCAGGTTATGCCAGGATGCCGGCAGCAAATGTTGGTTCATGATCCACAGCGACGCCGCCCCCATTATGATCATAGCGGTGCCGACTTTGATGAAATCGAGCATCTTCATTCTGAAGCCGACCGCTCGCATCACGCTGAACCCGTGCAGGAGCGTTACCAGGGCAATGTTCACGTTAATCGCGATCAGGGCGCCATATATGCCGAGCTCTGGCCGAGAAGCGAGTTCGACGATCAACACCAGCTTGACGATCGCGCCGATCAAGGTATTCATTAACGCGGTGCCCGGCTTGTCAAGCGCCTGAAGCGCAGCTTGGAGCGGTGCCTGCAAATAGATAAACAGGCCGATCGGCGCCATCCATTTCAGCATCGGCGCGATGTCCGCATGGTCGTATAACAGCAAGCAGATCGGTTCGGCGAAGAGTCCCATGACGACGACGAACGGCGCTCCGGTAACAAGCGACAAGCGCATCGATTGATGCAGCCGCTTATGAATCGTCGAGCGGTCGCCTTTGGCGGCAGCCTCTGACAAGTTAGGGACGAGCGAAACGGCCAGGGAATAGGTGAGCGCGGTGGGCAGGAGCAAGATCGGGATGATCATCCCTTGCAGCGCGCCGTAGAGCGCCGTCGCTTCCGCAGCAAGCAGGCCGGCGGCCGCAAGCGCCCGTGCCGTCAGGATGGATTCGAACAAATAAGAGAATGACCCGATTAATTTGCTTGCCGTTACGGGGACGGATAATCCGATCAGACGGCGCAGGATCGGCTGACGTTTAAGCAATTTTCGCGGCGATGGCGCAGTTTTGGACGGGGGCGCCGTCACGCCTCCCGCTTCGGCCTCGTTAGCCGCTTGCTGGTGCTGAGCGCTCTTGTCCTGAGCACCATTATTTTTGTCCTTGTAATTCCACAGCAGAATTGCGAGCGCGGCAATCTCGCCGGCGACGACGCCCAGCATAGCCCCTGCTGCTCCCCACTCGATGCCGTAAGGCAGAAGCCAACTGGCGAACAACAGGGAACCGATGATACGAATGATCGTCTCGACCGTCTGCGAGACCGCGGTCGGGATCATGTTCTGCTTGCCTTGGAAATAGCCCCGGTACACGGAACCAATCCCGATGATCAAGAGCAGCGGGGTAGTAACCTGCAGTGTGCGATATACGCGGGAATCGGTCATCAGGTTGGTGGATATCCAAGGAATGAGCAGCGCGAATACGACGGTCAAGCCGAGCGCGAGCAAGACGGAGAGCGCCATCGCCGCACGGAAGATTTGCTTGACGCGGCGAGCGTCCCCTTTGGATTCCGCCTCAGCGATCCACTTGGCGACGGCAAGCGGGATACCGCCCGTAATGACCGTCAGCATCACGATCAGGAACGGATATACGAGCTGGTAAAGCCCGACGCCCTCCGCGCCGATAATCCGGGGCAAGGCTATGCGCGGCACAAAGCCGAGTATGCGGTTCAACACGCCGGCCACCAGGAGAATAAGCGCGCCCTTGATAAATGTTTGCTTCGTCACATCGATTCCCTCGCTTTGCGAACATGTCCATGTGTTCTAAGCTATGCGGGGGATGTCCGGTTCCATGCTTCGAAAATTGCGCTGTAGGCTTTTCGCGAAAATGGCAGGAATATGTTGGATCGTTGACGAAATGATCAGACAAGAGGCAAAAGGCAGGGGGGCATTCCAATGACGGAAGAGGAATGGATTGATTCCATCGAATCGCTATGCGAGAGCAAAGCGGCGGAGTTTCGAATGATCGGCTATGAGCACGTGACGGGGAAAGAGATTTGGGAATGCATCAGCGATAAATATGCGAAGACCGGCGAGCCGGCCATGCATCAGGTCGTGAACGATATCCTATCGCTCAAGGTGACCAAATTCATGAATTTTTTGACCATAAGCGCATACAAGGGGACCCATTTTTGAACGTGGGGCTCTTTTTTTGACTCGATTTTCCTGCAGGGCTATAATAAATGATGAAATGGCGGCGGCAGACGCATGTCGAAAATGCGCGTCTGTTAGCAATCGCGGTCAGAATCGTGCGGCAAAGCCGGACGATTCACTACATTTAGAGGGGGAACACAGGCATTATGAACCGTCTGCTAGCATTAGTGCTTACCGTCGTGCTTACGCTTGGCGTGGTAGCGGCGACAAGCCCATGGCTCGTCAAACAGGTGAACCTTGGCCTCGATCTGAAGGGCGGCTTCGAAATCCTGTACGAAGCGCAGCCGCTGAACGAAGGCGGGGAAGTGACGCAGGATTCCTTGCGCGAGACGGCCAAAAGTCTCGAACGCCGCGCGAACAAGACCGGCGTCGCAGAGCCGGAAATTACGCCGGAGGGCGCAAACCGTATTCGCGTCCGAATCGCGGGCGTCACCGACGAGGCACACGTGCGGGAAATTTTGAAAACGCCCTCTACCCTTACGTTTCGCAGCATGGTGGGATGCGCGGAAGGGACAGGCTACTGCAAAACCGAACTGACGGGCACGGATTTCGTGGAAGGCGGCGCGGGCTATCGGATGACGACGCTCGGCGGCTACGAAATTACGATCAAGCTGAAAAGCTCCTCCAAATTCGGCGAGGTAACCAAAGCGATCGCGGCGCTGCCGGCGGGTACGAACCAGTTGGCGATCTTTATGGACGAGGAAGAAATCTCCGCTCCAGCCGTATCGCAATCGATTAACAGCGACGAGGCTGTCATTACGGGCAACTTCACACGCGAAGAAGCGAAGGATTTGGCTGATAAAATTAACCTGGGCGCGCTGCCGCTCAAGCTGACGGAGAAATATACGCAAAGCGTAGGCGCTTCGCTTGGCAAGCTGTCTTTGCAACAAACGCTCTTCGCCGGCGGGCTCGGGACCGTGTTGATCTTGATCTTCATGATCGTGTTCTACCGCATTCCAGGGCTAGTAGCGAGCTTTACCATTATTTCGTTCATCTGGCTGCTGCTTCTAGGTTTCAAGCTGATAAACGCGACGCTGACTTTGCCGGGCATTGCCGCGTTTATTCTGGGGATCGGGATGGCGGTTGACGCGAACATCATCATGGCAGAGCGGATCAAGGAAGAGATTCGCAGCGGCAAGAGCATTCTGTCCGCTCACCGCGCCGGATCGAAGCGTTCGTTCTTGACGATCATCGATGCGCACGTCACGACCATTATCGCGGCGCTCGTCATGTTCTTCATCGGTACGGGCGCGGTCAAAGGGTTCGCGGTCGTGCTGCTTTTGACAGAGGTCGTCAGTATACTTACGAACGTCTTCTTCTCGCGTTTCATTCTTTCTCTCCTTATTCGCAGCAACATTATTAAGAAGCCGTCGTTACTTGGCGTGAAGGAGAGTGAAATCCGTGCGCTTTAATTACTTTGGCGAGAATAACCGCTCGTTTAGCTTCGTCGAGAAGAGCAAGTATTTCTTTATCTTCTCCATCGCGATCACCATCCTCGGGGTCATCGTGCTCGCGGCGATGGGGCTGAATTACGGCGTTGATTTCAGCGCGGGTTCGAATGTCGATGTCGTCGTCAAATCGGATCTGAGCGCGAAGAAGGAAGAGATCGAATCGTACATTAAGGACAGCGGCCTTCATGACCCGCACCTTACCATCAGCGCGACGCGCGTGACGATGCGGTTTGACGAGATTTTGACGGATGCCCAGGAAAAGGCTCTGCGTGCCGGATTCACCGAGAAATTCGATAAAGAAGCCTCCTTCGAGGTGAATACCGTCGACGTTGAGATGGCTCGCGAACTGCAGTATAACGCCTTGAAAGCGGTACTGATCGCCAGCATCGGGATCATCATCTACGTCAGCATCCGGTTCGAGTGGCGGTTTGCGATCGCGGCCGTCGTCGCGCTCCTGCATGACGCGTTTATCGTGATCAGCTTGTTCTCGATTTTCCGTCTGCAGGTCAACCTGCCGTTCATCGTGGCCATTCTGACGATCATCGGCTACTCGATCAACGACACCGTCGTCATCTTCGACCGGATCCGCGAGAATATGCGGTTCGCAAAGGTGAAGACGCATGACGATTTGAGCAAAGTCGTCAACGACAGCATCTGGCAAACGCTGACCCGATCGATCAATACCGTGATGACCGTGGTCGTCGCGGCGGCCTGCTTGTTTATTTTCGGCAGCGAATCGATTAAAATGTTCTCATTGGCGATTTTGTTCGGCTTGGTCTGCGGCGCATACTCGTCGATTTTCATCGCGAGCCCGTTCTGGCTGCTGCTGAAGAAAGGCGAAAAGCCGAAGGCGGCCGCCAAGACTCCTGCAGCCTCTTGATCGCCGGACAGGTTCGCGGCCAGCATGGCGTAATGGCGTTATCGCGTCTTACCCCTTGCTGAACCGGGGAATTCAGGGGGAGATTGGGTTTCATGACACCGAATGAACGATATGCGAAAGCGGAATCCGCCGCGTGGTTGAACTTGCTCGGCAATGCCGGGATTGCGGTCGTGAAAGCAGGCGTCGGCATGATGGGCAGCAAAGCGCTGCTCGCCGATGCCTGCCGGAGCGCATCGGACGCGGCGGGTGCCTTCGTAACGCTGACGGCGCTTCGACGCAGCCGGCAAGGCGCGGCGGATCCGGGGCTCAAATCGGCGAAAGGCCGAATTGAAGCCTTTACGGGCGTCATCGTATCGATTATGCTTATGATTGTAGGTCTTGAGGTCGGCATCTCGGCGATCAAATCGATTGCCGACGGCGTCGACGAAGGTCCGGGCTGGCCGGCAGTCGTCACGGTTATCGCGGCATTCTTGCTGAAGGAGCTATTCTTCTCCGGCAAGGAGCGGCGGATGGATTTGTATGCTTCGCTTGCCGCTTTCGTCGGCACCGGTGCTGCCGCGCTCGGCGAACCGCTGAAGCTTCCGGTACTGTATTATTTCGACCCGGCCTCATCGCTGATTATTGTCGTCATCGTGTTTTCGAGCAGTTATCGTATCGCCACCGCTTCGGTGTTAAGAAGCAGTTATTGCGAAGAACAACCGGCAGACATTCACGAGTTCAAAGCTGCCGTTCAACGGATTGAAGGCGTGGTGACGGTCGAAGAGCTTCGAGCCAGAGAGCATGGCCATTACGTCGTCGTCGATCTCGTCATTAGCGTCAACCCGAGAATAACGGTGCTCGAAGGCAATGAAGTCGCCAAACGGGTCAAATATTTCTTGATGAAACGTTTCGGTCATGTGACCGATGTAAGCGTACATGTCGAACCTTACGATCCGGGCTACCCTTACAAATCAAACCACGATCCGAATCAGGAACATATGCCGACGCTGCTGCAATAGCAGCGGCGGTTTGTTTTTGTTGGAGCATTTACGAGGAAGGAAGATGCGTCTTTTGATACGATCAAAGACTCGCTGGAAGCTTTCCGTGCTGAGCGCGGAAGATGAACGCCAGGCCGAGGCGCTAGCTTCGGTGCTTAAGCTGCCGCCCTTGGTTGCAAAGCTGCTTGTACAGCGCGGGGCGGGCGACGAGGAGACGGCGCGAACGTTTCTATACGGCGGGGAAGAATGTTTGCACGATCCATTTTTGCTGAAGGATATGGACAAGGCAAGCGCCCGCATTCGCCAGGCGGCGGATCATGGAGAACGCGTTCGCATCTATGGCGATTATGATGCGGATGGCGTCTCGTCGACGACGCTCATGATTTATTTATTCCGCTGCCTGGGTCTGAATTTTGACCATTATATCCCGCACCGGACGCTGGAGGGCTATGGACTCAACGAGAAAGCAATCGATGCCGCGCACGAAGCGGGCGTTACGCTGATCGTCACGGTCGATACCGGCATTAGCGCCGTTCATCAAATCGCGCACGCGAATTCGCTGGGCATCGATGTCGTCGTCACGGACCATCACGAGCCGCCCGAGAAATTACCCGAGGCGTATGCATTGGTTAATCCGAAGCAGGAGGATTGTCCATACCCTTTCAAAGGACTGGCCGGCGTCGGCGTCGCTTTCAAGCTGGCGCAAGCGGTCCTCGGCCGACCGCCGATGGAGTGGACCGATGTCGTCGCGCTGGGCACGATTGCGGATTTGATGCCGCTGACCGATGAGAATCGAGTGCTGGTGAGGCACGGCATCGATCGGCTGCGGCAGACGGACAAGCCTGGATTCCGCGCGCTGATGGAGGTGGCGTCGATCGACGCCGCGCAGGTGACCTCGACGAACGTTGCTTTCGGCATGGCGCCCCGCGTCAACGCAGCAGGGCGACTGGCGCATGCCAACGCGGCGGTCGATCTGCTGACGGCAAGCAGCGAGGAGGCCGCGGCGGGACTTGCCCACGAGCTCGATGTGTTGAACAAGGAACGCCAGCAGGTCGTGGAGAATATCGTAGCCGAAGCTAACGTGATATGGGAAGCCAAGCGAAGGGCGGCGATCGAAGCGGGGAAATCGGATCCGAGCGTGATCGTGCTAGCCGGAGAAGGATGGAATGCGGGCGTTGTCGGCATCGTGGCCTCCAAATTCATCGAGCGTTACTACAAACCGACGCTCGTGCTTGGCATCGATGCGGAGACGGGGATGTGCAAAGGCTCCGCTCGCTCGATCGACGGTTACGATCTACACGCGGCGCTCACGGCATGCGACGACTTGCTCGACCATTACGGCGGTCATCAGGCTGCGGCCGGGATGAGTCTTCATCGGGACCAGCTCGATTCATTCGAGGAACGGCTTAGCCAGTTGGCTGACGAATGGTTGACGCCCGATGACTGGGTGCCGAAGACGACGATCGACTTGACTTGCCATATCGAAGAGGCGACGCTTGATATTCTCGACCAGCTGTCGGTGCTGGAACCCTTCGGGGTGGAGAATCGTTCGCCGCGGCTTCTTCTCGAGGAAGCCGTCATTGCCGATCGGCGGGTTATGGGCAAAGACCGCAAACATCTGAAGCTGGCGCTCGCGGGGAGCAAGAAGCTGCTTGATGCTGTCGGGTTCGGACATGGGCCGATGGCAGATCGCTTATCGGACGGGGCTCGAATTCGTCTGGTGGGCGAGCTATCCGCGAACGAATGGAACGGACAGCGGAAAGCGCAGTTTATGATTCAGGATTTGTGCGTGGAGCATGTGCAGCTGTTCGATTACCGTTCGGAGCCGTCTCCGATGCAAAGCTTCCAGAAACTCATGGCGGAGGCAAGATTCGGCCATGCTAATACTACGTGTGTAGTGGTCCCGTCAGGGGCGTGGAAGTCGGCTGCGGAAGAAGCGGCGGCAAGCTCTCCGCTGCGTGATCGGACTCGGTTCGTAACCCATGCGGATTGGCCGTCTGAGCCGAAGGAAAGCTATGAAGCGCTCGTTCTGCTCGGTACGCCTCCTTCGTCATCCGCGATCGAAGAAGCAATTCGCGGTTGCGTTACGATCGAAAGCGTGTATGCTTTATATAGTCAGCCCAAAACGAATGATCGCGCTCAAGTCGGCAATCGTTCGTTTCATCCGGGCCGGGAACATTTTGCGAAACTTTATCAGACGCTTCGCCGCATGGGAGATCTCCCCGATGAGGGCTTGAGAGAACGGTTGGCCGTTATGCTTGGCTGGCCGGAAGAGACGATTCGCTTTATGCTCGACGTATTCGAGGAGCTTGAGCTGATCGCGATCGCCGGCGGCATGGCCCGGCTCTTGACCCCGTCTTCGAAGCGGGATTTGGCGGAAGCGCCATCGTATAAGAAACGGCAAGCGGACGCGGAGCAAGGCGCGATACGATTCGCTAAAACCCTGCAATTCGCCGAGTGGCTGGCAACGAGGAGAGAGCAGACCTCATCCATCATTCATCAAACTAATTCGAGTCAACAAGAAGGAGTGTCAGTACCATGAATTTCAAAGACTACATTCGCGTCATCCCCGATTTCCCGCAGCCAGGCATCCGTTTCAAGGACATTACGACGCTGACGAACAATGGCGAGGTTTATAGAGCGGCTATCGAATCGCTCCGCCAAGCGGTGGCGGACAAGGGCATCGATCTGATCGCGGGACCGGAAGCACGCGGTTTCATCGTCGGCGCTCCGCTCGCCATCGCGCTCGGCGTCGGCTTCGTGCCGATTCGCAAGAGCGGCAAGCTTCCGGGTGAAGTGGTGGAAGCAAGCTACGATCTCGAGTATGGCAAAGACAAGCTGGCGATTCACAAGGATGCGATCAAACCGGGACAACGCGTTCTGATCGCCGACGACTTGCTCGCGACGGGCGGGACGATCGCGACGACGATCAACCTGATTCGCCAATTGGGCGGCGAGGTCGTCGGTTCGGCGTTCCTAATCGAGCTTTCGTACCTGGACGGTCGCAATAAGCTGGAAGGCATCGATACATTCTCGCTCGTTACTTATTAAAATAAGCGCGATGGAGCCGCTCGACCGTTGAGGTCGGGCGGCTTCTTTTATCGGACCAAGACAGGAATGTCACGTGATGCTGTAAAATGTCGAAAACGTCGCGATGTTATGACTCGCAATCCTTGCAGGATGAGGATCGCGTCGATGACAGGCTTTGTCGACGGCGAGGGCCGTTACAGTTGACGCCATGCGGTTTGTGAGGGCATAATAGGAGAAATACGAACTGCGGCCGCGTTTTTCTGGCATGACGAAGGCGTTGGTTTGACAGGATCCGAAAGGGACGTTTCATGGGCATAGAGCAATTACTTGAAAAGGCGTCGACATATCTGAAGGAACAGGATATTTCGCGCATTAAAGAGGCTTACGAATTTGCCGAAGCGGCGCATCACGGCCAAGTTCGCAAATCGGGAGAGCCGTATATTTTGCATCCCGTTGCCGTAGCCGAAGTGCTTGTTAATATGCAAATGGATGTATTGTCGATCATTGCCGCGCTGCTGCATGACGTTGTCGAAGATACGACGGTTCCGCTGGCGGAAGTACGGGAACGTTTCGGCGAGACGGTCGCGATGATTGTCGACGGCTTGACGAAATTGGAGAAAATCCAGTTCCGTTCCAAGGAAGAGCAGCAGAACGAGAACTATCGCAAAATGTTCCTGGCCATGGCGCAGGACATTCGCGTGATCTTGATTAAATTGGCCGACCGGCTTCATAATATGCGAACGCTTAAATATCAGTCTGAAGAAGCGCAGCGCCGCATCGCATACGAGACGCTCGAAATCTTCTGTCCGATCGCGCATCGCCTCGGTATTTCCGCCATCAAGTGGGAAATGGAGGATATCGCGCTTCGTTATTTGAATCCGCAGCAATATTACCGGATCGCGAACTTGATGAAGAAGAAGCGGGTCGAACGCGAGCAGTATATCAGCGACGTAATCGGACGGATAACGGAGAAGCTCGAGGAAATGGGCATCGAAGGCGATATTTCCGGACGGCCGAAGCATATCTACAGCATTTTCAAGAAAATGAACGACCGGAACAAGCAATTTTCCGAGATTTACGATTTGTTGGCGATCCGGATCATCGTCGATAATATCAAAGACTGCTATGCGACCTTAGGCATCATACACACGCTGTGGAAGCCGATGCCGGGTCGTTTCAAAGATTATATCGCGATGCCGAAGGCGAATATGTATCAGTCTCTGCATACGACGGTCATCGGACCGACGGGAGAACCGACCGAGGTGCAGATTCGGACCTGGGACATGCATCGGACGAGCGAATACGGGATCGCGGCGCATTGGGCGTACAAAGAAGGCGCGGTCGTGCCGGGCAACAATTTCGAGGACAAAATGACGTTGTTCCGCGAAATTATCGAGCTGCAGCACGAAGCAAGCGATGCCTCCGAATTCGTCCAATCGCTGAAGATGGACTTCTTCTCCGACCTTGTCTTCGTGTTTACGCCGAAAGGCGAAGTGTTTGAGCTGCCCGCAGGCTCGGTGCCGCTCGATTTCGCTTATCGCATTCACACCGAGGTCGGCAACCGGACGATCGGCGCCAAGGTGAACGGCCGCATCGTACCGCTGGATCATAAGCTGAAGACCGGCGATATCGTCGAGATTCTCACGTCCAAGCATTCCTACGGGCCGAGCCAGGATTGGATCAAAATCGCGCAATCTTCTCATGCCCGCAGCAAAATCAAGCAGTGGTTCAAGAAGGAGAAACGCGAAGAGAACGTGGCGAAGGGCCGCGAAATGCTCGAACGCGAGCTGAAGCGTATCGGACTGGAAGCCCCGGCGTTCATGGCCGACGACAAACTGTTGGAAGCGGCGAACAAATTCACGTTCAACGATATCGACGATATGTTATCCGCGATCGGCTTTGGCGGCATTACCGCGGCTCAGATCGTGACCAAGCTGACGGAGAAGATGCGCAAAGAGGCCGAGGAAGCGAACCAGCTCGAATTGACGACGGAGAAGCGGGAAGTCAAGACGGCGCCCGCGCTGCGCAAGACGCGTCCGACCTTGGGCGTATCGGTCAAAGGCGTCGACAATTTGCTCGTCCGGTTCGCGCGCTGCTGCAATCCGGTGCCGGGCGACGAGATCGTCGGTTACATCACACGCGGTCGCGGCGTCTCCGTTCATCGGATCGACTGCCAGAACATTCAGGCGGAGACCGAGGGCGAAGAAGCGGCGCGCGTTATCGAAGTCGAATGGGAGCAGTCCGTCGAAGCGAATTACAGCGTCGACATTGAGATTACCGGCTATAACCGCAACGGCTTGCTGAACGAAGTGCTCCAGGCGGTGAACGAAATCAAGACGAATATTGCCGCTGTTACGGGGCGCTCCGACAAGAACAAGCTGGCTTTGATCCATATGACGATCCTCATTCGCAACATCGAGCATTTGAACGCGGTCGTGGAGCGGATCAAACGGGTTAAAGACGTGTATACCGTGCAGCGCATCATGCAGTAGGAGCAAAGCGAGGTTTGACGATAGATGAAAGTGGTTGTACAACGCAGTAAAGCCGCATCCGTTACGGTCGCAGGCGAAGTCGTGGGCGCGATCGACAGCGGCTTGCTGCTGCTGGTCGGCGTTACGCACGACGATACCGAGACCGATGCAAAGTGGATGGCCGAGAAAATCGCGGGCCTTCGCATATTCGAGGACGAGAACGGAAAAATGAACGAATCGGTTCAAGAGGCGGGCGGCTCAATATTGTCCGTCTCGCAATTCACTTTGTATGGCGATTGCAAGAAAGGTAAACGGCCTAATTTCATGGCGGCTGCACGACCGGAGCAGGCTGAGCCGCTATACGAAGCGTTCAATGCGATGCTGCGCGCGATGGGCATTACGGTTGCGACGGGGCGCTTCGGCGCCATGATGGACGTCGCGCTCGTCAACGACGGTCCCGTCACGTTAATCGTCGATAGCCGGGCATAGTCGAGCGAGATGATTAGGAATGGTTGATCGGGCAACACTAGACACGTACGACTGCCATGCGGCAGCGATCATGACGTGGAAGGGGTTCGCGCGGCCATGCACCAATCTCGAAAAGAACAAGGCATCGAGCGATCGGGCAGACGACTGCTTCAGCCGGACCGGCGGGAAGCGCTAATTTTCTCCGAGCTTGAGGAAGACATCGAGGCAGCCTCGGAGTGGGCGGTCGGGGGCGTAGCCCCAAGACGCGGCGAGAACGGATCGTGGTAGAAGCGGGCGGGCAGCTCGAAGATTGGTTTGCGTGGCGAATTTGAACGCGAACCATTCGTCGCTGCTGTCCGCTTGTTTTGCGTTGGGGAATGAACGCAAACCAATCATTCGAAGAAGCTCGCCAAATGCTGCATGCAAAATCTTCGATTTTGAACGCAAACCAATTGGCGAACGCGAAATGCTGCAAGCCATCTTTGATGGCGCAGGCATTAGGCGTAAACGCTTCAATTTTTGTAACCATCCTGTAATTTGTTTTCAATGTTGCTTTAACATGACCTGTCTATAATAGATTTCGACCCCCTTTTTTGAATACAAATACTTTGGACCTGCGGCGATGCTGCAGGTTTTTTTCTGTCTATCAGAGGGGCTCAGCTGACATTCATTGCGGTTTCTTGGTTATAGTATGTCCCGGCTTAGGCTATAATGTGAGAGAGATTCGGGTTAGATCCGGATGTAAACCCTTGACAGGCGGCATGGCCGCCGATACAATACGAGTTATATATTGTCGATCCAGTGATGGAACCGCGTCGTTCGATGTCAACTACACAGAGAGGGATTCCCCGGCTGCAAGAATCCTTAGCGTGCGCGAACGAACAGACTTTCCGGAGGACAATCGGTGAACGGCTGCTGTTTGCGGCGCTCATTAGCCGGTGTGCGTAGTCGGGCGTTAACCGATTCAAGCGAACTGTCGAGTAACGCGTCGGTTCGGAATGTGGGTGGCACCACGGTAGCAGCGATTCAATCGAGCTCTCGTCCCTTTGTCTGATCTTCAGACGGGGCGAGGGCTTTTTTTGATACGAACGAAGCGAGGCGGTCATTGGCTGCCCATCGCGGGATGTTCACCAAGCAGAAGGAGGGGTTGCGATGAGCTTTCAAAAACCGCCGGGCACGCAGGACTTTCTGCCGGGTTCGGTCGAAAAATGGCAGTTCGTCGAAAGCAAAGCGAGAGAAATTTGCCGCCGATTCAACTTCCGGGAAATTCGGACGCCGCTGTTCGAATCGACCGAGTTGTTCCAACGCGGCGTAGGTGAGACGACCGACATCGTCGAGAAGGAAATGTACACGTTCACCGATCGCGGCGACCGCAGCTTAACGCTGAGGCCGGAAGGGACGGCCGGTGCCGTGCGGGCGTACGTGGAGAACAAGTTGTATGGAGAGCCGGACTTAACGAAGCTCTACTACATCGGTCCGATGTTCCGGTACGAGCGGCAGCAGGCCGGTCGGTACCGCCAGTTCCACCAATTCGGCATCGAGGCGCTCGGCGCGGTCGATCCGGCGCTGGACGCGGAAGTGATCGCGCTGGGGTATACGTTCTACAAGGAAGTCGGCCTGACGGGGGTGACGGTCGAGATCAACTCGGTCGGCACGCCGGAAGTACGCGCCGCTTTTCGCGCTAGACTGCTGGAGTTCCTGAATCCGAAACGCGAGCTGCTGTGCAAAGACTGCCAGTCGCGCATCGACCGAAATCCGCTTCGGGTGCTCGATTGCAAGCACGATCAGAAGCACTTCGAAGACGCGCCGTCGATTCTGGATAGCCTGGATGAGTACTGTCTGAAGCATTTTGACGCGCTGCAGCGCCATTTGACGGCGATGGAGATTCCGTTCCGAGTCAACTCTAGGCTCGTACGCGGACTCGACTACTACACGCTGACGGCGTTCGAATACAAGTGCGAAGGGATCGGCGCGATCGATACGATCGGCGGCGGCGGCCGTTACAACGGACTCGTCGCGGAGATCGGCGGACCGGACCAGCCGGGCGTCGGACTTGGACTCGGCTTGGAGCGCACCGTTATGCTGCTCGAGAACCAGAAGGTGGAGCTGCCGAACCTGCATGCGATCGACGTCTATATGGTCGCGCTAGGCGAATCGGCGGAGCAAGAGATGACGCGTATCCTGCACGCGCTCCGCTCCCGGGGCATCTCAGCGGAACGCGATTACCAAGGACGCAAGATGAAGGCGCAATTGAAATCGGCCGACCGGCTGCAAGCCCGGTTCACCGCGATACTCGGCGACGACGAGCTCGCGCGCGGCGAGATTGCGCTGAAAGAAATGTCCACAGGTCAGCAGCGCTTCGTTCCGATCAACGAATTGGCGGACGAATTGTTGAAATAGGCAACACCATTCTACGAATGCTAAAGGAGTCGAAGCTTTATGATGCTCAAAACGCATGCATGCGGAACGCTTTCCAAAGCCCACGTGGGCCAAACGGTAACCTTGAACGGTTGGGTGCAGCGCCGCCGCGACCTTGGCGGAGTCCTCTTCATCGATCTGCGCGATCGTACCGGCATTATTCAAATCGTGTTCAACCCGGATTTCTCGGGCGATGCGCTGGCCATTGCCGATCGCGCGCGCAATGAATACGTACTCGCCGTTCGCGGTACGGTGGTCGAGCGCGACGCCGAGACGGTGAACGCCAACCTTGCCACGGGCGAGATCGAAGTGCGTGTAACCGAAATCGAAGTCATGAACGCGGCCAAGACGCCTCCGTTCCCGATCGAAGACGGCGTTGAGGTCGACGAGTCGCTTCGCCTGAAGTACCGCTACCTGGACCTGCGTCGTCCGGAAATGCAGAAGACGCTTATGCTGCGCTCGAAAGCGGCCAAAGTATTCCGCGACTTCCTTGACGGCGAAGGCTTCATCGATGTCGAGACGCCGATCTTGACGAAGAGCACGCCGGAAGGCGCGCGCGATTATCTGGTGCCAAGCCGGGTTCATCCGGGCGAATTCTTCGCGCTGCCGCAATCGCCGCAAATTTTCAAGCAGCTGCTGATGGTGAGCGGTCTGGAGCGTTACTATCAAATCGCACGCTGCTTCCGCGACGAGGACCTTCGCGCGGACCGTCAGCCGGAGTTCACGCAAGTCGACATCGAGACCAGCTTCTTGTCCCAGGATCAGCTGCTCGAGCTGATGGAACAGCTCGTCGTGCGTTTGTTCCGCGAGACCAATAACGTGGAAATCCCGACGCCGTTCCAACGGATTACGTACGCGGATGCGATGAACAAATACGGCTCTGACAAGCCGGACCTTCGCTTTGGTCTCGAGATGGAGGACATTACCGACATCGTGCGCGCAAGCGAAGTGAAGGTGTTCGCTTCCGTCGCGGCCAGCGGCGGCGTCGTGAAGGCGCTGAACGCGAAGGGCTGCGCGAGCTGGAGCCGTAAGGAGCTTGACGACCTGCAGCCGTTCGCGGCGCGCTACGGCGGCAAGGGCTTGGCATGGGTCACGGTGAAGGAAGGCGAATGGCGCGGTCCGATCGTGAAATTCTTCAAGCCGGAAGAAATCGCGGCGCTGACCGAGAAACTCGGCGTCGAGGAAGGCGACCTGCTCCTGTTCTCCGCGGACAAGAAGAAGGTTGTCGCCGACGTGCTCGGCAATCTGCGCCTGAAGATCGGCAAGCAGCTCGGCCTGATCGACGAGTCCGCATTCAAATTCGCTTGGGTCGTCGACTTCCCGCTTCTCGGCTGGGACGAAGAGGCGAAACGTTATGTCGCTGAGCACCATCCGTTCACGCGTCCGAACGAAGACGATCTGCACCTGTTCGAATCCGATCCAGGCCAGATCCGCGCGCAAGCGTATGACCTTGTCCTGAACGGCTACGAAGTAGGCGGCGGTTCGATGCGGATCTTCAAGCGCGACGTGCAGGAGAAAATGTTCAAGGCGCTTGGCTTCTCCCTGGAAGAAGCGCATGAGAAGTTCGGCTTCTTGCTGGATGCGTTCGATTACGGCACGCCTCCGCACGGCGGCATCGCGTTCGGCTTCGACCGTCTGGTCATGCTGATGTCCGGCCGCACGAATCTGCGTGAGACGATCGCCTTCCCGAAAACGGCAAGCGCGACCGATCTGTTGACCGATGCGCCTTCGGAAGTCGACATTTCACAGCTGCAGCAGCTGCACATCCGCACGCTGCCGAAGCCGGTCAAACAAGCGGAGCCGGCTGCGGCAGGCGCTGCGCCGACAGCTCAATCCTAAATTCCGATGCGGTTCGGCCAGTCAACAGCGGCCGGGCCGCTCTCTTTTCCCGTTATAAGAAAGAGGAGAAACCGAAACTAGACGACAAAGGAGGCACTTGATATGCTGCATCAATTTTCCCGGACGGAGCTTGCGATCGGACCCGAGGGGCTTGAAATTATGAAGCGGAGCACCGTGGCGGTACTTGGCATCGGGGGTGTAGGCTCCATCGCCGCAGAAGCGCTGGCGCGCACGGGCGTAGGGCGGATCATTCTGATCGACAAAGACGTCGTCGACATCACGAACATCAACCGCCAGATTCACGCGCTCACGACGACGGTCGGCCAGCCGAAAGCCGATCTCATGCGCGAGAGGATCAAGCTGATCAATCCGGATTGCGAGGCGATCTCGCTGCGCATGTTCTATACCGAGGAGACGTACGAGAAGCTGTTCGAATACCCGCTCGACTTCGTGGTCGACGCGTCGGACACGATTTCGTACAAAATCCATCTCATCAAACAGTGTCTCGAGCGGAAGATCCCGATCATCTCCAGCATGGGCGCCGCGAACAAGATGGACCCGACCAAATTCCAGATTGCCGACATTTCGAAAACATCGATGGACCCGATCGCCCGCGTCGTGCGGACCAAGCTGCGTAAGGACGGTATTAAGAAAGGCGTGAAGGTCGTCTTCTCCACGGAGCAGCCGAAGAAGCCGCGCGAGGACGTGACGCAGCGCATCGTGCCGGAGAACGCCCCGGAGATCCGCAAGGCGCAGCAGCCGCCGGCGAGTAATGCCTTTGTGCCCCCCGTGGCCGGCTTGATTATGGTCAGCGAAGTGGTCAAAGATTTGCTTGCCGCAGGCGGCGTCGAGATTTAACGGCTCGTACCGCTCCACCTATATACAACGCGCAACCCAAAGACGCCTGAGACGGAGCAATCGCTCGATCGGGCGTCTTTTTTCGTTGTCTGAGTCGCGATCCTATCGTTTCGGGAGTACTAGAGAAAACCAATCTTTCTTACAACCCTCGTCCCTTCTTTCAAGGCGGGAACCGGGCAAATAAGGGCTTTTTGCCGTTATTC
Organism: Paenibacillus xanthanilyticus; assembly: GCF_042682185.1. Taxonomy (NCBI): domain Bacteria; kingdom Bacillati; phylum Bacillota; class Bacilli; order Caryophanales; family Paenibacillaceae; genus Paenibacillus; species Paenibacillus xanthanilyticus. The sequence continues at coordinate 357,131 of NZ_JBHUHA010000002.1, read as the reverse complement.
GGTCATTGGCGAACATCTGTGCGAGTATGCTATGATGATAGAATGAGGTTGAACGAACATGGAAAATAATCGCGGGCAGGTGTGACGAGTGGACTTATTTTCGTATCAAGAGGAGACGGAAGCGCCGCGAGCCAAGCTGCTGGCCGACCGGATGCGGCCGGAGACGATCGAAGATTATATCGGGCAAGAACATATCGTGGGGCCGGGGAAGCTGCTTCGGCGCGCAATCGAAGCGGATCAAGTATCCTCGGTTATTTTGTACGGACCTCCGGGGTGCGGGAAGACGACGCTCGCGCATATTATCTCGAAGCGGACGAAAGGCATCTTCGTGAAATTGAACGCGGTCGATGCATCCGTCAAAGACGTGCGGGAAGTGATCGAGGCCGCGCGCACGAACAAGGCAATGTACGATCGCAAGACGATCTTGTTCCTCGACGAGGTGCACCGCTTCAATGCATCGAGGCAGGATGCGCTGCTGCCGGCCGTCGAACAAGGCATAATCATTTTCATCGGGGCGACGACGGAGAACCCCTTTCACTATGTGAACGGAGCGCTCTTGTCCCGCTCCACGCTGTTTCAGCTTGAGGCGTTGACGAGACATGATGCCATGACGGCCATGCAGCGGGCGATCGCGGATAAGCAGCGGGGTCTTGGCTTCATGGATCTTACCGTGGACGAGGAGGCGCTCGCGCATATCGCGAACATGGCAGGCGGCGATATTCGACGCGCGCTCAACGCGATCGAGCTGGCCGCGGTCACGACGCCTTCTCAGCCGGACGGCTCGGTGCACGTGACGCTTGCGGTCGCCGAAGAATCCATTCGCAAGCCGACGATTCGAGCGGATGAATCTACGCAATACGACGTGCTCTCCGCCTTCCACAAAAGCGTGCGTGGTTCTAGCGATGCGGCGCTGTTCTGGTTTTTGTACGCCGTCGAGCGGCTGGGCATGGATCCGATGACCTTCTTGCGTCGGCTAATCGTCGCCTGCAGCGAAGATATCGGCCTTGCGAATCCGCAAGCGATGGTGCAGGCGGTGACGGCGATGGATGCGTACCACAAGATCGGCTGGCCGGAGGCGAAGTATAATATCGCCCAAGCGATCCTGTTCGCCGTCGAGAGTCCCAAATCGAATGCCGCGGCGCTCGCCATCGGGAGCGCCATGACGGCGATCGAATCGATCGGCACGGCGGAAGTGCCGCTGCATCTGCGCGACGCTCATTACAGCGGAGCTCAGCGGCTTGGCCATGTGGGCTATCAATACCCGCATGATTTTCCGGGTCATTACGTGAAGCAGCAGTATTTGCCGGACCGGCTGGACGGCAAGCAGTTTTACAAGGCGACTGCGCAGGGAACCGAGGATAAAATCCGTCAAAATCAAGCGAAACGCGTCGGAAAGTAGCAGCGAGGGGACAAAAACGCGAGCATCAGGGCGCTATCGGCGCATAATGGCCGACCTTTACCGAATAAACATACCATACGCACCGAAATCGGTGCAGACGCACTTCCCGCGGTTTGACGCGGGAGGCTGGATTCGTCTAATCTAATATTATGGCCTTACCTACATTTTTTTATCCAAAAGGAGGTGTACCTGTCACCGACCGCCGGTTTTCGTTCGGCACTCGGTTGGCAGGAGTTTCTTGAGTGACCCGTTACCCATATGGTTGAATGGAATGTTGATTTTCGTGCTAGTCTTTTTGAACGGCTTTTTCGTCGCGGCTGAATTTGCGATGGTGAAGGTTCGAGGCAGCCGGATCGATACGTTGGTATTGGACGGCAATAAGCGCGCGCGATTTGCATCCAATGTCACGACGAATCTGGACGCATATCTGTCCGCGTGTCAATTAGGCATCACGCTCGCGTCGCTCGGTCTAGGATGGATCGGGGAGCCCGCGATCGCGGATGCGATTGAACCGATGCTCCGGAAGTTGAATTTCGGAGATGCGCTCATTCACACCATCGCGTTTATCATTGCGTTTTCCGTCATCACGCTATTGCATATCGTGCTCGGAGAATTGGCGCCGAAGACGGTAGCGATCCGCAAATCGGAACAGGTTACGTTGTGGACCGCCTTGCCGCTCATCGTATTTCACAAAATCATGTATCCGTTCATTTGGTTTCTCAATGGCACCGCTAACAGGATATTGAAGCTTATCGGGATCGAGCCTGCAGGCGAGCATGACTCGGCCCATACCGAAGAAGAAATCCGAATTCTTATGAAAGAAAGCCACAAGTCCGGTCTCATCGATAATACGGAACTCACCCTCGTGGACAATATATTCGATTTTGCGGAGACGAACGCCAGGGAAATTATGATTCCTCGCACCGAAATGACCTGCTTATATACGAACCTCCCGTTCGAGGAGAACCAAGAGATTGCGCTGCGCGAGATGCACACGCGCTATCCGGTATGCGACGGCGACAAAGATAACATCGTCGGTTTCGTCCATATCAAAGACATGCTGAAGTACGCGGCCCAAGGCGTTACGGACGTCAAGTCCATTCTGAGGCCGATCACGACCGTGCCCGAATCGATGCAAATCAGCACGCTGCTCAAGCTGATGCAGAAGAAGAAAACGCAAATCGCGATTCTTATCGATGAATACGGCGGAACGAGCGGTTTGGTTACGCTGGAAGACATTATGGAGGAGATTGTCGGGGAAATACAGGACGAATTCGACGAAGAGCGCCCGGATATCGAACGCCTTAACGATTCCACCCATTCGATTAACGGCTTGATGCTGATTGAAGAAGTGAACAGCTACTTCGGTCTGGATATCGATACCGACGACTACGATACGATTGGCGGCTGGCTCTACTCGCAGATCGAAATCCCGCCGACCCGCAACCAGCGGATCGAGCTGCCGAACGGGTTGGAGTTCATTATCGAAGAGACGGATCATTTGCGCATTTCCCGTATCCTGCTGAGAAAGCAGGGAAACCATTTTGAGCCCGGTACCGATGAACTCCAGGCGGAGACCGGCTGATCGGGACAACGGGACTTGGCCATACTCGCTTACAGCCCGAATTAACGTTAAACGATAAAAGGCAGATCCTCTTGAGGATCTGCCTTTTTGAGCTGGCTCACAGCGCAGCGCTACCTTTGCTCGTTATCCCGCATGCGGCTCGAATTGCACCTGATCGATCGTGCCTCCGCCTAGGCAGACATCGCCTTCGTAGAAGACGACTGCTTGGCCGTGCGTGATCGCTTTTTGCGGAGCATCGAAGACGACATCGGCCGTCGTGCCGTCCGCGCGGAACGTAATCGTGACGCCTTGGTCAGGCTGGCGGTATCGGAATTTGGCCGTGCAGCGAACAGAACCTTCCGGCAGCGCCCCGGAGATCCAATTCACGCCGGTCGCGGTCAAGCCGTACGAGTAGAGACTCGGATGTTTATCGCCCTGCACGACGTACAGAATATTTTCCTTCAAGTCTTTCGAAGCGACGAACCACGGCTCGCCTGTGCCCGAACCGCCGATACCGAGACCTTGGCGCTGGCCGAGCGTGTAATACATCAGGCCGTCGTGGCGGCCTTTCTCTTCGCCGGTGACCAGGTCGATCATAGGTCCGGGCTGAGCAGGCAAGTAACCGCTCAGGAAGGATTTGAAATTGCGCTCGCCGATAAAACAGACGCCGGTGCTGTCCTTCTTCTTCGCGGTCGCAAGCCCGGCTTCTTCCGCGAGACGGCGGACTTCAGGCTTCGGCAGATGGCCGATTGGGAACATCGCCTTGGCCAATTGGTCTTGTCCGAGCGCGTGCAGGAAATACGTCTGATCCTTGTTGCCGTCTACGCCGCGAAGCAGGCGAGTCGTGCCGTCCGCATCGCGTTCGACCCGCGCGTAATGGCCGGTGGCCAAATAGTCGGCGCCGAGGTCGAGCGCCTTCTTCAGGAAATCGCCGAATTTGATTTCGCGGTTGCACATGACGTCCGGATTCGGCGTCCGCCCGCGGCGGTATTCGTCCAGGAAGTAAGCGAATACCTTGTCGTGATAGGCTTGTTCGAAGTTAACCGTATAGTAGGGAATGCCGATCTGCTCGCAGACGCGGCGCACGTCCTCTGCATCGTCTTCGGCCGTACAGTGGCCGAATTCATCGGTATCGTCCCAGTTTTTCATGAATATGCCGATTACATCGTAGCCCTGTTGTTTCAGCAATAGGGCAGTCACGGAGGAATCGACGCCACCGGACATGCCGACGACGATCCGGATGCTGCTGTTATCTTGATTCATCGTAATACCACCACCTTCTATGATAAAACGGGCGGGACTTTCGCCCCGCACCGCAAGTTTCTCTATTGTAGCACAGATGAAACGTATTTTTCATGAGAATGTCATGCTTTTTTACCCAAAACGGCCGAGGATATGTTAACATAGATATGATATGGGAATACCAAGTTTTATTGATGTATGTGGTGAAGGCATGACTTGATTTCCGCATATGCATTCTCGGGATCGAAAGAAGAGGTGTCATAGTTGAAGATATCGACTAAAGGCCGTTACGGGTTGACGATTATGATGGAGCTTGCTGCCAAGTTCGGCGAAGGCCCAACCTCGCTCAAGAGCATTGCTGAGCGTAACGGTTTATCGGAGCACTATTTGGAGCAATTGATCGCGCCGCTACGCAACGCCGGATTGGTGAAGAGCATCCGCGGGGCATATGGAGGATACATTCTCTCGAGAACCCCGGAATCGATCACGGCAGGGGACGTCATTCGAATTCTCGAAGGTCCGATCTCACCGGTCGATTTTACGGAAGAGGATGATCCGGCCAAGCGCAACTTGTGGCTGCGTATTCGCGACAGCATTGCCGAAGTGCTCGACTCGACAACGCTCGAGGATCTGGTCACGTACAAAGAAGAAGGCTCGCAGGACTCCTACATGTTCTACATCTAGCAAACTAACAGCGGTCCGGCGTCCGTATGCGAAAGCCGGGCCTTTTGTAAGGACGGAATGTTTATGGAACGTATCTATTTTGATCATGCCGCATCGTCGCCGCTTCATCCCGATGTGGCCGATGCCATGATGGCTGTATATAAAGAGACGTTCGGGAATGCCTCGAGCACGCACAGCTTCGGACGCGCGGCCAAAGCGCTGCTCGGCCGATCGCGCGAGCGGATCGCCGCAGCGGTAGGCTGCGCGCCGAACGAGCTGTATTTCACATCAGGCGGAACCGAAAGCGATAACGCCGCGATTGCCGGTGTGGCAAGAGCGATGCATAAACAAGGGAAAGCTCACATCATTACTTCTTCGGTCGAACATCATGCCGTATTACGGACATGCGAAGCGCTGCAGAAGGAAGGATTTGAGCTTACTGTGCTTTCGGTCGATGCGTCGGGTCTTGTGTCGCCTGCCGATGTCGAGGCCGCGATACGTCCGGATACGGCGCTTATCACTGTCATGTACGCCAACAACGAGACGGGAACGATCCAGCCGATCGAAGCGATCGGGACGATCGCGCGCGAACGCGGCATTCCGTTTCATGTGGACGCCGTGCAGGCGCTCGGTTCGATTCCGATCGACCTGAAGATGCTGCCCGTGGATCTGATGAGTTTCTCCGCGCACAAAATCAACGGTCCGCAAGGGATTGGCGCTTTGTATATAGCGAAACATCTTCCGTTTGAACCTCTGTTATTCGGCGGCTCCCAGGAGCGCAAGCGCCGGGCGGGAACCGAGAATCTCGCCGGCGCGGCCGGCTTTGCCGCTGCCGCCGAGCTTGCTGTGAATTCCTTGACGGAGAAGAAACTTTTTCTGGACAAGCTTCGTCTTAATTGGATAGAACGCATGAAAGGTACCTACGGCGCCGAACGAATCGCGGTGAACGGCCACCCGACCGAGACGCTGCCGCACATCGCGAACCTCAGCTTTATCGGTTCCGACACCGAGACCTTGCTCATGAATTTTGACTTGGCTGGTATTGCCGTATCCGGAGGCTCGGCTTGCACGGCCGGGGCGATCGAACCGTCGCACGTGCTGATCGCCATGGGAATTTCCGAAGCGCGTTTGACGTCCGCCGTCCGGTTTAGTTTCGGTTTGGGGAATACTTTGGAGGAACTTGAGCGGGCGCACAAGAAAATTGCAACTTTCTTGAATCGCATCCGTACTAACGCTTAGGAGGACTCCAGTCGCCGTGATTAAACTTCAACATGTCATCGGTCTTCCCGTATTGGAGCTTCACTCGGGTAAGCAGGTCGGTCACGTGAAGGACGCCTGGTTCGACGAACACTGGCAGCTGACCGGAATCGTGCTTGATGCGGGCCGGCGATTTTTTACCGCGATGAAATCCGTCTTATGGACGGACGTCGTCAAATGCGGCGATGATGCCGTGCTGATTGCTAGCGAGACGGCAGTCAGCCATGCCGGTAAAGCCGACGTGCACCGCTCCTTTCACAACGGCCCCGTTCGCTTGAAGGACCTGATGGTCGTCACGACGGACGGTGAACAGCTTGGACGCGTCTCCGATGTTTATTTTAGTGATTTACAGGGTACACAAATAGTAGGCTATGAGCTAACCGACGGTTTTATTGCGGATATTATGGATGGCCGCAAGTGGCTGCCCGTTCCGAAGGATCCCGACACCGTCATGCTCGGCAATGATGCGATCATCGTTCCGGCCGGCAGCGAGCTGCTGCTGGAGCCCGTCGCAGCTTCTGATTCGGATATAGGGAGAAATGTATGATGAGATGTCCCAACTGCAACTCGAAAGATATCGGTAAAATCGGTTCCCACCAGTTCTATTGCTGGGGCTGCTTTATTGAATTGACCGTGAACGGCGACAAGATGTCCGTCTTCCAGGTGGAAGAGGACGGTACGCTGAGCTCGCTCGACGATCTTTTCTTCGAGGACGAGATCACCCAAGTGCACGCGAATTAATAACGATGAACCTAAGAGACGGTTTCCGCCTGGCGGAGGCCGTCTTTTTTGCCGTTGTCCGCCTGATCGTGCTGTGTTTTCCTGAAGGGGATGAAACGGGGAAGTTGTACATATACTTGTACAAACTGCGGTGAGGAAAGGAGGGGAGCGGACGTGGAACGTTTTACGAACAGCCGTCTGTTCAGAGCGCTCGTGTTTCTGATCTTGGGGCTGATTGCCCTCTATTTGCTGCTGCTCGTGAAGCCGATCATCGTGCATATATACGCGTTCCTCAAAGCGGTTTTCGCACCTTTCTTGATCGCGATGATCATCTCGTACGTCTTGAATCCGATCGTGAGCCTGCTCCATGAGCGTAAAGTGCCTCGAACCTTCGCGGTATTGCTCATCTATGCGGTATTTTGCGCGTCGCTGGCCGTTATTCTGATTAATGCGATCCCCATGTTCATGGAGCAGCTGCAGGAATTGAACCACCACATGCCGGACTTGACGATGCGCGCGCATAGCCTCGTCAACGACTTGAACAATTCCTCTTATTTGCCGGAGAGCTTCAGAGGGAGCATCAACAATTCGCTGTACAAGCTGGAGAAGATGGCGACCGAAGCCGTATTTTCCTTCATTAATAATATCGGGGCCATGCTGAACGTCGTATTCATCGCGTTCATTATCCCGTTTCTCGCGTTTTATATTTTGAAGGATTTCGAAGTGTTCGAACGGACGATTTTGACATATGTGCCCAAGCCGCACCGAAAGCACGCGGTTCGCATGCTCAAAGATATTGACGCCGCGCTCGGCAGCTATATTCGGGGGCAATTTCTCGTCTGCGTGATTGTGGGTGGATTGGCTTACCTGGGTTATTGGATCATCGGCCTTCCGTACCCGCTGCTGCTCGCGAGCATCGTGGCGGTCACGAACATCATCCCGTACTTGGGCCCGTTCATCGGGGCTGCTCCGGCGCTGGTGGTAGCTTCCACGATCTCATTCAAAATGATGCTGCTGGTCGTCGTTATCAACACGCTCTGCCAGATTCTCGAGGGCAATGTGATCTCGCCTCAGGTCGTTGGTCGAACGCTGCACATGCATCCGCTATCGATTATTTTCGTGCTGCTCGTCGGCGGAGAACTGGCGGGCATCGTCGGCATGATTTTGGCGGTGCCGATCTTCGCGGCGGCCAAGGTGGTTGTCCAGCATCTATTCGCCTACTACGTTAGACGAAAGATCGTATGATTTGACAGCTGGGATGAAATACCGATATACTAAAAAGTAGACGATTATCGTCATAATGTTAAATCGGCGATGAAACATGAAGTACGCCATAGCCCTTCAACCAGAGATGAAACTTCTTCGCGGCCGTATGTTCGACCGCGTAGGCTGGGAAAGTTTCAATGAAGAAGAATGGCGGAAAGCTCGTTTCGGAGAGTGGAAGAACTCCACCGGCTGGACCCGTTAGCGTCCGCAGAGGAGATTGTCTCCTTCGTTTCTTTCGAGAGCGAGAGCAGGCAATAACCAGGGTGGTACCGCGAATGATCGTCCCTGTTATAGACAGGGGCGTTTTTTGTTTTTTCATCATTCAAGCTATATCAGTTGGAATTAACGAAACGAACAATTGTGCGGAGAAAGATTGATGAATCTGAAGAAGCGAAGCGTTCGCCTTTGTGTGGGTTATCAACCTTGAACATTATATCTAAAGATAACCGTGAACAACAGCGATCGTAAGATCATCACTCTTGCGCAGCAATTATATTGTTCGTACGTTGTTGGTCAACTAATATAGCGTCACCGTCACTATTCACGTCACTGGAGGCATGGAGAACATGAAAGCTGCAGAAATCCGTTCCAAATGGCTTGCATTCTTCGAGAGCAAAGGACACAAAATCGAACCGAGCGCATCGCTCGTGCCGCACAACGATCCGTCGCTGCTCTGGATCAACGCGGGCATGGCGCCGCTTAAGGCGTATTTTGACGGCCGGGTCATCCCCGATAACCCGAGAATCGCCAACTCCCAAAAGTGCATTCGCACCAACGATATCGAGAACGTCGGCAAAACCCGCCGTCACCATACGTTCTTCGAAATGCTCGGCAACTTCTCGATCGGCGATTATTTCAAAGAAGAAGTCATCACGTGGGCGTGGGAGTTCCTGACCGACCCGAAGCATATCGGCTTCGACCCGAATCGTTTATCGGTCACGGTGTATCCAGAGGATGAAGAGGCATACCGTTACTGGAACGAGAAAATCGGCTTGCCAGCCGAGCGCATTTACAAGCTCGAGGAGAACTTCTGGGATATCGGCGAAGGTCCGTGCGGCCCTTGTACGGAGATCTTTTATGATCGCGGAGACAAATACGGCGATCTGAACGATCCGGAATGCTGGCCGGGCGGCGAGAACGAGCGCTTCCTGGAAGTATGGAATCTCGTGTTCTCGCAATATAATCATAATAAAGACGGCAGCTACACGCCGCTTCCGAATAAGAACATCGATACGGGCGCGGGTCTCGAGCGGCTCACGTCGATCTTGCAGGACGTCGATTCGAACTTCGACACCGACCTGTTCATGCCGATCATCGAGCGGACGTGCGAGATTGCCGGCGTACGTTACAAAGTCAACGCGGATCACGACGTAGCGCTCAAAGTCATCGCCGATCATATCCGCACCGTGGCATTCGCGGTAGGCGACGGCGTTCTGCCGTCCAACGAAGGCCGCGGCTATGTCATCCGCCGTCTGCTTCGCCGCGCGGTCCGCTACGGCAAAACGCTCGGCGTCGACCGTCCGTTCCTGCATGAACTGGTCAGCATTGTGGGCGGCATTATGGGCGTTTACTATCCGGAAGTCGTGGACAAGCGTGAATTCATCGAGAAGGTTATCCGCACGGAGGAAGAGCGTTTCCACGAAACATTGTCCGACGGTTTGGCGCTTCTGGCGGATTTGGTTAAACATGCACGTCAAGCTGGCCAAACGGAAATCGGCGGTCAAGATGCGTTCAAGCTCTACGATACGTACGGCTTCCCGTTCGACCTCACCGAAGATTACGCGTCCGAGCAAGGCTTCACGGTCGACCGCGCCGGATTCGATGCGGCGATGGACGCGCAGCGCGAACGCGCACGCGCGGCACGCCAAGATACCGGCAGCATGAACGTGCAAGGCGGCCCGTTGGCGGATTACACGGAGAAGTCCGAATTCGTCGGCTATAACGATCTGACGCTGGAAGGCGCCGTCGTGAAAGCGATCGTGGACGGAAGCGCGCTCGTCGAATCCGCCGAGGAAGGCGCCCGCGTGCTCGTGCTGCTCGATCGTACGCCATTCTACGCGGAGAGCGGCGGCCAAATCGGCGATAAAGGCACGATCATCGGCGACGGATTCGTGCTGCAAGTCGAAGACGTCACGAAAGCGCCACACGGTCAAACGGTTCATCATGGCTTCGTCGAGAGCGGCACGCTTCAGACGGGCGCAGCGGTTCGCGCCGCCGTCACGGCACGCACGCGCGAAGCGATCATCAAGAACCATACGGCGACCCACTTGCTGCATCGCGCGCTCAAGGATGTGCTGGGCGAGCACGTCAATCAAGCGGGATCGCTCGTTGAGCCGGATCGTCTCCGTTTCGACTTCTCGCATTTCGGCGGTATCAGCGCGGAAGAGCTGGCTGATATCGAACGTCGCGTGAACGAGCAAATTTGGTTGGGCACGCCGCTTCAAATCAGCACGATGCCAATCGCCGAAGCGAAGGCTCAGGGCGCAATGGCGCTGTTCGGCGAGAAATACGGCGACACGGTTCGCGTCGTTCGCGTCGGCGATTACAGCATCGAGCTGTGCGGCGGCTGCCATGTTACGAACACGGCGCAGATCGGACTGTTCAAGCTGCTCGGCGAGAGCGGCATCGGTTCGGGGGTGCGCCGGATCGAAGCCGTAACGGGCCAACACGCATACGAATACGTCGAAAGCCAGCTGGAGCTGCTTAAGCAAGCGGCGGGACTGCTGAAATCGAATGCCGTCGACGTACCGAAGCGGATCGACGCGCTGCATGCGCAGGTGAAGGAGCTTAGCCGCGAAAACGAATCGCTGCAGGGCAAACTAAGCCGCATTGAAGCGGGTTCGTTGGAATCGTCGGTCAAGACGGTGGGCGGCGTCAGTGTGCTGGCCGCCAAAGTAAGCGCCCCGAATATGGATGCGCTTCGCGGTATCGCGGATGAGCTGAAGACGAAGGTGGCGAATGCTGTCATCGTACTGGGCGCGGCGGCAGAAGGCAAAGTCAACCTGGTCGTGTCCGTATCGCCGGAGCTGGTGAAGCAGGGCTTCAACGCGGGTAAAATCATCAAAGAAGCGGCAGCGGTTTGCGGCGGCGGCGGCGGCGGTCGTCCGGATATGGCCCAAGCCGGCGGCAAAGATCCGTCCAAGCTGGAAGAGGCGCTCCGAATTGCCGAAGAACTGGTTCTCTCGCAGGCAAATGTGATATGATAAGAATATCAAACGGCTGTTAAGCGGCTTGGAAAGTGAGGTGCTGGCGATGAATTCCATGGACAGAACGATGAAGTTCGATGTAAAGGCAGAGGGACTTGAAACTTCTTCGAAGGACATCTTGTTATCCGTCTATAATGCGCTGCAGGAGAAGGACTACAATCCGATCAACCAGATCGTCGGCTATTTGCTGTCCGGAGACCCCGCATACATTCCGCGGCATAACAATGCCAGAAGTCTCATTCGCAGGAAGGAACGCGATGAGCTGATCGAAGAGCTTGTCCGCTCTTACTTAAGTCAGCACCGCCAATAAGACCGTTCAGCACGATAAGGGGATGAAAGTCGCATGCGCGTCATGGGCATTGATTACGGCGACCGCAACATCGGCATCGCCGTCAGCGACGCGTTCGGCTGGACCGCGCAACCGGTAAAGGTCGTACAGAAGCGGCGTGACGACGGCGAACTCGACGAGATCGCCGCGCTGACGAAGGAACATGAAGTAAGCGAGATCGTGGTCGGTTTGCCCAAAAATATGAATGGCACCGTCGGTCCGCGTGGCGAAATTTGCATCGCATTCGCACAATCCTTGCAGCAAAAACTAAACTTACCCGTTCACCTTTGGGACGAAAGGTTGACGACGGTCGCAGCCGAGCGAACGCTCATCGAAGCAGACGTCAGCCGGAAGAAGCGAAAATTAGTGGTGGACAAAATGGCGGCAACGCTCATTTTGCAAAATTATCTCGATTCTAAAACGAAAAGGTGAGGGTTACGATGACAAAGGACGACATGCAGTTCGAAGAACCAGAAATCATCTACATTCCGGACGAGGACGGCAATGAGGAAGAGTTCGAGGTTGTCATGAAGTTTGAGGTGGATGGCTCCGATCAAAAATATATGATGGTCGTTCCGCTGAATGCCGAGGAAGACGACGAAGAAGCAGACGAGGTGTACGCGTTCCGATATGAAGAAGAAGGCGACGACCTGAAGCTGTACACGATCGACGACGAGGAAGAGTGGAACATGGTTGAAGAAACGTTCAACACCCTGCTCGCCGAGATCGACGAGAACGACTAGCGCATTAAGCTGCGTAGGTCGAAAGGAGCGTCAGACGTTTGAAACCAGTTGAACGCATATCCGTTTTGGGTCCGATTTACGGCCGCGAGGTCGAGCTTGTCGGCGAAGACGGAGGAACAGAACCATTCCAGATCGCGGCGGAATTCCGGATCGGCGAACAGATGTATGCCGGTTTGCAAACCGAAGCGATGCGCAAGGAAGACGAAGTCGCATTTTTCCGGATCGTCCAACAGGACGGCGGAGAGCCCGAGCTTGAGTCGATTGACGACGAAGATGAATGGGAAGATGCGGCGGAAGCTTACGACGACCTGTTGTTTATCGGCGAAGAACAGCCTTAAGGCTGGTTCGACGACGGAAGCGATTGGTCGATGATTTGAAGATGCTTGGAAGCAGGGGCGGTCTAAGGCCGTCCCTTTTCCACGGCATTTGAAGCCTAAGCAGTCTTAGCTACCCGTACCGCAGCCGAAATGGAGGACCTGAGCTTGGATTATCAGAAGCAGCCAGTGAAAGGAGCGCAAGACGCGGGTCGTAGCGCGCGCAGAGGGCCGTCAAAAGCACGGATCACGCTGTGGGTGATTACCTCGCTTCTTGGACTCTTTATTGTTATTGCAGCAAGCATTGCCTTTTATATTTGGAACGGTTTGCGACCTGCTCCCGCGGGCGACGTTCGCGAGGTCGTATTGGAGAACGGCATGTCGCCGTTTGAGTTTGCGCAAGTACTGGAAGACCAAGGGATTATCCGAAACGGCTTTATTTTCAAATATTATTTGCGGTATAAAGATGAAGGATCGCGGTTCCAGGCAGGGACATATGAACTTACTCCCGGCATGGATATCGACGCGGTCATCGCGAAATTGAATGCAGGCGAAACGGTGGAAGCCGAGACGATTCGCTTTACGATACCGGAAGGATTCACGGTCAAGCAGATCGCGGATGCCTTAAGCAAAGAGGGGCTTGTCGATCGGGATGCATTCCTCGCGCTAGCGGACGGGACAAGCCAATGGGCCGATGTCGAGGCGATTCGCGGCATCCCGGATAACAAAGACCTCAAGCACCGACTGGAAGGTTATTTGTTCCCAGAAACCTACGAGATGGAGAAAGGAAGCACGGCGGAACAAATTATGGACCGCATGCTCAAAGAGCTCGATCGCAAGCTGGTTTCCTTGCCGGAAGAATGGGAAGAGGCGATGAAAGAGCGCGGCGTTACTTTCCATGAATTGATGACTATTGCCTCCTTGGTCGAACGCGAAGTCGTCGTGGACAAGGAAAGAGCGCTCGTCGCAGGTGTCATCTACAACCGGTTGAAGGCCAAGATGCCGCTGCAAATCGACGCGACCGTGCAATATTTGCTCGACAAACAAAAAGAAAGGCTGTTGGTGAAAGACCTGGAGGTCGAAAGTCCCTACAACACGTACAAAACGAACGGATTGCCGCCTGGACCGATTGCGTCGCCGAGTTTGAAGTCGATTGAAGCGGCGTTATATCCCGAAACCTCGGAATTCCTATTCTACGTGACAAAGAAGGATGGCTCAAACGAGCACTTGTTCGCCCGCACGTTCAGCGAACACAACCGCAACATTCGCAAGAGCAACGAAACTTCGACGCAAAACTAACTACGAACTCGATGAGAAGGAGGGCGCATGATGGCAACGAAGCCCGAACTATTATCCGGCGCTGCTTCAGTGGAGGAATTAAAGCGGTTCGCGGAAGCCGGAGCCGACGCATTCGTGATCGGGGAATCTCGTTACGGCGTTCGTCTGCCGGGCGATTTCTCGGTCGAACAGATCGCAGAAGCGGTAGCCTACGCCAAACCGCACGGGATAAAGATTTATGCGGCCATAAATAACGTCTTGGATAATGATACCGTTCGTACCCTGCCTGAGTATATGAAACAAGTCGTGGAAGCAGGCGTGGACGCGATCGTGTTCGGTGATCCGGCCGTGCTGATGACGGCGCGTGCCGAAGCGGCGGGGACGGCACTCCATTGGAATGCGGAGATGACGTCCACGAACTACGCTACGGCGGATTATTGGGGAAGACGCGGCGCTACTCGCTTTATTACCGCACGGGAGCTTAACATGGAGCAGGTGCTGGAGACGAAAGCTAAATCTTCTCTTGAAATTCAAGTGCAAGTACATGGCTTGACGAATATTTATCATTCCAAACGTCCGCTCGTTCGCAACTATATCGACCACCAAAGCGAAGGCGCTGGCGAGCAGCCGATCCAACTACCCGGAAAAGGGGTGCCGCAAGGCACGATTGAAGAAGGTTTGTATTTAATGGAAGCGGAGCGTCCGAATGAACGGTATCCGATTTACGAAGATGCCAATGGCACGCATATTATGAGCGCGGACGATTTGTGCATGATCGAGAATTTGCATGAGTTGATGGAAGCGGGTATCGACAGCTTCCGAATCGAGACGCTGCTCAAATCCGCCGAATATAATGAAACCGTGATTCGCGCTTATCGTGCGGCCATCGACGCGTATGCCGCCGATCCGGACGGCTACCGGTTCAACGAATCGTGGCTGGAAGCAATTCAAGCTTTACAAGATCCGAATCGCGAGTTATCCTATGGGTTCTTCTATAAAGAACAAGTGTATTGATCAGGTCACGATCTGACGACATCGCGAAACACAATCAGGAGGTGCACGGCCATGGCAACGAAGACGAAACCGCGTTTTACGGGAAAACGTCACCGTCTGGACCGGCCTGAGCTGCTTGCTCCGGCAGGCAATCTGGAAAAACTTAAGTTCGCCGTCCATTATGGGGCGGATGCGGTATATATCGGCGGCCAGCATTATGGGCTGCGTTCGAATGCAGACAACTTCACATTCGAAGAAATGAAGGAAGGCGTAGAATTCGCAGCCCGATACGGCGCCAAAGTGTTCGTCGCGACGAACATCTATGCGCACAACGAGGATCTGGCAGGGCTGGAGGATTATTTGCGCGGCTTGGAAGAAGCGGGGATCGCGGCGATTATCGCGGCCGACCCGATTATCATGGAGACGGCTCAGCGCGTCGCGCCGAAGCTGGAGGTGCATGTCAGCACGCAGCAATCGACGATGAACTGGCAGGCTGTGCAATTTTGGAAAGAAGAAGGCATGCCGCGCGTCGTGCTCGCCCGTGAAGCCAGCCTAGAAGAAATCGCGGAGATTAAAGCGAACGTGGACGTCGAGATCGAAGCCTTTATCCACGGCGCGATGTGCTCGTCGTATTCGGGACGCTGCGTGCTCTCGAACCATTTTACGGATCGCGACTCCAACCGGGGCGGGTGCTGCCAATCATGCCGCTGGAAGTACGATTTGTATGAGGACGACATTCAAGTGTATGGCATGGACGAAGATCAATTTACGATGGGCTCCAAAGACTTATGCATGCTTGAGAACGTGCCGGACCTGATTGAGGTCGGCGTTGACAGCTTCAAAATCGAGGGGCGCATGAAAAGCCTGCACTACGTGGCAACCGTCGTTCATGCGTATCGTCAAGCGATTGATTCTTATATGGCGGATCCCGATAATTATGAGCTGAAGGAAGAGTGGCTGCATGATATTCAGAAAGCCGCGAACCGTCCGCTTAACACAGGATTTTTCTATGACACGCCAGGCGCAGAAGATCATATTTACGGACCGGAAGATAAAGCGGCGCCGTACGATTTTGCAGGCGTCGTGCTCTCGTATGACGAATCTACCGGCCTTGCGGTCATTCAGCAGCGTAATCATTTCAAGCCGGGTCAAGAAGTTGAATTTTTCGGTCCGAACGGCACCGGATTCAAACAAGTGGTCGGCGAGATTACCGATGAAGCTGGGAATAAGCTAGACGCCGCTCGCCATCCGCTGCAGCCGATCGTCATGCGATGCGAACAGCCGGTTCAGCCGATGGACATGATGCGCAAACGGATACGCCCGTAGTCTCTGCACCTTAGCATACTCCTTTCCGGTCGTGTTTACCCCGGGGAGGAGTTTTTTTGTTCTGGCGTCGTTTGCTATAAAGTTTTAACGCGGCAAAGCCGACAAATAGGATAAGGATAACTTTGCACGGCGAGGAAAGCCTTGCCGATCTCATAGACAAGAGGAGAGAGCGCCTGAACAAGCAACCATGGACCATGACAACAGCAGGAAGGATGAGCAGCGCGAACATATCCTGGACGTATCGTCGCGAAGCAGCCGGTTTACAGATTCATTCATGTAAACGCTTTACTTATACAGCAACCTCGATCAGGCTAAGGGGGCCATTATGAGAAACCGTATTCGTTTGCAATCCGTCGGACTGAAGTTATTTTTGATTATCTTTATCGCGATTGTCGTATGCGTATTGGTCGTCGGTTTATTTTCGTATTCCACCTCCAAATCCATCATTAAAGACAAGGTGTCGGAATCAACGGAAGTGGCGATTCGCCAATCGGCGGGCAAGCTGGACTTGATGTTCCAGAACTACGAAGATATGACGATGCAAATTATGCTGGACACGACCATTCAGAAGAACATCGACGCCATGATCAATTCCGAAGATACATACGAACGTTTTCAAGCGACGCAAGAAGTGAACAAGGTTCTTCAGATGTACGTTGTCGGCAATGATTCCATCGTCAATACGAACCTCATTGCGATCGGGGGCGATATCCCGACGATATCGGTCGGGGCGACGTTGACGGAGGCGCAGAACGAAGCCTGGTTCAAGGAAGTGGTGGAGCAGGACGGCAAGCTGGTCTGGATTCCGGTTCAAGCTAAAGGTTTGAGCGGGCAGGGCAACACCCCGACGTTCGGCGCGACCCGCGTCATCAAGAACACCATTACGAACAAAGGCGATTTCGTGCTGGTAATGGAATATAGCGCGGAGCACCTGGCCGACCAGTTGGCCGATCTGCAAATCGGCGATGGCAGCCGCATCTCCATCGTGGATATGAATAGCGCCATCGTCTACGATAGCGACGTGACGCTGGTGGGCAAGCCTTCGGCGGTTAAACTTCCAACTGAAGGGCAGAAGGCGAAGGGCGGTTCCTTAGATGGGACGGATCATGCCGGACGCGAAGTGCTGGCGATCTACGATCAATTCGAGGCTGTGGAGAATTGGCGGCTGCTCGGCACGGTGCCGGTCGAACAATTGGTGAAGGACGCGGGTACCATTCGCACCACCACGTGGATTATTGCGGCTGTCGCGGCGCTGCTGGCTGTCGGCATTGGACTCTTCGTCATTCGTATTGTTGCTAGACCGCTCGTCCAACTTCGCAATCTCATGAACGAGGGAGAGCGCGGCAACCTGATGGTTCGCTCCAATATCAAGAGCAAGGACGAGATTGGCCAGCTATCGAACAGCTTTAATCAGATGATGGCCCAAATCACGACGCTTGTTCATCAGACGACGAACTCGGCGCAGGAAGTGTTAATGACAGCCGGAGAACTGGCGGAAGCCTCTCGTCAAACGTCCACTTCGGCGAAGGAAATCGCATCGGCGACGGAAGAGATTGCTAGCGGTGCGACAAGTCTTGCGATCGAAGCGGAACGGGGCACGGATCTGACGGGTGAAATCGAGCTTCAGATGAAGCAGGTGTTAGCGAGCAATTCGTTGATGTCTTCGGCTGCCCGCGAAGTCGAACGCTCCAGTATGCAGGGCACCGACCACATGAAAGTGCTGATCAACAAGACCACTTCGACCGAAGAGATGACGCGTTCCATGGTCGAGAAGGTCGAGCGGCTGCAAGAAAGCACGGAATCCATTCGGAAAATACTCGATGTACTGCAAAGCCTGACCAAACAGACGAATATTCTATCATTGAACGCGGCGATCGAGGCGGCGCGAGCGGGAGAAGCCGGCAAAGGCTTCATGGTCGTCGCCGACGAAATTCGCAAGCTGGCGGACCAATCCAGACAATCGATCGACGTCGTCGGACAGATTACCGTGACCATCCAGAACGAGATTGAAGAGACGGTCGGCGTCTTGTCCACCGCATATCCGATGTTCCAGGAACAAATCGTGTCCGTGAAAGAGGCGGATGCGATCTTCACCGGCGTCCATGGGCAAATGACGCAGTTCATCGGCAGCTTGAACGACGTGACCGAGGCAATCGGGAAGCTGGAACATTCGCAGCAAGTATTAAATGAAGCGATGAGCAACGTAAGCGCGGTTGCGGAGGAATCCTCGGCGACATCGGAAGAGGTGGCATCGTTAAGCAGCGAACAGACGAACATTGCCGCCGGGCTGGTCAACCTGTCGGAGAAGCTGGAGACCGTCTCCCAAGCGCTTGGCGAATCGTTATCGCGATTCACGACCAAATAATCAACAAATCCAGGCAAGGCAAACAAAGAGGAAGGCCGTCGAATCGACGGCCTTCCTCTTTGTGCATATCCGGATGAACTGAAACGTTTACTCATCGCGGTTCGAACTGAAGATCATCACGTATTTGAGCAATTCAAGGAGAGAGATTAACGCAGCGGCGACGTAGGTCAATGCGGCGGCGTTGAGGACTTTGGCCACGCCGCGTTCTTCCTCGTTCGTAATGAAGCCTTCGGACACCATAAGCTCCCTTGCCCGGCTGCTGGCGTTGAACTCGACGGGCAACGTAATCAATTGAAACGCGACCGCGATGGAGAAGAACGCAATGCCGAGTCCGAACAAGCCAGTCGCTTGAAAGAAGAAGCCGGCGAGCAGCAGGAACGGCGCGATGCCGGACGCGATATTGACGACCGGGAAAATCCGGTGGCGAAGCGCAAGCATCGGATAGTTGACGCTGTGTTGGATCGCATGTCCGACCTCGTGGCAAGCGACCGAGATCGCCGAGATGGAATGTTCATAATACACCGGCTCGGACAGGCGCACGACCCGATGAATGGGATCGTAATGGTCGGAGAGCGTGCCGCGCACCGGTTCGACGGGGATGTGATGAAGTCCGTTATTGTCTAGCATGCGTCTGGCCGCCTGATAGCCGGTTAGCCCGCTCGCGGCGGGGACGCCTGACCATCGGTTAAACGTACCCCGAACGCGAAATTGAGCCCAGATGGAGACGGCAAAGGCTATTAGGATGAGGAAGTCCATAGGGTGAAAGAACAACATGTGCGTATCCCTCCATTAAGGTACTTTCGCTGGTGTATCGCCTCAGGACTTACATAAATCCGCTTTTGTTCATTAGCAGCATGAGCGCTTCGACGCAAGCGGCGGTCGAAGGGACGATCCGTTTGAATACTTGCTGCGCCTGTTTAGGCTTCAACTGATTCAGTACCGGTTCGAGCTCCTTCACTTCGCGCTGCAGCTGCTCCAGGCGAAGCTGGAGGTCCGTTAGTTTACTCGAGACATGTTCGTCGGGCGAAATCTTTTGCCAGCTGTCGATGTTGGTTTTGATTTCGTCTAAGGAATATTTGTCCTTCTTCATTTGTTCGATTCGTTTGAGCCGCTCCAGCGTGTCGTCGCTGTAGAGCCGGTAGTTTTTGGCGGATCGGGTTTCGGGAACGATAAGACCGGTTGATGTGTAATAATCGATGGTGCGCGCGCTTACGCCAGCGAGCTTGGATAATTCGCCAATACGGTATAGCGGTTTCTCTGCCATGTCCTCACCTTCTTTCAGGCACATGATTACTTATCTATATTATGATACCGAAAAATCAACCATACAGTCAAACGTCACGCTTTTGGTGCGATTTACAAGTCAAAAAGCTAACATGACAGCTAATTTTACGTCATACATAAAATATAGATCGCATGTGAAAAAAGCCAAGTTGCCTCAGAAATCCGAAGTATTCTCGTCCTCCCAACCCGATTCGAAGCCTTTTGTGAGAAAAAACTTAACATTGATATCTTGAAAAGACACGAACGTTAGAATATTTTTTGCACTTTGTCAAAAAGGATATTGTCAAAATAACCTGTTCTGACTATAATGACATTAAGTCTTTCCTCATGTGTAAGGAATCATAACATTAAGGGAGTGGTCGTCGTGGTCAAGAAAACATTAGTATCATTAGGAGCTTTAGCCTTACTGTTCCCGGCCTTATCGTATGCGGATGATCCATCAGCAGCACAACTAAATATGGGGCTAAATGCCCTGTGGATCATGGTGTCGGCCGTACTGGTTATTCTGATGCAAGGCGGTTTTATTTTGCTTGAGTCCGGATCGACCCGCATGAAGAATGCGGGCCACGTCGCCGGCAAAACGATTTTCACGCTGGGCCTTTGTTCCTTGGTCTATTGGGCAGTCGGTTATGGCTTCACGTTCGGTACGGATAATGCGGAAACCACGCTAAGCAAATTCCTCGGTATTGGCGATTTCTT
Organism: Paenibacillus xanthanilyticus; assembly: GCF_042682185.1. Lineage (NCBI taxonomy): Bacteria > Bacillati > Bacillota > Bacilli > Caryophanales > Paenibacillaceae > Paenibacillus > Paenibacillus xanthanilyticus. The sequence continues at coordinate 336,484 of NZ_JBHUHA010000002.1, read as the reverse complement.
CTTTAATCCATCTATCGTAGCGGACGAGGGCGCTAGCTATCCGTCGACGATTTTCTTCCTGTTCCAGTTGGCGTTCGCCGCAATCTCGCTCAGCATCGCGTGGGGCGGATTCGCAGAACGCGCCAAATTGTCTTCCTACCTCGTATTCACGGTTCTGTTCACCGCGATTATTTACCCGGTTGTCGCGCACTGGATCTGGGGCGGCGGTTGGCTGGCCAAAGACGGCGCGCAAGACTATGCGGGTTCCACCGTCGTTCACTTGACGGGCGCGCTCGCGGCTTTCGCGGCTACAGTTCTTCTTAAACCTCGTATCGGCAAATTTAACAAAGATGGTTCCGCGAATGAAATTCTTGGTCACAACCAAGTATACAGCGCATTATCGGTCCTTCTTCTGTGGGTGGGCTGGTTCGGTTTCAATGCAGGCAGCGCGGTAAGCGTCGGCGAAGGATTCTTCGGTTACGTGGCGTTCAATACGCAGTTGGGCGCGGCAGGCGGTGCCGTAGCGGCGCTGCTGATCTCCTGGCTGGTGGCAGGCAAGGCGGACATTACGTCGATGCTCAATGGCGCTCTCGCTGGTTTGGTCGCCATCACCGCATCGTGCGCATTCGTTGATCCTTGGGCAGCCGTCGTCATCGGTCTCGTTGCCGGCATCCTGGTAGTATTCAGCGTGAAGTTCTTCGAGAAAATCAAAGTCGACGATCCGATCTACGCATTGTCGGTACACGGGGTTGCCGGGATCTGGGGTACGCTGGCCAACGGTATCTTCGCCACCCAAACACTGGCGGAGCAAGTAGGCGTCGGCCGCGGCGGTCTGATCGACACGGGCAGCTGGCACCAATTGTGGATTCAATTCGAATCCGTCGTCGTCTGCGGCGCGTTCGTACTCGCGGCATCGTTCCTGATTCTGGGCGTTATGAAAATGATCATGGGCTTCCGCGTCACGGAAGAGCAAGAGATTATCGGTCTGGACCTTTCCGAGCACGGTACTTACGGCTACCCGGAGCAAATGAAGAAAGCGCAGCAAAATCTGTAACTCCCATGGTAAAATCGGGATAGTAGAGATATGGACCAAAGGGGAGCGAGCAGTATGAACGATCCGGTCTGCGCACAACTGCTGACGACAATCAGCCAAGCCGACGATTACAAGACGCTGCGCGGATTACGCGATCAATTCCATGAGCATATGGAATCGCTGCTCTTCGAACAACCGGTCGAACAATTTTATGACCATCTGAACGGCGTTCATGACGCGCTGATCCAGCGCGCGATCGCCCTTTCGGAAATGCAAATGGCACGGATGGGGAACGGCTCCCCTCCCGTGCCTTATGCATATCTATTGTTCGGCAGCGGCGGGCGGGAAGAGCAGACGTTATCCAGCGATCAAGACAGCGGCCTCATCTATCAGGATCCCAGCGATTCTTCGCAGCTGGAGGATATCCGGCGATATTTTTGCGATTTTGCAGGCGTCATCACCCAAGCTCTCGTGCAGATCGGTTATCCGCCTTGCGAAGGCAATGTCATTAGCTCCAATGCGGATTGGAACATGCCGTTATCCGAATGGAAACAAAAGCTCAACGGCTGGTTCGAGGAGCCGAATTGGGAGCGGGTTCGTTATTTGCTCATCATCGCGGACGCGCGATGCGTCTATGGCGCATGCGAGCTTGCGGACGAGCTAAAAGACCATTTCTATTCCGATCTGCTGCGCAACCCGGTCGTGGCGAATCATATGCTCAGCAATACGATGCGGCATAAAGTGCTGATCGGCGTCTTCGGCCAGCTGTTAAAGGAGCAGTATGGTGAGGATGCAGGCAGTTTGGATGTGAAGTACGGCGCCTATATTCCGATGGTGAACGCCATCCGGCTGATGGCGATCCAAGCGGAGCTGCGCGAGACGTCCACGCTGGATCGAATCGCTGCGCTTCACCGGATAGGCAAGTTTACGGAAGGCGATAGGCAGATGTACCGCGAAGCCTTTCAGCTTTTTCTGCGACTGCGGCTGATGACGACCGAGCGGTACGTCGATTCGGTGTATGCGAATAACGGCAAGCTGGCCAAACGGCGGTTGACCAAGGATTTGATCGAAGAGCTGAAGGTCGGACTTCGTGTAGGCAAAAAACTCCAACGTCGTGTGCACAAGGAGATGGACGGAAGAACGTAGCGTGAAAGGGGTGACACCATGAAAGAGCAGAAGGGCGTCGGGCGGATGTGGCATCTGTACAAAATGGGAGGCATTACGCCGGCAATTGCTTCGATGCTGGGGGCGCAGAATGCCCAGCAGATGGCGTTTATCCGCTCCATGTCCAAGGAGCAGCGCAAGCAGTCCGCTATGGAACAGCTGCTGGATGAAACGGAGTATATCGTCTTCGATCTCGAGACAACCGGCTTCAATCCTTACAATGGCGACGAGATCCTTTCCGTCGGTGCCGTCATGATGAAAGGACGCGAAATGTACGAGGACCGGATTTTCTACAGCCTCGTCAATCCGAAGCGGCGCGTACCGAAGCATATCACGGAACTCACCGGCATTACGAACGACATGGCGGAGGACGCGCCGGATTTGATGCAGGTGCTGCATGACTTTATGGAGTTCGTGGGCAAGCGAATCTTAGTCGCGCACGCGAGCGGACATGATAAGCAGTTTCTCAATGCGGCGTTATGGCGAACGTCCAAAGTGAACCTGACGCACCGCGTGCTCGATACGATGATGGTCGCCAAATGGCTGGAGCCGAATCGGGAAGGGTATGCGTTAGATGAATTGCTGATCGAAAGCGGCATCGCGATCACGCAGCGGCATCATGCGCTGGAGGACTCCTTAATGACCGGACGGTTGTGGCAGCATTACTTGCGAAGGATCCTGTCGCGGAACATCCAGACGCTTGGGGATCTATACGCGTACTTGAGCAAACATTGAAGGCAGCCATTGTCCTCGGCGCAGGCGGTACACGCAAACCGAAGGCGAATCCGGAACGGCCAAAGAGAGAATCCAATACGTCTCCGCGCCCGAATGCCGCAGACCGGCCAGATCGGCTTGCGACAAGACAGGCGGAGCGGTGGGATGGGAATGGAAGAAACCGACAAGCGATTGTCGGTTTTTTTGCATCCGATAATAGGCGTCGACCCATGCGTCCGGCGAGAAGGCGAAGGTCCGAACCGGGTTCGCTGCCGCATTGGGAATCGCATAGACATCGGTTATTCGTATAGCCGCATCTTGCAGACAACCTGGAAGCGGACCCGCGAGCGCGCCGCAAGCTTCGTAAGGCAGCCTTTGCCTGGCATGCTGAAGCATCGTTTCATAAGCATCTGCCGTGATCGTGATTCGGGCGGTCATACCGTGGGATTGCTCAAATGGTGTATTAAGCATCTTCGCGCGCCTTTCCATCTATGCTTACCCCAGTATAACACAGGCGCACGCATCACGCGGCGTCGCCTGCAGTCTTGGGCGGGCGGACGAAGCCGGCGACCAATCCGAGCGCGCACAGCGATAGTCCGGCTACGACGCCATATAACAGCAGGTCCGATTTGCTGGCCAGCCAGCCGAAGATCGGCGGTCCGAAGGCAACGCCGAGGAAGCGCAGGCTGCTGTACAGCGAAGTGATCATGCCGCGGTGCTGGCTATCGACAGAACCGGTAATCAGCGTATTGAGGCAGGGGAGCACCATCCCGGTTCCCACGCTGCCGACGGTGGCCAGCCCGATCACAATCCACACATTCTGATGGAAGAATGCCGCGGCGCCGAGGGAGGCGGCCAAGATCGCAAGCCCGAGCAGCATGAGTCTGCGCATAAGGACGCCGTTGTTCTTAATGTGGTGGCCGGTCAAATACGCGGTAATGACTAGCCCAAGCAGCGGGATTGCTAATATGCCGCCTTTGGCCACGCCATCGATACTGTATGGTTTTTTCTCCAGCACGTCCGATAAACGGAACAGCACGCCGAACAAAATGAACAGGCCGAGCGCCCCCGCGAGGAAGGCAGATATCAGCCACTTCCCTTTCTCCCGGAACACTTGCGCGACGTTTGCCACGTACGTTTTGACGGGGATCGGCTTCTTGTCGGTCTTCTTCGGCTCCTTGATCATGAGCATAAGCGCGAACGAAGCGGCGCAGAAGAACGGAAAGGCGAATAGCGGGGCGTACCATATCCACATGGCGAGCAGGGACCCGATGATGGGGCTGACGACTTTGCCCGCGCCGTTCGAGGCTTCGATCAGTCCGAGCGCTTCGCTTTCCTCGCCGTCCTTGTACATATCACCCACGAGCGCCATTGCGATCGGGGAGGTGCCGGCCGCTCCGATCCCTTGGAAGGCTCTGGCCGTAATCAATACGCCGTAGGAATGCCACAACGCGCCCAGTCCCGCGACGATCCCGGCAGCGCCGTAGATGGCCAACGAAATGAGGATGATCAGTTTGCGCGAATAGCGGTCCGACAGATAACCCGTAATCGGAATAATGACGCCGGCGGCGACGGAGAACAACGTAATGACCAGACTGGATTGAAAATCGGACACGCCTAGCTGCTGCTGCAGATCCGGCAAAATCGGCACCAGCATGGAATTGCCCAACACCAGCACGAGCGGAACGGAAGCGAACGCAATGTATTCCTTCCACTTGCCCCCGCCCGAACCGCCGCTTTTCGACTCGTTCGTTTCACCTTTGGACGTTTCATACGTTCGCAGTTGCTGCCGGTTACCGCTCCCGGCGCGCGTTGTCGTGTTTCCCAACTTCATCTCTCCCACGTCAAAGTCTCATGCTGAATAATATTCCCCTGAACTTGAGCTTCCATCCTCGCCATGGTAACATGACCTTAAGATGGAACATGCAATCAACCAGACGAAAGAAGGCTTGACATGAGAAGAACGCTGCTGCTGCTCGCCGTCATCCTTGTGTTGACGGGCGCGGCTTTGTATCAGAACCAATCGAAGGGCGCTGCGGGCAATGCCACGGCGGCCTCATCATCCTCGGAGGCGAAGCCGAAACCGGGATACACGGCTCCCGCGCTGTCGCTGCCGAATTTGGACGAGCAATCGGTCGCGATCGGCGGGCAGAGCGACAAGCTGACGCTGCTCAATTTCTGGGCATCCTGGTGTTATCCGTGCGAGCTGGAAGCTCCGGATCTGCAGGAGCTGTCAGAGAAATATGCGGACCGCATGGTCCTGCTCGGGGTCAATTCGACCAAGCTGGATAAGGAACGCCAAGCGCGCGAATTCGTCGATCAGCAGAAGCTGACGTTTCCGATCCTGATGGATCGAGAGGGGACGGCAACCGACCTCTATAAGATCAACACGTTCCCGACCAGTCTGATTATCGATCAGAACGGGGTTGTGCGCGAGCGGGTGCAAGGGGTGATCACCAAGGCGGAGTGGGAAGATAAAATCGAGAAGTGGCTCAACTAACCTCAAGTCTAGGGGATGAAAAAACGCCTCGCACGACAAGACCATCTTGTCGGCGAGGCGTTATTCGTTCTAAATGCGATTCGCGCTAGTGGTTCACCAGGCCGAATCGTTCGCGCGGTTCATCCTGCGCGGGTTCCACTTTGTCCATTTTCAGCAGCGCGTAGCGGAAGCTGTCGACGAGTGCTTCCCAGCTTGCTTCGATGACGTTGCTGGAGACGCCGACCGTGCTCCAAGAGCTCGTGAAATCGGTGGATTCCATGAGCACGCGGACTTTGGCCGCCGTCGCATCCTTCTCGTCGATGACGCGCACCTTATAATCGGTCAGATGAATCGCGTTGATATTCGGGAAAAATTGAACGAGCGCTTTGCGCAGCGCATTATCGAGCGCGTTGACCGGTCCGTTGCCTTCGGCGGCGGTGTAGACCGATTGGCCATCGACGTTCACCTTCACGATCGCTTCTGCGTTCATTTGGCCGGCCGATTTCTCCATGATCATTTTGAACGAATCGAGCGTGAAGACGGCTTTCGTCTCCCCGAACGCATCTCTAAGCAGCAGTTCGAGCGAAGCGTCCGCGCCTTCGTACTGATAGCCCTGGTGCTCCAGCTCCTTGATTTGCTCCATAATGTGCTTGGTTTTGTCGTTGTTGGCGTTAATATCAAGCCCGAGCTCCTGTGCCTTCGAAATAATATTGCTTTGGCCGGCCAACTCGGAGACGAGGATGCGCTGCTTGTTGCCGACCAGCTGCGGTTGGATATGCTCGTAGGTTTTCGAGTCTTTCATGATCGCGGAGACGTGAATGCCGCCTTTGTGCGCGAACGCCGCGTTGCCGACGAACGGTTGCCCGACCGGCATGGTGGCGTTGGCGATCTCGCTAACGTAGCGCGCCGTGCTCGTGAGCGATTGGAGCTGTTCCGGCGTTAGACAAGGATAGTTCATTTTGAGCTGCAAATTCGGTATGATCGAGCACAGGTTTGCGTTGCCGCATCGCTCGCCGTATCCGTTAATCGTTCCTTGCACCTGTCTTGCCCCGGCTTGAACGGCCGCAAGCGTATTGGCGACGGCCAGCTCGCAATCATTATGGGTATGTATGCCGATCGGCGCCGTAAGCTCCGCGCGTACGCGGGAGACGATCTCATGAATTTCGGAAGGAAGCGTGCCGCCGTTCGTATCGCACAGCACGAGCCAGTCCGCGCCAGCGTCCTGCGCGCTGCGCAGCGCGGCGAGCGCGTATTCAGGATTATGCTTATAGCCGTCGAAGAAGTGCTCCGCGTCGTAGATCGCCTCGACGCCGCTGCGCTTGAGGAAAGCGAACGAATCGAAAATCATGGCGAGATTTTCCTCGAGCGTCGTTTGGAGAGCGGTGTGCACATGAAAATCCCACGACTTGCCGACAAGCGTGGCGGCGGGAACGCCGGATTCGACGATCCGGATTAGACTGGTATCATGCTCGGCCAGACTGTTCTTGCGTCTCGTGCTGCCGAACGCGGTCAGCTTCGCCTGGAGCCGGAGGTTCTTCGCACGCTGGAAAAATTCGATATCTTTACTGTTGCTGCCCGGATTGCCGCCTTCGATATAATGAACGCCGAGAGCATCGAGCTTCTGGGCGATTTTCAATTTGTCATCTGCCGATAGGCTGATGCCTTCCCCTTGCGTTCCGTCCCGCAGCGTTGTATCGAATATGGAAATTGCCTGTGCCATTGCTTGGACGCTCCTTCCCTCATATAAACTGTCTATAAATTCATAATTTTATCATTATAGCATGAGATGTTGCGGGCGTAAACGAAACGGACGACGGGAAAACGGCGAAAATATCGGCTTTTCAAGCAAGCGAAATCGACCTGGCGTGAACGCTAACGGGGGCGCTTCGGCATGTTGACCCGGACAACGGGCGATTGTATGATTTATATATTTCAGCAGTGGAAGCGGAAGGGTAAGGGAGCGGAACATGGCGGAAAAACGATCGGGGCGGATTATCGTCCATGTCGATATGAACGCGTTTTATTGCTCCGTTCATGAAGCGGAGCAGCCTGACATATATAAAGGAAAGGCGACCGCGGTGGCCGGCAGCGCGGAGCTGCGCAAAGGCGTTATCGTGACCTCCTCGTACGAGGCTCGCAAGCGCGGCGTCAAGACGGGGATGACGGTTCGTCAAGGCCTGAAGCTATGCCCGGATCTGATGCTGATCCAGCCGGATTTTGATCTGTACCGCAAATACTCCAGAGGATTCTTGAACATTGCATCGCAGTACACGCCTTTGGTGGAAGCGTCCTCGATCGACGAATGCTACCTCGACATTACCGGCTCTTCCACCTTCGGGGAGCCGCTCGAGATCGCACGCGCGATTCAACGGCGGATCCGGGAGGAGTGGCAGCTGCCCTGTTCGATCGGCGTTGCGCCGAACAAGCTTTTGGCAAAGATGGCATCGGACATGCAGAAGCCGAACGGCTTCACCGTGCTGCGCATCCGGGATGTGCCGCATCTGTTGTGGGATAAGCCATGCGACACTTTATTCGGTATCGGACGGAAGACGGCGGACAAACTAAGAAAGCTTAACATCCGGACGATCGGACAGCTGGCGGCTGCGGATGAAGGACTGCTTGCAAAGCAATTCGGCGTCGTCGGCATCTGGATGAAAGCAGCTGCCCATGGCATCGATCACGCGCCGGTGAACGAGCAGCGGGAACCGAACAAGTCGATCGGCCACACGACGACGATGCCGCGCGACGTGACCAAGCGCGAGGAGGCGCATCGGATTTTGCTCAATTTGACGGATCAGACCGGCCGCAGGATGCGAAGACAGAAACTAATGGCCAAGGTCGTGCAGATTACGATGCGCAATCCGGACATGTCGACCATTACGCGCTCTGCCACGCTTCCCAATCCGACGGACGCCACGCCGGACCTTTATAAGGAAGCGACGAAGCTCTTCGATCAGCACTGGCGGGAAGGCGCTCCGCTTCGCTTGCTTGGCGTGACGCTTCAGAACTTGAGTCCGCGGGACGAATCCGCCATACAGTTGGATCTGTTCAACTATGAGGAGCAGCCGAAGAAAGAGGCGCTTACGAAAGCGATGGATATGCTGCGCGACAAATTCGGCGAGGACGCGGTGCTGACCGCGGGCATGCTGGGCGACGACCCGTCGGCGCTCATTCGCAACAAACGAATTCGGGGGACATCCTTGCAAACAGACGAGCTTTTGTTATATAGTAGTGATGATTGAGGTCATAATAATCATTATAAATAGGGCATGAACGCGACCCGACATGCGATTTATTTTTGGGAGGGAAACACGGTGGCAAAGTATACTTACGTCGATAAAGATACATGTATCGCTTGCGGAGCTTGCGGCGCGACGGCACCAGACATTTACGATTACGACGACGAAGGCTTGGCGGAAGTCATTTTCGACGGCGACGGCAACCGCGGCGTCAAGGAAATTCCGGAAGACCTGTACGACGATATGCAAGACGCAACCGACGGTTGTCCGACGGATTCGATCAAAATCGCGGATTCGCCGTTCAACTAATCAGGTACGATAGATGCAGACATAACCCCTGGCGCCTTTGGCGTTCAGGGGTTATTTGTCGTCTTCATATTGCCAGTTTTATAAGCGCAAGGATAGAATAGGAGATAGGCTGGAAGTATCGAGTCTCTCGATCTCGCGGCGATCGTTTCGGTATTTTCATAGGTATCGGGAACTAATCTACCATCATCGAGGGACGGCTACATAAGGAGGAGAACGCTTGAATCGCTATTATGCAAGATTAACGTCGATCATGCTTTGCTTCGCGCTGCTGATCGCGCCTGCCGTTCTATGGACGGGAACGAAACAGGCATCCGCGCAAGTGATGCGCGTCGCTATCGTCAAATCGCTGAAGGGCGGCGTGTCCGTGCTGAAGTCGGGCGGTTCGAAACCGTTCAAGGCGTTCAAAAACATGAGCTTGAACGAAGGCGACCTGCTGAAGACCGGCAAAGACGGCAGCGTTCAACTCGAACTGGCGAGCGATGATTCGGATCGCGATGAATTGACGGTCGGCAGCGAATCCGAAATTTCCTTTACGAAACTCAAAGACAAGACGGGCTCTAAAACGAAGCTGAACGTATGGGCGGGAACGTTATGGGTCAAGGTCAAGTCGGTCGCCGGCGCGGAGGACAGCTTCGAGGTGGAAACGCCGACCTCGATCATGGGCGTCCGCGGCACGAAATTCATTGTCGTCGTCAACCCTCGCACGCGCGTATCCAACGTCGTCTTGGCGGCGGGGGTAATTGAATCGGTGGTGAACAAAAATACCGGCAGCGGCTCGGGAACGGGAAAATCCACGGTGATCTATCCGACGCAGCAAATTGTGCAGACGCAGATCGGCGGAGATGTGGAGACGATCGTGTCGAGCATCGATATCGATTCGTTCGTCCAAGACGTGCCGCCGGACGTCATTCGCGCCATCGTCACCAATGCCGCCAACATCGACGAGGAGCAGAAGGGGCAGCTGGAGCAATGGGAGCAGCAGTTGAAGGGCGGGGCGCTAAGCGGCTCCAAGCCTAAAGAAGCCAATTCCTTGGAGGAATTGAAACGGCTCGAGCATAATTACCAGCTGATGATTTCGTTGATCGCGCAGAAGGCGATGCAGACAAAGAAAATCGAATCGAAAGAGTTAGAGAATTTGGTTAAACAGACGAACGACGAGGCGGGTCGGATCGTCGTGGACCTGAATACCGAGGAAAAGCTGGATTTGACGGAGTCAGAACGGCGTGCGCTTGAGGAAGCGAAGAAGCTTCAGGAACAAGAGCGAGCGCGTTACGAGCAGGAGAGGCTGCTGCTCGAGCAGCAAAGAAAGCTTCAGGAAGCGTTGGCGCAAAAACTGGAGGATCTGCGAAAGGAAAACGAGGAGCGGAACCGCGAAGCGCTGGAGAAATTGGCGCAAAAGGCGGAGGATCTGAAGAAACCGGTCGACCAGGCAACCAAGAACCCGCCAAGCGGCGGGGTGAATGCCGTCATCCCGATTGTGAAATTAACGGGCGATCAAACCGGGGGCACCATCAATGTCGACGTCAATCTGGACGATTTCACCGGAGACAAGAAAATCGCCGCATTCCAATTCGAATTGGAATACGACGAGCGGCTGACGTTTGACATGGACGCCTACCTAAAGCCCGCTTATACCGATATTCGCAAAACGACAAGTCCATTCAAAGTGGAACCGGCCGGGGAGATTCTCCCTAACGCGCTTAGCGCCGATCAGCTGAAGCTGATGAGCGCCGCGCAGAACGGCGGGCCGCTTCCGAAGCCGACCGTGGTGTACTCGGTTGCCAAATTCGCGGGCGAGGCGCTTGCGATCCAGAATTCGACCGCAATCGTCCGTCTCCCTTTTACGCTCGGTTCCTCGATCGGATCGAGCGATACGCTTCGGTTCCGCTTGAAGAGCGTCACCGGACTGAACCAAAACGGTGAAGCCGTATACCGATCTACTTATTATGGCGAACTCAACATTCGCCCGACACAGCAAGGTTAGGAGCATGCGACCATGAAGAAAAGCTTAAGCATCGCGGCAATGGCCGCGGCGCTTCTCATAACGGCGTTTGAGCCAAGCGCGGCTGCTGGGGCATCCGCCTCCTCGCTCGCCGTCAAGAAACCATTGTTCGAAATTCATACGCTGGCCGGGAGCGGCGAGTTCGCCTATCGCGAAGGAAAAGGCGGCACAGCTACCTTTAATCAGCCTACTTCGCTGCTAGTCGATGCCGCGAGCGGCTCGATCGTGCTGGCCGATACGCGCAATCAACGTATACGCGCGATTGCGGCGGACGGCGCGACCTCGACGCTGGCCGGCACCGACTGGTCGAACGGGGAATGGGACTTGCCGCTTGGCGGCCTGAATGACGGCAAGACCGGCGAGTCCGTCCTTAACGCGCCGGGCGGACTCGCCGCCGACGCCAAGGGCAATGTGTATATCGCGGACACGGAGAATCACGCCATCCGCATGCTGGACCGTGCCGGCATGCTGACGACGATAGCCGGCAACGGCGTCATTGGCAATACGGACGGACCCGCGACGGAGGCGCGTTTCTATCATCCGCTGGACATCGCCGTTACCCCCGACGGCGTTATCTACGTGGCGGATACGCTGAACCACGTCATTCGGGTAATCGAAGCCGGCAAGGTGTCGACGATCGGAGCGCTGCCGGAGCGCGCAATTCAGTCGTCGGAGGAAGCAGAACTCGCCGGCAATTTCGCGGACGGACCGCTTGCCGGGGCTAAGTTCAATGAGCCAAGCGGCTTGGCGCTCGATGCGAAAGGGAATTTGTTTGTCAGCGATACAGGGAATCAGCGAATCCGATATGTCGATTTCGGCCAAGGCGTCGTGACGACCGTCGCGGGCGGCCGGACAGGTTCTTTCCCGGGTTATGGCGCCGAAGAAGCTTACGTGTCCGGAGATTATGCGGACGGGAAGGCCGCGGAAGCCAGATTTAACGCGCCAAGAGGGCTGGCGGTGACGGCGGAGGGCGGTCTGCTCATTGCGGATTCGCTCAACCATGCGATCCGTTATTTGAAGGACGGCGTCGTGACGACCCTTGCCGGCACGCCGGGTGATACCGGGCGTGTGGATGGCGTGGCGTCGGCTTCCGGCTTCAATCGGCCGACCGATGTCGCATGGTTGGGAGGCGATTCGTTCGCGGTGGCGGATGCCAACAACAATCGTATCGGCGTCGTGAAGCCTTACGCATTGCCGACCGGACTGAAGAAAGCCGCGGCAATTCATTTGCTGCTGGATCGGCAGCTGGTCGTCACGGATGCCGCGCCGGTCGTGGCGAACGGAACGACGTTCGTGCCGGTGCGTGTCATCACCGAGCAGCTCGGGTTCACCGTGCAATACAAGGCAGGCAAGACAGTACTATCCCGCGGCGAATTGAGCTACACGGTGAGCGCGAAGGCCGCGTCGATTGCGAAATCCGAATCGGGCAAGGCGCAGATCGTCAACCTGTCGGCGGCTCCGTTCTACAAAGAAGGCCGGTTGTTCGTGCCGGTGCGCTTCTTCGCGGAAGAAGCAGGGCTTGACGTGCAGTGGCTGTCCCATGTAGGCGCCGTGCTTCTGCGGCATAAGCAATTCTCAAACTAGACGAACAGGCCGCTCCTTCGGTTGAAGGAGCGGCCTGTTCCCGCTGTTATATAGAAGCGTTATAGCGTTAGTTGTTGACGATGAGCAGCACGGCCATGAGGATCGCTATGGCGGCGAAGGACGAGAGCACCCAAATTAAAGCTTTTTTATTGACGGTTTCTTTCGGTTTCGTTTTCATGGCTGGCGGTCTTTTCTTTGGATGGCTCATGCGAATCAACCCTTCTATTCAAAATGGACATGTAGTTATATTGTAACCGTTTACGAAGTGGCGAGCAATCCTTTTATGCGCGCCCAAGGCTGCAAAAGGCTGGCCGAAGCGGGGCGGAGCTCTTTCTTTTTGTGCCAGAAAAGGATAAACTGTTCGATAGAGCTAAATAGACGAACGAAAGTGGTTGATTCAAGTGTTGTATACCAAGTTGGCTAAGCCTGTCTTCTTCCGAATGGATCCCGAGAAAGCGCATCACCTTGTAATCGACGGCCTGTATACCGCAGCGAGAATTCCCGGGCTGCCGGCTGTCATGCGCGGCATGTACGGGGTGAAGCAGTACCCTGAATTGGAAGTCAACCTGTTCGGACTTCATTTCCCTCATCCGGTCGGGCTCGCGGCCGGCTTGGACAAGAACGCCAAGGCGGTCGAGATGTTCGCGAATATCGGGTTCGGCTTCGCGGAGGTTGGCACGGTCACGCCGAAGGGACAAGCCGGCAACGAGCAGCCGCGGCTGTTCCGCTTGCCGAGCGACGAAGCGCTCGTGAACCGGATGGGCTTCAATAACGATGGCGCGGACGCGATGGCGCAGAGGCTGGCGGCCGTGACGGACCGTCGAATTCCGATTGCCGTGAACATCGGCAAGAATAAGACGACGCCGAACGAATCGGCGCACGAGGACTACCGCGCCTGCATGCAGAAGCTCTATCCGTATGGCGATTTCTTCGTCGTGAACATCAGCTCGCCGAATACGCCTGATCTTCGCGCGCTGCAGCACGGCGACGAGCTTAGCTTGCTGCTTACAACTGTTATGGAAGAAGCGGCGAAGCAAGCGGCCAAGGCTGGCGCTCAGCCGAAGCCGGTGTTGGTGAAGATCGCGCCGGATATGACCGACGAACAGCTCGGGTATACGGTCGAGACGATTCAGAAGAGCGGCGTAGCGGGGATTATCGCCACGAACACGACGATCAGCCGCGACGGGCTGACGCATCCGAACAAGAAGGAGACCGGCGGATTGAGCGGCCTTCCGCTCAAAGCGAGATCCACCGAGGTCATCCGCGCCGTATACCGCCAGACCGGCGGGCAGCTGCCTATTATCGGTTCGGGCGGCATTTTTACGGCAGACGATGCATACGATAAAATTCGCGCTGGTGCAGCTTTAGTCGAAATTTACACCGCGCTTATATACCGCGGACCTGAACTGTTGAACGAGCTCGCGCTAGGAATACGGCAGCGGCTTATCGCAGACGGTTACGCGTCCATCGCTGAAGCGGTTGGAGCAGATCATCGGTAACGAACAGGAGGCGGCTGGATGGACGGTAGAGACTGGAGCCTGTTTTTACAGCCTTACGAACAAGCGGTAGAAGAGTTGAAAGTCAAATTCAAGACGATGCGTACCGAGCTGAAAGTGCGTGAAGCCTATGCGCCGATCGAGTTCGTCACGGGACGCGTGAAGAAAATATCGAGCATTCTGGAGAAGGCGAAACGGTTGTCCGTGCCGCCGGAGAAAATCAACACGGGGATCGAGGACATCGCCGGCATTCGCATTATGTGCCAATTCGTCGACGATATCCACCGGGTGGCGGAGCTTATCCGGGCGCGCAAGGACTTGACGCTCGTGTACGAGAAAGACTACATCACCAATTTTAAAGAGAGCGGCTACCGGAGCTTCCATATGATCGTCGAATATCCGGTGCAGACGGCGCTCGGGCTGACGAAGGTGTTGGCCGAAATTCAAATTCGCACGCTTGCGATGAATTTCTGGGCGACGATCGAACATTCGCTCAACTATAAGTTTAAGGAGAGCTTGCCCGAGGACGTGAAGCTGCGTCTGAAGAAAGCGTCGGAGGCGGCTTTCCTGCTGGATACCGAGATGTCGAGCATTCGCCAGGAGATTCTCGAGGCGCAGACCGATTTCGAGAAGAAATCGAACGTCGTCTCCAGCGTCCTCAGCGACATCCAAGACTTGTATTTCTTCCATCGCGTTCGAGAGGCGGCGCAATTCCAGCTGCGCTTCAACGAGCTGTGGGAGCAGGAGGACGCCTATGGCATTCGCTTGCTGGCCGATGACATCAAGACCGCTTTGAAGCGGGCGAAGAAAGGCCAGGGATAATCGTTCCGCTGTTTTTCGAGTGGATATAACAAGAACCCCGAGCATATGCCATTACTGGCAAGCTCGGGGTTCTTGTCGCTGGGCATGAAAGCGGCGATTCTAGCTCGCCGTCGAAGGTTTATACTTGTCATCGATGAATGTGCGGATCTCGTCCGCGCTCTTGCCTTCGCCCTGCAGCTTCACGATGTCCTGCAGCTCCTGCATGCAGATGCCACAGCTCGCGCTGTGGTTCGTCCACGTAATCTCACCCTCTTTGGCATCCATGATATAGCAGCGGTACAGCGAGTCGTGCACGTCTTCTTCGTAATCCATGCATCCGCAGTAGCAATTGATCTGCTTCATGATATCCGCGGCTCCGCCGACTTGCGCGTAGAGCGATTGCGTCAGATCGGTGTAGTCGCTCAGAAAGCCGGGCATCGTCTGATAAGAGGCCGTCGTCTCGATCAGCTCGCTGCCGTGGAGATGGGCGCCGTCTTCCTTGCCTCCGCCGCAGGCGGACAGAATCGCGATCGAGGCCGCCGTCACGGCTGCGAGCGCGACCAGCTGACGGATGGCCTTGCGCCGCTGATGGGGCGTATCGGCATTGTCCGTTCTGCTTGGGTCGGTCGGATGGAGAGACCTGTTCGGTGTAAACCAGCGTTTCATGGCGCAGCTCATCCTTTCCGTGGCGCGTTCACCTTGCCTTTATATTTCTCGAAAAAGGCGCGATAGTCTTCGATTTTGTTGCCGTCGGTTCCCGGTTCCGCAAGACCGCCCACGATTTTGTCGACTTGCGCGCCGTTCTCGTAATAAACCAAGGTTGGCGTATATTCGATCAGCTCGCTGCGGATGTAGGCGGGAAATTCCAGCGTGTTGAACTGCTTCATATCCACGTCCAGCTCATTCACGACCGGGGTCAGCTCCGGTGTCGTGTATTTGCAGTGCGGACAGGTGGAGGAGAAGAAATACACGAAGAAGTTCTTCTTGTCGGCCTTGAGCTGGTCGAGCTCGTCTGGCAGCATGATGTTCTGGTAATTCGGGTCATCCAGCAGCTCGCGCGTAGCCGGGTTCAGCTGGGACATGCTTTTGCCGTACGCGTTATCCTTGGTCATCATGTTCACGACGACGAGCAGACCGATCAGGACGACGAACACGGTGAGGGCGATCAGGATCGGTTTCTTGCTCCCGCTTTTCTTGTTGCCGGCGTACGTATTATTATTCTTCTTCGACATGAATCAACCTCCGACTTGGGCACGAATGTTGGTCAAGCTAACGGCTTTATTATACAATAAGACGAATAGAGAAAAAACCGTGATTTCCATAAGGTGGGACCGGCAAGCGCAAAGGAGTAGGATCGACAGCATGGGTATCACGTTGCCGCAATTGTTCGCGGATAAAATGAAACGGCTGCTCGGGCCGGAATACGAAGCCTTCCTCGCTTCATACGAACGTCCGCGCAAATACGGCCTGCGGGTGAACGGCTTGAAGCTGACGCCGGAGGCGTTCTTGGCGATTTCGCCGTTCAAAGACCGCTTGACGCCCGTGCCGTGGGCGGAGGGCGCCTTCTATTATGAGGAACAGGACCGACCAGGCAAGCATCCGCATTACCATGCGGGCTTGTACTATATTCAAGAGCCGAGCGCCATGGTGCCGGCCGAGCTGCTCGGCGTCGTGCCGGGCGACCGTGTGCTGGACTTGTGCGCCGCGCCCGGAGGCAAGTCCACGCAATTGGCGGCCAAGCTGAAGGGCGAGGGCGTGCTGGTCACCAACGACAACGCGCGGGAGCGAACGAAGGCGCTCGCGAAGAACGTCGAGCTGGCCGGCATACGCAATGCGGTCGTGCTGAACGAGGAGCCGGCAGGCATCGCCCGCGTCTTCCCGGAATGGTTCGACAAGATTCTCGTCGACGCGCCGTGCTCGGGAGAAGGGATGTTCCGCAAGGACGAATCGATGGTCGCCGAGTGGGAGAAGCATTCCGTCGAGCGCTGCTCGGCGATGCAGCGCGACATTCTGAAGCACGCGGCGGACATGCTCGCGCCGGGCGGTACGTTGGTCTATTCGACATGCACGTTCTCGCCCGAAGAGAACGAGACGCAGATCGCCGAGCTGCTCGCGGCGTGCCCGGAGCTGGACGTCGTACCCGTGCAGCTGGCGCACGGCTGGGCATCGGGCAGACCGGAGTGGGTGGCTGCGGAAGCCGCGGAAGGCTTGTCCGCCTCGAGGCTTGCCAGCATAGCCGGTACGGTGCGGCTGTGGCCGCATTTGACGGAGGGCGAAGGCCATTATGCAGCGGTATTGCGCAAGAACGGCGAACGCAAGGACGGCTCCATTGCGCCGCGCGGCGGTCAGCCGACGGATGCTGCTGTAGCCGGGAAGCATGATGGCGATGACACGGGTCGGGGCAAACGCCGGGGAGGCGAGTCCGGAAGGACGTCGGCCCATAAGCATGAAGAGCGCAGACGGGACCGCGAGCAAGACCGCGCCCTGAAGTCGGCGCCGAAAGCGAAGGATTTTCGATCGAAAGCGGCAAAGGCGGCCCTCGCGCATGCGGGAAATCCTTCGGATGCGTGGAAGCAGTTCGGCGAAGCGCACTTGAACGGATTCCCAAGGGAAGGCTATCGCATCGTGACGTACGGCACGCGAGTATACATGCAGCCGGCCATTGTGCCGCCGCTGGATGGGCTGCAGGTCGTCCGTCCCGGATGGTATGTCGGCGAGGCGGGCACGTATCGGTTCGCTCCGTCGCATCCCCTCGCCATGGCGCTCCGAGCGGACGAGGCGCGCATGTCGCTTCAATATGAAGCGGAGGATATGGACCTGGTCCGGTATTTGAAAGGCGAGACGCTCCATGTCGAGGAACGCGGCCTGCGAGTGCACGGCGGTAAGGAAGTGAACGAATCGAATCATCCGCAAGTATCCGGCTACGTGCTTGTCTGCGTGAACGGATACCCTGTCGGCTGGGGCAAATATAACGGCGGCGGGATGCTCAAGAACGAGCTGCCTGCCGGTTGGAGGTGGATGTAATGGCGAAACGAATGCGGCTGGACAAGCTGTTGTCGAACATGGGCTTCGGTTCGCGCAGCGAAGTGAAGATCGCCGTCAAGCAAGGGCGCGTCACCGTGGACGGCGTCCGGGCCAAGGATAGCGGCATGCAGCTGGACCCGGAGAAAGCCGATGTCGTCATCGACGGCGAGCGAGTCGTCTATCAGGATGTGATCTACGTTATGCTGAACAAACCGCAGGGCGTCGTGTCGGCGACCGAGGACACGCGAGACCGAACGGTCATCGATCTGCTCGCGGACACGGACCGGGTGCTGAAGCCGTTCCCGGTGGGGCGGCTGGACAAGGACACGGAAGGGCTGCTGCTCATCACGAACGATGGCGCGCTCGCTCATGATTTGTTATCCCCGAAGAAGCATGTTCCGAAGACGTACGAAGCGAACGTGCTCGGCGACGTGGGCGAAGAAGACATCAGGGCGTTCGCCGAAGGCGTGGCCCTAGACGACGGTTATGTCACCATGCCGGCTCAGCTGCGGATTGACGGCCGGGAGGAACGAGAGGACGGCATCTATTGCCGAATCACGCTGACGATTCATGAAGGGAAATTCCATCAGGTCAAACGGATGTTCGAGTCGGTGGGCAAGAAGGTCGTCTATTTGCGGCGAGTCGCCATGGGACCGCTTCAGCTGGACGAGTCGCTGCCCCTAGGCGATTATCGTCCCTTGACGGAAGACGAGCTCCACGCGCTGTTCTCCGTTCGGACCGCGCGGAATGATTAAAGCAGGAGGAATGGCAGCTATGGCACTACATTACGATATAATAGCGCTCGACGTCGACGGCACGCTCCTCACGGATGCGCACCAATTGACGGAGGAGACGAAAATGGCGGTGCGAGAGGCGGCCGAGCGCGGCGCGGAGATCGTGCTGTGCACGGGCAGAGGTCCCGTCAACACGCTTCCGGTGCTCGCGGAGCTGGGGCTTTCGGGCACGATCATCACCCACAACGGCGCGGCGACGGTAGATGCCGCGAAGCGGCAGGTGCTCCATCAATACGATTTGTCGCCGGAGGAAGTCATGCGGTTTATCGCGTATTGCCGCGAGGGGGGCCATCACTTCGATCTCAATACGGCGTTCGAGCTGATGGCGGAGACCGTGCGCAAGGAAGCCGAAGCGATGTACGCCATGTTCGACATCCAGCCGATTCTGGGACCGTTCGCAAGCCCGCTCCCGGCCGGGCTCGTCAAATTTACGGTATTCGGTTCGCGGGAAGAGATGGACCTTGTCGAAGAGGCGTGGAACTGCTGGACGCACGGCTTGTCCCATATTCGCAGCGGCGACTTCTTCATCGACGTCATGCATCCGGAAGCCAGTAAAGCGGCCGCGCTGAAGCAGCTGGCCGCGCTGCGCGGCATCGCGCCGGAACGGGTCATGGCGATCGGCAATTACTACAATGATATCGGCATGCTGGAATTTGCGGGCCTAGGCGTGGCGGTGGCCAACTCGCCGGATGCCGTGAAGGCGAGCGCGAAAGCGCTGACCCGTTCGAACGAAGAGAACGGCGTTGCGCATGCGCTGCGCGAATACGCGTGGTCGTAGCCGCAGAAGCGGAACGACTAATGGAAAAAGCGTAAGGACCCCGGGTCCTTACGCTTTTTTTATGCCTTTCCCTTATGATGAATGGGCCGCGATTAGTAAAGAACGCCGCGCGTTACGATAACCAGCAGGATGAACAGAACCAAGATTATACCTGCAGATGTGAAGCCGCCACCATGTACACCGGACATTGAAATTCCTCCCATATTCAGGTATTTTCCCGGCGCCTCAGCTGTGTTGTCTTAAATGCGTTCTCGGCACTCGGTATACGTTATCATATGCGAGGCGATCAAGAAGGACTGGACGAATGCCGGGAATGCCGTCGAAATGGGCATGCGTACCGGCAGCGATGCCGCATTGGTACGTTGAAGGCAAGGAGACAGGTGCCGGACGATGCCGGATGCCGCGTATGTTATTTAAAGAGGCGCAGGCCTTTCGGCAAATGGTTCTTCACCATGCCCGCGCTCGCTTTGCCCCAACCGAGGGGAAGACCATCGACGGCGATCAGGCCCCAACCCGCGCTGCCAGCGGATGCTGCCAGCGTCTCGCCGCGCAGATAGGCGGCGATCTCGGGCGCGTCCGGCGCGTAGGACTGCGTCCACTTCGCGGCGGAGGCAGGCAGCGCCATGGCTAAGGCATGCGACGGTTCCACCCGGTTTTTGCGAATATCGCACAGATGCAGACCGGGACGCGGCACTTTCAAGCCTTGAAGCTCCGCGCTCGTGAAGCGCCCTTCGGCGGAGCCGTAAGGCAGCCAGTACAAGGCGTCGCCGAACCGGATCGGCTCGCCGGGAGCGAGCGTTTTGCCTTGCGGAAGCGACTCCTGCACAAAGGCTTGGAAGAGGGCCATTTCCGCTTTCAACAGGCTGCCGGCAGCGGCCGATTTTCCTCTACGTCCCGGTTTGCGGTCCTGCGCCTCCGGCTGCGGTTGGGCGGACTCCGATTTAAGGAGCACGGCGACGAAGTGTCCTTCCCCGCGGGCAAGATGCGGCCATACCCGCTCGGTCAGAACGAGCTCGAATTCGGGGTGAAGACGGCAGAAAGCCTGCATCGCATCTTCGTTCTCCGCGCGATTGAACGTGCAGGTGGAGTAGACCATACGTCCGCCGGGCTTCAGCATCGCAGCGGCATGCTCCAGAATATCGGCTTGCCGCGCCGCGCACATGGCGACATGCGACGGCGACCACTCGGAGACGGCGCCTTCATCCTTGCGGAACATGCCTTCGCCCGAGCACGGCGCGTCGAGCATGATCCGGTCGAAGAAGTGGGGGAACCGTTTGGACAACTCGTCCGGCCCGGCATTCGTGACGACCGCGTTGACGATGCCGCAGCGCTCCACGTTCTCGCTTAATATTTTGGCGCGGGCCGGATGGATTTCGTTTGCAATGAGCAATCCTTCTCCGTCCATCTTGCCCGCGATCTGGGTCGTCTTGCCTCCTGGCGCGGCCGCAAGGTCAAGAACGGTTAGGCCCGGGCGGACGTCCAGCAGCTCCGCGGCCGTCATCGCCGACGGTTCCTGAATATAGTAAAGGCCTGCGGCATGATAGGGATGCTTGCCAGGACGGGCTTGTTCGTCGTAATAGCGACCCGTCTCGCACCAGGGGATGGGTTCGAGGCCGAACGCATCCGTTAGCGCCCCTTGGACGGACGGCCATGCGGCGGATTTGAGCGGATTCACTCGCAGACCGAACGTCCTTGGCTGTTCGTAGCTGGTCAGGAAGGCATCGAATTCGGGGCCGAGCAAATGTTTCATTTGGTTAAGATAGGCTTCGGGTAATGTTGCGCGCACGTCGAAGAACTCCTTTATTTCATTAATCGGTTGGCGATAAGATTCGCCTCATTATAGCACAAATGGTTAGCCGTCATTTTAACGCCAGGGATGATCCGCTAATCCAGGAAAGATTATCAAGCTAGCACAGATATGATATAGTGGAGGCGCATGAACGGTTTTCGCGGGAGGGGATCGGACAAATGAAGATTGTGCCCTACGAACGAAGCTATTTCCGTTGACCTAGCAGACAGATAAAGGCAAGGAGTACGATAACCAGATGCACATGCAAACCGAACGACTGTTTCTTCGGGAATTAGAGGCACGCGATGCGGAGGCGGTACTGGATTACGTACGGCGTAACCGCGATTTTCTGGAGCCATGGGAAGTTCGCAGAGAAGAGGCGTACTACACGCTCGAAGCGCAGGTTGAGCTGCTGCGTCAGGACGCGGCGAGAACCGCGCGCGGCGAGCAATTCAAAGTATGGCTCTCCCCGGCGGGCGAGCCGGCGAAGGTGATCGGCTCCGTCACGCTCAGCAATATCGTGCGAGGCGCCTTCCTTTCCTGTCATCTCGGCTACCGGCTGGATGCGCAACAAGCGAACCGCGGTTTGATGACGGAAGCGCTGTCGGCCGTGATCCGGCATGCGTTCGACGAGCTCGGTCTACACCGGATCGAGGCGAACATCATGCCGCGCAATGCGGCCTCGCTCGGCGTCGTGGGCAAGCTTGGTTTTTACGAAGAGGGGCTGGCTCTGAAATATTTGTTCATCAACGGCCGCTGGGAGGATCATCTCCATATGGTGCTCCGCAATGCGGCGATGGAGTGAAAGACGGGAGGAGGCGCCGAACGCGGATGATGGTACAAGCGGTTATCTTCGACTTGGACGGCACGCTGCTCGACCGGGACGCTTCGCTGCGCGAATTTCTGAAGGATCAATATGCTCGATTTCCTCAGCTTCGGACGATTTCCCGGTCAGCTTTCATGGATCGGTTCATCGCGCTCGACCGGCGTGGTTATGTGTGGAAGGACGAAGTATACCGGCAGCTTATCGCGGAATTCGGATTCGAACTGCGATGGGAGATGCTGCTGGCGGATTATTGGGAAGGCTTCCGGCGTCACAGCCGACCGTTCCCGAACGCGGGGAGCATGCTTGCGGCGCTGCGCGCCCGGTCGCTCCGAATCGGCTTGATCTCCAATGGCTACGGGGAATTTCAACTGGCGAACTTCCGGGCGCTCGGGATCGCGCACCAATTCGACGAGGTGATGATCTCGGAATGGGAAGGGCTGCGCAAGCCGGATGCGGCGATCTTCCATCGGATGCTGGACAAGCTCGGCGTGAAGCCGCAGGAGGCGATATACGTCGGCGATCATCCGGCGAGCGACGTGGCGGGCAGCCGCGCCGCGGGGCTGAAGGGCGTCTGGAAATACGACCCGCTGCTCGAGGCGCCCGAAGAGCATGACGGCGTGCTGATGGACTTGGCGGAGCTCGTCGACCTCATTGACAATCATACACGATAACGGAGGAATGGTTATGAAGATCGCTTTATTAATCATTGACATGCAGCATCTGTTCGTAAAAGACGCGCCGGTCTATCCGGACTTGCCGCGCGCCTGCGAGTATATCAATTATACGGCCAGACTGCTGAGGGACAGCGGGCATCTCGTCGTCCACGTACAGGATATGGAAGAGGCGACGAGCGTGGCGCCGGAGAAGCTCGGGATCATCGACGAAATTACGCAGGCGGAAGGCGACCGGTATATCGAGAAGATGTGGTCCAACGCCTTCTGGAATACGGAGCTGGAAGAGCTGCTGGCCGAGCATGCGGTCGGACTCGTGGTGGTCGCGGGCTACGCGGCCGAGCATTGCGTGACGTTCACGTTCAACGGGGCGCGGGAGCGGGGGTTCAAGGCAGCGATCCTGCAGAACGGGATCCTTGGCGAGAAGCCTGATTCCGTCCAGATCGTCGCGCGCGACCGTTCGCTCGTCTCTTATACGGTTCTCGATTATTTAGCCCAGCTCAGCCGTCTGGAGTAGTTCAGGATTCGGCCAAGCCGCATATATATCATTGAGGTGATGGAAATGCGGACGGTCGCGGAGCAGATTGACGAACTGCCGATATCGGGGGACGCCAAGGGCGTCTTGAAGGAAGTCGTGAAACGCAAGGACAAAGTGGACGGGTTAAAGCGAAGGCAGATGCTGCTCGCGATCGTCAACGGCGGCGTGGCGGTCGTATTGTTAGTTTGGCTGTACAAGCTGAGCCGCGTCTCCAGCGCGAACGTCTTCGATATCCTGGGCTACCTCGGCGGCAGCACGGCGGCGACGTTCTTCCTGCTCGTGGCGATCTCTTCGTTCCTGTATGCGGGCAGCGTCTCGAAGGAATACAAGAAGGAGAAGCAGAAGTACGACGACTTAAGGCAGGAAGCCATCACGTATTTGCGAGCCAAGTGGGATGTGACCGAGGAATCGATCTTAAGGGATAAACTTTCCGCCATTTTGAGTAAGCGCGACATCAATTTGGTCTTCTACAGTTAGTTATGCTCGAAAAGCAAATGGCAGCGCTATATGCGCTGCCATTTTTTGCGGTACGCGAGCGGGGTCAGGCCCGAGCGTTCCTTGAACAGATTGATGAAGTGGCTCGTATTCTCGATGCCGACCGCAAGCGCGATGTCGCCGACGGGCAGCGCCGTATCCAGCAGCAGCTCCTTGGCGCGCGTGATGCGGCGGTTGATCATATATTCGCCCGGCGTCGTGCCGGTGCAGCGTTTGAACAATTTGGCCAAATGGAATTTGTTGACCTCGAACCGGTCGGCCAGGCGGTCCAGCGTCAGACGCTGCCGATAGTCCCGGTCGATGACCTGCATGACGCCTTGTATGAGCGGCGGGTACGCCGGATTGCTGGACGAATACTGGTGCGCGGCGAGCACGACCTCGGTCATCATGGAGACGAGAATGGACGAGGCGACGAGCTCCGCGCGCAGGTCGGGTATGAGCTGCTCTCGCTGGAGCCGCTCGAACAGCTGACCAAGCTGCGAGTCGGGCAGCAGCGCGGCTAGCGGCTTTTCCTGCTCGGCGAATTGCTCGTAGTACGTCTGGACGCCGGCGCCGTTAAAGTACGCCCAATACAGCTCCCAATCCTTGTTCGAGTCCGAACCGAAGCGATGGTGATGCTGGCCGTCGATAAAAGCCGCTTCGCCCGGCCGAAGCCGGTGCGACTGATTACGGTAAGTTAAGGTGCCGGTACCGGAGACGGTGTAGACGATCAAATACGAGCTGAGCGTGTCACGCTCCAGGAAACACTTTTCGCGAATGCGGCCGTAGCCGGTTTCTTGCACATAGTATAGAGATGCCTGCGCAAAGGCGCTTGGCGTCGCGATATGGCGGATCGGATTATCGGGGCGGGGATCCGTGGCCCGCTCGAGTGGAACATGCACGAACATTTAGACCTCCCATCATGCTCATAATGGCAAGGCGGCGATTGCAGCCGGATCTGCTGCGAAGGACCAAGGTGACGTGCGTGGTGGTAAGCGGCCGCCGCATAGATATCAGATTACATTACACGTTTTGGCGACCGCCGAATCCGATTCCGTCGGAATTGGGCCTGCGGGAGGACAATCGCGGCGGGACAATAGACGATATACCTGATTGAAAGACAAGCCAACTTTTTTGGCGAAGAACATATTCAAACGCATAATTTCATGCTATTCTAATAAAAACGGAAGTAAACACAGATTTTCGGAATGATGCAAAGAAGTTGAAAGAACAATCTTTACATGGAAGCAGGAGGAATCGCGATGAATCAAGCGAAAGGCGCTAAGCAGTGGATTATTCCCGACGGGTATATCCCGCCGACGAGTGCGGGAACGCTCGAGAGCCATGAATCGATTTGCGTGCTCAATTGTTCGTCCGAAGAGGCGCTTCTAAGCATCACGATATTTTTCGAAGATCGCGAACCGATCGAAGGTATGCTTGTCGTCGTGCCGGGTCGCAGAACGAAGCACATCCGGACCTCGGGGCTTGCCAAGAACGGCGAGCGCATTCCGGCCGGCGTGCCGTATGCGATCGAGCTCGTCAGCGATATCCCGGTCATCGTGCAGTACAGCAGGCTGGACGCGACGCAAGCGGAGAACGCGCTCATGTCCGTTATGGCCTATCCATTGAAATGAGAAAGAGGGCGTCCGTATGTTGGTTGCGGAACGATATGAGAAAATCATCCAGCTCGTCAATGAGCGGGGCAGCATCAGAGTAACGGAACTGAGCGAGCTGTGCCAGGTGACGGAAGAGACCATCCGCCGTGACCTGGACCGGCTGGAAGCCGCGGGCAAACTGCGCCGCTCGCATGGCGGCGCGGTCAGCGTGAAGGAGGGGCAAGCGGAGACGCCTTATTCCGAACGGGAAGTGCTGTACGCGGACGAGAAGCGGCGGATCGCGCAGGAGGCGGTCAGGCAGATCATGCCGAAGGACCGTATTCTGCTTGATGCGAGCACGACGGCTTGGTATATGGCGGCCAGCATGCCCGACATCCCGCTGACGGTATTGACGAATTCCATCAAGGTGGCGGCCGAGTTGAGCACGAAGGAACGAATCGAGGTCATCGCCACGGGGGGGATCGTCGCGCCGCGGTCGCTATCGTTCGTAGGACCCTTGGCGGAGCGTTCGCTGGATGCTTATCACGTCGACAAATTGTTCCTCTCGTGCAAAGGCGCTCATCTGGAGCGGGGCATCAGCGAGTCGAACGAGCTGCAGGCGCGAATTAAGCAGCGAATGATCGGTATCGCCGATCGGGTGATTCTGCTGGCGGACGGGTCCAAATTCGGCAGTCAAGCATTCGCCCAAGTCGCGCGTTGGGACGCGGTGCACGAGGTCATCACGGATCGTACGGCTACCGCAGCCGCCGTTGAAGCGCTGCGGGAGCAAGGCATCGTCGTGACGACGGTGTAAGCGAGCTGAATGGACTCTGGCGCTTTGCGCCGCGGGGCGTGTCGCGTCGTCATGCGAAGTCATGGCGGCGCGGCCGGCTTCGCCATCTCGGTTTATTTTCGAGTGGATGGGAAGCAGATGGATTGCACTTCTGGCACGTGCGTTTGCCGAACAACTTTTCATTGTCAAGATGTCTGATAACCTGATAAACTATGTTCAACTACGATCAACGAGTATGAAATTTGCCACTATGCTCTAATTCCATGCAACGAGGTGCGCATATGAAAGTCTCTCTTTTCATTACCTGCTTAAGCGACGTGATTTACCCCCGAGTCGGCGAAGCGATGGTCAGGCTGCTTGCGAAATACGGCATCCGCTTGGATTTTCCGACCGTGCAGACGTGCTGCGGCCAGCCTGCTTTCAATAGCGGGTACTGGCAAGCCGCCCGCGATAGCGCCGCGACGATTTTGGATGCGTTCGAGGATAGCGATTTCGTCATCTCGCCTTCGGGCTCCTGCACGGGCATGATCCATCACTACCCCAAATTATTCGAGCAGGATCCCGAGCAATACAAGCGGGCATGCGCGCTGCGGGATAAATCGTACGAATTTACGCAGTTTCTGGTCCAGGTACTGGGCGTGACGGACGTCGGGGCGACCTTCCCGCACAAAGTGACGTATCATCCTTCCTGCCACGGCAGCCGTCTGCTCGGCGTGAAGGAAGAGCCACTCGCGCTGATGCGTCAGGTCAAGGGCTTGGAGCTCGTGCCGCTGCCGTTCGCCGAGGACTGCTGCGGGTTCGGCGGAACCTTCGCCGTCAAGATGGGCGATATATCCGGTGCGATGGTGACGGAGAAGGCTGATCACGTGCTGGAATCGGAAGCCGAAGTGCTGGTCGGACTGGACATGGCCTGCCTCATGAATATCGCGGGGAATCTGCGGTTTCGCGGAGAGCCCGTGCGCGTCATGCATTTGGCCGAATTATTGTACGAAGGAGTGACCCGGTCATGAGCGGCAACCATTCGACAGCCACGGTGAAGGCGCGCGCGGAGCTGGCGCTCAACGACGAGTTTCTGCGCAAGGCGGTGCGATTCACGACCGAACGGCTTCGCAGCGGCAAGAAGAACGCGTCGGAGGAGCACGGCAACTGGGACGAGTGGCGGGAGAGAGGCCGGCAAATCCGGCTGCACACGATCGCGCATCTCGACTATTACTTGAATTTGTTCGCGGACAACGCCAGGGCGAACGGCGCTTACGTGCATTTCGCGGACACCGCCGCGGAGGCGGTTCAGATCTCTTTGGATATCGCGGCGCGCAAGCAGGCCAAGACGGTCGTGAAGTCCAAGTCGATGGTCACCGAGGAGCTGCATTTGAACCACCATCTCGGCACGATCGGCGTCGAGGCGATCGAGACCGACCTCGGCGAATATATTATCCAGCTGGCCGGCGAGACGCCGTCCCATATCATCATCCCGGCCATCCACAAGAACCGGTATCAGATCGCCGACCTGCTGTCGGCCGAGGCGGGAGAGCGGCTCGAGCCGGATACGTCCGTGCTGGCCGGATTCGTGCGCAAGAAGCTGAGGGAGAAGTTCCTTGAGGCAGACATCGGCATGACCGGCTGCAACTTCGCCATCGCGGAGAGCGGTTCGATCGTTCTCTTCGAGAACGAAGGGAACGCCCGCATGGTCTCGACGGTGCCCAAGACGCAGATTACGCTCATGGGCATGGAACGCATCATTCCGAGCTTTACCGACCTGGAGGTGATGGCGACGCTGCTGCCGCGTTCGGCGACCGGGCAGAAGCTGACCGTGTACATGTCCGCCATCTCGGGCCCGCGGCGCAGCGCGGATGCGGACGGACCGGACGAAATGCACATTATCGTCATCGACAACGGACGCTCGCTGCAGCTGGGCGATCCGGAATTCCAGGAGCTGCTGAACTGCATTCGCTGCGGCGCCTGCCTGAACGCTTGTCCCGTCTATCGCCACATCGGCGGCCATGCGTACGGCGGAACCTACTCGGGTCCGATCGGCGCGGTGCTGACCCCGGCGCTGAAGCAGAACGTCGCGGAATGGGACGATATCGCGAACGCCTCCAGCTTGTGCGGCGCTTGTTACGAGGCCTGTCCGGTCAAAATCCCGCTGCATGACATGCTCGTCTACTTGCGTCGGCGCAAGGTCGAAAGCGGCCACGGCAACAAATGGGAAGGCGCGGGGATGAAAGGCTTCGGCGGCGTTATGGGCAGCTCCAAGCTCATGCGCGGCGTGCTGGCCATCGGCCGGCTCGGTCAAGGACTGGTCGCGCGAGACGGCGAGATTCGGCTCAGCATCGGTCCGCTCAAGGAATGGAATCGCTATCGGGTGACGCCGACGCTCGCCAAGGAATCGTTCCGGCAGCGCTGGGGAACGATCGAGCGGGAATTGCGCGAAGGGCTGGCCGATCTGGATCCGGCGATGAAGAAACGAATGGAAGCGATGAAGAACGCCCGGGCGGGCAAAGGGGGGCACGGCCATGGCTGATCAGACGGCGCTGACGCACGAACAATGGCTCGAGGAGATGGATCGGAAGGGGCGCGAGAAGCAAAAAAGCTTCATCGCCAATATTGCGGGTCGTCTAAGGCGCGAGACAGGCAAGCCGCCTGCCGGACATCCGTACCGGGGCGCCCCTTCGTTCTGGCAGCGGTTCGAATGGCCGCTGGAGGAGCGGATCGAGCGATTTTCCGCCAACTTCAAGAGCGCGGGCGGGCACGTCGTCCGCGTGCCGGACATGGCGGCCGCTTCGGCCTTCATTGCGGATAAGGCGAAGGAGATGAGCGCGCATTACATCGTCCGTCAGCAAGAGGCCGCGCTGGAGGCGCTTGAACTCGAGGCGGCGCTTCCCGGCTGCGAGGTTTCCGTCTGGAACGACGATCCCGGCAAGCCGTGGAAGGCGTTGGCCGCGCAAGCTGATTTCGGCGTCGTAATGGCCGATCATGCGGCCGCGTATACCGGATCGCTCGCCGTTCTGTCCGCCAAGGAGAAAGGCCGCTCGGTTAGTCTGCTGCCGACGGTGCTGATGGCGCTCCTGCCGGTCGACCGCCTTGTTACCCGATTGGGCGAGATTCTCATGCCGCTTGACGCGGCCGGTCGCGAGAAGCTGCCGGCAGGCGTGCACTTTATATCGGGTCCGAGCCGTTCGGCCGACATCGAGAACGACTTGACGATCGGGGTTCATGGTCCGGGCGTCGTATATGTGATCCTAATTGGTTGATGCGCAAGCGCCTTCGATTCCGGCTATCCGGCCTGGAATCGGGGCTTTTTTTGTGTTTGGCCGGTACCGGCGGTCGTGGTTTCCAAAAATTGAGAGCTGTGGTATAGTAGTTCAAAAATTATGGCGGAAACGCGCGTGAACGCGGTGTGGGAGGAATTGCAATGGGGAACGCAAGCGAACGGCTCATATTTAAACGGGCGGGCGTAGACGATGCCGAACGTATTCTGGGGTTATTAACGGGGGCGGCTAGCTGGTTGCTGGCCAAAGGCATCGACCAGTGGCGACCGGAATATTTCTCGCTGGACGGCATCCGGTCGGAGATGTCCGTCGGGAACGAATATTTCCTCGTGTATCGCGGCGAAGCGTGCGCGGGCACGTTCTTCATCGCCTGGTCGGATCCGGCCGTGTGGGGCGCGCGCGACAACGAGGATAGCGGCTACTTGCATCGTTTCGCGGTCGCCAGGGAGCATGCGGGGCAAGGCATCGGGGAGGCGGTGCTGCGCTGGGCCGGCGATTATATCGCCCGGCAGGGACGCGGTATGTTCCGATTGGACTGCATAGCGGACAATCCTCGTCTGAACCGGTTGTATCGGGACACCGGTTTTCGATATGTCGATACCGTCGGTTTTGATAACGGCTGGCACGCCAATCTGTACGAAATGCCAGCGGCCAGGCAGCAGCCGGGCGAGTCGGCTGCGACGGCCGCGCTCGATTCGGCGGTCGATCTCCCCTTTGGGGACTTCATCCGGTCGGCGGACGAGCTCCGGCAGCTGCTCGGCGATTCGAATCCGGTCGTCCAGCGCAAGACGATCAGGCGTATCGACCGGCATTGCGCCGAGTTCATGTCGCGCTCGCCGCTCGTCTTCGTCGCGACCGCGAACGCACGCGGCGAGTGCGACGTCTCGCCCAGGGGAGATGCCCCGGGCTTCGCCCTCGTGCTCGACGAGCGGCACCTTGTGCTGCCGGAACGCCCGGGCAACCGACGGATGGATGCCTACCGGAATATCTTGGCTAATCCGCGGATCGGTCTCGTGTTCGTCATTCCTGGTCTGGACGAAGTGCTCCGCGTGAACGGGGAAGCTTGGATCGTGCGGGACGAGGAGCTGATGGCGCGTATGAGCGCCTTTGGCAAAGTACCGAAGCTTGGCATCGGCGTTCGGGTGGAAGAATGTTATTTGCACTGCGGCAAGGCGTTCAAGCGTTCTCATGTGTGGGAGCCGGAGCAATGGCCGGATTTGGCGGGACTGACGCCGATTGCCAGGATGATTGCCGACCACGTCGGTGCGCCGGACATCGACGAGGCGAAGGTCGCGCAAGGGATGAAGGAAACCTACGAGCAGCGCATGTATTAGCAGAGGAACAGACACGCAAAAAGACGGAGGGATACGTCATGAAGACGAGCAAAGCGGCGGCGCCGCACTACATATGGGGAGCCGATTGCGACGGCTGGCGGCTGGTCGATCGGCCCGATCAAAGCATCATCCACGAACGCATGCCTGCGGGCGCTTCGGAGGAGCGGCACTATCATGAGCGGGCCCATCAATTTTTCTTCGTGCTGAGCGGCTCGGCGGTCATGGAGATTGAAGGGGAGCTGCATCATCTGCAGCCGCAGGAAGGTATTGACGTCGCGTCCGGCTTGCGCCATTGCATCCGCAACGAGTCGGCCGAACCGGTCGAGTTTCTCGTGATCTCTGCGCCGACGACCAGAGGCGACCGTATCGCGGCACCGCCTGTGACCGACACGTCGCCAGGGCGTGACGCGCGATGACGATTCGGTTGCGACAGCTTGCGGCGGCGCTGCTTTTCGACGGGACCAAGGTGCTTCTCATGCATAAAAAGGCCTCCTGCTGGCAGAGGCAGACGTCGCCTTTCTACGCGGCGATTGGCGGTCATATGGAGGAAGGCGAGCTGAATGATCCGTATGCGGCATGCTTGCGCGAAATCGAAGAGGAGACGGGGCTGCTGGAGCGGGATATCGCGAATCTGCGGCTCAAGTACGTCCTCCTTCGTCTCAAGGAGCACGAAATCCGTCAGCAGTTCATTTATGTCGGGGAAGCGCTGCGCACGGACGTGACCGCCTCCGAGGAAGGCGAGCTGGAGTGGCGGGAGCTGGAGGACGCGATGAGCCTGCATTCCTCGGCGATCCATCACGCGATGCTGCGCCATTATCGCGATGATCCGCTGCCGGATCAAGTGTATACCGGCACCATGTCGATCGCGGAGGACGGTTCTCCTTCCGTCCAGTGGCACCCGCTGCGGGATCCGCGCGTCTTCTGAGATCGGGATAAGCGGGTTGCCGGAGGGAATTATTTTTGGCGGAAAAGATAGAGAACGCCGCGCCCGTATAGTAATATATAGGTTATCCGCCGCCTGTCCGTGTTACGGAGGGCGGTCTTTTGACCCTATCAGACTAGCAGCGCGGAAAGGTGAACGGCCATCATGAACAATCTTGCATTCGTAACGTATGAAGAGCAGTACTTGGATCAGGTAAGACAAACATACAATTATTATGTGGCGAATACGACGGTATCGTTCGATCTGGAGCTTTGCTCGCGGGAAGGCATGCGGCAGCTGATCGAGCCGGTATCGCCGCTGTACCGTTCGTTCGTCATTTTGTGGGATGGGCAATACGCGGGTTACGTGCTCATGACGCAGCATAAGAAGAAAGCGGCGTTCCAGGTAACGGCCGAAATCACGATTTATTTGGACCAAGCTTTCACCGGCCGCGGCATCGGCAAAGCCGCCGTTCCCTTCCTGGAGCAGCTAGCCCGGGAGTCCGGCATACATTCCCTCGTGGCGGCCATCTGCAGCGAGAACGAAGGCAGCTTGAAGCTGTTCGGCAAACAAGGCTATGTCCAATGCGCGCACTATCGGGAAGTGGCCTATAAGTTCGATCGCTGGCTTGATTTGATCTGCTTGCAAAAAATATTGCGATAGGCGGTTGTGCCGATGACAGACCGGAGGACCGCCGCGGGTGGCTGAACTTTATACCGCTCCGCCTCGGCGCGAAGGCACGACGCGCTCGATTATTTGCACGACATGCTTGCGGCTTGCGAGAGCGCGGCCGAAGAGGCGGCCGGACGGCGTTAGCCGCCTGACCCGCCGATGTAAGGAGGCATTATGAAAACAGCGGCTATGTTGATTACCGTCTTGTATACCCTGCTGCTGCTCTATTGGATGTTCATCGGATTCGGCCGCACGCATTTGCCGTATCCCGGATACCAGTATAATTTAATTCCATTTCATACGATCAAAATGTACATGCTGCACGCGGACCACTTCAACGCGAAGAACTGGGCGATCAACGTCGTCGGCAATATCGCGGTTTTCATGCCGTTCGGCCTTGCGGTTCCTTATTTGCGAAAAATGTCCGGCTTTCGGTTTATCCTGCAGTTTGTCGTCATATTGTTGATGTTGGAGTGTTTGCAGCTCATTAGCCAGCGCGGCAGCTTCGACGTCGACGATCTCATGCTGAACACGATCGGCGCTTTGCTGGGCTATTGGATGTACCGGAGATGGTTCGCCGGTGGCGCTAAGGCGAGCTAAGGAGAAGAACACATGTATAAAGCCATTTGGTTTGATTTAGACCATACGCTGTTGGATTACGATCAAAGCGAACTGCTCTGCATGCAGCTCACGATGGAGCGGCACGGCTTGACGCAGCGCCCGGATTATGAGTGGGAAGGGTTCCGCTGCGTATTTGCACCGATTAATTGGACGTACTGGACAGAACGGGTGCAGCGCAATCTTGCGATCTCGCAAGTGTTGGATTTATCATTCCGGGACACGCTCTCGCGGCTCGGCTGGGACGAAGAGCTTTCTTCCCCGATGACCCGAACGTACTGGGAGTTATTCTGTGGTGCGGCACACGTGATGGAGGGCGCCGGGGAACTGCTCGCGCGGCTTCGCGAATCGTACGCGCTCGGCGTCATCTCGAACGGGATCGGGGAAGCCCAGCGGGGGCGGCTGCAAGCGAGCGGATTATTCGGGTATTTCGACCATCTGCTGATTTCCGACGAAGTGGGCTTATGGAAGCCGGATCCGGCGCTGTTCACCTTGGCGGTGGAAGCCAGCGGGTGTTCCAAAGCGGAAATTCTGTTCGTCGGCGATTCGCTGTCGGATGATTATCGCGGCGCGAAATCGAGCGGCATCGACTTCTGCTATTACAATCCGTCCCGTGCCGAGCTGTCGTCCGGGCACGCGCCGAACTATATGTTACATAGGCTGTCCGAGCTTCCGGATCTCTTGGCGAAGCACCAAATCTCGGCATAGACAACGAGCAAGACACGCTAACTACCTATCTACTCGAACGCGATAGAATGGAGACGAACGATGGAATTTAGACCTTGTATTGACCTGCACGGGGGCAAAGTAAAGCAGATCGTCGGCGAAACGTTGACGGCCAGCGCAGCGCAAGGCGGCGTGGTGGAGAATTTCGTGTCGGAGCTCGGCGCCGGACACTACGCGGCGTTGTTCAAGCGCGACGGGCTGCGCGGCGGTCACGTCATCATGCTTGGCGGCGGCAACGAGATTGCTGCCCTCGAAGCGCTTGCCGAATATCCGGGCGGCCTCCAAATCGGAGGCGGCATCACGGCGGATAACGCGCTGCATTACTTGGAGCGCGGCGCTTCGCACGTCATTGTCACGTCGTATATTTTCCACGATGGGGCGCTGGACATGGAGCGGCTGCGCGGGCTTGTGGAGCGCGTCGGCAAAGATCGGCTCGTCATCGACTTAAGCTGCAAGCAGAAGGACGGCAAATGGTATGTCGTCACGAATCAATGGAAGACATTCAGCGATTTCGAAGTGAGCCCGGAGAGCCTGCGAGAGCTGGCGCAGTATTGCGATGAATTTCTGGTGCATGCCGTCGATGTCGAGGGCAAGCGCAGCGGCATCCTGGAGAGTCTGGTCAAACTGCTCGCGGACGCGTCGCCGATCCCGACGACGTACGCCGGCGGCGCGAGATCGCTCGACGATCTGGCGCGATTCCGCGAGTTGACCGGCGGCCGACTAGGCATCACGATCGGCAGCGCGCTCGATATATTTGGCGGCGCGCTCCCTTATGAAGAGGTCGTACGTTATTGCGACGGGACTTCGTCTCGATAAAGCGATACCGATCGCGTAAAGCCGGAGAGGGGTGGATCGTATGGATAGCAAGACGCGGTTCTCGAATCGGGTGCAGGATTACGTCAAATTTCGGCCGAGTTACCCGCCTGCGTTGATCGAAGCATGGCTCCGGCTCGCCGGGGTGAAGGCGGGGGACCGGGTGGCGGATGTCGGCGCGGGGACCGGCATCTTTACCCGGCTGCTGCTCGAACAGGGCTTGGAGGTGCTGGCCGTCGAGCCGAACGACGACATGAGACTCGCCGCCGAGCAGGCGGTTAGTCCGCTGCAGCTGGACCGCTTTCGCTCAGTGGCGGCTTCCGCCGAAGAGACAACGATTGGCGATGCCGAGGTGGACGCGGTTGTGAGCGCGCAGGCGTTCCACTGGTTCGATCCCGCCTTGGCGCGCGCGGAGTTCGCCCGCATTCTCAAACCAAGCGGCACCGTGGCGCTCATCTGGAACACGCGGGACGCGTCGGGCAATCGGTTCGCCGTGGAGTATGAGGCGCTGCTTCACGCCTTCTCGCCGGATTATGAGAACGTCGGCCATCGCCGGCTGACGCCTGGCGATTTCGAAGCTTTCTTCGCGAATGGCGCCTACGAACGCGTCGCGTACGTGAACGAGCAGTGGATTTCGCTTCCGGAATTGATCGGCCGCGCATCCTCGTCCTCCTATACCCCGGCATCCGGCACGGAGGCCCATGTGCTGTTCACGCAGGCGCTGACGACCTTGTTCACGACCCACGAGCAGCAGGGCAGGGTGCCTTTTCATTATCTAGCCGAACTTTACATCGGCCGCGTCTAACGAAACGGAGGGCATTGTCATTATACTTGAAGTCGCTATTTTGAACGTGAAACAAGAATGGAACGATTCGTTCGTCGATACCTTTCGGCAAGCCTCTTCGATCATCGCTTCCATGAAGGGCTATATTCGTCATGAGCTGCAGCGCTGCCTCGACCGGGAAGGGCAGTACGTGCTGCTCGTCTGGTGGGAGACCTTGGAAGACCACGTCGAAGGTTTTCGCCAATCGGAGGGCTATCAGGAGTGGAAGCGGCTGCTTCATCATTACTATGATCCGTTCCCGATCGTCGAGCATTACGAGAATATCCCGCTTTAAGCGGTGGGATGGAGCATCGACAGCGGCGGGACAACTTGACCGCAAATTTACATGTAAATCCCAGAAAATGTTACCTAAGCCGCTTCCCTACGTGGTACACTGGACATATGCGCGGCAGCGAGGCTGTCCCTGCATAATGGGGACGGCGCCCGCCAACACTCGCTTAAGGGAGGTTTATCGCGATGAACAATTGTGCCGTAGTGATAAAACCCGTCATCCATCTCGTCGGCCTCAGCTACTGCGGACCCTACTCGGCGATACCGGATGAAGCGATCCGATTGCAAAGCGAGTTTTTGTCCCGCAAGCATGAAATCCAGGGCGAGGTCGACACGAATTTGCTGCACTGCCCGTATTTTGGCAACGAAGTATTCGTCAGCTACCTGGCTTGCTGGGAAGTGGCGGGCTCGCATCTCGACCACGTGCCGGAGGGGATGGTCCAATTTACCATACCGGAGCGGACATACGCGATGGTACGATGTACGAACAAACGGATCGGCGAGGGCTACGAGACGCTGCTGGCCTGGATGAACGAACAGCGATTAGTGAAACGGGACAATGCCGTTTCGCTCGAGATTTATTATATCGATGAACATCTTGAGGAGGAGCATGTCGACCTGCTGATTCCGATTGAACATCAATAAAGGAGTAACTTGCATCTTGATTACCGCAGAACGATTTTACCGGCATCCGCTCGGCATCTTGGCAGCATCCGGACTTGCCACGCTACTATGGGGAAGCTCCTACCCGTTTATCAAGTGGAGCTATTCTTCTTTGGCTATTGGACGCACGGATACGTTTGAGCAGCTTTTGTTTGCCGGCTACCGATTCACGCTGGCCGGGCTGCTCATTCTTCTTTTCATGCTGGCCCGCCGGGAACGGCTCGCCTATCAACGCGGGAGCATGCGCATCTTGGCCCCGATCGCGATGTTTCAAACGGTGCTGCAGTATATTTGTTTTTATGCCGGCATGGCGCTAAGCAGCGGCGTGATTGGTGCGGTCATTGCGGGGACGATCTCGTTCTTCCAAATCGCGCTCGCCCATTTTGTCTACCGGGATGACCGGCTGAACGGTACGAAAGCTACGGGTCTGCTGATCGGGTTCTCGGGCTTGGCGGTTCTTGGCTTCTCGAACGCGGCGGATACCGGCGGACCGATCTTTTCCGTGGGCGAGATTCTGCTGATGGCGTCCTCCTTCTTCTCCGCGGCGGCGAATCTGATCTCGCGCAGAGGCGCGTCGGCGTACAGCGTCACGTATTTGAACGGCTACCAAATGCTCCTCGGCGGCATCGTCCTGATGTTGATCTCCGGCTGGCGCAGCGGGTTCGCGCCGTTCGCGTTCGACCTGAAGTCCTCGCTCATGCTGCTTCATCTGGCGCTCGTCTCCGCGGTCGCATTCATGCTGTGGAACAACGTCATGAAATACAATGCGGTCGGCAGCGTCTCGATGTACTTGTTCTTGATTCCGGTCTTCGGCGTCCTGCAGTCCGCGCTGCTGCTAGGCGAGCAGCTGCATCTGTCAGTGCTGGCGGCGCTGCTTCTGGTCAGCTTGGGCATCGTGGTCGTCAACCGGAAGAAGGCGCCCGCGGCGTTCCAGCCTGCATCGGATACGGCCGGACTGACCAAGTAGGAGGACTGGATATGGCGTTACCCTTTGCACTAATCGACGCATTCGCATCTGCGCCGTTCACGGGCAACCCGGCGGCGGTTTGTTGGCTGGAAGAGCAGAAGGACGAGGAATGGATGAAGCTGACGGCCGCCGAGTTGAACGCGCCCGAGACGGCTTTTCTGGAGAAAGTCGAGGACGGCTACCGTCTGCGATGGTTCACGCCGGCAGCCGAAAGCGAACGTTGCGGCCACGCGACGCTTGCAGCCGCTCACTTTGCGTATGAGCAGGGACTGGTCGAGGACGGCGTCGAAGTCCGGTTCCATACCCGGTTCGGCTTGCTGACGGCGACGAAGCGCGAGGACGGGATACGGCTCGACCTCCCCGCCGAACCCGCCGAACGGGCGGATGCGCCGGAAGAGTTGATCCAAGCGCTAGGTCTCATTCCTCGCTTTACAAGCCGTAACCGCATGGGGTATCTGATTGAGGTGGACAGTGAAGCGACAGTCCGCACTTTGAAGCCGGACTTCATGCTGTTATGCCGTCTCTCCGCGCAAGCGGTGATCCGCGGACGCGAACACGATTTCGTGTCGCGCGTGTTTATGCCGGCTTCCGGGCCCGACGAGGATTTCGTAAGCGTGTTTGCGCATTGCGCGCTCGCGCCTTATTGGCAGCGGCGGCTGCGGAAGGACGAGCTTCTTCCGTATCAGGCGTCCCGGCGGGGCGGAGAGCTTCGGCTGCACCTGGAGCAGGGGCGGGTATTCATGACGGGGCGCGCGACCACGATCGTAACGGGCCATTTTCGGGCGTAAACGCTAACGTTTGATTTAACCTAAGAAAAACGCCTCTCCTTCCTTGCTGCGCATGCAAGCGAATGGAAGAGGCGTCTTTTTGTCATGCAGAGCCAATGCTTTCCAGCCTTACACCTAAGCTCTCTCGCGGTCGCGATGTCGGTCTTTGCCTCGCATGCCGGCTAATCCTAACAGACCGAGCAGGCCGAGCCAGCCCCATTCGAATCCGTCGTCATCAGTTGCGGCGTATGCCCGTAAATTGTTGTTGCCGTTGTTGCCGTTGTTGCCGTACGTGTTCAGCATTCGCGTATCATTCGTGCCGTATCCTTGCGTTTGGTTCTGATTGGCGCGGTGGTTATCGGACATATTATCCGCCGAAACCGACGCAGCGCCGGAGAGCGACAATGCGGCAAGCAGCGATAGTGTAGCAAGCTGTTTTTTCATGTGAACCTCCGTTAGTCGGGAATGGTGATGCAAATTTGCACAGTCTTGTTATGCCCTAATTGCGCCGCGCTTAGCGATGGATAGCAATGGCAGGCGAAATCGGGATGCTCCGCAGGCGCAAAGACTGGTTCTGCGCGTGGCGGCATGCTATAATGAGCCTACTTCAAGATGGACGAGGTGCTATAATTACGTGACTTACGAAATACCGCAGAAAGCCCAGCAATTTGGGACCGATATCAAGCAAGAACAGCTGCGCTACCATAACCGGAGGGTGCTCGTCTCGAAAGAATTCACGTTCGACAGCGCGCATCATCTGCATTTATACGAAGGCAAATGTAAAAGCATGCACGGTCATACGTACAAGCTGCAAATCGTGATGTCCGGCAAAACCGATTACCGCGGACTGACGATCGACTTCTCGGATATCAAGCGCATCACCAAGGAGCGGGTGATCGACAAGTTAGACCACCGGTACTTGAACGACGTGCTGCCTCCGATGAACACGACGGCCGAGAACATGATCGTGTGGATTTACGAGCAGATCGCGAAGGCGCTTGTCGAGGAAGGCTATGCGCCGAACGTCCGGCTTGAGGAAGCGAAGTTATGGGAGACGCCGACGAGCTACGCGGCCGTTACGCGCGAGCTGATGGAGGCGGTCGAAGATGGCGAATAACGCAGAAGAAGCAACGCGCGATCCCATGGCGATCCGCTTGCCGATGGTAGAAATATTCGAAACGGTCGAAGGCGAGGGCACCCGCGCCGGTTATCCGACCGTTTTTGTCCGTTTATTCGGGTGTAACCTCCGCTGTGTCTGGTGCGATACAACGTACAGCTATCCCCCGGCCAAGGCCGAATTCACGATGTCCATCGGCGACATCGTCCGTCAAGTCGAACAAGAGTACAAGGCAGCGCACATTTGCTTTACGGGCGGCGAGCCGCTGCTTTATGGCGACCGGTCGGCGGCTCTTCTGGAAGCGCTGTGCGGGATTGAACGCATCGTTGACGTCCATGTGGAGACGAACGGCGCG
The DNA here is from genome assembly GCF_042682185.1 of Paenibacillus xanthanilyticus. Lineage (NCBI taxonomy): Bacteria > Bacillati > Bacillota > Bacilli > Caryophanales > Paenibacillaceae > Paenibacillus > Paenibacillus xanthanilyticus. The sequence goes on along the minus strand of NZ_JBHUHA010000002.1, from coordinate 297,065 downwards.
ATCGACCTGGCTCCGTTCTTGGATGGCATTCGTTCGCCCAAGGCGCGATATGTCATGGACTACAAACTGCCGGACTCCGGCGAGAACGATAAGATGCTCCACGAGAACTTCGCGCTGCTACGGCCGCAGGATGAAGTGAAGTTCGTCGTCGCCACGGATCGGGATTTCGATGCGGCGCTGGAGGTGCTGGACCGGTATCCAACGGCGGCGCTGCCGTTGTTTAGTCCCGTTTGGGAGAGCATGCCGCCAGCCAAGCTTGTCGAGCGCATATTGGCTAGCGGTAGACCGGGCATCAAGCTGAACTTGCAGCTGCACAAGATTATTTGGGACCCTGCCAAGCGGGGCGTATAAGGATTGGAGTGGAACATTCTCATGAGCAAGCAGGAAGAGAAGAAAGCCGTCATCATTCTGAGCGGCGGTTTGGACAGCACGACATGCATGGGATTTGCGAAAGAAGCCGGTTATGAACTGTATCCGATTACGTTCGACTATGGCCAGCGGCATCGGATCGAGCTGGCGAACGCGCGTAAAGTGGCCGAGTTCTACGGCGTGGCGCAGCGTTATAAGGAAGTGAAGCTGGGCTTCCTCCGCGAGTTCGGCGGAAGCGCGCTGACGGACGACGCCATTGAGGTGCCGAAGGCGGCGGATGAGGCGGTTCAGGAGAGCGAAATTCCGGTAACCTACGTGCCAGGCCGCAACTTGATGTTCTTATCGATCGCGACTTCGTACGCCGAAGCCGTCGGGGCGGAAGCCATCTACATCGGCGTGAACGCGCTCGACTACAGCGGGTATCCCGACTGCCGTCCGGAATTTATTGCTAAAGTGCAGGAAGTGATGACGCTTGCGACGAGAGTCGGCGTGGAAGGCAAACCGATTACGATTCAGACGCCGCTGCTCGATTTGACGAAAGCGGATATCGTTCGCGAGGGTACGCGGATGGGCGTTCCATACGAGCTGACGACCTCCTGTTACAACGGCGAAGTCGAAGCCTGCGGCGAATGCGACAGCTGCAGACTGCGGCTAAAGGGATTCGCGGAAGCGGGCCGCGTGGATCCGATTCCCTACAAAGCCTAGCCATCGCGGACGCAAGCAGACGATCCGCAGCGCGGGAACGAGATAGAATAAGAAGCCGCGGATGCGATGCATCTGCGGCTTCTTGGTTTGCTTCTATAAACTTTTTAATCGCCGTCTCCAGCCGCCTTCCGTTTCGCGGACTCCGGCTTGGAGCGTGACCGCGGCTTCGTAAGCTTCGGCATGTTCGGATGCAGCGACACTTTGTTTTTGCCGGTCGTCTTGGAGTGATACATCGCTTCGTCGGCTTGCTTCACGACGTCCAGGACCGGACAGCCGCTCCCCGCGCTGACGCCGACGCTGACGGTGACGATCGTTTCTTTCTCGACGCGGCTGCGAATGGTCTCGGCGACCTGCTCGGCGTTCGCGCCGGGCGCGGATATGAGCGCGAGCAGCTCTTCGCCGCCATAACGTCCGGCCGCGCCGATGCCGCTCGTTTCTTCTTTCAGAATTTCCGCGATCTGCTTGAGCACCCCGTCCGCCTTATGGTGGCCATGCGTATCGTTCAGACGCTTGAAATTATCGATATCGCAAAAAATGATCGCGATCTGTCCTTGCTCCCGCATCGCGCTATCCGCTTTCTTCTGAAAATGCTTGCGGTTATAGAGCGAAGTCAATCCGTCTGTAATGGAAGAATGGAACGTCGTGACGAGTCTCTCCACGACCCACTCGAACAAGAGTACGAATAGCAGCGTATAATAGATAGCAGGCAGCCAGTTATAGACGATTGTCGTGAGCGCAACCGCGCCATGGAAGAGATATCGCTCCGCCAAACCGACGACGTGGAAGATCAAATAGACGATCAGACTGGCGGAATACGGCAGCCGTTGCTCGATGCCCCTGCTGCTGAGCATGATCGCCGATATGACGACCAAGCCGTATAAATCGAGGGCAACCGTGCCGTAATAGGGGACATTTCCCGATTCGGCGATGGCGGTCGGTTCGATCGAAAGGCCGGCCCCTGCGGCGATAAGCGCGCCAGCGCCGAGTATCAGGAAAGGCATGCCCTTTAACCTGGAAGAAGGCTGCGTATACAATTTCATGAACACAAAGTTTATAATGATAAAAGATAGCAGGCTGAGCAGCGATTGCATGATCAGCACATCGGGATAGCCCGATAGATCGCGGTCGGATTGCGACAGCATAAAGCCGTACTGGGCACAGATGGCGGCCAACACGCCGATCAGCAAACGGTAAATGCCGTTGCGCTTGTACATGCGGTGCAATCGGATCGCCATGAAGAGCATGAGGGCGACGATCGTAACGACGCTGGCCGAGGCAAAGGATTGCCCGCCCGGTCCGGCCAGCCAATGAGGCGTTGTCATCATATGAGGTCTCCTTGACGTTCGTTTCCTATCACTTTCGCTAACTTTACAGAAACATATGTTCTAGTATATCATGTTTGAGGCAGGCGGCAAACTGTCTGCCTTTAGGAGGAAGCCTATGAAGATTTTGCAGGCGCTGTTTTTTCCGCCGGAGCAGCCGGGCGGGGTCTCGTCCATGATCCCGTACGTCCAAGACCGATTTAACAAGATCGGCTGGCCCATGGAGCTGTTCTCGCTGCCGAAGCGGGTCCGGGGAAAAGGACAGGAAGAGGTCGTCTTCGATACGTTCGACCCGAAGCCGTTTGAAGGGCATCCTATCGTGGATAAATATTTGCAGACGTACCGGGATTACGTATGGTGGACGAAGCTTCGCATGACGAAGCGCTTCGATCTCGTCCATGCCCATCATCCGATCGCAGCGCTCGTCATGAAGCAGTTGTATCCGGACACGCCGCTCGCGATGACGGTGCATTCAAGCTACGAGCGCGAGCTGATCCTCAACGGAAAGATTGCCGAAGGCGGACCGGAGCACAAGTTTCTGACATCCATTTATCGCGAGCTGGAGCATAAGGCGGACCGAATGCTGACCGTATCCGAGTCGTTCCGCAGCTACTTGACGCCTTACGTGGATCGGCCCGAAGCGATCGGCGTCATTCCGAACGGCTTCGACGAGAAGCGCTTCAAGCCGATTTCCCACGAGAACGAGGTCGTCCAGTTGATTACGGTTTGCCGGCTCGTGCCGGCTAAGGGACTCGACATTCTGCTTCACGCCTGCGCGGAGCTGAAGCGTCGCGGCCACCCGTTCGTGCTTCATATTATCGGTGACGGCCCGATTCGGCCGGAACTCGAGCAGCTCGCGCTGCAGCTGGACTTATACGACGATATTATTTTTTACGGGTACATGCTTCATCCGGAAGAATTCATGCCGTTCTTCGACGTCTTCGTCTTGCCGTCACGCGCGGAGGCATTCGGGTCGGTATTCGCGGAAGCCGCGCTCTGCTGGCTCGCGCTGATCGGGACGAACGTGGGCGGCATCTCGGAACAAATCGAGAACGGCGTGAACGGCTTGCTCGTGCCGCCTGAGGATCCGATCGCCCTTAGCGACGCGCTTGAGAAAGTCATAACGGATCCCGTATTCCGTTACAATATGGCCCGGCATGCCTGGAACAAGGCGAAGCGGGATTATTCGCTTCATCGGGTGATCTCCCAGTTGAAGCAAGTTTATATCGATCTGAAGCCGGAATCGTAGCATTCCGGGCAGGAGGTTAAGGTCATGGGCATTCGTTTTCGCTTTATACACGCCGCTGACCTGCATGTCGACAGTCCGTTCCGAGGATTGACTGAGGCGCCGGCGCACGTGAGAGCGGCGCTCGGCGAATCGACCTTCGAGGCCGTCAGGCGGTTGACCGAAGCGGCTATCGCGCATCGCGTCGATTTTATCGTCATCTCGGGCGATCTATATGACGGGGCAGATCGTTCGCTGCGGGCGCAGCTGACGCTCCGCCGCGAGTGGGAGAAGCTGCACGCGCACGGCGTGCAGCTGTTTGTCATCCACGGGAACCACGACCATCTATCGGGATCGCAGGCCAATTTGGAACCGGTGCCGGGGGTTCATGTATTCGGTTCGAACCAGGAAGAAGGATACGCGCAATCCGTCCCGGCATATACCCGCGGAGGCGATTTGTGCGCCTATGTGCACGGCATCTCATACGGTGCCAGGGCGGTAAACGAAAATCTGGCCACGCGGTACCGCCCCCGCCAAGACGGGACGTACGAGATCGCGCTGCTTCATGGCAATGTGGACGGCGACGCCTCGCACGATCCTTATGCGCCTTGTTCGCTTCGCGAGCTGACCGGCATGCCGTTTCATTATTGGGCGCTGGGCCATATCCATGGAAGAGCGGTGCTGCATCGGGACCCGTATGTGGTTTATGCCGGCAACACGCAAGGCAGGCATAGGAAAGAAACGGGAGCGAAGGGCTGCTATGTAGTGGATGTCACCGAGAACCACCTGACAAGCCTGAACTTCGTGCCGCTGGATACGGTGCGCTGGGCGGTCGTCGAGGTGGATATCGCAGGACTTGCGACGGAGCATGCGCTCATACAGGCGATCGAGGACGGCGTGACCCGCCAAGCGCTGCAGCACGAAGGCCGCGCATCGATGATTCGGGTTCGTCTTGCCGGCAGAGGAGCCCTTCACGCCAAATTGCTGCAGCCCGAGTACGCCAAGGACTTGACGGAGGGGCTTCGCGCGCAGATGGAGATGCGATCGCCGATGTCCGAGGGAGAGAACGGCTGGATTTGGCTGACCGGCATTGAGGTCGGGACGAACGCGGAACTGAACGAGGAGGCGCTTAGAGAGGAAGAGGGCTTCGTGGGCGAGTTATTCCGTTCCACGGAGGAACTATTGGCAGACCCCCTCCTCATGGCAGAGCTGGCGGAAGAGGCGGCTGAATCGCTCTACCTCAATGCCCGGCTCCGGCGCATGCTGCGAGAGTTGACGCCCGATGCGAACGCCCGCATTGCCCGGGAGGCGGCCGAATTGGCGCTTTCGCTCGTCGCCGGTGCCGATGCGCAGCATGGTTCGGGAACCGGGGAGGAGGGAGCATGATGCGCTGGAGCGGTTTACATATCGAAGGATTCGGCAAATGGTCGGATTACCGGTTGAAGCTCGGCGACGGGCCGACGGTCATCTATGGACCGAACGAAGCGGGGAAGAGCACGATACTCGGATTTGCGCGAAGCATGCTCTATGGTTTCGCCTCCAAGGCGAACAGAACCGAGCGTCAGGAACCAATCTATGGCGGCAAGCATGGCGGCCGGCTGTATTTTCAAGATGCGCAGGGGCAGAATTACGTCATGGAACGTTATGCCGCCTCCTCTAGTAAGGTTACCGTCAAACGGCTGGACGAGTCGGGGGGGCTAGCTGCGGACGGGGACGTGATGGTCTTGACCCAACCGCAATGGGAACGTCAATTTCTGGATGGGATTAACGAGCGGATTTACCGCGAATTGTTCGCGATCACATTGACGGAGCTGCAGGCGATCGGCATGCTCGAAGGAGATGAGCTCGGCAAGCAGCTGTACCATGCCGGCTGGAGCGGCGGCGCGGCTGCGGCACTTGCGGAGAAGCAACTTGTGGGGCAGCTGGACGCGCTGTATCGTCCCAAAGGAAGCACGCAGCCTCTAAACCGCGCGGCAAAGACATGGGAGGAGCTGGAGAACGAATTAAAGCGGCTTTCGGATCCCATCGCGCACTATCGGCGGCTCACCAGCCAGATCGAGGAGGAAGCCCTCGTGCTTCGGCAAGAAGAAGAGGCGTTGACCGCATTGCGTGCGGAATCGGCCTTGCTTCATCGGGCGGTCGCGCAGCACAGCTTGTGGTTGGACAAGCGGACGCTGCTCCTGGAACAGGAAGCGTTAGGTGCCCGGCCGCTGCTGCCGGAAGACCTTCGTCATCGCCACGATGCATCGATGAATCAACGGGCGAAGCTGTTGGCGGAGATCGCACGTGTGGATACGGATCGCGAGGAGTGCCGGTCCAAGTTGTCGCTGCTGACAAGCGACGGGGCGGTTCTAGAGGATGCGGAACCGATCGAGCATCTGCTGCTGTCCGCCCGGGAGATCGCGTCCATGCGGACGGAGATCGCGGAGTTAGCCGCCGAGATCCGCGAGCACCGCGCGGCGCTGGCACGGCTAATAGGGCGGATTTCGCCGGAATGGACGGAGGAACGTCTCTCCTCCTTCCAAGCGACGGTGGAAGATCGGGACACGTTAAGGCGCTGGCGCGGACGCGAAGCGGAGCTGCTGCGGGAGAAGGAAGCGGCCGAGACGCTGCTGCGAAGCATCCTTCCCGATATACGCGAGTCGCGTCAGCAGCTCGAGAAGTGGCAGCGGGAAATGGAGTCGCTTCGGCATCGACGCGTCGGAATCGAGCTGAAGCCGCTGAGCGCCGAAGCGCTGCAGACGGCAGCGCGTCTGTTCGAAGACGCGGTTTGGGAATGGGAGCTGGCCGAGCTCCGCGGCGGGCAAGCGGCAGAGTCCGCTCCGTCCCGGCGTAACCGGCTTACTCCCGCTGGCCTATTCTGGACCGTTGCCGTCGTCCTCGGTTTTGCCAGCGCGCTGCTCGCCTGGAGCGGATCGCCGGCGACATCGGCCGCTGCCGGCGCCGGGGCGATCGCCGGCGTGTTTGGTGCTTTATTTTGGCCCAAGCAGGCGGCTGTCCATCGCACTCGCACGGCCGACGCCGGAGCAGCGGAGCGTCAGGCAGCCGCCAATCGGCTGTCCGCCGCGGTCGGCGCGTTAGCCGCCGAGCCGGGACCCATCATCACGGCGCTTCGCCTGGGATCGGATACTCGGGTGTCCCATCGCGCGCACAGCAGCAGAGCCGGGAGAGCGCGGGCTGCCGCAGCCGACGCGATAGCTCAGGGCGAGGCGGAGGCTGCCGCTAGTGTAGAGAGTCGAGCCGATGGGAAGGAATCCATCCGCAATGCGATCGAGCAGCGGCTGGAGCAGCTTAGAGAAACGGGGCGGGTGCGGGAGAAAACGCAAGAAGCGGAGACGAGATTAACCCGCATGCATGCGCAGGAGCAAGAGGCGCGACAGCGCGCGGAAGCGGCCGTTCGCGAGCTGAACGACCTGAAGTCGCGCCGCGAACAATGGCTGACGGCGAGAGGTCTGCCCGCTTACGTGACGGCGGAAGGCGCGCTTGAGCTGCTCGACTTGGCGGAACAGGGACAGGATCGGTTGCAGCAATTATCGAGATCCATGCTGAAGCATGCCGAACTGACAAGACGGGTTTCCCGGTTCGGGCAGGAGGTTGGCGATATTGCGGCCCGCTGCGGCATGAATGGCGATCGGGTCACGGAAGAACCTGAGATCGTCATCCGGCAGCTGCATGCATTGCTTCAGCGTCAATTGGCCGCAGACGCGGAGGCGCAATCGCACCATCGCCAGCTGGAAGCCTTGGATGCTTCGGCGGCTCAATTGCATGCGGAGCTGGCCGTCCAAGAGGCGCAGGTCGCGCAGTGGCATGCGATGGCCGGAGCGGCGGACGCGCTCGAATTTGCGAACGCGCTCGAAACGTCAGAGCGCAGAAGATTTCTTACTGCGTCCCTCATCCGAATGGATGCCGAGCTGGGGGCCGGCTTAATCCCCGAGCAGCATCAGCAGATCGAAGCGTGGTATGCCGTCTCCGACGAAGCGTCGCTTCGCCTTCACGCCCAGCGGACGCACGAAAGGCTGACGGAGCTTGAGCGCGGTTATCGGGACCGTTCGGAGCAGATCGGCCGTTTGCGCCAGGAGCTGGACACGCTGATTCGTCAGGACGATAGACGCCGGCTGGCGGAAGAGAAGGAGCAGACTGCGGCCGTCGTCGAAGAATTATCGCAGCAATATCTCGTCCGCGCGGCGGCGCTTGCGATGATTCGCCGAACGAAGCGAATCATGGAAGAGAAGCGTCAACCGGGCGTTCTCCGAGACGCTTCCCGCTACATGGCGCGTCTGTCGCTGGGGCGGTATACGCGTATCGTCATACCGGACGGCGCGCACACCGTGTATCTGCATACGCCGGACAACCGGGTCGTCGATAGCGTGCATGTGAGCCGGGGAACGGCGGAGCAAGTATACCTCGCCATGCGGCTGGCGCTCGCGGATGAAGCGTCGGCCTCTGCTGGACTGCCGATGATGCTCGATGATCTGTTCGTCAATTTCGACCGCGCGCGGTTGGAAGCGGCGGTGGAGATCGTGAAGGAGCTTGCCGGCCGCAGGCAGCTGCTGCTGCTGACTTGCCATCCGCATATTAGAGATTTGCTGATAGAAGCGATGCCGGCCGCACAGCTGGTGGAATTGACTTCCTAGGACGAAGTGCGAATCGTCCTGGAAGGATTCCGCCGCGTGCGGCCTTTTTGGTTTTTGGCTCGCTTATTTTTTAATGTCCGACAGCCGAAGCCGGATAAGAAGCGCGAGCCACCCGAGACTGATAAGCCCGAAGAACGGATACAGCGTGGAGAGCAGCGTGCCGAAGCCGATCTGACTGAGCAGATAGCAGATCAGCAGAATGCCCAATATGATGAGCGTCGGCGAAACTTTGAAGCGTTCCTGCAGCTGCAGCGTCAACCCGTAAATATCGGCGATCAACGTCGTGAAAATTTCCGCGAAGATGAGGAAGATATACATCCACTGAATACCGCTGCCCAGCTCGCGGGCGATCGCGCCCATCGGGATCGCGAACTGCTGAATGCCCGGCATGTACGCCGACAGCGCGAAGTGACCCGAGATCAGCATAAATCCAATTCCGATTCCGCCGAGCCAAGCGCCGGATATAATCGTTTTGCGGTCTTTCGTCTCGGCGCCGAGCGGCACGAGCACCGCTTGGGACATGGAGAGATTAAAGGCGGCATACAGAAACGGCGATAGCCACGCGGCTAGCGGCGAAAGGTCGCTCGTCATGAGGATCCACCTGTCCGCTTCAGGGGTGTTCATCGTATCCATCACGATGAGCACGGTGAACAGCAGCATGACCGGCACGACGACCGAATTGACGGCCAAAATGGCGTTCATCCCTTTGCGCAGCAGCAGGTAGCAGAGGAGGAGCGTGATGAGCAATCCGGATTGATACGATATGTTCCAATGCTCGTTGAATATCGAGCCCGCCCCGGCCAGCATAACGGCGGTGACACCGAATAAGACGATTAGCATGAAGTGGCTGACCCACTCGCCGAATCGCTCGCCGAACAGCGCTTTATTGACGTCCTCATAAGACTTCGCGCCAATTTCCGCAGCGATGAGCATCATTTTGGTGCCGAGCCAGATGAACATCACCGTTGCCAACAATATCGTCGCGACAGCCCAGTTGCCGAAGCGGGTGAAAAACTGCAGGATTTCCTGACCGGTCGCGAATCCGGCCCCCACGATCGTGCCCATGTACGTAAAGGCAATCTGCATCACTTTCACATATCTTTTCATTCCCATGTCCTGCCTTTCTCCGCCATTCGCTCACTCTATTACACCCTATGCCCGGGTAGGGACAGGCATGACAAGTTCCTCGATTGGATGATAGATGTGGTTGCGCATTCGGGCGCGCGTGTGGTACCTTTACGAAAAAAGGTTTTCCGTGGAGGGAAAGCGATGGAACGATTGAAGGCGCGCATTTTAGAAGAAGCATCCGTCCTGAACCAGGACGTTCTCAAATTGGATGGGTTGTTGAATCATCAGGTCGAGCCCGAACTGACGGTCGAAATGGGCAAGGAATTCGCGAGGCTGTATGCCGAAGCAGGCATTACGAAAGTCATAACGGTCGAATCGTCCGGCATTCCGGTGGCGTTCGCGACAGCCATGGCGCTGGGTGTGCCGCTTGTATTCGCTAGACGGAAGAAGACGCTCATCGCCGATCCGGACGCTTATATGGAACGGGTGCCGTCCTTTACCAAAGGGATCGTTACGGACATTATGGTCTCGCGTCAATTTCTGAAAGAGGAAGACACGGTGCTGTTCATCGACGATATTATTGCCAACGGGGATGCCGCGCGGGGGTTAATTAAGATCATCGAGCGCTCGGGCGCGAAGCTGGCCGGCCTTGGCATCGTGGTGGAGAAATCGTTCCAGGCCGGTGCGCGGACGATCCGCGAACAGGGTATTCGGGTGGACTCGCTCGTGCGCGTCAAGTCGCTCGAAGGCGGCACGATCCAATTCGAATAGGAATAAGGTCAAATGTACCATGCCTAGTGGGTTTTCGGATGAAGGTTTATCCGCTATAATGGTCATGAGAACCGAGGGGAGGCACACAAGCATGGGGAAATTTTCAGCCGAGTATTTGCAATCCAAGTTGTCCGATGCTAAAGTACACTTCGAGCGCGCGCTCGATTGCAAACATACCGAATTCGACGACCTGTATCCTTACATGATTGAACACCCGCAATTTTTCTGGTATAAACGATACGTCGCTTGGTCGGAGCTGTTAACGATCGTGAAGCTGTGCGAAGAGCTCGAATTCGCCTGGAGCGAGCAGTTCTCCCAGAAACAAGCTGAATACATCGCCAGCCGCGTGATGTCCTCGCGCGTCTTGGACGAGTGGTATGAGACGAACGGCTCGAAGGAGCATGTCGGTTAACGCGAATGCGAGCAGCGGAAGCGTGGTATTATAGTGGCCTTGGGCATGCCAATTCAGCTGCCCGAGGCCTTTTGTTATAGGAGGAAGATGAAGATGGTGAGCGATAGCGAACTGGACAAGTACCGCCAGGAAGGGACCAAAATCCGGGTCGTACGCGACGGGCTCGAACGGAATGACGTGATCGGCATCGTCGTCGCGTGGGACGCGGACACCGTATTAATCCGGCGACATAATCGCCGCGTCGTGAAGCTGAGCAAATCCTATGTATACGAGCCGTTCGATTCGCTGCGGACGGATTTGACGCAAGCGTCGGAGTGAGCGCAGGAGAGAAGCGGATCGATGTCGTGTGACGGGAACCTAACCTTTACAAGGGGAGGTTCCTTTTTCGCATGCTTCCGCGTTTGGTCGATCGATGGCGAGCGAGCGGCCAAGCTGGAATTCCCTCGGATAGATTATCGGGCTCCATCGCACAATGAGGGTATCTTCTACGCGAGAGGGGCTTATTCCGTATGCGGCATCTAGTCGTAATCATCGCTGCGCTTCTGTTAAGTTGCTTGCTTGTAGGCTTCCCGATGGCACCGATATTCGCCGAAGGAGCGGGATTCTCTGGCCGTTCTCCGTCCCCCGACCGGCAAATTGCCGTCGTCATCGACGACTTCGGCAACGGTATGACCGGCACGGAGGAGATGTTCAAGCTGCCGATCCGATTCACCGCTGCCGTCATGCCGTTCATGCCGACCACCAAACGCGACGCCGAGCTGGCCCATGAGAAGGGGCTGGACGTGATCGTGCACATGCCGATGGAACCGAATCGTGGCAAGCGCCATTGGCTGGGACCTGGCGCCATTACGACGGATTTGCCGGATGACGAAATTCGCCGCCGGGTCGAAGCCGCGATCGCGGACGTACCGTATGCGATCGGCATGAATAATCATATGGGTTCGAAAGCGACGAGCGACGAGCGTGTCATGCGTATCGTGCTGTCGGTCGTGAAGGAGCACGGCATGTTCTTCCTCGATAGCCGTACCACAGGCAAGTCCGTGATTCCGAAGCTGGCGGCGGAGCTCGGCGTGCCGCAATTGTCGAACCACGTGTTTCTCGACGATGTCTATACCGCCCAGCATATCGCGAAGCAGATGGGGGTGGTCAAGCAGCACCTTAGCGCGCATGAAGCGTGCGTGACGATCGGCCATGTCGGCCCTCCGGGCAAAAAGACGGCAGCTGTTCTTCGGGATTCGATCCCGCAAATCTCGCAGCGGGCGGCCTTCGTGAAGCTGTCCGAAATGCTGGTGCCTTCACCGGAAAAGGATATAATTCCGCACCCCTGACGCAATGGCGTCGGCGATCTGCAGCTGCGTGCGCGGATGGGTCAGCAGCGCGCGATCGCGGGGATTGCTCATGAAGCCCATCTCCACGATGACCGCAGGCTGTCGAATCGTCTTGAGAAGGAAGTAGGACTTGCCGATCCGTGGCCAAGCGGAGGTATTCTGCTGGACGTTCAACGCATGCTGAATGAAACCGGCCAACAGCGCGCTTTGGCCCTCCCGTTGGTGAAATACCAACGGTCCGTTCGCGCTGCGATCATCGGCCCAATTGACGTGCAAGCTGACGACGAGGGTCGTGTCGAGTTCGCGGCTTAATTCGGTCCGCTGCGACAAGTCTCGTTGATGGCGGGAACGGCTGCCATGCCAGCGATTGTCGTCGCTTAGCGCATAATCGCCGTCCCGGTTCATCACGGCTCGAATACCGCTTGACCGCAACAGCAAATAAAGCTTTTTGCCGACGGCCAAATTGATGTCTTTCTCCAGGAGACCGTTATAGACCGTACCGCCGTCGACGCCGCCGTGCCCGACGTCGATTAATACCTCCGCCGCGGGAAGCGCGCGTTTGTACTCCGGTTCGGGCAGGGGAGCTTGTGCTGATGCTGCTGCCGCCGGTAAGAGGAATAGCAGCGTGCAAAATAGCGACGCGGCTCTTGCGACAATGGTTGAGCGATGGGTCGGATGATGGCGCAATCACGTTCCTCCTTTTCGGCATGAATGGTTATCTTCCCTTAGACTGGCATTTTGGCAAGCAACTCATGCATGTTTGAATCGGATTGCGCGCGGGCACAATACAGAGTAGAGATGAACGAAAGAGGAGGGAAGACCGATGGCAGGACGCGATGATTTAATCAAGTACGTGACCCAGCAGGTCGTTACCTATATCGATACGCCGGAAGAAGAGCGCAAGCAGAAACGGCAAGCAGCCAAGGCTGCGCGCGAGCCTTGGCTGACGAAGTGGTTCGGCATGGCGCCGGTCGGCATCGCGCTGTGGTGGCGCGCAAGGAAAGACCGGGCCTTAGAGGTGATGGAGACGGAACAGCCGGACTTAGTCGTTGAAAAATAAGCCTTCTGATTGAATCGCGGTTAGCGGAACGAATCGCGAGCCGTATTGATCGAATGCGACAAACAAGGAGTCGTCATCCCAGCGATGGTAACCGATCGCGGGCCATACGAACAGGACTTGCTTGTCATAAAGCTCGGATGTGAAGCGAATTTGCCGTTTTTGATCCAGGAGCGAGACGAGCAATTTGCTCTGCATGCCGGCGATTGGCTTTTTGGTCAGCCATGGCATTCTTTCGTAAGCATCGAAGATTTCGTTCGTGCGCGACGCCAGAATACGGCTGTTCGTTAAAGCGATGCCGCCTGCAAGCGATTCGGCACGAAGATGAAGGGCGGCTTGTTTCCACTGCCTTTCATTAATGGGCAGCTCTTCGGCTGTCCACGCATCCAAATATCGGACTTGTCCATCCGGAGAAGTCCATTTCCAAGCGGCCAGCAGAGGGTGAACGTACAATCGTTCCAGCTTCAGCGGCCGTTTTGTCGCTTCGGCATAGGATGCGACGAGTCCTTGATGAATCATCGAGGTATAAAGCGTATTAGGGTCAAAAGCAGGATGGCGGCCGGCTCCATATTCGCCAAGTTTGAAGCCGCCCTCCTCTTTCGCATGAATAATCATATATCCGACCGGCTTCGAATCGGCGCCGCGCAGCGTGACCAGCCATCCGTGCTGACCCGGCCCGATCGGCGTGATCTCGGCTTTAGCGCCGAGCCAGTCTTGGAAGCCGTTTTGGCTGGCGATGGATTGAATCCAGAATGCCGCTTGCCGTTCAAGCTCGGATGCAGGCGATGGTACACCGCTCACGATTTTTTGCGGCTGCGGCGCCGCGGCCGTTAATACGCTCCCGCTACCCATTAACATGACGAGCATTGCCGCACATAGAGGAATCCATTTACGCATAATGGCTCACCTGCTCTTCCGCGAAGTATAAGTATGGACATTGTACCGCAGCCCGCGTACGAAGCATGTAGGAACCTGTCGCGCCGAGGCGGGACAAGCTCCTTCTTTTTTTGCCGCATAACTTCGGATTAACGGTCAATCTCCTTCTTCTTGTCGTTACCCGATTCCTGCCAAATAGAAAATGCCGCAGTTTATGGCGGATACGCTTACGCGGGGCTCATACTGCCAGCGGATTTCGTCTTGCCGGCGCTCGAATTGCGTTTGGATGGAAGCGCGAATCTCTTCATCCTCGGCCGCGGCGACCAAGGGCTCGTAATAATGCCGAATCGTGGCGAGTTCCTCTTGAAGTCGCGCGGCCGCTCCTTGCGCCCAGCCGTAATCATAGCTTTTCAGCTTGCGTTCGATCAGCGACTCGGCCAAGGAAGCGGCTTTATTCAGCGTTAGCGCATTTTTGGCGGTGTGCACGTTAGGCGGCAAGCGAGGCGTCATCCGAAGCGCAAGCATCGTTTCGTGAAACCCTTCGACGCATTGACCGGTCGCCAGCGATACGCCAATCGAATGGAATTCCTCGCGCTTCATGTCGCACGCGAATTCGACTTTCAGATTGAGGCCCAGCCAAGCCGTATAAGCGGTGGATTGAAGCGGGTGGGCATTCTTTCGGTCTGGCTCCTGGAACAGGCACACGTAGCTGCCGCCGGACTTCGCCGACTGAAAGAGCTGCTCCAATTTGCGCGAACCGAAGTGCAGATCTTCCCGTGGAATGCGCTGGTTCGTGTTCAAGCTGCCATGAACGAAGCCGAACGAGCGGCCGATGGCGGCATCCGCGGCTGCTCCGATCGCGGTCCCCGCGCCCGTACCGTTGCCCGGTGCGGTCCCCGGCTGATTCCCGTCCTGCTGCTCGCTGCTCTGACGTTCCTCGTATTTCTTCTTGTCGGTAATGAGCAGCATCGTCATCGTTTCGGGATCGGCGCCCGTCCGGTCGACGAAGCTCCAATAGAAGGGGCGATTGGTCAGATCCCGGTCGGCTTGCGGCGACAATTTGACGATAAAATGCGCGGGCGATTTTTCCACGACGCGGCAGTCCGTCGTCTCCAAATAACGCTGGACGAATTTATGCACCTGTCGCTCGTTCATGGGCGCACCTCCACCGTTTGGCCGACCGCGTCAAGGATGGCGCCGATCGGCGTATCTTCGATTTCCTCCGACTCGACTTCCTCTTTCAGGCGGCTGAGCGAATCCCCGAGATCTTGAATACGGCTGCGCAGCTCCTGCGTATTGCCGGCCTCGAGCATGGCTTTGGACAGCCGCTGCTCCAGCGTTTGATCCTCTTTCTCGAACCGTTCGAGAATATGATCCAGCCCGCCGATGACCAACTCGAACAAATTAATTTTCTCGTGCAGCAGCTCGACGATATGCTCTTCGATCGTGCCCAGCGTGCAGAGATTATAAATTTTGACGTCGTTCTTCTGTCCGAGCCGGTGCACGCGCCCGATCCGCTGCTCGACGCGCATCGGGTTCCAGGGAAGATCGAAATTGATGATGTGGTGGCAGAATTGAAGATTAATGCCCTCGCCGCCGGCTTCGGTCGCGATCAGCACCTGCGCGCGTCCGCGGAACAGATCCATCATCCAGTCTTTCTTGCCTCGGTTCATGCCGCCGCGGTAAGGGACGGCCACGAGGTTGTGCTGCCGGAAGTAGTTCAGGAGATATTCCTGCGTTGCCCGATATTCCGTGAAAATGATCACCTTGTCGTTCATCTCGCGAATGAGCTCCATCGCCTTCTCCGCTTTGGAGTTGGCTTGAATATTGCGAATGAACTCGACGAGCTCCCAAATTTTCGCGCGGATCGGCGAATCCTCGGCCGTCTTCTTGAACAAGTTCACGAGCGTCAGGAATACCGCGTCGCGGCTGGAGCACACCTCACGCTGCAGCGTCACGAGCGCCAGCATACTGGACCAGTCGCCGCCGCTCTCGTTATAGCGGTCGCGCACGAAGCCGGTCACCGCGTCATACAGCGCCTGTTCTTCGGTAGACAGCGGGAGGGGGATATTCTTGACGATCCGCTTCGTGAACTGGATGCCGCCGTCGCCCCGCCGATTGCGAACCATGACGCTCGAGAGCGCTTCCTGGAGCCGGTCCTCGTTCTTCGGCACGCGCTTATCCACAACGAAATTCGCCGAGAATTCGCTTTGACCGCCGAGCTGTCCCGGTTTGAGCAGCGTGATAAGGTTATACAGCTCGTCCAGGTCGTTCTGTACGGGCGTGGCGGTCAGCAGCAGGCAATACTTTTTGCGCAGCTGATTGACGAACTGATAGTTGGTCGTTTTTTTATTCTTCAGCTTATGCGCCTCGTCGATAATAAGCAGATCGTAGTCTTGACCCAGCAAGATATCCCGGTGAGGGTCGCGTTTGGCCGTATCGATCGACGCGACGACGACGTCGTTCTGCCAAGAGTGTTCTTTTTTCTGCGCGATGGCGGGGATGCCGAACTTCTGGTTCAATTCCCGAACCCACTGGAGCACGAGCGAGGCCGGGACGAGAATCAGCACCCGGCTAACAAGCCCGCGAACCATGTATTCTTTCAAAATAAGTCCGGCTTCGATCGTCTTGCCGAGCCCGACTTCGTCGGCGAGAATCGCGCGGCCGCTCATTTCGTGCAGCACCTTGCGAGCCGTGCTGATCTGATGCGGCATCGGTTCGAGCGCGGGCAGCGTTCTCATGCACTGCAAATCATCGAAACTCGCGATCAATTTCGATTGATCGGCTTCGACGGCTAATTGATACATCGTCCAATCGTCCCACGGGCCGTTGCGATCGACTCGCTGCTGCAGTTCGGTGAACCAGGTTCTGTCGAACTGGACGTTGACGTGCGCGTTTAATTTCCGCGTCAGAATGGAGGAAGGCTGATCCCCTCGTAGATCGTTCGCAGGTTGCGTCATGAGGAACTCCTTTCCAGGTAAAGGGTATACAAGTCCTTCATAGTATGACCTTGATCATAGCAATTCATAAGAGGGCGTGAGAAAAAGCTGTAACGTTCGGATTAGGAAAAATAGCGCCCGAAGAAGATACAGCCAGCTAGAGCGAGCTTGTACCGCGTTAGGTTGTCCGAATAGGCTGTTTTTCACTATTTACGTCTATATTTAGTGTGATACAATAGCATGAGGACACAAGATATAGTGAACGAAGCTTATGGGGAGGAACAGATGTCAATGGTTACGAAGAGCAGCAGCCGGTTAGAGGGATTGAGCGAGAAAATATTTTTGGATCGTTATGCATGGAAGCAAGCATCGCCGGAGCTTGCGAAAATGGGCGATACGGTGCTCGTCCTGACGAAAGACGACCCTAAGTTCCCGACGAAAGAAGTCGGCGAGGTCATTGCCCGCAGCGGCGACGAAGCGACCGTTCTGCTGCGCAGCGGCGAGACGATCAACACGCCGGTCGAGAAGCTGACGCTGACGGTCGAGCGCACGCCCGAGGAAATGTGGGACCGGCTGGCAGGCGCGATTGCGGGCGCTGAGCCGACGGAAGAGAAACGCGATCTATGGCGCGAGAGATTCCGCTATTTGCTTGATGATTGGAAGCTTGTTCCAGGAGGCCGGATCGCAGCCGGCGCCGGCGCAAGCGACGAGCTGACGCTCTTCAACTGCTACGTCATTCCTTCCCCGAAGGACAGCCGCGGTGGCATCATGGAGACATTGTCCGAAATGACGGAGATCATGGCCCGCGGGGGCGGTGTCGGCATTAATCTCTCGTCGCTCCGTCCGAGACGTGCGGTCGTGAAGGGCGTCAACGGCTCCTCCAGCGGCGCCGTGTCCTGGGGCGGGCTGTTCAGCTACACGACCGGATTGATCGAGCAGGGCGGGAGCCGCCGCGGCGCGCTCATGCTCATGATTCACGACTGGCATCCGGACGTGCTCGACTTTATTACCGTTAAGCAGACCATGGGTCAAGTGACGAACGCCAACCTGTCGGTTTGCGTCAGCAACGATTTCATGCGCGCGGTGAAAGAGGATCTGGATTGGGAGCTGGTGTTCCCGGATACGAAGGAAGAAGGGTACGACGAAGATTGGGACGGCGACTTGGCGAAATGGCGCGCGCAAGGCAAACGCGTCATTCATTACCGGACGGTGCGCGCACGCGAAATTTGGCACACCATCATCGAATCCGCCTGGAAATCGGCGGAGCCAGGCGTCGTCTTTATGGAATATTACAACCAGATGTCCAACAGCTGGTACTTCAATCCGCTCATCGCGACGAACCCTTGCGGCGAGCAAGGGCTGCCTGCGTGGGGCGTCTGCAACTTGTCCGCGATTAATCTTTCGAAATTCTACGATGAAGCGAACCAGGACGTGGATTGGGCCGAGCTGGGCAAGGTTACCCGCTACGCCGTGCGTTTCCTGGACAATGTCATCGATGCGACGCCGTATCATTTCGAAGAGAACGAGCGGAATCAGAAGCGCGAACGCCGCGTCGGCTTAGGCTCCATGGGTCTTGCCGAGCTCATGATCAAGCTGAAAATCCGTTACGGCAGCCCGGAATCGCTGCTGTTCTTGGATAAGCTCTATAGCTTTATCGCGCGCGAATCGTATATGGCATCCTCCGATATCGCGGCGGAGAAAGGTTCATTCGAAGCGTTCGAGGCGGACAAATTCGTGCAAAGCGGATTTATGAAGCAAATGATCGAGACCTACCCGGAGCTTGGCGAGTCGGTTGCGGCGAACGGCATGCGGAACGTCACGGTGCTTACGCAGGCGCCGACCGGCAGTACGGGGACGATGGTCGGCACGTCGACCGGTATCGAGCCGTACTTCGCGTTTGAATATTTCCGTCAAAGCCGTCTTGGCTTCGACAAGCAATACGTGCCGATCGCGCAGGAGTGGAAGGATGCGAACCCGGGCGAAGAGCTGCCTGATTATTTCGTGACATCCATGAGCCTGTCGGCGGAAGATCACATTCGCGTGCAGGCGGCGATCCAGCGCTGGGTCGACAGCTCCATCTCCAAGACGGCGAACTGTCCGAACGACTTCACGGTCGATGAGACGAAGCGGCTCTACGAGCTGGCCTTCGAGCTGGGCTGCAAGGGTGTTACGATCTATCGCGACGGCAGCCGCGACGTTCAGGTGCTCTCGACCAAGAAGGATGAAGACGACAAGGCGCAGGAGGCCGTTCAACCTGCGACAGACGATCGGGAAGCAGCTGCGGCTGCGGCGTTCAAAGTAGCGGCGGAGACGGCCGTCGCCGCGGCGGTCGAGGCGAACAAGATCGCGGAACCGATCATCGACAAGCAGTATAAGCGCCGTCCATCCATTCTACGCGGCGCGACATACAAGATTAATACGCCATTCGGCATGGCCTATATTACGATCAACGATCTCGACGGCACGCCGGTCGAAATTTTCTTGAATGTCGGCAAAGCGGGCTCCGACGTCTTCGCGATGGCGGAAGCGCTTGGCCGTGTCTGCTCGTTGTTCCTGCGCTACGGCGAGCATGGCAACAAAGTGCAGCTGCTCATTAAGCATTTGAAAGGCATCGGCGGCTCCGGCGCGATCGGCTTCGGCGCGAACCGCGTGGAGTCCATCGCGGATGCCGTGGCCAAATCGCTCGAGCTTCACATCTCGGCCAACGGGGAGGAAGCGGCATCGGTTGAAGCCGAGACGCCGTCCTTCGCGACGCTGCCGACGATCGCACCTCCGTCTTCCGCTGGCTCCGCAGCCTACGGCGGCAAGCCATCGGAAGCGCACCCGCGCGACTTGTGCCCGTCTTGCGGCGGCGCGACGCTCGTGCACATCGAAGGCTGCAAGACGTGCGGAACTTGCGGGTACAGCCGCTGCACGTAATGCGATAGGGGAATATAACGCAAGAAAGCCAGGTTGGACGATGATCCAGCCTGGCTTTTTTGTTGTTTTTGTTGTCTGGTAGTACCCGTGCGGTTGCCGAGGGCGTTTAATCCGGGGAATCAGCAGCCAAGCGAACGCTTTAGGTTGTTTTTTGTTGATCGAATTCCGCTTTGATATCCGCGAGCAGCTCGGGGTTCGTCATCACATCATAGGCGGTAGCCGCCAGCATTTTCGCGCCGAAAATCATTCTTTCGAGGGCGCGCTCCGTCATGGCGGCATCGCGGAATTCGACGGTATGCAGCAAATAACGTTCCTCGACAATCTTGACGTAGGGATGGATCGCAGGACAGCGCAGCGATACATTGCCGAGGTCCAGCGAGCCATGATCCACGCCGGTCGTAATGTCGCGCTCCGGAATACCGGCCTCAAGCAAATTGGAGGTAAAGACGTCCGACAACGTCTCGTTCGTGCGCAGTTCGTCGTACGACAATTCGTAATGGTTCCACTTCAACGTGCAGCCGGTTTGCAGCGCCGCGCCTTCTGCGCATCGTTTCAGCTTTTCGGTAAGCTCGTTCGTGTACGGGCGCGAAGCGGAGCGTGCGTAAAATTTAGCGGACGCGTATCCCGGTATAACGTTCGGAGCGGTACCGCCGTTGTCGATGATGCCATGAATCCGCGCGTCGGGCCGCGTCTGCTGACGCATGGCGTTAATCGCATTGAACAGCTGGATGACGGCGTCCAGCGCATTCACGCCTTCATGCGGACTCGCCGCAGCATGCGCCGTTTGCCCGAAGTACTCGAACTGAATCGCGTCCATGGCCAGCGACGAGCCGGACTTCTCGAACTTGTAGTAGGGGTGGGCCATTAGCGCAAAATCGCAATCGTCGAATAAGCCCGCGGCCGCCATCGTCACCTTCGCGCCGTTTGTTTCCTCCGCCGGCGTGCCGTAGATCCGAATGATGCCTCCGGTTGCATCCGCGACCGATTTGAGCGCAGCGCCAGCCGCGAGACTCATGATGCAGATCATATGATGCCCGCAGGCATGCCCAACTTCCGGCAGCGCATCGTACTCGCAGAGGAAGGCCGCGATCGGTCCGGGACGCCCCGTATCGTAAGTGCCAATGAAAGCCGTCTCCAATCCGAGCACGCCGCGTTCTACCTGAAACCCTTGGCGCTCAAGCTCCTCCGTTAATTTCGCAGCGGCGAGAAATTCTTTGTTGCCCAGCTCCGGATTTGCCCCAATGTACCGGGAGATGGCTTTGTAACCGCCGCTATTGTCGTCGATATGCGCCAACACGTCGTGTTTCGTCTTCATTCTCATGCTCCTTGCTCGCTCATCGTGATCAGAATTCCGCGATGACGGCTTTTTACTTTTTCGCTTTAAAATGGACTGTCGCGCTATAGAGCATTTTCTCCGCTCTAGGATCGAATACGACGTTGTGCTGCACGGCGTTCACTTCCAGCAGCATGGCTTTGTTATCGTCAATTTTGACCGCGATTGTTTTTTCCAGGGAAGCAAGGTCGTAAGCTTGGAAAAATTCGACCTTATCCGTTAATCGGTCCAGCATGAAATCCATGTTCATTCATCACCCGTTTGCGTTTTTCTCTATTATAGGGGTCTTGGCCTTTGTTGATCAATGAACCTATCAAACATGCTATAATGATAGCGATATTCATAGATTGGGAGAGGATCAAAATTAAGGGATTTTATAAAAAGGCCGCAATGGCCGTCACCGCAGCCGCGCTGCTCCTATCCGGTTCGCAAGCGGCGCTGGCAGCGCCTGCCGGCAAGCCTTCCGTTTCGATTATGCTGGATGGGTATCCGCTGAGTTTTCCGAGCGAACCGGTCATTGTCAACTCCACGAACATGGTACCTTTTCGGGCGATCGCGGAGGCACTGCGCATTACGGTCGTCTGGGATCCGGGGAAGAGAACGATTACCGCTACGAAAACCGTGAAGGGCAAGATGAAGAAGGTTGTCTTGCAGCTGAATAGTAAGCAGGCGATCGTGAACGGAACCGCGGTGGCACTGCAAGCCGCACCAATTAACCAAGCAGGCAACACGCTGGTGCCGCTTGCCTTTTTCAGTTCGCAGTTCGGCGCCGGCGTCGCATGGAATGGCGCAACGAAGGTCGTCACGATTCAATCGCCGATCGAAGATATCTATACAATGGCTTATTATGCGATGTCGTCTTTTAAAGAACGCGCGTATATCGATTCGCTCGACGCTGTTTCGTTCGGCTGGTCTCGGATTAGCAAGGAAGGCGAGCTTATTTTCGACGGCATCGATTTCTACTGGCCTCAAGCCGCGGGCGAGATTACGCCGGAAAGCATCGTGGCTAATGCTGCCGCCAAGGGAACGGACCCGTACTTTATGGTATTTGGCACGGATGGTTCGGGAGAAGTAACGAAACTGCTTGGCGACGCTAACCTTAGCGCC
>NZ_JBHUHA010000002.1:0-270000 GCF_042682185.1 Paenibacillus xanthanilyticus | reverse complement strand
ACCGAAGCCCCAGTAAACGGCGGCCGTAACTATAACGGTCCTAAGGTAGCGAAATTCCTTGTCAGGTAAATTCTGACCCGCACGAATGGCGTAACGACTTGGGCGCTGTCTCAACGAGAGATCCGGTGAAATTTTAATACCTGTGAAGATGCAGGTTACCCGCGACAAGACGGAAAGACCCCATGGAGCTTTACTGCAGCTTGATATTGGACTTTGGTACGATCTGTACAGGATAGGTGGGAGCCGTTGAAGCCTGAGCGCCAGCTTGGGTGGAGGCGCCGTTGGGATACCACCCTGATCGTATCGGAGTTCTAACCCGCCACCCTGAATCGGGTGGGGGGACCGTGTCAGGCGGGCAGTTTGACTGGGGCGGTCGCCTCCTAAAATGTAACGGAGGCGCCCAAAGGTTCTCTCAGAATGGTTGGAAATCATTCGAAGCGTGCAAAGGCATAAGAGAGCTTGACTGCGAGACCAACAAGTCGAGCAGGGACGAAAGTCGGGCTTAGTGATCCGGTGGTACCGAATGGAAGGGCCATCGCTCAACGGATAAAAGCTACCCTGGGGATAACAGGCTTATCTCCCCCAAGAGTCCACATCGACGGGGAGGTTTGGCACCTCGATGTCGGCTCATCGCATCCTGGGGCTGAAGTAGGTCCCAAGGGTTGGGCTGTTCGCCCATTAAAGCGGTACGCGAGCTGGGTTCAGAACGTCGTGAGACAGTTCGGTCCCTATCTGTCGTGGGCGTAGGAAATTTGAGAGGAGCTGTCCTTAGTACGAGAGGACCGGGATGGACGTACCGCTGGTGTACCAGTTGTTCCGCCAGGAGCACCGCTGGGTAGCCAAGTACGGACGGGATAAGCGCTGAAAGCATCTAAGCGTGAAGCCCCCCTCAAGATGAGATTTCCCAATTAGTAAGACCCCTGGAAGACGACCAGGTTGATAGGTTCGAGGTGGAAGCGCAGCAATGCGTGCAGCTGACGAATACTAATCGGTCGAGGGCTTATCCTAAACGTTTAAGTTCGCAAGAGCTTAGACAAAACACAGCTAAAGTGTTGAGTTTCGTATCCAGTTTTCAGGGTGTAACCCTGTTTTGCCGCTGTAGCTCAATTGGTAGAGCAACTGACTTGTAATCAGTAGGTTGGGGGTTCAAGTCCTCTCGGCGGCACCAGTATGCATGCGGTCATGGCGGAATTGGCAGACGCGCTAGATTCAGGTTCTAGTGTCAGCAATGACGTGGAGGTTCAAGTCCTCTTGACCGCACCATATGCGGAAGTGGCTCAGCGGTAGAGCATCGCCTTGCCAAGGCGAGGGTCGCGGGTTCGATTCCCGTCTTCCGCTCCATATGTACACGATACCGAGACATAGCGTCTCGGTTTTTTTGTGTTGCTTGATGCACAACCAAACTGCGCACCACAAAAACCGCATCGTAAATATCGATGCGGTTCGCATCCTGCGCGTTATTTCAACAGGCGAAGCTTCAAGCTTTTGTTCCACAGGGGATATAACCACTTGACTCCGCTTGGCGTGAGTGTATCCGCGATCAGGTGAGAGAGATAGCCGTAGACGGCCGTAAGCCCGGCGTGTTCGACGTGATACTGACGCTCGAACTCCAGGCCGATCCAAGCCCAAACGCCGACGGCCCATACCGTATGGGTCATGCCGCGGTGGTTCAGCCATGGCGCGATCGCGATAAAGACGCCAAGTCCGATCAGCCACGTCAATCCGCCAGGCCAGCCGTAGAAGACAAGGCCTGCTCCGATCAGACTGACTAACAAATCCCGCAGAAACCCGGATTGGGTCAAGAGACCGAGCATAAAGGCTAACCCGGCGCCAATCCAGACCGGGGTGCGCGACCAATCGGCACCGAAGTATAAGGCAGCGCAGGCCGCGAGACCGGCAGCGCCGCCCCATACGAACAACGACCGGAGCAGGCGGGATAGTTTGCCGAGCTTGCTGCTGAGCATGCTTGTGCCGTCCAGATCGGCGCTAAGCGAGGAGAAGCCGGCCACGGCCAAATAAATGCCTGCGGTCTGCAGCGAATCGGCATAGAGGGTGCTGCAGACGGCGCCGATGCCGATTCCAATAGTAAGATGCGTTCTTCCTTTCATGAAACCTCCAAAGTAATGCGAATGTATGTTTGCCTATTATACCGAGTATGCGATTAAATAACAATATGAGGTTGGCGTCATTCTACTAACTTGTCTGACAGGAAAGATTTAACGCGAGATTTGAGCGGGGCGGAGCTAATCATTTGGATGAAAATGACCGATCTCATTATTACACGAATATTCACATCTTCGAATTACCTTAAGCACGGAAGCTTAGGGAGCCTAGGCGCCGAAGAAATCGGTCGTCCGAGGCTTGGCTGCTTTCTCACGGAGGAGACATCATGAAACGACTAAAAGCAACGAATCTAATCTCCGATATTCTAGCCTTCTTCTTCCTGACAGTTATCGTGCTCGTTCTGCTGGACGTCACGCTTCGTTGGAATATTAGGCTGTGGGCAGGAATGGACCAAACGCTCGCGCATTTAGCGTTATCGGGCACGAGCGCGATCGGCTTGACCGGCTATATCATTTGGCGGGTGAATCGGGTTAAACGGGATGGCGCCATCCACAGGGCCTTGCTCGAGCATATGCAGGAGAGCGTGCTGGCGGTGAATGCCCATGGTAAAGTTGTATATAGCAATAAACAGATGCAGCGCATTTTTCCCGAAATAAGACGCGTCTCGCGCAGTCAGTGGCTGGACTATTTCGGTCTCTACCACGTGGATGGCAAGCCGCTGCCGCTGCAAGATTACCCCAGCTATCGCGCGCTCCGCGGCGAAATCATGGATGGCGAGCATTTGCTGTTCAAGGATGCCAAGCAGAATGAATTGTATCTAAGCTGCAGCGCCAGTCCGATCTATGGCATCGACAAGCGCATCATCGGAGCCATTATTTGTTATCAGGATATTACGGATCGGAAGAAAGCTGAAATGCGGCAGGAAGGCGCCGTGCGGCTGTATCGGTCGATATCGGACAATTTGCATGACTTGCTGGCAGTGGCGGACGCGAGCGGCGTGATCGACTTTGCCTCGCGTTCTTACGAAACGCTGCTCGGCGTGGACCCGCAGACGCTCAGAGGAAGACATGTGCTGGATACGATACCCGCCGAGCACCGGGAGAAATTAAGGCCACTGTTCCATAAGCTGACGGCGAACAAAGAGCTGGTCGTGTTCCAGCACGAAATTATAGATAACCTCGGGACGCCGCATTATTTCCATGTGCATGCGTCGCCGATCTGCAACTCGCTGGGTGAGCTGGAACGCATTCTGATCGTATCGCGCGAATTTACCAAAGAGAAGACGTTCAATGACCAGTTGCTCAAAAAGGAACGAGATCTGGAACGCGCGCAGCAAATCGCGGAAACCGGCAACTGGGAGCTGGATCTGCGAACTGGCGTTGCGCAGTGCTCGAAGGAAGTGCATCGCATTTTCGATATTCCGCTTGAGGTTCCGATTACGTTCGAATCGTTTAGTCGATTGGTCCATCAGGACGACCTGCATCGTCTGCTGCAATATATTGCGAACGTGAAGATGAGCGGAGACGTATTTGAGATCGACGTTCGGCTCATCACCTTGGCCGGGGAACTGAAATATGTGCATTTTCAAGGGGAGTTCACGAAGAACCCGAGCGGTGAGATCGAGCGCTGCATTGGCATTGTACGTAATGTGACGGCGTTGAAGGTATCGGAGATGGAGCTCGATCAAACGCGTTTCCGATTGGAGCAAGTGTTGAAGCATTTGGATATCGTCATCTGGTCGCGTGAATACAAATCCAAACAATGGTTGTACTTAAGTCCGGGCGTGGAGAAGCTGTTCGGCGTGACGGTGAACGACCAGGCCGAAGGACAGGATTTATTCATGGATCTCGTGTACCCGCCGGATATTCCGATCATTCGCGATGCTTTCATCAATGCGGCTGCATGCAAACAAGGGATTACGTACGAGTTCCGCATTTTCCATCGACGTACGGGCCAAATCCGATGGATTCAAAGCAGTTCGACGCCAGTCTACGGGGATGACGGCGACATTGTTTCCATCTATGGCGTCTCGGTCGACGTGACGGACCGCAAGCGTGCCGAAGCGATGCGCAAAACCCAATACGAGGTGCTGAAAGAGCTCGTGTGGGGCAAGCCGCTGAACGAAGTGCTCCAGACGCTAACCCGGCGTGCGTACGAGGACTTGTCGGCAAGCGCGGTATCAATCGTGCTGTTGGAGCGCACCGAAGACGGCATGGAGAATATGGCGCATATTCATAGCTATGGGGTGAAGCTACAGCCCGGCATCAATGGGGATGCGTTCGACGGTCCTTATTCAATCGCTAGACTGGAGCGCAGACCGGTATGGATCGAGGATGTGGAGCGAGATACGTCGTCGGCTGGCAGCTTGTTTAAAGCGGCCTACGCCGATACGAATATACGAGCCTGCTGGATCAATCCCATTATGTCCGGGAAGGACGACAACCTGCTCGGCTTCTTCACGGTCCTATTCGATCAGCCGGGCAACCCGAAGCCGTATGAGACGGAACTGCTCGAAGGATTCATGCAGCTCATCGCACTGGCCATCGAACAGACGCAATCCAAGGAAGAGATTCAGACGCTGGCTTTCTTCGACCCGCTGACGGGTCTTGGCAACCGCAGGCATCTGATGAACGAGTTGAACCGGAATATCGAGGTGTACAGCCGTGAAGGCGGGAGCTTCGGTCTGTTGTACATCGATCTCGATCAGTTCAAATTCATCAATGATTCGCTTGGCCATGATGCGGGAGACAACGTTCTGATCCAAATCGGCAAGCGGTTAAAGCGAGTCGGGACGGAGCTCGTGCTTTCCCGCCTAGGTGGCGACGAATTCGCGCTGCTCGTGCCGGGTTCGGACAACGACAAACATTACTACCGGATAGCGCGAACCGTGATGAATGTGATCAACGAGCCGTTCGATGTTTCGGGGCACGAATTCCGCTTGACGGGAAGCATCGGCATCAGCATGTTCCCGGATCACGGGTCTGATGCGAACGTGCTGCTCAAACACGCCGACAACGCCATGTACCAGGCGAAAGCGGCCGGGCGCAATCAATTCTTCGGGTTCGATGCGAAACTAGACGCCAAGGCGTACCAGCGTTTCATTCTGAGGAGCGAGCTGGACAAGGCGCTATCCCGGCAGGAGTTCGTCTTGTTCTATCAGCCGAGAGTCGAGCTGAAGACGGATACGGTGAAAGGCGCGGAGGCGCTCATCCGGTGGAAACACCCGGTGCACGGGTTTATATCACCCGGCGAGTTCATCCCGCTGGCGGAAGAGACCGGCTTTATCGCGACGCTGGGCGAATGGGTGCTCTGGGAAGCGTGCCGGCAATCGAAAGCGTGGTTGGATGAGGGCGTCTGCAGATTGCGCGTTGCGGTTAACGTGGTCGCCCAGCAATTCTGGGATCCGGGCTTCGTGGCGATGGTACGGCGGACGCTTCACGAGACGGGACTTGAGCCGCAATTGCTAGAGCTCGAAATAACGGAGAGCGCCTTAATGTCCGATCAATTCCGGATGATGGACGTGCTCAGCGAACTGCAGGAGCTGGGCGTTAGTGTGTCGATCGACGACTTCGGGACCGGTTATTCGTCGCTTAGTTATTTGAAGCGGTTTAAAGTCAATACGCTGAAGATCGACCGTTCGTTCATTCAGGATTTGCCGGAGGATACGGAAGACGCGGCGATTACGACGACGATCATTTCGCTTGCACGCAATCTTGGGCTTCACGTGACGGCGGAAGGCGCCGAACGGGCCGATCAAGTCGAGTTCTTGAGACAGCAAGGATGCGATAGCATTCAGGGCTTCTACTATGGACGTCCAATGCCGCCCGAGGAGCTGGTTGCCTTCGTCCAATCCCGTTCGGATAACGAGGAAGCTTGACTTCGCGCGAAGCTTTCCATTACGATATAACAATCATATGAACGGCGTCGAGAGGAGGCATTCATCCGGGCAACGGAGGGTGTCTCCTTTTGCTTCGCCCCTAAGGAGGCTGATTGAAATGACCGCTCACCCGATTATCGAAGCGCTGAAAGAGCATCGTTCCATCCGCAAGTTCAAACCAGATCCAATCCCGGACGAGCATATTCGCGCGATCGTAGAAGCTGCGCAGTCCGCATCGACGTCGTCCAACATCCAAGCCTACACCGCCATCGGCGTGCGGGATCCCGAGCGCAAGCAGGCCTTGTCGGTCTTGGCCGGGAATCAACGATATGTCGCGGAGTGCCCGCTGATGCTGGTATGGTGCGCTGATCTGCATCGTCTGGAACTGGTCATGGAGATGCATGGCGGCCAGCTTCATCAGAATACGGAGACGCTGCTGCTTGGCACGGTGGATGCGTCGCTCGCCGCGCAGAATGCCGCCGTGGCGGCCGAAGCGCTCGGGTATGGCATCGTCTATATCGGGGGCATCCGCAATCAACCCGACGAGGTGGCGGAGCTGCTGCGTCTGCCCGCGAATGTGTATCCGGTGTTCGGCATGTGCGTCGGTACGCCGGATCAAGAGCCGGATTCGCGTCCGCGTTTGCCGATGCGCGCGATCTATCATGAGGAGACGTATGCCGAAGACGAGACGCTTCTGGGCGCCATTAAAGCGTACGACGAGACGCTGCAAGCTTATTATGCCGGACGCAGCGGGGGAGGTCGCGTATCCAATTGGTCCATCGAGACGGCGTCGCGCATGAAGGCGGACAAGCTTCGAGGTCATATGAAAGGTCATTTGAGCCGCCAAGGATTTCGGCTGGAATAACTAGGCAGCATGCGAGCGCTATGTTACAATCGTTTCAAAATTGGAGGAGGGAATCAACATGCTAGTGCGTCCAGAGGAAAACGAATATAGTCTGTATCCGGGTCAATATATCGATTTGGTACCTGAGGGCGATCTGCTCGGGATCTTGGAGACGAGCGAGACGATTGTGACCGCCTTGCTGGAGCAGCTTCCCGAGCCTCAAGGGGACTTTCGTTACGCGCCGGGCAAATGGAGCTTGAAGGAGGTCGTCGGCCATATTACCGACAATGAGCGGATTATGAGCTACCGGCTGCTTCGGATCGCGCGCGGCGATCAGACGCCTCTGGCTGGTTACGATCAAGACTTGTTCATGCAATCGGCGCCGTTCGACGAATGGAGCCTTGCGCAGGTAGCCGAGGATTACAAGAGCGTCCGAAGGGCGACATATACGCTTCTTCGCGGCTTGCGGGATGCGGATTGGCTGCGCATCGGACAGGCGAACGGAAGCGAAATTAGCGCCAGGGCGCTCGCTTACGTTATTGCGGGACATGAAATTCATCATATGAACGTCATCCGCGAACGGTATTTGCCATAATCGAACCGAAGGTACATAAAAAAATGGAATCCTCGCGTCCGCCGCCGGGATTCCATTTTTTTCTGTGCTTATTCGCTTGTTTACGCAGCTTCTCTTGCTTGGTCGGGGTTTGACGGGTAACGGGGGATAGCCCGTTCCAGTCGGCGCGCAGCATCGCGGGGTCAAGTCTGCCGCTTCGGACGAGCTGCAGCCGCTTTTTCTTGGATGGACTGTTAGCCATTGGTTGTTGCCTCCTCGGATAATGTGCGGATTGGAAATCCACCCTATTGTAACACGGCTGCGGCGAACAAACCATGAGCCTGCCTGGATTCGGGAAAGATTGTCGCTCAAGGAGACCGGGTATAGGATACGTGACGGAGAGGCACACAAATGATGGGAGGAACGTGAACATGTCGATTTTCAAACGATTGCGCGATTTGACGATGTCCAACGTGTACGCCATGATCGAGAAAGCCGAGGACCCGGTCAAGCTGACGGATCAATACATTCGCGACATGCAGGCGGATCTGGAGGATGCCGAGAAGGCGGTCGCCGCGCAAATTGCGATTGAGAAGAAATTCAAAATGCTGTACGAGGAGCAGGACGCGCTCGTAAAGAAACGCGACGAGCAGGCGCATGCTGCGGCCCAGATGCAAAACGTCGACTTGGCCAGACGCGCCTTGGAAGAGAAGAAGGCCGCCGAGCAAAAGGCGTCCGAGTACAAAAAGAGCTATGAGCAAAATAAGTCGGCCGCGGACAATTTAAGAGCGAAATTGGACGAAATGCGCAGGCAGCTGACCGAACTTAAGAACAAGCGCGAAACGCTCGTGGCGCGCTACAATGCCGCCAAAGCCCAGCACCAAATTAATCAATCGATGACCGGTTTCAGCAGCGACTCCGCGGCGTCTGGCATGAAGCGGATGGAGGACAAAATGCTTCAGATGGAGGCGCGAGCCGAAGCCAGCAATGAAATGGCCGGCAAAGGCAGGTCGCTTGACGACGAGTTCAACGCGCTTGGCAAGAACAAGGCGGTCGAAGACGAGCTGGCCGCGCTCATGAAGCAATATGAGACAAGCAAGTAATGCACCCGGCGCACGCTAGTCAAATGATGGGAGGATCCGGTAGTGACGATCCAGGAAATAACGGCCATGCTGGTGTGGACCGCGGCGGGCGTCGTGCTGCTCGCGATTCTAATGGCGGTGGATGCTTGGTTTACACGCTATAAGGATTTGGACGAAATACGGCGGGGGAATACGGCGGTTGCGATTCGGTTCGTCCTGAAGCTGCTCGCGCAGACGTATATTTTGTCCAGGTCGATCGCGACGTCGAACGCGCTCGGCGAGGCGTTAATCGCGTCGGCGATTTCGTTCGTCATCCTGCTCGCGTTGGAAAGTTTACTCCGAATCGGATTAAGAAGCGCGGCGCGAATTGATTTGGACCAAGGCGTGCAGGAGGGCAAATCGTCGCATGCGCTCCTCGCGGGTTCCCTCCACGTCTCAGGTGCGCTGATTATCGGCGCGCTCCTATAGGCGATGGAGGTGCGTAGATGAGTCTGTTTAAACGACTGAAGAACATCGTGTCCAAGCCTGAGCCGCCGCGCGCGGAATGCGGCGCCCTGCAGATCGGGCCGGGCGACGTTTGCGAGGTGTCCTTAGTAACTTATCAGGTCGTGGGGCGGACGCAGAACCTGCGGCGCAACCAAGTCGTGCTTACGCTGCAGGATGGCGTCGACATTCGATATTTGGCGATCGAGGAGCGGGAACGCATAGCCTATGCGCTTTACGTACCGATCGACGGCCGGCTGGATTCCGTTGAAGAGGTGCCGACGACGCTGGAGTTGGACGGGACGATCTATCATTTGGAGGAGCAATTCTCGGGGGATATTCACGTCGTCGGCCGAACGCCTTTCATGCAGGGCGGGGATCAGCATGTATGGCAGTTCCAGTCCGACAGCCGCAAGCTGCTTCGGGTAGAGTGGCAGGATGGCCGATTCATGCTTTACGAAGGCGAGGACGTGCTTCCGGCAGACGTGCGCGTGATGAGAGGCAGTTAGGAGGCGTAAGAACGTGCGGCAGAAGTGGTCGTTTGTACTCAAATTCCTGCTGATTGTTGGCCTAATCGTTCCGCTATTGGCGTCGTGCGGGGGAATCAGCCAGACGATCCAGCAGTCGTATCCGCTGGAATCCGTTAACGGCAGCGGCACCGCCGCTTCCTATGTGTATCGCGCGGCGAACACCACGGTGATGGAAGCCGCCCAGGAGTTAATCGCCAAGCAGACGCCGCAGCAGCAATCGCCTGCAGCTAATGACCGGATGTTCCTCGTCTATGCTGACCGGATCGTGCACATCCAACAGGATGAGCAGCTGCCTTCGGATACGTTGATCGAGGTTAGCTCGCGGGAATACGTGCGGAACAACTACAGCATGAGCTTCCTTCAAGGGTATTTGCTCGCCAGTCTGCTGAATGATCTGTTCGATTACGGACGGTACAAGGGCGGCAGCTACCGAGGCTATACGCAGCGTGACGTGTATAGACCGAGCACGGGCGGCTATCGGGCCCCTACCGCCCAGGAGAAGAAGGCGCTGCCTCCGATTACGGTGCAGAAGCGAGGTTCGGTCTTCAGGCGGGGAGGGAATGCCGGAACGACAACCCGCCCGGGCAGCGGAGGCGACGTATTCGAGCGCACGCCGACAAGGCCGGGGACGATTACGAGAGACGGCACGCGCGGACAGCCGACGAACGATTGGATTACGCCGCGGAAATCCAAAGTACCCCGCACCAAATCCGGCTACGGTAGAGTAAGACGGAGACGCTGAGGATGCGGCATTTATATTCAGACCCGTTTGGCGAGCAGCCTTCCGCAATGGAATGCTGCTTTTTGTTGTGTCGCGAAAGGGGAAAGGGCTTCCAGTTGGCGCAACTTTCGGTATATGATAAGAGGATGGAAACAATCAAGTCGCGAAAGGACGAGCAGGGGTATGGCATCAAGGCAACGAACTTGGTTATCGCCGCTGAACGCGGTCGTGCTGACACAGTTTTTGAGCGCGTTCGCCGATAATCTGAACTTTTTTCTCATTGTAGGCATGGTGAAGCGGCAGGGCGTAGAGAATCCGGATACGACGGTCGCATATATTCAGATTGCCTTTCTGTGCGCGTACGTGCTGCTGGCACCGGTCGTCGGCGCGTTCGCCGACAAGCAAGCGAAGTCGCGCGTGCTGCTCATCGGCAATCTGCTTAAAGCCGCCGGCATCGCGCTGCTGCTGCTGGGCTTGCCGCCCGCGCTCTGCTACTTATTCGTAGGAATCGGCGCAGTCGTGTACTCGCCCGCGAAATACGGAATTTTGACCGAACTGACCTCTACAGAGGACGAACTCCTGCGAGCCAACGCGAAGGTCGAGGGATCGACCATTCTGGCGATATTGCTCGGTACGGTAGCGGGCGGCTTCCTGGCGCAAAATTCGGATCTGCCTGCTATTCTGGTCTGCTTGGCCGTCTTCCTCATCTCCTTGGCGATGACGTTGCTCGTGCCTGCCCGCGGGGGAGATTCCTCGATTCGATACGGCGTGGAAGCGATGCAGTTTCTGCGGGATGCCGGCACGTTGTTCCGCAATCCGCGCAGCCGATTCTCGCTCATCGGGACGGGATCGTTCTGGCTGACGGCAGCCGTGCTTCGCATTGCGCTCATTGCCTGGCTGCCGCTGAATTTGGGCATTACCGATACCGATCAGCAGTCGATGATGATCGGCATTACGGCGATCGGCGTCGTCGCCAGCGCCTTCATCACGCCGCGCTGGGTGCCGGCCGGCAAGCTGCATCGCGCGTTCTATTTTGGTCTCCTCATGGTCGCTATGGTCATGTCGGCGGCATTCACGCATACGCTGTGGCTGACGATCGTGCTTCTCTTCCTGATCGGACTATTCGGCGGCATCTTCGTCATCCCGCTCAATACGATGCTGCAGGAAGAAGGCAAGCGCTTGATCGGCGCCGGCAAAACGATCGCGGTGCAAAATTTCTCCGAGAACGTGCTGACCGTGTCGGGCTTGACGATTTATTTGACGCTTAGCGAGATGGGCATCTCGGTGAACGGCTCCGTGATCGGGACGGGCGTCGTGCTGCTGCTGTTCGTTCTGTTCCTATCGACCCAGCTGACGCAAATCCGGACGGGAAAGATGGTGGCTGACCGATGAATTTGACGGTTGTCGCAGCCGAGCTGTTCGCAGCCGGCGTTCTCCCGCCGGGCGAGCTGGTGATCACCAAGTTCAGCGGGGGGACGAATAGCTCCGTATTCGCCCTGCAATGCGGGGAACACGATCCGCTCGTGCTGAAGTTCAACGATCCGAAGACGATCGCGGCCGAAGCGGCCTACTTGCGTCATTATCCGGATATCCCGCTGCTGCCCGATCTCTACTACGCGGATCCGCAGGGTCGCTATTTGGTCTATAACTACATCCACGGCAGCTCTGCTTACGTGCAAGGGAGCAAGCAGGAAATGCTGGCCGCGCTTGCGCTTGGCGTCATTGCGCAATACCGGTCCGTAACGTGGCCGCAGGAGGGCAGGTTCCCGTCCTGGCAAGACTACTTAATTGCGGAGATCGAAGATACGCGCAAGCGTTCGGGCACGTTGTTCACGGCCGCCGAACACCGCATGATCGCAACGCTGGCCGAGAAGAAGGAGCGGGCCAGCGATCCGTTCTGTCTGCTTCATGGCGATTTCGGCGTTCACAATTTCATCTTCGATGACGGCGAGCTCGTCGGCGTCATCGATCCGATTCCGCTGGTCGGCCAGCCGGTCTATGAGCTTGCTTTCGCGTTCTGCTCCTCGCCGGACGACCTGGAGCCGGACGTGATCGCCAGCATCGTCAGACAGAAGGATTGGCCGTTCACGCGGAATTTGAACGCCGTTTACGAAGACGTGCTCATCGCGTTGTACAATCGGATCGTCACGTGCACGGTTCATCATCCGCGAGATTTAAGCGCGTATATGGAAGCCTGGAAGGAATGGAAGCTGTTCGTGAACTCCAAGTCATAGGGCGAAGGAGGAGAAGCGATGTCTCGGTTCGGGTGGGAGCGGCCTGCTCGCTTGTCCGGCTGGCTCATTCCCGTGCAAGTTTTGCTATGGTGGATGCTGATCGGAACGATGCTGTACGTAGGCGGGACGATTGCGAGGCTAATGCCGGGAGGGGCTTACGCGGGTAATATGGAGTCAGGCGCCGCCAATGCGACATGGCGCTTCATGGTGCAGTTCGATCTGGCCGCGAATGTGCTGCTGATCGTCTTTATCGCCGTTCTGCTTGTGCGGCTCTATCAGCGCAAACGATCGTTCCGAACCTGGGCGATCGCGCTGCTGC
The DNA here is from genome assembly GCF_042682185.1 of Paenibacillus xanthanilyticus. Lineage (NCBI taxonomy): Bacteria > Bacillati > Bacillota > Bacilli > Caryophanales > Paenibacillaceae > Paenibacillus > Paenibacillus xanthanilyticus. The sequence continues at coordinate 257,293 of NZ_JBHUHA010000002.1, read as the reverse complement.
TCGTTATTTTCGCGCTATCCCTCACTGTCCTGGGGATCGCTTATTATGCGGATGCCCTGCAAGGCGCAGCTGCTGCGCAGTTGTGGTTCAAGGCGCTGCAGAACGGCATTCTCGCATTGGTCGGCATTCTATATCTGGCGCGGTCCAAGCGCGTCAGACGCACATTCGTTTTTTAGCAAAAGGAGAATCCCTATGTTTACGCCAATACCTGGCATGAACCTGAGCTGTCATATCGTTGATGCAAGGCATCCGCATTTAACCGAATTGATCGGGAAGCTGGATGCGGATCTGTTGTCCCGCTACGAAGCTTCGGCTATTCACGGTCTCGACTTGTCCGATCCGCATATCGACCGGATGCTGTTCGCGGTCATCTATGCGGGTGATCAGCCGGCAGGCTGCGGTGCACTACGTCCGATTGACGCGGAGACCTCCGAGTTGAAGCGATTTTTCGTCGATGCGCCGTTCCGCAGGAAGGGCGTCGCCGGCACGCTGCTGCGGTTCCTCGAAGAGGCTGCGTCGGAGCGCGGCTGCCGTTCGGTCCGACTGCAGACGGGCGTCAAGCAGCCGGAGGCGATCGCGCTGTATGCGAAGCACGGGTATTTGCGCATCAATAACTTTGGTCCCTACGCCGACGATCCGCTCAGCGTCTGCATGGAGAAGAGCATGTAGCGGTACGCACTAGACGACAGCCCGCCGAGATCGCGCTGCTTTAAGCAGGCCGCTGCCGGCGGGCTGTTGGTTTATTTTTTTTGCCAACTGCCGGAAGAGGAGAACTAAGCCGGGGACTTCATCGTCTAAAGGAGTAATAATCTATACAAAGATGAACGGGAACGCCGGATGGGGAAACGGAGAGAGAGACATGGCTGGACACCGTAAAATAACGCGAAGGCAATTTATGAAATGGATCGCGGGGATCGGTCTTTTCGGCGCGGTTGGCACGCCATTATATAGCTTTGGCTTCGAACGCGGCTGGCTTGAAGTTACGAACGTGTCTCTGCGGCTGGGCGAGGGCGATGACGCCAGTCCGCTGCAAGGACTGCGGCTCGTTCATATTAGCGATATCCATTACGGGTTCTATTGGGGGCGTGAGCAATTCGTCGGGCTGGTGGAGCGGATTAACCGGCTCAAGCCCGATTTGATTTGCTTCACCGGAGATTTGGTCGACAGCGTGCCGGATGATCTGATGAGCTGCTTATCCATTGTCCAATCGCTTGAAGCCCCGTATGGCAAGTTCGCGATACTAGGCAACCACGATTCGCGTCACGAGGTAACTCAAGTGGTGGACTTCTGGGCAGAGAGCGGGTTTAAGCTTCTGATTAACGAGCATGTTGCCGTCGAGCGCGAAGGCCGGCGATTCATTGTGGCGGGGACGGACGACTACTTGAACGGCAGCCTGGATCTGCCGTTGACGCTTCGGGGCACGAGCGAAGTCGACGATACGGTTATTATGCTTATTCATGAGCCGGATATCGCGGATGTATGCGCCCTATCTTACCCGCAAGTCAAGCTGCAGCTGTCCGGTCATAGTCATGGCGGACAGGTGAGGCTCCCGCTCTTGAGCGCGCTTGCGACGCCGCCGGCGGGGAAGAAGTACGTGTCCGGCTTGTATTGGCTCGGCGATCGCAAGATGCCGCTGTATACGACGCGAGGGATCGGCACGACCGGCTTGCCGATCCGGCTCTTCTGCCGGCCGGAGTTGACCGTCATAGACTTCGTATGATGGATAGCGCATGGACCTGCCAAAGGAGGTGAATCCGTGCCTGTCATTCACATGCAGCTGCAAATTCGCGCGCCGCTTGAGATTTGTTTCGACGCCGCCCGTAGCATCGATTTGCATATGGTTTCCGCTTCGCACACGCGCGAGCGCGCGATAGCGGGCAGGACGTCCGGCTTGATCGAGCTCGGCGAATCGGTCACATGGGAAGCGGTCCATTTTGGCGTCAAACAGCGGCTGACCGCAGTCATTACCGAGTTTGAGCGGCCATACCGGTTCGTGGACGAGATGGAGGCCGGCGCATTTAAGCGATTCTGGCATGAGCACCGGTTCACGCCGGTTGAAGGCGGGACGTTAATGGAGGACACGTTCGACTATGACTCTCCGCTCGGCGCGCTTGGCAGGCTGGCGGATCGGCTATTCTTGAAGCGATATATGTACGACTTCCTGCTGAAGCGCAATCGCTGCATTCAAGAGACGGCCGAGCGGTGGGCGATAGAAGTGTAGAGCGAGTGCGTAGGGATGGCCGCTGCGTTAATTTCCTAGCTTTCAACCGAAAAATAGGGTTTCGCGTCGGCTGGTTGTTTGTTAAAATAAACGGGCGCTGAGCGCATACGTACCTGAGATACACATGATTACTGGAGGTCAACCGCTTGTCGTCCGAACCGCTGCTTACGTTTTTATCACCGCCGCTTCCTTATTTTATCGAATCGAACCGAAGTCGGGTCGCACCTGGCTGGGAGCATCCGAACCGCTGTAATCTGGGTGTATTCGATCTATTGTTCGTACATAGCGGCACGCTGCATGTAGGGGAAGAAGACCGCGTATGGACGCTTAAACCGGGACAAATGCTCATCCTTCGTCCGGACCGGTGGCATTACTCGACCGGACCGTGCCTGGAAGAAACGGTATTCGACTGGGTTCACTTTCAAACGGCGGGCCAATGGGAAGAAGTCCAGGAGGGAGAGACCGGCGCGCTGCGGGGGGACTACTACTCGTACGCGATCCGATTGCCGAAATCGATGACGCTTGCGTATCCGGACGAAGCGGTTTCATTGTTCAGCAAGCTCCACGAAGCGGCCAAGGGAACCAGCCACGCCGCGTTCTGGCAGAGGCAGCAGTGGTTTCTTCACCTGCTTCAGCTCTTCGACGAAGGGTGGCGCAGCGACGCCGCTAGAGCGCCGATCGCGGTGGCCGAAGAGGCGGCAGCCTATTTGAAGCTGAATTACCGCGATGCCGTGACGAATCGCAGACTCGGCGACGTGCTCGGGCTTCACCCGAATTATATCGCCCGCTGCATGAACGAGGTATTCGCCTGTACTCCGCAGCAGTACTTGGTTGCATACCGGCTGGACCAGGCGAAGCTGCTGCTGCTCAAGACCAACTGGCCGATCGCCAAAATCGCCGAAGAGACCGGCTTTAAACAAACGCCGCATTTCTCGCGATCGTTCGCCGACCACGTGGGCGTTACGCCGCTGTCTTACCGGAAGAAGTATACCGGCAGCTCGCTGCCCAAAGAAATGCTTCGCCTGCGGGCGGATGCCGATTAAAGGCCGCGCTTGCGCGGGCAACGAAATAGGCTGCTCCGCACCATTCGGCAGAATGGTGAGGGAGCAGCCTATTCGTCGTGCCGGCATGATCGTCATGCAAGGCGGATTAGAAGTTGAAGTTATCCGGATCCGGACCGAATCGCTTCGACTGATTCAGCGCCGTAATGCGGTCCATGTCTTCTTGCGCGAGCACGAAGTCGAATATATCGGCGTTCGATTGAATGCGCGCCGGCGTCGTCGATTTCGGAATCGTGACGACTTCGTTCTGGAGATCCCAACGGAGCACGACTTGCGCCGGCGTCTTGCCGTAACGCTCGCCGATCTCGGCTAAGACGGGCACGTCCAGGTTGCCCTGCATGAGCGGACTCCATGCTTCGAGCTGAATGTTGTTCGCGCGGCAATAATCGCGCAGTTCAAGCTGGGCCAATAGCGGGTGGTATTCGACCTGGTTCACCATCGGCACGATCGTCGCGCCGTCTTTCAAGTCTTCTAGATGATGCGTCTGGAAGTTGCACACGCCGATCGCGCGGACGAGACCGTCCGCGTAGAGCTTCTCTAGCGCGCGCCACGTCTCTTTGTATTTGCCTTTCACCGGCCAGTGGATCAAGTACAGGTCGATGTAGTCGAGACCAAGCAGTTTGCGGCTTTGTTCGAAGGCGGCCAGCGTCGACTCATAACCTTGGTCGGCGTTCCATACTTTCGTCGTGATGAACAGCTCTTCGCGGGCGACGCCGGATTCGCGGATGGCTTGCCCGACGCCTTCTTCGTTGCGGTAAGCGGCGGCCGTATCGATGCTGCGGTAGCCGGCATCGATGGCGTTCTTGACGGAGTCGACGACGCTTGCGCCATCGCTGATTTGCCAGACGCCGAACCCGAGCCACGGCATGCGAACGCCATTGTGGAGCGTGGCGCTGTCTTTAATCGAAGTTACCATTGCTTACGTCCTCCCTTATCGGATAGTAGGCTATTACAGGCTAAGTTCGTAAATGGCTTTGACGTCTTCTTTGTTTAAACGCTTGAACGAGCCAATCGGTCCGAAGCGAACGGCTTCTTCGGCCATGCGGTCCAGGTTGTCGCGTCCGATGTTGTAGTGGGACAGCGTCGCCGGGGCGCCGATCTTGGTGAAGAACGCGCGCGTGGCTTCGATGCCGGCGAGCGCCAGCTCGTCCTCGGATTTGCCGGCCGGATCGATGCCCCAGACGCGAACGGCATACTGCGCGAAGCGGTCAGGACGCGCATCGTATACGTATTTCATCCAGTTCGGGAACACGATCGACAATCCGGCGCCGTGCGGAATGTCGTAGATTGCGCTAATCTCGTGCTCGATGCCGTGGGATGCCCAGTCGTTCGTCATGCCCAAGCTGATCAAGCCGCCGTTCAGCGCGAGCGTGCCGCACCACATGATATTGGCGCGCGCCGCGTAATTCTCAGGCTGCTCCAGCGCGATTTCCGCATTCTCAATAACGGTCTGGAGGATGGACTCGCATAACCGCTCTTGAAGCGGGGTGTCCGTCGTCAGACTGAAGTATTGCTCGAATACGTGGGACATGATGTCCACGATGCCGTTCACGGTTTGATCGCGCGGCACGGTATATGTAAGAGTCGGATCGAGAATCGAGAAGCGCGGATACACATGAGGGCTGCCGAAGCCGCGTTTCAGCTGGGTTTCCCAGTTCGTGATGACGGAGCTGCCATTCATCTCCGAGCCGGTGGCTGCGAGCGTCAGCACCGTGCCGAGCGGCAGCGCGTCCTGCACGACCGCCTTGCGGTCGAGGAAGTCCCACACGTCGCCGTCATACTTCGCGCCTGCGGCGATGGCTTTGGAAGCGTCGATGACACTGCCGCCGCCTACGGCGAGAATAAATTCAACGCCATGTGTTCTGCACAACTCGATACCTTTGTTGACGGTCGTCAAACGAGGGTTCGGCTCGATGCCGGACAATTCGACGACGGACGCGCCTGCGGCGTTCAACTGCTCCAGCACGCGATCATAGAGCCCGCTTTTTTTGATGCTGCCACCACCGTATACAAGCAGAACCGATTTGCCGTACTGGCCGATTTGCTCGCCAAGTTTGCTCAAGGAGCCTTCTCCGAAGAAGATAGCTGTCGGATTATGGAACGAGAATGGATTCATGCGGACAACCTCCTATTTAATTATTCCAAAAGTTAATGAAAGCAAGATTATGATGCGGTACGTCCATCATTTTAGTCATAACCACGAGGAGAGTCAAGTGAGACGGCCGTCTATTCTATAGTCTATTGATTTGATTAACTTGCAGGTTATATAATTGGACTATCTCAGGTGAACGGAAGGTAGACGGCGCAATGAACATCGAAGTTAGTACGGCCAACATGAAATTCCTGGAATGTTTCTCGTCGGAGACGCGGGTGCGGATCATCGAACTGCTGCGGGAGCAGTCCCGCAATATTAAAAGCTTGTCGGAGGCGCTCGGCATCCAGCCGCCCATCGTGACCCGGCATGTCCAGATGCTGGAGGAAGCGGGAATCATCCGCAGCGAGCTGGTCCCGGCAACCCGCGGCATGCAGAAGCTGTGCATCCTCCAGCTGGGCGAGGCGACGCTTCAGTTCAACCGTCCCGAGGAAACGCAAATGCCGGAGTGTCATCGGACGGTCGTGCCGGTCGGGCAATACGCCGACTATCAGGTATCGCCGCCATGCGGGCTCGTATCGGGCGTCAAGCGTATCGGCATGTGCGACGATCCCCGCTACTTTGGAGACCCGGAGCGGATGGATGCCCGCATGGTTTGGTTTGCCAAAGGATACGTGGAGTACAGGATTCCCAATTATCTCGTTCGGGGCGAACGCCCGCGCATGCTGGAAATCACGGTCGAGATTTGCTCGGATGCGCCATGTTCGACGTCGGAGACGCCCTCGGATATCACATTTATGGTGAACGGCCGAGAACTCGGAACCTGGACCTGTCCCGGGGAGTTCGCGAGTCCCCACGGTAAATTTACGCCGCACTGGTGGACGAAGACGCAATATGGGCGGCTGAAGACCGTGCGGGTGGACGGGGGCGGCACGTTCATCGACGGCGTGCGGACGTCCGGGATGACGATCGATGGTCTCGATATTCATCCCGGTGCTGAGCTGAGACTGCGGATCGCAAGCTTGGATACGGCCCGGCACAGCGGCGGGGTATCCCTCTTTGGAAGCGGTTTTGGCAATTACGATCAGGACATTGAAGTGAATTTATGGTACGACCATCATATCGCCCCAGAGACCGGCTCCTAAGCCGGTCTTTTTGTGCATATATTATCAAAGCTGCAGAGAGGAAATATAAGGATTGTGAGCGAATGTTTTATTCAAGCAACGTTGCGATGCTTTTACTGAATGGAGGATGGCCATGAGGGATTCGTTGACAAGATCGAAACGCATGCTGCTAAGGCGAACGCATCCGCAAGACATAAGCGCGATTCTCGAAATGGAACGTCATCCCGATAATGAACGGTATGTTCATCGATGGGAGCAGGAAGAGCACATGGCGGCGGCAATGAGCGAGCATCATCTGCATATTGTCATCGAGAATTTGGCGGGGAGACCGATCGGGTACATCATCGCGGCAGGCCTACATCCGGAATCGGACGAGATGCAGCTAATCCGGCTGGTCGTAGTCGAGAAAGGCAAAGGGTATGGCAAAGAAGCGCTGAAGCTGATCATGGGACTCGTCTTTCGCGAACTCAATAAAAAGCGGCTGCGGATGGATTTGAAGGCGAGCAACGAACGCGCGCGTAATTTGTGCGAAAGCGTTGGCTTCTACGCGGAACCCGTTCGACATCGGAACGAGGAAGATGGCACAGAAGAGACGCTGCTCGCGATGGCGATCGGAGAGGCGGAGTACTTCGGGAGACACGCTCGATAATGTCAAAATCGCACATCGAAGTGACATAAGACGAAAGGTTAATTTGCAATCGCGAAACATCCTATTTTTCATAGAATCGGGTTTCAATCATGGCGGAGACGGGTAATGGACGTTACGGGTTGCCATTATGTCAAGAACGATGGCAGACTCGCGACAATCCCCCGACTTGAAGGGGATTTTTTGCTGCGGAAGCGGAATTCCAAAGGCATGAAAAAAGGAAGTCCGCACGTATATTGGGGAGTGTGGCAGCTCTTGCAAGCAGCGATTGTTTAACAATCTAAATTTTCAGAAAATAGAGTGCCAACATCGATGCTCCCGTGTATAATGTAATAAACCGCGCAAATGACGTCAATATATTTTACATACTCATAACAAAGATCTTCCGCCGAGGGGGCTCGCTACATGGTTCATACCGCACCGATCGGTTTGTCCGCGCGCGATTTGTATTTATTCAATCAAGGCGAATTGTTTCACAGCTACCGCACGATGGGGGCGCATCCCGTCCGGCTGGGCGGAGAGTCCGGCGTCCGCTTCGCGGTCTGGGCACCGGGGGCTCGCTCCGTACACGTCGTCGGCTCGTTCAATGACTGGAACGGAGCGGGGCATGCGATGGAGAGGGTCGGCGAGACGGGGGTGTGGAGTCTCTTCGTGCCCGGTATTGAGCCTGGGGCGCTATATAAGTACGACATCCAGACGCCGTCCGGGGGACGCGTGCTGAAGGCCGACCCCTATGCGTTCCAATCGGAGCGGAGGCCAGATACCGCTTCCGTCGTGGCGGATTTGACGGGTTTCCGTTGGACGGACGACAAATGGCGTCGACGACAGCGGGAAGCCAGTCCTTATCATGAGCCGATGCTTATTTATGAAGTGCATCTTGGTTCATGGCGGATCAAAGGCAAAGAGGATTTTCTGACTTATGAGGAGATGGCCGACGAACTGATCGATTACGTGGTCGGAATGGGATACACGCACGTCGAGCTGCTTCCGTTGACCGAGCATCCGCTTGACCAGTCTTGGGGTTATCAAGTAACGGGGTATTATTCGGCGACGAGCCGCTATGGGACGCCGGAACAGCTGATGCTGTTCGTCAATCGGTGCCACGAGCGGGGGATTGGCGTTATTCTCGATTGGGTGCCCGGCCATTTTTGCAAGGACGAACATGGGCTGCGGCTGTTCGACGGCACGCCGATCTACGAAGGCGCGAATCCGAAGCGGGCGGAGAAGCCGCTGTGGGGGACGCTGGCATTTGATTTCGGCCGTACGGAAGTGCAGAGTTTTCTCATTTCGAACGCCATCTTCTGGTTGGATGTCTATCATATCGACGGTCTTCGCGTCGATGCGGTCGCCAGCATGATCGACCTGCACTTCGACAAACCGCCCGAGCTGCTGACGTTCAATGAACATGGCGGTACGGAGAATACCGACGCGATCCGGTTTTTGAAGCGGCTCAATGAGACGGTCTTTCACTATTTCCCGGACGCGCTCATGATCGCGGAGGACTCCTCGGCTTATCCGGCGGTCACGGCCCCCACGCATGCGGGCGGCCTCGGCTTTAATTTCAAGTGGAATATGGGTTGGATGAATGACATGCTCCGATATATGGCGCTCGATCCGATGGATCGGAGCCGTCACCACCATTTGATCACCTTCTCGCTGATGTACGCTTTCTCCGAAAATTTCGTCCTTCCCCTGTCCCACGACGAAGTCGTGCACGGGAAGCGTTCGCTGCTTAACAAAATGTCCGGAAGCTATGAACAGAAATTCGCGCAGCTGCGATTGTTCTACGGGTATTGGATGACGCATCCAGGCAAGAAGCTGCTGTTCATGGGCGGCGAGTGGGGGCAATACGACGAGTGGAAAGATGCGGAGTCCCTGGACTGGATGCTGCTCGATTATGAAGCGCACCGTCGAATGAATGAGTATGTTCAATCGCTCAACGCGGCCTATGCCAATCTGGGGTCGTTGTGGGAGCGGGATTGCGATCCCGCCGGGTTCGAATGGGTGGACGTCCACAACGCGGCGCAGAGCATGATCGTCTTCCTCCGCAGAGGGCAGTCGCCCGATCAGTTCTGCGTAGTCGTCTGCAATTTCTCGCCTAGTCATTATCGCGATTATCGGATTGGCGTCCCGGAGATGGGGCGATACGGACTTGCGCTAAGCAGCGACGGCGAGGAGTTCGGCGGCGCTTCGTCCGATTGGAGACGCGCCGCGGAGGCGGAAGAGACGCCTTGGCACGGTCGGCCGTGCAGCATTGCGATCGACGTGCCGCCGCTATCATTCCAGTTGTTCCGCTATGAAGGGTTGGTGCCCGTCCGTAAGAAAGGACGTTCCAATAAGAGAGTGCTTCTATCCAATTAATCAGCGGCGCGGGCATAACCGGCAGCATGAGGACGGGGGCTTGCTTACACTGCGGCAGCCTGCGGTCAACAGATGGCGGAATAACGTACCGAATGTCGCAAGCGGGGAGAGTTGACCATGGGCCGTAAAGAAATGATCGCGATGCTGCTCGCCGGCGGAGAAGGCAAAAGACTCGGCGTGCTCACGAAAGACCTGGCGAAGCCAGCCGTTCCTTTCGGAGGGAAATACCGCATTATTGATTTTACGCTTAGCAACTGCATGCATTCAGGCATCGATACGGTCGGAGTTCTGACGCAGTACCAGCCGCTTGTCCTGAATACCCATCTGGGGATCGGCAGTCCGTGGGGAATGGACCGCAGAGACGGCGGCATGGCGGTGCTTCCGCCTTACGTCAAGCAGAAGGGCGGCATGTGGTACAAAGGGACGGCCAATGCCATTTATCAGAACATGGGCTTCATCGACCGGTTCGATCCGGAGTACGTCCTCGTTATTTCGGGCGACCATATTTATAAAATGGATTACGATCTCATGCTGCGCGAACATAAGCGGACCGGCGCCGACGTCACGATCGCGGGCATCGAGGTGGGGTGGAAGGAGGCCAGCCGTTTCGGGGTCATGCACGTTTCGGGCGACGGAAGAATCACCTCGTTCGAGGAGAAGCCGAAGGTGCCGACCAGCAACCTGGCCTCGATGGGCATATATATTTTCTCCTGGACGGTGCTGCAGCAATACTTGATCCGCGACGAAGCGAATCGGCTGTCCGGCAACGATTTCGGCAAAGATATCATCCCGGCCATGCTGCAAGACAACATGCATGTGCACTCTTATCTATTCCAAGGCTACTGGAAAGACGTCGGCACCATCGAAAGCCTGTGGGAGGCGAACATGGATTTGCTGGCGGAGAAGCCGGCGCTGGACTTGAACGACCGCCAGTGGAGAATCTATTCCGTCAGTCCGAATCGTCCGGGGCACGTGACGGGGCCGGAGGCGGAGATCAGCAGTTCCTTGGTGACCGAAGGGTGCGTCGTGGAAGGGCGCGTCGAACGTTCGGTGTTGTTCCATGGGGTGCAATGCGGGGTGAACACCCAGATCCACGATTCGGTCATCATGCCGAATGTCCGGATCGGCCGCGGTGTGCGGATCTACAGGGCGATTGTCGGCGAGGGGGCCATTATCGCCGACGGTGTCGCGATCGGCAGTCCGGATAATCAGACGATTACCGTGATCGGCAGCGACGAATACGTAACCGCAAGTCATTCCCTGCAGGAGGTGGAGCAGCCATGAACCGCAATTTGCTCGGCGTCATTAATCTCATTCACGAATCGGACGAACTGGAATCGCTCACCGCATCGAGATGCCCGGCATCCGTGCCGTTCGGCTCCCGTTACCGGCTCGTCGATTTCGCCCTCTCCAGCATGGTGAACTCCGGTATTTCCAAGGTGGCGGTCTTCGCCCACACCAAGTTCCGGTCGCTCATGGATCATCTGGGTTCGGGACGGCATTGGGATCTGCATCATCGCCAAAGCAGTCTGTTCGTGCTTCCGCCGCTCACGGATGACGGCAACGAAGTGCGCCGCGGGGATTTATTCCACTTCTATCAAAATCGCGACTATTTCAATCGCAGCGATCAGGATTACGTCGTCATTACGCGCAGCCACATGGTATGCAACGTTGACTTCGATTCCGTACTGGAGCAGCATATCGAGACCGGCGCGGACATTACCGTCGTCTGCAAAAGGCAAAACGATCTGCTCGGCGGGACGGCGCGCAAGGTCAGGTTGGACGACGCGGGACGCATTACGGGCATTCAAGATCATTACGGCCGACTCGACAGCGACGTGGTGTCGATGGAGATGTATATCATGCGGAAAGACCTGCTCCTGGAACTCGTCGATTCGTCGCTCGCGCAAGGGAAGGATCATCTCGTTCGGCAAGCCATCATGGGTCGTCTGGATGAGCTGAATGTAAGAAGCTATCTATATAGGGGTTACTTGGGCGTGGTGAACACGGTCGAAAGTTATTATCGGAACAGCTTGGAGCTGCTTCGTCCGGACGTGTGGCGCAGTCTCTTTTTTGAGCCGGGGCCGATCTTCACCAAAGTGAAGGATGAACCGCCGGCCCGCTATTGCAGCGGCGCCAAGACGAGCAACTCGCTGATCGCCAACGGCAGCATCATCGAAGGCACGGTCGTGAACAGCATTATTTTCCGCGGCGTACATGTGGCGAAGGGGGCCGTTGTCCGCAATAGCATCGTCATGCAAAACGGCGTGATTGGCGAGAATTGCGTACTCGACCGGGTCATTCTGGATAAAGACGTGAGAATTGAACCGTTTCGCGAGCTGCGCGGAGCGGAGACGGTTCCGTTTCTCGCGGGTAAGCGGAAAGTGATTTGAACGCGCGCGGGTGAATTCGCATTATTGTAGGGGGTAAGCGCAATGAAACTGTTATTCGTCGCATCTGAGGCTGTGCCGCTGGCGAAGACGGGAGGGCTCGCGGACGTCGCGGGCTCTTTGCCCAAAGCATTGAAGGAACGCGGCGTTGACGCGGGGGTCATCATGCCCAAGTACGGCTCGATACCGGATAGCGCTGCGGCGCAGATGATTCCCTTGGCGACGTTTACGGTATGGGTTGGCTGGAGGCAGCAGTACTGCGGCTTGCTGAAGGCGGACATTGAAGGCGTCACGTACTATTTTATCGACAATGAATACTATTTTAAGCGCGGCGGGTTATACGGCTACGACGACGATCCTGAGCGGTTCGTATTCTTCTCGATAGCCGTGATCGAAGCGCTGCGATTCCTGGAGACGCCGCCGGATATCCTGCACTGCCATGACTGGCAGTCTGCGCTGGTGCCGTATCTGCTGCGAACCAAGTACGGACATGTCGCGGAATGGGCTTCGATTGGGACCGTGTTCACCATCCACAATTTGAAGTACCAAGGCGTGCTCGGCACACAGCAGCTGATGGACTTGGTCGGCATGGGCGACGAGATCTTCGGTTATCGTGGGCTGGAGTATTACGGCGCGGCGAACATGATGAAAGGCGCGCTCGAATATGCGGACAAGCTGACGACGGTGAGTCCAACGTATGCGGAAGAAATCCAAACCGCTCAATATGGCGAAGGGTTGGACGGGCTGCTCCGTCATCGCGCCGCCGATCTGGCGGGAATCGTCAATGGCATCGACACGGTATCGTTCGATCCAATGAACGACCCGGCCCTCGTGACGCCTTTCCGGAATTCGCTGGCGAAGAAGCGGCGCAACAAGCTGGCGCTGCAGCGAGAATTGGGGCTGCCGGAGTCGGAGAGCACGCCGCTCATTGGCATCGTCTCGCGTTTAGTCGATCAGAAGGGCTTTGATTTGGTCGCCGCCGTGCTTGGCGAATTGCTCAACGAAGAGGTTCAACTTGTCGTGCTTGGTTCGGGCGATCCGCATTACGAAGGGATTTTCCGCCACGCGACGGAGAGTCGGCCGGACAAAATCAAAGTGTGGTTCGGCTTCAACGATTCCCTGGCTCGCCGGATCTACGCGGGCAGCGATATGTACCTCATGCCGTCTTTGTTCGAGCCGTGCGGACTTAGCCAACTGCTGGCCTTGCGGTATCGTTCCGTGCCGATCGTGCGGGAGACGGGCGGCTTGCGCGATACGGTGAGGTCCTACGAAGAAGGAACGGGCGAAGGGAACGGATTTAGCTTCGCGTGGTATAACGCCCACGACATGCTGTACACGATCCGAAGGGCGCTTGGGCTGTACCGGGATGAGAAGACATGGGAGAAAATCGTCTCGAACGGCGTTAAAGAAGATTACAGCTGGTCGAAATCGGCTAAAGCTTACATGGCTCTTTACCAGGAGTTGGTGAGCCGGCGGAAAGCCGCAGAATTATCGGGCGTTAATTAAAGTGCGGTTTTCGGTCATTCAGTCTGCTTGTCTAATAGGGTCTCGAGCTATCATTTGCGTTCATGCAAGGGCTGCCGAAAGGCGGCTTTTTTTGCGTTTTTCTTTAATAGATCAAGGGATTCGCGATCCATCAAAGTGGAAATCCATGCTAACCTGAACACGTGGGATATTATAGCTCCTTCGCGTGCATGAAAATCCGCCGAAACTTTATGCGCCCGAACTAAAGACAATCGATTCGGAATGCGTTACAATGAAAAAAGATTTTATACGTTAGATATGTGTTATGAAAACTGACAAAAGGTATGAAAAGAGGGATCGGTTCATGGCGGAGACGAAACGGATGGCGCCTTTGTCGGAAGACGGGGAGCATGCGCCGATGGATCTGGATGCGAGATCCGGGTCGGAGGGTCCCTTATCATATGCGAACGTAAAGCCGAGAAGAGACGGAGTGGTCTTCACCGTAGCGGGATTCATCGAATCGGGCCCGATTCGCGACTGTGCGCTGATTGCCGGCGCGAAGGGGCTTGACGGGGCGGTCAACCGGATCAATGCGATCGAATTGCCCGAGGATATCAGCTGGGTGAGGCCGGGAGAGCTTGTGATGACGACGGGGCGATTGCTGCGCGATCATCCCCAGCGCTGCGTGGAGACGGTGGAGGCGCTCGCCGAACGAGGCGCTTCGGCCCTTGGCATCCGGTTCAGCGCGGAGACGGATCCGCTGCCGCAGGAAGCGGTCGAGTTGGCCGAGAGATTCGGGCTGCCGCTTATCGTGCTCCCGAAGGAAGCGGAATTCACGGCGATCAAGCGGGAACTGCTCGGCAGCGTAATCGAGCAAGAGTCCGCGCAGCTCGCGGCGATTGAGGAGCGCGTGCAGTCGGTTAGCCGAATGCTGTCGGGGGGCAGCGGCATCATCGCGTTCATGGATCATTTGGAGGCGCTGCTCGGCAATCCGCTCGCCATTGTCAGGAAGGGGAAAGAATCGATATATTCTCGCCGGCTGCGCGAAGGCTCGGAGTCTTCCGGCGGCTTGGTTGCCGGAGATTGGCTGTTCGAGGAGGCGGTGTTAACCTCGAAAGGTCGCGGCTATCGTTACCCGGTAGAATGGTGCCTGCGCGATGAATCGGTTGCGGCGAACGAACCGGCCGGCCAGCTTTATGTGTCGGATATCTCCTCCAATATGCCCGCATCCGCCTACTTGATCCTGATTGCCTCGGAGCGGACGATCACGTCCGTCGATGCGTTGACGATGGACCGGCTGCATGCTTTGGCCGGTCTTGAATTATCCAACTCCGAGGCGCTTCGCGAGGCCAAGAACAAATATACGGAGAACTTCCTGCTCGACTGGTTGAGCGGACGTCTGGCAAGCAGGACGGACATTCGTCTGCGCGCGGAAGCGGTAGGGAACAGCATCTCGGTCGACCGTCCGTTCACCGCGGCGCTGCTCGGCCTGCAGGAAGCCGACGAGCAGACGCTCAAAGCGGCGGCCGATCGGATTGCATCCTCATACTTCCCCGAACATGGTCCGATCTTTGCGGGCGTCTATGAGCGCGAGCTTGTGCTTGTCATGCCCGGCGAGCGCAAGGCCGACGCGAAGCTGATGGCAGAGCTGCAGGCGATCTGCGGCCAGCGGGAGCTCTTTATGTATGTCGGCAAGCAAGGAAGCGCGGAGAAGCTGTACGCGAGCTTAAC
Organism: Paenibacillus xanthanilyticus; assembly: GCF_042682185.1. Classification (NCBI taxonomy): domain Bacteria; kingdom Bacillati; phylum Bacillota; class Bacilli; order Caryophanales; family Paenibacillaceae; genus Paenibacillus; species Paenibacillus xanthanilyticus. Next base: position 242,203 of record NZ_JBHUHA010000002.1, on the reverse strand, counting down.
GGCCGCGAAGCGGGCCAAACAAGTGGCGGCTATCTGCCGATTGGACAGCAAGCTTGTGTGTTACGAAGATCTTGGCATCTACAGCTTGCTCTATCTTGTCCCTCGCGGGGATGAATGGGATGCCGTGCTGGAACGGTACATCGAACCCATTCTGGCTGCCGATCGCAAAGGCGGGAGCTTAATGGAAACGCTCGAGGCTTACTTTCGCAGCAACGGCAACGTGCGCTTGACATCGGAGATGCTGGAGACGCATTACAATACGGTCGTGTATCGGTTGGAGAAGGCGCGCCAGCTGCTCGGCGCGGATCTGGATAACGCGGAGGTCCGGCTGCAGCTTCAGCTGGCAATCAAGATGTATCGGATGGGCGCGCAAGGATAACGAATCGCATACCCGCATAGACAGAAGCGCTGCCGTCTCCGGCAGCGCTTTTGTCATAACCGTATGGTCTGCTAGGTGTTAGTACAGCCCGCCACGCAGAACGATGACCAGCAAAATGTAGAGAACGAGGATGAGGGTAGCGCCCGCCCATACATAACCGCCAACTGGACCGCAACCTGTGTTAACGCCTGCTACAGGGTATCCCACTGTACATACCTCCTATGTCGTTTGTTGTTGTGATGTTTTCCTGATCACATTGTTACTATATGTGCGGGGATCGAAATGGTCTGGACGAATGTACGGGGTGCGCGGATTTTTATGCGATCACCTAGGGTGAGTCGCGCCGCGGTCCGCTGGGCGGCAGGCTTGGCGGACATTCGCCGTCGATTGGCGGGAGCGGGAGCGCGGCGCTGTACTGGCGGATATGCTTCACGCGCGTCTCCGAAGTCGAGGACATGCCGTTGCCGACGAAGATCATTCCGCACGAGCTGACGGCAATGATGCCGACGCTGTTCACGCATATTCTCGGTTGCACGTTCGTGACGGACATGGTTACGGGCGCAGTTTCGTCCGCGGGCTCGATGATCGCCGGCAGCGGGCGTGAGAAGATCGAGTAAGACTCGAAGAACATTTCGCGGCGCCGACTGTGCCGCTGCTGCCGTTGCACGGCTATCGCCTGCACTTTGGCGTTGACCTCGCCGCGATCGCCGAATTGCACGATGGACGCACTGCTCGCGCTGATGATGTTGATCTTGCCGAGGTGGGAGACGCGAACCGGATAATCGTTCATCGATTCACCGTAATCGCTTCGTTCGTCGTCAGCGATACGGAGGATTCCCCTTCGGCTTCGTCCGCGTCCTCGGGCGGTCCTAGCGGCGCAATGGGCCCGACGACGAGGGATTCCGGCGGCGTATCGAACATCGAATAGAGGGTGTACTGCTCCGTGTCTCCGATCTGGAAGACCGAAGAACTGGCCACAGCGGTCATCTCGACGCTGCCCACGAAGAGCGAGTGATTGATAACGTTCAGATTCACAACGGATCTCCCCCTTGGTTGGCTCCTCCGCGCAGTTGATCCATATAAGCGCGAAGCGCGGCGTCAATATCCCTGGTGGTTTTGGCCAGCACGAGAGCGGCCTGCTGCTGCGAGAACTGTGACTGCTCGGCGTTGCCGGAAGACGGCGGATGGTCTTCTCCCGATTCGCCTCCGGCCGCGCGAGCCGTTTGTTGAATATAATATTGGACTCTGGTGGACATCTGCTTGCGAATATCCTCGATGATGAGCCTGCGATGGTACGGATCAAGCGGAATGCCGTACTCGCTCTCCAGCTGCGCCAGCCTCTGCGGCGCGGTCTGATTCAAGTAGATATCGACTTGCTGCCGAATTTCGGGATATGGCGGCTGAGGGGCAGTTGCGCCGGGGCCGCTCGTGGCGCCCATCGATGGGAATTGATTCGGGCCGCTCGTCGCCGGGTCTGCGGATGGCGCCGGCGTTTTGCCGGGCGCGGCAATCCCGCCGGGCATGACAAGTTGGCCGATTTCCTTGATGTATTCTTCGTTCGGCGGCGTCATGCCGATGTTCAGCGTGCCGTCGAGCTTCTCGACCTTCAGCTGATCGAAGGCATATTCCATCTTCTCGATATGGTAGACCGGCCGGCTCTCCGCCGCTATCAGACGGACGCGCAGCTCGTCAATCTGGCGCTGCAGTTCGGTCATGAGCTGCTGCTGCTCTTGAAGCTTGCATTGCGTTTCGTATAACTGCCGTTGTTGAAGCTGCACGCGTTCGGATAGTCCCATGCACAGCTGCCATGGCGTCAGCGCGGGACCGCTTGGGGTTTGCATTGGGGCCACCTCCGGTCTTCATAGGCTTAGGCGGGATTCGGCAGCGGGACGAAGGACAACGGATTCTCTTGTCCTTGTCCGAGCTGGGGAGCGGGGCCCGTGAAGCCGCCGCTGTTGTACAGCTGGGATAACGAGCGGATCGAGCCGGACGTGCCGATTTGCAGGACCGACGAATTCGTCAGGCTGTCCACGCGTAATTGGTGAATCGTGATATGCTGATGCACGGTCATGCTCATACGACGTTCACTCCGCTGCCGACCTCGCTGGAGGAATTGTCGATCAGATCCGGGTCCAGCGTGCTCGTCGCGCTCACGGCGTTGTTGGAATTGCTCAGGCTGCCCGTCAGGAACGAACCGGAACCGGCATACGTTTTGGAGTTGCTGCTTGGCGACATTTGGACCGAGTCGCCGAACTGAACGATCGAGCTGCCCCCGAGACTGACGATATTGACGAAACCGACAACTGCTGGCATGCAGGGTCACTCCTTTATAGTGTGCGATCATGGATATTACATCGTATGCGGGCGTTCGCCCAGACGTTCCTCCCTTTCCCGGTTGCTGCGGCGGCTTAGACTCCCAGTGACCGGTTCTGGGCGGGGTGCATAGAATATAGCCAGCAGAGGAGGTGGGCGCAGGTGGCGTCGCAATGGGAAGAGCTGGAGAAGTGGATGAAGGGGCAGCAGCTCCCTTCGGGCTTCGATTTGTTCAAGGACCCCTCTTGGGTGGAGAACTATGTGCGCGGCATGGTGTCTAAGGCGCTGCCTGCCGTCGGGTCCGCGTTAGGGACGGGCGTGGCGGATGTCTCGGAGACCAAGCGTTACGTGACGGTTGTGTATCCGGTGGACGGAGGGGCCGATCTATCTCGTCTGCGTGTACTGGTCAGAGAGGATAAAATGAGGATCGACGGTCTGCCCGGGGGCAAAAGCGAAACGGTAAAGCTTCCGCATTTGGTGCTGCCGGACCGCGCCACGGCGATACTGGAAGGCAATGCGCTCACCGTTAAAATGCTGAAACGCGCCGGGCGCAAAAAAGTGGCGGACGTGGGCATCGTCAAACGCGGCTGAGATCCGATAACGGCGCCGCGAAGACGTGAGTAAGCGAAAAGTTGCGGCTGGCGGGATTGTGGCGAATCCCGTATAATGCAAGAAGATGTCCTAAAATGAAGAGGGAGTGTTTGGCTTTGACGGTCGATGTCAGCAATGTATCCGCCAGCTTGTTCGTGACGGGGGCGCTGTTTATTCTGCTTATCTTTTCGCTGCTAAGCCTCGGGGTGCTTCAGATGTTCCAGCAGCGTTTCCGCAATGGCGCGTTCAGCTTCGCCGGCGCGCTGGTGAGCGGCGTCGCGTTCGGGATCGTTCTGAACCAGTGGTTTTTGTAGCGTACATACATGTGTTTTGCGGGCCGCCCGGTTCGTCGCTTGCGACGGACTCGGGCGGTTTTTTTGTAACTGCACCAATTGTAAGCGCTGCGCTTATCAATCATCGTGTGTTTCGCTAGCGCTGATTGCCGGTGTCCCATCCTTCGGATTTTGATCGCAAACAATCAAGTTATTCAGAGTGAGAAGCGTGTAGCAGACAATGCGGGCATCGGCCGGTTCGCTTTATTTACCGCAGAGCGCGGCGAACTCAATTTCGCGGATGGGCATTTTATTCAAATCGCTGAGAACGGTTTAAAAATAGTCAATAATCCAAGTTGCCAGAACATAAGATGGAGTATAAGATATTGATAAGAGAGAATATTCAGAAAACTTAGACATCTGAAGAGGGAGGGGTTGCCGTGAATAAGAGCTACGAGGTGGAGTACTGCAATTTGGAACTGCGATTCGACCGCCGGCAAATCCAGAATCTAATTCGTGATTTAATTCAGGAAGGGTACTCGCTGTATTGGAGCGAGACGGATGTCTACTTTCTTATTTCGGTCCGCAGCGGACGCAAGCTCGTGAAACTTCGGTTTCAACGGGTTCGCAGCCGCTATAAAATAGTGGGCGATTATGTGATCAAAGACGAGAAATTGTCCGAACTCATCGAGAAGCTCATCAACGATTCCAGGGGCCACGCCGTCGTCAAGCGTTTTAAAGACCGGCAGATCGTCATTGAGAGCATCATGTTTGGCGAAATTATTCGACTTGTGGAGGTGTCCGGCATGGAACACAGAATCATTTATCAGAAAAAACCGTACGTGACCGTTGAGGAAGTGATTCAGGCGTTTCAATCGAAGCGGGCAGAGGAACGCGCGGCGGTGCTGCGGCTTGAGCTCGATTACGAGCTATCCGTCCTTCACGAGGCGATAACCGAGGGACATGAGGAAATCGTCGCCGCATCCAAAGAACGTCTGAGCACGCTGCGAATCGAGATGATCCAGCTTGAGTTGTAGTCCGGTTATGCGCATGCGCAAAGCCGAGTAAGCTCCCGGGTTTCCAGGCCCGGGAGCTTATTTTGTTGATCGTTCACAAAAGCGGGTAAAATGAAGATCTGATGAAAACCTTATTTTTCAGCCTGATTATGGTTTTCAATCCCGATTAAAAAGAGTAAAATAGCTGTATTGTTCCACTATAACAAATAGAAAAGGGATGGAAGAGCCGTATGTCTAAACAACAAATTGGTGTTGTCGGGTTGGCCGTTATGGGCAAAAACCTGGCGCTTAATATCGAGAGCAAAGGTTTCACCGTATCGGTGTACAACCGCTCCCGCGAGAAGACGGACGAGCTTCTGAAGGAAGCCGCAGGCAAGAACCTTGTCGGCACGTTCTCGGTCGAAGAATTCGTGCAATCGCTTGAGTCCCCACGCAAAATCCTGATCATGGTCCAAGCCGGCGCCGGCACGGACGCGACGATCGACGCGCTTGTTCCGCACCTGGACAAAGGCGATATCATCATCGACGGCGGTAACGCCTACTTCCCGGATACCCAGCGCCGCAGCCGCGAGCTGGAGGACAAGGGCATCCGCTTCATCGGCACTGGCGTATCCGGCGGCGAAGAAGGCGCGCTGAAAGGCCCGTCCATCATGCCGGGCGGGCAGGAATCCGCATACAAGCTGGTCGAGCCGATCCTCACCGCGATCTCCGCGAAAGTCGGCGACGACGCTTGCTGTACATATATCGGTCCGGACGGCGCCGGCCACTACGTGAAGATGGTTCACAACGGCATCGAGTACGGCGACATGCAGCTTATCTGCGAAGCCTACGATCTCCTGAACCGCGTTCTGGGCGTTAGCACGGAAGAGCTTCACTCGATCTTCTCCGAATGGAACAAAGGCGAGCTCGACAGCTACCTGATCGAAATCACGGCCGACATCTTCTCGAAGTACGATCCGGAGACGAACAAGCCGATGGTTGACGTCATTCTCGATTCCGCCGGCCAGAAGGGCACGGGCAAGTGGACGAGTCAGAGCGCGCTGGATCTGGGCGTGCCGCTGTCCATCATTACGGAGTCCGTATTCTCCCGCTTCCTCTCCGCGCTGAAGGAAGAGCGCGTAGCGGCAAGCAAACTGCTCAAAGGACCGCAACCGGCGCCTTACCAAGGCGACAAAGCGGCCTTCATCGAAGCGGTACGCAAAGCGCTGTTCGCGAGCAAAATCTGCTCGTACGCGCAAGGCTTCGCTCAAATGCGCGCGGCGTCCGACGAGTACGGCTGGAACCTGCGTTACGGCGACATCGCGATGATCTTCCGCGGCGGCTGCATCATCCGCGCGGGCTTCCTGCAGAACATCAAGGACGCATACGACCGCAATCCGGAGCTGTCCAACCTGCTGCTGGATTCGTACTTCCAAGAGGTTGTCGAATCTTACCAAGGCGCATGGCGTGAAGTCGTCGCGACTGCGGTTACCCAAGGTATCCCGGTTCCTGGCTTCGCAAGCGCGCTCGCTTACTACGACAGCTACCGCACAGAGCGTCTGCCGGCTAACCTGCTGCAAGCGCAGCGCGACTACTTCGGCGCCCACACGTTCAAGCGCGTGGACAAAGAAGGCACGTTCCACTTCAACTGGATGCAGAACTAATTCGGTCGAGCCAAGAAACCGTCGGCGGCGGCCTGCAGGCAGACGCGCAGCCGATCGGCCTCTGGGCCGGAGCCGCCGCGCTGCTTGATGAGGATCATGGCAGCCTCGACGTAACCTTGGAACGATTTCAATAAGACTGGCTGGGGAAGGCTCGATAATACGGGCGCTTCGTCAGCCATTTTCTTTTTTATATACTCCAGCATCCAGACGACGTCCTCGCGGCACAGCGGATATTCGGGCGATAGCATGCGATCGAACCGGTTGCGCGCCAGATGCGGCTCTTGTCCTAGAGCCATGACGACCCACTCCTTGAAACGGTAATTTGTCAGTGTTGTCCTATTATCATCTGTACGGCAAAATCAACATTTTTATACCCTTCCGATCGGAATTAATGATATGATAGGGGCTAATCAATAGTTTTAACTCTGTAAAGCAAGTGGGTGTACATATCGTGACAGAACCATTAACGCCTCCCCGGCACATCGTCCTGGTGGGCTTCATGGGTACCGGCAAATCCACGGTGGCCCGCATACTCGCGCAGCGCGGCGGCTTCGAGGCGGTAGACGTGGACGCCGAGATCGTAGAGCGCGAAGGTCGCGCGATTCCCGAATTATTCGCGCAATTCGGAGAAGATTACTTTCGCGCTGCGGAGACGGATGCGCTGCGTTCGGTTATGGGACGAGCCGTACACCAGGTAGTCGCCACGGGTGGCGGCGCAGTGCTTCGCCCGGAGAACCGGGCGCTTATGGCGAATGGCGGTCTCGTCGTCGCGCTCATCGCGACGGCCGAACAGATTATAGCCAGAGTAAGCCAAGACAAGGGCAGGCCGCTGCTGCAAGGGAATTTGGAAGAACGCGTTCACAAGCTGTTGTCCGAACGCCGCACGGCTTATGATTTCGCCCCTGTTCGCATCGACACGACCGGGTTGAATGCGGAGGAAGTCGCCGAAGCGATCTGGGACGCATGGCTCACCAGCCAGAACGGCGGCTAGTCGCCCGTGGCAGAGGAGTTAGGAAGCGTTCCAATCTGAAGGAATAGATTACCTACATTAAAGGAGCCGAATTTTTCATGGACGTTATCGTTACCCCAACACCGAAGCTGCAAGGCGAAATTCAAGCACTTTCCTCCAAAAACTACACGACGCGGTATTTGCTGGTCGCGGCTCTTGCGGAAGGCACGAGCACGATCTATTACCCGGCCCACAGCGAGGACAGCGACGCGATGCGCAGATGTATTCGCGATCTTGGCGCGGTCCTCGAAGAGGATGAGGAGAAAATCGTCATTACCGGTTTCGGACGCAAACCAAGCGACGTGAAAGAACTGGATGTCGGCAATGCGGGCGCTGTGCTGCGTTTCTTGATGGCGATCGCCGCGCTTAGCCCCGAGGTTACGTTCGTTAACCGGTATCCGGATTCGCTGGGCAAACGTCCGCACGACGATTTGATTGAATCGCTCGCACAGCTTGGCGTGCAGGTCGAGCACCAGAGCGGTAAACTACCGATCACGATTCGCGGCGGCGCGCCGAAAGGCGGCAAGATTACCGTATCGGGCGCGGTCAGCTCCCAATTTTTGAGCGCGCTTCTGTTCTTGACGCCGCTGCTCGAGGAAGACAGCGAGATCGAAGTGCTGCATGATCTGAAATCCAAGGTCGTCGTCGGCCAGACGCTCGAGGTATTGGAACAGGCCGGGATCGTCATCGAGGCGAGCGAAGATTTGATGCATTATCGGATCAAAGGCAACCAGCGTTATGCAGCGAAGGATTATGTCGTCCAGGGCGACTATCCGGGATCGGCAGCCATTCTCGCGGCAGCTGCGGTCACGAATTCCGACGTCACGGTTCACCGGCTGCTGGAGAAGAGCAAGCAGGGCGAGCGCGCCATCGTGGACGTGCTGCGCGCCATGGAGGTTCCGCTGACGCATGAGAACGGCGTGGTGCGCGTACAGGGCAACGGCAAGCTGAAGGCGCTCGAATTCGATGGCGACAAGGCGACGGATGCCGTGTTGGCGATGGTGGCGGCTGCCGTCTTTGCCGAAGGCACATCGCGTTTCTACGATGTGGAGAATTTGCGGTACAAGGAGTGCGACCGCATCACGGATTACTTGAACGAGCTGCGCAAAGCCGGCGCGAACGTCGAAGAGAAGCGCGACGAAATTATCGTGCACGGCCGTCCGGAGGGCGTGGAAGGCGGCGTGGAGATCAATGCGCATTATGACCATCGCGTCATCATGGCGCTTACCGTCGTCGGACTTCGCGCGAAGCAGCCGCTTCGCATTCGCGATGCCCACCACGTGGCCAAATCGTATCCGATTTTCTTTGATCATCTGAAGGCGCTTGGCGCCAACGTGGAATGGGTAGAATAGAACAGTTAGCCGAATACCGTACTTCATAACGGAAGGGGCGCATTTGACTTATGTCATTTGAAAATCCAAGCCGCGACGAAATCAAAACGATTCTCGAGCAATCGGAAACGATCGCGGTCGTCGGCCTGTCGGACAACCCCGAGCGGACATCGTACATGGTTTCCGCCGCCATGCAAGCCAAAGGCTACCGGATTATTCCTGTTAATCCCAATGCCGCCTCGATTCTCGGAGAAACCGCCTATTCGTCGCTTGCCGATATCCCGTTCCCGGTCGATATTGTCAATGTATTTCGCCGCAGTGAGCATACGCCGGGCGTAGCGGAGGAAGCCGCCGCCATTCAAGCGAAGACGCTTTGGCTGCAGCTTGGCATCGCGCACGACGACGCGGCCCGCATCGCACAGGAAGCGGGCATGAACGTGATCATGGACCGATGCATCAAGGTCGAGGATTCGATTTTGCTCCCGCACGGAAAATCCAAATCTTGACGGTCATATAAAACGTGAGCGACTCCCACAATAAGAGAGGTTCCAGCTAGCCGATTGGCCCAGCGGACCAAACTTAATGAATTCGAGGAGGACTACACGTGTACCAAAACAACTTTGGCCAACAACAGCAGTTCCAGTCCCAGAACAGATATCAGCCGGTAGGCTTCGTGCAATCCCAATACCAAGGGATTCCCAAATCGCCTGCGCAAAGCTTCTCGTCGAGCAGCTTTTCGTCGAATAACAGCTACCAACCGGTGATTTCGCATGTTGGTTACACAGCCGGCAACAGCCAAAGTTTCAGCAATCAACCTAGCGCCTTCTCGAACCAAGGCTTTTCCAACACGTCGTACAATCCGGTGATTTCGCACGTTGGATCTTCGGCGGGTCAAAGCTTCAACTACCAGTCTCATGGTCCGGTTCAAGCGCAAACGTCGAGCTTCACGCCGGTGATCAATCACTTCGGCGGCTCTTCTTCCCAAGGCTTCAACAGCTTCCAATCCGCGGGTCAAGCGCGTTCTAGCTCCCAGCCCGTGATTTCGCACGTAGGCTACACCGCTGGTCAAGATTTCAACAACCAGTCTTCGTTCAGCGCGCAGCCTTCGTTCGGAAGCAGCTTCTCGCCAAGCTCGCAGGGGTCGTTCTCGAACAACTTCTCCCACGCGCAAACGCCGTTTAATCCAGTTCTGCAAGCGACGCAACAACAAAACTCCGGCCCGGTTATCTCGCATGTGGGCTTCTCCGCAGGCTCGCAGCAACAATCGGGTTTCGGTTTTAACAACCAACGTTTCTAGGATTGGATGCAAGGCAAGGACAAGCGGCGGATCATATGCATCCGCCGCTTTTCTTTTGACAAAGCGCGGTTGAACACGTACCATCAATACATATCCACATACGCGTGACGTACAATGCCGCCATGAGAGGAGGGTCAGGATGAACGTCATGGGGCATTTGCAGCAGCTCGGACGATCTTTGATGCTGCCGACGATCGTTCTCCCCGGCGCGGCGATCCTGTTAAGTTTGAGCGTGCTGCCCTGGGCCAGTTTCGGCTTGCCGGATATGCCTCGTTATTTGCATACGGCCGGCGAGGCCTTGTTTCACTGGCTCCCTTATTTATTTGCGTTCGGCGTCGCCATGGGCATGACGAGCAATGCCGGAGCAGCGGGATTGGCCGCTTTGGCAGGGATGTTTATTTATGCCAGTTTAATCGGTACAAGCCGATACGAGATCGAGCCGACCGTCCTTACCGGCGTCATGATCGGCCTGATAACGAGCTTTTTTCATGAACGGTTCAAAACCATCCGTTTCCCGGAATACATACAATTCTTTGGGGGTCCCCGCTTCGTGCCGCTCATCGTCAGCTTATTCTCCGCCTTATGGGGGATTCTGATGATCGGAATTGCGCCCAGCGTCCAGAATATGCTAGTGGAGCTCGGCGAAATCGTATCGTCGGGCGGGGGCTTCGGCGTGTTTTTATTCGGCTTCGTACTTCGTATACTAGTCGTGTTCGGCTTGCACCATTTGGTCAGCCATGTGTTTTGGTTCCAGGTGGGCGGTTACGAGCAGGCGGACGGCACGATGGTGTTTGGCGATCTGACGCGTTTCTTCGCCGGCGATCCGACGGCAGGCGCGTTCATGGCCGGCCTATACCCGACGATGATGTTCGCGCTTCCGGCGATCGCGCTCGCCATTATCCATGAAGCCCGCGAAGACTTGAAACCCAAGATTAAGACCACCTTTCTGTCCGCCGCGCTTTCCTCGTTCCTGACGGGGGTTACGGAGCCGGTGGAATTCGCGTTCTTGTTCGTGGCTCCGTATTTATTCGTGATCCACTCCGTGTTGTCGGGGCTTGTCATGTGGTTGACCTACGAGCTTGGGATCCGCCACGGCTTCTCGTTCTCGGCAGGCGCCATCGACTTCGTGATCAACGAGCATTTGGCCACGAAGGGATGGCTGCTCATTCCGATCGGAATCGGACTCGGTCTGATCTATTACGTGCTGTTTCGCTGGGCGATCCGCCGGTTCGGTATTCCGACGCCTGGCCGGGAGGAAGGCTCTCAGCTCGACGAATGGGCGGGAGATATTCCGTACCGGGCGCCACTCATCTTGCAGGCGATCGGGGGCAAGGAGAATATTCAGCAGATGGAAGCCTGTATCACCCGTCTTCGCTTGAAGGTTGCCAGCGACAAGTTGATCGACAATAATGCGCTGAAGCACTTGGGCGCCGCAGGCGTCATTCGGCTTGGAGGCGGCAACGTGCAGATCGTCTTCGGCACTTATTCCGAGCTCATCCGGGAGGAGATGGACAAGGCGATCCGGCGGGACCAGATGCGCGTGCTGTTCAGCGCGCCGATGCAAGGCAGAATGATTCCGCTGACGGATGTGCCCGATCCGATCTTCGCGGGCAAACTGGTCGGCGATGGGGCGGCGTTCATTCCCGATCGCGGCGAGCTGGTGTCGCCGGTTAGCGGCAAGGTCATTCACGTGTACCCGTCTATGCATGCGATTGGCATTCGAACGCCGGAAGGGCTGGACGTGCTGCTGCACATCGGAATCGATACCTCGCAGCTGAAGGGCAAAGGATTTACCGCCATTGCGCGGGAGGGGGATCAGGTGAGGCCGGGTCAGCTGCTGATCAAGTTCGACCTGCCTTTCGTCCGCGAACATGCCAAGTCGCTAGCGACGCCGATGGTCATCACGAACGCCGACCGGGTCAAATCCTGGAGCTACGCTCCGTTCAAGAGCGTGAAGCGCGGCCAAGCATCGGTTATGTCGGTCGTCCTGAAAGAGAGAAGCAGTAGTAGCAGTGGAGGGGATTAACTGGTGATACAAGGGATAGGAGCTTCCCCGGGCATCGCGATCGGCAAATCGTTCGTGCTGCCGAACTGGGAATGGGAGCTGCCGGAACAAAAAATAGATGTCGCCGATCTGGCGCGAGAGTTCGAACGGTTGTACGAGGGAATCCGGACGTCTAAAAGCGAAATCGAGCAGATGAAAGACGAGCTTCGCGAAGTGGTCGGTACCGAGGAAAGCTATATTTTCGATGCGCATTTGGCAATTTTGGAAGATCCGGTATTCATGAACGAGATTCAGGGGATCATCCAGCGGCAGTATAAGGCGGCGGAAGTGGCGGTCAAAGAAGCGATCGACCATTTCGTCACGATGTTCGACCTGCTGGATGACGAGTATATGAAGGAACGAGCGCTCGACATTAAGGACGTCGGCAACAGGCTGCTCAAGCATTTGCTTGGCGCGCCGGAGATTACGCTGCCGATGGATACTCAGCCGTTCATCCTGGTGGCGAAGGAGCTTTCTCCCTCGCAGCTGGCGCATTTGAACCCGAGTCACGTCCTTGGCATCGCGACCATGGCGGGCAGTATGACCTCGCATTCTTCGATTATGGCGCGTGCGCTCGGTATTCCGCTCGTCGTCGGCTTGGAATCCAAATTGGAGGAGCCGATCCAGACCGGGGATATGCTTATTATCGACGGTGGAACCGGCATCATTCATTTGGAGCCGAACGAGGAGTTGGCGGAACGCTACACCGAGCTGCAGCGCAGACAGCAGGAAGCGAGTCACCGCCTGAAAGGCATCGCGTCGGTGCGTCCTGTCACGCCAGATGGCAAAGAGATGGAACTCTCGGCGAACATCAGCTCGCTTAAGGAATTGGATATCGCGCTTGGCAGCGGAACGTATGGCGTGGGCTTGTTCCGAACGGAGTTTCTGTATATGGACCGTCATCGTCTGCCGAAAGAAGAAGAGCAATACGACGTGTACCGCAGCGTGGCAGAGAAGCTCTCGGGTCGTCCCCTCATTATTCGCACGCTCGATATCGGCGGCGACAAGCAGTTGGATTACTTCGAGCTTCCGGAAGAGGAGAATCCGTTTCTTGGTTATCGCGCGATCCGGATTTGCCTGGACAAGACGGATTTGTTCAAAACCCAGCTGAGGGCGATTTTGCGGGCCAGCGCATACGGCGATGTCAAGATCATGTATCCGCTCATTTCATCGGTCGAGGAAGTGCAAAGCGCGAACGCGCTGCTGGAAGAGGCCAAACGCGAGTTGGTGGCGGAAGGCATTCCGCACCGCAGCGATATCGAGGTGGGGATCATGATCGAGCTTCCGGCAGCGGTTATGATAGCGGATTTGTTGGCCGATGAGGTTGACTTCTTTAGTATCGGTACGAACGATCTGGTCCAGTTCACGCTGGCGGTGGATCGAATGAACGACCAGATCTCCCATCTGTACGAACCTTACCATCCGGCCGTGTTGCGTATGTTGAAGACAACGGTCGAAGCGGCCAAGCGCGGCGGCATCCACGTCGGCGTATGCGGCGAATTAGCCGGCGATATCCGCGCGCTTCCGATTTGGCTGGCGCTCGACGTGGATGAGCTGAGCATGTCCGCGAATTCCATTCTGCCCATAAAAGAACGGCTGCTTTGCATGAAACAGCAAAACAGCCGTAGATTGTTCGACGACCTGATGGTCTGCCGGACTAGCGAAGCCGTAAAGCAGCTGCTTCACGATTTCAATCAATTGGCGGAACGCGAGGCAACCGCCGGACAGCATTCGACGTAACGCCCGTAAGATCTTATGATCTTATCGGGTGGCAGCAAGCGCATCGACGAATGCTTTCGCGTAGGGAGGAAGATCCGGCGGACGACGGGCGGAGATCAAATGTCCGTCCACGACGACCGGCTCATCGATCCAGGTTGCACCCGCATTCTCCATATCGTCGCGAATACCCGGCGTCGAAGTGACCTTGCGTCCTTGCAAAATTTTGGCGGAGATCAGGACCCAGCCGGCATGGCAAATCTGTCCGATCGGCTTGCCGGCCTGGTCGAGCTCCTGCACGACCTGAAGGACTTTCGGATAGCGGCGCAGCTTATCCGGCGCCCAGCCGCCCGGCACGAGGATGCCGGCGATTTGCCCGCTGTCGATTTCATCGAAGGACATGTCGGCCGTCGCCGGCACGCCGTATTTCCCGATGTGGGTTTTTCCTTTCTCGGGTCCTGCGAACAGGACGGTTGCGCCTTCTTCGCGGACACGGTATACCGGGTACCACAATTCCAGATCTTCGAACTCGTCATCGAGCAGGCAGATTACGGTTTTTCCTTGCAAACTCATGAACACATGACCTCCTTTGAAAAATAGACTAGCTATTAGTTCAAAATACAAGCATTGATAACTTTCGCGCCAATCAATCATCTTGTATTTCACCGAGTGGAACGCGCTCCGCCTGAGCAGACGGGCGATTGCCGTTTCACCTTGTACCATATTGTAACGGAGGCGAGACCTGCCATGCAAACCGCCAACCGGCAGGACAAGACCGTCGCTGGGCGCAGCCGCCGGCTGTTGCGATTTTTGCCCGCGTTTTTGTGGATGGGAGTCATTTTTCTGCTTTCTTCGCGCACGGGGGACGAAATGAATACGTTTCTGCCTTGGTTTCAGGCGCTCTTCCCCGCGATGAGCGGTTTTGATTGGGGGCATTTCGTCGCGTACTTCATCTTGGCGGTCGCGTTCGATTATGGATTCGGCCGTAGCAGCGACCGCTTGTCCTTCAAATTGTTGATCGTTTTGTTGTGTCTATTGTATGGTGTTTCGGATGAGTACCATCAATCCTTCGTAGGAGGACGTTCACCGGATATTCATGATTTGCGCAACGATATGATCGGCGCCGCGCTTGCCGTAATCTTCCTGGCCGTTCCTTTTGTGCGCAGACAGTGGAGAAAATGGGCATCCTAATCGTATATTTTTGAGCACCGGCATGAAAATATTACAAAATTCCGAAATGAAGGACTTTATGCGTATCCGGTCGAATACCTTATCGTCAAGAACTGGAGAGCTAGCGGGGTACCGGCAGCTTGAGACGATAAGGAGTTGGCCATTTTGCAAAAGCATTGTCAATGCGGCGATGTCATGCCTATGAAGCTGCGGACCGTCATTTACTCGGGTAAGGTTGAAATCGACAATGTCCCGATCTATACATGCCCTACATGTAACCGCAGTGAAGTGTTTTCCGAAGTCAAACCCGACCTGACCGGTCTTATCGGCCAGCTGGGAGCGAAACCGGAGAAGCAAACCTACTTATTCAATGAAGTAAATGAGCTTGCCGATCTGCTCGTCGAAGCGTATCAGGCGCGCAAGAGCACGGATCCGGCTGTCGTGAAGCCGCTGACCGAAGAGCGGATCAATATGCTGCTCGACCTATACGCGGTGGCGCGTTCCACCGGTGACGAAGCCTGGGTTGCAGACATACAGAAACGGCTGAAACAGCTGAGCCGAGGCATATTGCAAGCCTAACGACAAATATTCAATATTACCTCCTCGCCATTAGATCAACATCATGCTGAATCATTGCGAAAAGTAATATTTTGTCGTATCATTACGGTAAAGTAATGCGGAGCGAGAGCTGAAAATTTGAACTAATGGAGAGAAGGACCGTGACGGTAACCATTTATGATGTAGCAAGAGAAGCTGGCGTTTCGATGGCGACTGTTTCGCGGGTCGTGAACAACAACCCGAACGTAAAGCCGCAGACTCGCAAGAAAGTATTCGAAGCCATCGAGAGGCTCGGATACAGACCCAATGCCGTCGCGCGCGGCTTGGCCAGCAAGAAGACGACGACGGTTGGCGTCGTCATTCCGGATATTTCGAACGCGATATTCGCGGAAGTAGCGCGCGGAATCGAAGACATAGCGAATATGTATCACTACAATATTATTCTGTGTAACGCCGATAAGCGCAAAGAGAAAGAAATCCGCGTCATCAACACGCTCCTGGAGAAGCAGGTCGACGGCCTGCTGTTCATGGGCGGCGCCGTGACGGACGAGCACTTGCAAGCGTTTAAGACCGCGAATGTGCCGATCGTCCTTTGCGCGACGACGGATGAGAACGGTGTGATTCCGTCCGTTGACATCGATCACGAAGCGGCCGCTTTCGACGCGGTACAAGCTCTGATCAACGAAGGCCATACCCGTATCAGCATGATCAGCGGCACGCTGCAAGATCCGGCGATCGGCTTCGCGCGATTCCAAGGCTATAAGCGGGCGCTCGAGACTGCCGGCATCACGTACGACGAGGATCTCGTCCGAATCGGCAACTACCGTTACGAGTCCGGAACCGAAGCGATGAAGTACTTCCTGGGACTTGCGAACCGTCCGACGGCCGTTTTTGCGGCAACAGACGAGATGGCGATCGGCGCCATTCACAGCATCCAGGATTCCGGTCTGAAAGTACCACAGGATATTTCGGTCATTTCCGTCGACAATAGCCGCATGGCATCCATGGTGCGTCCTCAGCTTACGGCGGTCGCTCAGCCGATGTATGATATCGGCGCCGTCTCCATGCGTTTGCTCACCAAATTAATGAAGAAGGAAAACGTTGACCACGCGAAAGTCGTGCTTCCGCACGAGATCGTCAAACGTCAATCGGTAAGCGCCAGATAATGACTAGCAACTTTAAAAAAATCGGCATTATCGGAGCAATGGTCGAAGAGATCGAGCTCCTGCACCAGCATGTGGACAAGACCGGCTCCTTCACGAAGGCCGGCATCACTTACGTGGAAGGTAAGTTCCACGGCCGCGATGTCGTGTTCTGCAAGTCAGGTGTCGGCAAAGTGAATGCAGCGGTTTGCACGCAGCTGTTGATCGACGCCGGCGTGGATTGCGTGCTGTTTACGGGCGTTGCGGGCGCCGTCGATCCCAACTTGAACATTGGCGACATCGTTGTCTCGTCCAGCTGCTTGCAGCACGATATGGATGTCACGCCGCTCGGTTTTGCGCGCGGTCAAATTCCGTTCCAGGAAGTCTCGGAGTGGCAGGCGGATGCCTCGCTCGTCGAACTGGCGCTCGCCGCCAGCGAGCGTCATTTTCCGGGCCGGAGCGTGAAGGGGAAGGTACTCTCCGGAGACCAATTCATCGCCTCGCGGGATACGGTACGTTCACTCTACGAGGATCTGGGCGGTGCGTGCGCAGAGATGGAAGGCGCGGCATTGGCGCAGGTATGCGCGATGAACGAAATTCCATACGTCGTCATTCGCGCGATGTCGGATAAGGCAGACGGTTCGGCTCATGTGAACTTCGCCGAATTTACCGTGGAGGCTTCCGTCAATTCGCATAAGATCATCGACGATATGGTTCAACATATGTAAGACTAAAGGCTAGCCAACAACTCTACTCGAGTTTGTCGGCTAGCCTTTCTGTTGTGCTAAAGGTGCTGCAGCGCGATTTGAACGGTATGACGATTGCGTTCGGTAATTTCCTTTCGACGCGGCATCGGCGCCCAGCCGTCGACTTCGTCGAGCCAGTGCGTCGGCAGCGCCTCCGGGCTCTCGGCCGCCCAACGTTCGATCCAGGAAGCCGGGAGAGGTTCGTTATGGCCTTCTGCGGAGAGCTTAGCGCTGATCGGGTGATTCGTCATCTCCAACCAGACAAGCGACCATGCTCGCGGTACGACGCGCCAAATGTCATAGCCGCCGCCGCCGATGGCTACCCAACGGCCCCTGCAATAGCGGTGAGCCAGCTCATGAATAATGGCCGGCATAGCTTGATAGATGCGCATGCTGCAGTGAACATGCGACAGCGGGTCCAGCGCGTGGGCATCGCATCCATGCTGACTGATGATCATATCCGGCTTGAAGGAAGCGGTTACTTTTTCGAGCGAGAGCCGGAAGCTCTCCAGCCAGGAATCATCCTCGGTGAACGGCTCGACGGGGATGTTGAAGCTGGTGCCGAACCCGTGCTCGCTCCCGCGTTCATGGACAAATCCCGTGCCGGGGAACAAATATTTGCCCGTCTCGTGTATGGAATACGTGCAAACATCCGGATCGTTGTAGAACACCCACTGCACGCCGTCGCCATGATGGACGTCCGTATCGACATATAAGATACGCATGCCGTATTTCTGACGTACGGCCGCGATCGCCACGGCGGCATCGTTGTAGACGCAGAAGCCGGAGCCTCGCTCGGGAAAGGCATGGTGCAGGCCGCCCGCCATATGATAAGCATGAAGCGCTTGACCGGATGCGACCAGCTCGGCAGCTTGAAGTGATCCGCCGACAATCGCCGCGGCCGCTTCGTGCATGCCGTTGAAAAAGGGGGTGTCTTCGGACCGCAATCCATAACGTTCGGCTTGTTCGATCCAATTCGATGCAGGGGCGGACGCGCTTAATTCTCGTACCGCATCAATATAGTCTTGCCGATGAACGAGCGCAAGCACGCTCTCGTCCACGCTGTCGGCTATCCGCAGGTCTCCGTCATGAAGCGCGCCGGCTTCCCGCAGCAAGTCCGCCGCGAGCGGCAGCCGTTTGGGGTGAAAAGGGTGATTGTCGTGGAATTGATACCGGGCAGCGCCCGGATGATGTATAAATACGGCATTCGCCGTCATCGTCCCATCGTCCTCCTCATTAATACATGAACCGCTGCCGGAACCGGACGCGGTCGAATTGCTCTACCGAGGAGAGCGGAACGTCCTTGCCTATGCGAACCATCAAGCAATTGGCCGGATGCGCGCAGATTTCCGGATCGTCCGTGGCATACCAGACCATCCCGACAGACTGCATCAGCTTCTCCATCATCGAACGATAATCCCATACGTTTAATTTGGTGCCTTCCAAATCCCAGTGCCAGTAATATTCCGTCGTAAACACGATGGCGTTCTCCAATTGTTCATCCTCGAACGCCGTCCGGATCATGCGTTTGCCCAGGCCGAGCGATCGGTAGCTGTCTGCCACCTCGATGGCGCCAAGCTCGATCAGATCCTCCATGCCGCCTTCGGACCAGCGCTCCAGCTCGTCCGGATAATGAAACGTCACGTAGCCGATTATCGTCTCCCCATCACGGGCGACGATGATCCGTCCTTCGGCCAGTTCGGCGATTTCGATGAGCGCTTTATGCTGTTCGGGCGGCCTGCGGAATGCGTCGAGATCCGGATGCAGCGCGTATCGCGCGAGATCCGAAGCGGGTACCGGACCTTCGATAATGATGTCGCGGTTCTGATAGGGGAGACGCTCCGAGTGCATCACCTTGCGATGTTCCAACTGTCATAGCTCCTTTCATCGCACCTTGTCCGGTTACGAATCGGACAAGTAATTGCTAATTACACTTATAACATGGTTTTGGTTTTATGAAAAGAATGGATGAATGACCAGCAGCTGTGGTATAATCATGAAAGCGCATTCTTTATTCTTCCGCGAACGCTCGACTCGATACGTGAAAAGTCGCGTAATTTCGCTGCTTCAAAGCGGATGTGTCCCTACTTGAAGGGATGCGTTCAGGCGACTGCCTTTATAATGTTTGGGAGGATGATGAGTATGGTAAACATGCATCAAGAACGGATTTCGGCAACGGCTTCCGGCTCCAACATGGCAAGTTATGAAGAAACCTACAAGCAGTTTAATTTCGAGCAGGTGGAGCAGCAGTTTTCCTGGCACGAAACCGGCAAAGTAAACATGGCTTACGAGGCAGTCGACCGGCATGTCGAACAAGGCAGAGGGGGGAAAGTAGCGTTATATTACAGCGATGCGAAACGCGATGAGACCTACACATACGAACAAATCGCGAACCAGTCCAACAAATTCGCGAACGTACTGCGCGGTCTCGGCATCGGCAAAGGCGAGCGGGTATTCATTTTTATGCCGCGCACGCCGGAGCTTTATACGAGCTTGCTTGGTATTCTGAAAGTCGGCGCGATTGTCGGACCGTTGTTCGAGGCGTTCATGGAAACCGCCGTGCGCGATAGGCTGCAGGACAGCGACGCGGTCGCGATCGTGACGACGCCGGCGCTTCTGCCTCGCATTCTTCGCAGCGAGCTGCCGGATCTGAAGCACATTATCGTCGTTGGCGACGATGTGCCGGAGGAAGAGGGCATCGTCGACTATCATGCTCTCATGAACGGCGCTTCCGAAGAAGCGGAGATCGAATGGCTCGACCGCGAAGACGGCCTCATCATCCATTACACATCCGGTTCGACGGGCAAGCCGAAAGGCGTGCTGCACGTCCAAAATGCTATGATTCAGCACTACTTCACGGGCCGCGTCGTCCTCGATCTGCAGCCCGACGATATTTACTGGTGTACGGCAGACCCGGGATGGGTTACCGGTACGTCTTACGGCATCTTCGCTCCTTGGCTGAACGGCGCGACGAACGTCATTCGCGGCGGCCGGTTCAGTCCGCAGGACTGGTACGCGACACTGCAGAAATATCAAGTGACGGTGTGGTACAGCGCGCCAACCGCATTCCGCATGCTGATGGGGGCAGGCGACGATGTCGTGAATCAATACGACCTGAGCAGCCTGAGACATGTGTTGAGCGTCGGCGAGCCGTTAAATCCGGAAGTGGTACGCTGGGGGCAAAAGGTGTACAACCAGCGCATTCACGATACATGGTGGATGACCGAGACGGGCGGCCAGCTGATCTGCAACTATCCATGCATGGATATCAAACCAGGCTCGATGGGCAAGCCGCTGCCTGGCGTGGAAGCGGCGATCATCGACGATGCCGGCAATAAGCTTCCTCCATACCGGATGGGCAATCTGGCGATCAAGACGCCATGGCCTTCGATGATGCGCCAAATTTGGAACAACCCGGCGAAGTACGAGGAATACTTCCGCATTCCGGGTTGGTACATTTCCGGCGATTCCGCCTATCAGGACGAGGATGGCTACTTCTGGTTCCAAGGCCGTATTGACGATGTCATCAACACGGCTGGCGAACGCGTAGGGCCGTTCGAGGTGGAGAGCAAGCTCGTCGAACATCCGGCCGTTGCTGAAGCAGGCGTCATCGGGAAGCCGGATCCGATGCGCGGTGAGATTATCAAGGCGTTCATCGCGCTGCGTGAAGGATTCAGCCCATCCGATGAACTGAAAGCCGAGATTGCCAAATTCGTCAAAGACGGATTGTCGGCTCATGCGGCGCCGCGCGAGATCGAATTCAAAGATAAACTGCCGAAGACCCGCAGCGGCAAAATAATGCGCCGGGTACTTAAAGCATGGGAATTGAATTTACCAACGGGCGATCTGTCAACAATCGAAGATTAAACCGCTATTATCCCTTACCAAATCAAAAAAGCTTCCATCCGGATTACCGGATGGAAGCTTTTTTCGTTCTATTGTTGCGTGTTGACCGTTAATGCGGCGGAACCATCGGATTCGCCAGACGCATTGACGGCGGTAACGAAATACATGCCGCTCACGTTGGAGACGATGTAGTCGAATTTGGTGTCCGCGATGGTGGCGAGCTTCTGATAATTGTTGTCGCTTCCCGCACTGTAATACACGTTGTACGCGGTCACTTGCTCCGCGCCCGGGTTCGGCTGCCATTCAATCCGAACGCCGAGGGACGTGGTGATCGCATTCAGACCGGTCGGGGGCGCGGGTCTTGCCTGCAGCGGATCTGTATCTGTGGCGCTGCTTCCGTTATCCGGAAGGATAACGCCGTCTCCCTCGCTTGCTTGCTCCGTACCGTCAGACGGATCGGCAGGGGGACCGCCGATTTGTTGGCCGTTCGAAGTGATGATGAAGCTTGGAGCAGATTCACGACCTCCCACGTCGACGGCGGTGACGTAATACTCATAGTGAACGCCGGCCGTAATATAATCGACGAATCGCGTTTCTTCGCCCGTCAACACCGGGCTGCCGCTGCGTTTAAAGGCCGTACCGCTCGCGGAGCGATACAAGCGATAGCCGACGACATCTTTCTCCGGCGATGGCGCGAAGGTGATGCGGAAGGCATTATTGCCTTGCACCAGCTCCAACCGTACGCTGCTCGGCGGTGTAGGGGCGGCGCCGTCATCCGTGCGAGGGTCGGTCTTCGACGGTGCGTCAAGCTTCGCATCCATGGGCAGGTAGAAGCTCATCGGGCGTCTGCTGTCCGAAGGGAGCTTGGCTTGCGCCTTCTCAATTTCCTCCATAAGGACATCCAGCGGTTTCTCCCGTTTCACCACGACTTGCTCGCGAACCATGTCCGAAGGGGTGGTCGCTTGCGGGACGTAGTTGACGCCGTTATAAGGAATGTAAGCCATTTTGATTAAGGCGTCATCCGATTCCTTTGGCAAGTAAGGCTTGTTGAACCAGTCCGTCACCAGCATCCCCATCGAGCGCGTCAATTCCGTCGGCTTTTTGCCGCTTACGCTCGAGACGGTCGCTTTGACGATATTGTCCGGTTTGTTGAATTCCTTGGTCGGGAACAGATCGGGTCTTGCCTCCGTCACGTCGTTCATAATTTTAGCCCAGATCTGTCTAGCCCGCGCTCGGCCGGCCTTGGAGAGCGTATTAACTTGCTTCTCGTAACCAGCCCATACGCCAAGCGTAATGTCTGGCGTAAAGCCTTCGAACCAGACGTCGCCGTAGCTCTGCGTAGAGCCCGTTTTGCCGACAATCGGAATTTTCTTGTAGTTTTTGTACTCGCTCGTTAACTTGTGGCCAGTACCGCTGCCGTCCGAGATGACGGTGCGAAGCATGTCGGTCATCAGGAACGCCGATTGCTCGGAGAAGACGCGCTGCGGCTTGGCTTTGTGCTCATAGATCGTATGGCCTTCCGAATCGGTAATCCGGCTGATCATGTAAGCGTCGTTGAATACTCCGTTGTTAGCGATTGCGCCATAGGCATTGGTTAATTCCTCGACGGACACCCCTACGCTTAAACCGCCGATAACGCCGGTCTGCGCATATTCGTCTTCCGGCTGGAGCGTGGTAATCCCGAGCTTGCGCGAGAAATTCCAGGCTTCGGCAATCGTGACCTTATCGTTGAACACTTTCAGCGCCGGCAGGTTGAGCGATCGGTTGAGCGCTTCCCGGGCGGTCACGAGACCGTGATACCTATTATCCGAGTTTTTCGGAATATGGAATCCTTTGACGCCGTCCTTGAAGACGACGGGTGCATCGTCCAGAATACTCCCTGGCTGAACGAGGCCTTTCTCGATGGCGGGCAGATAAGCCGCGATCGGCTTCATGGTCGAACCTGGCTGACGCGTCATCTGCGTGGCATGATTCATTTGCTCTTCATAGAAATCGCGGCCTTCCAGCATGCCGAGGATCGCCCCTGTTTTGTGGTCGATCATGATCGCGGCGATTTGCTCGACGCCTTTCTCTTTGCTGTCGGGCGAGAAATTATCCGGATCTTTGCCGATCGCGTGCATCAGGTTGTACACCTTTTTGTCGATCGTGGTGTAAATCCGGTATCCGTTGCGCAGCAGCTCCTGTCTGGCTTCCTCGACGAGCGCCGCGTTCTCCTTCTTGCGGACATCGGTCAAGGTCAGGTTCGGGTCCTTCTGCATGAGCAGAATCTCAGCGGCCTGCCGTTCCGTCTCCAGCATGAGATAAGGGAACGTGGAATAAGCTTTCTTCGTAAGCGGAGCGAGCGTGCTTTTGATGTCAAAAGCAATCGCTTCATTATACTGTGCTTGCGTAATGCGCTTCGTCTCCAGCATGCGGGAGAGCACGGTCTTCTGGCGGTCCATCGCGAGCTTGAAGTTCTTCTCGTTGAACGTGCCTTTGCTCGTGAACGCGGTATACGCCGACGGCCGCTGCGGCAGACCGGCCAAATAAGCGGCTTGCGCGATATTCAGCTTGTTGAGGTCAGCGATGTTGAAAATGCCTTTGGAAGCGGCTTTAATGCCGTATAAATTATAGCCGTTGGCGCCAGTCCCGAAAGGCACCTTGTTCAAATAAGCCGTTAAAATTTGTGATTTGGTCAAAAAACGCTCCAATCGCAGCGAAAGGAAGATCTCCTTTACTTTGCGGCTGTCCGTCTTGTCCAAATTCAGAAACACGCGTCTGGCCAGCTGTTGGGTGAGCGTACTGCCGCCAGTTTGGACGTCTTCATTCAGCACCTTCTGCTTGACCGCGCGTCCAAGACCGTTGATGTCGACGCCGATATGTTCGTAAAAGTTGTTATCCTCCGTCGCGAGAACCGCGTCGATAATCAGCTGCGGAATATCTTTCTCCTCGATCAACCGCCGGTCTTCCTCGGTTCGCAGCTGACCGATCGGTGTTTGCCCGTCATTGAAATAAGCAAAGCCGGTGATTGCGTTCTCGTTGACTTGCGCCTCGATCTCCGCCCGCGAGCGGATCGGGTCATCTTTGACAAGAGCGGCGACATAGCCCGTCACGGCGCCGCCGACCAATAATCCGATTAATAATCCAAAAATGAATAGCCATTTAAACGTAATGAGCGTTACGACGCCGAACGTCCGCCATCCGCTGTATCCTTTTGCATTCTGCTGACGGTCTTCATCCATCTTTCGATCGATTCCTCCTCCGATTAACAGTTGTAATTATAGCATAAATCGACCGTGGATATCAGGAACCGCTGCCGAATTTTAACGAAAACATAGGGGTCTCTGCTTGCGTTTTTTCTTTTATCGCTAAAATAATTCGTAAAGATTCGCAACTTTGCGGGGATAATGCGCGTAATTAAAATCAGGAATGGCTTCAAAAAATTGGATTGACGGGAGGGCATATGGAGGCGTTATTCTGGTCCTGTTTGGCTGGGGGAATCTTGTTCGCGCTCGTTAGCGTCATCCTCGGAGATTGGCTTAGCCTTGCGCTTGACGGCGCGTTGGACTTCCTATCGTTGGACGGTCATAGAGTGTTCCAACCAACGGCGATCGTCGGGGGCATTACCGTATTCGGAGGCGCAGGTCTCTTGCTTCATCGCTATGCGGGTACGGGTCCGGCGTCGACGGTCACGCTAGCGGTTCTCATCGCTATCGTTTCGGCGGCAGGCTTGTATTTTCTCTATATTCGGCCGATGGAGAGGAGCGAGAGCTCGGTCGGCTACTCCATTCGCGACCTTGCCGGAACGCTAGCGGAAGTGCTGGTGCCCGTTCCCGCCGGCGGATATGGAGAGGTTACGCTAAGAATCGGCGGAGGGGTCACGCATCATATCGCGTCTAGCTACGAGGGAGAATCGATCCCGGCCGGCTCCAAAGTCGTCGTGGTCGAGGTCAACGGGCAAGAAGGAACGCTGCTTGTGTCGAAAGTCGATTTCTAATTCATCTCACCACACATAACAACTTGAATGAGAAGGGTGGAAATTCATCATGCCAGATTATCTAATCATACCTTCGATCGTCGTGGGCGTTATCGTCGTGTTAGGCCTAGCGTTCTGGGCGCGTTACAAGACGGTCGGACCCGAGGAAGCGATGATCGTAACCGGTTCATTCCTCGGCAGCGCGAACGTCGCGTCGGACGAATCGGGCCGGCGGATCAAAATCGTGCGTGGCGGAGGCGCCTTCATTCTGCCGATCTTTCAGCAGGCGGAATTTCTGTCGCTGCTCTCCCATAAGCTGGACGTCTCCACGCCGGAGGTGTACACGGAGCAGGGCGTTCCTGTATTGGCCGACGGCGTCGCGATTATCAAAATCGGCGGTTCCATCGAGGATGTCGCGACCGCGGCCGAGCAGTTCATGGGCAAACCGATCGAGTCCTTGAAGATCGAAGCGCAGGAAGTGCTGGAAGGGCATCTGCGCGCGATACTCGGATCGATGACAGTTGAAGAGGTGTACCGGAACCGGGACAAATTCGCGCAAGAAGTGCAGGGCGTCGCCGCCCGCGATTTGAAGAAAATGGGTCTATTGATCGTCTCCTTCACGATTAAAGACGTGCGCGACAAACACGGATATTTAGAGGCGCTCGGCAAGCCGCGCATCGCGGCCGTGAAGCGGGACGCCGACATTGCCGAAGCGGAAGCGATTCGCGATGCTAGAATACAGAAAGCGAGAGCGGAAGAAGAGGGGCAGAAGGCGGAGCTGCTGCGGGATACCAATATCGCCGAAGCGGATAAAGACAAGGAGTTGAAGGTCGCTTCCTTCAAACGGGAGCAGGATACGGCCAAAGCCGAAGCGGACCAAGCCTATGCCATTCATGAGGCAAAGGCCAAACAATCCGTCGTCGAAGAGCAAATGCGCGTCGAGCTCGTGCGGAAGGAACGCGAGATCGATCTGGAAGCGAAAGAAATTCTACGCCGCGAGAAGCAATACGATGCGGAAGTGAAGAAGAAAGCGGATGCGGAACGGTACGCGGTCGAGCAAGCCGCCGAGGCAGACAAAGCAAAACGGCTGCGAGAAGCCGATGCGATGCAATATCGAATCGAAGCCGAGGCGCGGGCGAATGCGGAGCAAAAGCGGCTGGAAGGTCTCGCGATTGCCGAGGCGGAGAAGGCGAAGGGGACGGCCGAAGCGGAAGTCATTCGGCTGCGCGGCTTGGCGGAGGCGGAAGCCAAGGAGAAGCTTGCCCAAGCGTTCGAGAAATTCGGCGAAGCGGCCGTACTCGATATCGTCATCAAAATGCTGCCGGAGCTTGCCGGTAAAGTGGCGGAGCCGATCAAAGGCATCGATAAGCTGACGGTGGTCGATACCGGACATGGCGAAGGCGCCGCTAGAGTCAGCAATTACGTCACCTCCTTGATGGCGACCGCGCCGGAGATGCTGAAGAATGTATCCGGCTTGGATGTGAGTGCGCTCATTCAAGGATTGACCAAAGGCAGAGTACCGGTCGCGACTCCATCAGCGCCGCAGTCCACGGTCATTCCGATCAGTCCGAACCCAGGGCCATCAGCTGCGGAAGACCGCGACTAGAGACACAAATGCAAAAAGAAGGGGCTGTCCTCCCGCATTCGCGAACGAATGCGGCGGACAGCCCCGACTTATTAACGGCTGTAGAACTCGACGATTTGCTTCTCGTCGATTTCTTGTGGAAGCTCAGCGCGCTCAGGAAGGCGAACATACTTGCCTTCAACTGCGGCATCGTTGAATTCCAGGTAGTTTGGAAGGAAGTTGCGTGCTTCCAGTGCTTCTTTAACCGATTTCAGAGCGCGGCTGCGCTCGCGAAGACCGATTACGTCGCCTACTGCTACGGAGTAGGAAGCGATGTCGACTTTCTTGCCGTTTACGGTAACATGGCCGTGGGAAACGAGCTGACGTGCGCCAGCGCGGGAACCCGCGAAGCCAAGACGGTAAACGAGGTTGTCCAGGCGGCTTTCAAGGAGAACCATGAAGTTTTCGCCGGATTTACCTTTCATTTTAGCAGCCTTGTCGAACAGGTTGCGGAAAGGCTTTTCGTTTACGCCGTACATGTGGCGCAGTTTTTGTTTCTCCATCAATTGCACGCCGTAACCGCTCAGCTTTTTGCGTTGGTTAGGGCCGTGTTGACCTGGAGGGAAAGCGCGTTTCAATTCTTTGCCAGTACCGCTCAGGGAAATACCCAGACGGCGGCTCAATCTAAATTTAGGACCTGTATAGCGTGCCATGTGTCGTGACACTCCTTCTTAATAGTTATGGTCGAAAATTGGAGTTTCGCCGAGTGCTGTCGAGAAGAACCGCTGCGGGTTCATCTGGCAGGTAAGTTCAGCCGCTGACCTGACAGCGACAGCCTCCGTGAGGGTGACACAAAACCGAACCAATATTCATCTATAAAGTTTATTAAATTCGCAAGGTGTTGTCAAGTACAATCCCTTGCACGAACAAAACCTAAAGCAGATAAAATTTGCCCGGGTCAACTAGTATTATATGACTATTCTAGTGCACATTTTCCCAAATTGAGCTATGATATTCATAGAACCATAGACATAATATTCAGGCGGGTGCTGCGAATATGAATAAATCGATGCCATCTGGACGGACGGAGGATAACCGCCCCGTTGCAAACGCGTTCGGCGATACACCGGCGTCCATGAAGGCGGCTGTTCTGCAAGCGACATCCATGGATGCGCCGGCAGCGGCGGAAATCATGCAGGAGAGCTTCGAACAATGGATGAGCGAGACGGGCGATTATTTATTTGACAAGTTTCAAGCGGCTCTATTTAGTGCCGAAGGTCAATTGATCGCCTGCACGCACTCGGCGTGGCAGTCGGAGGAGGATCGCAACCGAGTCGCCGCGACCGCCTGCGCGACGGGCCAACGGCAAGAGGGGATGACTTGCGCGGCCGAGCCGTTAAGATGCCGCTCCGGTGACGAGCTGCTATCCGTGCTCGTCTGGTCCGCGACGGATGGATGGGGCGGACCCGATACGAATCAGCAGAGGGTGCTCCAACCGGCCGCCTTTCATCTTCGTTCCATATTGGAGGCTCGCTTCGAACACGTCCGGATGAAAGAGGCGCTTTACAAACAGCATGCGGCGGAGACAGAAGCGACAAGACGGGAAGCCATGCTGGAAATCGGAAAGCGGCTGCATGACCAGAACGATGTCTCTTCGGTGATTAGGGAGCTGCTGGCATATATCGAGAGCTATACGCCATTCGCGGATTTCAGTTTATATTTGTCCCAGGATTTCGTTAACGGAGATGCGCGGATTAAGCCGCTGCTCATTCGCAACGACCCGGAGGATCTATATTCACGCGCCTTTCTCGAAGGGGTCCCGCTTCAGGATCAGCTGAAGAGCGGCTGCGTTCGTCTGGCCATTCCGATGAGCGGCAAACAGGCGGTTTACGGCGTGCTCGGCGTTAGCTTCAGCAGCAGACATTGGGATGAGTCGGAGTTCAAAGCCTTTACGCTTATCGCATCGACTGCGGGCTCCGCATTCGAGAACGCGAAGCTGTACGAGCAATCCAATGTGCTGATTACCGAGCTGCAAATGATCAACGAGCTGACCAAGCGCTTGAATCAGTCGCTGCGGCTGAGCGAGATATTCGAATTTACGATGAACGAGCTGCTGCATATTTTCAAAGCCGATCATTGCTGCGTCCTTCAGCTCAACCGGGAGAAGGATGTCTTCCAATACGTAGCGAGCAATTTGCCTTACCTAATGAAAGAAGCGGTGCCGCTTGATTACGGCTACGCCGGCATCGTGCACCGGACGAAGGAGCCCGTCATTACGTCCGACTATTGGAGCACGCGACTGGTGGCTTCCAAATTTATGGACGAGACCGGTTCGCGCTCGATCATCGCGGCGCCCATTATGGATGGCGCATCCATCGTAGGCGTCATCATCGTGACCCACAAGTCGCCCAACTTCTTCTCGTATGATAATTACAAACTCCTTCAAGTACTCACGACGCACATCGGTCTTGCCATATCGAATGCCTCGCTTCATGCCGAAGTCAGGCGCATGGTGATCACCGATAATTTGACCGGATTGCACGCCCGTCATTATTTGAATGAACGGATTCAATCCAAGCAGCGCAAAGACCCGTGCGGCTCGCTCGTCGTCGTGGATATTGATCATTTCAAGCAGGTCAACGATACGTATGGCCACTTGGTTGGCGATCAAATTCTGATCGGCGTCAGCGACGTGATTCGCTCCTGTATCCGCGAAAGCGACATTGCGGCGAGATGGGGCGGGGAAGAGCTGGCGGTCTATTTGCCCCAGATCCGTTCCGAGCAGGCATTCCGCATCGCCGAACGCATTCGAACAAGAGTGGAACAGGGGACGCATCCGAGCGTTACCGTATCGTGCGGCATATCGGAGTGGACGTTTGAGGATGACAAAATCAGCGTAGAGTCGCTTTTCTATAAAGCCGATATGGCCTTGTACGAAGCGAAGAACCGCGGAAGGAACCGGATTATAGTCGCATCATAGTCAGACTTCGACAAACACGGCCGTCAGAGCCCGTGTTTTTGTATTTTATGAGGACTTTGTCACCGGCAACCCGCACGCCCGCATAAGGACCCGCCTGGATACAGACGCTATGTTTGATCAGTCATTCGACAGGAAAGGTTCGATGCGCATGGGGGATAGACGAAAATATGCCGCGGCGGGGATCGGTTTATGGCTCGCGGCGTTCTCGCTGCAGGGGTGCGGCGAGCAGCCGCTTGTGGAGAAGGAACCGAAGGAATTGCTGCAATTATCCGTATCGGGGTTGTCCGGAGTCGACGCGTATCGGTTCACGGGACAAAGCGGGGTGAAGACCGGAGGACGCGTAACGGACATCGTGCGCTTCGGGGGGGAAGTCAAGCACCACGATCAGATTCGGCTGGAAGCGGCTTCGGTTAAACAAGCCCAGCATTATACGGTGCGCGACCCAATGGCTTACCTGAGCCAAGTTCAAGTTGAAACGCGGCGGACGGAGGTCAAACAGGAATCGTCTAATGCGCGAACCACGGTGCTCCTAATGCGCGGGGATCCGGAGCTTGCACGGAAAAGGTGGGTGCATACGCTTAAGGCCGCATTCGAAGACGCGGTCAACTCGGGCGTGAGGCGGTTGCAGCGCACCAACGGAGGTGGTGTATTGCCGCCGAAGACCGAAGCGGAGGTTCGCGTTTCACGCAAGCAAATGGACGAGATGCTGCGGTCGCTTGCCGTCGATACGACTTATCGTCTTGTAATTGACCGAAAGAAGCTGCTGCCGGGAAAGTTAACGGAGGATACGGTGCTTCATTATACGCGAGAAGGTAAGGCTTATTCGGAATCGCGCCAGCTCACGTTGGAGATCAAGCCGGACTCGCGCAGATAAGTGCATCGGACACCCAAACGTGATAGGATATAGAGGTTAAAATGCTGGATAAGGAAGTGGACTTCTATGCGCGACAGCCGTTTACAGGTACTCGCATCGAACCTGGCCGGGTATTCCATCGACGTACAGCCGGGAGACAATGTATTGATTGATATGATTGGCTCGGAGCGCGAGCTCGCGAAATTGCTAATCGAAGAAGTTGCGAAGCGAGGCGGCCGGCCATTCGTGGAGACGAGCGATCGTTCCGTACTTCGCACGCTGCTGAAGCACGCGACGAAAGAGCAAATCGAATTATGGGCTTCCTTCGACCTGAAGCGGATGGAAAACATGCAAGCGTATATCGCGATCCGTTCGGGCGATAATGCCAACGAGCTCTCTGACGTGCCGGGCGAGAATATGCTGCTGTATGAGAAGCTGTATCGTCACCCGATACACTCGGAGCAGCGCGTGAAACATACGAAGTGGGTCGTGCTCCGTTACCCGAATGCGTCGATGGCGCAGCTCGCGAATATGAGCACCGAAGCGTTCGAGGATTTCTATTTCGACGTATGCAACCTGGATTACGCCAAAATGGACAAAGCCATGAACCCGCTTGCGGAATTGATGTCCAAGACCGATAAGGTTCGCATCGTCGCGCCGGGTACCGATCTAGCCTTCTCGATCAAAGGCATCGGTGCCAAGAAATGCTCCGGACACCGGAATATTCCGGATGGCGAAGTATTCAGCTGCCCGGTTAGAGACAGCGTGCAGGGAACCATTACATACAACGCGCCGTCGGTTTATTCCGGCGTCACGTTCGAGAACGTCTCGTTTACCTTCGAGAACGGAAAAATCGTAAAGGCGACGGCGAACGATACGGCTAAGCTGAACGAAATTCTCGATACCGACGAGGGGGCCCGCTATATCGGCGAATTCAGCCTCGGATTTAATCCGTATATCTTGCACCCGATGAAAGATATTCTGTTCGACGAAAAAATCGCCGGCAGCCTGCATTTTACGCCAGGCCAAGCGTACGACGAGACAGATAACGGCAACCGTTCGGCCGTCCATTGGGACCTGGTGCTGATCCAACGGCCGGAATACGGCGGCGGCGAGGTCTATTTCGATGATCGCCTCATCCGCAAGGACGGGATCTTCGTCATTCCGGAGCTCGAAGGGCTGAATCCGGAAAATTTGAAGTAATTGCAAGGCCCTCTTGAACGGAATCCAGAATAAGGGTATAGTGAAAGAAAGCGTTTGTATTTTAGTATCTAATCATGGAGGGATTCGCATGTCCAACAATGCAGCGATCGTAGACATTTCCCAAACGGCTAATAAATTCCGGTCATCCATCGTACTCCAAGCCGAGAATAAGTATATCGATGTGAAGAGCATCCTCGGTTTGTTCACGACTTTGGTTGGCAACCATGCATATGAACTTCATGTTCACGGTCCGGACGCAGATGAAGCGAAAGCCGCAATGGCCGAAGTGTTCGCGAAGCATAACCTGAACGTGAAGGTCGTCTCGGAATAATCACGCCTGATTGCGGCGCTCGGCATAACCAATGCCGGGCGCTTTGTTTGTTTTGTCCTTGTGCAAAAGGTACTTTTTGTTTAATATAAAAGATATAGAAGACGGCGAGCAATACATGCACAAGGGGGAGTACGATGTCTTCATCTGAGGTAATTATCCATTTGAACCAAAAAGCGCTCAATCTCCTTCAGGAAGATGCCTATAAAATCGAAAAACTGATTGAAGTCCAAATGGAAAACTTGGCAACGCGCAAATGTCCGTTGTACGAGGAAGTATTGGACACCCAAATGTATGGGTTTTCGCGGGAAGTCGATTTTGCGGTTCGCGCCGGTTTAGTCGGGGAAACGGAAGGGAAAGAAATTATCAGCAAGCTCGAGCGGAATTTGGCGGTGCTGTACGAGGCGCTGAACAATAAAGGGTAGTTCTTGACGAGAAGAGTACTGCGAGTTCTTAGACTGCAGTACTCTTCGCGCAAGGACTGCCTTTTTTAATATGTTCACGCAATGAAAGCCGTTCCAGATTGGAACGGCTTTACATGACATTAGCTATACCAAGTAGAAGGCAAAGCCAAGGATAACGTATACGCACAGCAATAGCGCACCTTCGTACCAATTCGTCCTTCCGTCCCTCGAAATCGAGGTCGCGATGAACACGGCGACGCCGATGGCGGCCAGCTCGATCGTCGTGAAGACGAGGTCCATCGTCTCTCCGAACAGCATGCTGACGAAGACAAGCACGGGGGCCACGAACAACGCAATCTGCAAACTGCTGCCCACGGCGATTTCGACGGCTGCGCCGATTTTGTTCTTCATCGCAAGCAGAATGGCAGCGCTGTGTTCGGCCGCATTGCCGACGATTGCAATGAGGAAGGCGCCGACGAAGATAGCGGAGAGACTGAAGCGTTCGCTGAACGAATCCAGGGTATGCACGAGCCATTCGCTGACGAGCGCGGTCATAACGGTTGCCACGACGAGGAAGACGATCGACATGGTTTTGGACCAAGCCGGTTCTTCGCCATGATCAGGGGTCGTGACTTCCTCATCCGCCAAAATGGATTTGTGCGTAATCATCGAGAAGATGAGCCACAGAATGTACGCAATAATCAGAATGGCCGCAATGGATATGCTGAGCGTTCGATCTTGATCGATCGAGAAATGCTCGGCGGATACAAAGATCGCCGGAATGAACAGGGCGATGACCGCCAAAATCATGAGCGACGAATTGTGACCGGCTAGTTGGACGTTAAATGTTTGTTCCTTGTACTTCAGTCCGCCAAGCAGGACGCTAAGTCCCAACACGAGCAGCAGGTTGCCGATAATCGAGCCGGTGATACTGGCTTTCACCATCTCGAATTCGCCTGCGCGAACAAGGAAAATCGCGATAATCAGTTCGGCCGCATTGCCGAACGTGGCATTCAAGAATCCACCCAGCCGCTGGCCCGCATAATGGGCAACGCTCTCGGTTGCCTTGCCGAGGAAGCCGGCTACGAACAAGATGGCAAGCGCGGATAAAATAAATTCGGGGATCGTACCCCAATGCCCGTAATGACTCACACCGCTAAGGACGAACAGGACAATCAACGCCGTGAAAAACAATTTTTGGTTCACAGTCGAACCTCCCGTTCCAGTTTTAGGGAAACCTTTTTAAACTATAACCAAAATCGATTTGCATGTAAACTCTTCCATTTCCGCCGCGCGCCGCTTGCTTAAGGCTCCCTTATTCCATTACAATGGTAACATAAGGCGAAAGAGGAGTGTGTGGCATGACAGAGGATCTTCAGACGGGCATTATTCGTATTTCAGATGACGTAGTCGCCACCATCGCGGGACTTGCAGCGCTGGAAACACCGGGGATCGCCGCTATGTCGGGCGGGATCTCCGAAGGGCTTGCCAAACGGATAAGCGGGAAGAACGTGCAGAAGGGCGTCTCCGTGGAAGTCGGCCAGTTGGAAGCGGCAATTGATCTGCGTATTATTGTGCAATACGGCATTCCGATTCATGAAGTGTGCCGCGTATTGCAAGACAACGTTCGCGAAGCGGTGGAGAACATGACCGGATTGAATGTCGTGGAAGTGAACGTGAAAGTCGAGGGCGTCGCGTTCAAAGACGACGAGCTCGACGAATTGAACCGGGTGAAATAAACGTATGCGCAAAAAACCTCCGATCCTATAAAGGACGGAGGTTTTTTCGTTGTGTTGGGGTATCTGTCGCACGCGTGGATTTGGTTGTGCGCGTCGTCTGCCGATCCGGCTTGTTATGGTCCCGTGAAATGCTCAGCAGTACGCCCATTGAGATCAACGTCACAAGGAGAGAGGACCCCCCATGACTAATGAAAGGCAGCGTGACGCCGGTAAGCGGCATCGCCCCGGTAACGCCGCCGATATTGACGATGGCCTGTATCGCGATCAAACTGACGATGCCAACACCGACGATCGTGCCGTAGGAATCTTGGCAGCGTACCGCTATGATGAGACCGCGCCAAATGAAGAGCAGGTAGACGAGAAGAAAAAGCGTGCTGCCGATAAAGCCGAACTCTTCCGCGATAATGGAGAAAATGAAATCGCTGTAGGCATACGGCAAATACGTGAGTTTTTGCACGCTATGGCCGAATCCGGTTCCCGTTAACCCTCCATGTCCCAATGCTTGCAGGGAACGCGAGAGGTGAAAGGTCGTATACTGCTCGTCCGACGTCGGATCGAGAAACGCGGTAAAACGGTCGATTCGATATTGCCATCCATCGGGGTTGCTCATCATCGAGATCGTGACGACGACCGTGACGAACAGCGAAATAATCAACAAGGCGAATAGAAGCTGTCGCAGGTTAGCACCGCCGGCGACGATGATCAGCAGCGAGGTGCTCGCAATTACGATACAACCGCCCAAGTCGGGCTGAAGCATAATTAAGCCGCAGATCGCGCCGACGATCACGAAAATAGGGAAGAGTCCCTTTTTAAGATCCCGAATCTTCTCGCCCTTCTTGGCGATAAGCGCACCCAAATATAAAATAAGCCCCAGCTTGATAAATTCCGTCGGCTGCACCCCGAGTCCGCCGATACCGAACCAGCTTCGCGCGCCATTGCGTACTTCGCCGATGCCGGGAATCGCGACCAAAATCAACATGATGAACGCCGGAATGAAATAAAGCAGGAAGCCTTTCTTAAAGGCGATATAGGGGATATTCATGATGAACAGCATCATGAACGTGCCGAGAACAGCCCATAAGAACTGCATCTTTACGAAATAGAAGGGGTCATTATTATAATCCGAGTCGATGATGGCCATGTTCGAGCTTGCGCTGAATACCATAACCAGCCCAAACCCGACGAGCAGAAAGATGAGGACGAGAAGCAAAAAATCCGGCCTGCCGCGCAGGCCGTTCGTTTTTGTCTTCATAACGTTGTCTCGCGACTAGGCAAGGAGCTTCTTCAGTTCTTGCAAACGCTGTGTAGCCGCGTTAAGAATCTGTTGAGGCACCGGAGATTCGTATTCCAGGCCGTGCGGGAAAGTAGCTCGTCCGATGTAGACGGATTCCAGTTGAAGTACCGCGTGCGGCGATTCCAGCTTGCCTTCGATGGCGCGCGTGCTGATTCGCAGGTAATACTCGGCGCGGTTGGCGCGGTCTTCCAACTTCAAATCGTATGTAGCGCGATAATATTCCCATTGCCAACGGACAAACCCGACTTTCTCCGCGGATTCATCAAGGTGAGCAAGGTCGCTAGTCAGGCCGTTAAGTCCTGTATTCTCGATAATCATGGATGATCCTCCTTAAAGTTAAGCCAAGATCGCTGGGAAGCGTTTTCCGGCTTCAGGGCAGGTTTCTTTATCCATGATAGTATGTTTCCTTTTCTAGTGCAAGCCTCGCGCCAGCGCGCAAAATAGGGCAAAAGTGACAGTTTTACGAAAAATGGAACCGGATCGCCTGAAAACAACTTTCGGGAGGGAATAGGCATCTGGTACAATAGAGGACAAACGAAAGACAAGGCAAGGAGGTTTGTAGGCATGAGCGAAAATAATCCCGTGGAGGAATATCTGCAAACCATCTATCCTCGTATTGTTGCGTGGCGCCGTTATTTACATCGCCATCCCGAGCTTTCCTTTCAGGAGAGCCGGACATCGGCATGGATCGCGGAGCAGCTGCGCGCAATCGGTTGCGAATATAAGGAAGGTGTCGGCGGTCACGGCGTCGTAGCCGTGCTTCGCGGCAAGCGGCAAGGGCCGGTAATCGCGCTTCGGGCAGATATCGACGCCCTGCCGATACAAGATGAGAAAACATGCGAGTATGCGTCGACTGTGCCGGGTATTATGCACGCTTGTGGTCATGACGCGCACACGGCGACAATGTTAGGTATAGCTTCCTATTACGCGTCGTTGGAAGGCGATTTCGAGGGCGAGCGGAGACTGTTGTTCCAACCCGCGGAGGAAGTGACGCCCGGCGGCGCGTTGGATATGATTCGGGATGGAGCGTTGGATGGCGTGGACGCGATCTACGGCGTGCACCTCTGGACCCCGTTTCCTTATGGAACCGTCGCCACCCGCAGCGGTCCGTTCATGGCGTCCGCGGACGAATTCGATATCGAGCTGATCGGACGCGGAGGTCACGGCGGGCTTCCGCACGAGACGATCGACACGGTGGTCGTCGGATCGGCGCTTGTTCAAGCGCTGCAGTCCATCGTCAGCCGCAACGTTAATCCGCTTGAGCCGGCCGTCGTAACCGTCGGTTCCATTCATGCCGGCACGACCGCGAACGTCATTGCGGAGCGATGCCATCTGAAAGGGACGGTCCGAAGCTTTACGGAGGAGGCGCGTCTAAGCATCCGCCGGCGACTGGAGGACGTGGTGGCGCGGACCGCCGAGTTGTATGGCGCGAAGTCGGAGACGGATTACCGGATGGGCTATCCCCCGGTCGTGAACGACGAGGCAGAGACGCGGAGGTTCTTCCGCGTCGCCGCCGTGCAATTCGGCGACGAGGCCGTTCGGGAGTCTTCCTTAATTATGGCCGGCGAAGATTTCGCGTATTACGTGAAAGAAACGAAAGGCTGCTTCATGTTCGTCGGCGCCGGCAATGAAGAGGCGGGTGCCGTCTTCCCCCACCACCATCCGAAATTTAATGTGGACGAACGGGCGATGCTCGTCTCTGCGCGATTACTGATCGCGATGGCGGAAGACTGCGCAGGCTCAGCGTCAGCTTAAAAACTCCCATCCCTCATCCATGCATGGCGAAGGCCCGCACGGCTTAAGCTAACGTTCGGGGCAGAAGCATGCCACCTGTTGACGAGGGGGACGATTCACAATGAAGAAAGTACGGGAGATTATGTCCAAAGACGTCGTGACCGCGACGACCAAAGACAATATTTTTGAATTGGCCTCGCTTATGAAAAACCACGATATCGGCTTCGTACCGATCGTCGAAGGCGAGAAGCTGATCGGGGTCGTAACCGACCGTGACCTGGTCATTCGCGGGTATGCGGCCAAACATTCCGGATCGGGTGCCGTTTCCGAAGTCATCACGACTGACATTCGTACCATTCAACCCGACATTTCGGTGGATGAAGCGGCCAAGATCATGGCCTCCAGCCAAATCCGCAGACTGCCCGTCGTCGAGAACGGGAATCTGCTTGGCATCGTGTCGATCGGCGATCTGGCGGTTCGCGAGATCTTCGTGAACGAAGCGGGCGAGGCGCTGAGCAGCATTTCGGAACACCAGCACCGCGAACCATCGTACACCCGGTAACGATTCCAAGTGAATCGAACATACGCATTACCTAAACGCATGCCGCGACGGCATGCGTTTTTGCGTCTTTCGTTTGCTTGCAGCATAAAAAGGGAATAAAACCGGACGGTTCATTTCATACTGACTAGAAAAGAAGAAGCGAATGTGCCTATTAAGGAGTGGATTTCACGTGCTGAAGCGCGAAGATCGGCCGTTCATCGTGCAATCGGATTCGACGGTTCTGCTGGACGAGCGGCACCCTGACGCCGAAGCTGCCCGCCAATCGTTATCCCGGTTTGCGGATCTGACCAAAAGACCAGGCCACGTTCATACCTACCGAATTACGCCCTTGTCCCTCTGGAACGCGGCGGTAGCCGGCATGTCGGCGGATGAGGTCATCGGCGAGCTTGGTTGTTATAACTGTTACGAGCTTCCGCCAAAAGTAGCGTCGCATATCCGCACGTTGATGGGGCGGTACGGCCAACTGAAACTTATGCGCAGCGAAGACGGTATGCTGCGTCTGCGCGGGGAAGAGAAGCTGCTGGAGCAGCTAATGGCGATGCCCTTTCTGGCGGGGATGCTAAGTGAATCCGGCGAAGGCGAGCGAATATCGAACCCGGAAATGCGCGGCGCGCTGAAGCAGGAGCTAACAAGAATCGGTTATCCCGTCATCGATCTGGCTGGCTATCGGCACGGCGAATCCTTAAACGTGCAGATGAGGGAGATGACGCGCGGAGGCAAGCCGTTCGAACTGCGGGGCTACCAGAAGCGGGCGGTGGACATGTTCTATTGCGAAGAGCGGATGGACGGCGGGAGCGGCGTTCTGGTGCTGCCGTGCGGAGCTGGCAAGACGTTGATCGGTATCGGGGCGCTGAGCCGGCTGCACTGCGATACGCTCATCCTGACCTCCAACGTCACATCGGTCAAGCAATGGCGGCAGGAGCTGCTGGACAAGACAACGCTCGGAGAAGAACACATCGGCGAATACGCGGGCAAGGCGAAAGAAGTGAAGCCGGTCACGATCGCCACGTACCAAATTTTGACGCATCGCAAACAGAAGACGGACGAGTTCGAGCACATGCGTCTATTTAACGAGCGGAACTGGGGACTGATTATCTACGACGAGGTGCACTTGCTCCCCGCTCCCGTATTCCGCATGACGGCAGACCTCCAAGCGACGCGAAGGCTGGGGCTTACCGCGACGCTCGTCCGGGAGGATGGCAGGGAGACCGACGTGTTCTCGCTGATTGGTCCGAAGCGGTACGACATGCCGTGGAAATCGCTCGAGGAGCAGAAATGGATCGCGGAGGTTACCTGTTCGGAAATCCGGCTCCCGCTTCCCGATGCCGAGCGGTCTACCTATGAGGCGGCGGCCGGCGTGGAGAAGCTTCGAATCGCGGCGGAAAATCGGGCAAAGACGGAAGCCGTATCAAGCCTGCTGGAGCGCCACCGGGGCAAGCCCACACTGGTGATCGGGCAATACTTACGCCAGTTGCACGAGATCGGCGAGAAGTTGAACGCGCCCGTATTGAGCGGCGAACTGCCGCATGCCGAACGCGAACGGCTGTATGCCGGCTTCAAAGCGGGGGATATTCCGGTGCTCGTCGTCTCCAAGGTCGCCAATTTCGCGGTGGATCTTCCGGATGCCGCGGTAGCCATTCAAGTGTCGGGCAGTTATGGATCCAGACAAGAAGAAGCGCAGCGAATCGGACGTATTTTGCGGCCGAAGCAGGGCGAGAACGCCGCTTGGTTCTATACGCTAGTGTCCGATGGTACGAAGGAAACCCAATTCGCGCGAAGGCGGCAGCTGTTCCTATTGGAGCAAGGATACCATTACGAGGTGTCGAAGTGGGGGCATTCGCGCTTGGAGACGGCCGAGGGCGAGCTTGAAGGAGTGGAAGCGAAATGAAAGTGGACGAAACTGAGGAGAGGATCGAACGGTTGAGTCCGAACGGAAGACAGACGCTGCAATCCGTTATAAAGCATTTCGGCATGCTGCCGTTCCGGGACGAACAGCTGCTTCGCCACGTCCAACCGGGCTGCTCGGGGGCGGAATACCGGCTAGGCCTAATCGAACTGGAGATGGCCGGACTCGTGAAGAGCTACCGCAAGGGCTGGGGGGACAAGGCGTACATGGTCCCGCGGGGACAATTCAAACGCTGCTGGCGAATGGCGAATCCAATGCTGCATCCGACTGTCATTGACGAGAACATGGTGCTTTACAGCCTGCACGGCTCTGATGAGGAAACGCATCTGCCGTTCGGTGAGAGGCTCATGCACGGCTTGGCGGAGCTTGTGAATGGCGGGCTAACGCTGACGTCCAAAGGCAGCTGGCCGAAACGCACGATCGAGAAGGTCGTCCGGGCTTTGGCGATGAAGGAGAACGAGCTTGCAGCGCTTAAGTTGACCGCCCGCGAATCGGGATGCCCGCTCCCTTTCGCGTTGTTCCTCGATATTGCTTTACACGAAGGGTGGCTCGCGGTTGAAGGCCGAGAATGCCGATTGGAGATGAACCGACTTCTTTCATGGATGCACCGGACGCAAGCGCAACGCGAGCACGCCCTAGTGTCTTTATGGGCGGAAGAGTATGCGGCCGCCGAACCTGCGCTTGCCAATGCGGCTGCTTTCGTCTCCGGTTGGCCCGCTTATCAATGGTGTTCACCGACTACCGGTACGGAATCCGACGGACCGTTCGCGAAAGCGGTAGTCGACTGGTGCCGCTTGATGACAAGCTTTGGGTGGATGGAGGAGGCCGAAATCGCTGGCAGTCGAACGGTCTACAGATGGAGCGTGGATGGAAGTGATCATGCAGGCGATACGATGGATATGCCGCGTGCTCAAATTGCCCCGGACGGGGACGTGTTCGTCCCGCGTGAAGGCCCGCTGTCCGCGGCGTTCGGCTTGGAATTGATTGCCAGGCGCGTCTCGTCGGATGTCGTCGGCATCTATCGGCTTGAGGCAGAACCGATCCGAAAGGCGGTGGAATCGGGCATATCGGGAGAGCGGATTTTCGCATTCCTAACCCAAATCAGCGGCGAAGGAGCGCCGCTTGCGCTCGTTATGGCCATCGAGGGCTGGGTCAGCGAAGCTGCGGGCGAAGTGCGCGAAACGGCAAAGTCACGTTCGTTCGATTCGCTGCTCTCGGATCCCCTTCCGAGCGAACATGCGGTCTATCCGGCGCCGGCTGCATCCGCTGACAGGCCAGTCTTGCTTCCCCATGATATGAAGGAGATGACGGAGCTGCGGCCTTCCGATCCCGTGGCGCTATTCCAGGGAATCGACGGGGTGCCGGTCACTTGGCGAAATCAGATGAGGGAATATCATCCTTCGACGCGCAGGGAACTGGTGGAACGCGCTTTAAGTTGGCGTACGGCGGTTAAGCTTAATATAAGAGGGAAAGCCGTGCCATTCATTCCGGACAAGCTCTTAGAAGACGACGAGGGGTGGCGCGTCGCCGGCGATCTCAGCGTGGACGGCCAAGTGGAACGGACGCAGCTTGCGCCCCATATGTGGGACGAAATGATGCTCGTAATCCCGGAGTTTACCAAATATTGAGGCCGGGAGTGCTTCCTCTCTTGATCGGTCGTATGGTATGATGAAAGAAGTTTATCGTATTGTAAACCTGCGATAACGTTCGGTTGTTCCGGTCCGTTCCGAGACCGGCAGCAACGAGGAAGGGAGTGGGCGGGAAATGCAAGCAATGTCAACGAATGAGCACACGCAGCTGGCATGGAGCGAGCCATTCTACGACGCCGATCACCGCGTTCAGACGTACGACATGGGTCGCATGATGTTGGATGCTTACGAGCTTGGCGATATGATTAACCAATCGGCCGAGATGGCCGAATATCTATATTGGAAAACGCTGGTCGAGCAAGACGAGCAGATCCAGCGCGAAACGAAGCGTTTCGCCAAAGCGAAGGAGGCCTTCGAAGAAACCGAGCGATTCGGGCGGTTTCATCCGGATTATCACGCCGCCAAAGACAAGGTGAAGTCGATTCAGCAAGAGCTGGACGCGATACCGAGCGTGAGCCGGTTCAAGGTAGCCGAGAAGGCGTTGGACGAGCTGCTTCACGAGGTGGCCACCCAATTGGCCGGCTCGATCTCGGAGACGATCAAGGTTCCGGGCAACGAGAAGGCTGGCGGCGGCTGCGGCAGCGGCGGTTCGTGCAGCTGCGGCTCGGGAGGCTGCGGTTAACG
Organism: Paenibacillus xanthanilyticus; assembly: GCF_042682185.1. Taxonomy (NCBI): domain Bacteria; kingdom Bacillati; phylum Bacillota; class Bacilli; order Caryophanales; family Paenibacillaceae; genus Paenibacillus; species Paenibacillus xanthanilyticus. Next base: position 200,335 of record NZ_JBHUHA010000002.1, on the reverse strand, counting down.
CGGGGAACATGGAGGGAAGAGAATGCAGTTTTCAGAGCGAGTCGGTTATATCGTATGGGTTAGCGATTTGAAAGCTGCCCGTACGCTCGAGAAATACGGTAGCGTCCATTATATGTCCCGCAAGATGCATTACGTGGTCATGTACATGAACGCCGACCGCGCGGATGAAACCGTCCGCAACATGCAGCGCCTTTCCTTCGTCAGAAGGATTGAACGTTCGTACCGAAACGAAATTAAGACCGAATATACGCAAGGCGTGCCGGACAAAACCCGGTTCTACAGCCTGTAAGCTCGATAGCGGCTCTTATTAATAGACTTCCGCTGCCTTTTTGGGACGCGGAAGTCTATTTTTTCTCTCCAATCCATATTATTACAATATTGGTTTAACTTTATTTTTGAGTTGAAATCTTGGACAGGCATGATAAAATGAAAACGTGTATAAATATAGATAATAAGGCCTGCTTCTTAAGGAGGGGTGGATCGCGATGAAAGATAAGATGACGGAAAGATGGAGCACGTACGAACCTTTTCACGTCGTTCTCGGCGACAAGAAAGTTGCAGATATTGTCATCACGAACCATGCCAAGAGCCGTTGGGCCGACCGTGTTGAGAGCGAGAAGACGGGATTCGAGGACATTGCCGGCTTTCTGTGGCAGTGCCTGAAACAAGGTAGAATTGAGCCGTATTACCGAAACGAGCAGGATGTATATTTGATCGATGATGACCTGGTATTCGTCGCGGAATTCACCACGTTGGAGAAAGAGACGGACATTGCCGGCAACCCGCTGCATAAAATGATCGTCGTGACATTCCTTGGACGGATGTCCGAGACGATCGAACTGCGGGATCTCAAATCCTATTATTCGTGGCTGCGCCATTCTAGAAGAATGACGCTGATCAAGAATAGCCGAAAACGGAAATAACGGACAAGCATGCGTTCGGATCGTAGCGCATGCTTTTTTACTTTTCCGTCAGCCTGTATAATGGAGGGCAGAGATAGGAAGGAAGGTAGCATCGATGGCCCTTAATTTTCACCAGCTGCACATATTCTATACCGTTGCCGAACGGGGGAGCTTCTCTGCGGCCGCGCAGGCGCTGCACATGACGCAGCCGGCCGTTACGATGCAGGTTCAATCGCTGGAAGACTATTTCGGCACGAAGCTGCTTCAGCGGTCGACCAAAAGAATCGATCTGACGGAAGCCGGCCGCGCGCTGATGCCCTTCGCCATGCGAAGCATCGAGCTGATCCGGGAGACCGACGCGCATATGTCCAAATTCACGAAACAGCTGAAAGGCAGGCTGCAGCTAGGATCCAGCCTGACCATCGGCGAGTATATCCTTCCGCGGCTGCTGGGTCCTTTCGGCCAGGAGTATCCACACATTGCCATTAGCATGAAAGTGATGAATACATCTCAAATTATGGAAGATATTTTAGGGCACCAGTTAAATTTTGGGCTGGTCGAAGCCCCCGTCAACCACCCGGATATCCATACCGAGGCCGTCATGAGCGACGAATTGCTGCTTGTCGTGGACAAAACGCATCCGCTCGCGCAGGCCGCGGAGGTGTCGATCGCCGACGCGATCGCCTACCCGTTCGTCCTTCGCGAACAAGGCTCCGGCACGCGTCTTGTCATGGAGGAGCAAATGCGCAGCCACGATATTGATCCGTCCAAGCTAAAGATCGTCATGGAGCTGGGCAGTACCGGTGCGGTCAAATCGGCTGTCGAAGCGGGGCTCGGCATCTCCTTTCTGTCCGCTTCTTCGGTCAAGCACGAGGTTGCGCTCGGGCTGATCCACACGATTCCGCTCACGGATATTACGTTCAAGCGGCAATTTTATTCGATCTACTTGAAGTCGGCCTTGCTGCCGATCTCGGCCGTCACGTTCTTGACTTTCTTAAGAGAGAGGGATTTGAAGCAATGGCTGTAAACTTGGCGGATCTGCATACGCATACGACCGCATCGGACGGCTTGCAGCGTCCCGCGGACAATGTGCGGATGGCCAAGGCCGCGGGGCTGGCGGCTATTGGCATAACGGACCACGACACGGTCGACGGCATCGAGGAAGCCGTGAACGAAGGGGAGCGGCTTGGCATCGCGGTCGTCCCGGGCGTCGAGATCAGCACGTTCGCCGAAGGCTGCGACATCCACATCCTCGGGTATTACACCGATTGGCGCAGTGATCGCTGGCGGGAGAAGCTCGGAACCCTTCTGAACGGTCGCAACCGCCGCAACGAGCTGATCTTGGAGAAATTAGGCAAGCTGGGCATTGCGATCACGATGGCGGACGTCATCGCCGAAGCCCGCCGCGCCGGGAAGGATAGCGGGACGATCGGACGTCCCCATATTGCTGCGGTGCTCGTAGCCCGAGGCGAGGTCGGTTCGACGCAAGAGGCATTCGAGAAATATTTGGCCGCGGGTGCCCAGGCTTATGCGAGCGCGCCGCGTTTGTCGCCGTTCGAGGCGTTGGAATGGATTCGGGAGGCGGGCGGCACGAGCGTGATCGCGCATCCCGGCATTTATGGGAACGATGCTCTGGTTGAAGCGATTATTCGCGCCGGCGCGGAAGGCATCGAAGTGTATCACTCCGATCACACCTCCGAGGATGAAGCGAAGTACGGCAAGCTTGCCAGTCAATATGGACTCATTGTGACGGGCGGCTCCGATTTTCACGGCGTTCGCGCCGGCGAAGACGTCTTCCACGGACCGATTGGCCACCGTACGGTGGAGGCGGCCGTGTTGAGACAGCTAAACCCGGCTTGGCGGATCTAGGCGTTTTCGAGATGAATGGGTGCGAAATACGAGCAAGACAAATAAGGCTTCCGAGCTCCCGGAAAGGGAGACGGAAGCCTTTCGTTATGGGTTGCGATTCGGAGAACGTCTATTTGATCACGGACGGCCACGATTTGATCCGCTGCTCATCCGGCGTAATGAACAACGTCTTCTGGTGGTCGTAGATGACAAAGCCGGGCTTGGCGCCGCTTGGCTTTTTGACGTAGCGAATGAGCGTATAATCGACCGGCACGAGGGAGGACGAGCGGGCTTGGCTGTAATGCGCCGCGAGCATGGCTGCCTCTTCCAGCGTGGCGTTCCCGAACTCGGTCGCCCGAATGACGACGTGCGAGCCGGGAATATCTTTGGTATGCAGCCAGGTTTCGTTCGGACCGGCCGTCTTGTTCGTCAAATAATCGTTTTGCGTGTTGTTCTTGCCGACGTAAATCGGAATGCCTTCGCTCGACGTGTAGCACAGCAGCGACGGCTTGGCGTTCTTGCGCTTTTTGGCGCCGCGTTTGGCGCGGTCCCGCAAATAACCTTGCTCGACGAGTTCCTCTCGAATCTCGTCGATGTCCGCGAGCGAAGCGCTCTCCAGCTGCTGGAGCAAGGCGTCGAGGTAGACGATTTCTTGGCGAGCTTGATCCATCTGGATCGCGACGGCTTCCAAGGAATTTTTGTGCTTCGTATACCGTTTGAAGTAGCGCTGAGCATTCTCGGACGGCGTAAGCTGCGGGTCGAGCGCGATCGCGACGGGCTTTTGATCTTCATCGTAATAATTGATCACCTCGACCGACGCGTCCCCGCGCTGGAATTGGTGCATGTAGGTCGTCAACAGCTCGCCGAGAATGCGGTATTTGTCCGCCCCGCTTGCCTCGACGAGCGTTTCCTGCAGCTTCTCGATCTTCTTGGCGTTCTTGTTCCGCTCGTTCTGCAGGAAGCGGAACAAGTCGGAGACGCGCTGCTTGACCGTATCTCGCTCGGCTTTATCTCCGTAATACGCTTCCAGGCAGCCGCTGATCGAATCGAATGTCTGCGCGTTGCCAAGCGCAAGATGCGTGAGCGGCGCGACCGAGAAGACGGATTTGCGCGGTTGTCCGCTTTCGCCGGGCTCCACGATGTTCGGCGCGTAACGATGAGCGGCGAATTCGGCCATCATCGCCTGGTAAGCCGGCCATACGGCTTTGCCGCTCTCGGGGCCAAGCGTACCCGACGCGGCTTCTGCTCCGCCGCGATGCACGATCTCTCTGGCCAGCAGCGGACTTAAGCCGCTGAACGCCGCAACGAGCAGCTGCTCCAAGTTCGAAGGCGGCTTTGGCGCCTCCTCGTCCTCGTCGACCGCCTGGACTAGCGGCCGCTCGAGCGCCGCCAGGAAGGCCGCCTCTTCCTGCACGGCGAACGGGTCGGTCTTCCCTTGCTCGGGCGGAGCGGTATACGCGGCTCCCGGCATGACGATCCGGTAGCTGGAGATGGCAGGCGTCACGTGATGGATGCCGTCATGGATCGTGCTCGTCGCATGATCGAGCAGGATGATGTTGCTGTGCCGGCCCATCAGCTCGACGACGATCGTTTTGAGCGCGATATCTCCGAGCTCGTCGCGTTGGCGTACGCGGATATGAATGATGCGTTCGGTGCCGATTTGCAGCACTTCTTCAATCTGGCCGCCTTCGCAATGTTTGCGCAGCAGCATGCAGAACATCGGCGCTTCCAGCGGGTTCATGAACGACATGTTGGTCCAGTGCATGCGCGGGTAGGTCGGATTGGCCGAGATGAGGAGCTTGCCTGGCGTCTGTCCGCCTCGTATTTGCAGCACGAGGTCATGCTCGGTAGGTTGATGTATTTTATGAATGCGCGTGCCAACGAGCGTTTGCAGCTCGCGTACGACGGCACGGGTTACGATTCCGTCTAGTGCCATGGCGTTCGAATTCTCCTTTAACCGTATGTCATCTCCCTATCATGCCATAGATTGGCCAAAAACTTAAGGGCGGGCTGGGATATTTTGCGGGTTGTCCGAATAGATTTAGGCATGAAGGCTGTCCTAGCGGCGGCAGTAACGGGAGGGAGACGCGGCATGGAACAACGGAAGTGGCATCAATTGGGGACGGAGGAGCTTGCGCAGACGCTGCGCGCTTCGCTGGACTCCGGGCTTTCGCAGGCCGAAGCGGCGGAGCGGCTTGCCAGCGGGGGACGCAATGAGCTTTCCGAAGGAAAGAAAGTTTCGCCGGTAGCGCTGTTTTTCAATCAGTTCAAAGATTTCATGGTGCTGGTGCTGCTTGGGGCGACGCTGGTATCCGGCTTGCTGGGCGAGTATTTGGACGCCATCACGATCGTGGCGATCATCGTCATTAACGCCATTCTCGGTTTCATCCAGGAGTTTCGCGCCGAGAAGTCGCTGCGGGCGCTCAAGGAATTGTCCGCGCCCGCAGCCAAAGTGCTCCGCGACGGCACCGTGAAGGCCATTCCGGCGAGCGAACTCGTGCCGGGCGATATCGTCTTCTTGGAGAGCGGCGACCGAATCCCCGCCGATCTGCGCTTGATCGAGACAAGCAGCTGCTATGCGGAGGAATCCGCGCTGACCGGCGAGTCCGTGCCCGTCGGCAAGCATGCCCAGCCAATCTCCGCCGACGACATCCCGCTTGGCGATCAGAAGAACACGGGGTTCATGGGGACGATGATTACGAGGGGATCCGCGAAGGGGATCGTCATCCGGACGGGCATGGCCACGGAAATGGGTAAAATCGCGGAGCTCATCCAGCAGACCGAATCGATGGAGACCCCGCTGCAGCACCGGTTGGAGCAGTTGGGCAAGATCCTCATCGTCGTTGCGCTCGGATTGACGGTGATGGTCGTCGCGGCGGGCATTCTGCATGGTCAGCCGCCATATGAGATGTTCCTGGCCGGGGTAAGCCTTGCCGTCGCCGCCATTCCGGAAGGCTTGCCGGCAATCGTGACGATCGCGCTGGCGCTCGGCGTGCAGCGGATGATCAAACGCCGTGCGATCGTCCGCAAGCTGCCTTCCGTCGAGACGTTAGGCTGCGCATCCGTCATATGCTCAGATAAGACGGGCACACTGACGCAAAACAAAATGACGGTGACCAAGATGTGGATCGGCGGCCGTGAAATGGACGTGACGGGCGAAGGCTACGAGCCGCAAGGGGCGGTGTACGAAGGGGGCAAACCGGTCGATGTGAAGCAGGACCAGTCGCTCCGCCGCTTGCTCCAGGTCGCCGCGCTGTGCAACAATGCGCAGCTGATCCAGAACGAGCCTGACCCAGAACCCAAGCGCGGCAAGCGCGGCCAACCTGTCGCCGCGGCCGAGGAATGGACGCTGAAAGGCGATCCGACCGAAGGCGCGCTGACGGTGCTGGCGGCGAAGCTCGGCGTGTCGGCGAAGTCGCTCGAGGGCCTGTACAAGCGCGAGAAGGAATTCTCTTTCGATTCCGAGCGCAAACGGATGTCGGTGCTCGTCAGCCATCAAGGCGGCCGCTTGGTGTGCACGAAGGGCGCGCCGGACGTGTTGATGGAACAATGCAGTTACGTGCTGTGGGACGGCAAAGTGGTTCCGTTCACGCCGACGCTGAAGCAGAAAGTGAATGCGGCCGGCGAGTCGATGGCGCAGCAGGCGCTTCGCGTGCTGGGGTTCGCCTACCGGGATTTGCGCCAGAGCGATCGTCACGAGTCGGAAGAAGACGTGGAATGCCAGCTCATCTTCGTTGGATTGACGGGGATGATCGACCCGCCGCGCAAAGAAGTGCGGGATTCGATCGCGACCTGCCGCAGAGCCGGCATCAAGACGGTCATGATCACGGGGGACCACCAGCTGACGGCCGAAGCGATCGCCTCACAGCTCGGCATCATCCCGCGCGGCGGCCAGACGCTGAGCGGTCAGCAGCTTGCCGCGATGGACGACGAGAAGCTCGACAGCGTCGTGGACAACGTATACGTGTACGCGCGCGTGTCTCCGGAGCATAAATTGCGCATCGTCAAGTCGCTGCAGCGCAAGGGACATGTCGTGGCGATGACGGGTGACGGCGTGAACGACGCGCCGGCGATCAAAGCGGCCGATATCGGCATCGCGATGGGGATTACCGGTACGGATGTCTCGAAGGAAGCATCGTCGCTTGTGCTGAGCGACGACAACTTCGCGACGATCGTCTCCGCAATCGAAGAAGGACGCGGGATATACGAGAATATCCGCAAATTCATCCGCTATCTGCTCGCATCGAACGTCGGTGAAATTTTGACGATGTTCCTGGCGATGATGGCCGGTCTCCCGCTTCCGCTCGTGCCGATCCAAATTTTGTGGGTCAATCTCGTCACGGACGGACTGCCCGCAATGGCGCTCGGCGTCGACCAGGCGGAGAAAGATCTCATGCAGCATAAGCCGCGATCGGCCAAGGAGAATATATTCGCGCGGCGGCTCGGTTGGAAAATCATCAGCCGCGGCATTCTCATCGGCGTCTGCACGCTGGGCGCCTTCTGGCTGACGCTGCGCGAAGATCCGGGCAATCCGGCGAAGCTCGTAGAAGCGCAGACCGTCGCGTTTGCCACGCTCGTCATGGCGCAGCTGATCCACGTGTTCGATTGCAGAAGCTCGCGCTCGATTTTCCACCGCAACATTTTCCAAAACAAATATCTCGTGCTGGCGGTCCTGTCGTCCCTGCTCCTCATGATCGGCGTGCTGTACATCGAGCCGCTTCAACCGATCTTCAAGACGGTGCCGATCGGATTCCGCGAATGGTGCCTCGTCTTGGTCGCCGCCGGCATCCCGACGTTCCTCATGGGTATCGGCAGCGTGCTCGGCACGACGGAGAAGAAGAAAAAGAACAAGCCCAACCAAGGGCGGCCGTTCGCGCCTTCGAAGCCTGCCGCTTAAGTTGATATGCAAAGCCGTTCCGTGCGCGGGACGGCTTTTTTGCGTGGCGGCGCATGGCGAGAGACGGTAACAGAGTGCAAATAATGTGCCAATTTATGAATAGCGTTTCGACTTTCTTTGCGATATGCTAATAGCAAATCAGAGCGACCGCCCAACTTTGAAGGAGTGCAAACGATGAACTTTACGAAAATGAATGGACTCGGCAACGATTTTATCGTCATTGCGGGCGAACCCGAACTTCCGGCTAACGCGGCAGCACTGGCCGAAAAATTGTGCAACCGGTTTTTCGGCATCGGCGCGGACGGCATGGTATATATTCTTCCATCGGAGTCGGCCGACTTCCGAATGCGCATCATCAATTCCGACGGCAGCGAGGCGGAGCAATGCGGCAACGCGATCCGCTGCGTAGCCAAGTACGTCTATGACAGCGGACTGACGGACAAGGAAGAAATTACGGTCGAGACGCTGGGCGCCGGCGTGCAAAAGGTGCAGCTAACGGTGGAGAACGGGAAGGCGGTTCAGGTTCGCGTCGATATGGGACAGCCTATTCTCGATGGCCTGCGAATTCCGACGACGGTGGACGCGACCCCTGTGCTGGACGAGGCGATCGAGGTCGACGGGCGGGAATTTCGTTTCACCGCCGTATCGATGGGCAACCCGCACTGCGTAATCTATGTGGATGACGCGTTGACGTTTGATTTGGCGACTTGGGGGCCGAAGCTCGAAGCGCATCCGATGTTCCCGCGCAAAATCAACGTGGAATTCACGACCGTGCGTTCGCGGGATTACGCGGACATGCGCGTATGGGAACGCGGCGCCGGCCCGACGCTGGCGTGCGGCACCGGCGCTTGCGCGACGCTCGTCGCCTCTGTCCTGAACGGCTACACGGATCGCAAGGCGGTTATCTCGCTGAAGGGCGGCGACCTTCTTATCGAGTGGAACGAAGATAATAATCATGTGTATATGACGGGACCGGCGGCCGAGGTGTACCGCGGTACGCTGTCTAGATAAAGAAGTGAGAATGGGAGAAAACGGGCCGCTGATCGCGCGAGCTCGGTTTTTCTCCTTCATGCGCTTTTACACTTGTTCAACATCCCAAAATGAATTATGATAGAGCAATGAATGCACTCGCTTCCGGGGATAGCCATGTCCTGGACAGGCAAACGGCCCGTTTGCGGGCTGCGCATAAGCCGGAAGGTCGAACGTATGCTCCGGACTTTTTTCGTCAAGAATAGTGCAATGGTTCTGCTTTTTCTAACATATGGCAGATTCGCTGTTTCTTATCATTCTTGCGTATCTTTATTATTTCTTTGCAGCCATTATGCTGGAGGAAGACCGGAGGGGGAACCTGACATGGCGATTAAATTAATCAACATCGGCTTCGGGAACATCGTGTCCGCCAACCGTATCATTTCGATCGTGAGCCCGGAATCGGCGCCGATTAAGCGTATCATCCAAGAGGCGCGCGACCGCCACATGCTGATTGACGCGACCTACGGCCGCCGCACACGCGCGGTTATTATTACGGATAGCGATCATGTCATCTTATCCGCTGTACAGCCGGAGACGGTTGCGCATCGCTTGTCCACCAAGGACGACGATCATGACGAATAGCGACGGGGAGTATTATGAATAAGGGATTGTTAATCGTATTATCCGGCCCATCCGGGGTCGGCAAAGGAACCGTATGTTCCGTACTGCGTCATAAGCAAAGCGACCTGGTGTATTCCGTGTCCGCCACGACGCGTTCGCCGCGCCAAGGCGAGATCGACGGCATCAACTATTTCTTCAAGACGCGCGAGCAGTTTCAGGATATGATCGCTCGCGACGCGCTGCTCGAGCATGCCGAATACGTCGGCAACTACTATGGCACGCCTCGCGACTTTGTCGAGCGCACGCTGGCATCCGGCAAAGACGTCATCTTGGAGATCGAGGTACAAGGCGCGCTCAAGGTGAAAGAGAAGTTCCCGGAAGGCGTGTTTATTTTCTTGCTTCCTCCTTCGCTTGACGTGCTGAAGCAGCGGATCGTCGGGCGCGGCACCGAGAACGCCGAGGTGATCGACCACCGCATGACGGTCGCCGAGCAGGAGATGAGCTTGATACGTTATTATGATTACGCGGTCGTCAACGACGAGATTGACGCTGCTTGTCATCGTATACAGAGTATCATTACGGCGGAGCATTGCCGGAAGGATCGGTTTTTGGCTGGTCTCGAAGAAATGCAAACCACGTCTGAGAAAGCATGAATGAGGTGAAGTAATGCTATATCCGTCCATTGACGAATTGATGAAGAAAGTCGATAGCAAATATTCCCTGGTCGTGGCGGCTTCCCGCCGCGCGCGCATGTTGCGCGATGGCGTCAAGTCCGACCTTCGCGGAGCGCGATCGCATAAGCAAGTCGGCGTAGCGCTTGAAGAGATTTACGGCGACCACGTGCAGGTAGAGAGCGTACCGGAGAAAGACGAGTAACAGCTGGATATGAGCAAGACCGATAACAACCCACTGCGGTTGTTATTTTTTTGATTTCGCGTGCGGATCTCGGTCGTTTGGATTAGATATGAGGTGAATCGCGAAGCGTGCGGCTTCTGCAGAGGCATCCTCCAAAAGGAAGGGGACGAAATGTGGTGCTGAGGGGAAAAACGATTGTACTTGGCATTTCGGGCGGCATCGCCGCATTTAAGGCGGCGTCGATTTGCAGCAAGCTCGTTCAAGCCGGCGCGCACGTGCGTGTCATCATGACGGAATCGGCAACGAAATTCATTACGCCTCTGACACTTCAGACGTTATCGCGCCATCCGGTCTATCTCGATACGTTCGATGAATTCGAGCCGGAGGTCGTCTCCCATATTCATTTGGCCGACAGCGCGGACCTCGTCGTCATCGCGCCGGCGACCGCGAATATTTTGGCCAAGCTGGCGACCGGACTTGCGGACGACATGTTAAGCACGACGCTGCTCGCCACGACGGCCCCGATTTTGGCGGCGCCGGCGATGAACGTACATATGTATGCCCACCCCGCGGTGGAACGCAACATGCAGGTGCTCGCCGACCGAGGCGTTCGGTTCATCGAACCGGGTACGGGACAGCTGGCTTGCGGATACGTCGGCAAAGGACGATTGGCCGAACCGGAAGATATCGTCCATGCGGTGGAAACATGGTTCAGCCGTACACCGCGGCTTGCGGGCAAGCGGGTCATCGTGACGGCGGGCGGCACGATTGAACGATTGGATCCGGTCCGTTATTTGACGAACGATTCTTCGGGCAAAATGGGTTTCGCCATCGCGGAGGCGGCGCGGGCGGAAGGCGCGGAAGTGACGCTTATCGCCGGAAGGACGACGGCGGAACTGAAGGATAACGGCGTTCGGCTCGTCCGGGTCGAGTCGGCCGAGGACATGCTGCGCGAAGTCACCGCCCGGTATCCGGATGCGGACATCGTCGTCAAAGCGGCTGCGGTCGCGGATTACCGTCCGGTTCATCGGTCAGCATCGAAAATCAAGAAAAAGGGCGAGCAGTTAACGCTGGAGCTGGAACGCACGACGGATATTTTGGCCGAACTCGGAGCGCGGAAGAACGGTCAATTTCTGGTCGGATTCGCGGCCGAGACGGACAATGTCGAGCATTATGCCATGGATAAGCTCCAGCGCAAACGGTTAGATCTGATCGTGGCCAACGACGTAACGCAGGAAGGCGCCGGATTTAACGTGGATACGAACGCAGTCGCCATCTACGGGCCGGAAGGGCTCGTCGACAAGCTGCCCGTATCCGCCAAGCGCGCGGTTGCCGAGCGGATTATCGATCACATCGTGGCGCGAACGGGCGGTAAGGAGGAGCAGGCATGATCGCCAGGGTCATCGTCGATGTGCCTAGCCGGCAGACCGACAGGCCTTTCGATTATGAGGTGCCGGTGGAACTCGCGGGTTGGGTCGAGCCCGGAAGCCGGGTCGGCGTGCCGTTCGGCGGCCGCGTCGTACAAGGCTTCGTGATCGCAATCGTGGATCATGCCGATGTGGACCGCTCCAAGCTGAAGCCGATCGCGGAATTGCTCGATCATCTGCCTCCGCTCTCGCCCGACTTGATCGAATTAGGACAATGGATCAGCGAGAAATACTGCTGTCCGCTGACGGTCGCGCTGCAGGCCATGCTTCCGTCCGCGCTGAAAGGGAAGGCGGAGTCGTATGTGGCGATCGCGCCGGACAGGATGGCGTCTGAGTTATTCGAACCGGAATGGATGCATTTCATTCGACAGCAGGGCGGCGAGATGAAACTGGCTTCGCTGCAGGCGAGATTTCCGGATTCGGCGCTCGACGTGAAGGCGGCGATCGCGGAAGGGCGCTTGACCGAGCGGGTAGCGATACGAGACCGGCTGTCGGTGCGCAAAGTGCTGACCGTTTTTCCGCCCGTTAACCGGGAGGAGGCGGAGCTTGCCTTAACCGCTATTCCGGCACGCGCGGCCAAACAGCGCGAAGTATTGCGTTATATGATCGGGCAGGAAGACCCGATTCCGCTGCAAGCGCTGATCGAGACGTTGTCGACCACTTCGTCCACCGTCAGGGCGTTGGCCGATAAAGGGCTGCTTGTCATTCAAGAGGTGGAGCAGGATCGCGACCCCTATGCCGGCCGGTCATTCCGCCGCACGGAGCCGCTTCCGCTCATGGAAGGGCAGCAGCAGGTTTATGACCAGATCGCCGAGGCATTGGACGTCGCCGAACCGCGCGTGTTTCTGCTCCACGGCGTGACGGGGAGCGGGAAGACGGAGGTCTATTTGCAAGCGATCGAGCATTGTTTGAATTTAGGGAAGCAGGCGATCGTCCTCGTCCCGGAAATCTCGCTAACGCCGCAGATGGTCGAACGGTTCAAAGGACGATTCGGCCATGAAGTCGCCGTGCTCCACAGCCGTCTATCGGGCGGGGAGCGGTACGACGAGTGGCGCAAAATCCGGGAGAAACGGGCACGTGTCGCGATCGGCGCGCGTTCCGCGATCTTCGCGCCTTTCGAACGACTTGGCTTGATTATTATCGATGAAGAGCACGAATCTTCCTATAAGCAAGAGGAAAGTCCGAAATATCATGCTCGCGATGTAGCCGTAAGACGGGCCAAGCAGCATGGCGCCGCCGTCGTGCTCGGCTCGGCTACACCTTCGCTCGAAAGCTACACGGCCGCCGCGCTGACGGGCGCATCGAGCGACGGCAGAGGCGCGGCGCTGCTGCCGATGCCCGAACGCGTCGGCGGCAAACCGATGCCGCCGGTGACGATCGTCGATATGCGGGAAGAGCTTCGCGGCGGTAACCGGGCGATGTTCAGCCGGCCGCTCTATGAAGGATTGCAGCTGCGATTGGAGCGGGGCGAGCAGTCGGTTTTGCTGTTGAACCGAAGAGGGTATTCCACTTTCGTCATGTGCAGAGCCTGCGGATATACCGCGCAGTGTCCACACTGTGATATCGCGCTTACGTATCATCAGAAGTCGCGCGTGCTGCGGTGTCATTACTGCGGCCATGCCGAAGGATCGCCGACCGCGTGTCCGAGCTGCGAAAGTGAGCATATCCGGTTTTTCGGGACGGGCACGCAGCGCGTGGAGGAAGAACTGTCGAAGCTGTTTCCAGGCATCCGCGTCATTCGGATGGACGTGGACACGACAACCGAGAAAGGGTCGCACGAGAAATGGCTGACGATGTTCGGCGAACGCAAAGCCGACGTGCTGCTCGGTACGCAGATGGTCGCCAAAGGACTCGATTTTCCGTACGTGACGCTAGTCGGGGTCATCGCGGCGGACACGTCGCTGCACCTGCCGGACTTCCGCGCCGCGGAGAAGACGTTCCAGCTTCTTACCCAAGTCGCCGGCCGCGCCGGCCGCCATCAATTGCCGGGCGAGGTCATTATCCAGACTTACAATCCCGAGCATTACGCGATTACGACCGCCCAACACCACGATTATGATTCGTTCGTCAAGGAGGAGCTTGGCCATCGCCGCCAAATGGCGTATCCGCCTTACTGCCGTCTCATTCTGATCACGTTGTCGCATGAACAGCTGCCGCAGGTGATCAACGCAGGCGACAAGTTGGCTGCCCTGCTGCGTCAATCCGCCGAAGAGGTTGGGGCGTTAGGCGAGGGCGGCTTCAGCTCGCGTTTCATCGAAATTCTCGGTCCCGTGGCGTCTTCGATCCCGCGCATCAAGGATCGCTATCGGTTTCAATGTATGGTAAAATATCGTGGAAATGTTGATGCCGTCGGCATCGTGCGGGAGGCGGTCGCGGCCGTTGCGCGCCCGCAGGATAAGGCAAGCGTCCAAATTAGCGTCGACGTCGATCCGCAAGTCATTTTATAAATCGGCGTTAGACATGTCTTCATACTCAGGAGGGAACAACTGATGGCTATCCGTATTATCGTGAAAGATCCCGATCCGGTTCTGCGCGAACGCGCGATCGAGGTTACCAAATTCAATTCCAATTTGCATAAATTGCTCGACGATATGGCGCTTACGATGTATGACGCGGAAGGCGTCGGCTTAGCCGCGCCGCAGGTGGGAATCTCCAAGCGCGTGATCGTGGTCGACGTCGGCGACGAGAACGGCCTGATCGAGATGGTCAACCCCGAGATCGTAGAACGCAGCGGCGAGCAGCTCGGTCCGGAGGGCTGCTTGAGCATCCCGAACTTGAACGGCGAAGTGAGACGATCGCAGCGCATCAAGCTGAAAGGCCAAGATCGCAACGGCAACCCGTTCGAGCTGGTGGCGGACGACTACTTGGCCCGTGCGTTCCAGCATGAAGTCGATCATTTGAACGGCGTGCTGTTCACGGATATCGCGGATTCGATCTACGACATTTCCCAGCGCACGCGCGGACGCGGGGAGTGATCCCATGCGTATCGTATTCATGGGCACGCCGGATTTCGCCGTGCCTTCGCTGGAAGCGTTAATCGCGGCGGGCCACGAGATCGTGGCCGTCGTGACGCAACCCGATCGTCCGAAAGGGCGCAAGAAGACGCTGACGCCGCCTCCGGTCAAGGAAGCGGCGCTTCTGCATGGGCTTGCCGTCCATCAACCCGAACGCCTTCGCACCTCGGAGACGGTAGAGGAGATCGCGCGCCTGCAGCCGGATTTGATCGTGACGGCGGCGTTCGGGCAAATTTTGCCGAAAGCGGTGCTGGACGTTCCTCCTCTGGGCTGCATTAACGTGCACGGCTCGCTGCTTCCGAAGTACAGGGGCGGCGCCCCGATTCAACGTTCGATCATGAACGGGGAATCGAAGACCGGCATCACGATCATGTACATGGCCGAAGGCTTGGATACCGGCGATATGATTAGCAAGGCGGAGCTGCCGATTACCGAGGCGGACAACGCGGGAACCATCTTCGAGAAGCTGAGCGTGCTTGGCGCGGAGCTGCTCATGCGCACGCTGCCGGCGATCGAGTCGGGGCAAGCGCGTGCAGAAAAGCAGGATGATGCCGAAGCGACGTATGCGCCAAACTTGAAACGGGACGACGAGCGGATCGATTGGAACCGCGGAGCGCGTGAAATCTTCAATCAGGTGAGGGGATTATCCCCGATGGCTGGCGCTTTCACGATGCTCGGCGGCGAAACATTCAAAGTATGGGCGTGCCAGCCGCTTGCGGCAGGGGGCGCTAATGCCGCACCGGGTACGGTCGTCGCTGCGGACGAGTCGGGGATCAAGGTTGCAACGGGCGACGGACTGTTGTTGCTCACGACCGTGCAGCCCGCGGGCAAGAAAGCGATGGCAGCCTCCGAGTGGCTGAAAGGCGCGAAGCTTGCGCCGGGAACGGCTTTCGGCGGTGATCAAGCATGAGCGGCAATCAGCACAGCGGAAGCGGGAAACGGACATCGAACGTAAAGACAAGCCGTCAAGGGCATGAGCGGCCGGATTCGAAGCGCCAGTCCCGGCGGCAAGCCTCGACCCATGCCGCGCCATCTGCGAAGCCGAACTCGTCGGCAGCGAAGCCGAAGCGTCAGCTTACCGCGCGCGAAGTCGCGCTGGATACGCTTGTCCGCGTGGCCGAATCAGGGGCATACAGCAATTTGCAGCTGAACCGCGCGTTACAAGACGCGGGCTTGACCCGGCCGGATGCGGGACTTGCGACGGAGCTGGTGTACGGAACGATTCAGCGGCAGCGCACGCTGGATGATATTCTGATGCGGCTGGTGACCAAAGGCTGGAGCAAGCTCGCGCCGTGGGTGCTTCAATTGCTCCGGATGAGCGCTTATCAAATCTGCTATCTCGATCGGGTGCCGCCCCATGCGGCCGTCAACGAAGCGGTCACCATCGCCAAGCGCCGGGGCCATGCTGGCATATCCGGGATGGTCAACGGCGTGCTGCGCAATCTGCTTCGGCGCAAGGAGGAGCTCATGCAGCCGGCCGTCTCGGGCGGTGCCGCGTCGGATATCGGCATTCGCCAATCATATCCGGATTGGATCGTAAGCCATTGGATCGATGAATTCGATGCCCACACCGCAGAGGCGATCTGCGCGGCCGGCAACGAGCCTCCACATGCAAGCATTCGCGTGAATATCGTCAAAGGGACGCGGGAACACGCACTTCGCGTGTTGGCCGAGCAAGGCTTCGATGCCGAGCCATCCAAGCTCGCGCCGGCGGGAATCGTCGTTCGCGGAGGCGGCAATCTTGCGCTGACGGACGGGTATGCGTCGGGCTGGTGGACGATGCAGGACGAGAGCTCGATGCTGGTGGCGGAAGTTTGCGCGCCTCGGGCGGGAACGCGCGTGCTTGACTGCTGCGCCGCGCCAGGCGGGAAGACGACGCATCTGGCAGAACTGATGGGCGACGCAGGCGAAGTCATCGCCAACGACGTACACGAACACAAGCGGCAGCTGATCGAAGAGCAAGCGAATCGCTTGGAGCTGCGATCGGTACGGCCCGTCACTGGAGATGCCGGGCGGTTGACGGAGCGGTTCGAGCCGGCTTCGTTCGACACGGTGCTTCTGGACGCGCCGTGCTCCGGGTTGGGCGTCATTCGGCGCAAACCCGAGATCAAGTGGACCAAGTCCCCGGGCGACATCAGGGAGATCGCCGGCGTGCAGCGCCGGCTGCTGCGGGAAGCCGCCCAACTCGTGAAGCCCGGCGGTACGCTGGTCTACAGCACGTGCACGATCGCACGCGAAGAGAACGAGGATCAAGTGGCCTCGTTTTTGGCCGAGCTGCCCGGCTTCGAGCTAGATCCCGACTGGCCGGCTGACGTCTTGTCCTCGCTGCGCGAGGCAGGCGCCGTTGCCGACGACTTCCGCGGCGAACTTCAGCTGCTTCCGCAGCATTTCGGCAGCGACGGATTCTATATCGCGAAGCTAAGACGTAAGCACGTCTAAGCCATCCATAATCGAGTCTTGCAGCGCCCGTGCCGGCTTTGTAGCCTGTCATGGGCGTTTGTGATAATATAGAACGATAGCGGCCGCTGGCAATGCGGTCAATAAAAGCAAAGAAACAGGTGTGAATTCGATGAAACCATTCATCTACGACTATACGCTCGAGCAACTTCAAGATTGGATGAAAGAAAACGGCGAACCCGCGTTCCGCGGTGGTCAGCTGTTTGACTGGCTGTATGTGAAACGCGTCACCAACTTCGAGGAGATGACGAACCTTCCGAAGACGCTGCGCGAGAAGCTGCATGACCAATTCCAATTCGTCACGTTAAGTGAAATCACGCGCTTCGAATCGAAAGACGGAACAGTCAAGTTTCTGTTCGGCTTGCACGATAACCACGCCATCGAGACGGTTATCATGCGCCACAGTTACGGCAACAGCATCTGCGTCACGACGCAAGTCGGCTGCCGGATCGGCTGTACGTTCTGCGCCTCCACGCTCGGCGGGCTGAAGCGCAATTTGACGGCCGGCGAGATTACCGCGCAAGTCGTCGTGGCGCAGCAAATGCTCGATGCGACCAATGAGCGCGTATCCAGCATCGTCATCATGGGCTCCGGGGAACCATTCGAGAACTACGACGCGACGATGACCTTCCTGCGGACGATGATCCACGAGAAGGGGTTGAATATCGGCCAGCGGCATATTACCGTATCGACGAGCGGCATCGTGCCGAGCATGTACAAATTCGCAGACGAGAACACCCAGATCAATCTGGCGATTTCCATTCATGCGCCTAACGACGCCCTTCGCTCGAAGCTGATGCCGGTTAACCGCCGCTTCCCGTTCGAGGAAGTGATCGAAGCGTGCCGTTACTATCTCGCGAAGACGGGACGCCGTATTACATTTGAATACGCGCTAATCGGCGGCGTCAACGATCAGAACGAGCATGCGGAGGAGCTGGCGAGCGTGCTGAAAGATATGCTGTGCCACGTCAATCTGATTCCGGTCAACCACGTGCCGGAACGCCGGTACGTCCGGACGCCTCGCGACCAAATTTTCGAATTCCAACGCATTCTGGAACGCAATAACATAAATGCAACAATCCGCAGAGAACAAGGACATGATATCGCGGCAGCGTGCGGACAGCTTCGGGCCAAACATATGGAGTCTACGACGGGGTGATTGTTGAATGAACATCGCGTTTCGCAGCGATATCGGGCGAATCCGGCTAGTCAACGAAGATCGCGCTTGGGCGCAACAGGAGAATAACGGCTGTGCCGTCGCCATCGTGGCCGACGGCATGGGCGGTCATTTGGCTGGCGAGGTCGCCAGCCAATTGGCCGTCGATACGTTCCGCGAATCGCTGGACGGCATCGAACTACCGGCGCTTAGTCAAGAAGAGCGCCGAAATTTAGTGCGCAGCGCCATTTTGCAAGCGAACGAAGTTGTGTACGATATGGCGTCCCGCAATGACCAGTACCATAATATGGGCACGACGGTCGTGGCGGTGCTCGCGGGGCAAGAAGGCGGCGTAATCGGACATATTGGCGATAGCCGCGTATACATATGGAATAAGGGACAATTGATTCAACTTACCGAGGATCACACGTTGGTCAACGAATTGGCCAAGACTGGTCAAATCAGCCAGGAAGAGGCCGCCAATCATCCGCGACGCAACGTGCTGACGCGAGCACTAGGAACGGACGAGCAGGTTGAAGTGGATCTAATCGACTTCGATTGGGAGCGCGGCGACCTGCTGCTGCTGTGCAGCGACGGGCTAAGCACGATGGTGGCGGATGACGAGATGAGCACGATCTTGGATGGCGGCGATCACGATTTGGACGCCAAAGCCGAGCAACTCGTCGAACTGGCGCTTCAGGCTGGCGGGGACGACAACATTACGGTCGTACTGCTGCACCATGTGGGTGACACGGAGCAAGAGGGGTGAGCGACATGATTGGACACGAATTAGGCGGACGCTATGAAATCATCACCCGCATCGGCGGGGGTGGCATGGCGCTCGTCTACAAAGCCCACGACATTTTGCTAAACCGCAAGGTGGCTGTAAAAGTACTGCGCCAGCAATATACGCACGACGAGGAGTTCATACGCCGATTCCGGCGCGAAGCCCAGTCCGCGGCAGCCTTATCGCATCCGAATGTCGTCAGCATCTACGATGTTGGGGAAGAGGGCGATACGCAATATATCGTCATGGAATATATCGAAGGCCATAATTTAAATGAAATCATACAAGAACGCGCGCCCCTTCAGGTGGAGGAGGCGGTGCACATCGCCGTTCAAATATGCGATGCGCTGGAACATGCCCATCACAATCAGATTATCCACCGCGATATTAAACCGCACAATATTCTGATCGGCAAGAACGGCCGCGTGAAGGTGACCGATTTCGGCATCGCGAGGGCGGTCACCTCCTCGACGATTACCCAGACCGGTTCCGTGCTCGGCTCGGTTCATTATTTCTCCCCGGAGCATGCCAAGGGCGTCAGCACAGGCGAGAAATCCGATCTGTATTCGCTCGGCATCGTCCTCTATCAGACGTTGACCGGAAAGCTGCCGTTCCTTGGCGAAAGCCCGATTAGCGTGGCGCTCAAGCATTTGCAAGAGACGTTCGAGGAACCGCGCAAGGTTAATCCGTATATCCCGCAAAGCGTCGAGAACATCATCTTGAAGGCGATGCGCAAAAATCCGGCCGACCGCTATTCCAGCGCGACGGAGATGCTGCGGGATTTGGAGACGTGCTTGAAGCCGGAGCGGTTGAACGAGCCCAAGATTACCTTCGCGAGCGATCATGCCGCCGATTTCGAGGAGACGCGCGTCATGCCGGCTATACGCGGGAGCATTGCAGGCGATACCATCGGCGCGGCCCCTGGGTCGGGAAGAGGCGAGCAAGCGCAGGAGGAGAAAGCCGACCGCTGGAACGGCAAAGGGCTGCAGGACCCGCCCAAGCGCAAATGGGTCAAGCCTTTGATCGTGGTGCTGTCGACCTTGATCATTATCGCGCTTGTCTACTGGGGTGCGCGAACCGTGCTCGGCTGGTTTGAGATCGAGGAGGTCGACGTGCCTTATGTGGTCGGCAAGGACGAGACAGATGCCATCAAAGAGATCGAGGATTTGGGGCTAAAGGTCAAAGACCCGATCATTTACAAGGTGGATGAGAAGGTTCCAAAAGGACAAGTATACAATCAGTCGCCGACTAACCAGCGCGTCAAAGTCGGTTCGCTTGTCGTGCTTTATGTCAGCAACGGACCACAATTGGAGAAAATGCTCGACTATAAGGGCCGTTCGTTCGAGGAAGCCAGATCGGCGCTGATGGAGCTGGGCGTATCCGATACGCGAATCACCTCTGATGCGGAATTCAGCGACGAGCCAGCTGGAGAGATCTTGGAGCAGACGCCGGCGCCGAACACGGATTTCGATCCGAATAAGGAGACATTCCGCTTCGTCGTCAGCAAAGGGCAAGAGAAGCTCCCGATGCCGAATTTGATCGGATTGACGGAGTCCGAGGCCATCAAAGCGCTGGAAGACAAGGGGCTCGTGTTCGATGCGGCAAACACGGTACGGGAGCCGAGCTACGGGGAGAAAGGCAGGGTCATTCGCCAGCATCCGTATAATCCGAACGACCAGGTCGCCAAGGGCGAGAAAGTTACGCTAACCATTAGCGACGGTCTGCCGGAGGAAGCGATCGAGTATACGTACAATATTCAAATCTCGCCTGCGGTAGCGGGCAAGTCCAGCAAAATCCGAATCGTGTACAGCGACGCGCGGGGCGAGGATCAAGAGTGGGGCCAGAAGACGATCAACGAGACGAGAAATTTCCAGATCAAGGTCGTCTTGGGGCCGAATACCGAAGCGATCGTCAAAATCTACCGCGACAACGAGTTTACCGATTCGTTCTCGAAGACGTACGACGACGTGAAGAACGGCACGGAATCCTCGCCGGAGACGGTGCCGGGTACGGAACCGCCGCCGGAGGAGCCGTCGGACAATCCTGACGGCCAGCAAAATTCAGGCAATGAGCAAACCACGGAAGAGCAGTCAGAAGGTACGGCAAACGACAACGGGGGCGCGAATGCAGGAGAACAACCATAACGACACGGTCGGCCGAATCGTCAAAGCACTTAGCGGCTATTATTACGTCGTTCCGGAAGGCCAAGAGATGAATGTTTCCTTTACGCCAATACAATGCAGAGCCAGAGGCATCTTCAAGAAACGCGGAGAGTCGCCGCTTGTCGGAGACCGCGTGCGCTACGGTAATACGGAGAACGGGGAGGGGACCGTCGACGCGATCCTGCCCCGTTCCTCGGAGCTTGTGCGGCCGCCGGTCGCCAATATCGACCTGGCGGTGCTGGTCTTCTCCGTCACGGAACCGACGCTGAATTTGCAGCTGCTGGATAAATTCCTCGTTCATATCGAACACGCCGGCATACCGACGGTGCTCTGTCTGAGCAAATCGGATCTAGCTGAGGAAGGACCGGATAGCGAAGAAGCGCAAGAAGCGATGGACGCGGTCAAGCGGATCTATGAGCCGCTCGGCTATGCCGTGTATACGACGAGCTCACGACAGAGCGGCGGCATCGAATCGCTTCGAGAGCGGCTTCAAGGTCATCTGGCTGTATTCGCGGGCCAATCGGGCGTGGGCAAATCGTCCTTGTTGAACGCGCTTGTTCCCGGACTTCAGCTGGAGACGAGCGCCATCAGCAATCGGCTTGGACGTGGCAAGCATACGACCAGACATGTCGAGCTAATCCAAGTCGGCACGGGCTTCGTTGCCGATACGCCCGGGTTCAGCCAGCTTGATTTCGTGGAGCTGGGCATCGAGGAACTCGGCAGCTGCTTCAGGGAGATGCGAGAGTTGGCCGGTAGCTGCAAATTCCGAGGCTGCACGCATATTCACGAGCCGGAATGCGCGGTTCTGGAGGCGCTAGCGGAGGGGAAGATCGAGTCAACCCGTTACGAGCACTACAAGCTGTTCATGACGGAGATGAAAGAGAAAAAGCGGAGGTACTGAATTATGTCGATCATCGCACCATCTATTCTTTCGGCGGACTTTGCCGCATTAGCTGACGATATCCGGGATGTAGAGCGCGCGGGAGCCGACTGGATCCATATCGATGTGATGGACGGACATTTCGTGCCGAACCTCACGTTCGGCCCGCTCATCGTGGAAGCCGTTCGATCGGCGACGAAGCTGCCGTTCGACGTCCACTTGATGATCGAGAAACCGGAGCAGTATATCCCGGCCTTCGTCCAGGCCGGCGCGGACCGCATTACGGTTCACGCGGAAGCGTGCGTACATCTGCATCGGGTCATTCATCTTATTAAGGAAGCCGGCTTGCCGGCAGGCGTCGCGCTGAATCCGGGTACGCCGATCTCCGTGCTCGAACATGTGCTGGACGATCTGGATCTGGTGCTGATCATGACCGTGAATCCGGGTTTCGGCGGGCAGAAGTTCATTCCGGGCTCCGTACAGAAGCTGCAGGCGCTCAGAAGCCTACTGGAGCAGCGCGGTCTGAGCCATATGCATGTGCAGGTCGACGGAGGTATTAATGCCGCTACGGCGCCGCTGGTGCGCGACGCGGGCGCGAATGTGCTCGTGGCCGGCAATGCGATCTTCACCGAGCAGGACCGGGCCGCCGCGATCTCGGCCCTTCGCTAAGGTCGGCTTATGGGAGAGCGGATCAAGAAGCTGCTGCTATTGTTGTTGTTCAGTTGGGGGAGCGGCACCTTGTTGTCGCTGTTTACCTTCTTTGGATTCCCAGTCAGCATGTTGTTCTCGATCGGCGCGATCGTGATCGGCGTGTTGTTCTTCCGCAGGTTTCATAAGCTGGGGCATCGAATCGCGTTCGTCTTGCTCGCGCTCTTCTTCTATTTCATGGGCGTTATCACGATGGCGGTCGCGGAGTACGCCCGTCAACAGCAAGAGGGAGCGGACGCTGCGGCTTCGCTAATCCTGCAAAACATCATTTAATGGGCGATCTCGCGTTGGAATACGCGAGTGTGCCCACGCATAGGATGGTTACATGAACGAAGGTTCCTGTAGCCTTTTTTGTTTGCCAGCAACCTCAAAAAGAGCTGGCAGGGCCGCTAACGCTTTTACGCGCACACTGCGGAAGGTATCACGTATAATACACGGGACGGAGCGATGTCGAGCATGCTTAGGAGGGGTGGAGGATGAAGTTTTATACGATTAAGCTTCCGAAATTTTTGGGCGGGGTTGTAAAGGCGATTTTAAATACCTTTCAAAAAAGCTAACGGATCCTGCGGCGCCGTTATTTTGGCGAATGCGCATATCCCGCCATGGGAACAACACAGCCGCCTGCGGAGGACGTGGACGGCTAAATTCGCGGGCAATGAAAAAAAGCACCTGATGGGATCAGGTGCTTTTGTCCATGGTGAAAGATACTTACACGCGAGTAACTTTACCGGATTTCAGGGCACGAGTGCTGACGTATACGCGTTTTGGTTTGCCGTCAACCAGAATGCGAACCTTCTGAACGTTGACGCCCCAAGAACGACGGTTTTTGTTGTTAGCGTGAGAAACATGGTTGCCAGTGCTTGGGCTCTTGCCCGTGATGTAACATTTGCGAGACATGGAATACACCTCCTTGAAAACCGTTGCAAATAAACATACTCAAACATAATAACATAGTTCGCCCAACCAAGCAAGATATGCAAAGGGGGCGAAATGAGATGAAAATCGGCGAAATTCGACGAACGGGCTTCAATATCTTCAATATTTATAGTACAATGTTGTTTAGTCCATAATACATAAACAAAGGAGTGGATTTCCATGCCTCTGCAGCTTCAATCGGAACAAGGAACCATTGTCATTACCGATCACGTCATCGCCGTACTTGCCGGCTCAGCGGCACTGGAATGTTATGGGCTTGTTGGAATGGCTTCTCGCAAGCAGCTGAAGGACGGTATTACGGAACTACTCGGCCGCGATAATCTGACGCGCGGCGTGGAAGTGCGCCGGGAGAACGAACGCTTGCTTATAGACTTGTACATCATCGTTAGCTATGGAACAAAAATATCCGAAGTCGCGCATAACATTCAAACGAAAGTGAAATATGTGCTGAACGATGTCGTCGGCCTTCAGGTGGATGACGTCAATATTCTTGTCCAGGGCGTGCGGGTATCTCGGTAGGAAGGGGAATCAACGTTGAGTAAACGTTATATAAACGGTTCAGACTTTGCAGGCATGGTGAATATGGGGGCCGATTGCTTGCATCGCAACGTGGACCACGTTAATGCTTTGAATGTATTTCCGGTGCCGGACGGCGATACGGGCACGAACATGAATCTCACTATGACATCGGGGGTACAGGAGCTTCGAAGCAAACCGTCGCCAGCGGTAGGCAAAGTTGCGGAAGCGCTTTCCAAAGGGCTTCTGATGGGGGCCAGAGGTAATTCGGGGGTTATTCTCTCCCAATTGTTCCGAGGCTTCTCCAAGAGCGTCGCGGGGGCGGAGGAGATTAACTCGCTCCAACTCGCCGCGGCTTTCCAGCACGGCGTGGACGCGGCTTACAAGGCGGTCGTGAAGCCGGTCGAAGGCACCATTTTGACGGTAGCCAAGGAAGCAGCCAAGCATGCGGTCGCCATCGCGCGCAGAACGCCGGACGTGACGGAGTTTATGCGTGAGGTGCACGCCAAGGCGCATGAAGCGCTGCAGCGGACGCCGGATTTGCTGCCCGTCCTCAAACAAGTTGGCGTCGTCGACTCCGGCGGCCAAGGTCTCGTGTTTATCTACGAAGGCTTCGTGCGGGCATTGACGAGCGAGAGCGCGTCCGAAAGCTGGGGCGCGACGGAAGCGGCAAGACCCGAAGAGGTGGGAGCGCTTAGCGCGGAACGCACGGCTCCGGTAGTGCCGGCGCAGCCATCGAGCGCGCAATCCCGTCTGTCCACGGAAGCGATCGAGTTTCTATACGATATGGAGTTCTTCATTAACCGCAAGCTCGGCGGAGGCAAGGTGCTTCCATTCGACGAAGAAGCGTTCAAGAGGGCGCTTGCGAAAGACGGGGACTCGATTCTCGTCATTACGGACGACGACATCATCAAGGTGCATGTCCATTCCCGCAGACCAGGCGACGTCCTCAATCTTGCGCTGCCATACGGCGAGTTGACGGACATGCATATTCTGAACATGCGCGAGCAGCACCGAGATATTCTCGAAGAAGGATCGCACGGCGGATTCGATAGCGTGGCGGAAGAAGAGCTTGGCAAGGCGGTACCGGAAGTGTTGACCGGGGCTTCGATCGATTCGATATCCGTATCCCAAGCGCACGAGTGGGCTTCGTTCGGCATTATCGCAGTCGCGATGGGCGAGGGCATTCGGAACATTTTCCTGGATAACAACGTCGATGTCGTGCTCTCCGGCGGTCAGACGATGAACCCGAGCACGGAAGATTTCATGAAAGCGATCGAATCGCTCGCCGCGGAGCATATTTATTTACTGCCGAATAACGGCAACATCATCCTTGCGGCCCAGCAAGCCGCGGAATTAAGCGAACGCAGCGTCACGGTTATTCCGACGAAGACGATCCCGCAAGGGTTGGCTGCTGTTCTCGCCTTCCGCGACGAAGAGTCGTCCGAAGCTAACGCGGAAGCGATGCAGCAAGCGGCGAAGCAGGTCCGGTCGGGCCAAGTGACGCATGCGGTGCGCGATACGTCGATCGACGGCATCGATATCCGCGAAGGCGATTATATCGGCATCCTCGAGAAATCCATCGTCACGGCACTGCCGGATTTGACTGAAGCATGTCAAGCGCTCCTGGCACGTATGATGGAAGACGGAGGCGAACTCGTCACGATCTTGACCGGCGAGCAGGCGGATCTCTCGCATACCGAAGCGCTCTCGGATTGGATCATGGAGCAATACCCGGACGCGGAACTGGAAGTTCACGCCGGCGGACAACCGTTGTATCCATATTTGTTTGCCGTTGAATAGGGGGTGGCGTTGTGAGCAAAGTTCGAATCGTAACCGACAGCACGTCTGATATCCCAGCCGAGATGCGCGAGCAATTGGGCATCGAGCTTGTGCCGCTCAAAGTCATTTTCGGCGAGGAAACGTACTTGGACGGCATTACCCTTAGCCCGGAGCAGTTCTATGACAAGCTGCAGCGCGCGCAATCGCTGCCGACGACATCGCAGCCTTCGCCAATCGAGTTCATGGAGACGTATGAACGAATTCTGAACGAAGACCCTGGCGCCTCGATTATTTCGATCCATTTATCGGCTAAGTTTAGCGGAACGTTCCAGTCGGCGATGATTGGCCAATCGATGCTGGAGCGGGATGCCGATATTTCCGTATACGATTCCAAATCCGCAACATACGGCATCGGTCTGCTCGTCGTGCATGCCGCGAAGCTTGCGCAGGCCGGAAAGACGAAGGCGGAGATTTTGGATGAGATCGAGCAGCTGAATCAGGATAAGAAGCTCTATTTTATCGTCGATACGCTGGAATATTTACAGAAGGGCGGGCGGATCGGCAAAGCTTCTGCAGTCATTGGCTCTATTCTGAATATTAAGCCGATCCTGAGCATTGACAACGAAGGCGAGGTCACCGCCATCGACAAGGTTCGGGGCCAGAAGAAGGCGATCGCCCGGATTCTGGAACTGGTGGAGCGCGATTTCGGACGCGATCCGGTCGAACTCACCATTGCATGGACGAACGTCAAGGATTTGGCGCAGGAGCTAGGCCGGCTCGTGCAGGAGAAGCTGGATGTTCGCGTCGTGCATCACACGTGGATCGGTCCCGTCATTGGCGCCCACGTCGGTCCCGGCGCAGCGGCGATTTTCATTAATCGAGTGCGAGGTTAACCATTATGAAGCTGGATGAACTATCAGTCCGGCAAATCAAAGGCGTGAGTGCTCAGAAAGAACAGGAGCTTCACGCCTTTGGCGTCCATACCGTGGCTGATTTGCTGAACTATTTTCCGTACCGTTACGAGGACTACCGCATTCGCGGTTTAGGCGAAGCCAAGGATGGGGAGAAAGTGACCATTCAAGGCAAGATCATGAGCGATGCGTTATTGTCGCGCTTTGGGAAAGGCAAGTCTCGGCTCAATTGCCGGGTGGCGGTCGAGGGTGTGCTGGTGAACGCGGTCTGGTTCAATCGGCATTTCCTGAAGGATAGCTTAACCGCCGGCCGAGAGATCGTCATGACGGGCAAATGGGAGCCGCGAAGGCTGCAAATAACGGTCGCAGAATCGGAATTTCCGGATCGCGGCGCTTCACGTTCGGGTTCGGTCCAACCGGTATACTCGGTGGGAGGCAGCATCACGCAGTCGTGGATACGCAAGACGATCCAGCAGGCGTTGACGCAATACGGCAGTTTGATCGAAGAGGTACTGCCTTTCGCGCTCATCGAGAAGCACAATCTCATGCCGCGCAAGGATGCCGTCTCCATTGTGCATCAACCGGAAGATGCCGAGCGCGGACAAGCTGCCCGCCGAAGGCTTGTCTATGAGGAACTATTTCTATTTCAACTTAAATTGCAAGCCTATCGGGCATTGACGCGCGAGAAGGTGCAGGGGCTGCCGCATGTCGTAGGTGCGGAGGCCATCCGACAATTCGCGGCGACGCTGCCGTTCGAGCTGACCGATTCGCAGAAGAAGGTCGTGAACGAAATTTTGATCGACATGCGCTCGAGCGGCTGCATGAACCGGCTGCTGCAAGGCGATGTGGGCGCAGGCAAGACGGTAGTTGCGGCCATAGCCCTGTTCGCTACGGTGACGGCGGGGCATCAAGGCGCGTTGATGGTGCCAACGGAGATTTTGGCGGAGCAGCATTATCGGTCTTTGCAGAAGCTGTTCGCTCCGGTAGGCATCGAGGTCGGACTCTTGACGGGAAGCATGACCGAGCGCCGTAAGCGCGACGTGCTCGCAGGTTTACAAATGGGACTTATTCAAATTATTGTCGGCACGCATGCACTCATTCAAGATACGGTCCATTTTCAAAGTCTAGGCCTTGTCGTGACCGACGAGCAGCATCGGTTCGGCGTTAATCAGCGGAGTGTCCTCCGGCGCAAGGGCCTTAACCCGGACGTGCTGACGATGACGGCGACGCCGATCCCGCGCACGCTTGCCATTACGGCTTTCGGCGATATGGACGTCTCCACGCTGAATGAGCGGCCGAAGGGACGCAAGCCGATCAAGACCTATTGGGTGAAGCATAGCATGCTTGACCGGGTGCTCGGCTTCATTAGGCAGGAGACGGACCTGGGCAGGCAAGCTTACTTCATCTGCCCGCTCATCGAAGAATCAGAGAAGCTGGACGTACAGAATGCGATCGACCTGCACATCCAGCTGCAGCAGGCTTTTCCGGATCTAAAGATCGGCTTGCTGCATGGCAGAATGACGCCAGCCGAGAAGGATGCGTCCATGGATGCGTTCGGTCGCAACGAGGCGCAGGTGCTGGTGGCGACGACCGTCGTCGAAGTCGGCGTCGATGTCCCGAACGCAACACTCATGATCATCATGGATGCGGAGCGGTTCGGCTTGTCCCAGCTTCATCAGCTGCGCGGTCGAGTAGGTCGGGGAGAGCATCAGTCGCACTGCGTGTTAATCGCCGATCCGAAGTCCGAAGTTGGGCGCGAACGGATGAAAGTCATGACCGAGACGGACGACGGCTTCGAGGTGGCGCGCAGAGACTTGGATTTACGCGGACCCGGCGATTTCTTCGGGACGAAGCAGAGCGGCGTGCCGGAGTTTAAGCTGGCGAATCTGGACACGGACTTCGCCGTATTGGAACAAGCGCGCGATGATGCCGCCGACCTGACGCGTCGAGAGGACTTCTGGACCGATCCTGCGCTCGCGAGGCTGCAGGCGATGTTGAGGCAGGATCAGCTTTTTGAAGGGGATTTGTTGGACTAGATATGTTCGGAGACCCAGCGGCATATAGTAGGGACGAAGGGCTGAAATGCCGGACGGAGGTGCTATTGCCGCTCATGAGTTACACGAAATTTGGAATTCGCCCCGAATTTGTCGAACGCGTGAAAGTCAAAATGAAAAATCCGGTTGTCAAAGAGCGCATTAAACAGGTCGTCAACGGTTTGACGAAATACGATTTGCAGGACCGCGTCAAAGTTCGCCGCATCGTCAGGCAGGCTTCCAGCGTGCTGAACGAACCGCTGAACGAGGTGCAGGAAGAGCAAATCATCGCCTTCGTGCTCGCCCAAAAAATTGACCCGAACAATACGCTTCATTTGTTGAAGCTGTGGGCGATGTTTCGATAAGCGGCTGTTGAACGGCCATACAGAAGGGCCATCCCGATGTCTGACTCCCGGAGTCGACGGGGATGGCCCTTCTGCTGCTTCATCCTATGCGAAAAGTAGACTCCTACGCATCAGCTGGTGGCCGTGAAGGGCTCGATGCACGAGGGCTCGTCTACCTTGACGCTGCCGACTGCCGCGCTAACCGGGTAAGCTTCCAGTTCATCGGCTGGAAAGGGAATGTATAGCCGTCTAAGCTTGTCCGCATCCTGCATGCCGCGATCCAGCCACATCGACTCGTCTTCCGGCTTTAGGATGACCGGCATACGGTCATGAATGGAGGCCATCAGTTCGTTCGGAGCGGTTGTCAGGATCGTGCACGTGCTCACTCGCGTACCATCAGGGCTAACCCAACTATCGTACAAACCGGCCATGCTGAACAGCTTTCGGTCTCGCAGCACGATTCGCATCGGTTGTTTGCCGGTATCGGTTTTCTGCCATTCATAGAATCCGTCCGCCGGCACAATGCAGCGTTTGCGGCCGATTAACTGCTTGAATGCGGGCTTCTCCTGCACGGTTTCGGAACGGGCGTTCAGCATCTTGTTGCCGATTTTCGGGTCATTGGACCAGGAAGGGATCAAACCCCATTTGAGTTCGCCGAGCCGGTTCTGCTTCCCGTCATGGATAACGGCCAGCACCTGTTGGCCGGGCGCGACGTTGTATTTGGGCGTATGGAACGGAACCGAAGTTTCGCCGATCCAATAGCGCAGCATGAGTTCTTCCAATGTCACCGTAATCGTAAAGCGTCCGCACATGGCTAACCAGACTCCTTCTTTCGAGATGATCTTATTGTTTATTATACTTGCCTGTCTTCCGTTGCAAAAGCGGTGCCGCGTAGGCGTGCTCTCCAAATCATCGGGGCGTAAGGGATGTCGGCATGACCACTCTCCATCCTGAAATGGCTAACGGTGTGTCCATTTGCCCATACTGAGTCGTATAGAGTTGGAAAGGGGCGGGAGCTTGAATTCAAACCGGGTAAAGCCGACAATGCGTGAGAAATGGGTTCAAGCAGCGGAACGGCTTCTCCGGCTGCCTATCGCAGTCTTCGCGGTCGTGAGAGCCAAGTGGCGCGCACGCGAACTCTCCGATCGCATGACCGAACACGCCCGTCCGCCAAAGTTAAGGGAAACGCTGGTACGTCCGCTGTATGCAAGTTGGGCGGTGCTGGCAGAAGAGGCTCTGCCCGAGCGATTCACGCAGCTGAGCGAAGCCGGGGAGGCAGGCGGAACGGATAAGAGGGAGCAAGACTATCGACAGGAAAAACAAACCTTTACGGACTGGGAGCGGCGATTAATCCAACGCATTGCGCATGAAACGGCCCAGGCCAATCGCAATAATGTCACGCGCACGGAAGCATATCGGCTTCTTTATTTGCGGCGTCCGGAGCTGCATTGGGCGCTGCTCGCCCATTTGGTGTCCCGTAATGGCGGCTATAATATGACCGATTTGCAGGGCGAGCTTCTTCCCCGATTGCTAAACGCCGAGCAGCGCAACGCCATATTCGCCATGCTGGAGCGCGCGAACGCGCTTATTTTCGGGGATGCCTACCCGCAGCTGCTGCTCTACGACGCGTCATGCCGGGAAGGCAAGAACTTGACGCATCTATTGTCCGCGTTCGGCGTAAGCCGTTTTATGGAACCAGTTTGGGAGCAGTTTTGGCAGCGACGGGAGTCGGCGATTTTAACGGTGGCGCTAATCGTCAATGAACAGCACTTCATTGAAGCGCGGATCGTGCAGCATTCCTTCTATCGGCAGCAGGTGCTGGATACCGCTTCCTTTCTTCTTCAAGCCCCCATGCAGCTGAATGCTGTGTTTATGCCTTACGGTACGCTGGATGACGGGGAGATGCAGCTGGCGGGCATCGTGCTGGAGGATTTTCGGAATCTCGAGGAACGGATCGAATTCGGCAAACGGTTATATGCGATGCTGTTCGGCGTACGGGAAGTCGGACGCGGCGTCCATCTATATATCAAAGCGGTTCGCCATACCGGCTCGCGTTCGGATTATGCCCCGCACTTATTTACCTCGAAGCGTCCAGATCGCCTGCAGCGGCGCTATAAACAGAAGCTTCACGGCTGCAGATTGATCCGTGGCCGCACGCCATTCTATAGTCCGGAGCTGAGCGAAGCATGGCCGGACCAGCCTGTCGAGCCGGTCGAGCCGGGTGATTGGTTTATGGATGCGGAAAAGGTGCTGCCGTATTTCCGTGAGCTGTCGATCCCCGCGACGTTCGCCGTCACGGAGGAGCATTGCTTGGGGCTGAACAAAATCGAAGCCGCCGTGCAAGCGGCCGAACGGCTCGACGTGAAGCTTGGCGCGAAGGAATGAAAAAAGACTGGTCCGACGGGATCAGTCTTTTTGGCTTGGTCCTATTTAGACTAAACGTTGTTCTGGAGCATTGCCGGGAGAAGGTTGAAACGCTTTGTTTAGCGTTTCAACATCTCCCTGGGTCATAGTTGCAGAATCCTTACTTATTCTGCAACAATGCCGGGAGAAGGCTGAAACGCTTTATCTAGCGTTTCAACATCTCCCTGGGTCATAGTTACAGAATCCTTACTTATTCTGCAACAATGACCACCGATAAACATATTCAAACAAAAACTCGAATGCTTCCAGATGGCGTTTGGCTTCGAAGGCGTTGGCGCCCCAGGCGTAGATGCCGTGCTTGCGGAGCATGATGCCCGGAATGCGCGGGTCTAGCCGATCGGTGACTTCCGGCACGATGGAAGGGATGTGCGCGAAATTCGAGACGATCGGAATCTCAATTTGCGCGTCCTCGTCCCAAATGTTGAACGCCTTGATTAATTCCACGCCATCCACCGGAATGGATTTGCGGTCCCAGAACAGCTCGGACACGATGTTGTTGAACACGGTATGTACGTGGAAAATCGCGCCGCAGCCCGTCATCCGATAGATTTCGCAGTGGATCAACGTCTCGGCGGACGGCTTCAGGTTCGTGCGCTCGCACGGCTGGCCGCTTTGGTCGACGAACAGGAAGTCCTCCGGCGTCGATTTGGATTTGTCCTTGCCACTCGCCGTAATCGCGAACTGGAAGTCGTCCGATGCGAATTCGCCGACGCGTACCGACAAATTGCCGCTCGTGCCTGGGAACCATCCCCGGCTCGCGAACAGCTGCTTGACCTCGGTTAATTCGGCTAACGCGCGTTGTTTCTCTTCAAGCGTGATGGCTGCAAAGCTCATTGACGTATTTCCTCCTTCTGCTGCAGGGCGGCCACGATATCGTGGAAGTCGGTATACTCGGTATGCGGAAGCCCAAGTTCCTCGCATTTGGTCGTCAAGTGCGAGCGCGAGAAGACAACGTCGGCAAGCTTGGCGCCTTCGAAATCCGTCACGCTGTCGCCGATAAGAATGCGGGTATGCGTCTCGGGCGGGAAGTTGCGCATAATCGTCGTTTTGCACATGCCGCAATTGTTCGTGCAATGCTCGTCGCACGGATGCGGCCATGTGATCTCGATGCGCTCACCGCTGAAATCGCTGCCGTTGCAATAAATATGATCGACGGGAATGCCGAAACGCGCGAGGACGGGATAGACAAAGAAGTCGATTCCGCCGCTCGTGACGTAGAACTCGGTCCCGCTGCGGGCGCAATAATCGAGCAGCTCCTGGAAGCCGTCGCGAATGCGGACGTTGTTAATCGCGTAATCGACGACTTCACGCTCCATCGAAGTCGGCAGCAGGCGGAACAGCTCTCCCACGCCTTCTGCAATCGACTTTCGCTGCGCGATAATATCGTCAACGATGGGCTCCCAGCCATCGGGATTAAAATGTTTGATGATGGCGACGATATTGTCGTTCACGGTAATCGTGCCGTCGAAATCGCAGAATATCACTTGTTTCTTCGTATGCATGGATGCGGGTTGTTCATGCTGACTGGTCATTCCTTAAACCCCCATAAATCAATTGCGGTTTGAAGCGCTTCGTTGCCGGACTGCTTGGCCGCATCCGGAAGGGAGAGGCCTTGCTCGGCCGCCGCGATGGCTTGACGGAAAGCTTGTCCGCCGGCCGCGGTGCCCATCGGATGTCCATGAATGCCTCCGCCTGCGTTGACGACGACATCTTGGCCGAAATCGCGAAGGATAAGCGGCACGAGTCCCGGGTGAATGCCCGCGGATGGCACCGGCATACTTGCGCGAACCGGAAGGGAGGGATCGATCAGCGCGGCTTGCACGGCCAAATTCTCCTCCTTCGGCATGACGACCGAACCGTATGGCGACGGGAAAAGCACGAGGTCCGCGCCGGCCAGTCGCATCAGCTTGCCGAGGAGCAGCGGAGCCGCGATACCATAATGCGGCGATGGGTAGAACGCGCCGGCCAGCGAAGGATGCGCTGCGATCGGCACGTTGATCTCCGGATCGCTGCTCAACATATGGAGCGCGTCGTAGCCGTACGCGAGCACGTTGAACAGCAGGGCGTTGGCGCCTGCAGCGACGGCGCGTTTGGCATTGGCGACAAGCTGGGAAGTAGGGCCGGTCAGATTGACGGCATACAGCAGCTTTTGACCGGTTTCTTGTTCCGCCAGGCGAGCGGCGGCCATGCAGGTCTCTACGCGCTTCTCCAGCGGAGTAAGCGGGTTCTCGAACAAAATCTCGTCATCCTTGATCAAATCGACGCCGCCAAGCGCCTGCTTGTAGAATTGCTCGCGCAGGCCCTCGAGATCATGCCCGATGACGGATTTGAAGATGCTCATCAAGAGCGGACGGTCGTGAACGCCGAGCAGCTCGCGCACGCCGGCAAGGCCGAATTTCGGACCCGGGAATGCCGATGCGAACGATTCCGAGAATTCCAGGTCAAGCAATTTGATCCGTCCGTCCATCGACAGCTTCCCGAATACCGTGACGAGCAGGGCAGGAATGTCACGGCTGAAGTTGACATCGGGGTAAGCGATTTTGAGATCGGCGTAACGTTCGCCCGGCTGAGCGCCTTCCGGCTCGTGTACCGTTACCGATATCACTTTGCCCAGGTGTTTCTCCATTTCGGCTTTGCGGGCTTCGGGCAGATCGGTCCAGCTGCCGACCGTCAGGCCGACCGCGATCCCAAGCGCTTTTTTGTTGAAATCCGCTTGATCGTCGTAGCATCGGTACGTTGCGACGCATACGCTACCATGGCTCATGGCAGTGCGCTCCTTTCGATTTCGGCGCCCATTTCGGCCGCGCGCTCGGAAGCGCGTTTGATGGCACGAATGACGCCTTCCGTAAATTCATGTTGGTTCATCGTTTCGATGGCCGCTTGAGTGGTGCCGTTCGGGGACGTTACCTTGCGTCTCAAGTCGGCAGGCGTTTCCCCAGTTGATTTTACCATATGTGCGGCGCCAAGTACCGTTTGAATCGTCAAGTCGCGGGATGCGGACGCGCTGAGACCCAATTCCTCGCCAGCGCGCATCATCGCTTCCATCATGTAATAGATGTAAGCCGGACCGCTGCCGGACAGTCCCGTCACGGCATCGAGCATGGCTTCCTCGACGACCGTCGTGAGGCCGAAGGCTTCGAACATCGTCAGCGCGATTTGACGGTGCGATTCCGTGCAAGCCGCCGAGAAGCTGACGCCTGTAGCGCCGAGGCCGATCGTGCTGGACGTATTCGGCATGGTGCGCACAATCGGCATCTTTTGGCCAAGCAGAAGTTCCATCGTATGCAGCGACAATCCGGCCACGACCGAAACGAGCACCTGATTCGGTCTTACGATGGAGCCCAGCTTGCGCAGCGCCTCGGCAGCGTCTTTAGGTTTCATGGTTAAGAAAATGACGTCTGCGTCACGCAGCATGCCGAGTTGATCCTCGGGAGCGGAGGAGACGCGCACGTTATATTTGGACTGAAGCTCGGCCAGCCGTTCGGCGTTGCTCCGGTTGAACATGGCAATGCGGGAAGGCTCGGCTAGCTCTTGGTTAATGAGACCTCGGACGACGGCCTCCGCCATGGAGCCGGCGCCGTAGAAGCAGAGACGAAGCGAGCCTATGACAGGCGCCTGGCCGGAAGAAGATAGTATGGACATATCGAATGCACCTCCAGAAATTATCCGCGGATTTGACCGCTGCCGTAAACGCGATACTTCGTCGATGTCAAAGCGGGCAGTCCCATCGGTCCGCGCGCGTGCAGCTTCTGGGTGCTAATGCCGATCTCGGCCCCGAAGCCGAATTCGAACCCGTCCGTGAAGCGCGTCGAAGCGTTATGGTACACCGCCGCGGCGTCGATCGCCTGCAGGAAGCGGGCGGCATGGGCAGCGTCTTCGGTGACGATGCATTCGGAATGTTTGGTGCCGTATTCGCCGATATGATCGATGGCTTCCTCCAGACCGCCGACGATTCTGACGTTCAAAATATAATCATTATATTCGGTCGCGTAATCTTCATTCGTCGCGGCCTTCGCATAAGGGAGAAGCGCTCTCGTCGCCTCACATCCGCGCAGCTCGACGTTGGCTTCGCGCATCCGGTCGGCGATTGCCGCCAAATGTTCCGACGCGAAACGTGCGTGAACAAGGAGCGTCTCCATGGAATTACAGACGGAAGGACGCTGAACCTTGGCGTTGAACGCGATATCGGAAGCCATAGCAGGATCAGCGCTCTCGTCGACGAAGGTATGACAGATGCCGGCACCGGTCTCGATAACGGGCACGGTTGCATTCTCGACGACGTTGCGGATGAGCGAGGCGCCTCCGCGCGGGATGATGACGTCCAGCAAGCCGTTCAGCTTCAGCATCTCGTCGACCGACGCGCGGCTCGGATCCTCGATCAGCTGCAGCGCTTCCGCAGGCAGAGCGGAGCGGGAGAGCGCTTCTTGCAGCACCTCGACGATGCGGCTGTTCGAGGAGAGCGCCGCGGAGCCGCCGCGCAGGACGACCGCGTTACCCGTCTTCAGACACAATCCGGCCGCGTCGACAGTGACGTTCGGTCTAGCTTCATAGATAATGCCAATGACGCCGAGCGGCACCGAAATTTTCTCGATGCGCAGTCCGTTCGGCCGGTCGAACGACTCTTGAACGAGGCCGACCGGATCGGGAAGCTCCACGATTTGGCGCAAGCCTTCCGCAATGCCGGCGATCCGGCTCTCGGTCAGCGCAATCCGGTCCAGCAGCGACTCGCTGGTGCCGTTCTGACGGCCGCGTTCCAAATCGCGGGCGTTTGCCTCCAGAATAGAAGCTTGTTCGGTTACAAGCGCATCGGCCATAAGCAGGAGCGCGTCATTCTTTTGTTCTGTCGTCAAGGTGTTCAAGGCTTTGCTGGCTTGCTGGGCAAGCGCGGATTTCAATCTAGCTTCGCTCATCTCTCGTTCCTCCTTGTTTCTCCCCATGTTCAAAATGCGATTACTTCAACGTGATCCATTCATCACGGTGAATGACTTCAATCCGTGCGACGTCGATCCGTCGCTTGACCTCGTCGGTTCCGAGTCCCATCGCGGCTTGCACTTGCCAGGATGCATAATTGACGACCCCGCGGCCAATGGTGCGCTGCGACTGATTGACGACCTCGACGACGTCGCCTGGGTGGAATTCGCCGTCAATGGCGCGAATCCCCGCCGGCAGGAGGCTCTTGCCCCGCTCGGTGAGCGCGGATTCGGCGCCTTCGTCTACGATGATGCGCCCTTGTGTGGCGGAATGGAAACCTAACCATTGCTTCTTGACTGGAAGCGTGTGGAGGTTGGCGGCGAAGTACGTGCCTTTGCCGATCCCCTGCGCGGCTGCGATCAGGTCGCCGCTTTCCTTAACCCGTCCGATGAAGGCCGGGACGCCGCCGCGCATCGCGATCCGCGCCGCTTCGATTTTGGAGCGCATGCCGCCCGTGCCGACGGAAGACCCGGAGCCGCCGGCGATGCGCATGATTTCTTCCGAAATTTGATCGACCCGGTCGATTCTCGCCGCATTCGGATTTTTGCGCGGGTCCTCCATATAGACGCCGTCCGTATCGGTTAGAATAAGCAGACGGTCCGCTTTGAGCAGATTGCCGACCAGCGACGAGAGGGTGTCGTTGTCGCCGAATTTGAGCTCATCCGTAGCCACGGTATCGTTCTCGTTAATAATAGGGACCATCCGCTGCCTCAGCAGTTCTTCAATTGTCTTCTGCGCGTTTCCGATCCGGGAGCGGTTGGAGAAGTCCGCGCGCGTCAGCAAAATTTGCGCAACGCCGATCCCGTGCGCGGAGAATGCCTCCTGGTAGGCTTGCATGAGCAGCGCTTGGCCGACTGCGGCGGCGGCTTGTTTCTCATGCAGCAGCTTCGGTCTTGCGGCATAGCCGATGCTCTTGAACCCGGCGGCGACCGCGCCGGAGGTGACAAGCAGCACTTGCTGTCCCATCCGATGCAAGGAAGCTAATTCATCCGAGAAGAAGCGGATGCGCTCCCGGTTGATGCCGCCTTCGTCGGAGGTGAGCGAGCTGCTTCCGATTTTGACAACTGTACGTTCCGTCATACGCCCGATTCCTTTCCAAGTCCATAATCTAGTTCCGCCGTACGAAACGGGGGAAAATAAAAAACACACTTTCATCCTTTACTTGTATAAAGGACGAAAGTGTGACTTCCGCGGTACCACCTTTGTTGGCAGCGCAAGTACGGCAAAATACGCATGGCTACCCATCTTATACCTGATAACAGCAGGCGCTGTCCGGCTCGTCACCGGAAGTTCAAGGGTGGGTTTCCACGCCTGCCGCGATAAATTCTTCCAGCTAATGAATTTACTCTCTGTGCGCGGCGGATGCTCGTGTACTTGGCCCCATCATCACGTTGAAGTGTTCAATTGTGCATAGCATATCATGCTCCTTGCGAACCTGTAAAGGCACAGCGGAGCGGGATTAACGGAAAAGTCCAAGCCGGCCGATCCGGTTCGCGGCTTCGATCAACCGCTCTTCCGAAGCGAGCAAGCCTAATCGGACATAGCCTTCGCCATGGGTGCCGAATCCGATGCCCGGCGCGACGACGACGTCGGCTTGCTCCAGGACCAGATCGGCGAACGTGGCCGAGGTATGGCCTTTCGGCACGGGAAGCCAGCAGAAGAAGGAGCCGCCCGGTTTGTCCGCTTGCCAGCCGATCTCGCCAAGCGCGCCGAACAAGGCATTTCGGCGGTTCTCGTAGGTTTGGCGAAGCTGCGTCACGCAATCCTGGGGACCCGTCAACGCCTCGGCTGCGGCGGCCTGAATACCGCCGAACAAACTGCAATAGTAATGATCCTGAATCAAGTTGATCAAGCCAACCACTTCTTTGTTGCCAAGGGCGAATCCAACGCGCCAGCCCGCCATGTTATAGGTTTTCGATAAGGTATAGAATTCGACGCCGACTTCTTTGGCGCCCGGCGTTTGGAGGAAGCTGACCGGCTGGTTGCCATCGAATCCGAGCGCGCCGTAGGCGAAATCGCTGGCGACGACAATATTATGTTTGGCTGCGAACGCGACGGTATCGGCGTAGAACGAACTGTCCGCAACGGCGCCGGTCGGGTTGTTCGGATAGTTGATGAACATGAGCTTCGCTTGGTCTGCGATGTCCGACGGTATGGAGGAATAATCCGGCAGGAAAGCGTGATCCGCTTTTAGCGGCATATGCGCCATTCGTCCGCCCGCAAGCGCAACACCGGACCAATAATCCGGATAACCGGGATCGGGCACGAGCGCCACGTCGCCTGGGTTCAACAAGCATTGGCTGATCTCGATTAAGCCGGTCTTGCCGCCGAACAGAATCGCGACTTCTGTCTCCGGATCCAGATCGACGTTATAATCTTCTTTATACCGTTTGGCTACCGCTTCTTTCAGAAAGGCAAAACCGCTGAACGGAGGGTATTTATGAAAAGCCGGATTCGGGGCTTCTGCTTGAAGTTTGGCAACGATATGAGCCGGAGTCGGTTGATCCGGGTTGCCTTGCCCCAGATTGATGACATCCCGCCCTTTGGCGGCTTGGGCATTGGCCTTGCGAACCAATCCAGCGAAAAATTGCGCCGGCAAACCCGTCATGCGGTCGGCAGGTTGAATACGCGTATGTAAAGGTTGCGTCTTATTCATTCTCTTCACTCCATTTCACTCACATGCTAACTGTCCCGAAAGCTACACATACTTTAACATGATTCCAAATCCGTGTCGATAGCTCGGATTAACGTGGAGTGAAGAGAGATGATAAGACATTCGGCATTGCTTTTTAAAGGCCGACTTTCGATAAGAACGGCTTCACATCCACGTTCAATTGGAATAAGAACGGTTTGCGGTTTTCATCGAACACGAGCAGCAGCTTGGGCTTTTCCGGGCAATAGAACAAAAAGATGTCGCTCGCCTGTATGGAGACGCCGGGCGCTTTGATGACGGCCGGTTGGTCGAGCGGAATACGGAACACGTAGCCGCACTTCTCGTCGGGTTGAAGCTGAGGCGCAAGCTCCTTAGCTTCCTTGATCCACGCCTTGGCGATCTGTTGGTATTCCGGGCTGTTGGGGACCGACTTGACGACTTTGCCGGCAGCGACGTCGAATACTTGAACCGGACGGACGGGCGCTTCGGCTTCTTCCATAGCGAAACCCTGCGTCACGGACGGGAGCAGCATCAGCGCCGCGCACAACGCGACAATCGTGGACCATCTTACTTTAAGCGGCATGATCATTCTCCTTCGTAAAGTAAAGTGATTGCGCTATTACGGTACCCATCTTGACAGTGAACCATGAGAAGGTATCATTAGGGAAAACCAATGATGAGCAAGGGAGTTTTGCATAATGACGACCCCGAAATTGCGCCTTGCGCTGCTGCAAATGCACGTAGAGGCGGGGAACCCGGACGAGAACTACCGGAAGCTGGCGGAGCTTCTCGAAGAAGCGGTAAGCGTTCAGGACAAGCCGGACGTAATCGTATTTCCCGAAATGTGGAACACGGGCTACGCGCTCGATCGAATCGGGCAGATCGCGGACGTTAACGGAGAACGGACAAAAGCCATGCTTTCGGCGTTCAGCCGCAAGCATGGCGTACAGGTCGTTGGCGGTTCGGTGGCGGAGAAACGGGAAGATGGCGGCGTATTCAACACGATCTATGTTTTTGACGAGAAGGGCGAAGTGCAGGCCGACTACTCGAAAATCCATCTCTTCCGTTTAATGGAGGAAGAAAAGCATCTGAGCGCGGGCAATGCCATCGGGACGCTTGACGTTGCGGGCGAGAAAGCCGGCATGATGATATGCTATGATATCCGTTTCCCCGAGCTGGCGCGCAAGCTGGCGCTCTCCGGCGCCAAGCTGCTCTTCGTTCCGGCGCAGTGGCCTAATCCTCGGCTTCATCATTGGCGTACGCTGCTGCTGGCGCGCGCAATCGAGAACCAAATGTACGTTGTTGCCTGCAATCGATGCGGGACGAGCGGCGAGACGAGCTTCTTCGGCCACTCCATGATTATCGACCCTTGGGGAGAAATCGTAGCCGAAGCCGGCGAGACGGAGACGATCATCCGCGCGGAGATCGACCTGGGACTCGTAGACGAAGTGCGGGGACGCATTCCGGTGTTCGAGGACCGCAGGCCAACGCTTTATTAACGCAAGCGATGCCGGGTGTTTCAAGAGCCGAAGTGTTCTTCTAACGTGGTTTTCATCGTATAAATGAACGCTTCGGACGCCTTGGATAAATATCGTCCCTTGCGGCTGGCCATGACGAGCGTACGGGATGGTGCGGGATTGCCGAGGGTGAGGTAGACCGGCGTATAGTCGCTCCATTTGACGCGCGTCATCATTTTCGGGACGAATGCGATTCCCATTCCGGTAGCGACAAGCGACTGTACCGTCTCGATGTTCGTACTCTCGAAGACAATGCGGGGTTCGAAGCCGCCTTGCTGGCACAGGTCAAGCGTGATCTGCCGAAAGCCCTGGCCTTGCTTCAGCACGACGAAAGGCTCATCCGCCAGCTCGCGAAGCCGAACCGGCGTGCCGCGGTCGGCTAGTCGGTGACCGGGCGGCACGGCCAGCATGATTTCTTCTTCGATAATGGTCTCGTAGGAGAGCGACGGATCGACCGGCAGCGACAGCAGGCTAAGGTCGGTTTGACCGCTGGCGGTAAGCTGTTCGAGCCGAGAGGACGTGTCTTCGACGAGCACGATCTCAATGTCGGGGTATTTCTTGGCGAATACCGGAAGAATGAGGGGCAGCACATGCGAGCCCGTCATCGGCAGACAACCGACGACGAGCTTGCCTTTGCGCATATGAGAGAGATCGTCGAGTTCCTGCTTCAGCTGCTCGATGCTGTCCAGAATCGTCTGCGCCTTATCGACGAACACGGATCCGGCATGGGTCAGTTCCACCGAATTCGTCGTGCGGCGAAACAGCAGGACGCCGATCTCTTTCTCCAATTTGGACAGCTGCTGGCTGAGAGAGGGCTGTGCGATATGAAGCTTCTCCGCGGCGCGGGAGAAGTTTTTTTCCTTGGCGATTTGAATGACATATTGGAGCTGGCGAAATTCCATGTTTGGGGCACCCCTTGCGAAGTTCTGATGATGGATCGTTCATAGGTTGAATCTATTACTGTTATAGATATTATATCTTAGATCAATGAAGAAGGAAATGCTATGATGACTTCATCAGATCGACAGAGCGATTTAACGAACTTATGAGGTGATTATCGATGACGAAGAGAACATTGTTTGAGAAGATTTGGGACAACCACGTCATTCATTCCGAAGCCGGCAAGCCAAGCATTCTTTACATTGACCTGCACCTGGTGCACGAGGTTACTTCGCCGCAAGCCTTCGAAGGACTTCGGATGTCCGGCCGCCAAGTACGCCGTCCCGAACTGACTTTCGCGACGATGGACCACAACGTACCAACGAAGGACCGTTTCAATATTACCGATCCGATCTCCAAGCAGCAGATCGATACGCTGACGCAGAATTGCAAAGATTTCGGCGTTACGCTTTACGACCTTGATAGCATCGACCAAGGCGTCGTGCACGTTATGGGTCCGGAACTGGGGCTTACGCACCCGGGCAAAACAATCGTTTGCGGCGATAGCCATACGTCCACGCATGGCGCATTCGGCGCGCTGGCATTCGGGATCGGCACGAGCGAGGTCGAGCACGTTCTCGCCACGCAATGTCTGCAGCAGGCGAAGCCGAAGACGATGGAAGTTCGCTTCACCGGCACGCGCAAACCAGGCGTAACCGCGAAAGACCTTATTCTCGGCGTTATCGCCCAATACGGCACGGACTTCGCGACCGGATACGTGATCGAATACACGGGCGAAGCGATCCGTTCGCTCTCCATGGAAGAGCGCATGACCGTTTGTAACATGTCGATCGAGGGTGGCGCTCGCGCCGGTCTGATCGCGCCTGACGCAACGACATACGAATACCTCCGCGGACGCGAGTACGCACCGCAAGGCGAAGCGTTCGACCAAGCAGTCGCGGCCTGGAGCCAGCTGACGACGGACGAAGGCGCGACGTATGACACGATCGTTGATTTCGACGTGGATTCCTTGATCCCGCAAGTAACATGGGGCACATCCCCGGGCATGGGCACGGACATCACCGCTTCCGTACCGAATCCGGCGGACCTGCCGACTGAGAATGACCGTAAAGCAGCCGAGAAGGCGCTTGAATATATGGGGCTGACGCCAGGCACGCCAATGAGCGAGATCGAAGTCGACTACGTCTTCATCGGCTCCTGCACGAACGGCCGGATCGAAGACCTTCGCGCCGCGGCCGAAATCGCCAGAGGCTACA
Source organism: Paenibacillus xanthanilyticus (assembly GCF_042682185.1). Lineage (NCBI taxonomy): Bacteria > Bacillati > Bacillota > Bacilli > Caryophanales > Paenibacillaceae > Paenibacillus > Paenibacillus xanthanilyticus. Next base: position 157,406 of record NZ_JBHUHA010000002.1, on the reverse strand, counting down.
AAGTCAGTGACAAAGTTACCGCGATCGTCGTACCGGGATCCGGCCGGGTCAAAATCCAGGCAGAGAAGGAAGGTTTGGACAAAATCTTCACGGAAGCCGGATTCGAATGGCGCGATGCGGGCTGCTCGATGTGTTTGGCGATGAATCCGGACGTGCTTCAACCGGGCCAACGCTGCGCTTCGACTTCCAACCGCAACTTCGAAGGCCGTCAAGGCCGCGGCGGACGCACGCACCTCGTGTCCCCGGCAATGGCCGCAGCGGCAGCCGTTACGGGCAAGTTCACGGACGTGCGCGATTGGAACATCAAAACCGAAGTATTCAACTAAGCCCGAGACGGAATCGAGAGGAGTTACCAAACTATGCAAGCTTTCACTCAACTGACGGGTATCGTTGCTCCCGTAGACCGTGTTAACGTCGATACAGATGCCATCATTCCAAAACAATTCCTGAAGCGCATCGAGCGCAGCGGATTCGGCCAATTCCTGTTCTTCGAATGGCGTTGGGACGAGAAAGGCAACGTGATCCCGGAATTCAGCCTGAACCAGCCAAGATATCAAGGCTCGTCCGTGCTGCTCTCCCGCGCTAACTTCGGCTGCGGCTCCTCCCGCGAGCACGCGCCGTGGGCGATTCTGGATTATGGGTTCCGCGTCGTCATCGCGCCTTCTTACGCCGACATCTTCTATAACAACTGCTTCAAGAACGGCATCCTGCCAATCCGTTTGACCGAAGAACAAGTCGAAGAGCTGTTCCAGCGCACGCAGAAGAACGAAGGCTACGCGTTGAATGTTGACCTCGAGAACAAGAAGCTCAGCGACAACTACGGACTCGAAATCCAGTTCGATCTGGACGAGCACCGTCGTCAGTTCCTGCTTCAAGGGTTGGACGATATCGGCCTGACGCTTCAGCACGAAGATAAAATTTCCGCGTACGAAGCTAGCCGCGTCGCATTCTAATATTCATATGACCTGACCGATAGCCCCTGCCAAGCAGCAGGGGCTATTTCTTTTGAATCGCTAGCGGTGTAAGGCAAAATGAGGCGGCGCCAAAAAGGACAAAATTTCCTGTTCATACGCAACTTTTTATGACAAAATGCGTCTATGTATTCGTCTAGAACTGTCGGAATGTCGGGTTGTTTCCGTCGAAGTCCTCAGCCTTCGCGAGCAAGCACTCATGCCCGTGAAGCGAATGCGCTGCGTTCGCTTTTTTGTTTACGCTGCTTGCGAAGCCCAAAATCAGTCATCGAGGTGAAAGATGAAGAAGTTAGTATCCGCTGTCATGCTGTTGTCGCTAATCTTTTCGTTAGTTTCGGGCGTGGGCGCACGCGGTGCCGCAGCGGCGGTTTTACCCAAACTGTATCTGAACGGCATCGAGCTGCAGTCGTCCGTGGCGCCGAAGGTTGTCAATCAGCTCACGATGGTGCCGCTTAGAGTCGTTTCGGAAGGCATCGGATTTCAGGTGGATTGGACAAGTCCCACCGTCCAGGTCGGGAATGGTACGTCCAAGATCGTATTGACCTTGGGAAGCAGCAAGGCTGTCGTGAACGATCAGGAAATTGAGCTGGAATCGGCACCATTCGCGGAATCGAACACGACGTTCGTGCCGCTGCGTTTCGTCAGTCAGAATTTAGGGCTTGGCGTAGAGTGGGACCAGCAGGCGCAGTCCGTTCATCTATATCAGAGCAGCGACCCGAACGCAGGAGCCGGTAACGGCGGAGATTCGGGAAGTTCACCGGATGGCTCCGGGCAGGATGCGAGCGATAGCGTAGAAGAAGGCATGCAAGTGAACGCACTGCTCAAAGCGATCGATTTTGACGGGATCAACAGCGTCTACCTACCCTATGACGGGACAATGGGCGAATTGAAGACCACGCTGCTTCATAGTCCGGAACGAATCGTGTTCGACTTGCCGAATACCGCCTTCGACGCGGGTTTCACGACGCCTTTTGCGAATATGGCGTCACAATCCGGCGAAATTACGGTAGATACGCACGTTTCATTGCAAAAGATTCGTTTTTCCTTGTTCTCGGACAAGCCATCTACGGTCAGAGTCGTGTTGGACGTTTCGTCCGCAACCCATTACGAGGTGCTTCGAGAAACAGGCGCGATCGTCATACGCGTATTGGAACCGATTCCCGGCGAGATTACACCGCCTCCGACAACGAATCCCGATCCAAGCACCGGAATTTATAAAGTCGTAATCGACGCCGGACACGGCGGCAAGGACCCCGGAGCGCCGAGCGTCATCGGCAAGTACGAGAAGGAATTCAACTTCGCCGTTGCGAAGAAGGTAATGGCGCTGCTGGATAAAGAAAAGCAAATTAAAGGCATTATGACGCGCTCTACCGATACGTTCGTCGAACTCGACGGACGGGTTAAAATCGCGAACGACGCGAAAGCGGATTTGTTTATTTCCATTCACGCGAACCGCGCGGCATCCTCGAGCGTATCAGGGGTAGAAACCTATTATACGAGGGCGAATAGCAAAGCCTTCGCGGATATCATGCACAAGCACCTCGTGAAGGGGACGGGATTGAAGGACCGCAAAGTCAGAACGGCAAACTTCCGGGTCATTAAATACACGACGATGCCGGCCGTCCTGCTCGAATGCGGCTATCTGTCCAACAAGAACGACACGTCGGTGCTGTTCAACGACGCGAAGCAAAGCCAACTTGCCGCCGAAATCGTCTCAGGGATTAAGGAATATTTGAAATTAAACTAGGAGGGCTTGAATGAAACGTCGAACGGGCGCCAACTACCTGTTTTGCACCATGCTCGCCGCTTCGATGCTGCTTGCGGCATGCGGAGCAAAGGGCGACGTTGGTTCCGAGCCTGATGCGGTTACCGCCGCGGGCAACGAGCAAGCGTCCACCGAACAACAACCCGCGCCGACTCAAGAGCAACAAGCAGAAGAGCCGCAGCCAGATGCGGCGAATGCCGGCAAAGAAGCGCCGCAGGACGCCGTTGAGGAGGCAAAAACGCCGGTCACCGTCTATTTTACAGACGAGGAGCAAACGGGACTAAGCGAGCGGACCCGCGAGCTCGCATTCCCGGCGAACGATAGCAAATCGAAGGTCGAGGCGGCGTTCCAGGCGCTGCAGCAGGATGGGGATAACGGCGAGGTTTCGCTTTGGAAACATGCCGAGCTGCTAAGCGTGAAGGTCGATGGAACGACCGTCACGCTAGATATTCATCTTCCAGACGAAGCGCGATTCGGCGCGCCGGGCGAGGCGCTTGCGATCGAGTCTTTGACCAAAACGTTGTTTCAGTTCGACGACGTGGACGCCATCGATATATTGATCGACGGCGAGAAGGCCGACAGCTTAATGGGACATGAAATGTTGGATCATCCGATCGTAAAACCATAATGAGGAGCATGCACGCATGAAAAGACAGACCAAATGGACGACGCGAACCATTACGGCGGCGGCCGCGTTCTCGTTATTGACGGCAAGCACATGGACAGGCACGGTAACCAAGGTGGAGGCTGCGGCTTCCACCGCCGCTCAAACGGCCGCGACAGCGGGTTTCTCCGACGTAACCGCTAAGCATTGGGCGGCGAAGCATATCGCCAAACTCGCTTCCCAAGGCATCGTCAAAGGCATTAACGGGCAGTTCAAACCGAATGACAACATTACACATCAGGAAGCGGTTGTCATGGCGATTCGATTCATCGGGAAAGAGTCTGAAGTCGATCCGGACAGCGCCGTCGTGTTTGCATCCGGTTTCGAAGTGAGTACATATTTCAAGCCTTACGTGACGAAAGCGTTCGAACTTGGACTGCTTGATCGGGACGAAGAATTCAAATTGGCGGAGGACAACCCGGACACGGCGTGGGGTTCCACGAAAGCTTCCCGCGAGTGGGTAACCAAACTGATCGTCAAAGCGATCAATGAACAGAAGAAGGCCGAAAGCCTGGCGTCCACGGCTTCCAGCTTCCAGGATCGCGCGAAGATCGGCGCCGATTACGTCGGGTATGTGAACGCGGGCGTCGAACTGCAGCTTATTAAAGGGGTTACGGCCGAGAAATTCGATCCGAAGGGGTTCATTACCCGTGCCTCGATCGCCACGATCTTTAGCCGCGCGGAGGCGAAGTATGCGGTCAAGTATGCGGGACAAGCCGGCGGCATTGCCACGACGTTAACGAAGGACGGCATTTCCCTTTATGACGGCGGGAGCGAGAAGTCTTACAAATTGACGGCGAATTCGCTTATCTATCGGCACGATTCCGAACAGCTGTCCGCATTGGATAAACTGGCCTTATACACGAACTACATGGTGATCGCGGACAGTAATAACAACGTGCTTTATTTGGAGCAATTGGACGATACACAGCAGGTGGAGAAAGTTTCGGGCGTTGTCGACCGGGTGCTCCCGGCTTCGAATACCGTGTGGATTTGGGTGAACGATGAGCCGGTCAAAGTCACATATGATGCCAAGACGCTCGTGAAGGATGGAAACGGCAGTGCGATTGCAATCGCAAGCTTGGCCAAAGACAGCAAGGTCGTCGTAACGCGGGATAAGTTCCGCGCTGCGCAGCAGACGCTTGCGATCGAAGTGGAATCTGCACCGGTCAACAAAACGGTCGAAGGCATCGTCAGCGGCGCGTCTGCAGCGAATGCGTCCATAACCGTCGTAGATCCGGCTACGGATGCCTCTTCGACTTACAGCGTTGCTTCCGATGCCGTTATACTCTGGCAGGGGACGCTGCTGGCCGAGGGGCTGGCCGGCATTAAGAACGGCGACGCGGTAACGGTGGAAGTGAAGAATAGCAAGGCGACCAAAATCACGGTTCAGCAGACGTCAGCGCTCACCGTGACCGGAAGCTTCGTGAAGGCTGATGCTTTCACCATGACGATCAACTATACGCGTAACGGCGTTCTGGAAGCGAAATACGTCGCCGACAACGTGGAAGTTCTCATTGACGGACTTTCCGGCGCCACGCTGGCGGATCTGCAGAAGGACGACCAGATCCAGCTGACGCTGAATGGCCAACAGAAAGTAACCTCGATCAAAGCGATCAACCGGTCGGTAAAAGTGATGAACGGCGCGACGATTTTGAGCTTCAAAGCTGACATCAATGCTTTGACCGTGCGAGATGCCGTTACGAATGCACTGCTTTCGGTCTATTTGACCGATACGACCCGCGTGACGGCCAATGACAGCACGATTCCGCTTGTGGCGGCCAAGACGATGCTGGTCGAGAACCGTAAAGTGTCCGTCGGCTACGTGAACGACAAGGCCGTATTCGTACAATTCGTCACCCAATATTCGGGCAAAGTGCTGTCCGTGAACGCGACGACGAAACAAATCAAGCTGGATCTCGGCAACAATTCGTCGCTTACGCTTCCGGTCACCTACGATAACGTCGAAATCCAAGGGAAGAACAACGCCACGCTGGCCGACGTGAAAGTAGGCGATACGGTGACGGGCGTGTTGAATACGGATCAGAATCAATTCCTTTCGATTCGTCTGCATAAGCAGCTTCAAGCCGAAGTTGTCTCGGTATCGGATTCCGCGAAGAAGCTGACGATTAAAGGCAGCGACGGAACGACGACCGACGTCTCGACGGCGGCTATCAAGCTGCTAGGCGAATCCGGCGAGAACGCGGGATTGAGCGCGTTCACCGCGGGCAAAGTCGTTAACCTGACCTACGTAGGCACGACGCCTTCGTCCGTTCAGCTCGTATCGGTAAAAGTGGGCAAGGTCACTAGCCTAGCAGCCGACAAAATTACATTTACCGACTACAATGGCACGGTCAACACTGCAACGCTCTCAAGCGGCTATAGCGTCGTCAAGAATGGCACGACGTCTGCGAGCGCGTCGGTACTCGCCGTTGGCGATCGCGTTGAAATCCGCAAGGACGCCAACGGCGCGCTCCTCATAACAGCACTGACGGGTCTGAACAAAACGTTCGACCGGTATGACGCGAGTACGGGGACGCTGTACGTGAGACTAGCTTCGTTGTCGGATAACAACTATACGTTCGCCGTGACGTCCTCGACGAAAGTGACGCAAGGCGAAGCCGCGATCGCGCTGTCCGCGCTAGCCGCGGATAACAAACTCGTAATCTATGTCTACCAAGGAAAAGTTCTTGAAATTGTCAAGGTTTCATAACGGTGACCCAAAAGCTGTTTCGTCTTTGTGGCGGAACGGCTTTTTTTATGAAATATCACGATGTAAGCGTTCTTTTCAGTTGCGCATTGTGACATTATTCGCTACACTTTGAAACGATAGCCCAATTGTGGGGAGAGAGAGCTGCTTGAACGCAAAGGAAAAAATGAATCATATTTTGCGTGTGGTGGGCGAGATGTTTCCGGACGCCCATTGCGAGCTTCATCACAGCAACCCGTTCGAGCTCACGATAGCCGTATTGCTCTCGGCGCAATGTACCGATGAGACGGTGAACAAAGTAACGGCGACACTGTTTCGGAAGTACCGCACGCCGGAAGATTATTTATCGGTGCCTTTGGAAGAGTTGGAGGGCGATATTCGCCGGATCGGTCTGTTCCGGAATAAGGCGGCGAACATTCAGAAACTGTCCCGATTGCTCCTTGACGATTACGGCGGCGAAATTCCGCGGGAGCATGAGGAGTTGACGAAGCTTCCCGGCGTGGGACGGAAGACGGCGAATGTGGTCGTGTCCAACGCTTTCGGCGTTCCTGCGATCGCGGTGGATACGCATGTCGAGCGCGTGTCCAAACGGCTCGGTATCGCCAAGGCCGACGATTCCGTGCTGGAAGTCGAGAAGAAGCTGATGAAGCTGGTTCCCCGTGACCTATGGACGGAGACCCATCATCGCCTTATTTTTTTCGGACGCTACCACTGCAAGGCGCAAAATCCGGCATGCCCTGTTTGTCCGCTGCTGGACGTCTGCAAAGAAGGCAAACAGCGGATGAAGAATGCCGCGACAGGCAAACCTGATAGCAAAAAGAAGAAATTAACAAGTAAAGGATGAGTTCACGATGAAATGCATTTCCGTTTACACGAAAGATTTTGGCTTGTTCTCCGATATTTACGAAGAGATTATGGATGCCCCTCCGGCCGAGAATGAAGAGAAAGTGATCGAGGGCGTGACAGTATCAGGAGCAGGAGAAGTACCTGAGCAATATATTGAACGTATGCGAGTGAAACCCGAGGTCGTCGTAATGCGTGAGAAAGAGCGTAACGTAACCATTTTGCAGCACGGCGACGTGTTCGAAATTTGTCTTCCGTCGGCTGAAGAGTCGGCTTAATCTGCAGAGAAGCCCCCGAGCGGGCATCAGAAGGCTTGGATAGGGAGAGAGAGGAATGAGCAATCAAGTTGCTCAGCCGGACGTCGGTTCCATGAGCGCCGCGCTTGAGCAGGTAGCTGAGCGAATGGCCGAAACGGGCGATTCGCAACATGCGGGTAAGCTGCGAGACCTGGATGGCAAATTAACGGACGGCAAGCTGGCGATCGCGTTCTGCGGGCATTTCTCGGCAGGTAAATCAACGCTCGTGAACCAGATTTGCGGCACGAATTTGCTGCCGTCGAGTCCGATTCCGACGAGCGCGAACGTCGTCACCATTGCCAGTGGCGAGCCGAAAGCGGTTATCGAACGAGTGAAAGACGGGATAACGGAGACGGTAGAGGCTCCGCTGGAACTGCTGGATGCCTACTGCAAGGATGGCGAGTCGGTAAAGTCGATCGCGCTGTCCTACCCGATCCCGCGTATTGGCGAACATACGGTGCTCCTGGATACGCCGGGCATCGATTCGACCGACGACGCTCACCGTATGGCGACGGAGTCCGCGCTGCATATGGCGGACGTCGTTTTCTATGTCATGGATTACAACCATGTCATGTCCGAGATTAACTTTACGTTCGCGAAGCAGCTGAAAGAATGGGGAAAGCCGCTTTATTTAATCGTGAATCAAATCGATAAGCACCGCGATCGGGAGTTGTCGTTCGCGGCGTATCGTCAAAGCGTCGAGGAAGGGTTCGCCAACTGGCACCTGGAGCCGAGCGGTATCCTTTATCTGTCGCTGCGTCACCCGGATCATCCGCACTCCGAGTGGGAGAAGCTGGAGCGGCTGCTTGCAGAGCTCGCCCCGATGCGGCGCGACCTATCGCTCTGCAGCGTGTACGATTCGGCGGCCCATCTGCTGCGCGCGCATGCGCAGTGGGTGGCCGAGCAGCATGCCTCCGAGCGCGAAGCGCTCTTGGAAGCGGCTGGCGGAGAAGAGGAATCGGCCCAAGTCAAAGCCGAGATCGATGCGCTCAATGGCCGCTTGGCCGAAATTCGGGAGCAGCAGGACATGTACCGCACGAAGCTGCTCGGCGAGGCGCAAAGCTTGCTGGACAACGCGATCGTCATGCCGGCAGCGACCAGAGATTTGGCGCAGTCATTCCTGGAGAGCCGCAAGCCGGGCTTCAAGATGGGACTGCTCTTTGCTGGCGCCAAGACCGCGGCCGAGCAGGAACGGCGGCTTGCCGCGTTTCGCGATGATTTCGCGGCGAAGGTCGAGGCGAACATCGAATGGCATTTGAAAGACTTGCTGCGCAGATCGGCCGATGCGCTGGGGTGGCGGGACGCGACGCTTGAAGAACGGCTGGAGCAATCGCTTCAACTCGAGATCAAGCCGGAACGTCTGATCGGGCTCATTCAGCAAGGGGCCGTGTTCAGCGGCGAATATACGATGAATTATAGCCGTGAATTGGCGTCTGACGTTAAGGCGGAATATCGCAGGCTAATTTTGCCTTGGGTTGATGAGCTCGCCGCCAGAGCCGCGGAATCCGGCGAATCCGAAGCGGTGCCGTTGCGCGAACGCTTACGTGACTTGTCCGGCCAGGCGTCGGCGCTGGAAGCCTTGACGGCTTTGGCCAGACGAGAGAACGAGCACGAGGCTGAGCTTACCGCGATGCTGCCGGAAGCTCCGGCGCGTCCTGCAATGCCGATCCCGCTGAAGACGGCGGAGACACAGCCAGCATCTCACGGGGCAAGCCAAGCGAATGAGAAACCGGATGCCTCGCTTAAAGGCAATACAGGCGAGATTGATTCGCCGCAGTCGCTGAACCAGACTTGGACGGCGTACAGCGAACAATCCGATGCGCTCGGTCCTCAACGCGAAGCTGCGAAGCGTCTGAAGGCCGCCGTGGATATGTTGGCTCCGCATGCTGCGCTGGCTGGTTCGGTCGCGACCATGCGGGAGAAGGCGGAGCGTCTAACCAGCAGCCAATTCACCATCGCGTTGTTCGGCGCGTTCAGCGCGGGCAAATCCTCCCTCGCCAACGGCTTGCTGGGCGATTCCGTGCTGCCGGTCTCCCCGAATCCGACGACGGCCGCGGTCAACCGGATCGTGCCTCCAACCGAAGAGCGTCCGCACGGCACCGCGACGGTCGTCATGAAGGACCGGGCGGCCATGATCGGCGACCTGCTCTATTCGTTGAAGCTGCTCGGAGAGACGGCGGATGGTCTCGACGAGAGAGCCATTCTTCAAGCCATCGGCAAGCTGTCGCCAGACGCGGTGCATGCCGGCGGACGGCCGCATTACAGCTTCCTTAAAGCGGCGGCTCGCGGCTGGCAGGAGCATGAAGCCCTGCTCGGCACGAAACTGGCCGTCGACAACGAGTTGTATCGCAAATACGTGGCAGAAGAATCACGGTCATGTTTCGTGAGCGAAATCGTACTGCATCATGCCAATGCGCTTACGGCGCAAGGGATTGTGCTCGTGGATACGCCAGGCGCGGATTCCGTTAATGCCCGCCATACGGGCGTGGCGTTCAACTACATCAAGAACGCGGATGCGATCTTGTTCGTGACGTACTACAATCATGCGTTCTCGCAGGCGGACCGCCAGTTCCTGCTGCAGCTTGGCCGCGTGAAGGATCAATTCGAGCTGGACAAAATGTTCTTCATCGTCAACGCGGCGGATTTGGCAGCGAGCGACGAAGAACTGCAGGGCGTGCTCGCGCACGTCGAACGCAATCTGCAGCAGCACGGCATCCGGTTCCCGCGCATGTTCCCGGTATCCAGCCTGCTGGCTTTGGAAGGGAAGCAGACGGGCAGCGAGCGGCTGCTGGCCAAATCCGGCATTGCCGCATTCGAGCAGTCGTTCCTGTCATTCGCCAGAGGCGACTTGGGCAAGCTGGCGATCGAGTCGGCCGAAGAAGAGATCCGCAGGGCGAGAAGAACGATCGAAGAGTGGCTCCGCTCAGCACAGGGAGACGCGGCTTCGCGCGAAGCGGAGCGGAAGCGGATCGAGAGCCGCGCCGCCGAGGCGATCCGATTGTCGGACGCCGTAGCCGATCGCGGGTTGAACCCGCAATTGGAGCAGGAGCTGCGCGAGCTCTTGTTCTACGTGCAGCAGCGTCTTGGCTTGCGCTTCGGCGACCACTTCAACTACGCCTTCAACCCGAGCAGTCTGCAGGACGATGGACGCGACCTGAAGAGAGCGATCTGGACCTCCTGGCTGGAGCTGGCCCGATTGCTCCAAATCGAGCTGTCGCAAGAATTGCAGGCGACGAGCTTGCGGCTCGATAACGCCTTGAACCGTTTGGCGGCCAAACGCCACGGCGATACGGCCGAGGAAATCGCAAAGCTGCTGGAAGGCTATGCCCCATCGGCTTACAAGCCGCTCGCGCCGCCGACGCCGGAAGAGCCTCGGGAATGGGAGGCAGACTCGGTGACGGGCAAATGGCTGTGGAGCCGGTTCAAATCGCCTCGTCAGTTCTTCGAAGGCGAAGGCAAAGCGCAGCTTCGCAAAGCGCTTGAAGCGGAGATTGCCGCTCCGCTTGCGCGCTGGTTCCAAGAGGTCGAAGAAGCGTGGGCAGCGCGTTATCGGGAGCTGTGGCAGCAAGCGACCGAAAGCAGCAGCCAGCTGACGCGAAGCGATATCGACGCCTTCGTGCAAGGCAAGCTGCATTCCCTGAGCGGAGATGCCGATGTGACTCGTCTGCAAGCGCTGGGCGAATCGCTAGCCGGACTTACTTCATCGAATTAACAGGATAGAGCTTTTGCGGGCGGCCGTTTGGCCGCTCGCGAAAGCTCTTTTTTGTTTACGGGCAGACGCCTCGGTTCTGGGTAAAAATGGGTGTGATGGAATCGTGCAAAAACCGGGGATGAATGTGCAAAAACGGAGCAATGCGGGCATGTTGGATATGATTTAAGACGATATCGAAGAATACCCCCTCTCTCGCGCGCAGGATGGGGAAGGAAGCGGATTTTGCCATTTATTCGCGTTTGTTCGTTGTTTGCCCTGCCGGAATGATGCTGTTAAGATTCACTCATATTCATAATAACGGCAGTGGGGAGTGGGAGAGAAGTTGGACGTTTTTAGGCGATTGAAACCGTATTACTGGGCAGAGCGCAAAAGTTTGCTGGCTTCGATCGTGTGCTTGATGTGCGCGACCGCGCTCGGGTTGGTCTACCCGAACATGCTCCGCATTTTGATCGACGACGTGATCAGGCCGCAGCAGTTCGATATGGTGCCGGCGTTGTCGCTGACCGTCGTAGGGGTTGTCTTTCTGAAAGGGTGTCTTCAGTTTTTGCACGGTTTCTTCGGCGGTCGCCTTGGCAACCGCGTCGCCTTCCGGCTGCGTAACGCGTCCTACGAGAAACTGCAAACGTTGTCTTTTCAATATTACGACACGGCCCGCACGGGAGATCTTATGTCCCGCTTGACCGCGGATCTCGAGGCGATCCGCAACTTCATCGGCTTTGGCTTCGCCCAAATTTTGAACATGTTCCTCATGGTCGGCTTCGGCGCGGCGATGATGATGTCGATCAGCTGGCAGCTGACGCTCATGACGATGATTACGATTCCGCTGCTCGCGTTGACCGCGCTGCGGTTCGAGAAGCTGATTCACCCGGCTTTCCGCGAAATGCGGCAGGCGATGAGCAACCTGACGACGGCCGTGCAGGAGAACATTACCGGCGTGCGCACCGTCAAGTCGTTCGCGCGCGAAACGCACGAAATCGACAAGTTCTCGATCCGCAGCGAAGCGTACAAGCAAAATCAGATCGGCGCTTCGAATTTGTGGGGACGGTATTTTCCGATCATGGAGCTGCTGGCCAGCTTGTGCGTCGTCATTCTGCTCGTGCTCGGCGGACGCATGGTTATACAAGGCTCGTTAACCCTCGGCGAGCTGGTTGCGTTCTTCAGCATGATCTGGTACATTATCGGCCCGATGTGGGGATTGGGCTTCCATATCAACAACTATACGCAGTCCAAGGCGTCCGGCGAGCGGCTCATCGAGTTGTTCAACCACTACGTGCACGTCAAAGATGCGGAGGCGGCGGTCGTGCTCGGCGACAACAAGCTAAAGGGACATGTGCGGTTCGAGAACGTGACGTTTCATTACGCGGACAAAACGCCGGCTGTGCGCAACATCAGCATCAACGCGCCGGCAGGCTCGGTTATCGGCTTGCTCGGAGGCACGGGCTCGGGCAAATCGACGATCATCCAGCTGCTGATGCGGGCGTACAACGCGCAGGAAGGGACGATCTCCATCGATGGGATGGATATCCGCAATCTCGCCCTTGAAAGCTTGCGTTCGCAAATCGCGACCGTGTTCCAAGAGACGTTCCTCTTCTCCTGCTCGATACGCGACAATATCGCCTACGGCGTCAAAGACGTCACGATGGATGATATTATCCACGCGGCGAAATTAGCCAAAGCCCATGACTTCATCATGGAGCTGCCGGAAGGCTACGACACGATTGTCGGCGAACGCGGCATGGGGCTCTCCGGCGGACAGAAGCAGCGGATCGCGATTGCTCGCGCGCTGATCAAAAATCCGCGCATCCTCATTCTGGACGACGCGACGAGCGCGGTCGACATGGAGACCGAACACGAGATTCAAGCCGGTTTCCAGGAAGTCATGGCAGGCCGGACGACCTTTATCATCGCACACCGGATATCGTCGCTGCGGCATGCCGACGAAATTCTTGTCCTGCAAGGCGGGGAAATCGTGCAGCGCGGCAAACACGAGGAGCTTAGCCGGATACCGGGCCCGTATCAAGATACGTACAACATTCAATATGCCGACAGACCTAACCGGAACGCCGGTTTGGACAGCCGGAAGGAGGTTGCGCCGTGAGTTCGCGCGAAGAGTCCGCGAGGTCGGACAATCGGGAGCGTTTTATTTACAAGGACGACGATGCGATCGAGAAACCGTTTAACTGGTCGCAGATTACGCGGTTGTTCCGGTACATGAAACCGTATGCCAAACAGATGCTGCCGCTCGTGCTCGTCATGATGGTGCTCGGTACGGCTACCCGGCTTGCGGTGCCGGCGCTCATCATCGTGGCGATCGACGAAGCGATCGCGCCGAAGAACGGCGAGCCGAGCATGCAGAAGCTGTATATGTACGCCGGCATCATGCTCGCATTATATGTGATCCAGTGGGGGGCGAACACGCTCCGCATCAAATATACGAATATTATCGGGCAGCGGGTCATTTACGACCTTCGCCAGGATTTGTTCCGCCATATCCAGAAGCTGTCGTTCCGCTTCTTCGACAAGCGGCCGGCGGGCTCCGTACTCGTACGCGTGACCAACGACGTGAACTCGCTGCAGGATTTGTTCACCAACGGCGTCGTTAACTTGTTGATGGACTGCGTGCAATTAGTCGGCATCGTCGTCATCCTGCTCGTGTGGAACTTCAAGCTGGGGCTGGCCATCATGGTCACCGTGCCGCTCATGTTCATCGTCTCCACGTCGCTGCGCAAGCGGATCCGGTTCGCTTGGCAGGATGTGCGGATGAAGCAGTCCCGGATCAATTCCCACTTGAATGAATCGATCCAAGGGATGCGCGTGACGCAGGCGTATACGCAGGAGAAGGCGAACTTCGCGTTCTTCAATCATATCAACAGCATCAACATCCAGGCGTGGAACAAGGCGTCCGCGCTCAACCAAGCGTTCGGCCCGGTCATCGAGGTGACCTCCGCGGTAGGCACGCTCATTCTGTTCTGGTACGGCTCCCATCTGATTCAGACGGGCGCGATTACCGTCGGCGTCTTGGTCGGCTTCGCCAACTACATCGGCAACTTCTGGGATCCGATCAACCGGCTCGGCCAAATGTACGCGCAGCTGCTGATCGCGATGGCGTCCTCCGAGCGGATCTTCGAGTATATCGATGAGAAGCCGACCGTCGGCGAGCTGCCGGGCGCGCGCAAGCTCGCGACGATTCGCGGCGACGTCTCCTTCGAGAATCTGGTGTTCGAGTATGAGAAAGGGCGGCCTGCGCTGAAAGGCATATCCCTTGAGGTGAAAGCCGGACAGACGATCGCGCTCGTCGGCCATACCGGTTCGGGCAAAAGCACGATTATGAACCTGCTGTCGCGATTCTACGATCCGGTGGAAGGCGCCGTCAAAATCGACGGCACGGACATTCGCGGCGTGACGATCGAAAGCCTGAGATCGCAAGTCGGCGTCGTGCTGCAGGATACGTTTATTTTCTCCGGCACCATTCGCGACAACATCCGATTCGGCCGCCTGGACGCGACGGACGCGGAAGTCGTGGAGGCGGCGAAAGCGGTGGACGCGCATGAGTTCATCATGAGCCTCCCCGACGGTTACGACACGGAGGTGCAGGAGCGGGGCAACGTGCTGTCGATGGGACAGCGGCAGCTGCTGTCGTTCGCGCGGGCTCTCTTGGCTGATCCGCGCATTCTCATTCTCGACGAAGCGACGGCGAGCATCGATACCGAGACGGAGCTGAAGATCCAGGAAGCGCTCAAAAAGCTGCTCGCCGGCCGCACGTCGTTCATCGTTGCGCACCGGCTGTCGACCATTCGCGGCGCCGACCGGATCGTCGTACTTGACCATGGCCGAATCGTGGAACAGGGCACGCACGACGAATTGATGCGTCATGGCGGCACATACAACGGATTAATCGAAGCGCAATATCGTTTTCTGTCGGCATAATTCTTGATTTTTACAGCGGGAACCTCCACAATGGAAGAAAACGCCGTCCGGACCGTCACGCCGTAATTCGGCTTTCGGTCCGGGCGCCATTCCAGGAGGTTCTTTTCTTTATGTACGGATCACCGCTTTCCACGCGCGCGCGCAAAATGATGCTGCTCGGCTCCGGCGAACTCGGCAAGGAAGTCGTCATTGAAGCGCAGCGTCTCGGCGTCGAGACGATCGCCGTCGACCGCTACGACAATGCGCCGGCCATGCAGGTTGCCCATCGGCATTACGTGATCGACATGCTGGATGCCGCCGCGCTGCGCGATCTCATTCTGACCGAGAAACCGGACCTGATCGTACCCGAGATCGAAGCGATCGCGACAAGCGCGCTCGTCGAGCTGGAGAAGGAAGGGTTCCGCGTCGTGCCGACGGCGCGCGCCGCGCTGCTGACGATGGACCGCGAAGGCATTCGCCGTCTGGCGGCGGAGACGCTGGCGCTTCCGACCGCGCCTTACCGGTTCGCGGATTCGCTCGAAGAACTGCGCGAAGCGGTGGCCGCGCTCGGCACGCCGTGCGTGATTAAGCCGATCATGAGCTCCTCGGGCAAAGGCCAGAGCGTGTGCAAGACGGAAGCGGATGTCGAGGCGTGCTGGCAGTACGCCATGGACGGCGGCCGCGCGAAGAAGCAGCGGGTCATCGTGGAAGGATTCGTCTATTTCGAATCCGAAATTACCCTGCTGACCGTTCGATCGGTGTCGGGTACGACGTTCTGCGCGCCGATCGGGCATGTGCAGAAGGATGGCGACTACATCGAATCGTGGCAGCCGCACGAGATGACGCAGGAGCAGATCGGACAAGCCGAAGCGATCGCGAAGGCGGTCACGGACGAGCTGGGCGGCTACGGCATCTATGGCGTAGAGCTGTTCCTGACCCAGGACGGCGTGCTGTTCAGCGAAGTGTCGCCGCGCCCGCATGACACCGGCATGGTGACGATGGCGACGCAGGATCTCTCGGAATTCGCGCTGCACGCCCGCGCGATTCTCGGTTACCCGATCCCGAACGTACGGCTGTTGACGCCAGGCGCCTCCCACACGCTGAAAGCGGATCGCGATTCCGACTCGTTCCAGATCGGCGGTCTGGAGGAAGCGTTGGCGCTGCCGAGCACGCAGGTGCGCGTATTCGGCAAGCCGGTTACGAAGCCGGGCCGCCGGATGGCCGTTGCCCTCAGCACGGCGGCCACGACGGAGCAGGCGCGCGCGACGGCCAAGCAAGCCGCCGAATCGCTTCGCATCGTATACGAATAAGCGGTTTGATGAACAGAGTCCTCTCGGGGGCTCTGTTTTTTTGCCCCAAGTACGCTTATCTTGACTCGCGATGATGCCGTGATCCGTTTCGCCCTTTCATTTCACTTGGATGGCCGCAATATATTGCGGACCAAGCTGCTCAGCATGCATAAAAGGGCTTTCCTGAACAGGAACGATTTGCAAATTTTTTGTGAAAGCATTATTTTAGAAGACAAGACTGCTTTTTTTCGGCATAACTTTCGTTTTTTTGACCGTTTTTTTCTTGGGGAAGGCAAAAGGGGGATAGAGAGATGGGGAATAAGCGAACGTCTTCCGATACGTTGTGGAAAGTCCTCGGCTTGACGGCGCTATTGTCGACGGCGCTGCTGGTTGCCGGGTTCGGCTATGCCGTCAAGGATTTGGTCTGGCCAACGCCGGAGCACACCCCGATGCAATCGCCGCAAGCCGAGCTTCCGGCCAAGAAGCCGCTCTCCGAAAGCAGCGAAATTCGTATTACCGCGATCGGAGATTCGTTGACGAAAGGGTTCGGCGATGACGAGGGTCAGGGGTACGTCAAACAAGTGGTCGCCATGCTGAAGGACAAGTGGGACATGCCGGTCCGGCTGAACAATAATTTGGCGGTCAACGGCCTGCGAGCCGATGAATTAGCCGAATTGCTCCGAACGAACAAAGGCTATCAGTATACGATCCAGCAGGCGAACCTCGTCTTGTTCACGATCGGCGGCAACGACCTGTTCCAATCGGTAACCGGCGAGAAGGCGAGCGAAGCGACGGGACAGTTCGACCTGGAGAAGCTGAAAGCGGGCATGCCGGAAGGGCTCAAACGGTTCGAAGCGGTCATCGAGCAGATTCACGCGCTTAACCCGAACGCGCACGTCGTGTACGTGGGACTGTTCAACCCGTTCTACGAATTGGAGGAGCTTCGCGCCGGCAGTCCATACATCCAACAGTGGAATCAGCAGGCATACGACATTTTGCATCGATACGATAATATGACGGTCGTGCCGACGTTCGATTTGTTCGAGAGCGCGAGCGATCTTTATTTATCGTCGGACCATTTTCATCCGAATCATCTCGGCTACGAGCAGATTGCGTCGCGCATCGTGCAATCGCTTCGCTGACCGGGTGACCGCCATAGCGATCCCATTAGTGACAGGAGGCTGCCTATGACTTTCGTAACAGAAGCTCCGCCGCTTAGGCCCATAACCGAGCCGGCAGTCCGTCGGGACATCCAGCCGGATACGGTACTGTCCGTAAGAGGCATCAAGAAGAGCATTCGCGGTAAAATGATTATTCACGACGTTTCCTTCGACGTGCGCGCAGGCGAAATTTTCGGATTTCTCGGACCGAACGGTTCCGGCAAGACGACGACGATCCGCATGCTGGTCGATCTCATCAAACCGACGGCGGGCGAGATCGAAATCGGCGGCTTCAATGTGCACCGGCATCCCGAGGAAGCGCTTCGCCACGTCGGCTGCATCGTGGAGAATCCGGAAGTATACAGCTATATGAGCGGCTGGGAGAACCTCGAGCATTTCGCCCGCATGCAGGCGGGCATCGGCAAAGACCGGATCGACGAGGTCGTCGCGATCGTCGGCTTGGACCAGCGCATTCACGATAAAGTGAAGACGTATTCGCTCGGCATGCGACAGCGGCTCGGCATCGCCCAAGCGCTGCTCGGCAGGCCGAAGCTGTTGATTTTGGACGAACCGACGAACGGCTTGGACCCGAAAGGCATCAAGGAGCTTCGTGAGTTTATTAGGTCGCTCGCGGGCCAAGGGATGAGCCTGTTCATCTCTAGTCATCTGTTGAGCGAGATCCAACTCATGTGCGATCGCGTCGCTATTATTAGCCATGGGCGGGTAAGGGCCGTCGGCACGGTGGACGAGCTCGTCGCGCAAGCGGGCAGCTACGTGGTCTGGCAATTCGATCCGACCGAAGCTGGCCGAAGGCTGCTGGCAGAGGAAGGCGTCCGCCTGATCGCGGACGACGAGCATCAGATCGAAGAGGGGATTTTGGCGCCAATGAAGGAGCCGATCGTCGCGCAGATGCCGGCAGACCGCATCCAGGAGCTCGTTGGCAAAGCGGTGCAAAGCGGAATCGGCATCCGATCGGTGCAGCATGTCGCTCCCACGCTCGAAGAGTTATTTTTGCGAATGACGGAGGGAGAAAGCATTGGATAGGCTGCTGCCGCTCATGCAGAACGAGACGCTCAAGATTTGGAGAAAAAAACGGTTCTACGTCGTCGTTCTCGTCTTAATCATTCTTATTCCGATTTTCACCTATGCCCAAATGCGGATTTCGCAAACGAACGCCCAGAACTTCAAGGATTGGCGCAACCAAGTCATGAATCAAATCAACGATTACCAGAGCACGCTGGCAAGCGATAGCGTGCCGGAGGAATGGAAGCGGTACCGCCGGATCGCCGTTCAGCAGCTCCAGTATTATCTGGACCGGGACGTCAATCCGAGCACGCCCGACGCGATCACGTTCACGCGTGGATTCATGTCGGGGTCGGTCACGCTGTTCTATCCGCTGCTCGTGCTTGCGATCGCCTCCGACCTCGTGTCGGGCGAGCGAACGACGGGGACGATCAAGATGCTGCTGACTAGACCGGTCCGAAGATGGAAGATCCTGCTCAGCAAAATGCTGGCCATGACGCTCTACGTGTCGTTGATCGTCGTGACGAGCTTCTTGCTCTGTTATCTGATCTCGGGCGCTTTCTTCGGCTATTCGGGGTGGGACGCGCCGGTATTCACCGGCTTCGACGTGTCCGGCGCGCAGGTTGACAGCTCGAACGTGCATGCCATTCCGCAATGGCAATATATGATCATGCAGGGCGGGCTGATCTGGTTTTCGTCCATGACGGTCGCGTTACTGGCGCTTATGGTATCTGTGCTGTTGCGCGGAACGGCGGCGAGCATCGTCACGATGATGGCGGCCGTCATCACCGGCACGATCCTCGGCAACATGGCATCGTCATGGGACAGCGCCAAATATTTCTTTTCGGTGAACCTCGATTTGACGATGTACATGAACGGCTCGCCGCCTCCGATCGCCGGCATGTCGCTGCCGTTTTCGCTTACGGTATTGGCGGTTTGGGCGGCGATAAGTATCGTCGTTTCGTTCCTTGTCTTTACGAAACAGGATATTTTGAATTAAAATAGCTTGAAGTGACGGTAGAGCAGCTGTGCCAGGCGGGAGCCGGGCGCAGCCGTCGTCATTTAAGGCAGAGCTGACCGGGCGGATCGGGAACGCCAAGTCGTCGGGGGAGTACCTCGCGCGGCGCGGCGGACGGAGCCAGCCAGTCTGCTTTGAACAGATAAGGGGGACGTGTATGACAGAGCAGTTGAATACGTTTGCGGGGGAGGCGACTTCTGCGGCCAATCGCAACTATGACGAAGGCGACATTCAGGTGCTGGAAGGTCTTACCGCTGTCCGTAAACGGCCCGGGATGTATATCGGCAGTACAACCACCTCGGGGCTGCATCATCTCGTCTGGGAGATCGTCGACAACGCGGTCGACGAGCATTTGGCGAAATTTTGCTCCGCGATCGACGTCGTCATCCATAAGGACCAGTCCATCACGGTTCGCGATAATGGCAGGGGGATCCCGACCGGCATGCACAAGACCGGCATCCCTACGCCGCAGGTTGTATTCACGATGCTGCACGCCGGAGGCAAGTTCGGCGGCGGCGGATATAAGAAGTCGGGCGGCTTGCACGGCGTCGGCGCTTCGGTCACGAATGCGCTCTCCGAATGGCTGGAAGTCGAGATATTCCGGGACGGCAAGATACATAAGCAGCGCTTCGAGTATTGGGTAGACGACGCGGGCAAGGAGCACGTCGGCGAGCCGACGACCGGCCTGATCGTCATGGGCAATACGAACCGGACGGGTACGAAAGTCACGTTCAAGCCGGACGCGCGCGTGTTCCACGGCAATACGACGATCAATTACGAGACGTTATCCGAACGGCTGCAAGAGATCGCGTTCTTGAACTCCGGCCTTAAAGTCACGGTGAAGGACGAGCGTGCCGGCAAGGAAGATGTGTTCCATTACGAAGGCGGAGCGCGGCAATTCGTCCAATTCCTGAACGAAGACAAGTCGGTGCTGCACGATGTCATTCACTTCGCGGCGGAACGCGACGAGATCGAAGTCGAGATCGCGATGCAATACAACGACGGCTACACGGAGACGATCGCTTCGTTCGTCAACTCGATTCCGACCCGCGGCGGCGGCACGCATGAGACGGGTTTTAAGACGGCGTTCACCCGCGTCATGAACGACTATGCGCGCAAGACCGCTATGCTGAAGGAAAAAGAGAAGAACCTCGAGGGCAACGATTTGCGCGAAGGCATGATGGCGGTCATCAATATCAAGATGGCGGAAGTCGAATTCGTCGGCCAGACGAAGGACCAGCTCGGCAGCGCCAGCGCGAGAAGCGCCGTGGATGCGGTCGTATCGGACAAAATGCAGGTGTTCCTGGAAGAGAATCCGCAGATCGCGCAGCAGCTGGTGAAGAAGGCGATTCAAGCGTCGCGGGCGCGCGAAGCGGCCCGTAAGGCGCGCGACGAGATTCGCAGCGGCAAGAAGAAGAGTGAGAGCTCGAATCTCGGCGGCAAGCTGACGCCGGCGCAGTCGAAGGACTATACGCGCAACGAGCTGTTCATCGTCGAAGGCGATTCCGCGGGCGGCTCGGCCAAACAAGGACGCGATTCCAAGCATCAGGCAATTCTGCCGCTCAAGGGCAAGCCGATGAATCCGGAGAAGGCGAAGCTCATCGATATTTTGAAGAACGACGAATATAAGGCGATCATCGCCACGATCGGAGCGGGCGTCGGATCGGAGTTCGACTCGGAATCGTGCAATTACAACAAAATCATTATTATGACGGATGCCGACACGGATGGCGCCCACATTCAGGTGCTGCTGCTGACCTTCTTCTATCGGTACATGAAGCCGCTTATCGATATGGGCCGGGTCTATATCGCCCAGCCGCCGCTGTACAAGATCACGCGCAAGTCGGGCAAGCTGGAGACGGTTCGCTACGCGTGGACGGACGAACAGCTGCAGAATTATTTGAAGGAATTCGGCAAGCAGTTCGAGCTGCAGCGGTACAAGGGGCTCGGCGAGATGAATCCCGATCAGCTGTGGGAGACGACGATGAATCCAGAATCGCGCACGCTGCTTCAGGTGCAGATCGAAGACGCTGCCAAAGCCGAACGCCGGGTATCCACGCTGATGGGCGACAAGGTCGACCCGCGCAAGCGCTGGATCGTCGAGAACGTCGATTTTACCGAGTACGAGGAGTAGGACAGCACCGCAAATAAGGGGTAGGAGTTTGAATCGGCATGAGCAACCTGGAACAATTTTTGCCGGCGTTTCTGGAGGAGGTCGTGGGCGACCGCTTCGGACGCTATTCCAAATACATCATTCAAGACCGCGCGATTCCCGACGTGCGCGACGGATTAAAGCCGGTACAGCGACGCATTCTGTACGCGATGTACGATGCCGGGAATACGCCGGATAAACCATACCGCAAATCCGCCAAGACGGTCGGCGACGTCATGGGCAATTATCATCCGCACGGGGACTCCTCGATCTACGAGGGAATGGTGCGGATGGCGCAGCCGTGGAAAATGGCGCATGTGCTCGTGGACGGTCACGGCAACTGGGGCTCCCAGGACGACGATCCGGCGGCGGCCATGCGTTATACCGAAGCCAGACTGTCGCCGATCGCGATGGAGCTGCTTCGGGACATCGAAAAACGTACGGTTCTGTTCAAAGACAATTTCGATAATACGACGAAAGAGCCGGTCGTGCTGCCTTCGCGGTACCCGAACCTGCTCGTCAACGGGGTAAGCGGTATCTCGTCCGGATTCGCGACCGAAATCCCGACCCATAACCTGCGTGAGATCATCGATGCCTGCGTTCTGCTCATGCAGCAGCCGAACACGACGCTCGAGCAGTTGATGTCGATCGTGCGCGGTCCGGATTTTCCGACCGGCGGCCTCATCATGGGCGAGGAAGGTATTCGCGACGCGTACACGACCGGCAAAGGCCGCATCTACATTCGGTCGAAGACCGCAATCGAGGATATGAAGGGCGGTCGCCAGCAAATCGTCATTACCGAAATCCCGTATCAAGTCGTCAAATCGCGCTTGGTGACGGCGATGGAGAATATCCGTCTGGAGAAAAAGGTCGAGGGCATCGCCGAGGTGCGCGACGAGAGCGGACGCAACGGGCTGCGCATCGTCGTCGAGCTGAAGAAAGAAGCCGATGCACAGGGTATTCTGGCTTATCTCCTCAAGAAGACGGATCTTCAGGTCACGTACAATTTCAACATGGTCGCGATCGTCAACAAGGCGCCGAGACAGCTCGGCCTGCTGGAGATTCTGAACGCCTATATCGCGCATCAGAAGGAAGTCGTCACGTTCCGTACGACGTTCGAGCTGGAGAAGGCCGAAGACCGTGCCCACGTGCTGGAAGGGCTCGTCAAGGCGCTGAATATTTTGGACGACGTCATTGCGACGATCAAGGCGTCGAAGAACCGCCAAGATGCGCAGAACAACCTGGTTGCCCAATACGGATTCACCGAGCGGCAAGCAGATGCGATTCTGACGCTTCAACTGTACCGTCTGACGAATCTCGAGATTACGACGCTCGAGAAGGAACATAAGGATATCATGAAGCGGATCGCTTATCTCCGGGGCATTCTCGACAGCGAGAAGAAGCTGATCGGCGTCATTAAGGACGAACTGACCGAGATTCGGGACAAGTTCGGCATCGACCGGAGGTCGGACATTCAAGGCGAGGTCGAAGAGCTGAAGGTCAATCTGGAGGTTATCGTGCCGGCCGAGGACGTCTTCGTGACGCTCAGCCATGAAGGCTACATTAAGCGGACCTCGAAGCTGTCGTTCACGCGTTCGGGCGGCGAGCTTAGCAATGCGGGCGTCAAGGAAGGCGACGTCATCCGCCACCTGCTGGATGTCAACACGATCGACCAAGTGCTGCTGTTCACGCGCAAAGGCCAGTATTATCAGCTGCCGATCCATCAGATTCCGGAGTTCAAATGGAAGGATACGGGGACGGCCGTCGTCAACGTCATCCCGATGCCGAAAGATGATGCCATCGTAAGCGTCATTCCGGTCAAGGATTTCGAGGAAGCGGGACGCTCGCTCGTGTTCGTCTCCAAGCGGGGGCAGGTCAAGCGGACGGAGCTGAAGGAGTACAAATCCTCACGCTCGACCGCGATCGCCGCAGTGAAGGTCAGCGAAGGCGACGAGATCGTCCGGGTGCTGCCAAGCGACGGTGAGAAAGAACTGCTGCTCGTCAGTAAGCTTGGCATGAGCATCCGATTCCCGGAGAGCGAAGTCAACCCAATGGGACGTGTCGCCGGCGGCGTGCGCGGCCTGCAGCTGAAGGAAGAAGACGAGGTTGTCGCGGCGGAGCTGGTCACGGGCGATGAAGGCGAAGTGCTTGTCTTGACCGATCTTGGCTACGCGAAGCGTACCTTGCTGATGGATTATATGATTCAAGGCCGGGGCGGCAAAGGCGTCTCGACGTTCGAGTTCAAGGAAGGCAAGCGCGTCAAGCCAAACGGCGATCGCCTCGTCGGCGCCTTCCACTGCAAAGAGGAGCGGGAGCTCGTCATGCTGACCGCAACCGGCGCCCATCTGACGGCCTCGACGGAAAAAGCGCCGATCGAAGATCGCAGGGGAATGGGCAAGGCGCTCGTACAGATCGATAAAAAAGACGCCATTCACACCGTGTTCCCACGATGCGGCGTCTGAGCATGAGATCGTTTTAATCAAATGGCATATGGGACTCGTCGCCGCGTTCCATTAGCCGCAGCATAAGGTCCAGCACAACCCACAATGGCGCCGGTTCGTCTAGCCGCTCCAGCCATTGTGGGTCTTTTGCGATCGCGGTATTCTTGAGCCTGCGCACCAGTTCGATTTTGCGGTCGTCCATTGTCGTCACGCTCCCCTTCCGGTCATCGAGTCTCGGGCAAATTCGAGTAAGCCACGCAACCCTCATCACTAACCTATGTCTAACCGTGTCAAATGGTTCTGTATTATAGCGAGCCGGGGCACAAAATATTAACCTCGTTAATCTTACATTCGACAATTGATTCTCGTATAATGGGAATAGAGAAGAAATTCGGATCGAAAGCGGGTGGACCCTATCGTTTCTTCAGAGTTTGCGAGATTGTGGATGAAGATATCGAAGGATTGGAAGTCGCATCTGGAAGATGGCCTGTCCCCGGCGCTCACGGAGGGGCAGCTGAACGTGCTGGAACTGCTGCTGCAGCATCAACCGATGAAACCATCCGATCTGCTGGCTTACCTCACCACAACGCCGGCGGCGATCACGACGCTGCTGGACCGGATGGAGCGCGGCGGACTCGTCACGCGCAGCCGGGATGACAGCGACCGCCGGATCGTTTGGGTGACGGTCACGGAGAAAGGCGAAGCGGAGGCGCGCAGGGGACTTGAGCTTCGCGATGCGTATATTTCCGAGGCGCTGGACAAAATCTCCTCTCATAATCAACAGCTGCTTGTGTATTTGCTCGGAAAAGTGGCGAATTGAAGCAAACGTAAAAGGGGCAAGAGCGGAAGAAACATAGGCCGAACAATCGGCCGTGTTTCTTTTTTATTATCGAGAATAGGGTGTATATAATCGTAGAGCTACCTCACAACAGAAGGGCGGCGGGAACATGATCGTATACGAGAAAGAAGAGTCGTACGTCTTGATTGCACAGCAGGATCACGCTCAAATATCAGGCGATTTGATGGCAGCGTGGCAGGAGGAGCTCCTTGGGGAGCGAATTTCCGACGTGGTGCAGGCGGCATACGAGCATGACCGCAGCTGGGCTGGGCTGGATATCGATCCAATCTGGAACGATGCGGCGCGTCGGCCGTTTTCGTTTCGCGACTTCCCGCCGAACATCCGGTTTCTTCACTATCAGCACGGCCTCGACGAGTTGGAGCGGATCAATCCCTACGCGGCGATGCTGTCGAGCCAGCTGTATACGATGCTGGCGGAGAGGGCGGATACGCCGGAGACGCGTGCGTTCGCCTCGCGGGAGAAGAAACGGCAAGCGAGCATTCAAGCCGAACTACGCTTCGATTTGGAAACGCTTCACTATCACTTCAATGCGTTGGTCTTGTGCGATGAACTGTCGCTGTTTCTATGCATGGAGCCGCCGGGGACGCCGATCCGGCAGTACGAGTGGTTTGCTGGCGGCTTTGCGCATCCGCAGCCTTGCGGCAGCGGAGGGAGAAGGATTAAGGCGCAGTGGCGGGGAGATGCCGTCGTAGCATTAAGCGAAGGGCCCTTCGCCAGAGCGGTGGATACCATCCTCGCCTATAAAGAGGTCAGCAAGAGCGCGGCGAAGCAGCAGGGAATTGCGTCGGCATACAAACAGGCTGAGCTAAGAAGCCATCGCGTGCGCTTTATCATCGGCGAGACGATGTGAACGACGAACGCCCCTTCCATCACGGAAGGGGCGTTCGTGCGTAAAACCATGTCGAGCTAAATCGAGACGTCAATCGAATCTGCCGCATGGCATCCTAAGGCGCTGCAGGCACCGTCACAGGCGCGGCGGACATCGAAGCTAGTCGTTGGTCTATCGTTGCCTTCCCGCGCGCCAGAGCGTCATATTCGGCGCGGGAGAGATCGGGAATCGAACGTTCGGCGATCGTCTCGCCGAGCGGGACGATGCGATAATGGTTCACTTTGCCTGTTTTGTACCGGTACACCCAAGTCGGGATCGGTTCGACTTCTTGGATCGTCGTCTTGCCGGTGGCATGGTCCTTGCGGATACCGACCTTCATCAGCAATCCATAATCCTTCGTTCCGCCGCGTTGATTCGAGATGAAATTGCCCATGGAATAGATGACGAGTCCTTTGCGGATCGTGCCGTCTTGTTCCGTAACCTCGACCATCTCATAAGGCTGAACGACGTGCGGATGCGCGCCGGCTATAATATCCGCGCCGTGTGCGATCAGCTTGCGCGCGAGCTTCATCTGTTCATCGGACGGGGAGGTCTGGTATTCGGTGCCGAAATGAAGGGCGACCGTAATAAAGTCGGCACCGGCTTCCTTCAGCTTCGCGATGTCGCCAAGCATCTTCTGCTCGTCGATCAAATCCACGGCATACGGCATGGCGTCCGGCAGCGGGATGCCGTTCGTGCCATAGGTATATGCGAGCAGCCCCATGCGAATGCCTTTCTTCTCCACGATCGTCAGCTTCTCGGCCTCGGCCTTCGAGCGGTATGTGCCTTTCGTGACGAGCTGCTGCGCCTCCAAGGCGGCGAGCGTTCGGCTGATGCCTTCCGCGCCGCGGTCAAGCGAGTGGTTGTTCGCGTTCGTCACGATCGTGAAACCGGCTTCGCGAAGCGCTTCCGCCAGCTCAGTCGGGGCATTGAACATCGGAAAGCCGGAATAACCGAGCGCCTTCCCCGCAATGGGTGTCTCCAGGTTGGCGAGCGACCAGTCCCCTTCGCTAATAATGGCGCGAACGGATTCGAAGTAAGGCGAGAAGTCGTATCGCTTGGTTTTGGCGTCGTAGTAAGCCGGAAGCTGCGGCATATGCATCATCACGTCGCCCGCCGCGACCCAGGTCGCGTTCGTTGGCGGCGCAATCGGCTCGGTTGGTTCTTCGACAGGTGCGGGGACGTTGGTGTTCGTTTCGCCGCTCGCGTCGTCCGGGGATGACGCGTTGTCGTTCTCCGGAACCGGGAGCTCCTCGGTCCCCGAATCGCCGTTACGGTTCTGACCGGTTTCCTGTGTTTCGCTTCCGGGCGAACGTTCGTCAAGCGAACAACCGGACAGCAGGATGGCGAGGAACGCGATGAAGCATAAGGCGGCGCGCATCGGCTTTACCATGCGCTGCCTTTATCCGCCGCAAGCATCGATTCGGCGCGCCGCCAAGCTTCATCCGGGAACTGGGCCCATGGCTCGTTGCGAGGCGGCAGGGCGCGAAAAGCGAGCCATTCCTTCGAGACCGGATGATGGACGCCGACCGAGGCGGACCACAGCGCGAGGTCGCGTTCGCCCTTCGCTGGCGGCGCACCGTATTTACGGTCGTATACGAGCGGGCATCCAAGATGGGCCATTTGCGCCCGGATTTGGTGCGGCCTTCCGGTGTGCAGCCGAACGACGACGAGGGACAACCCGCCGTGAGAGGCGGCAACCTGGTAATCGAGTACGGCCTCTTTGGCATCCGCCGTAGGACGCTCATGCACCGTCACGATATTGCGTGCGGCGTCTTTGCTCAAATAATGGCGGAGCGTCGCGCTCGGCTTGGGTGGCATGCCGTGGACGAGCGCCACGTACATTTTCTCGAAATTGCGCGATCGGACCGACTCCGAAAGCCTTGAGGCTGCTTTCGAGGTCTTCGCGAATACCATGACGCCGCCCACTGGGCGGTCCAAACGATGGACAAGCCCGACAAATACATTGCCGGGCTTGTTATAGCGGACCTTCAAGTCGTCCTTCAGCAGCGTGACCATATCCGGCTCGCCCGTATCGTCCGCCTGCGACAAGATGCCCGGCGTTTTGAGCACGACCAGCAGATGATTGTCCTCGTAAAGAACGGGAAGGAGAGGCGCTGCCGCCTCCCGATGCTTGTCCGCGTTCATTTTATTTCGCCTCCCAGCGACCCAGGATTCCGCACGGCAGGTGCAAGCCGCTAGCCGTGATCGGCAATCCGATTTCGCCGCAATTGATCGTTCCGCCGAACTTGCGTCCGACCGTCAGATGCAGCAGGTTGTGAAGCACCGAGTGGGACAATCCGGTCGTATACGAGTTCACGAGCACGAAGAGCGGATTTGGCGACAAGATTGTCGTACAAAATTCGAGGAACGGGAACAAATTCTCTTCAAGCT
This sequence comes from Paenibacillus xanthanilyticus, assembly GCF_042682185.1. NCBI lineage: Bacteria > Bacillati > Bacillota > Bacilli > Caryophanales > Paenibacillaceae > Paenibacillus > Paenibacillus xanthanilyticus. The sequence goes on along the minus strand of NZ_JBHUHA010000002.1, from coordinate 129,335 downwards.
TCCACATTTCGCCGTTCGGCCCGCGTCCGTAAGAGGGGGGATCCATGATAATCGCGTCGTATTGACGGCCGCGGCGCTGCTCGCGCTGCACGAATTTAAATACGTCGTCGGTAATGTAACGGATCGGGTGATTCTCCAAGCCCGACAGCTGCGCGTTCTCTTTCGCCCACTGGACCATCCCTTTGGCCGCGTCAACATGGCACACTTCGGCGCCTGCGGCCGCAGCCGCGACGGTAGCGCCGCCCGTGTATGCGAACAGGTTCAGTACCCGGATTGGACGGTCCGCATTGCGGATTTTATCCATCATCCAGCTCCAGTTGACCGCTTGCTCGGGGAAGAGGCCGGTATGCTTGAAGCTGGTGGGACGAATGTGAAACTTAAGCTCTTTGTATCCGATGGTCCAGCGATCCGGCATCTTCGTGCGGAACTCCCATTGTCCGCCGCCGGAAGAGCTGCGGTGGTAATGGCCATCGGCATTGCGCCAGCGCGCGGAATCATGGACGATTGGCCAGATGACCTGCGGGTCCGGGCGCCGAAGGACGTAGTTCCCCCAGCGCTCCAGCTTATCTCCTTCCCCGGTGTCAAGCAGCTCGTAGTCGTTCCATTGATCAGCGATATACATGCGAAATTCCTTCCTTGTGTTGAAATTTATACCCGACGCCCCGCACAGTCACGATGTAGGTCGGGTTGGCCGGATCCGGCTCGATTTTTTTGCGCAGGTTGCTGACGTGCACCATCAGCGTTCGCGTGTCGCCCATGCTGTCGGCGCCCCAGACGAGATTGTACAGCTCGTCGAGCGGGAACGCCCGGTTCGGCGATTGCGCCAGGCAGAGCAGAAGGTCGTACTCTTTGGCGGATAGATTCACTTCCGTCTCTTGCACGCGGACCGTGCGGCCCATCATATCGATGACGAGTCCGTCCATAGCGAGCACGTCGCCATGCTTGCGCTCCGGGCGCCAATCCGGATTGGATTGGCGGCGCAAATGCGCCTTGACCCGCGCCACCAATTGGCTCGGGCTAAATGGTTTCGTGATATAATCGTCGCCGCCGACTTCCAGACCGTGTATAATGTCGGTATCGTCGCTCATGCAGCTTAGGAATAAAATGGGGACGCCGGATTCATTCCGGATGCGTTTGCACACCTCGATGCCGTCCAAGCTTTTGAGCTGGATGTCCAGAATGATCAAATCCGGCTTGACCGTCTGGGCCAGCCGAAGCGCGTCTTCCCCGTTATCCGCCGAGTTTACGTCAAAACCGTCCTTCTCCAAATAAAGGGTTATCAGCTCGGTAATGTCCGGCTCGTCATCGACAACCAATATTCTGTTTCCGTTCATTCCAGTTTTCCTCCCCAGGGCCATTCCGACCGGCGCAGGCATGTAAGCGCCTATAGTCCTGCTTCATCGCTTATTATAGCGAATGGAAGGAGTACCTAGCAACGAACGATTTTTATGGAGGGAAGACCTATTCGCCGCATTTGTCTTATTTTGTTCATTCTCGCATTGATCCAAACACTGGTATCCGGATGCGCGGCAGAGCCCGCCGTCACGCGGCCGGTAGCCAAGGAAGGCGTCATCGACCTTAGAAACTGGTCATTCCTAGACCAGGGCAGCCTCAATCTGTCGGGTGAATGGGCGTTGTTCGACCATCGGCTGCTCGGCCCGGTAGAATCCGCGTATCAACCCGAATCTGCCGTCGCGTACGCGGCCGTGCCGCAGTCGTGGAACAGCTATCCGGCATCGTTCGGGCTGCAGAGCGGCCAAGGGTATGCCACCTACCGGCTAAAGGTGCTGCTGACGCCAAGCGACAGGCTGCTGGCGATTCGCGTGCCGAACATCTTCAGTGCGTACAAGCTGTGGGTCGACGGCAGGATGCTCGCGAGCGAAGGCGAAGTCGGTCGCAGCCGGGCCGATTCCGATGCGAGGCAGCAGCCGCGCATTATTACGCTCGATGGTGACCGCAGCGAGCTGCAGCTGACCGTACAGGTATCTAACTTTCAGCACCGGAAGGGCGGAATCTGGGTTGATCTGAGAATGGGGACGAACGATGCGATCACCAAGAGCCAGATGCGGACAACGATCCAGGAGATGACCATTCTCGGCAGTCTGGTCATCATAGGGCTGTTCCATCTGGGCTTGTACGCGTTTCGCCGTCAAGAGAGATTCACGCTGTATTTCGGCTTGCTCTGCTTGTTCGTGGCGGCCCGCACGAGCGTGACCGGCAATATGTACCTGATTCAGATGTTCCCAGGCATCAATTGGGAGGCCGCGATGAAGATCGAGTATATCTCGTTCGCGTTCAGCGCGGCGACGGGCATCCTGTACATCGGCGGCTTGTTCCCGAGAGAAATGCACCGGCGGGTCGGACCGGTCGTCATCGGCATCGGCATGGCCATTGGCGTGTTCGTGCTGGCGACGCCGGCGATCGTCTATTCCAAAACCGTCGGCGCGATCCAGTTGTTCGTCGTATTAGGCAGTCTGTACATTCTGCTCGTGCTGTGGCGGGCGTTATTCAGGAAACGTGAAGGCGCGGGCTTTATTTTGGTCGGGGTCGCGGTGTTCGTGGCTACGATCCTAAACGACATTTTGTTCTACAATGAAATGCTCGTTCGCACACAGCTGGTGCCGATCGGATTGTTCTTCTTTATGCTCATGCAGTCGTTCATTATATCCAGCCGCTTCTCGAACGCGCTGCGCGGGGTAGAGCAGGCGTCTGCCGAGCTTCGCGAGCTGAACATGTATTTGGAGGAGCGGATCGCGGAGCGAACCGAGGAGCTGCGAAGCGCGAACGAATCGCTAGCCTGCTCCAACCGGGAACTCGCCAGGTCGGAAGCCTCGCGCCGGCAGCTGATGACGAATATCTCCCACGATCTGCGGACGCCGATCACGCTGCTTCAAGGTTACTTGGAGGCGATGCGGGACGGCGTCGTGAACACGGAGGAGCAGCAAAACCGGTACGTACGGATGATGCTCGGCAAAGTAATGGGCTTAAGTAGGCTCATTCAGGATTTGTTCGAGCTGACGCGGCTCGAATCGGGACAACTGAGGATGCATTATACGGAAGTGACGATGGAAAGTTGGATGGGATCGTTAAGAGAGCAGTATGAGATGGATGTACGGACAAGAGGAATAAGCTTCGAATGCCGGTTTGAAGAGGTCGCAGAGACGGACGAGGAAGGGAAGACCGTGCATCCGGACCGCATTACGCTTCGACTGGACCAGCAGCGCATGGAGCGGGTGATGGCCAATCTCATTTATAATGCGGTCAAATATACGGCGCCGAGCGGCAAGATAACGCTTTCCTTTTCTTTTAGGCAAACGGCCAATGAAGCGGTCGTAAAGGTGACCGACACGGGAGAAGGCATCGAAGCGACGCATCTGCCCTTTATTTTCGACCGGTTCTACAAGAAGGATGCCGCGCGCAATTCGGCGGACGGCGGCAGCGGTCTCGGACTGGCGATCGCCAAGGAAATCGTCGAGGCGCACAATGGCACCATAGGCGCCGAAAGCGAGCCCGGCGTTGGAACGACGATATGGCTTTCGCTGCCGGTAACGGATTGGTAGCGGTTACTCCGCTTGGCGGATGACGGCCATCATGCGGTCGATCGACTGCTTGCGTTTGTCCTGATCCATGCTGTTCAGAATCCGAATGATTTCAAGTGCTTCGGGCATCATCTGGGTGTCAGGTTTAGTCGGTTGCTCGCCGCCAATAATGTAATCCAGCGAAACATTGAACAAGACGGCCAGCTTCTTCAATGTTTCGTAAACCGGCTGACGATTGTTGATCTCATAGTGGCTGTAAGCCGAACGGGTAATGCCGATTTGCTTTGCCACTTCTTCCTGCGAAATGTTCTTTCGCAGCCGCAGCTCTCTTAAACGATCTCCCATCGTCATGTTAATTTCTCCTTACGCTCTGTACTGAGTGCTAGACCTGGTGATTCGGCGGGCGTAATACTCTACTACTAGTAATTTATGATACAGAGTGTATCAATGTCAAGTACGTACAAGGAAATTATGTAAAGAAAGGGCGGATATGCGCCATGATTCTGGTATTTACGTGCGAATGCGGCAATCGCGTTGATTTTCATGCGTTTGGCGACCGTGACGAACATGGAAGACAATGGTTAGAATCGGAGGATGACGACCGGTTGACGCTGCGCCGCGGCGAAGATGGCGTCGTGTTCGCATGTACGTTTTGTAAAGAAACGTATCGGCTGCAAGCGGAAAAATAACTAGTCCCAAAGTCCTGATTGGCTGTCGCGAAACTAACATGAAGATTCTTCTTGAAAAAGTACGGACGAAGTCGTACAATGAACTCATCCAGTTGTACGTACAAGTTGATGGTTTGAATGGACGAATGTCCGATAGTGGTTATAACAACCGCGGTGATCAACAGACGTGCAACAAACAACTATTTCAATTGTTCGTACAAGTTGTACTTATTAGGAGGAGATTATGCCATGTTAACCGTAAAACCTTATCAGTTTTGGTTCGTGACGGGCAGCCAGCATTTGTACGGTCCCGAGACGCTTCTTGAAGTCGCGGAGCATTCGAAAGTAATCGCACAAGGTCTCGATCGCGACGAGTCGATTCCGTTCCCGGTCGCGTTCAAGCAAGTCGTGACGACGCCGGATGAAATTACGAGCGTGCTCGCGGCCGCGAATGCCGACGAGAATTGTGCGGGCATCATTACATGGATGCATACGTTCTCGCCTGCTAAAATGTGGATCGCCGGTCTCTCCCAGCTGCGCAAGCCGCTTCTTCACCTGCATACGCAATTCAACCGCGATATTCCATGGGATAGCATCGACATGGATTTCATGAATACGAACCAATCGGCGCACGGCGACCGCGAATACGGCTTCATCGGCGCTCGAATGAACGTCGCGCGCAAAGTCGTCGTCGGCTATTGGGAAGACGCCGAGGCGAGAGGCCGCATCGCAGGCTGGATGCGCACCGCGGTGGCAGCCGTCGAGAGCCGCACGCTGAAAGTCGCTCGTTTCGGCGATAACATGCGCCAAGTCGCCGTTACCGAAGGCGACAAAGTCGAAGCGCAAATCAAATTCGGCTGGTCGATCAATGGCTATGGCATCGGCGATCTCGTCGCGCGCATGGCGACGTTCTCGGAAGCGGACGTCGACGCGCTGGCAGCCGAGTACGAGAAGTCGTACGATATCGCGCCCGAGATCCGCAACGACGCGGACCGTTGGGAGTCGATCCGCGAACAGGCCCGTATCGAGCTTGGCATGAAGTCGTTCTTGGAAGAAGGCGGCTTTACGGCGTTCACGACGACGTTCGAGGATCTGCACGGCATGAAGCAGCTCCCAGGTCTCGCTGTACAGCGCTTGATGGAGCAGGGCTACGGCTTTGGCGGCGAAGGCGACTGGAAGACGGCAGCCTTGACGCGCCTGATGAAAGTGATGGCCGGCAACAAGCTGACATCGTTCATGGAAGACTACACGTACCACTTCGAGCCAGGCAACGAAATGATTCTCGGCGCCCACATGCTGGAGGTCTGTCCGACGATCGCGGCGAACCGTCCGCGTCTGGAAGTCCATCCGCTCGGCATCGGCGGCAAAGCCGATCCTGCGCGCATGATCTTCGACGGCCGCAGCGGCCAAGCGGTGAATGCGTCGCTGATCGACCTGGGCCACCGGTTCCGTCTGATCGTCAACGTCGTCGACGCGGTGCAGCCGGATCGCGACATGCCGAACCTTCCGGTCGCGCGCGTGCTCTGGAAGCCGCAGCCATCGCTTAACGTCTCGGCGGAAGCTTGGATCCACGCCGGCGGCGCGCACCATACGGTGCTCTCGTACGCGATTACGGCCGAGCAGCTCATCGACTGGGCGGAGATGGCCGGCATCGAAGTCGTCATCATCGACAACGCGACGCAAGTGAATGCGTTCCGCAATGAGCTTCGCCTGAACGACATGTACTGGCGGATGCGCTAATCGGCGATACGCTTTCGCTATGCGATCGGTATGGAACATCAAGTGAAGCTTTATGCAGCACCGCACTGGCGATTATTAGCACGTCCCGGCTCAGTTCCGGGACGTTTTTTTTATTGTTATAGAACTATGATAGATTCAGGCTCGCGGATAAAGTAAAGCGTGTCGGCGAGAACGGACGAAAGCGAAGGTCAGAACAGGATAGCAAGATACTGCACTTCCAGATGTCTCGAAAAGATTCTCTCCCCATATGCATGAAGCTTTGTCCGCAAGGACAAATGCGTGCCAGCTCGAAGCAACCCGCCGACCGCGAACAAACGCGCAAGCACGAAATAGGGAGTCCAGAGGGCGAAGTCCTTTGGGGCCTCCTCGGCGGAGGAGGTGGGAGGAGGGAGCAACAAAAACGGGGTCACAGGGGCGGAGCCCTTCTTATTTCCGTCGAGTCGGCCCATTGGCACCTCCTCTTGTACGTACATTTCATGTATAATGAACGCGGTACGTTTCGCGGGCGCGGGATATAAGGCAGAGAGGGGACGGCTCATTGGTCAAGTTGAAAGCGCTTTACATGAATCTTCGCATCAAATACAAATTAATCGTGCTCATCACGGCGGTCATGCTGCTCGTCTGCTTGCTGATGCTGATCGTGCAGCAGTACGCCTTCGAGAAGTACGACGAGGAGCTCTATCGGCAGTCGGCACAATCGCTTGGACTTACGGCGGCGGGCATCGAGGGCGAGCTGCAGAAGATGGAGCGCCTGTCTTATCGGCTGGCGACCGACGGCACGCTGCAGTCGTATTTGAACAAAATCAAGCAGGCGGGGACGGAGTACGACCGCTTCGTCATTGCCGACTATATTCAGACACGGATGCTGGAGATCGGGGGCATGGAGAAATACGTGCTGTCGATCCAGATGACCGATTATTACGGCAAAGAGTATGCGGCGGGGACGAAGCTGGTCACATCGTCGCCCGAGCGCATCCGGATGCTGAAGAAGGAATCGGCGCCCAATAAAGGAGGCAACACCTGGATTTTGCCGGACGAGGAAGACCGTACGCTGAGCTCGGCGCGGCTCATTCGTTCCTATCAGGAATTGGAGCTGGCGCCGCTTGGCGTCATGACCGTGCGCATCGATATGGAAGGGCTGTTTCACGATTATTTGAACAAGGCAGGCGGCCTTGAGAATATGGAGCTCTATATTCTGAAAGACGGTCACTCCATCTTCCCCGTGCTTGAAACAGGCGAAGAGCAGGAGCTGAGCGGTTTCATCGCGGGCAAACAAGGGTATACGACGGCCCGTATCGACGGTAATCGGTATTTCGTCGCGTATGTTCCGTCTTCGAATACGAATTGGACGTACATGACGCTCATTCCGTACGATACGATCTTCGAACGGGTCGCCGTTGTCAAGCGCGCAGTGGTGGTGCTGCTCGGGGCGTTGTTCGTCATGGCGGTTATCTTGTCGTTCCGGTTCTCCAAAGGCATCACGGGTCCGATCGAACGATTGAATCTGAAGATGAAACGGGTGCAGCTCGGCCATTTCGACGCGTGGGAGAACGAAGACGACAGGCAAATTCCGATGGACGAGGCCGGTCAGCTGCATCGGAACTTCCGCATGATGGTTCAGCGCATCGATGATTTGATCCGAGAGAATTACGTCAAGCAGCTGGCGATCAAGGAGAGCGAATTCCAGGCGTTACAGGCCCAAATCAACCCGCACTTCCTGTACAACACGCTGGAGACGATTAACTGGACGGCCAAAATGAACGGACAGCGGCCCATCTCGCAAATGGTGGAGTCGCTTGGCTTCCTGCTGCGCAGCTCGATCAATATCAAGGAGCCGCTCATCCAGCTGAAGGACGAGCTGGATATCGTGTCCCACTATGTCACGATTCAGCGGATCCGCTTCGAGGAGCGGCTGGACTTCCAGCTGGACGTGCCGGACGAATATTTGACGACGAGGATTCCGAAGCTTTCGCTGCAGCCGCTTGTCGAGAATGCGGTGAATTACGGAGTCGAACAGATACTGGAACCATGCCGCATTCGCATCCGCGCATGGCATGAAGGCGACCAATTGTTCGTCGTCGTGGAGGATACAGGACCGGGGATGGACGTTGGGATGCTGGCAAGGTTGAAGACGGGCGAGGTTCGGCCGAAAGGGTCGGGCGTGGGTATGCGGAATATCGACGAACGAATTAAGCTTTTGTTCGGCGACAGGTATGGATTACAAGTGAATAGCGAACGCGGCGCCGGCACGACGATTACGATGGCGCTGCCGTATGAGCGGAGGGATGAGCATGTATAAGGTGCTGCTGGTAGACGATGAACGCATTATTTTGGAAGGCATATCCGCGATCGTGGATTGGGAGGGGACGGGCACGAGATTGGCGGGTACGGCGAGGAACGGCGTGGAGGCGCTGGCAGAGATCGAACGCGATCGGCCGGATATCGTCATCACCGATATCCGGATGCCGGGCATGGACGGCTTGCAACTCGTCGAGAAGGTGACGGAAAACGAAGATGACGCGCCGGCGTTCATCATCCTCTCCGGCTTCGGGGATTTCGATTATGCGCGCAAGGCGATGCGGTTCGGGGTTAAGCATTATTTGCTCAAGCCGTGCAACGAGGAGACGATCGCGCAGTCGCTTCGGGATATCGTTCGCGAGCTGGACAAGCGCAAGGGGCGCGACCAGTTTTTGGCAGGCATGGAGACCGAGCTGAACAAAGTCATCCCGCATGCGAAGGCGCAGTTCCTGAAGGAATTGGTGACGAACAAAACCTACGGCAAACGGGACTGGGACGAATATGCGCGATTGTTCGGCCTGACGCTGGGCAGCGAGCCGGTCTGTCTGCTCCTGATGCAGGTCGAGGGCGATGTGGAATACGAGCACTTGTTCGCGCTGCTGAACATCGCGCAGGATCTGCTCGCGGAGGAACCGCCGCTGCTCGGGGCGACCATCGGCAAACAGGTGCTGCTGCTCGTGCCGAGCCCTGCGGAGATGGACCGGCTGCGCGCAAGCATCGCCGACATCGCGCGCACGTTCAAAGGCTTTTATAAAAGGGAAGTTACGTCCGCGCTAAGCGATCCGGGCGATATTACGGGCGCGAGAAGGATGTACCGCGATACGCTGGCTTGTCTCGAACACCGTTTCTATGTAGGAGAAGGCACGCTGATCATGAAGCAGGACTTGGCCGATTACGCGGATCAGCCGACGCCGGAGACGTTCCTTTATGACGAGGAGCGGTTATGCCTGCTCGTCAAATCCGGCCGATGGAGCGAGACGGAAGCCGAATTGGCCGCGTTGTTCGATTCGCTCGCGCAGCAGCGGATGGACACGACGATGACCAAGTCATACCTTATCCCGGTCTACGTCGCGGTCGCCCGGCAAGGCGATCCGAACCGAATGAAGGATTGGCTGACCTCCCTCGGCAAGCTGGAAGGCATGGACACGCTGCATGCGGTGCGCGAATTCATGTACGCCGCGGCTAAGGAGGCGTGCACCTTCAATTTCGAACGGTACCGGCATAAGTATTCCGACATGATCCGGCGGATGCTGGAGGTGATCGAGTCGAATCTCGCGAATCCGCAGCTGTCCCTCCATTGGGTAGCCAGCGAAGTGCTGTATATGAACGCGGATTATCTCGGGAAGCTGTTCAAGAAGGAGATCGGCGACAAATTCTCCTCTTATGTCATGAAAAGACGAATGGAGCAGGCGATCGCCCTCATCGATGAGGCGGACGACGTTCGCGTTTTCGAGTTGGCGGAACGGCTCGGTTTTGGCGATAATCCGCAGTATTTCTCCCAGGTCTTCAAGAAATATACGGGCGTGTCGCCGTCGGAGTATAAACGCTCGCCCGTGTAGAGGTGTCAAAAAACCGGTGTCGAAACCTCTGTTTTTTAAACAACGGGAGCGGTTTTTTGCATTCCGCAAGCGCTTACGCCCGGCTACAATTGTAAATGTAAGGGTTAACATTCAAGCGCATGCATGAAAGGGGATCGTTAGATGAAGAAGCTTTCGACGCTCTTGGTGGCGGCTTCGCTCGTCGTTTCATTGGCCGCTTGCGGCAACGGCAACAATACGGGATCGAACGCGCCGAACAATGGAGCGGATGCGAATTCCGGAGGGGCGGACTCGTCGAAGCCGGTCACGCTCCGCATGGCCTGGTGGGGGTCGCAGCCTCGGCACGACTACACGCTGAAGGTCATCGAAATGTACGAGAAGGAACATCCGAACGTGAAAATCGAGCCGGAATACGCCAACTTCGACGACTACTGGAAGAAGCTTGCGCCGCAAGCGGCGGCGAACGAACTGCCGGACATCGTGCAGATGGACATTTCCTACCTGGCGCAATACGGCCAGAAGGGTCAGCTGGAGGATTTGACGCCTTATCTGGGCAATGGCATCGATACGACGAACATTTCGGATAACTCGATCTCCGGCGGCAAGCTGGGCGATAAGCTCTACGGCTTCAACATCGGCGTCAACACGATTAACTTCCAATACGATCCCGAGCTGCTGAAAAAGCTTGGCGTCGAAAAGCCGGGCGAAGATTGGACGTGGGACGATTACTTCGCGATGGCCAGCAAAGCGAAGGACGCGGGGCTTTATTTCGACAACGGCTTCCGTCCGGAAGTATTCTTCGGCTACTATCTGCGTTCGAAAGGCCAGCATTTGTACAACGCGGAAGGCACGGCGCTCGGTTACGAGGATGACCAGCTGTTCATCGACTTCTTCGGGCCGCTCGCGAATCTGGTCAAGGACGGCCATACGCCGCCGCCGGACGTCAAAGCGCAAATCAAAGGGCTCGAAGACGACATGATGGTCAAGAACAAGCAGGTCGGCATCTGGCAGTGGACGAACCAGTTCGTCGCGATCCAGCAGGTGGCGAACCGTCCGCTGGAGATGGCGCATATGCCGGGTCCGGGCCGCAAAGAAGGTCTCTACCTGAAGCCGTCCATGTATTTCTCGGTATCCAAAAATTCGGAGAACAAAGAAGAAGCGGCGAAATTCATCGACTTCTGGGTGAACAACGTCGAAGCGAACAAGCTGATCAAAGGCGACCGCGGCGTGCCGGTCAACAGCACGGTGGCGGATGCGATCAAGCCGACGCTGGATCCGGCGCAGGTGCAAGTATTCGACTATGTCACGTGGGCGCAGGAGAACAGCAGCCCGATGGATCCGCCGGATCCGGTCGGCACGGCCGAAATCATCAAGCTCTTCTCCAGTTTGGGCGAGCAAATGGACTTCCAGAAGCTGTCGGTGGAAGAAGCGGCGAAGCAATTCCGCAAAGAAGCGAACGCGATCTTGGCGAAGAACAAATAACGCATGATAGCAAATCGCATAAAGGGATTAGGGCGGCCGGTCATCGGGGCGGGCCGCTCTCTTTCCCATACCTAAAAATCGGTTCAGAGAAGGTCAGAATCTGGGATTGGGAGTGGTAGCATGCGAGTCGCCTGGAAAAACCAGCTGACCGGTTATGCCTTTATTAGTCCGTTTGTTATCGGTTTTCTCGTCTTTATTCTCATACCGTCCTGCGTGTCGCTGTATCTATCGTTCACGAGCTACGATTTGTTCACATCGCCCCGTTGGATCGGGCTGGACAACTACAAGGAAATGTTTTTTGAGGACAGCAAATACTGGCAGTCGCTGAAGGTGACGCTCATCTACGTGTTCATGGGCGTTCCGCTGCGGCTCGCTTTCGCCCTCGCGATCGCTATGCTGCTCAATACGGCAGCCAAAGCGGTCGGCGTATATCGCACCATCTATTATTTGCCCTCGATTATCGGCGGCAGTGTCGCGGTCTCCATCATGTGGCGCAACATTTACGGCGATGAGGGCATCATCAACGGCCTGCTGAATTTCTTCGGCGTGGACAGCGTGCGCTGGTTCGCCGAGCCGTTCGCGGCGCTGTGGATGCTCATCTCGCTGTCCGTCTGGCAGTTCGGTTCCTCGATGCTCATTTTCCTGGCCGGTCTGAAAAACATCCCAAGCGAGCTGTACGAGGCGGCGGGCGTCGACGGCGCGGGCGCGGTGCGCCGGTTCTTCAGCATTACGCTGCCGATGCTGACGCCGATCGTGCTCTTCAATACGATTCTGCAGACGATCGGAGCCTTCCTGACGTTTACGCCGGCGTACATTATCTCCAAGGGGGAAGGCGGCCCGCTCGACGGTACGCTGCTCTATTCGCTGTATCTGTTCCGTCAAGGCTTCGTGTACTTCGATATGGGTTATGCGTCCGCGATGGCGTGGGTCATGCTGATCATCGTCGCGATCTTCACGGCGATTCTGTTCGCCACCTCGAAATTCTGGGTTCATTACGAATCGAAGGAGGGCTAACGCCATGCGCTACAAAACGCTCAAGTGGACCCTCTACCATGTCATTGCCGCAGGCGGCGCCCTGCTGATGGTCTATCCAGTCATTTGGCTGCTAATGAGCTCGTTCAAGCCAAGCGCGCAAATTTTCCAGACCGCCGGCTCGCTCATACCGTCTGAATGGATCTGGACGAATTACTCCCAGGGCTGGCAAGGCATCGGGGGCTACGGCTTCGGGACGTTCATCAAAAACTCGCTCGTGCTTGTCGTCTTAGCGACGATCGGCGCGGTGCTCTCATCGGCGCTCGTCGCGTTCGGCTTCGCGCGGCTGAAGTTTTTCGGCAGCTCGTTCTGGTTTGCCATTATGATGGTGACGCTGATGCTTCCGCATGACGTTACCCTCGTGCCGCAATATATTATGTTCGCGAAAATGGATTGGCTGAACTCGATTAAGCCGATCGTCGTGCCTGCCTACTTCGGCGCGCCGTTCTTCATCTTCCTGATGATCCAGTTCATCCGCACGATCCCGGCCGAGCTCGACGAGGCGGCGACGATCGACGGCTGCGGCAAATTCCGGCTGTTCTACCGCATCATCATTCCGCTCATCGCGCCGGCGCTGGCGACGGCTTCGATCTTCTCGTTCTACTGGCGTTGGGAGGATCTGATCGGACCGGTGCTCTATCTCAACAAGCCGAGCATGTACCCGGTATCGATGGCGCTCAAAATGTACCTCGACGCCGACACGCTCTCCAACTGGGGCGCGATGTTCGCCATGTCGATCGTCAGTCTCGTTCCGGTCGTCGCCGTCTTCTTCGCCTTCCAGAAGCATATCGTCGAAGGGATTAGCACGAGCGGTCTGAAGTAATCACACAAGCACTTGAATGGAAAGCCGAAAGGGGATTTTAAATATGCCACCGCTAATATTTGACGAGAAACACATTCAGGACGTCATCGACCGCGTCGTCGAGCGTACGTTCCGCATGGACTTCAGCTGGGACTGGCCGGGCGGCGTCGCGTTCTACGGCGTGGCGGAAGCGTATGAAGCAACCGGGAATAAGCGCTATATCGAGCTGCTGCAAGCATGGGTCGACGAGAAGCTCGAGGACGGGCTGCCGAAGCTGTCGGTCAACGGCGTATCGGTCGGCCACGCGCTAATCGCGCTCTACCAGGCGACGGAAGACAGCAAATATTTGGATGTTGCGATCCAGATGGCGGACTATCTCCGTCACGAAGCGGTCCGCTTCGGCGACGGCATCTTCCAGCATACGGTCAACTCGGAGACGTACAACTTCCCCGAGCAGGCGTGGGTCGACACGATGATGATGGCCGGCTACTTCCTCGTCCGCATGGGCGCGCTGCTCGGCCGGGAGGATTACTTCGAGGACGGATTGAAGCAGTATCACGGCCATGAGCAATGTTTGCAGGATCCGGCGACGAATTTGTACTACCACGGCTGGGACAACATCGCGAAGAACCATATGTCCGGCATCTTCTGGGCGCGCGGCAACTCGTGGGCGGCGCTGACGATGGCGAAGGCGCTGCCGCTTATTCCGGTGACGCATCCGTCCTTTATGATCATTGAAGGCTCGCTTCGCGACCAACTGGCCGCGCTCGTCCGGCTGCAGAACGTCGACGGGTTATGGCATACGGTGTTGACCGATCCCAGCTCGTACAGCGAAACAAGCGGCTCCGCGGGGATCGCCGCGGCCCTGACGCATGCCGGAGCGCTCTACAATAAATACGTGAATCTCGCGATCGAAGGTATTCTGAGTCAAATCGATGAGGATGGCTCGGTTCGCTCCGTCTCGGCCGGCACGGCGGTCATGCGCGACATCGACGGCTACCGGGAAGTGCCGATCAAGCGGGTTCAAGGCTGGGGACAAGGCCTAGCGCTCGTCTTCTTGGCGGATTTGGTGCGCACGAAGCAGCGGGTATTCTCGTAGTGTTCATTTTGTGAAGTTAGATGGATTGGCCAGCCGGTTGACCGGCTGGCTTTTTGGCGTAGCGGCGGTATCGTTCCAACGGCAAAAAAACGTCCTTATGCGCAAGGCATATAGACGTTAGTTTGACGGACTTTATCCCGAATGAACCGGACGGCGCCGCCAACGACGGCGCCAACCGGCACACCATGCTTATTGTTGATAAGGTACATGCTGCTGTTGCGACTGGAACGCCTGCTGCTGCGCATTGAACGCGTATGGCGCTTGCTCGATTTGAACGCGCTGCTCCAGTTGTTTCGTCAACAGTTGTACTTGGTTCAATTGCTGAATGGCGACCTCGTGGCCGTGCAGGGCGTTCTGGATGATTTGCGCCGCTTGCTGCTCGCGTCTAGCCAATTGCTCCAGCTGCTGCGAATTTTGCAGCTCTTGGTGAAGCAGTTGTTGGTATACGGCGGAAGCTTGCTGCGTTTGATTGATCAGCTGGTGAATCGTTTGCTCCAGAAATTGGATTTGTTGCGTAAGGTTCGATTGATTGTACATGGTTGTGTTTCCTCCCAGATGGAATTTATCTACCTGGGTTAATTTGTCACGGCCCGGAATCAATTATGCATCGATTTCCAAAATTTAAGGAAAAAAATTCCCAAACTTACGGCGTGCATGCGCGAGGGCCAACAGCGGCCAATGAATCGGGTAACTTTCATAACGGGAATACACATGGCCGGGCAATGCGGCGCCTGTCGGATAATCGGCGAGCGCGGAAGGTTGACCATGATGGGTGGCTATCCAGTCGGCCGCGCGCGTAATGGCTTCGTTAGGTTTGGCATGCACGGCCGTCAGCGCATCGAGCGCCCAGGCGGTCTGGACGATCGTAGATCGGCCCAAAGGCGCATAATGCATGCCGATATCGCTGGCGCACGATTCGCCGTAGCCGCCGTCCGGGCGTTGAATGTCCAGCAGCCATTGCACCGCCTTGCGGATCGCCGGATGGTCGTGCGGTTCGCCGACCGCGGCTAGTCCCGTTAGCGCGGCCCACGTGCCATAGATGAAGCAGACGCCCCAACGACCGTACCAGGAACCGTCATTCCTCTGATCCTTGTAAAGCCAATGGACCGCGCGCTGAACAAAGGAAAGCCGATTCGTGAGGCCTGCCGTGTTCCCGAGATAGTCGAGCGCCCGTCCGGTCAGATCGGCGCAGGAGGGATCGGTCGCGGCGGCTTCGACGCCTTCGAGCGGCATCCATTGGATGACCGGATGATGATTATTGCGTTCGAACGCTCCCCAACCACCGTCGCTATTCTGCATTCCGATCAGCCAATTCAGGCCGCGATCCGCGGCGTTGCCCGCTTCGGGTTGGATACCGCGCAGCGGCTCGATCGCGCGCAGGGCTGCCGTCGTGTCATCAACGTCGGGATTGATCGAATTGATATGCGAAAACCCCCATCCCCCCGGTTCGGCGTGCTCCGCCTCGAGCGCCCAGTCGCCAGGTTTGTCGTGCTGACGGCCGAGCAAGTAGCGTCCGGCTTTGGCGATTGCCGGGTGATCGCCTCTTAGTCCGGAAGCCTGCAGCGCATGGCTGATGAGGGCGGTGTCCCATACGGCGGACGTCGTCGTTTGCAGATGAGATCCGTCACCGTCCGGAACGAGAAAGCCGATCAGCCCGTCGATAGCCCGCTGGATCAAGGGATCCTCTTTGTCGTAGCCAAGCGATATGAACGCGAACACCATCAGGATCGTCGAGCTGGCATAGCTGTATAGTGTGCCGTCGGCTTCGATTCGGTCCCGTATGTACGACTCGGCGGTGTCCAGCGCGCGCTGCTTAAGCAGTTTAGGCGCATGAATCCAAGCAGACGCCCATTCCTGAAGCATATCGAGGGGACCGCGCGAGAGATGGTCCGACCAGCTCGCTTCCGAAGCTTCGTTCGCGGATGAAGAGGCGAACAGCCAGCGGCTGCCTTCGAGTTCCTCCAATATAGGCACATGCGGGTTATGGAAGCGCGGCTTGCGTTCGCCGAGCACGAGCATCGGCGCCATGTGAACGCGGGCGTAGCCGGAGAAGTGGAAGAAGTGAAGCGGGGAGCTCTTCGGAAGCAGCAGCAGCACAAGCGGAATCGGAAAAAAGGCAGGCCAAGATTTGTACCCGGCCAGCGCGAGCAGAAATTTGGTCATTAAGCTGTTCACCCGTTTCGCCCCGCCCATCCGTTCGATCGCTTTCAGCGCCAGCTTCATATGCGGCGCCTCCGGCGAATCGCCGGCATGGAGCAGCGCCAGCACGCCTTCAATCGTCGCAGAGATATGGCCGTCCGACTCATCGGGATAGACCCGCCAAGCTCCGTCCTTATCTTGTCTCCCCCGAATCCGCCCCGCCAGCATACGAACTTCATTCTCGCGTCCAGTAATTCCAAGCAAGCTGATCATAACGACAAAATGACTGTCGGTCATCATGCCGCTCTCGACGAACCGGTAGCGCCACGAACCGTCCGGTTGCTGCTCATCGAGCAACCGGTTTACCAGCGAAGCGATGCACGCCTCTAGTTGTTCCTTCATATTATCCTCCTCGGCCAAGTCCCGATTTCCATTCGTTCACGAAAGTATATGAGCGCAAGGAAGGCGAACATAACCTGGGGATAGTAAGGGAGCGGGGTAGTGAGACGGCTAACTATTGAGCTACCGGCTAGAGAAGAAAATAAATGAGTCAGCAAATCACATAGGAATAAAAAATTATTAGTGAAGCGCTGTTTAAAAGTAAGCTTTGTCCAACGGACAAAAAGCGTGCTACGGCCAAAAGCTCCATATTCAAGAAGTCATTTCCAACCACTTGTGAGGACGCATCCCTTAGCCTTGTTCAAAAAGACCAAGCGAGTCCACCTCAATGTACACGTCAACGACGGCGGCATCCCACCAACGAGAAGAACGGGTGTCCATCGGGCGGAACGCTCGGAGCCCTCGGCGGAGGGGGAAGCATAAGTGAGCTTTGTCCGTGAGGACAAAAGCGTGCCTACTCGAAAGCTCCCGCCTACCACGAACCAACGCGACGCACGAAATCGGGTGTCCAGAGGGCGGAGTCCACGGAGCCCCCTCGGCGGAGGGGGTTGGGGGAGGGTTAACCTCCTGAGGAGTAGCTCCCCTATTTTATGGGTAAAGAACACTATCACAGCTTTTCAACCCGCGCTTGGCGAATAATTTGTCCGAATTTCGATCAAAATGTGAAAAATTTTTGAACACAAATCGCGAAATTGAGGTATAATAGAGCCATAGGAAGCGTTTACTTTACCGAACGGGAGTGACCATCATGAACAAAGAAATACGCGACGTGAAACGGATTTTCTCGACGATGAATATTATGGCCTGGTTGTGTTTGGCAATCGGCGTTGTTATGTGTATTTGGAACCTGAGCCACTTTAGCGACAAGAACCTGACGCTCATGGTCGGAATCGGATTCTTGGTCGGCAGCGTCTTCATCTATACGATCGGCACGGCGATCAACATGGTGGAGAACCGCAAGCATGGCTCCGACGGCCAGCAACGCATCTAACCGACATTCGTCGGCATAACCAGAAACTGTCGATTGACAAGCGATTCACTAGCGCAAGAACCTTTCGGGACAACCGGGAGGTTCTTTTGCGTTTGAGGCGGTTATTAGTAAATATCGTCGAAATGGTGAAGGAAATATTACAGAAAATCTAATTTTCGTTGACGCCTTTGTTAACGATGAGGAAATCGGAGAAGACTTCTGTTATGGTTATGGCATGAGACAAATTTCACAAAGTTCGACTACAATGAACGGCCGTAAGGAGATGAGGAAGTGAAGAAGCGCAGCGTTATGAAACGAATCACCGCAGCCTTCATGCTGACGCTGACGATGGTTCTGCTGTCGGGCTGTAACCCCATGGTGCTGGATCCCAAGGGTCCGGTAGGCGATTCGCAGCGGGATTTGATCTGGATTTCAACGCTGCTATGCGCAATCATTATCGTGCCTGTCCTGATTCTGACCGCCATTATCGTATGGCGTTATCGGGACAAACCGGGCAACAATGCGGCGTATAAGCCGAAATGGGAGCATAGCACGAAATTAGAGGCGATTTGGTGGGGCATCCCGATTGTCATTATCGTTATTCTTGCCGTCGTGACGGTTCGTTACACGTATCATCTGGAGCCTTCGAAACCGCTCGAGTCCGAGAAGGAGCCGCTCGTCATCGAAGTGACTTCGCTCGACTGGAAGTGGCTGTTCACGTATCCCGAGCAGAATATCGCCACAGTCAATTACCTGAAGTTCCCGGAGGATCGCCCGATCGAGTTCAAGCTGACGAGCGATGCGCCGATGAACTCCTTCTGGATTCCGCAGCTCGGCGGACAGATCTATACCATGTCCGGCATGGCCATGACACTGTTCCTGCAAGCGGATGAGCCTGGCGTCTACTATGGAGCCGGAGCGAACTTCACAGGCAAGGATTTCGGCAAAATGCGCTTCGACGCAACCGCGACTTCCGAAGAGGAATTCGCCGCATGGGTACAAGAAGTGAAGGGAACCGGCAAGGAGCTGACGATTGAAGGCTATGAGAAACTGGCTGAACAGGGCACGGCCGACATCCAGTCGTTCTCCGGCTATCCGGAAGGTCTCTTCAATACAATCGTGAATAAATACGCCTCGCCGGGATCGAGCGGCCATCACCATGGCGGCGAGTCCACCGAAAGCGCGGAGCAATCGAACACAAGCACCGAAGCAACGAAATCTACTGCCGATGATCAAGAAATGAACATGGACATGGACGCCGAAACGGACATGGATCATGAACATCATGCGGATCACGAATAACGGAAAGAGAGGAGAGACCGCATGTTAGAGAAAATTAAAGAGTTCGCCGGCGACTTTTTCGTCACGGGCGACCCGCTCATCTATGGCGCCGACGTCAGTATCGCGCTTGCGCTCATCTCGATCATCACGGTACTGACCTACTTCAAAAAGTGGGGCTGGCTGTGGCGCGAATGGCTTACGACCGTGGACCATAAGCGAATCGGGATCATGTATATCATCGCATCCATTCTCATGCTGTTCCGCGGCGGCGTCGATGCGCTGCTCATGCGGACGCAGATTGCTTTGCCGGATGTCCACTTCCTGGAACCGGAACACTATAACCAAATTTTCACGACGCACGGCGTTATCATGATTTTATTTATGGCGATGCCGCTCATGTTCGGCTTGTTCAATATCGTCGTGCCGCTCCAGATCGGAGCGAGAGACGTCGCTTATCCGTTCCTGAACTCCTTAAGCTTCTGGATGTTCTTCTTTGGCGCGATGCTGTTCAACATGTCGTTCGTCATCGGCGGCTCGCCGGATGCCGGATGGCTGTCATATGCGCCGCTCTCGGAGCTGTCGCATAGTCCCGGCGTCGGGCAGGACTTCTATATATGGGGTATCCAAATATCCGGTATCGGCTCCTTGGCAACGGGCATCAACTTTATCGTCACGATTCTCAAAATGCGCGCACCGGGCATGAAGATGATGCAAATGCCGATGTTCAGCTGGTCCGTACTGTCCAGCTGCGTGACGATCATATTCGCTTTCCCGATTCTGACCGTTACATTGGCGCTGCTGTTCCTTGACCGTTATCTGGGCGCGCACTTCTTCACGCTCGACGGCGGGGGCAACCCGATGATGTACGTCAACTTGATTTGGATGTGGGGTCACCCAGAGGTATACATCGTCATATTACCGGCGTTCGGGATCTACTCGGAGATCGTTGCGACCTTCTCCAAGAAGAAGCTGTTCGGCTACAAATCGATGGTCTTCGCGATGATGATCATCAGCGTACTGTCTTTCTTCACCTGGCTTCACCACTTCTTCACGATGGGCTCCGGCGCGGACGTGAACGCGTTCTTCGCCATAACGACGATGCTCATCGCGATCCCGACCGGGGTCAAAGTATTCAACTGGCTGTTCACGATGTTCCGCGGGCGGATTACGTTCACCACGCCGATGTTGTGGACGATCGCGTTCATTCCGTGTTTCGTCATCGGCGGTATGACGGGCGTCCTGCTGTCCGTCGCGCCAGCCGACTTCCAGTTCCATAACAGTTACTTCCTGATTGCGCACTTCCACCAAGTGCTCATCGGCGGCGTGGCCTTCGGTTACTTCGCAGGCTTGTCGTACTGGTGGCCGAAAATGTTCGGCTTCAAGCTGAACGAGAAGCTCGGCAAATGGGCATTCTGGCTGTGGAACTTCGGGTTCTACATCTGCTTCATGCCGCAATATTTCCTGGGGCTCGACGGTATGACGCGCCGCGTCAGCGAATACAGCTGGGACATGGGCTGGGGTCCGCTTAATTTGGTCTCCACGATCGGCGGTTTCTTAATGGGGATCGGCTTCTTGTTCCAAGTATGGCAGATCGCGCACAGCATCAAATTCATGGAACGCGACACGACAGGCGATCCATGGAACGGCCGCACGCTGGAATGGTCGATACCGTCCCCTGCGCCGCTCTACAACTTCGCGACTTTGCCGCAAGTGCAGGCGCAGGACGATTGGTGGGAAGACAAACAACGCAAGGCAAACGGCTTGCCATCAACGAAAAAGCCGCAGCCGCTTGAACCGATTCATATGCCGAAAAACTCGGCGATTCCGTTCATCATGTCCGTCTGCTGGTTCGTTGCGGGCTTCGGTTTCGTCTTCGATTGGCTGATCTTCGTCATCCCGGGCATGATCGGTGTCTTCATCTGCTTGCTGGCGCGTTCCTTCTCGTACGACACGGACTACTACATTCCTGTCGACGAGGTCAAACGCACCGAGGCTGCTTTAAGGGGGGCGAACTAAGTGTTGACACGCAAGTTTAGGTCGCGGCCGTTCACGGCCGCCCATTCCGATACGGCGCACGGCGGCCATGCCGCCGGTGGCCACGGCCATGACGAACACCACGAACGCGAACATGAATCGATGAAGACGTTCGGCTTCTGGCTGTTCCTGATGACGGACTGTATCCTGTTCGCGACGCTGTTCGCAACGTATATCGTCTTGAAGGGCAATACCAACGGCGGGCCAACCGCACACGAGCTGTTCCACATGCCGGGCATCATCGCCTCGACGTTCATCCTGCTCACGAGCAGCTTCACGAGCGGTCTGGCTGTGCTGGCGATGCATAAGAAGAATGTGAAGGGTCTCATCATGTGGCTCGGCGTCACCGTGCTGCTGGGCGCATCGTTCGTCGCGCTCGAAGTTACCGAGTTTATTACCATGGTGGAAGAAGGCGCGACGATCAGCACGAGCGCGTTCCTCTCCGCATTCTACACGCTGGTCGGCACGCATGGTTTGCACGTCTCGCTCGGTCTGTTCTGGATGATCGGCCTGATGATTCAGCTTTCGCGCCGCGGCATTACGCCGGTTACGGAACGTAAGGTCAACGTCATTAGCTTGTACTGGCACTTTTTGGACGTCGTGTGGATCTTCGTCTTCACGATCGTCTATATGATGGGGGTGATGTAAGATGGCACAACATCAAGACGGCGCGCACGGCCATGATGCGCACGGCGGTCACGGCTCGTTGAAATCTTACGTCATCGGCTTCGTCCTTTCGATTATTTTGACGATCATTCCGCTTGTGCTCGTCTTGAACGACTATGTGGAAGGCACGGCGGCCAACGTCGTGCTGCTCGTCACCGCGGTTCTGCAATTTTTGGTCCAGCTTCTGTTCTTCATGCATTTGCGCGAGGAGAACAAACCGCGTTACAATCTCATGTCGCTTCTGCTCGGCTTGTTGATCGTGCTGACAATCGTGCTTGGCTCGATCTGGATCATGACGTACAACACCGTGGCACATTAATTCGTATACGCTAATCAACAAAAAGAAGCAGCTCCTCGGTTATCCGGGGAGCTGCATTTTTGTGCGTATGAACAACCGCTTTGTCTATTCTACAAGGCGCAGCGCAGCTGTTGCGACAGCTCATAATGCAGCATGATGAGCAAATCGAGTTTTTGGCTGATCTCGACCACGACGGATGCGGTAAGAGGCGATTCAGACGACACCGTATTAAGCAGCAATCGAAGCTGCTCGATCTCGTTATTAATATCCGCTAGCGTAGTCATAAGCCGTGCCTCCTCGTCTAATTTGGTCTAACATCCTTGCGTTCGTTGACTTGCGTGAGCGAGCGGTTGGAAGGGAGAGAGCTAAAGGCATGGGATTAAGGAAAGAGTATGTAAGCCGGCATAGATGAGGTCGAGGAGCGTGAGGTTCCAGTGGGTAGTAGCTGTATCTGCGATCCGCTTGTTCCTCTCTGGGCAACCGTGCTTTGCGCTAAATAAGTATCCATGGCTGGAAAAGGAGGACGAACGCCGAGCGCAACGCCGCTACGAAGGCATTCCTCCATGAGTGTAAGGCAATCGATAACATCTGTAAACAGGCAAGCTATCGCTCATAGAAGCTACCCTTAAGGCTCCGGCGATTTTCGATTCGTCGAATCCGCCGCACCATCAAGAACGCATGCAGTCGGCAGCTCCCCTTTCATTGGTCATAGTACTTATTCGACGTTTTGTTCAACTTCCCTTTATTTTCCTCAAAAAAGTTGACATGCCTTGTCCGGTTGAAGGTTGCGAGTGGGAATTTCTTCCTCATACATAATATTCCATGAGTCGGATAAACTAATGAACGTTGTGCTGAAAGAAGGAGGTGTACGTACATGGCAAACTCGCAAAACGAATTGAACAAAGGCGAGGTTCAATCGACCAAATTGAACCAATTCCCGGTACCGGGCCAGAACGATACGGAGTTCTCGGCCGAGGAAGCGGCTGAAGCATTCGAGCAGCAATCTGCTGCAGGACGCAGCGCTCAGCAAGAACAATAGTGCGCAGGAACCAGACCTTACGGGGTCTGGTTTTTTCATTTCGGAATGCTTGGAGGGCGAGTCATGACCGAAGTCTTGTCATTTTGAACAAGATCGGATGGCGCGTTTTAGTTTTCCTGACAATAAATTGTCCTTTAGCTTCAATTAGCCGCATCGAAAGAGGTAAGATACCGTTATAGATCACATAGGATGTGCTTATATCTAACATAAATGATAAGGGATTCATGGCAGAAAGGCGGGAGATACGATGAATCTTGAGGCATTGCAAGCGCGTGTAAAGGCGGATTTGTCCTGTTTAGCCTACGGGGGACAAGATTGGCTTCAACCAAAGCGTCACCCGGAAGGCCATGTTTACGATGTGGTGGTCGTCGGCGGCGGTCAGAGCGGGCTGTCGATCGGCTTCGGGCTCCTTCGCGAGCGGATTTCCAACTTGCTGATTATCGACGAGAATCCCGAAGGTCTGGAAGGCCCATGGGAGACCTACGCGCGCATGATGACGCTTCGGACGCCGAAGCACTTGACCTCCGTCGATCTTGGTCTGCCTTCCCTTACGTTCCGATCCTGGTGGGAAGCGCAGCATGGCGCGGAAGGGTGGGAGACGCTCGGCAAAATCCCGCGTAGCGAATGGATGAACTATCTCCGTTGGTACAGACGGGTCCTCGACCTGCCGGTCGTAAACGATGTGAAGTTGAAGCTGGTAGAGACGGCTGGCGAAGGCATTCATCGACTGCATATCGAAGGCGCCGGCGCGCCAGCGAAGGAATTGTTGGCACGCAAAGTCGTCCTGGCGACAGGCATTCAAGGCGGGGGAGAGTGGCATGTGCCCTCGATGATCGCCCGTAATTTGCCGGCGGATCGATATGCCCATACGTCGCAGCGGATCGCGTTCGAAGCATTGAGAGGGAAGAAGGTCGCGATCCTAGGCGGAGGCGCCTCCGCCTTCGACAACGCGAACTTCGCACTGAACGAGGGCGTCGCGGAGGCGCACGTCTTCGTTCGGCGAAGCGAGCTGCCCCGTATCAATCCGATCCGCCAGATGGAAGGCTCGGGCATGATCGAACGATTCGCGGCGCTCGGGGATGCGGACAAATATCGGGTCATCGCGCATTTCTTCAAGCATAATCAGCCGCCGACGAACGATACGTTCGAGCGTGCGGCCGCCTGGCCAGGCTTCCGTCTGCACTTGGGCGCGCCATGGCTGAATGTTCGGTCTGCGGAAGAAGGGGCGATCGTGACGACGCCGCAAGGCGAGTTCGCCTTCGATTTTCTCATCATTAGCACCGGATTAGTGACCGATCCGGCGCTCAGGCCGGAACTGGCGCTCGTCGAACGCCATATCGCAAGATGGGGCGATCGTTACAAGGCGCCGGAAGGGATCGCGAATCCGCTCCTGGACGCGCATCCCTACTTGACGAGAGGCTTTGCCTTCCAAGGGCGCGATGAGGAAGGAGAGAAAAAACTCCGCGGCCTCTTCTCGTTTACCTACTCGGCTTTGGTCAGCTGCGGGGTATCCGCCTCCGCGCTATCGGGCATGAAATTCGCCGTGCCGCGACTCGTCGCCGAGATTGCGGATCAGCTGTTCATGGATGATCGAGAAGCCATTCTCGACCAGTTCTATAAATATGATGAACCGGAGTTCATCGGCAATGTACGCGATGAAAAGAAGTAAGGGCACTCATTCCTATATTTCAAGCGTGAAAGACTCCGACCTTCAGCAGGTCGGGGTCTTTGTTACATTTCCCGGCTCGCTCGTTCCTTGACAACAATATTCCCACATCAGTATATTCTTCATATGGAACGTATCTTGGCGAAGAATCGGAGGGGGAAGAAATGGATGTAGCAACTTTGAGCGCGCTTGCCGAACCCAACCGGCTTCAGATGGTCGAACTGCTTCGAGACGGCCCGCTGACGGTAGGGGAAATCGCCGATCAGCTCGGAATCCGACAACCGCAGGCGTCCAAGCATCTTAAAGTATTGAACGAGGCGCGTATCGTAGACGTGCGTCCGCAGGCCAATCAGCGCATCTATAATCTAAGACCGGAGCCGCTTCAAGACATGCAGACCTGGATCCAATCGTTTCGGCGATTGTGGGAAGATCGGTTCGACCGGCTGGATGCTTACTTGGAGGAGTTGCAAAAAGAAAACAAAACCGAATAGGCTGCGCATAAAAAAGAACCTGCATGGCGTGTTGCCGTGCAGGTTCGGTTTCGTATTGGAGTAAATATTGGAGGAAATAATAAGGGCTTCTTATTTGTACTGCAGCAGCATCGACCAGAGGTCGGCGCTTTCGTAACCGAGACGCCATGCGGCAACCCCGGCTAGATCGTATTTGCGCGCCAGCTCAACGCGAGCCTTAACGGTCGCTGTCGTCTCCGCCCAGAATACGTGCGTATAGCCATCCTTGGCATACGTATATTTGATTTGACCGGACTCGGCGTCATACGTGCCGGTTGCGCCATTCTCTTGGATGATGCGCGGCACTTCCTTCATATAGATCGCCTTGTTGTCCACTAGGTTGCCCGAAGCATCGATCCGCCATTCGCGAACATAGAACGGAATGCCGAGCATCAGCTTGTCGCGCGGTACCCCGTAGGCCAAATATTGCTCGATGCCTTCCTCGATCCAGTCCATCCCGCCGACGGAACCGGGCTCGTCGCTGCCGCTCCAGTGCTCGTCGTAGGCCATGATCATGACCGTATCGACGATTTGTCCGATGGCCGCGATATCGTAAGCGGTCAGCGCATTCCATTTGACGTCGCCGCGCGGCAGGTCGATAGAGAGGGTCATTCCTTTCGCATGAAGCGACTTGGCGAGATTGCGGACGAATTCGGTATAGAGCGCGCGGTCCCCCCCGTACATGCCTTCGAAATCCAAGTTCATGCCCTGCAGTCCAAGCGCATCTAGACGCGCTACGAGCGAGGCAATGAATTTCGTTTGCGCCGCCGGATTTTGCAGGAACGCGCGCGTCAGATTTTTATCGAATTGATTATGCACGAGCGGCTCGACCTTAATGCCCGACCCTTGAAGGGACGCGATTACGGCCGGATCCGAGTTGTCCATCATTGTGCCGTCCGCGTTCGTCAGCACGAACCAAGTCGGGGAGGTCGTATCCAAGCCCTGCGTCTGCGAGACCTGTGCCAGCACGGTCTTCGTGCTCGACGTTCCGTTCCAGCCCAGCACCTTCAGCTTGCTCACGTTATTCCAGAGCGCGCGGCCTTCGGCCGACATGACGACCGCGTTCTTTACCTGAGAGGCATGAGCGACAGCAGATTGACGGGTGAAAAATTGCTTCAGCACTTCGTCGTCTTTGACGACCTTGAAGTAGGGGATGTTCGTCCACCATTCCAGTCCGTCCTTCGTGATCGTCGTGCCGCTCAATGCTTTCGCATACGCGATTGCGCCCTCCAGATTGAAAAAGGATCGCACGGCGCGTCCATTCTGATTCACGACGTACGGCGCTGCATTCTGATGGACGACTTTGCCGGTCGACGTATTCAGGACCGCGCTGCCTGGAATGCCGGCCGAGGCACGGATTGCATCGGCCAAGAACCCGTACGATGCATCGTTTACCGCTTCGCCGGCAACCGTAACGATATAGATTGGTGTCGATGCGCGCTTAGCGGTTTTCTGCGCGGCGGTCAAGTTGTCCCATACCCATTGGTTGGCCGACAAATCCATGACGTGGGCATTGGCATAATATTTAGCCGCTAGCTTCGCCTGCGCAAGGGTGGCGAAGCTCCAAGCCGCTGATGTGTTGTCGCCTTGATAAAGCTGATATTTCGGATACGTATAGGATATCCAGCCCGGCTGCTGCAAATCTCGGATTTGGGCGAATTTCAGCTTCTTGGCGAACGCCTTCGCCTGATCCAACGTCTTGAATTCGCGTGCCGGGGTCGAGACGCCGTTCTCGTATACTTTGTAGCGCGGGAAGTTGTCCCACACCCAGACACGATCCGTAATTTTTTCAATATGGCTATAAGCGAAGCTTTTCGCGTAAGCGATCGCTTGGGTATCGGTCTTGAACTCTTTGAGTGCTTTGTCGTTTTGATAGACCCGGTATT
The DNA here is from genome assembly GCF_042682185.1 of Paenibacillus xanthanilyticus. NCBI lineage: Bacteria > Bacillati > Bacillota > Bacilli > Caryophanales > Paenibacillaceae > Paenibacillus > Paenibacillus xanthanilyticus. Next base: position 102,250 of record NZ_JBHUHA010000002.1, on the reverse strand, counting down.
TGGTCGTTAAATCCGTAGTGACGGTTGCGGCGGATGCGCCCGCAGTCAATACGCCCTGAGCGGCGATCATGCCGGCCAGCAGGAGGCTCCATTTCTTTGTCATTGGACTTATCTCACCTCGTTGTAGGATGTCTAGCTTTCTATTAGACGTACAAACGAGGCGGATGTTGCGTGAATTCGACAGATTCCGATATTTGGTAGAAGTGCGAAGCATAAAAAAGCCGGAACCAATGAGGTCCCGGCTTGTGTAAACGAATCAATGTTCGGCGATGTCCGCCCAAATCTCATCCTCGACGTCGAGCGTAATTTGGGAGCGGAAGACGCGTCTGTTGTACGTACTGAACATATATTGTTCGATCGCTTCCAACAGGTTGGCTTCCACCAGATACTGACTTCTGCCTTGCACCCATACTTCTGCGGTGAAACCTAAATTCTCATCCCAAGCTAGCTGTACCTCGACGTCGCTCGGGGAGACGCCTTTGCGGTCGGCGGTGTTCAGGCAGACCGCGTTGATAATTTCGTCCATCGAAATCCGCATGATTTAGTAGCCCCGGTATTGATCATTCGGATGATGGGGCTTGCGGCGGTTGCGGAAGTAACGAACGATGCCGCGAATCGCGACGAACAGCAGATAGATGGCGAACAAGTTGACGAGAAGGCCCAAGAAATCGCCCATGAAGCCCATATTCATAAACATGCTGCCGAACAGCAGGCCGGCGAGACCGCCGATCATCATCCCTTTCATGAAGCTGCCGCCGCTATTGAATCCGCGTTTGGTCGTGGCGCCCGTCGCAGCGGTATTTTTCGTGCCGGACGTGGTTTGTTGCACATTATCGGTTTTCTTTGGCGTCTGCGTATAGCTTTGCTTCGGCGATTTGAATGACCCGCCTCTCGGCTTCGCGCTTGCCGATCCCGCAAATACGGCGAAGATGAGCGTGAAAGCCATAATAAGCAGCATACTTTTCTTCATCTGTCGTTCTCCTCCTGATAAGACCCTTTTTGATTGTGTTGCCTTTCCATACAATTACGTCTAATATAATCAAAGGTTTCAACTTTCATTCGGAAACAAGTTTCTTCTTTCATCATATACGAGGCGGCAGGGAGGATGGAGAACATCGAAAGCGAAAAGGAGACGAGGTTTCCGGAGGCATATGTCCGCTATCTGGTGGAATTCCACGCCACGCGCGATTATTTCGAGTGCCATGAGCTGCTTGAGGAGCATTGGAAGCAGCATCCGGACGATCCGCTCGCCGATACCTGGGTCGGACTTATTCAACTGGCGGTAGGCTGTTACCATCACCGTAGAGGCAATCGCACCGGCGCGGTCAAGATGTTCGCGCAGGCGAAGCTTCGGCTAAAGGCGGATACGATGGAGGAGCTTGGACTTGACGGCGAGCGGTCGATCGCGCTGCTGAACGACAAACTCGAAGCCGCCGAGTCCGGCGATGCCTTCCTTGACATTCAATTGCCGATCGTCGATCCTTGGCTGTCCGGCGAATGCCTGCGTATGACGCGCGAGGAAGGCTTGACTTGGGGAGCGCCGAGCAAGGTGGACGAAGCGTTGACCGAGCGTCATCGCCTGCGCGATCGCAGCGATGTCCTAGCGGCGCGGGAAGCCGCGCGTAAAGCGAAAGGCCGTTAAGCCATTGAAGGCATATCGAATAAAAGAGCTTTCTCCGCTTGCCGTAACGGCAGGGGAGAAAGCTCTTTTTCATGAGATCGGTTCGTATTAGTGCTTGTCGTAACCGTTGACGATCAAATCCAATTTGCCCGTCTCGGGATGGATGATGAGTCCGTGGACCGGCGTGTTCGGCGGCAGCAGCGGGTGGTTGCGGACGATGCTGACGCTGTTCTCGACGCTCTCCTTGACGTTGTCGAAGCCCGTCAGCCAGCGATTCAGATTGATGCCGGAATGAACCAGCGTATTGATGACGTCATCCTGAATGCCGACATCCTTCACCTTGCCGAGGACCGAATCCGGGTTCAAGCCCGTCATGCCGCACTCGTAATGGCCGATGATCAGCACTTCTTCCGCGCCAAGCTCGTATACGGCCACGAGAATACTCCGCATAATGTTGCCGAAAGGCTGCGTGACGATCGCGCCCGCGTTCTTGATGATCTTCGCGTCGCCGTTGCGCAAGTTAAGCGCCTTGGGCAGCAGTTCGGTCAATCGCGCGTCCATACAGGTGACGACGGCCAGCTTTTTGTCCGGAAATTTGGTCGTACGGAATTCCTCATAGTTTTGGTTGTCCACGAAGGCGCCGTTATGCGCCAAAATCTGTTCCAGTCTGCTCATCTTGCCCCTCCCGCGTATTCGTTTGATTCGCTTGATTCGTTTGATCGGATTCGCCGCGACTACGATTTTAGCAGCCGGAGATTGGTCGTGTACGTCTGGTTGTCGCTCTTCAGGATGAAGGCGCTGCTAGACGCGCTGTAATCAATCTTCAGCTGCGGTTCGAAGAAAACCTCGTAGTTAGGCTCGTACCATACCGGATACGGGTTGCCGGTGCCTTGCGCGTCGCCGAAGAACGGCGCGTCGATCAGCTGCAGCGTCGGCACGCCGTTCATGACGCAGCCGCAGCCTTCCGTATCGTAAAGCAGCCGGAGCTGTTTGCCCGTGCCTTCGACTTCCGGCGAGAGGCGCTCAATCGCTGTAGGCGTAAATGTAAAATGCATAGGTATGCTCCTCTCCATCTCTGTATTTAGCAAGAGCCGAACCAATTAAAGTTGATTATACGATTTGCAAATTGTAGTATCAAGTAGTAGACGCGTTAGAATTCATTACATATTGAAAGGCGGCATGCTCATGAGCGCAATCGTGCAAGAAACATTAGAGAAGTTCCTTGAACGCATCAAACAGATCAAAAGCTACGAGGAAGCGCTTGGCGTTCTGTACTGGGATATGCGGACCGGAGCGCCGCGCAAAGGCGTGGAATCCCGTTCCAAGGCCATTGGCGTGCTGTCTTCGCAGGTGTTCGCCCTTCAAACCGGAGCCGATCTCGGCGAGTGGCTGACCGAGCTGGAGCGGCCCGAAACGCTGGACTCGTTGAGCGAAATCAACCGCAAGCTCGTGGTCGAGACGCGCAAGGACTACGACCGCAGCGTCAAAATTCCGCCGAAGCTGCATGAAGAATACGTCATCCTGACCACCGAAGCGGAATCGTTCTGGGAAGAGGCCAAGGCTAGCGGCGATTACGCGTCCTTCCAACCTTATTTAGACAAAATTATTACATATACAAACAAATTCATCGATTTATGGGGACCAAGAGCGACCCGCTATGATACGCTCCTCGATATGTATGAGCCGGGTATTACGACCGAAGAGCTCGACCGGGTATTTGGCGGCTTGCGCGAGAAGCTCGTGCCGCTCGCCAGCGCCATCGCGGCATCTCCGCATCAGCCGGATACGAGCATCTTGAAGCAAACGTACGACAAGGAAGCCCAGAAGAAGTTCAGTACGTTCGTTCTCGAGCAGATCGGCTTCGATTTCCAAGCCGGCCGCCTCGATGAGAGCGTACATCCGTTCGCGACGGGGCTGAGCACGGGAGACGTGCGGATTACGACTCGTTATTTGAACGACGACGTGACGAGCGCGCTGTTCGGCACGATCCATGAATGCGGCCATGCGCTGTACGAGCAGAACATCAGCAAGGAGCTGGACGGCACGACGCTTAGCACGGGTACCTCGATGGGCATTCATGAATCGCAGTCCCGCTTCTGGGAGAATGTCATCGGCCGCAGCCGTCCGTTCTGGAACCGTTACTTCGGGGATCTGCAGAAGCTGTTCCCGGGCCAGCTCGACGTACCGGTCGAGGAATTCTACCGGGCGACGAACGTCGTGCAGCCCTCCCTGATTCGGATTGAAGCCGACGAATTAACATATAACCTGCACATTATCATCCGGTATGAAATCGAGAAACAGATCTTCAACGAAGGCGTAACGGCCGCCGAGCTGCCCGCGCTATGGAACGCGAAGTACAAGGAGTATCTCGGCATTACGCCGGAGAACGACGGCGAAGGCGTGCTTCAAGACGTGCACTGGTCCGGCGGCGCCTTCGGCTACTTCCCGTCCTACTCCCTCGGCAACATGTACGCGGCCCAAATAACGGAGACGCTCGAGAAGGAAGTACCGAACGTGTGGGAGCTCGTCGAGAAAGGCGAGCTGCATCCGATCAAAGACTGGTTGACCGATAAAGTATACCAATACGGCAAGCTGCGTACCCCGTCGGAGTTGATTACGGCGATAACCGGCAAGCCGCTTGACCCTGATTATCTCGTCCGCTATTTGGAACGCAAATACAAAGATATCTACAAGCTGTAGCCTATTGATTTGACTTGCGTCTTCCGCGCATAAGGGTTTCGTAATGACAAGACGGTTTTGGAACGTTGGTTCCGAAGCCGTCTTTTTTGTGTGTAAACAAAGTATTTCCAATCCATCTGGATAAATCTTGCAAAAACATCGAACACTACGAAGGAGAACTAAAGGAGGGAGGGGAGCCCACTGAAACGGTTGACAGACAAGGAGCTGCTAGACGACGTTACGGCCGTCGGCGACGAGGAACTGGCGAGAAGTTTGAAGGAAGTATGGCACGTAAACCGCTATCTGGGCGGCAATCCGGCGTTGTTCCGGCATATGCGGAAGCTCATGCGGAACGCGCCCCGCGATCGGGCTATTCGGGTGCTGGACGTGGCAACCGGACTGGCCGACGTATCGCTGGCGCTCGAGTCTTGGTCGCGTCGGCATGCCATTCCGGTCGCCATCACCGGCGTCGATATTCATCCCCGCATCTTGAGACTGGCCGCCGAGCGGACCGCGCACGCGGAAGCGATCCGCATCGAGCATGGCGACGGGCGCGAGCTCCCCTATCCGGATGGCGCTTTCGATGTCGGCTTTTGCAATCTGGCGCTCCATCACTTCGAAGAGGCGGAAGCCGTACGCGTGCTTCAAGAGCTGTCGAGGGTGTGCCGATACGGCTGGGTAGTCACGGATTTGGAGCGTCATCCCGCCGCATACGCGGCCGCCAAGCTGCTGGCCAAGTTCGTCTGGCGCAGCCCGGTCACCCGGCATGACGGCCCGCTATCGGTCAGGAGGTCGTTCACGGCTGGGGAAGCCGCCGAATTAATCGCGCGCGCGAACGTCAACGGGACCGTCAAAAGGCATTTTCCCTTCCGCTTGGCGCTAATCGGCCATGGATAGCGCCGATGTCGCGATCGTCGGGGCCGGGCCGGCCGGGAGCGCGGCGGCGATCATGCTCGCCGGGCAGGGGCTGCGCGTCGTGATGCTCGAAGCGCAGCGCCATCCGAGGCGCAAACCGTGCGGGGAGACGGTCAACCCCGGCGCCGTGCAGGCCCTCGAGCGCCTGGGGCTGCTGCCTGCGACCTGCTTTCCGGGCGATATCGTTCGCATTCGGGGGTGGCGGCTTCACTACGGACGTTCGCTGCTGCAGGCGGATTTTCCTGAGACCGCCCTCGGAATTTCGTGTCCTCGCGAACAGCTGGACCAATGGCTCGTGTCGGAGGCCGTTCGCGCGGGCGCGATGCTCCTGGAGGACGCGCGTGTGGAGGGGCTTCTTCACGAAGCGGGAAGAGCCGCCGGCGTAACCTATCGGCTTGCGTCCGGCCGGTCGGGCGAGCTTCGCGCGCCGCTGGTCATCGGCGCCGACGGGTTGCGTTCGCGCGTTGCCCGGGCGGCAGGATTAACCCGCTCGGGATGGTTAAGGAAAGCCTCGTTCACGTTTCATGTGGAAGCGTCCGAGGAATTGGGCGATCGGATCGAGCTGCATTTGAAGAAAGGGATCGTCATCGGTCTGGCGCCGGTCGGCGGCGGGCTTGCGAATATGACGGTCGGGGTCATGAGCGAGCACGCGAAGCAAGCCGCCGGCAGAACCGAAGCGTTCATCGAGGAAACGGCAGGCCGACTGCCTTATCTGTCGAAACGGCATCCTCATATTAAGCCGATTGACGAGGTATTGGCCTGCGGACCGTTCGACCGCCCGAACGCGGCTGCCGCGCCGGGCGTCATGCTCATCGGCGACGCGGCCGGCTACTATGATCCATTGACCGGACAAGGAATCTACAAAGCGCTTCGCTCGGCCGAGCTGGCGGCACCCTATGCGCTCGCCGCCCTGCGGTCCGGGCTTGACTGGCCGCTGCAGCAGTACAGCTTGCGGCTGCGCGACGAATTCGCCGCCAGCGGCAGGTTGCAGCGGGTGATCGAATATGGAACCCGCCATCCGCTACTATTCCGCGGGGCGCTTAGCGGGCTAAAGTGGAACCGCCGGCTGCGCGAGCGCATCGCGGCTTCCATCGGGGATATCGGGATCGAACACGAGGTTGGAGAATGAAAGGAGCGGCTAGTCCATGCGGACGCTGAACGAGTTGGAAATTAACGGTCCGATCGAGACCGTGTTCGAGATAGCAAGACGAGTCGACCTATGGCCGGAGCGGCTCGCGCATTATCGCAGAGTGCGGGTGCTGGAAGGCGATCTGGAGACAAGCGGCGTCGTGGAGATGGCCGCCTACCGCGAGTTCGAGCGAATGAACTGGCCGGTCTGGTGGATCAGCACCGTGGAGGTCGACCGGGAAGCGGCTTGCATTCGATACCGGCATATTCGCGGCGTTACGAAAGGGATGGAGGTCGAGTGGCGTTTGACGCAAACCGGACCGGACGACACGCGCGTAACGATCGTTCACGAATGGAAACAGCCGCCGATCGGCCGTCGGATGGCGGGCGGGTTCATCGGACACGTCTTCGTTCATCATATTGCCGACCAGACGCTCGCCGGATTGAAGCTGGCGGCTGAATCGCGATTGGAGGCGGCGGTCAATGGCTAATCGGAGAGCGGTTGTGACAGGGATCGGCTGCGTGACGCCGATCGGGATCGGAGCGGACGAACTTTGGGAGGGCGTGAAGCGCGGGCAGAGCGCGGTGAAGCGGATCGACCGGTTCGAATCGGGCGGCTTAAGAAGCCGGATCGCCGCGCAAGTCGAGCGGTTCGATCCCTTGGTATATATGGATAAAAAACGCGCGCATCGGATGGACCGGTATTCGCAGCTGGCCGTCGCCGCGGGCAGCATGGCGCTGGCGCACGCCGGTATCAAGCCCGAGGAAGCGAATCCCGAACGGGCCGGCATCCTCATGGGCAGCGCTCTTGGCGGCATCGCCTACGCGGAGGAGCAATGCGGTCAATTCCTGACCGGGGGCTATCGTTCCGTTTCGCCGACGCTCGGCTTCTCGGTGTTCGGCGGGGCGGCTTCGTGCAACATGGCGATGGCATTCGGCTTCAATGGCTTGAACGAGACGAACGCGATGTCCTGCGCGTCGGGCGCGGTGGCCATCGGCCGGGCGCTCGCGGCCATCCGGCGAGGCGAAGCGGATTTCATACTGGCCGGCGGTTCGGAGGCGCCGCTTGCTCCGCTGTCGTTCGGGGCTTTCGATATGCTGCGGGCGATGTCGACGCGCAACGAAGCGCCTGAGCTGGCAAGCCGTCCGTTCGATAAGAACCGAGACGGATTCGTCATGGGCGAAGGCTCTGCCGTCCTGCTCATTGAAGAGGAATCCCATGCGCGGGCGCGCGGAGCCACGATTATCGCAGAACTCTCCGGCTTTGGCATCAGCAATGACGCTCACCATATGAGCGCGCCGCTGCCGTGCGGCTCCCAGGCGGCCCGGGCGCTCCGCCAGGCGCTTCGCGACGCGGACATGGGCGAGGACGAAGTCGGCTATATCAACGCCCACGGTTCGTCTACTCCGCTGAACGATGTCACGGAGTCGAAGGTGATTCGAACCGTCTTCGGCGACCGTCCGGTCGCCGTCAGCGGGACGAAAGGACTGTACGGACACCCGCTCGGTGCCTCCGGGGCGATCGAGGCGGCGATTACGTGCCTTTCGCTGCAGGCGGGATGGCTGCCTCCGACGTCGAATCTCGAGGAGCCGGATCCGCTCTCGCCGATAGACTTGATCGCCAGAGCCGGCCGCGATGCGCGCGCCGCGGCGGCGGTGTCCAATTCCTACGGGTTCGGCGGCATCAACGCTTCTTTAGCTTTTCGCCGGGCGTAATTCACCTGTTGAGCAACTTGAGGAACGTTTCCATTTTGGGAAACGTTCCTTTTTTATTGGAATTCGTTCTTTAGACCTGTTTTGGCAAGGAATCGCTGTAACCGCCGGCCTCCGTCCCGCATAGGCTACACTACATCTTTCTAGCGGAAAGCAGAGGTTATGAATATGAGCAAGAAGAGAATGGGCGCGCTGCTGTTGGCGCTTGCCCTTATGACGGGCCTGCTCGCCGGCTGCGGCGGCGGAAGCAGCGAATCCACGGTCAAAGTAACGATCGGCGAAGTGACGCGTTCGTTATTCTACGCACCGGAGTATGTCGCGATCGCGAAGGATTTTTTCAAAGAAGAAGGCTTGGACGTGGAATTGACGACGACCGCGGGCGGCGACAAAACGATGACCGCGCTGCTGGCCGGCAACATCGACGTGGCGCTCGTCGGCTCGGAGACGTCCATCTACGTGCACCAGCAAGGCTCGGATGATCCGGTCATCAACTTTGCGCAATTGACGCAGACGGACGGCACGTTCCTCGTCGCTCGCGAAGCCGTCTCCGGCAGCTTCGATTGGAACAGCTTGAAGGGGCAAGATTTCCTCGGCCAACGGAAAGGCGGCATGCCGCAGATGGCGGGCGAGTTCACGCTGAAGAAGAAGGGCATCGATCCGCAGAAGGACCTGACGCTGATCCAGAACGTGGACTTCGCGAATATTCCCGCGGCTTTCGCATCCGGCACGGGCAAGTTCGTGCAATTGTTCGAGCCGCAAGCGTCGATTTTCGAGAAAGAAGGCAAGGGCCATGTCGTTGCGTCCTTTGGCGTAGAGAGCGGGAAGCTTCCTTATACCGTCTTCATGACGAAAAGCAGCTTCATCAAGAAAAACAAGGACACGGTTCAGAAGTTCGCGAACGCCGTGTATAAAGCTCAGCAGTGGGTCGACTCGCATAGCCCGGAAGAGATCGCCGACGTCGTGCTGCCGTTCTTCAAAGACACCGATCGCGATATCGCCATCTCGGTCATCGACCGTTACAAGAGCCAAGGCTCCTACGCGACCGATCCGATCGTCGACGAAGCGGAATGGAACAATCTACTCGATGTCATGACCTCGGCCGGCGAACTCCAAGCGAAGCCGGCGCACGAAGACTTGGTGGATAACTCGTTCGCCGAGAACGCCATGCAATAACTTCGGGTTAGGTACATTCGGAAAGGAGTGACGACCGATGGATACGCTGCTGGAGCTGCAAAATGTCACGCATGTTTATGTCGGCGATCAGGGGGCGAGCATGGCCGTGGAAAATATAAGCCTCTCGATCGGACGGGGTGAATTTGTCAGTCTCGTCGGACCGAGCGGCTGCGGCAAAACGACCGTCCTCAGTCTCCTCGCCGGATTGCTCTTCCCGACGAAGGGCGCGGTCCTTGCCGGAGGCGAGCCGGTCGTGCGCCCTTCGTCCAAAGTCGGCTATATGCTCCAGCAAGATTTTCTGTTCCCGTGGCGCACCATTCTGGACAACGCCGCGATCGGATTGACGCTGAGCGGACGTCGTAACGCCGCTTCGCTCGGCGCGGTCCGGGAGCTGCTCGCCGAGCTCGGTCTGGCAGGAACGGAGGCGAAAATGCCTTACGAGCTGTCCGGGGGCATGCGGCAGCGGGTGGCGCTGGCCCGCACGCTCGCGACGGAGCCGGATGTGCTGCTGCTCGACGAGCCCTTCTCGGCGCTGGATATGCATATCAAGCTGCAGCTGGAGGATCTGGTGCACGCGACGCTGGCGGCGAGAGGGAAAACGGCGGTCCTCGTCACGCATGACTTAGCCGAGGCGGCCGCGATGAGCGATCGCATCGTCGTGCTCGACCCGAACCCCGGCCGGATTCGCGCGATCTTCGTCATCCCCGACGCGGTTCGATCGCTGCCGCCGACAGAGGCGCGCAAACTGCCGGAATTTCAGCGCGTGTTCGACGCGTTGTGGGAGGCGCTGGAGCAAGGCGAGCAAGCGGGGGGTGAAGGATCATGAGTCTGCCATCGGATTCAAAGGCTAACCTGCACGCTGCGGACGCGTCCGGACGCGAGCAAGATCAACAATGGATCGCCGGTCTGCACCGCGAGCACTTGGCACGGGCGCGCAGGACGACTTTGGCCGTGCGCATGACGCAAGCGCTGCTGCTCGTGCTGTTCTTCGGGGGATGGGAACTCGCAGGACGCAGCAAGTGGATCGACGTGCTGTTGTTCAGCTATCCGAGCAAGCTGTTCGATCAGCTGTGGCGCTCGCTCTTGGACGGATCGCTGCTGCCTCACACCGGGATTACGGTGCTGGAGACGATCGTCGGTTTCATGCTCGGGACGCTGCTTGGCACAGCGATCGCCGCCTTGTTATGGTGGTTCTCGTTCGTCTCGCGGGTCGCCGATCCGTATCTCGTCGTCTTGAACAGCATGCCGAAGGTGGCGCTCGGTCCGCTCTTCATCGTCGGGTTCGGACCCGGCATGCTGGCGATCGTCATGACGACGCTGTCGGTCACCGTTATCATTACGACCATCGTTATCTATAACCGCTTCCGCGAGGTCGCGCCCGGGTATATTAAGGTCGTCCGATTGTTCGGCGGCTCCAAATGGCAGGTGTTCCGCTACGTCGTGCTGCCGGATTCGTTCGCGGTGATCGTCTCGCAGCTAAAGGTGAACGTCGGTCTCGCGTGGGTCGGGGTCATCGTCGGCGAATTTTTGACGAGCAAATCGGGCCTTGGTTATCTCATCATTTACGGATTTCAGGTGTTCAACTTCACGATCGTCCTATCCAGCCTGCTCGTCATCGCGATTGTCGCGACAATCATGTATCGACTGGTCGCGGCGCTCGAGCATTGGTTGACGCGAGGCGGACGCGAGCGGTAGGATGGTAGAAAAGCCTGCTTACGCGGGCGCGCGTGCAGTGGAGGATTTATGGGAATACGGGTAATTAAGACGGCGCTGGCCGCGCTGGCGGCGATATATACCGCAAGTACGCTCGGACTCGACCCGGCGTTGTCGGCGGGGTTGCTTGCGATCCTCGGCGTCGAGGTGACGCGGAAGAGAGGGCTGCAGAGCGCTTTCGTCCGCTTTGTCGCTTCGGCGCTGGGACTTTTTTTCGCCTCGGTGCTGTTCGCTTCGTTCGGCTTTCATATTTGGGTGATCTCGCTCTTCATTCTCGTTGCTTTCCCCGTCATGTCGCGTCTTGCGCTGAAGGACGGCATTACGACGAGTGCGGTCATCGTCTTCCATGTCTACGCCAAGGCGGAAGTGACCGCCGCGCTTATCGTCAACGAAGTGCTGCTTCTGCTCGTTGGCTTGGGTTGGGCGACCGTGGTGAACCTGCTGTACATGCCGCGCGAGGATCGTCACCTCGCCGCGCTGCGTCATCGGACGGAAGCGCTGTTCAGCGGTATTTTCAGTCAGATGGCCCGCACGCTGCGCGATCCCGCTCACGTCTGGGACGGCGCCGAGCTGATCGAAGCGGGGGACTCGGTCGAGGAAGGGATCAGACGGGCGGAGCTGGCGCTGGAGAACCGGGTACCCGGCCAAGACGCGGACGAGCTCCGGTACTGGCGCACGTATTTCGAAATGCGGCGCTTGCAGCTGGAATCGATCTCGAACATGCTGGTGCGCGTGTCACTCGTCTACGAGAAGCTGCCCCAGGGCGAATTGGCCGCGGAGTTGTTCGATCTGCTGGCGGACGAAGTGAAGTCGGACGTCTACGAAGGCATCGTGGAACGGCATCTGAACGAGCTCGGCGCCCGCTTCAAGCAGATGGCGCTTCCGGCCAGCCGGGATGAATTCGAAATTCGTTCGGCGATTTTGGAATTGACGCACGAGCTGCACCGTTATTTGCATTTTGCCAAGAAGTGGAAGAAGCAGAAGACGGGACAGAAGGCGGAAGGCATCGCGTAAATCGCGTTAAATAGGCAGGCAGAGTCGGCGAAGCCGGCGCAGCCTGCGGCAAATCAGAACGAAAGGCTGCGTCCGGCACTGTCCGGGGCAGCCTTTCGCATATCAGGAGTAAAAATTGACGGCGCCGAGTACTACAGGAAAAGGTTCCATCGTATATTTGTAGGGAAGGTGAGCGAGAAGATTTCTACTATAATAGGCAACCGGTAGTCGGCCGAAAATTTCCCGAATTAAAGGTGGTCTGACAAAGGCGGAGGTCGGATTTCGTGGGGATGGCGCGCGGTCCGCGATCGGCAAACTAAAAAAACGCCGCAGCGAGCCGTAGTTTTATCAACAAACGCCTATGTCCTGCATACACTTTAATTGAATGATTGTATGGAGGAGGTTAACTCAATGTCTATTGCAGATAAACAGCTTCAACGTAGAGAGATATTAACGAAAGCTGTCTGCGGCAAAGGTCGTAAGTTTTCTACAGTAACTCACACCGTTACGCCGCCTCATCATCCCACGAGCATTTTGGGCGCCTGGATCATCAACCACCAGTACGAAGCGGTGCGTTCCGGGGACGGGATCGAAGTAATCGGTACTTACGATGTTAACATCTGGTATTCTTACAACAAAAACTCGCAAACCGACGTCGCGAAAGAGACGCTCTCCTACGTGGAGAACGTGCCGCTCTCGTACCTGGACCCGAAGCACCGGGCATCCACGGAGGAAGTAGCGGCTGAAGCCACGCAAGAGCCGAACTGCATCGAAGCGAACATTTCGAGCAGCGGCACGAGCGTCATCATCCGCGTCGAGCGCGAGTTCGCTGTCGAGCTGATCGCCGAAACGAAAGTCGTCGTCGCGGTATTCCCAAGCGCATACGACGATGGCAAGGATATCGACTTCGGCGATGACGGCGATTTCGAGGATTTGGATCCGGATCTGCTGGACGACGAACTGTAAGCTGGGGCTTGCGGTTCGTATACGCTATCGTATGCGGTAGCGAATTGATTTTCGAGGGCGAGAGCCCTCTTTTTTTTTCATAAAATCAGGATGCCCGTCTAGCGAGGCGATTCATTCATGCCGATGGGGGGAGTGGCCGTGTCAGGGGTCGGATGGATCTGGGATGGGAACAGCTGGCGAACGAACGAGGAACGTCATGAGGATATCCCCCAAGCGGGCGATGTCGTCCTCATAATCGGCGATGCGGCTCCGCCGGCTGTGTTTGCGCGTGCAAGCGCTCCGCTCGTGTTGAACGGCAGTGCGAAACGGTTTGCGGCCATGAGCCGGGAGGATATCCGCGAGCGGCTGCGACTCATTGGCGTTGACTTGAGCGGCGGCGTCGTTCGCAACGCAGCAGCGAGCGGCTGGCGCGCCGCGCGTCATATTCGCGTGCGCGTGTTCCAAGATCAAGTGCTGAATGCCAGTTGGGTGCGCGATTATGCTACGACGCATGGGCGCGCAGGCGAGAGGAATCAAGCATCGGCGTTCGGCGGCGGATATCGTGTACGGACCAACGCGCGGATGGATTCGGAGCCGCTTCATCCGCAGCAGGCGGCTTATCGTAAGGCGGCGGCGACGGCGATTCGGACGATTTACGCCTTGGGCTTGGATGCCGGCGTCGTGGAGCTGTCGCTGGAGGGGAGCAAGAAGTGCTGCGTAGAGGCGGTGCTTCTTCCGCAGGAAGCGCCGGAAGAAGGCTCGAGCCGCGGCGAGGCGAATTGGCTGGACGCCGCGGATCAGCTCGCGCGACGAATGGCGGATTCGGCAGGACAACGACGACGCGTCCCGGTGCTGATTGGCGCAGATCCCGAGTTTCTGCTCGTGAGCGGCAAAGGAAAGATCGTTCCCGCTGACCGTTATTTGGGCGGCGGACACGGCGCGGGGACGGACGCGGTGGTCATCGGCGGGAAAATCGCGCGGCCCGTCGCGGAGCTGAGACCGGCGCCGGACGTCTCGCCGGCGGAAGTCGTCTCCCGCATCAGAAGGCTATTACTGATGGCGCAGACGCGGATAGAGGACGCCAGCTTGCGTTGGGTCGCGGGCGCGATGCCGGTGGCCGGATTTGCGCTCGGCGGACATATCCATTTGAGCGGCGTGCCGCTCACGAACCGGCTGCTTCGGCTGCTCGACAGTTACGTGGCCATTCCGCTCGCGATGGCCGAAGCGGAGTCGGGCCGAGCCAGAAGGCCGAAATTCGGCCTTTTGGGCGATTGCCGGCAGCAGCCGCACGGCGGATTCGAGTACCGCACGCTGCCCAGCTGGCTCGTCTCCCCAATCGTGTGCGAAGCCGCGCTGTCCCTTGCTTTGTTATGCGCGTTGGAGACGAATAAACTACATTATTGCCCGGCGTCGGAAGCTCGTTATGCGGACGCCTATTACCGGGGAGACCGGATTACGCTGCGAGAGTGTCTGGAGCCGTTGATTACGAGTATGCGGGTCGTACCCTCGTATGCGAATCTCGCGAATGGCATCGAGCCGTTCATAGAAGCGCTGCGCCGGGGCGAGATCTGGGATGAAGCCCTAGATATACGCGGCGCATGGTCTATACCTTCAGGCGAGCGTGCCGATTCCGGCATATTGGCGGATATTGCTAGCCCTTCGGTCAGCCGTGGGCGGGGTGTGAACCATAGGGCCGATCTGCTATAATGGAGTTCTGGTGTTTACCGACACGAGGGAACGAAATCGATGCAGGAGGGGCGCGCATGGCGGCTTATACCCCGATGATTCAGCAGTACTTATCCATTAAAGAAGGCGCGAAAGACGCGTTTTTATTTTTCCGTTTGGGCGATTTTTACGAAATGTTTTTCGATGACGCGATCCTTGCGGCGCGCGAACTGGAGATTACCCTAACCGGCCGCGAAGGCGGCGGTGACGAACGCATTCCGATGTGCGGCATTCCTTATCATTCCGCGGATGGGTACATCGCGCGGCTGATCGAGAAAGGCTACAAGGTCGCGATTTGCGAACAGGTCGAGGATCCGTCGGCTGCCAAAGGGGTCGTGCGCCGCGAGATTATACGCACCGTCACCCCGGGCACGGTTATGGAGACCAAATCGCTGGCGGACAAGGCGAACAATTTTATCGTCGGCGTCTCGATCGCAGGAGGCGGCTACGGCCTGGCGGCCTGCGATTTGACGACAGGCGAGCTGTATGTAACGAGCGTCCCGCTCATGCTGGACGTCCTGACCGATGAACTGAATGTGTACCATCCGGCGGAAATTATCGGCGACGAAGAGGTATTGACCGCGCTGCAGCCGGTCGCGGCCGGTTGGAACCGTCCGGTGCTCTTCACGCCTCGCCAGACGATGGAACGGCAGGCGCTGGAATCACAGTTCGAACGCGAGCAGCTGGAGTCGTTAACCGAGCCGAGATACCGGGCGATTAGCCTGCTGACCGGCTATTTGACGGAGACGCAGAAGCGCTCGCTCGGACATGTTCGCCGCATTCGCGTATACGAGCCGAACCAGTTCATGATTTTGGATCCGTTCACGCGCCGCAATCTCGAGCTGACCGAGACGGTACGCGACCGCAGCAAGAAAGGGACGCTGCTGTGGCTGCTCGACAAGACGCGCACGTCCATGGGCGCGCGGCTCCTCCGGCGCTGGATCGACAAGCCGCTCTTGTCCAAGTCCGGCATCGACGCGCGTCTAGAGGCGGTGGACAAGCTGCATCGCGACCTTATCCTGCGGGATGACCTGCGGCGCGAGCTGTCGGAGATTTACGATTTGGAGCGACTGGTCGGGCGCGTCGCGTTCGGCAGCGCCAACGGTCGCGATCTGAACGCGCTGAAGACATCCCTCCAGCATGTCCCGGCGCTGCGCGCCATCTGCGAAAGCTCCGGCTCGGCGACGCTGCGAGGATTAGTCGCGGATGTGGACGATTGCGGGGACCTGGCCGATATGATCGGGACCGTCATCGTGGACGAGCCGCCGATCTCGGTCCGGGAGGGCGGACTCATCCGCGCCGGATACGACGATTACCTCGACCAGCTGCGCGACGCCAGCGTAAGCGGCAAGAAGTGGCTGGCCGACCTGGAGCGGCGCGAACGCGAGGCGACCGGCATCAAGTCGTTGAAGATTGGCTACAACAAAGTGTTTGGATACTTCTTGGAAGTATCCAAGGCGAACTTGTCCATGCTGCCGGAAGGCCGCTACGAGCGCAAGCAGACGCTTGCCAACGCGGAGCGCTACGTCACGCCGGAGCTGAAGGAGAAGGAACGTCTCATACTCGAAGCCGAAGAGAAGATGGTGGATCTCGAATATGCCCGGTTCGTCGAGCTGCGGGACCATCTGGCCAGCCATATGCATCGGCTTCAAAGGCTGGCGGAGATGGTCGCCGAGATCGACGTCTACCAGTCGATGGCGACGGTAAGCAGCGAGCAGCGCTTCGTGCGTCCGGAGGTGACGGAATCGTATGACCTGATCGTGGAAGATGGCCGTCACCCGGTCGTCGAAGCGGTCATGGAAGGCGTGCCGTTCATCGCGAACGGCACCGCGCTGACGGATGAAGCCTTCGCGATGCTGCTCATCACGGGACCGAATATGGCAGGCAAGAGCACCTATATGCGTCAAGTCGCGCTCATCTGCATCATGGCGCAGATCGGATGCTTCGTGCCGGCGAAGAAAGCGGTCGTGCCGCTGATCGACCGGATCTTCACGCGGATCGGCGCGGCGGACGACCTCATCGGCGGGCAGAGCACGTTCATGGTCGAGATGAAGGATATCCAGACGATGACCGAGAAAGCGACCGCGCGGAGTCTTGTCATCATCGACGAGCTCGGACGCGGCACCTCAACGGCCGAAGGGATGGCCATCGCGCAGGCGGTGATCGAATTCGTGCATACCGAGGTGAAATGCAAAGCGCTCGTCTCGACCCATTTTCACGAGCTGGCGCATTTGGAAGATTCGCTGCCTCGTCTTGCGAATGCCTGCATGGCCGTTCAGGAGAACGCGGGCGGCGTCACGTTCCTGCGGAAGCTCGTGCCCGGCGCTGCGGACAGCAGTTACGGCATCTATTGCGCGCAGCTGGCCGGCTTGCCGGAGAGCATCATCTCGCGCGCCTACATGCTGCTCGAATCGCTGGAGCAGCCTGCACACGACCGTCATGCGGCGAGGGAAGTCTCTCCAGCGCATGCGCTTGAAGCGGCGGCAGCAGCAGAAGTTCCAACTAGCTTAATGGCCGATTCCACTCGTTCAGTGGATCTGAGACCATCGCCATCCATGGGCGCCGTTGCCGAGTTTGCGGCCACCTATGAACAGCCTGGCGCAGCGGCGTCGATTGCGGATGCGGATTTTGATGCGGTCACGGGCGAGGCATCCGCTGCGACGGCGGCGCTCGTCCAGCTGTCGATCTTCGACGAGCCGGCTCCCGAGCCGGCGAGAACGCGCAAGGCGAGTCCGAAGGCGGAACAGCTGGCCGAACAGCTGCGCAAGCTGGATCTGTTCAACATGACGCCGATGCAGGCCATGCAGTGGCTGAACGAGATGAAGCTGAAACTGCAAAGCGACAAGTAACGTTCGGCGAATGCCGGGAGGAGGAGCTGCTAGAATGGGGAAAATCAACGTATTGGATGAACAGCTGGCCAACCAGATCGCGGCGGGCGAGGTCGTCGAGCGTCCTTCTTCGGTCGTCAAGGAACTTGTCGAGAATGCGGTCGATGCCGGGAGCACGACGATCGATATCGTCATCGAAGAGGGCGGTCTGACGCTCGTACGGGTCACGGACAACGGCAGCGGCATCGAGGCGGACGATATCGAGAAAGCATTCTTCCGCCACGCCACGAGCAAGCTGTCCACCAGCAAGGATTTGTTCCGGATCGCCAGCCTCGGATTCCGGGGCGAAGCGCTGCCGAGTATCGCGGCCGTCGCCAAGGTGGAGTGCGTCTCCGCCGTCGATGCGTCGGGTCTGGGCAAGCGGCTTGTCATCGAAGGCGGATCCGTGCGCAAAGTAGAGGACGCGAACACCCCGCAAGGGACGGATATCGCGGTCCGGGATTTGTTCTACAACACGCCGGCCAGGTTGAAATACATGAAATCGATTCAGACGGAAATCGGCCATATCGCGGATTACGTCAACCGGCTCGCCTTAGCCCACCCGGGCATCGCGTTCACGCTGAAGCATAACGGCAATGTGCTGCTCCGTACGCTCGGCACCGGCGATCGGCTTCAGGCGTTCGCCGCCGTATACGGGACTACCGCCGCGAAGGCGATGCTGATCGTCTCCGGCGATCATCCGGACTACACGCTGAGCGGCTATATTTCAAAACCCGAGCAGACGCGGGCGAACCGGAACGGCATTACGATCGTCGTGAACGGGCGGTATATCAAGAGCTACATCATCAATCAAGCGATCATCCAGGCGTATCATACGCTGCTGCCGATCAACCGCTTCCCGATGATCGTCCTGGAGCTCGGGATGCATCCGAGTCTGCTCGACGTCAACGTCCATCCGTCCAAAATGGAGGTTCGGTTCAGCAAAGAGCCGGAGCTTCGGCAGTTCGTCGAAGAATGCGTCGCGAAGGCGCTCGGCAAGCAGCGTCATATTCCCGGGCCAGCCCCGGCCGAGCGCGCCAAGCCGCAGTTCGTGCAGGAGCGGATCTCGTTCCATCAGCCGGAGCCGGCCGGAGCGGACATCCGCAAGCCGGAAGGTTGGATGGAACGTTTCAACGCGGGCGATAACCGCCCGACGACCAACGCCGCGTCCGGCGCGCGCGTTACGAACCTGTTCGGAGGCGCAGAGCGTTCGGAACAACGTTTCTCCAATGGCACGCCTCGCATGGATTCCGATCGCGCGAACGGCATGGGAGCTGCCTACCAATCGGCAAAGCCGGCTGTGCCTAAGGGCGCTGCCGAGCGGTTGTATGCGCCGCCTTCCGATACGTCATTCGCCGTACGGGAGACGGCGGCGAGCGGGGCTTTCGCGCCTGCCCCAGCCGGCTCCGACAGCAAGACAACGCATCCATCGCCGCCTGAGAATCCATCTAGTCTAGATACGAGGCCGCGTTCCTTAGAGGGACTGGAGGATTGGGATGACGACTTTGCGCCGCCTATTTCTCCCCCAGGAGACGCCGATGCTTCCCGGGAAGCATCGGTCGAACATGGTTTGGCGGATTCGCGGTTCCAACAGCCAATTGCTGATGTTGACAATCACGATGACCTGGACGCGGCAGCGATGTCGACTTCAGGCGAAGCATCGACTGTGGGGCAGGCAGAAGAGCCGCTTGGCGAACCAAACGCAGATTTCCCGGAGCTCTATTGGATCGGTCAGCTGCACGGCACGTATATCATTGCGCAGAATGAAGAGGGTTTGTTCCTGATCGATCAGCACGCGGCGCACGAGCGAATTAACTACGAGTACTACTTAGAGAAATTCGCGCGTCCGCAGCAGGCCAGCCAGCAGCTGATCGTGCCGATGACGCTGGAGTTCACTTCGACGGAGGCGGCCGCGCTGGCAAGCCGGATGCCGCTTCTCCTGGAAGCAGGCGTGGAGCTTGAGCCCTTTGGCTCCAACACGTTCCTTGTCCGGAGTCACCCCGAGTGGCTGCCGCGCGGCGAAGAGCAGCAGGTTATTGAAGAGATGACCGACTGGCTGCTGTCCGAGAAAGGCGCCGTCGACATCGGGAAGCTGCGGGAGAAATCCGCCATTATGTGCTCCTGCAAGGCGTCGATCAAAGCGAACGACCGGCTGACGCGCGAAGAGGGAGAAGGCCTGCTGCGCCGCCTGGCGTCCTGCAAGCAGCCCTACACCTGCCCGCACGGCAGGCCGATTGTGGTGCATATGACGACTTATCAATTGGAAAAAATGTTCAAGCGGGTGATGTCATGATCGTTACGACACCTCAGAAGCCATCGCCCGAATTAGTGAAGGCTGCGCAGCATCTGAGCGAAGAGCTCGGCGGTCGTTTCGTGCTTAGACGGCAGGAGACGCTGACCGGGCTTCGAAAAAAACACGGAGACGAGAGCCTGCTCGTCGTGGATCCGCAAGGGCTGCGCTATTATGATAACGCGGAGCAGCCGCTTTATTTCCATCCGAGCATGGCTTATGTTAGAGTAAAAAGGCTGCGCAAAGGCGAGCGGGACCCGCTGGTCGACATCAGCGGCTGCGAGCACGGGGATACGATCGTGGATTGCACGGCCGGGCTCGGTTCGGACGCGCTCGTGTTCGCGTACGCGTCGGGACCGTCAGGCAGGGTGATCGCCATCGAGAGCGAGCCGGTACTGTGCGCGGTCGTGCGCGAAGGACTGAAGACGTATGTCACGGCCCACGAGGACGTGAACGCGGCGATGCGCAGAATCGAGATGCGCGCGGGCAACCATCGTGCCTTTTTGGAGCAGCTGCCTGACAAGAGCGTGGACATCGTTTATTTCGATCCGATGTTCCGTCAACCGGTTCACGAATCCTCCGCACTGGCGCCGCTGCGGTCGCTGGCCAATCGCGATGCCTTGGATGAGGAAACCATCCGGCAGGCGGTCAGGGTCGCCCGCAAATCCGTCGTCATGAAGGAGCATGCGGGCAGCGGCGAATTCGAGCGGCTCGGCTTCGACTGCGCGCACGTGAACAAAATCGCCTATGGAGTGATCAAGCCGACATGAGCATGGAAGGAACGCAAGACCGCAAACCAAAGCTGCTCGTGCTGATCGGACCGACGGCCGTAGGCAAAACAAAGACGAGCATCGAGCTCGCCAAGCATTGGAATGCCGAGATTATATCCGGTGATTCGATGCAAGTGTACAAGGGTATGGATATCGGGACGGCCAAGATCAAGCCGGAAGAAATGGAAGGCGTCGCCCATCATTTGATCGACATTTGCGAGCCGGACCATCCGTTCTCGGTCGCCGAATTCCAGACGCGATGCGGAGAGTTGATCCGGGAGATCGGATTAAGAGGCAAGCTTCCGTTCATCGTCGGAGGGACGGGTTTATACGTCGAGTCGGTCGCGTACGGCTATGATTTTCCGGAGAGCGGCTCCGACGAGGCGTTTCGGCAGGAGCAGCAGTTGTATGCCGATACATATGGCGCGGAAGCGCTGCACGATAGGCTTGCGCAGGTCGATCCGGAGACGGCGCGGCGGCTTCATCCGAACGACGTGAGACGCGTCATCCGCGCGATGGAAGTGTTCCATGTTACCGGGCGCAAGCTGTCCGACAAACTGGAGGGACAGAAGCGCGAGTCGCCTTACGAACTGTGTATCGTCGGCTTGACGACGGACCGCGCGTTATTGTACGAGCGGATCAACCATCGGGTGGACGCGATGATCGCGGCGGGGCTCGTGGAGGAAGTGCGCGGACTGCTTGCACGCGGCGTGCCGCAAGATTCCGTCGCCATGCATGGTTTGGGCTACAAGGAGATCGTCGCCTACCTGAACGGGGAGATGACGCTGGAAGCGGCCGTCGAGCTGCTGAAGCGCGATACCCGGCGGTTTGCCAAACGGCAGCTATCGTGGTTCCGCCATATGCAGGATATCGCGTGGGTGGAAGCGAGCGAAAATATTCAGGAGAATTTGAAGGCGATTCATGCTATAATAGCAGGAAAGTTTAGGATGAAGCTTGAATCTTTCTCTGACCAATCTTTTTGACAATGGGGGTAACGTTCATGAACAAATCAATCAACATTCAGGATACTTTTCTTAATCAACTCCGCAAAGACAGCATCCCGGTGACGGTCTATTTAACGAACGGCTTCCAGATTCGCGGCGTCATCCGCGCTTTCGACAACTTTACGATCGTCATCGATACGGACGGCCGTCAACAAATGGTGTACAAGCATGCCATTTCGACGTTTACCCCGCAGCGCAACGTGTCGCTCATGCAGCAGGAACCTAGCAGCGAAGCGTAAGGCAATCGCTTCACTGGCATGAAACTTTTTCTTGGCATGATGCGTTTAATTGGATAACGGCACGAGAGAGCAACCCGCCACGTGCAGGGTTGTTCTTTTCTGTTTGAGGAGCGGACCCGTTTCAAGTGCCGCCGTTGCCGTTTACTAGTACTGGGTATAAATAGAGACGAGGGCATACGCTCGTCAAAGCAGGAGGGGAGTCGGCTCATGGCTGATGGACCGCGCGTAAGAAGGACATCGAAGAAAGGCTCGGAGAAGAAAGGCAAGAAAAAAATGAACGGCAAGAAACTGATGATTTGGCTCTTTTTCACGGGGGCGCTTGCCGTTATTTGCGGTATTATCGGCTACTTGCTGATCGTATTGAACGGCGAACGGATCTTGGCCGCGAATTGGGACAAGATGGACATGGAGGAAGCCTCCATCGTCTACGATATCAACGGCAACCAGATCGCCAAGCTGGCGAGCGTGAATCGCGAAATCGCGGAGTTCGACGAAATTCCGCAGCTGATGAAGGATGCCTTCATCGCGACGGAGGACCGCCGGTTCGAGGAGCACAACGGCGTCGACCTATGGTCGATCGGCCGGGCGGTCGTGAAGGATATCATCGCCCGCAGCGCCGTCGAAGGCGGCAGCACGATTACGCAGCAGCTGGCGAAGAATTTGTTCCTGACGCACGATAAGACGTTTTTCCGCAAAGCGACGGAAGCGTCGATCGCCGTGGCCTTGGAGCACAAGAAGACGAAAGACGAAATTTTGACGATGTATCTAAACCGGATCTTCTTCGGCAACCGCGCCTACGGCGTCAAAGCGGCCGCGAAGGTCTACTTCAATAAAGACTTGGGCAATCTCGAGCTGTGGGAAATCGCGACGCTTGCCGGATTGCCGAAAGCGCCGAGCGCCTACAACCCGATCCGGAATCCGGAGCGCTCGCGCGAGCGGATGGCGGTCGTGCTGCAGCTGATGACCAATCAGAAGTATATTACCGCCGCGCAGGCTGAGGAAGCGAAAGCCAAGGCGCTTCAATACGAACCGCCGGCCAGCAAGGACGACACGGCGAACGCGGACAAATATTGGGCGTTCGTCGACTATGCGATCGAAGAAGCCGCAGAGCGCGTGCCCGAGATCACGGAAGAGCAGCTCTATATGGGCGGATACAGCATTTACACCACGCTTAATCCGAAGGCGCAGTCCGTCATGGAGAAGGAATTCGCCAATGCGGACAATTTCGAGAAGAGCGTTGACGAGCAGCTTGCCCAAGGCGCGATGGTCATTCTCGACCATTCGAATGGCAATATTCAAGGTCTTGTCGGCGGCCGGGATTACGTGCGCAAAGGGTGGAACCGCGCCGTCGTGGAACGCCAGCCTGGCTCCGGCTTCAAGCCAATTACGGTATACGGACCCGCGCTCGCCACGGGCGACTGGTTCCCTTGGTCGACGGTCATGGACGAGAAGAAGTGTTACGGCGACTACTGCCCGACCGACTCGAACAAGAACAAATATATCGGCGCCATCCCGATCTCGCAGTCGATCAAGGAATCGCGCAACGCTTCCGCGGTGTGGCTCCTGAACGAAATCGGCGTGAAGACCGGTCTGGAATTCGCGAAGAAGCTCGGCTTCGAGCTGGACGCGACGCAGGACCGCAACTTGGCGATCGCGCTCGGCGGATTGACGCACGGCGTAACGCCGCTGCAGATGGCCACCGCGTACAGCGTATTCGCGAACGGCGGCATGTCGGTCGATGCGCACGCGCTCGTGCGGATCGTCGATAAGACGGGCGCGGAGGTCTATACGTACGAAGCGCCGAAGTCCAAACGAATCATGAGCGAACAATCCGCTTGGTATATGACCGATATTATGCAAGGGGTATTGGAGAAAGGCGGAACGGGCACGCAGGCGCGAATCGACCGTCCGGTCGCCGGCAAGACGGGGACGACGCAGCACGGCATCCCGAACTACAAGTCGAGCTATAACCGCGACGCTTGGTTTACCGGCTATACGGCAGAATGGACGGCGGCCGTATGGATGGGCTATGATAAGACGGACAAGAAGCATTTGCTCAAAAAAAGCAGCTCCCAAGCGGCGGCCATGTTCGGCAAAGTCATGAAAGCGGCGATGAAAGGCATGCCGGTCAACGACTTTAACAAGCCGAAGGACGTCGAGGAAGAGAAGCAGCCGGTAACCGTCGTGAACGATTTCAAGGCGGCTTACGACGCCGAGAACAAAATGATCCGGATGTCGTGGACGCCGGTCGACGGCGAGGGCATGACGTATCGCGTCTACCGGAAGGAAGCGTCCGAGACGGAGTTCAAGCGACTCATGGACGCGCTGGACAGCACGGAAGTGAACGACATGAGCGTCGCGCCGGGATTAACCTTCGAGTATTACGTCACGGCCTATAATGCGAAGACCGACGTCGAGAGCGGGGCTTCCGCCCATCTGACGGTCGCCATACCTGAGGAAGAACTGGAGCCGATCGAGCCGGTAGAGCCGATCGAGCCCGAGAATCCGGACGATTCGGGTACGCAAGGCAATGGCACGGGCGAGAATTCGAATGGCACGGAAGGCGACGGAACCGAAGACGGCATGGACGATGGGCTTGGCGGCGAATCTGGCGTGAACGACGGTACCGGGACGAACGACGGGACTGGCGCGAACGACGGTACGGGTACGACCGATCCGTCGACCGATCCGGGAGCCGGCCAGAACGGTGGCGGTACGAACGGCGAGCTGCCGCAGGACGGCAATGCAGGCACAGGTACGAACGGTACCCAGGGCGGTGCGAACGGAAGCGCCGGCAACGGCACGACGCCGAACAACACCGGGGCGACCGCTCCGATCGACGGGGCGAACGGCACGAATACGACGAAGCCGCCGACGGACACGCAAGCCGGCACCGTGCCGACATTGCCTGGCGAACCGACGGCGGTGCCGACACAACCAGTAAATAACGGAGGTTAGACGATGCAACGCAAACGGCTGTTCATGACTTTATTACTCTCGGCAGCGCTCATCGCCGCGACGGCTGGCTGCGGCGCGAAGCAGCAGGCCGAGGAAAACAACGGCGGGAACGCCACGACGGGCGGCGGAACAACCCAAACCGAAAGCAACGCCGGCAATACCGCAAACAGCGGCGGGAACACAGCCGCGGAGGATAGCGATTCCGCCTCGCAAGCGAAGTCGTGGGACAAAATGCCCGAGATGTCCATTGACACGTCCAAAACCTACTTGGCGCACTTCAAGACGAGCAAAGGTGATTTCACGGTGGAGCTATTCGCGAAGGACGCTCCGCAGACGGTCAATAGTTTCGTGTTCTTGGCGAACGAGAAGTTCTACGATGGCATCAAGTTCCACCGGATCATCGAGACGTTCATGATTCAAACAGGCGATCCGCTCGGGAACGGCACAGGCGGTCCGGGCTATGATATCCCGGACGAATTGGATAACGGCCATCAATATGAAGAAGGCATCGTCGCGATGGCCAACGCGGGTCCGAATACCGGCGGAAGCCAGTTCTTCATTTGCACGGGGCCGGATGCAGCCGGACTGAACATGCAGCCGAACTACACGATCTTCGGCAAAGTAACGGAAGGCATGGACGTTGTAACCGCGATTTCCAAGACGCCGGTGGAAGCCAACATGCAGGGCGAGCCTAGCCAGCCGACGGAAGAAGTGACGATCGACGGGCTTACGATCGAAGTGAAATAGTCAAGGAAGGGAGCGAACCTCGCTCCCTTTTTTTGCGTCTTGACAAGTGAAGCTGCGGGACAAGGCAGGCCAGGTTTATTTTAGGCGCTGGCTGGAGATGGCCGTTAGATTATGGTAAGCTTTTTTTAATGAAACGGAATATACTAGTAACACGCTACACGATAACGAAGGGTTCCTTGCGATCCTAACGGAAAGGTCGTTCCGTATGAAGAGAAAATTTTCAGACCGAGCCAACTGGCGACGCATCCTGCGCAGAAGCTACACGTGTCTGACGATGGACGGCGACGAGTTTAGAGGACTTGTGACGTTGTATCGCATTCACGAATTGCGCGAACCGCTTTGGAAAGAATACAATGGTCGACGGCTTTGCCTGGCTGACCGGGGTTACTTATGGATGCAGCATTTTCCCAAGGGCGAGCATTTCGTAGTCACGACGATGTTTGATGACAAGAACCGGGTCGTACAGTGGTATATCGATATTTGCAAAACCCAAGGGCTCACGGATCAGCAGGTTCCCTGGTTCGACGATCTGTATTTGGACGTCGTCGTTCTCCCTAGCGGCGAAGTGTTTCTTCTCGACGAGGACGAACTGGAGGATGCCGTGCGGCACGGCACGGTGACGAACAAGGACGCAGCGCTCGCGCGCAAGACGGCCGGACGTCTGCTGTCGTCGATCAAGAGCGGCCGATTCCGTTATTTCACGTTAAGCTTGAAGCACCGCAAGACGCTTGTCGTTCAGAACGGCGAGGTGAGCGAATCATGACGGCACCGGCCGTTAAGCCGCGTAAGAAGCAGCGCAAAAAAAGGCGGTTTCGCGTTTTTGCGCTGCTTCTCCGCGTCGCCTTTACCGGATGCGCGCTGCTCGCCTTCTGGTTCGGCTATCTGCTGTGGACAATCAACGGCTATACGCTGCCGAAACCGCTTCCGAAGGCCGACGCGGCGATCGTACTGGGCGCCGCGCTCTGGAAGGACAAGCCTAGCCCGGGTTTGCAGGAACGGCTGGATTATGCCTATACGTTGTTCAAGCAGGGCAATGTCCAGCATTTTATCGTGTCCGGCGGCTTGGATCACAACGGATCGAAGCTGACCGAAGCGGAGGGGATGCGGGATTATCTGGTCGCCAAAGGCGTACCGACGGAACGGATCGTCCTGGAGAACGATGCGCGCAGCACGTACGAGAACTTGCGTTTCAGTCAGCCGATCGCAGCGAAGCATGACTGGGACAGCCTCATTATCGTCACGCACGATTACCATGCTTCCCGGTCTGCCGATATCGCGGAATACTTAGGCTATACGAACACGGTGACGGCCGGGACCAAATCGGTGAAGCTATCGGCGACGTACAACCAGTCACGCGAGGTGCTGGCCTACACCAAATGGAAGCTCGACGAGCTGCTCATGCGCATGGGCGTTCGCTGGCCGGGCAGCTTCTAAATCAAGTGCTTGATGCTTATCCCGAATCTGTTAATATGCCCCATTCTGCAAGAATACAATGGGTAGTGCGGCGTACGTGAGCTAGACTCGCATAAGGCACCAGCATTAATCAGCTGCGAAGACGCCGGACGAAACAGGATACGAAGGATAGGTGATCGGGCAATGAACGAACGAGCCGGTACAGCCGGGCAAACGGGAGGCGCAAGGCCTTCCAGGCAGATTAATGTCGTGCTTCGCAGTCACGAGCCTTACGTAGCGACCGGTGCTGCTCCCACGCTGGAGCCCGAGCCACCGGTGGCGGTCAAGCCGCAGACGCCTGGCGATCCGTATTTGGACATTAGCAAGGAACTGGACGCCATGGTGGGTTTGGATAATGTCAAGCTGCTTATTTATGAAATCTACGCGCTGCTGCAAGTGAGCCGGATGCGGACAGAAGCGGGGCTTGCGAGCGGTTCGCATGTCTATCATATGATTTTCAAGGGCAATCCGGGGACCGGCAAAACGACCATTGCCCGCATCGTCGCCAAGCTGTTCAACAAAATGGGCGTACTGTCCAAAGGCCATCTCATCGAGGTGGAACGGGCCGATCTGGTAGGCGAATATATCGGCCATACGGCGCAGAAGACGAGAGACCTCGTCCGGAAGGCGATCGGCGGGGTGTTGTTCGTCGACGAGGCTTACAGTCTGGCCAGGGGCGGAGAGAAGGATTTCGGCAAGGAAGCGATTGACACGTTAGTGAAAGCGATGGAGGACAATCGCAACCAGTTCGTGCTTATTCTGGCAGGCTATCCGCTGGAGATCGAACAATTTTTGATGACAAATCCCGGTCTACCGTCGCGATTCCCGATCCAGATCGAATTTCCGGATTACAGCATCGATCAACTCATCCAAATCGCCGAACTGATGGCCAAGGACCGCGAATATACGCTGATGCCTCAAGCGCTTTTCAAGCTCAGGCAGCATTTGATGGCCGAGAAAACGGCGTCGCTGTATTCGTTTAGCAATGCACGTTATGTGCGTAATATTATCGAGAAGGGCTTCCGGCACCAAGCGGTTCGCCTGCTGCATCAATACCCGAGCGCTTCGCCGGGCAAGCAGGAGCTGATGGCCATTCGGCCGGAAGATCTTCGTTGGGACGCGAAAGGCTAATTTCGAAAGGAGCTGCGTAAGAAGGATGCGACCTACCACCTACGAAACCGAGCACGAGATGCAGGACCGCGCCATATTAGTGAGCCTCATAACGAACGAAGTCAAACGCGCATCAGGCGATCCGGAGCATTCCCTACAGGAGCTTGTCAACTTAGCGGAGACGGCGGGCGTGCTTGTGCTGACGTCACTCACCCAAAACAAAGAAACGCCGGACTCCAAATGGTTCATCGGCAAAGGCAAGGTCGAGGAGGTCCGCGCGGCGGCGGAGGAGCTCAATGCGACGACGGTCATTTTCGACCAGGAGCTGTCCGGGGCGCAAGTACGGAACCTGGAAGAAGCGTTGGACTTGAAGATTATCGACCGCACGCAATTGATACTCGATATTTTCGCGCAGCGCGCGAAGACGCGCGAAGGGATTATCCAGGTCGAGCTCGCCCAGCTTAGTTATTTGCTGCCGCGTTTGTCGGGACACGGCAAGAACCTCTCGCGTCTGGGCGGCGGGATCGGCACGAGAGGCCCGGGTGAATCGAAGCTCGAGACCGATCGCCGTCATATCCGGGACCGCATCTCCGATCTGAAAGGCCAACTGGAAGAAGTGGTTCGCCACCGGACGCTGCACCGCGAACGTCGGAAGAAATCCGGTGTCATCCAAGTTGCCCTGGTCGGCTACACGAATGCGGGCAAATCGACGCTGCTGCGCGAGCTGACGAATGCCGACGTCTACGTCGAGAATCAGCTGTTCGCGACGCTCGACCCGACTTCGCGGAACCTGAAGCTGCCAAGCGGCAAGGAAATCGTGCTGACCGATACGGTTGGATTCATCCAGAACCTGCCGACGGATTTGATCGCGGCTTTCCGCGCCACGCTCGAGGAGGTAAACGAAGCCGATCTGGTGCTGCACGTCGTCGACAGTTCTTCGCCGATGCGGAATGAGCAGATGGCTGTCGTTGACCGGATTTTAGGCGAGCTCGGGGCTTCCGGCAAGCCGCAAATCACGGTATATAACAAAATTGACCTGTGCGTGGCAGACGGCTCCGAGCTGCTGCCGGCAAGCAGCGGGGATGCCATCGCGATGAACGCTTACGATGCCGACGATCGCGGCAGGCTGCTTGATCTTGTGCAAAGCAAGGTGACGGGCGCGACGCGAACGTTCTTGTTCCCGGCCGAGCGGGGAGACTTGGTCGCGCTTGCCCACCGTGCCGGAGAAGTGATCGAGCTCGAGGTGAACGGCGAGATTCTTCGGCTGACGGTGGCGTTGAATAAACAGGACTACGAGCAGCATGGCCACAAGCTGGACGAATTCGTCGAACAAGCGTAAAATAGTACTTTCGTGCACAGATTTCGCATTGGAGACATAAGGAGAGACAACGGTTGTGAATGACTTCGCAAGACATGAGGAACCCCGGCAGGAGCAGTGGGAAACGCTGCTCGGCTGGGCAGAAGAAGCGGAAGAGCGCCTAAGCTCGATCTTTCGATCGCTCGATCGGACCGCGGAACGCAATCAATGGAAAGTAATTCGCGCTTTTCAGCGTCATAAAGTAAGCGATTTTCATTTTAACGGGTCGACCGGGTACGGCTATAACGATTCGGGCCGGGAGGTGCTAGACTTGGTCTACGCCGACGTGTTCGGAGCGGAAGCTGCGCTCGTTCGTCCCCATTTCGTCTCCGGCACGCATACGATCAGCTGCGCGTTGTTCGGACTGCTGCGGCCGGGAGACGAACTGCTGTACATAACGGGAAGACCATACGACACCTTGCATAAGGTCATCGGCAAGCCCGGCGATGGCAAAGGGTCGCTTCAGGATTTCGGCATCGGCTACGACGAGGTCGCGCTTCTGGATGACGGCGGCATCGACTGGGATGGCGTGGCGGCGAAGCTGACTGACCGAACGAAGGTCATCGGCATTCAGCGGTCCCGAGGATATGATTGGCGTTCTTCTTTTACCGTGGCGGACATTGCGGACATGGTGCGTCGCATTAAAGGAATGAAACCTGACGTTCGAATTTTCGTCGATAACTGCTACGGCGAGTTCACGGAAGAGCTGGAGCCAACGCAAGTCGGCGTTGACCTCATGGCAGGCTCGCTTATCAAAAACCCGGGCGGCGGACTGGCGCCGACCGGCGGTTACGTGGCAGGCACGAAGGAAGCAGTCGAACTGACGGCATACCGGCTGACGGCGCCGGGGATCGGCGGCGAAGTAGGCGCTACGCTCGGCACGCTCCGCTCCATGTATCAAGGCCTGTTCATGGCTCCACACACGGTGGGACAAGCCTTGAAGGGAAGCGTCTTGGCGGCCGCGATTTTCGAGCGGCTCGGCTTTGACAGCAGTCCTCGTCCGGAAGCGCCTCGCACCGATTTGATTCAAGCGGTTCGCTTCGAACGGCCGGAACAGCTGATCGCGTTCGTGCAAGGGATCCAGAAGGCGGCGGCCGTAGATTCGCACGTCGTCCCCGAACCATGGGACATGCCCGGCTACGAGCATCCTGTCATCATGGCGGCAGGTACGTTCATGCAGGGTGGCAGCTTGGAGTTATCGGCCGATGCGCCCATTCGGGAGCCTTACATTGCTTACATGCAAGGCGGTTTAACGTATGCCCATGTCAAATACGGCGTGCTGAATGCCCTTCACACTCTCGCGGAGCGAAAGTTAATTGTAATTAAACCTCACACAACTTGACACTTTTTTGGTAGAGGAGTTACAATAGGGGTATATATTCAGAACTGGAAGGTTGATGCGACATGGGTGATGATATTCGCAGAAATATGGCGTTGTTTCCGATCGGGATCGTCATGAAGCTGACGGACTTGACCGCACGGCAAATACGTTATTATGAACAGCACGAGCTGATCGTTCCTGCACGTACATCCGGCAATCAACGGCTATTCTCATTCAATGACGTCGAAAGACTGCTTGAGATCAAATCTTTAATTGAGAAAGGCGTCAATATTGCCGGTATTAAGCAAGTGATGAATCCGGTTTCAAAGGAATCCGAGGAAGCAACCGTCGTCACCGACCAGTCGGAAGTGAAACGTCGCGAGCTGTCGGATGCGCAGCTTCACCGTCTGCTCAAGCAGCAGCTGCTTGAGAAACGGCCGGGCAAAGCATCGTTGATCCAAGGCCAGCTGTCCCGTTTCTACAACAAGAAATAACGCAGCGATCTAACACTAATCCATGAAGGAGATGATTCTGTGAGCTACACGAAAGAGGACATCACCCGTATTGCGAAGGAACAGAACGTCCGTTTTATCCGTCTTCAATTTACCGACCTGCTCGGCACGATCAAGAACGTGGAAATTCCGGTCAGCCAATTGCAGAAAGCGCTCGATAATAAAATGATGTTCGATGGTTCTTCCATCGAAGGTTATGTTCGTATTGAAGAATCCGACATGTACCTTTATCCGGACCTCGACACGTGGGTTGTTTTCCCGTGGGTAACGGAAAACCGCGTCGCGCGTCTTATCTGTGACGTGTACATGCCGGATGGCACGCCGTTCGCCGGCGATCCGCGCGGCATTCTGAAACGTGCGCTGAAAGAAGCGGAAGCGATGGGCTTCACGGCGATGAACGTCGGACCGGAACCGGAGTTCTTCCTGTTCAAGACGGATGAGAAGGGCGAACCGACGACGGAACTGAACGACCAAGGCGGCTACTTCGATTTGGCCCCTACCGATCTCGGCGAGAATTGCCGCCGCGAAATCGTGCTGACCCTGGAAGAGATGGGCTTCGAGATCGAAGCCTCCCATCATGAGGTTGCTCCGGGCCAGCACGAGATCGACTTCAAATATGCGGATGCCATCCTGGCGGCCGACCAAATTCAAACGTTCAAACTCGTCGTCAAGACGGTTGCCCGCCAGCACGGCCTGCATGCCTCGTTCATGCCGAAGCCGCTGTTCGGCGTGAACGGCTCCGGCATGCACGCGCATCAATCGCTGTTCCGCGGCGAAGAGAACGCGTTCTATGACGAGTCCGACAAGCTTGGCTTGAGCCAAACGGCGCGTTATTACATGGCCGGCATTCTGCGCCATGCGCGCGCGTTCGCAGCGATCACGAACCCGACAATCAACTCGTACAAGCGTCTTGTACCGGGTTACGAAGCGCCTTGTTATGTGGCATGGTCCGCAAGCAACCGCAGCCCGATGATCCGCATCCCGGCTTCCCGTGGTCTGTCGACGCGCATCGAAGTGCGGAATCCGGATCCAGCGGCTAACCCTTACCTGGCACTCGCTGTTATGCTGAAGGCAGGTTTGGACGGCATAAAGAACAAAATGCCGCTTCCGGCGCCGGTAGACCGCAATGTATACGTTATGACCGAAGAAGAGCGCATCGACGAAGGTATTCCAAGCCTGCCGTCGGATTTGAAGGAAGCGCTCGACGAGCTGCTCCGCAACGAGGTCATCTGCGACGCGCTCGGCGACCATGCGCTTGCGCACTTCTATGAGCTGAAAGAAATCGAGTGGGATATGTACCGCACCCAGGTTCACCAATGGGAGCGCGATCAATATCTGACGCTGTACTAAAATAGATGTCCTTGGCTTGGCGTTGTCCGGAGGTATGATCTCAGTCAGCGCTTCAGCATCAAGCTGTTCAACTACAGCTGGAAACCACTTATATATTTTTAATAAAGTCTCCCTTTGATTTGCGTCGTTTGGCAATTCGAAGGGAGTTTTTTTTATGATTACAGATATAAAACGCAATGATTCAGACTATGGAGAGATCCGGAAAAGATTACAGCGGGAGGCTTAATTGTGGGTAAACTTATGGGCAATATCCTTTTTCGTCGAGTGGGCATAACGACACTGGTCATCGCGGGCATGATGCTCGCAGCAGGTGCAGGCGCCTATGCGGCCACGAAAATGACCTTGATCGTAAATGGCAAAAAATCAACCGTTGAACCTATATCCATTAAGGGGGTTACTTACGTCCCGCTCCGCTCTGCCGCTGAGATGCTTGGTGCAGAAGTCAATTATAATGGTGCTACGAAATCTGTGATGATTGCGAGCAAACCAGATTCGTCGCCTTTAGGCAATGAAGGCAATGGCGTGGTCGGTTCAGTTAACGGCGTTCCCATTACCAAAAATCAGCTTTACGCAGCGATGGCCGCAGTCGGCGGATCCCAAATGCTGGACAACCTGATACAAGAAGAGCTTGTGAAGCAGGAGGCGAAGAAGAAGGGGATCGTCATCAGCGACAAAGATGTGGATGCGGAAATGGCGCAGATCAAGAAGCAGTTCTCCTCCGATTCGGAATTTCATGCTGCTCTTCAGCAATCGAACATGACACTCGAAGATTTGAAGAAGCAAATACCGATGCAGTTACGTATTCGCAAGCTCGTGGAGCTGCGTGCGAAAGTGTCCGATGAAGAAGTGAAACAATATTTTGAGGCCAATAGAGCGATGTTCGATCAGCCTGAGGAAGTGAAAGCTTCGCATATTTTGGTCTCCACGAAAGCACAAGCCGATGAAATTATGATGCAGCTGAAGGGAGGCGCGGATTTTGCGAAGCTGGCGAAAGAACAATCGACCGACACGGGCAGTAAGGGAACCGGAGGCGATCTTGGTTTCTTCGGCAGAGGCGTAATGGTTTCTGAGTTTGAAGAAGCTGCGTTTTCGCTAAAGGTTGGAGAGCTGGGCGGACCGATCGAGACTGAGTTTGGCTTCCACATTATCAAAGTAACCGGCTATAAGGAAGCAAAGGCCGCTACGCTTGAAGGCAAAAAAGCGGAAATTCGAGAACAGCTCATCCGCCAGAAGATTGCGGAGCTTTCGCCTCAGTTGCTGGAAGAACTAAAGTCTAAAGCGCAAATTACGAATACGCTTAATGGGAGGTAGTGAAGGCGAAGGATTGCCTGCGCCACCCCGACGACCATGAATGACCAAGATGAAGAACCCTAGAAGCCATGTGCATCAGGGTTCTTCTCTTTGTTAACGACTGCGAGTGACATGCGCATGCGCCGAAGAGAAGTGAATACAAAAAAGAAGCGCGCACAAGGCGGCTTCCCGTTCGCCGGCACGAGGCCGGCTAAGATGAAGAAGGCGGAGCTTAGGATTTTCCGTGATCGACGAAAATAGAAATGACGACAAGAACGGCACTGATACCGTTTGCAAGATCATTGATCGTCTCGTCCGGAATTTGAATGCCGGCGCTGTCGAGCAGCAGTTTGGCCGCGCCAAGGATTCCGATGATCAAACCGGGTTGTTTCAGTTTCGTCAGCAACTTCATCACCTCGATCGAACTGGAATACGTTATGCTATGATGCCATGGTTCGAATCGATTGGACGAACGTTCGCATGCGAAAGCCTGAATTGGTCAAGTCGTTATGATGCCTATTATGCGTGAACGAACATGAGAGCAAAAGAAACAGGCAGACCTGACGACGTCTATCGTCGTAAGGTCTGCCTGTTCGATTACCTGTTCGATTAATGGATATCGCGGAAGAGTCCAATTACTTTGCCGAGAATCGTCACGTTGCGCAGCCGGATCGGCTCCATCGTCGAGTTCTCAGGTTGAAGACGGATGTGATCGCGTTCCTTATAGAACGTCTTGACGGTTGCTTCGTCATCCTCGGTCATCGCGACAACGATCTCGCCATTGTTCGCCGTCTGCTGCTGACGGACGATTACATAATCGCCATCATGAATGCCTGCTTCGATCATGCTCTCGCCCATAACGTTCAGAATGAAGACGTTGTCGTCTCCGACGCGATCAGCAGGCAGAGGGAAGTAATCTTCGATATTCTCGGTTGCCGTAATCGGTAGGCCGGCCGTAACTTTACCGACCACGGGTACTTTGGCGATCGCGAGCGGGAAAGGGATGCTCTCCATATCGGAGTCCAGTATTTCAATGGCGCGGGGTTTCGTCGGGTCGCGGCGGATCAAGCCCTTCTTCTCTAGCCGGTCCAAATGGCCGTGAACCGTCGAACTGGAGGCTAGTCCGACCGCTTCGCCGATTTCACGGACGGAAGGCGGGTAGCCCTTCTCCCGAACCTCGGTCTTGATGAATTCGAGTATCGCCTGCTGGCGGTTGGAAAGTTTCGACAAACGAGATCACTCCATAAGTTCATTTGTGTCAAATTATAACACAGAACCGGAGTTCGTACAAACATAAGTTCGAGAAACACAAGTTCGCATCGGGGTGCGAACAAATGTTCCAAATGTCGTTGACACCAAACGAGTGTTCGTGTTATTCTTAGTTCATCGAGAACAGAACAAACGTTTGGGGGAATCGAATATGGTAAACACGGTCTCTACTTATACATACACGGAACGGAAACAAGGTACGGCAAGACGCACGGCAGCGAACAAACGCGTCAAAAAGTTGAGAGCAAGCCATATTGCGAAATTCACGACAGTCGTTGCGTTCTTTTTCCTTCTTTTTATCGGATTCATGATTATGAAAGGCAATGCGACTACAGCCATTCCGGAAGCGCCGACGGCATCCGAACAGGTTATCGTAGTTGGCAGCGGCGATACGCTTTGGGCGATCGCAAGCGAAGTGAAGGGCAGCGGCGAGGATATCCGCGAAGTCATCTACTCCATCAAGCAGCGCAATGGGCTTCGAGAGAGAGCGTTGCATGCAGGCCAGAGCTTAATCATTCCGGCGGACCACTAGGTTCGCCGTTTTTTGTTGTTGTCTTGACAATGGACGAGCAAAAATGTCAAAGTAAAGAGTGGAATGTTGACTAGCATGAGCGTTACGGAAAGAGAGGCGTACCACTTTGGAGAAAATCATCGCACGTATAAACGAGCTGTCGCGCAAGCATAAGACCGTGGGGTTAACGGAGGAAGAGACAGCGGAACGCGCCGAGCTGCGCAAACAATATTTGGACAATTTCAAACGGAACTTCCGCGGGCAGCTGGATAATATCAAGTTTGTCGAGGACGAGGAAGACAACATCAAACATTAAGACATCAAGACCTCGAGCCGTTGGATCGAATACGAGGAGGAATGTCGATATGGAATACCGTTTATTAGGTAGAAGCGGACTTGCAGTGTCGGAGCTGTGCCTAGGCACGATGACGTTCGGCAATACGACGAGCGAGCAGGACTCCGTTGAGATGATTCATCGTTTTTTTGAGAAAGGCGGCAATTTCCTGGATACCGCGGACGTATACGTCTCCGGCCGCTCCGAAGAGATCGTCGGCAAAGCGATCCAAGGCCGCCGCTCGGAAGTCGTGCTCGCCACGAAGGTCCGGATGCCAACCGCGGATCATCCGAACGGGGCGGGAATCTCCCGCAAGCATATCATGGATGGCGTCGATGCCAGTTTGAAGCGTCTGCAGACGGATTACATCGACTTGTACCAGGTACATGTATGGGATCACGCGACGCCGATCGAAGAGACGCTCCGCGCGTTGGATGATCTCGTGACCGCTGGCAAAGTCCGCTATATCGGGTGCTCGAACTTTTTCGCGTGGCAGCTGATGAAGTCTTTGGCCGTCAGCGATATGAACCGGTACGTTCGTTTCATTTCCATTCAGCCCCAGTATAGCTTGGTTAGCCGGGAGATGGACCGCGAGATGATGTCGCTCTGCCGCGAGGAGAATATCGGCATCATTCCTTGGGCGCCGCTTGGAGGCGGTTTTCTTACCGGCCGATATAACCGGGAAGAACCAACGGCAGGCAGGCTGACGTCCAAGGTTGGTGAAAGCTCGTGGGCGTTGCGTAACTCGGACAAGAACTTCGCGATCTTGGAGGAAGTCCGGAAGATCGCCGGAGAGCTGGATAAGTCGCCGGCCCAAATTTCGCTCGCGTGGTTGTTGAGCCGCCAAGGGATCACCTCTCCGATCTTCGGCGCAAGCACGTTGGAGCAGTTCGAGGATAATATGGGCGCCGTCGGCTGGACGCTTCCGCGTGAGCTGTACGACCGCCTGGACGAAGTAAGCAAGCTGCCTTCGGAGTATCCGAATCGATTTATCGAGAAATTCGCACGGCCGTTTTAAGGCGCTGGGTTCAATCGGGGTTCGAGTAGAATCGCATGAAACCAAAAACAGGCATCATCCGTAATAGCCTGGGGGTTGCGCGTCGAGCGCGATCCCCGATCTCTATCTACCTGTAAATTAGGAGGCTCCCCATTTGTCATCAAGATCCTGGGAACGCAAAGTTCGCAAAAACCAGACACAGCTGAATAAGCAGCGCAAGAAATACGGCCAGACGCCGCTTCATGTGCAAAAGACAGAGGAAAAATTGGATACGTTCAAAGGCCGCAGTTTTATCATGCCGGCATTCCTCGTTCTCTTCATCGGGATGTACGTCATTACGACGTTCACGTCGGATTATTACAAAGATGCGGGCGCGATGTATTGGGTGACGATCGGCCTTTACGTGCTGATGGCAGTTATCTTCATTCTTCGCCGCCCTTATCTGTCGGTTGGCAAGGATTATGTCCGCACGCGCCGTTTCGGCGGAGACCGCAATCTATATACGGTTGCCATCAAGGCGATCAGCGTACAGAAAGGTTCGGTCGTCATCGAGCAGCAGAAGGGCGCAAATTGGGTATTTAGCCGCATGATCAACCGATATCCGACGGATGAGATGGCGGAACGCCTTCGCGCGTTCGCAGCCGTCCATAACATACCGTTCAACGAGAAAAATTAGACTGGAGTGCAAATGAAGCATGCCGAAGAAAGCCGTACTGTTTGATTTGGATGATACGCTGTTGTGGGACGAGCGCAGCGTGCAGGAAGCATTCGATGCAACCTGTGAATCGGGAGCGGCCCGAACGGGCCTGAATGCCAAGGAGTTGGAAGCTGCCGTGCGGGAAGCGGCGCGCGAGTTGTATGCATCGTACGAGACATTCCCGTTCACCAAAATGATCGGCATCAATCCCTTCGAAGGCTTGTGGGCGAATTTCTTGGCCGGCGAGCAGGAGGAGTTCCGCAAGCTCCAGCAGCTCGCGCCTCTCTACCGCCGCGAATCGTGGACGCGCGGTCTTAAGGCGCTTGGTATCGACCATCCGGAATTAGGCGCGGAGCTGGCCGAGCAGTTCCCGGCAGAGCGCCGCAAGCGTCCGTATGTCTATGAAGAAACTTTCCGTCTGCTCGAGCAGCTCAAGGGCAAATACATGCTGCTGCTGCTGACGAACGGCTCGCCGGATTTGCAGCAAGAGAAGCTCGATGGCGTGCCGGAGCTTGCGCCGTACTTCGATCATATTATCATTTCGGGCACGTTCGGCGAAGGGAAGCCGGCTGCTTCGATTTTCAAACACGCGTTAGAGCGTCTGGGCATCGAGCCGGAGGACGGCATTATGGTCGGAGACAAGCTGACGACCGATATTCTGGGCGCGAACACGATCGGCATGACTTCCGTATGGGTCAACCGTCATGGCGCGGTCCGGACGGACGAAATCATTCCTACCCACGAAATCAAGCATCTCGAAGAGCTGCTGCCGCTGCTGGCCTAAACTTCGCGCGTTCCCAACGAAGGAAACGCAAAACAACCCCCGTTCTCCTAGGAGAGCGGGGGTTATTGGTTAGGTATGAATTATTTCTGGAACGAAGGGTCCGCGTACGGGTGCGCAATCCAGCCTTCCGTCTCGATGAAGAGGCGTACGGCAACGATTTGACGGTTCTCCATCAGCGTGAAGAAGTGCGCCTTGTGCTCCGGTACCGAGATAACGTCGCCGGCTTCGAGCTCGACGTCGAAGTAGCCGACATCGTCGGTGCCTTTAATGATGAAAATGCCTTTTCCCGCCGTAATTGCACGGACTTCGTCTTCCGTATGTGTATGGACCGATTCGAACTTCTTCAACAGTTCGTCCAGGTTAGGCGTTGCGTCGGAGAGGGAGATGATATCCCACGTACGGTAGCCGCGGCGGCTTGCCAGATCGCGGATGTCCTCGTCATACACGGAGAGGATTTGCGCTTTCTCGTCGTCGGTCAGAACGAACTTCTCGCGAAGCTCTTCCGGCAGTTTGTCGGTATTCCAATGTTCGTACAGAACCTCTTGATTCTCAAGAAATGCGCGGACGTTCTCCTCGCCTTGAATGCGTTCGTCAGTATTGCGGATACGAATTTCAGCCATTCCAATCCCTCGTTTCGTTGGACTTTATTTCCGATAAGAATAATTATAGTATAAAACACAACCCCTGTCGACATTAGAACCTTTTCACCCGATGTCGATTCTGGTAGACT
The DNA here is from genome assembly GCF_042682185.1 of Paenibacillus xanthanilyticus. Taxonomy (NCBI): domain Bacteria; kingdom Bacillati; phylum Bacillota; class Bacilli; order Caryophanales; family Paenibacillaceae; genus Paenibacillus; species Paenibacillus xanthanilyticus. Next base: position 63,056 of record NZ_JBHUHA010000002.1, on the reverse strand, counting down.
AAGGGTTAATGATTTTGGGGTTCTATAGTTGAAGGCGGGAAGGAAGAAGTTCACCGATGACGAAACCGACCATTCAAGAAATGATGGGCCGTCGCATCTTGATTCTCGACGGTGCAATGGGCACGATGATTCAACAGCGCGATCTAGGCGCCGCTGATTTTGGCGGCGAAGAGCTGGAGGGCTGTAACGAGATGCTCGTGCTGACGCGTCCGGATGTCATTCAGGACATTCATGAGGCGTACTTGGAAGCCGGCGCGGACATTCTCGAGACGAATACGTTCGGAGCGGCCAGCGTCGTGCTGGCCGAATACGATATTCCCGAGAAGGCCAGGGAAATCAACCTGGCCGCGGCTTCGATCGCGCGCAAGGCGGCGGACAAATTCTCGACGAGCGATCATCCGCGTTATGTCGCGGGCGCCATGGGACCAACGACGAAGACGTTGTCCGTGACGGGCGGCGTCACGTTCGACGAGCTGGTCGAGAGCTACTGGGAACAGGCTGTCGCGCTCATCGACGGCGGCGTGGATGCCCTGCTGCTGGAGACGTCGCAGGATACGCTGAACGTCAAGGCGGGCAGCATCGGCATCCGCCGCGCGTTCGAGACGACGGGCGTGACGCTGCCGATCATGATCTCCGGGACGATCGAGCCGATGGGAACGACGTTGGCCGGTCAGTCGATCGAATCGTTCTATATCTCGCTCGAGCATTTGAATCCGATCTCCATGGGACTGAACTGCGCGACCGGACCGGAATTCATGCGCGATCACATCCGTTCCTTGTCGGAAATCGCGCGTACGGCGATCAGCTGTTATCCGAACGCGGGCTTACCGGACGAGAACGGGCAGTATCACGAGTCGCCGGCTTCGCTCGCGCGCAAAATCGCGGATTTTGCCGAACAGGGCTGGCTGAATATCGCGGGCGGCTGCTGCGGCACGACGCCGGATCATATCCGGGCCATGGCGGAGACGCTGTCGAAATACCCGCCTCGGACCAAGCTGGGCGATCACCCGCCGGCGGTCTCGGGCATCGAGACGGTGTTCATCGAAGACGAGAACCGACCGATCATGATCGGCGAGCGCACGAATATTTCCGGCTCCCGCAAATTCAAGCGCCTCATTAAAGAAGGCAAGTTCGACGAGGCTTCCGAGATCGCGAGAGCGCAGGTAAAGGGCGGCGCCCATATTATCGATATCAACTTGCAGGATACGGATATCGATGAAGCCTATGCGGTACATCAGTTCTTGCCGCAGGTCGTCAAGAAGATCAAAGTGCCGCTCATGCTCGATTCCACCTACGATCATATCATCGAGCTCGGACTCAAATATTCGCAGGGCAAAGCCGTCATCAATTCCATCAACCTGGAAGACGGCGAATCAAAATTCGAGAAGATTCTGCCGCTGATTCACCAATACGGCGCGGCTGTCGTGTGCATCTTGATCGACGAGCGCGGCCAGGCGGTTTCGCGCGAAGCGAAGATGGAAGTCGCCACGCGCTCCTATGAGCTGCTTACCGGCAAGTATGGCATGGCGCCGGAAGACATTATTTTCGACCCGAATATGTTCCCGGTCGGCTCGGGCGATCCGCAGTACATCGGCTCTGCCGTCGAGACCATTGAAGGCATTCGGATGATTAAGGCGAAATATCCGAAGGCGAAGACGATACTCGGCCTCAGCAACATCTCCTTCGGTCTGCCCGACGCAGGCCGCGAAGTGCTGAACTCCGTCTATTTGTATCACTGTACGAAGGCGGGCCTCGATTACGCGATCGTCAACACGGAGAAGCTGGAGCGGTATGCCTCCATTCCGGAAGACGAGCGCAAGCTGGCGGAAGATTTGATCTACAACACGAACGACGAGACGCTCGCCGCTTTCGTGGCCGCGTTCCGCGACAAGAAGATCGAGAAGAAGGAGAAGGCGTCGAATTTGACGCTGGAGGAGCGGCTCGCTTCTTATGTCGTCGAAGGAACGAAGGAAGGGCTCATTCCCGACCTGGACGAAGCGCTCAAGAAATACTCCGCGCTGGAGGTCATTAACGGTCCGCTGATGAAAGGCATGGAAGAAGTTGGCCGTTTGTTCAACAACAACGAGCTGATCGTGGCCGAGGTGCTCCAAAGCGCGGAGGTCATGAAAGCATCGGTCGCCCATCTCGAGCAGTTCATGGAGAAGGACGAGACGTCGGTGAAAGGCAAAATCATTCTGGCGACGGTTAAGGGCGACGTTCACGATATCGGCAAAAATCTCGTCGAGATCATTTTGTCGAACAACGGCTACCAAATTATCAACCTGGGCATCAAGGTGCCGCCAGAGCAGATTATCGAAGCTTACCGGAAAGAAAAGGCGGACGCGATCGGCCTCTCCGGCTTGCTCGTCAAATCCGCGCAGCAGATGGTCGTCACGGCGCAGGATATGCGCAACGCGGGCATCGACGCGCCGATCCTAGTCGGCGGCGCCGCGCTGACGCGCAAGTTTACGAAGACCCGCATCAGCCCGGAATACGACGGCCTCGTGCTGTACGCCAAAGACGCGATGGACGGGCTCGATATCGCGAACAAGCTCGTAGATCCGGAGCATCGCAAAACCTACGAAGCCGAATTGGCGGAGCTCAAAGCATCCGGACATGCATTCGAAGAGGAACGCAAGCCGCTGCCTGAATTGAGCCGCGCGGTTCGCTCCAATATTTCGCAAGACGCGCCGGTCTATATTCCGCCGGACTTGAACCGTCACGTATTACGCAATGTGCCGCTTACGCGAATCGTGCCGTACGTCAATATGCAGATGCTGCTCGGCCACCATTTGGGATTGAAGGGCAGCGTGGATCAGCTCCTGAAGGAAGGCAACGAGAAAGCCGTCAATCTGAAAGAAACGGTGGACGGCATTCTGCAGGAAGGCGTGGCGAACGGCATTATTCAAGCGCACGGGATGTATCGTTTCTTCCCGGCGCAGTCGTCGGGCAACGATATTATTATTTACGACCCGGAGAATCCGGCCAACGAAATCAAACGTTTCACGTTCCCGCGCCAGCAGGTGGATCCGTATCTGTGTCTGGCGGACTTCTTGAAGCCGGTCGAGAGCGGCGTCATGGATTATGTCGGTTTCCTCGTCGTAACCGCCGGTCAAGGCGTGCGCGATCTGGCGAATGAGTGGAAGGACAAGGGCGATTACCTTCGTTCCCATGCGCTTCAGTCGGTCGCGCTTGAAGTGGCCGAAGGCCTAGCCGAGCAAGTCCACCACATGATGCGCGATACGTGGGGCTTCCCGGATCCGCCGGAGATGACGATGAAGCAGCGTCACGGTGCTCGTTACCAAGGCATCCGGGTGTCGTTCGGCTATCCGGCGTGCCCGAATCTCGAGGACCAAGAGCTGCTGTTCGATCTGATGAAACCGCAGGATATCGGCGTAGAGCTGACCGAGGGCTTCATGATGGAGCCGGAGGCTTCCGTATCGGCGATGGTGTTCGCGCATCCCGAGGCGAAATATTTCAATATCGACAAAACTTGATCGCGGGCGGCCCGATTGCCGCGTAGACGTCTGCAGAGGCGTTATACCGGCAATCAATCGCGCCATCATACCCTTCAAACAGCGGAATACGTTCCGCCGCTTGGAGGGTATTGCTATACATAAGCCATTTCGCGAAGAGAGGAGGTTCCGTCTTGCATCTTACCTTTTTCGGAACAAGCGCCGGACGCCCGACCAAGGCGCGCAACGTGACATCAGCCGCGCTCATGCTGCCGGAGCCGCTGCATACGTTCTGGCTGTTCGACGCCGGCGAGGGGACGCAGCACCGGATGCTTGGAACGAAGTACAAGCTGAATCGGCTGGAGAAAATATTCATTACCCATTTGCACGGCGATCATTTATACGGGTTGCCGGGTTTGCTGAGCAGCCGTTCGTATTTTGAAGGCGCGGTGCCGCTGCAGATCTATGGACCTCCCGGACTGCAGGCTTACTTGAATGCGGTGTTCCAAATTAGCGGCTCGCATATCGAATACGAGCTGTCCGTGAACGAGATCGAGCCGGGCATCATCGTGGACAATGAGCGCTTCAAAGTGACGGCGGGCCCGCTCGAACACCGGATACCTTGCTACGGCTACCGGATCGAAGAGAAGGACACGCCGGGCGCGCTTAATCTTGCCGCGCTCGCGGATCTCGGTCTGAAGCCGGGGCCGGCTTACGGCCAACTAAAGCGGGGAATGGACGTACAACTGGAGGACGGCGCGTGGATTCGGTCTGCGGACGTCTTAGGTCCACCTCAGAAGGGACGCATCGTGACGATCCTTGGCGATACGCGTCCATGCGAGGAAGCGGTCCGTCTTGCGCGGGATGCCGATCTGCTCGTGCACGAGGCGACGTTCGCGGCCGGCATGGAAGAGAAGGCGGCGGCTTACGGCCACTCCACGGTACTGCAAGCGGCCACGATCGCTTCGCGCGCAGGCGCGAAGAAATTAGCGCTAACGCACTTCAGCTCCAGGCTGGATGCGAATGCGCTGCTGGAGCTGGTCGAAGCAGCCAAAGGACTTATTCCCGACTCCGTGGCCGCCGAGGATTATATGGAAATTTCGATCGCGAGGCAGCAGTAAATCGATTGAGCATCTTCTTTGCCGGACAACAAAATTTAACCACCGAATAGAACGACAAAATCCCCCGAGCGCTGGCGCCCGGGGGATTTTCGTGCGTTTTGCGAAGCGTCCGGCTTATTGGTTCGCTTCGTCTTGAATTTCCGATCTGAACTTTTGAAGACTTTCTTTGCGGTGCTCGTTTTTGACTTGAATGTCGTTCAGCTCGGTGGCGGAAATTTCGTCCGCATGCTCGTCCAAGTATTGCTGGGCTTCATGCAGGTTTTGCTCCGTGTTCTGAACATGCTGCTGCAGGTGCGCGACATTGTCGGCGCGGTTATCCGGTTTAGCCATCGTGAATGCCTCCCATACACAATTCATGTAGTCGTGCCGTTGAAGCTCAACCCGAACTAGCTTGCGCGGACGGAGAAGGGAATATGCGCCGAATGGGGGGGAGGCGAATGTTTGTCCCCTTACAATTTCCTCATCTGACGGAAACGTTTGGCTGATGATCGGGCGCTACACTGATGGTGCGGAAGATTCATTTGAACGGGAGGACGAGAGAATGGATACCGGGAGCCATTTGTTATTCGGTTTGACGCTGGCGGGGTTAGCCGCGGTCGATCCGCACGTCGCCGCTCATCCGGAGCTGCTGCCTGCAATGGTATCGGCCACGATGATCGGCAGCCATGCGCCGGATTTCGATTCGTTCATGCGCTTGAAAGGGAAGGCGGCCTACATTCGAACCCATCGTGGAGTGACGCATTCGCTGCCGGCGCCTATCGTATGGGCGTTGTTGATTGGCTGCGGTTCGGCTGCGATTTTCGACCAGTGGTCATTTCTGCCCACGCTCGTACTTTGGACGTTTGCCGCGGTTTGTTTTCATATCGCGTTAGACTTATTGAACGGCTACGGGGTACAATGCTTGCGGCCTTTCTCGCGAAAATGGTGGCATCTGGACGCGCTTTGTCTGTTTGATCCGTATTTATTCGCGCTCCATACGGTATCCGCGATTGCTTGGCTGTTCCTGGACGTTGCGCCTGCCCCTTTATTTGCGGTCTCGTATGGATTGACCGCCTTGTATATTATATGGCGGCTCGCCGTGCATGGCCGGACGATGCGCATCGTCCGCGGCGTCTACCCGTCCGCCGGGACAATTTCGCTGCTGCCCAGCCTCTCCGGACGCGTCTGGCAGTTTACGGCGGAGATGGGGAATTCGTTTCGTATGGGGAAGGTGAGAGACGGCATCATTATTGAGGAGGCCGTCATGCCGAAGACGCCGGAGGACAGCTTGCCGCCGCAGGCGCGAGCGACCTTGGGAACCGACGTCGTGCGGACCTTCCTCGGATTCGCCGACCGCATCCACGTGAACGTCTCGCCCGTCGCCGAAGGGTACGAGGTCGTCTGGAGCGACGTCCGCTTCTGGACCAACAACAAAATGCCGTTTGGCACGGCCGTGACGCTCGACCCGCAGCTGAACGTGTTGCGCGAGCGGATCGGCTGGGACAAAAAAACGTGGGAGCCGCCTCACGTATAAGCTTGGAGGAAGTCCGCCATTCCGTCGACGTCGGAATGGCGGTTTTTTGCGCGTTTTCTTAAAGAGCGAAGGATTGTTTTTACAGGCGGCGGCTCTAGCAAAACGAACAAATATTCGCTAAACTGGTAGGTAGACCGAGGTGAAACCAATATGCTCCGTAAACAAACGTTACCGGAACTCATTCAAGAGCTTCGCGGACATGAAAATATAATCAACTGGCACGAAATGGAGCCGCAGGAGGCACGGACGAAACCGATGCCTGCCGGCGTTGACCCGCGCATCGCGGCGGCGCTCGCCAAACGCGGCATTCGCGAGCTATACTCGCACCAACATACCGCTTACGAAACGGTGGCTCGCGGCGAGAATATCGTAGCCGTCACGCCAACCGCTTCCGGAAAGACGCTTTGCTACAATTTGCCCGTCCTGTCGGCCATCGCGGCCGACGATACGAGCCGCGCGCTCTACTTATTCCCGACGAAGGCGCTTGCCCAGGATCAGAAGAGCGAGCTGAACGAGATTATCACGGAGATGGGCATCGACATCAAGAGCTATACGTACGACGGCGATACGTCGCCGGCGATCCGCCAAATCGTGCGCAAGGCCGGCCATATCGTCATCACGAATCCGGATATGCTCCATTCCGCCATTTTGCCGCATCATACGAAGTGGGTCAGCCTCTTCGAGAACTTAAAATATATCGTCGTGGACGAGCTGCATACGTACCGCGGCGTGTTCGGCAGCCATGTGGCCAACGTCATCCGCCGGCTGCGCCGCATTTGCAAGTTCTACGGCAGCGATCCGATCTTCATCTGCACGTCCGCCACGATTGCGAACCCGAAGGAATTGGCGGAGCAGCTGACCGGCAAGCCGATGCGGCTCATCGACGACAACGGCGCCCCGCGCGGACGGAAGCATTTTGTCTTCTACAACCCGCCGATCGTCAATCCGCAGCTGAACGTGCGCAAGAGCGCGACCGCCGAGGTGAACAGCCTGGCCAAGAAGTTTCTGCGCAACAAAATCCAGACGATCATTTTTGCCCGCAGCCGGGTGCGCGTCGAAATTATTTTGAGCCATATTCAGGAGCTGGTGAAGAACGAGCTCGGCACGAAGTCAATACGCGGCTATCGAGGCGGCTACTTGCCGAAGCAGCGGCGGGAGATCGAACGCGGCTTGCGGGACGGGGAGATTCTCGGCGTCGTGAGCACGAACGCGCTGGAGCTCGGCGTCGATATCGGCCAGCTTCAAGTCTGCGTCATGAGCGGCTATCCGGGCAGTATCGCCAGCACCTGGCAGCAGGCGGGCCGGGCCGGAAGACGTCATGGGGAGGCGTTGATTCTGATGGTCGCCAGCTCCACGCCGATCGACCAGTACATCGTCCAGAACCCGGAGTATTTTTTTGATCGGACGCCGGAAGCCGCGCGCATTAACCCCGAGAATCTGATTATCTTGGTCGACCATCTTCGCTGCGCGGCCTACGAGCTGCCGTTCAAGGGAGACGAAGAATTCGGACCGCTCGACGTGACGGACATTATGGAATATTTGGTCGAGGAGCGGGTGCTGACCAAGCGGGACGACACCTTCTATTGGGCGAATCAATCATTCCCGGCCAGCAGCATCTCGCTCCGTTCGGCGTCGCAGGAGAACGTGGTCATCATCGACCAGTCGAACGTCGCGGACGTCAAGATCATCGGCGAGATGGACCGATTCAGCGCCATGACGCTGCTGCACGACGAAGCGATCTATTTGCACGAAGGCGTCCAATATCAGGTCGAGAAGCTGGATTGGGACCACAAGAAAGCGTATGTCCGCGAAGTGGACGTCGAGTATTATACGGACGCCAACTTGGCGGTTCAGCTGAAGGTGCTGGAGATCGACAAGACGAACATACGCCGGACGGGAACGATTCATTTCGGCGACGTGACCGTCAACGCGATCCCGACGATCTTCAAGAAGATCAAGCTGTCCACGTTCGAGAATATCGGCAGCGGGCCGATCAATCTGCCTGAAGAGGAGCTGCATACCAGCTCCAGTTGGGTGGAGCTGAACGAGGACCAGCTCGATCCCGAGGTGCGGGGCGACCGGCTGGAGCAGGTGCTGCTCGGCATCGCCAACGTGCTGCGCCACATTATTCCAGTCATGGTCATGTGCGACCGCAACGACATTCACGTCGTCTCGCAGATCAAGGCCGTTCATTCGGGCAAGCCGACCATCTTCGTCTACGACCACTATCCGGGCGGCATCGGGCTCGCCGATAGCGTGTTCAAGCGATTCGACGAAATCAAAGACGCTGCGAAGAACCTGATCCGCCGCTGTCCGTGCAAGGACGGATGTCCTTCCTGCATCGGCACCGAAATCATCGGCATCGACGGCAAACGGCGGAGCATGGATATCCTCTCCTTCCTTTAAGCGGGAGGAAGCGAGAGGGCGTTAGTGAATCGGCTTCATTTGCAGAAGAAAGGAGGAGGTTCGATGAGCAGTCTGCGGGAGAAAATGATGCGTCTTCGCGGAAGCGCCGCGCCAGCCGCGGATACGGCCGGGCCGGCAGATGTTCTGCCGATTAGCGGGGAGAAATCTTCCGCCTCGCATCAATCAGCCGAAGCGGAAGCTGCGCCGGAGCGCGCGAACGAAGCGGACGTAGAACGTCTATCTTCAGCCTGGGACGGCCTGAACGTGCGCATCCACCATACGCCGCTTGGCGGCTTTCTGCTTAGGGAAACGCGATATCCGCTGGACTACCGCCACGGGGAGCACCGTCTTAACGAAATTGCCGACGTGCTGCAAGGGCTTGCTCAATTCCAGCTGCTCAGCGAAGCGAAGAGCATGGGCGCGACCAAAGTCGATCCGGGACTATTCCCGATGGCGATCGTACCGGAACGGATGCTCTTCCTCGACCTGGAGACGACGGGGCTCGGCGTCGGTACCGGCAACGTGCCGTTCATGGTCGGGCTCGGATTTATCGAGGAGGACGCCTATGTCGTCCAGCAGATGCTCATTCGCCATCCGGCGGAAGAGCGGGCCATGCTGCGTTATTTGAGCGAGAAGCTGCCGGCGTACTCGCATCTGGTGACGTATAACGGACGGACGTTCGATTGGCCGGTGCTCGCGGGGCGGTTCGTGCTCAACGGCTTGCGCGATTTTCGCTGGGAGCCGAATCACATCGATCTGCTGCATCCGTCCCGGAGCATCTGGCGCAATACGCTTGCCTCCTGCAAGCTGAGTCGCGTGGAAGAAGAGCGGCTGGGCATCGAGCGCGAGGACGACGTGCCGGGCTCGCTCGCGCCTGCCATCTATTTTCAATTCCTGGCCGACGGGAATCCGCAGCCGCTGCTCGGCGTGTTCCGTCACAACGAGATCGACATGGTGTCGTTGATGGCGCTCGTTATCCGATTCGGACATTTGCTCGGCGGGGCGATGGGAGGCAGGCTGGCCTACCCCGAAGGCGCAGAGGAGCAGCTGCGCACGGGTCTGTGGCTGGAACGGATGGGGCAGACCGAGGAAGCGGCCGCGTTGTACGCCAAGTTCGAAGCTGGCGGGAAGGCGGAGCCGCGGCTGATGCTGCAGCTCGCGGAGCGGGATAAGAAGTATGGCAATTGGGAACGGGCTGTGTTATTGTGGCAACAGGTTGCCGCTCTAATGACCGAGCATGCCCATCCGTCATGGGAGGCCCATATCGAGCTGGCAATGTATCATGAGCACCGTTCGAAGCAGCCGGGGCTGGCGCTGCAATTTACCGAGGCCGCGCTTGAACTGGCCCATGCACGGTACGAAGGGCAGCGCTTGGATGCGAAGAGCAGGGCCGAGATCGAAGCGATCCGCAAACGGATCGACAGACTGCGGGCAAAGCTGGCGAAGCGGTCCGGATAGGCGGCCTCCCGCAGGCAGCGATAGTACCGATTCGCGATCAGGCAGCCGGGCAACCGGCTGTTTCTTACATAAGAGGGGGAAACGTGAGTGGCAATACCGGCACCGATGCAAGGTCTCTTAATCGATTTGGACGGCACTCTATACCATGGCAATACGATGATCGAAGGCGCGGACGAGCTGATTCTGTTTTTACGCGAACGCAACCTTCCATACTTGTTCGTGACGAACAATTCGACCGCATCGCCGGAGACGGTCGCGGAGCGGCTGCAGGGCATGGGCATTCCGGCCGTGCCCTCCGACGTATGCACGTCCGCGCAGGCAGCGGCAGCATACGTAGCGGACCTGAAGCCCGGTGCCCGCGTGTTCGCGGTCGGAGAGTCCGGTCTGCTAGAAGCGCTTCGGGAAGCGGGATTGGAGCTGGTGGAAGAGCGTCCGGACTATGTGGTGCAAGGGCTCGATCGCGGCGCGACCTATGCCAGACTAGCCGACGCCGTCCGCTTCATTCGTGAAGGCGCTCCGTACGTGCTGACCAACCCGGATGTGCTGCTGCCGTCAGACGGCGGTTTCGTGCCTGGCGCCGGCTCGATCGCCGCGCTGCTCGAGCGTGCCGGCGGTCAACAGCCGACCGTCATCGGCAAGCCTTCTGCGATCTTGATGGACGCGGCGCTCGCCAGGCTGAATGTTTCGGCCGCCCATGCATGGGTCATCGGTGACAATCCGTTTACGGACATCGCGGCTGGCCATGCGGCCGGCTGCCCTTCCTTGCTCGTGCTCACCGGCTTCACGAACGCGGATAATTGCGAGGTGCTGCTGGAGCATGCAGGCTGCCGACCGGACGAGATCATTCCGGATTTGCGCCAGCTGAGGGAGCGGATTGAGGCTTTAGCCGTAGCCGATTCGTAAAGACGGGGTCTTTAGTTGGAATTGAGGCTTCGACTCGTTTACAATAGACGTAATAAACATAACGACTGCACCGCAGGGCAGGAAGGAAGAGAACGATGCCGGAATGGCCGGAAATGGAAAATTACCGCATACGTCTATCCGGGCTGATCGCCGGACAGACGATTACTGGCGTGGACGTAACGCGCGCCAAATCGATTAATGTGGAGCCTGCCCTTTTCGAAGCCGAGCTGACCGGAAGAACGGTCTGGTTTATCGAACGCAAAGGCAAAATGCTCATCTTCCACCTCGACAACGGAAAACGACTGCTTCTGCATCTCATGCTGGGTGGGGTGATGCATTTCGGCACCGACGAAGAAGCGCCGGAACGCTCCGTGCAGGTGGCGCTCCGCTTCCAACGCGGCACGCTCCGCTTCATCGGGCTGCGTCTGGGCTACCTACATCTGCTCACGCAGAAGGAAACCGAAGCCCAGCTGAAGGAACTGGGACCGGATCCGTTCGACCAACGGCTGACCTTGGAGCGGTTCAAGGAACGGTTCAAAGGCAAGCGCGGCGCGATTAAGACCGCACTGGTCGATCAGCATGTCCTGTCGGGCATTGGCAATTGCTACGCTGACGAAATGGCTTTCGAGGCGGGGATTCGGCCGGACGCCCGAATTCCGGAGCTTGCGCCGGAGTCATGGGAACGATTATATAGCGCGATGCGCACCGTGCTGCATGACGCCTTGAACAAGGGCGGCTACATGGAGCTTCCGCTGACGACGGACGATACGCTGACCGGCGGCTACAACGAGCACTGTCTCGTCTATGACCGGAGCGGGGAACCTTGCCGGCGCTGCGGCGGGACGATCGTACAGGCCGAGATTAGTTCGCGCAAAATGTTCTACTGCCCGAACTGTCAGCAGGCGAGGTAACCGGCCATGCTAGCCGGCTGCCACGTTTCAACCCAGGGCGGCTACAAAATGGCGGCCAAGCGCGCGATGCAAATCGGCGCGAACGCATTTCAATATTTTCCGAAAAACCCGCGGAGCCTCGCGGTGAAAGCCTTCGACGCGGCGGATGCGGCGAAGTGCGCGGAAATCAGCCGCGAGCATGGACTCGTGTCGATCGCGCATTCGCCTTATCCGACGAATATCGCATCGGAGGATGCGGGGCAGCGCGAACGGACGGCGATGTCGCTGCTGAACGATTTGGCGATCGCGGAGGCGTGCGGTTCGATCGGCGTCGTCGTTCATTTCGGCGTCTATAAGGGACCGGATCCGCTCGAGGGCTACCGCAATGCGGTGATCACGTTAAGCGCGGTCGCTTCGCAATGGAACGGCGCCGCCAAGCTGCTCATCGAGAATCAAGCCGGCGAAGGTACGGATATGGGGATGACGATCGAGGAGTTGGCTCAAATTCGTTCGCTCTGCCGCGACTCGCATAAGATCGGCTTTTGCCTGGATACATGCCATCTGTTCGCGGCCGGCGTTTGGCGCGGGGAAGCCGAAGCGGAATGGTTGACCAAGGCGGAGAAGCTCGGCGTGTTGGCCCATACGGAAGCTTTTCATCTGAACGACTCGGTCTATCCAAGCGGTTCCAAGCGGGATCGCCATGCCGTGATCGGAGAAGGTTATATCGGCGAAAAGGGGCTGACTTGGCTGCTGCAGCATCCGCTCGCGGCCGACAAGCCGTTCGTCATGGAGACGCCGTCCGGGAAGGATGGTACGCATCGCGATCAATTAGCGCTCATCCAGCGCTGGGGAGATAGAGCATGATCAACGTTTATTTGGACGACTTCCGTCCATGTCCGGCCGGCTTCGTGCTGGCGAAGAATGCGGAGGAGTGCATACTGCTGCTGGAAAGCGAGCAGATCGGCATCCTTTCGCTCGACTTCGATCTTGGCTGGGGGCAGCCGACGGGCCTGCACGTGGTGCAGGCCATGGTCGAGCGAGGGATTTATCCGCAGGACGTGTATTTGCATACGTCCTCGTCGTCCGGCAAAATGCAAATGTATCAACTGCTCCTTCGGCACGCGCCGGAGCATGTGCGTCTGCACAACGGGCCGATGGCGGACTGAGGCCGGCGACGATTCGTTCGTTTCATGGGAGTAACGGGGAAGGCGGGATAAGATGCTGATTCAGCTGAAGGATTTGGTGTTGAAGCGGGAAGCGCGCACGATTCTCGGCGGCGTAGACCTGTCGATCTCGGAAGGGGAGCACTGGGTCATTCTCGGACGCAACGGCTCGGGCAAGACAACGCTGCTCGAGATGATGACCGGCTATATGTTCCCGACTTCCGGCACGGTGGATCTGCTTGGCAATCGGTACGGCGAATGCGACGTGCGCGAGGTGCGCAAGCAGATCGGCTATATCAGCCAATCGATGGTTGAGAAATTAACGCTGCGCGATCCGGTCTGGGAAGTGGTCGCGACGGGCGAATACGCGTTTTTGCGGTTTTACCAGGAGATCGATCCGGCGGTGCGGGAGAAGGCGCTTGCGCTGCTGAACGAAGTAGGGCTTGGCCATACGGCCGAGCAGCCGCTCGGCACGCTGTCGCAAGGCGAGCGGAAGAAGGTGCTGCTCGCCCGCGCCTTGATGAGCGATCCGCGCATCCTCATCATGGACGAGCCGTGCGCCGGACTGGATTTGTACGAGCGGGAGAAGCTGCTGGCGGATCTTGGCCGGTTAAGCGAACGCAACATCGCCGTTATCTATGTCACGCATCATTTGGAAGAAATCATACCGCTGTTTACGCACGTGGCCATCGTGCGGGAGGGCGTGATCGCCGCGGCTGGACCGAAGCGGGACGTCTTGACGGATGAAATTTTAAGCCGGGCCTACGATTGGCCGGTAGCCGTCGAGTGGTCGCACGGAAGACCGTGGATTCGAGCAACGGCATCAGGAGGAGAACAAGGTTGACGCAATGGATTTGCACGGCGAACCGCGGGTTTGCCACGTACGCGATGGAGGAGCTTCGGCGGATGTTCGCGGAGATGAGAATCTCCCAGCTGACGCACGGAGAAGTATTTAAGATTGAACTGCCGCTAGAGCGCGAAGAACTGCTGCAGCGCATTCGCGAGCAGGAACCGATTTTTCTGCGCCATATTCAGCCCGTCGAACGGGTGCTGCCGCTTCAAGGCTCGGCGGATGACTTGCAGGAGCTGGCGGAGATCGCGCGCGGCGCGCGTCTGCGGCTGGAAGGAAGAGCGGTAGCCGTTCATGTGCGCCGCGCGGAGAAAAGTCCGTTCCCGTATTCGACGTCGGATACGAAAGCGGTGCTGGACGCCGTATTGGAAGAACTCGGGGCTGATCCGGTCGTTCAATCGCCGGACGTCATCCTGTCTTTATTCGCAGGCGACGAGCAGCTCTACGTCGGGATCGCGACCCCGGAAGAGATGCTGTCCGATTGGCCGGGCGGCGCGGTTCGTTTCCAACGGGAAGAAGGGCAAATATCGCGGGCGAAATTCAAGCTGCTGGAAGCGGAGCGGGCATTCGGCCTGAGATTGGAGCAATTCCGGGAAGGCTTGGATATCGGCGCGGCGCCCGGTGGTTGGACGCATTTGCTGCTGGAGCGCGGCCTGAAGGTGACCGCGGTCGACCCGGCAGAGCTGCACCCGTCGCTATTTCAGTATCCGCGGCTGACCAATTACCGGAAGAACGCTTCCGAGGTAAAATTCGAGCCCGGCACGTTCGATTTGCTCGTATGCGACATGAGCTGGAGTCCGATGCAGATGGTACGCCTCGTGCTGGATCTATCGGACGCGCTTGCGGAAGGGGCGACCGCGATCGTCACGATCAAACTTATGCACAAAAAGCCGCTCCAGACGATCAAAGACGTCATCTCCCGCTTCGGGACCGGCTTTAAGCTCCGCAAAGCGAAGCAGTTGTTCCATAACCGCGAGGAAATTACGCTGTACCTCGTCAAGAAATAGAATAGATCCGGGAAAGCATCCCGAATGGCAGAACGCAGGCGCGTTCTACGTTCGGGGTGCTTTTTTCATGTCTAAGGAGGAAGTGTCGGATGGAGGAACGAAACGGATTGGAGACCGGCATGCTCATTGCCGGCCGTTACCGATTGCTCGGGCTGATCGGCACGGGAGGGATGGGAGCGGTCTATGCGGCGGAGGATACGCGGCTAGGCGGCATGCTGAGAGCGATCAAGGCCCATCGGCCGCACGCGGCGGGGATGGAGAATCTGGCTGAAGAAGCAGCCCTTCTCATGCGGCTGAACCATCCGCGACTGCCGGCGATCGTCGATTACATTCCGCGGGATTACCATGGGATCGAGATGTTCGTCATGTCCTATATCGAAGGAATTCATTTGAAAGAGTTCACGGAACGCCGTCGAGAACGGCCGCTCCTCGTTGACGAGGTGCTTCGCATCGGAATTCAGCTTGCCGACACCCTCGATTATTTGCATGCGCAGCATCCGCCGGTCATCCACCGCGATTTGAAACCGACCAATGTAATGGTGCAGCACGACGGAATGGTGAAGCTAATCGACTTTGGCATCGCCCGGTGCTACAAGCCGGGGACGGAGCGGGATACGCGTCTGCTCGGCACCCCGGGTTTCGCGGCGCCGGAGCAGGAAGGGGGCGGGCAAAGCGATGCCCGAACCGACGTATACGGGCTCGGCGCGCTGCTCTATTACTTGCTGAACGGCGGTGTAGCACCCATAGTCGGGGGCGCCGCGTTACCAAGCAGGTTTTCTTGTGAGGATGCGAGTCGAAGAGAACTTGAAGCGGTCTTGGCGCGTATGTTGGCGGAACGACCTTCCGACCGCTATCCGAATATGAAGTCGGCGTGCGACGCGCTGCGGCAGGTGCGCGGAGAGTCGCGGCCGGCTTTAATCGCGAGACAAGCCGACTGGTCAGGAATAGGAACGACGAAGCTGGATCAGCAGCAGGCCGCGGGGCTTCGAGTTCCGGAGCCTGCGAGCGGCAGGCGTATCGTCATCGCCTCGATCAGCGCGGGAGCGGGCGCGACTAGCGTTGCTATAACGTTGGCGATGCTGATCGCCAAGCGCGGGTTGAGCTGTTCGGCACTTGAGCATCCCGCCGCCGGTCCGGAATGGCATGCGCTCCTGCATGCCGAAGGAGCCTCCCCTTCGCGGGGCGTGCTAGCGCCGCTTGCGCCGGGCTACGCCCGGTTCGAGAAGGGGGGCGTAACGTGGCATGCTCGCTTGCCGCGTGCGCTGCCTGAAGACGGACAGGGAGCATGCGCCCGGGCGTTTCGTATGATGGAGAGCAGCAGGGCAGGCGACTGCACGGTCATCGATCTGTCCACCGGATGGACGGAACCCGAAGCTGAGGAGCTCCTGACGGAGGCGGATGTAGTGCTATTCGTCGGCGATCCAGACGCCGCCAAATGGTCTGCGGTTAATCTTGCCGCAGCCGAGCGGCTTCGCTTAGCACGGCAATCCTCTTTGCGCATGACGTTATGGGCGGCGAACAAGGATATTCGCTTTAGGGAGCGAGCGCAGTGGCTATCGCTTTTTCCGGTGCGCCCCGCATTGTGGATTCCGTACATTCCGCCCGAGAAACGTCTTGAACTGTTGTGGAAGGGCAAATGGCTGACCGACGACCGGGTCCTGTTATCGCTTATCGAGAAAGTCTATGAACCGTTAATCGGCACGATCGTGGCGGATGCCGCGCACAAACCGCGCGGGCTATGATACAATATGGCTGCAACCGCAGCAACCAAATTTCTCCTATATAGCGGAGGGACATCCTAATTTAGGCAAGTTTCTTGGTGTGGCGATTGAAGGCGAAGACGCAAGCCATACGCTTCTTCATCGTCCTTCATCGTCCAAGCCTTGAAAACAGTCGCCCGCTTCTTTATCATGAAGAGGATAAAGGTGGGCGAGTCTAGTACAAGTAGGTGGACAACCAGATGAATGAACGTATATTGGTCATCGAAGATGAGGACGGCATTGCCCGTATTTTGCAGTTGGAGCTGGAGCATGAAGGATATACCGTCGGCCGGGCAGCCGACGGACGCACGGGGTTCGAACAGGCGTCGTCCGGTGAATGGGATCTTGTCCTGCTCGACGTGATGCTGCCGGAATTGAACGGGATCGAGGTCCTGCGGAGGCTTCGCCAAGGGGGGAACCCGATTCCGGTTATTCTGCTGACCGCGCGCGATACGATCCCGGATAAGGTAAGCGGCTTCGAGCACGGCGCCAACGACTATATCACGAAGCCGTTCGCGATGGAGGAATTGCTTGCCCGGGTGCGCAACCTTCTGCGCATCTTCGGCCAGCAGCCGCGCGAGGCCGAGAGCCCGGACGTGCTCAAGACGGCCGATCTCTCCATCGAGCTGCGCACCCGCAAGGTGATGCGCAAGGATACGCCGATCGAGCTGACGCCGCGCGAGTTCGAGCTGCTCGTGTTTTTGGCGGAGCATAAGAACGAGGAGAAGTCGCGCGAGGATATTTTATCGGAAGTGTGGGGCTACGATTTCATCGGCGAGACGAACCTTGTCGACGTGTACATCCGTTATTTGAGGCAGAAAATCGACAAAGGCTACCGCCATAAACTCATCCACACCGTGCGCGGGGTCGGTTACATGCTGAAGGAGCCGGACGCATGACGCTTCGCCGCAGATTTACGTTTTTCACGATTTTTTGGCTCATTTTCATTCTGATTTTATTTAATATTTTCGTTTATTTGTTCGTCATCAAAATCACGATACGCAGCGAAGAGCAGCTGTTGACCAACAAGGTGAATATCCTGCTCGAGGACCCCAGAATCGACCATTACTCCGGTTTGACGGCGACGGATTTGCTCCGCGATTATTACAATGTCAACGAGTTGATCCGCATTATCACGCCGGACGGGAAGGTCGTGAACGCTCAGGGCTCGGACAAGGAGCTGCTCGCGCTCAAGACGACGTTCAGCACGAAGTACGATACCGGGATGCTGTACATCGACGGCAAGCGCGTTATTTACATGAAAGTGCCGTTATACGAAGGGCAGCAGGTGATCGGCGTACTGGAGTTACATCGTAAGCTGAGCATGCTCGACAGCTACCTGAAGGTGCTCGTCATCGCGCTGACCATCACGAGCGTAGGGGCGATCTTGTTCGCCGTCATCGGGACGTATTGGTTCACTTCGAGGCTGACCTCGCCGATCCAGCATATGGTGCAGACGATGCGCGAGATCGACCGAAGCGGCAAGCTGCGCAAAATCGAGCTGGGCAGCAAGGAGCAGTCGGCCGAGTTAGAGCAGCTGGCCCGGGCCTTCAACCAAATGATCGAAAAGCTCGACCGCACGTTCGCCAGGCAGCGGCAATTCGTGGCCGACGCCTCGCACGAGCTCAAGACGCCGCTTACGGTCATTTCCAGCTATGCCAACATGCTGAAGCGGTGGGGACGAGACGATCAGAACGTGCGGGACGAAGCGGTCGAAGCGATTGCCAAGGAATCGCAGCGGCTTCAGAATCTGACCAAATCGATGCTGATGCTTGCCGAGGCCGAGCAGGAGGATTGGCTGAAGCTGGAGTCGTTCGACCTTGTCCAATTGGCCGACGAAACGGCGGACATGCTGCACGCGACCTTCCAGCGGATGATCCGCGTCCATACGCCGAAGACGGACGTCAAGATGATGGCGGACAAGGACAAGATCCGTCAGCTGCTCGTTATCCTGCTCGATAACGCCATCAAGTACAGCAAAGAGCCGATCGATATCATTATCAGCGTGACGAAAGGAACGGTCCGTCTATCCGTCGCCGACAAAGGGATCGGGATCCCGGAGCACGATATGCCGCACTTATTCGAACGTTTCTTCCGCGTCGACGGCGCCCGCAGCCGATCGACCGGCGGCGTAGGCTTAGGGCTGTCGATTGCCAAGCGGATCGTCGATCTGCATGAAGGGCAGATCGACGTCTTCAGCAAGCCGGACAAAGGAACGACCATTACCGTCGTGCTGCCGCATAAGAAATAAGCCATTACCCGGACTCGGCAGCGGTTCGGGAATCATTTTTCGAGGACGAGGAGCGAGGGCCATGAAATACAGAGTCGCCGCGGTACAATACAAACTTGAGGATATCGAGAGCTTTCAGCAATTTGCGCATCAGGTGAAGCATTACATCCGCAACGCATCCGAATACGGCGCGGATTTCGTGCTGTTCCCGGAATTTATGACGACCCAGCTGCTCTCCATCGGCGACGAATCCGGCGAAGCGCTCACGATCGACCGTCTGCCCGAGTTCACGGAGCAGTATATCGAACTATTCCAAGGACTTGCGGCCGAGTACCGGATGCACATAATCGGCGGCACGCATGTGATTGAAGTGGCGGAGGACAAGCGCCAGAACGCCGCGCATCTGTTTTATCCGGACGGCCGCGTGGAGGTACAGCCAAAGCTTCACTTGACGCCGACCGAGGTGGAAGGATGGGACATGGCGCCAGGCGATGCCCTTCGCGTATACGATACGCCGTTCGGCACGATCGCCATGCTGACCTGCTACGATATCGAATTTCCGGAGATCGTCCGGATGGCGCGTGCGAAAGGCGCGGACGTCATCTTCTGCCCGTCCTGCACGGATGACCGCCACGGATTTCATCGTGTTCGTTACTGCTGCCATGCGCGCGCGGTCGAGAATCAGGTCTACATCGTCACGACCGGGACTGTCGGTTCGCTTCGCAAGGTAGACTTGATGCGCGCGAATTTCGGCCAGGCGGCGATCATCTCGCCGAACGATATTCCGTTCCCGCCGGCCGGCGTACTGGCTGAGGGCGTAATTAACGACGACATGCTGGTCGTCGCGGATCTGGACCTCACGCTGCTGGCGGACGTTCGCGCTGCCGGCTCGGTGACGACATGGCGCGACCGCCGGACCGATCTGTACCCGGGCTGGGAGTGACCTTCACTTGCGCAAGGAGCTAATCGTGTTTGCGGACGGCAACCCGAAGAAGGTCATGATACGGAACTACGGGCCGCTTGACTTTGATGGTATGATCGACATCCAGCGTCAAAGCTTCCCGCCGCCGTTCCCTTCAGAATTGTGGTGGAACGAGGAACAGTTGAATGAGCATGTGACGCGTTTCCCGGAAGGGGCGCTGTGCGCGGAGGCGGACGGACAGTTGATCGGTTCCATGACGGGGCTGATCGTGGACGATCGGCAGCTGGCTGGCGGTCATTCGTGGTCGTCGATCACGGACGACGGTTACATTCGCAATCATTCGTCTCATGGCGATACGCTATACGTGGTGGACGTATGCGTCATACCAGCGTTCCGCAAGTACGGAATAGGCAAGTGGCTCATGCAGACGATGTACGAAGTCGTCGTGCATCTCCGTCTTCGACGGCTGCTGGGCGGCGGACGTATGCCGGGGTACCATCTTGCCGCGGATGAAGCCACGCCGGAGCAATACGTATCGGATGTCGTCGCCGGCAAGCGTCGCGACCCGGTCCTGTCGTTCCTGCTCCGCTGCGGGCGGCTGCCGGTCGGCGTCATGGCGCACTATCTCGAGGACGAAGAATCGCTGAACTATGCCGCGCTTATGGAATGGCGCAATCCGTTTACCAACCAAGCGTAACGAGGAGGCTGCAACGTGGAATACATTCGCATTCAATCGCTTCAAGATCCGCTTTTCGCAAGCATGCATAATCTCATGAAAGTCATTTTCCCGCCGGAAGAAGTGCTCGCGTTCGACAAATGGGAGGGGCCCCTTCAAGACGAGAGCATACATGTGTATGTGGCCGTGCATGAAGGAGAAGTCGTCGGGGCGACGGAGTATCGTTATTATCCGGACATGCGCGTGGCGATGACCGATTTCACGATCATCGGCAAAGCCGGGCTTGGCATCGGCCGATTCCTGCTTCGCGGACGCGAGCGCGATATCGCGAGGCTGGCGGCGGCCAGCGGCACCGAGCCGATCGGCATGTTCGCCGAAATTTACAATCCTTCGCAGGTGGAAGAGAAATTCACGGGACTTTCGCCGATGAACCCCTATGTACGCCGGGAAGTGCTCTCTCATATCGGATATAAGCGGATTGATTTCCCTTATGTTCATCCTTCGTGGGAAGAGAACGGCGAAGCGGTTAGCGGGCTCGATCTATCCTTCTTGCCGACTGATGAGGAACGGTCGGAATTGCCAGCTTCGCTCATCCGCCAGTTTCTGAATACCTATTACAGCGCGCTGCCGGCGAAGCCGGATGAATGGCATGCGATGATGGCAAAGCTAGGCGAGGTTGAACAGCTTCCGCTGCGACCGCTCTAAAACGTAAGGCAGCTTGGAGGAGAAACATGACGACGATTAATTTTTGGGGCACGGGGGACTCCATGGGGGTCCCTCGCGTTTATTGTTCCTGCGACGTGTGCGAGGAAGCGCGCAGCGGCGGCGTGAACCGCAGAAGGAGGCCGCTTGTGCATTTGGCGGATCCTTCGTTCGGCGAGATGCTGATCGACTGCGGACCGGATTGGCGGGAGCAGATGGAGATGGCGGGCAGTCGTTTTATCGACCGGATCTTAGTTACCCACGCGCATTTTGACCATATCGCGGGACTCGCGGAATGGGCGGATGCCTGCCGGTGGCTGGAGCGCCGCGGAGAAGCGTACGCGCGCGCGGATGTCATCCAAGACATTCTCACCCGTTATCCATGGCTCGAACGCAATGTCCGCTTTGTACCGCTCGAAGATACGGTAACGTTCGGCGATTGGCATGTGGATTCCTGGCTGGTCAACCATGGCAAGAACGGGTACTCGTACGCGTTCAAGTTTACTCATGCGGCTGACGGTCGGACTTGGGCTTACTGCTCGGATTCAATCGCGTTGACCGCCGAACAGCGAGAGCCCTTGTTCGGACTGGATCTGCTTGTGCTTGGCACGAGTTTCTATGAGGAACCTTACCCGATAGAGACGCGTTCGCTATACGATGTGAAGGAAGCGCTGGAGCTGCTGGAGGAATTGAAGCCGAGACGGACGTGGTTCACGCATATGTCGCATGATATCGACCTGCGCCGCCAATACGCCCTTCCGGAGAATATCGCTTTTGCTTTCAGCGGGCTTCAAGTAACCGTATAGAGGTGGGTGCTTGACGCGCGGCCGTTGTTGCGGTTATGATGAAGCTATCTTATATGGCAAGGGGAAATTTTGATGTTTGCTGGTGTTCTTAACTCGTAATTTCATATTCGACAGCGGAATAACGTACATGGAATTCTTGTCCTTCAAGACAAGTTCAATTTGTGTTATCCGCTGGCGAGTTGAGGAGTTAAGAACATGATGATTTCCGCCTGCATCGGCCGGAACAGCGTGCTCTTCGAGCACGCTGTTTTTTATTTGGGCTGTCTAGCGAAACAGAACGACATGGGATTGCAATCGGGTAGTATTGCAGCCAGCATCGGTCTGTTCATGCTAGGAAAATGTCCAATATGGAGCCGTTGTGATGAATGGGGCCGGGAGCGCATGCGCTTCCGGCCTTTTTTGCGTACTCGCAAGCAAACGGGGAGGCCTCGTTAGCCAAGCTTCTCTTGATCGCGATTTCCCTTTGACCCATGTAAATGAAAATGAACGCCAGGAGGCTCTCTGAGATGAACGAAACGAGCATGACGCGATTGGAATTCGACAAAATTAAAAGCCAATTGAAGGATTTTACCGTGTCCCCGGCCGGCGCCCGGCTCGTCGCCAAACACAGCCCGAGCGCGAACGAGAGCACAGTACGGGCATGGCTGAATGAAACCGAAGAAGCGGCCAAGCTGCTTGCGACCGGCGCGAGCGTCCCGCTGTCGGCCATGGAGGGGATCGAGCCCTTCATGCAGCTGCTGGGCAAAGGCCGGATTTATAACGAGCAGGAGCTGCAGTTCCTCGCTTCATGGCTCGCGGCCGTCGCGCAGATGCGGCGTTATATGGCTTCCAAGCAGGCAATCGCTCCAACCGTAAGCGCCTATGCCGACTCCATGCACGAATGCGCGAGACTCCGGGACGAATTGGATCGCTGCTTGCGATACGGACAAATTACCGATCAAGCTAGCGCTTATTTGGCGGATATCCGAAGGCACTTGGCCGCGGCGGAAGATCGGATCGAGCGACGGTTGAATCAGACGATAAGCAAGTACAAAAACGCGCTGCAAGAGCAGATCGTCAGCAAACGCAACGGGCACTACGTTATTCCGGTCAAGCGCGAGCTGCGCAAGCAAGTGCCGGGAACGGTCTGGGACGAATCGGCGAGCGGGCAGACATTATTCGTGGAACCGGTCGACGTCGCTGAGCTGCAGGCCGAGTGGCAAATGTGGAAAGCAGAGGAGGAGCGGGAACGAACCGTCATTCTGTCCGGTCTGTCGGAATTGGCGGAGGAACATGCGAGCGAGCTCAAATGGAACGTCGAAGCGATGGCGTCATTCGATTTTATTTTTGCAAGAGGGAAGCTATCTCGGACATGGGACGGACGAGCGCCGAAGCTGTCCGCGCAGCCAGTCATCAAGCTTGTGCAGGCGAAGCATCCGCTGCTAGGCGCATCGTCCATGCCGCTTAACGTGGAGATTGGGAGCAGCTGGAAGCAGCTTATCATCACAGGTCCGAACACCGGCGGCAAAACCATCACGCTGAAGACGATCGGGTTGTTTGCACTCATGACGCAATACGGACTGCTCATTCCCGCCGCCGAGGGGACCGAGCTAGGATTGTTCACGCATATCCTGGCGGACGTGGGAGACGGCCAAAGCATCGAACAATCATTAAGCACGTTCTCCGCGCATATGGCAAACCTGAAAGAAATGCTGGACGCTGCGGGCGAGCGCTCCCTCTTGCTGTTGGATGAGCTTGCGGCAGGCACTGATCCCGGCGAAGGGATCGCCCTTTCGATCGCCGTTTTGGAAGAGCTGCTTAGCCGGGGATCGTTGGTCGCCGCGACGACGCATTTTAACGAAATCAAACGGTTCGCGGCGAGCACGGACGGCTGCGAGAACGCAAGGATGGCATTCGATCCGCAGACGCTTCAGCCTCTTTACCGACTTGAGATCGGTGAAGCAGGTGACAGCTACGCCTTCGCGATCGCGAGACGATTCGGATTGCCGGAGCGGGTTGTTGCCAGGGCAGAGGCGCGCGCTGCATTGACGAGGGGAGAGACGACTGTAAGCCATGCCGCGATCGAGCCGTATACAGGCGCCGATAAGCAACGGATGTCGCGAAAGGGAAAGAATCAAATCGGGGCAGTGAAGCCTGTGCTAGGGAACACCGATGCCGTCCGTACATCCGAAGGAACGCCGAAGCGGGCGCTGCAAGTCGGCGATTGTGTATGGATTCATCCGCTGAAGCGGACGGGGATCGTGTTCCGGGCGGCGGATGAACGAGGCGAGATTATCGTGCAGGTGCAAAAGCAAAAGCTGACGTTCAACCGGAAACGGCTGTCGCTCTACATTCCTTCGGATCAGCTGTACCCCGGGGAAGATTACGACATGGATATCGTGTTCGAGAGCAAGGCGAACCGCAAGGCGCGGAACCAAATGAAACGCAAATATGTCCCTGGCCTCGCGATCGAGACGCCTGGCGACGATCCGGCTAACCGTTAGGGCACCGGATCGCTGCGTTCCTTGACAAGAAGAAGAGAGATATCAGTGTTTCGTCATTCGGCTTAGTCCCGGCTTTCAATAACGAGAAGCAGCCCTTCTCTAACGCTAACCGTCCCTTCATTCGCTTCCAGGACATTGCTGATGCCGAGCGACTGGCCGATCTCTAATGCTGCATTTTGCAGCGGGTAGCGGAAACCTTGCAGATCGATGCCGCTCACGACGGGCGTAAGCGGCAGCAGCGATACATGGCTATAACCGCCGGCTGTCAACGTTAGCTTGCGGTCCGTAAGCCGGATACGATTATGGGCATCGACAATCGATGCCCGGACGTTGCGGCCGATTGCGTCGCGAAGAAGATGTACATTGGCCAGCGAATGGTCGAACCGGGACCCGAGCGCGCCCACGAGAATTACTTCCCGCGGCTCCATCGCAAGTGCGAAACGATAGGCCAATTCCGTGTCGGTGTAGTCTTTATCGATCGGATCGCAGGTCTCCACGCGGCGGCTGCATCGTTGAATCATCGCGAACTGCTCGTCCGTCACGGAATCGAAGTCGCCGATGGCGATGTCGGGCGCAAGACCGTTGGCCGCTAGGAAATAAGCGCCGCTGTCCGCTCCGATCAAATAGTCATCCGGCTGCGCCAGCTCGATCGCCCATTGCCCAAGCTGCCCGCCCGTGAATATCAAAATGCGTTGATTGAACATAGTCGTCTATCCTTTCATAATTGCTGCTTACGCACCAGTATACTAAGGAAAGACGCCCCTTGACCAGTTAGCCGGATTTCTAGATAGGCGAAGGTGCCGTATCGCGGTACCTGATTCGTGTCCAGCGCTGCAAAAAGTTTCTTGCGCCCAGCGGGACTCGCGGATAAAATGGGAATGTGAAAAATACGGACACCGTTCGACAAAGAGTTCGGGCATCGAAGAGTCGATCGGGCAGGCGGAGGCATCATTTCTTGAATTGGCATGTGGATATGGACGTCTTTACGATTTTCAGCATTATCGGCACGATCGCCTTCGCGGTGAGCGGCGCGATTGTCGCGATGGAAGAGGAGTACGACATTTTAGGCGTCTACGTGCTGGGACTCGTGACGGCGTTCGGAGGCGGCGTTATCCGCAATTTGCTCATCGGCGTGCCGGTCACGACGCTTTGGACGCAGGGGATGCTGCTCAAGACAGCCGTGGTCGCGATGACGATCGCGTTTATCCTGCCGGTCCGATGGATTCAGCATTGGAGGCGTAGCGAGGCGTTTTTCGACGCCATCGGGCTCTCGGCCTTCGCGATCCAAGGGGCCTTGTACGCGACGGGCAAGCATCCGTTATCCGCTGTAATCGTTGCGGCGATGCTGACGGGAATCGGCGGCGGCATGATTCGCGACGTTCTGGCTGGCCGCAAGCCGCTCGTGCTTCGCGACGAGATCTATGCCGTATGGGCCATGCTGGCCGGAGCGGCCGTCGGGTTGGGATGGTTCGCGACGCCGCTGGAATTATTAGCGCTGTTCATCATCGTGGTCGTGTTCCGCATGATGTCCGTTCATTACAAATGGCGGCTGCCGAGACGCTCCTTGAAGTACGCGCTGGCGCAGTCCGTCCATCAAGATGAACATCAGCAGGCATTAGCGGCAGACCATGCCGCGAAGAAAGGAGATCGTCTATGATTGGCGTGTTATTCGTTTGTCTGGGCAATATTTGCCGTTCCCCCATGGCGGAAGCGGTATTCAGGAGCAAGGTGGAGCAGGAGGGACTGGCGGATACGATTCGGGTCGATTCCGCGGGCACCGGCGACTGGCATATTGGCAAAGTTCCGCATGAGGGGACGAGGCGATTGCTGGACGACCACGGCATTTCGTACGAGGGGATGCGGGCGCGTCAGGTAAGAATCGACGATTACGCCGATTTCGACTATATCGTGTGCATGGACAGCAACAATGAACGCGATGCGCGTGCGGTATTCGGCAGCAAGTGCGATGGGCATCCGAAGGTATTCAAACTGATGGACTTGCTTCCGGAACGCAAAGCCTGCGATGTGCCGGATCCGTACTATACGGGTAATTTCGAGGAGACGTACGAGCTTGTAAGCGAAGGGTGCGATCGGTTATTGAATCGGATTCGGCAGGAGAAGCTCGCGGGCGTGTAAGGGGCAATCCTCATATCGAAACAAATAGAGACAATAGAAAGACCGTATTCGCATAGGGCGAAGACGGTCTTTTTGCAGCTCCGGCAGATGAACGGATACGATTAGAATTCGGGCTTGATAAAGGTTTTGATCGAAGCTGGAATATGTTTCTGCCAAAATCCCCATACGTGCTTGCCTTCATGCTCGCTATAATGCGTCTTGGCCCCTTTGGATTCCAGAATGCTCTTCATCTTGCGATTGATCGCCACGAAATTGAAGACGCCGCGGTCGGTCTCATAGGCATCTTCCTGTAAGCCGACGATCATGAACAGCTCCATGTCGCTCAAATCGCCCGCTTGGGAAGCGATAGCTTGCGAGACGGGGTAGAATGCACCGGATAAGGCGATAACGCGATTGAACAGGTTCGGATGGCGCAGCGCGATATGCAGCGAGACGGTACCGCCGAGCGAGTCGCCGGCGAGAATGCGGTCAGTCGGTAATCGGCGGGCGGCGTATTTGCCTTCTATATAAGGTAGGAGTTCCTCGGCGAAAAATCGAACGTACCCGTCGTGGAGTTCTCCGTCAGGCGCATATTCGCTCGTCCGTTTCGACTTGTCGACGTCAACGCCGACGATGATGAACGGTTCGATGCCCTCGTCCAATATGAGCTGGGTCGCGATGGTCGCGACGCGTCCGAAGTTGAAGAAATCTTCGCCGTCCTGACAGTAAACAACGGGGTAACTCAACACTTCATTATATCCTGGCGGCAGAAAGACGCGCAGATCGCGTTTGCCCTCCGGCAAGTGGCGGCTTTCGACTTCGTCCTTCACGATGGTGCGCTTCAAGTATCGGGCGTCGGTCATATGAAATATCTCCTTTCGGTTGCATGAGTTCATGGGATTAAGGGTAAACAAAAAGAAGGGAAAGAATGCTCGCCGCCTTATAAGGCGGCTTTTCGCTTGTTGTATTATTCTGTACCATAGAATAAATAGGTCTGTTACATATACAATTCAAATGGATAGTTCCCCAAATGTGCGAATTATCATAGGTGAAAACGATTTTATGCTTTGACCATTCGGATTAAACAGGGTTATAATCATTCTATAACAGTAACCTGTGTTTTTTCAAATATTAAGCTGAGGTGAACCTTAATGAGCAAGCTGTTAAACAAGCTGCCTTACGAAGTTCAGACGGAACCGGTTTATCCGTTGTCCATTCTCTCGCCTGAAGGCGAAGTCGTAAATCCAGATTTAATGCCGAATCTTTCGGATGATCAACTTAAAGAACTGATGTACCGCATGGTATTTACCCGCACTTGGGATGAGCGCGCAGTTAACCTGGGCCGCCAAGGCCGTCTCGGTTTCTACGCGCCGGTATCCGGGCAAGAAGCTTCCATGATCGGCAGTGAATACGCGTTGAACAAAGAAGACTTCATCGCGCCAGCTTACCGCGACATGCCTCAGATCGTATGGCACGGTCTTCCGCTGTACCAAGCGTTCCTGTACTCCCGCGGCCATCAGCATGGCGGCCAAATTCCGGAGGGCGTTAACGTTCTGATGCCTCAGATTATCATCGGCGCCCAGATCCTCCACGCGACAGGCGTCGCAATGGCGTTCAAGAAGAAGAACGAGAAGCGCGTTGCGATCACGTACACGGGCGACGGCGGTTCCTCCGAGGGCGATTTCTACGAAGGTCTGAACTTTGCCGGCGTTTACAAACTTCCGGTCATCTACTGTGTGCAAAACAACGGCTATGCAATCACGACGCCGTTCGCGAAGCAGACAGCGGCTCCTTCGATCGCGCACAAAGCGATTGCTGCCGGCATCAAAGGCGTGCAAGTAGACGGCATGGACGTGCTGGCCGTATACAAAGCGGTTCACGAAGCTGCGGAGCGCGGCCGTAACGGCGAAGGCGCGACGCTGATCGAATTGCTCACGTACCGCTTCCGTCCGCACTCGATGGCAGACGACGCGACGAAATACCGTACCAAAGATGAAGAGAACGAGTGGGCGCTGAAAGATCCGCTCATCCGCTTCGGCAAATTCCTTGAGAAGAAAGGGCTTTGGACCGAAGAGGATACGAACCGCGTGAAAGAAGAAGCGAAAGCGACGGTCAACGAGCACATCAAGAAAGCGGAGCAAACGGAAAAAATGACGGTTGCCGGCTTGATCGATACGATGTTCGAAACGACGCCTAAGCATCTGGAAGAGCAGAAAGCCGACTTCCAATAAGAACGTATACGCAGCGGGGAGTCCGCTCCCCCTTCAGATATAAAGTTTCGCACGAAATGAGTTTTGCCGCGAAGAAGATCGATGGAGCATTTTCTTCACAAGACTCTACGATATAGGCAACGAGACCGAATGCTTTTCGAAGCGCGTTTTGTTGCAAAGGAAATCGAAGAACTTTTAGGAGGAACCAACAACCATGGCACAAATGAATATGTTGGAAGCGATCCGCGACGCGATGCGTCTGGAAATGAAACGCGACGCTAACGTTGTCGCCTTCGGCGAGGACGTAGGTAAAGTCGGCGGCGTATTCCGCGTTACGGAAGGTTTGCAAGAAGAATTCGGAGAAGACCGTATTTTCGATACGCCGCTGGCGGAATCCGCGATCGCCGGTATGGCAGTAGGCATGGGTATCCAAGGCTTCCGTCCGATCGCCGAAATTCAGTTCGTCGGCTTCATTTACGAAGCGCTGGACCAAATGTTCGTACAAGCTGCGCGCATGCGTTACCGCTCCGGCGGCCGTTACAATTCGCCGATCGTATTCCGCACGCCGTTCGGCGGCGGCGTTAAAGCGGCCGAGCTGCACACGGACTCGCTCGAAGGTCTCGCGATCCAGACGCCAGGCATTAAGGTTATCGTCCCTTCGAACCCTTACGATGCGAAAGGGCTCATGATCTCCGCGATCCGCGACAACGATCCGGTATTCTTCATGGAGCATCTTAACTTGTACCGCGCATTCCGCGCAGAAGTTCCGGAAGGCGACTACACAGTCGAGATCGGCAAAGCGAACATCGTGCGCGAAGGTAAAGATGTCACGATCATCGCGTACGGCATGATGGTGCACACGGCCGTCAAAGCAGCCGAAGAGCTCGAGAAGCAAGGCGTAAGCGCGGAAGTCATCGACCTTCGCACGCTGCTCCCGCTCGACATCGACACGATCGTGGCTTCCATCCAGAAGACGAACCGCGCGATCGTCGTGCAAGAGGCGCAGAAGACTTCCGGCGCCGCTGCCGAGATTATCACGCAAATCAACGAGAAGGCCATTCTTCACCTGGAAGCTCCTGTCCTCCGCGTAGCGGGTCCGGATACGGTTTATCCGTTCGCCCAAGTCGAAGACGCATGGCTCCCATCGCAAGCCCGCATTATCGCGGCAGTCAACAAAGTACGGGAATTCTAAACATATCATTTCAACCCCATGGATATGAGGCAAGATTGATTGGAGCGGATGCGGGGGCTTGTCCCCCGTGCCGCTTCACCAACCTTTGAGGAGGTAACGCAAGTGGCAAAGTTTGAATACCGGTTCCCTGAGCTGGGCGAGGGCCTGCACGAAGGCGAAATCGTCAAAATGCACATTAAGCCCGGAGACAGCGTAACGGATGACGATATTATCATGGAAGTACAAAACGACAAGGCGATCGTGGAAGTACCTTGTCCGGTGAACGGCAAAGTATTGGAAGTGTTCACGAAAGACGGTCAAGTTTGCCATGTTGGCGAAGTCGTCGCGATCATCGACGCGGAAGGCGATCTGCCTGAAGGCGCGGTTCCAAACAGCGAAAGCGCACCGGGAGCTGACGCGCCGAAGGCTGCGGAAGCGAGCAGCGAGGCTCCAGCGCAAGCGGCGGCACCGGCAGATCAAGCGGCACCGGCTGCTCCTTCGAACGCGAACGTGCTTGCGACGCCTAGCGTTCGCAAATTCGCGCGCGAGAAGGGTGTTGACATCGCATCGGTATCGGGTTCCGGCAAGAACGGCCGCATTACACGTGAAGATGTCACCGCATTCGCATCCGGCGGCGGCGCTGCAGCGGCACCAGCTGCAAGCGCGCAAGCGGAAGCGGCTGCGCCGGCTCAAGGCGAAGCCAAAGCAGCTCCGGTTGTTGTGGCAGGCGAACGTCCTGAAGAACGCGTACCATTCAAAGGCATCCGCAAAGCGATCGCGAACGCGATGTCCAAATCGGTGTACACGGCTCCGCACGTTACGATCATGGACGAAGTCGACGTAACCGAACTTGTCGCTCTGCGTACGAAAGCGAAACCGATGGCCGAGAAGAAGGGCGTCAAGCTGACTTACCTGCCATTCATCGTCAAGGCGCTCGTGGCAGCATGCCGTCAATTCCCGATCATGAACGCGATGCTCGACGAGCAAAGCCAAGAGATCGTATACAAGAAGTACTACAACATCGGTATCGCAACAGATACGGACAACGGCCTCATCGTGCCTGTTATCCATGATGCGGACCGCAAGAACGTATGGATGGTTGCAGACGCGATTCGCGATCTGGCAACTCGCGGCCGCGACGGCAAGCTGACGCCTGCCGAAATGAAAGGCAGCACGATCTCTATCACGAATATCGGTTCCGCTGGCGGCATGTTCTTCACGCCGGTCATCAACTTCCCAGAGGTTGCAATCCTCGGTACAGGCCGCATCTCCGAGAAGGCTGTCGTGAAGAACGGCCAAATCGTAGCTGCACCTGTTATGGCGCTCTCGCTTAGTTTCGACCACCGTCTCATCGACGGCGCAACGGCTCAAAACTTTATGAACTACATCAAGCAGCTGCTGGCTGACCCGCAACTGCTCGTAATGGAGGTATAAACCCATGGTAGTAGGAGACGCATCACTCGATATCGATACACTAGTCATTGGCGCAGGCCCGGGCGGTTATGTTGCCGCAATCCGTGCAGCCCAGCTCGGCCAGAAAGTTATGATCGTCGATAAAGGCAAATGGGGCGGCGTATGTTTGAACGTTGGCTGCATTCCGTCCAAGGCGCTGATCAATTCCGCTCATCACTATGAGCATATGAAGCATGCGGACCAATTCGGTCTTTCCGTGGAGAACGTATCGGTCGACTTCACGAAAGTTCAGGACTACAAGAACTCCGTCGTCAACAAAATGACGAGCGGCGTCGAGATGCTCCTGAAAGCGAACAAGGTTCAAATGTTCCAAGGCGAAGCCATGTTCATCAACGAGAACGAAGCGCGTCTGTTCAACGAGCAAGAAGCGCCGCGCTACCGCTTTAAGAACTGCATCATCGCGACGGGCTCCCGTCCGATCGAACTGAAGCCGTTCCCGTTCGGCGGCCGCATCTTGTCTTCGACAGAAGCGTTGTCCCTGAACGAAGTGCCGAAGAGCATGATTGTCATCGGCGGCGGCTACATCGGCATCGAGCTTGGTCAAATGTACTCCAAATTCGGCACGGAAATCACGATCCTCGAAGGCGCGGACACGATTATGCCGGGCTTTGACAAGGACATGAGCTCCCTCGTCGTGAAGCACCTGAAACAAAATAAAGTCGAGATCGTCAACGGCGCGCTTGCGAAATCCGCTGAGCAAACCGACAAAGACGTCACGGTAACTTACGAAGTAAACGGCGAGACCAAATCCGTCACGGCAGACTACCTGCTCGTCACGGTTGGCCGTCGTCCGAACACGGACGGCGAGCTTGGTCTGGATCTGATCAACGTTAAAATGACGGATCGCGGTCTGATCGAAGTCGACGACCAATGCCGTACGTCGATTCCGCACATCTACGCGATTGGCGACATCGTGCCGGGCGCGGCGCTCGCGCACAAAGCTTCCTACGAAGCGAAAGTCGCGGCGGAAGCGATCTCCGGATTGCCATCCAAAGTCGATTACAAATGTATCCCGGCTGTCGCATTCTCCGATCCGGAGTGCGCGGCGGTGGGTTACACCGAGAAAGAAGCAAAAGAAAAAGGCTACAACGCGAAATCCAGCAAGTTCCCGTTCGGCGGCAACGGCCGCGCGGTTACGCTCGGAGGCGCGGACGGCTTCATGAAGCTCGTTCATGACGCGGACACAGGTCTCGTACTGGGTGCTCAAATCGCGGGCGTGGAAGCTTCCAACATGATCGCGGAGCTTGGCCTTGCGATCGAGATGGGCGCAACGATCGAAGACATCGCCCTGACGATTCATGCGCATCCAACGCTTGGCGAGATCACGATGGATACGGCTGAATTGGCGATGGGTCACCCGATCCACACGCTGGCCCCTAAGAAGTAATAGAATAAGCTTGGTTTCTTGAAGAGCTGACGTACTCATCCTCGAGTGCGTCGGCTCTTCTTTAATTCCAAAGCAATCGCTTACATAAGGAGGAGGGTCTTCTTTGCATCCGGCTGCTTGTGGAGAAAATAGGTTCGTTCGGGTTTTCATGAAATTTTGTCGAATATTCGCTCGAAAGCAAACGACAAATGCGTTGGAAAATGGTATGATGGGAGATATAACGTTTGGTGTGAGCTGTATTGAATGGCGTTCATGGGGTGTCATTTGAGATCATTTCCGGTTGTTTCCATCCTGAATGGAGATGAAACAAGGCCAATTCAGGATGGAAGCTCGGTTGTAGGTTCGTTAGAAGGAGGGAATTTGGACTTTTCCAAGGATTTCCGTGATCGATGCGCGATATGCGGGGTGGAAGACCCTTTACGGCCATGTGGATATGTTGTAAAGTGGCGATACGAATATTCGTCGATCAATTGCCAGTAATGTTCGGTTATAGGGATGTTTAGAAATATCGCCCGACCAGAAACGTGATCGCCGCCATTATAATGAAGAAAGGGGCCGTGCGAATGGCTGTTATTCAAATTGCCGCAATGGCCCGCAATCGGGCAATCGGATTAGACAACAAGCTCTTGTGGCGGCTGCCGGCGGAGATGGCGCACTTCAAGCAGACGACAACGGGCAAGACTGTTCTGATGGGCCGCAAAACATACGAGTCGCTCGGCAGGCCGCTGCCGAACCGGCGCAACGTCGTGCTGAGCCGCGAGATGCTGCAGGCTCCTGAAGGCTGCGAGCTGGTCCGATCCGTGGAAGAAGCGCTGGGGAACTACAACCAAGGTCTATATGGCGAGGATTTGATGGTCATCGGCGGTGCGAATATTTATGCACAAATGCTGCCGTTTTCGCATAAAATCCTGCTTACCGAAGTGGAGGCCGACTTTGAGGCCGATGCTTATTTTCCGCTGCTCTCCGAGCTGGAATGGCAGGTATCGTCGCGCGATTGCCGGTCGGCTGACGAGAAGAATGCTTACGATTTCTGCATCCTGACGTATGATAGAATTGCCTCTCTTTAGCTAGCAAACAGCTTTATGATTGTGACGCTTATATGCGTTAAAGTGCAAATGATTATACGGAAAATCCATTTAACAGCGCTAGGTGCAATTGCTACGATATTGTAAATGGTTTTGGCCCGGGTACGAAAGTTTGATCTTGAATAAAAGCTAGAATCCCGATATAGTTTGATAGAGATATGCTGTACCAGGGTAACGGGAAAAAGGATGGAGGATAAGCGATCATGTCTACACCAACAGGATTTATGGACTACAAGCGCGAGCTGCCCGCTGACCGCAGTCCGCTAGAGAGAATAAAGGATTGGGACGAATTCCACAAGCATTTCAGCAGCGACCAGCTCCGTACGCAAGGCGCGCGCTGTATGGATTGCGGCACGCCATACTGCCATACTGGCATCGAGATGCCTGGCGGCACATCCGGCTGCCCGGTCAACAATCTCATTCCGGAATGGAACAACTTAATCTACCGCGGTCTGTGGCGCGAGGCGCTTGACCGTTTGCATAAAACGAACAATTTCCCGGAATTCACGGGCCGTGTATGTCCGGCGCCATGCGAAGGCTCCTGTACGGTAGGCCTCATCGGCGATCCGGTCACGATCAAGACGATCGAGCAGTCCATTATTGACAAAGGCTTTGAGGAAGGCTGGGTCGTACCGCAGCCGCCGCTCGTTCGCACAGGCAAACGCGTTGCCGTCGTCGGCTCCGGTCCTGCAGGCCTTGCTTGCGCGGCGCAGCTGAACAAAGCCGGTCACACGGTAACGGTATTCGAGCGCGCGGACCGCATCGGCGGTTTGCTCACGTACGGTATCCCAACGATGAAGCTGGATAAGAAAATCGTGCAGCGCCGCGTCGATCTGCTCGAAGCGGAAGGCATTCAGTTCACGACGAACACGGAGATCGGCAAAGATATTTCGGCTGATCAGCTCGTATCCGATTTCGACGCGGTCGTCCTGTGCGGCGGCGCGACAAAAGCGCGTGAAGTGGAAATCGAAGGCCGTGACCTGAAAGGCATTCATCTGGCGATGGATTACTTGAACGGCACGATCAAGAGCTACCTGGATTCGAACCTCGAGGACGGCAATTACATCTCGGCTAAAGATAAGAACGTCATCGTCATCGGCGGCGGCGACACGGGCACGGACTGCGTCGCGACGGCGCTCCGTCACGAATGTAAATCGGTTACGCAATTCGGCACGCACGCGAAAGCGCCGCTGGAACGCGATCAAGCGAGCAATCCTTGGCCGCAATTCCCGAACGTATATACGCTTGACTATGCGCACGAAGAAGCTCGCGCCTTGTATGGCGAAGACCCGCGCCAATTCTCCGTCCTCACGAAGAAATTCGTCGGCGACGAGAACGGCAACGTGAAGGAGCTGCACACTGTGCAAATCCAGCGTACGGTTGATGTGACTGGCCGCCGTATTTATACGGAAATTCCAGGCACCGAGCGCGTCTGGCCGGCAGATCTCGTCTTTATCGCAGTCGGTTTCGAAGGACCGGAGAATACGATCATCAACCAGCTGAGCCTGGAGCAAGATCGTCGTTCGAACGTGAAAGCGAAATACGGCGACTATCGCACCAGCGTGGATAAAGTGTTCGCGGCAGGCGACATGCGCCGTGGTCAAAGCTTGGTCGTATGGGCGATCAACGAAGGACGCGAAGCCGCACGTGAAGTCGACCGCTACCTGATGGGAACGACAATGCTGCCATAAGCAGCTGGAACGGCAATCATACTATATGAGATGCACGCAAGGAGCGCCTACGGGCGCTTTTTGTTTCAAATAGAGGTTGATTTATAAGTTTCACACTTATAAATCAACCTCTATTTCACCGGAATGTAACGCGCTACGCCATCAAAGACGGCGATAGCCGTTTCACCTTGTTTCTTCATTAAAGGAGCTGCGAATATGATTCAATACGATTCGGATGACATCCGCGAGCTGCAGGTGACGGCATTTCATCCTACGATAGAACGAAGGGACGACCAATGGATGGACATTGAGCTGCGAGTGGACGTGGAAGACGAGTCCCGGATCCACGAGTCGATAACGGAGTTGACCGCTCTCGTCATCTGTACGCATGGCGGGGATATTGCGCAGATCGTGCCGCAGGACGCGGGATGCGATTGCGATTTTCAGTTTACGGCGAGCGAGAAAGAGCAAATTCGCGCATTCGTAGAATCAGCCGAAATTCAAGCGAGAATCCTACTTTTAGCCGCGCTCTAGGAAGGAAAGTTGTGGTAAAATAAGCGTACCATAACTTGTCCGGGGGAATGCTCGATGCGGAGTGAAAGCGCCGTCTTTTTGACGCCGGCCGATGTTCGAAACATTCAGCAATACGTGATGCGCAAGTACGCCGGCTTATCTAGCGATCGGCATGCCGAGATTGTCACTGACGCCATGCGGCGAATCGTCATGAAGCAGCTCCCTGCTTTCGGGGAAGAGGAACGGATGCTCTTAACCGGACAGCTGCTGGACGAAGTCGTCGTCCGCCAACAGATTCCCGTTGGCCCCGAGCATGTGTTTGCCGCCTGTTTGCGGAGGGATGAGACGGCTAGCGAGTGGATGGAGGCATTGCGAACATGGACGGAGGAGCGCCTCCAGCGCCTGCTTGACCCGCAGCGGTTTTATCCGTACATCCGGCAGGCAAGAGCGCAGCTGTCGTTAACCGACGCCGCTCATGAACTTCGGCCCGGCCAGTGGCGTCTACTTGAAGAGGAAGCCGCATTATGGGAGCTTAGCACGGGGGCAGAGTCCGCGATTTCCGATACGAGTCATGTGTCCGTGGCGGACGTTCGTGTCGTTCCGGACAAGCCTTGGTCCCTGCAGGAGCGGCCTAGGTTGTATGCGCTGCTGTCCGCGTTAGTGCTGGCCGCTTCCTTCGTATATGGATGGTTGACGTTAGCGCCCATGCTGCCCCAGGAGCTGCAGCCCCCCGTCGCGCTGCGACCCGTGGAGCCGACGCCAGCTCCGATTCCGCGTCCGCGGCTGAACGAGCTGCCGGACGAGTTCCGTTACGCAGACGTGAATGTCGTGCGCCTAACCTCCTATTTGGATGCGAAGAATTCCCTCTTGGCGGAATCGGAGTACCGGGATATCATTCTAAATATGGCGAAGGACAAGGATATTCATCCGCTGCTGCTATTCGCCATTACGGGGCAGGAGCAGGCATTTGTGCCGAGGTCGCATAAGAATGCCATGCTTATGATCAACAACCCGTTCAACGTCTATCATAGCCATCTGGAATATAATACGGATTTGAAGGATGCCGCAAGGATTGCGTCGAATACGATCAACAACTTGAGCAAGGACCGCCCATCCGGCATCGACGCCATCACGTGGATCAACCGCAAATACGCGGAGGACAAGAACTGGGCGAAAGGCGTCACCAGCATCTTTCGGGCAATGAAGCGCTACGTAGAGCATAGCGAGTAGGAATAGAGAGGCGATTCATTGAAAACGTTAATTATCGCAGAAAAACCGGATATGGGACGGACGATCGCGGCCGTTCTGGAGCCGAAAGCGCAAAATAAACGCACTTATCTCGAAGGCGAGCATCATATCATTACATGGGCGATCGGGCACCTCGTCAGTTTGGCGGAGCCCGATCGGTATGACGAGAAATATAAGCGATGGAATGCGGCCGACCTGCCGATCATCCCGGAACGGTTCAAGCTGTGGCCGAATCCGCGGACGACGGATCAGCTCAAGACGATCGGGGAGCTGGCCAAACGCTGCAATAAGCTGGTCAACGCCTGCGACGCCGGGCGCGAGGGACAGCTTATTTTCCATTTAATCAAGCAATATCTAAAGCTGTCGCAGCCGGTCGATCGGTTATGGATATCCGATTTGACGCCGGAGACGATTCGCAAAGGGTTCGACGGGCTCAGGAGCGACGCCGAGTACGATTCGCTCACCCGTGCCGCCCGCGCCCGCAGCGAAGCGGACTGGCTGGTCGGCATGAACGCGTCGCGCGCGTTTACGATCAAGCACAAGACGCTGCTGTCGGTCGGACGCGTCCAGACGCCGGTATTGGCGCTGCTTTACGATCGCCACAAGGAGATTACGGCGTTCAACAGCGAGACGTATTTCATCGTCCAAGCGTTGTTTACGCAATCGGATTTCAGCTATAAGGGGATCTGGCAGGGCGACCGAATTATTGAGAAGGAGAAGGCAGACGCGCTTGCCGCCAAAGTGAAAGGGAAACCGGGACGAATCGTCAGCTACGAGAAGACGGAGTCCAAGGAATATCCATTCCGGCTGTATGATTTGACGCTGCTGCAGCGCGAGGCGAACGGCCGCTTCGGCTATCCGGCGAAGAAGACGCTCGACATCGCACAGGCGTTGTACGAGAAACATAAAGTCATCACATATCCGCGTACAAGCTCAAACTATGTGACGGAAGAAAACATTCCGGTCATGGGGAACGTGCTGAACATGCTCAAACAAACCTCGGCGTACGGTCAATTAGCCAACGGCGCGGATCGCAGCCGCGTGCATAAAGGGAATAAGGCGGTGTGCAACCCGGCGAAGGTAGAAGACCACCATGCGATATTGCCGACGCCGAAGAGGCCGGGGACGCTCAGCACGGAAGAACAGAATATATACGATATGATCGTGCGCCGATTCCTCTCCCACTACTATCCGCCAGCTCGCTATAACCATCACGAAGTCATCACGGAGGTGGAGGGCGAGCAGTTCCGCACCAAAGCGAAGGAACAGCTCGAGCCAGGATGGCGAGTCGTATTGGGGAATGAGAATGGAGAGACGCCCAAGGCGAAAAGCCGCAAGAAGAAGGGCGACGAGCAGCAGGAGGAGCAGGACGACGAGCTCATGGTGACCGACCGGCCGTTCTCGGTCAATCCGGAAGAGGCGGTACGGTGCAAAGACGCGTCAGGCATCGAGAAAGCGACGCAGCCGCCTAAGCCGTATACGGAGGGCACGCTGCTAAAGGCGATGGAAAGCGCGGGTAAGTCGATCGAGGACGACGAGCTGCGCGAAGCGATGAAGCAGACGGGTCTCGGCACCCCGGCGACGCGGGCGGCGACGATCGAGCGGCTGAAGCAGGTCGGGTATATCCAGACGGCGGGCAAACGGCTTGACATTACGACCAAAGGCTGCGCGGCGATCGAGCTCATCCGCGGAGCGGGCGTCGAGCTGCTCGCCTCGCCGGAGATGACCGGTCGCTGGGAGCAGCGTCTGCATCAGATCTCGAGAGGCGAAGCGTCGGACGAGCAGTTCATGCAGAAGGTCAAGCAATTCGCCGAGATGATCGTAGGCAAAGTGAAGCAGCAGCCGCAAGCGCAAGCGTCGATTTTCGGTGAAGACGAGGGGAAAGGCGGCGGACCCGGGAAAGGCCGGTCCGGTGCGCGCGGAAGCAAGAGCGGCAAGTCGTCCGGCTCATCCGCTGCATCCGGTTCGTCGCGCGCCCCTCGCGCGGCTCGTTCGACGGCTGCCGGCGAAGCTGCCTCCGGGACTGGCGCGGCGAAGAGCCGATCCCGAGCGTCAACGGCCGTTGCGGTCCGGGATTCGAAGCCCTCCGGCGCGCCGGAGTGGATCGCCGACTGTCCGCGCCCGGGCTGCGGCGGCAAGCTCATCGAAGGCAAACGCGGTTATGGCTGCATTCGATACAAGGAAGGCTGTTCGTTTGTCATTTGGAAAGACCAGCAGGGCAAAGCGGTGACCGCCGCGATGGCCAAGTCGCTTGCGTCAACCGGACAAACCCGCAAAATGACGATCAAGCGGTCGGACGGAAGCTCGGTTAGCGGCAAGCTCGTCTTGACGGATCCGTCAGCCGGCACGGTCGAGTTCCGGGAATAAACCAACTCCATCATCGAAGCGTGTTCTCGCCATCAGGTCATGTAGATTGACTTGATGGCGTGGGAGCGCGCTACAGGACATGAGAAGCGGAATGCTGCTTGCCCAATCTTCGGGTTATGATCGATGGCGCTAATCCGATCGCAGCGCGAACGGCAAAGCCCCTCCGGTTGAGAAGAAGACGCATTGCATGCGCGTCTACGCTTACTCCAACTGAGGGGCTTCTCTATATGTTAACCTATTTACATTCGTCCCAAGTAACCGTGTATCGTATCCGGCACTTCCTTCAGCGCCTGCAGGGTAAAGAACGCGCCTTTGGGCTCGACCTCAATCCCGACGATATTGAACACCCATTCGCTGTCGCTCTTCATATGAATCGCGTGTATCCCGGCGGTTAGCGCAGGCACGATATCGGTGCGAATGGAGTTACCGATCATCCAGGTCGACGTACGGTCGAAACCGCCAGTTGCGATAATGTCTTCCATGGCCTCGATATTTTTGTGGGAGCGAACGTAGATCCGATTTTCGAAATAACGCTCGAGCTGCATCGCTTTGATTTTGCGCTCCTGGATCAGCAGCTCTCCGCCCGTATATAGGTGAAGCTCATGGCCGCTGGTTGCGAGCGCGTCCAATGTCTCTTCCATATGCGGGTATGGCTCGACTTGGTGTTCGTATACGCTTCTGCCCAGCTTCCAAAGAAAATCTTCTTCCACGGGGGATAACGCGCGGCCGTAGAGAGAGGCGAAATAGCGGTACGTGCCGATGAACGATTCCGGAAAATGGTCGCTCTTGAAGCCTTCGGCGTGGACGCCGGCTAGATCGATCTCCGTTTGTTTCTCGCGAATGACCGCCTCGGTCAGCCCGTAGCCGCCAAACCACATGGTCATGGAATCGACGAACCGGTCGATGACGTGATAGAAATATTTATTGCAGTAAATAAGCGTATCATCCAAATCAAACAGAATCTTCTGCTTCGTCATAACATGGCTCCTTCTCCAAGTGATTCCGTCGTCTTTTCAATCTACCGCACTCGTATGCCCCGCGTCAAACCGAATAAACGAAGCACCCGAAACAAATAATGTAAGCGGAGGTGAGCTAAAGCCATGCCTTATAACAAAGCGGATGCAAAAGAGAACAAGAACAACGAGTCGAAGTTCAGGGTCCGTTCGCGTACCCCGAACCTGGAAAAACTCGCGAACCGCCCTGCGAGCTTGAACGGAATCAACAAGCAGCTTCCTTAATCCTAAGGCGGGATCGGACGAGTGTCATCCGCCACAAGCACAACAAACGCGCGTCACCGTGGCTCTTGCCGGTGACGCGCGTTATTTTAACGGTATTAAGCATATTTTTGAATCTTCTCCGTCAAATTCTTCCGTATAAAAGCCAGCCGCCGGCGGACGTAAAAGTCGTAACTCTCGCCTCTCAAATCCCGTGGAGAGACGACCGACTCCGCCTCATTGTCAATTATCGTAAGTGAGCCGTCCGAATAAAATTTAAACGTCAAATCCCGGAATGGACGACGGGTTTCAATAAAACGATAGTTTTCACAACGTTGCAAGGTGATCAACTCCTTTAGAATGGTAGAGGGAACGTTTGTTCTTGTTTTGATTATACCAAACATTTGTTCGGATGGAAACTATTTTTTGAATAATTTAAACTAGAATGATAGATGGCAAGAACTGTTGGCAAAGGAGCGCACCGGGCATGATCAGAGTAACGAAGTTGTCGAAGCAGCTACCCGGCAAAGTGAACATTTTATCGGATATAAGTTTCGAGGTTGGAGCCGGAGAGTTCGTCGCCATCAAAGGCGCTAGCGGAAGCGGGAAATCGATGCTGCTGCGCTGTTTGGCGCTGCGCGAGCCGTGGAGCTACGGCGATTATGAAGTTGATGGCGTTTCCATCTTCAAAAAAGGATTCTCCGGCAAGCTGAAGGTACGCCGCGAAATCGCATACCTGGAGGAGAAGCCTGAGCTGCTCCCGAACAAAACGGCGCTCAAAAACGTGCTCATCGGGGCCACGCATCAGACGCCGGTCTGGCGTCGCGTGACGGGGATGATCCGCAATGACGACTACATGGGCGCAATGGATATGATCGAGAAGATGGGCTTATTGGATAAAGCACATCAGAAAGGCGACAAATTGAGCGGCGGCGAGAAGCAGCGCATCGCGATCGCAAGGGCGCTCGTGCACGGGGCGAAGGCGCTGCTCGTCGACGAACCGGTGTCGGGCCTTGACCCGCATACGGCCGAACAGGTGCTGAGCGATCTGAAGCGAATGTGCCAGACGCAGGGGATCACAGTCGTGGCCGTCTTGTCGCAGGGCGATTGGGCGGAGCGGTTCGCCGACCGCATTCTGGGCTTGAATGCCGGCAAGCTCGTGTTGGATATTAAAGGAAGACGGATGACCGCGCGAGAGAAAATGTTGATTTAACCGACGTAACCGAAAGCGAACCTGAACCCCGGGCATCCGCCCTGCATATAATGGGAGGTACTTCATTATGAGCAGGCAGGTGTCAGGCAGGATGGCATTTCAATTTCCGGTTCACGTGCAAGCATCCCGAATTACGTTACCCAAGGCGGAATTGTGGATTCCGGTCGTAAGCGGCGTACAGAACGCGGCCGCGCGCAACGCGATCAACGCCGCCATTCGCCAGCAGGTACGCGAGCTCGCGGCGGACCAAGGATCGCTCGACGATCCGCGGGCGGAGATGCAGGGCTATTTCGAAGTCAAGACGAACGAGAAAAGCATTCTCAGCTTATCGCTGTACAACTATGCCTATACGGGCGGTGCTCACGGGCTGACGCTTCAGAAATCGCTGACGTTCCATATCGGGACGGGCAAGCGTTATTCGCTCGCCGAGCTGTTCAAGCCAGGCAGCCCCTACGTGAAAAGGCTGTCTGATCTAATTAAAGCGCAAATTGCGGAGAGACAAATCGCTACCTTGGGCGAGTTTGTAAGCATCGCGCCGAATCAGTCGTTCTATGTGGCGGACCGCGCGCTGGTCATCTATTTCGACCTGTACGAGCTGGCACCGTACGCGTTTGGATTCCCTTATTTTCCGATCTCGGTGTTCGAGCTGGCGGATATCGTGAATCCGAACGGGCCGCTTGCGCCCATGATCGTGAACGACTAACGTTCCCAAGTCCGACGTTCATATTCACTTAAAACACGCGCGCTGAACAAGCGTCAGCAGCGCCCGCTTGAAGGAGAAACACCACCATGCTCTACATGCTCATCATTCTACTTATCGTACTTGCGGCGCTGTTCATTTGGCGGAGAGCCGGCACTAAACGCGCCGGTCGGCCTGGCGAGACGCAAGAAGGATTAACCTCATTAAACAATCGGGACGCGCGCGAAAACGAACGGCCGCTCGCTTCGCGGGCCGGCGTGGCGGAAGAGGATCGGGCGTACACGCCGCCAACTTCCGCAGCACCGGTCATCGAAGAAAACGGACCGCCCACCGTTATGATCGTCGACGATCAAACCGCCATTCGCATGCTGCTGCGCGAAGTGTTCGAGCTGGAAGGGTTGCGCGTGTTCGAATTCTCGCACGGCAAGTCCGCGGTCGAGACGCTGAAACAGAAGCGGGTCGACTATATTCTGCTCGATCTCAAAATGCCGGACATGGACGGCATTGAAGTGCTGACCGCAATCCGTGCGCATAACCGGACCGTCGACGTGGCGATGATTACGGCTTACGGCGATCCGCTGAAGCTCGATGCCGCCCGCAAGCTTGGGGTGACGACTTTCTTTACGAAGCCTTTCGAGATCGACGATGTCAAACAAAGCGTGCTGGCCCGGCTGAACGGGTAAAGGAGGCGCGTATTATAGCCAGACTGTGGATAGGCGCGCTCGCGCATTTCATTTTCGGTTTGCTGTTTCCCTATGTGGCGGTTGGGGCGACAATGTTGATCTATGGGTTCATGGCGCCGTCCACGGAGGCGGAGAAGCTGCGCGGCGCGGTCATCGCGCTTGTCTATGTGCTAGCGGTCGCCGTCGTGAACGTCTATGCTTTATGGAAGCTGCCGGCAAGAAGCAAGTGGAAGCGTCTTGCCA
Organism: Paenibacillus xanthanilyticus; assembly: GCF_042682185.1. NCBI lineage: Bacteria > Bacillati > Bacillota > Bacilli > Caryophanales > Paenibacillaceae > Paenibacillus > Paenibacillus xanthanilyticus. The sequence continues at coordinate 19,419 of NZ_JBHUHA010000002.1, read as the reverse complement.
TGCATGTGCTCATATTTTCGTTCGCCGCCGGAACGATGTTCGCTCTGCTTCGCTGGTCTTAAGCCGGCGAAGCTTTTTTTGTGCTTGCGCGACCCTATGCGACATACAGTCAAATAGGGGGTGCCTTGTCATGCTGGCCGTCATTGTCGGTTTTTCGCTCTTCATATTCGTATGCGTCGCCGCGCTGCTGCTCGGACATGTGGCGCAAAGACATGTTGCATCTGCGCGGCCTTGTCCGGTACCCGACGATTCGACTTCCGTCATCATCGGAAGAGACACGCATGGCTCGAATTCTTGGGGACAAGCCCGGCGGCAGACGCGTCGCATGAGCGGCTTTGCGGCCTTTGGTTTTTCGTTCTCCGGCATGGGGCTTATCGGATGCGGATGCTGGCTGCTGCTGCCCGCCATCGCGCAAGGAGGGCCTGCCGCGCTCGGCATCGGTTGGCCCGTTATCGGGTTGTTTGCCCTGCTGGCGTCTTGCGTGTACGCAGCGTCGGCTTCTGGCATGCCTTCACCCGGAGGCGTTTACCATTGGGTATCGGCAGTAGGGGGGAAGCGATGGGGCTTGCTGGCTGGCGGGCTTCATATCGCAGGGCAGGCGGTTCTGTATGCCGTATCGAACGTGCTTGCGGCATCTTGGTTGAATACGACCATGTCGGAAGCATTCGGATATAGAGCGGCTCCGGTTGGCCATTACGCCATATTGGCGGTTTTATTCGCGGCGCAATTATGGACGAGCGCGCGCGGCTCGGATCGGCTAGGCCGTCTATTCGTTGCGGCGGCGTGGCTTGAGATCGCAACCATGGTCGGCGTGGTTGTCGTGTTCGTGGGTGCGGGGGAGTTTGGCTATTGGCCGATTCAAATGCTCTATGAGCAAAAGCACCCGGTCGACGTGCTGGCCGCAAACCCGGAAGCTGAATCGGTGCTGCTCGGTCTGCTGCTGTTATACCGAGGAGTGATCGGCGGCGAGAGGGCGGCGGCGATTGCGGAGGATACGGAAGAAGCGAGCATCCACACGCCATGGGCGATCTTTTTGTCGACGGCGTATGCAGTCATATTCGGCTATATCCTGTTTGCGGTTCTGCTCGTTCAAATCCCGTTCTCGCCGGAAGCGGGAGGACTCCTGGCGGGGATAAACGCGATTCTCGGCGGCGATGCCTCGTGGTTATATCCGGCGGCGGCCGTTATCGTGTTGTGGTCCGCTTGGTGCTCGGGCGCGGGAAGTCTTGCGTGCATCGCGCGAACGTGGGTCGCCATGGCGCGGGATCGCACCGTTTCGCGAGGCGAGCGGTTCCAGACCGATGCTCGCCGCGACGCGCGAGCACGCCTGCTTGTCATCAGCGCCGCCTGCTGCGCCGCGATCAGCGTATCCGTCACGATGCAGCACACGCTAGGCGGCGGATCTGGGCTGCCGATCCAGCCGCTGCTGCTTGCTTTCTTCCTGCTCCATGCGGGATTGGCGTTCGCGGCCGGCGGCAGATGCGCCGCGCGGGTAGGGGGCATCGCCGTAGCTTCAGGCCCGTGGCGGCTAGGCCGGCTGGAGCCGTGGACGGAATGGATGACCGCAGCATGGGCGATCGCTTGGTTAGGCATCATCGCCTGGTTTCTAAGCGCGATCTCTTGGTGTGTGCTCGGATTCGCGGCACTTCTCCTCTTGCTGGCCGCCTTCAGATGGAGAAGGCCAACCGGGATGGCGGGGCAGCCGTTGTTATCGGCCTCTAGAGCCGGCTTGGAGCAAAATTCGCACCGGGTTCATCGCTCGAATTGAAAGAAAATTTCCGCAATAATCCGGGAAATGATTGATCATTTCCCGGGGAAGCGCAGGAAGCAACAAGAGCGGCGATGTTTCGACAGCGAGACATCGGAAAAACCAAAGTCGTGACGAAAGGGCGCGAGCGATGCGGAGGCGGAGGTGTCCAAAGCGGCAGCATCAGGGCGGTTTAGACGATTAGGCGCTGTCGGCGGACGGCGCCGCGGCAGCAATCGTCGCTCAAGCCGCAGGATTGCCAACTCTTTCCGGCGCAGACTATAATGACGATATTGAGAAAAGGGAGAGTGAGCGCGAATGGGTGAGCAGTTGGGCAAGCTGGTGTCGCTGAACGTTGCGCTGCCGAGTGCCGTCATGCACGGCAGCAAAGAAATTCAAACCGGAATCAACAAGGAGCCCGCGGCCGGCCGGCTCTTCCTGACGAAGACGGGTCTGCATGGCGACGGACAGGGCGATCTGGTCCATCATGGCGGCGAGGACAAGGCGGTGTGCGTTTACGCGCTGGAGCATTTTCCGTATTGGGAGGAGGCATGGGGCAAGCCGGTGCGGCCAGGCGCCTTTGGCGAGAATTTCACCGCGGAAGGGTTAACGGAGGACGCGCTGCGGATCGGCGACGTGCTGCGGATCGGTTCGGCGCTCGTCCAAGTGAGCCAACCGAGACAGCCGTGTTTCAAGCTGGGCTTGAAGCATGGCTTGCCGGAGCTGCCTGTTCGCGTGCAGGAGAATGGATACACCGGTTTTTATTTCCGCGTGCTGGAAGAGGGCGAGGTCGGCGCAGGCGATTCATTCGTGCTGGAGCGTCGGGATTCGGCAGGCATCACCCTGCAGGAAGCGAACCGCGTCATGCATACGGACAAGAAGGACGCGGCGGGAATCGCGAACGTGCTGAACGTGGCGGCGCTGTCCGCAAGCTGGCGGGAGACGCTCGGCAGCCGGCTGGCGAAGCTCGAAGCGGACGCTGACCGAACATAGCGCAGCCGCATGTTCGAAGACTAGCTTTGAACGAACGGATCGGCGTCAACGGGATTCGCTTGGCGAATTGCCTGGCGCGGTCAGCCAACATTGGCTTGCGGATCCGTGCATTTCTTTCATCGCATTAAAGATTCGGGTACTTAATTAACGATACAAGACGGAGGCAGCATGAACGGATCGACTGGCGGCGAATTCGCCGCTTTTTTGAATGCATACGACTGGACGAGCCCCTGGCGGGCGGAGCGGGAAGAGAGCGGCATGAACAACACGACCCGCATGATTTATGCCGGAGACGAAAGATACGTGCTTCGGGTGTATGACAACCATCGCGACGAAGCGATCGTGCATGTCGAGCATGCGGTCCTGCTGGCGCTGAGCGGCAAGGAGCTGGGACTGAAGGTTCCGGGGCCGGTACGCAACCGGGAAGGCAGCACGGTCACGAAAGGGCCGGAAGGCAAGCTGGCCGCATTGTACCATTATATCGAAGGACACCGGCCGAGTCCGGTGCATCCGGCGCATATTCGCGGACTTGGCGAAGCCGCCGGCAAGCTGTCGTCCAGACTCGCAGCCGTGCAGATCGATGCGAGGCCTCTGTACGACGCGTATTATCGGTTCGAAGATACGCATCAAGCGATGGCAGGCAGCCGATTGGTCGAACTCGCCGGCGAGCAGGGCCTGCTTGAAGAGGAGGGCGCACGGCTCGAGACGATGATTCGTCTGCGCGACGACTTGATAGAGGCCGCGGGCCGTGCCGCCCGGCTGCCGCATCAATGGATTCACGGCGATATCGTGTTTACGAACAGCGTGGCTCTTGGCGATCGGATCGTGGGGCTGCTCGACTTCGAATTCGCAACGATTGACGTTCGCGCCATGGAGCTTGCCGTGGTATTAGCCGAGTTCCCGGGACCGGATACGGAGCTTGCGCTATATCGGACCCGCCTGTTCTGCGAGGGCTTCGGTTCGGCGATCCGGCTGAACGCGGAGGAGGCGGACATGCTGCCGGAGCTGATGCAGCTGCGCATGATGGACGTCTTCCTTCATTTTGCCGGAAGGCTGGCTGACGGCGCGGACGATCTCGAAGTATGGCGCGGACAAATTAGACGCACCAGCTTCGTATGCGAGTGGATCAACCGCAACCGAGGCGAACTGGATCGGATTTTGCGCGAAACCTTAACCTGACCGGCGTCGCTGGATGCCACCTCCGCGCGTGTTCGACTCGAGGCGGCGGGTATGAAACGCAAGTTCCGCCATATAATCGGTCGTAAGAGATCCCACTTCATCCTTGCTTGGAAGGGAGCCATCCTATGTCTACAGCTGAGCGGCTCGGATTCGGGCCACAAGACCGGTTGCTCATCGTCAACGCGGACGATTTCGGATTATGTCACGCCGTGAATCAAGGCATTCAAGCGCTATTGTCGGATGGGATCGTCTCTTCGGCCACGCTAATGACACCATGCGGCTGGGCGAGGGAAGCGGCGCTTTGGAGCGCCCGCCATCGCCACCTGGACGTCGGGGTCCATCTGACGTTCACGAGCGAATGGGACGCCGTCAAATGGGGGCCGGTCTACCGGGGCGGCTCCACCCAGTCGCTCGTTACCGACGAAGGGTATTTTCATAAAGACGCGAAGTCGTTCGAACGGTTCGCCGATCCGGCGGAGGTTCGCTTGGAGCTGGTGGCGCAGATCGAGATGGCGCTCGCGCTCGGCGTGGAGCTGACGCACGCGGATAACCATATGGGCAGCCTATACGGAATTCAGACCGGTCGGCATTTCATCGAGGAAGTGTTCGAGGTGTGCGCGGAGTACGGGCTTCCGTTCCGGCTGCCCAGGAACCTGCTGCTCGAGGATGGGCAGGTGGCACCACCGGAGCTTGCCAGCCAAGCCGGGCGCATGGCGAAGCTCGCCGACGAGAAGGGCGTCGTCGTCTTGGATTATTTGTTAGGTCTGCCGTTCCGCGGCGCGCCCGGCGAGACGTACGAATCGTTCAAAGCGCAGATGATCGCGCTGCTTCGCAATTTGCATCCCGGCGTCTCGGAGGTAATCATCCACCCGTCATTCGTGACCGACGAGCTGATGGCGTTTCACGGCGAGCCGCTGCGGCGTGGGATGGAGATGGAGTTGTTCCGGGACCCCGATATCCGGCGCACCATCGCGGAGGAGGGCATCCTGCCCGTCCGCTGGCGCGATTTGCGGGAGCTGCAGCGGGCGAAAGGTTAATTCGGTGATTCGCGGGCGAACCCTTGCGCATCCTCACTTTGGGGGTGGCAAGGGTTTGTTGTATACTTGGAGGTAAAGCACCATGGAGACAAGCGGGAGGGAAGCAGCATGAGCGATGCAACTAGTGGTAAGCTGACCGGGCAAGACGAAATTTCGGCGCTCGTCTTGAGGCAGAAGCGCTTTTTCTCGGAGGGTCGTACGTTGTCGCTGGCATTTCGGAAGGAGCAGCTGAGCCGACTGAAAGCGGCGGTCAAAACCTACGAACAGGAAATCCTGGACGCGCTGCTTGCGGATTTGAACAAAGCGGCCGACGAAGCCTTCATGACGGAGATCGGTCTGTTATATACGGAAATCAACGAAGCGATGAAGCGGCTTCGCAAGTGGGCCAAGCCGAAGAAAGTCCGGACCCCGCTCTTGTTCTTCGGGGCCAAGAGCTACATCATGCCTGAGCCTTACGGCACCGTGCTCGTCATCGCGCCATGGAACTATCCGTTCCAGCTGGCGATCGCGCCCGTGATCGGAGCGATCGCGGCGGGCAATACGGTGATCGTCAAGCCGTCCGAGCTGACGCCGCACGTGTCGGCGGTGCTGGCCAAGCTGTTCCACTCGGCGTTCGATCCGGCATTCGCGGCGGTCGTGGAGGGAGAAGTGGAGACAAGCCGCGCGCTGCTCGCACAGCCGTTCGATTATATCTTCTTCACAGGCAGCGTCGCCGTTGGCAGGACGGTGATGGAATCGGCGGCGAAGCGGCTTATCCCGGTCACGTTGGAGTTGGGGGGCAAAAGCCCGTGCATCGTCCACCGCGACACCAACCTGAAGCTGGCGGCGAAGCGAATCGCGTACGGCAAGCTGATGAACGCCGGGCAGACGTGCGTGGCGCCGGATTATTTGCTGGTCCACCAATCGATCAAGTCCGAATTCGTGCGGGCATTGAAGGACGCCTTCCGGGAATTCTACGGAGACAATCCGATCGAGTCGGCGCGCTATGGCAAAATCGTCAACGAGCGGCATTTCGACCGGATTACCGGTTATCTGGAAGGAGGCGGCACCATTACGCACGGCGGCCGCTATGACCGCGGGAAGTTGAAGATCGAGCCGACGTTGATCGAGAACGTCACTTGGGAGCAGCCCGTGATGCAGGACGAGATCTTCGGACCGATTCTGCCGATTCTTACCTACGACCGGATCGAAGAAGTCATTCACGCCGTTAACGACCGACCGAAGCCGCTCGCGCTGTACCTCTTCACGGATGATGGCGCGATCGAGCGGGACGTGCTGGCGCGCATCTCCTTCGGAGGCGGCTGCGTGAACGACACGCTGATGCATCTGGGTACGTCGAACTTGCCGTTCGGCGGCGTCGGCGAAAGCGGAATGGGCAGCTATCACGGCAAATTCAGCTTCGATACGTTCTCCCACCGCAAAAGCGTGCTGAAGCAGACGATGCGCTTTGACTTGGCGCTGCGGTATCCGAGCGATAAGAGCCGGATCGAGCTGCTGCGCAAGGCGATGAAATAGCTGGAACACAGCGATTGGCGCGGCTTGATTCGTTCATGGATGTTGCGGGAGACCAATAGGCTGTCGGGCGCAAATCGAATGGAGCGGGGCTTTTCGCCAAGCATGCCAATAAGCCGCCGAAGATCGGCGGCTTGGGGTTAACGGCGGGCAGCAAGCAAGTGGGCGGCGATTTTGCGGCCGTGGAAGCGACCCGTCTCGATGAAAATTTCGTTCGCTTCGCGTCTGGAGGCGACGACGCCGGCGAGGTAAATGCCCGGCACGTTGGTCTCCATCGTCACGTCGTTGAACGTTGGATAGCCTTCTTCCTCCATCGTGACGCCGACCGAAGCGAGGAAGCCGCGGTCGGGATGAAAGCCGGTCAGCGCGAGCACGAAGTCGTTCTCCATCGTCTCGGAGCGGCCTTCGCTTGTTACGACGAGGTGAAGCGGTCGGATCTCGGTCACTTGCGAACGGAACCGCATGGCGATTTTGCCTTTGGCGACGAGGCTCTCGAACAGTGGCCGCACCCAAGGCTTGATGCTGGGGGAATAGGCTTCGCCCCGATATATTACGGTAACCTCCGCGCCGGCTCGCTCTAACTCCAGTGCGGCATCGATGGCGGAATTGCTGCCGCCGATGATCGCGACCTTCATCCCCGTATAGGGGTGCGCTTCGCGGAAGAAATGGCTGACCTTGTCCAGCTCTTCGCCCGGGATGCCGAGCTTGTTCGGATGATCGAAATAGCCGGTCGCAATGACGACGTTCCGCGCGCGGTACGTCTTCTCCGTCCGGGAACGGTCCGTGCTCCGGACGAGCCATCCGCCTTCCGGCAGCTTGTCCAGCCCGTGCACCGCTTCGTACGCGTGTACCCGCGCCTGGCGGCGCAGCGCGACGGTACGGTAGTAATTAAGCGCCTCGAGCCTCGAAGGCTTATCGTGCGCGGTCGTGAACGGAATGCCGCCGATCTCGAGCAGCTCCGGCGAGCTGAAGAAATGCATATAAGTCGGATACTGCGAGATCGAATGGACGATGTTGCGCTTCTCGATGATCAGGGCGTCGATGCCGGCATCCTGCAGCTCGATGGCCGCGGCCAAGCCGCATGGGCCGGCGCCGATAATGATCACTTGCTCTTCTGTCATGGCGGAACGCCTCCTATACGTGATTTGCGGTACGGTTATTGTAACATATAACCGGTGGACGGCTCCGCATTTTGACGCTGTGTACAGGCGTTCGGATAGTGTATAATAGATTCACGCTTGCCATCATCATGTTATGATCCTATTGGCAAATGCAAGGGTTCAGGCGAACTAAAGGGGGAGATAGAATGCGACGCCGCTTTGTTATTGAGGCCGTCATGGTGGCTACATATGGACAATTGCTCGTGCCTAGCCGGCCGGTCGATTTTGTCTTGCCATATTCCACGGTCTTGGAATTGTATGATATGAAGGAAAGCGCGGAGCCGGTGATGGACGATCCGGAGGAAGACAAACACGTGAAGCTGAAAATCGCGGAGCTGATCAGTTTCTTCGAGGATCCGCTGAACCGCAAAAAGATCGAACGCGCGCTTCAAATGCCGTGGCGGGAGAGCTCGCCGCTGCTGCTGAACGACATGATTCAATTTACAATCGTGCACGGGATCGACAACGCGCAGTACGGCGAATACTTCGACCCGATCGAAACGGAGCTGCTGCTGACGGCGATGAAGCTGGATATTCCGCTGCTGTCCGATCAGTTCGAGTTCCAGGACCGGCTGATCGAAGCCGAGGTTCCCGTGCAGGTTTACGATATCGAGGACTACGAGTTCGCGGTGGAGGAAGGGCTGTCGCCCGCGGAATGGGAGACCATGCGCGATTTGTGATGGTGAACGGAAGACCGGCGAGGCGGCTGCGAAGGCTGCTTCCCCGGTCTTTTGTCTTGATTATGAACGCGACGGGATCGAAAGTCTCGCCCGAACACCGCTACCGCTCCCTTACGCGCGCGGACTTGCGGACTTTCGGCAGCACGCCGGGCGGCTGCTTGCGAATGTATTTCACGTAAGCGGCGACGCGTTCATCCGCCAAGAGCGCCTCGATCGTCGTCAAGCCCAGGCGCACCAGATCCTCGTTCGTGTAGAGCGCGTGTATTTGCCGGTGACAGGTTCGGCATAGCAGGACCGTCTCCATGAACGTGCCGCCCATCTCCTTCGGCGTCAAATGATGCTCGGTCCGCTCGACCTCGTCTCTGCCGCATAACGCGCATCGGCCTACGTTTGCTATTTGCTTGGCCACGAAATTAAGCTCCTCTCTTGCCGGATATTGGTTAGCTTGCGGTGGGCAGGACGGGAATATGCGGATCGTGCGGAAGCTATAGCGCCGCTGGCTTGCGCTTGCAATCCCGCTTTGCTATAATGTGCACTAACAATTACACAGTAGACCATGCCGATGAAGAGCATCCAACTCGGAGGCGTTGCGAACGGATTGTCTCCGATTAGATCGGCACGGCGTCCTCTAAGTATTCCGGGTCCGTCCCGTTACAGGCGGAGCAAAGCGAGTCGGCGCATGCAGCCGGCTAAGTTGGGTGGCACCGCGAGTGAAGCGCTCCTCGTCCCATATTGGGATGAAGAGCGCTTTTTTGCATTCCATCGAACGAGAGGCAGGAGAGACGCATGTTAGACATTCGATTGATTCGAGAACGGGCAAACGAAGTACAAGAGGCGGCAGACCGGAGGGGCATCCCATGCGATGTCGCGGAGCTGCTCGATATCGACGAGCGATACAGACGGCAGCGGGGGCAGGCGGAAGCGATGCGCGCGGAGCGCAATGCGCGTTCGGCTAGAATCGCAGCCCTTATTCGCGACGGACGCGAAGCGGAGGGGACGACGGAGAAGCGGGAGGCCGCCGAGCTTGCCGCGAGGATGGCGCAAACCGAAGCGGAGCTCAAGCAGTTGGAGCGCGACCGGGATCGTCGATTGCTCGAAGTTCCGAATTGGATCTCGCCGGATACGCCGGATGGCGTCACAGATGAGGATAACGTCGAAATACGCAGGTGGGGGGAACCGTCGGCAGCGGATTTCCCGATGTTTAGCCACGTGGAATTGGGCGAGAAGCTGGGTCTGCTCGATCTGCGCCGGGGCGTCAAGATCGGCGGCAGCCGCCAGTATGTGCTGAAAGGCGCGGGGCTCATGCTGCATCGGGCGGTACAGCAGCTGGCGCTCGACTTGCTCGGCGACGAAGGCTTCACGCTGCTCGACGTGCCGGTCATGGCGAATGAGGCCGCTTTTACGGCGACCGGCTTCTTCCCCGCGTTCCGCGACCAAGCCTTCGAGCTCGAAGGAGAGAGGCGCTTCTTGGCCGGAACGGCGGAGGTCCCGCTGGTAGCCATGTATGCGGGAGAGACGATCGATTTGACGGAGCCGCTGCGGCTCGCGGCCGCGACGCCTTGTTTCCGGAGCGAGGTCGGCAAGGCCGGCAAGGACGTTCACGGTCTGTATCGCGTGCATCAATTCGCCAAGGTGGAGCAGGTCGTCATCTGCCGGGCGGATCCCGCACTTGCCGATCGGTGGCTGGCACGAATCTTGTCGCACGCGGAGAAGCTGCTGCAGCTGCTGGAGCTGCCCTACCGGGTTATGGCCGTTTGCACCGGGGACCTTTCGTACAAAAATTACAAGCAATTCGACCTTGAAACGTGGATGCCGAGCAGGCACGCCTACGGAGAGACGCATTCGGCATCGAACCTGCTTGATTTTCAAGCCAGACGCGCGGGGATCCGATACCGTGACGAGGAAGGACAGCTGCGTTTTGCGTATACGCTGAACAACACGATGGCGGCGACGCCCCGCATTCTCATCCCGCTCCTGGAGAATCATCAGCGGGCGGATGGATCGGTACGCGTTCCCGAGGCGCTTCGGCCATATATGAGAGGGATGGAAGAAATCCGGCTTCCGGTGTAGCATCGGATAAGGGCAGGCGAAGTAGCGCGAAGTCGATTCATACAATTGTGGAAGCTTTCCGGCGAGACGAGATCGCCGGAAAGCTTTTTGCTGTCGTGACGCTTGTTAAATAGGGAACATATGTTCTATAATGTTCCTATCCTTTCTCGTCCGCCGGCGTCGTGGACGAAAAGCTTGTTCTTACGGAGGAGGCTTATCCATGCTTCATCACATTGAGCTTTACGTATCCAATCTAGAACGCAGCGACCGATTCTGGTCTTGGCTGCTGGCACAGCTCGGCTATGAGCGATATCAGCGCTGGGCGTATGGCGTCAGTTACAGGGCCGACGATGCCTATATCGTGTTCGTGCAGGCCGAGCTGCGGTATATGGACGTGCCGTACCATCGGAAGCGCGTGGGATTGAACCATCTCGCTTTTCGCGCGGCATCACGCGAGCAAGTGGACGCGATGACGGAGGCGCTTCAAGCGCGCGGCGTTACGCTGTTATATGCGAAGGGCCATCCTTACGCCGGGGGCGAACACCATTATGGCTTGTATTTCGAGGATCCGGACCGGATCAAAGTGGAGATCGTCGCGCCGGCTTGACTTCTCCGGCGTCTCTGGCGGAGAACCGCGAACGACAGGCTAGGAATGGACATGGCGCGCGATCTCGATACCCGTTATACTAAATGGGAAATGCTCCCTATCAACCTTCGCGTATTCACGAGAGGAGAAAACGTACATGAGCTTCCAAACCGTCCAGCGGCTGGCCGATCGTATCCGCGGCAACGTCGGCTCCGTCATCGTCGGGAAAGAAAACGTGATCGACCATATGCTGATCGCCATAATCGCCTCCGGGCACGTCCTGCTCGAGGACGTGCCCGGAACGGGCAAAACGCTGCTTGCCAAAGCGGTCGCCCGCTCGATCGGCGGATCGTTCAAACGGGTGCAGTTCACGCCGGACCTGCTGCCGTCGGATATGACCGGCATTCATTTCTATAACCAGCGAAGCGGGGAATTCGAATTCCGGCCTGGCCCGCTGTTCGCGAATATCGTCCTGGCCGACGAGATCAACCGCGCGACGCCCAGGACGCAATCCAGTCTGCTGGAGTGCATGGAGGAAGGGCAGGTAAGTATTGACGGCACGACGTTCACGCTGGAGAGGCCGTTTCTTGTCATCGCCACGCAGAATCCGGTCGAACAGCAGGGGACGTTCCCGCTGCCCGAGGCGCAGCTCGACCGCTTCTTGTTCAAAATCCGGATGGGCTATCCGTCGGCAGACGAGGGGATTGCGATCATGAAGCGGTTTCTCGCGGCGAACCCCCTGGAAGAGCTGGCGGCTGTCGCGGAGCCGTCGGAGATGATCGAGGCTCAGCGTCTCTGCCGAACCGTGCGGGTGAGCGAAGAGCTGCTCCGTTACATGCTGGCGATCGCGGAGGCGACGCGCGCGCATGCGGAAGTCGCGCTCGGGGTGAGTCCTCGCGGCACGCAAGCGCTGCTTCGGGCATGTCAGATCCGCGCGGCGCTGTACGGGCGGGATTACGTGCTGCCGGACGATGTGAAGGCGCTCGCGGTTCCCGCCCTCGCCCACCGGATCGTCGTACGAGGCGGGCTGCGGCTTAAAGGGAACGCAGCCGACGATGTCATCGCCTCGGTGCTCGCTCAGATCGAGGTGCCGGCGGATGCGCCGCTGCACGCGGGTTAGCCGATGAAGCGGCCGGAATCGAAGGTGCGGCGATGACGATTCATTGGGTAATTCTCATCCTTGTCCCCGTGCTCGTCGCCCAGCGGCTGCTGTTCCGCTTCTGGGGAATGCGCAAGCTGTCATATGAGCGCGCTTTCAGCGTACGAACCTGCTTCGAGGGCGAGCGTATCGAGATGATTGAACGGATCCGCAACGAGAAGCGGCTTCCAGTTCCGTGGCTTCGCGTCGAATCACAGCTGCGAAGCGGTATTGTGTTCGGCGGCGGCGACAATTTGGATGTAAGCAGCGGCTCGCTGTACCAGAACCACGCGAGCCTGTTCAGCTTGGGCGGACGACGTCAGATTACCAGGCGTCATCCGGTTCGAGCCGCCAAGAGAGGCGTATATCGACTTTCGTCCGCCGCGATCTCGTCGGGCGATTTGTTCGGCTTGTTCCGCGCTTGGAGAACCGTCCCGTTGAACGCGGAACTGACCGTCTATCCGCTTCCCGCGGAACGAAGCGAGCTAGGCTTGCCCGCCCACAGCTGGCAAGGCGATGTAACGGTTCGCCGGTGGATCATGGAAGACCCGTTCCTCGTAAGCGGCGTGCGGGCTTACCGGGATGGGGACCCGCTGAAGAGCGTCAACTGGGGAGCGACCGCCCGCACAGGCACGCTTCAAGTACGCAAGCACGACTATACGGCCGATTATCGGTTAACCGTCCTGCTGAACGTGGAGGACCATGCGGAGATGTGGCAGGCCGTGACCGATCCGGAGCTGATCGAGCATGGTATCCGCAAGGCGGCCGGCTTGATGCAGCTTGCGGAGGAACAAGGGCTGGCCTTCAGCTTCGCTTCGAACGGTCATGATGTGGACGAACCGGGCCGGCACGTCTCGACCCTGCGGGCTGCGGGACGCGAACATTTGATGCAGGTCCTTGATGCCATGGCCCGGCTGATCATCCACCGCTGCATCCCGTTCGAAGCGCTGCTGCGCGAAGCCGGGGCAGATGAGGAAGAACGATGCGATATCGTGGTGGTATCCGCGTTCTGGAGCGATGCCTTAGAGGACGCGGCCGAGCTGCTGCGGCAGCGGGGCCACCAGGTGAACTGGCTGCCGATCGAAACACCGGCGGACGAGGAGGCGGACTTGTCATGAAGCGAATCCGCGAAGCAAGTCTAGTCTTCTTCCAAGGTCTGATCGAGTTCATCGTATATTTACCGCTGATCCTCGCGGCGAATGGCCTCGTGCAGCCGGCGGCATGGGAGCACAGCTGGTGGATGGTACTGCTGCTGAGCTATCCGGCCGGTTATCTGCTGGGCATGCGCGCGGCGTTTCGCCAGCCATCCGTGACCTTGCTGCTTGCTGCTCTCTGCGGAACGGGAATCGGCGCGCTTCTGCTGCCCGTCGCCTCTGCAAGTACAGCCGCCGCGGCCGCCGTTGGAAGCACGACGGGCTTGTACCGCGGAGCTCGGGCGGCGCTTGCGCCATGGCCGGTTAGGTTTACGTCGGCGCATTTCAGTATCGGGCTGCTGATCTACGTCCTCTTTTCGGTTATTATGCAGCGCAACGAACGCTTCGCGGTATCCCCGCTCCTCTTAATGGCGGGAGGTTTGGCTTCGCTGCTGGCGATGCTGCTCGTCGTGAATCTACGGACGATAAGCGCGGAATCGGCCGCGCCGGGAGCGTCCGCACGAACGGACGCGGCGGTCCGTAACCGCAACATCCGTCTTACGATGTTGGTCGCATTGACTACGCTGCTGCTCGCCGCCAGCGGAACCTTGCGGCAATGGTTCGGCGCCGTCTGGGGCGAGGCGGCCAAGTGGATCAGCCGTCTGCTGGCGCCGAAGGAGCCGGCGTCTAATCCTCCTCCGCAATCGGCGCCGGAAGCGCCGCCGCCTTCGATGCTGCCGGCCGGGGAACCATCCGATCCTTCTCCATGGTGGGATTGGATCATGTATGGATTCTTAGGCGTTGTCGGTCTGTTCATCCTCATTGCGCTTATTCGCCGACTGCCGCTCGTTCCGTCTGCGCTGCGGGCTTTGGCCGCGCGACTAGCCGCCTGGCTGCGCCGTGAACGGATCACGGACCGGGCCGACTACCAAGACGAGGTCGACCGGATCGCGGGACCGAAGCGCAAGCGGCGATCGCTCTTTACGTTTGGCAGACGCCATGAAGCGAACCCCGTAGCGGCCGATCCGTCCAGCCGGCTTATCTTCCTCTATCGGACGTGGTTGTCCGACCGCAAGAAGTCGGGACGGCCGTTCGAGCCCTCGCAGACTCCGATCGAGATGGGGCAAGAAGAAGCCAAGCGCAGCGGCGGTGAGGCGAACGCGGGCCGCTTGGGGATCCGGTTAACGCAAACCTATTCCGCCTATCGGTATGGCGGCATCGAGGCGGAGGACGTGGAGTTGGAATGGATGGATCGCGAGATTCGGCAGAAAAAAACCAAAAAATAACGCGCTGGTTACATAAAGCAAACGAGACTGCGCATATTAGAACTATTCTTTAGGCAAACAGGGAGGTTCTGAACGATATGCAGCAGCAACCGAATCAAGGGATCAACAGCCAGCAGCTTTCGTACGAGCAATTCCAACAACAAGTGCAGCAGCAGAAGGAACAAGAGCGCGTACAAGCGCAGCAAGCGCTGCGCAACGTTGGCCTCGATTCGCGCTCCCAGCAGGTGAACCAAGTGCTGATGGAGCTTCAAGGCATTCAGCAGGAGCTTGCCATCGCGGAGAACCAACTGCAAATGCAGATGGACGCGCAGAAACGCCAAATCCAGGCCATCGGGCAGCGGATTCGTCAGGCGGAATCGCAAGTGAGAATGTCGATGAACGCGAGTGCCGCGTCCGGCGCGGTTCCGCCGATCGCCTCGACGGGATTTACACAATAACGGTGCAGCCGTCCCAATTGCACATCCGAACCGCCTTGTGCCCGATCGCGGCATAAGGCGGTTTTGTGCGCTGCACCTGATTCAAGCTCGTCTCCTTACGGTAAAGATACGTGTACTGATTACCTAAAGGAGGCGTTAACGATGACGGAACGTAACCATGCCATTTTGAAGGACGGAGAGCTTCAAACCGGCAAAATCGAGGAAACGATCGAACGGATCAACCCGGCGAAAAAGGACGAAATTCTCGCGGATTTCGAACAATTCCGCTCCTACTTGAGCAAGCGGGTCAAGATGGCCGAAGCGATCGGGTTGAACGAAGAGCAGTTGGCCGTCGCCGCGCAGAAGGTCGCTCAGTATCTTGCCGAACATGAAGAACCTCGCAACGCCGAGGAGAACTTGCTTCAGCAGCTGTGGAAAGTCGGGGAAGAGCAGGAGCGTCACGCTTTGGCGCATTTGCTCGTCAAGCTGGCACAGAGCAAACAAGCGGACACGCATTAATCCATACATGAAGAAGCCTGGGCTCGCGGAAATTCATGCCGCGCAGTCAAGGCTTTTCTTTTTGCATTCCCGGACCGATCCGGGTAAACTGAGGGAATCCGATTACAATTTCATCTCCATATGAGGCAAGGAGCTAGGCATGAAAAATTTGCTTGCAACCGGTACCGGGCGCATGAGCTGGGCATCTTCGATCAAAAGCACAAAGGCATTCCGCTCATCAAGAAGGCCATCGAGAACAAGCTCGTGCCGTTGATTGAGGACGGGCTGGAATGGGTGATCACGCCGGGGCAGTTCGGCGTTGATCTCTGGGCATGCGAAGTGGCCATCTCGCTCCGCGAACGTTATCCGGCGTTGAAGCTTTCCATATTGGCCGCTTATCTCAATCCGGAAGAGAAGTGGAACGAAGCGAAGCAGGACTATTACCGGGGGATA
This sequence comes from Paenibacillus xanthanilyticus, assembly GCF_042682185.1. NCBI lineage: Bacteria > Bacillati > Bacillota > Bacilli > Caryophanales > Paenibacillaceae > Paenibacillus > Paenibacillus xanthanilyticus. Next base: position 3,552 of record NZ_JBHUHA010000002.1, on the reverse strand, counting down.
CTGAAACAGGTGGATTATTACGCGAGCGTCAGCAAGCAGCCCTATGAAGGGGTCTGGCAGCTGAAAGCGCGCGACGAGCTGCTGCTGCGCAAGACGGACGGCATTCTCCTTTTCTATGATGAAGAGAACGGAGAAGCCAGCCCGAAGTTTATGAAGCAGCGCGCCTGGAAGAAGCATGAGGAAGAAGGGTACGGCTATATGATACTGACGGGCGAAGACGTCCAAAACGCGGCGGACGAGCAGAACTGGGACTATAGCTGAACAACCTTGAGCGAACAGGCGAAAGCGGACAGCTTCTGTTCCGCAGCAGCAGGCGGCGCATGGCAGCGCCGCCTGTTCGATGTTCGAAGGGAAAAGGAAGAACGCTTCCTCTTTAACGTTCTTCTTTCCACATGATGCTGAACCGGAAAACCGTGAACAGCGCTATGTTGGCGCTCCCCGCAACAAGGAAAACGACGGATGGCCCCAAGCAACGCGATACCCAGCCCGCGAGCAAGATCGTCATAGATGATGAACAGCATGATGCTCTGCATGACGACAGACTCGAGCATCCAGTGCTTTTTGCTCGCGCGGTCGATCCACACGCCGATGAACGCGGCGAGGCATAGATTAGGCAGAAATTCGACCGCGCACATAACCGACATCGCGACGGACGAATCTGTTCGGTCATACAGCATGAGCGGCAGCGCCAGCTTATAAATCTTGATGCCGGCCGTCTGGATGCCTCCTGCCGCCAGAAGAAGGATGAAGTTACGGTCCAAATCTACGGATGAGCGTGCATGGCCGCCCCGGTAGATATCGATTTCATGGGAATCTCCTCTTTACGCTGGTTATGATCCCCAGTATACTTTTCTAAAAGAAGAAGAAATAGCGAAGGGTATACGGAATTGTTTCGCCTTTTGCGGGAAACGGAGCCGGGTGGCATGGAGACGGAAGATTATTATTTTATGCTGCGCAAACAGTTCGCCGATGCGCCCGTTCATCCCCCCCCCCCCCTCCCGCCCGCCGCCCCCGAGACAGCTCCCCACGGTACGTCCCCCCCCCCCCCCACCCCGGAGCCGACCGCATCACTCTCCCCCCCCAGCCCATCGCCCGCACCCCCTGACCCCCCCGCCCGCCCACCGGGGCCGTAGCACTTCGCCGTCTCCAACGCTCGCCGAGCAGGCCGCCGTCCCTACCCGAGCACCTGGACGAGGTCCCGGCCACGTGCAGACCGTGGTGGACGAGCGCGTCGCGTTCGGTCCGCTCGCGCTGCAGGAGGCCGGCTGGGACGTGCCCGAGACCACGGCCAACTTCGCGCTGTGGCTGCCGCTGGGTGCATCAGACCGCCGCGCTCGCACGACGACGTTTCAGCCAGGCCCGAGCGCCTCGTGCGGTGCGCGTTCGCGGGCGAGGGCGTCCGCGTCACGATGGTGAGGTCGAGGCCAACGACCGCGTCCTCGAGAGGTGCGCGCGCGTTCGGTCTGAGTCGATCCGAGGTGCGCGCGCCGCCGAGGGGAGTAAGGCCGCGTAGCTCATCGCCCGTCAGACGCGCAATCCCGGTGACGGCAGCCGAGCGTCCCGAGTACGCCGTCCGGGGCACAGGCACCCAGGGAGCGCGGACCCCCTGGCCCTCTTCTCCCGTGACCCGCGCGCTGCGTCCCCGCGCGCAGCGCGGACGTGACCGGCCGCGCCTGCCGGTCTACGTGCTGCTGATCGACGATGCGCGTGCCCCTGCACCGTGCTCACCTCCATGTGGGACCTCGGCGAAGCAAGGGCTGCCACTGCGCAAGGTCACTCGATCATCCTGTCACGCCGGCGCTGACTCTGGGTGTGCTCCTGAACCGCCACGTCCGTTCGGACGAGGACATGGCGCCGCCCCGCCCGCTCGAGGCGCTGCGCGGACGGACGGTGCGCGCATGTCGAGGTCCTCCTGTGACGCCCGCGGCGATACACCGTGGCGTGGAGACCCTGAAGGAGCCGGCGTGAGCGCCGGCGGCAAGCACGAGGCAGCACATCCGGCGGAGCCCATCCACATCGGCGCGGCGGCGGACATCCCGGCGGCGAGTCGCTCGCGTGATCCGGCGCAGACGGCGGGCCCCACGCGCGACGACGTCGCGGTGTTCACGCCGAGACGGCGCGTTCTACGCGATCGACGACACCTCGCACCACGAGGACCGCATCCCTGGCCGAGGGGTGGCCGAGGGACGCAGCGTCGAGATGCCCGCTGCGCCGCCGAGTTCTGCCTCAGGCCGGCGCACACGCGCGTGTGCTGCTTTTGGCCACCGAAGCCGGTCGCACGCATGCGGTGGAGGCGCAGGGGCACGGTCAGCTCTACCTGACGCCGGGCGAGCATGAGCGCGGGCCTCGTGACCTGTGGCGGACGACGGCGGGGCTCCCCGGCGGGCGCTCCGCCTATTCCGTGCTCGTTCGCTCGGCGGCGGCTGGCTGGTGTTCTCTCTGTGCGCGAGCTGCGGCCGTCGCGGTTTTCGCGGGCGCGCTGACGATCGCAGCGGACCGAGGGCCTGCCCTACGACCGACCGCCGCTCATGTCAAGGACTACCTGACCGGGAGACGGACGGAGCCCGGCGATGCGCTCGCCCGCCGTCGTGGTTCGCCGGAGCACGGAGTGGACGGTCGTGGACCGCGCGGGCTGAGGGCTCGAGCCGGCGAGTGCGGACGCGCGGCACCGCGTGCGGCTGAAACACGGGGAGGCCCGGGACGGGCACCGGACGTCGCGTGGTCCTCGCGACGGTGCGGTCGGTGGCAGCGCCCGCTGGCGGGCCGGCGCCGACGATGCGCGAGCTGATCACCCCTGCCAGCACTATCGCGCCACGACGCGGACGCCCTCGTGGCACGTCTGCACTCTGGGGACGCGCGATGGCGGTGATCGGCGCGGAGGCATCAGAGCGCCGAGGACCGCGTCGTACGGCCCGCGCGGCCTTCGCACCTGACGTCACGCTCGTGATCGAGCACACGAGACGCCTCACTGACCGCCGTCGGACGACGGCGCCGATCCACCGCGCGCCTGCACGCACTGCACGCCGAGAACGGGGTCGAGCTGGAGGTCGGGCGCGTCGACGGCGGATCGAGCACGCGGACGAGGCGGTGGACGAGTCCCTGGCGGCGGACTCCCACGCCCACCGCGTCCACTCTCGAGGACGGCCGCACACGTGGGACGCCGACGTCCGTACGTGCGGCCACGCGGCACTCGTCCCGGAGGACCGCACTCGCCGAGAGGCCGGATCGAGCCAGCGGACGGCGTGGTGGTGGACGCCGCGGGCCGAGACGTCCGTGCTGGGGATCCTCGCGTCGGGCGAGCCGTCGCGCGCGCTGGGGTGGAACTCGGCCTGGCCCGCTGCTCGCGGACTGGGAGCGAGCACCCATAGCAGGCTGGGCGTCGCGGCCGCCGCCCCGCGCCCTGATGCGGCGAGACGCCGGTCCTGCGCCGGCGCGCCGTGGTTCTGGTCGGACGGCACGGCGCGCACGTCGAGGCCGTGGGGGACATGGCGCTTCCCGACGGCGGCCGGCACGTCCAACCGCGAGGTGCGGGGCCGGACGGGTGGCGAGCTT
>NZ_JBHUHA010000001.1:3720000-3959773 GCF_042682185.1 Paenibacillus xanthanilyticus | reverse complement strand
TTTGCCCACACCCCGCCATTCATGGCAGCCGCCGAGCTCAAGTGCATATTGGACGGAGCCTTGTACCTGCCCCCCATGGCGCTGGCGATCTACCTCCCAAGCGAGCCTGTTCGGCTTCACCGTCCACCGATACATTTCGTACATTGCGGCGATATCCATCAGCGTCCATTCGCGTGTCGTGGCAAAACACGGTCGATCAGCTGCAGACGAACGTGCTGGTGCGATGTGTGGGCTGTGCGGCCATCACGAGCTGTCGGCAAACACGGCAATATCGGTCGGTCTTGTGTGCATCAGCGTCATTATGATCTGTATCAAGCTTCGCATGAGGCCACGATCGCTACCTGACGCTCGTGACGGTCGTCGTACATCCTGGAGTCGGACGGCCAAGGCTGGTGGTTCGCGGCCGAGCGGTTTCTCCAGGTGCTGACCGGGATGGGCGCCGCCTTCGCGGTGAATCTGCCATCATCTCCACGCCGCGCCGCGCAAGCAGTCAACGATGCAGCGTGCACGAGGCATTCGACGAGCTGTCGCTCCTGCTGCGGATGGCGATCTCCAACGAGCTGAAGGAGGACGTCCACCGGAAGGAGAGGTGAGAGACTCTGTCGGCACGCTGCGCAAGCATGGAGGAGCGCTACACGCTGTCGAGGAGGAGCGGCTCGCTGCTGCCGAAGCCCGCCGTCAAGCCAGAGCCAGCAGCTGCTCATCTCCAAGCAGCATATCAAGGCGCTCGAGCAAGGTGGCGGATTTGCTGAGGCGGTCGAGGAGACATTATTGTCGCCGCGCGGAAGCCGGCAAGTGGGCGAAGCAGTTCGACGACCAGAGCGAGGATCTCGACCCAAATATCTACGAGCAGATTCTGCTCACAGCCCGAGGGCAAGCTGAAGAACGGCGTTCCTTCTGCGCGCCGAGGAACGGAGGCGCGGCTGCTCATGCAGCTAACGAATACCTGATCCAGGACCCGGACGAGCGCAAGCGGCTCGGATCGTCGGCTCCGCCGTGTTCGAGTACGCCTTCCATCTGCGCCGACTGGAGCGCCTGGCGGATCAGGTGATGCAGCGGGACGCGGAAGGCGCGGAACGCGGCGCTGATTAATGTCATGAATAGCTAAGGTCATGAAACAACGAACGCCCGCTAGCCGGTTACGGCAGCGGGCGTTCTCTGTATAAGGCGTATCTAAAGCGAATAGAGTCGCCATCCAACGTGCAGGTCCGCCTAAGCGCGGTCTTCCGCGACGACGGCCGCCGGGAAATCCGCCTCGTCCAGCTCGATCCACTCGTGCGACCAGTGCTCCAATTCCTTAAAGAGCGGACCTAGCGCATGTCCCTTTTCGGTCAGCGAATATTCGATGCGAACCGGCGTCTCGGGATAGACGTCCCGGCGGACGATCCGCTCCTGTTCCAGCTCCTTCAGCCGCTCGGACAACAGCCGGCCGCTAATGGGCATGGCGGATTCAATGTTACAAAATCGCTTGGGGCCAGCCAGCAGCTGATGAATGATCAAGCCGGTCCAACGTTTGCTGATCAGCTGCATCGCTTTATCGAATTTGGGACACATTGAATCATGCATTGTCATCACCTCGTTAATTCTATTATAGCCGTTAATGACGCAAATGAATAGGTGCTAAAGAAATAATAGTTACTTGACATATGACCATTATGAATATAAACTAACTTACATAAAGTAACCGATAATAACACTTTGATAGGAAAGGGGCTGTATGTATGCTGCCGGCTTTATTTTTGGCGCACGGATCACCGATGCTGGCGATCGAGCAAACCGAATACGCCACGTTTCTCGGCGAGCTGGGGAAGCAGTATCAACCGAAAGCGATCGTCGTTTTTACCGCCCATTGGGAGACCGAGACACTGGCGATGACTTACACGGACGACGTGTATGAAACGCTTTACGATTTCGGCGGATTCCCGGATGAGCTTTATCAAATCAAATATCCGGCCAGAGGGTCGAAGATGGTGGCGGAGATGCTGGAGTCGAGGTTTGCGGAGCAGGGCATTCCGGTAAGTCGCGACGCCGAGCGCGGGCTGGATCATGGCACGTGGACGCTGCTGCACCAAATGTATCCGAAGGCGGACATACCGCTCGTACAGCTGTCGGTCAATCCGTACCGTTCGCCGGAGGCCCATTACCGGATCGGAGAAGCGCTCCGAGGCCTCGGCGAGCAGGGCATTCTCGTCATTGGCAGCGGCGTGACGGTGCATAACCTGCGCATGATCAAATGGGGACAGCGGGAGCCGGAGGACTGGGCGGTCGCGTTCGACGATTGGCTGATCGAGCGGATGGAGGAGCTTGCGCCGGGGGCCCGCATGGCCGTGCCGCGCGCGGAGCATTTCGTCCCGCTGTACGTCGCGCTCGGAAGCGGATCGAAGCATACGCCGGACATTGTGTTCCGCGGCTATGATATGGGAACGCTGAGCTATTTGTCGTTTGCCTTTTAACAAGCTTAATTGTTTGCGAGGCGAACATGCGCGAAACCCCGCTGTTGGACAGCATCGTCCTTCTGCGGGGTTTCGCGCATTTATTTCTTGGAGGCTTGGCGATGGCGAATCTTGTGCGGGCTGTGCGAACGCTCGTGACCGCCGGCGTCGTTGCCCAGGGAATCGTCTTTGGGTATGAGGCGCGGATCGGTCTCGCCGTTATGATGGTTCTCGAAGTCTAGCTCGACCAGCTGCCATTCGCTTGTTCCCATCTGCGGATCCGCCGGGAACGTTTCGCCGCGCTTCAGCTTCTCTTCGCGGCCCCACTCGTTGCGGTAGACGCCGTCGACCTCGACATGCTCGTCGGACATCGGCTGCATCTCGTAATGGTTCTGCTCTTCGCTCATGATTGCATTTCCTCCTTAACGGACAATGGCGTGCTTGCTTGAGCCGGCAGCATAAGCTCCTAGCTTAGCATGCCCGGCTTGCGGAACGGTTATAAGCCGTGCTTGCGCATTGCCGCGCTGTCCGCTTTGGACTGCATGGCGCTCGCCTTCGCTTTGCCTTTGCCGGAGCGGTCGGCTTCGGATTGCGCTTGGCTGGCTTGGTTTTGCGCTTCGGACGGGAATTCGCCTGACATGTGCAAACCTCCTTATCGTGGGTAAGCTGCATCGCAAAGAATTGCTTCTACAGTGTGCGCGGAAGCGGGCAAACTATGTATCGGTTCCGGCGGAAAACGATGCATCCGCGTAACGCCAAACAAGCCATGCACGCTCCGGCGAGGGGCGCGCATGGCTTGTTGTTTATTGCAGGCGAAGACCGCATCCCGGGCAATCCGCGTGCGCCTGCGTGACCGTATCTCCGCATCCCGGACACGGCTCCGAGTAAGCCGGACCGTTCGGGGCTGCGGACGATGCACGTTCTTCCTTGCCGGCCGCCGTCTCCTCCGGAGCTCCGCCGCCGGGCCGCAGATGGGCGGGCGTGCCGAATAACGTCTCGACGAAATCCCGAATCTCCCGATGCTTCTCCGAGTCGCTCGTCGTGATCCGGATGATCGCGAACATGGCGCCGACGAGCCCGAGCGCGAGGAGCAGGACGCCGCCGGTGGCGAAGCTGCTCATCCATCCGGCCAACGGGAGCGGACCTAAGCTGTTTCCCCACGTCAGCAACGTTTCATTCCCCCGAATTGTTCACTATTTCAACTTATAGCGCGACTCGAGCTTCTTGCCCCCGAACCACATGACGACGATCATCACGACCGCGACCACGATGCGCCACGGTTCCTCGGCTAAGTCCGCGATGTCGAAGCTGAGGACGGATACGCCGAAGATCATGACGGCTTTGCCAAGCAGAACGGCCAGCAGGAAGGACCGAAACGGCACGTTGCCGATGCCCGATACGATATTGATGAGTGCTGATGGAGAGAACGGGAAGCAGGCGAAGAGGAAAATCGGCGTGAAGCCGCGGTGCTCGACCCAGTCGAAAAACTTCTCCATCTTTGGATAACGCCGCTGCAGCCAAGGACGAAACCGCCTGCCGAGCTTGCGGGCCAGGATGAATACGATAAGAGAACCGGCGCTGACGCCGATCCAGGAGTAGAGCGAGCCGAGCCAGAGCCCGTAGATGTTCGCGTTCGCCGCGACGAAGACGAGCAGGGGCAGGATCGGCAGGAACGACTCGATCATCGTCAGCGCGATGCCCGGCAGCGGGCCGAACGCCGAATAGCTCTGGAGCGTCCGTTGAAGATGATCGAGGTCGAGCTGCTTCAGTTCGTGAATCCACTGATTGATTTGACTCATGAGTTAGGCGATCTCCTTAATAAGCGAAGGCGGGTAAGGCCTCTCTACGTAAACGAGCGGAACGGGAACCAAATGTAGAAGAAACCGATCACGCCATACAGCACGGCGCTGTACAAGACGACGGACGGCTCGCCCATCGAGGCGGCCAGCACGCCGCCGACGACGGGGCCCAGCATGCCGCCGATGCCCTCCACCGTGGAGAAAATACCCCAGCCGAGGCCCGCCTGCTGGGGCGGGACATAGTTGGCGATGAGAGCGTTCCAAGCCGGCAGCAGCGCGGCGTACGATAGGCCGAGCAGGCCCGCGAGCGCGATGCTGATACCAATCGAGGGCTCCGTCGACAGCAGATAGAGCGCGACGCCGATGAAGACGAAGCCGAACACAAGGAACCACTTCTTGCCGCCCAGCCGGTCGGACAGGCGACCGAACGGAATCAGTCCGGCCGCCGTGCATGCGCCGCCGGCAAGCAGCAGCAGGGAATATTGCGCGCCGCTTAAGCCCAGCCGGTTCTCCGCGAAGCTCGGCAGAATCGGCACGAGCATGCCTGCGCCGCCGGTCTGGAGGATCATGCCGGGCAGGAGCAGCTTCGTATGCCGCAGCCGCTCGCCCAGCACCTTGAACTGCTCCCGGATCGGCAGCGACACGACGTTCGCGGCCTTCTCGCCCGAGATGAAGAGCGAAAGCAGCCAGCAGAGCGCGGACATGGCCAGCAAGATGTAATACGTCGCGCTAATGCTGTGGTCGATGATAAAGTTGCAGACGACCGGGCCCGCGCCGAGTCCCACCAGCCAGATGGTGTACAAGTAACCCATCTGGGTCGCCCGTTTCTCTTCGCTTACCCGCGTCAGGCAGACGATCCAGATCGGCGAGATCCCGACGCCGTACAGAGCGGAAGCGACGATGAACAGCCACGGCGAATAGGCGAATTGCAGCAGCGCGATGCCGGCGAGCGAGGTCAATAGGCCCACGTGGACGACGAACCGGATGGAGAACCGGTCGAGCAGGGCGCCGATGCCCATTTTGAGCGCCGTATCGGTTAAATAATGGGCGGTGATGGCAATGCCGATGACGTCGAAATTCAAGCCCAGCGTTTTCTGCCCGAAGACAGGCAGGAAGCTGACGAGCGCGGCGCCGCGGACGAATTCGACAAGAAACAAAATCACGGAGAACAAGGCGATCTCCGGCATGAACAATCGCTTCGAAATTTCGCTCACGTCCTTGGGTTATCTGGTCAGAAGCGGCCTCCGTATGCCGCATCGTCCGCATTGGTCGGCGCGGACGATGCGGTCGGATGCGCTTCTTCCATTATATTCAAGCTGGATAAAAAGTCTAATGCGATCGTGTCCGCGGCGTACCGGCGGCCAAGCCGCGCGAGCGCCTGCTGCATGTTCTTTAAACGAAGCGGGTCGCCCAGGAGTTTCAAGATTTCGCCTGCGAGCTCTTCGGTGCCGCTGGTCATGACGGCCGCGCCGCAGCGCGCCAAGTAGCGGGCGTTGCGCAGCTCCTGCCCGGGCACGGGCGATGGGGTGAACAGCGGCAGTCCGCTGGCAAGCCCTTCAGCAAGCGTCAGCCCGCCGGGCTTCGTGACCATGCAGACGGAGAGCGCCATCAATTCATGCATCTGCTCGACGTAACCGAACACGCGCAGGCGGTTGGCCGCGGGATGCGCTTCGAACAGCTCTCGCAGCGCGGACGCCAGCTTAGCGTTGCGGCCGCAGACGACCGCCACGAGCGGCTCGGGCACGGCCAACAGCGCCTCGCATAGATCGGCGACGTCGCTCATTTGTCCTTGGGCGCCCGCCATGACGAGGACGGCCTGCGAGCCGGAGGGAATGCCGTACTTCGTTCGAAGCGCGGGGCTTACGGTCACGCTGCCGAAGCCGCGCCGCAGCGGAATGCCGCTGACGCTTATGCGCGAATACGGAATACGACGGGCGATCAGCTCGGCGCGCATATCCTCGGTCGGTACATAGTAACGGTCGATATCGGGATGTACCCATCGGCCGTGAAGATCGAAGTCGGTGACGACCGTGTACGTCGGCACCTGGAGACCGAGCTGCTTCCTGACCTCAGGCATCGCAAGCAGCGGGAACGTATGGAATACGGCATCCGGCCGGTGCGTTTGCAGCAAGCTTCGCAGCTTAGCCCGGCCGAAGGAATGGAGCCATTGCGCGAAGAGGGAGTCATGGCGCATCGGGCGGGTGGCGTCGTAGACGAAGCCGTATAACTCGGGCAGCAGCGTGAAGCTTTTGGCGTAGAGCTGTTTGGTCACCGCGTTCATCCACGGATGCGCTTCGGCCAGCAGATCGACGAGGATCATGCGGCCGGCGCCGCGGTACTCGAACGCCTCCCGAAGGGCGCGCGCGGCTTGTAGATGGCCGTCGCCGAAGGATGCGTACAGCAGCAGCACCTTCGGGCCGATGCCGCGTCCTGACCTGGATTTCTCGATGCTCATGGGGGAAAACACCTCCTGAGCCGATCGTAAACCGCCTTTGTCATGCGAATGTGAACGCGGCGTGAAACGTTTGTTAGCCGAGGGCCGACCTTCTAATTCTGGTATAACCTAGGCGCCGCCGAATATACGCCCGAACCGGGACGGCGGGCGAAACTTTTAGACTTTCTTTATTGCTGGCAGCAAGCGGATGGCAATAAAATGAAGGTGCGAGAACGAACGGGGAGCGATAGAGGAGGGAGATTCCATCATGCGATTGCGTCGTCTGCGGACACCGGGCGATTCGAAGCCGGTGAAGCGATCCGCGCTGCGCCTGGCGGCGGGGAAGCAATATTTTACGTGGAAGAGGCGGCTGTACTGGTGGTTCGGGGGCATCACCTACGCGAAGCGGCGGGAGGCGAAGCCGCTGCCGTATCCGGTGTTCCGCCACGACACGCCGACGCTGCGGAAGCTGAAGGACGTGGAGATGTGGATGCAGCATAACAAAGAAATCAATCTGGCGCTGGCGGCGCGGAGGCTAAGCGGCATCGTCATCCGGCCCGGGGAGACGTTGTCCTATTGGCGGACGATCGGCAAGCCGACGAAGCGGAAGGGCTACGTGCCCGGCATGGTGCTGTTCTACGGCGGCTTCAAGGCCGGCGTAGGCGGCGGGCTCTGCCAGCTGTCGAATCTCGTCTATTGGATGACGCTGCACTCGCCGCTGACGGTCACGGAGCGGCACCGACACAGCTATGACGTGTTCCCCGATGCGGGTCGGACGCAGCCGTTCGGAAGCGGGGCAACGTGCGCGTATAACTATTTGGATCTGATGATCCGCAACGACACGGAGGCCGACTACCAGCTGGTGCTGGAGCTTCGCGACCACCGCCTGTACGGGGAATGGCGGTCGACGGCGGCGCCGGTCTTGCGTTACGAGATTTATGAGCGCGACCACCGGATCGCGCAGGCGTACTGGGGCGGGTACGAGCGCAGCAACCGGATCGGGCGCCGAACGTGGAACGCGGCTGGCGAGCTGGTCGCCGACGAGCTGATCGCCGAGAACCGCTCGCTCATGATGTACGCGCCGCTGCTGAAGGCGGAGGGGGGCGAATAGGGAGCGCACCGATCGCCCGGAGGCGGACGGAACGCCGCAAGGCGCGCATCCCCTTCGGTCGGAGGAATGCGCGCCTTGCGGTGTGCCGCTCTCTAAATCAGCAGATTGAAGAGCAGCGGGTCTTTGTTCAGCTCGAGGAACTGGTATCCCTTCGCCCGCATGCGGGCGACCAGCGGCTCGTAGTCCTGGCGGTGCTTCAGCTCGATGCCGACGAGCGCCGGGCCGTTGTCCTTGTTGTGCTTCTTCGTATATTCGAACCGGGCGATGTCGTCGTCCGGGCCGAGCACCTCGTCGAGGAATTCGCGCAGCGCGCCGGCTCGCTGCGGGAAGTTCAGCATGAAATAATGCTTCAGTCCTTCGTAGACGAGCGAGCGCTCCTTGATTTCCTGCATCCGGTCGACGTCGTTGTTGCCGCCGGAGATGACGCAGACGACCGTCTTGCCGGCGATCTGCTCGCGGTACAGGTCGAGCGCGGCCACAGTGAGCGCGCCGGCCGGTTCGGCTACGATCGCGTTCTCGTTGTACAGGTCGAGCAGCGCGGTGCACGCTTTGCCCTCCGGGACGACGACGATGTCGTCGAGCAGCTCCCGGCACATGCGGAAGGTGAGGTCCCCGACGCGCTTGACGGCCGCGCCGTCGACGAACTTGTCGATGGTGTCGAGCGGCTGGACGCTGCCGGCTTCGAGCGAGGCCTTCATCGACGGCGCGCCCTCCGGCTCGACGCCGATCAGCTTCGTCGACGGGGACACCGCCTTCACGTACGCGCCGACGCCCGCGGCCAAGCCGCCGCCGCCGATCGTGACGAAGACGTAGTCCGGCATGGACTCGACGGCCTCCATGATTTCCTTGCCGATCGTGCCGTTGCCCGCGATGATCTTCGGGTCGTCGAACGGGTGGACGAATTCCATGTCGTATTTCTCGCTGGCCGCGATTGCCTGCGCGTAGGCGTCGTCGAACGTATCGCCGGTGAGGATGATCTCGACGTCCGGACCGCCGAAGAACGCGACCTGATTCACCTTCTGGCGCGGCGTCGTGCTCGGCATGTAGATTTTGCCGGGGATGCCAAGCGTCTGGCACGAATACGCGACCCCCTGGGCGTGATTGCCCGCGCTGGCGCAGACGACGCCGCGCGACAGCCGGTCGGCCGGGAGCGACTTCATCAGATGGTACGCGCCCCGCAGCTTGAAGGAGCGGACGACCTGCAAGTCTTCGCGCTTCAGCAGCACGTCGCAGCCGTACCGCGCCGAGAGCACCCGGTTATGCTGCAGGGGCGTGCGGACGACTGCGTCTTTCACGTGAATTTGCGCCTGTGCGATTTCGGCCATGCCGATCCGGCCGTATTCCTCTTGCGGCTCCAAGCCGCTTCGTTCCTTCTCCATCCCGATCGCCATCCTTCTCTCTATCCTTTTGATAGGCCCGATTCCCAAATAAAAAAATCCCGCCCCTTAGTCAGGGACGAGATCTGCTCGCGTTACCACCCTTGTTCATCGGACCGCCGCCTGCCACCAAGACTGGGCGATCCATGCGCTCTGCCGCGTACCACCATACGCGCTCCGTATAACGGCGGATACCGTCCAAGCTTACTTCGCGTCCCTTGCGTGCGCAGGTTCGCCGGTTCGGCCAGGCTTCTCGGGGAGGATGCGAGGATGAGGTTCATCCGCGTCCGGCGGCAAACATCGGCTTTCAGCGCAGGGCCGATTCTCTGGGGATTGCCTAAGGCGGACGTGCGTGTTCCCGTCTAGGAATGTGGGTTATCGATTGATTAGTTTTGTTATACTCCCGCCTGTTGCGAAAGTCAAGGGTTGTTTCCGGCGTTGATCGCGGTTGGACTCGGCGCCTGCGCGCAGAGGACAAAACGCGTTCGGAGGAGAGGAGAACCGCACGACTTGGCGCTTTTGGGCTGCTTTTACGGGGTAAACAGAAGAAAGGATGATTATTTTCATAAGCGGGACGCTCGTTCTATACCATAAGGAGGGATTGCGATGGTGGTTCGCGATACGATGGACGTACGCATGCAAGCGAGGGGCGTCATGACCGAGGAGATTCAGCTCGTCGGCTTCCGGGGCATCCAGCCCCACGAGACCGAGCAGGTGCTGTTCGGGCAGCTGAAGGAGCGGGGCGGCGAAATTCCACACACGCTCGGAACGCAGACGTACCTCGTCACGCTGAGCGACGGGCTGATCGCGGCGAGGCGGGTGTCGGCGTTCGGCGAGCTGCCGCCGGGGATGGTCCCGTTCACGCTTCATTCGGCGGAGCATCTGGTCTTCCGTTTCGAAGAGCGGCAGATTCCGGCGTTCTGGCAGCATTTTAAGGACGAGGCCCGGCGGGAAGCGTACAATCTCGATTTCGAGCAGCCGCGGTTCGAGGTGTTCACGGATGATCTGCAGCCCCGGGGGATGACCGAGATCTACGTGCCGGTCCGGAAGCGGGAGGTGCGGGTGGTGGCGCGCGGCGAGATGCTGCTGGCGGGCATTCGGATTCCGGCGGCTTATCGGGACGGGGCGGCTTTCCTGGATTGGGTGCAGGGCGAAGGCGCGGCGCGGCTCGAACGCATTACGGGCAGGATCGGGGCGGACGGCTGGATTCGGCTCTTCACGCCGGCGGGCGCGTCGGGCACCGAGGAGGAAGGCTGGCTGTGCGCGCAGGTCGAACGGGAGGGCGACGCGCCCGAAGCGGAGGCGGTGCATGCGATTCCGGCGCAGTCGTACGCGGTGACGGAGCACCGGGGGCCGGCGGCTGCGGCGGATTTTACGTACGCGCTCCTTCGGGAGTGGGTCGCGGCCCACGAGTACGAGCGCCTCGGACGCATTCAGCAGCTCGAGATGTACGAGACGATCGATTTCGAAGGCGGGCTGGTTCGGGCATGCGTGTACGAGCCGATCACGGCTTAGAGGCAATCGAGGGCTTACGAATGAAGACGAATGAAGACGAATAGAGACAATCGGGGGTCGTATAGATGTCGGAAATTTCACAACGCGGCGATGATGCGTCCGCGCGCGCGTGGGGCGTCCAGCCTTTCCGCGCCAATCGGACGCTGCAGGCGGCGCTGATCGCGTTCGTCCTGTTCTGGCTTTGGATGGGTCATGATCCTTACCGCAAATTCAACTGGTGGCTGGAAAATCTGTTGACACTGCTGACGGCGGCGGGACTGATCGCGTCGCGGCGCTGGTTCGCCTGGAGCAATGCCTCGTATCTACTGATCCTCGCCTTCATCGCGCTGCATACGGTGGGCGCCCATTATTCGTACAACGAGACACCGCTCGACCGCTGGCTGGCCGCGCTGTTCGGGTTCGAGCGCAATCATTTCGACCGGGTCGTGCATTTCGCGTTCGGCCTGCTGATCGCTTATCCGGTCTACGAGTTTCTGCGGCGCGTCGCCGGCGTTCGGCATGGCTGGTCCTGCGCGATCGTCCCTTGCGTTATTTTGGCGCTGGGCGCCTTCTACGAGCTGATCGAGATGTGGGTGACGTTCATACTCGATCCGGAGCGCGGCGCGCTGTTTCTCGGCTCGCAAGGCGACCCGTGGGATGCGCATCACGACATGGAAGTCGCGCTTTACGGCGCGATCATCGCCATGTTCGCCACGGCCCGGATAAAGGGTAAAAAGCACCATTGACGATGGGGCCTTCGATCCGTTAATCTAGCATCGATTGATCAATAGACTATATTAACTATTAGGAGCTGTTCTCTTGAAATCTTCCCTGATGAAGCGTAGTTCCGCGCTATTGGTAGGCGCCGCGTTGACCTTGTCGTTCGCCCAGCCGGGCATGGCCGCTCAGACTGTCGCGCCGAAGCCGATCAAGGTCGTCCTCGCCGGCGAAGAGCTGACCATGAAGGTCGCGCCGGTCGTGCAGTCGAACACAGTGTATGTCGAGTTCCGCACGTTGTTCGAAGCGCTCGGCTACGAGGTCGGCTATGACGCGAAGACGAAGAAAATCGTAGGCGAATCCGATTCGGCGACCATTCAAATGCAAATTGGCACGACGAACACGCTCGTGAACGGCAAGGCGCCTCAAGCCGCGGTGAAGCCGATCGCGGTTAACGGCAGCACCCTCGTGCCGCTGCGCTTCATCGGCGAAGCTTCGGGACTGGACGTGACTTGGAATAATAAAACGCGGGTCGTCGAGCTGAGCTTCCCGGTGCCGACGGAGAAAGAATACGCGGCGCTGACCGGACTGCTCGACAAGCTGGAGACGGCGTCGAGCAGCGAAGACAAAGCGGGTTACTTGGCGCTCTTCGCCGCGGATTCGCCGCAGTTGGCCGATTTGAAAGCGCAGCTGGAAGCGGCGAAAGAAGGCGACGTCCGCACGAATACCGTATTCGACGACGTCGAGCTGCTTGCTTTCGACCGCAAGACGGCCGTACTGTCGGTGGAAGCGACGACGACCAAGGAAGCGGGCGAGACGCGCTTCTATCTGGAGCAGAACGATCTGCTGACGATTACGGTCGACCTGCAGGCGGACGGCTCGTGGAAGATCTACGAACTGAGCGTGGACGACACGATCTATCCGGGCGCGGAAGAAGCGGTGAAGCAGAAGCCGGCCGTGCCGGACGCGGATAAGGCGGCGATCCTCGCCGTGCTTGAGGCCAACGTGAAGGCGCTGAACGACGAGAACGCCGAGGCGCTGGCGGCGACGTACAGCTTGAACGCGGCCGAGAAAGACGGCTTCGTCGATTACTACAAGGAGTTCTTCGCGGATTACGACGATACGTTCTCGCACGAGGGAATCAACATCTTCGTCTACGAAGAGGGCGTGGCGCACGTCTCGTTCATCGAGCATGAGCAGGGCGAAGATGCCCATTACAGCACGCATTATATCTACACGATCGAGAAGTCGGCCGATGGCAAATGGTTGATTAATCCGGACGTGAAGCTGATCAGCTCCGAGGAGCTGTAAGAACAATCGCAGGCGCAGCCCCGTTGGGGCTGCGTTTTTTTGTTCGTGTCGAGGGAGAAGGACTGCGGCTGGCGAGCAGGTCGATTTTCTCCTCATCCCAAACAACGGCTACGGGCGATGCATAAGATGCGGAAGAGAACGAAATAGCGCGCTCCGGCAGATTGGTGATGCGGCAGGCGGTTGGCATCACGCCCGCGCGACGGTCATAGATATAAATACTTAACGATTTATGTAAGCGCTTACCGCTTGTCCTGGCTGTTCTTCTCCCCGAATCGCGGCGCGTTGGAGGCAGCGGGCAGTCTGGGACGGATAAGCGCAGGGAGAGCATAAGCGCGGAAAGGAGCATCCGTATGGCAAACGACGGGACGAACCGATGGGGCGGACGCTTCGTGGTCGACGATATGCCGCCGGAACGGACGGCGACGCCGGAGGACTTGACGGAGGAGCAGCTCGCGTACGGCAAGACGGCTGCCGCTTTCGCAGCCGCCGAAGCAGCCAGAGCCCCCGGCACTGCGAGGTTCGATGCGGCGGCCACGAAGGCGAGCCTGCAGGCGGCCGGCGGTCTCGGCCTGCTCGGCGCGGACGTGCCGGCGGCCTTTGGCGGACTTGGCTTGGATTGGTCGAGCTCGACGCTGCTGGCAGAGAAGCTCGCGGCGGCGGGCTCGTTCGGCCTGACGATGAACGCGCATGCCGGGATCGGCACGCTGCCGATCGTGTTATTCGGCACCGCGGAGCAGAAAGCGCGGTATTTGCCGGACCTCGCGGCCGGCAAGCGGCTCGCGGCGTACGCGTTGACCGAGCCGGGGGCGGGCTCGGACGCGCTGCGGCTGAAGACGACGGCCAGGCTGTCGCCCGACGGGAGGCATTATATCCTGCGGGGGACGAAGCAATTCGTCAGCAATGCCGGGGCGGCCGACGTGTTCGTCGTCTTCGCGAAGGTGGACGGCGATTACATCACGGCTTTCCTCGTCGAGCGGGGGATGGACGGCTTCGAGATCGGTCCCGAAGAGCGCAAAATGGGCATCGACGGAACGTCGACCTGCCCCCTTCATTTCGAAGATACGCCCGTGCCGGCAGGGAATGTGCTGGGCGAGATTGGCTATGGGCATGCAATCGCCTTCAACGTGCTTAATATCGGGCGCTTCAAATTGGCGGCGCACTGCGTCGGCGGCGCGAAGGAGGCGTTGGCGTCGGCGGTCCGTTACGCGGGCAAGCGCAAGCAGTTCGGCCGGACGCTATCCGCATTTCCGCTCATCGGGGCCAAGCTCGCGGATATGAACATCGCGGCTTACGCGGCGGAAAGCATGGCCTACCGGACGGCCGGACGGCTCGAAGACGCGCTGCGGGGCATGCGCGCCGATTCCGCCGCCGAAGCGGACGGGGGCTGGGAGGCTGTCTCCTTCATGCTGGAAGAATACGCGATCGAATGCTCGGCGAACAAAATATTCGCCACGGAAGCGCTCGACCGGATCGTCGACGAGACGCTGCAGATCCACGGCGGCTACGGGTATATGCAGGGCAGCGCGGCGGAGCAAATGTACCGGGACGCGCGGGTTCACCGGATCGTGGAAGGGACGAACGAGATCAACCGGCTGCTGATCCCGACTGCGCTGATGAAGAAGGCGCTCCGCGGCGAGCTGCCGCTGCTCCGCAAGGCGCGCGCCCTCCAGCACAAGCTGCATCAGCCGATGCCTCTTCCCGCATTTAGCGAGCCGTTGGCGAAGGAGACGTACCGAATCAGTCAAGCGAAAATCGCGTTTCTGGCGGTGGGCGGGCTGGCGGTCCAGAAGTACGGGCTCGGGCTGGAGCAGCAGCAGGAGGTCATGTGCGCGCTGGCGGACATGATGATTCAGATTTACGCGATGGAGAGCGCCTGTCTGCGCGCGCGCAAAAGGCTGCTCAGCGCAGAGGGCGCGTCGGGGTCGCAGCTGGCCGCCGAGATGACGGCCGTGTTCGTGCAGGAAGGGATGGACCGCATCGACGCCGAGGCGAAGCGGGTGCTGGCGGCGCTGGAGAGCGGCGACGCGCTGCAGAGCCAGCTGGGCATTCTGCGCAAATTGATGCGGGCGCCGCTCACCGACACGATCGGCTTAAAGCGCGGCATAGCGGCGGCGGTCATTCGTACGGGCGGCTACATCTGTTAACGCGATCCATCCGGCCGCGCCCCGGCGCCCGGCAAGCGGCCGAACCTGAACTGGGGGGAATCGTCGATGGAGCAAGAGAGGGAGAAAGAGCGGCTATGGTACAGGCATTATCCGGTGGAGGTGCCTCATGAGGTCGACATTCCGGATGAGGCGATCTACGAGCTGCTGATCCGCGCGGCGGAGAAGTATCCGAATCATGACGCGCTCGATTTCTTCGGCAAGCGGACGACGTACGCCAAGCTGCACGCGGATGCCTGCCGGATCGCGGCAGGACTGCAGGCGGCGGGTGTGGCCAAAGGCGACCGGGTGGCCATTATGCTGCCGAACTGTCCGCAGGCCGTCGCGGGTTATTTCGGCGCGTTAATGGCGGGGGCGATCGTCGTCATGACGAATCCGCTGTACGTCGAACGGGAGCTCGTCCATCAATTGCGGGACAGCGGGGCTAAGGCGATACTGACGCTCGATCTGTTATATCCGAGGGTAGCGGCTGCCCGCGGAGCTGACCCCGCGCAGGGTCCGCTTCCCGGGCTCCGGCACGTGATCGTCGCCACGATGCAGGAGGCGCTTCCTTTCCCGAAGAACGTCCTCTTCCCGCTGACGCAGCGCAGGGCGAAGCGCGCGCCGATTCCGTACGGCATCCATGGCGTGCAGGCTTACGGCCGTTTTCTGGCCGGCTCGGCCGCGGGGCCGGTCCCGCTCGCGGTGAATTCCGGCGCGGACATCGCGCTCCTGCAGTATACGGGCGGGACGACCGGCTTGCCCAAAGGCGTCATGCTCACGCACCGCAATCTGATCGCCAACGCGCTGCAGACGTCAGCCTGGTGCTACAGGATGCGAGACGGGAAGGAACGCTTCCTCGCCGCGCTGCCCCTGTTTCACGTGTTCGGATTGACGGTATTAATGAATCAGGCGATTCTGCGCGGCGGGCTGCTTATTTTGCTGCCGCGATTCGAACCGACGGCAGTGTTGAAAGCGATTCACAAGAATCGGGCGACGATCTTCCCCGGGGCACCGACGATGTACATCGCAATCATGAACGCGGCGAAGCTGCATAAATATGATTTATCGTCGATTGAAGCGTGCGTCAGCGGCGCGGCGGCGCTCCCGCTGGATGTACAGCAGCGGTTCGAAGCGATCACCGGTGGCAAACTCACCGAGGGCTACGGCATGACCGAGTCTTCGCCGGTCACCCATGCCAATCCGCTATGGGGCAAACGCAAAACCGGCTCGATCGGGCTGCCCCTTCCGAATACGGAAGCGAGGATCGTCGATCCGGACACCGGCGAAGACCAACCGATCGGCGCCGTCGGCGAGCTGCTCGTCCGGGGGCCGCAGGTGATGCTCGGCTATTGGAACAACCCGCAGGCGACCGCAGCCGCGCTGAAGGACGGATGGCTTCATACGGGCGATCTGGCGGTGATGGACGAGGAGGGGTATTTCGCCATCGTCGGCAGGCGGAAGGATGTCATCATCGCCGGGGGATTTAATATTTACCCCCGCGAGATCGAAGAGGTGCTGCACGAGCATCCCGCGGTCAGGGAGGCGGCGGTCATCGGCGTCAACGATCCGTACCGCGGCGAGAGCGTCAAGGCGTTCGTCGTCACGGTTCAGGATGCGTCCGTAACGGCCGAGGAGCTGAACCTCTGGTGCAGGGAGCGGCTGGCCGCCTTCAAGGTTCCGCATCAATACGAGTTTCGCGGCTCGCTGCCGATGTCGATGATCGGCAAAGTGCTGCACCGCAAGCTGCACGAGGAAGAGGAGGCGAAGAACGGGACGCGTCCCGAGAACGGGGGAGGCGGACAACCGTCCGGCTAACCCGCATGACGTTATTCCTCTGCCGCCTAATACGACCCGAGACGACGAGTACGCGAGGAGGATTGCGGATGAGCGAGCGCGAGAAGCCCGGCAAGCACGGGATGCGGTCCGACAGCGTTTTTCGCCTGGTTGCGCCGGAAGGCGTCGACTTCGGCGGCGGCCTCCGCTGCGGTCTGATCCGAGCGGAGTCGGGCAAGGCCGGGTTATGCCTGGCGATCGGCCCGGAGCACCTGAACCTGTACGGCATCGTGCACGGGGGCGTGCTCGCGACGTTCATGGACAACACGATGGGGATGGCGGCGATGCTGGCTTGTCCGGGCGAGAAGGTCGTCACGGCGCAGCTGAACATTCACTATTTGCAAAGCGCGTCCGGCGGCGTGTTGACCTGCCAGGCGGAGCTGATCCACCGGGCGGGCCGGACGCTGACGCTCGAAGGCCATGTGTACGCCGAAGACGGGCAGCGCCTCGCTTGGGGAGGGGCATCGTTCCGAAAAGTAACGTAATCGTTACAATGTTACAATTTTGTAGCGGCTTGGCCACCGCATTGAAAGCGTTCTCCCTTTCGCCTATACTTAGCCTATAACTGGAAAAACGGGCTGGCAAAAGGGGGAGCAGGATAATGGTTCATCCATGGGTCACGACGATGGTCATCGCATTCGGCGTTCTGGTAGCCATTATCGGCGTCGTCGCGTATTTGCGCATGTATAAGAACAGCGCATGGTCGCCTGTTGGCGGCAAGCAAGCCGCCAGCCGCGCAGCCCAAGCGGTTCCTCCGGAAGAGGAGGCCGCCGGCACGACGGGAAACGACAAAATGTGAGTTTTGAGGAAAATATAGGCCGTGTTCGCTTTTCAATCGCTAATTATAAATGTTATAATTAACTGACTAATACGAATAGTCGTTCTTTTGTTAACAGCATGAGGTCGCCTATATCAGTCGGCATGTTCTTTCTTCAGAGGTACCTAAGCGGCGCATACTTAACTCCGTCAGATAGCTCTCGTACTTGGATTGTTAGGACCGCCATCCGATGCTAGGAGGGGATTTCATGGCGAAACGAAGCCATAATGAAGTCAAAGAAAGCCTTAAGGAACTGACGAGAATTTTCCAACCGAAGGACTCACGCAAATTCGTACGCGATTACATCCGCAAATACCGCATCACCGGAGGCTATGAGGACGAGCTGACCATGCTGGTCGACCACGAGATGGGCCGTCTGAAATCTTCGGTAAGTTAAATACGCACAGGCAAAGCCTTGTCCGCGCTTCTGGGACGAGGCTTTTTTTGATTAAAGATATGGATATTTTCTCGTTGGCATGTTCCAGCACCACATCAACTCTCTCCGACCTCAGCATGGGAAGGGGGGGGAGGATGTCCACGCATGAAGCTTTGTCCGCGAGGACAAGAGCGTGCCCCGCTCAAGTCCAGCCGCCGACCGCGAACAATCGTGGCAGCACGAAGGCGGGAGTCCAGAGGGCGAAGCCCTATGGTTCCCCTCGGCGGAGGGGGAAGGGGGAGGCAACAACAAAACTCGGGTCAAGGGGCGGAGCCCTCGGATAGAGGAGGCGAGCGGATGGCGGTATTGAAGACGGCGGCGGAGATCGCTCAAATTCGCAAGGCGGGCGCGATTGTCGCCTCGTGTCACAAGGAAATCGCCAAGCGGCTGGCGCCCGGTGTCACGACGGCGGAGATCGACGCCTTCGCCGAGCACTATATGGTCCGGCGCGGAGCAAGGCCCGCGCAGAAAGGCTACAAAGGCTACCGGTACGCCACGTGCGCATCGGTCAACGACGTCTGCTGCCATGGGGCGCCGACGAACAAGCCGCTTCGCGGCGGCGACATCGTGACGATCGACATGGTGGCGGAGCTGGACGGCTGGATGGCCGATTCGGCCTGGACGTACGCGGTCGGCGTTCCGTCGGCCGAAGCCGCGCGCCTGATGCGCGCGACGAAGCAGGCGCTCATGGCAGGCATTGCCGCGGCGATCCCGGGGAATCGGGTCGGCGACATCGGCTTCGCGGCGGGAACGGCGGCGGAGCGGGCCGGTCTGGCGGTGGTCGAGAGCTTCGTCGGCCACGGCATCGGCCGGCAGATGCACGAGCAGCCGCAGGTGGCGCACCGCGCGAGGCCGGGCACGGGCAAGAAGCTTCGCGCCGGCATGGTGCTGACCGTCGAGCCGATCCTGACGCTGGGCACGCCGTATATTCGATTGGATCCGGATGGCTGGACGGCGCGCAGTTTCGACGGCAAGTGGTCGGCCCAGTACGAGCATACGATCGCAATCACGGAACGCGGGCCCGTCATTTTGACAGAATAAATCGGTGAACATCCGACTTGCTCTAGTCCCGGCACGGGAATATTCTCGCTTCGGCCATGGCACCTCGTACCGCCATCGTTTATAATGCGGGGAGGAATGGTTTATCACTAAAAAGACGGGCAGGGAGCGGAGATGCAAAGTCGTGTACGTTTCGGCATTCGTGCGAAAATCTTAACAGGGTATTTGGCTATCATCCTCTGTTTGCTTGCATCGATCGTCGTGTTGGGCGATCGGTTGAATAAACAGCAGCAGGAGGTCGCGTTCATCACCGAGCACGATTTTTCGATTCAGGAGCTGACGAGCCGGATCGAGAAGGCGATGCTGGACATGGAGACCGGACAGCGCGGGTTCGTCATTACCGGCAATCCGAGTTACCTGGTGCCTTACGATAACGGCCACTCGAGCTGGGAGAAGGATTTCTACCAGCTGTACGACTTGTTGAAGGACAATCCGTCGCAGCAGCGGCGGCTGGATTCGATCGAAGCGTCCATCCGGAACTGGATCGAGACGGCGGGCGGTCCGATCGTCGCGCTGAAGAAGCAAGGCCGCGACGAGCAGGTAAACGGCTTTTTCCAGCGGGATGCGGGCAAAACCATATCCGACGAGGCGCGCAAAAAGATCGAGGATTTCCGTCTCGTCCAGCAGCAGCAGTCCGAAGCGCGGATCGCCGAGCTGGAGGAGCGGAGTCGCATGCTCCGCTGGGTGCTGCTGATGGCCATCGGCTTGACCGTATGCGTCGCGGTGGCGCTGGGCATGTTTACGGCCGGCTCGATCACGCGGACGATCCGGGACGTGAAGGAGGCGATTGAGGAGATCGCCGTCTCGAACAGCGCGGGCGGGCGCCGGATCGTCGTGCATGCCAACGACGAGATTCGAGACCTCGGCGAAGCGACGAACCGGCTGCTGGAGAGCAAGGAACGGGAAGCCTGGGTACAGACCGTCCAGTCCGAGATCGTCAGCATCCATCAGGGGATCACGGATATGGAGCGGCTTGGGCGCTCCTTCCTCGGCATGATGGCCCGCCAGATCGGCGCCGATTGCGGGGTGCTGTACTTCCGGAGCGACGATCCCAAGCGAAGGCTGCTCGAGCGGCTGGCCACATACGCGGCCAGCGGGGAAGCGGACGCGCCGCCGTCTTACCGGCTCGGCGAAGGATTGGTCGGCCAATGCGCGCTTGAGCAGCGAATCTTGGAGCTGAAGGGAACGCCGCCGGCCTACTTGCGGATCGCCTCCGCGCTTGGAGGAGCCGATCCGCAGCATGTGCTGGTCGCGCCGGTCGTCTTCGAGGGCGAGACGCTCGCCGTGCTGGAGCTGGCCGCCTTCCGGCCGTTCACGGAGACGGAGCGGGCGCTGCTCGAGAGGGTGATCGGCATGTTCGGCGCGACGATGAACAGCGTGGAGAGCCGCGACCGCATCGAGCGGCTGCTGCGCGAATCGCAGACGATGATGGAGGAGCTGCAAACGCAGCAGGAGGAGCTTCGCGCCACGAACGAGCAGCTGGAGGACCGCACCCGGTTCGCGGAGGAGAAATCGCGGGAGCTGGAGCAGATCCAGAGCGAGCTGGAGAACTACGCGTCCGAACTGAGGCAGAGCTCGCAGTACAAATCCGAGTTCCTCGCCAACATGTCGCACGAGCTCCGCACGCCGCTCAACAGCATCCTCATCCTGTCTCAGATGCTTGCGGAGAACGGGCACGGCACGCTGCTGCCGGAGGAGCAGGAGTACGCCCGTGTCATCCATGGGGCTGGCGGCGATCTGCTGCTGCTGATCAACGACGTTCTCGACCTCTCGAAGGTGGAAGCCGGCAAGCTGGATATTCACGTCGACAAAATGGACACGACGGAGCTGCCGTTCGTCATGGAGCATCATTTCCGCCCGCTGGCGGAGAAGAAGGGGCTAGCCTTCGCCGTCGAGCGGGACCCGGCCATACCGGACTTTATTTATAGCGATGGACTGCGGGTCCATCAGATCATCAAGAACTTATTATCCAATGCGATCAAATTCACGGAGCGGGGCGAAGTGCGGTTGACGCTGCGTGCATTCGACCCGACGCTGGATGCGGCCGCGGCCGCACGCGTCCCGGGGCCGGTCTCGCTCGTCGTCTCCGTCGCCGACACGGGGATCGGCATCCCGCCCCACATGCACGAAGCGGTATTCGATCCGTTCCGCCAGGGGGACGGCACGACCAACCGCAAATACGGCGGCACCGGGCTCGGGCTATCCATCTCTAGGGAGCTGTCGAAGCTGCTGCGCGGCTATATCGCGCTGAACAGCGCGGAGGGAAGCGGTTCGACGTTCACGCTCTATCTGCCGTCGTTGACGGAGGGCGCTCTTCAAGGAGCGGGTCCCGCCGATATCGTGGTCCGGCACGTCGGAGGCGCGGTCGGATATACGAGATCGGCGAAGTCGGAGCCGAGCGTGCGCGAAGCGGCGGCCGCCTTGCAGCCGGCAGAAGCGGCGCGCGGTCAGTTCGCCGGGCGAAGGGTGCTCATTGTCGACGATGACGTGCGCAATGTCTTCGCGCTGACGAGCGCCTTGGAGAAGACCGGCTTCGCGGTCGTCGCCGCCCACGACGGGCAGGAGTGTCTCGAGCTGCTGCGTCAGGGAACAACCGTCGATCTCGTGCTCATGGACATCATGATGCCGGTCATGGACGGTTACGAAGCGATGCGAGCCATACGCTCGCAGACGCAATACGCGAGGCTGCCGATCATCGCGCTGACGGCGAAGGCGATGAAGCAGGACCGCGAACAATGCCTGGCCGCCGGCGCCTCCGATTACATCAGCAAGCCGATCGATATGTCCCAGCTGCTCTCGCTCATCCAAGTGTGGCTGGTCAAATAGGCAAAGCGGACGTCCGCGCGCCCGGCAACGGGGGCGCGGACTTTTATTGCGTGCGGCCGCATTCGGCGATTGCCGGATGCGGCCGGGAATAAAGCGGTTTGTAACAGGCCCGCCATTCGGTATAATGGGGCATGACCGAATGAGGGGAGGATGGCCGCGCGCCGTTCTTCGCTCGTTTCCGACATGGTCGTCATATAGCCGCCAACGATACAAGGAGGAACCATAGATGTTGTACAAGCTGCTGCTTGTCGATGATGAAATTGACGTTCGGGAGGGGCTGCTCCAGGAGATCGACTGGGCGGCGCACGGCTTCGAGGTCGTGGCTACCGCCGAGAACGGCCGGGAAGCGTCCGAGCTCGTCGAGCGCCTAACCCCGGACGTCGTGCTGACCGATATCAGCATGCCGTTCATGGACGGGCTCGCGCTGTCGGAGTGGATTCGGCGCGAGCATCCGAATACGCGCATCGTCCTGCTCTCGGGCTTCGACGAGTTCGAATACGCCCAGCGCGCCATCAAGCTGGAGGTCGACGAATACGTGCTTAAGCCGTTCGACGGCGCGCAGATCGCGGCGACGCTGGCTAAGGTGAAGGCCCGCATCGACGCGGAGATCGCGCGGCGCGAGGACATGGAGCTGCTGCGCGAACATTACCGGACGAGTCTGCCCGTGCTGCGGGAGACGTTCCTCGCCTCGCTGCTCTCGCGGAAGCTGCCGGGCAGCCAGATCGCGGAGAAGGCGCGCACCTACGGCCTTCAGCTGGACGGCTCCGGCTATCTCGTGTCGGTCATCAGCCTGCAGACGGGCCAGGAGTCGGCATCGGCCAAGCCGGGCGGCGGGGGAATGAGCTCGCTGCTGGCGTCGGACGACCTCGACCTGCAGCTGTTCGCGGTGCTGAATATCGCGGAGGAACTGTGGAACAAGCAGGGACTGGGCCGCGCGTTCATCCACCAGGATCATATCGTGCTGCTCTCCATCTCGGCCGAGGCAGACCATGAAGCGCTGCTGCGCGCGACGCTCGCGGTGCTGCAGGACACGATCGCGCAGATCGAGCGGTTCTTGAAGCTGCCCGTCACGGTCGGCGTCGGCGAGCCGGTCTCCGGTCTGGCCGAGCTGAAGCGCGGCTACGAGGGGGCGCTGCAGGCGCTCGATTACCGGGTGCTGGAGGGCAGCAACCGGATTATCTATATCGGCGACGTGGAGCGGCGGTTCGTGAACCGGCTCCGCTTCGACGAGCTGAAGGAGCAGGAACTCGTCCGCTCGCTGAAGCTGGGAACCGGCGACGAAGTGCGTCAGGTCGTGCACGACTTGTTCGAGGAGATTGCGCGGACGGAGACATCGTACAAGGACTATCAGGTATACGTCATCGAGCTGCTGACCGCCGTGCTGAAGGCGGCCAAGGACGCGGATGCCGACCTCGACGGGCTGTTCGGGGGCAGCGGCAAAATTTTCGCCGAGATCGAGAAGCAAGGCAGCATCGAAGCGACCCGGGAGTGGTTCGGCAATCTATGCGTGAAGCTTGCGCAGACGATCTCCAGCAGCCGCCAGCATTCGTACAAGCAGCTCGTGCAGCAGGCGATCGATTACACGCGGGCCCACTATGCGGACAGCAACATTTCCGTCAACCAAGTGTGCGGCCATTTGCACATTAGCGCGGGCTACTTTAGCAGCGTGTTCAAGAAGGAGACGAAGCTGACGTTCGTCGCCTACCTGATGAACATCCGGATGGAGGCGGCGAAGGAGCTGCTGCGCACGACCGATCTGAAGGCGTTCGAGATCGCGGAGCGGGTCGGCTTCTCCGACCCGAATTACTTCAGTTTCTGCTTCAAGAAGCAGGTCGGCATCTCGCCGAAAGAATACCGGGGCCGCTCCCAGGAGGAGTGAGGCCGCCCATGCGCAGGAGCATTCAATTTATCTTGACGGTCTCGTTCTCGCTCCTCTCCGTCGCGATTATCGCGTTGTTCGGACTTCTTCTTTACGATAAGTTCTCGCAGACGGAAGAGCAGAGCGCCATCCTCAGCACGCAGCAGATCGTCGAGCAGGTCAGCTACAATCTCGAGGATTACGTCGGCAGCATCACGGAAGTATTCCGGGTTATTGACCAGACCGTCGCCAACGCCCAAGGACGCCCGGGGGAGACGGTGGCCAGCGAGCTGAACGCAATTCTCCGCACGCGCGAAGACATCGTATCGCTGGCGCTGTTCACCGAGAGCGGGGAGCTGATTGAGAGCAACCCGAGACAGACGGTGCGGGACTCCATCACGTTGAGCGAGCAAAGCTGGTTCCGCTCGGCGGTCGACACGCCGAATCACCTCAGCTTCTCGCTGCCGCACATCCAGAATATTTATCACGGCTCGTACCGGTGGGTCGTCTCGATGAGCAAAGGCATTACGATCAAGCGGGGCGGCGTCACCCAGAACGCCGTGCTGCTCGTCGACGTCAATTTCAAGCAAATCGACGAATTGAGCCAACGCGTCAGCCTGGGCCAGAAGGGCTACGTCTACATCATCGACGACTCGGCGGGCAATATCGTGTACCATCCGCAGCAGCAATTGATCTATATCGGTCTCAAGTACGAGAACGTCGAGCAAGCGCTGAAGTACGCGTACGGCTCCTACATGGACGACTCGACCGGCGAGGACCGCCTCATCACGATCAAGACGGTCAACAACATCGGGTGGAAGGTCGTCGGCGTCTCCTACATGGACGAAGTGATGACGAGCAAGCAGGAAGTCGGGGATTACACGCTTCGCATTCTGGCGCTCGTGCTGCTGCTCGTCCTCATCATCTCGGCGTTCATGTCCGCGCGCATCTCCCGTCCGATCAAGCAGCTCGAGAAGGCGATGAAGTCGGTCGAACGGGGCGAATTCGGGACGCCCGTGCAGGTGAAGGGAGCGCTGGAGGTAGAACGATTGTCCCAGCGGTACAACATGATGATGGGGACGATCAAAGGACTGATGAACCAGATCGTGCGGGAGCAGGAGGCCAAGCGCAAGTATGAGCTCGAAGTCCTGCAGGCCCAGATCAACCCGCATTTTCTGTACAACACGCTCAACTCCGTCGTCCGCATGGTCGGCATGAGCAAGAACGAGGAGATCGTGCGCACCATCACGTCGCTCTCCAAGCTGTTCCGCATCAGCCTGAGCAAAGGGCAGGCGATCATCACCGTGCAGGAGGAGATGGAGCACGCCCGCAACTACCTGACGATTCAGGAGATTCGCTTCAAAAATAAATTCCGCTTCACCGTCGAAGCCGACGACGACGTGCTGCACGACCGGACGCTGAAGCTCATTCTGCAGCCGATCATCGAGAACGCGATCGTGCACGGCATCGAGCGGATGGTCGACGAAGGCGAGATCGAGGTACGGGCGACGGCGGCGGGGGAGCGAGTCCGCTTCACGATTCGCGACAACGGCCTTGGCATTCCGCCGGCCAAGCTGGCCGCGCTGAACGCGGGCCGGGAGATCGCGCCGGAGCCATCGCAGGCCGGCGTCGCGCAGCCGGTAAGCTCGGGATCGGGCGTCGGCGTGCATAACGTGCGCGAGCGCATCAGGCTGTATTACGGCGAAGAGTACGGACTGACGTACGAGAGCGAGCTGGAAGAGGGGACGACGGTGACGATCGAGATTCCGAGAGCAACGGACGGCGCGGACCGCGCCGCGCGAGAGGAGGAGGCCGGATGACCCGGAACGAGAAATTCGGCTACGCGCTGCTGGCGATCATCGCGGCCTTCGCCATCGCGGGCATTCTCTATTCTCTTCTTCCGACGAACGAGGCCGAGAATCGGGTCGATCTGCAAGGCGAAGCGCTCGATCAGCCGACCATCACCCTCGTCCTGCGCGAGCAGGAGAGCGACTTCTGGGAGACGGTGCGGATGGGCGCGGAAGCGGCGGCCAAGGAGTTCGGCGCGAACCTGGCCGTGACGGCGATGCCCGACAGCGACGACTCCGCGGGCCAGATCAAGCTTGTCCGCCAGGCGCTGGCGGACAAGACGCGGGCGCTCGTCGTCGCGGCCGCCGACGACGGCGAGATGGCGGGCGCCATCACCGGCGTGCGAATTCCCGTCATCGCGATCGACACCGACATTAACGCGGGGGCGGTCCGTTCCTACATCGGCATCGACAACTACGACGCGGGCAAGAAGGCGGGCGAGCGCATCATCGAGCAGCTGGGTCAGCAGGGGCATGTCGTCATCCTGAGCTCGGTGAAGGACGACCGGAACATGGAGCAGCGCATTCGCGGCATTCTGGATACGTTCAAGCAAGAGTCCTTCATCACGGTGCTGGACAACCGCTATTGCATGGCGGGCATCGAGGCTTGCGAGAGCGTGACGCGCTCCTTGATGGACGCGACGCTCGTGGACGGCATCGTCGCGCTGAACGCCGACGCCGCGATCGGCGCGGGACGGGAGCTGATCCGCCGCGGGGAACAGGACCGGGTGAAGGTCGTGGCGTTCGAGAGCGCGCACGAGGAGCTGGAGATGCTGCAGGACGGGGTGCTTGAGGCGACGATCGTCCAGAACCCGTTCAGCATGGGCTACCTCGGCGTCAAGCACGCGATGCAGGCGCTGGAGGGCGAGACGATCCCGCCGCGCGTCGATATCCATACGAAGATCATCGACCGGGAGAATATGTTCTGGATGGACAATCAGAAGATCCTATTCCCGTTCGTCAAATAAATCATTGAATATTTCACCAATTCCGACATGTTTCGACATGTCTTTTTTTATATACAAGCATTTATAAGTTTCACGTTTATAACGCATCTTGTATATCTCTGGAACGAAACTCGAATCGCCCCTAAAGGACGGCGCAGCCGTTTCGCCTTGTTAAAACAGATGAGAATTTCGATAGAAAACAGGAGAATATTGAATTCGTTTTCTTCTTTCGATCGCGCATAATAAATTCAGCAGGCGAGAGAAACACTACCAACGCAGGCACATGAACCAACGAACCATGAACGATTTTAAGGGAGGTTGTTTTTCTTGAAAAAGACAAAAATGACAGCCGTTTTGCTCGCTAGCGTACTCGCGGTAGGCGCGCTGGCAGGTTGCGGTGGAAACAACAACGAAGGCACGAACACAGGCAACACCGGCACGAACGCGGGAACGAACGCAGGCACCAACGCGGGCGGCGACAACGGCGAGCTTCCGAAAGTTGGCGTAGCGATTTACAAATTCGACGATACGTTCATGACGGGCGTTCGCAACTCGCTCAAGGACGCGGCAGCGGGCAAAGCGGAAGTCGACATCGTTGACAGCCAGAACTCCCAACCAACCCAGAACGATAAAGTAGACCTGTTCCTCAACAAAGGCTACAAAGCGCTTGCGATCAACGCGGTTGACCGTACGGCAGCAGGCGTTCTGATCGACAAAGCGAAAGCAAAAGACGTACCAATCGTGTTCCTGAACCGCGAGCCAATGGCGGACGACATGAACAAGTGGGATAAAGTGTACTACGTCGGCGCGAAAGCGGAAGAGTCCGGCACGATCTCCGGCCAACTGGTCGTCGACTACTGGAAAGCAAATCCGAAAGCCGACAAAAACGGCGACGGCAAGCTCCAATACGTCATGCTCAAAGGCGAGCCAGGACACCAAGACGCCGAGCTCCGCACGAAATTCTCGGTTAAAGCCGTAGAAGACGCAGGCATCCCGGTTGAGAAGCTTGCTGAAGATACAGCGATGTGGGATCGCGTTAAAGGCCAAGAAAAAATGGCGGCATTCCTCGCTTCCCACGGCGACAAAATCGAAGCGGTCTTCGCGAACAACGACGACATGGCGCTCGGCGCGGTCGAAGCGCTCAAAGCGGCTGGCTACTTCACGGGCGACAAATTCATGCCGGTTGTCGGCGTAGACGCAACGGCGCCTGCCATCCAAGCGCTGCAAGACGGCACGCTGCTCGGTACGGTTCTGAACGACGCGAAGAACCAAGGTAAAGCAACGCTTGAGCTGGCTGCCGTTCTGGCAAAAGGCGAAACGCCAACGAAAGAAAACACGGGCTATGACCTGACAGACGGCAAATATGTCTGGATCGCATACAAGAAAATCACGAAAGACAACATTGCCGACGCTCAATAATCCAGGTTTTACGCAGATTCAACGCGGGTGAAGCGTGCTGCGCCTCAGGGCGCAGCCGTTTCATCTAAATATAGGAATTTATAAGTTTCACGGTTATAAATCATCCTCTATTTCACCGGAACGAAACGCGCGTCGCCGCTAGAACATGGCGATGCCGTTTCGCCTTGTGTATATAGGTTTCAAGGCACAGGAGGCGTATCAAAGTGGCGAATACCCCGTTCATCCTAGAGATGAATCACATTTCCAAATCGTTCCCGGGCGTAAAAGCGCTCGACAATGTGACGCTGAAGGTGCGTCCCGGCACCGTCCACGCGCTGATGGGCGAGAATGGCGCGGGCAAATCGACGCTGATGAAGTGTTTGTTTGGCATCTACACGCCGGACGACGGCGAAATCATTTTCGACGGCCAGCCCGTCACGATCACGAATTCGAAAGACGCGCTAGAGCGCGGCATCTCCATGATCCACCAGGAGCTTCACCCCGTTCCGCACCGGAACGTCATGGATAACCTCTGGCTCGGCCGGTATCCAATGAAAGGCTTCGGCCCGTTCCGCTTCATCGACGAGCGTAAAATGCTGCAAGAAACGAAAGCGGTGCTCGCCGAACTTGAAATGAACCTTGACCCGCACGTCAAAGTCGGCTCTTTATCCGTCTCGAACGTGCAGTCCATTGAAATCGCCAAAGCCGTGTCGTACCGCGCCAAAGTCATCGTCATGGACGAGCCGACTTCCTCGCTCACGGGCAACGAGGTCGAGCAGCTGTTCAAGATCATCAACAAGCTCCGCGCGCGGGGCGTCTCGATCATTTATATTTCGCACAAAATGGAAGAAATTCTGCGCATCTCCGACGACATCACGATCATGCGCGACGGCAAGCTGATCGGCACGTGGCCGTCCTCGGAAATGACGATGGACCTCATCATCTCCCGAATGGTCGGCCGCGAACTGAAGGAGCGTTTCCCGGAGCGCACGAATGTGCCGGGCGAGACGATTCTGAAGGTCGACAAGTTGACGAGCACGCAAGACAAGTCGTTCAAGGACGTCTCCTTCGAGCTTCGCAAAGGCGAAATTCTCGGCGTCGGCGGTCTGGTCGGCTCCCAGCGGACCGAGTTGATCGAAGCGCTCTTCGGCCTTCGCGGCGTTGCGTCGGGCACGATCTCGATCAACGGCAAACAAGTCAAGATCAAGTCGCCGGTGGAAGCGATCGACCACAAAATCGCGCTGCTCACCGAGGAACGCCGCGTAACGGGGATTTTCCCGGTGCTGTCGATCAAGGAAAACACGGCCATCGCGAGTCTCAAGCAGTACCGCAACAAATTCGGGCTGCTGAGCGACCGCAAAATGCGCAAGGACGCCGCGGACAACGTGACGCGCTTCCGCACGAAGACGCCTACGATCGATACGCCGATCAAGAACCTCTCCGGGGGTAACCAGCAGAAGGTATTGCTCGCGCGTTGGCTCCTGACCAACCCGGACATTCTCATGCTGGACGAACCGACCCGGGGCATCGACGTCGGCGCCAAATACGAAATTTACATGTTCATGACCGAACTGGCGAAGCAAGGGAAAAGCATCATTATGATTTCATCCGAGATGCCCGAGCTGCTCGGCATGTCCGACCGGGTCATGGTTATGTGTGAAGGACGTATGACGGGCATCGTCAACGGGGCGACTGCCACCGAAGAAGATATTATGCGGCTTGCCGCCCAACGCGGCTGATCGAAGGAGGATTTTTGCGCATGAACGCAGCTAGAATCAAAAATTTCACATCGCAGAACGCGATCTACATCGTACTGGTCTTACTGATCGTCGGCATCGCCGTCTATGATCCGAGCTTCATCGCGATCACGACGCTTCGCGACATCCTGCTCCAATCGTCGACCCGCGCCATTATCGCGCTGGGCATGGCGTTCATTCTGATCACGGGCGGCACCGACTTGTCCGCCGGCCGCATCGTCGGTCTGACGGCGGTCATCTCGGCTTCCATGCTGCAGATGGAGACTTACGCGAACCGGTTCTTCCCGGATCTCGGCCACCTGAACATGTTCATCCCGATCATTCTGGCGATCATCGCCGGTCTGCTCGTCGGCTTGCTCAACGGCTTCATCGTCGCGAAGCTGAACGTTCCGCCGTTCATCGCGACGCTCGGCACCATGGTCGGCGTATACGGTCTGAACTCCCTGTACTTCGACTTGCCGCCGAACTCCTCGCAGCCGATCGGCGGTCTGCGCGAAGACTTCACGAAGCTCGGCACGGGCTACATCGGCGTGGACGGCACGTACTCGGTTCCGTACATCGTTATTATCGCGATCATCGTCGCGGTCATCGTCTGGGTCATCTTTAACAAAACGCAGCTGGGCAAGAACATGTACGCGATCGGCGGCAACATCCAAGCGGCGAACGTATCCGGTATCCGCGTCTCCCGCAACATCATGTACATCTACATGATCGCCGGCGCCCTCTACGGTCTGGCAGGCGTGCTCGAAGCAGCTCGCACCGGCGGCGCGACGAACAACTACGGCAACATGTACGAGCTTGACGCCATCGCGGCGTGCGTCGTCGGCGGCGTATCCACCGCTGGCGGTATCGGTACCGTACCAGGCGTTATGGCCGGCGTCGTCATCTTCGGCGTCATCAACTACGGTCTGACGTTCATCGGCATCAGCCCGTACTACCAGCTCATCATCAAAGGTCTCATCATCGTCGCGGCGGTTGCGTTCGACATCCGCAAATACGTGGCGAAGAAATAGGATTTACAAAAGCTGCTCCGCTTTGGCGGGGCGGCTTTTTTCGTTACCGTTCGCAATGCCAAGTCTCTTCCGCTGCCACCGTTACGCGATGTTTTCGCTTCCTTCCTCTTTCTTCAGGAAACCTTCAGAATTTCAACGACTCCCTGCTCAGATTTGCGTCGTATGCTTATAACAGGCGTTAAGAATCGTTATGATCATGCGATAAAGGGGAATGATCCTTCATGTTGGATATGCTTGCGCAGCTGGTCGCGCAATATGGATATGGCATCTTCTTCGTGGCGTTCGGCTTGGGGCCGATCGGCATTCCGATCCCGAACGAAGCGACGATGCTGCTGGGCGGCTCGCTGGCCGGGCAGGGGACGCTTGATCCCGGGCGGATCTATCTCTATAGCCTTGCGGGCCTCATGGCGGCGTACACCGTCGCATTCTTCGTCGGCCGGCTGTTCGGTCGTCTGCTGATGCGGAAGCTGCGGGCGAACGAGCGCTTCCGGCGACCGCTGGCCAAAGTGGATGCGCTGATCGACCGGTACGGGGCCAAAGCGCTGCTCGTCAGCTGCTTCCTGCCGGGCGTGCGCTATCTGATGCCGTTCGTCGCGGGCGCGACGGGCGTACCGTTCCGGAAGCTGGCACTGTTTGCGTACACGGGTGCGGTGGCGTGGATTTTCATTTATTTCATGCTCGGGTTTCATTGGGGCGACGAAGCCTTCGAGCTCATGGAGGGAACGGGGATGGCGAGTAAAATTTTCTTCTTGGCGAGCACGCTGCTGCTGTACGTCGCCACGCGGATCATCGTCCGCCGCCGGAAGGAGAAATCCGGCCTGGCCGGTTAGCGGCGCCGCATAGGCGGCGGGCACAGGGCAGGGAATACGGGCAGGGGCGTCGTATACGTATAACGGCATGAATCGTTGACAGACTTAATGATTGAAGGCGGCGAGAAGGCGATGAGTCAAACAAGCTTCACCGTGCTGGTGACGGACGACGATCCGGAGATCCGGGACGTCATTCATATTTATTTGCGCAACGAGGGCTATCGGGTGCTGGAGGC
Source organism: Paenibacillus xanthanilyticus (assembly GCF_042682185.1). NCBI lineage: Bacteria > Bacillati > Bacillota > Bacilli > Caryophanales > Paenibacillaceae > Paenibacillus > Paenibacillus xanthanilyticus. Next base: position 3,928,119 of record NZ_JBHUHA010000001.1, on the reverse strand, counting down.
GGCGGATGGACTGCAGGCGCTGGAGCTGCTGCGGCAGGAGGCCGTGGACCTCGTCATTCTGGACGTGATGATGCCGGTGCTGGACGGAATTAAGACGTGCCTGCGCATTCGCGAGCAATGGGACGTGCCGGTCATCATGCTGTCCGCGAAGGGCGAGGACTTGGATAAAATCACGGGGCTGACGACGGGCGCCGACGATTACGTCACGAAGCCGTTCAACCCGCTCGAGCTGTTGGCCAGGGTGAAGGCGCAGCTGCGCCGGATGGAGCGGCTGCGTGCACGGAAGCAGGAGGAGACGCGCCTGATCATCGGCGATCTGATCGTGGATGTCGACCGCCACCGCGTAACCTCCGGCGACCGGGAGGTGGCGCTGACGCCGATCGAGTTCGGCATTCTGCAGCTGCTCGCCAGCCATCGGGGGCATGTATTCAGCGCGGACCGCATCTATCAGAGCGTGTGGAAGGAGCAGACGGGCTACTCGGACAACACGGTCATGGTGCATATCCGCAATCTCCGCGAGAAGCTCGAGCGTAATCCGAGAGAGCCGCTCTACATCAAGACGGTCTGGGGAGTGGGGTACCGCATTGAATAAACGTCCGTTCTCGCTGCGCATCCACCTTGTCGTCACCTTCGCCCTCAGCCTGCTGGTGAGCACGCTGGCCGTCATGCAGATCGACGTGCTGTTCCGCGCGGCGCACAAAGTTCCCTACACGAGCTACGAAGCGAGCATCGAGGAGATGGATAACCGCCTGGCCTGGCTGCGGGACGAGGTGCCCGGGCGCGTGAACGAATTCTCGATGCGGGCGGCGGTGGAGGAAGCCGGCGGCGGCCAATACGCGGTGTACGTCGCGGATGCGGACGGCACGGTTCGCTTCCGCTCGGAGGAAGCGAACAACAAGGATCGTCTGAACATGGAACAGCTGTACGAGCGGGCGGGCAACGCGCATGATCCGTACGAAGGCATGCCGTACGTGCAGATCGAGCCGACCACGTGGCAGGGGGAAGAGGTCGTCCTCGTCATCCAAGGCCGGCTGCACGGGAAGGACGGCTACTTCTACGTCCCGCAGAGCGGCCGCAACATGGTGCTGTTCGTCCTGTTCTTCGTCATCACCTTCTATCTGCTGAACTATCGCAAAATGCGGCGGTTCCAGCTCATCAACGCAAGCTTGGGCGAGCTGGCCAAAGGCAATCTGTCCGTGCGGCTGAACACGCGCGGCAAGGACGAGCTGGGGTTAATCGCCGGCAATATCAATGCGATGGCGGAGCAGCTGGAGCGCCAGCTTCGCCAGGAGCGGCAGACGGAGCGGGCGAAGATGGAGCTGATCACAGGCGTCTCGCACGATCTGCGCACGCCGCTGACGAGCATTATCGGCTACCTGGATCTGCTGCGGAGCCGGTCCTACCGGGACGAGGCCGAGCATGACCGGTTCGTGCAAAATACGTATAACAAGACGCTCCAGCTGAAGAAGCTGATCGATGACCTGTTCGACTACACGCGGCTGTCTTCGGGCGATATTCGGCTCGATATCCGGCGCGTGGATATGAAGGCGCTGCTCGGCCAGCTGCTGACCGAATACGAGCCGCTCGCGATCGAGCGGGGGCTGACCCTTCAGACAAGCTTGCCGGCCGAGAGCGTGCCCGCGGACGTCGATCCGGAGAAAATCGTGCGGGCGATCGATAATCTGCTCATGAACGCGCTCAAGTTCTCGGTTGTGCCGGGCGAGGTGCGCGTCATGCTGACGGCCGAGCCGAAGCGGATGCGCATCGTCGTCGAGAACGAGGGCGAGCCGATTACCGAGGAGCAGGAACGGAAGCTGTTCGAACGGTTCTACAAGGCGGACGAAGCCCGTTCGGGCGCGGCCAACCGGGAGGGGTCCGGCCTGGGCTTGTCTATTGCGAGGCAAATCGCCGCGCTGCACGGCGGGGAGATCGCGCTGACGCACCGAGCGGGGCATTTTGCGTTCGCCCTTGCGTTGAATCGCGCGCGGGATTAGCGAAAATAGAGGAATTTACGCCGCCGGCGGCGTTTTTTGCGCGGAGGCTGTTTCTTATTTGGCCGGATTGTTTTAAGCTGGAAGAAACGGACCTGAAAGCGGGGGATGAGTTAGTGTCGGATGTAAACCAAGGATATGATTTTCGCATTGTCTCCGCCGACGGCGAATCGACCATATCTTTTCTGCTGGAGAAGTACGTTCCCGGCGAGCTGCCGAGCATATCCTGCGCGATCGAGATCAAGGATCACAAATTCACGGGGCGGGGCAGCAACGTGTGGTTCACGCTGCGGGAGTTCGACTCGTTCGTCCGCAGGCTGAAGGAGGGGAACGTCGCGGCTCGAATCGAATTGACATCGAGGTTTCCCGAGGATTTCGAGATGAGCGTCGAGACGCTGCGCATACGCAAAGAACAGCTGGCGATCCGTTATTTCCTGTCGACGGGGAAATACGGGGCCAATGCCGACCGGATTGAGGTCAAGCTATCCGGCGGCTTCGAGATCGATCAGGCTTGTTATGCCGCGATGATCGAGCGGTTCGGCCGGTTGGCGTCGATGGCGAAGGTCAAGCACGGGGATATCTAGCGTGATTAACAATAAACGACATTTATAAATCGTATCCTAAAGGAACGCAGGCGTACTTGAAGCGGCCTTCAAATGAAATAGCGCCCCTGCCAAGCCAACCAGGCTCGGCAGGGGCGCTATTCGTGCTGCGGCGATTAGAACGCCCAGTTGCCGCTGCGGAAGATCGGCTCGACCGTGCCGTCTTCGGTAATGCCGTCGATGTCCATCTCGGCCGAACCGACCATGAAATCGACGTGCGTGATGCTGTTGTTGACGCCGTACTCGGCCAGCTCCTCGCGGCTCATTTGCTTGCCGCCCTGGAGGTTGAACGCGTAGCCGCTGCCGATGGCGAAGTGGTTCGAGGCATTCTCGTCGAACAGCGTGTTGTAGAACAGGATGTTCGATTGCGAGATCGGCGACTGGTGCGGCACGAGCGCGACTTCGCCAAGATAATGCGAGCCTTCGTCCGTATCGACGAGCTGCTGCAGAATCTCTTGGCCTTGACGGGCTTCGACCTTCACGATGCGGCCTTTCTCGAACGTCAGCTTGAAGCCGTCGATAATGTTGCCCGCGTAGCTGAGCGGCTTCGTGCTGGAGACGTAGCCCTCCGTGCCGTCCTTGAACGGCACCGTGAACACTTCCTCGGTCGGCATGTTCGCCATGAACGCGTTGCCCTTTGGATCGGTGCTGCTCGCCCCAAGCCACAGATGCTTCTCCGGCAGCTCGACCGTCAGATCGGTGCCCGGCGCGCGGTAATGGAGCTTCTTGTAGCGTTTCGCATTCAGGTAATCCGCTTTCTGATGCAGGTTGTCGTTATGCGCCGCCCAAGCCGCCACCGGATCTTCGGCGTGCAGACGCACGGAGGAGAAGATCGCGTCCCACAGCTGGTCGACCGCTTCGTCCGGCGAGCCGGCGTTCGGGAACACTTTGACCGCCCAGTCTTTGTTGGCGGCCGCGACGACCGTCCAAGGCACTTTGTCCGATTGCACCGCTTGACGGTAGCCCGCGAGCGCCGTACCGGACGCCTTCTGGAAGTTCGCGATGCGCTGCGGGTCGATGCCCTTCAGCAGGTCCGGGTTGGAGGAGACGATGGCGATGAACGCCGCGCCGCTCTCGACGAACGACATCCGCTTGTCTTTCTCCCAGTCGGGGAATACGGTGAACACGTCGTCCGCCGCTTTCTCGTATTTCAGGCGCGAGAGCGTATCGTCCGTCCAGTCGATGTGCACGTTGCGCGCGCCAGCCTCATATGCCGAAGCAGCCACGAGACGCGCCAGCGGCGCCATCTCGATCGTCGTCGTGACGAATACGTCCTGCCCTTGCTGCACGTTCACGCCGGTTCTGACGATCAGCTCGGCGTACTTCGCCATGTTTTGTTCCGATACAGCCATTATTAAGCGCTCCCTTCAAATATGGGTATGTAAAGTAAGTACCTTTACTAGTATACCGTTATTTAGGCATATTCGCACATGAATGAGAATTGTTTGGTAAATAATAACCAAATCAACCAAAACCATCAAAGCGAGGAGTACTAAGGATGTGCGAAGCGATTGCCATAACGGCCGAACGAGCGGAACTCGAGCAGCGATACCAGATTGAAAAGGTACTCACCTATAATGCGAACCGTCTGCAAATTAGTCCGACCGAGACGGTATCCGCCATCTTCGACCACCCGTATCAAGGGCGCCTGCTGGATGATTTCCGCTGGGGGCTGCTGCCGTATTGGGCCAAGGATTCCGTGCTGATGGAGACGCGCACGATGCTGTGGAAGCCGATCTTCGACCGCATCCTCAAGAAGCAGCGCTGCATCGTGCCGTGCACCGGCTTCTATGTGACCAAGACCGAGGGCAAGGAGACCGTTCGCGCCAAAATGACGATGCGCAGCGGGTCTTTCGCCATTGCCGGTCTGTATGACGTCTTCCGCTCGAACTCCGGCGAGGAGCTGCGCACATGCACGCTGATGACGACGCAGGCGAACGGTCTCGTATCCCCTTATCAACGGACGATGCCGGCGATTCTCGAAGAGGAACACATCGAACAATGGCTGGCCGGCAAATTCGCCGACCCGTTCGAGCTGCATACGATGCTCAAGCCGATGGACGCGCTGCGGATGGCGGAGATCGAAATCGAGACGACGATCGAAGGTAAAGTCCCGTTCGAGCTGCGGCGGCCGAAAATGGTGTAGGCGCGAACGAAGTCAACGGCAATCGGACGTGCCGCGAGGCAGCTGTTCTCCTCGTTCCGTCCGTAATACTTCGCCTATTGCCGTGGGCCGCCGATCGCTAGCGCTTGCATGCAAAACCCTCCCGTTTCGTAGCAAACGGGAGGTTGTTGGCGTGTGCCGGCAAGCGACGGCCTGGCAGCCGCGCACACATGGATGGCGAACAACCAGCGGGGGAGACAAACAGGGGAAACGCCATGTTCGTGCGCAATAAAATGAATGACGTTCATTCACTTTGTTCCGTGCCGACCGACATAATGAATGACTATCATTCATAGTCTGTGCTATGGACGGCTGCGCCGAACCGACGGAAACGAGGAAGTTACGCCTTTCGCCCATGTCATGACAATGGGCTTTACATGGATTCGTCGATTTTCGCCGAACCGGACAAATTCAAGTCGGCCGGCAGGATGCGGAATCCTTTGGTCGAGTAAATCAGGCAAATGAACCCGACGACGGCCCAGCTGATGCCGAGATAGATGGAGTGCATATCCAGGTTGACCCACAGGACGATCATGGACGCGGCTCCGATAATCGGAATGATCAGATAGGAGAGCACTTCCTTGGCGCCGCGGATCATTCGGCGGCGGACGACATAATGGGCGATGACCGACAGATTCACGAACGTGAACGCGGTTAACGCACCGAAATTGATGAACGACGTGGCCGTATCCAGACTGAAGAAGACGGCGGTTAGCGACACGGCGCCCACGAACAGCGTGTTGAATACCGGCGTGTGGGTGCGTGGAGAGAGATGACGGAACCAGCGGGTCGGCAGCATCCGGTCGCGGCCCATGGCGTACATCAGACGGGATACGCTCGCCTGCGAGGAGATCGCCGATGCGATCGTGCCGGCGAATCCGGCGGTCAGGAAAATCGCTTTGAAGACGACGCCGCCCAAATAAACCGCCATTTCCGGCGTGGATGCCTCGGGATCGTTGAAATCCGATACGTTCGGAAACAACGCCTGCGCGAAATAGGAGGCGACGATGAACATGAATCCGCCGACGAGCGCGGTCAGGAAGAGGGCGCGCGGTATCGTCCGCGTCGGGTTGCTCGTCTCTTCGGCGAAGCCCGCGACGGCGTCGAAGCCTAAGTACGAGAAGCACAGCAGCGTCGCGCCGGAGATGAGCGTCGAGGTTTCGATATCGCCGGAGACGAACGCGTCCGGATACCACAGCGAACCGACGCCTTTGCCGCTCAGCAAGGCCCAGACGGAGATGCCGACGAACACGATCACCATGCCGATCTGGAACAGCACGAGATAGCTGTTCATATTGGCGGTCCCCTTGACGGAGAGCAGATTAATGGCGGTGACGAGCACGACGAAGATGACGACGAAAATCCAGGATGGCGCGTTCGGGAACCAAGATGTCATGTAGATTTGGGCGATGAGCGCGTTGACCATCGGGAGGAACATGTAATCCATCAGCGCGAGCCAGCCGACCATGAAGCCCAGGTTCGGGTGGAACGCCTTCTGGGTATACGTGTAGGCCGATCCGGCGTTCGGGAAGGCTTTGATCATGAAGGCGTAGCTCCCAGCCGTGAACAGCAGCGCGACCAGCGCGATGACGTACGAGGCCGGGACGTGTCCGCCCGTCTCTTCCGACGCGATGCCGAACGTGTCGAATACAACCATCGGGGTCATGAAACCGAGGCCCAGAAGAATGAGCTGCCACATGCTAAGCGAGCGTTTGAGTGTCGTTGTCTCTCCGTGCATACCATGCCTCCTTGTCTGCCGAGCGCAGACGTTAATATGATTTTGTAAGCGGTACCCGTCATAATTCCTTCCGCGAAGAAGGATGAAATCACTCCCTAACCACATATTGGCTTTATGCGACCTAGTATACAACGCTCATTTTTCATCTTTCAAGCGGAATTTTAGGATTGGGTGTCACATAAGGTGACATGTAGGGCGAAAATAAGGGTTGCGCCGTTTTCGAGGCTGCGCTATGATAAAACTCACAAGCAAAAATGAATGATAGTCAGTCATTGGAGGGCGATTCGTGTCAGCGACTACCGTAAACGACAAGTATAATGCCATTTTGCAGGCGGCGATCGAGATTATTTCGGAGAAGGGACTGTACAGCACGTCCATCTCGGATATCGTCAAGAAAGCCGGCGTCGCGCAGGGGACGTTCTATCTGTATTTCCGGTCCAAGAACGCGCTCATCCCGGCCATCGCCCAGAACCTGATCTCGATCACGCTCGAGAAGAGCAAGGAGAAGACGAAGGACCGCGCGAACTTCATGGAGTTCCTGCAGACGTTCATCGACGAGATCTACAACATCACCGACGAGTACAAGGACGTCATCGTGCTGGTGTATTCGGGCCTTGCGATCGATCACTCGATGGAAATTTGGGAGACGATCTACAAGCCGTATTACGAATGGTTCGAGGACGAGCTGAAGCGGGCGATCGGCAATGGCGAAATCATCGGCGAGCTCAACGTCGGCTGGACGGCCAAAATGATCGTCAACATGGTCGAGAACGCCGCGGAGCGGTTCTTCATCGGCCGCGACCAGGACATTACGCGCGAGGAATCCCAGCACGAGGTATTCCAGTTCCTGAAGCGTTCGATGGCGCCGGCGAAGTAGCGGGAGCTGCCCGTTCCCCGGAATGGCCGCGGCGTACCTCGGCGGACATGGCCGCCATGGCGGACCGTCGCAGCACGCGCCGGACATCCGATTGACGCCGAGGGCGCCCAAGTAACCGCGGTGTCGGAAGGCAAGGTGCGGAGCTTCCGGCGTGGTGGAACCGTTGTCGCAGCAGCCATTGATTACGCCATTTGTCCGCATGAACGGCCTTTAAGGCCGTCATTTATTCCAAAATGACTGACGTTCATTCAATTTATATAAAAGGAGCTGCTGCCGATGCATCAATCCGATGTGACCCTCGCCCTCATCCAACTTTCCTGCGACCCCGACGCCGCCCTCAACGTCCGGCGCACGATCGCGCATATCGAGGAGGCTGCGGCCAAAGGCGCGCAAATCATCTGTCTCCAGGAGCTGTTCGCGAATCCTTACGTCGCGCAGCGCGTCACCCCGCGCGGCTACGAGCTGGCGGAATCGCCGGACAGCGACGTGCTGCGAACGATGGGCGAGCTGGCCGGCAAGCTCGGCGTCGTGCTCATCGTGCCGTATTACGAGAAGGCCGGCCGGGGCCTCTATTACAACAGCGCCGCCGTCTACGACGCGGACGGCGCCTGCCTCGGGACGACGCGCAAAAACCATATTCCCGACGGGCCGCAGTACCACGAAAAGTATTATTTTATCCCCGGCAACACCGGCTACCCGGTCTACAAGACGGCGTTCGGCACGATCGGCATCGGCATCTGCTGGGACGAATGGTTCCCGGAGACGGCCCGCATTCTGGCGCTGCAAGGCGCGGAGATTCTGTTCTTTCCTTCGGCCATCGGCTCCGAGCCGGATCATCCCGAGCTGTCGACGCGGCGGACATGGGAGAAGGCGATCTCTGCGCACGGCATCCACAACGGCGTGTTCATCGCCGCGGTCAACCGCGTCGGCCGCGAGGACGACATGACGTTCTACGGCGGCTCGTTCGTCAGCAGCCCGATGGGCGATATCGTGCAATCGCTGGACGACGAGGAAGGCATCCTCATCCAGAAGGTCGAGCTCGGCGAAATCGATTTTGCCCGCAACCTGCTGCAGTTCATGCGCGACCGCCGGCCGGAGACGTACGGCATGCTGATGACGCGCGATTCGCGGAGCTAAGGCATTTTACCATTTTCCCCCGGATAACAAACTCAAGGAGGCAATCATATGGCTATCGATCATACGAAAGTAACGGAACAGCGCGGCGGCGAGGAAGAGACGAAATCGTATATCAAGAAAGTGCTGGGCTTGATCGCGAAGAAGGAAGTGACCCCGGAAGAGGCGGCGTGGATTACGAAGGAGACCGTCGACGGCTTCCGCGAGAACGTGAACCCGGGCTTCCTCGAATACCGCAAGACGGTGACGCAAGGCGGACAATTCGCGGCGGTCGAGTGGTCGGACGAAGGCTCCTGCTTCAAGGACGTCAGCGGCAAGGAGTACATCGATTGTCTCGGCGGTTTCGGCATCTATAACGTCGGCCACCGGCATCCGAAGGTCGTGGCCGCGGTCGAGAACCAGCTGAAGCGCCAGGCGCTGCACAGCCAGGACCTGCTCGATCCGCTGCGCGCCATGCTCGCCAAGATTCTCGAGCGCATTACGCCGGGCGACCTGAAATATTCGTTCTTCACGAACAGCGGCACGGAGAGCGTCGAGGCGGCATTGAAGCTGGTCAAAATGTACAGCGAGCGCACGACGATCATCTCCACGACGCGCGCCTTCCACGGCAAGAGCTTGGGTTCGCTCTCCGGCACGGCCAAAGGCATGTTCCGCAAGCCGTTCCTGCCGCTCATCCCGGGCTTCCGCCACATCCCGTTCGGCGACATCGAGATGATGCGCAAGACGTTCGAGACGTGCGCCATGGTCGGCGAAGACGTCGCGGCCGTGCTGCTCGAGCCGGTGCAAGGAGAAGGCGGCATTATTCTTCCCCCGCCGAACTATCTTCGCGAGGTGCGCGAGCTGTGCGATGAGTACGGGGCGCTGCTTGTGTTCGATGAAGTGCAGACGGGCATGGGCCGCACGGGCCGCATGTTCGCTTCGGAAGTGTACGGCGTGACGCCGGACATTCTCTGTCTGGCCAAAGCGTTCGGCGGCGGCGTCATGCCGGCCGGCGCGGTCGTCGCCAACGAGCGCGTGTTCAAGAGCTTCTTCCCGAACCCGTTCATGCACACGACGACGTTCGGCGGCAACCCGCTCGCCTGCGCGGCGGCGATCGCGACGATCGACGTGCTGTTGGAAGAGAATCTGCCGGCGCGCGCGGACGAAGTCGGCCGCTACTTCCTGAACGGCCTGCGCGAAGCGGCCGTGGGTCAGGAAGACAAGGTGATGGAAATTCGCGGCATCGGCCTTATGATCGGCATCGAGTTTCATCGCGACGAGGTCGGCTACGAGGTGTCGAAGGGGATGTTCGACGAGGGCATTCTCGTGGCGGGCACGCTCATCAATTCCAAGACGATCCGGATCGAGCCGCCGCTCACGATCGCCATGGACGAAGTCGACCGCGTCATCGCGACGTTCCGCAAGGTGCTCGCGCAAACGCAAGCTTAATTTTCTCCGAGGTGAAGCCGCATGCCAAGAACGATCAACAGCACACCCAGACAGGACGGCTACCGGATGCCGGCCGAATATGAATCCCATCGCGGCACTTGGATGCTGTGGCCGACGAGAACCGATACATGGCGCCTCGGCGCCAAGCCGGCGCAGGACGCGTTCGTGGAGGTGGCACTGGCCATCTCCAAGTTCGAGCCCGTGACGGTCGGCGTCGGCTCCTCGCAGTATGAGCATGTGCGGGCCATTTTCCCCGATCCGATCCGCGTCGTGGAGATGTCCTCCAACGACGCATGGATGCGCGACGTCGGCCCGACGTTCGTGAAGAACGACGCCGGCGACGTGCGGGGCGTCGACTGGGGCTTCAACGCCTGGGGCGGCCTGCAGGGCGGCCTATACTTCCCGTGGGATCAAGATATGCTCGTGAAACAGAAGGTATTGGAGCTGGAATACAAGGACCGTTACGACGCCCAGCATTTCATTCTCGAAGGCGGCGCCATTCACGTCGACGGGGAAGGGACGCTGCTGACGACCGAGCAATGCCTGCTCAACCCGAACCGCAACCCCGACATGACGAGGGAACAGGTGGAAGAGCTGCTGCGGGAATACCTGAACATCGAGAAGATCATCTGGATCAAGGACGGCATGCTGTTCGACGAGACGGACGGCCATATCGACGAGGTCGCCGCGTTCATCCGCCCGGGCGTCGTGGCGATGAGCTGGACCGACGATCCCGCCGATCCGCAGTACGAGGTGCTGCAGGCGGCGTACAAGACGCTGAGCGAAGCGGTTGACGCGCGCGGGCGAAAGCTGGACATTCACCGCATCCACATTCCGTCGCCGCTCACGATCTCGGACGAGGAGGCGCGCCGGATCGATCGGGCTCGCCGCAGCTACAGCCGGGCGACGGGGACGTGCTTCGCCGCGACGTACGTGAATTTCTATATTTGCAACGGCGGCGTCGTGATCCCGGCGTTCGACGATCCGCGCGACGGCGAGGCGCTCGCGCAAATCCGGGCGCTGTTCCCGGACCGCGAGGTCGTGCAGGTGAATACGCGCGAAATCGCCCTCGGGGGCGGCAATATCCACTGCATTACGCAGCAGCAGCCGATGGGCGGCAAGTAGCCGGCCCGGAGGAAGGGCGAGCGTGTTGCGCGCCGTGCCTTACTAGCCGCTTCCTTCGCGAGAAGAGGGCGGTCATCACCAAACCATGGGAGCAGGAGGAGCCAACTATGAGCGAACAACTGCAAATGTATATCGACGGCCAGTGGGTGGACGCCTTGTCGGGCGAAACCCGGGAGATCGTCAATCCGGCCAGCGGCGCGGTCATCGCCGCGGCGGCCGAAGGGAACGCGGACGACGCGCGACGCGCGATCGCGGCGGCGCGATCCGCCTTCGACGAGGGCGAGTGGAGCACGACGCCGGCGGCGGAAAGGGCGCGTCTCCTCTTCGAGCTGGCCCGGCTGCTGGAAGCGGAGAAGGACGAATTCGCGCGGCTCGAGGTGCTCGACAGCGGCAAGCCGCTGCGCGAAGCGCAGGGCGACGTGAACGACGCGGTGGCCTGCTTCCGTTACTACGCGGGACATGCGACGAAGCCGCACGGCCAGACGTACGAGGTTGCCGATCCGATGCAGGCGATCGTCGTGCGCGAGCCGATCGGCGTCTGCGGCCAGATCGTGCCGTGGAACTATCCGCTGCTCATGGCCGCGTGGAAGCTGGCGCCGGCGCTGGCGGCCGGCAACACCGTCGTCTTCAAGCCGGCGGAGATCACTCCGGCGACGGCCGTGAAGCTGTTCGGTCTCATCGAGCGCGCGGGCTTCCCGGCGGGCGTGGCGAATCTCGTGCTGGGCGCGGGCGCGACGGTCGGCCATGAACTGGCGGAGAGCGATCAGGTCGACAAAATCGCCTTCACCGGCGGGACGGCGACCGGCCGCAGCATCATGCGGGCCGCCGCGGGCAACATGAAGAAAATTTCGCTCGAGCTCGGCGGCAAATCGCCGAACATCGTGTTCGCCGACGCGGATTTCGAGACGGCGGTCGAATACGCGATGTTCGCGATTTTCGCGGGGCAAGGCCAGATCTGCGCGGCGGGCTCGCGACTGCTGCTCGAGGAGAGCATCTACGACCGGTTCATGGAACGGCTGACGGAGCGGACGAAGGCGATCGTCGTCGGCGAGGGACTTGCCGACGACACCGAGATGGGCCCGCTCGTCTCCGAGGCGCATCTTCGCAAGGTGCTGGACTACGTGGAGATCGGCAAGGCGGAAGGCGCGCGTCTCGTGTGCGGCGGCAACCGGCTGACGGAAGGCAAGTACGCGGGCGGCTTTTTCATGGAGCCGACGATATTCGCGGATACGACGCCGGATATGCGCATCGTGCGGGAAGAGATTTTCGGACCGGTGCTCGTCGTGCAGACGTTCAAGGACGAGGCGGAAGCGATCCGTTTGGCGAACGACTCCATCTACGGTCTGGCGGGGGCGGTGTTCACGAACAATGGCGCGAAGGCGCAGCGGGTCGCCCGCAAGCTCCGCGCCGGCATCACGTGGATCAATACGTATCACCCGACTTATAACGAAGCGCCATGGGGCGGCTACAAGCAGAGCGGCATCGGCCGCGAGCTCGGCACCTTCGGCTATGAAGCCTATACGGAAGTAAAGCAGATCAATACGAACCTACAGGTCGAGCCGCTCGGCTGGTACCGCGGGTAAGGAGTATGAGATAATATGGCGACAGAACGCAAATTCGCGTCCATTCAAGGTCCCCTGCCGGGACCGCGCACGGCGGCGCTGCTCGAGCGCCGCGCGGCGGCCGTCTCGCTCGGCGTCGGCAATAACTTCCCGCTGTTCGTGGAGCGGGCGAGCGGCGCGCTGCTGGCCGACGTCGATGGCAATACGTTCCTCGATTTCGTCGGCGCGATCGGCACGATCAACGCCGGACACTGTCCGCCGGAGGTCGTGAAGGCGGTTCAGGAGCAGGCGGAGAAGTTCCTGCACACGAGCTTCCACGTCGGCATGTACGAATCGTACGTCGCGCTGGCCGAGAAGCTGGCGGCGATTACGCCGGGCGATTTCCCCAAGAAGGCGCTCCTGCTGAACAGCGGGGCGGAGGCGGTCGAGAACGCGGTGAAGATCGCGCGCAAGTATACCGGCAAGCCCGGCATCGTCTCCTTCACGCGCGGCTTCCACGGCCGGACGCTGCTCGGGATGAGCCTGACGAGCAAGGTGAAGCCGTACAAGTTCAAAATGGGACCTTTCGCGCCCGCGACCTACAAGGCGATGTATCCCTATCCGTATCACCGTCCGGCGTCGATGACGGAAGAGGAATACGCGAGCTTCTGCGTGAAGCAGTTCGAGGATTTCCTCCTGACCGAGGCGGCCCCGGAAGAGCTCGCGGCGGTCATCATGGAGCCGGTGCAGGGCGAAGGCGGCTTCATCGTGCCGCCGAAGCTTTTCGTTAAGGGCGTCTACGACGTGTGCAAACGCAATAACATCTTGTTTATCGCCGACGAAATTCAGACCGGCTTCGGGCGGACGGGGCGGATGTTCGCGAGCAGCCATTTCGGCATCGAGCCGGATCTGATCACGGTGTCGAAGTCGCTCGCGGCCGGGCTGCCGATCAGCGGCGTCGTCGGACGCGCGGAGCTGCTCGACGCGGCGAGCCCGGGCGAACTGGGCGGCACGTACGGCGGCAGCCCGCTTGGCTGCGTCGCGGCGCTCGCGGTCATCGAGCAGATGGAGCGGGACGGATTGAGCGATCGCTCCGAGGTAATCGGCGAGCGGATTCGCGGGCATTTCGAAGCGCTGCAGACGCGGTATCCGATCATCGGGGACGTGCGCGGTCTCGGCGCGATGTGCGCGGTGGAGTTCGTCGAGCCCGCGACCGGCGAGCCGGCGAAGGCGTTCGTCGCGAGCTTGCTTCGCGCCTGCTACGAGAAGGGGATTATCCTGCTCAGCGCGGGCGTGCACGGCAACGTCGTTCGTTTCCTCACGCCGCTCGTCATCACCGACGAGCAGCTGGACGAGGGGCTGGATATCATTAGCGAGGCCTTATCGGAGATGTACGCGAAAGCCCTATAATAAGCGATGCTGGCCAGCCATGGTCCCGACAGCCTTGTTGCGGCGCTTCGGGACCGGCTGGCCGCTGTCGTTGGCAGAAGGTAATCGAACGGGAGAAGCAAGGAGGAACCTAACTATATGAAGAAACAGTTGCTCATCGGCGGCGCTCAGGTGGAGACGGCCGACTATACGACCTTACATGCGCCTTATTCCGGCGAAGCGATCGCCGAGATCGCGAATGCGGGATTGGCGGAGGCGGACTTGGCGATCGAAGCGGCCGTCGCGGCGCGCCCGGCCATGCGCCGGATGCCCGCGCACCAGCGCGCGTCGATCTTGTACCGGGTGGCCCAATTGCTCGGCGAGCGTAAGGAGGAAGCGGCGAGGCTGATCGCGCTCGAAGCGGCGAAGCCGCTGAAGGCGGCGTATGCCGAGGTCGATCGCACGGTGCAGACGTATCAGTTCGCGGCCGAGGAAGCGAAGCGGCTGCACGGCGAGACGATCCCGCTCGACGCTGCGCCGGGCGGGGAAGGTCGCCTGGCGTATACGACGCGCGAGCCGATCGGCGTCGTCGGCGCGATCACGCCGTTCAACTTCCCGATGAACCTCGTCGCGCATAAGCTCGGTCCGGCGTTCGCCTCCGGCAACGCGGTCGTGCTCAAGCCCGCGCCGCAGACGCCGCTGTCCGCGTTCTATATCGCGGAGCTGTTCGCCGAAGCGGGGCTGCCGGCAGGCGCGCTGAACGTCATTACCGGCGATGGCAAACTGCTCGGCGAGAAGATGACGACCGACCCGCGCGTCGGTGCGATCAGCTTCACCGGCAGCGCCGCGGTCGGCGCGTCCATTCGCGCCATGGCAGGGCTGAAGAAGGTGACGCTGGAGCTGGGCTCCAACGCCGCCGTCATCGTCGACAAGGATGCTAACTTGGATGCGGTCGTCGCGCGCTGCGCGGTGGGGGCATTTTCGAATCAGGGGCAAGTGTGTATTTCGTTGCAGCGGATTTACGTCGTGGAGGCGTTGTATGAGGCTTTCGTCGAGAAGCTCGTCGCGGCGGTCGGCCAACTGAAGGTCGGCGACCCGCTCGATCAGGCGACCGACGTCTCGGCGCTTATCGCCGGACGCGAAGTGACGCGCACGCTCGGCTGGATCGGGGAAGCGGTCGAGCGCGGGGCGACGGTAGCGTGCGGCGGATCGGCCGAAGGCGGCATCCTGCTGCCGACCGTGCTGCTGAACGTGCCTCCGGACGCGCAGGTGTCATGCAAGGAAGTATTCGCACCGATCGTGGTGGTCGGCCGAGTCGGCTCGATCGACGAAGCGATCGGGCTCGTCAACGATTCGACGTACGGCCTGCAGGCGGGCATCTACACGAACGACCTGCGCACCGCGCTCGACGCGGCGGACGCGCTGCACGTCGGCGGCGTTATGATCAACGACATCCCGACGTTCCGCGTCGACCACATGCCGTACGGCGGCGTGAAGGAGAGCGGTCTCGGGCGCGAAGGGATCAAATACGCGATCGAGGACATGACCGAGCTGAAGCTCGTGGTCATTAATCGAAATTAGCGGTCGGACATGGAGAAGCCATCTCGGGGCGGACGTGCCTTGGGATGGTTTTTTGCGCGCTTCGGCCGGGCGAAGTGTGGACTTCAGCCGCCGCCAGCAGCGGCTCCTTCTCTGCTGGCTATTGCTCCCGGCTACCAACCCGCGCCGCTTCATGGTACGATGGTGCCGATAAAGGTGGCGACGGAAGGAAGGCAGCAGCTGATATGAACAAGGAAGCAAGCCGTAATATGGGCCGGTTCGAAGCGGTCTTTTTTGATTTGGACGATACGATGTACGATTCGCTCTCCCCGTTCCGCAAGGCGGCCTTGGCGGTGCTGGCGCTGCCGGCGGACTTTCCGCTGGAGACGGCGTACCGGCGGGTGCGCTATCACAGCGACCGGCTCTGGGAGATTTACGCGGAGGGGCACATGGAGCTGGAGGAGATGCGCGTGCAGCGCGTCATGCTGGCGTTCGCGGAGTTCGACCTTGCGGTGACGCGCGAACAGTCGGCGGCGGTACAGGCCCGTTATATCGAGGAGCAGGGGCGGATCGAGCTGTCGGACGGCGTGCTTGAGGCCATCGCGCTCGTGCGCGAAGCCGGGCTGGGGCTGGGCATGGTCACGAACGGGCCGGTCGAGCATCAGATGGCCAAAATCCGCGCGCTCGGGCTGGACCGGATCGTGGCGGCCGACCGGATTTTCATCTCGGACGGCGTAGGGATCGCGAAGCCGGACCCGCGGATTTTCGAGCACGTGAGCGACGTGACGGGGCATGCGCCGGAGGTATGTCTATATATTGGCGACTCCTGGCGCAACGACATCGCAGGGGCGATGGAAGCAGGCTGGCGTTCGGTCTGGCTGAACCGCCGCGGCGCCGCGCCGGACACGGACCATGCGCCGCACGCGGAGATTCGCGACATTCGCGAGCTATCGGCGCTGCTGAAGACATGGCTATATTGAACGAGGGCGAACCGGCCGCGAGCGCGAGCCGGTTTTTCGATGACTTATAAGCATGATAAGACAAAAAAATGACCCGCATCGCTGCGGGTCCAAGTCTTACTCTATTATAAAGGGGGGTCGTTGGAATTAAGTATAGGCGCCGAACCTTAAACGAAGCTGAAGTCGGGCTTATGATAACCTTAAAGAATGGTTACAGAAATGTGACCCGCGGCTTTTATGGATTGGCTATTCTGCCAAATGAAGCCCCCCTTGGAGCGGCAGCATGCGACTCCATGCCGCAGAGGGATGCGTGATTTCGCTCGATACCGACGACTGCATCCCGCTAAGCAGCTATATAGAGGAACCGCGGAAGTACAGCTATCGCGCCACATGAAAATAAAAATAGCGGGGAGCATTGGCTGATTGCCGGTCTCCCCGCTCGCGTTCGAAGCTAAGCTTGCTCGCCGCCGCCCTCGTTCTTCTCCTTCTCCAGCGCGTCCAGCGCCGCGTCGATCAGCGTGTCGAACAACTCGTCGTTCTCCTCGATCTGCTCTTCCACCTTGTGGATCTGGACTTCTTTGCCCGGGCCGCTCAGGAAATTCAGGCTGTACATCCAGTCCTCGCAGTTTTTGCTTTTGAGCGTCAGCTCATAGTCCGACTTGTGGCCCTCGACCGCAAAATGGACGAAGCCCAGATAGCCGTCCTCTTTCCCGGTGTATTTCAATTCCGCCTTCAAAATCGAGACGTTCATCGTCATCATCCTCTCCGTATTGTCGGGCCTTCTTAAGGCCAGTATGAACTTCATTCGTCGATTTCATTATAATTGCGCCCGTCCCCGGGCCAATCTAACCGTCTTACTCCCGCTGGCTCCGCTCCGCGATCAGCTCCGACGGCAGCCGTCCGACCGTACGCTTGAACGTCCGGTTGAAGTAGGACGGGTCGTTGTAGCCGAGATGCTCCGAGATCTCCTGGACGGTCAGCTGCGAGTGGCGGAGCAAATATTGCGCAATCTTCATCCGCTTGCGGTGGACGAAATCGCTGATCGTCAGCCCCGTCACGCTGCGGAACAGCGCGGCGGCGTAGTTCGGGCTGACGCCGACGCAGCGGCCAAGCTCCAGCTTCGTGATTTTCTCCCGGTAATGCTCGTCGATATACCGCTTCATCCGCTCGGCATGCTGGAGGGTCGACGGCATCTTCGCTCCGGAATCGACTTCCCGGTTGATCAGGACGAGCACTTCCGCCAGCAAGGCGCTGCATAGCACGGAATAGTAAGGGGCGCGCTCGTTCCAGTGCCCGGTCAGCTGCAGCAGCTTCTCGTCGATGAGCTCGGGCATGCGGGTTGTCCACACAAGCGGCGTAATCGCCCCGAGCAGCGGCAATTGGCTGGAGACCTCGGCAGTGGCGGGGCTGAATCGGACGGCGATCGCGTCGCGGATGCCGCCTTCGCCGCTGAGCTCGTACAGCGTCCGGCCGGGCGGCACGAGCAGCAGCTCGTTCTTGCCGCAGACGTAGGATTTGCCGGCGATCTCCAGCGTCACGCGCCCGAACCGGACCCACAAGAAGAGATAACTGTCATTACCCAGCCGGCGCCGGTCCTGACGTAGGATGCCGCGCTCTTCGCCGATATGAAAAATACTGAACAATAGCGTCGCCTCAATTATTATCGGACTATAGTATAACTACTGTACTATAGTTCATCGATCTTGAACAGCCGCTCCTATACAATAGAACTAACGATAGACAAAGAACGATAGTATTTGACAGGAGTGGACAAACGCAATGAAAAAAACACAGATCGTTTGTACGATGGGACCAGCTTGTCTGAGCCCGGAGATGCTGGAGAACATGATCGACGCAGGCATGAACATCGCCCGCATGAACCTGGCGCACGGCGAACTGGACGATCACCAGAACCGGATCGTACTCGTACGCGAAGCCGCTCGCAAGAAGAATACCACAATTGAAATCATGCTGGATATCAAAGGACCGGAAATTCGCACGGGCAATTTGGCGGAACCATCGTACCTGCTGCAAAGCGGCGCTGCGCTGACGCTGACGACGGAGCAGATTGCAGGCACGATCGACCGGATTTCGGTATCCTACGATTTGTCCAAGGACGTTAAAGTCGGCTCCCGCATCATGATCGACGACGGTCTGATCGAGCTGGCCGTCGAGCGCATCGAAGGGACGGACGTCGTCTGCACGATCTTGAACGGCGGCGTCATTAAATCGCGCAAAGGCGTCAACCTGCCGGGCATTCGCACGTCGCTGCCGGGCGTCACGGAGCGCGACAAGCAGCATATCCAATTCGGCATCGAGAACAACGTGGAGATCATCGCGATGTCGTTCGTGCGCCGCGCGGAGGATGTGCTCGAAGTGAAGAAGATGCTGGCCGACGCGGGCGCTTCCCACATTAAGGTCATGTCCAAAATCGAGAACCAGGAAGGCCTCGACGAGCTGGACGCGATCATCGCGGCATCCGATTCCATCATGGTCGCGCGCGGGGATCTCGGCGTCGAGATTCCGATCCAAGACGTGCCGATCGCGCAGAAGCAAATGATCGCCGCTTGCAACAAGGCTGGCAAATTCGTCGTGACGGCGACCCAAATGCTCGAGTCGATGCAGCAGCAGCCGCGCCCGACGCGCGCCGAAGCGGGCGACGTCGCCAACGCGATCTGGGACGGCACGGACGCGGTCATGCTCTCCGGCGAGACGGCGGCCGGGAAGTATCCGCTCGAAGCGGTCCGCACGATGGCGGCGATCGCTGTACGCGCCGAGGAAGTCCGGTACGCGCGCGCCGAGCGCGAAGCGGTGCTGGCTTAATCGGCCGACAGGTTCATGCTAATCCAATAAGAACGAGGCAGCAGCGCTGCAGGTGTGCGAGAAGGCACCCTGCGGCGCTGTTTTTGATTCGAGCGGCGCCCGATCAGGGGCGCGCGCATCCTTGTAGTCCCGTTCCCGCAGTGCCGCGAGTTCACCCTGAATTCCGCCGGCATACGGCGTTCGACCCGGTTGCCCCCGCAAGCCTCTTCGTATAAAGTTAAAGCGAAGGGTTTGCAGGAGAAGCGACGGACCTCTCTACATTGAGAAGATAGGCGGTAGAAGCATGCACGTATTAACGGTTGATCATATAACGAAAAGCTATGGCGAGAAAATGCTGTTCGAAGACGTCTCGTTCGGTATCGAGGCCGGCGACAAAATCGGCATTATCGGCGTCAACGGAACGGGCAAGTCCACCTTTATGAAAGTCGTGGCGGGGCTGGAGCAGCCGGATGCCGGATCGATCATGACCGCCGGCGGCGTCACCGTGCAGCTGCTCGCGCAGGATCCTCCTTTCGATCCCGAAGCGACGGTGCTGGCGCACGTGCTCGCGGGCGATTCCGAACCGATGAAGGCAGTGCGCGCTTATGCCGAAGCGCTGGCGGCGCTCGAACTGAACAGCGGCGACGCGGCGCTGCAGGAGAAGCTTGTCCGCGCCAACCAGCGGATGGACGAGCTGGACGCGTGGACGATCGAGAGCGAAGCGAAGACGGCGCTGACGAAGCTCGGCATTCATCGCTTCGACGCCAAGCTAGGCACGTTGTCGGGCGGCCAGCGCAAACGCGTCGCGATGGCGACGGCGCTGATTCAGCCGGCGGACGTGCTGCTGCTGGACGAGCCGACCAACCATATCGACAATGAATCGGTCGCTTGGCTGGAGCAAATGTTAGCCAAGCGCAAAGGCGCTTTGCTTATGATTACGCATGACCGGTATTTTCTAGACCGGGTGACGAACCGGACGCTCGAATTGGACCGGGGCAAAGCGTATTTCTATACGGCGAACTACAGCCGATTCCTCGAGCTGAAGCTGGAGCGGGAGGAGCGGGACGCGGCATCGGAGGCGAAGCGGCAGAACCTGTTCCGCAACGAGCTGGCCTGGATGCGGCGCGGGGCGAAAGCGCGGACAACCAAGCAGAAGGCGCGTATCGAGCGGTTCGAGGCGTTGAAGGACGCGGCGCCGGAGAAGGCGTCGGGCAAGCTGGAATTGTCGGTGGCGTCCGCGCGGCTTGGCAAGAAGATCGTCGAGATCGACGGACTAACCAAGGCGTTTGAAGGGCGTCCGGTCATTCGTAACTTCAGCTATATCGCGGTGCCGGAGGATCGCGTCGGCATCGTCGGTCGCAACGGGCTCGGCAAGTCGACGCTGCTGAAGCTGATAGCGGGTCAGCTGTCGCCGGACGCGGGTACGGTAGAGCTTGGTCCGACCGTGCGGCTAGGCATTTTCTCGCAGGAGCGCGAGGAGATGGACGATACCATGCGGGTGATCGATTACATCAAGGAAGGTGCGGAACGGATCACGACGGGAGACGGCTCGTCGGTATCGGCGGGCCAAATGCTGGAGCGCTTCCTGTTCTCGTCTACGATGCAGTGGTCGCCGATCGGCAAGCTGTCCGGCGGCGAGAAACGCCGGGTGCAGCTGCTGCGCGTCCTGATGGACGCCCCGAACGTGCTGCTGCTCGACGAGCCGACGAACGATCTGGACATCCAGACGCTGACCGTGCTCGAGGACTACCTGGACGACTTCCCGGGCGTCGTCTTCGTTGTCTCCCATGACCGGTACTTCCTGGACCGGACGGTGGACCGAATACTGGCCTTCGAGGGCGAGGGCGTCGTGACGCATCATGTCGGCAACTACACGGAGTTCGCGGAGCAGGCGGCGGCGGAGACGGGACGCAAGGCGCAAGCCGAGGCGGCGAGCCGACCGGCGGTTGCGGCGCCTGCATCTTCGGCACGCGCGGCGGAGAATGCCGGACCGACGAAGATGTCGTACAAGGAGCAGAAGGAGTTCGAGACGATCGACGAGACGATCGCGCAGACCGAAGAGGCGCTCGCCGCGGTCGCCAAGCGGATGGACGAATCGGGCAGCGATTCGATGCTGCTGCAGCAGCTGGTGACGGAGCAGCAGCAGCTCGAAGCGAAACTGGAGGAGCTCATGGACCGCTGGACGTATTTGAACGAGCTGGCCGAGCAAATCGCGGTTAAAAAGCAACGGTAACCGTGGCTAAAAAGCAACGGTAACCGTGGCTAATAAGCAACGGTAGCGTGGCTAAAAAGCAACGGTAACGTGGCTAACAAGCAACGGTTTATAGCACGAAATATTCACCGCCTGAACGATTCATGCGGCAAACGAACGCGATGGATAGCGAATGGAAAGAGCCGCCTGCCCGGCAACGGGAGGCGGCTCTTTCCGTGTGCGCCGCAGCGGGAGACCGCGTGCGAACGATGCCTTTAAGCATGCGGGTGCCTCGTTCGAACCTGCGCCTGAGCGATCCTTGTCATTAGAGGTGGAAAAGAATTGACGGTTGTAGGAAAAAAGTGCTAAACTACGCTAAAACCAAGTAATTTAATGTGAATTATTTGATTTTCATTCGAAGCAGGGATTTGCAGCAGGTCGAAGAATATCAATATGGAAGTCACATCCAAGAATCGGCATAATCGCGTTCCTAATTTCAAGACGAAAAGGGGAAAACACGATGAGCGACAAACCGAACTACACATTGGAAACGTTGGCTGTGCACGCAGGGCAGGATTTCGATCCGACGACGTTGTCACGGGCCGTACCCATCTACCAAACGACCTCGTATGGCTTCCGCGACACGGACCATGCGGCTAATCTATTCGCGCTGAAGGAATTCGGCAACATCTACTCCCGTATCATGAATCCGACGACGGACGTGTTCGAGCAGCGCATCGCTGCGCTCGAGGGGGGCGTCGGCGCGCTCGGCCTCGCGTCGGGGCAAGCCGCGATCACGTTCGCGATTCTCAATATCGCCGAAGCCGGGGACGAGATCGTCTCGTCCTCGAGCCTATACGGCGGCACGTACAATCTATTCGCGCATACCCTCAAGAAGCTCGGCATCAAAGTGACGTTCGTCGATTCGAGCGACCCGGAGAACTTCCGCAGCGCCATCACGGACAAAACGAAGGCGCTCTACGGCGAGACGATCGGTAATCCGAAAGGCGACGTGCTCGACATCGAGGCCGTGGCGGCCATCGCCCACGAGAACGGCATTCCGCTGATCGTCGACAACACGTTCCCGAGCCCGTATTTGCTGCAGCCGATCAAGCACGGGGCGGACGTCGTCGTCCACTCGGCGACGAAATTCATCGGCGGCCACGGCACGTCGATCGGCGGGGTCATCGTGGACGGCGGCACGTTCGATTGGGCGGCAAGCGGCAAATTCCCGGGCCTGACCGAGCCCGACCCGAGCTACAACGGCGTCGTGTACACCGAAGCGGTAGGGCCGCTCGCGTATATTATCAAAGCCCGCGTGCAGCTGCTGCGCGACCTCGGCTCCGCGTTGTCTCCGTTCAATTCCTTCCTGCTGCTGCAGGGACTGGAGACGCTGCATCTGCGGTTGGAGCGCCACAGCCAGAACGCGCTCGAGGTTGCCAAGTATCTGGAGAACCATGCCGACGTGGCATGGGTCAGCTATCCGGGTCTCGCGAGCCATCCGTCGCACGCGCTGGCGCAGAAGTATTTGCCGAACGGCCAAGGCGCGATTCTCGCCTTCGAGATCAAAGGCGGCATCGAGGCGGGCAAGAAGCTGATCCATGCGACGCAGCTGTTCTCGCATTTGGCGAACGTCGGCGATTCGAAGTCGCTGATCATCCATCCGGCGAGCACGACGCACGCGCAGCTGAAGCCGGACGAACAGCTGGCGGCGGGCGTCACGCCGGGGCTGATCCGACTGTCGATCGGCACGGAATCGGTCCGAGATATTCTGGCCGACCTGGAGCAGGCGATCGCGCTCAGCCAGCAGGCGCCGCAGACGGTGTAATCGCCGCGCTTTCGCGGATATGCAACAAGAGCGGCAAGCCCGTTCATCCTCATTGGGGGTGAACGGGCTGTTTCTTTTACGATCACATCCTGGGCTCATCCCAAGCAAGCGCGTCAAAAAGCCCACTCGCGTACCGCTCGGATCGCGAATGGGCTATAGGCATGCCTGATATCAGCTGCTGCGTCGGATGGAGACTTCGCGCCGGCCGATTAGCGGCCGTTGAACGCCTTCAGCATCCATACGTGCTTCTCCAGCGTGCTGTGGATCGCGAGCAGCATGTCGGCCGTCGTCTCGTCGCCGGCTTTCTCGGCTTTCTCCATGCCTTCCTTCAGCTCGCCGATGACGGTGCCGAAGTCGTCGATCAGCGTATCGACCATTTGCTCCGCGCTCTCGGTGCCTTTGGCTTCCTTGATGCTGGAGGTATCGAGGTATTGCTTCATCGTCGCTTCTGGTTTGCCTCCGATCGCCAGCAGACGTTCGGCCAGCTCGTCGACGTGGAGCGCCGCTTCCTCGTAGAACTCCTGGAATTTCACGTGCAGCGTGAAGAACTGCGAGCCCTTCACATACCAGTGGAAGTTGTGCAGCTTCACATAGAGTACGCTCCAATTTGCTACCTGTTTATTGAGAATTTCTTGTACGCTTTTCGTCGCCGTTGCGGTTGCCATAAGTCAACACTCCTTTTATCGATAGGTTGGACTACTTTTCATTTACACCGGTGCCGCGGCCTTGAATCGTTAGACGGCGGCCGCCTTTATGTCGAGGAAATGCTCGCAGCGGATGGCGGCCAGGCAGCCCGCCGCCGCGGCCTGGAGCGGATGGATGTCGCCGGAAGACAGGTTGCCGCGACAAACGAAAATGCCAGGCTTGCACGCCGGCGTTCCCGTCGCCTTCGAGAGGATACCGCTCTCGATGAATGCGGACCGAATCTCAACCGGCATACCGCCACTTAGGGGCCCGGATTGGGGCGAAGAGCCGCTTAACGTGGACGGCAAATGCATGCTGTCGGCCGTCATGCGGACTTTTAATCCGTGCAGCCCCAGCTCGCCCGGAATCACCTCGATCGGCGTCATGTCGATCGCCCATCGCGTGCTCGGATTGGCGTAAGCGCGTTGTTGCATGCGGCGCTGCACGAGACGGGCTTCGGAGGCGAAGCGCGTCAGGAATAATGCATCCTGGCTGTCGTCATCGCCGCTACCGCCGACGAACAGCTGATGTCCCTGGATGAAAAAGCCGTCGCCGCCCGCGAATGCGGCTTGCCCGGGCTCCTCCTGCGGATATCCGCCAAGGATATCCATATCGTGCACCAATTCGCCGTCGGCTATGATGATCGCCCGCGAAGCTAGGGGCGTGCCCGACTCCAGCTTGATCCGAAAGGGCGTGCCTGGCATCAACGCCGCGCGTCCGGCGCGAAACCGAACGCCAATCCGGATGGCCTGCGCGCGCATTCTGGCGTGCGTACTGCCAACCGGCACGGGCTTGTCGGAATCGGACGAGACTGGCGCGCTTTCGAATATAAGGGGCTTGTAGCCAGCTTGGGCAAGATATATGGCGGCGGCCAGGCCGGCAGGGCCGGTGCCGAGTATGACGACGTTTTCCATCAGGTATCTCCTCCAATCATGCTGCATAACGATGCCATCAATTCACATTTCAGGTTAACTAAAATAAATCCTAAATTAAAATTATTATAAATAAGCAAAAATGTCAATAAAAAAACGCCCCGTTCTTCTGCCCTCTGCGCGCGCGGCGAATGGGGTGGAAGAGGAGGCGTTATGAGCGGCTGCGGCTGCTCGCCGGAGAAGATTAGCCTTTGATCAGCTTGACGACGTATTCGCGCGTTCTCGGCCCGTCGAATTCGCAGAAATAGATACCCTGCCATCTGCCGAGCAGCAGCTTGCCGTCTTGTACGATAATCGTCTGCGAAGAACCGGTCGTGATCGCCTTCAGATGAGAGGCTGTATTGCCTTCGGCATGGCGATATTTGGGGTGCTCCCACGGATAGACCTCGTCCAGCCGCATTAGCACGTCGTGTTTGACATCGGGATCTGCGTTCTCTTGGATCGTGATGCCGCCCGTCGTATGCGGGCAATAGACGACCGCGATGCCCTCCCGGACGTTCTCCTTGGCGACGATCGAGGCGACCTCGCGCGTAATGTCGATCATTTCATCGCGGCGGGATGTTCGCAAGTTACGGGTAAACAGCATAGCAAGACACTCCTTCGCAGGTTAAGTTGGTTCAAATCGGTCAGCGGAATAACGCGCTCCGCCGCAAAGACGGCGTTGGCCGTTTCATCTTGATCTTGTATGGGCGCTCCCACAAGTTTGTCACGATCTGGGAACCGAAGTCAAATGCAGGGGCCTGCCCAGGTAAGCTATGAAACTTTGACAATGGGGCGGTTACCGGCCCGCGGCGGGTTGAGCGGCTATGGATGTTCAGTTCGGAGAAGAGTAGAATGGAGCTTAAGTGCAAGAGCATTTATGGGGGGGACAAGAAGTTGAGCAAACGCGTACGCAAAGCGATCATACCGGCCGGGGGACTCGGCACCCGGTTCCTGCCGGCGACAAAGGCGCAGCCCAAAGAGATGCTGCCGCTAATCGACAAGCCGGCCATCCAATATATCGTCGAGGAAGCCGTCGCCTCGGGCATCGATCGCATATTGATCGTGTCGGGACGGAACAAGCGAGCGATCGAGGACCATTTCGACAAATCGTACGAGCTGGAGGCCGAGCTGGAAGCGCACGGCAAAGCCGAGCTGCTGGAGCTTGTGCGCGGCATCTCGCATCTGGCTGACGTCTGCTACATCCGCCAGCGGGAGCCGCTTGGACTCGGACATGCCGTCCTCAGCGCCCGCAGCTTCGTGGAGAACGAGCCGTTCGCCGTCCTGCTCGGCGACGATATTCTTCAATCCGACCCGCCTTGCCTGAAGGCGATGATCGATCTGCACCGCGAGCGGGAGACATCGGTCGTGGCGTTGATGGAAGTGCCGTGGGATCAAACACATAAATACGGGATTGCTGAGCTGCACCCGCATGCGCCGGAGCTCATCCGCTCGCTCATCGAGAAGCCGGCGCCGGGCGAAGCGCCGTCGAACCTCGCCGTCGTGGGCCGCTATGTGCTCGAACCGGCGATCTTCGACCTGCTCGAGAAGGCACGGCCGGGCAAGGGCGGAGAAATTCAGCTGACGGACAGCCTGCAGCAGCTGGGCTTGGCGAATCCGCTCGCCGCTTATCGGTTCGACGGTACGCGTTACGACGTCGGCGACAAGCTGGGCTTCGTGCAGGCGACGATCGATCTGGCGCTGAAGCGCGATGATCTGGCAGACGACGTCCGCGCGTATTTGCTGGAGAGGCTGAAGGTTTAGCCGTCATCGGCCGCCTCGTAAGGGGGCGTTTGAATTTTTTGGCGGCGAACTTACAAAAAAGATGAGTAAAGAGAGCCGGGGCATTGCCGCGGCTCTTGGTCTGTTTGGGGCAAACGACGGAACGACTCGAAATGCAAGCCTGCATCCATTTAACCGCTTAACCGCGATCGATGTTGTGTAGATCAATCGCATTAATTCTGCTAAAATTTTGCAAGTATTGTTTCGGCTTGTACAATTATGTACGTACAAGTTGGCGGCATGGTATACTTCAATCATACAAGTTGGATTACGCAAACTGTGAGGTGCGACGTGAAGGAACAGCTTCCCCCTAAGTATAGGCAGTTAAAGGAACAAATAATTTCGTGGATCGCCGCGGGACAATTCCGCCCGCATGACAAGCTGCCGTCCGAGCACGAGATCGCCGCCCAATCCGGGATGAGCCGGCAGACGGTGCGCCAATCGCTTGGCGACCTCGAGGCGGAGGGCTGGCTGTACCGGGTGCAGGGGAAAGGGACGTTCGTCGCCGATTCCATGCCCGAGAGCAGCCGGAAGGCCGCCGAGCCGCTCGGTTTGACCATCGGCCTGATGACGACTCATATCTCGGACTATATCTTTCCCACAATCGTGCGCGGCGTGGAGTCCGCGCTGCGCGCGCAGGGAGCCCGGCTGCTGCTCGCCAGCACCGACAACGAGAAGGACAAGGAACGCGAAAGCCTGGAGTCCATGCTGCGCGAACCGCTTGGCGGGCTGATCATTGAGCCGACCAAGAGCGCCGAGGGCAACCCGAACTTTGATTATTTTCTGTCTCTGGAGGCTAGAGGCATCCCGTACGTCATGCTCAACGAGCGCTACAGCGACGTCGATGCGCCTTGCCTGAAGGTGGACGACGAACTGGGCGGCTACCGCGCGGCCGAACATCTCGCGGAGCTGGGCCACAAGCGGATTGCCGGCTTCTTCAAGACCGACGATTTCCAAGGCGTCCACCGGATGCGCGGCTTCATGCGCTGCCTGCGCGAGCGGGGACTGCCGCTCACGTCGGGAAGCCTGCTCCGCTATACGACCGAAGAGAAGTCGACGAAGCCGGCCGAGTCGCTCGAGTCGCTGCTTGCTCTGGGGCCTGGCGAACGGCCGACGGCGATCGTCTGCTACAATGACGAGCTGGCGGTACGTCTGCTCGACATCGTGCGCCGCAGCGGGCTCTCCGTGCCGGGCGACCTCTCGATCGTCGGCTTCGACGACGCGACCCTGGCGACCGCGACGGAAGTGAAGCTGACGACAATCGAGCATCCGAAGACGCGCATGGGCGAGGACGCGGTGGCGGTACTCATGCGGCTGATCGGCGGCAAGCACGGGCGCGGCGCATCGGGCGACGTCGTGTATGAGCCGAAGCTGATTATGCGCGAGTCGACGGCAGCCGCTCGGGAGGACGAGCCGGTAAAATAAGTAATGACACACTTGTACGTACAAGTTATAATGAGACCAGCAGTCAACGAGAAGCATGTCCGATCAAGTTAACGGAAATTGAAGGAGGCATTGCAATGTTGGAATCTTTGAAGCAAGCCGTATGGGAAGCGAATATGGAGCTGCCGAAATATGGGCTGGTCACGTTTACTTGGGGCAACGTCAGCGGCATCGACCGCGAGAGCGGTCTTGTCGTCATTAAGCCGAGCGGCGTGCCTTACGAGGAGCTGCGCGCGGAGCAGATGGTCGTCGTGGATTTGGAAGGCAACGTCGTCGAGGGCAGCCTGCGGCCGTCCTCGGACACGCCGACGCACGTCGCGCTGTACCGCGCGTTCGACTCGATCGGCGGGATCGTGCACACGCACTCGCCTTGGGCGACGAGCTGGGCGCAGGCGGGACGCGCGATTCCGGCGCTCGGCACGACGCACGGCGATTATTTCTACGGCGAAATTCCGTGCACCCGGGCGATGACCGAGGCGGAGATCAAAGGCGCCTACGAGCTCGAGACCGGCAATGTCATTATCGAGACGTTCCGCGAGCGCGGCATTGATCCGGTCGAGGTGCCGGCCGTTCTGGTGAACAGCCACGCGCCGTTCGTATGGGGCAAGGACCCGCACAACGCGGTTCATAATGCCGTCGTCGTGGAGGAAGTGGCGAAGATGGGCGTTCATACGTTCGCGCTCAACCCGAACATTCAGCCGATGGACCAGCATTTGCTGGACCGCCACTACCTGCGCAAACACGGCAAGAACGCGTACTACGGGCAGAAGTAAGCGCGTTGGCGCCGGAGCGCGGTCGTCGCGGCACGATCCATCCGTTCGTTACAGGTTTTATCGAGAGAAGCTCCCGAGCCACATTGGCTGGGGGCTTTTTTTGGCATTTAGGAACGTGTGCGTTTCCCATATATCCAACAGCCTCCGCGGAATGAAACGCGCATCTCCGCAAAGATGGCGCAGCCGTTTCGCCTTCGCGGGGATGGAGGCTTCGGAAAGGAAAGAAAGCATTTACATGCTCAAGAATTTAATGGTAGAATCTAGGTTAATTATAAGTGGTTTGGATGCTTTGCGAGGAGCTTTGCAAGCGGCAGGCACGTAGGGAGGGGCGCGATGGCGAACGATAGGCAATGTCTCATTCGCGGCCTAGGCGTCGTGCTTGCGGCGGCGTTTCTTATGTGGGCGGCAAGGCCGGAGGCGCGGTTAACGTCCGGCGAGATCCAGGCGCTGCGCGCGACATATCCTTTTTACTCGAACGATCCGCCCCTCGCGTTGGTCGGCAAAATGCCTTTCCGGGAAGCCGTCGCGCTCGATACGGGGACCTTCGCGGAAGTCGAAATCGTAAGCGCGCGCCGTACCCCTTCCGCTTATCGTTATGATGCCGTTGTGCACTGGCATATCCGCGGGCCGCGGCTTCCGGAACGAGTGGAGCTGTTCTCGATCGATTATGGGTGGGCACCTCCGCTGAAGCCGGGCATGCGCATCATAACCGTTCTTCTCGAATCCAACGCCAAGCGGTTCGTCGGGCAATATCCGATCGTGTGGCACCTGGCGTATTACGTCACGGGAGACGGCTATGTTCTCTCGACGGGAGACGATGACTTCTCGGCCGCGATGAACGGGAGAAGGGCTGGTCGTCTCGTGGACGAAATTCGCCGGATACCGCCCGGGATATAGCAGTTGTCTGATTTTACGAGAGGGGGATGGGCGATGCGGCGTAAACGGAGCGCGATATATGCGATTGCAGCGGTCTGTCTCGTCATCGCGCTCGGCCTCATTTTGTATGGCAATCGGCCTGAAGCGAGGCTGTCGCCGGAGGAGATGCGAGCGCTCCGGTCCGAATATCCGGCGAGTGCTTACATGCCCGAGCTGATTGAGATTCGGGAGCCGGCGTTCAAGGACGACGTAGTCAAGAGGGCGCAGACCTTTGTAGAAGCCGAGGTGATCGCGCTTCCGCCGGTTCTCGAGACGAACGTGTTCCAGATTCAAGCCTACAATGTGTATACGGTAAAGGTGCTCAGGCATCTCCGGGGGCGGACTTTGGAGGAGGAGCGTCTTGATTTGATTACATCCGTTATGGTCGAAGGCGCCGGTCCCATCCTCCGTCCGGGCATGCGCATTATCGCCGGAATCGCGAAGGCCGGGGAGGACGCGGGGAGACTTGCGGGCAAATACCACGTGTCCCGGTATTCGATTTTCTATGTGACGAATGAAGGCTACGTGCTCTCCTTGGCCGGAGACGACTATGCGGAGGAAGTTAACGGCCGCCGAGCGGCGTGGTTTAGGAAGTGGCTTCGCCGACTTGCGCCAGAGGAGACGCAGTGGGCTAGATAGACCGGGGTGTTAACAAGACGAATAGGCAAAAAGAGGCTGCGCGGATTGTTCTTCCGCGCAGCCTCTTCCCGTTGCAGTCGGCTAATCGTTAGCCTTCGTTAGCCTCTTCGTTGTCCGTCCTGTATTCGCCATATGCGCCGGGCAGCAGCGGATTCGTGTACACTTCGTTGCTGACGGGCTGCGCGTAGTCCTCGCGCGGCAGAGAACCCGGTCCGCCCAGGTAGAGCTGGACGGCTACCGCGTCGCCTGCTTGAACCGGGAAGCTGAGCAGTGATTGCGGGATGCGCCGGCCGTTCAGCAGCAGCTGCACGAGCACGCCTTCGCCCGTCGATACTCCGCCGACGGCCACGATCCTGCCGGAAGGCCCGAATCGAACCGCGCCGGTCGCGGCCAGCGCCTGATAGACCGTCTGGCCCGGGAAGTGCGGCACGCGGTACGAGTTCGTCACCCACGGGAAGGCGGTGCCGCCGTTCAACACGACGGTGACGAAATTACCCGGGAACGGCGGCAGCGGCGTAGGAATCGGCAGCGGAAATGGGATCGGCCAAGGCCCTGGTCCAGGCGGCCAAGGCCCCGGTCCAGGCGGCCAAGGTCCAGGCCCTGGCGGCGGAGGGGGCGGGAATGGTCCCGGTCCAGGCGGCCAAGGTCCAGGCCCCGGCGGCGGAGGCGGCGGGAATGGTCCCGGTCCAGGCGGCCAAGGTCCAGGCCCCGGCGGCGGAGGCGGCGGGAATGGTCCCGGTCCAGGCGGCCAAGGTCCAGGCCCCGGCGGCGGAGGCGGCGGGAACGGTCCCGGTCCAGGCGGCCAAGGTCCCGGCCCTGGCCCCGGAGGGGGCGGGAATGGTCCGGGTCCATGATGCGGCGGGAACAGGCCCGGACCATGACCTGGTCCGATCAGGCCGGGTCCCGGACCGGGAGGCACGGGATGCTGCGTGAGCGCGCGAGGCCCTCCGCAGCCGCAATCGCCGCCCGCGCGCGCCAAGGGCGCGCCGGCGCTGCCGTCCGGCGCATAGCCGGAAGCATACGGATCATACCACATAGTTCGGTCTCCTTTTGCACATGCGAATAGGCAAATGCCTTTAACGCAATATATGCGGCAGGAGCCTATCCCGTGTGCGAATTATTGGGCGCTGGAGAAGAAAGCAGCGATGCAGGCACCGAATGCCTGTGATCGGGTTGGGGCAATCTTGGAAGGTGTGGAAATATTGCTATCTTGCCTGCAGAAGGCAATCAACAGGAAAATGGCGGCACGATGTGGAATACAATTGTTGTACGGCGGTTTTTATCGGCACAATTCCCGTCCTTGACGCTGCGATTTCACAATGCTGCAATCGTTCATTATGGGTATGGCGAAGGAGGCGTTTCCTATGGCAGGACCGTTTATATTCGTCTTTACGGGCACGAGCGGGTCCGGGCGCAAGACGATCGCGCACCGAATCGGCAGCGAGCTGGGCATCGACCATGTGCTTTCTTATACGACACGTCCGCCCCGCGCGCTTGAGCCCCCGGATCGGGATTATCATTTTACCGGCAAAGAGACGTTCGAAGCGATGGAGCGACGCGGCGAATTCATTCAGACGGCGGTGATCGGCAGGGAGCGCTACGGCATTCGGACGAGGGAGCTGCTGCAGCCGCTCGAGGAAGGACGCCACGCGTACGTCATCGTGGACAGCGAAGCGGCCTCGCTGCTGAAGAAGCTGTACGGCGATCAGGTCGTTCGACTGTTCATTTACGTGGATAAGCGCACGGTCAAGGAACGGCTCGAGGCGAAGGGGATGTCCGTTGACGTCATGGACCGATACTTGGGCCAGTACACGGAGGAAGTCGTTTATCGCAAGCAATGCGAGCATGTGATCGAGAACGTTGCGCTCAACCGGTCGTTGGAGCAAATCCGCACGGCAATCCAGTCGCATCTATGAACAGCGCTGAATCTGCACAGCAAAAACACCCCCGCAAGCGGCCTTAAGCCGCTTCGGGGGTGTTTCGTTTCGCGCGGAACGCGAATTATTTCGCCGCTGCTTCGTAACGTTTGCCAACTTCAGTCCAGTTGACGACGTTCCAGAACGCGCCGATGTAGTCAGGGCGTTTGTTTTGGTATTTCAGGTAGTACGCGTGCTCCCAAACGTCCAGGCCGAGGATTGGCGTTTCGCCTTCCATGATCGGGCTGTCTTGGTTTGGCAGGCTGTATACTTTGAGCTTGCCGTCTTTGGTAACCGCCAGGAACGCCCAGCCGCTGCCGAAACGAGTCGCAGCCGCTTTCGCGAAATCGGCTTTGAATGTGTCGAAGCCGCCCAGTTCGGCGTCGATCGCCGCTGCCAGTGCGCCGGTAGGCGCGCCGCCCGCGTTCGGGCCGATTGTTTCCCAGAAGAGGGTGTGGTTCGCATGGCCGCCGCCGTTGTTGCGGACAGCCGTGCGGATCGCTTCAGGAACGCTGTTCAGGTCTGCGATCAGCTCCTCGACGGATTTGGATTGCAGCTCAGGAGCGGACTCCAGCGCGGCATTCAGGTTCGTCACGTACGCGTTATGGTGACGGTCGTGGTGGATCTCCATCGTCAGCGCGTCGATATGCGGCTCGAGCGCGTCGTTTGCATAAGGCAGTGCAGGCAGTTGATGTGCCATGGATGAACAACCTCCTTGAAATATGTATGGATTCATTTCCCATTATCCCTGATTTACGATAATAAATCAACGTTTATGTTTCGAAAGTCGGGTGGGTGGAAGCCCTAGAGTAGCGTCTCCAGGAAGTGTCGTTTTATGCAAGAAGATGGACGAACCGCTGCTTATTACCCGCCTGGCGGTGCCCGCAAACACCGTAGGGAAGCGGCGAAAAAACGCGGTAGACTGGCGATTCAAGCGGCGGGGCGAGTGGTAAGGAGAGACAAATCAACCACGCTTGTCCCGCTTGCCGGGAGAGGCCAAGGAGGTCATTAGGATGAGCAACAATCGTAAAATTGTCGGTGTATTTAATTCGTACGAAGCAGCGGTAGACGCTATTGACGAGCTGAAGCGCAAAGGATACAGGTCCGATGAGATCTCGGTCATCGCCAAGGACCGGGACGACGTAGAGGACGTGACGGACGAGACGGGCACAAAGGCGCCGG
The DNA here is from genome assembly GCF_042682185.1 of Paenibacillus xanthanilyticus. Classification (NCBI taxonomy): domain Bacteria; kingdom Bacillati; phylum Bacillota; class Bacilli; order Caryophanales; family Paenibacillaceae; genus Paenibacillus; species Paenibacillus xanthanilyticus. The sequence goes on along the minus strand of NZ_JBHUHA010000001.1, from coordinate 3,894,587 downwards.
AAGGGTTGGCGACGGGAGCTGCGACTGGCGGTATCCTCGGCGGTACGGCGGGTCTGCTCGCCGGGCTCGGGGCGCTTGCGATCCCAGGCATCGGTCCGATTCTCGCGGCCGGCCCGATCGCGGCGACGCTGACGGGCGCGGCGGTCGGCGCAAGCGCCGGCGGCTTGGTCGGTGGTCTGATCGGCTTGGGCATTCCGGAAGACGAGGCGAAGCGTTACGACGACTACATCGATAACGGCCGCATTCTGGTGCTGGTCGACGCCGACGCCACGCGCGACCACGACGCGTACGACACGTTCAGACGCTACAACTCGGAGAATGCGGATCTCTACGACACCCGCGACGTGACGACTCCGCTGTCGAACCGCCCGCTGTAAGCGGGGGACGATAGAGGAGGTGGGCGCCATGCCTTGGCGAAAAGGAGATTACCCGCCATCGCTCAAAAACTTTGAGCCGCGCGTGCGGAACAAGGCGGTCGAAATCGCGAACGCCCTGCTGCGCGACGGTTACGACGAAGGCCGCGCGATCGCGATCGCGACCTCGCAGGCCAAAGAATGGAACGAGCATCATCCCTCGGAGGGGAAAACCTGACGAATAGCTTTGCGAAGAACCCGGCGCTTGCAAGCGCCGGGTTCTTCGCCATGCATGTGCATTCCACGGCCAAGCCCACCGCCAAGCGCATCGCCAAGCGCCACCGCGATCGCTCGCGCAAGCATATTTATGTCTTTGCTCTCATATTGGTTTAACAACAAGGCTGTACAAAGCGAAGGACGATCCGGTCACGCGATTAGGTAACATCGAAAAAGTTTATACTTTACGCGAATGTGACAAAAAATGCGAATTCCTGATCTATGACATTCCACATAAGTGACATTAGAAGGCGATGGAGCAGTCGCTTCTCGTGCTGCGGAACAATAGGTAACATACCGCTGACACGATTAACAAAAACGTTTGTGAATAATTGCTAAGTTAATGTGGAAACAGACGTCAAAAACTGCGCTGGTCTCATTGTGGACGCGAGCTTCGACGCCGTATTTTCTCGATACAGAAAGAAAAAAAGAGCTAATTGAAAAAATCCGAACTTTAGCTGATTGAAAGCGCTTAATAGTAAGCGTTTTCAACATATTTCTGCTGATTTTGCACTTTTTTTAAGAGATTTTAAAGAAAACAGCAGGATTTGAATTCATTTTGTCGTATTATTAACTTTATCCAAAACTATGTTATCGATTGAGAGGTTGAATGATGCGCGTTCGTTCCTTCCAACTGTCGGATTACCGGCCTGTAACCCAGCTCCTCGAGACCGTTCTATCGGAAGAGTGTTATGAGCTGACCATGGAAGCCTTTGCCCGTCAACTGTCCTGGGATAGCGAGCTTGTGCTCGTAGCCGTGGAAGAAGATGAGATTATCGGAATGATTATCGGTACGATCGACAACAACAGAGGGTACTACTACCGCATCGCGGTTCATCCGGATTACCAGCGTCAAGGCGTCGGCAAAAAGCTGATCCAGTCGCTGCGCGGACGGTTCGAACAGCGGAATGTAGCGAAGATTTTGATTACGGCAGACGAGCATAACGAGCCCATTCTCTCTTTATACGAATCGCTCGGTTACGCGACGACGGATTTCTTCCGTTCCTTCCAGAAGCTCAGCATCGTGGCGGGATAAGAAGAGGATGACGGCGGAGCGCTTTATGAAGCATATCTGGCATGGCCATTGATTTTGGCGTGCAGATATGCTTTTCTTATAGGTAAGAACTTCTCTGGGAGTTAGCGTATGGAACAATTTCAGCCTTGCATCATCAAGAGCTTCAAGCACGACGGCCATCTCCATCGGATGTGGCTGGAGAATTGGCTCGTTCCGGATACGCTGTTGCTGCCGGAGCACGCTTCGGAATCGATGCGGGTGCTCATCAACGAGCAGACCCCGATTCAGGAATCCGACGGCAAACAGTGGATCAGCCGTGTGCCGGCGGTTTCTTTTTTTATTCCGGGACAATGGTTTAACGTGGTGGCGCTCATGGAGGAGCACGGCGTCCGGTACTACTGCAACGTGGCATCGCCTCCGTTCTATAATGAGAGCGTGCTCACGTATATTGATTATGACCTTGACGTGATCTTGACGACGGACGGGCGTGCCCAGATCGTCGACCGCGAGGAGTACGAACAGCATAAGGCGATCTACCATTACTCCGCAGAAGTGCAGCGCAAGGTTCAGGACGGACTTCGCGCGTTGATCGGACGGGTGGAAGCGAAGATCGCGCCCTTTCATCATGAAGGCGTCGCTCATTATTACGAGGCGTGGCAGAAACAGACGGGCGGAGGGAAGCGGCAAAGATGAGTCAACTATCGGATACCCCCCAGCAGACCGAAACGGTCGGACTTTCGCGCAGCCGCAGAGCGCAGGAGAAGCGGGCCTCGTCCTCGAAGCCGCCCAAACCGGACAAATCCGGGAGGGAGCTTCCGAGGTGGGCGTCCGAGCTGATCGATTGGGGCCGGACGCTGTCGATCGCGCTGATCGTGGTGCTGCTGCTCCATTTCTTCGTGTTCAACCTCTCCACCGTGGAAGGGCATTCGATGGAGCCGACGCTCTACGAGAAGGAGTGGCTGTTCGTCAACAAATTCTCGTATTACGTCGGCGATCCGCAGCGCGAAGACGTCGTCATTTTGAAGGACCCGTCCGACCGCCCCGACCGGAAGGAATTTCTCGTCAAACGAATTATCGGCTTGCCGGGCGACACGATCGAAGTGCGCGGCGGGCAGCTGTACCGCAACGGAGAACTCATCGTCGAAGCCTACACCGATACGCCCATCGAAGATTTGGATTACGGGCCGTATCAGGTCGAGGCGGATACGTATTTCGTCATGGGGGATAACCGGCACGCCAGAGCGAGCCTGGACAGCCGCTCGTTCGGAGCGGTGCCGCGCAAGCTGATTCAAGGTCGCGCCGATTTCATTCTGTGGCCGATTGCCAAATTGAACGCTTTATAATCGGCGTTTCGCGCGGCGCGCCTTCGGCGCATGCCGGGCGAGTGCCGGGAGCGGAGTGAATGTACGAGTGAAGGAAGTCATGATCTATACCGATGGCGCGTGCTCTGGCAACCCGGGACCGGGAGGCTGGGGCGCTGTGCTTTTCTACGGGAAGCATCGGAAGGAAATTTCCGGCGCGGAGCCGATGTCGACGAACAACCGGATGGAGATCCGGGCCGTCATCGAGGCGCTGGCGCTGCTCAAGGAGCCGTGCCAAGCGGTTGTATACAGCGATTCGGCTTACGTCGTGAACTGTTTTCAGAACAATTGGATACGCGGCTGGCTGCGCAACGGCTGGAAGAACAGCAAGGGCCAGCCGGTGGAGAACCAAGATTTATGGCAGGCGCTATGGTCGCTTATGCAGCGGCATCAGGTAAGCTACGTGAAGGTTAAAGGCCACAGCGACAACGAATGGAACAACCGCTGCGACGAGCTCGCCCGCGAGGCGATCAAGCGGCTGTAACGGCGCTGCCCCGGAGGATAACGAGATGAATCAGACGACATCATGGGACAAGCTGAAGGAAGAGATGAAGGCGGCCGCGGCCGAACTCGGCATCGATAAGATCGGCGTAGCCGCGGCAGACCCGTTCACCGAGTTGAAGGGCCGGCTGCTCCGTCACCGGGAGCTTGGACGGGAGTCGGGCTTCGAGGAGAAGGATCTCGACAAACGCACAGAGCCGGCGCTGCTGTTCGAGGAGCCGCAATCGATTATCGCGATCGCGATCGCTTATCCGTCCAAGCTGCAGGACGCGCCGAAGTCCGAGCCGGGAGCACGGCGCGGCATTCTGTCGCGCTCGGCCTGGGGAACGGATTATCACGTCGTGCTGCGGGACCGGCTTGCCAAGCTCGAGGCATGGCTGCGAGAGCGGGTGCCGGGCTTCCGCGCCGAGAGCATGGTCGATACCGGGGCGCTCGTGGACCGGGCCGTCGCCGAGCGGGCAGGCATCGGCTGGAGCGCCAAGAACTGTGCGACGCTAACGCCGGAGTGGGGCTCGTGGGTCTATCTCGGGGAGATGATCACGAACCTGCCGCTGCCCCCCGATACGCCGGTGACGGAGGGCTGCGGCGACTGCACGGCCTGCATTGACGCCTGTCCGACAGGGGCGCTCGTCGGGCCGGGCGAGCTAGACGCGCAGCGCTGCATCTCCTTCGTCACGCAGACGAAGGGCATCGTCTCCGATGAGTTTATGCGCAAGATCGGCAACCGGCTGTATGGCTGCGATACGTGCCAAGTGGTCTGTCCGGTGAACAAGGGCAAGAATTGGACGCATCAGCCGGAGCTGCAGCCCGACCCGGAGATCGCGAAGCCGCTGCTGCTGCCGATCTTGCAGATGGGCAACCGGGAGTTCAAGGAGACGTTCGGGAAGTCGTCCTCCGCTTGGCGCGGCCGCAAGCCGATCCAACGCAACGCGGTCATCGCGCTGGGCAACTTCAAGGACGAGACGGCCATCCCCGCGCTGATCGAGGTGCTGCGGGAAGATCCGCGATTCGAGCTTCGGGCGACTGCGGCTTGGTCGCTTGGCCGCATCGGCGGGGAGGCGTCGCGGCAAGCGCTGCTGGACGCGAAGGATAAGGAGCAAGACGAGCAGGTGCTCGCCGCCGTCGACCGCGCGCTTGAAGCGACCGGCTCGCCGCGAACAGAACGGCAGGCCGAGGAGGCGGGGGAATGAACGATCAGACCATCTACTACGCCGAGGTCGGCTCGCCCATCGGACCGCTGCTGCTGGCGGCGACCGACGAGGGGCTGTGCCGCATCGATTTCGGCGGGTACGAGGAGCATGAACAAGAGCTCGCGGCGTGGACGAAGCGTTACCGTCCGGGAGCCGAATGGATGCACGCGCCGCGGCATCCCGTCGTTAGCGCCGCCGCCGAACAGCTGGCGGAATATTTCGCGGGCGGCCGCCAGTTGTTCGACCTGCCGCTGGACCTATGGGGAACGCCATTCCAGCGGAAAGTATGGCAGGCGCTGACGGAGGTGCCGTTCGGCGCGGTTTGTTCCTACAAGCACATCGCGGAGGCGATCGGCCAGCCGAAGGCCGTCCGGGCGGTGGGCGGCGCGAACAACCGCAATCCGATTCCCGTCATCGTTCCGTGCCACCGGGTGATCGGCGCCTCCGGGGAGATGGTCGGCTACGGCGGCGGACTGCCGATCAAGCGGTGTTTGCTTGACCTGGAGAAGGGGCGGCCGGAACCGTCCGGAGGCGGCGTTTAACGTTTGCTCCGCGGCGGGCGGACATGCTATGATAAGGTGCAAAGTTGAGACATTTCACAAAAATATAAGGTATGGTGATAGACGCATGTGGACGGTCATTATTTCGATCATTACCCTCATCGTGGGCGCCGTAGGCGGCTTCTTCGCGGGCGTATTCTATTTGCGCAAACAGCTGGAGAAGATGCAGAGCGACCCGGAGATGCTGCAGAAGATGGCGAAGCAGATGGGTTACAATATGAACAAGCAGCAGCTTAATAAAGCCCAACAGATGATGAGCAAACAGCAGCAAGGCATGCGCCGTCCTGGCGGCCGCAAGTAATTCGCGGCAGCGCCCGGAGGGCATGAAAGGGGGCTTCGCCGCATGGCGGGCATGAAAGATTACGTGAACGCGAGCGTTGGTCGCAATCGGGAGCAAATCGAGCATCACGTACGGGAAATTCTGAAGTTGATCGGCGAGGACGTCGAACGCGAAGGGCTGCTCGAGACGCCGGCGCGCGTGACGCGCATGTACGAGGAGATATTCGCCGGTTACGAGGTTAATCCGAGGGACGTGCTCGGCGTCACGTTCGACGAGCAGCACGAGGAGCTCGTGATCGTGCGCGACATCGTTTACTATAGCCAATGCGAGCACCATATGGCGCCGTTCTTCGGCAAGGCGCACATCGGTTATTTGCCGAGCGGCAAGATCGCGGGGCTGTCCAAGCTCGCGCGTCTGGTCGAGGCCGTGACGCGGCGCCTGCAGGTGCAAGAACGGATCACGACGCAGATCGCCAACATATTGGACGATACGCTGGAGCCGCACGGCGTCATGGTCGTCGTCGAAGGCGAGCATCTGTGCATGTGCGCGCGCGGCGTGAAAAAGCCGGGCAGCAAGACGGTCACCTCCGCGGTGCGCGGCGAGTTCCGTACAAGTCCCGCGCTTCGCTCGGAGTTTTTAGCCTTGCTGAAGGATTAGGTTAACGAAGATAAACGGGAAGGCCCTTTTTCGATAGCGGAGAGGGGCTTTTTCTTTTGCATGGAGCCAGGCTGGAGATGCAGAACGATGGAAGAAGCTCGCATGCCGAATAACGCGGATCTGATCGGGTTAGATTTGATTCTATATCACATATGTTGTATGATGGGAATGTATGTTCGACACAATCCGGACAATGGATACAAGGGAGCGAATGTCATGTCTGTAGATGCTTATTTGAATTTCCAAGGGAACACGCGCGAAGCCGTTGAGTTCTATGCAGAAGTATTCGAGACGGGTACGCCTAAAATCATGACCTTCGGCGAAGTTCCGCCAAACCCGGAATATCCGCTGCCTGAAGAAGCGAAAAATTGGGTTATGCATACCCGATTGAACATCTGCGGCAGCAACGTCATGTTCTCCGATACGTTCCCAGGCATGCCGTACACGCAAGGCAACAACATTACGCTCGCGATTGTTCTGGATGATGAAGAACAACTGCGCAAATATTTCAACCGACTCAAAGACGGCGGTCAAGTGGAGATGGAGCTCCAGGAGACGTTTTGGAGCAAATCCTATGGCAGCTTAAAGGACAAGTTCGGCATTGGATGGCAGTTTAATTACGGAATGAGCGAGTATTAATAAAGCTCGACGAATAGGACCGTTTAAGCCATCTTACACGTGCAAATGGTCTATTCATCGGCGTGCTCGAAAAAACATGATTGTATAGAAAAGAGATCCTTTCCGACCAGGGAAAGGGTCTCTTTTTTTGTCGACGTCGTAAGCGCAATGACAACGATTGGGACTATTTAACTATCCAATTTGGACAAATCAAGGATAATGCTAGAAAACGTCCAAAAAATTCTATGGAATGGATTGACAAATTAATTGAGAATGATTATCATATACCTCGGACGTAATGAGATTCATTATCAATAGAGACGATCGGGAGGGTTAACATCCATGAGTTTGCGAGCAGCCGCGATTGCTCTTCTGGCGGCGTCAATGGTGCTGTTGAGCGCATGCGGCGGCGGGACAGGTACGCCGGCGGGAGCGGGAGCCGGGAGCGAGAGCGCGGCGATCAGCCAGAGCAAGGCCGGGGACGAGAGCAAGGAAGCGGACAGCCCGAAGGTCGAAGCGGCGCCGGTGGAAGTGGCGGATACGCTCGACGGCGTGAAGCAGCTCGGTTCGCTGACGAAGGACTTCAAGCAGGCGATCGAGGCCGGGGACGATGCGAAGTGGCAGGAGCTTAGCCGGCAAATCGCGGGCGTCTGGGAAGCGATCAAGAGCGACGTGCAAGCCAAGAGCGGCGATGTTTATCCGGAATTGGAGCAGAAGGTGGACGAGTTTCTCGCTGCCGCGGCTGCCTCCAAGGCCGATAAGGACTTGTTAATTCAGCAGGACTACGAACTCTACCAGCAGTTCCGGGATCTGGGGAAGGTACTGACGGGAGAAGCCGTACAAGCGAATTAAATACATATACAAGGGAAAGGGTTGGAACAAACAGATGCAATCATTCACACGTATTCGCGCCTTCATCGTCATGCTCGCCTTGACGATCGTCCTGGCGGCGGTGCCGCTGACGGCGATCGCGGCAGGCAAATCGATCAGCGTCACGCTGGACGGCAAGTCGGTCTCCTTCGATTCGAAACCGCAAATCGTCGGCGGCTCCACGCTGGTGCCTTACCGCGCGCTGGCCGAGAAGCTCGGCGCCAAAGTCAAATGGGATCAGAAGAGCGGCAAGATCAGCCTTACGAAAGGCGCAAAAACCGTTGAGCTGACAATCGGCAGCAAGACGGCCAAAATCGCCGGCAAGTCGGTCGCGCTCGACGCGGCTCCGGTGACGAAGAACGGCGCCACGCTCGTGCCGCTTCGCTTCCTGGGCGAGTCGCTCGGCGTATGGGTATCGTGGAAAGCTTCCACGAGCACGGTCGTGCTCGAGACGAAGAAGACGTTCTCCCACGCCATGGGCAAAACGACGCTGAACAAAGTTCCAGAGCGCGTCGTCGTGCTGTTCAACGGCGCGGTAGACATCTCCGTCCTGCTTAAAGTGAAGCCGGTCGGCGCGGTCGAATCGTACGTCGAGCAGCCATGGTACAAATATCTGCGCGCCGGCATGAGCAACGTGAAAAACCTCGGCGACGAGACGCAGCCAAGCGTGGAATCGATCGTCGCGCTGAAGCCGGACGTCATCATCGGCTCCAAGATGCGCCACGAGAAAATCTACAGCCAGCTGTCCGCAATCGCGCCTACGATCATGACCGAAGATATTTATTCCTGGAAGGCCAACCTGCAAACGATCGCGGAAGTGTTGAACAAAGAGTCGATCTCGACCGCGTTCATCAAAGACTGGAATAACCGCGTGGCGGATTTCAAATCGAAAATCGGCACGAAAGCTAGAAACACGGAAGTTTCGATCATCCGCTTCAACCCGGACGGCTCGGCTCGCGCCTACATGGAGGGCTTTGCCTACAACATCCTCGACGAACTCGGCTTCGCGCATCCGGCAGCCCAGAAGGCAACCGGCAAAGGCTTCATCGGCGTGACGACGAAGGAGCAGATCAATCTGCTGGACGGCGATTACATCTTCGACTTCACGACGGACTGGGTCGGCGACGGAGGCGTCTACAAGGTGCAGCAGGACTGGACGGGCAGCGACCTGTGGAAGAACCTCGATGCCGTGAAGAACAAGAAATACTACAAAGTCGACGTCGTATCCTGGAACATGTCCGGCGGCGCAATGGCGGCCAAAATGATGCTCGACGACTTGTACTTCTACTTCGATCTGGACTAATATCATACATTGCGAGAGAATGGGCGCCCGCGCGCTCATTCTTTTCGCGTATTAAGGAGAGGATCGTTTGATTGCCAAGGGACTACCCGGCAACGGTTGGAAAACCGCGGGTCTTGCGGCCGGCATCATGCTGATGTTGACGTGCCTCGCGCTCAGCGTCATCCTCGGCGCGACGCCGATCCGCATCGCCGACGCGGTGCGGGCGGTGACGGATTACGACAGCAGCATCAACGAACAAATCATCGTCCGCACGACCCGGCTTCCCCGCGCGCTCATCGCGGCTGCGATCGGGGCAAGCCTTGCGGTTGCCGGCGCCCTCATGCAGGCGATGACGCGCAATCCGCTGGCGTCGCCGGGCGTGCTGGGCATTAACGCGGCGGCGACGCTCGCCGTCGTCTTGGCCATTACGGTCGTCGGCGTCGGCTCGATGACGGCGCAGGCCTGGGTCTGCTTCGCAGGCGCTGCCGTCGGCGCGGCGATCGTCTACGCGCTCGGATCGCTCGGCGCGGGCGGGCTGTCGCCCATGCGCATCGTGCTGGCGGGCTCGGCGATGACGGCGCTCTTCGCGTCGATGACGCAGTGGCTGCTCGTGCTGAACGAGAACGGGCTGAACGACGTGCTGTATTGGCTCATGGGCTCGATCGCCGGACGTCCGATCGCGATGCTGGAGGCGGTAAGCCCCTACATGCTGTTCGGGCTGCTAGGCTCGTTCCTGCTCGCCCGCCAGATCAATATCCTCGTCTTGGGTGATGACGCAGCCAGCGGACTCGGCCAGCGCACGACGGTGATCAGGCTGATCTGCGGCCTCATCATCGTGCTGCTTGCGGGAAGCTCCGTCGCGGTGGCGGGGCCGATCGGCTTCATCGGCATCGTCATTCCGCACGTCGCGCGCCATCTCTCGGGTATGGATTATCGCTGGCTGCTTCCCTATTCGGCGGTGCTGGGCGCGGTGCTGCTGCTGCTCGCCGACCTGGCGGCCCGGTTCGTCATCATGCCGCTCGAGGTACCAGCTGGGGTGTTGACGGCCGTGATCGGCACGCCGTTCTTCATCTACGTGGCCCGCCGGGCAAGAGGGGAGGCGGCGGCATGAAGATCGCGGCACCTAAGGTTCATCCCGCGCAGGCATTGGAGCAGGCCGCGCCTCTGGCGGGAGGACGCTTCCACAGACGCTCGCTCTTGTGGTTCCTCGGGCTGTTCGTCTTTCTGCTCGCGGCGGCCGTGGTTAGCGCGGGACTGGGGGAGATCCGTATTCCGCCGCTCGACGTGGTCCGCGCAGCGGGCGGAGCGGGTCTTGCCGACCACGTCTTGGTCGTACAGTCGCTGCGGCTGCCGCGCATCGCGATCTCCATGCTGGTCGGCGCTTCGCTGGCCGTGGCGGGCGCGATTCTACAGGGTGTGGTCCGCAATCCGCTGGCCGCGCCGGACGTCGTGGGGATCAGCGGGGGCGCCTCGCTGGCCGCGGCGGCCTTCCTGACGCTGATTCCCGGCGCCTACAGCATCCAGCTGCTGCCGGTTGCCGCGATGATCGGGGCGGTGCTCGTATCGTCGATCGTATACCTGCTTGCCTGGAAGCGCGGCGTGCAGACGTTCCGGCTTGTGCTCATCGGCATCGGGGTGGCGATGCTGATGAACGCGCTCACGACGTTCATGATCATGATGGCGCCTTCGACGTATACGGCCGGCGCGGCTTATTTGTGGCTGACGGGGACGGTATACGGCACGAGCTGGACGAACGTGCTGACGCTGCTGCCGTGGACGGCGCTCTTCCTGCTGCTGGCGGCAGGGCATGTGCGCCATCTGAACGCCCAGCTGCTGGGCGATGAGCTGGCGGCGGGCATCGGCAGCGCGGTGCAGCGCGGCAGAATATCGCTGCTCTTGATCAGCGTCGGCCTGGCCGGCTCCGCGATCTCGATGGCGGGCCCGATCGGATTCGTCGGCTTGCTGGCCCCGCATATGGCGAGAAGACTGGTCGGCTCCTTGTCCGGCCGCTTGCTGCCGGTCGCCGGCGTGATCGGCGCGTTAATCGTGCTGATCGCGGATACGGTGGCGCGTACCGTGTTCCTGCCGCACGACATTCCGGCAGGCATACTAACGTCGGGGATCGGCGCGCCGTTCTTCGTCTATTTGCTGTATCGCACGCGGAAGTCGCGGTGATCGGCGCGCAAACTCCGTTGGTTTCGGCATCCCCCGAAATCCGCGGAGTTTTTTGTATAAAATGCAAGAAAAAAGTCGATTGAAATAGTTCTTTCAAAAGTTTTACAAGAAAAGGCGAAAAGACTCTTGTAATGAGAATGATAATCATTTACAATATCGTTCGAGTGAGTACTGATAATTATTCTCAATGGAACACGGAGGGAATTCATGTGAGCGTAGGCAATGGGCCCTACTTAGATAGTCAACGGCGCAGAGAGTCGAACGCGCGGACGTACCCGCGCAAAATCCCTGCGGCATTCATCTCGGCGAGCGGTCTTCGCGTGAAGGACGCGGACGGCAAGACGTACCTGGATTGCCTGCAAGGGGCAGGGACGCTGGCGCTCGGCCATAATCACCCGGTCGTGCTGGAGGCGATGCAGGATGTGCTGGCGAGCGGTCTGCCGCTGCATACGCTGGACCTGACGACGCCGGTGAAGGAGAAGTTCGTCGACGAACTGTTCAGCCTGCTGCCGGCGCCGCTCGCCGGAAGAGCGAAAATTCAGTTCTGCGGCCCATCGGGCGCGGACGCGGTGGAAGCGGCCGTGAAGCTGGTGAAGACGGCGACCGGGCGGCGGACGATGTTCTCCTTCCACGGGGGCTATCACGGCATGACGCACGGCGCGCTCGGGCTGACCGGCAATCTGGGGCCGAAGCGGCGCGTGTCGGGCTTGATGGCGGACGTGCATTTTCTCCCTTACCCGTATTCGTACCGGTGCCCGTTCGGCGTCGGGCATGCGGAGGGAGCGCGAATCGGCTCGCAATTCATCGAGCGGCTGCTGGACGATCCGGAGAGCGGCATCGTCGAAGGGGCCGGCATGATCCTGGAAGCGGTGCAGGGCGAAGGGGGCGTTATCCCGTCCCCGGATGAATGGTTGCGCGAGCTGCGCCGCATTACGGCGAAGCACGGCGTGCCGCTCATGCTGGACGAGGTGCAGACGGGGATTGGCCGTACGGGCGCCATGTTCGCTTTCGAGCACGCGGGCATCGCGCCGGACGTCGTCGTCCTCTCGAAGGCGATCGGCGGGGGATTGCCCCTTGCGGTCGTCGTGTACGACGAGGCGCTGGACGTCTGGGAGCCGGGCTCGCATGCCGGCACGTTCCGCGGCAACCAGCTGGCGATGGCGGCGGGCACGGCGGTTCTCCGCTATGTACGCGAGAATGGTCTTGCGGAGCGCGCGTCCTCGCTGGGCGCGGGCATGATGGACCGGCTGCGGCGGGTGCAGGCGGATGTCGGCTGCATCGGCGACGTGCGCGGAAGAGGACTCATGATCGGCGTCGAGATCGTCGATCCACGCGGCGGCCAGGATTCGCTAGGCAGCTATCCGGCGCATCCGGAGCTCGCCAAAGCGATCCAGCAGGGCTGCCTGCGGCGCGGGCTCATTCTGGAGCTGGGCGGCCGTCACGGCAGCGTCGTTCGCTTCCTTCCGCCGCTCATCGTGACGGACGAGGAGCTGGAGACGATCGCGGAGATATTCCATGACGCGGTGCGGGAAGCGGAGCGCGTCTATATCGGACGATTGGAAGAGGTGCAAGCGTAAATGCACGGACAAGAAGACAGCCGCGCCGGCGGGGCGACTCGCGGCTCGGCCGATTGGGAACCTACATACCGTGAGCAAGAAGAAGCTGCGATGAGCGCAGAGCCGGAAGACCGCTTGGATGCCGGGGAGCAGGAGGACGAGGCGGGAAGGTTCGAAGGCCTGTTCTTGAACGACTCCCCTTACAGTCAGCAGCTGTATCGGAATGTGATGCGCAAGGCAGGCGACGTGCTGATCCACGAATTCGCGGCGAGACGGCAGCCCTATAGCGGCGAGAAGCCGCATCGGCTGCGCGAGCTGTTCGAGGGACGGGACATCGGACCGCAAGAGCCGGCCGAGGACTGGAAGGCGCTGTTCGAAGAGATCGGCGCCGAGGTGCTCCGCCATTCCGCGGTCGTCACCGACCCGGCGTGCGCAGCTCATCTGCACTGTCCGCCGCTGCTGGCGTCTCTTGCCGCCGAAGCCTGGATCTCGGCGACGAACCAATCCATGGATTCGTGGGATCAGAGCATGTCGGGGACGATGCTGGAAGAGGCGGTCGTCGCTTGGCTGTGCACCCTGTTCCGCTTGCCGGAAGGCGCGGACGGCGTCTTCACGAGCGGAGGTACGCAGTCGAATTTCATGGGGCTGCTGCTGGCGCGCAATCACTTCGCCAGCGCGCGATGGGGATGGAACGTGCAGCACCGGGGGCTGCCGCTGGCGGCGGGACGCATGCGCATTCTGTGCTCGGAGGCGGCGCACTTCACGGTGAAGCAGTCCGCCGCCCTGCTGGGGCTTGGCGAGCATGCGGTTGTCACCGTCCCGTGCGACGAGCGGCGCCGGATGAGTCCGGACGCGCTGCTCGGCCGGCTCGCCCAGATGAAAGCCGCCGATCTCATTCCGATCGCGATCGTGGCGACGGCGGGCACGACCGATTACGGAAGCATCGATCCACTGCCGGAGATCGCGGCGATTGCCAAAGAGCACGGGTTATGGCTGCACGTCGATGCGGCTTACGGCGGGGCGCTGGCGCTGAGCGATCAGCATGCCGGCCGGCTTGCAGGGCTGGAACGCGCCGACTCGGTGACGGTCGATTTTCATAAAGGCTTCTATCAGCCGGTCAGCTGCGGCGCGTTCCTCGTTCGCGAGGGGGAGCGGCTGCAAACGATCCGGCTTCATGCGGACTACTTGAATCCCGAGGAAGACGAGGCGGACGGCGTGCCGAACCTGGTCGTCAAATCGGTGCAGACGACGAGGCGCTTCGACACGCTGAAGCTGTACGTCTCGCTCCGATACTATGGGCGCCGGACATTCGGCGATATGGTCGACCAGACGATCCGAATCGCCAGCGGCACCGCCCGATTGATCGAACGGGAGCCGGCGCTTGAGCTTATGGCCGAGCCGGAGCTTGGCACCGTCGTCTTCCGCTATAAGACGGCCTGCGGGGAAGGCGCGCGGTCGGATGCGGTGAATGCAGGAATTCGCGACGCTCTTCTGGAGGAGGGCGCGTGCATCCTCGCCCGGACGCGCGTGAACGGGCGCTTGTGCTTGAAGCTGACGATTCTGAACCCGCTGACCACCCTTGCGCATACGGCGCGGATGCTTCGGTTGGCCGTACTCGCCGGGGAGCGGCTCGAGAGCGATTCGCATTGAGGCCGAGTTGGCTGAACCCGCGGAGCAGATCGATACCGTACGTAGATAATCCTATTGGTTCGAGAATACAAGAACGTATACGTTTCTTACGAGGTGACTTATGAAATTATCGAAGCTGCAAGCGAAAGAAGCGGCCGGCAACGCCGCGATGCAGACGCTCTTGAATTGTTATATCCGGGAGACCGGGCAGGGCGAGTTCCAAGTCCGCGCCTACAACGAAACGGCGGAAGCCGCGAAGTCGCAGGCGGAGGAGGGCCGGCGCGAGACGCTGGTGCTGCGCCTGGCGCGTCAAGCGGTCACGATCCGGGCAGGCGTGGCGTACAAATCGCCAACGGCCCGGCACTTGTTCGAGTTCCCGGTCGGGATCGCGGCGGACGGCGCGGGGCCGTACCCGGCAGATTACGTGACGCTGTCCGCGCTGCTGGCGAAGGAGATCGCGCTGGAGTACGGCCAAGCGGGCCATGCCGACGAACTGATGCTGCGCATTATTCAGAGCTGCCGCAACGTCGAGGAATTCGCCTTAGCCCGTTCGGGCGACCGCGACAAGCTGTATGGGCCGGACGCTGATTATATCGACGCGGAGCAAGCGCTCGTCTTCGGCCATTTGCTGCATCCGACGCCGAAGAGCCGCCAAGGCATCCCCGAAGCGGACAATGCGGTGTATTCGCCCGAGCTCGGGGGCGCGTTCCAGCTGCATTATTTCCGCGCGCACCGCTCGCTGGTCGTGCAGGGCTCGGCGCTCGTCGCGCCCGCGGCGGAGCTCATTCTCTCCGAGCTGCGGGGCGATGCTCAGGTGAGCCGGGAGTGGCTAACCGCGCATGCGTCCTCCGATGAGTGGGCGCTGCTGCCTGTCCATCCGCTGCAGGCGGATTGGCTGCTGGCGCAGCCGAACGTGCAGCACGCGATCGCCGAAGGCAAGCTTCAGTATTTGGGCGCGGCGGGCAGTCCGTATCAGGCGACCTCGTCGCTGCGCACGGTCTACCGGAACGATGCGCGGTTCATGTATAAGCTGTCGATCCCGGTCAAGGTGACGAACTCGCTGCGGGTGAACAAATACAAAGAGCTGGAGCGCGGCGTGGAAGTGAAGCGGCTGCTTGAGACGGAGGTTGGCCGCGTCCGGGAGGAATACGAAGGCTTCGATATTATCGCCGACCCGGCGTTCATCACGCTGTGCCTGACGGACGGCGAGGACGAGTCGGGCTTCGAGCTTGTCCTGCGCGACAATCCGTTCCGCTGGCAGGCTTCGCGCGGCGCATCGCCGGTGGCGGCGCTCGTGCAGGATCCGCTGCCGGGCGAGCGCTCGAAGCTGGCCGCCATCATCGAGGGCATCGCGCAGCGCGAAGGGCGCGACGCGGCCGAGGTGAGCGCCGACTGGTTCGACCGCTATCTCGATCTCTCGCTCAAGCCGATGGTGCGCCTGTACATGAAGTGGGGCATCGCGCTGGAAGCCCACCAGCAGAACAGCGTCGTTCAGCTCGAGGACGGGTACCCGAAGCGGTTCTACTACCGGGATAACCAAGGCTATTACTTCTGCAAGTCGACGGAATCGCTGCTCGCGCAGCAGCTGCCGGGCATCGGGGAAGCGAGCCAGACGGTGTGCGACGACGCGATCGCCGACGAGCGCTTCCGCTACTATTTGATCTTCAACCATATGTTCGGGCTGATCAACGGCTTCGGCGCCGCGGGGCTGATCGACGAGCGGGTGCTGCTCGGCAAGCTGCGCGCCGCGCTCGAGGCGTTCGTGCCGGAGAACCGGGAGCCGTCGGTGTTCCTGGCCACGCTGCTCCATGACGAGCAGCTGCCGTGCAAGGCGAACCTGTTGACGCGCCTGCACGACATGGATGAATTGGTCGGCTCGCTCGATACGCAGTCCGTCTACGTCATCGTGCCGAACCCGCTCGTGAAGGAGGTGGCCGTCCATGCCGAGCAAGGAGGCGCAGCTTCTGAAGTCACCGTCTGATCGGACGGATGGTTCGAACGTGGTCGTCTACGAGGAATGGCATGCCGGCATCGGCCGGATGATCGGCTTCCGCCGGGCGACGATGGAGGCGGATTTCGAACGGCTGCACGCCTGGCATCGCGAGCCGCATGTTGTGCCGTTCTGGCAGCTGGCGATTCCGGCCGACAAGTATCGCGCCCATCTGGAGGCGTTCCTGGCGGATACTCACCAGACGCTGTACATCGGGCTGCTGGACGGCGAGCCGATGAGCTATTTCGAATCGTATTGGGCGGAGCGCGACGTGCTGGCCGGCGCCTACGAAGCCGAGCCGGGCGATCAGGGCATTCATCTGCTAATCGGACCTCCTGCTTATTTGGGCAAAGGGTATGCTGCGCCTCTCCTGCAGGCGATGATGCGGCTGCAGCTTCGCGAAGGCGCAACTCGCCGCCTCGTCGCGGAGCCGGACGCGCGTAACGCCAAGATGATTCATATTTTCGAGCAATGCGGCTATGCGTTCCAGCGCCATATCGAGCTGCCCGACAAAACGGCCGCCCTCATGATCGCGGAGCGAGAACGGGTGGAGGAGTGGTTGAACCGATGAACGAACAGACGCAGATTTATGACATCGTGGGCATCGGGATCGGACCGTTCAACCTCGGTCTGGCGGCGCTGCTGGACCCGCTGCCGGACGTGAAGGCGCTCTTCCTGGACCGAAAGCCGGCGTTCTCCTGGCATCCGGGCATGCTGCTGGACGGCACGACGCTGCAGGTGCCGTTCCTGGCCGATCTGGTTACGATGGCCGACCCGACGAATCCGTACAGCTTCCTGAACTACTTGAAGGAGCAGGGCAGGCTGTATGCCTTCTACTTCTTCGAGCGGTTCCTCATCCCGCGCAAGGAGTACGACGCGTATTGCCGATGGGCGTCGGAGCGGATCGCTTCATGCCGGTTCGGCGTCGAGGTGACGCAAGTGCGCGTCGCGACGGAAGCGGAAGCGCTTGGGCGCATGGGCGGTCAGGGCGACGCAGCCGCATCGGCCGCTAGCCGGGCTTCGATTCCGGCGCTTGCCGTCGCCGGCGGAGGCGTCGAGCAGGTCGGCGCGGATGCGGACCCCGGGGCCTTCGGGCATCGGGCCGAGCAGCGTTCGCCTGGCGAGCTGTACCGCATCGAAGCAGTCGGCAGCGACGGGCGGCCTTGCGTATACTACGCGCGCAACCTGGCCCTCGGCGTAGGCAGCGTGCCCCACGTCGGAGAGGCGTTCAAGCGTCATTTGCCCGATGGGAATGTATTTCACTCGGCGCAATTCGGCGAGCGGCTGGAGCAGTGCCAGCGCGCGCGCTCGATCACGGTCGTCGGTTCCGGACAGAGCGCGGCCGAGGTGTTCCTGCACCTGCTGAATGGGCAGGCCGATGGCGGCTATCGGCTCGACTGGCTGACCCGGTCGCCGGGCTTTTTCCCGATGGAATATTCCAAGCTGGGGCTGGAGCATTTCTCGCCGGACTATACGCGGTACTTCTACAACCTCCCGCCGGAGCGGAGGGACGAGGTGCGAAGCAAGCAGCATCTGCTGTACAAGGGGATCAGCGCGGGCACGATCGCGGAGATTTACGACCGGCTGTACGAGCTGACCGTGGACGGCGGTTGCCCGGACGTGAGGCTGCTCGCCCACGTCGATGTGCAGGCGATCGAATCGCTGGCTGACGCCGAAAGGGGCTACCGGTTGACCTGCCGCCATGCGGAGCAGGATCGCACGTTCGAGCACGAGACGGAGCTGCTCATTCTAGCAACCGGCTACGCCCATCCGGTGCCGGGTTTCTTGGAGCCGCTGCGGGAGCGCGTACGCTGGGATGCCCAGGGCCGCTACGAGGTCGAGCCGGACTATCGGCTGCGGCTGAACGGGGAAGGCGGCGGGCGGATTTACGTCCTGAATGGCGAGCTGCATTCGCACGGCATCGGCGCGCCGGATTTGGGGCTGGGCGCGCACCGCAGCAGCGTTATTATTAACAGCTTGACGGGTCGGGACATCTACCGGGTCCGAGAGCGCAATGTCTTCCAGCAATTCGGAATCGCAAGCGGGAGGGATGAGGGATGACGGAACACGCGGAGGGATTCGACCTCCGGTTGGCGGAAGCCGTAAACTCGGAGGTCTATGCGCAAGTGAGGACGCGGATATTCCGGCAATTGCTCGAATCCTTCATCTTCGAGCGGATCGCGCCGGTGGAATCGATTCAGCTGCGCGAGGAGACGCTGTTCATCCTGCACGGCCGCGATGAGGCGGGGATGCCGGTCACGTACAACTGCCGGGGCGAGCGCCGCCCGACGTTCGGACGCGTGCGGCTGAACGCGTCGCCGGTGCAGCGCATATCCCGGGAAGGCAAGCGGGAAGCGGTCTGCCTGCGGCGGTTCCTGCGCGAGGTTGCGGCCGGGGCGGGCGCCGATCCGGCGAAGCTCGGGGCGTTCGCCGAGGAGCTGGAGCGGACACTGCTTCATGACGCGATCGCCCAATACGAACGGCGGCGAGCGGGACAGACGATGGAGGGCAGCTACGACGAGCTGGAGACGGCGGCGATGGACGGCCATCCGTATCATCCGAGCTACAAATCCCGCATCGGCTTCTCGCCCGAGGACCAGCTGGCTTACGGGCCGGAGTTCGGCCCGCTGCTGCGCCCGATATGGATCGCGGTTCGCCGGGCGGACGCGGCCTTCGCGATCGCGGAAGGCGAATCGTTCGAGGCGCTGTGGCGTTCGGAGCTCGGGGCGCAGCGGTTAGCCGATGTCGAGGCGACGCTTGCGGGCCAGGGCTTGGCGCTGACGGACGTCGCGCTGCTGCCGGTCCACCCGTGGCAATGGCGCAACGCCGTCATCCCGCGGATGCAGGAGGAGCTGCGCGACGGACGGATCATCCCGCTTGGACCGGGCGGCGACCTGTACCGACCGCAGCAGTCGATCCGGACGCTGCACAACGCGTCGAGCCCGGAGAAGCCGTCCGTGAAGCTGGCGATGACGCTGCTCAATACGTCGGCTTACCGGCATATCGAGCCGTATTATGCCAAAGTCGCGCCGGCGGTCTCGGCGTGGCTGCAGCGGACCGTCGATCGCGACCCGTATCTGCGGGACGAAGCCGAGGTCATTCTGCTTCGCGAATTCGCGGGCATCGGTTACGAACCGGAGGCGGCGAGGGATGGCGGGCCGTCGCCGAGCGGCGGGAGCGCCGCGGCCGAAGGCATGCTTGCTTGTATCTGGCGGGAGAGCTTGGCGCTTCATCTGCGCGCGGGCGAGAGCGGCGCGCCATTCCACGCGCTGTCCGCCTTCGATCCGGTGGCGGGGCGCCTCTTCATCGCGCCGTGGCTGGAGCAGCATGGCGCGGAGCGCTGGCTGCGGGCGTTGCTCGAGCGGTGCGTGCTGCCGGTGGCCCACTTGGCTTTGGCGCACGGCATCGGGCTCGAATCCCACGCCCAGAACATGGCGCTCGTCCACCGCGACGGCTGGCCGTCGCGAGTGGCGCTGAAGGATTTTCACGAGGATGCGATGTTCTACCGGCCGCTCCTTTCATCGGAGGACACGCCGGATTTCGAGGCGATTCATCCCGCGTTCGGAGAGGGCGTGTGGTTCGAGCAGCCCGAGGCCGCGCCGATCCGGTATTTGCTGCTCGGCGCGCTGTACGGCATCAACTTGGGCGAGCTGGCGATGGTGCTCGCCGATCACGGCGTCATGACCGAAGCGCGATTCTGGACGCTTGCGGCCGAGACGCTGGATTACCATATCCGGCGCCATCCGGAGCTCGCGCCGCGGCTGGCGCTATTGGATCCGTTCGCCGAGACGACCCGGCTGGAGCAGCTGACGAAGAAACGGCTGTTCCGCGCGGAGCTTGGCACGCTTATGCACGAAGTGTCCAATCCGCTGCATGCGGCCGTGCAGGCGGTACGGGACGGCGCGCGAGCGGGCGTAACTTAGAGACGATCGCGAGCGAATCGCGAAGAGGAGAGAACAACGGATGTTAACCATAAATCGGGAGGAAGTGGGCCGGGCCGGTCTGGAAGCGCGAATGGACGCGATCCGAGCGCTCGTGCCGCTGGCCGGCATGCAAGGAAGGGGGGCGGCGGTCTGTCTGCGGGACCCGCTCGACGTACTCGCCGCGGTCGAGTCGCTCCGCGCCGCGGACGTCTCGGTGCTGCTTATGCATGGAGATACGCCGCTCGAGACGGCATCCCAAGCCGCGGCGAACGCGGGCTGCGAGCTGCTGCTGTGGGGCTCGCTGGAAGATTCGCGGCGAATCCGGCCGATGGCGCACGATTCGGCAGCGAGCGGCGAGGAGCTCGGCTTGCGCGAGCCGTCGCTGCTGCAGTACAGCTCGGGCACGACGGGCGGGCCGAAGCTCATTCGACGCCCCTGGACGGACATCGACCGGGAAATCGAGGCATACAACGCGGCGCTCGGCGAGGCAGCCGAATGCCGTCCGGTTGTGCTTGCCCCGGTGTCCCATTCGTACGGCCTCATCTGCGGGGTGCTGGCCGCGATGCGTCGCGGGATCGCCCCGAGCGTCGTGACGAACGCGAATCCCAAATTCGCGCTCAAGGTCATCGAAGAAACGCCGAAGCACCTCGTCTACGGCGTGCCGCTGCTGTTTCACGTTATGACCGGACTTATGGCGCCGGGTGGCCGGTTCCACCGCGTCATCAGCTCGGGCGCGCCGCTGCCGGGCCCCTTGTTCGAGACGCTGCGCGAGCGCTCGGCGCACGTCATGCAGCAGTATGGCTGCACGGAGGCTGGATGCATCTCGGTCGCACGCTCCATGCGGTCGGGCTCGGATCTGGGCGAACTGCTGGGCTACTGGCGGCTGGAAGGCGATGCAGACCGCGCGTCCATGGCCGACCCGGCGGAGATCGTCGTCGTCCGCGAGCCGGACGGCCATCGAATCGCGACCGGAGACTTGGGCTGCGCGCAGGAGGGGCATCTGTTCTACGCCGCGCGCATGGACGACGTGATTAACGTCGGCGGTCTGAAGGTGTTTCCGCTGGAGGTGGAGGAGCGGATCGCTTCGTTCCCAGGCGTGCAGGAAGCAGTCGTCTACCGCGGCGTCCATCCCGTCATGGGCGAGACGGTGCGGGCGAAGGCCGTCTGGAGGCCGTCCGACGCAGGCGGCCAGACGAGCGCGCCGGGGCTGGCGGACGAGATCCGCGCCTGGTGCCGTGAAGGGCTGCCTGCTTACAAGGTGCCGTCGGCGATTGAGCTCGTCGATGCGCTGCCGCGAACCAAGGCCGGCAAAATCAGCCGCCGGTCTATCGAACAGTCAGAAGGGGGAGTCCATCATGAACAGCGCGCGTGAACAGCTGCGCGGCCGGTTGGCCGAGCTCATGCGCGAGAAGCTGGAGCTTCAGCTTCCGCATACGCTTGAGGATACGCTGCGCATTAACGAAGATTTGCGAATCGATTCAATCTCGCTGCTCCAGCTGATCGTCCATATCGAAGCGACGCTCGGGCTGCGGGTGCCGGAGGAGGAAGTGGACGCGAAAGCGTTCGCGACGGTCGGCTCGCTGCTCGACTTCATCGGCCGGCTTGCGCCCGCGGCCGAGGAGGCGGCGCAGCCATGATCAAGGTGCATTGTCTGGTCAGCTGCTTGTGCGAAATCATTAAGCGCCGCGGTAAGGTCGATCAGCCGCCGCAAGGGCTAAGCGTCGATCACCGGCCGTATTATTTCGGCGTCTGGGACTCGGCTTTCGACGTAACGGAACAAGGCGCGATTACGTATTATTCGGCGCGTACGAGCCATGACCATTTCATCGACTGGTACCGGAGATTCTTCGGCGTCGCAATAACGGAATGGTACGATTACGACCGGCCAAAGGCGGATAATGCGGCGGTGTTCACGGAGCTGGTGGATAATCTGGGCGAGCATCAGCATGTCATCGTCCAGATCGACATGTCGCTTATGCCCGAACGCGAGAACAAATTCGCGCAGAAGCCGTTCCCTCACTTCCTCATGATCTACAAGACGGATAACCCGGACGAGTGGTTCATGTTCGATCCGGATTTCCGCTGGGAGGGCGTCATGCCCAAAGCCCGGGTCATCGAGGCGTTCGCGGGCAATGCCGACGGCGGCGGGTATCTCGTCGATTCCTCGCGCATCCAGCAGCCAAGCCCGCAGATCATCGCCGCGCTGTACGAGGAGACGATGCGCAAGGATGCGAACGAGCTGACGGCGCGGCTGCGCGATATCGTCATCAGCATGGCGGAAGGGGCCGGCGGCCGCGACATCTCCATGCTGCTGCCGGCGGTCAAGCAGCTCAACATTATCGTCATCCGCAAATACAGCTACGACTACGCGCTCATGTTCTTCCGCGACCAGCTCGGCCTGTCGGAGGAAAACTACGAGGCGTGGTGCCAGCAAATTCGCGACCTCATTCAGGTATTTAACTCGCTGCAATATTTAGCCGTTAAATGTTCGATGACCGGCAACCGGGAGCATCTGCCGCAAATCATGGCGTATCTGGATCAAGCCGACGCGATCGAATTCGCGATCAAGGCGGAGATCGACCGGCAGTACCGGCTCTGGAAAACGGCGGTGCTCCGCCCGGCCGAAGAGGCGGGTGCGCGATGAAACTCTCCTTCTGCACGATTACGTTCCGCCACCAGCTCGTCTCCTTCGAGCGTCTGGTCGAGTTCGCCTGCCGTCAGCGGTTCGACGGCATCGAGCTGTGGGGCGCGCATGCGGTCGCCTTGGCAGGGAGCGAACGCGAACGCACGAGCCGCCAGCTGGCGATCATGCACAGCCGGGGCCTGCGCGTGACGATGCTGAGCGATTACCTGGACATCGCGGACGACGCGCGCTTCGAAGCGACCGTGCGGAAGCTGCGCGAGCTGGCGCAGCTCGCCCGCTGGTACGGGACCGACCGAATCCGCACGTTCGCGGGCTCGAAGCCGAGCGCGGACGTCGCGCAGCGGGAACGGGAGGCGTATGCGGCCAGATTGCGTACGCTCAGCGGCATTTGCGCCGATTACGGCTTGCAGCTGCTGACCGAGACGCATCCGAACACGCTGTCGGATAACCTCGCGTCGACGCGTCGGCTCCTGGAGGAAGTCGATCATCCGAACTTCGGCGTCAATCTCGATTTCCTTCATCTGTGGGAGGCGGGCGACGATCCGCTGGCTTCCTATGCGGCGCTCAAGCCGAAGGTCGGCCATTTTCATATGAAAAACGTCGCCTCCGCCGAACGCTTGACCGTCTTCGCGCCCGATCAGGTGTACGCGCCGAGCGGCAGCCGTGAAGGCATGGTGCCGCTCTCGCAGGGCGCGCTGGATTACGCGCCGATCTTGGCCGCCATCCGAGACTCGGACCTGTTCGCGTCGCTGGAGTGGTTTGGCGGCGAGCCGTTCCGGGTGCTGGAAGAGGATCGGGACTGGATCGAAGCGACCTGCGGGATCGAGGCCGCGCGCAACCTGTATTGGACGGCAGCCGGAGCGGGCGGCTAGCCGGGTGGCTTCGGACCGAGAGGCCGGAGGGGGGAGGGCGATGACGGGGCGCAACCTCGCCAACACTCGCTCTCTGCATCACCATCGCCTTCATGCAGCCGGACACCGGGGGACAAGAGACGCCCCCAGGCGAGGCGAATAAGAATAAGCCCTTCGGCAGCTGCCGGAGGGCCATACAAGAAGAGCTGCTTACCCGTCTTGGACGGAGAAGCAGCTCTTTTTTCGTTTATTTTTGCAAACCGTAAATGTCGTAAAGCTCATCCAGCATCAGGTTGGCCGCTTTGATGCCGCCCGCCGTGTTCCAGATCGCGTCGCTCACTTTGTACGCTTGGCCGTTCTTCACGGCGCCGAGGCCCTTCCAGAGCGGATCGTTCGTCCATTCGGTCTCGGTCTGGCTCGCCTTGCCGTCGCCTGTCTCGTACGTGAAGTAGAAGATGCGTGTCGCGTCGGCTTCGGGCAGACGCTCTTTCGTGATTTCGTCGACGAACGCATCGGCTGCCGCGTTCTTCGTCATGTCGTTGCGGGCAAGACCCAGCTTGCCGAACAGCAGGCCGGAGAACGTGTTCGTGTGGTACACGCGCGTTTTGCCGTCCATGAAGCGGATGACGGAGACCGTCTCGTTCACTTTGTCGCCGGCTTTCGTTTTGAAATCGGCCGCGCGCGCGTCGAATTCAGCCAGCAGCGCATCGCCTTCCGCCGTCTTGCCCAGCGCTTCAGCGTACAGCTTGAAGTTGTTCTGCCATTCGCCGCGCAGATCCTCGGACATGACCGTCGGCGCGATCGCCTTCAGCTGCTCGTAGACCTTCTCTTGGCGCATTTTGTTGCCGATGATCAGATCCGGCTGCAAGCCCGCGATGACCTCGAGGTTCGGCTGGCTCTCTTCGCCGACTTCGGCGACGCCTTCCATCTCGGCTTTGATGTGCTCGTACCACGGGGAGCCCGTCCACGATTTCACCGCGCCGACCGGCTTGACGCCGAGCGCGAGCAAGGCTTCCGTGCCTTCGTTCGTCAGGATGACGACCTTCGCCGGCGTGCCCGTGATCGTCGTCTCGCCCATCGCGTGCTTAATGACGCGCGCTTCCGCATTGTCCGCGGTGGCATTCGTCGCCGCTTCTCCGCCATCCGCGTTCTCGCCGCTTGCGGCGGTCGTATTGGACGACGCGTTATTCGCCGTCGCAGCGTTCGTGCCGTTATTGTCGTTCTTGGAACCGCAGCCTGCCAGCACGACGACGAGAATGAGCGCCATGAGCGCGAATAGAAGCGTGCGGCTGCGTTGAGTGGTGGATACCATGATGAAAGTCAACTCCTAGTTAGGTAGTGTGAGAACCGTTATCAGTACAATAACCTACTATAATAGGGCGTTATACCGGTGTCAACGAAAAAATGAGAACGATTCTCAAAATCATTGACACTCCGAAGCGCCTTCCACTACAATTCTACATGAACCTTGCGGGCTTCCTACAGTCGCACAACTCTGACTTCATAGGTGGAAAAGCATGAATGTAATCAAAACGGTTGGCCTCATCGGTTCCACGGTCATCCTGGCATGCGCGGTCATGGCGAGCATCGCGCTCGGCGTGACGGACATTCCGCTGCGCACCGTCTGGGATTCGTTCGTTCATTATAACGGCGGGACGGAGCATCTGATCATCCGGACGGCCCGGGTGCCGCGGGCGCTCATCGCCGCTTCCGTCGGCGCGTCGCTGGCCGTGGCCGGCGTCGTCATGCAGGTGATGACGCGCAATCCGATCGCCTCGCCCAGCACGCTCGGCGTCAATTCGGGCGCGGCGTTCTTCGTAATTCTAGCCTCGGGCTGGCTAGGGGTCTCCGGCTTGCAGGCGACGACCTGGGTCGCGCTCGTCGGGGCGGCCACAAGCGGCGGAATCGTATTCTTCCTCGGAAGCATCGGACGCGACGGCATGACGCCGGTCAAAATCACGCTCGCCGGCGCGGCGATGGCCGCCTTCTTCGCTTCGCTTACCCAAGGGCTGATGCTCTCCGACGGCCGCATGTTCGACCAAGTGCTCGTCTGGCTCGTCGGCTCGGTCGCCGGGCGCGAGCTCCCGCAGCTGCAGTCGGTGTGGCCCTACATGGGCGCGGGCATGGCGATCGCGCTGCTGCTCGGACGGCATCTGAATGCGCTGGCCATGGGCGAGGACGTGGCGCGCGGGCTCGGCCAGCGGATTGCCCATATCAAGCTGTTCTCGGCGGCGGCGGTTATTCTGCTGGCCGGCGCATCGGTCGCGGTCGCGGGGCCGATCGCGTTCGTCGGGATTATCATTCCGCATATCGTTCGGTATTTGGTCGGCACGGACCATCGATGGATCCTGCCGTATAGCGCCGTGCTTGGCGCGATCCTGTTGGTGGCGGCAGACCTCGGCTCGCGGTATATCGCGATGCCGAAGGAAGTGCCCGTCGGCGTCATGACGGCGATCGTCGGCGTACCGTTCTTCGTGTATATCGCCCGGAAAGGCAGACGAACTTAATTATGAGCCAACATCAAACGATACGGGCAGGCAAACTGTCCATCCTGCTGGAACGCCGGACGATCTGGGTCGGCGCTGCGCTCGCGGCGCTGGTCGCGGCGGCCATGGTCCTGAGCACGGGCATGGGCAGTCAATACATCTCCCCGATGCGCGTCCTAAGCACGATATTCGGCCATGGGGAGAAGATGGACGAGGTCATTATTCTGAATCTGCGGCTGCCGCGGGTCGTCGTCGCGGTGCTGGTCGGCGCCGCGCTGGCGGTGGCAGGCGCGATCTTGCAAGGCGTCATCCGCAATCCGCTCGCGTCGCCGGACGTCACGGGCGTGACGGAAGGCGCGTCGTTCGGGGCGGTGCTCTTCATCTTCTTCTTCGCCGATACGGTGTCGATTCACTGGCTGCCCTTCGCGGCGATCGCAGGGGCGTTCATCGTCAGCGGACTGCTCTATGTGCTGGCTTGGAAGAACGGCGTCTCTCCGCTGCGTCTCGTGCTTATCGGCATCGGCGTCTCCGCCGCGGTCAAATCGGTCTCGTACATGCTCATTATCGCCGGCCCCTTGCAGCTGGCCGATCGGTCGCTGACGTTCATGACGGGCAGCATCTACGGGGCTTCGTGGGATAAAGACGTCCTGACCTTGCTGCCCTGGGTGGCGGTGCTGCTGCCGCTGACATGGCTGCAGGCGCGCAACGTGAACATTCAAGCGCTCGGCGACGACGTCGCCCGCAGCGCGGGGGCGCGGGTCGAGCGGCAGCGTCTCGTGCTGCTGGCTCTGAGCGTGGCGTTGGCCGGTTCGGCGGTCGCGATCGGCGGGGCGATCGGCTTCATCGGCCTGATGGCGCCGCACATGGCCCGCAAGCTGGTCGGCTCCTCGTTCGGCAGCGTGCTGCCGGTGAGCGCCTTGCTCGGCGCGCTGCTGCTGCTGGCCGCCGACTTGATCGCGCGGACCGCCTTCGTGCCGCGGGATGTGCCGGCCGGCGTGTTCACTGCCGCGATCGGCGCGCCGTTCTTCATGTATTTGCTATACCGGAACCGGAACCGGTTCTAAGACGGGAGGGAAAGCGCGATGAGCGTGCTTGAAGCGAAGGGGCTTGGCTTGTCTTACGGCGGCGCCTATATATTCGAAGATTTGAACCTGACGCTGCCCGAAGGGAAAATCACGGTGTTCATCGGCAGCAACGGCTGCGGTAAATCGACGCTGCTCCGCTCGATGGCGAGGCTGCTCAAGCCGCAGCGCGGCACGGTCGTTCTCGAGGGGAGCGACATCGCCGGCTTATCGACGAAGGACGTGGCGCGGAAGCTGGCAATACTGCCGCAGGGACCGACAGCTCCGGAAGGGTTGACCGTGCTCCAGCTCGTCAAACAAGGGCGTTATCCGTACCAAAGCTGGCTGAAGCAGTGGTCCGCCGAGGACGAGGCGGCCGTGCGGGAGGCGCTAGCCGCCACCGGCATGAGCGAGCTGGCGGATCGCGCCGTCGATTCGCTCTCGGGCGGACAGCGGCAGCGCGCCTGGATCGCGATGACGCTCGCGCAGGAGACGCCGGTCATTCTGCTCGACGAGCCGACGACCTACCTCGATTTGACGCACCAGATCGAGGTGCTGGATTTGCTCTATGAGATGAACGAGCGTCATCGGCATACGATCGTCATGGTGCTGCACGACATCAATCTGGCCTGCCGGTACGCCGACCATATCGTCGCGATCCGGGGCGGCAAGGTGGAAGCACAGGGACGTCCGGAGGACGTGGTGGATGCGGCGCTGATCGAGTCGGTGTTCCAGCTGAAATGCGAGATTATGCCCGACCCGCTGTACGGCACGCCGATGATCGTGCCTCATGCGAAAGGCCGCCTGCGTACCGTGCGGAAGACGGAAGACGAGCAGGCATCCCGGCTGCCGGTTAGTTCCGCGCGGTGAAGCGTGCCGCTCGGGCGGCGCCGAATCGTCGAATGCGGCTTCACGGCTCGACCACAGGCGAGTACGCCCACAGACCGTGACCTAATAGCAAACGAAAGCCCTCCGTTACGATAACGGAGGGCTTTATTGGTCGTACGGAGAGCCGCTGGAAGAGCATGCTTCTGCGGCTGGACGTCAGGCGCGTCGGGCCCACATACGCGTTGCCCTACGCAATCGCATCGCTTGAGCCTCTCCGATACATCTCCCGTACTTGTCTGCTATCCGCTCAGTACGGATCCCATATCAGCTTGCTCGCTTTCTTGAACCGTTCGTTGGCGTACGGCCAATTGACGACGTTCCACCAGCTCTTGATGTAATCGGCCCGCTTGTTCTGGTGCTTCAAGTAATAGGCGTGTTCCCACACGTCGAGCGGCAGCACCGGAACGACGTCCCATTGCGAGAGGTTCTGGTGCTTCTCGGCCGTCAGAATTTCGAGTCTGCGGCTGCGCGGACTCCAGACGAGAATGGCCCAGCCGCCGCCTTCGACCTTCTCGGCCGCTTGGCTGAACTGCTGCTTGAAGGCGTCGTAGCTGCCGAAGTCGCGCGCGATCTGCGCCGCCAACTCGCCCGTCGGCTGCCCCCCGCCTTTCGGCGATAGAGTCGGCCAGAACAAGGTGTGCAGATAGTGCCCCGCGCCGTTGAAGGCAAGCTCGCGTTCCCAGTGCTTCACGAGCGCGAAATCGCCGGTCTGCCGCGCTTTCTGCAGTTCCTTCTCGGCTTTGTTCAACCCGTCGACATAGCTTTGGTGATGCTTGTCATGGTGGATGCGCATCGTGGCTGCATCGATATGGGGCTCCAGCGCGTCGTAGGCGTAAGGGAGCGGGGGGAGCTTGTGCTCCCCGATCGGCACCTGCGCCGCAGGGGCGCGAAGCTGTTCCATGTTGTCCTCCTCCTTGGGGGCTGCCTCGGTATGTGATGCTCGCGCGGGCGAAGCCTCGCGTGCTGCGGCAGCAGCGGACTCAGCCGAAGATGAAGGGACGAATGGCGGCGTCACTGGATGCGTACGTGCAGCCTGAGGTTCGTTCAAAGCCTCATCTACGGTGCCGTCGGGGCGCGGAGACACCAGCGTCGCCAGCACGCATAGGAAATAATCCGACTCCCGGATGATGTGATGCACGACCGTGACGGCGACCGGGCTGGCCGCAATCGCGGCGCTCTCCTTGATCATCCGGTGAAGCTGTTCGATGAAGCGCTTGGATTGCTCGGCCGAGACGCGCAGCAGCGCGTCGACTTGCTCCCGGCAAGCGGGAGGGAGGGCGGCCGACTGCGGGACGAGCGCCGCGAGCAGCTTGTCGGCCGTCTGCGCCGTGCGCGCGAAGACGGGCTCCCATGCCTTCAGCAGCGCGACGTAGGGCGCCTCCAGGTTCGGCGCGATTTCGCGGATGACGACGGTATGTTCCATCTCCTGCGTCTTCCAGAATTGGATCTCTTCCAACAGCCTTAAGGGCATGTAGGGACCGTAAACAAACAGCAACGATATCGTCCTCCTCGTTATGTAGCTGGCTCGCGCCGCATGCGAAAAAGCCGCCCGGGAGAGCCGGACGGCTTAAGATGAACGTACTTGTTGCGGCGTGCCGATGCATCCTGTATCCAGCATATTCGGTCATTGGCCGGGATATGCCATTAGGAGGCGGATTGCGCGAGCAGCTGCTCGGCCTGCTTGTTCTTGAACGCGGTATCGACTTGGCTGAGGAACAAGGCGGCGCGACTAATATATTCTTTGGGCCGGGTCTGGAACAGCAGCTCGTGCTTGCCGCCTTCGACGATCCACTCTCTGGAGAGCGAGTTCGACTGCGTACCTGCGATCAGCTCGGCCGTGGCGACCGGCGCCTTGACGTCCTGGGTACCGTGCATGACGAAGATCGGCATCTCATAGGAGGTGCTCAGCACCTGCTCGGAAGGTATATGGTTGAAGTTCGTTCCGGTAAAGAACGGCAGCATCCACTGGATGAGCGGCAGCGACGGGAACTTCGGCAGGTCCAAATACTGCCGCACGTTGCCGTAGAGCGCTTCCGGCGTCGGAAGGAACAGGCTGTCGAGAATCATGGCATCGATTCCATCCGTCTGCAGGGCGGCTTGGAGCGCCGTGCCGGCGCCCATCGAGAATCCCCAGACGACGAGCTCGTCGGTGCCTTGGGAGCGGGCGTAGTTCACGGCGGCCAGCAGCTGCTGGGATTCTTCGAAGCCGCCGGTCGCCGGCGAGCGGTCGACCGAGGAGGCATATCCGTAATCGAACATAAGGACGTTATAATGCAGACGGTGGAGGAGCGCGGCCAAATCATACATTGGCACCCAGGTTTCTTCCCGGTTCGCCCCGTAGCCATGGCTGAAAATGACGGTTCGGCTCGTTGCTTGAGCCAGATCGGTCGAAGAAGCGCCTGCGAGCTGAGGGTCATCCTCGGCTCCGGCCGCGGCCGGAATATACCAGCCGTGCACGGTCGTGCGTCCGCTGGCGCTCGGGAACGAGACGTCCTGGTACGCGAGACCTTTGGCCTCCATCGGATTGGACGTGAGCGGCGCGACGTACGGATGGGCGATGACCCATGCGACATAGCCGTGAAAAACAAGAACGGCGAACATCAGCATCGCGATCAGCGCGGAGCATACCGCGATCGCCGCATGCATGCGGCGCGAACGGGAAGCGAGCTTCCCGGACGAAGACTCGGGGGACGGAAACAAACCGGGAGTGAAACTCCCGCCGGCGGGCAGCAATGGTGCGATCGAAGTGCTCATGGAGACTCCCCCTTTACCCAATCTTGTAAGCGCTTAAACTAGTTCTGTACTCCTATCGTATGATGGGCTGCGCTAGCCTGTCAATGTATGTCGACGTAATGTTAACGGCTTGTAACGAAGCTGAAATATTCGCGCGCGTCCTGTCATAATGCTTTACGAGAATGGTTCTCATTTGATATACTGAGCGTAACAGAGTTTCATTACGTGAAACAAAATGAAGGGTGGTGCGGCATCATGAGCGAAGAAGGCAAATCGAACGTTCGCGCGGTCGAGCGCGCATTGGATCTGCTGCTCTGTTTTACGATTCGAAGCGAGTGGGCGATGGGCGAGCTGGCCGAACAGACAGGTTTGCACAAAAGCACGGTGCACCGGATGCTCGCCACGCTTGAGGATAAAGGATTCGTCTCCCGCGACCGGCTGACCGAGCGCTACCGGCTCGGCCTGCGGGTATGGGAGCTGTCGGCGAACATGCCGCAGACGGATGATCCGGGCATTATCAGCCTGCCGGAGATGGAGCGGCTGCGGGATACATTGGGCGAGACGGTCAGCCTCTACATCCGGGACGGAGGCGAGCGGATTCGCATTCAGGCGGTGCAGAGCAATCAGGCCGTAAGAAGGGTGGCTCCCGTTGGCGCTCGCCTGCCGCTGTACGTGGGCGCGTCCAGCAAAGTGCTCATTGCCTTCGAGAGTCCAGGGAAACGCGAGGAGCTGCTGCGTGAATCGACATGGCCGGAGTCGATCGACCGGAATCAGTTCCGTCGCATGATGTCGGAAATTCGCGCCAGCGGCTACGCGACGAGCTTCGAGGAACGGGAGGCCGGCGCCGCGGCCGTGGCCGCGCCGGTGTACAACCGCTCGGGCATTCTGATCGCCGCGCTGTCCGTATCGGGACCATCGAACCGTCTGACGATGGACGCCATGGGCGAATACGTCCCGGCGATCATGGAGGCGGCCAGACGGATCGGCGCGCTGCTTCGATAGCGTGAATCGGATGAGAGAGACGTTCGGATCAGGGTAACCTGGTCCGGGCGTTTTTTTTGTTGCATGCCCTGCCTTACGACCGTACACGCAAGCGGACCCGCATCTCCCGTCGCCGTCGTTTCACCTCGCAGCCTAAGGTTAATAAACACTAGTTAAGGAAACATTTGGTGGACTATGGCCGTCAAGGAGTGCAAAGGGGGAGATAGGGATGAGAATACGCATCATATTATTGCCGTTGGTGCTCGCGCTTGTGCTGGTCGGCTTGACCGGTTGCGGTCCGGGGGCGACCTCTGACGGAGCGTCTGGCGATTGGAGCATGGCTTTCGTAATATGGGAGGGCGATACGTACAAGCGCGTAGGAGCGAATGGCGAAACTGTCGGGGAGGTCGGAGAGAAGCTGGGAGAGGTGACGACGTTCAGCGACGATGAAGCGAAGCAGGTCAAACGGGGAGAAGTCTTCTCCAACTTTTTGCCCGAAGGTACGGGACTGTACGCTATCGACGGCGTCGACGAGAAGGAAGCAATCGCGGCCAAAATCGGGACGGAGGGGCAGTATTTGAAGCTGGTCAGTTCCGGATCATATCCATATTGAACCGGCTTCGAGAACGTGCCTCGGCTCACTTTGCAGGATGAACATGCATGCGAAGGCCGGGCATCGGCAATGCCGGCGACTGCCGAGAGGATCGAAACCGGCATTCGCTAACGGCGAACGACGACGGTTTCCCGAAAGATGCCAGCCTTTTTTCAGCCACGCGGCAGATCGCAAATTCACGGCCAGAAACATGCGCTAGCCCACCATTTTCGACGCTTCCTGAGGTCGGGAAGCGGTGGTGGCGGCGCATGTTTTTTCGTTTTGTCCCCGTCACTTTCGTAAAAATCCGGGTATCAATCGCTAATTTCCGGCATGTTCCCCGGCCGGATGCGGGCGGTATACTTGGCATGCGTACGAGATAAGTGTCTCTATTCGATTCACCAAAGGGGGGGAGTCCGCGACTTCGGCAGGCGGCGCGCAAGCGACATCACGAACGGTCAGCAAGAGCGAGGGGCCGCGGCCAACAGCGATTACGAAGCACCGCCAATTTCAGACCATATGGGAGGTAACATGATGAACACCGCAAGTCAAACGGCGCCGCAGCGGTTGAAGAAACCGCTCATTTATGCCGTCACCGCAGCCATGCTGCTATCGATGCTGTCCTCGCTGCTCATCCGGGAAGCGCAGGCGGCACCGGGCTCGTATCTTTTATCGCAAGGCAGAACCGCCTACGCGTCTTCGTCGGAGGGCGCGAACGCAGCCAATTTGGCGGTGGACGGCAATACGGCGACCCGCTGGGGGAGCACGTGGGGAACGGATCCGCAGTGGCTCTATATTGACCTCGGCGCAACAGCTGCGATCGACCGCGTCAAGATTCAATGGGAAGGCGCCTACGCCAAAGCCTACAAAGTACAGGTGTCCAGCGACGAGATGACATGGACCGACGTGTACAGCACGACGACGAGCGACGGCGGCATCGACGATCTGACGCTGAGCGGCTCGGGCCGGTACGTCCGCGTCTACGGCACGCAGCGCGCGATGGCGGCGTATGGCTACTCGATTCTCGAGCTCGAGGTGTATGGCACGGGCGGCGTGAACCAGCCGCCGGTCCAGTACGGCCCGAACGTCGCCTTGAACAAGCCGGTGACCGTCTCCTCCTATGAGCAGTCGGGCTATCTGCCTCCGGGCGCGACGCTGCCCGCTAACGCGGTGGACGGCAACACAGGCACGCGCTGGGGATCCAACCATACGGACAACGAATGGATCAGCGTCGACCTCGGCTCGTCCCGGACGATCGGCCGCGTCGTGCTGAACTGGGAAGCGGCGGCGGGCCGCGCGTTCGATCTGCAGGTGTCGGCGAACGGCACGCAGTGGACGACCGTGTACCGCGAGCTGCGCGGCGCCGGCGGCAAGCAGGAGATTCCGCTGTATACGACCGGCCGCTATGTCCGCATGAACGGCATTGGCCGCGCGACCACATTCGGCTACTCGCTGTTGGAATTCGAGGTGTACGACTACGTGGCCGGTCAGCCGCAGCCGACGTATACGATCCCGCCGCTCCCGACGCCGACGAAGGTGTCGCTTGGCGCAGGCAGCTATTTGACCAACGACATCCGCATGCCGCAGCCGAAATATCCGGCGAACAAATCGAGCAGCGTGAACGCGCCGATCGCCTCGAACGACTGGTGGCAGTCGATTCTGATCAAGCCGTTCGGCGATTACTTGATCACGCTGCCGCTGAAGTCGAAATTCTTCCCGCAAGGCCTCGGCATCTTGAATCCGGGCGCGGGCTGGGCCAACGCCGACGGCAGCGTCGTCAGCGCGGACGGCAACCCGGATCTGTACGTGATGGCGAGCAACATCAACAGC
The DNA here is from genome assembly GCF_042682185.1 of Paenibacillus xanthanilyticus. Taxonomy (NCBI): domain Bacteria; kingdom Bacillati; phylum Bacillota; class Bacilli; order Caryophanales; family Paenibacillaceae; genus Paenibacillus; species Paenibacillus xanthanilyticus. The sequence goes on along the minus strand of NZ_JBHUHA010000001.1, from coordinate 3,860,285 downwards.
GCCAACATGAAGCCGCGCGTCACCGGCTATGGCGACTGGTCGGTCAATACCGTGCTGAGCGACGACGCCACGGACAAGATGAAGGTGACGCTCTCCAAAGGCTCGCCGTACGTGTACAGCACGTTCAGCGATCCGAATGCCGTCGAAATCTACTCGCCGCTCATCAACCAGCTGTTCAATGACGCGGGTACCGCCGTGCTGACGAGCGACGGCGCGACGCTGACGACCGACCGCCTCGGCGTGAGGGTGGCCAACGTGGACAATCGGCCGAACGCGACGCCGCAGACGCGGTACTACGGGATTTTCGCTCCTCCGGGGACGGTATTCAAGAAGGCGGGCGCGAAGATCAAAATCCAGCTCGGAAGCGGCCAGAACTACCTCGCGATCGCGTCGCTGCCTTCCGCGGCCGACCTGAACAAGTTCTACCAGCACGCCTACGCGTTCGTGACCGACACGAAGGTCAGCTACAACTATAACGAAGCGACCGCGCAGGTGACGACGAACTTCAACATCACGACGGAGCTGAAGCGCACCGGGTTCTCCAACCAGACGCTCACGGCGCTCTATCCGCATCAATGGAAAATCACGAACTCGCCGCTGACGGCCTACACGTATCCGTCGATCCGCGGCACGCTCAAAGTGCGCGAGGGCAACGCCTTCACGACGGTCGACCGGTTCTTCGGCATGGTGCCGCAGTTCACGGAGCCGACGAATCCGGAATACAGCAAGACGAACATGAAGGCGTACCTCCAGACGCTCGACGAAGAGACGGCCACGAATCTGATGGCGGCCGACGCTTACTGGCAGGGCAAACGGCTTCATCCGCTCGCGATGGGCGTCCTGGCGGCCAATGAAATGGGCGAGACGGCCTACCGCGACAAGTTCCTCGCGAGAATGAAGACGATTCTGACCGACTGGTACACGTACACCGAAGGCGAGCCGGACTATTTCTTCTATTACAATTCAGATTGGGGCACGACGTACTATCGCGCCAGCGAATTCGGCGCCAACGTCGGCATTACGGACCACCATTTCACGTACGGCTATTATGTATTCGCATCCGCGGTGCTTGCCACGTTCGATGATACGTTCCGCACGCAGTACGGACCGATGGTCGACAACCTGATCCGCGACTACGCGAATCCGTCGCGCACGGACAGCATGTATCCATTCTTCCGCAGCTTCGATCCGTTCCAAGGCCACTCGTGGGCAGGCGGCTACGCGGACAACGACAGCGGCAACAACCAGGAAGCGGCAGGCGAATCGCTCTTCGGCTGGGTCGGTCAGTACATGTGGAGCTTGCTGACGGGCGACCAAGCGAACCGCGACGCGTCGATCTACGGCTTCACGACCGAGCTGAAGGCGATCGAGCAATACTGGTTCAACTACGATGGCGACAACTGGCTGCCGCAATGGCAGCACAAGTCGGTCGGTCAAGTATACGGTTCTTCCTACTTCTACGGCACGTTCTTCAGCGGCCTGCCGGTGCACATCTACGGCATCCACTGGCTGCCGACGGCGGAATACCTGACCAGCTATGGCCTCGATCCGGCCAAAGCAGCGGGACTGTATAATGGCTTCGTCGCCGACAACGGCGGACCGGAGACGGATTGGCAGCATATCGTCTGGCCGATCCAAGCGCTGAGCGATCCGCAAGGCGCGCTGGCCAAGTGGGACGCGACAAAGCTGCAGAAGAACGAAATTTTCAACACGTATTGGTTCGTCAACAACATGGCGACGCTCGGCACGCGCACGAAAGACGTATACGCGACGGGCTGGAGCAGCGCTACGGTCTATAAGAAAGGGAGCACATACTCGGCACTGGTGTGGAATCCGACCTCCGCGCCGGTAACCGTAACGTTCAAGAACGCGGCAGGGGCTACGACGGGCACGGCGGTCATCGCGGCGAAGTCGCTCGTTAAGGTGAACCCGATGACGAACTCGAACGCCGGCGACAACTGGACGAATCCGGGTGGCGGCAACAACGGGGGAGGCACGGGCGACACGACGAATATCGCGCTGGGTAAGACCGTGACTGTCTCTTCAAGCGAGACGCCGTTCGCGGGCGCGAACGCGGTCGACGGCAACGCGCAGACGCGCTGGGCATCGGCAAGCGGAGCAGACCCGCAGTGGCTGGCGATCGACTTCGGTTCCCCGCAGCAAATTAGCCGCGTGAAGCTGAATTGGGAAGCGGCGTACGGCAAATCGTACAAAATCCAAGTGTCCGACAATAGCACGGCTTGGACGGATATCTTCAGCACGACGACCGGAGACGGCGGCATCGACGAGATTACGGCGGCAGGCACGGGACGCTACCTGCGCATCTACGGCACGGAGCGCGGCACGGTCTACGGCTACTCGCTGTTCGAAGCCGAAGTATACGGCAAGCCGGCGGCAGCCCAGAATTCGACGCTGCTGTCCTTGAATAAGCCGGCGGCGGCATCCTCGGTACAGGATGCGTTCGCAGCTGCGGCGGCGGTCGACGGCGATAATGGCACGCGCTGGGGCTCGGCGACCGGCGTCGATCCGCAGTGGATCTCCGTCGACCTCGGCCAATCGCGCACGATTACGAGCGTGAAATTGAACTGGGAAGCTGCTTATGCCAAGTCGTTCAAGCTGCAGGTGTCGGCGGACGGCACGAACTGGACGGACGTCTACAGCACGACGACAGGCGCGGGCGGACAGCAGGATCTGACGGTGAGCGGTACGGGACGTTACATCCGGATGCTCGGCACGGAGCGCGCCACGCAGTATGGCTACTCGCTCTGGAACTTCGAGGTTTACGGGTATTAAGGTGTAGGGGAAGCGGCATGCGCGGGAAGGAGCGCATGCCGTTTTTTTATTATTGCTAAAAACGTAAAGCGTGTCCGCGGGAGCGGGCATAAGCGAGGGTCGGCATGGAGGCGGATAATGCTCGAACAAACGAGTCACCACCTCGGCAAAATGTCATGAACGAAGCTCGAACAAGGGCTTTGCCCGACGCTGAGGCCACTGCTTAGGTGTCTGTTGGCTACCTATGCAAAGAAGGCTCTCCCGTCGTCTATCCATGACGTAGGAGAGCCTTTGCTTTTGAGCGAGCCAAGTCGAATCGGTTTCCCTGAATCGCCTTCGACTTAAGCGCATAAAAAATTAGCGGGATGAAGGTTCATCCCGCTAATCACTGCTATGCTTAATTGCTATTACGCGTTGTTGTTCGCGATCATTTGGCGAAGTACCGTTTGGAGGATACCGCCGTTCCGGTAGTAGTCGACGTCGACCATAGAGTCGAGGCGAACGCGTACCGGGAATTCGAACGTCGTGCCGTCTTCGCGCGTGGCGATGACTTGAACCGCTTGGCCTGGCTGTACATCGTTCGTCAGACCGACGATGTCGAATTTCTCGCGGCCGGTGATGTTCAGCGTCTTCCAGCCGTTACCCTCTTGGAACTGGAGCGGCAGAACGCCCATGCCCACGAGGTTGGAACGGTGAATCCGCTCGAAGCTCTCGGCGATAACCGCTTTGACGCCGAGCAGGTACGTGCCTTTTGCCGCCCAGTCGCGGGAGCTGCCTGTACCGTATTCTTTGCCTGCGAGCACGACGAGGTTCTGGCCTTCGGCTTGGTACTTCATCGATGCATCGTAGATCGACATCACTTCGCCAGTCGGCAGGTAAGTCGTAACGCCGCCTTCCGTGCCCGGAGCCACTTGGTTGCGGATACGGATGTTCGCGAACGTACCGCGCATCATGACCTCGTGGTTACCGCGACGGGAACCGTACGAGTTGAAGTCGACTTTGGCTACGCCGTTCGCTTGCAGGTATTCGCCTGCAGGGCTGTCGCCTTTGATGTTACCAGCTGGCGAGATGTGGTCCGTCGTTACGGAATCGCCGAGCAGGGCAAGCACGCTTGCGCCTTTGATATCGGCCATGTCGCTGATGCCTTGACCCAGGTTCTCGAAGAACGGCGGGTTCTGGATGTACGTCGATTTCGCGTCCCACTCGTAGCTTTCGCCTTGCGGCACGTCGATCGCGTTCCAACGCTCGTTCTGCGTGAATACGTTCGCGTATTTCGCGCGGAATGTATCCGGGCTCATCGCGACGCCGATCGCGTCCGCGATTTCTTTGTTCGTCGGCCAGATGTCCTTCAGGTAGACCGGAACGTTGTCCGCGTCGTAGCCGATCGGATCTTTGGTCAGGTCGATGTTCACGGTGCCGGCCAGCGCGTAAGCGACGACGAGCGGCGGGGAAGCGAGGTAGTTCGCCTTCACCTGAGCATGAACGCGGCCTTCGAAGTTACGGTTACCCGACAGGACGGCAGCGACCGTCATGTCGTTGTCGGCAATCGCTTTGCTTACTTCGTCCGGCAATGGACCGGAGTTACCGATGCACGTCGCGCAGCCGTAGCCTGCAACGTGGAAGCCGAGTGCTTCGAGCGAATCGAGCAGGCCGGCTTTCTCGAGGTAATCCGTAACGACCAGGGAGCCTGGCGTCAGGGAGCTCTTCACGTAAGCCGGTTTCTTCAGACCGCGCTCGACCGCTTTCTTCGCCACGAGACCCGCGCCCAGCATAACGCTCGGGTTGGACGTGTTCGTGCAAGACGTGATCGCCGCGATGACGACCGCGCCCGTGCCCATTTTGCTCAGCGCGCCGTTCGGGTGCTTCACTTCGACGACTTCTTCGATCTTGTTGTCGGAGAGGCCGTAGCCGCCTTTGTCGATCGGCGTACGGATGATGTCGTTGAACGCATCTTTCATGCTCGTCAGCTCGACGCGGTCTTGCGGACGCTTAGGGCCGGCCAGGGACGGTACGACCGTCGACAGGTCAAGCTCGAGCACGTCGGTGAAGACCGGATCCGGCGTCTCGTCCGTACGGTACATGCCTTGTGCTTTATAGTACGCTTCAACGAGCGCGATTTGCTCTTCGGTGCGGCCCGTGTTGCGCAGGAAGCGAAGCGCTTCGTCGTCGACCGGGAAGAAACCGATCGTTGCGCCGTATTCCGGAGCCATGTTGGCAACCGTCGCGCGGTCTTCGAGGCCGATGCTTCCGAGACCAGGGCCGAAGAACTCGACGAATTTGCCGACAACGCCCTTCTTACGAAGGATTTGGGTAACCGTCAGCGCCAGGTCGGTTGCCGTCGCGCCTTCCGCCAGGTTGCCCGTCAGACGGAAGCCGATAACTTCCGGCATAACGAAGTACAGCGGTTGGCCGAGCATGCCGGCTTCCGCCTCGATGCCGCCTACGCCCCAGCCTACAACGCCAAGACCGTTGATCATCGTGGTGTGGGAGTCCGTACCGACGAGGGAGTCCGGATATACGACCGTCTCGCCGCCGATGGTTTTCGTTGCCGCTACGGAAGCCAGGTACTCCAAGTTAACTTGGTGAACGATACCCGTGCCCGGTGGAACCGCGCGGAAGTTGTCGAACGCCGTTTGCGCCCAGCGCAGGAAACGGTAGCGTTCTTCGTTGCGTTGGAACTCGACGTTCATGTTGTACTCGAGCGCTTCCGGGCTGCCGAACGCGTCAACCATAACCGAGTGGTCGATTACGAGGTCGACCGGCACGAGCGGGTTGATTTGTTTCGGGTCGCCGCCCGATTTCTTCACCGTGTCGCGCATAGCCGCCAAGTCCACGACGACCGGTACGCCGGTGAAGTCCTGCAGGACGATGCGGGCAGGAATGAACGGAATTTCCTTGTCTTCGCGGCCATCGGCCCAAGTTGCCAGTTGTTTGACGTGTTCCTTCGTGATCGCGCGGCCGTCGAACTGGCGAACGGCAGCCTCGAGCAGGACTTTAATGGAGAAAGGCAGCTTCGAGATGTCGCCGAGACCTTGCTTCTCAAGCTCGGGCAGCTGATAGTAAGCGTACGACTTGCCGCCAACTTCCAGCGTGGAACGAACGGAGTACTCGTTTTGTTGGGACATGGTTGGGTGAGACCTCCTAAATATAATAATGTAAGTGCTTCTATGGCCAACTTCCGAAGCGCGCGCCCTAGGGCGGCGGAAGCATGGGCGGCATGGGGATATGCGCGCGAATAACCGGACAACCGCCGTGCACCCTATGAAAGGCAACAGCAATTTCATCCAGTAAGTTTCACTGCGCGAAACATGATTTCAAAATTTCCTTGCTCTTAGTATACCGCGAATCCGTACGTTTCGTAAAGAAGATTCCTTGGATTTCCGCCGATTTCCGCCGTTTGCTAGACAGAATGAGGGCCCCCGCAACCATTCCTCATGATTTTGCCCGAAAGCTCATATAATGAACCAACTTTGCCCGCCAGAAAAAATGGTCGCAGGGAGGTTGACGTTATGCCGCGCGCAGGAAATAAAACGAAAAGAACGGTCAAACGCCCCGCATCACCCAAGCCGCAAGCGTCCATCGGTTCGACGGACCGCCGCGCAGCCGCGGCGGCCATCGAGCCGGAAGGGTGGAAGGGCGCGCTGCGCCAGTACGTCCGGCTGTATAATCAGGCCGAGATCGACCGCTACGCACCGGCTTTCGAAACGCTGCTCCAGGATCCCGACCATATGGCCCGCTATGGCGCCAAGCTGGCCAGATTGAAGGAAGCGGAGCTGCTGCGGGGCGCGATTCCCGGCAAAAGCGAGACGAAGGTGGAGATCGAGCGGGTCAGCGAATCGGCCTCCGGGCGGGAAGTGGTCGTGCTGCTCAAGCTGCACATCTCCCGCACGGTCGAGCAGCTGGGCCGGACCTATGCCGAATACCGCGCCGAACGCGAACGAATCTGGCTCTCCCGCGACGGCGGTGAATACCGCATTACGCGCATCGAGCCGAGCTTGTCCGAGCGGCGTCCCCGGTACGCGCTGCGCAGCCCGTCCGGCACCGAAGCGGACGGGTTCTTCGAAGAGGACGTCGACGGAGCGGCATTTGCAACGGGGTCAAAACCGTTCATAAATTATGATGTCTTATCGGGCTTCAAACCCTCGCGCGGCATTCGATACCGCCGTGATCTCGCCGCGGAATATGCCGACCGGTGGTGGAACGAAGCGAATCCCGCGTACGAAAATTTCGAGGTGAATTGCACGAATTATGTATCCCAGTGCCTCTTTGCAGGCCAAGCGCCGATGAACTATACTGGTAAAAGGGATTCCGGCTGGTGGTACAAGGGCCGCGTCGGAGGCCGCGAATCGTGGAGCTACAGCTGGGCGGTGTCGAACGCGCTGCAGATCTATTTGGGGGCGCCTAGACGTGTCGGCCTGCGGGCGATGGCCGTCGAATCGGCTTCGGAGCTGGCGCTCGGCGACGTCATTATGTACGACTGGAGCGGCGACGGCCGGTTCCAGCATTCGACGATCGTGACGGCATTCGACGCGAGCGGCATGCCGCTGGTGAACGCGAACACGGTTCCAAGCCGGCACCGCTATTGGGACTACAAGGATTCCTACGCGTGGACAGAACAGACGCGGTACCGATTCTTTCATATAGCCGATGAGTTTTAATGCGCATGCGCTTGGAATAAGCCGATCTGCATGGAGCCAGTGAAAGAGGGAAATTATACGTAACCGGAGGATTAGCACATGGGGGAGAAAGTGCGCGTTGGACTCGTTTACGGGGGACGCTCGGGCGAACATGAAGTTTCGCTGCAAACCGCGCTCGCGGTCATGAAAGCCTTTAACTACGACAAGTACGAAATCAAACCTTTCTATATTGGGAAGAACGGGGAATGGCGCTCCGGACAGACGCTGCTGGCGGCGCCGACCGATCTTGAACTCCTTCGCCTCGCGGGCGGAGACTCCACATCGGGCACGGAAGCGCTCATGCCGGTATTCGACAGCGCTCCGGCGGTGGTGGACGGCGCGGACGCGAAGCCGCTGGACGTCGTCTTCCCGCTGCTGCACGGCACGTTCGGAGAAGACGGCACGATTCAAGGGCTGTTCGAGATGGCTAATATTCCGTATGTGGGCGCCGGCGTTCTGGCTTCGGCCGTCGGCATGGACAAGATTCTCATGAAGAAGGTATTCGCGCAGGAAGGACTGCCGCAATGCGTGTTCCGGTATTTCAACCGGACCCAGTGGGAGAAGGACCGCGCATTCTTCATTATGGAGATCGAAGTGGCGCTCGGTTATCCATGCTTCATCAAGCCGGCCAACCTCGGGTCGAGCGTCGGCATCTCGAAGGCGCGCAACCGCGAAGAGCTGATTGAGGCCGTCAATTACGCGTTCCGCTTCGACCGCAAGGTCATCGTGGAGGAATTCGTCGACGCCCGCGAGATCGAGGTCAGCGTGCTCGGCAACGACGAGCCGCGGGCGTCCGTGCCGGGGGAGATCGCGTCCTCCAACGAATTCTACGATTACAAGGCGAAGTACATCGACGGCAAGTCGCAGATGCATATTCCGGCCAACATTCCGGCCGAGACCGCCCAGGCGGTGCGCGACATGGCGATCCGCGCGTTCCAGGCGATCGACGGCTCCGGGTTGTCCCGCGTCGACTTCTTCATGCGCAAGGACGACGGCGCGCTGTTCATTAATGAGGTGAACACGATGCCGGGCTTTACGCCGTACAGCATGTACCCGCTGATGTGGAAGGAAACCGGCGTCTCCTACCAGGAGCTGCTCGACACGTTGATCGAGCTCGCCATCGCCCGCCATGCGGAGAAGCAGCGCATCGATTACGGCGGCGGCAATTAAGGCATTTGCACTTATACTACGTACACCATGCAGGCGGCGGAATCTCCGCCGCCGTTTCATTATGCGTCCCTCTTCGGGGCATCCTTGTACATAACGGCATCAACGGGACAAGCCGTCCGGCCTCGCCAGGTTTAACTTGGCGGAGGAAGGGACGGCGGCATGGCAAAATCGATCACATGGAGGTTGGACGATGGGATTCCAAACGGAGTTTAATTCGGTCTGCAAATTCAAGTCCGCACAGGAGCTGTACGAGCTGCTCGAATACGGCAAGGGCAAAATGATGAAAAGCGGCTTCCGCGTCTTCCCGGCCGGGCAGAAAGTCATCGCCTACACGCCGGAGAACGAGGCGATCGCGATCGTCCGTATTCTGGCCTCCATCGCGGAGATTAACTTTCAAGGCGAGGAAGTCACTCAAGTGGAGATGGAGCTCGTCCGCAAGCTGACGGAGGAGGAAGCGCGCGTGCAGACGGCGCTCGCCTACGAGATGTTCTTCGGAGAACAGGGCGCATGATCGTCCGCTTCGGCTTCGTCGCCATGACCACGCTGCTGCCGAACAAGTCGCCGTCCAAGACGATGACGTACGCCAATTTCACGAAACTGGCCGATAGGGAGGCCGGCCTCCGCAAGCTTACGCGGATCGCCGAAGAGAATTTGCACAACACGCTGAAGGTCATGCGGCACGCCGTGGCGCACGATATCAAGATGTACCGTTTCTCGTCCAAGCTCATTCCGCTCGTCACGCATGACGAATTCGCGGATTGGTCGCCTTGGCCGGATCTGCGCCCGTCGTTCCAAGCGATCGGCGCCTTCGCGAAGGAGAAGGGAATGCGCGTCTCGTTCCATCCGGACCACTTCTGCGTGTTCAGCACGCCGCGGCCCGAGGTGCTGGCCAAGTCGAAGGAAGACATGGCGTACCATGTGCGGATGCTGGAAGAGATGGGGCTCGACGAGTCGGCCAAATGCAACATCCACGTTGGCGGCGCCTATGGCGACAAGGCGAAATCGCAGGCGAGATTCATTGAGCAGTTCGGCGCGCTGCCGGACCGTCTTCGCAACCGGATCACGCTTGAGAACGACGACAAGACGTTCACGCTTCGCGAGACGCTGGAAGCGGGTGAAGCGGTGCGCACGCCGGTCGTGCTCGACCTGCATCATCACGCCGTTAACGACGGCGGCGAGAGCGAGGCGGCTTTGTATGGCGACCTGTGGCCTCGCATACTCCGCTCGTGGGATTGGCAGGGCGGGACGTCGCAGCCAGAGCCCGAGCTGGTCGCCGCGGGAGCATCCCGAGCCGGAGACGGCGGAGACGCGGGTCGTACAGCCGCCGGGGAGACCGGCGGCGCGCCCGTCAGCTTCGAAGGACGTTTGGCGCCGAAGCTGCATCTGTCGAGCCCCAAGAGCGAGCGCGATCCCCGCGGACATGCGGACAACGTCGATGCCGGGCCGGTGCTGCGCTTCCTGCAGGAGGTGGCAGGCTCGGTCGACCAGCTGGACTGCATGCTCGAAGCGAAGAACAAGGATGGCGCGGTGATCGCCATCATGGAAGATATGAAGCGGCTCTCGGCGGCGGGCCAAGGCATTCGCATTCTCGACGGCGCGACGATCGAGATTGTGTGAAGGACGCCGATGGACATTGCGAATCGCCGGACGATGACGTCCGGCGGCGGCAATGTCTTTTTTCATGCGTATCGCGGGGTAGCGAACCGGCAGGCGGTTGGAGTAAAATCAGAAGTAACAGGAAGGAGGCGAAGGGAAGCGATGCTGGCAATCGCGCTTCTCGTCGAAAGAATCGTCCAACTGTAATCGTGCCCCGTTATGGATGTGATTGGGGGACTGGTTGTCCGCCGGGTAGGACGAAACTTTGCGCCATGGGGGGCGTATAGTAGTAAAAGCTTTGCAAGCATATCAGGCCTGCGAGAGCAGCGCCGAACCTTGAGGAAAGTGGTGTAGGCCCGTGAGTGATCAGCAGCAGCAGCCCGCAGTGGGAAGCAAAAGCTTTACCGCCGTGGCTATCAATTGCGCCGCGAAAGCGGGCGAATGGATCAAGACGAAACTCGGTAATCATACAAGCTTATCGTTGAAATATTCCGCGCAGGATCTGGTGACGGAAGTCGACAAGGGCTCGGAGAGAATGATCCGCAGCCTCATTCAGACGCATTTCCCGGAGCATTCGTTCCTGGGCGAAGAGGGCGTCGAGCCGGGGCCGGAAGCGTCCGCGAAGGCGCTGCAGAGCGTGAGGGACGCCGAATACTTATGGATCGTCGATCCGGTGGACGGCACGACGAATTTCGTGCACGGCTTCCCGTTCTTCTCGGTGTCCATTGCGCTCGCCCACAAAGGTGAAGTGATCGTCGGCGTCGTCTACGATCCGATGCGCGACGAGCTGTTCGTCGCTGAGAAGGGCAAAGGGGCGTACGTGCACGGCAAACGGATGACGGTAGCCAACGAAGAGACGATGAAGCAGAGCTTAATCGCAACCGGCTTCCCGGCCGACCCTTCGTTCGCGCTGCCGCTCAATATGCGCGGACTTACGGCGCTGGCGCCGGAAGTGCGCAATATCCGTTCCGGTGGCTCGGCCGCGCTGCATATGGCTTACGTGGCGGCCGGCCGGCTGAGCGGGTTCTGGGAAATCGGCCTGAACGCCTGGGATTTGGCGGCCGGCTCACTGCTGGTGACCGAATCCGGCGGACAAGTGACGGATACGAAGGGCAATGCGTACGACCTGGGCGTGCGCCACGTCGTGGCTTCCAACGGGCACATTCACGAGGAGTTCCTCGGGCTCTTGGCCAAGGCGGACGCGGCGGGTTAAAAGAAAAAGAGCGTCTGCACCCCATAATGGCGGTGCAGGCGCTCTTTCGTCTCTTAGGAGGGTGGACAGTCTCCCCCATCCCCGTGGGAGATGCTGTCAGTTAAGGAATAACGTCGGATGAAGCCACTTGTGGCTTGCAGTTGACAGGCTTATGTCTTAGGTCTGCCTTGAAAACCCACTGAAGCTTTGTCCGAGAGGACAAAAGCGTGCCCCGCTCGAAGCAACCCGCCGCCAGCGAACAAACGTGCCCGCACGAAGAGGGGAGTCCATAGGGCGAAGCCCTATGGTTCCCCTCAGCGGAGGGGGCAATGCTGTCTGGTTAAGGAAAGCCACTCAGGACTAAAGTTTACAGGCGCTAGTGTTAGGACGGACTTCAACACCTACTGAAGCTTTGTCCGAGAGGACAAAAGCGTGCCAACCACTAACCGCCCCGCCAACCGCGATCCAACTCGCCAGCACGAAAACGGGAGTCCAGAGGGCAAAGCCCTTTGGGGCCTCCTCGGCGGAGGAGGTGGGAGGAGGGAGCACCAAAAGTGGGGTCAACGGGGCGCAGCCCTCTTAACCTGACAGCATTGGCGCCGTGCGAACGAAGCGATGGCAGCGATTAACGCGCCATCTGACGCAGCGCGTTGTCGGCCGCTTCGATCGTTAACGCGATATCGGCTTCCGTGTGCGCGGTCGTCAAGAACCATGCCTCGTATTTGGACGGCGCGAGGCAGATGCCCTGCTCCAGCATGAGCCGGAAGAATTGCGCGAACGCTTCGCCGTCCGTATCCTGGGCTTCGTCGTAGTTCGTAACCGGATGCGCGCAGAAGTGCGTCGAGAACGAACCGCGGATGCGATTGACCGTCAGCGGTACGCCGTGGCGGTCGGCCGAATCCTTGATCGCATTCGCCAGCTTAGCGGCAAGCGCGTCCATTCGTTCGTAGACGCCGGGTTGCTCCAGCACGTCGAGACAGGCGATGCCCGAGGAGATCGAAGCCGGGTTCCCGGCCATCGTGCCCGCCTGGTACGCCGGTCCGAGCGGCGCCACCTGCTCCATGACTTCCCTGCGTCCGCCGTATGCCCCGATCGGCAGGCCGCCGCCGATGATTTTGCCGAGGGCGGTCAGATCCGGCTCGATCGCGGCGTGGTCCGGGAACGCGTCGAACGTCTGAGATGTGCCGTAGTGGAAGCGGAAGCCCGTAATGACCTCGTCGTAGATGACGAGCGCGCCGGCTTCGCGGGTCATGGCGCACAGGCCTTCGAGGAAGCCCGGCTTCGGCATAACCATGCCGAAGTTGCCGACGATCGGCTCGACCATGACGGCCGCGACGTCGTCGCCCCAGCGCTCGAGCGCCTGCTTCAAGCCTTCTAGATCGTTGAACGGCACGGTGATGACTTCGTGCGCGATGCTCGTCGGGATGCCGGCGCTGTCCGGAATGCCGAGCGTGGAAGGGCCGGAGCCCGCCGCGACGAGCACGAGATCGGAGTGGCCGTGGTAGCAGCCGGCGAACTTGATGATCTTGTTGCGCTTCGTGTAGGCGCGGGCGACGCGGATCGTCGTCATGACCGCCTCCGTGCCGGAGTTGACGAAGCGAACTTTGTCGAGCGACGGGATTGCCGCCTTCAGCTTCTTGGCGAGCGTAATTTCAAGCTCGGTCGGCGTGCCGTACAGCACGCCGTTCTCGGCCGCGCGCGTAATGGCCGCCGTGATGTGCGGGTGGGCATGTCCGGTAATGATCGGGCCGTACGCGCACAGGTAGTCGATGTAGCGGTTATCGTCGACGTCGTAGAAGTAAGCGCCTTGCGCGCGCTTCATGAAGACGGGCGCGCCGCCGCCGACCGCCTTGAACGAGCGGGACGGGCTGTTAACGCCGCCGACGATATGCTGCAGCGCCTCGGCGTACAGTTGTTCGGAATGTGGTCGTGAAGTAGTCATAGGTTGGGTGACCTCCTTGGATATATGTAGGGTACCGGCCGGGACAAGCTAGCCATCAATTCGGGCTGGCGCAGCTGAGCGCGCAGTTCATTCTCTGCGAGGCTCCTCGCCCGGATGCGGAGCTAACCTGTACAGACTTACCCGGAATAACGGTGAGGGCGGATCACGAGGCGAATCGCCGATCGTGCCAGTTAAGTATGGAAGCACGTCCGCGCCTCACGGAAGGTAGACAAGCGCGTGGCCGTGGGACATTTCGGCATCTATCAGTGTACCTCATTCGCAAGCCGAACGGAAAGCGCACCCCGTTAACGCACGAAAGAAGACGGCCCGCGTTGGCGGACCGTCCCTTAACCTGTTAATATTGTCGTGTCGTATCCGCAATGGATTAGTTGGTCGCGGCGTCCTCTGTCGCGGCCGGCTCTTCCGTGCCGCTCGTCGCCGCGGCGCCGTCCGCGCCCTCAGTCGGGACGGCCGGCGTCTTCGTCTTCGCCAGCTCATCTTGGATGAACTGGTGCAGGGCGTCCTCGTCGCGCACGGAGAGAACCGAAGCGCCGCTCACTTTGCGGTCGCCGATCAAGTCCATCGGCGGCACCTGAGCGGAGCCTTCCATCGAGATGCCGATGCCGAGCTGGCCGAGCTTGATCATGTCGGATACGCCGAGGTTGGACTTGATGTAAGGCGACACGCTGTCGACGATCTCCTTCATCTTGAGCAGGCTCCAGCCGGATTTCAGCTTGTCGGCTACGGCCGAGAGCAGATTGCGCTGGCGTTCGGTACGGGTAAAGTCGCTCATCGCGTCGTGGCGGAAGCGGACGTACTGCAGCGCTTTGTCGCCGTCGAGATGCTGCTGGCCTTTCTTCAAGTGGATATCGTACCGGTTGCCGTCCGCGTTGTCGACGTAGTTCATGTTCTTCTCAACGTAGAAGTCGATGCCGTCGATCGCGTCGATAAGCGATTTGAATCCTTCGAAATCGGTATAGACATAATATTGAATATTAAGGCCGAGCAGATCGCCGATCGTCTTCATCGCCAGGTTCGGTCCGCCGAGCGCGAGCGCCGTATTGATGCGGCCTTCGCCATGGCCTTCGATCTCTACGTAGGTGTCGCGCAACACCGAGAACAGATGGCCTTTCTTCGTGACCGGATCGATGGAGGCGACGAGCATGGAGTCGGAACGCGCTTGGTCGTTCTCCTTCAAGCCGCGATTGTCGCCGCCCATGAGCAGAATGTTGACGCGCTCGGTGCCTTCCCATTCGTCGGGCTTGAGCGTTTCGTCTTCGATATGGTCGCCGATCGGAATTTGCGGCTTGTCGTTATTGAGGCTGTCCAGTCCGCGGTAAGCGCCGAAAGCTTGGTAGCCCATATAGCCGGCGAACACGAGAATCAAGAGGCCGATCGTCAGAAGAGGCCATTTCCAAGGCCGTTTCTTTTTGGCCTTCGCCTTCTTTTCTTTCATAGCTTCAACGCGAGACATAAGGGTATCTCCCACTCCATTCGTTTCTTATAGATCATGATAGGATGATATCGGCTGCATTTACCTTCTATCCAAACTATTGTAGTATTACATATCATAAAATTATAGATGGCCTTATCGGATGGAATCAAGTTTTATATATTAACAACGAAAACGGTAGATATTTCCCAGGAAATGTCGAAAGCGAAAAGAGGGATGAAGTCCATATGCTTGCGATTGACGTTCAGGATTTACGCAAGGAGTTCAACGTGCAGCGCAACCGCGAAGGTCTCGGCGGGGCGCTCAAGGATTTGTTCAAGCGGGAGTATAACCAGATTCGCGCGGTCAAAGATATTTCGTTCCAAATCCCGCAGGGCGAAATTTGCGGCTATATCGGCGAGAACGGGGCAGGCAAGTCGACGACGATTAAAATGTTGACCGGCATTCTGGTGCCGACGTCGGGCCGCATTCAGGTTAACGGCTTCGTTCCGTATAAAGAGCGGGAGAAATTCGTGCGCGGCATCGGCGTCGTCTTCGGACAGCGCAGCCAGCTGTGGTGGGACATCGGCGTGATCGAGTCGTTCCAGCTGCTGCGCAAAGTGTACCGCGTGTCGGAAGCCGATTACCGCAAGCGGCTGGATGAACTGGTCGAAAGGCTGCAGCTGGCCGAGCTGCTGAACCGCCCGGTGCGCAAGCTGAGCCTTGGCCAGCGGATGCGCTGCGAGCTGGTCGCTTCGCTGCTGCACAACCCGTCGATTCTGTTCCTCGACGAGCCGACGATCGGCCTCGACATTGTCGTGAAGACGGAGATTCGGGATTTCCTCAAGCAGATGAACAAGGAGCACGGCACGACTATTTTGCTGACGACCCACGATCTGCAGGATATCGAAGCGCTCTGCTCGCGGGTCATCATGCTCGACGACGGACGGATCATCTACGACGGCGGGCTCGACGAGCTGAAGGCGCGCTGGAGCAAAGGACGGGAGATCCACTTCCAATTCGGCAACCAGCCGGAGCTGGCCAAGCTGCGCGAGCGGACGAACGATCTGGACGGCATCGTCTGGTCGATCGACAACGAGCTGACGGCCAAAATGTGGCTGCCGCACGCGGTCAACGTGTCGGATGCGCTGGCGCGCGTCGTCGGCGGAGGCTCGGACATCCGCGATATTAAGATCGTCGAGACGAACACGGACGAAATCGTGCGCGAGATCTACCAATCGGGCTCCGCGTCGAAGGAGGCGACCGAGAAGCTGGCGCAGGCTTCGGACGAAGGCGCTTCGAACGGCGGCAAGCCGGACGATCAGGCGGCGGAGGGCGAGAAGGAGCCGGTGAACCATGCTTAGCGCCTACATCGACCTGATTCGCATCCGGTTCATCATGATGCTGGCGTACCGGGTCAATTACTATAGCGGCATTCTTATCTATACGCTGAACATCGGGGCGTATTATTTCCTCTGGCAGGCGATCTATAATAACCAGACCGAGCTCGGCGGGTTCTCGCTGGCCCAGATGACGACGTACGTCGCGGTATCGTGGATGGCGCGGGCGTTCTATTTCAATAACCTCGACCGGGAGATCGCGAACGAAATCCGCGACGGCAGCGTGGCGATCCAGTTCATCCGGCCGTATTCGTACTTGATGGTCAAAATGATGCAAGGCTTCGGCGAAGGGATTTTCCGTCTGCTGCTGTTCATGGCGCCGGGCATGGTGCTCGCGTGTCTGCTGTTCCCGGTCAGTCTGCCGACCGATCCGGGCGTATGGGTGCTTTATCTGGTCATGCTGGTGTTCAGCTTCCTCATCAACTCGCAGATCAACATGCTGACCGGGCTGTTCGCGTTCTTCGTCGAGAACAACGAGGGGATGCTGCGGATGAAGCGGGTGCTCGTCGACTTGTTCACCGGCGTCGTCATTCCGATCTCGCTGTTCCCGGGCTGGCTGGAGGTGCTCATGAAATGGCTGCCGTTCCAGGCGATCACGTATTTGCCGAGCTCCGTCTTCACCGGTCGGACGACCGGCGCGGACGCCTGGCACGTGCTGCTGCTGCAGGCGGTGTGGTTCCTCGTGCTGATCGTCCCGATTCTGTGGGTATGGCGGAAGGCGCGGACGCGGTTGTTCGTGCAAGGAGGTTAAGCGAAGCTTATGTTCTATGTGACCCTGTTATGGGAATATATGAAGAATTACGCGAAGACGCGGCTCACCTACCGGGCGGATTTCTGGCTCGAGGTGTTGTCGGACTTGATGTTCCAAGGGCTTAATTTGATTTTCATCCTGATCGTGTTCCAGCATACGCCGACGCTCGGCGGCTGGTCGGAGGCCGAGGTCGTGTTCGTGTACGGGTTCTTCATGGTGCCGTACGGCATCTTCACGACGTTCTTCAACTTGTGGAACTTCAGCGAGCGGTACATCGTCAAGGGCGAGATGGATCGGGTGCTGACGCGCCCGGCGCACAATTTGTACCAGATCCTGCTCGAAAATATCGACCCGCCGTCCTTGATCGGCTCGGCGGTCGGCCTCGTCATCATGGGGCTGAGCTGGTCGCAGCTGGGCCTTCCATTCGAGCTGCTCGATCTGGTCATGATGCTCGTGTTCATCATCGGCGCGGTCATGATCTATGCGGGGCTGTACACGGCGCTGACGGCGATCTCGTTCTACTCGGACGCGCCGACGGGCATCCTGCCGCTCATGTACAACATTCAAGGGTACGGGCGGTACCCGATCAATATTTATAATAAAGCGATCCGCTTCCTGCTCACATGGCTGCTGCCGTTCGCGTTCGTCGGCGTCATTCCGGCGTCGTATTTCCTGGGCCGCAACGAGGACGGCTTGGCGACGCTGGCGCTGTACACGCCGCTCGTCGGGGCGATCGTGCTGCTGATCGGCCTTGGCATCTGGAACCGGGGAATCAAGCGGTACCGGGGCGCGGGTTCGTAGGAACGGGCGAGGCTTCAAAGGCAAGAGGAGAAAGAGGTTGGGAGTGTATGGGAGCTACAAAGGCGAAAGCGGTGCTCGGCAAAAAAGCGCCGAATTTCACGCTGCCGGCCGCAAGCGGCAAGAGCGTGTCGCTTAGCGATTACCTCGGGCGGAAGGTGGTGCTGTTCTTCTACCCGAAGGATTTGACGACGGCGTGCACGACGGAAGCGTGCGACTTCCGCGACGCGATGCCGGATTTCACGGAGCAGGGCGCGGTGCTGCTCGGCATCAGCATCGACGACGTCGCGACGCATGAGCGTTTTATCGCCAAATACGATTTGCCGTACGAGCTGCTGGCCGATACGGATCATAAGGCGTGCGAGCTGTACGGCGTCTGGCAGCTGAAGAAGCTGTACGGGCGCGAGTATATGGGCCTCGTGCGCTCGACGTTCCTGATCGACGAGAAGGGCAAGCTCGTCCGCGAGTGGCGCAACCTGCGCGTGAAAGGCCACGTGGACAACGTCCTGCAGGCGGTGCGCGGGGAATAGATACAAGGTTCAAATGGGAAGGGCCGTCTCTGGGGAGGCGGCTCTTTTTGTCGTGTGCGGATAAGGACGGTGACGCGGACGGAAGCGGGAATATTCTATCGTTAATAGGCTGCCGCCGAGAGGGCGGGCGCCTTTCCTCCTAATCTACCTTTCTAGCAGGTGTAAACCGCGCTGGATGTGGCGAGACTGGTAGAAAAGGAAACTAGGGAAAGGGATGTGGGTAGAGATGATACCGCAGCCATGGAAGAACGAGACGGAAGTTCAGCAGGTCGATGACGGACGGGGGACGGACAATTGGCCGGAGGCGTCGGGGCAGCTGCTGCGGCTGATGATGGCCCGGGTGAACACGGTGCTGCTGGGCAAAAGCGAGGTCGTCGCGCAGACGTTCGCGGCGCTGCTGGCCGGCGGCCACGTGCTGCTGGAGGACGTGCCCGGCGTCGGCAAAACGATGCTCGCCCGCGCGATCGCGCGCGTGATGGGCGGAGATTTCCGGCGCATTCAGTTTACGGCGGACTTGCTGCCGGCGGACGTCGTCGGCGGACTGATCTGGGACGGCAAGCGCGGGGAGCTCGTGTTCCGCCAAGGCCCGCTCATGGCAAACATCGTGCTGGCCGACGAAATCAACCGGACGCCGCCGCGGACGCAATCGGCGCTGCTGGAGGCGATGGAGGAGCGCAGCATTACAGCCGACGGGGAGACGATGCCGCTGCCGGACCCGTTCATGCTGATCGCTACGCAAAATCCGCTGCGCGACGACGGTACGTACCCGCTGCCGGAGGCGCAGCTGGACCGCTTCCTCATGCGCCTCTCGATCGGCTACCCGTCGCCGGAGCACGAGGTGCAAATGCTGGAGAATGCGCCGCCGCGTCCTGCGCCCGAGCAGCTGCGTCCGGTCATTGTGCCGCAGGAATGGGTGCGCATGCAGCGGGACGCGCAGTCGGTGCACGTCCATCCGGCGCTGCTCGGGTATGCGGTGCAAATCGCGAACGCGACGAGAAGCGCCAAGGAGCTGGCGCTTGGCGCGAGTCCGCGCGCGTCGCGGGATTGGGTGCGCGCCGCGCAGGCGACCGCCTATATGGAGGGACGGCGGTTCGCGCTGCCGGATGATTTCAAGCGGACGGCCGAAGCGGTGCTGGCGCACCGGCTCGTGCTGCGCGACGAGGCCGCAGCGTCCGGGATGAGCGCGGGCGAGACGCTCGGACGCCTGCTTGCCGCAGTGCCGGTGCCGGCGCCCGGCGCGGAAGGCGGAAGGCGCCGATGAGCGGGCGATCGGTGAAGGGCGGCGCTCGAGGTTCGGCCCCACTTCGTGCCGGAGACGGGGGCATCGCGGGGGCCGAAGCCGGTCGGCGCGCGCCAGGCAGCGGCAGAGCACGGAATAAAATCGAGGCGCGGATAACGGCCGAGGGACGACGCGACCGGCGGCGGGAGCGGCCGGTGCGCACCAGGCACGGCGCGCGGCTCATGCTGCTCGCGTTCGCGGCCGTCGCCGGCTGGGCGGCGCAGGCGCGGGGAGGCGCGGCGGAATGGCTGTTGTTCGCGGCCGCTGCCGCCGCTTCGGCTGTCGCCTGGATCGTTCCTTACCTGGGTGTGGGACGGCTAACGGCGGAACGCCGCGTGGAAGCGGGCCGGCTGGAGGATGGCGGCCAGCTGACGGTTCGCTTGACGATACGCGCCAGCCTGCCGATGCCGCTCATGTGGGTGGCGGTCGGCGAGGAGATTCGGAATGTGTCGGCTTCCGGCGAGAGCGGCCTGGAAGCCCGATTCGTCTATATGCCCTGGTTCCGCCGTACCCGGACGTTGACGTATACGATCAGCGGCTTGCGGCGCGGGGAATTGACGTTCGACGGGCCGATCGTGGCCTGCGGCGACCTGCTCGGCATGACGGCGAGAACCTTCTACCCGTCTTGCGCGGGCAGCGTAACGGTCCGTCCCCGACCGCCCCGGGGCGAGGCGGCGAATCCGCCGGGCGGCGCGATGCCTGGCGGCGTCGATGCCGGGGGCGCCGGGGCTGCAGCCGGCGCGGCCGCCTGGCAGCGGGACAGCCGCATGCGGCTTCAGCCGGGCGCGAGCCCGCAGACGCGCACGTACCGACCGGGCGATCCGCTGCGGCTGGTCAGCTGGCGGGCGATGGCCCGGGGACTCGGCATGCAGACGCGAGTGGGCAGCCCCGAGCCGCCAGGCGAGATCGCGCTGCTGCTTGATATTTCGGCGGCGTCCTATGCGGGGAGCGACCGTCAGTTCGATGCCGCCGCCGGGCGGGCCGCGGCCGCGCTGCGGGAGGCGGTCGACGCGGGGCGCAGCGCGACGCTGCTGGCCGGCGGCCGGCGGTGGCGGGTGCGCGCCGGAGACGGGGCGGCCTTGCTGGCCGCCGAGGAAGCGCTGGGACAGCTGCGCGTAAGCGAAGAGACCCGCTTGGACGAGTGGCTGCCGGCCGCGTTGGCCGGTCTGCCGCGCGGGGCGGACGTCGTCTGCGTGACCGCCGACCCGCGCTCGATCAACCCGGCAGCGGGATATGGCGCGCGGGCCGGGCGAGCGGCCAGGAAAGCGGCCGGGAAAGCGGTGAGCGATGGAGCTGGCGATGATGCGTCGGACGGGAACCCGGCGATGGCGGGGAATGCTGCGGGGCTTGAAAGCGACGCGGATGCGAAGGCGGACCCTGGAGGCGGGCACGCGGTTGATCGCGATGCGAAAGCGAACGGGGGAGCTGGGCTTGCGGGTGACGGGGACATCATTACAGGCTTGGCATCGGGGCGAGACGGCAGCTCGGAGCGGCAAGCGGACGAACGCTCGGGAGCCGCGGGCGAGACGGCGGCCAAGTTGAACCAGGGCGGGAGGTTCGCGCGCGGCGAAGGCCGCGAATTCGGACAGGTCTCGGCAAGCCGTGCCGGGCGAAAAGCGAACCGCCGACGGGATGCGAAGGCTGCTGCCGCCTTTATCGATGGTGTGGAGCGGGTGGCGGCTTCCGCCAAGTGGGTGCAGTCGCGAGGCGGCACGTTCCACCTCTGGATAGGAATCGGCAGCGCCGCGGGGCCTTCGGATTCGTGGATCGTGCGCGGGAGTGAGGCAGGCATTCAGGTCGTGCCGCTGAAGCTGACGGCCTCGTATTTGGCCGAACCCGTCATCACGGCGGGTTACGAGAAAGGAGCGGTGGGGAATGGACGAGCGTAATGCGCGGAATTCGAGAGCTTCAGGCAGCGGGCGCGGCAGACGTTCGTACGCTCGCGCAGAGAAGCTCGAGCTGCTCGCATTTTTCGGCCCAGTGACGCGTCGTTTGCTCACGACGGCGCTGCTGTTCGGGCTGTTCCTGGAATGGCTTCTGCCGCTCGCGCAGCTGAGCAACTATACGGAGCTGTACCGGATCGGCCCGGTCGCCGCCGTGATCGCAGGCTTCCTGGCGGTCGGCCTGTTCATGCCGCCCGTCGTGATATCGTTCGCGGCTAATGCGCTGGTCGTGGTCCTATCGGTCAGTCTGATCTACGCAGAGCACGCAGGTTCGCCGGCTGCCGCGCTGCTGCACATGGCCGATGCGGTGCGGGCGGACGCGCAGCTGCTTGCGCAAGGCTCGCTCGCGTTCAGCGGGGAGACGCGCACGCTGCTGCTTGTCAGCGGACTCGGCATGATGGCCGCGGCGATCCAGTCGCTGGTCTGGCTCCGTCAGTGGGGCCTTGGTTTAACTGGGATTACGCTCGTCTATCTGATGCTGCTGCACAGCTTCCTTGGATTGGACGTGCTAGCCGCCGTCGTCCGCACGCTGGCAGAAGGCTTGCTGCTGCATGGCCTGCTGCTCGCGCCTCGACTCGAGCGGCTGATGGGCGCGCCGACGCCTGTCCGGGGTGACCACGGCGGCGTACTTGGCTGGTCCGCCCGTTGGTGGCTGGGGGCATGCGGGATGACCGTCCTGCTGCTGGCCGCGGGCGGAGCGGCGGCCTACGGCCGTCCGTCCGAGAACGTCGCCGCGCCTTGGGCACAGGAGACGATCGCGTGGGGACAGACGCATCTGACGGAAGAGGCGATCGCGGCCGCGATTCGGGAGCGAAGCCTCGAAGCGTTCCTGACGTCGCCCAAAGGCGGGGCGAACGGCTGGACGGGTTACGGCTTCGACGACGGCGAGCTGGGCGCGCCGATCCGGACGAAGCAGGAGCCGTTATTCACGGTTCGGGCGGAGGAAGCGCTCTATCTGCGCGGCGAGAGCAAGAGCCGTTACGACGGGCGAGGCTGGCTGGCGGAGCCGGACCGGCTGGAGACCAGAGTTATCGGACAGTTGGACGGCGAAAGCGAGGCGGCCTCGGCTCTTGCGGGCGGGGGAACGGGGGCGAGGACTTCCGGAGCGGCGGCCGCCGACATGGTGGAAATCGCGGTGCGCGCCCTGCGGCCGGAGCCGGGGTGGCCGCTGCTGAGCGCAGGGCCGTCGTCGACCGTCATCGCGATGGCGCCGGACGGCGCGGGCGAAGAAGCCCGGACGTATCGGGCCGATCCGGAGTCTGGCGCGCTGTTCCCGGCCGGAGACGCGGCGATTGCGTCGTATACGATCGAATCCCGCGTGCCTAAGGAAGATGCGCAATTGCTGCGGGAGTCGCAGGTCGGGGCCGACGATCCGGAGGCGCTCCGCCGGGTGTACACGGCGCTGCCGGCGACGCTCCCGAAGCGGGTCACGGAGCTTGCGGATTACGCGGCGAGCGGCGGCGGAGGCGTCCGCTACGACACGGTGAAGGCGATCGAATCGTTCTTGAAGAGCACGTACATCTATACCCGCCGTGAAACGGACGTGCCGCCGGCCGGCGCCGATTTCGTGGACGACTTCCTGTTCAACCAAAAACAGGGGTACTGCGTACATTTCGCCACCGCGATGACGGTGCTGCTGCGGGCCGAGGGGATACCGGCCCGCTATGTGAAAGGCTTCGCGCCGGGCCAGCCGGCTTCGGCGGAGGCGCAGAGCGCGGCGGAAGCGGCGGGACTTGGCGCCGCGGGACGGCTGTACACCGTGCGAGCGAGCGACGCGCACGCATGGGTGGAGGTTTATTTTGCTGGCGTCGGCTGGGTGGCGTTCGACCCGACGCCGGGCATTACGGCGGCGGGCATCGAAGCCGCCGCGGACGCCCGCGCCGAAGCCGGCGAGGCCACGGCCGCCGCGCTGCGCGGGCCTGACGCGGCGGCCGGCGATGGCGCCGCCGCGCAGGGGGCTGCGCGCGTCGCGGGCATCGCCGCGCGCGCGGAGCAGTGGGGGGCGGCGATGGCGGCCGCCGCCCGAGGGCTGGCGCGCGAGGCGGGCACGCTCGCGCGGGAAGCCGCCGGCGCAGCCGCGGCGCGGCCATGGGCCGCGGCCGGGCTGGCCGCGGGCGCCCTCGCCGCCGCGGTTGCGGCAGCGGCGGCATGGCGCGGCCGCGAACGCGCGGCGTTCGCGGGGGCGCTGCGCCGGTACGGCAGCGCGCTCGGCGCGGGCCGGCACGTCGCGGCCCGCGGGCACTTCCTCGCGCTTGCGGACCGGCTCTGGCGCGAGCTGGCCGAGCGCTGCGGCCCCCGGCCAACTACGGGGACCGCGCGCGAGTACGCGGCGGCGCTTCGCCTGCCGCCGGAGGACGCCGGCCTGCTCGCCGAGTTCGTCCGGCTCGACGAGCAGGCGCGGTACGCCGCCGATTGGACGCGGCTTCCGGCGGCGGACGAGCTTGGCCGGCTCGTCGCCGCGATCCAGGCGATCGGCCGGCGATAAGATCGAGGCGGCGGCCCAAGTTGGGGCCGCCGCCTCTTCGTCATTTTAACGCTCCCCCATGCCGCATCACGCTTCGCGTAACAGATTGTTCACGATCCGCCGCCGCGCCGTTCGTTCGCGTAATTTGCGCCGCTGCGTTCTGGCGCATCAGCGTGTCGTGGGCAGCGTATTCGCTTTAAACCCGCGCCGTTGCTGAGTTTTCATGCCCCTGTATGTGATCCGGCCGACGAATTCCAACCCCGGGCCGGAGCCGTTTTCTTCGTTCGACACTAGCCGCCTTTCTTCCTTGACTGTGTCGGAATCGCAAAGGTATAATTGTCCCAATGATTTGAGGGAGGCTCGGGTGAGCGAATGAATAAGCCAAATGAAATGATCGTTGTCCTCGATTTCGGCGGACAATACAACCAGTTGATTGCGCGTCGGATTCGGGATTTGGGCGTCTACAGCGAGCTGCTGCCGTACAACACGTCGGCAGAGAAAATTCGCGAGCTGCAGCCGAAAGGCATCGTCTTCTCGGGCGGACCGGCAAGCGTGTACGAAGAGAACTCGCCGCTCGTCGATCCGGGCGTGTACGAGCTCGGCCTGCCGATCTTCGGTATTTGCTACGGCATGCAGATGATGTCCCACCAGCTTAACGGCAAGGTAGAGCGCGCGGGCAAACGCGAATACGGCAAAGCGGAAGTGGACTTCATCGCGGACTGCCACCTGGTGCAAGGGCTGGAAAGCCGCCAGACGGTCTGGATGAGCCACAGCGACCTCGTCGTCGAGCCGCCGGCCGGCTTCCGCGTGGACGCGAGCACGGAGCACGCGCCGATCGCGGCGATGTCGCACGCGGAACGCAAGCTGTACGCGGTTCAATTCCACCCGGAAGTGCGCCACTCCGTCTACGGCAACGAGATGCTCCGCAACTTCCTGTACAACATCTGCGGCTGCGAAGGCGACTGGAGCATGAGCACGTTCATCGAGGACACGATCAAGGACATCCGCGATCAAGTCGGCGATAAGAAAGTACTGTGCGCCCTGTCCGGCGGCGTAGATTCCTCGGTTGTCGCGATCCTGCTGCATAAGGCGATCGGCGATCAGCTGACTTGTATGTTCATCGACCACGGCCTGCTCCGCAAGGGCGAAGCCGAGAGCGTAATGGAGACGTTCGTCGGCAAGTTCGACATGCACGTGGTCAAGATCGACGCGAGCGAGCGGTTCCTCGGCAAGCTGAAAGGCGTCGACGATCCGGAGCAGAAGCGCAAAATCATCGGCAACGAGTTCATCTACGTGTTCCAAGAAGAATCGGCGAAATTCGCGGACTTCGAATTCCTCGCGCAGGGTACGCTGTACACCGACATCGTCGAGAGCGGTACGGCTACGGCGCAAACGATCAAATCGCACCATAACGTCGGCGGTCTGCCGGAGGACATCAAATTCAAGCTCGTCGAGCCGCTGAAGGCGCTGTTCAAAGACGAAGTGCGCAAAGTCGGCGAAGAGTGCGGCCTGCCGGAAGCGATCGTATGGCGTCAACCGTTCCCGGGTCCGGGTCTTGCGATCCGCGTGCTGGGCGAAGTGACGGAAGAGAAGCTGACGATCGTTCGCGAGTCCGACGCGATCCTGCGCGACGAGATCGCCAAGGCGGGTCTCGACCGCGAGATCTGGCAGTACTTCACGGCGCTGCCGAACATGAAGAGCGTTGGCGTTATGGGCGACGCGCGCACGTACTCCTATACCGTGGGCATCCGCGCCGTTACGTCCATCGACGGCATGACAGCCGACTGGGCGCGTATTCCGTGGGACGTGCTGGAGAAAATCTCCGTGCGCATCGTTAACGAAGTCGACAACGTTAACCGTATCGTGTATGACGTGACGTCGAAGCCGCCGGCGACGATCGAGTGGGAATAGCAGCTGCAGATTAATTAACGCCAATAGTGTGCAAGAAGAACTCGCTTTGAGCTGTAAGCACACAGCTCAAAGCGAGTTCTTTATTTTTTAGGAGAGATGAATGGATAAATATGTTACATTATCGATATTGCGTATTGGATTGGAGGAATGGTTATGGCAATAATCGCAGCGATTTTGGTCGGACTTGTTGCGCTTGAGCATCTGTATATCCTAGTGCTGGAAATGTTCCTATGGACAACTCCACGTGCAATGAAGTCGTTTGGGATGACGAAAGAAGTTGCTCAGACCACGAAGAGTTTGGCCGCTAATCAAGGACTCTACAATGGTTTTCTAGCAGCTGGTCTTGTTTGGGGGCTTGTCCACCCGGATGCAACGATTGGGCGATCGATCGAGATTTTCTTCCTTGTGTGCGTGCTCATCGCAGCCGCATTCGGAGGGGCCACCGCGAAGAAATCCATTCTACTCGTTCAGGGTTTGCCTGCACTCGTAACGCTTGTTTTCGTTGTCCTGGCCTAGCGGCAGGGGCTAAGGCTGCCAAAAAAACTCTCTTCTATTTGCGTTGGTTAGCGAATAGAAGGGAGTTTTTATGATTTTCAGTTCTTTGACCGTTCGACTGAGGATTATGTTTGCTGCCAGCCTCTTTTTTAATTACAGCTGTGCGCGTTTCCGAACATTGCTCGTCCTCCACTTGTTGAATTTTAATGCAGTTTGTTTTCAGAAAGTTCGCATAAACCGCTCCTTTTCGCGTTTCGTCTGAGGATGAGTCCACCAATCTCTGTAAATGGCGAATGATGCCATCGACATGAAAGGCGAACGTTCGTAGTTTTTTGTTGACAAATGTCGCATCATCCTCGTATGATGAGTACAGCTAAGAACACAAATATGCATATTTCGTATAATCTTGAGAATCGGCTCAAGAGTCTCTACGAGGTCACCGTAAATGATCTATCTACGAAAAGCAGCGAGAAGTCGCGTGGATTCCCTGCCCCTATAGGGCGGATCTCCGCCGAATTTTGCTGTTTTGCGGGAGCCTAGAGAACATGCCGTATGGCATCATTTTCTAGGCTCTTTTGTTTGTTCTGACATATTACCCTGGGAGGGCAATACAATCATGAATGGTTTCTTTCGGTTGAAGGAACACGGAACAAATGTTAGAACAGAGATTTTGGCAGGCCTTACGACTTTCATGACAATGGCGTACATCCTGGCGCTGAATCCGAACATTCTCGGCGCATCGGGCCTTAGCGCGTACTCGGTCTTCCTTGCGACGGCGCTTGCGGCGGGGATCTTCACGATCGTGCTCGGATTGTTCGTCAACTTCCCGGTCGCGCTCGCGCCAGGAATGGGGTTGAACGCGTATTTTGCCTCGACGGTATTGGCTTCCAAGGCGACCGATTCGCCGATTACGCCGGAGATGGCGCTCACCGCGGTATTTATGTCGGGGATTATCTTCCTCATTCTGACGATTACGCAAGTCCGCCAAATGCTGATCGTGGCGGTTCCAGACAGCTTGAAGCATGCCATTACGGTCGGTATCGGCCTTTTCATTACGATTATCGGACTTAAGAACAGCGGCATCATGACGATTGGCGTCGAGAACACGGTGACGGATATTCCGAAAGGCGTATTCACGAACGTGCTTGGTTTTGAAACGGTTATTCATATGGGCGATCTCGCTAATCCAAGCGTCTACCTGACGTTCACGGGCCTGGCGCTCATCGCGATCATGATGGTGCTGCGCGTGCCGGGCGCCATTCTGTGGGGGATCCTGGCGACGACGGTCGTGGCGCTTGTGACGGGTAACGTGAAGATCGGCGACACGCTGAGCAAAGGCGACTGGGTACCGGACTTCAGCCAGCTGAACTTCTGGAACTTCGATTTCACGGGCGTCTGGGAGACAGGCCTTGTCTCGGTTATCGTGACGTTCACATTCGTGGAATTGTTCGATACGTTCGGTACGCTGATCGGTACGGCGAACCGCGCGGGCATTATGAAAGATCCGGTCGAAGGCAAGAAGCGTATCGGCAAAGCGATGTTCGTCGATGCGGTTGCGGTCAGCGGCGGCGCGATGCTCGGCACGAGCACGGTGACGGCGTATGTCGAAAGCTCCGCGGGTATCGCGCAGGGCGGACGCACCGGTCTGACGGCGGTCTCGACGGGCGTCGCGTTCCTCGCCGCGCTGTTCCTGTGGCCGCTGATCTCCCTCATTCCGGGTTCGGCTACGGCCGCGGCACTCATCATCGTCGGCGTACTGATGGTGCAATCCGTCAAGGAAATCGATTTCCAAGACATGGTTTATGCGATTCCGGCGTTCTTCATCATCGCGTTCATGCCGTTCACGTACAACATTGCCAACGGCATCTCGCTCGGTATCGTGTCCTATGTGCTGCTCGCCGTGTTCGGCAACCTGCGCGACAAAGGCAAATACAAGATCCACTGGCTCATGTGGATTCTGGCCGTGCTGATCGTCCTGCGCTACGTGCTGGTTGGCAGCCAAGGGTAATAGAAAGTTTTCTGCAAAGCAGCGTCCGAGAGGGCGCTGCTTTTTGCATTTTTATTGGAGCTAGCCTGATCGGGAAGGGGGACCGGGGAGGACAAGCGTTCACCTGCTGAGGATGCGCGAAAGGGCGCGGTTCTCTCTTTATTCTCTTCCCCTATCAGGCGGCGGATCGACTGTCAAGTTCGTAAAAATGGAGAATTATTGAAGAGGGTAAACGACAAATTTCGATAAAATTCTACAAAAATATATATTTTTCTAAATCGCTCGTGTTAAAATGATGGTAAATTCTTCATTTATTCAGCTAGTCACAATCAAACATCAAAGTGGGGGTTAGCATCAAATGCTGAAGTGGCAAAAGTGTTTCGCAATGTTTCTTGTCGTCCTTGTCATCATTATGGCCGTGCCGTTTGGTTTCGGGGCGCACACGGCCTTAGCAGCCGACAAAGTCGTCGTCAACCATGATTTCGAGGACGGCTCTACGCAGGGTTGGTATGTCACTAATGGCGGTACGGCGCCAACAACAACGACGGAGCAGGCCGTAAGCGGCTCACGCTCATTAAAGCTATCGGCGCAACCGGCCGCGAAGGTCCCCGCCGTTAACTTGTTCAGCGCTCTAAAGCCGAATCACACGTACAAAATCGAAATGAAGCTTCGTGTAGCCGGTCTTACAAAGACGAGTGCGAATGTCACGATGGGTCGTATAATGGGCGGATCGATGGTATATGATTCCGTGACGAAAAGCGCGAACGGCGGAGTTTTGAATAGCAAGTGGGTAAAACTTGTCGGAACTTATTCGTTTGATCCCACGGTTACGGATCTGTATCTTCAAATCACCCCGTCGTCTACATCGACGGTTTATATTGATGACTTCGTAGTCACGGAGATTGCAGACACGAGAGTACCCTATACGGATATCGCGACGTACACTTTTGAAGACGGGACGACCGGTGGATTTACCGCTGACGGCGCAACAACCGCATTGACGAGTAGTTCGATTACTGCTTATGAGGGTACCAAAAGCTTGTTGGTTACAGGCCGGAACGGCGAGTATGAGGGTCCTAAGCTTAATGTGAAAAACCTTTTGCAGCCAACCGCCACTTACTTTATCTCCGCTTATATTAAAGTGCAAAATCTTAGCGGTTCAGTAGCGCTCCACGGCTTACGTACGGTTGACAACATCACCACGAGGGACTTGGCGACAAATTACGGTCAAGCGAACACATCTTCTTGGGTAAACGTGTTCGGTATTTACCGCTACGATGGAGATGCAACGGCGTTAAACCTAATCGTGTCCAATAACCATCCTACAATCAATTACTATATTGACAAAATCGTCATTCAGAAAATTGCTGATCCAGCAGGCGAAGTGATTCTGCCTCTTGGACTGAGTTCTTCGACTTATACGGTTGATGCGGTTGCCAACACCGTCATGGGAGTTTCGCCCAAGAGTACGCCAGCGATGATTAAATCGCTGCTTACGGCAAAGGGGGGCTCCATGGAAATCTACGCCGCTGATGGGGTAACGGTAGCAGGGGCATCTTCCTTTGTCGGCACGGGATATGTGGTAAAGGTAACGAATGGAGTGGAAACGAAGTCCTTTATTTTAGGGATAAAGGGTGACGCTTCGGGGGACGGCCTTGCCGATGACACCGACGTGAATCTGTTGAAAGACCATATTAAAGGTATTACGTTGAGCGGGATTTATAAATCGGTACTAGATTTTACGCCGAGCGGCTCCAACTTGACCGCAGCAGATCTCCTCGGCTTGAAGAAGTATATTGCATCGCTTAACCCCCTTCCGTAATGAGTATCAAATGTGGGGGGAGCGCATAAGCGCATTTCTCCTGTCTCTATAGCTGGTAACCTAGTCATTCCTTAAATTTCGTTGGCTAACTCTCACTCTCATTAGTTGTCACGCACAACCTTATAAGTCCTTATGCGCATTCATACCATTTCAGTCTTCTGGGGGTTATCTTATGGTTAGCAAGAAAGCAAGTATCAACAGCTTGAAGAACATGCTCAAAGCTGCGCCGAAAACGGTTATTTCCAGCGCCTTGATTGCTTCGATAGTCGCTTCAGCCTTTAGCGGGGTGGCTGGCGCGACGCCGCTGCCGAATATGACGGTGGAAGTCACGACGGATAAAGCAACTTATGCACCCGGCGACGAAGTGATCGTATCCGTTAAACTGAAAGACATCGGCAACGTAGATCCTTCCGGGTTATGGTCCGAATCGGTGGCTGTTCTGTACGACGCATCGGTCTTCGACAGCACGCCATACACACAAACAAGCAGCGGGGTTCAAGAATTTACAGCAGGTAACTTCACGAAAGGCAACCTCGTGGCGGACGAAACCAAATATGATTTCTACACGCCCACGGTTGTCACCTCTGCGAATGATCCGGATGTTCCATCCGGGATGAACGAAGTGCGTCTCGTCGTAATGGATCAGTCGGTTGGCTCTAACCCTATTCCGGCGACCGATCAAGTCATTGCGACCTTTAAGCTCCGCGTGAAGGCGGACGCGCCTGACGGCACGGTAGAATTCGATTTCCGCGATGCTTATACCCAAATGGTATTAAACAACAACGGTGACCCGGACCCCAACCTTTATGTAGACTCAAACAGGGTTACTGAGGTGCACGCCACTCCTCAAGTGCAGTTGCCTCCAAGCGACAGCGATCTCGTCGCGGCCGCAAGGGGAGCATTGGCTATTGGCTATACTGGCTCGGACAGCGCAGCCAGCGTAACCGGCAATTTGACGCTCCCTACCCTGGCCGGTACGTCCAATGATGTCACTGTATCCTGGACTAGTTCGGATCCCGCGTTCGTTGCGAATAACGGTACGGTCACTCGCCCGACTTTTGCGCAAGGAAACCAATCCGTTACTTTAACAGCGACGCTGAGCAAGAATGGTGTTTCGGACACGAAGCCATTCGTGTTAACCTTGCCTGCGCTTAATCAGACCGATGCCGAAGCGGTTGCGGCCGACAAAGCTGCGCTTTCGGTTGGCTATGCGGCGGGGGATTCCGCAACAAGCGTAACGCAAAGCATTACGCTGCCGCCTGCGGGCACGAACGGGACGACCATCACTTGGACGTCCGATAAAGCTGCTGTTGTTGCAGCTGACGGTACCGTGACACGTCCGAGTTTCGCGCAGGGTAACCAGTCGGTTAAGCTCACGGCGACTATTGAACGCAACGGCGTTAGCGAGACCCGTGAATTCCCGATCCTCGTGCTCGCATCCGCGATGACCGATGCCGAGGCGGTTGCGGCCGACAAAGCTGTGCTTGCGGTTGGCTATGTGGCGGGGGATTCCGCCACGGGCGTGACGCAGGGCATCACGCTGCCGCCTGCGGGCACGAACGGGACGACCATCACTTGGACCTCCGATAACACTGCTGTTGTTGCAGCTGACGGTACCGTGACACGTCCGACTTTCGCGCAGGGCAACCAGTCGGTTAAGCTCACGGCGACCATTGAACGCAACGGCGTTAGCGAGACCCGTGAATTCCCGATCCTCGTGCTCGCATCCGCGATGACCGATGCCGAAGCGGTTGCGGCCGACAAAGCTGCTCTTGCAGTTGGCTATGCGGCGGGGGATTCCGCAACAAGCGTAACGCAAGGCATTACGCTGCCGCCTGCGGGCACGAACGGGACGATCATCACTTGGGCGTCAGATAACGCTGCTGTTGTTGCAGCTGACGGTACCGTGACACGTCCGACTTTCGCGCAGGGCAACCAGTCGGTTAAGCTCACGGCGACCATTGAACGCAACGGCGTTAGCGAGACCCGTGAATTCCCGATCCTCGTGCTCGCATCCGCGATGACCGATGCCGAAGCAGTTGCGGCCGACAAAGCTGCGCTTGCGGTAGGCTATGCGGCGGGGGATTCCGCCACGGGCGTGACGCAAGGCATTACGCTGCCGACTGTGGGCACGAACGGGACGACCATCACTTGGACCTCCGATAACACTGCTGTTGTTGCAGCTGACGGTACCGTGACACGTCCGAGTTTCGCGCAGGGCAACCAGTCGGTTAAGCTCACGGCGACTATTGAACGCAATGGCGTTAGCGAGACCCGTGAATTCCCGATCCTCGTGCTCGCATCCGCGATGACCGATGCCGAAGCGGTTGCGGCCGACAAAGCTGCGCTTGCGGTAGGTTATGTGACAGGGGATTCCGAAGCTGGTGTCAGTTCCAATGTGGGGCTTCTTTCGACGGGATCGAATGGAACACAGATAACGTGGTCATCCAACAACATCGCGATTATTTCCGACAACGGCACTGTTGTCCGTCCTTCCTATACAGAAGGTCCTCAGGATGTTGTTCTGACCGCTACGATTGCCAAAGGTACTGTATCCGAGGCACGCACATTCACGCTCAAGGTGCTGCCGCAATCGCAAACGGACCAGGAAGCGGTCGCAGCGGCGAAAGCAGCTCTTGCCATCACGTTCGCGCAAGGCGATTCTGAAGCATCCGTTACGCAGAATGTGACGCTTCCGGCTGCCGGCATCGATGGAACAACAATTACGTGGTCGAGCGACTTACAGACAACCCTTACGAATGCAGGACAAGTAGCGCGGCCTGCTTATACAGCGAGCGATATTCCGGTGACGCTGACCGCAACGATTGTCAAGAATGGGGTGCAAGATACGCGCGTCTTCACGGTAACCGTTCTGAAACAAGCCGCACCATCGCTCTTGAGCATGACGGCCACGCCGGCCGTTTTGAACATGGATATCGGATCTACCATCACGCTGACGCTCACAGGCCATTATGACGATGCGGGGACCAATGCGCTTGCAGCTTCATCTCTTAACTGGGTCGTTGCCAATCCGCAAATTGCAGGAATCAATGCAGCGGGATTAGTAACGGCATTGCAGGCCGGAGCGACTACGATTACGGGTACGCTTAACGGCATTACGGTGACCATTCCTGTAACGGTTACCGTTCAAGTGACCGCCCCATCTGTGCCAACGCCGACTACGCCGACCGAACCGGTTAAGCCGACCGTGCCTCAAGAACCAACCCCAGCCCCTCAGCCGGCGGATGTGTTCAAGAGCGAGATTGTGAATAATAAAGAAGTAGTAAGTGCGTTGGCAGCGAAAGTCGAAGAAGCGAAGAAAGACCCTGCCCCAACCCAACCTGCAGATATTAAAGGCCATTGGGCAGAGCAAGCGGTTCAAAAGCTCGCCAATCTGGGCGCTGTTAATGGATATGCGGATGGTACGATTAGACCGGATTCGGACATTACCCGCGGTGAGTTCGCGATGATTATTTCGCGCGTATTTACACTTTCGACAAGCCAGTCGCCGGTTGCCTTGAATGACGTCTCGAACCATTGGGCGAAGTCGGCAATCGAAGCCTTGGCTAGCGCAGGCGTGATCAAAGGGTACGGCAACGGCTCCTTCAAGCCGGACAAAACCATTACGCGCGAAGAGATGGTTGCGATCATAAGCCGCATTATTAACATGGATCATGTCGCAAAGGATACAACAAAGGGCAACTTTAACGATACGGCAAAATCCTTCGCGGCCGATGCGATTAAACAATCGGCGGAAGCCGGCATCATAAACGGCAAAGAGAAAGACAAATTCGATCCAAAAAGCAACGCGACGCGCGCCGAAGCGTTAGTGCTAATCTTGAACACGCTCAATTTGAACCCGGATGTCAAGACGCTTCTGGAGTCGTTGAACTAATTTCCCTTAACCTCCATATAAGGCAGGTCTGTCACCTCACGACAGACCTGCCTTATTTATTGCGCCGGACGGAAGGGACCACTTCAGATTCGCCACCGCTCGACGCGCTCCGCCAACCTTGCGCCTACCCCGAATCCGCCTGCAGAATCCCGTGAAAACTGTTGTAAAACCGCATCTTTCGTTTATGATAGTAGCATACGGCGTAAGCCAAAATTCGAGGTTCTTCGGGAAAGAAGGAAGGGGGAGAGAGCGGACATGTCCGATCAGACGATTATCCGCTTCGAGCACGTGACCAAGCGGTACGATCAGGACGCGCCGGTGCTCGACAATGTCAGCTTCGAGATCGAACGGGGCAAGTTCTACACGCTGCTCGGCCCGTCGGGCTGCGGCAAAACAACGATATTGCGCCTGATCGCGGGGTTCATCGAGCCTTCGCAGGGCAATATTTATTTCAACGGACGCATCATCAACAACGTGCCCGCCAACAAACGGCAGGTGAACACGGTGTTTCAAGACTACGCGCTGTTCCCGCATTTGAACGTGTTCGAGAACGTCGCGTTCGGCCTGCGGGTGAAGAAGGTGTCGAGGTCGGAGATTCAGAAGAAAGTGACCGAAGCGCTCCGCTTCGTCAACCTGGCGGGCTACGAGAACCGCGAGATTACGGAAATGTCCGGCGGCCAGCGCCAGCGCGTCGCGATCGCCCGGGCGATCGTGAACGAGCCGGAGATCATCCTGCTCGACGAGCCGCTGTCCGCGCTCGACCTGAAGCTGCGCACCGAGATGCAGTACGAGCTGCGGGAGCTGCAGCGCCGGCTCGGCATCACGTTCATCTTCGTCACGCATGACCAGGAGGAGGCGCTGGCGATGTCGGATGAGATATTCGTCCTGAACCAGGGCCGCATCCAGCAGTCCGGCACGCCGATCGACATCTATGACGAGCCGATCAACCGGTTCGTGGCGGATTTTATCGGCGAATCGAACATCGTGCCGGCTCGGATGAAGGCGGATTATGTCGTCGAATTCGCGGGCCGCACGTTCGAGTGCGTCGACAAAGGGCTCCAGCCGAACGAGGCGGTCGAGATCGTCATCCGTCCGGAGGACCTGGAGATTACGGCGAGCGGCAAAGGCAAGATGCAGGTGCGCGTCGACTCCCAGCTGTTCCGCGGCGTCCATTACGAGATCAAAGGCATCGACGCGGCGGGCAACGCCTGGCTCGTCCACTCGACCAAGCGAGCGGAGGTCGGCGCGCAGATCGGACTCGATTTCGATCCGGAGGCCATCCACGTCATGCGCTTCGGCGAAACGGAGGAAGAGTTCGACAAGCGGCTGGAGTCGTACGAGGGTAATGTGACCGGCGGTGGCGGCCATGGTCACTAAGGCGCGCAACCTCTACTTAATCCCCTATGCGATGTGGATCGCGCTGTTCGTTATCGCGCCGATCGTACTGATCGTGTACTACTCGTTCTTCGATGTGAACGGAGCGTTCACGTTCGACAACTATGCGAAATTTTTCACGCCGGTCTACTTGCGAATGACGCTCAATTCATTCTGGTACGCGCTGCTCATTACGCTGTTCTCGCTTCTGGTAGCGTATCCGACCGCGTATTTGCTCACCCGGACGAAGCATAAGCAGCTGTGGCTGCTGCTCATTATTTTGCCGAGCTGGATTAACCTGCTGCTGAAAGCGTACGCCTTCATCGGTCTGTTCGGCACATACGGCCTGACCAACGCGGTGCTGGAGACGATCGGCATCGGCACGCAGCAAATTCTGTTCACCGACTTCAGCTTCGTGTTCGTGTCGGTGTACATTTTCATTCCGTTCATGGTGCTGCCGATCTACAACGCGCTCGAGGAGCTCAACCCGACCCTCGTGTACGCGTCGCGCGACCTGGGCGCTTCCTGGTGGACGACGTTCCGCCGGGTCGTATTCCCGCTGACGCTGGATGGGGTGAAGTCGGGGGCGCAGGCGGTGTTTATCCCCGCGCTGTCGCTGTTTATGATAACGCGGCTCATTGCCGGCAACCGGGTCATTACGCTCGGCACGGCGATCGAGCAGCATTTTCTCGTCACGCAGGATTGGGGCATGGGGGCGACGATCGCCGTCTTCCTGATCATCGCGATGGCGCTCATTATGCTTGTGACCGGGAATCGGAGGTGAGATCGGCGGGATGAACAAGAAAGGTGCTCGCTTGGCTAACCTGTATTTAATCGCGGTGTTCGCGATCCTCTATGCGCCGATCGCGTATTTGATGGCCTATTCATTTAACAGCGGCGGCACGATGCACGGCTGGGACGGCTTTACGCTGGAATGGTACGAGGAGGTGTTCGCGGACACGCGGCTGCTGATCATCGTACTGAACACGTTCGTGATCGCGCTCTTATCGTCGGCGATCTCCACGATCCTCGGCGTCATCGGGGCGCTGGCCATCCGCCACGTCCGCAGACGGCAGCCGCGCAACGCCCTGCTGTCGCTTAACAACGTACTGATCGTCAGTCCCGATGTCATCATCGGAGCGTCGTTCCTCATCCTGTTCACGATGATCGGCATCAAGCTCGGATTCACGTCCGTGCTGCTGTCGCACATTGCCTTCAGCGTGCCGATCGTCGTGCTGATGGTGCTGCCGAAGCTGCAGGAGATGAGCCCGTCGCTCATCGACGCGGCCCGCGACCTCGGCGCGAGCGGCTGGGACGTGCTGACGAAAGTCGTGCTGCCTTATATCAAACCGGGCATCTTCGCCGGCTTCTTCATGGCGCTCACCTACTCGCTGGACGACTTCGCCGTCACGTTCTTCGTGACCGGCAACGGCTTCTCCACGCTGTCGGTCGAGATTTACTCGCGCGCCCGCCAAGGCGTGTCGCTGTCGATCAACGCGCTGTCGACGCTGCTGTTCCTGTTCACGGTGCTGCTCGTCATCGGCTACTACTTCATTAATCAGCGCGCGAGCCGTTCGCACGTACGCGGCGCCGAAGGGGGGCGTGCGGTGCGATGAGACAGCTGGTGCAATTATTCGCCGCGGTCTTCATCGTCGCGTTCGGTCTCATGTACGCGACGTCGCTGCTTAATTCGTCCGAAGGCTATTCCGGCGGCAACACGCTGACCATTTACAATTGGGGCGATTATATCGATCCGGATCTGCTCGCGGAGTTCGAAGAGGAGAGCGGCATCAAGGTCATCTACCAGACGTTCGATTCCAACGAGGCGATGATGACGAAGATCGAGCAGGGCGGGACGACGTTCGATATTTCCGTGCCTTCCGAATATGCGATCAGCAAAATGAAGGAAGAAAACCTGCTGCTGCCGATCGACCACAGCAAGCTGCCGAATTTGAAGCATATCGACGACCGGTTCATGAACCTGTCGTTCGACCCGGGCAACGCCTACTCGGTGCCGTATTTCTGGGGAACCGTCGGCATCGTGTACAATCCGGACCTGCTCGAGGGCAAGACGCCGACGAGCTGGAACGATCTATGGGACCCGTCGCTGCGCAACAATATTTTGCTCGTGGACGGGGCGCGGGAAGTGATCGGCTTCGGGCTGAACAGCCTGCGGTATTCGCTCAACGATACGAACGAGGATCATCTGCAAAAGGCGAAGCGTAAGCTCGACGCGCTGACCCCGAACGTGAAGGCGATC
This sequence comes from Paenibacillus xanthanilyticus, assembly GCF_042682185.1. Classification (NCBI taxonomy): domain Bacteria; kingdom Bacillati; phylum Bacillota; class Bacilli; order Caryophanales; family Paenibacillaceae; genus Paenibacillus; species Paenibacillus xanthanilyticus. Next base: position 3,822,596 of record NZ_JBHUHA010000001.1, on the reverse strand, counting down.
GTGGGCGACGAGATCAAGATGCTGCTGGCGAACGAGGAAGCGGCCGTCGGCGTCGTCTGGTCGGGCGATGCGTCGGAAATCATGACCGAGAACGAGAAGCTCGACTACGTCGTGCCGGAGGAAGGCTCGAACCTATGGTTCGACAACATGGTGATCCCGAAGACGGCGCGCAACATCGAAGGCGCTTATGCGTTCATGAACTTCATGCTCGACCCGGAGAACGCGGCCCGCAACGCCGAGTACGTCGGCTACTCGACGCCGAACAAGGAGGCGCTCGCGCTGCTGCCGGAGGACATCTCGGGCGACACGCGCTTCTATCCGAGCCCGGAGCTGACGGAGAAGCTGGAAGTGTACGACAACCTCGGGAAGAAAATGCTCGCGCATTACAACGAGCTGTTCCTCGAGTTCAAGATGCATCGCAAATAGCACGAATTGGGCTATACTGGAGGTAAGAGGGCTGGCATGATGCGCGTCGCGGTCGTGCCGGCTTTGTTTTTGCCCGATAAGGGCCGATGCGGGAAAGCGGAGGAATGAAATGATGACGACGTTGCGCCAACAATTTGAAGAAGCGGGGATTGCCCTGCGAAAAGAGGTGCCGGCGGATATCCGGGAAGCGGCGGATACGATCGACGACGCGGAGACGCTGCTGATCGTCATGGGGGGCACCGTAGAGGAAGGCGTGCCGATGTCGGACCAGATCTGGCATTTCGACATGGCCAGTATCCACGGGCCGGGCGATTACGCGGCCATCGCGGCAGAGCTGTGCCGGCTATCGGGCGGCGCGCTGGCGATTACGGATATCGCCGACGAGTTCGATGCGAAGAACGAACGCGCGTATCTGTCGTTTACCTACCAAGAACAGCGGCATATGTGGGAGTTCGCGGTGGATGGCGATTGGACCGACACGAACATCTTCGTCGGGTTCGAGCATCTGCTAGCGCAGGCCGGCACGGGACTTCGGTTCACGTGCTATGCGTGGGAAGGCTCGGACGGACTGATCGGCTGCGCGACGCCAGAGCAGGTCGAGCGGATCGCGGAGCTGACGGGCGTCCGCTTCGAGTGGCTGATCGCGGATTAAGTCGTCCAAGGAGGGCTCGCCATGGCGCGTCAAGACGAAGGAGAACCGATATTTTTCGAATCGCCCGCCGCGTTCCGGCAGTGGCTGGCCGACAATCATGAGCGCCAGCGCGTGCAGTGGGTCGGGTATTACAAGCGGGGGACCGGCAAGCCGACCATGACGTGGCCGGAATCCGTCGACGAAGCGCTCTGCTTGGGCTGGATCGACGGGCTGCGCAAAAGCATCGACGCCGAGCGGTACATGATCCGCTTCACGCCGCGCAAGCCAGACAGCATCTGGAGCGCGGTCAACATGAAGCGGGTAGCGGAGCTGACGGAGGAAGGGCGCATGCGGCCGGAGGGGCTTCGGGCGTACGAGCTGCGCAAGGAGGCGAAGTCTTCCATCTACGCGCATGAGCAGGACAAGCCGGCCTCGCTGACGGAGGAAGAGGAACGGTTGTTCCGCGCCAGCGACCACGCGTGGACGCAGTTCGAGCAGATGGCGGCTTCATACCGGAAAATGGCGCTGTGGTGGGTATCCGGCGCCAAACGGGAGGCAACGCGGAGCAAGCGGCTGGCGGAGCTGATCGAAGCGTCCGGCCGAGGCGGGAAGCTTGCGCACCTTCAGTGGGGGAGCAAGAAGAAGGATTCGGCTGAGTAGCGACAGAGGCGTCCGATTAGGCCAATCGATAGATTTTTGTGCGAAAGTTATATATACTTTATTTTCGTGAGTGATATGTAACGTTGTCAACGAAGATGGAGGTGCAATGGCCATGCTGCGCTTGAGCGTATTGGATCAAACGCCCGTGCCGGAGGGCAAATCGGCGGCGGAAGCACTGCAGGATACGATTGAATTGGCGAAACTGACGGAGAGGCTCGGCTACCACAGATTCTGGATGTCGGAGCATCATAGCACGAAGGGGCTCGGACATTCGTCGCCGGAGGTCATGATCGCGGCGGTTGCGGCCCATACGTCGACGATTCGCGTCGGCTCGGGCGGCGTCATGCTGCCGCATTACAGCGCGTACAAGGTGGCCGAGAACTTCCGGCTGCTGGAGGCGCTCTATCCGGGGCGGATCGATCTCGGGCTCGGGCGTGCGCCCGGCGGCATGCCGGTCGCGACCCGCGCGCTGCAGGAAGGGCGGATGGGCGGCATCGATCGCTACCCGCAGCAGGTCGACGATCTGCTGCATTATTTCGATATCGTGCCGCAGGAGAACCATCGCTTCCCGGGCTTGATCGCCTCGCCGGTTATCGGGGCGGCGCCCGAGATCTGGCTGCTGGGCTCGAGCGGCGACAGCGCGGGTCTGGCCGCGGAGAAGGGCGTCTCCTTCTCGTTCGCGCAATTCATTAACGGCGCCGGCGGGGCGTATGCGGTGAAGGCGTATCGCGATCACTTCCAGCCGAACGTCTCGGGTGGGGAATCGCAGGCGATGGTGAGCATATTCGCCGTGTGCGCCGAGACGGACGAGGAAGCGGAACGGCTGGCGTCGAGCTTCGACTACCAGTTCCTGCAGCTCGAGCAGGGCCGTCTGTCCGAGGGCGTCGTGCCGCCGGAGAAGGCGCTGGCGTATCCGTACACCGCGGTCGAAATGATGCGGGTGCGCGAGAACCGCAAACGGATCGTCGTCGGCTCGCCGGAGACGGTCAAGTACGAGCTGCTGCGGTTGGCGGACGCGTACGGGACGAGCGAGATGATGGTCGCCACGATCGTCTACGATTTTGAGGCGAAGCGCCGTTCCTACGAGCTGCTGGCGGAAGCGTTCCGCTTGCAAGGCGCGTAACATCTTTATGGAGCCAAACAAAAGAGCCGTCTCAAAAGGGAAGTACGTGACTACTACCTTAAGATGGCCTCCACATGCACAAAAAATGGCGTTACAGGGTCTTATCCCTGTGACGCCATTTGCTATTCTCAGGCCACTTTTTGCCGTTTGCAGGCTTAGGATGACGGATTGGCCGGCTCGGGCACGATCGCGATTCGGCGAATGACGCCCTGAGCGGGGAACGAATCTTGGATCATGCCGGTCGTCCAGATGTGAACGGACTGGCCGATCTGCAGGGCGTCGAATCGAACCGCTGCCCCCTGCTCGTCGACGAGAACCGACCGTTCCTCGAACGAGAACCAGTAGTTCGGCTCCGCCGAGCCTTGTTCCTGTACAAGAATCCGCGAACCTTTCGCGTCTACTTCGGCAATGGTCGCCTTGATTTCGGGCTCGCCCAGCGGCGCTACTTGAATGTCGGCGATCTCCTTGCCGACGATCTTCTCAATCCGGGCCACGCTGTCCGCGGCTTCCTCGGGCAGGGTGATGTCCAGCCGGTTACCGATGATGTCGATGCTCGTGCCATAGATCCCAAGCTCGTTATCGGGATCGGCGTCATGAAGCTTCTGCTGCGCTTCCTCCAACTGTCCGATGGAGAAATCGACGTCGTGCAGGGCATAGGAGCCGGACGTAAAACGCACGGCAAACTGCCGCTCGATGTCCTCGTCCAACCCGACCACGTTGATATGAACTTTCCCGCCGTCAAGATAGATGTCGCCGTTCTTGAAGCTGGTCTCCGCGAGGAACGATTGGACCTTCTCCGGATCCGCGGGGACCGGAGAAGGGGCTTGAGTCTGGCCCCCGGCCGAACCCGAGGTCGATTGGCCGGGCTTATCGCCTTCGACGGACGTCTCGCCGCCGGTTGACGACTTGGCGCCGCAGCCCGCGAGCAGTACGCCTGCCAACAGGACGGCCGCGCATGCGCGTACGATTCTCATTGCGTTATTCCTCCCGCAGCTTACTCTTTGGCAATCGTGTTCAGCGACGCGAACGCGTGCGGGCCGAAGCCATCGGACGCTTCGCCGACCGGCATCGTCACGTTGAATTGATACCCGATGCCGTCGATGTCCTTCACGATCACTTCCTTCGTCTCCTTATTGGAGCTGGCCAGCAGGAACAGATCGGCATCGCGCATCGTCGAGTTGATCTCGTCGCCCTTCAGCTCGCGCACCTCGCCGATCTTGGCCAGGGCAGCTTCGGCTTCTTTCCGGAGCATATCCAGGTTGTAATCGACGGGGAATTGAACGATTTCGACCTTGTAATCCGGGAAACTCTTCATCGACAGCGTGCCAGACTTCGCATCGAAGTTGAACAACTCGTCGAAGATGTACAGCGAGTAGCCTTCCCCATGCGCCAGCTTGGCGGTCTTCTGTTCCTTATTGCCCTCGATTTCGAGCGTCAGCTCGGTCGTCTCCGGGCGTACCGCGCCGCCTTCCGTGCCGCCGACTGAGCTGGATTCCGCTTTCTCGATTTTGGTCAGCACCCGCTGCTTCGCCGTCGCGTCGCCTTCGATGGCCATCTCTTGATACTCGAATGTGACGGGATCTTTCTCCTGCAGCTGATCGAGGACGGCCGGATCGATCGATTCGCCCAGCTGGAAGGCGATCGGGCCGTCCGGCGTCTCGATTTCGATCGTATGCGAATCGGCTGCGCCGTTGTATGTGCCGGTTCCTTGCAGGATGGGATTGTCGGCCGGCGCCGGATCGGTTACGCCGCTCGCGTTGCCGGGCGGAGTTCCTTCGTTATTCGTGGTGGCATTGCCGCTGTCGGGCTGATTGTTCGCGCTATTGCCGCCGTTGTTGCATGCCGCGAGCGACACGGCCAGCACGGCTGTCATCAGGATGGCTGCCAGTTGTTTGGGTTTGTTCATCGTTAAGCACCTCCAATGGTATAAACGAAGCGGCGGGGGGAATAGTTGCAGGCTAGGTTGGGGCTGGGCAGAACCAAACTCCAAACACCGCCATGTTTCTATTCTTACCCCATTCTGATCCGCGGCTGGTCGGGCTTTCGCCCTTGCAAAAAAATAGGCGGTAGGCTCGTTCTTTTTCCGACTAATTCGATTGACATTTACGTATATTGGTTTAAGATGGAAGTAACCCTGCAGGGACATTCGAATTATAACCATGAACGGGAGGCGTAATGATGAGCAAAACACGGGTCGCGATTATCGGCGGAAGCCAGACGGATACGTTCAAGAAGCTCGGCGACAAGCTGGGGTTCATCGTGGAGCATCATGACGGGAAGACCGGCGGCGGATCGGTGGAAAGCTATTTTCAGCGGATTATCAACAAGGCGGACGTCATCATCATTCTGCGCGGGGCGATCAAGCATACGTCGATGTGGGCGGTGCGCGAGCTGGCAGAGAAGAAAGGGAAGAAGATCGATTATCATGACGGCTTCGGCGCGACCGGCGCGCTTGAGAAGGCGCTGCGCCTCGTTGGGTAACGGGTGGCGATGACACCGGCAACGGGAGCATGGCGCACGCTGGCGAAGGATGCGAAGACGCGTCTCGGCCGGTTGGTTAACTTGGCTTGGGGCGACCGGCGGGCTTGTTCGGCGTCAACCGTTCACGAACCGACAGAAGACTAACACCCCACGCGGGGATCACGATGAAGAGGCTGGTGGCCGTAATTATACCTTGTATGCAGCAATAGACCCTATCCCGGGCAAGACGGGATGAGGGTCTATTTGAGCTTAGTCTTCTATTTCAACCCGACCGCCTTGCCATCGAGATTCCAGGACGTCTGCACCGGTACGCCCAGATGCTTGAGCGCCGTCACCATGACGTCGGTCTGATTCGTCGCCGCGCTGATCGGGCCTTTGGCCGCGGCATCGCCGCTTGCGATGAAGAAGATCGTGCGCTCCTCGGCGCTGCTGCCGCCGTGACTGGTGCCTTTGCCGCCATGGTCGGTCGACAACAGAATCAGCCAATCCTCCTGCGCGTACGTGGCGCGGTTCTTGATTGCGCTGACGATCGTGCCGATCTGGCCGTCGACCGTCTGGAAGGCGCTCAGATATTGCGGAACCGCAGGACCGAATCCGTACGAATGGCCGGCATGGTCAACGTCGTCGAATTGAAGGAACAGGAAGTCGGGATTGCCGTTCTGCAGCAGATTGACGGTCTCGGTGACGACGGCTGCGTCGGTCGCGACGTTCTTCTCCAGATCGATGCCGTCGACGAGCGACGTGTTGATCGGCGACCAATGCACGATGGAAGCGGTGGACAAGGCGGATTGGTGCTGCTCGGCGCGCTTCATGAGCGACGGATATTGCGTGAAATTGGCGTTCGTCCACGAATTGTCCGTCACGCCGTGCTTGGCGTACCAGACGCCGTTATGCAGCGTGGACCAGCCGGTCGCGCTCCAGGTATAATTCGAGTTCGCATTGGCCGTCCACGTGTAGGCGCCGCTGGCGACGAGCGCGTCGATGGCCGGCGTGTTGGCTGCTTGGAGCGCATCCGGGCGCGCCCCGTCAATGCCGATGACGAGGACTTTCTTCTTCTTCGGCAGCGCCGGCGCGGATTGGTACAGCGCAGCGATCTCGTCTGCGGACAGCTCGCGCTTGAACAGTTGGAACTCGTCGAGCTTGGCATTCAGCGCGTAGCCGTACGACCCCGTGCCGTCCTGCGCGACGTTCGTATTGTACGTCGTGTCGATGCTGCCCTGCTTGGCCGAGATGCTGACCGTGTTGACCAGCTGACCGTCCTTGTAAAATTTCGCCGATCCGTCGCGGTTGTGCGTCACGGCGATATAGTGCCAGGCGTCGTCAGCGACGCCGGAGATCGTCACATCCGTGCGCGTTTGGCCAGCAGGTGTATAGTTCCATTTGATCGAGCCGTTAGACTGCAGCGATAGGATCCAGCCGGCGTTCGCCCCGGAGTTCCAGTTCTTGTTGCCGATAATGACGGGATCGCCGGTTACGCCGGACGATTGAATCCAGAAGGCGACCGTGTAGTCCGTCGAGGCGCCGAACGTCGTGCTGGCCGTCTTGCCGAGATTGAGGTATTGCCCGGCGGCGGTGAACGAGATCGCGCTGCCGACGCGCCCTGCAACATAGGAAGGCGAACCGCTTGCGGTAACCGGCGTCTGGGTCGCGGAGGAATCGGACGCGCTGCCCTCGAATTTCAAGTGGAGGGTCGCATCGGTCGGGACGGCAGCCGCGGCCGATGCCGGTTGGAAGGCTGCGTGGGCAGGCAGCGTCAGCATGGCGGCGAGCAAAGCCGCGGTGGAAAGGCGAAGCGTTTTGTTCATCATTTTCTCTCCTTTGAATAGTAAATTCGCAACGTAATCCATCTTTAAATAATGTTTTATCTTGAATTCTTATGTATTTTCGTTGCTTATTGGGTATCATACCTGCCTTTGATTATCGGATTGTAAGCTTCGCGTGAAGAGATCGTGTAGACCGTTTGGCGGTATTTTGGAGCGGGTATGCATGGAAAGGGTTGGAGGGAACATAATTCTATGGGAGAATAGGTGAAGCGCGGCTGGAAGGCGCTCGCTGACGCTCCCCGGCCCGTTCGCTGTATATCGCACCTTGTCTTCATGAACATCAGAAAGGAGTTCGGAGCATTGGAAGCAGCTCTTATCGGAAGTTTCATCTCCGCGATGGCGACCGTCCTCGGCGCCGCCCCGATCTTCTTCATTCGCAAACTATCGGAGAAGTGGAAGGATATTCTCATCGCGTTTACAGCCGGCATTATGGTCTCGGCCTCCACGTTCGGCCTAATGCCGCAGGCAATCGAAGAATCGGGCATTCTGGCGCTGACGATCGGCATCGCGCTGGGCATTTTCATCCTGGACATGATCGAGAAGAACATTCCCCACGTGGACGCTTGGGAAGGCAGTCGGATGAGCTCGTTCGATAGCAAGTCGCTGCTGGTCATCATCGCCCTCTTTATTCACAATATTCCCGAAGGGCTCAGCACCGGGTTTAGCTATGCGAGCGAGGACGCGGGACTCGGTCCGCTCGTGGCGATCTCGATCGGCGCGCAAAATATGCCGGAGGGTCTCATTCTGGCCGTGTTCTTGATCAATTCCAAGGTGAGCAAGCTGAAGTCGCTGATCATTGTCACGCTGACCGGTCTCATGGAAGCGGTGGCCGCGGCGGCCGGCTACGGGCTGGCCAGCTACGTCGAGAATTTGATCGGCGTCGGGCTCGCTTTCGCAGCCGGGGCGATGATGTTCATCGTGTATAAGGAGCTCATACCGGAAAGCCATGGCCATGGCTTCGAGCGCTCGTCGACGTATTCGTTCATCGGCGGTTTGCTGGCGATGGTGTACATTACTTACTGGTTCGGATGAGTTTGGAAGACTTCATGCATACCGCCGGCATTCAAAAAGCCGTCCCCGTCATGCGCGCGCATGGAGCGGGGACGGCTTTTGCCGTTTGCTTACGTCGTCTTCTGGCCTTGTTCCCGCACCAGTTCGATAAAGTGACGGGTGACGGGATCGAGCCATTTGCGTTTATGGTGGATAATTTGAGTGTAGAACGTAATGTCAGGGTGCCGGAACGCGAGCGGCACGAGCCTGCCTTCGTCGAGCTCCCGGCTGACGGCGATGTGGGGCATGAGACCGATGCCGAGGCCGAAGCCGACGCACTGCTTGATCGCTTCGAGCGAGCCGAATTCGTTGTGGATATGGTAATCGACGCCGTGCTTGGCAAGCAGGCGCTCGAAAGCACAGCGATAGACGCAGTTTTTCTCGGTGGCGATGTAGGACTGCCCGAACAGCTCCGCGACCTCCAGCCGTTCTTGGCCGTGCAGCGCATGACCCGGCGCGGAGACGAGCACGAGCGGCTCTTCGCGCACGATAATAGGGGTCAGATCGTCATCGTCGTACGGGAAATCCAGCGTGACGCCGACGTCCAGCTCGCCGCTTTTGACGCCCTGCATGACCTGCTGCTCGCTTAGGGGCCGTACCTGCAAATTAATATGCGGATAACACTGCCGGAAGCGGTGGAAGACCGGCGGAAGGAAGAAGGCGACCATCGACTCGATCGTGCCGATGATCAGATTGCCTTTCGTCTGCCGGGAGAGGACATGCTTGGAATCGTCGTACAGCGTCAAGATTTGCCCGAAAATCGCATGAAGCTGCTCGCCGGCCGAGGTCAGCCGCATGGAGCGGCCGAACCGTTCGAACAGGACGACGCCGTATTCATTCTCGAGTTTCTGGATGTGGCTCGTTACGCTGGATTGCACATAACCGAGGTTTTCCGCGGCCTTCGTGAAGCTGTGGCAGCGGGCGACCTCCATGAACGTTTTCAAATACGTGAAGTCCACTTGCATCACCGCCGTACGTCGTCGTTAAAGGATTTTGGAGAAAAGCCGGGTGAAGGGAAGATAGGAAGCAAGCACACGGGTACGCGTCTTGAAGTTGTGCGCGAACTCGCCGCGCTTGCGCATGAGCTCGAGCTTCCGTTCCACTTCTCGGCGTTCGTATTCCCATAGTTTATAGGCTAAATATTCCTCGTTCAACATCTTTTTGGCCCCCTCTTTCGAAAGTGGTGGTGCAGCGGCCGATCGGGTGCGCGTTGCGAGCAATGGGGCAGATTGCATATCGATTTGTCCGTCGTTCGGGCCGCTTACAAATTTGGTGATGTCATCGTACCATCGGATCGGCGGAGAGCGTTATCCATAGTTTTGAATGGATGAAATCGGAAAAACCGATGGAAACGCTTACGAAACGAAGAACATCTTGACGGCTTATCAGGAAGGATTTAACATATTGCTAATTTCAGGAGAAGCGGCATGACTAACGGCGATGCGAGCGCAGCGAGGGTGCCGAAAGAACTCAGATCGGAATGGGGAGGAGTGCGGGATGCTGGAGACGTTCGCTTCGTCGGAGGACGTATTGACCGGACGGTTTCTGAAGGACGAGGTCGCGTATAATTTGCTGCACCTCATTGCGGGTTCGGAGACATCCGTTCGATGGATGGCGCCGAGCGGGTCGCTCATCTATGCGCAGACGCCCGGATTTAACGGCTGGTTGTGGGGCGATCAAGACAGCGGGGAGCTGGAGGAGCAGCTGGCCGCCTTGGCGGACGCGATCGCCCAAGGCGATCCGCCGCCCGGCGTCACGGGCGAGGCGCGCATTGCGGAGCGATTCGCCAAGCTGTACGCAGCGCGAACCGGGGGAAGCTATCGGCACTATATGAGCATGGAGGCGTACAGCTGTCCGATAGCGAAGCCGCCGGCCGGCGTGCCGGGCTATGCGCGTTCGGCGGTGTGGGACGACGTCGATACGGTCGCCCGGTGGCTGGTCGGGTTCGTCGCGGACGCCTTCGGCCGCAAGTCCGATGCGGAGAGCCAGCGGCCGACGGCGGAATCGCTCATTCGCCGCGGCGAGCTCTACCTATGGATGACGGACGACGAGCCGGTCGCCATGGCGAACATCGCGCATCGCTCCCCCCGGCACGCGCGGCTGAACTCCGTCTACACGCAGCCGGATCGTCGGGGACGGGGCTACGCCAGCGCCGTCGTGGGCGAGCTGTGCAGCCTGCTCGAGATGGAGGGACTGACGCCGACGCTCTACGCGGACGTCGCCAATCCGGCTTCCAACAAGGTGTACCGAAACGTGGGGTTCGTCTCCTGCGGGCAGGTGGTGGAGCTAAAGTTTGAGGCATGATTAAGAAGACGGTTGAAAGATTGAGTAAGCGGAAACATCAATTTGGCGCGTGTCGTTCCCTGATGAAACTGCTTGACGAACAATCTCCTAGGGTTTACCATAAAAAGGATTATGTGTGAAGTAGTTTGTAAGCCTTTTGTAACCCGGGGTGATAGAGAACTTGAGTTGTTCGATTGTTTGGGTAGAGGACGAAATGAAGATTCTCGAGAATGGCATGGACTATTTAAAAAAAGAAGGGTTTCAGGTAAAGGGCTTTCGCTCGTTTGAAGAAGCGATGACGCTGCTTCGGCAGGAGCCTGCCGATATCGTCATTCTGGATTGGCTTCTGCCCGGTATATCTGGTCTCGACGCTTGCAAATGGATCGTAAACGGGCCGGGAATACCCGTTATCATGGTCACGGCCAAAAGCGACGAGTTCGATAAAGTGCTGGCGCTTGAAATAGGGGCGGACGACTATATGGCCAAGCCATTCGGCATGAGGGAGCTGGTTGCCAGGATTCGCACTGTTCTGCGGCGCAGCAAGAAGGAGGCGGCGGCCGTTCCTTCCTCGGACCGAATCCAGTTTCTTAATTTGTCGATTGATTTGCATAAGCACGAGGCCCGTATCGATGACGCGCTCGTTCCGCTTACGGCAACCGAATTCAAGCTGCTTACGGTTCTGGCGTCCGCTCAAGGCCGAGTTTTTACCCGCAGCCAGCTAATTGAAAGCTGTATGGGCATTTCTTATTTCGGATATGAGCGGACGCTCGACTCGCATATTCGCAATTTGCGAAAGAAAATCGAGCCGGAATCCGCCAGGCCAGTTTTCATCCATACCGTATATTCCGTGGGGTATAAGTTCGGAGAAGCAAGCAAATGAGCCGCATGTACGTCATGCCGACTGTATGGTTTGCCATCCTCGTCGGGGTGATCGCATTCCCCTACTTTTATTGGAAGGAAAATCAGGTCGCCAGCAGGACTTCAATAGCGCTCCAAGCGTTATGGGACAGCTCGCTCTATCATTACTATCATACCAATCGAAGCTGGAGCGGCATTGAGCCATGGTTCGAAGAGCTTGTCAGCGTGCAACCGGCGCGGATCGAAGCTTTTCAGCTGTCGAATCGCACGGGGAGCCGGATTTACCGCGCCCGCTACGTTGCAACCGGACATGCCTTTCAGTTGGAAAATCGGCCGATTCTCCATGAGGGAGCGATCGTCGGCTACTACGACATTGCCTGGGCGCATAAAGAGCCCTACATCTCAGCGTTTCGCTCGTCGCTGAAGGTTGGCGCGCTGTCCGGCGCGGGCTTCTTCGCTATCCTTTATCGCTTTCGGCGGCGACAGGCGGCGCAAAGCCGCGCCGTCAACGACATTTTTGCCGCCATGCTGGACCGGGGACAAATTCCCGACGAGCAGCAGTTCAGCTCGGTGGCCGACCCGGCTATTCGCGCGAATTTGCGCAAGGCCATCGAGCATATGAACAAGCTGGAGGTTGTGCGCAGAAGGATGGTAGCGGATTTCTCCCACGAGCTGCGGACGCCGATCAGCTTGATGCGCATGAAACTCGAATCCGCGCTGGAAAAGCAAACGCCGGTCGATATTGAAAGTACATACAGCATTCTCGAAGAGGTATACAGGATGTCCAAGCTCGTGCAGGATCTCCAACAATTATCGCTGGCGGAAACCGGAAACTTGTCTTTGCAAAAGCGATGGATCAATATCTGCGAGCTGGTGGAGGATACGGTGGACTTGCTGCTGCCCGGCGCAGAGGGCAAGGAGCTCACGCTCGAATTCGAAGCCGGCAGGAAGCTGCTCGTTTATGTCGACCCCGACAGGTATCAGCAGGTGCTTATCAACTTGCTGGGCAACGCGATTCGCCATAGCAGGCTCCGTCTGAAGCTGCGGGTTTGGCATGAGAATTCGCTTTTCATAATAGAAGTGGAAGACGACGGCGTGGGGATCGAGGAGGAAGAGCTGGAGCATATTTTCGAGCGGTTCTACCGCAGTTCGGCATCGCCCGAGCGGGATAAGGGACGCGGTATGGGCCTTGGTCTGGCGATTGCGAGAAGTTTGGTTTTGGCGCACGGGGGGACGATTCAGGTACGGAGCAAATATGGCGAAGGCTCGATTTTTCGGGTGGCGACGGCAATTTTCCGGGAATAACATACTGGTTGCAAGGCTTAGGCCATTCGTTTGGATCGTCCAGACGAATGGCTGTTTTTTTGCCGAGATCCGAAATGAAACGCGCTTCCCCGCCTACAGAACCGCAAACGCGCGGAAATGCACAACTTCTGCACATTTTATTAATAAGATCTGCTAATCCATCTGCTAATATAAACGTGTAAGGAAAATCCAAGCAAACGAGGGGGGAACTTCAAATGATTAAAATTCAGAATCTGCACAAAACCCATGGTAGCGGAGATGCCTCTGTCAAGGCGTTGAAGGATATAAACCTCACGATAGAAAAGGGGGAAATGGTCTCGATCATGGGGCCCTCCGGTTGCGGTAAAACGACGTTGCTCCAAGTGCTGTCGGGAATCGACCGGATGGATAGCGGCGAGGTCTGGATGGATGAAACGCCGATCCATCGTTTGAACGATAAGCAGTTGTCGGACTTTCGGCTTCATCATATGGGATTCATATTCCAAGCCTATCATTTGATTCCCGTATTGTCTGCGCTGGAGAATGCTATGCTGCCGATACTCGCCCGCGGGGAGCCGTTGAAATCAGCCCAGGCCAAAGCGGCGTCGGCGCTCCGGCAGGTCGGCCTGGAGGCGAAAATGGACCGGCTTCCGGCCGAAATGTCCGGCGGACAAAATCAACGCGTAGCCATCGCCAGGGCGATAGCCGGCGCTCCGCGCGTCATATGGGCCGACGAACCGACAGGAGCGCTGGACAGCGAATCGTCCGAGCAAATCGTTGGGCTGCTGGGGATGCTCAATCAGACGATGAATACGACGATCGTGATGGTGACGCATGACGCCAACGTGGCCAAGGCGAGCTCCCGGACGATTATGATGAGCAACGGGAGGATCGTGAAGAGCTACGAAATTCTCGGAGGAACACGCTCATGATGCGTTCGCGAATCATTTGGAAAATGGCGCTTCACTATCTGCTCAGACAGTGGAAGCAAACGGTATGGTCGATCTTGGGCGGCAGTATCGCGGCAGTGCTGATCGGATTGTCGTTCTCCTTCTATCACTCGTTGGATGAGAGCGGGAAGGTCTACTTGAACGAGCATTTCGGTCGCATCGGCTGGGAACTGACTCCCGACGAAACGGCTCAACGGGCGTTTAATCCGCCGCAAATTGCAGAAATCGCCGCCAATCTGGATAAGGTGAGCATCCGACTGCTGCCTATCTTGCGAGGGGATGTCCAGTTGCGGACGGAGAATGGCGCCGAGCCGCAATTGATTTCGCACATTCAATTGATTGGCCTGGATGCGGAGCAGGCGGCTGCTTTTGAGCCGCACCAATCCAGATGGGGGATGCCGTTAAACGAGGACGATCTTGTGCTGGATAAGGATACCGCGGCCCGGTACGGCATTACGGAAGGACAGACCCTGACGGTCATTGGCCCGAAGAATGAAGAATCGCTGTTTCGGGTTCATTTGACCAAGCCCGACGGCATTACGGGTTATCGGCGGGGGACGAGCGAAGGGACGGCAATCGTGGCGATCACCGCCGCGCGGCGGGTGTTGAACCAGCCGGAGGAAACGTTCACCTCGATTTTGGCGGCGAGTCAATATGAGAACAGCAACAACGTGTTTCCGGTGTCGCTCTCTAAGGGGATGTTCAAGGTCGAGAACACGAAAGGAGAAGCCGAGCAGCAAATTCGAAGCCTGCGCAGCTCCTACGGGATCATCTATATGCTGCTTGCCAGCGTCGCGATATTGGCCGGGCTGTTGCTTCTGCTGCAGCTGCTGCTGATGCAATCGCAATCACGCGCTCAATATTACGGCATACTGCGGGCTTTGGGCTTGTCGCGCGGACAAATCAGAAACGTGTTTGTCGTCGAGGCGTTTATGCTGACGCTCTTCCAAGCCGGATTCGGTGTTCTGCTCGGCTCGATGGGCGGACTTGGTCTGGTCCGGTTGTACAACGCGCATTACGGGGACATGCTTAAGCGGATGTCCGGCTATTCGATTCCGATCGAGCCGCATTTTTCATGGTTATGGATAGGGGTCGCCATGGGGGTCATCTTGGTTGTGCAAGTATCGGCTACGTTCATAACCGGCTGGCTAGTGGGCAAACGCGAAATTTTGGAACTGCTCGGCCGTTCGAGCGCGAGAACGGGAAACAGCCGGGGGCAAATCTGGTTGCGCAGGCTGCTGGATGCGACCGCGTTCGCGTGCATTCTTCTGCATCTTTATTATGCGTTTACCGATGCCGGCACCAACTTGCTGCAAAGCCCATGGTTCGCGTGGGTGGATCTCGTCTGGTTGTTCGCTTGCCTGGCTGCATTATGGCTGGTCGTGCGGACGATGAACAAATGGATTGCCGGGCTCGCTATCATCGGCAAGCGGCTGGGGCTGCCGGAAATCGCCTTGTTTATGTCTGCCCGCTATCCGAAGCAAAATCTGAAGCAGACGTACGTGGTATCCCTCCTGTTCGCTTTAATCGTGCTTATTATTAGCGCTTCGATATTTATTACGGAAAATCAAAGCCAATATGACGATATCGATAAAACCAACCAGACCATATTGGGCTACGGAGGACAGGTCCCGTATCGGGCGACAACGGACCGTGAGATATATGAGACGCTGTTAGCCGAAAATAAAACGCTGGCCGCCTCGATCGAAGCGGCGGTGGATGTACAAACCTACCAAATCAATACGGCCGCCAAAGCGTTGCCGAACACGTTTATTCCGGTCACGACGGATTTGATCGACCATGCCCGTCTGCCGCTGCTGGCTAGAGATGGCGCGTTTGCGACCGATCAAGCGGCATGGGAAGCGGTCAGCTCTCGAGAGGACGCCGTTATTCTGGACGAACGGTTTATGAAGGATTCGACGGTGCGTTTGAGCCATGCGGCAGACCGCGTCTACGAGCTGGGTCAGCAGGTGAAGCTGCCCATCTATGCGAACAAGCTGCGTTCGGCAGCCGAGGAATGGACGCCTGTGGCGGAGAAGACCCTCACGGTCATCGGATTTGTCAAAACCAGCACCGAAAAAACCCTCTATAACCAATTTTACAATGGCACCTACGTCAGTCCGAAGGTGTTCGAGGAGTTGCGCAAATACGGATATTCCTCAAGCGAGTTCCCTTACTCGGGATACTACTTGCTCAAATTCGATTACCGGAACGTCGAGGAAGCCAAGGCGATTGAAGATGCCTTCATCCATGCGGGGATAAAGGAAATTGCGATTCCTTACCTGCAAAACGGCTCCAAGAACTTCATGAACAAGCAAATGATCCAAGTGTTTATCGGGTTCATGGTGTTCACGGCGCTGGTAGCCGTCTGCGGACTGGCAATCGTGCAAATTCGCGCGGTGCAAATCCGAGCCAAGCAGATCGCGATGATGCGCTGCCTGGGTATCCAGGACGGGCATATCGTCAAGATGTTTCTGCTGGAAGGGTTCTTTATCAGCGGCGCCGGCATCATCATCGGGGCTATACTCGGATCGACAGGGGGTTACATGTATCTGAGTGTAATCAGACAAAGCGCGATCTCCGCCCATTTAAACGCGCTTCCCTACCAGTATCCGTTTCTGAAAATCGGTCTTGCCGTCGTGATGATCGGTGTGCTGGCCGGATTGATGAACGGTTTCCCTTCCCGTAACATTACGAAGGTCGCGCCAGGCGAAGCGATGAAAGACTCGCTTGGCTAGCGAGCTCGTATGATTTATTGGAGGAATGAACAATGTCTTGCCCAACAGGAAGCCACTCTGCCGAAACGATTTACGGATCTACCGGCTGCACATCCCAACGCGATTGCCATCCTTACATCCCATTTTGGGGAGGCAACTCCTCGTACACCCAGATATACGACAGATGCGTATCGGATAAAGACAACAGCACGGTAGGCGACTACTATCGCGAAACGAGCTACTCGGGCTGCTGCTAGTCTATTAAGTCACGGATAAAACCGACTAAACCTATAAAAATTGTGGGGACATTGATTTTATTCCTTGTCTGTCCGAAATTCAGCAGGCGCATGGACTGGATCTAATGCTGTTTTCCACAGGCGACGATATGGATCACCAAGAGATGGCGACGTTTTTTGAATGGACTTTCCCCGTCATTTCCATGGAGGCATCCGCCATGGAGGAAATCTATAATGTAAGCTATTTGCCATATGCGATGCTCGTCGACGCTTCCGGCAAGGTTTTGAATAAAGGTGCGGTATATAACAAGGAGGATTTTGATTTTCTTATGCACAAAAGCTTGGCTGCGGTAGGAGGGAGTGCGTAATGGAAGCATCGTTGATCGTATGCGATGGCGGGGAGTTTTTGCCTGAAGCCGGCACTCACCGTTTGGGGGAAGTCGTTAATCGACTGTCGATCCCGACCGTTCCGTATGTCGTGCCGTTGTTCACGCTCGCCAAATTGTCCTACATCGCTCCAGATCTACAGCACAGTGTTAAGATTACCGCTTATACAGACGACGGAGAGCCGATATCCGCTTCCGAAACAAGAATCGTCCGCAATCAGCGAAGCGCCAATCAAGTGCCGGGCGTCGATATCAGCTTCAAGCATCACATCGTCTTTTATAAAGAAGGGGTTCATACCTTCCAGCTGGCGATTGACGACGAGCTTAAAGTCCGCTATCCCCTGACCGTCTGCATTGCGGGGGAAACGGCGGGCGCCGATGCAAGGTAAGGACAGAGCGGGGGCTGCCTGACATGAAAATATTGGATCTGAGTATCTCGTTTCTATTTCTACTGTCGTTCTATATGAAGCATAAGGACCGGATAAGCCTGCGCTACGAAATTGCTTCTTATCATTGGCGTTTAGGCAAAGCGGCGCCATGGCTGGTCTACGTTCTGCTGCTGGCCTAGCTGAGTATCGCCTGGTCGTTTTGGCTCCCCTATTTTATCGTTGGAAAGGCGGCGGCAGCGATTGCCCTGCTTGCCGTATTTTCTATCTCGCTGCACTACAAGCGCGTGAAGAACGGGGCGAAGAGCTGTAGCTGCTTTGGCCAAATGGAATGGCTGAACCGAATGCCGTTTGCGCGAAATTGTGCCATCGCCGTGCTGGTCGTCCTGACCACCGTGCTTCACTTTTGGTTGCCGCAATCGGCGGTGACGTTGTCCGATATCGCCGCAACCGCGACGGTTATCGTCGGCCTGGATATCGCCGTGACGACTCGACAGTTTAAAGGATGGAAGAAAGCGCATGGTTAACTTGCTGGCAAGTCTCTTGTTCTTATTGATTTGTTCCAGAATTACCGAAAGAATTGCCGTCAACCGCCACAGCCAGCTGATGCGGCAAGTGGAGCAGGCATACGAGGCCGGATCCGGGTCGCGTCCGGAGCGGGTTGTCGTACTGTCGCATACGCATGCCGACATGGAAGCGATCGACAAGCTGCTTGGCGGCTCGGCGGTTCCGGCTTGCGCGGTTGTTTTCTTTGCGCCGTCCTGGCTGTTGCAGGCGAGACGAAAAAAATGGTCGGGTCATCTCATCCTGGACGGACAAGCCGATGAGGCGCTTTGCATGTTGAAGCGACAAGAAGGCGCATATTTTTCCGATGCCGCCGGAGACTGGCGCTTCACCAAGGAAATCGCGGTCTTTTTGAGCGAAAGCCGATTAAATGTGAAGGGCGAGGCTAACTTGGCGAGCAGCGAGTTGATTTGACCGTTAAATGTGAGGAGAATGCTCGTCTTGCAAAATCCGAGCCCTAATGAGACAAATGCGTCCGAGCATAAAAAAGGGGACTTCCCCCCGGTTGGAGAAGTTATTTTGGTTACCAAACCAAATAACGACGGGAGAAGTCTCTTTTGTATTTCTGTTTCCTCGGGGAACGCAAAATGCTTGCATCAAAAGCCGATCATTGGCGGTTCCCGTATACCGGCTACGCTTTACGCAGCAGCAAATAGACGAAATACGACCCGCCCAGTATGGAGACGACCAGTCCGACCGGCACCTCCATCGGCGCGAGGATGACGCGTCCGAGCGTATCGGCAGCCAGCAGCAGCAGCGCGCCGATCCCGGCCGTCACCGGTAGCACTTGGGCATGGCCGGCGCCGACGAGCCGCTTGGCGATATGCGGCGCGATCAGGCCGAGGAACGTGATGCCGCCGCCCGCCGCGACGCAGGCGCCCGCCAAGGCGACGGCGATGATCGCGATCCGGCGGCGTTCCCGCTCCACCGGAAGGCCTACGCTCGTGGCGCTCGCTTCGTTCAGTCTTAGCAGGTCGAGCGGTCTGGATTTATACCAGGCGAGCGGCAGCAGGACGAGGATCCAAGGCAGCAGCGCGCCGACGAAGAGCCAGTTCGTGCCCCAGATCGTGCCGGACAGCCAGATGATCGCTTTCATGAAGTCGACCGGCTCCATTTTCATCTGGAAAATGATTAGGCCCGAGCCGAACGCGGCGTTGATGCCGATGCCGACGAGGAGCAGCCGCACGGGCGTCACCTTGCCGCGCTTCCAAGACAGCGCGTAGATGAGGAAGGCGGCGAGAAACGCGCCCGCCAGCGCAATAGCCGGCATCAGGAAGACCGAGGCCCATCCGTTCAGGAACGTCGTGCCTTGGAAGAAGAACATATAGATGACGACCGCGAAGCCGGCGCCGGAGTTGATGCCGAGAATGCCGGGGTCCGCCAGGTCGTTATTGGAAATCCCCTGCAGGAGCGCGCCGGAGACGGCGATGCCCATGCCGATCAGAATCGCCAGCGCGATGCGGGGCAGCCTGAATTGGAACAGCGTCAGCTCGTTCTCCGGCGTGCCGCCGCCCAGCAGCGTGGCGATCACGTCGCCGAGCGGAATCCGGATTTGGCCGGCGTTCACGCTGATCGCGGCCATGACGATCGTCAGAAGGAACAGCAGGAGGAGCAGCAGCCGGAACCGATTGGCCGGATTCATCCAACGCGTGCGCATTACAGCCCCCTCCCTTCGCGGCGGGCGAGATAGAGGAAGAATGGCACGCCGATGAGCGAGGTGATGGCGCCGAGCGGCGTCTCGAACGGCGGGTTGACGAGCCGTCCGGCCATGTCGGCCACGATCAGCAGCGCGCCGCCGAGCACGGCCGAATATGGCACGATCCAGCGGTAGTCCTGCCCGATCAGCAGGCGCGTAATATGCGGAATGACGAGTCCGACGAAGGCGATCATGCCGACGACCGATACGGCCGCGCCGGTCAGCACCAGCACCGTCACCGTGCCCATGAGCCGGACGAGCCCGACGCGCTGGCCCAGATTACGAGCGATATCGTCGCCGAGGCTGAGGATCGTCACCGAACGCGCGATCAGCAGCGCCAGCACGAGCCCGACTGCGATGAACGGAACGGCGAAATATACATGCTGCGGCTGTACGCCGGAGACGCTCCCCGCGAACCAGTAGCTCAAGTTCTTGGAGACGTTGAACCGCAAGGCGATAACGGTCGACAGCGAGCTGAGCAGGGAGGCGATCGCCGAGCCGGCCAGCGCCAGCTTGACCGGCGTCATGCCGCCACGGGCCATCGCCGCGGCGCCGAAGACGAGCGCGGTGCCGATGCCGGCGCCGACGAACGAGAACGTCATCATGCCTTTATAGGAGATCGCGGGCATGACGGCCAGCGCGATGGCGATGAGGAACGTCGAGCCTGCCGTCACGCCCATCGTCGAGGGCGAAGCGAGCGGGTTGTTGGTCAAGCCTTGCATGATCGCCCCGGCGACGGCAAGGGCGGCGCCGACGGCGACCGCGGCGATGGCGCGGGGCAGACGGAGCTCCCGGACGATGACGTGCGCGGGATTGTCCGGGTCATAAGCGAACAGCGCCCGGCCGACGTCCCGGAAGCTCAAATTGGACGCTCCCAGATGGATCGAGGCCATCACGAGAAGAAATAGTCCCCCTGCGAAAAGCAGCAGCAAGCTTGCGCTGAAGAGCGGGTTGCGGCCGGCGGGAGCAGGCGCGGGGGCGGAGTGCGCGGTAGTCATGTTGGAATTAATCCCCTTAACAATAAATGTAAGTAATGAAAAGTAACTTGACTTTCATGGCATAAACGATTTAAATGATGATAATGAGAATCGTTATCATGGTTTTTCGACATTTATTCTAACATACTTTTAGGGGGATTTACATTGTTTCATGTCATCAACAAGAAAAACATGCTGCAGCTGATCGGAATCGGCGCGTTCGCCGTTGTCCTGGCGGGATGCGGCCAAGAGAATAACAACCAAGCGGCGGAGCAGCCAACCAATCAGGCGGCGGAGCAAACGCAAAATAACGGCGCTAGCGGCGCAGGCAATGCGGCTGCGAACAACGCTGCTACCAATAACGCGGCGGCGGAAGGGGAAGCGAGAACGCTGACCGACGCCATGGGCAATCAAGTAAACGTGCCGGCGAACCCGCAGCGCGTCATCGCGAGTTATCTTGAGGACAACCTGGTGGCCCTTGGCATCAAGCCAATCGCGCAGTGGAGCGTCAAAGACGGCAAGAGCGTCCAAGGCTACCTGCAAAAAGAGCTGAGCGGCATCCCGACGATCCCGCACGATCTGCCGTTCGAGGCGGTGCAAGGCTTCAGCCCGGACCTGATCATCATGGATTCGGCGAGCATGGTGGAAGGCGGCAAATACGCGCAGTACAATCAAATCGCGCCGACGTACGTCATCGGCACGGAAGTGAACAACGACTGGCGCGACGAGCTGACGCGCGTCGGACAAGTGTTCGGCAAGGAAGAAGAGGCAAAGAAAGCGCTGGCCGATTACGACGCGAAGGCGGCCGAGGCGAAAAAGACGATCGCGGACAAGGTCGGCAATCCGTCCGCGGCGGCGATCTGGCTGGTCGGCGGCAAGTTCTTCATGGTAAGCGAGACGCTATCCAGCGGCGCCGTCATGTACGGCGACCTCGGTCTGAAAGTGCCGGCCGTCGTCAAGGAAATCTCCGCGAGCGCAACGGGCAACTGGAGCGAAATCTCGCTCGAGAAGCTGGTCGAGCTCGACGCTGACCACCTGTTCCTGGTGAACAGCGAAGGCGAAGGCGCCGCTGCGCTGAGCGACGCGCTCTGGAAGAGCATCCCTGCGGTGAAAGCAGGTCAAGTATACGAGTTCGGTCCGGATCAGAGCTGGTTGTACACGGGTGCGATCGCCAACTCGCAGATGATCGACAATATTCTGAAGAGCATCGTGAAATAGTTCGAATCGTGTACATGAACGTCAAAAAGCCATCGCTTCGCAGCGGTGGCTTCTTGGCGTTTTAGTGCTGTTTAGGAAACGATGATTGAGACTTGTCGGTCGATAACGTATAGCGTGTCCGCGAAAGCGGACGAAAGCGAAGGTCAGCACGAAGCCGTATCAAGCGCATATCCCCTGCGGGATACCACCCCGAGGCAAGGCGTAACGAACGAGTCACGCTGATTAGCAGAGTCCAGAGGGTGCTAAGCCCTTTGGTACCCCTCGGCGGAGGGGGAAGGGGGAGGGGAGGGGACTCGCGTATGAAGCTTTGTCCGCAAGGACAAGAGCGTGCCCAGCTCCGAACCTTCCGCTTACTACGAACAATAGTCTCAGCACGAAGCGCGGGAGTCCAGAGGGCAGGGCCCTATGGAGCCTCCTCGGCGGAGGAGGTGGGAGGAGGGATGACGATCACGGCGCGCCCGCGCGAAAGGGGGAGTCCAGAGGGCAGAGCCCTTTGCCCCCTACACCCCGATTTTGTTCCGGTACTCCTGCGGCGTCAGCCCATAATGCTTCTTGAACAGCTGGATGAAATAACTCGGTTTCTGGTAGCCGAGCATGACCGAGATCTCGTAAATTTTGTCCGGCGACTGGGCGAGCAGCGTGGCCGCCTTCTCCATGCGCACG
This sequence comes from Paenibacillus xanthanilyticus, assembly GCF_042682185.1. Classification (NCBI taxonomy): domain Bacteria; kingdom Bacillati; phylum Bacillota; class Bacilli; order Caryophanales; family Paenibacillaceae; genus Paenibacillus; species Paenibacillus xanthanilyticus. Next base: position 3,800,184 of record NZ_JBHUHA010000001.1, on the reverse strand, counting down.
CGCAGCATGTATTCGCTGATGCCTTCGCCCGTCTCGAGTTTGTAGATCTTCGAGAGGTAGGAGGGGTTCAGGAAGACGTTGGCCGAGATCGTGTGGAGCGACGCCGTGTCCAGATGCTGCTGAATGTACTCCTGCACCTGCCGGATGATCGCGGAGCGGGAATCCTGCTCGACGCTGCTGACCGATCGGCGGTAGCTGGCAACGACGCGCGCCGTCCAGCTGCGCAGCTCCTCGACGGTGTCCATCGGACGGCCGCTCGCCACCGCATAGAAGTCGTCGCCGATCGTGTCCGCCAGCCACTTCTTATTCTTGTGAATGAGCGCGGCGATGGAAGCGGCGATCGAGAAATAGGTCTCCAGAATATGCTCTTGGGACGCCTGCCACTGCTCCTCCAGCTCGCGGAAGATCGCCTCCAGCTTCTCCTCGGCTGCCTCCCAATTCCCGATCTCCAGCAGCGCGCCAATGCCCGGCGACCGGTACAACTCGCCCAGCTGCTGCGCCTCGCCGCGCGTCGGCTCCTTGGCGAGCGAGACGAACAGCTCGGTATCGCGGCCGATAAAATGGCGGAAGTTCGCCAGCGAAGATTGGTACATCGACCCGATCTCGTCCGGGAAGGCGCCGCCCTTGCTGGTGAGCACGGAGATGCCGACGCGCAAATACGACTTGGCCGCGTGCTGCAGCTGGAACGCGCGGCTCTCGATCCAATCGTCGAGCGGCTGTCCGGATGCTTCGATGGAAGCCAGGAGGGGAGGCGTACCCGCTTGGCCATTAGACCCGAGCGTCGTCTTCTCGGCCAGCAAGCAAACGATGAACCCGTGCGCGTCCTTGCAGGTCCACACCTCCATCCGGTCCCCGAACAGCTCGGTCGCCATATTCGTCAGCGCATAGTCGATCAGCGCCTCGCTCTGCGCGTCATAACGCTGCGCCGTGTCGTCGATCCGCAGCAGCATCAGGTGCGAAGGGGCGCCGAGCGCAAGCGGCACCTCGTACATGTCCAGTTTGCGGGTGAGCTGGGCGGCCGTCGGGGCTTTGCCGGTAATGAGATCGAGCAGCAGATACTCCCGCAGCTTCGGGAGCTGCTCGCGGAGCGCGTACATCGCCCGCTGCGTCGAGGCGATGTCCTGCCACTCCTTCTCCAGATCCTCCAGCGCCTTGCGTACCGCTTGCATCAGCTCCTCGTCGGCGACGGGCTTCAGCAGGTAATCGCTGGACTTCAGCTGCAGCGCCTGCTTCGTATATTCGAAATCCGCGTAGCCCGTCAGGAGGATGCACTTCGTATGCTTCCACGTCTTCTTGATCTCCGCGATCAGCTCCAGCCCCGACATGCCCGGCATGCGGATGTCCGTGACGACGACGTCGATCGAATGCTCGCGCATCAATTCCAGCGCTTCCCTTCCGGAGTAGGCTTTGTGCACGACGTCGACGCCGATCGTCTCCCAGGGCAGCATATCCGCCAAATCGTCGGCCAGTACCGACTGATCGTCGATAATAAGCAGTTGGTGCATGTTGCGTCACGTCCCTCATCGTTGAATTCAAACGGTTGAACCTGCATACGTCGGGCCGACTACGACGCGGCCAAGCTCTCCTCCGACTTATTCGGCCAATACAGCTCGACGGTCAGACCGCCTTGCTCGCGCCGGATAATGCGCAGGCCCGCCTCGGGGCCGAACTGCAGCTGCATCCGCTGGCGGGTGTTCCACAGCGCGCAGCCTTTGTCCTCGGTCGGCGGCATCGAGATCTGCTGCTGCAGCAAGGCGAGCTGCTCCTCGGTGACGCCGACGCCGTCGTCCTCGACCGTGATGACGTTGTACCGGTCGTTGCGCGCGCCGGTGACGCGGATCGTCCCGCAGCCTGCGGGCTCGATGCCGTGCAGCACGGCATTCTCGACGAGCGGCTGGAGGATCAGGCGCGGAAGCTCCAGCTCCCGCATCGACTCCGGCATATCGATTTCGTACTGCAGATCCTGCACTTTGATCGCTTGTATCGCCAGGTAGCTGCCGACTAGATCGAGCTCCTCGCGCAGCTCGGCGCTCATCCGCTCGGAGCGGGTCGTGTACCGGTAATATTTGCTCAGGTGCATCGCCAGCTCCATGACCGTCTCCTTTTCGCCGAGCCGGGCGAGGCTGCGGATGAGCGTGAAGCAGTTGTACAGGAAATGCGGGTTGATCTGCGACTGCAGCTGCTTCAGATTCGCGTCCCGCGAGCGGATCGTCTCCAGGTATACGTTCTGGATAAGCTGCTCGATCTGCCGCGCCATGTCGTTGAAGCTGACGAGCAGGAAGTGGAACTCGTTGTTCCGGTGGAACACGTTCAGCGTCGGGTAGTCGCCGCGCTTCAGCTTCCGCACGCCGCGGACGAGCTCGCGGATCGGCACCTGCACGTTCGTGTACAGGAAATACGCGCCGATCGTGCTGCCCACGAGCAGGAAGAAAATCGCCCCGTAGAACAGGTAGCTGTTCAGCGTGATCGGCCGCACGACGTCCTGAATCGGCAGATAGTCGACCAAGTAGAGGCCAAGCTCCTGCATCCAGACGCAGCTGACCGCGTATTCGCTGCCGGCCAAGGCGAACCGGGTGAACGGCTTCTTGGACAGCTGGCCGAGGTCGAGCGACGCCGTCAGCTCGCGCTGGAGGTCGCGATTCGCGCTGTTCGACGCGATGACTTCGCCCTCGGAGGTAATAAAGAACGGATCGCCCTTGCCGCCGGCCTTGAAGCGGTCGAGCGACTTCACGAGCTCCGTCGCGGGAAAGCTCATCTCGACGATGAGCGTCGCTTCGGGCAGCGGCGCGTCGAACGGCTCGGTAATGTAGCGGACGAACCGGGGCTGCTTCCGGAAGTACGCGGGCACGTCGGTCGTATAGTTCCACACCCGCGAGAAGCCCCGGTCCAGCACGGCCGGATCGTACTGCAGCGAGGCGTTCGAGGAGACGAACGTCTTCGTGTCGGGCGCGTAAATGCTGAGCGTCGTGTCCCAGGTGGAGGAGGCGATGAGCAGCTTCAGCTTGTCGTCGATGCGCAGCTTCTCGGCGGTCTGCTCGTAAAGGCTGGCGATCTCGATGAACTCGAGCGCGCGCACGTTGATGTCCTCGCTGATGACGAGTCCGCTTTTGGACAGCTGGAGCGCGATATTGTCGGTCTGGGTGGCGAAGTAGCTAAGATCCTTGTACATCGATTTCTCGACCTCGTCGGAGACGACGTTCAGGCTTGTCTTATACGAGAACCAGTAGAGGCCGATGATCGGGATGACCAGCATGAGGATCAGGCCGACGATTTTTGTAAACGTATTCAATCGTAAAGTGAACGTGGCGCATCGCCTCCGGAGGAAGGGATCAGGAAACAAAATTTCGGGCATCGTTCCAAAATTAATGGCACAGACGCGCTATTTTTGCCATTGCTATACTTACTATTGCAGGATGACGGCGCAGATGTCAATCCGCAATAAAGAGTGGAGAGGGTATGGGCATGAGTACGACAACGGAGGCGCTTACGCCGGTTAGAAGCGGCGTCAAGACCAAGGCGGGGAGCTTTCTCCGGCGGACCTGGCCGCTGCATCTGATGCTGCTGCCGGCCGTGATTTTGCAATTTCTGTTCGGTTATTTGCCGCTCGGGGGTCTGGTGATCGCGTTCAAGGATTTCAAGCCGTACGACGGCATTTGGGGATCAAAATGGGTGGGGCTGGAGCACTTCAAGTTCATGTTCGAGTATCCCGACAGCAAGCAGGTCATCATCAACACGGCGCTCATCGCCGGGTTCAAAATCATGTGCAGCATTATCGTGCCGTTCGTGTTCGCGCTGCTGCTCAACGAGGTGCGGCGCAATTCGATCAAGCGGACCGTGCAGACGCTCGTGTATTTGCCGTACTTCATCTCGTGGGTGTTCTTGGGCGGCATCTTGAACGACATGCTGGCGTCCGACGGCATCGTGAACAGCGTGCTGAAGAGCTGGTTCGGCCTCGAGCCGATTCTGTTCCTGGGCGACGGCACCTGGTTCCGGATCGTCGTCGTCGTGAGCGACGTCTGGCAGCAATTCGGCTTCGGCACGATCGTCTATTTGGCGGCGCTGGCGGGCGTGAATCCATCGCTCTACGAAGCGGCCGAAGTGGATGGGGCGACGCGCTGGAAGCAGACGCTGCACGTGACGATTCCGTCGCTGACGCCGATCGTGATCGTGGTCGGCACGCTCGCGTTGGGCAACATTTTGAACGCCGGCTTCGACCAAATCTTCAACCTGTACAATCCGCTCGTGTACGACAAAGGCGATATTATCGACACGTTCGTGTACCGCACCGGCATTTTGAACGGCCAGTACAGCTTCGGCACCGCGGTCGGCATATTCAAATCGGTCGTCGGGTTCGTGCTCATTGTGATCGGCTACCGGATCGCATACAAGCTGGCGGACTACAAAATTTTCTAAGGGGCGGGCGTCATGTATTACAAATCGACAAGCTACCGGTTGTTCACGGGGTTTAATTATTTCATTCTGCTGCTGGCCTCCGTGCTGTGCGTGCTGCCGATCGTGCATATTCTCGCCGTCAGCTTTAGCGCCAGCGCCGCCGCCAACGCCCATCTCGTCGGCCTGTGGCCGGTCGACTTCAACATGGAGTCGTATACGAAGACGATGAACAATCCGAACTTCGGGCGCGCCTTCCTCGTGGCGATCGAGCGGACGCTGCTCGGCACGTTCATCACGATGGCCGTCATCACGCTCGCGGGGTACGCGCTGTCGAAGGAGAACGCATCGTTCAAGAGCCGGAATGTGTACGCGTGGTATTTCGTATTCACGATGCTGTTCACGGGCGGGGTCATCCCGACGTATATCATCGTGCGCAACCTCCACCTGATGGACACGCTGTGGGCGCTCGTGCTGCCGGGGGCGGTGCAGGTATTTAACATGATCCTGCTCATGAACTTCTTCAAGGCGACGCCGAAGGAGCTCGAGGAAGCGGCGTTCATGGACGGAGCGGGGCACTTCACGATTCTGTTCCGCGTCTATTTGCCGCTGGCGATGCCGGCGATCGCGACGCTGTCGCTGTTCTCGATCGTGGGCAACTGGAATGCCTGGTTCGACGGGTTGTTGTATATTAACGATTACCGCAACTATCCGCTCGCGACGTTCCTGCAGACGATCATCGTCCAGCAGGATTTCAGCAAGCTGAATCCGGACGTGAACGAGCTGAAGAACATTTCGCAGCGGACGGTGAAGGCGGCGCAAATTTTCATCGGGATCCTGCCGGTGCTGCTCGTCTATCCGCTGCTGCAGGGGTATTTCGTCAAAGGCATTGTGCTCGGCGCGGTGAAGGAATAGGAATCGCCGAAGATCGGCAAAAGGATAACAAATTGGCATCGTCCTCGAAATCGTGGTATTTCGGACAAGGCCCAAACGGATTTATAGTGACTGTGAGAGATAGCGGTAAGCGTTCTCAGGCGTCTTCAAACAACGTATCGGGGGGATACACACAATGGGCTTCAGATGGCAGCGAATGCTGAGCGTATCGCTGGTGGCGGCTTTGTCGCTTAGCCTGGCGGCATGCGCGGGCAACAACAACGGCGGCAATGAGCCGGCGAACAACGGAGGCAGCAGCGGCGGCAATGCGGGCGCGGAGGCGAATGCGAACAGCGGCGGCGCAGCGTCGGGCTCGAACGTGGACGAGACCGGCTGGGACGGCAAGAAATACGCGGAGCCGGTCACGCTGACGACGGTCAAGGGCGTCGGTACGAACTATTACTTCAAATCCGGCGAGACGATGGAGAACAACGTCCTGCAGAAGTACATGAAGGAGAACCTGGGCATCGACGTGAAGTACGACTGGGTCGTGACGGATACGAACGACGCGTACAAAACGAAGCTGCGCCTCATGCTCTCTTCGGGGGAGAAAATGCCGGACGTCATCACGTACCGCGGCGATATGGAAACGGTCAACATGCTGATCGACTCCGGCCAGTTCATGGACGTGGGCGAGCTGTTCGACAAATACGCGGGCGAGACGTACAAGGCGGGCGTGGCGCTCAACCCGGACACGTGGCTGCCGGTGACGCGCGACGGCCAGCGGATGGCGCTGCCGGTGCTGGATTATGCCTACAACGACGACATGCTGCTGTGGCTGCGTCAAGACTGGATGGACAAACTCGGCCTGCAGGCGCCGAAGACGGTCGCGGATTTCGAAGCGATCATGGACGCGTTCGTCAACAAGGATCCGGACGGCAACGGCAAGTCGGACACGATCGGCCTCGCGACCGGCTTCAAGAACACGTACCTCGGCTGGATGAGCGACATCAGCTGGCTGTTCGGCGCTTACGGCACGCTGCCGGGGCAATGGAACAAAGGCGCGGACGGCACGCTGTCGTACGGCTCGGTCGATCCGGCGGCGAAGCAGGCGCTGTCGACGCTGAAGACGTGGATGGACAAAGGCTACATCTCCAAGGATTCCGGCATCAAGGATGAAGTGTCCGGCTCCGAGCTGTTCACCAAAGGCCAAGCGGGCGCGATCGTCGGCCGCAACTGGCTGCCGGACTGGCCGTTCGGCGATTTGCTGAACAACGTGCCGGGCGCGAAGTACAAGGGCTATCCGCTGCCTGCGGGACCGGACGGCAAGATCGGCGCGCAGAGCGGCAACCCGTCGGTTAATGGCTGGATGCTCATCAACAAGGACGCGAAGAACCCGGAAGCGCTGCTTCGCTACTACAACTTCTTCTTCGAGAACTGGGCGAATCCGCAAGCGGGCAGCGAGTTCGAGCACGGCTTCGCGGAAGGCTACGACTGGGCGAAGCTGCCGGACGGCACGATCACGAAGGACCCGGCGAAATACCCGGACCTGTTCCCGGACTATGCGGACCGCACGCACTTGGTCGAACCGATCTACTACTCGCTGACGTTCGAAGGCGCGCGCATCCCGTCGCTGTACGCGGACACGATGATCAAGCTGGCCAATGGCGGCACGCCGGAGACGCCGTACGAGAAGCAGACGGCCGGCGTTCGCAAGCCGGAGAATATCGAAGCGATGAAGATCGTCCTCGACCAGAAGGACATCCGGATGAAGAACTACTTCCAAGGGCCGCTGACCGAGACGATGAAGCAGAAGAACGAGCTGCTCAACAAGCTGATCAACCAGACGTATTCCAAAATCATTTACGGCCAATCGCCGATCGACGAATTCGACACGATGGTCGCGAACTGGAAGAAATCCGGCGGCGACCAAATCACGACGGAAGTTAACGAGTGGTTCCAGTCGGCTTCGGGCAAGTAAGGGGTTAGGGACAAACCGCCATGCGCGAAGCGCGAATGTAACACGCACGCCGATCAGCACGACGACACCAGGGAAGGAACGCTGCAGCACAGAGATTGTGGCGTTCCTTTTTTGCGTCGGAACCGGCCACCTCAACGAACCGACAGCATTTTTTCTTCATTAATAGGTGTAAGCGGATACACGAAACGAATCGGCAATCATCAGACAGAAGGAGCGAACACGAGACATGGCAAATCATGCGGGCAAGAAACGACGGCAATGGACGGCGCTGCTGCTTAGCGCGGCACTCATGACGGGACCGGCCACGATAGGCTGGGCGGCGGAACCGGGAGCGGCCGCGACCGGCCAAGGCGCTTCGGAAACCGCCGGAGCAGCAATGGCCGGCAGCGCGGGCGAGCCGGTATTTCGCGACATAGCAGGCAATTGGAGCGAGAAGCAAATCGCCAAGTGGGCGAAGCTTGGCCTCGCCGCCGGCAGCGACGGGCAATTCCGACCGAACGACGGGGTCAGCCGCGCGGAATTCGCCAAGCTGCTCAATACGCTGTTCGGCTTCCGGGCGAAGGCGGCTGCCGCGTTCGGGGACGTGGCGGCGACCAAGTGGTATGCCGATACGGTCGCGATCGCGAAGCAGGCGGGGTATATCGCCGGCTACCCGGATGGCCTGTTCAAGCCGGAGCAAGTGGTCACCCGGCAGGAAGCGGCCAAGATGGCGGCGGCGCTCTTCCCGCTCCAAGCGGCATCGGCCGATACGCTCGCCGCATTCGCCGACCAGGCGCAAGTTAGCGCGTTCGCGAAGGAGCCGATGGCGGCCCTCGTGGCCGGCGGTTACCTGAAGGGCTTCGCTGACGGCACCATCCGTCCGCTTGCCCCGATCACGAGAGCGGAAGCGGTCGTCCTTCTGGACCGCCTGGCGGGCGAGATCGCGAACCAGCCGTCTGAGCGGACCGGCCTTAAGCTCCCGGGAGGATTGTTCATCAGCAGTCCGGACGTGACGATCGGGCAAAGCGCAATTGCGGGCAGCGTCATCATTGCGCCCGGCGTCGGCGAAGGCGATGTCACGCTCGACGGCGCGGAAATCGGCGGAACGCTGGTCATTAGCGGCGGTGGCGCCAATTCGGTGCACATCCGCAACTCGAAGGTGGAAGCGATCGTCGTCGACAAGATCGATGGACCGGTGCGCGTCGTGTTCGAAGGCGATACGTCGGTCGGCGAGCTGGACGTCGAGAGCGGAGCCAAAGTCGAAGTCGGCGCGGACGCGTCGGTCGGCGAGCTAACCATTACAGAAGGCGCAGACGGTACCGATCTGCAAGTGAAAGGGACGGTCGGCAAGCTGCAATCCGAGACGGACGGCGTCAAGCTGAACGATCGGCCGGTACAAAAAGGCGGCGGCTATGAAGTTAACAAGGGCGAGGTCAAGGCCGCGCCGCCAAAAGGGAACTCCGGCAATGGCGGCGGCAGCAACGGAGGCGGAAGCAGCGGGCCTCCGACACCGCCGGCGCTCACGGCCGATACGACCGACAATGTGGTCGGCAAAGATCTAACCATCACCTTCCCCGACAACGCTTCGTGGCGCGCGGCGATCAGGAAGGTGAAGCTGGGGACGAAGGAGCTCGCGCCCGCGCAGTATACCATCGCCGCAGGGCAGATCACGATTGCCGCAGCGGCGGTAACGGAGAAGGGCAGCCTGACGGTGACAATCTCGGCCAGCGGCTATCCCAACGTGACGCTGGCGCAGCCGGTCGGGCAATGGGACCTCGTCTGGAACGACGAGTTCGACGGCGGCACGGGCGGCAATTTCGATACGAACGGCGTCGACAAGTCCAAATGGGGCTACCAGAACGGCACCGGCGCGGAGTACGGTCTGGATGGATGGGGCAACGGCGAGCAGCAGTACTACACGAAGGACAACATTGAAGTCAAAGACGGCAAGCTGGTCATCACGGCCAAGAAACAGACGATGTCCGGCAAGCCGTATACGTCCGGCCGGCTGTGGACGTCGCCGACGTTCAGCAAGACCTACGGCAAATTCGAGGCGCGGATGAAGCTGCCGGAAGGCCAAGGCTTGTGGCCGGCGTTCTGGATGATGCCCAAGGACAGCGAATACGGCGTGTGGGCGTCCTCCGGCGAGCTCGATATTATGGAAGCGCGCGGCCGATTGCCGCACGAGGTCGGCGGCACGATCCACTACGGCAAGCCGTGGCCGAACAACAAGGCGACCGGCAATGCGTACACGTTCCCCGAGGGCGAGTCTATCACGGGTTACCATACGTACGGCGTAGAGTGGGAGCCGGGCGAGATCCGCTGGTATGTGGACGGGAAGCTGTATCAGACGCTGAATAACTGGAACAGCCAAGGGGCTGATCAGCCGGACAAATACGCCTATCCGGCGCCGTTCGATAAGCCATTCTATATGATTCTGAACTTGGCGGTAGGCGGGCAATACGACGGCAATCGCCTCCCGAGCGACTCGATGCTTCCGGCGACGATGGAAGTCGACTACGTGCGGGCGTATGAATTGTCGGGCAAACCGTACCGTACGCCGATCGAACCGCAGACGCAGAAGGAGCCGATTCCGGCCAACGCCAAAGCGGCGATCGACGGCAGCTATATTTACGACCCGGCCTACACCAAGGGGCTCAAGGATATTACCGCGCTGGACCAGACGCTCGATCCGCTCTATTGGAACTTCTTGCACGCGCCGGATTTCGGCGGGGCGGGCAGCGGCACGATCGAGACGGTGGACGGCAAGCCGTATGCGAAGGTGACCGTTCAAACCCCCGGTAATGCGGTGCATGCGCTGCAGCTGATCCAGTATGCCACGCTGGTCAAGGGCCGTGCGTACAAACTGAGTTTCGACGCGAAGGCTTCGGCCAACCGCACGATCGCGGCCAAGCTCGGCGGCGACGCCGACAACGGCTGGGGCGCGTATTCCGATCAGTTCCAGGTGCCGCTCGGCACGGACGTGAAACATTACGAATACCGTTTCCAGATGACGAACGAGACGGACCTTGGGGCGCGGCTGGAGCTGAATCTGGGCTTGAACGCGAACACGGTCTGGATCGGCAACGTCCGGCTGGAGGAGGTCGAGAGCGCCGAGGAACCGAATGGTCCGAAAGCGCCGCTAGCGGACGGCAACCACGTCTATAACGGTACGTTCGATCTCGGCACGATGGACCGCATGAAATACTGGAACGTCCAGACGGCAAGCACGCCGGTTAGCGCTGCCGCGAGCGTGAACGCCGAACGACGGGCGCTCGAAGTCGCGATCGGCAATGGCGGCACCGATCCGAAGGCGGTTACGGTCACGCAAAAAGGCATCAATTTACTGCAAACCGACACGTACCAGCTCACCTTCGACGCGAAGGCGGAAGCGGCCCGTACGATCGGCGTCCGATTCGTCAGTAAGGACGGGACCGTCCAATACGGCGCCCAATCCGGCATCGCGCTCGATACCGACGCGTCCAGCCAGACGTTCACGTTCACGATGCCGGCCCAAGTCACCGACGCGGAAGGCCAGCTCGTCTTCGATCTAGGCGGCAGCAGCGCGGATGTGACGCTCGACAATGTGAAGCTGATCCGCACGACGAACAACAACGTCGATTACAGCGGTATCAACCTGTTCCCGCTCGTCAACGGCGACTTCACCGGCGGACTGTCCGGCTGGGAGCCGTTCACGCAGGGCGCGTCCGCGCAATTCAGCGCCGAAGGCGGCGTGGCCAAGGTCGCCGTCGCCAGCGTTGGTACCGAGGCATGGAACGTCATGCTGAATCAATCCGGTCTGGAGCTAAAGAAAGGGCTGACGTACACGCTCTCCTTCGACGCCCGGGCTTCGGTCGCGCGCGATATCGAGGCCTCGCTGGAGGACGCGGGATACAACCGTCATTTCCAAACCGGATCGCTCGCGATCGGCAGCGAGTGGAAGACGTTTGCCTACGAGGTGAAACCGACGGCCGACGCGAATCTCGCGCTCAAGCTGCTGCTCGGCAAGACGGCGCAAAGTCCGGCGGGCCCGCATGACGTCTTCTTCCGCAACATGGTGCTGGAAGTCAAGGATGCGCCGGTCAAGCGCCCGCCGCTGCTGCTGGCGGACGCGACCGACAACCGGCTCGGCCAACCGGTCGAGCTGACCTTCGCGGATAACGCGGCATGGCGCGAGGCGATCGCGTCGGTGAGCGTGGACGGTCAAGCGCTGGCCGCCGAACATTATACGGTTCAGTCCGGCATCCTTCAACTCAAGGGCAGCGCGTTCGCGGCGGTAGGCGCGCATACCGTAACGGTGAAAGCAGCCGGATACGGCGATACGACGGTGAAACAAAGCCTGATCGCCAGCGACGGGAACCTGCTGCGCAACGGCAGTTTCGCCGGCGGCGGCGAGGACTGGACGCATTGGGAAGGCGACGGCGGCGTATCGGATTTCGAAGTGGCGGAAGGCGCGGCGAAGATCGCCATTCATTATAACGGCGGAATTCACGAACAGTGGAAGATTCCGATCAGCTGGTCGACGCAGTTCATGCAGAAGGACATCAAGCTGGAAGCGGGCAAGACCTACGAGCTGAGCTTCAAGGCTTCCTCGACGAAGAGCCGACCGATCCTAATCGAGTTCACCGGTTATAACAACAACCAGAAGACGGCATTTGCCATTAAGGAAAACGCCGCTGTATATCGGACGACGCTTCAACCCGCCGCGCCGGTCACCTTCACGCTCAACTATTTGCTGGGCAATGTGGTCGATGGCGCCAACGCGACGCCGAACGAGCCGCATGTCATCACGATCGACGATGTGCTGCTGAAGGAAGTGAAGGCGGCTCCGGCGCTGACAGCTGATAGCACCGACAACAAGGTCGGCAGCCCGATCGAGCTGACGTTCGCCGACGCGCCGGCTTGGCGCGAGGCGATCACGGCCATCACGGTGAACGGCGTAACCGTGCCAAGCGAGCAAGCCGTCGTCGAAGCGGGGCGCATTCAGTTGGCGGCAGACCTGTTCCCAGCGATGGGCACGTACAAGATCGGCATCGAAGCGGAAGGTTACGGTATTGTGAGTCTGGCGCAGGATGTGAAGACGAACGCGCCGAATGTGGCGCTCGGCAAGACGGCGACCGCATCGACCGCAAGCCAGCCGGCCGCCAGCGCGGTGGACGGCAACGGCGCAACCCGCTGGGAATCGGCCGCGGCCGATCCGCAGTGGATCAGCGTCGATCTGGGGAAGCGTTATAAGCTCGACGCGGTCGTTCTGAACTGGGAAGGCGCGTTTGGCAAAACGTATAAGCTCCAAGCCGCAACGGCGGCCGCGCCCGGCGAGGCCGATTGGACGGACGTCTACTCGGAAGCGGCCGGCAACGGCGCGATCGACACGATCGTGCTGGGCGGCGCTGAGGCGAGGCATTTACGGATGACAGGAACAGCTAGAGGCACGACGTATGGCTACTCGCTATGGGAGCTGGAAGCCTACGGCGTACCGGCAGCCGGTGGAGCAGACCCTGGCGAAGAAGAGCCGGCGCTGCTTGATCCGCCGGTTCTCGCCGCCGATGTATCGCAGAACAAGGTCGGTCAGGACATGACGCTGACGTTCCCGGCTAACGCCGCTTGGATCGCCGCGGTGAACGGCGTCGCCGTAGAAGGCCGAGCGCTCGTCAAGGATACCGAGTATTCGTTGGCGGACGGCAGCCTGACCATTCGCGCTTCCGTTTTTCCGGCGGCGGACACCTATACGGTGAGCGTCTCCGCGCCAGGCTACAAGCCATCCGAGACCGAGCAGGTCGTCGCGGCAGCTGACGCGAACCTGGCGCTGGGCAAGAGCGTGACCGTATCGAGCCACAATGCGCCGTTCGCATCGGAGCTGCTGACCGACGGACGGGCGGATACGCGCTGGGAAGCGAACTGGCAGGCGAACAACGCGGTGGAATGGGTCGTGATCGATCTGGGCGCCGAGCAGGCGATCGAGAAGCTGAAGCTGCTCTGGGAGCGCGCCTACGCATCGGCGCTGCTCGTGCAGGTCGCGGCCGACGGAGCCGATACGGCCGCTGGCAGCGACGATTGGCAGACCGTCGCGACGCTCGACCGGACGCTCGACGAGAGCAGCCTCGCGGAGACGGTGGACCTCGGCGAGCAAGACGTTCGCGGCCGTTACGTCCGGCTCTACATGACGGGCAGGGGTTTCGCGCCATATGGCCCTTCCCTGTTCGAAGTCGGCGTCTTTTAACCGGACGGCTCGTCCATCGACAAGCATCTCTTTGCTGCAGCCGCAGCAAAGAGATGCTTTTTGCGATTCATTAGGGAATAAAAGGATAATTGCCCTGTCGGATCGAAATAAAAAAGGTCTTTAATCGTTAATTGGATGAAAGATTTCTCCGGCATCATCATGGCTATCATGCCCGGAACCGCGATGGTTGCCGCAAGCAAGAACTTTTGCAATCTCATTCGCGTCAGGAATACAAACGGCGATCTATCCGCGCGCAAGCGACGGGTGCCGTAGGCACAGGAGGTTTATACCGCGTGAATATTAAAGGCGTTAATCATTTTTGTTTCTCTGTCTCGGATCTGGAGCGGTCCGTGGCGTTCTATCAGGATGTGTTCGGGGCGAAGCTGCTGGTGACCGGCCGCAAGCTCGCCTATTTCGACCTGCAGGGCATCTGGATCGCCCTCAACCAGGAGGAGGATATCGAGCGCTCCACGGAGCCGGGTACCTATACGCATATCGCGTTCACGCTGGACGAAGCAGAGTTCGACGCGGCCGTCGCGCGGCTGAACGAGCTGAACGTCTGCGTGCTGCCAGGCCGGCTGCGCGACGAGCGGGACAAGCGCTCGGTCTACTTCCTCGATCCGGACGGCCATCGGTTCGAGTTCCATACGGGGTCGCTGGCCGACCGCATGGCCTACTACCGGGAAGAAAAGTCGCATATGGTTTTCTATGATTGAAGGCTTGCCGGTGGGCAGGCACGCGAGGCCATAGAGCCGCCGGCGAGGCGAAGGACGGAGGAGGCGCTCAGATGCTCTACCATTTCAGCGAAAATCCGCATATCCCGCTATTCGAGCCGAGACGGAAGGCGAACCGGACGAACATGCCGCCCGTCGTCTGGGCGATCGACGAGGCGCATGAATATACCTTCTATTGCCCGCGCAATTGTCCCCGCATCGCGTACCGCCGCACGGGGCCGATGAGCGAGGAAGCCGAACGGCTGCTGTTCGCAGCGTCCGGCGCGGACAGCGTGCTCGCGATGGAGAGCCGGTGGCATGCGGAGCTGGAGAGCTTCACGATCTATCGGTACGTCTTCGAGCCGGACGGATTCGAGCTGTTCGACGCCACCGCAGGCTACTATATCTCCGAGCAACCGGTCCGGCCCGTACGTGTCGAGGCATACGGCGGGCTGATCGGCCGACTGCTTGCCAAGGGGATCGAGCTGCGGTTCATGCCGGAGCTGCACGCGCTGCGCGACACCGTGCTCGCGTCCGGAATACGGGATTTCGGCATCCATCGGTTCGAGTTCGCCAAGCGGACGGATGAACCATAAAGGCGAAGAGCGGCTGCGCCGAAGAAGGAATGCCGCGAGGTTGCGATTTGCCCACCAGAACGGAGGGGACACAAGTGAGAAGAGCATTGGCGGGCGGCTTCATGCTGCTCGGCGGCATTGGATTGTACGTCGGCACGCGTTTGGCGGCGCTGAAATTCACGGAATTGGTCATCGGACCGCAGCACACCTATACGGAGGACGGGGTTCGCATGTTATACAACTCGTCACTCCGCGGCAACGGCTTCATGACCGTCGGCGTACTCGGGATCTTGCTAGCTGTGCTGGGCTTCCTCGTGCTGCTCATGGATCTTGGTCTTGGCGGATTCATCCATAGGCAGCGCGAGCGAATTCGAGAGAACAACCGGGCCTTCGAAGCCGCGTATTGGGAAGCCAAACGAAAGCGTGAATCCGACGAAGCAGATTAGGCATTCGGAAGGGAATCGCGTTCGTTCTCTTGTTTGATCCCAGCCTGGTATGGCGGGTAAGATGAACGTATAGGCGCGTCAAGTAAGGAGGAACGGGATCCATGCTGGAGCGGATCGTCGAATTCGCAAAAGGATACGTCGTGTCGTTTATCGTCTGCCTCCTATTGTTTCTTCTCCTCGTCGGCGCGATAAGCTTCGCAACGAACGGAAGTTAGCGGGAGGCGGCACGGACATGAAGGAACTAGAAGAGTTAACGGAGAAAGAGTTGTTGGGCCGGTTGGCGGAATCGGGCAGCCGGGAGGCCGTCCTGTTCTTCACCCCGCTGTGCGGCACGTGCAAAGTCGCCGAACGGATGCTGCAGGTCATCGAAGCTTCGGGCAAAGCCATTCCGCTGCATAAGCTGAATATTAATTACGCGCGGGAGCTGCGCGAGCGCTGGCAGATTGCGAGCGTGCCTTGCCTGATCGTGGTCGAGACGGGCGAAGTGCGGGCGCGGGAATACGCGATGCATGGCGTCGACTTTCTATTCGACTTATTGAAGGAGGCATGAGGGATGGATTATCGTTATCCGATCGGGCCGTTCGCGCATGAGGGAACGGTCACGCCGGAGCAACGGGAGTTATGGATTCGGGAGATCGAGAAGCTGCCGGCCAAGCTGCGACTGGCGGTAGAAGGTCTGAGCGAGGAGCAGCTGGACACGCCGTACCGCGACGGCGGCTGGACCGTGCGGCAAGTGGTGCATCATGTGGCGGACAGCCACATGAACAGCTTGACGCGCTTCAAGCTCGCGCTGACCGAGGAACAGCCGACGATCAAGCCTTACGCGGAAGATCGCTGGGCAGAGCTCGCCGACGCGAAGAGGGCCCCGATCGAGCTGTCGCTGCATCTGATCGAGGCGCTGCACGAGCGTTGGGTGCTGCTGCTCGAATCGATGACGGAGGCGGAGTACGCGCGCGCGTTCTACCATCCGGAGTCGGGGGAGACCGTGCCGCTGGATCGGAACCTTGGACTTTATGCGTGGCACGGCAATCATCACGCGGCGCATATTACGACGCTTCGGGCACGCAAGGGTTGGTAATCGGCGCGCATTCAGACCATTGGCAACGGCGATTTTGGCGTTTTTCGGCGTCGCTCGAAGGTTCGCTCGGGCTGGCTGCCGGGGCACAAACGGAAATTCAGCTTCCTCCCTCGCATAGTTTTTGGGTCTTGGGTCAAGCTATCCTCGAAATCGAAAACGAGGCGAGGGAGCACAAGAATGTTGATGACATCCAAACGCGTGTTATTGGCCGGGACGGCGCTGCTGCTAGCCTTGGCTGCTTCGGGCTGTGCGGGACAGCAGCCGAAGAACCCTTCCGGCGCGGAGAACGGCAAGAGCGCGCAGAAGAACGAATCGAAGGCGCAGAAATCCGGCGAAGGCCGGCCAATCCTGCAGGGCGGCAACGAAACGCAAGGCAAGAGCCAGGCGCAATCCGGCGGTCGTATGCAAGCCAAGTCGAACCAAGCGCAGCCAAGCAAGCTGCAAGTAACCGATAAAGAAGCGACGATCGGTCTTCAGCAAATTGACGGGAAGCCGTACGTGTCGCTGCGCGATCTGCTGGGACCGGTCGGCTATCAGATGCGGCTCTCCGACGACGGCCGCGAAGTGATGATCGGCGGCACCGATCCGCTGTACAAGATCGGTCTGGACTCCGCCAAAGCGGAGCGCGACGGACAAACCATCATGCTGGACGAACCGGCCAAACGGAAGGGCGACGACGTGCTCATTCCGGAGTCGGCGCTGGGCGATCTGTTTCAAGAAGACATCCGCTATACGAACGGCGGCTCGGATATTAAGCTAAGCCCGTTATCCGAAGACGGAGAGAGCATGCGTGATCTGGAGAAGGCCGACGTCAGCGAGGAGATTGGCGGCCAGCAGCAGAGCGAGGAGAAACAAGGCGGCGGGCCGATCGTTATCGAGGGCGAAGAAGATGGCGACGGGATGAGGATCCAGGCGGCCGGGCTGCCGAACATCGACATCGACGCGATGATCCAAACCGCCATGAAATACCGCGGCGTACCGTATTTGTTCGGTGCGGGCCCATACACGCGGACGAAGCGTTTTGATTGCTCGTCCTTCACGCAATACGTATTCGCGAAGTACGGCATCAAATTGAGACGGGTATCCTACAACCAGGCGACGCAGGGCATTTTCGTCAGCAAAGCGAACCTGCGGCGGGGCGACTTGGTGTTTTTCTCGGTGCCGGGGCGGTTCAAATCCGACAAGAAAGTCGGCCACGTCGGCATCTATATCGGCAGCGGCCAAATGATCCACACGTTCTCCACGAATAGCGGCGGGGTGCATATCAGCTCGATTAAGTCCGGTACGTGGGCAAGACGCTATTTGCGCGCGAGACGCGTAGCGACGTAAATTTGACGCGAAGCGCCGGGATCAAGACCGGCGCGTAATACAGCGCGGGTGCCTGACGGCCCCGCGTTTTTCTTTTGGTTGAACGCAGCCGGCGTTCAACCGACGAAAGACGAGAAGCCCTAAAGCTGGCGGCAGCTCGTTTCTTTTCATTCCGTAATGTGTTATGAAAAGGATAAAGTGTTTGGCGGGAGGAGAGAGAAGAATGACCGAATGGATGAACGGCGCCTTGTGGTGGGAGCGTCTGAACGTCATCGGGAGCAAACTGGCCGTTATCGTCATCATACTGGGTATTACTTGGGTAATTCTAAAAATCCGGCGCTCGTTGATCCGGCGCGTGTTCGCGTTAACCCGGCTGGACGATAAACAGCGCGCCACGCTGGAATCGCTGCTCATGTCGCTCACCCGATATATTTTGTATATCGTGGCGGCATTGATGTGCATCGGCAACATCGGAGTCAATATCGGTCCGATTATCGCGAGCGCGGGGGTCGTGGGGCTGGCAGTCGGTTTTGGCGCCCAGACATTGGTGAAGGATCTGATTACCGGATTTTTTATTATATTCGAGGACCAGTTCTCGGTTGGCGATTACGTGTCGATTAACGGGGGACAAATCAACGGCACCGTCACGAGCGTCGGCTTGAGGGCGACCAAAATCCGTACATGGGCGCAGCACGTTGTCGTGATCCAGAACTCGGAAATTAAGATCAGCCAAAACTTCAACCGCGAGCGGATGCGCGCCATCGTCAACGTCTCCGTACCGTTCGATACGGACCCGGCGATGATCGAGGAAGCGGTTCAAGCCGTATCCGAGCGGCTGACGGAATCGATGCCGTATTTGTTCCTGCGCGACGGTCACGATCAGCCGGTGGAGCCGCCGCAGTTATACGGATTGGCGGATCTGGCGGACAATCAGCTGGTAGCCAAATACACGATCACGTGCTTGGTGAAAGACGTGCATTATTGGCGGGCCGGGCGCGAGCTGCGCAGGGCGCTCGCCGAGGAGCTGATGGGCCGCGGCGTGGCCCTTGCCTAATTAAGAAGCCTCCTTCCGCTGCGTGTGCAGGGAAGGAGGCTTGTTTGGTGATGCGGCAGTCCTCTCGGGAGCAAGCCGGACCTACTCGCTCACATCGCTTGCAGACCGGCTTGATTGAGCAGGTTCCAAGGCTTGTTATAGTGAGGCTGGAAGAAGAAGTCGACGAAGCCGAGCTCCTCCATCGTCATGCCGTTCTGGATGCACACCGACAGCGTATTGATCGCTTGCGTCAAATCAGCCTTCGAGAGCACTTGCGCGCCGATAATCCGGCCCGTTTGCTCCAGGTAGACGACTTTCAGCAGCACCTTCTCGAACGTCGGCATGAATTCGGGGCGGTAGTTCTCGTTCAGCATAACCGTTTTGACCTTCATGCCCGCGGCGAGCGCGGCGGCTTCCGTCATGCCGGTCGACGCGATGTTGTAGTCGTAGATTTTGATGCCCGATGTGCCTTGGGTGCCCATGTAACGAACCGTCGGCGTCACGAGATTGCGAGCGACGAGCGTGCCCATCCGGACGGCGTTGGTCGCCAGCGGGATATAGGCATGGGTACCGGTCGGGTTGTAATGAATGGCGCAGCTGTCGCCGGCCGCGAACACATCCGGATTGCTCGTGCGCATATATTCGTCCACGATGATCGCGCCGTTCGGCAGCATATCGACCTGTCCCTGGAGCAGCTCGGTATTCGGGCGGAAGCCGATGCACAGAATAACCAGGTCGGCTTCGAATTCGCCGTTCGTCGTCAGCACCTTGCGTACGCGGCCATCCTGACCTTCGAAGCCGGTAACGGTGCGGCCAAGCGCCAGCCGGATGCCGCGCTCCTCCAGGGCAGTTTCGGCCACGGCCGTAAATTCAGGGTCGAGGTATTTAAACATCGTACGCTCCATGTTATCGATCAGCGTCACGTCCTTGCCGAGCTGCTCGAACGCCTCAACGAGCTCGATGCCGATGTAGCCGGCGCCGACGACCGTGACGCGTTTCGCGTCCTTGGCTTTGGCGATGATCGTCTGCGAGTGGGCGTAGTTTTTGCACAGCTGGATGTTCTCCATCCCGATGCCGGGCAGCTGCGGAATGATCGGCCACGAGCCGGTGGTCATGACGAGCTTGTCGTACGCATCGGTGAACTCTTCGCCGGTGGCGAGATTGCGGACGCGAACCGTCTTCGCGGCCGTATCCACATTCAGCACGTCATGCTTCATGCGGGTGTCGACCCCGAGTTCCGCAAGCTGGGCGGGCGTCGCGTAGAAGAGTTTCTCGGCTTCCTTCACGACGCCGCTGACGTGGAGGGCGATGCCGCACGAGAGGAAGGAGATCGTGTCGTTCCGTTCATACACCGTAATTTGAGCCTCGGGATGATGGTGGACCATTTGCGTAATAGCGGCGGTTCCGGCATGGGTGCATCCAATCACGATAACTTTCATTGTCATTTCCTCCTCGGGTATGGTTGTGATTAAATTCACAATGTACGTTATATTTAACGGCTGTGATTATTTTCACAACCTTCGTCAAATGTTATGTGATTATTTTCACAACCTCTTATTTGCTTAATCATACGGCCGCGGCACGGGAATTGCAATAGGCATTTTTAGCGTTCGCGGATTGTTCACAAAGGGGCGGGCTTTAGAAGGTATGGCAAGGAGGGTGACGACCGTCCCTTCCTTCTCGAGCCACCTGCCCATGATGCTCAATAAGCGAGGCCGACCCGCGCGTTCGCGTATTCCATGCTGTCGATTTGGCGGAACGCAAATTCTGCCGTATCGGGCACCGAGATCTTTACGCCGCCCTCGGGCAAATAATCGCGCTCCGCCCGGTAGACGCCCGTGTATTCGCCGTCTGGCAAATACGTCGGACAGACGATCGTCCACGTAAGTCCCGAATTCGCGAGCGTCCGGTAGAACGCGTGATGCTCCTCGGCCGCCCTTGTGAGCTTGCGCTTCGATTCGGTGGATTGATAACGCAGCAGACCGGGTTCCGAGCGGCTGTTCAGAATGCCGGCCGTTCCGATCGCGATGATGCGTCCGATGCCGGCTTCTTGCATGGCGGCCGCGATCAGCGGCGCGCTCTCGCTCAGCACGCTGCCGCCGTCCGTGTTCAAGGCGCTGAGCACCACGTCCGCGCCCGCCATTGCGGCGCGGAGCGCGCCCGGGTCGCATGCGCTTCCGGTGCATATGCGAAGCTTCTCGTCCTGCAGCGCCATACGCTGCGGATCCCGCGCCAGCGCCGTTATGGTATGTCCGGCTTCAAGCGCGCGCGCCGCCAACTCGCGGCCGACTCGTCCGGTACCGCCCAATAAGCAGATGTTCATGGCCATTTTTCCTCTTTTCGTCTATCGGCATGTCCTGATTATACACAAGTACGGGCGGGTTCGGACAAGGCCGGGGCGGATTTGAGGCGCGAAGATGAAACATGATATAGTTATGGAGCCGAAACACATCAGGATTCTATAGGGGCGATCGTAGTGAGAATAGCGCAAAATTTAACGGACTTAATCGGAAACACGCCGCTTCTGGAGCTGCGTAACTATAGCGAGGCGAACGGACTTGCGGCGAAGCTCGTGGCGAAGCTGGAATATTTCAATCCGGCGGGCAGCGTGAAGGACCGCATCGGATACGCCATGATCAAGGATGCCGAAGACCGCGGTCTGCTCAAGCCGGGCTCGGTCATTATCGAACCGACGAGCGGCAATACCGGCATCGGCCTGGCCTTCGCGGCTGCGGCGATGGGGTATAAGCTCATTATTACGCTGCCGGAGTCGTTCAGCGTGGAGCGCCGCAAGCTGCTGCGCGCGCTCGGCGTGGAGCTCGTGCTGACCCCGGCGCAGGAGGGCATGGCGGGCGCGATTCGCAAGGCGGAAGAACTCGCGGCGGAGCTGCCGAACGCGTTCATCCCGCAGCAATTCGAGAACCCGGCGAATCCGGCGATTCACCGGCGGACGACGGCGGAGGAGATTTGGCGCGATACGGAAGGGACCGTCGATCTATTCGTCGCGGGCGTCGGCACGGGCGGGACGATCAGCGGCGCAGGCAGCCGCCTGAAGGAGCTGAAGCCGGAACTGAAAGTCATCGCAGTCGAGCCGTCCGACTCGCCGGTCCTCTCCGGCGGCGCGCGCGGCGCGCACCAGATTCAGGGCATCGGCGCCGGCTTCGTGCCGGGGAACTTCAACCGCGACGTCGTCGACGAGATCGTGCAAGTCGGCAACGAGCAGGCGCTCGAGACCGCGCGCCAGCTGAGTCGGCGCGAAGGATTGCTGGTCGGGATTTCCTCCGGCGCTGCCGTCTTCGCCGCGTCCGAGCTTGCGAAGCGGCCCGAGAATGCGGGCAAGACGATCGTCGTTATGCTGCCGGATACGGGCGAACGATACTTGTCCACGAATTTGTTTTTGGAGGACTAAGTCCAATAGGGAGAGAGGCGCTTCTGCTTGCGGGAGCGCCTTTTTTGCGTCTAGCGCGCGGAGAGTGATCAGCAGTGGTCGCATGGCGGCCAGAGCGAGGCACGGCGGTGCGCCGCTCTGGCATGGCGAGAACGTCCCGCCGGCAGGACGTATTTACGATTCGTACTCTTTACGGATTCTTATTCGATCTGAACGAAGCCCCCTCGGCGCTCCGCTACATGACGTCGATTCAAGGGGAAACCAAGGTTTCGCCGATCGCTGCCGGCGCGTTAACCGCGAGCGAGGGCGATTGCTGCGTGTCCGCTACCGGTTCGGCAATCGCCGTGCCGGCGGAGACGGCCATGGCAATGAGGGCCGCTAGCGAGATGGCTGCCGCGGCAGCGTGGAGCTTTTTCATAGAGGGTGCGGTCTCCTTTGTTCGCAAGATCGTGTACCGATGTTGCCGCTTTATCCTCATGGTAAACGATTGCAACGCTCCGCAAATGAACGGCAAGAACCAAATTGGGCTGGAAAATAATCCAATAGGCAATAAGGCGGACATCTACTTACAGGGAGAATGCAATAGGGAAGGAATACTAGGAAGAGGGAGGTTGGAGCACGTTTTTCGGTTTCGTTCGACAAAAAAGGAAGAGGCTTCCTTTAGAAGGGGGCTCGATTGACTATGGGCATTAAAATAGCGCCGCGGGGATCAGTCCCCGGGACGCTATTGTCATTGACGGCGCACGGCTCGGTTGCGTGCTGCCGGTTAAATTTCGATCGGGATTTTGCCGCCTGACGGCTCGAACGGTTCGACCTCTGCTTCATACGCTTCGTAAGTCTGCGTATCGAGGAACAACGGCAGCCCTTCGGCCACGTGGAAGGTCGTGCCGGAGAAGGAGCAGCGGTCAAATCCGAAATCCATCGATGTTATAAGTACGGTGCAGTCCTTGAAGGAACATCCGATGTAGTGAAAGCCATCGAATTGAATGGTTTCGTTCTCGAATGTCTGGTTCATGACAAAGCGCATGCAAAGTTCAGCTCCTTTTGGGGTGGGTTCGATGCAGATAGGGCGACGCAACTTGTCCCTATGTTATCAGGAGCCGCTTGCGCAATTTGTCGGATTTTGACTGCGAACGGGAGCGAAACACCTTAAGTTTTATTAAAACCTCGGGAGCGAAAACGTAAGCGCTTTCTTGAGCGCATAGGCGAAACGCACCTCTATTCCTGCGCTTGATTTAAGTCAATGCCGCTTCCGCATGCGCGTTGTACACTGCAATCAACAACCAATACGGGAGGGGCTAGAATGGAGACGGCGCTCACCGTGCCGATGGTGGCGGGGGAGCTGGGTTTTGCCATATGGCTGCTGCTGCGTGGCGGTCTAGCCGGCCGGCGCCCGACCCGGTCATGATCGGCGCTTCGATCGCCTGGCTCCCCATCAACGTTCGTCCTCCCGCACCCGTCGCTTGATCCGGCTGAGCGATTCCGGCGTCATGCCGAGGTAGCTGGCCAGCTGATGCTGGGGGACGCGTTCCGCAAGGCCGGGCCTTCGCCGCAGCATGGCGCGATAGCGCTCTTCCGGCGTGGAGGCGATGAAGGCGGCGAACTCTTCCTGCATCTGCCCGAAGTTCGCCTCCATCATTCGGCGCGTCAACATCTCCAGCTGGGCATGCTTGCCGTACAAGTCCTGCTCGATCGCAAGCTCGCCGACGACGAGCACGCAGTCTTCCAGGCAGGTCAGCGTGTGCTCGGACGTCTGGTCCGGCCGATGCTCGTTGAATAACGCGATGGTGTGCTCCTCCGTGTAGAAATTGGAGGTGATGTTTCGGCCCGCCTCGTCGACCGCATGCTGCCGGACGCAGCCCTTCAGCACGAAATAACAGGCCGTTGTCGGCTCCCCTTGGCGCAGGAGAACGGTGCCTTTCCCGAATTCCTCCACCCGAATATCGCTGGCGATCGCCTGCTGCTCCTCCGCGCTCAAGGTCGTATACCGGTTCATATAGCGGAACAAAATGTCCTTCATGCGGCAATCCTCCCGTCGTTCGTTGCGTGCTGCTCCCATTATAAACCGCGTGAACGATTCGGGGCGCGAATGTTTCGCCGTTCTAATCATTTGATAGGTAAAGTAACGGGCGTCTCCGTTTTCATCCTGAGCATCTTCTAATTTCGAACTCGACAAACTTCGCGCGCGTCTGTTCCGTCGTAACGATATAACGGTGGAGGGGATGGGGCGATGATTATTTTTATTTCTTCCAAATTGACCGGCAAAGTGAACCGCCTGGTCCGGCAGCGCCAGACCCGTCTGCTCATTAGGAGGCTGCAGCCCGAATTCGATAAACTGAAGGCGAGCCGGCGTCCAAGCGGGCAGGACGCTTGACGCATGCGGGCCGCGGGCATACGATCGGGTGGAGGGACTCCCGCGGAAGGCGGGGGAGAGTGGGGGAGAAGACCGATGCCAAGCAGCATGACGGTGCGCGCATTCAAGTACGGTGCGCGTCCGCATTACGAGTGGGAGACGACGCTGCTCGAGCGCGGCGACGCGCACGTGTTCGTACTGAGCGCGCCGGGGCGGCGGTTGCGCCATTTTACGAAGAACGCCGTGTTTACGATCGACCGATGGACGGTGGAGTATTTCGCGGCGGACTGCTGGTTCACGGTGAGCGCCGACGTGGCGGATGGACGAATCGTGCATTATTATTGCAACTTGAACGAACCGGCCTGCATCGGCGAGCGCGAGGTGTCGTTCGTCGATCTCGATTTGGATCTGTTGGGCGCGGACGGGCAGTGGCGGGTCGTCGACGAAGACGAATTCGCCCGCAACTCGGTCGCTTTCGGTTATCCGGAAGCGTTGACCGCGCGGGTAAATGAGGAGCTTGCCGCCTTGCAACGGCGCATCGAAGAAGGCGGGTTTCCGTTCGACGGGACCCTCGAGCGGCTGGCGGCGAAGGTTCCTCGCAAGCGGTAGCTTATCTCGTCCAGCGTGATGCCAGCCAGAGGGAACGAGAACAAGCCTGCGGGCGCTGTCGCATTGTACGCGGAGCGCCCGCAGGCTTGTCTATGCAGTTTGGTAGCGAGATCGCACGGATCAGCGCTGCGGCTGCTCCGATGCTTGCGCGATGCGAAGCTCGACGTCGATATTGCCGCGGGTCGCGTTGGAGTACGGGCACATCTGATGCGCCGCTTCCGCCAGTTCGCGAGCCTGCTGCTCGCTCGTGCCAGGGACCGCGATTTCCAGCACGACCGACAGCTTGTATGTATGGCGCTCGTCCTTGTTCAGCGCGACATGGGCGGTGACTTGGGAATCCGCCGCTTCGACACCTTTGCCGCGGGCGATCATTTTCAGCGCGCTGTGGAAGCAGGCGCTGTAGCCGGCCGCGAACAGCTGCTCCGGGTTCGTCCCGTTCTGCGCGCCTTCCTGCGGCATCCCGAGCTTCAGGTTCAATTGGCCGTCATCGGAGCGTACGAAGCCTTCGCGGCCCCCGTGGGAAGTGACATGGGCGGTATAGACCGTTTTCAATAACATCCTTCTCCTTTCGTCATGACGCGTACGAGCTTCTTTACCGGCATGACCAGCGGCGTGAATCGCGGCGTCGTTCCGCCGGGCCGCGCGTAGAAGTTCGTGTTATAATGGCAGGAGAGCTAACGAACCCGAGGTGATCATCATATGGCGAAGAAACGAAAACCCGCCACACCGGCCGCACCCTCCGCGCAGGACAAACCGGCGACACTGGCGGACCTGCTTCGTCCCGAGCTGGTACAGAAGCTGAAGGCGCAATCCGACCAGCTGAAGGCAGCAGAGGCGCAGCAGCGGGAGGAAGCGCGCGTCAAAGCCGAAGAAGCGCGCAAAGCCGAGCAGAAGCGGCTGGATAACGATTTCGAACATTTGCTGAACAACAGCAAGCTCGACTGGCGCAAGCACAAGTAGCGCGGCGTACCGCGCGAACGGAGCAGCTTTAGCGGCGAGCCCATGAAGACCGGCGGGATCATCCGCCGGTCTTATTCGTGTGCGCGAAAGAAGGCATAGCGCGTCTTGTCTTGCGTTGGTCCATCCGTATCCCGGCGCATGAGCGTGGATGACCTTGAATAGGGGTATACCATACACAACTTGCTATTAGGCGGGTTTAAGGACCAGGTACCAGACGAAGATGGTACTTATTCGGCTTTCGTTCGGCCGGTATACTGAGAGCATCGGCAGCCAAGCACGGTTCTATAGACCGAATACGCTGCCGAGCTTTGACCGAAGCCATGACTTCAACTAGGAGGGTACTTCTATGCAGAAGACCTATGTCATCCGAACGGGATACGCGCTGGGGGCGGCCATGATCGCCGCCGCGGCGATTTACTTTTTTGCTTCGGGGTGGGAGGCGTTCGGCCGCGCCGCGCGGATCGCGCTTAGCGTGCTGCTGACCGCCGCGCTGTACGGCGCGTCCTTCGCGCTTTGGCGCCGCCCCCGCACCGCTTGGCTCGGCCGGATCGCGGCGGTGACGGGCTGCGCGGCGTTCGGCGTCAGCGTCGCCCTGTTGGGCCGGATCTACAATTCGCACGCGGACAGCTACGGGCTGTTTCTGCTATGGAGCGTGCCCGCGCTGCTCTTCGCTTGGTTGGTCGGGTATTGGCCATTCAAGCTGTTCGCCTACGCGCTGCTGCATCTGGCATTTTACGCTTATGTTGACGCGGCCGGCTGGCGGAGCCCGGACGAGACGCTGAACTTCATCGTCGGCGCCATCGTGGCCGCGGCGAATCTCGTGCTGTTCTTGCTGCTGGCGAAATATCGCGGGGAGGAAAAGCTGCTGCGCACGCTGGCTTTTCTGATGACGGGCTTCCAGCTTGTCTATTTATCGAATTCCTTAAGCTTCGATACGGCGGGGCTGCTGATGAACGCGGGATTCGCCGTATGGGTTGCCGCCGTCACCCGGTACGCGCTGCGCCACCGACGGGATGGCAAGCAGCTGCTGGCGATGGCCGGCCTGCATACGGCGTGTTTTCTCATTCTGAAATATATCGAGTTGGTCGTCCATTACCCTAACGTCCTGTTCTTCGCGCTTGGCGTCGCCTTCGTCGTCGGACTGCTCGCCGCGAGCGCCGCCTTCATCCGCTTCTTGAACCGGCTGGATGCGAATGAGGATGAGGAGGAGGGCCAGGCGCGGGAAATCGAACGAGCGCAAGCCGCGGATAGGCCGCCTTCGACGGAAGCGGGGCGGAAGCGCGCTCGCCGCAGAACGGTGGCCGCGCTCGATATTCAGCGCGTGCTATGGGCCGTCGTCAGCGGCGTCGGCGTCGTGATCGGCGCGGCCTGCATCGTCGGACTGACCGTGCTGGCAGCGGAGGACGCCACGCCCGAAGCGCTGGCGGTCATCAGCGTCCTGCTGCTGCTCGCGGCGGCCTTCGCCATGAAGGGCGTGCCGGCGCCGATCCGCTTCACCGTGTTGATGACCGCCGTGCTGCTCGGCCTCGTGACGGCCGCGTGGGCCGGCAAGCCGATGTACGCGCTGCTCTATGTCGCGCTGTCGCTTGTGGCGTGGGCGCTAACCAAGGGCATCGCGAAGCCGCTGCTCTTCTATGCGCTGGCGAACGTATACGCCTTCTGGCTGATGGATGCGGCGCTGTCGGATTCGCTGCGGGGCGGGTGGAACCTCCTTGCTGCCCTGTTTGCGATCAACGCGCTGGCCTGGGCGGCGGGCTCGCTCGTACGGGACGTCGACCGGAAGCGGTCGCTGCGCTACTCCGCTTACTTGGGGCTGCTCGTGCTCGGCCTTCTGCTCACGTGGGATGAAGCCGGCCACATGGCGCGTTTCATCGGCGCCAGCTTACTCTATTTCGGCGCGCTGACGGCGCTGTTGTTGACGCAAGCGCACGGAGTCAACCGCTTTTATTACCGGTGGGGGGCTGCCGCATGGGCTGTCTTCCTCGCCGTCAAATATTACGATACCGCGTGGAAGCTGCTGCACAAATCGTTCAGTCTCGCCTTAGCCGGCGCGCTCGCCATCGCCTTGACGGCGCTCTACGACCGCCGGTTCGGCGGCCAGGAAGCTGCTGCGGCGCCTTCCGTGCCAAGTCTAGGCTCCAAAGCGTTCGCGTCGATTCTGCTGCTTCAGGTCCTGCTGCTGGGCGGTGCGATCGCGGTTAACGAGACGGCGCTGGCGGGCGGAACGACCGTCAAGCTGGAGCTGGCCCCACTGGATCCGCGCTCGCTGCTGCAGGGAGATTACGTCGAGCTTAATTATGGGATTTCGACGCCTCCCGATCGGGAAGCAAGCGCATTGGAGCAGCTCGATTACGGCGCCAAGATCAAGGTCGTGCTCGCGCCGGACGCTTCGGGCGTGCATCGATTCATCCGCGTTTACCAAAGCGGAGAGAAGCTCGGCGCCGGCGAGGTTGTGATGAACGGACGATGGGAAGGATTTCGGATCGAATACGGCATCGAGCACTTCTTCATCCCGGAGGGGACGGGAGGCGAGGTGGAGCGAACGGCCAAGTTCGCGGAAGTCGTCGTCAGCCGTTCGGGCAACGGCATGATCGTCGGCCTGCTCCCTCGTTAAGGTGCGGGAATGAATAGATTCCGGCGGCGTCCAAAGGGGCGCCGCTTTTTGGCGTGAGCCTTGCCGCGGCGAGGCGGAGACAGGTATATTCGCTGGCTCGGCGGGGTACAATAAATTGACAACAAGAGGTGTAACACGCTATGCTATTTTACATACAAATCTTGAAAATAGGCGGTCTGAACAATGGCATTCAACCCTAAAATTACGGACATGCAAGTGTCGGATATCAATGACAAAACGCAACTGTACCAGTACGTTGTGACCCTTCAGGACAAGTCGAAGTATCGCTTGTTTCTTAGCAAAAATCCGGAGTGGAACTTGCAAGCGGCCAACCGCCTGCTGAACATCCCGTGCCCGATGTGCCGTAAGGACTACTACTGCAAGTGCATGGATAAGCACCTCGACAAGCTTGAGGCCGAGTTCCTGTCCAAGATCGAAGCGCAAGCGTAAATTTCCCGTTACGCAACATAGAGCCGCGCCCGCCGAGCAGCATTGCTGCCAGGCGGGCGCGGCTTTTATGCGTGGCGGGACGGCCCCTAACCGCGATAGTAAATGTATACTTTCTTCGTCTCGCCATCCCAATACGCGTTGCCGCCCAGCAAATTCGCGGCGGTGCGGACGGGGACGTACGTCGTCGAATCGATGACGGTGAAGTTGGTGACGGTCGTGCCGCCGAATTGCGGCTGTTTCTGCGCGTTGTCCCACGTGACCGGATTGCCCGTCGCCGCGCCGACTTGGCGGAGCGGGGTGTAGACATGGCCGTCGATGCTGCATCCATAGCCGGCCAGCTTGTCGTTAATGACGATTTTGATATTATCCGGCTGCGTCGTGTCGACGTCGTCCACCTCGGTGTGATCGCCGGTATATTGATCGAAGAAAGCGCGTTCCATCACATTCAGGTCGACATTGCCGCTAATGCCGTCTGTCTGCCCGCTCTGCGAATATTGGAAGACGGCCCAGCGGTTCCATGTGCTGTTGGCCATCGGCCTATTCACGCCGTAGTGGGCGATCCAGAGCGGATACTCGGCGAGCTCCTTGCCCAGATAAGACCGCGCGAAGCTTGCGCCCGAGTAGATCATGACGGGATGTCCGGTCTGCCTGCGCACGTCCTCGAGCCAGGCGTCGACCCAGTCGGTGAGCGCCGCCGCGCCGATGGAGGACGCCGCGCCTTCCACGTCGAGCACGTGGGGGAAATCGACGTCGTATCCGCTGATCGTACCGACGAAGTGCGCCGCTTCGGCGGCTGGGGTATTGCGCTCCGGATGCGCATAGTGATAGAACCCGATTTTCACGTCCGCCGCCTTGGCGCCCGTGACGTTGCGTTCGAACCGAGGGTCGGTCGAGCTGTTGCCCTCCGAAGCTTTGATGAAGGCGAACAATTTGCCGGCCGCTTTGACCCGGTTCCAATTCACGTCGCCTTGATACCTACTAACGTCAATGCCATCGACATTGCTATCGCTTCTCGCCTGCATATCGCCATCCTCCTTATTAAGATCAGTCTATGCGGCTCGTCGCGCTTCCGACACGGCCAGGCTGCCGGGCGGGAAGGAATGTTGCGGGAGGATTTCATACTTGCGGGCGCTTATCCTATAATAAATATTTGTAAACGTTCCGGCCGGACCCGGAACCGGAACCGGATACCTAATTTAGCTTGGGGGTTCTTATTATTATGCTGTGGTGGGTGTATTTGATTTTGGCGGCAGCGGGGTTTCAAGGGCTAGCGATGCTCGTGTCGCGCGAGAAATTAATGCGGTTCGACTTGGCTGTCATCGACTTCATTCAAGGCTTGGAGTCCCCGGGATTTACGGCGTTCGCCAAGACCGTGACGACGATCGGCTCGGGCAAGGTCGTCATACCGCTCGTGCTGGCGACGGCGGCCGTGCTCTTCGTCGTGCTGAAGCACCGGAAAGAATTAATTTTGCTCATCGGCGGCATGCTCGGTTCGACGCTGCTGAACGAAGGGCTGAAGCGGCTTTACGAGCGCGCCCGGCCGGATATTCACCGGATTATCGAGGAGACGGGCTACAGTTTTCCGAGCGGACATTCGATGGCGTCGTTCACGTTCTACGGCCTGCTGACGTATTTGCTGTGGCGCCATATGCCGTCGAAGCGCTGGCGCGGCGTACTGATCGCGTTCAGCGTGTTCATGATTCTCTGCATCGGCATCTCCCGCGTCTACCTGGGCGTGCATTATCCGTCCGACGTGCTCGGCGGGTATTGGGTCAGCGCCTGCTGGCTGGCTGTCTGTGTCAAATTGTTCCGCCGCCTGGGGCATGTGCGCCGGTAGCGAATGTCTGACCCGCACAAAGCCGTAGCACACCCGGCTTCCAGCGATGAAAGCGAGTGTGCCTACTTTACCTTATGGGGGTATACGCTTGGATTATGACCGCTCTCAAACAGGGCGGTCATTTTTTATGCGCCATTAGCTGCGGAGGAGGCGATGGGGCCGGAATAACGCTTGGCGGGGGAGGCGGATGTCCGAATATTCGTTTGACAATTCTGACAGATGGGGGTACACTTAGCGTACGCTTAATTCCCGTGACGCCAAGGATCGGGAAGCGGGGGAACCAATTTCGGCCCCGTTGACGCTCCGCTTGCCACGTGCAAGAGGAACGCTGCGGCCGGAACGCTTGCAGGTTTAATGATCTGCGGGCAGGGGCGAATCGTTACGCCGGTAACGTAGGGAACCATCTATCCCGAGTCCGTCAGCTAACCTCGTCAGCAGAAGATGGGTCCCGTGATCAGCACCAACTTCGCTCACATTCAGGAGACCCGAACGAACGGGTCTTTTTGTTATTTCCTGAAGACCCGGTTTCAGTCCGATGGCTTGTCGCGCCGTGCGCGCGTAAGGCTTTCGGGCGAATGCGCTGGTCTTTTTTTCTCTGGAATGAAACACGCGACGCCGCTGCATTAGACGTCAACCGTTTCCCTTGCAACACTTTTAGATCATCCTACCGATCATTATACGAGAAGGAGGTTTCTGCCAATGCCAAGCCAGGACCCTATGAATCCGGCCGTCATCCAGGCATCTGCCGCCCTAGCCGGCGGCCATCAGCGGACAGACGACGTCTTCCCCCGCCTTCCCGAGGAATCGGATTATTACGCGACGCTGATCGATTGGAACGACCCGCATGATCCGCTTCGCCAGCTGCATGAGCCGCTGAATCGGCTGAACGGGCGCACCGGGGCGATTCCGCCGCACGACGGGCTGCAGGACACCGTGCCGGGCTGCCAACATGCATTCGGGTCGAGCGCGCTGCTGAACATCGCGCCGGAATGGTTGGCCGATACGGCCAATCTCGAACCGGGGCTCGCATACATTGCCAGTCATCCGGAGATTAACCACGTGCTGCTTAACGGATTCGACGGCTTTGGTCTCTCGATGCAGCAGCTGTCGATCCTGCTTGGCCGGCTTCGCGCGATTAGCCACGTGCAAATCATCCGGTTGGCGACGGAGCTTCCCGTTCGCCAGCCGCGGCGCATTTACGAGAACGAGGCGCTGCTGGAGCTGCTGCGGACGCATTCGACGCCCGAGCGACGAATCTATGTGATGGCGCATATTACGCATCCCCGGGAATTGACCGCCGAAGCGAAGTTGAGCTTGGAAGCGCTGCAGCAAGCGGGCGCCATCGTCGTCAACCGGACGCTGCTCCTGCGCGGGATCAACGACGACGCCGCGGTGTTGAGTGAGCTGCTCGACAAGCTCGTTTGGGCAGGCATAGCGCCGTATTATTTGGCCATGGCGAACCCGAACGGCGCGCACGAGGCACATGCGCTCCCGCTTGTCCGCGCCTATGAATTGGTCGAGGAGGCGAAGGTCCTTACGACCGGCCTCGGCAAACGGGTACGCTTGTCAATGAATCATGCTTCCGGCGTCGTCGAAGTGCTGGCCGTCGAGGATGGCCGGGCCTATTTGAAGTTGTATCGGTCGGGCGACGCGAGGCAGGGGCGTTTCCTCATGCGGGATTGCGGACCGGAGTTGACCTGGTTCGACGAGCTGCATGGGACGGAGTCGGAAGCTAGCGCGGCGGCGGAATCCGAAGCCAGCGCCGCTCTGGAGACGGGCGGAGATCTCTGGCTGGAGCCCGCCCCGGACGTGCGCATCGACTGGAAGCAAGGCGAGCGCAGCGAAGAGATCGTCTCGATCAACATGATGCCGATCGGAGACTAAGCGGCCGAGCAGGCTCGCGCAGCGCCGGATCCAGGCAAGGAACAACCGACGAGCCCATGCGGCCTGTCGGTTGTTCGTCATTCAAACGCAGCTGCGCGCGACAAAAGGCCCGGAACCGACTTGCGGTTCCGGGCCTTGCTTATCTCTGGTATGAAACTTCCTACCGCCGCCAGAGGACGGCGATCGTCTTGTTATCTTGTGCGGGCGGCGTTAATGAGATGCCGCGTATTCGGCTTCTTCGGCCGCCGGGTCCATGCGTTCCTTGCTCATGATCCACGCGCAGACGAGGGCGAGCGCGGCGGGAATGACGCCGATCGCGAACGTGAACGTAATCGAGGACGAGAGCCCCTCCGTGACTTTGTCGAGCACGTCGCCCGGGATGTTCTGACGAACCGCCGGGTTGAGCAGCGCATGCGGATCGCTGAAGTCGAGCCCTTCCGGCACGGTCTGACCGGTGCCGGCGAACGAGTCGGTCAGCTTGCGCGTCAGCGCGTGGCTCTGCAGAATGCCGAAGATCGTGATGCCGAGCGTCATGCCAAGCGAGCGCAGGAAGTTGAGCGTCGAGCTCGCCGCTCCCCGCTGCTTGGCGGAGAAGGAGTGAATGGCGGCGTTGCTCAGGACGGAGAACGAAGCGCCAATGCCAAGACCGACCAATACCATGTACGCCGTCACCGTCAACCGGGACGAATCCGGCGACAGCGTCGTCAGCAGGGCAAGACCGACGACGAGTATAAGCAGCGTCGGGAGCATGATCGAGCGGTAAGGCAGCTTGGTGAGCAGGAAGCCGCCGCCCGTGGCGGTGACGACGGAGCCAAGCATCATCGGCAAGAGCACGAGGCCGGAATTCGTCGCGCTGCCGCCCAGCACGCCCTGAATGAAGATCGGGATATACACCGACGCCGTGATGAACGCCGCGCCGCTCAGCATCGCGATCAGGTTGCTTGACGCGTACAGGCGGTTCTTGAACATGCTGAACGAGATGATCGGCTCTGCCGCGCGCGATTCGATGAACAGGAACGCGATGCCGAACGCCGCGAAGCCCGCGAACAGGCCGAGTATCTCGCCGGAGCTCCATGCATACTCTTTGCCGCCGAGTTCCAGCGCGAAGATGAGACAGACGATCGCGCCGATGAGCGTGATGGCGCCGAACCAGTCGATCGGTTGTTTGCTGTGCTCGTGCGATTCCTTATAGAAGAACGCGATCATCGCAAAGGAAATCAGGCCGAGCGGCAAGTTGATGTAGAAAATCCATTCCCAGCCGATGTAGTCGGTGATGTACGCGCCGAGCAGCGGGCCGAATATGCTCGACATGCCGAAGACGGCGCCGAACAGACCGCCGAGCTTGCCGCGGTCCTGCGGCGGGACGGCATCGAACATGATCGTGAAGGTGATCGGGATGAGCGCGCCCCCGCCGATGCCTTGGATGACCCGGTAGAGCGACAGCTCGACGATCGAATCCGCGGTGCCGCACAGGATCGAGCCGATCATGAAGACGATGATGCCGAAGACGAAGAAGCGTTTGCGCCCGTACATGTCGGACAGTTTGCCGAAGATCGGCATGCCAGCCATTTCGGCGACCATGTAGGCGGAGGTGACCCAGACGAATTTGTCCAAGCCGCCCATCTCGCCGATGATCGTGCCCATCGAGGTCGCGACGATCGTGTTGTCCATCGATGCCATTAAGATGGCAAGGAGGAGGCCGGCGATAACGACGCCGGAGGATTTAGGTTTGGTGCTTATTTTCGTGCTCATGTAAGGGTGGATTCCTTTCTCGCTTGGATTGGTCCACGTGTGTCGGTCGTGGAAGTTTCCATAATTGACCTTCACATATGATACCTTGGAGCCGCGTAATTTAAAACAGTTGTTTTTCGGCTAGTTTTAGTATAGCCGTCTATACCTGACAGCAGTTTGTCAGGGTTCCAACGAGCGGACTTCATTTTATTTCGCGATGGCGGCGTCCCCGCTTGACCGGAAGCGAATGGGGGTGGGTATACTAATGAGAGAAGGTCATCTGCGAGATTGGAAAAAAGGAGGGCGGATGCATGATTCACAAGGAGCTTGATTGGAAGGCGGCGGACGGCACGCGCATGTACGGCTGCGCATGGACCCCGGAGACGGGCGCGACCGTCAAAGGCGTCGTAGGCCTCGTGCACGGCATGGGCGAGCATGCGGGGCGTTACAGCCACGTGGCCGATATGCTGACGGCCGACGGCTGGGTCGTGCTCGCGTTCGATCAGCGGGGGCACGGACGAACGGAAGGCAAGCGCGGCCATACGCCGGCGTACGAGGCGCTGCTGGAGGGTGTGGACTGGCTGCTGAAGCAGGCGGCCGAGCGTTATCCGGACGTGCCGCGCTTCTTGTTCGGGCACAGCATGGGCGGCAACGTGGCGATCAATTACTTGCTGCGCCGGCAGCCGAACCTGTCGGGGGCCATTATCACGGGGCCGTGGCTGAAGCTGGCCTTTCAGCCGCCGAAGCTGGCGGTCGTCGTAGGCCGGATCGTGGAGAAGGTGTACCCGGGCTTCTCGAATGCGCGCCCGCTGGCCGTGCAGAACTTGACGACCGACCCGGAGATGGCCAGACGGTATATCGAGGATCCGCTTGGGCACGGGAATATTACGGCGGCTTTCTTCTTCGGCGTGCAGCAGGCGGGGCAGTGGGCGCTTGCGCATGCTGCCGAGCTGAGCGTGCCGACGCTGCTCATGCACGGCGGGGACGACAAGGTGACCTCGATGGAGGCCAGCAAGCAGTTCGCCGAACGCGCGGGCGATATGTGCGAATTCATGGCCTGGCCGGGGTTCAAGCACGAGCTGCACAACGAACGAGGCCGAAGCGAGGTATTCGCTGCCATGCTGCTATGGCTGAACGCGCGGCTCATCGCCGTTGAAGCTTAAATCACAAGGCCATCCTCGGCGGCCCCCGCGGACATCGGTTGTTCACATTGCGCTGGTACACTGGTAGCAGACGAACTTGCAACCGGGAGGGGAAGCGCGATGCCGCCGTGGATGATCGAATTTGAGGATGCCGTGACGCCGCATTTTGCGCATCTTCGGACGTACTGCCGCTATTTGACGGCCAATGCATGGGAAGCCGAGGATTTGTTTCAAGACGTCATGCTGCGCGCGTACCAACATTACCGCAAAGACGGCGAGTTCCGGCATCCGCGCTCCTTGTTGTACAAAATCGCCCGCAACCTGACGATCGACGCCCATCGCAGAAGGCGCGGCGTGCACGTCCCGGTGGATGAAGCCATGCAGCATCCGAGCCACGACCCGAATTACGCGACCATGCGGGGAATGATGGAATGGATGGCCGAGACGCTGTCGGAGCGCGAGGTCGAGATGCTCATGCTGGCTGAGGTGCTCGGGTATTCCTACCAGGATATCGCGCAGCGGCTCGGATGCACGGTGCCCGCGGTCAAAATGGTGCTGCACCGCTCCAAATCCACGCTCCGCAAGCGAACGGCCGCGTCGTATGAGACCGGCTTCAGGCCGGAGCGCCTGGGGCCTGCGCGCCAAATGGGCGAACGCGCGCTAGCCGTGGAACGCTGGACGGAGGCGCTGATGCGGCTGGGTTAAGCCGGATGGCCCGCATATCGCGAGAACGGGGCAGGCCGGATGGGAATCCGTACTTCCCGGACATGAGAGCATGCTCCGTATTTTGCGGGGCTGCTTGCATCCCTCCTGCACTTCTCCGCCGGCCGGTCGATATCCGGCTCGATTTTCTCCCGCAATCTTAATCCTCAATTGTTAATCCTCGATTCTTGCCTAATGCCGGCCGCCAACGCGTGAAACGCGAATCGCAACGAAGACGCCGCCATCACCTTTATGATCCACCCGAATGAAACCCAGGCGCCCAGCGCCGCCCGCGCAACGCAATAATTTACAGATAATTGGAAAATAATCGTATGAGGGGAGGGGAAAGGGAACATAATGTTGGAAAATAAAGTAATATGAAAGAGGTAACGAAGGAATGATGCATATCGGCGTCGTCGCAGCTCTGCTGGCGATAAATTGGCGGCAAGCCGCATTCGCGAAATGGAGGAACTACCACGCCACGATTCTGTACATAATCATTTGCGATCTGGCTTACCATTACTTCTGCGCGCAATATCCGCTATGGGTGTATGAGCTCCAGAAGCCAATAGGGAGCCGTTACGCCACGGAGCTTCTGTATACGCTGATGTTTCTCCCGCTGACGGCGCTGCTTTACTTAGCGTGTTTTCCGTGGGAGGGGACATGGAAGGCGAAGGGGCGGTATATGCTGGGATGGATCGCGGCTTATGCCACATGGGAGTGGTTATTTTTGATGCTGAGGGGAATATCGCACGAGAACGGTTGGAGCATGTCGTGGTCGCTGCTGTTCTATTGCGAAATGTTCCCGATGCTGGCGCTGCACAGCAAGCGACCGCGGATGGCCTACGCGCTGAGCGTCGTCTGCGCGGGGGTATGGCTGGTTCTTTTCCGGGTGCCGCTCCTATGACCGATCGGCGGACGGAGGGCGCAGCCCGGCCTTCCCTGGAAGCGGAGCGGTCGGACCGCGTTGCGTCCGTAAGCCGCGAACCACGCGCGATACGGCCAGCAGCATGGCGCTGACGGCAGCCAGATCGACCGCGATCAGCAGGCCGAGCCGGGCGAAGAAGCCAAGGGGAAGGCCGGGTTCCGGCATCCGCGCGCGTGAGAAAGGGGGACGTACGATTCCCTCCGCAACCGCGGATGCGGCGTGTGCGCGGATCGCCGGATCGCCTTGCGCTCCGGTCGTTCGCGCCGTACCGGCGAACCAGCGGTCCGCGGACGCCAAGACGGTCGCGCCGGAGGCGAACAGAGCGAGCGAGAGGATGAGGTTAAGGGCGAGTCTGGCGCATCGTCGCGCGGTGGTCATCGGCGGGCGTCCTCCTTTTGCGTGCTTGCGGCATCATGCCATTGTTTCCCACTATAGCGCGGCAAGCTGAAGCCTTCCTAAAGCGAAGCTGAAAATGATCTTAAAATGCCGCTTGCGTCGGCCCGCTTCGCGAGCTGTTCGCCGCATCTCGGATCCCCGTCGCTCCAAGTCCAATCATCGACCGTTTCTAAGCCATCCTCCGGTACCGTTTCCGCCCCGTCTAACCTTGGGCAGGCAACACTATATCTAGTGGTGGCCTGTTGATAAACACCGCTTGCAAGGATGCCGCTCCAACGATTTCCTCCCCGCATTCGACAATCGTCCACATGCCATCCACACGCCGTCCACAAATGCTCCACATCCCGTCCACAGGCTGTCCACAAGAACGAAAAAAATTCCCAAAATCCCGATTTTCGGGCAGGAATTTCAGAAGTGCCGCAGTGAAAAGGCTTACCGCCGATTGCTACGAAACGGCGCTTTTTGTGTCGAAAAATTTTTCGAATCTAGCAAAGTGGCGCGGTTGCTGGAATGAAGGGTATCATTGCGAGTTTGAGAGGGGGAGAACGATTGACAAACACTATATATTGATATAGATTTAGTTTCGGCCGACTACATATGGTTGAAGTCGAAGCAGACTGTGTATAGCATACTTACGAACAACTTTCGTAGTATCTGTGTATAAGGAGAGAGAATGGCCATGTTGATCGCTTATGATTCCCGTACAGGAAACGTACGAAGATTTGTCGAAAAAGTCCAAGCCCGCTCGGTTCAAATCGATGAAACGATGACGGTGGACGAGCCTTTCGTGCTGATCACCTATACGACCGGATTCGGGCAAGTCCCTGACCGGGTGCAAGCTTTCTTGCGCCGGAATCATGAGCGATTGAAGGGCGTTTGCGCAAGCGGAAACCGAAATTGGGGAGAGGGGTTCGCCAAGAGCGCGGACACTATATCTCGTATGTACGGGGTTCCGGTCTTGCATAAATTCGAGCTCGCCGGCACGGCGAGAGACGTTGAGCGATTTGAACAGGGGGTGCGGGCAGTTGAAGCATATTGAATTGAACAATTTGCTCATGCAGCGCGATGCGGACGGATTTTTTCAGCTGGAGCGCGATCAAGAAGCCGTAGAGGCGTTTATGGAAGAGGTATACCGGAAGAGCGTGGTGTTCACGAGCACGGCCGATAAAGTCCGGTATATGATTGATAACGACTATTACGAGGATCTGTACGAGAAGTATACGGCCGAGGAAGTCGAGGACGTATACCGGATCACGCACGACTACGATTTCCGATTCCCGTCGTATATGGCCGCGTCGAAGTTCTACACGGATTATGCCGTGAAGAGCAACGACCACTCCCTGTACCTCGAGCATTACCCGGACCGCGTGGCGATCGTCGCGCTGCATCTGGGCCGCGGCAACGGCGCCACGGCGCGCACGCTCGCGGCTTCCATGATGGAGCAGCGGCTGCAGCCGGCGACCCCGACGTTCCTGAACGCGGGCAAGAGCCGCCGCGGCGAGATGGTGTCCTGCTTCCTGCTCGAAGCGGACGATTCGCTCAACTCGATCAACTATGTGCTGGCGACGTGCATGCAGCTGTCCAAGATCGGCGGCGGCGTAGCCGTCAACCTGTCCAAGCTGCGCGGGCGCGGCGAATCCATCAAGGGCGTCGAAGGCGCGGCCAAAGGCATCATGCCGGTGCTGAAGCTGATGGAGGACGCGTTCTCCTACGCGGACCAGATGGGTCAGCGCAAAGGCTCCGGCGCGGCGTACTACAACATTTTCGGCTGGGACGTCATGGAGTTCCTCGACAGCAAGAAGATCAACGCGGACGAGAAGTCCCGCATCAAGACGCTGTCGATCGGCCTGATCGTGCCGAACCGCTTCTACAAGCTGGCCGAAGCCAACGAGATGCTGCACGTATTCGCCCCGTACACGGTGTATAAGGCGTACGGCAAGCATCTGGACGACCTGGACATGGACGAGATGTACGACACGCTGCTCGCGGACGACCGCGTCAAGAAGAAAGCGGTTATGAGCGCGCGCGACATGCTCGTGAAGATTGCGACCATCCAGCTCGAATCGGGCTACCCATATATTATGAACAAGACGAACGCCAACGCGGCGCATGCGCTCTCCGGGATCGGACAGATTAAGATGTCCAACCTGTGCACGGAGATCTTCCAGCTGCAGGAGACGTCGGAGATCGGCGACTACGGCACCGAGGACAAGATCCTCCGCGATATCAGCTGCAACCTGGCTTCGCTGAACATCGCGAACGTCATGGAGCACAAGAAGCTGCGCGAATCGGTATTCGAAGGCATGGTCGCGCTGACGGCCGTCAGCGACATGACGACGATCGCGAACGCGCCGGGCGTCGCGAAAGCGAACCGCGAGCTGCACTCGGTCGGTCTTGGCGCGATGAACCTGCACGGTTACCTCGCCAAGAACAAAATCGCCTACGAGAGCGAGGACGCGAAGGAATTCGCCCGCACGTTCTTCATGATGATGAATTTCTATTCCATCGAGAAAAGCATGGAGATCGCGCGCGACACGGGCATCACGTTCGAAGGCTTCGAGAAGTCCGACTACGCGAGCGGCACGTACTTCGACCGTTACGTGGCGACGGACTACCGTCCGACGAGCGAGAAGGTCAAAGGACTCTTCGAAGGCATGGACGTGCCGGGGCCGGAGCAATGGGCGGCGCTGCGCGAGCAAGTGAAGACGCACGGCCTGTACAATGCGTACCGGATGGCGATCGCGCCGACGCAGAGCATCTCGTACATCCAGAACGCGACGAGCAGCGTCATGCCGATCGTCGAGCAGATCGAGACGCGCACGTACGCGAACTCGACGACGTATTATCCGATGCCGTTCATGAACAAGGAGAACTTCTTCTTCTACAAGTCGGCTTACCAGATGGATCAGCTGAAGGTGCTGGACCTGATCGCGGAGATCCAGCCGCACGTCGATCAAGGCATCTCCACGGTGCTCCACGTCAACAGCGACGTGACAACGCGCCAATTGGCCCGTTACTATATCTATGCGGCAAGCAAAGGGCTGAAGTCGCTCTACTATACGCGCACGAACCGCCTTTCGGTGGAAGAGTGCATCAGCTGCGCGGTGTAAACCGCGCAGTTTTACCATGGGAAGGGGAAACACGCATGAGCATGAGAGCTGTCAATTGGAACCGACCGGACGATGATTTCACGATCACCTTCTGGAATCAGAATATTATGCAATTCTGGACCGACGAGGAAATCCCGCTTTCCGACGACAAAATGTCGTGGCTGACGCTGAACGACGCGGAGCGCGAGCTGTACATGAAGGTGCTGGGCGGCTTGACGCTGCTCGATACCGTTCAGGGCGGCGTGGGCATGCCGAAGATTCTCGAGCATGTCGACGGCTTGCAGCGCAAGGCGGTGCTCGGCTTCATGGGCATGATGGAGCAAATCCATGCCAAGTCGTACTCCAGCATCTTCACGACGCTGGCGTCCACGGAAGAGATCGACGGCGTATTCCGCTGGGTCGAGAACAATGAACATCTGCAGCTCAAAGCGGAGACCATTTCCCAGTATTATAAGGACATCGACTCGCCGAAGAGCCTCTACTTGGCGATGGCGGCATCCGTGCTGCTGGAGAGCTACCTATTCTACAGCGGCTTCTTCTACCCGCTCTATTTGGCCGGTCAAGGCAAAATGACGAGCAGCGGCGAGATCATTGACCTGATCCTGCGCGACGAGAGCATCCACGGCCTGTACGTCGGCGTGCTGGCGCAGGAGGTGTTCGCGAAGCTGGACGCGGAGGAGCAGCGCGAGGCGCTCGAGACGTTCCACGGCTTGCTCCAGCTGCTGCACGCGAACGAAGAGAAGTATACGGAGTCGCTCTACGGCACGGTCGGCCTGACCGAGGAAGTGAAGAAGTTCGTCCGCTACAACGCGAACAAGGCGCTCATGAACCTCGGCCTCGATCCGATTTTCCCGGAAGAGGACGTCAATCCGATCGTGTTCAATGGCATCAGCACGCGCACGAAGCAGCATGACTTCTTCTCGAAGAAGGGCAATGGCTATGTGCGGACGATCCACGTCGAGCCGCTGACGGACGACGATTTCCGTTTCTAAACGATAGCTGGCATCCAAGCAGGTCCGCATACCGCCGGCCTTGCTCTCAGACGCTTTCTCCGAAATCGGAGGAAGCGTCTTTATTTTTTTGCAATTGAAACTAGTTCTCAATTCGCAAATCGGCTATAATGGATTGAGAATGAGAATCAATAATGACGGGATGCGACTCCCGATATCGATTTGATCAGGATGCGTAGGCTGTTGGCGGAACTTGCGGAGTATCCCCGGCCTAACGCTGTGGCGCAATAGATGAGAGCGAATGAGAACGAGGTATAGACCGATAACCGGTCGGGAACCAAGGAGGCGCATGAGGGATGGAGAACATGATCGATTACGGCAAGCTGGAGCAGACGTTCGGCATACGCACGAGCTTGCAGGAGCAGGCGCTCATGACAGTGCCGGCGGCGGATTTGCTTCGTCCAGAAGTCGTCCGCGAAGTGCTGGATACGTACGTGCCGCTGCTCCAGGCGGAAGGCCTCGATACGGTGGGCGCGATTTTCGGCAGCACGTTCGGCAGCTTTGCCCAGGGCTATCAAGCAGCGTTGTCGCTCTGGAATCGGCGGCTTCCGGCCTCGCTCGATCAGGTGACGCTTCAGCTCATTTCCATGGGCACCTATTATAAAATCTCGTTCGTCATCGGTACGGATTGCCCGGAGGGCCCGACCGGCGAAGCGGAGCGAGAAGCGTGGGTAACGAATGCGCTGGGCGAATTCTATCACGAGACGATTCTGCCGATCTTCCGCTCGATCGAAGCGGTCTCCGGTATGAATATCGGCCATCTGTGGGGTCAAATGCCTACCTATTCGAACTACTACGTGGAGTATCTGCTTACCACGCTGGAGGACGAAGCGGCGAAGACTCGGCTGTCCCAGGATTACGAGCTGCTCAAGCAGCTGGATCCCGCGCTGCTGGATCGCGCGAAGAACCCGTTCACGGCCAAGCCGAGGTACATTGAAGATATGCGGGACTGCAACAAACAAGTGCGCATGAAGAACGTCTGCTGCATGTATTACAAGACGAGCGCCAAGGAATATTGCTATACGTGTCCGAAGCTGAAGGAGAACGACCGCGAGGCGAAGCGCGAAGCTTACCGCCAAGCGAACGCGGTGGCTGCGAAGTAATCGGGCAGCCGATAACCAATATAAAGTAACGAATCAAAACGCTTGACTGCATCATCCTAAAGAGGGTATCATAACCGAAGCGAATTACCCCCGGCTGGGACGGTATGGTACGGGATCTTCTTAAGGACGAGGTGGACTATGGCTTTAACGGCAACTTCATGGCGCGAGCAGTGGACGATGGATGTGAAAGGCAACGTACTGGCGGGGATGACCGCCACGCTTGCGCTCATCCCGGACTCGCTCGCGTTTTCGTTCATGGCGGGCGTACCGCCGCAGGTCGGCATCTACGCGACGATCTGCATCTTGATTCTTATTACATTCCTGGGCGGTCGGCCCGGGATGATCTCGGCGGCGGCCGGCTCGATGGCGGTTCTGATGCTGACGCTGGTGGAAGAGCATGGGATTCAGTATTTGTTCGCGGCCACGGTGCTGACGGGCGTCATTCAATATTTAATGGGCGTTTTCAAGCTGGGGAAGCTGATGAATTTCGTGCCGCAAGGCGTGCTGATCGGCTTCGTGAACGCGCTTGCGATTCTGATTTTCATGTCGCAGCTGCGTTATTTCAAGGATGCGTCGTGGACGATGTATGCGTTGGCTGCGGCCGCGCTCGCGATTATTTATATTTTGCCGCGTTATTTCAAGGCGATCCCGTCGCCGCTCGTCGCGGTCGTGCTGCTGACATTCGCCGTGTGGGCGACCGGCATGGACGGCGTGGCCCGCGTCGGGGAGATCGACGCGTCGTTGCCGGCGTTCTTGTTCCCGGACGTGCCGCTCAATTGGGAGACGCTGATGATTATTTTGCCCACGTCGTTCTCGCTTGCGATCGTCGGATTCACCGAGACGCTGCTCACGCATAATCTGCTGGACGAGATGACGGGCCAACGGACGGACAAGAACCGCGAGATGCGCGGACAGGGCATCGCGAACTTCGTGGCGGGCTTCTTCGGCGGCATGGCGGGCTGCGCGCTCGTGGCGGAGTCTGTACTGAACGTGAAGATGGGCGGGCGGAACCGATTGTCCACGCTCGTGGCGGCGCTCTTCCTGCTG
The DNA here is from genome assembly GCF_042682185.1 of Paenibacillus xanthanilyticus. Taxonomy (NCBI): domain Bacteria; kingdom Bacillati; phylum Bacillota; class Bacilli; order Caryophanales; family Paenibacillaceae; genus Paenibacillus; species Paenibacillus xanthanilyticus. The sequence goes on along the minus strand of NZ_JBHUHA010000001.1, from coordinate 3,756,325 downwards.
CTGCTCGTCCTCGTGCTTGGCGACGTGTTGGCCATGGTGCCGATGGCGGCGCTTGTCGGCATTATGCTCATGGTGTGCGTCTCGATCTTCGACTGGAAGTCGATCTTCAAGATGAACCAGGTGCCGGCCAGCGAGACGATCGTCATGCTCATTACGGTCGGGGCCGTCGTGGCCACGCATGATCTGGCGATCGGCGTACTTGTCGGCGTGCTCGTCAGCTTCATCCTCTTCGCGGTGAACGCCTCGCGGATGCAGGTGGGCAGCGAATGGGAAGGTAAGAAACGGACGTATCGCATTCAAGGCCAGTTGTTCTTCGCCTCCGCGGCCGAACTGGAGATGCGCATCGACGATGCGTGCGAAGCGGAAGAGGTTCATATCGATCTGACCGGTACGAAGGTGTGGGATCATACGGCCGAGCTGGCGCTTGCGAAGACCGTCGACCGGTTGACGAAGGCCGGCAAGCGGGTAACCGTCAGCCGTACGGATGGAAGAGCCGCGCAGGCGGCGCAATAAGGGAGCAAGATTGCACATCAGGACTCGGATGACGAGGCGGATGTGCTTTTTTTATATAAGCGCATGTTGTCACATTCAGCGGCTGATGTTCGTCATAGGAGTAAGGGAAGAGATTGCGGATCGGAGCGTGGGGCTTGAATGGAGACGGAACAATTGTACCGCGAGCATCGGGGGATGCTGATCGGACTGGCGTATCGGATGCTGGGGAGCGCGGCGGACGCGGAGGATATCGTGCAGGATACGTTTATCGCGTTCGCTCAAGTACCAGAGGCGAACGTGCGCAGCGCCAAGTCGTATTTGTGCAAAATGGTCGCCAACCGCTGCATCGACAAGCTGCGCGGCAGCGCGAGCAAGCGGGAGACCTACATCGGGCCGTGGCTGCCCGAGCCGGTCATCACGGACGATGGCGGGAGCTTGGAGGGCGATCCGTTAAATCGGTATGTGCACAAAGAGTCGCTGTCCACCGCCTATTTGCTGCTGCTGCAGCAGCTGACTTGGACGGAGCGGGCCGTGTTTCTGCTGCGGGAGGTGCTGGATTTCGAATACGACGAGATCGCGGACGTCGTGGGGAAAAGCAGCGTGAATTGCCGTCAAATTTTCCGGCGGGCCAAACGCAGCATCGGCGAGGCGCCGCTCGCCACGCCGTCGCTGCATGGAAAGACGGCCGAGCTGGTGCTGCGCTTCGCGGAAGCGATGCAGAGCGGCAGCGTGCCGAAGCTGCTCGAGGTGCTGGCCGCGGATGCCGTCATGCGCAATGACGGAGGGGGCAAAATTCTCGCCGCGACGAAGCCGATTCTGGGCGCGGACCGGATTATTCGGTTCTTCCTGGGCATTCAGGCGAAGGCGAAGGGCGCGTACAGCTTCGCGTTCGCGGAAGTGAACGGGCTGGGCGGCATCGTGACGCTCAAGAATGGACGTCCGCATGGCGTCCTGTCGTTCGAGGTGCGCGGCGAGCAGATCGTCAATTTGTTTTATGTGGTTAATCCGGAGAAGTTGGCGCGGCTGCAAGCCGATCACATTCGCCCCATCGCCTAGCGCGAAGGGGTTCTTTTTTTTTGCGCGCTGGTCTTCCGGTCGGCTGCTCGGCCGCCCGGGGTATGCCCGGTGTTCTAGTTGGACGCCTCGAAAAAGTGCCGCGCCCGTGTCACAACCCGTACGTCCCAACCGTCTTGTTAGCAAATGCCGCGATCACGGGGCCGATAAAGGGCGATTTTCGAGATGGGACCCTTCGTCGCCCAGGAGGAAGCTTACGGTATCACCTGGCGTTGGCGATAACGAAAGGATGGATGAAGATGATGGCATATGGCGGTCAGTCGGGCAGGACGGTTGTTATTGGCGGCGGTTTGGCGGGATTAATGGCGGCGGGGTGTTTGGCGAAAGCTGGTGAATCGGTCGTGCTGCTGGAGCGCTCCGATACGCTGGGCGGCAGGGGCATGTCGGTGCGCAAAGGAGGGGCTTTGTTCAATCTCGGGGGGCATGCATTCTACAAAGGCGGCGCCTTCGATCGGGTATTGACCGGCTTGAACGTCAAGGTGACGGGCGCGGCGCCGCCTGCGAACCGCGTGCAGCTGATGTGGGGCGGACGGCTTGTCGGCTTGCCGAAGCTGCTCGCGTCGGGCAGCTGCTTGACGATCCAGGGGAAGGCGAGTCTGGCGGGGCTGTTGTTCAAAATAGGCCGACCTTCTTCCATGCCGGATTCCCGAATGACGCTTCGCGAATATGCCGAACGGATGACGGGCGATCCGTCGGTTCGGCATATCTTGTACGCCTTGCTCCGGACGGCGTCGTACACATTGGATCCGGACCATCAGCTGGCGCAGCCGGTCGTTCGCACACTGCTGCGCTCGTTCAAGGAGGGGCTTCTGTATGTGGATGGCGGTTGGCAGCAGATCGTGGATCAGCTGGCATCGGCGGCCGTTCAGTCGGGGGCGGATCTTCGAACCGGCCAGCGGATTGCGGAAGTCGTCCGGGGCGCCGGCGGCGAAATGGTAACCGGAGTGCGGCTGCAGGATGGCTCCATACTGGAGGCGGATCGGGTGATCATGACGGTGTCCCCGTCGGAATGCGTTCGACTTGTGCCTGATGCAGAGCAGACCGCGCTGCGCCGGTGGAAGGAGGAGGCGCGATCTTCGGCAGTGGCGAGCTTGGATCTGTGCCTGCGCAAACTGCCCGTGCCGGGGCGCCCCTTCGTGCTCGGTATCGATCAACCCCTGTTTTTCTCGAATCATTCGGCTTCGGCTCGGCTGAGCGATGACGGTTCGGTCGTCGTCCATGTGACGAAATACCATGGGACCGAGCCTTCCGATCCGAAGGCGGACGAACGGCTGCTGGAGAACATGATGGACCTTGCCCAACCTGGCTGGCGTAAGGAGCTGATCGCGAGACAATTTTTGCCCCGCATTACGGTCGTCCATGATTATATGCATACGCGCCGTTCACAGAGGAATGTAGGTCCTCATGTGCCTGAGGTGGAAGGACTGTCCGTGGCCGGCGACTGGGCCAGCCACGATGACGAGCTGCTCGCGGATGCCGCGGCGGAGAGCGCGATCCGCGCAGCGGACGCGATTATCGCGAGTCGGCAAGCAGCGGGAAGGCTGCAAGCGATCGGATAGCGAGACGGAGATCGGCGTGCGGGGCGTATGGCCAAGGCATGCTCCTAGCGTCGCATCGCGGGGAGTAGGTGAACCAAAAAAGGCCGTTCTGCCATTGCGGCGGAGAACGGCCTTCTTACTTTTGCGTATCAGACGACACCGAGACGGGTTCAGCGTCTAGGGTACAGTGGATAGTCGACTTTGGAAGGGACTTCGATCAGCAGCAGGCGAAGCGATTCTTCCGCACGGGCGGTAAACTCGATCTCATGTGTGCGTTCGGCTCGTTGGACGAGGAAATCGCGATGAGCGAAGGCGGATGGCGCGCTCGATTCGTCGACAATGTCGACCTGACCGCCGCCCCGGATCGCCAAGGTCGTAAGCGTCCGGTCTTTCGGCACCGTATGGGTAATCGTGCGGCCTGGTTGCACCTCGACATCCCACATGCGCGCATCGGCCACGAGCTCGATCGGAGAAGTCTCCCCGAGCACCGTTTTCCTCGTGTAGCCGTCGCCTTCCTCCAGCGGGAATCGCTCATGCTCGACTTGGGTATAGGTCGGCTGGCGAAGGAGCGCAAGACGGATGTGCGGCTCGAACCAGATTTGGAACGCCTCCATTTCGGGACCGAGGAAACGCTCCTCGTGACTGACGCCGGATCCGGTCTGCATCACTTGGGCGCCGCCTGCGCCGACCGTGCTTTGCGTGCCGAGCGTATCACCGTGCTGCGCCTGGCCCTTCGTCACGTAAGTCATGATTTCGAAGCCTTGATGAGGGTGGAGCGGAATCGCGCCTTCGCCGGATGCGGTCGCCCAAGCCCAGTAGAAGAGCGGGCCGATACCTTTCATAACCGAGCCTTCACCGGGAAAGCCGATCGGCTTCTGCTCCACAATTTTGCCGTTATCGAACGAGCCTTTCCCCTGCAGCGCCGGTCCGTAGATCATTGTTTGCATGATGCACGCCTCCTTATTCAGATCGATTATGACTAGGATACCTTACAAGACCGAGTAGCTGCCAGCGCCAATCAAGGCCAGACCGAGGAGAGCGGCAATCAACACAAGGTTGTATTCCATCCCGTTCTGCGTCGCCCACAGTCCATTCTTGCCGTGGACGGTCGCGATGGCGCCGATCATCGTGGCGATCAGAATAGCCGATCCGAGCGGAAGCCATAAGCCTGATGCAACGAGCAAGCCGCCGAGGAGTTCAGCCAGACCAACCGCGATCGCCATGGGCACGCCAGGTTTGACGCCGATTGAATCGAGCCAGCCGCCCGTGCCTTTAATGCCGTAACCGCCGAACCAGCCGAACAGCTTTTGGGCGCCATGCAAGGCGAAGAGAATACCGATAACCAGACGAATAAGAAGCAGACCAAGATCCATGTTCATTGTAATAACCTCCATTATTTTAAGTTAAGTTTCTTTAAATTAAGATATTAGTGCTTGTAAAAGCTGCCGTTGAGGCGCTATGGCAGCTGTTGTTCTTGCGCGGCGCGTCCCAGCTTCTTCAGCAAGGCGGCGGCTTGGAGCCGTTCTTCGTGCGTCAATCCGTTTAACGCTCGTTCCAGGACGCGCTCGTGTTTCGGGAACACCTCGTCTAAGAAGGCACGGCCTTTCTCGGTAATCTCCGCAAAGATGACGCGACGGTCGGAAGGGCTGGACTTGCGCCGGACGTATTCCTTTTTCTCGAGCTTATCGACGACGTAAGTAATATTCCCGCTGGACATGAGCACCTTATCGCCGATCTGCTGCAAGGGCATTTCGCCTTTATGATAGAGCACGTCGAGCACGCCGAACTCGGTCGTATTCAAGCCGTAGCTTCGGATATCCGCGGCCGCATGAGCGCTAACCGATTGGAACGACCGGGAGAGGACGATGAATAAGCGAAGCGCGCTGTCTAATTCCGCATCCCGTTGTTCGTTCATGATGGGCACCTCCTCACAATTCTTTATATCAAGTATCTTGATTTAAAGATAAATGATTTTGACGACAATGTCAACCGTTTATTTTAAAAAGTTCATCTAGATAGGAGCCAACCGCAGGCCAGCTCCGTGTTTCTTCTAATAAATATGATGCACAATATCTTCGAAGTTCGGTTCCTCCATATGAATGTCCTCGATTTCGCCGAGCGTCTCGAGTAATCGCAGCGCCTCCATCGCGCTCATTTTTTCCCGGTTACAGGTGGCAACGACGGTGCGGCCATCGACTTCTTTAATGTTGAGGGTTTGCAGCACGCTTGGATTCACGGCGATCTCGCCTCGATAGGTAACGGACATCAACGTGGGCAGTCCGATCCGGCGGCGAAGTTCGGGAATCGTACCGTCGAAGCTCAGCGCGCCTTCATTAATGACGATCACGCGGCTGCACAACTGCTCGATATCATCCATGTCGTGGGTGGTGAGCAGAATGGTTTTGCCGAGCTCTCGGTTGATTTGCCGCAGGAACCCCCGAATGTTTTTCTTGGCGGTCACGTCCAGCCCGATCGTCGGTTCATCGAAGAACAGAATGTCCGGATCGTGCAGCAGTGCGGCGGCTATATCGGCCCGCATGCGCTGGCCAAGCGAGAGCTTGCGGACGGGCGTCGTCATAAAGGCATCCAGCTCAAGCAGCTCGGCGAGCAGCCCCATGCGATCCCGTTGACGCTTCGGCTCTATGCCGTACATCGCCGCTAGAATGTCGAACGAGTCCACCGTCGGCAAATCCCACCATAATTGCGTGCGCTGCCCGAAGAGTACGCCCAGCTTGCGAGCGACGGCGCGTCTGTGGCGATGCGGGCTTAGCCCGTCGATTTGCACGGAGCCGGAAGTCGGATGCAGAATGCCGGCCAGCATTTTGATCGTCGTGGATTTGCCGGCGCCGTTAGGACCGATATACCCGACGAATTCGCCCTTCGGAATCGAGAAGGAGATGTCCGACACGGCATATTTGACCCTGTAGTCTCGCGACAGCAGCGTTCGTATGCCGCTAAATCGGCCTTCCTTTGGCACGGTCTGACGGAATTGCTTCGTTAAGTTCGATACGGTAATCATGCGTGGCCTCCTTGATCGATCAATCGCTAAGTATCGTACTCGGCTAACTGCCTGTACTTTGATAACGGGTTAAGCCGATGCGCCATAGTGCCCATCCTGCGCCCAGCACAGACAGGGCGACCCCGACGGCTGCCGCAAGGAGCCACCAACCGCCTTGTCCGCGGAGAATATAGAGCGCCGGCATATAGTTGGCGAAGGCGATCGGAATGAGGCTAAGCAGCAAACCTTGCATCCATTTGGGGTAAATCGTCAATGGGTATTGCGCGGCCGTTCGCGAGGCATCTTCCGTAATGTTCTGGAGCACTTCGATGCGCGTGATCCAAAATCCGACCGAAGCGGTCGCAAGGCCGATGCCGAACATCAACACCGCGCCGGAGAAGATAGCGATGAGCGTAAGCGGCAGGGATGCAAAACCGATTTGCCCACTCGCGATCAGTCTGTGCATCGACCAGACGAGGATGACGAATCCTTGTACGAGTTCGCCGAAGCGGATGGAGACGTTCAGCGTCATCAAGCCGAGCAGCACGGGGACAGGACGAAGCAGCAAGCCGTCGAGATCGCCGCTGACCAAATATTTCTCCAGGTGGTGCACATCGGAGGCGAAGGTGCGGTATAACGTTCTGGCCAGATGCAGCACCGCATACAAATAACCCGATTCCGCGAGGCTCCACCCCTGAATGTGTCCGAACTTATGGAGAATGACGGCCAGCATGGCGAATTCGACCGCGCTAATGAAGGCGGACATGATCGAAGAGAACCAGAAATTGAATTTATACTGCATGCGGCTTCGCAAGCTGGAGGCCACGAGCAGGCGGTATATTCGCCATGTATTCATCCGCCCTGCACCTCGACTTTCCGTCTCATCAATCCGGTCATGGCTAAGCACAGCAACGTAAGCCCCGCGGCCCACGCGCATGCGGCGAAGAGCGCATCCGCTTGTTCGAGACCGAGGTAGATTTTTGCCGGGATATAATGAAGAAACGGATAGAAGGAGGCACCGCTCACCGATTGCAGCCAGCTGGGCAGCCAGTCGACCGGGATCAGGAAACCGGATAACAGCTGGCTGAGCGCGAAGTTCACCCAATACAGCCAGTGTGATTCCGTTGTCCATAGCGCAGCGGCGCCGATCAGATAATTGATGCAAATCGAGATATATGCGCCTGTCAGGAGCGCGACAGCTGTCCATGCGATCGTGGCCCAAGAACCGGGAACATGAAGCGGGAACACGATGAAGTAGAGGAGATAGATCGGGATGAATTTATACGTGAGTTGATACGCGATTTGACCCCATTCTTTGCTCATGGACTGATAGAACAAATGCGCAGGGCGCATCAAGTCGGTGGCGATCTGTCCGGTCCGGACGGATTGCCCGATGCCCAAGCCGTTCGTCAAGAAGGAGGTGACCCAAAGACTGCATTGATTGAACGCGACGTAACTAATCATGCCGTTTACGCCGTATTCGCCAAGCGAATTATCATCGGCAATCCCTACCCAGATGTAAATGTAGATGAAGCCGAATAAGCAGCTGGCGATATTGTGAATCATGTGGGAACTTCGGTACTGCAGATTGCGCAAATACGATTTGCGCGCCAAAACGAGGAACAGCATGGTCCACCTCTTTCATCAGATGCTGCGGGAGCGGGGTAACGGCGCCGGTCCCTGCGCGGATGCGGTGGTGAAATGCGTAAAATCAGCGGAACGTTATCATAACCTAATGCGGCTGTTGGTTCAACCTTTATTTTACAAGGAATGCACGCCTACGTTGCTATATATAATAGAAGTGATTTTTTTGGTAGGGAATGAATAAGACCGCTTCGTAAGAAGCGGTCTTGGTCTATTCGTGTCTCATTAATGTTGCAGATCCGAGCCGATCGTGCCGCCCGCCGAACCGGCGTGCTGAAGCTTCTGGACGTTGATCGGCGCAGGTACTTCGTTGCCGCCTTCGAACTGATGCTTCACCAGCTGGTTGAATGAATCATGCCATGGGGCAAGCGGTCGGCCGGCCCACGCTTCTTGCGCATACTGGACGAGATGGTTGACGAACTCCTGATTGGCCGAGATATGCACCTCTTGCACCGTCGGTGCTATGCGGCGGATCTGGACGGCTATCGTTTGTTTGAGCTCGCTCGATATTTGGTTGTGGTCGTTAACCGTGAAGTAAGAATTGTAAGGGCCCGCAATGCGCTGGTTATTCCAATAAGGACTGCCATTATCTACATTATATACGCCTTCGTTGGAGCCTGTATTGTCTTGTTCCCTTGAACCCGCGCCGCCTGTCTTCTTCGTGCCGGTCGCAGTCCAATCGAGCGTCATGCCGACATACGCGTTTTTATCGGTCAGGAATACGAGCGCGGCCGCAACTCCGTTAATGTTGGAGACGTCGGCGGAGAGGATGGAGCTGTATTCGACCCAGTGGTTGTCGTGCTGGTACGGATTGGCGGTAGCGGCGCCGTACATGCGGCTGCCGAGCATCTTCGGATCGCTCTTTTGCTTCGTTCCGTAATCGTAGGTGCTGTTTTGCACGTATCGCTTGTACCCGCAGCCGCTCAAGCCGGGACCGAACGCGAGGGCAAGGACGATTAGAGGCACGAGCGTCCTCCGCAAATACTCCCTGGTCATAATCAGTTTCTCCTTCCGTATCGGATTGTTCTTATGATGAGCCAGGCCAATCGAAATATGCGCGGGCGTCCCATACATAAAGACCCATGGTTTTGGAGCACAATGAAGGATAGTGATACGGGTTTTCGGAGGTGCAAAACCTTTGAAAACAGTCAAATTGCAAATATGACAGCTTTGAGAACAATGTGTGAACTCACATTGACAAAAAGCACCTCCAACTTTATATTAATTAAAGTGATTAGATTGCGGAAGTTGTCTACACAGCTAGGTATTTCACGCAGTAGGTCGTTTTTTTTTGCCATCACGGCCGAAGCGAAAACGTCAAAAGTGGGGTTGATTGATGATGAATCGGTGGCACGTTCTAAAACGGCTCATGCCGCTTCTTGCCGGAATGGTGTTGCTGCTGTCAGCATGCGGACGAGCTGACCTGTCGACACTAAGACCGCAAGGACCGGTTGCCGAAGAACAATTCGGACTAATGAAACTGTCCATCACGATCATGATTTTGGTTGTCATTGTCGTGTTTGCAATCGCGCTCTACGTAATTATTCGATTCCGCCGTCGCCCAGGCGACAAAACGGTTCCGGTCCAGGTGGAGGGCAACCATAAGCTAGAGGTCATTTGGACGGTCATTCCGATTATCCTGCTGATCATCCTCGGTGTGCCTACGATCAAGACCGTTTTCGGCCTTGCAGAAGATTACACCAAAGATCCAAACGCGGTACAAGTCAAAGTAACGGCTCACCAGTACTGGTGGGAGTTCGAGTATCCTACATACGAAATCAAAACAGCCCAAGAATTGCTCATTCCGGATGACGCGGTCATCTCGATCGAAGCAAAGACGGCTGACGTGCTTCACTCGTTCTGGATTCCTTCGCTGGCGGGCAAGATAGATACGAACCCGGGCGGCAACGTGAATATCATGTACTTCGAAGCACCGAAACAAGGCGTATATCTTGGTAAGTGCGCCGAGCTTTGCGGACCTTCCCATTCCTTGATGGACTTTAAAGTCAAGGTCGTGGATCGCGCATCGTTCGAACGGTGGGTAGCAGCTCAGAAATCTCCGGTAGCGCTTCCGGCCGACCAAGAAATCGCAGACTTGCTCACGAATCAGTGCTTGTCCTGCCATGCGGTAGGCGATAAAGGCGGTCTCATGTATCCGAACCTGACGGGTATCGGCAGCCGCGAATCGGTAGCAGGCATTCTGATCAACACGGACGATCCGAAGTATGCCAACGAAGGCTCGGTGGAAGAGAACTTGAAAGCTTGGATCAAAGATCCACAAGGAATCAAACCGGGTTCGTTAATGCCGAAGGTCGAAATGTCCGAGCAGCAGTTGGATGCGATTGCGAAATACTTGGCCGATCTGAAGCTTGATTATTAATACTGGCGGATTAAGGGGGTACCTACTTTGGCTCATGGACATGCGGTCAAACGTTACAGCGGTCTGATGGACTGGCTGACGACGGTTGACCATAAGAAAATAGGCATTCTGTATTTGATCGCCGGCGGTTTCTTCTTCCTGGTCGGCGGCCTGGAAGCACTTCTAATCCGGGTTCAACTATGGAAGCCGCTCAATGACTTCGTTGGTGCCGATACATACAACGAACTTCTTACGATGCACGGCACGACGATGATCTTCTTGGCTGCAATGCCGCTGTTGTTCGCGCTTATGAACGCGATCGTGCCGCTCCAGATCGGCGCGCGCGACGTCGCGTTCCCGTTCGTGAACGCGCTTGGCTTCTGGACATTCTTCTTTGGCGGCGTGCTGCTGAACGTCAGCTGGTTTACGGGCGGAGCGCCGGATGCCGGTTGGACGTCGTACGCACCGCTTTCGACTACGACATTTAGCTCCGACAAAGGCGTCGATTACTACGTGCTCGGTCTTCAGATCGCGGGTATCGGTACGCTCGTCGGCGGTATCAACTTCTTGGCGACGATCATTAACATGCGCGCGCCAGGCATGAGCTTTATGCGGATGCCGATGTTTACATGGACGGCGTTCATTACATCCGCGCTGATCCTGTTCGCTTTCCCGGCACTGACCGTTGGTCTGGTTGCCTTGATGTTCGACCGTCTCTTTAGCGGTAACTTCTTTGAAGTTTCCAACGGCGGTAACGCCGTGCTATGGGAGCACATTTTCTGGATTTTCGGTCACCCTGAGGTTTACATCCTCATTTTGCCGGCATTCGGCGTCATTTCTGAGGTTATCAGTACGTTCTCCCGCAAGCGCCTGTTCGGTTACAGCTCGATGGTATTTGCGACCGTGCTGATCGGCTTCCTTGGCTTCATGGTTTGGGCGCATCACATGTTCACCGTCGGTCTCGGACCGGTAGCGAACGCGTTGTTCTCGATCGCCACGATGTTGATCGCGGTTCCAACCGGTATCAAGATCTTCAACTGGCTGTTCACGATGTGGGGCGGCTCGATCAAATTCACGACGGCCAACCTGTTTGCCGTAGGCTTCGTACCTACGTTTGTCATGGGCGGCGTCACGGGCGTCATGCTTGCGGCTGCGCCGGCGGACTTCCAGTACCATGACTCCTACTTCGTCGTTGCCCACTTCCACTACGTTATCGTAGGCGGTTTGATCCTGGGTATCTTCGCGGGTCTGTTCTACTGGTGGCCGAAGATGTTCGGCCGCATGCTGCATGAAGGCTGGGGCAAACTTTGCTTCTGGACATTCTTCATCGGTTTCCACCTGACGTTCTTCGTCCAGCACTTCCTTGGTCTGATGGGCATGCCACGTCGCGTTTGGCAGTACCTGGACGGCCTTGGCTTCAATAACTTGAACTTGATTAGTACGATCGGCGCTATGCTCATGGGTCTTGGCACCGTGTTCTTCCTCATCAACGTTGTCATCACGGCGTTCAAACCGCGCGATGCGGCGAACGATCCGTGGGAAGACGGCCGTACGCTGGAGTGGACGATTTCCTCGCCAGCGCCTGAGTACAACTTTGCACAGACTCCGCTCGTACGCGGTTATGATGCATACTGGAAAGAGAAAATGGAAGGCAAGAAGGCCATGACGCCGGCAGAACCGCTCGGACCGATCCATATGCCTTCGCCATCGATTCTTCCTTTCGTGATGTCGGTAGGATTATTCATTGCAGGTTTCGGTTTGATGTATCACTGGCATGTGCTTACGATCGCAGGTCTGGGGATTACGCTGCTCTGTATGTTCCTCCGCTCGGTGTACGATGACCATGGCTTCCATATCGAGCCAGACGAGCTGCAAGATAAGGGGGTAAAAGGATGAGCGCATCGCACGTAGAAGGCAAATTGCCTCATGAGCCTGAGAAGGCAACCCTGGAAGGCCGTAATAAAGTACTTGGCTTCTGGCTGTTTCTTGGCGGCGAGACGGTCCTGTTCGGTACCCTGTTCTCCGCATTCCTAGCCCTTCGCCATCAAGTCGGCGACGGCAACCCAACGGCCGATGAGCTCTTCAAGCTCTCGACCGTTGCGATCGCGACCGCGATCCTGCTGGTGTCCTCGCTTACGAGCGTGTTCGCGATTCAAGCGATGCATCGCAACCAAGTGAAAGCCATGCTGAACTGGTTGATTATTACCGTAGTACTGGGTTTCGGCTTCCTTGGCCTCGAGATTTACGAGTTCTATGAGTATGTGCACGAGGGACATAAGTTCTCGACTAGCGCATTTAGTACCTCATTCTACACGCTCGTCGGTTTCCACGGCGCGCACGTATTGTTCGGCGTCTTGTGGATCACCTTGCTGATTATCCAGATTTCGACCAAGAAAGGTCTGACGGTCGTTACCGCGCCGAAAGTATACGTCGCCGGTATGTACTGGCACTTTATCGACGTCGTATGGGTATTCATCTTCACCGTCGTGTACCTGATGGGAAAGGTGGGCTAATCAATGGCAAATCATCATTCCGCTGCGGAAGAGCATGGCAAACGCCATAAGCATGAAGGCCCGCAGAAGCATATCGTAGCGTTTATCTTCTCGGTCGTGCTGACGGTCATCGCATTCGCGATGGTCGCAGCGGGCGAGATCAACTCGACATTTGTCTATATCATGCTGCTGGTCATGGCCGTCATTCAAGTGTTTATCCAGATGTCGTTCTGGATGCACATGAAGGACCGCGGACATTTGTATCCGATTATCGCGATTCTAACCGGCGTGTTCGTCGTTTTGACAATTGTCGTTATGGCCGAGTATTGGACTTGGTGGTAAAATCGAATGAGGGAGAGGGAGGTCTTTTCGACTCCCTCTTTTGTCGTACGTAATGTAAGTTACCGAAAGGGGAGTTCAACTGGGCGTGCTAGGCTTACAATATTTCAGCTTTGAAGAGTTGTGGAGTCCCATGTTCTTCTTCTTGATGGCTGCGCTGGTGCTGCTCTATTTCTATATCGCCGGACCATGGCGATTGAAGCATCAACCCGATGAGCCGCCTGTAACGGCCGGACAGAAGACATGGTTCGTCAGCGGCGCGATCCTGTTCTATCTCGCACAGGGAGGACCGATCGATCTGCTGGGCCATATGATGTTTTCGTTCCATATGGCAAGCATGTCCCTCTCTTATCTCATTGTGCCGCCAATCATTATGCTTGGTGTACCGGTATTTATGTGGCGACTCATGTTCCGGGCTTCGTTCTGGAAGCGGTTGAGTTTCTTGATGAATCCGATCTTGACGCTGTTGGCATTCAACGTCCTGTTCTCGGTCTATCACTTCCCGGTCGTGCATGACTTTGTCATGACCCACTTCTTCGTGCACCGTGTCTATTACGTCGTCCTGCTCATTTCGGCGTTCATGATGTGGTGGCAGATTGCGGGGCCGGTGCCGGAGTGGAACCGTCTGGCCGATGTACGCAAGATGGCTTACATATTCGCGAACGGTCTTCTGTTGACGCCTGCTTGCGCGTTAATTATCTTTGCCGGCGCCCCAATGTACGCCACCTATAACGATCCCGAGATTTGGGCGTACGCCATGGGATATTGCGTTGGCGGCGATGTATCCACCCTGCTAAGCCAGTTCAGCGGCCCGACGTTCTTTAATCTCATGGGCGCGCTCGAAGATCAGCAGACGGGCGGCATTATTATGAAGCTCGTGCAGGAATTCATGTACGGCGGCATTTTGATTTACGTGTTTAAACAATGGTACAAGCGCGAGCATGCCGATGATGTGGATACGGAGGATACGGGCAGCGGCAGGCTCGATCCGGCAGGCGCGAACACGTAAAATCCGCTTTGGCGGCATCGCTCGCGGATAGGGCGTGTTCTCCGCTTTCCGCGGGCAAGTATACATGCAAGAAGTTGGCGGATGAGTAAGGGCTCCTCCGCCCGCAGGAACACAACAGGATTGATCAATGAATTGGTGGGATGTGCAAGTGTCGATTTATACGTTATTTCCGACGATCAGCACGACGTTCATCGTGATAAGCGCCGTGCTCGTCGCGATCGGGTGGAACCTGGCCATCAAGCGCAGGCTGGATGCGCACAAGAAGGTCATGCTTGCGGGCGCCGTGTTCGCGACCTTGTTCTTCATCGTGTATTCGTCGCGGACGATCTTCGTCGGCAACACGGTGTGGGGCGGTCCGGACAGCCTGGAGCCGTATTACAGGGTGTTCCTTATTTTCCACATCGTCTTGGCCACGGTTGCCGCCGTGTTCGGGATTTCGACCCTCGTATTGGGGTTCAAAGAGCGGTTCGCCAAACACCGGAAAATCGGACGCGTCACGTCGATCATGTGGTTTTTCACGGCGGTGACAGGCGTGGCCGTATACGTTCTGCTGTACGTCATGTATCCGGGCGGCCATACGAAGCCGATGCTGGACGCTATTTTTGGCTTATCATAGGACAGACAAGCGGTACCCCACGGGTGCTGCTTTTTTTATGCGAGAATAGACTGTAACTAGGGGAGAGACGTCTAGCTGCCTCCAGATATTAAAACACACCTGCCAATCAAAATGCCCTTTCGCCGTTAATTGTTGTTCGCGCGCTATGAAGCAACTTCTGTCAGAAGCTGAAATGATACCGTTTACATCAAGCGACGCCCGTGATAACATAGTATGTAGAATTTGTGCAAACGTTTGTACAACATGAGGCGCGTGATTTCGCCAAAGGTCTATATGATACGCTAAATGCGACGAAATAAGCCTGGAATGGGTAGGTTTTTGTCGCATTTTGTGCAAACGTTTGTGCAAACGAAGAGCGATAAGCAAAGAGAGGGGGTTGAACTCGGAGTAGAGGCGCCATGAAAGTGTGATTGTCTCGCAGGCTGCATAGATAGAACGAGCGCTAAGCTTAAATGGCGAATTCTGCTGATCGGTCATTTTGAAATCGCTTGCAATAGTACATAGGAGGTTACGCGAACATGAAATTCAGGGGAAATGTGCGGCGTGCTTTTGCATATGTCATGATTGCCGCGCTGCTGATATCCAGTATCGGATTGTATCCGAACGGTGCGGGGGCGGAGAGCCGGACAGCCTACCTCGTAGGCGATCTGCAGTCGAAGCTGATCTTCGACGACGGACAGACGCCGCCGGCCGATTGGAAGCAGGATGCGGAAGCGTCGCGAATGACGGATCTTGGCGGCGGTTATTATGCGTTTACCGGGAAATTACCCGCGGGCACGTATCAGTATAAAGTCGCTTTGAACGGCAAGTGGGACGAGAGCTACGGGTTCGGAAGCTATACGAATCCGCAAGGAACGAACAAAGACGGCAATATTCAATTCACGTTGACCGAAGCGAGAACGGTCACCTTCTACTACAACGATACAACGAAGAAAATCGCGGACTCTACCTTCTACGCCCCGATTGCGGCCGACAAGCTGCCTCTCGTGGCAGGCAACGTTAAGGTGCTCGATGACGCTTCGGATACGACACCGTCGGATGCGGCGATCGCGCTGACCGATCCGGATTTTGATAACGTTTACACCAAACAGGTTTACGTACCGCAAGGCAGCTACACGTACCAAGTGTCGGTGCCCGGCGCGAATGGAGCGGACAACGCGCTGTATCCGGCGGAACCAGCGAATCTGACGCTGCCATCGAACCTGCAGGTCACGTTCAAACTCAACGCGGTAACGCACGATGTGAACGCCGAATTTACGGTTCCTCCGGTTGAAACGCCGGAAGAGGAGACGCCGGAAGAGGAGACGCCGGAGACGGAAGTGCCGCAGCTCGAGGCTCCGCCGGTGCCGGCTGGCCATATGCGCGTGCACTACCAGCGGACCAACCATGACTATGCCGATCAAGGCTTATGGACATGGAATGACGTGCAGACGCCTACGAGCGGCTGGCCGCAAGGCGCGATGCCATTCCCGGCAGGGCAGTTGGACGATTACGGCGCTTATGTCGACGTGCCGTTGAAGGCCGGGGCGAAGAAGATCTCCTTCTTGGTCGTCAATCGGATTCCGACATCGGGCGCTAAGGATGGCGGCGACAAGAACTACACCATCCCGAACGCGCAAACGAACGAGATCTGGATCAAGCAGGGCTCGGATGTGGTCACGCCGTACCCGCCGGCTGCCGATCTGGCGGAAGGCTCCGTACGGATCCACTATACCCGCTCAGACGATAAGGCAACCGACTACGGCCTGTGGCTGTGGGACGATGTCGTGAAGACATCGGAAGCGAACGGCGATTGGCCGGGCGCCGCGACGCCATTCGCGAAGACGGACCGGTTCGGCGCTTACGTCGACGTGCCGCTGAAGGCGAACGCGCAGAAGATCGGCATGATCGTCATGAAGCCGGTCGGCGGCGACAAAGACGGCGAGAATCGCACGTTCGCGATGCTCAGTCGCTACAACCAGCTGTGGCTGAAAGAGAATGACACGAAGGTGTACGTGTCGCCGTTCGGCGAAACCGCCGACATTTTCCAATCGGCCGAAGTGTTGTCGACGAACAAGCTGCTGCTCGGATTTGCGCTCACGAGCAGTCTGAACGATGTCGCGCTGGTTCAAGGCCTGACCGTGAAAGACAAGACTGGAGCAGCCATCAAAGTGACGGGCGCGACCATTATCGACGGGACGCAGGTTCAAGCCTCGACCGAGCCTTTCGAGCTGGAGAAGCTGCCGCTTAGCGTCAGCTACGAGGGCAAGACGGTAAGCGCCGCATCGGGCTGGCGCCTGCTGGATGAGATGTACCATTACACGGGCGACGACTTGGGCGCCGCGTATGATGCGGCGAACAAGACCGCGATGCTTAAGCTGTGGGCGCCGCTTGCGACCAAGGTCGTGGCGAAAGTCTACGACATAGCGGATGCTTCAAAGCTGGTCGGCAGCGTCGAACTCGCGAAAGGCGAGCAAGGCGTCTGGTCCGTCGAATTGAAGCCGGCAGACCTGACGAGCGTGCAGGATGTGCGCGGCTACTTCTACCAGTACGAGGTCACGAACAACGGCGTCACGAAACAAGTGCTCGACCCGTATGCCAAGTCGATGGCGGCCTTCACCGTCAATACGAAGGACGAGGCCGGCGCGGACGGCGACAAAGTCGGCAAAGCCGCCATCGTCGACTTAAGCGGGACCGACCCGGAGGGCTTCGCATATGCCGACATTGCCGGCTACGAGAAGCGTGAGGATGCGATCATGTACGAGGTGCATGTACGCGACTTTACGTCCGATCCGTCCGTCGAGATTAGTTTGAACGGCGAAAGATGGGGCTCGTACGATGCCTTTATTCAGAAGCTCGATTACATTAAATCGCTCGGCGTGACGCATATTCAGCTGCTCCCCGTCATGGCTTGGTACTATGGCGACGAGACGAAGATGAGCGAGCGCGAATTGGATTACTCCACGAAGGACAACGAGTTCAACTGGGGATATGATCCGCACAGCTACTTCTCGCCGGACGGCGCGTATTCGCAGGATCCTACCGATCCCGAGCTGCGTATCCGGGAACTGAAGCGGTTGATCGATGCCGTGCATGAAGCGGGCATGGGCGTCGTGCTGGACGTCGTCTACACGCACATGTCGAAGGAGACGCTGCTTGGCGACATCGTGCCGAACTACTACGCGTTCCAGGACGCGAACGGGAAATTCCTCGGCGACTTCGGCAACAATCTGGCGACCAGCCACAAGATGGCCGAGAAGCTGATGATCGATTCCGTAAAATATTGGTTCGAGGAATACAAAATCGATGGCATGCGCTGGGACATGATGGGCGATGCGACGCAGGATTCCGTACAGAACGCGTACAACGCGGCGATCGCAATCAATCCGAAGGCGCTGTTCATCGGCGAAGGCTGGAAGACGTTTAAAGGCGCATCCGCCGACCCGTCATTGGCGGGCAAGGGCGCTGATCAGGCTTGGATGGACAAAACGAACGACGTCGGCGTATTCTCCGACGAAATTCGCAATGAATTGAAATCCGGCTACGGCTCGGAAGGGGAACCGCGGTTCATTACGGGAGGCGCACGTCCGATCGCGACGATCCTGAACAATATCAAGGCGCAGCCTTCCAATACGCCGGCCGACGATCCGGGCGATATGGTGAGCTATATCGAAGCTCATGATAACTTGACGCTGCACGACGTCATCGCGCAGTCGATCAAGAAGGATCCAGCGGTACCGGCGAACGAGCTTGAAATCCAGAAGCGGATTCGACTCGGCAACACGCTGATCATGACCTCGCAAGGCACGGCGTTCCTGCACGCAGGCCAGGAATACGGCCGTACGAAGCAGTGGAAGAGCGAAGCGGTACCAGAACAGAAGTATACTGAGCTGAAAGACGCGAGCGGCAAATCCTTCGGGTATTTCATCCACGATTCCTACGACTCGACGGACGCGGTCAACATGTTCGACTGGTCCAAAGTCACGGATGCGCAGACGTATCCGGTGCAGAATCAAACGAAAGACTATACGGCCGGACTGATCGAGCTGCGCAAGTCGACGAACGCGTTCCGTCTCGGCGACAAAGCAGCGGTCGATCAGAACGTCACGCTGATCACGGCGCCGGAGATCAAACCCAATGACCTCGTCATCGGCTACAAGAACCGGTCGACCGACGGCACGGGCAGCTACTACGTGTTCGTCAATGCCGATAACGTATCCAGAACACTGACGCTGCCGGAGAACTTGACGGCGGGGCAAGTGCTGGCCGACAACGACCAAGCAGGCAAGGAATCGATCCCGGCCGCGCAGCAATCGGGCTTTGCGCTGACCGCAACCACGCTGACGATCGACCCGTTGACGACCGTGATCATTCGGATGGAGCCGAACGCCGAACTGCGCGTTCTTGAAGTCGACAGCGAGGCCTATGCGCTGCAAGTCGGCAAGACGCACCAAACGACGGTAACGGCGAAATACGCGGATGGCAGCAAGCGCGTGGTAACCGGCACGGCCGTATACGCGTCGAACAAACCGGGCGTCGCGACGGTATCGAGCGCGGGCGTCGTTCAAGGCGTTAGCACGGGCACGGCCAAAATTACGGTGTCCTACGGCGGCGTAACGAAGGTCTTGCTCGTGAACGTGACGAACGAAGCCGCAGACAACAAGCGGTACGTGCTCTTCACGTATGTTCGTCCAGACAAGAATTACACCGATTGGAACCTGTGGGTATGGGGCACAGGAGCCAAGAACGATCAAATCAACTTCACGACGTTCGAGAACGGCACCGCCAGCGTCCTGATCGAGGTGCATCCGCAAGCGACAAGCGTCGGATTCGTGCTTCGCAAAGGAACGGACTGGAATACCGCGAAACAGGATATTCCGGATGACCGCAGCATTTCGCTCACGGCCGGCCAAGCGCTGACCAAGGTTGTCGTGACGAGCATGGAGCGGGACATTCACCTCGTGCCGGCCAACAACGGTCCGATCTACGAGGAAGACGGCATTACGCTCGTCTACCGGGACGAGGCGCTGTTCAAGAGCGGCGGCATGTCCGCGATTACCGACGTCAAAGTCAAATTCGGCGGCCACGTGTATAAGATGGTTTACGACGCGGACAAAGAATGGTTCGCGTACAAATTGACCGGCGTACAGGAAGGCGATCACCCGTATACGTTCCTCGTGACGAAGAACGGCGAGACGACCGAGATTGCCGATCCGAAGAACGGCGATACGGCGCTGGTGTACCGCAAGCCGGCGGTAACCCTCACATCGGCTGCGGCGCCGAACGTGCTGAACGCCAACACGAACGCGGTGCTGAGCGTGAACGCGCAGACGGCCGAAGGCGTGCAGTTCACGAAAGGCTATTTGGATCTCACCGCGCTTGGCGGACCAGCCAAAGCGAACTTCGACACCGCGTTAATGAAGCATACGATTGCGGTGAAGGATTCGATCGGCGCCGGCGCGAAGACAATTCCGGTCGTGCTCGTCGATCAGTACGGCAATGCGCACCGTCACAATGCGACGGTTACGGTGCAAGCCCGCACGTACACGGGCAGCGAGCTTGATTTTGACTGGGATGAGGCACGGATTTACTTCGCGCTGACCGACCGGTTCAATGACGGCGATACGACGAACAATCAGAACGTGGACAAAACGCATCTGGAAGCGTACCACGGCGGTGACTTCAAAGGCATGATCGACAAGCTGGACTATCTGCAGGAGCTTGGCATCAATACCCTCTGGATTTCGCCGATCGTGGATAACATCGACTTTAACCAGGGTGCCGGTTGGGGCAAGCAGTTTGGCTACCACGGCTATTGGGCGAAGGACTTTACCCAACTGGATGAGCATTTGGGCGACATGGACACCTTCAAAGAGCTGATCGACAAGGCGCACGACCGCGGCATTAAAATCATGGTCGACGTCGTGTTGAACCACACCGGCTACGGGGTGAAGTGGGACGATACAGAAGATGTATCGATCGCGGATAAGCAGCGGTTCAACGGCATGCTCCGCACGGACGGCTTGAGCGCGGACGTGAATCCGGTCAAAGGCGAATTGGCCTACCTGCCGGACTTCATCACCGAGGATGAGGCGGTCCGCAATCAAGTGATCGCCTGGCAGACCGGCTGGCTGAACAATGCCCGTACGGAGCGCGGCGACACAATCGACTACTTCCGCGTCGATACCGTCAAGCATGTCGAGGACACGACGTGGAAGGCGTTCAAGAACGCCCTGACGGCGATCGATCCAAGCTTCAAAATGGTCGGCGAGTATTTCGGCGGCACCGTCAACAACAACGGCGGCATGCTGCAGACCGGCCAGATGGACAGCTTGCTCGACTTTGGCTTCAAGGAACGGGCGAGACAATTCACGGACGGGCAAGTCGAGGCGGTCGATGCGTACCTGCAGGACCGCGAGGCAAGCATCGATAACACGAAGATGATGGCGCAGTTCCTGAGCAGCCATGACGAGCACGGCTTCCTCTCCGAGTATGTGGGCGGGGATAAAGGCAAGCTCAAAATCGCGGCGGCGCTGCAGATTACGGCGAAGGGCCAACCGGTCGTCTACTACGGCGAAGAGCTGGGTAACTCGGGTCGGAACGCCGGCGACATGACGGCAGGCCAATTGAGCGAGAATCGGAAGGATATGCCATGGAATAAGCTCGAGGAAGAGAAGTTGCTTCATGATCACTACCAGAAGCTGCTGAACATCCGCGCGGAATACTCCAAAGTGTTCGCCAAAGGCACGCGGACAAAGCTGGCGGGATCGGATGCCCTCGGCTACCTCGCGTTCAACAAGCATTACGGCAATGTCGACGTCGTCACGGCCATCAACACGAAGGCGGAAGCCGTCAAGGCGACGATTCCGGTGCCATTCGGCGCCTACGCGATCATCAAAGACATTTATGGCGGTTCCACCTATACGGTAGCTTACGATGGAACGGTAACGGTTGACCTGCCGAGCCGCAATGACGGCGGTACCGCGATCTTCACGTTCGTATCGAATGGTTCGGGCAGCGTGCCAGCGCCAAGCACGCCGAACGCGGCGGAAGACGCGCAAATCGTCACCGAAGCCGAACTCAAGAACGGCAAGGACGGCCAAGCGGCAGTGACGCTTCCGGCGGGTAAAACCGAAGCGCTGCTGCCGATCGACGCGGCGAAGACGCTTGGCGCGAGCGACCTGCTCGTGAAGTCGGGCGACATGACGGCGGTCGTACCGAACGAAGTATTGAGCGCCATTAGCAAGCTCGTATCCGGCGCGGATGCGGCCGGAGCGCGCATCGCGTTCGCGGCGAAGCCGCTGCCGAGCGGCGAAGCGCAAGCGCTTATGCAAGGACTCTCGAACGGCAGCACCAAAGCGAGCGCCGTCTCCGAAGTCGTTGCGTTCACGCTCGCGCTTGTGAAGAAGGACGGCACGCGCCAGAACGTGAGCGCGTTCGCGCAGCCGATCACGCTGTCGTTCCGTCTGAAGGACGGCGCGAACCCGGATCTGCTGGGCGTGTATTTCATCGGCGCGGACGGGAAGCTGGAATGGATCGGCGGCACGGTGAAGGACGGCATCGTCACCGCGCAAGTGAAGCATTTCAGCACGTATGCGGCGCTTGAAATCCGCAAGTCGTTCACGGATGTACCGGCGGGCTTCTGGGCGCAAGGCGCGATCCAGTCGCTTGCAGCGAAGCAAATCGTAACCGGCGTAACGGCGGACGCCTTCAAACCGGGGCAAGCGATCAGCCGGGCGGAATTCACCGCGCTGCTCGCGCGGGCGATGGGCCTTGCGGCGGAAGGCCAGGCGACCTTCGCGGATACGCCTTCCGGCGCCTGGTATTCGGCCTACGTCGCGGCAGCCGTGAAAGCGGGCATCGTCGGCGGCGTCGGCGGCGACAAGTTCGCGCCGAACTGGACGATCAGCCGCGAAGAGATGGCGGTTATGCTCGTTCGCGCGCTGGAAGCCAAGCAAGGCAAAGACGCGGAGCCGGCAGCTGCCAGCGAATTCGCCGATCGCGCCGCGATTAGCGCATGGGCGGCGGCATCGGTCGATAAGGCCGCGCAGCTCGGGCTCGTGCAGGGCCAAAGCGGCAATCGCTTTGCCCCGCAAGCCAAGCTGACCCGCGCGGAAGCCGCGCAAGTCGTATTTACATTGCTCGGCAAGCTGCAGCCTTAATAAGCTAACGTTAGCCGCAAAGATTCGTCCCGGATGGCCTAATAAGGCTGTCCGGGGCGTTTTTTGTTTTCGTAAGCTTTAGCTGGGCATTCATGGTAATATAGAGATACGGAAAAGGATTAGCGCATGGGAGGACATGCAGGATGCAGCAGGGGAAACCGATCATTATCGGCATAGGAGGCGGCTCCGGCAGCGGCAAGACGACGTTGTGCACGCGGATGGAAGCGGAGCTGGAGGGTTACCGGGTCAAGAGCATCCATGCCGACAAGTATTATTTCCGCACGCGGATGAAGACGGCGGCGCCGTTCACCGGCAAGACGTACGATGATTTCAACCATCCGGACTCGCTCGATTTTCCGAAAATGCTGGAGGATCTCCTCCGCGCGGCCAACGACGGGGAGACGGAGATTGTCATCGTGGAGGGCATACTGGTGCTGCACCATGCCTATTTGCGCGAGTGGATGGACGTCAAGCTGTACGTCGAATGCCCGGCCGACGAACGGCTGCTAAGGCGGACGGCTCGTTTTCTGCAGAAGGGCTATGCGTACGAGGATATCGTGAACGAATATTTGGAGCTGGTCCGCTACCGCCACGACGAATTCGTCGAACCGACCAAGTGGCACGCTGATCTCATCGTGAACGGCTCGCAAGGGTCGGAGACGGGCGTCAAAATCGTACTTGAATGGATTCGCCAAGCGGCGCGCAGCCGTAAGTCGTTCGAGACGGTGCGAGACTTTAACGGGAAACGGTAACCGGATCGCGCCAACCATCGCCAACATGCCGCAGGAGGCAATTCGATCACGCCCAGAACGGCGCCATGCAAGGGGCATCCCATCGTCAGGCCATGACGCGGGAATGCCCTTTTTGGCGTGCAACGGGGACTGATATTTCGCTTATGATAAGTCCCCATGCGCTTAATCTCCGACGCCCGCGTCACGCGTCCCCCGCCGTGCCGCTTTCCTAACTCTTTTTCCCATCCCGCCGGGAACGGCTCTCTATAACCGGGAATACGCCTCCGTTATGCTGAAGACAAAGAATTGCTTCAAAACACGATAACGGAGGCGTACAATGAAAACGGACAACAGTACAAACAAATCTTGGCTTGGCGTGGTTTATCGATTTTTCGCGATCGTATTCGCGGCAGCGGGCTTGATCATGCTCCAAGGCTTATCGGAAGGGCTGGAGCCTTGGGTTCGCGGCTTCATGGCCTCCTCGCCGCTCCCGGATGAGCTGCGGTTCCATGCGGCGTCGCATGGCGCGCTCATCGGCATTTTGTTCAGCGTGAGTTTGCTTGCGATGCTGCGCGCGCCGCTGTCTAAGCCGCTCGTGCTCCGGTTTTATGTGATCGGCCATCTGATTTTCCTCGGCACGCTGCTGCTGACGGATCCGGCGCTTGCCAAGCAGTCGTTCTTCGTCTTTATTCTGTTCGCGGTGGTGCTCGGCATATTGTTCGCCGCGTATCCGAAGCGGCGCGACATCTTCCGTCCGCGCGAACCGAAGGCGATGAATCGCACGCTGCTCGCCATGACGGGCGTGGCGCTGCTCGGCCTGCTTCCGTTCATGATCAACGGCGTAACGGGACAGATCGGCGACAACGACATGCAATTCCGATGGGGCGAAGGGACGGCGCTCGGCCTGGCGCTCGTCTACGCGGGTTACTTGACGGCGACGTCCCGCACGGGGGCGCGCACGCTGGGCATCCTGCAAGGCGCGACCTACGTCTATATGGGCGCAGCCTCGATCACGTTGCCGGAGCATCCGGGAAGCTGGGGCCTGTTGGGCGGCGCCGCCGCAATCGCCTACGGGCTGGTCTATGTCGTCGTCGTCCTCCGGCAGCTGGCTCCCGGGACTTCCGTCGCAAGGCCGAATGCTATTCAATCATGAGCTGAACGCAAAGGTGAGAATGCTATGACATCCGTCCGCATCCAGACGCAACGCGAGCTTAGAACCGGCCGCTATCCTACGGGGTGGCGGTCTGCCGCGCGTTGGTTCGCTTTCCTCTTATGCGCGGCTTACGCGGGACTATTTTTGGCGAAAATCCCGTCTTACTATGTGTACCTTAGGGACAGCTGCCTGCAATCGTCCTGCGAGTTGGCCGTGCTAACGCCGCTCCCGGCCGACGTCGCCGCCGGCTGGGGGCTTTCGAACGGCGGGTATGCCGCCTTGTATACGTGCATCGCCCTGTTCGATTTCGCCGTTTATTTCGCGGTCGCGCTGCTCGTCTTGCGCAAACGGCCGAATGAGCCCATGTCGTGGATCGCGGCGACGGCCATGATTTCCTTTCACAGCGCGAGCTTCATCGTCATTCAATGGCCCGGCTTGCCGTGGCTGACCAACCTGCTGGAGGAGCTGTCTTCGCTGTCGTTCATGCTCTTCCTGCTGCTGTTCCCGAATGGGAGAATCGTGGTCAGGCCCATGTTCTGGGGGGCGATCGGGCTGGTCGTGATACGCAACGCGTCCTGGTACGTCCCCGATCCTTGGGGGGCCGCGCATTGGCCCATCTGGCTGACCTTGCTGTGGATGACGCTGCTCTACGGCACGATCGTATGGAATCAGCTCATTCGCTATCGCCGCTATGCCGAAGTCACCGAGAAGCAGCAGACCAAATGGGTGCTTTACGGCTTGCTGATGGCGATCGCCGCCATGTTCATCGTGTCGATTTTGCCGTTAATCCGGGACATCGATTTTTATCAGTCGCCAGATCCCGCGGTGTTATTCGTGTTGGACGTGGCCGTGATGCTCGTCATGCTGCCGATCCCGATCACGCTTGGCATCTCTATGCTGCGCAGACGTTTGTGGGATATCGATCCGCTCGTGAACCGCACGCTCGTATACGGCTGCCTGAGCGCCATCATTATTGCGCTGTATTCGGTCACGGTGTGGTACCTGTCGGTGCTGTTCCGCTCCGGACCGAACATGATCTTCTCGATTATGGGCGCCGCGCTGGTCGCCTTCGCGTTCGCCCCGCTCAAGGAGCGGCTGCAGCGGGTCGCCAACCGGATGATATACGGCGCGCACAATGATCCGTTCTCCGTCTTGGAGAAGCTGGGCAACCGGCTCAAGGAGCCGTCCTCCCCGGCCGCTGTGCTCGAGATCGTGGTCCGGACCGTCAAAGATTCGCTTCGGCTGCCCTACGCCGCCATCCATCTGATGCGCGGCGGCGAACCGTTGGGCGCGGTATCGGTTGGCGAGGAGCAAGGGGACGCGATCGCCATCCCGCTGATCGCGGGCGGGGAAGAGATCGGCCGGCTGCTCGTATGCGCGCGCGCCCCGGAGGAGAGCTTCAGCGACGCCGATTGGAAGCTGCTTCGCCTGCTTGCCCGGCAGGCGGGCACCGTTGCGCAGGGCGTCAAGCAGGCGACGGAGATCGAGCGGCTGCTCGGCGATCTGCAGGATACGCGGGAGCAGCTCGTCTTCGCCCGGGAGGAGGAGCGTCGCTCGATGCGCAAGAACCTGCATGACGATATCGCGCCGAGATTGGCGGCCATGCGTCTGACGTCCAGCCTCGTGGTGGACTGGATCCAGAAGGACCCGAACCGAGCGATCGACATCATGAACAAATTCAAGCAGGATATCGGAGACACCGTGGACGAAATTAGAGGGATCGTCTATGATTTAAGGCCTCAGGCGCTCGACGAGCTGGGCTTGAACGGCGCGATCCGCCAGCGGGTGGAGCAGATCGGGCAGATCAATCAGGTCCGGGACATCGCGGCCAGCAATCCGCCGCTGCAGGTGGAGCTTGCGCTGCCTGATCAGCTGCCGATCCTGCCTGCGGCGATCGAGGTGGGCGCTTACCGGATCGTGACAGAGGCGTTCCTTAACGTCGTGAAGCATGCGCGCGCGAGCCGATGCCTCATCCGGATGACGCTGCGCGAAAAAGAGGGCGCAATGATGATCGAAGTGACAGATAACGGGATCGGATTCGAGCGCAATCCGGTTCCAACCGAAGGCGGACTTGGCCTCTATTCCCTTCGGGAGAGGGCCGAAGAGCTGGGCGGCAGCTGCAGCATCCGGGAGGTCGCCGGCGGCGGCACGCAGGTCGTGGCGCAGCTACCGCTTCGTACAACGCTAAGAGGAGGAAGATATTAGATGCTGCGAGTTTTGCTTGCCGATGACCACCCGATGTTCAGGGAAGGGGTCAGAAGCATCATGGAGAGCGCCCCGGATGTGACCGTCGTCGGCGAGGCGGCCACGGGGGAGGAAGTGGTCCGGCTTGCGTTGGAGCTTGCGCCGGACGTCGTGCTGATGGATATCCGGATGCCCGGCTTGAACGGCATCGAAGCGACCGCGCGTATCCGGGCTTCCAATCCGCAGATCGGCGTGCTCATTTGCACGATGTTCAAAGACGACGCCTCCGTCATTACCGCGATGAAGGCCGGCGCGAGAGGCTATATTCTGAAGGATGCGGATCGAGAGGACATTATCCGGGCGATCTGGGCCGTCGCTTCCGGGGAAGCGATCTTCAGCGGGGACGTGGCCGCGCGCATGATCGATTTCGCGACGAAGCCGATGCAGCCGCTCGAGATGTTCACCGAGCTCACGTACCGGGAGCGGGAAGTGCTCAGCATGGTCGTGGAGGGCCATGCCAACGCCGAGATCTCCAAGCGGCTGGAGCTCAGCGCCAAGACCGTGTCGAACTATATGACCAACATTTTCAACAAGCTGCAAGTGGCCGACAGAGCCGGCGCGATCGCCAAAGTGAAGGAAGCGACCGGGCATTAACGAGGGGAATTATTCATAGGATGAATCGAAAACCCATCGCCGGTACATGGCGATGGGTTTATTTATTGACGTCGTTAATCTTTCGCTCGCGCCCTGATCGTGCATCCGTTTAATGGTTCATGGCCCTAAGTTCCAGCAAGTTTGCGGTAACAGCGCACGTAATCGACCGCGAACTCGCTAGGATACACCGGATCCGTCGTGGCACCGCTCTTCTGGGGCGGGAGTTCATAGATATTCAGCATCAACTGCATCGGATATTGCGGCGACTGCGCCGAGCGATGGACGAGCTGGTTATCGATATAAAAATCGACGCCTTGCTCGGTCCACTCCACGGCATAAAGATGAAACGCGGTCGGGTCCATCGCATATTCGCGTTCAAAAAATTCATCCTTGATGTCGGGATCGCCAAAAGGGCGGAGGCCAAATCCGACCGTGCATCGGTCCGCTTGCACCTGCCAGCCCTTTAACTCGAAAGGACAAATTTCAGCCGATTTATAGGGCTCATCCTCGAACCCAATCATCCAGAAGGCGCAAACATTGTTGGGATTTCCGAGCCCTTTGGCGCGGATCTCGAAGTAGCCGTATTGCTGTGTAAAGAGCCGTTCCACAGGCTGCTCTTCCCGAACGATACAGTTCCCCGAGTAATTGTGCTGCCCGAATTCGGTTCCTAGTGGCCCGGAGAATACGCCCGTCTGCAGGCTGCTGACTTTAACGCCTCCGTCGAATTCGGGACTCCAAGGCGATTGATGCTCGGTAATTTGCAGGATGAGCCGGCTGTCTTCAAAACGATAGTTGGCTTGCGTATGCATTCTGCTGCTCCATTGCGGCAAATAATACGGCAGCCACTTCGCAAGGTTCAGCTCGTTCCCCTCGAAATCGTCCTGGAAAACCAAGACATAGCCCGGTTTGTCGATTTCGTTTCGCGGAAAGTCC
Source organism: Paenibacillus xanthanilyticus (assembly GCF_042682185.1). Taxonomy (NCBI): domain Bacteria; kingdom Bacillati; phylum Bacillota; class Bacilli; order Caryophanales; family Paenibacillaceae; genus Paenibacillus; species Paenibacillus xanthanilyticus. The sequence goes on along the minus strand of NZ_JBHUHA010000001.1, from coordinate 3,727,968 downwards.
TTAGCGGGCATCGTCGCTCCTCCTCACGTTTTGGTTAATTTTGGTTTTATTATATCACGAGGACTCCAGTTGGCAAGAACGGATGTTCGTAAAGTGTAGCGACTGGGGCCTCCTGGCACGAGTGAGACTTCCATACAAGCGGACGGCCGGGGGCAAGTACGGCGCTCATATCGATCCGCCTAATCTCCGCTCCCTTCTTCGCCTTCTCGCCAGTTCCTCGGTGCCAAGCTGCGTCTGGAGCATTTGGGGATTTTTTACTGGAAAGTGTTGACTGTGAGGTGGAGGTGTGATTATACTGTATATAAAGATATACACAGTAAACACACTAAACACAGTGAGCACAGATAGAACTGGAGGAAACGGGAATGTCTAGCTGGCAAGGAGCGATCCGGTTATTTCGTCACGAAATGCGACGGTCTTGGGTGGGCGTGCTGATTACGATTGGGTTTTTCACTTATATCGGCTTCGTCTTAACCATGGTGCTCGGCGACTTGTTCGAGGGGAGGGGAGCCGGCGAGGAGTTGATCGTATTCCCGGCCGACTTCCTGATGCTGACGCTGCTGCCGAATATGGGCTTCGTGATGAACCGCACGTTGTTTCATTATTGGAAGACGAACTCCTTCACGCGCAAAATCGCCTATTGGCGCACGATGCCGATCGGGTTTCAATCGATCGTTCTCTCCCGAATGCTTCAGCTGGTGGTTATGCTATCCCTCGTAGGCGTGTACTTTTTCGGCCTCGAATATGCGCTGGTCGCAGAATTGCGCGAGGCGCTCTCGTTCGGGCAATACCTGATCTTCGCCCTTTTCTGGATGGGCTACGCGCTGACGTTTGCGTCAGGATACATGTTCGCCGAGCAGTGCTACAGCGGCCGAACGTACCTCCTCGTATGTTGGGGCTACGTCATGCTGTTCGCGCTGATTGTGTGGGGATTATGGGCGCTGGACTTCTCGCCGACGCTGCTGTCCATGGAACTGGCGGAAGCGGGCAACCCGGCGGGCGCGCTGATTATGGTGGTGGTCGGCATCGGCGCGCTGCTCGTATCGGGACACTATATTCGGCAGCGACTTGAAAGACGCAGTTTAATTCACGAATGACGATTCCGGCGACGGCGTCCGCATCTTACGATCATGGCGCGACGTCGGCCGATACGATAGAAGGTGTGCACGGTGTGGATTCCGATACAAATTAACGAACAGAGCGCAGAGCCGTTATACCACCAGATCGAAGTACAGCTTCGGGCGCTGATCGTCAGCGGACAACTGGCGGAAGGGACGCTGCTGCCTTCCATCCGAGAGCTGGCGTCGATGGTCAAATGCAGCGTCATCACGGTACGGCGCGTCTATCAGGATCTAGAGAACGAAGGGCTGCTGCGTACCCGGCAAGGGACTGGCACATTCGTCGCGAAGGTAGGGGAAGAGATGCGGGACGTACACCGCCGAAGCGCGGTCATCGAGGCGTTCGAGTCGGCGGTCGAAGCTGGCGTTCGGGTCCAGTGCGGCGAGGACGAGATGCGGGAGATACTCGAGGAGATCTTGCGCAAGCGGCGCGAAGGGTAAGCGAAGGAGGAGAATGACGGATGTTGATGGAAGAGACGGCGATTGAAGTGAAAGGCGTCGTGCAGCGGCACAAGCATTTTCAGCTCGGACCCGTGGAGCTGGCGGTGCCTAGGGGATACGTGACGGCGATCGTCGGGCCCAACGGCTCCGGCAAAAGCTCGCTGTTCCGGCTGCTGCTCGATCTGAGCAAGCCGGACGAGGGCGAGATGACGGTGCTCGGCGAGCACGTCGGCGGAGACGACCGGCAGTTGAAAGCCCGGATCGGCTATGTGCCGGATCAAGCGATCGACATCGAAGATCATTTGCGCGCCGAGGAGAAGGCGGCTTTCACGAGCCAATGGTACCCGGGCTGGGAGCTGAACCGTTATCAGGAGCTGCTTCGGCGATTCGAGATCGACCCTTCGATCAAGCTTGGCAAAATGTCCAAAGGGATGCGGCGGAAGTTCGACATCGCGCTGGCCATGGCGCACAATCCGGAGCTGCTGCTGCTCGACGAGCCCTCTTCGGGCCTCGATCCGATCGCGTGGAAAACGATGATAGAGGTGCTCCACCGCTACATGGAGCGGGGCGACCGTACGATACTGATGGCGTCGCACATCGTCGACGAGGTGAAGCGGCTGGCTGACTATATCGTGTTCATCGTGCATGGCCGGGTGCTCGGCATGTTCGAGAAAGACGCGCTGCTCGAATCGTGGTACGCGCTCTATATCGAGGCGGGGACTCCGCTCGCCAATTGGAAGGCAATACCGGGCTATTGCAATCACGAACAGGCCGGCGGCGCGCAATGCAAGGTCGTCACGAGCGACGTGCTCGAAGCCGAGCGATGGTGTGCCGAGCAAGGGCTGCGCATCACGGGGAGACAGAAATTGGAACTGGATGACATTTTGACCGTACTCATCGAGCAGGAACGCCTGCGCATGCACTCATAGCGAACGAGATGGATAGCCATATTTCGGAAAAGGAGCCAAACGGAATGAATCCATTAAAAGTAGACCGAATTTTCAAGCAATACGGCGACAAAACGGCGGTGAACGGCATCAGCTTTGAGGTAGGCGAAGGCGAGATTTACGGGCTGCTCGGCGGGAACGGCGCGGGCAAGACGACGACGATGCGGATGGTGCTCGGCTTGATTTATCCGGATGGCGGCTCGATCCAGTACCATGGCAAGCCTTATAGCGCGGAACAGCTGCGGGGGCTGGGATATTTGCCGGAGGAGCGAGGCCTGTACGCGAAGGTCAAAGTCAGCGACCAGATTCTTTACCTGGCCCAGCTGCGCGGCATGAGCCGCAAGGACGCGGACGCCAACCTGAAGCGGTGGCTTGATCGGTTCGGCGTGCCGGAGTATTACGGGAAGCGGGTCGAAGAGCTGTCTAAGGGCAATCAGCAGAAAATTCAATTCATCGCGGCGGTCATCCATCAGCCGAAAATCATCATCATGGACGAGGCGTTCAGCGGTCTCGATCCGGTCAACGTCGAGCTGTTGAAAAGCACGGTCAAGGAGCTGCGCGATTCGGGCACGACGATCCTGTTCTCGACGCACCGGATGGAGCATGTCGAGGAGCTGTGCCGCAACATAACGATTTTGCACAAGTCCAACCCGGTGCTGCAGGGCAATTTGAAGGCGATCAAGAAGCAGTTCCCGCGGGAGCGCGTCATTCTGCATACGGATGGAGACGTTAGCGGCCTGGAGGCGATCGGCGGCGTGTTGCGAGTAGACCGTCGGGAGAACGGATACGAGCTGCTGATCGACCGGGAAGAAGCGGCGCGGCCGATTTTGGAGCTGGCGCTGGCCCAGACGAACGTCCAACGCTTCGAAGTGATGGAACCCACGCTTAACGAAATCTTTATTAAGACGGTAGGTGAGAGCCATGAATAGTAGTTTCTGGACAGTGGTCGGCTTCACGGTTCGCAATAAATTCAGAGGCAAGGCATTCGTTATTACGACGCTGGTTATCGCAATCATTTTAAGCATCGGCATCAACCTGCCTTATATCATTTCGCAATTCAGCAGCGATAAGAACGAGGCGGCATCAGTCGGATATCTTCAGAAGGCGGAAGATACGCTTCAATCCTCGACGTTCAATAACGCATATTTGGCCCAAGCGGTTAATAAGTACTTCGAAGCTCAGCCGGAGCCGGAGCTGAAGCTCGTTCCGTTCCAAGCTACCGGGACGCCGGAAGGCGATGAGAAGGCGTTCAAGCAAGCGATCGCCGATGGCAAAATCAAAGGCTATATCGAGTTTCAAGCTGGTGCGACGGGCGAATTCCCGGAGGGTTTCCCCGACGTGGTCTACAAATCCGAGAAGCTGATGGACACGAACGTGACCGAATCGCTGACCGTCGCCCTGCAGGCCGTGAAGACCGAGATGGTGCTGCAGGACTCCAACCTGTCGCAGGCCAAGCGCGATCTGCTGCTGGCGCAGGTGGGCGTTCAGACGCTGCAGATTACGACAAGCGCCGGCGCTGGCAACGTAGGCGAGGGCAAGACGGCTTCCGAGCAAGCGATGGATATGGGCTTGGTCTACGTCATCCTCATCCTGCTGGTGATGGCCATCATGGTCACCGGCCAAATGATCGCCAGCGAAATTACGGCCGAGAAGAGCTCGCGCGTCATGGAAATTCTCATTACGAGCGTGGCGCCCGTTACGAGCATGTTCGGCAAAATCTTCGGCATGTTCCTCGTCGGCTTGGCTCAGATGCTCGCGTTCGTGGGCGTGATCCTGCTGAATATGGCGCTGCCGCACAATAGAGAGCCGCTCGCCGACCTGAACATCCGTTTAGCCGATATCGATCCCGTGCTCTTGGTCTACGCGCTCGTGTTCTACTTAATGGGTTACTTCCTGTTCGCGACGCTCTTCGCCGCGATCGGCTCGCTTGTCAGCCGCACCGAGGATCTGGGCCAAGCGGTCATGCCGATCACGGTCGTCTCCCTTGTCGGCTTCTACGTCTGCATGTTCGGCGGCTTAAGCAACCCGGATACGATGGTCATGAAAGTGTTCTCGTTCATTCCGCTGTTCTCGCCTTATGCGATGGTCGTGCGATTGGGGCTGGCCAATCCGGCCGCCTGGGAAGTGTGGGTCTCGATCGGCTTGCTGCTGATCATGATTTTGGTCGCCGGCTGGCTGTCGGCTCGCATTTACCGCGCCGGGGTGCTCATGTACGGCAAACGCCCAACGATCAAAGAGCTGCGCAAGGCGATGAAAGCTTACAAAGTGTAAGGCATCTGTACCGTATATCCTCCAACGCTTGGTAATTCCATTTTACAGGGTGCAACCTCGAAAAAGATCGAAAAGTATTTGGGAGGTTTTTCAAATGAAAACGTATATTCCTATGCTGGGCCTGTTGCTGCTGGCCGCCTACTCGTTGCTTACGCGTTTCGAAGTGCCGATCCACGACGCGGTTACAGGCGGCATAATGGGTCTGTCCGTCGCATTCAACGTCTACGCGCTGGCGACATTCAGAAGAAAGCCGTCCGCAGTTTAGTCGAAGCGTCTGAAATGCCGCAAGGCCCGCTCTCGGATGAATCCTCCTTGGCCCGAACAGCATGAGAGCGGGAAGTTTCTTAATTAGGGAGGAAGATTTACAATGTCCAGAAAGAAGAAAACCGCGCTATTATCCGTCGCTTTATCCGCCACGATGCTTGCATCCGCCTTCCCGGCAATCGCCGCGCCGGCCACGCTGGACGTCGAGGTAAACGGCAAAAAAATCGAATTCGCGTCGAACGCGCCGATCGCCCAAGATGGTACGACCTTCGTTCCGCTGGAATCGACGTCCAAGGCGCTTAATCTTTCGCTCCAAGACGCCAAGAACGGGACGATCACGGCCGTCATCGACGGCAAGCAGGTCACCCTGCAAGCGAAGCCGAAGACGATCGGCGGCGTGACGTATGTTCCCGTTCGCATTATTGGAGAGGCGGCCGGTTACGAGGTACGCTGGGATGCCGCCTCCCGCACGATCGAACTGACGTCGAAGATCGTCAAAGAAGGCGGCAAGGGCTTTCTTTGGGAAGTGAAGAACGGCGGCAACACCATCTACCTCGTCGGCTCCATGCACATTGCGGACGACAGCTTCTATCCGCTTCATCCTTCCTTTGAGGAAGCGTTTGCGGAATCGGACTATTTGGCCGTGGAGGTCGATATCACGAGCGCGAATGAGTCGGACGTGCAGAAGCTGGTCGAGAAGCTTGGCTCGTACCAGGATGGGACGACGCTCAAGGATCATATCTCGGCGGAGACGTATAAGCAGTTGGGTGAGATCTTGGTCAAGAACAATCTGAAGGCCGATGCGTTGGATAAGTTCAAGCCATGGGTCGTTGAGACGACGATCGCGACGCTGAAGTCCATGGAAGCGGGCTACCAGAGCACGGTCGGCATCGATCTGCATTTCATCCAGAAAGCGATGGAACGCAAAATACCGGTGATCGAACTGGAAACCTACGAATCGCAGTTGACCATGTTCAACAGCTTCTCGAAGGACTTGCAGGAAGCAAACCTGAAAACTACGCTGGACAACTTCGAACTGGTAGACGAGAGCGTCGATCAAATGGCGGACATGTGGAAGAAAGGCGACGATGCCGCATTGCTCAAGTTTACCGAGAGCATGTCCGTGAACGAGGAGTATCGTAAAGCGATGCTCGATGACCGTAATATCGCCATGGCGGCCAAAATCGACGGCTTCTTGAAAGGAACGGAGAAAGCCGAATACTTCGTCGTCGTCGGCGCCGCACACTATCTGGGCGATACCGGGATCGTGAAGCTGCTGCAAGATAAAGGTTACACGGTTACGCGGAAGTAGATACATGCATGAAGAAGTCTCCCTGTAGCAGGGGAGGCTTTTTCTTCGTGTATGCCCAGGGTGGGCGTCATCTCTAGGGTGAAAGTCCGGAATGGGGGAGGGGGAACACCTACCGTTAGCCAAGAGCAAGGGTGTCCATCGTGAGGGGGAACCCGAAGGCAGCTGGAGGCACACTTTCCGAAGATCCAATAAATACGAATGTTGAGCGCCCCTATTCTAGAGGGGTGCTCTTTCGTATGCAACTGTGCGTCACCACGCCTTCCTTCGGATTGGTGCTTCACCCTGTGCATCCATGGTGCTGCTATTCAGGTCAAAAATCTCCACCTATTTCTTCATCATTCTCCACTTTTCTCACCCGAAAAAACAGATATACTCGAAAAGCAAGCTAATTGAAAGCGCTAACAATTAAAGAAAGGAGGAGATTGCCCTTTTTTATTTTGTTCAACCTTTGGTCTCAAACTATACTCATGAAGGAGCCGTGTAATGATGTTTAAAATCAAGACCATTCGCAAGGCAGCTTTGGTTTTTGTAAGCGTATCTATGGCAATCTCGATATCCATTGTGCCAGGTAAAGAAAAAGCGTATGCCGCCGACGGTGTGAATGGCGTAATGATGCAGTACTTTGAATGGTACTTGCCAAACGACGGAACGCTCTGGACGAAGCTCCAAAATAATGCGGCCTCCCTTAAGAATGCAGGCGTTACAGCGATCTGGATCCCGCCAGCCTATAAAGGAGGCGGCAGCAACGACGTCGGCTACGGTGTGTATGACATGTACGATTTGGGCGAATTCAATCAGAAGGGTACTGTGCGCACGAAATACGGTACGAAAGCCCAACTCACCAGCGCGGTCGACGCGCTTCATGCTAACGGGATGCAGGTTTATGGGGATGTCGTACTGAACCACCGGATGAGCGCTGATGCGACGGAGAACGTTACAGCCGTTGAGGTTAACTCTTCCAACCGCAACCAGGAGACATCGGGCGATTATACGATCTCTGCTTGGACGCAGTTTAATTTCCCGGGACGGAACAATACGTACTCCAGCTTCAAGTGGAAATGGTATCATTTTGACGGTGTAGATTATGATCAGTCCCGCAATGCGAGCAAGATCTTCAAGTTCCGCGGTACCGGCAAAGCCTGGGACTGGGAAGTGGACTCGGATAACGGCAACTATGACTATCTGATGGGTGCCGACATCGACTGGGATCATCCGGAGGTTATCAGCGAAACACGTACGTGGGGCAAGTGGTTCGTCAATACGGCCAAGCTGGATGGCGTGCGAATTGATGCAGTGAAGCATATCAAGTTTGACCGTATGCGCGATTGGCTGAATGGCGTCCGCACCGACACGGGTAAAAGCCTGTTTGCCGTTGGCGAATACTGGAGCAGTGACATTAACAGGCTGAACAATTACATAACCAAAACAAACGGCGCTATGTCGCTCTTCGACGTCCCGCTGCATTACAATATGTATTCTGCTTCCAACAGCGGCGGCGGGTACGATATGCGCAACCTCTTAAACAACACACTTATGAAGGGCAATCCGACGAAAGCGGTCACGTTCGTTGAGAACCATGACTCCCAGCCGGGTCAAGCGCTGCAATCGACGGTAA
>NZ_JBHUHA010000001.1:1330000-3715000 GCF_042682185.1 Paenibacillus xanthanilyticus | reverse complement strand
TGACGCCTGCCCGGTGCTGGAAGGTTAAGGGGAGTGGTTAGGGGCAACCCGAAGCTATGAACCGAAGCCCCAGTAAACGGCGGCCGTAACTATAACGGTCCTAAGGTAGCGAAATTCCTTGTCAGGTAAATTCTGACCCGCACGAATGGCGTAACGACTTGGGCGCTGTCTCAACGAGAGATCCGGTGAAATTTTAATACCTGTGAAGATGCAGGTTACCCGCGACAAGACGGAAAGACCCCATGGAGCTTTACTGCAGCTTGATATTGGACTTTGGTACGATCTGTACAGGATAGGTGGGAGCCGTTGAAGCCTGAGCGCCAGCTTGGGTGGAGGCGCCGTTGGGATACCACCCTGATCGTATCGGAGTTCTAACCCGCCACCCTGAATCGGGTGGGGGGACCGTGTCAGGCGGGCAGTTTGACTGGGGCGGTCGCCTCCTAAAATGTAACGGAGGCGCCCAAAGGTTCCCTCAGAATGGTTGGAAATCATTCGAAGCGTGCAAAGGCATAAGGGAGCTTGACTGCGAGACCAACAAGTCGAGCAGGGACGAAAGTCGGGCTTAGTGATCCGGTGGTACCGAATGGAAGGGCCATCGCTCAACGGATAAAAGCTACCCTGGGGATAACAGGCTTATCTCCCCCAAGAGTCCACATCGACGGGGAGGTTTGGCACCTCGATGTCGGCTCATCGCATCCTGGGGCTGAAGTAGGTCCCAAGGGTTGGGCTGTTCGCCCATTAAAGCGGTACGCGAGCTGGGTTCAGAACGTCGTGAGACAGTTCGGTCCCTATCTGTCGTGGGCGTAGGAAATTTGAGAGGAGCTGTCCTTAGTACGAGAGGACCGGGATGGACGTACCGCTGGTGTACCAGTTGTTCCGCCAGGAGCACCGCTGGGTAGCCAAGTACGGACGGGATAAGCGCTGAAAGCATCTAAGCGTGAAGCCCCCCTCAAGATGAGATTTCCCAATTAGTAAGACCCCTGGAAGACGACCAGGTTGATAGGTTCGAGGTGGAAGTGCAGCAATGCATGCAGCTGACGAATACTAATCGGTCGAGGGCTTATCCTAAATGAAACAAAGCTAAAAGGACTGTAAGTTTCGTATCCAGTTTTGAAGGTGCATCCTAATATGCACATAAGAGAAATCACCCCAATGAGAGTGGTTTTTTTTATTGGGCATGGCGCATCTTAAGAAGGCCCGTTGGTCAAGGGGTTAAGACACCTCCCTTTCACGGAGGTAACAGGGGTTCGAATCCCCTACGGGTCACCATTCATGGCGGCGTAGCTCAGCTGGCTAGAGCATTCGGTTCATACCCGGAGGGTCGGGGGTTCGAGTCCCTCCGCCGCTACCATAAGCATGAAGTGACACGGAGTGGACCTAATGCGCAGCTTGCTCAAGGAACCTAGGCCTGAGGCTGCATTCGATCAAATCCTGCCGCTCATAACTACCTTTTTCTGCGGAGCCGTGGTGTAGAGGCCTAACATGCCTGCCTGTCACGCAGGAGACCGCGGGTTCGAATCCCGTCGGCTCCGCCATTTATAAACTTGCCGCTGTAGCTCAACTGGTAGAGCAACTGACTTGTAATCAGTAGGTTGGGGGTTCAAGTCCTCTCGGCGGCACCACTTAGGTTTGAGCCATTAGCTCAGTTGGTAGAGCACCTGACTTTTAATCAGGGTGTCGTAGGTTCGAGTCCTACATGGCTCATGCTTTTCATTTGTGAATAGGCGCCCTTAGCTCAGCTGGATAGAGCGTTTGACTACGAATCAAAAGGTCGGGAGTTCGAATCTCTCAGGGCGCGCCATATTGCCAAGCAGCGGATCAAGCATTCGCTCCATATATGCAGAAGCCGGTTTCGTGATGATGCGCGAGACCGGCTTCTTTTTTGTTTCGTTGTGAAGTTGCGTGATGGTGGCATGCCTAATTATGGTACAATGGTTAGAAATCAACGCGGATGACGCAATCGCGTATCGGAGGCGGGGAGAACGGTGACAATTCGCGTGGAGTCTGCTTTATTTCCGTTAGCGGACTACGAAGATCAGGAAGAGGTCAAGCGCTTGTTGGCACTGTGCGTCTGGCCCGAACCGTCCAGCAGGGAGCGCGCGTGGGCTCGCTATCGCGATGAGGCTTGCGGCTTGTTCGGCAGGCTAGGCGAATCGGGGCTTGTCGGATTGATTGGTATCCGGGAGGTACGCGTTGGGGAATATGAGTTGCTTCATCTTGCGGTCAGACCGAGCGATCGGAGCCGCGGGATCGGCAGCGGCATGATTGCCGAGTGGATGCGGACACGGCAAGCCGTGCAATTAACCGCGGAGACGGATGCCGAGGCCGTCGGGTATTATGCGAAAGTCGGGTTTCGCGTCTACAGCTTAGGCGAGGAGTATCCAGGAACCGAACGTTTTCGCTGCGTGCTGCGTAAACGAGAGCCATGTTGCGAAGGATAAACAGATCAGCATCAGCGGGGGTAAGCCCGCTGATAACAAAGATCATGCAACTTTTCCGGTTTGTTGCGTATAAACAAGGATAGCTGTTTGTAAAAGCATTTGTAAAATATCTTGGGAGGTCCATTGTTTTGTCCATAGAAATTGTTGTCCTGATTTTGCTTATCGTGCTTAATGCCTTCTTTGCTGCATCAGAAATCGCACTCATTTCGCTGAACGACAACAAGATCAAAGCGATGGCCGATAACGGTCATAAGAAAGCCAAACTGCTCGTCCAATTGCTGGGCGAACCGAGCCGTTTCTTGGCGACCATTCAAATCGGGATTACGCTTGCGGGTTTCCTGGCATCCGCATTCGCGGGCGAATCGTTCGCCGGCGGATTGGCGCAGGTGCTGTTCGATGCGGGCATACCGCTTTCGATCGAAATGCTCGAGACCGTCTCGCTCATTATCATTACGCTGATTCTGTCCTACTTCACGCTGGTTTTCGGCGAGCTGGTACCGAAGCGGCTGGCGATGACGAAGGCGGAAGGCATCGCGATGTTCGCGGTTACGCCGCTGACGTTTATTTCGAAAGTAACGTCGCCTTTCGTCAAATTGCTGACGTTATCGACCAACGTCCTCGTCCGGCTGTTCGGCGTCGATCCGAATGCCAACACGGAGCAGGTCACCGAAGAAGAAATCCGCATGATGCTGGACGTCGGCAACGAGAATGGCGCCATTCAAGAAACCGAGAAGCGAATGATTCATAATATTTTCGAGTTCGATAATAAGAACGTGCTGGATATCATCACGCACCGGACGAACGTCGTTAGCATTCCGGTCACGATTACGTTAAGCGAGTTGATCCAGGTCGCGCATTTGGAGAAATACACGCGTTTCCCGGTCTACGAAGGGGACCACGATAACATCGTCGGTATTCTTCACACGAAGGACCTTATCCCGTACATTAACGTTGGCTGCGCGGAGCAGTTCGAGTTGAGCAAGCTGCTGCGTAAGCCGTACTTCATACCGGCGTCCAAGCCGATCGACGATGTCTTTCATGATTTGCAGACGAAGAAGGTCCACATGGCGATCGCGATCGACGAGTACGGCGGCATGGCCGGCATTATTACGATCGAAGATCTGATCGAAGAAATCGTCGGCAACATTTTCGACGAGCATGACGATGACGAGAAAGAAATCGAACAGCTGGATGAGGACACCTACCTCATTAACGGTCTGATCTCCCTGCGCGAAGTGAACGAGCTGCTCGATATTCATCTGCCGCTGGACGAATACGACACGCTGGGCGGGTTTTTGATCGGCGAGCTGGGCACGATTCCGCGCAAAGGCGAACAGCCTACGGTCGAGCTCGAAGGCGTGCTGTTCCGGGTGGAAGAAGTCATACGCAAGCGCATTGGCAAGGTAAAAGCAACAAGGCTTGCGAAGGCATCGGCTGCGGAGGCCGATGAATAACGCAAGGATATCGAGAAGCAGCCGCAAGCCTGGGAGACTAGGCTTGCGGCTTTTTTGCGAGAAGGATAACATGTTGCTCGCCGTACCTTGGCGAGACCACAGTTTTCGAGAGCTCCGTAGTCGGGATGAGACCGTGGATCGGTGCCAAAGCGGTCTTGTTTGCGGATGAGCCGCGCGTTGCGTCGCAAGCCGCTACAGCAAGGGGTAGAGCGGGGCCCGGTTGGGGAATTAAGCAGACGCGTCACCCGCGGCAAGAGACATCCGGTATTTTCCAACATGCTTCCTTGTTGACAACGATCGGTATGAGCACCTAATATAATACCCATAGGGGTATATGTATGTTACTATTATAGACTCCTTGATTGAAACGGCTTTGTTTGGAAGGAGTTTGATGCATGCATGCGGATGTAGGCTGGTTATTGATGTTATTTGCGATTGGTTGGGCCGGAGCTTTCCTATCCGGGTTAGCGGGCATCGGAGGTTCGATCGTGAATTTTCCGCTGCTGCTGTATGTTCCGCCTGCACTGGGATATGCGGCATTTAGCGCGCATGAAGTATCCGCGATTGGGGCGGTACAAGTATTATTCGCCACCTTATCGGGGGCGTTAGCTTACCGGAGGAGTGGGCTGATTCACGGCCGACTGGTTCGATACATGGGGGTACCCGTCACCCTGAGCGGTCTGGCGGGCAGCTATGGCTCCTCGTTCGTGCCCGAGTCGGGAATTCGCGTGGCGTATGCGCTTCTGGCTCTCGCAGCCGCGGTCATGATGTTGATGCCCAAGCGCAATATAGAGCTCGCGGATGGAGCGCCGCCGGAGTTTCATACAGGGCTGGCAGCCGGCAGCGCATCGGTCATCGGGTTGATGTCCGGCATCGTCGGCGCCGGCGGAGCTTTCATCCTGCTGCCGGTCCTGCTCGTCCTGCTCCGGATTCCGACCCGGGTGGCGGTCGCGTCGTCGCTTGCGATCACGTTCCTCTCTTCGGCGGGCTCCACAGCCGGGAAGGCGCTGGGCGGGCATATGCTGCTCGTTCCTTCTATGGTCATGGTGGCGGCGAGCTTGGTAGGATCGCCTATGGGCGCGAGGGTCGGTCGGCGTCTGAAGGTCGGGTGGCTGCAAGGCATGCTCGCGGTCCTCATTACGTTAACGGCATTAAAGATATGGCTCGATATCCTTTTACAACGTTAAGGGGCGTGTACGAATGGCAGGGAAGTTTGCGAAATCCATGACAACGGCAGAAGCGAAAGCATGGCTGGACAAAGGAGGATCGCTTCAGATCGTCGACGTCCGCGAGAGCGCGGAATGGGAAATCGGTCATATCGAAGGTTCGATCCCCATCCCGCTTGGCGAGCTGAGCCGGCGTCATGCCGAATTGGAAGAAGGGCTGGCAACGCTGGTCGTATGCCGCAGCGGCAATCGGAGCGGACTGGCGTGCGAGCTGCTGGAGTCGCTCGGTTACGATGTCATCAACATGACCGGCGGGCTGCTCGCATGGCCGGGCGATTTGACCGCGAGCTCGAGCCGGAGATCGTAGCAGGCCGGAGTGACGTGACGGTACGTTTACGATATGGGGAAGGTGAATTCGGTTGTGTGTACGGCCAAGACGGGACAATCAGCATGTCACTGGTAAAAGACCAAAATTTTTTATTCATTCTAATACGTATAGGGGTATGAGTAACTGCTATAAGGGGAGGACGAGAAATGTCCGAAACATCATCGATACCGACGGACTTCTTATTGGACTGCAAAGGGCTTGCCTGTCCGATGCCGATCGTGCGCACGAAGAAGGCGATGCTTCAGCTCCAGGCGGGCCAAGTCATCGAAGTGCAGGCGACGGACAAAGGATCGCTAGCCGATCTGCAGGGCTGGGCCGGCTCGATGGGCCATCACTACTTAGGGACGATTCACGAGGGCGGCATAATGAAGCATTTTATCCGGAAAGCGAATTTGGATGACGTACGGAACGAAGAGCCATTCGCCAGAACGGTAACGAACGAGGAACTGCGAACGAAAATGATCGGCGGCGAGGCGTTGACGCTGCTGGACGTGCGGGAACCGGCGGAGTACGCGTTCGGCCGGATACCCGGTTCCGTATCGATTCCGCTGGGCGAGCTGGATCAACGGGCGAATGAATTGCCGAAGGATGCGCCAATCTACGTCATTTGCCGTACGGGGATGCGCAGCGATCTGGCTTGCAGGCAGTTGGCCGCGCTCGGATTACCCACTATCTACAACACGGTTCCGGGGATGTCCGCTTGGGACGGTCCTATCGAACGTCAGGCATAGGGGGAGAACGTGGATGACAACGACAGCGAGCATAGGCGGCATGAAGGCGGAGGAGGCGGCCAATCTCATCATTGGCGGGAAGCCGTTATTTGTTCTGGATGTGCGCAACGCCGCCGATTATGCGGATTGGAAAATCGAAGGCAAGCAGGTCGACTCGGTTAATATTCCTTATTTCGAGCTGCTGGATGGGGTTGAAGGCGCGCTTGAGCTGCTGCCTGCGGGTCGGGAGATGCTCGTCGTGTGCGCCAAGGAAGGCTCGTCCGTGTTCGTGGCCGAACAGCTGGCCGAGGCGGGTGTTAGCGGCGTGCGCTATCTCGAAGGCGGGATGAAGGCGTGGAGCGAGTACGTTCGGCCGGTTAAAATCGGCGATCTTCGCGGTGACGGCGAGCTCTATCAGTTCGTGCGGATGGGCAAAGGTTGTCTCTCTTACATGATCGTATCGAACGGCGAAGCGGCGGTGATCGATGCGCCGCGCATGAAGGAGACGATTCTGCAAGTGGCGGGGGAACGCGGCGCGCATATTCGGCATACGCTCGACACGCATTTGCACGCGGACCATATAAGCGGCGGACGGCAGCTGGCGCTGCAGTCGGGAGGGACGTATTGGCTGCCGCCGAAGGATGCGCAAGAGGTGACGTTCGACTATGCCGAGCTGGAGGATGGCGTGCGCATTGCTGTCGGCGGCGCGGCGATCGAGATTCAGGCGCTGCATTCGCCGGGGCATACGATCGGCAGTACATCGTTCCTCGTGGACGGGACGTACCTGTTGACGGGCGATAGTTTGTTCCTCGCGTCTATCGGGCGTCCGGATCTCGCGGGACTCGGGGAAGACTGGGTGGGCGATCTGCGCGAGACGTTGTATGAAAGGTATCGGGCGCTGCCGGAAGAACTGGTCGTGCTGCCGGCGCATTTCGGATCCTGGCAGGAGCTAGGCGAGCGAGGCGACGTGGCGGCGCGGCTGGGGGATTTGTTCGCGGGCAATCCCGGATTGAACATTGCGGACGAGACGGCATTTCGCCGGACGGTGACGGAACATTTGCCACGGCACCCGAACGCCTATGAGGCGATTCGCCGCACGAATATGGGGCGCCTGACGCCCGCGCTGGAAGAACAACGCGAGATGGAGAGCGGACCGAATCGCTGCGCCATTCACGATAACAAAGGAGGATGAGGATATGGAAATCAGCATGGTGGTCGATACGAAAGGGTTGGCATGCCCGATGCCGATCGTCAAGGCGAAGAAAGCGCTGAGCGGCTTGAGCGCGGGCCAGATCATGCAGGTGCTGTCGACGGATAAAGGCTCGGTCAACGATTTTACCGCCTGGGTGAAGCAGACCGGACACGAGTTGGTGCGCCATGAAGAGATCGGCGGCGTCTACGCGTTCTACGTGCGGAAGGCCTAGAAGGAGGGATCGGGATGGAAGCGAACAAGAAAAAAACGACGATTGTCCTGTTTAGCGGCGATTACGACAAGGCGATGGCGGCATTCATTATTGCCAACGGGGCGGCGGCCTACGATCATGACGTGACGATCTTCTTCACATTCTGGGGGCTGAACACACTGCGCCAGGACGGTCCGGTTCAGACGAATAAAGGCCTGCTGGAGCGGTTGTTCGGTTGGATGATGCCGCGCGGCGCGAACAAGCTGGGCCTCTCCAAGATGCATATGGCCGGCATGGGTCCGCAGATGATCAAGCACGTCATGAAGAAGCATAACGCGCTCACGCTGCCGCAGCTGATCGAGCTGGCTCAAGAGCAGGGCGTCAAGCTGGTTGCCTGCACGATGACGATGGATTTGCTCGGCCTGCGGCGTGAAGAGCTGATCGAGGATCTCGAGCTTGGCGGCGTTGCCACGTATCTCGGCGAGGCGTCTGACGGCAACGTGAATCTGTTTATTTAAAGGTGTACAGCCCCCCGTTTTGCCTTATACTATACCCATACGTGTATGTGTGATCAATCCGAAAGGGGGATGAACAGGATGGAATTCCAATATACCGACGAGATGAAGACGAGGCTTCGCCGTATCGAAGGCCAGATTCGGGGCGTGCTGCGCCTGATGGATGAAGGCCAGTCCTGCAAGGACGTCGTCAGTCAGCTGTCGGCGGTGCGCAATGCGTCGGACAAGGCGATTGCCCAGATCGTCGCGGAAAACTTGCAGCACTGCATTCTGGAGGAACAGGCGGCGGGCGGCGATACCGGCAAGCTGGTGAAGCAAGCGATCGAATTGCTGGTGAAAAGCAGGTAGCGGACGAGGACGGCTGGTAGGAGCGGCGGCGGTCGGTTGACGCGCATGCCGTCTCTCCTAATGTTACGGAGGGAACGAAAACAATGACGTTTAATCTCAATACGATCATCGATATCGCAATCGCGGCGCTTGCCCTGTGGCTGCTGTATTTGCAGTTCGGGCCGGTGAAGGGGCTTCGGACGCTGGCTGCAGGCGAGTTCAACCGGGAGCTTGCGGAAGCGCCCAGAGAGGCGCTGCTGCTCGATGTGCGGGAAGCGGGCGAGTTCCGCCGGGGCGCGATTCCGAACGCGGTCCATATTCCGTTGTCCGCGCTCGGCCGGAGACTGGACGAGATTCCGAAGGAACGCAGCGTATATCTCTATTGCCAAAGCGGCGTTCGGAGTAAGCGGGCAGCGCGGCTCCTGCAGCGGAGGGGATATGGCCGCATCGCGCATTTGAAGGGCGGCATCTCCGCATGGCACGCGGAGCGGGCGCGCTAAGGAAGCCAGGCGGCTAGAAATCGACGCGCCAGCTGAGACAGCTGCGTCGTCTTTTAGCGGGGCGTCGCGTTTCCTATTGGAAATTCGAGACCGGCGCAGCGCCGGTACGTATGCAAGAAGGACGATCAGTATGAAGGAAGGGCCCTACCTGCTCAAGCGTAGGGCCTTTGCTATGAGAAGGGGATGACGGCGGAATGTATACAGTGCAGGCAGGGCAGCTGGCGCTGAACTTGGAAATCGCGGTGTACCTGTTGTCGGGATTAGCCGGGGTGCTGGGCGTGCGTCTGCGTGCGAAGCGAGGCGCCCTCCCGCAGACGCAAGCATCGGACGCGCTGCAGGCGGTTTTCCTCTGGCT
Source organism: Paenibacillus xanthanilyticus (assembly GCF_042682185.1). Classification (NCBI taxonomy): domain Bacteria; kingdom Bacillati; phylum Bacillota; class Bacilli; order Caryophanales; family Paenibacillaceae; genus Paenibacillus; species Paenibacillus xanthanilyticus. The sequence goes on along the minus strand of NZ_JBHUHA010000001.1, from coordinate 3,705,741 downwards.
AATCGTCTGGAAAGCGAGTATAATTGTATTCGATCCGGTTACAGTTATGGCGGAGTGGAGATCGCTGTTGTATTTTAGCGGCGGATCCAAAGGGGCTATGCTGGCATCGGTCGTATCGTCGGCCTATCTTCTGTTCAAAGGGCATCGCGCCAAAGTCGGTCTGTTGGCGTCGGCGGAGACCGTCTGTATCATGGCGTTCGGCGCTGCAGGGACGTTCATGGCCGTTGAGCCATGGTTCGCCGATTCATGGTCCGTTCGCCGGCTGGCGGCGACGCTCGCCGCGCTGCTGCTGACCATCTGGCTCCTAGCACGACGCGAGTCTCCCGATTGGCGCAAGCTCTCTTCGGGTGTCCTGCTCGGCTGTTTGGCGCTGATGACGGTTATGCGCGTGCAGTTCCCGGCTGCGGATGACCCGCTCGCCGCGTCGCAAGCCGCGCCGGGAAGCGTGCAGATCGGAGCGAAGCAAGGCCAGCTGGCGCCCGATATCCGACTCGTGGACCGGGCCGGCAAGCCGGTCGCGCTCTCCGCATACAAAGGGAAGGTCGTCGTCCTGAATTTCTGGGCGAGCTGGTGTCCGCCATGCCAAGCGGAGATGCCGCATATGCAGAAGCTGTACGACAGATATGACAATGAAGAGGTGGTGCTCCTGTCGGTGAACATGACGACCACGGAGCGCGGTCCGGACGCCGTATGGGCGTTCGCGGACAAGAAAGGCACGACATTCCCCATCGTGCTGGATGAGGAAGGCGCTGCGATGGCGGCGTACAACATCCGCACGTATCCGACGACGGTATTCATCGCGCCGGATGGCATCATCCATGCAAGGCTGCTTGGCGCAGTCGATTATGACGGTATGCATCGAATAATCCGGGACATGAGCTGAGGGAGGAACGATGATGTTTCGTTTGCTGGGTCTAATTATGCTGGTGGCGATCGCCTATTGGATGTATCGCAAGTACGCGCCGGTCCGAGGGTTGCGGCAGCACGCGCTTCGGGACTTGTCCGGGCTGGAGGCGGGGAAAGACGTGCAGCTGCTGGACGTGCGGGACTACTTGGAATTCGAAGAGGGGCATTACCACGGGGCGGTCAATTTGTCGCTCGGTCGGCTCAGCTCGTTCTGGCGCAGATATGTGAAAGCGGAGCGGCCGCTCGTGCTGTTGGGCGGGAAGCCTTCCGAGGTGTACCGGGCGGCTCGATTTTTGCGGGCCAAAGGCTTCCGGCAGCTGTCGTACGCGTTGTACGAATCCGAGCAGGAAAGCAGCGCGCCGTGTAGACAGTGCCCTTGTTGTTGATTTTATAACTAGCAGGCGCAAGCCGAAGCAGAAAGGGCAGCCTCCGCGGCTGCCCTTTCCTGATATCCGACGTATTCTGGCCGGGTGAAATGCATACCGCCTGCCAGGATGAATAGCTAGCCGTTCAAGCTGCGTCAGTCGGTGATTGCTATAAAATTGAAGCTTTCCGGACCGACCCGCGTGACGCCGAGGGCGGTAACCGTAACGAATACGCTGTACGGGACGCCCGCAATATTGGGCGCGTTAAAATCAGAGCCCGAGAGGGAGAACACTTGCGGACCGAGCAAGTTGATATCCATGTTCTCGGAAGCCGAGTACACAAGAACACCGGATGTGTCGAGCCCGCGATAGACACCGATCGTTACGTTCGTGGCGACGGGCAGCAAGCCGAGCTGCAGCGCGATCGTGCCCGAGAACGTGACGCGCGTCAGGTTGGCGTTGCCTGCGGAGAGGTCAAGCGTCTGCTGCGCGACGAGCGTAGGGGTGCCCAGGATCGATATCGGAATTGCGATCGAGTTCGCATAACTTGCGTTCTGCGAGGTTTTGGAATCCAAAAAGATAGCCACTCTTAAATCACCTCCTATAGTTGCCTTCATCATAGATTATGCAGCTAGATTAAGAGAGGATTGGACATAAAACCGGCTATCAAATATTACTGCGCATGCCCAGCGAATGAACGGTCCGGGCGCCTGCCAGGCGCAATCCAAGCGTGAGAGCATCTCTCCTTCCTCTACCAATGCGCCGGCTCGCTGATGTCGGGTTCTCGCGTGCCGCAAGCGGTAACTATGGGGGCCGCGCCAAAGAGCCGCAGATTGAATATCTGCGGCTCTTTGCCATGGAAAGCGGTATTCATCGAAGGAGGAGGATCGTCGGCAGGAAGCCGGTCAAGGCGACGACTCTTCCAGATTGCGCTTCAAAATATCGATCTCCGTCGCTAGCGACGAGACGATGCGCTCTTCGATGCCGTCGAGCATGGTCGCGGTGTCCATTTTGCGCTCGATGCCTTGGGCAAGCATTTTGTCCCAGATCGCCGCGGCTTTCGCGTCGAGCGGCGTCGGCACGAGTTCGGCCATTTTGTTCACGAGCTCCTCGTGCAGCGCGTACACCGGCTGGTTGCCCATGTACGGATTGACGGAGGCCAGCTCCTTTGGGTTGCCGCGCGCCGGCAGATAAGCCGGGACCGATCCCGCCATGCCGTTCTTGCTCGCTTCGGTGACGTAGAACTCGATGAACTTCCAGGCAAGCGCTTTGTTCTTCCCATCGGACGGGAGAATGAAGTTGGCGCTGTTCTGCCAGCCGTAGAGATTGAACGGGAGCCGCGTCTCCCGCCAGAGACCGGCGGATTCCGGCGCCCACGCTTTGATTTGATCGCCGCCCCATGTGCCCATGTACATCATCGCGATGCTGCCTTTGCGCACGGCTTCTTCGCCGCTGGAGGTCCAGACGTCGAGATGCGCGGCCAGGTTGAGGTCGTGGATGACCTTGGCGATATCGATCGCTTCCTTGAACAGCTCGTTGTTGCGCTGGAAGCGGAGCTCGTCGTCGAAGAAGCTTTGCGTGCGCTCGAAGTTCAAGACGATCTCCGGGTCCCACTGCGTCAAATAGATGCCGTCCTGCTTCAGCGTCTTGGCCATGTTCAGCCAGTTGTCCTTGTCGGCCATATAATCGCCGAGCGCCTTCGGTTCGGAAGGGAAGCCGTATTTGTCCATGATATCCTTGCGGTAGTAGGTGACGATCGGCGAGCTGGAGAGCGGGAAGCCGACGAGTCGTTTCCGATCCAGCGACATATTGCTCCGCCATAACGCTTCGCTGAAATCCTTCTCGTATTGACCGGCGTTATATGGCGGATCGAGCAGGTTCTCCACGCCTTTGATCGAGGAGAAGGAGCCGAACTGCGCGCTGTCCACGAGCATGACGTCCGGCACGTCGCCGTCGGCCAGCGCCTGCAGGAACTCGTTCTCGTACGAGGCGTACAGGAAGTCCTTCACCGTCACCTTCACGTTTGGATACAGCTTCTGGAACTGCGGGATCAGCTTGTCAAAGCCTTTATAGTACACCCATAGCGTCAGCTCCGCGCTGATGTTCGGGTCAATCTCCTGCGTCTTGTCCGCGCCTTCCGCAGGCGGCATCGCGGACGTGGATTCGTTCTCCGCGCCGAGCTGCTTCGTCCCGGTGCCGGAGGCGAAGCAGCCGGCCAGCCCGACGGCGAGTACAGCGGTGATCAGCGTCAAGCCCAAGCGGCGCATGCTGCGATTTCTCATGATATTTCCTCCCGATCTTCCTTGGCGTAGGCTTGCAGGAAGGATGCGAATTCTTCCGCCGGCAGCGGCCGGCTAAGCCAATAGCCCTGTGCTTCTTCGCACTCTAGCTTCTCGATATATCGATAATCCTCCAGGGTCTCAATGCCTTCGACGACGACGTGCAGCTGCAGACTGCGCAGCAGCTCGGCGATGGCGCCGACGATGCGGGACTTCTTGGGATCGTTCACGATCCCTTTCATGAACGTGCGGTCAAGCTTGACCTCGTCGACGGGCAGACGCTGCAGCTGGTTCAAGGACGAATAGCCGGTGCCGAAATCGTCGATGGAGACGCGAAGGCCGAGCGCCCGGAGCGCCTCGAGCTGCGCGACGACTTTGTCGGGATTGCGGATGAAGATGCCCTCCGTAATCTCGAGCGTCAGCAGAGAGAGATCCATCCCCGTCTCATCGGCGATCGACCGAATCAGCTGCGGAAGCTCGCCCTGTTCGAAATGGCGGCCGGAGATGTTGACGGCGACCGGCAGCGGCGGCATGCCCTGCCGCGTCCAGACGCGGTTCTGCCGGCAGGCTTCCCGGATGACCCAGGCGTCGATCTCGGCGATCAAGCCGGAGGTTTCCGCAAGCGGGATGAAGCGGTCCGGCGGGATGAGGCCGAGATTCGGGTGATACCAGCGGATGAGCGCTTCGGCGCCGCTGATTCGCCCGGTGGCGACCGCCACCTTCGGTTGGTAATGGAGCTTGAACTCGCCGGAGCGGATCGCGATCCGCAGACCGTTTTCCAGCTGCATCTTCTCCGCGAGGTATCGGTTCATCTCGTCGTCGAAGAAGCGATAGCAGCTGGTCCCTTGTTCTTTCGCCTGATACATCGCCATATCCGCATGCTTCAGCAGGGAATCGTGATCGCGGCTGTCCCGCGGGTAGACGCTGATGCCCAAGCTGACGGATATGTAAAGCTCGGTTCCCGCGATCATAATGGCGTCGTTGAACGTGCGGCAGATCGCGTCCGCCGTCTCGTGCAGCAGCGCCTCGTCCTCATAGACGAGCACGACGACGAACTCGTCGCCGCCGAGGCGGAAAATGCGGCATTGCCCGGACTCGTAGCGGGCGAACCGCTCGGCCACCCGCTGCAGCAGCTCGTCGCCCGCGGCATGGCCCATCGTATCGTTGATCTGCTTGAACCGGTTCAAGTCCGCGAACATGACCGCCACCGACTGGCCGGCGCTTCGTTCGCTTTGTTGATGCTCCTCCAGCACGCGCAGCAGGTGATTGGAGAAGTGAAGCCGGTTCGGCAAGCCGGTCAGACCGTCGTAGTACGCCAAATGCTGGAGCTTCTCTTCGGAGACCATCAGCTTGGCGGTCTGGTCCTTGAGCTTGCTGTTCGCGTCCGACGATTCCTGGAACAGCCGGAACAAGTCGCGCGACATATGCTGGAAGTTCTGAATGAGCGAGTTGAATTCGATAATGCCGCTTGTCGGCCATTCGAGCGTCTCCATCCTTTTGAGCCGGTCGGGCAAGTTCGCGGTGGTGGCTGCTAGCTCCGTAATCGTGCCGGTGAGCATGCGACCAAACAGCAGCACGAGCAGGGTGACCCCGAGCGCGCACAGCATCAGGTTCAGGAAATGGTAGAAATATTCCTCGTAGATCGAGTCGAGGAACGGACCGAGCGGCGTATCGATGTAGATCGTCATGGACGCCTGCGGGACTTCCTGAATATACAGATAACCCGCATCCTGCCAGGTTTGACGCGTATGGGCATTGGCCGGCAAGGTCAGGTAGAACCGGTCGTTGAATTGCTTCTTGACATCGGCTTGAAGCCGGGTGAACTTCAGCCCGTAAGGAGAGCCCTGGGTATCGGCGATGATCCGGTTCTTGTTGTCGGTCACGGTGATGAGCGACATGCCTTCGCTCGTGTATTTGTTAATCATGTTCTGCAAGTAGCCGATCTGGATATCCGACCCGAGCTTCACGGAGCGGTATTCCTCGGCGGTCCAGCGGCCCAGCTCTTCCTTGATGCTGCTGGCCGTGCCTTCCGACTGGTGAAGCGTATTGCGTTCCAGCGTGTCGGTAATGTTGGCGCTGCCGATGGACAAGTACATGAGATAGGGAACGAAGATCATGAAGAGCGTGAAGTGGGCCAGCGCTTGCTTCAGGTGGATCGGCTGCTTCGTCCTTGGGGCGATGCGGATCCAGACCGGCAAATATTTGACGACGATGCCGGCCAGCGTGGCGTTGATCATGCTGTTGGCGGCGCCGACGAGCAGGGCCAGCACGATTTCGGATGTTTGATGATCAGTGACGTGCAGGATGAACGCCGCCGGGAGGGCGATGACCGCCCAGAAGCAGGCGTCCCAGAAGAAAAGGGGCTTGGCGCTGTTGCGGCTTAACAGTCCGACGGCCAGCAGCTCGGCAAGATGAACGAGCACGAAGGGGGAGTGACCGAATGCGAGCATGCAGGCGCCATAGACCGTCAGCGCGCCAAGCGCCACGTAGCGGAGCTGAAGCAGGCCGATGGAGGCGAACAGCAACACGCTGCCGAAGGAAAGCGAAATGCCGTAGACGAGGGAAAGCGGCTGGCTCTCGATGGCGACGGCCAATAGGACGACGGCGATGAAAATGGCCCATTTGCGAGCATTGAGATGGGAAAGTAGAGCTTGTCCCTCCACGATGGGTCCTCCTGCACGGTGAATTTGGACATAAAAAAATCAGGGAAATGCCATGGGCATTCCCCTGATTCGAAGTTCGTTCAAGAGATGGTAGCAACCCGGCGATCATACTTGGATTTCAGATCCGTGGCTTTGCGTCCTATGCTTTCGCATAGTTTGCCCGATATGTTGATTCATGAATGACTAGGCTGCTAGGTTGTAGGTCATAAGACTTGGTAGGTCAATTGTAGTGGAAATGGAAAGGCAACTCAATGGTAATTGTTGCTCGAGATTATCATTTCTGTGCAACCTTCCTTTTTTCCTGCCGGCCTAAAAAAAAGTTTGTGTTCACCGCCGAACTCAACGAGAAGCTGCCGAAAGGACCATGTTCGAAAGAGGGTGGTCTTTTACTGGATAACGTTGTAAAATCAGTATGAAATGAAACTGTGTTTTGTAGAGTGAAACTGAAAATGGGGGGCGAATGGGATGGCATTTCAATTCGACGGTATCGATCACGTGCAGTTGGCGGCGCCGGAAGGCTGCGAGGACGCGGCGCGGCGTTTCTTCGGCGGATTGCTCGGGTGGCCGGAAATTCCGAAGCCGGAGCCGCTGCGAGCCCGAGGCGGAGCATGGTTCCAATGCGGCGCGCATCAGGTGCATGTCGGCGTGCAAAAGGACTTCGTCCCGGCGGCCAAGGCGCATCCGGCTTTCCGTGTCCGGGGGCTGAACCAGCTTAAAGCCCAACTGCAAGGCCGGGGGGTAATCGTCATGGACGACGATGCGCGGGCGGAGGAAGGCGTCGGGAGGTTTTACGTCCAGGATCCGTTCGGCAACCGTCTGGAGTTCATGGAGCGGATGCGATAAAGCAGTACGCAAAAAGAGTCCGGAAAGCATGATTCATGCTTCCCGGACTCTTTTTGGCATGCGTGCCGATATCGCTTAGCTCAGATGAAACTCCTTCATCTTATTATACAGCGTCCCGCGCGAGATGCCGAGCAGCTTGGCGGCGGCGCTCTTGTTGCCGAACGTCTTGGCGAGCGCCTCCTCGATGAGCGCGATCTCGTCCTCTTGCGTGAGCGCGGGCTTGAGCGCCTTGCGTTCGTGGTAGAAGCCGGATTCCTCGTCCGGGGCGGCATCGCGCTGCAGCTGATCGCGCTGGAGCGCTTCCGGCAGCAGCTCCATCGTGATTTGCTCGCCATCGCATAGAATGATGCACCGCTCGATGACGTTGCGCAGCTCCCGCAGATTGCCCGGCCACTGATAGCTCATAAGGGCCACCATGACGCCCGGATCGAATACCGGGATCGGCTTCTGGTATTGAAGCGCATAATCGCGGACGTAGAGCTGGGCCAGCGACGGGATGTCCTCCTTGCGCTCGCGCAGCGGCGGGATGGCGATCGAGACGATATTGAACGCATAGTACAGATCGTCCCGGAATGCTCGCGCCGCGACCATGTCGGCCAGCAGCTGATCCGTCGCGGCGACGACGCGCGCCTCGATGCGGACGGGCGTTTCCGCGCCGCTGCGGGTGACCATCCGGGTCTGCATCGCCTGATAGAGCTTCGCCTGAATGTCCACGGGAAGCTTGTCGATCTCATTGAGGAACAGCGTTCCGCCTCCGGCGGCTTCGAGCGCGCCCGCTTTGCCGGTATCCTGGCCTGAGAAGGTGCCGCCTTGATAGCCGAACAGCTCGATGTCGAGCAAGCCGGGCGGGATAGAGCCGCAGTTGACGATGACGAACGGCTGGCCGGCGCGCGGACTCGCCTGATGGATCGCCGTCGCGAACTGCTCCTTGCCCGTGCCGGATTCGCCGACGAGGAGGAACGGCGCCGAGGCGCCGGCGACCTTGCGCGCGAGGGTGATCGCCTTGTTGATCGCGCCGCCCTTGCCCTTGATGCCGGCGAACGGATCGTCGCTGCTGCCGGCCAGCTCGGCCGGCGCGGCCTGCACGGTCGTCAGCTCGTCGTTCAGCTTCACCAGATGCGTAATGTCCTGCTCGGTCGCGATGCTCGCGATAATGCGTCCGTTCATGTCGTAGATGGGAGAAGCGTTAATGAGGACGTGCGTATCCGGCCGAGGGCGATGGTACGCGCCGCGCAGCATCCGGCCCTCGTCGAGAATGCGCAGCACCATGAGCGCTTCGGGATCGAAATGCTCGCCGATCCGCCGGCCGAGAATCTCTTCCTTCGGGATGCCGTAGATCTCCTCCGCGTTGCTGTTCCAGCAAATAACGGAGCCGCTCCGGTCGACGACGGTGACGGCATCGGTCACTGTCTCGGCGAGCGTGGCGAAATACGCGTCCAGCCGCTGCAGCTCGCCAAGCACTACGCGCACGAGGCTGCCGAGCGGGCACGAGCCGAGCAGCGCGCCGTTCTCATCCTGCACGATGATCAGCCGGGAGACGTCGTCCGGGATATCCGCCAGCGCCGCGTTCAGCGCGCGAAGGTCGTTCGTATACGGCAGCATGAACGAGGCGAGATGTGTTTTGTCGGCGACATACTCGCCGACGGTTCCGCCCAAGTCGCCTTGGAAATAGCAGAGGTCCTTGGGCGTGAACACGTAGGAGCGCCCATTGGCCGTCACGCAGGCGTCCAGGCCGCGGCGGAGCAGCAGGATCAATTCTTCAAGGCCGGCTTGCGGGTGCAGCGTCTCGAAAGAATGGATCGGTAATTGTTCAATCTTGAACATCGTTAACCTCGCATCATATGTATATTTCTATAAATTTACCATGCGCCCTTTATCATTTACAACAAGGAAGCTCGGAATTCGACCATAACTTTCTAATGGGTCGACTGTTTAATGATGAACACGAAGTAGCACGAGTATGGCAGAGCTGTCGGGGCGAAAGTGGGGGAGACGGCCCGTTCTACACAATCCAATGGTCACAATTACGCCACGACTAATCGGAAGTCAAGCGCACGGACGCGTTGCGGAACACGCTTATGGTTTAGTTCTAGGACATCCTTTAGGCGGTAGTATGTATGAGTCTGCGTCGTTTGGGGAGTCTCGCCTGGGGAATGCGGCTTCTTTTATGGGTATATATGTTCAAATTTGTACATATTCATTACTAATATGGTATATGTGTTCAATTTTAAATTATCAATGTACAATGTGAACATATTGTGTATAATCGGAGTATAACGTGTTAAGGCAGGGGTGACACCATGGAAACGGTTATGCGGAATATGTTTCTGAAGCTGGCGAAGAACCGCCCGGCGAACAAACTGGCGAAACGGTATGGGCTGCGCTTCGGCGCGCAGCGCTTCGTGGCGGGGGAGACGATCAAGCATTCGATCGATGCGGTCAAGCAGTTGAATGCCAGCGGGCGCGTGGTGACGCTCGACCACCTGGGCGAGTTCGTGTTCACGGAGGAGGAAGCGAAGGAATCCGCCACGATGTGTCTGCTCACGCTCGACGCGATCCATCAAGCGGGCGTGACGGCGAACCTGTCGCTCAAGATGACGTCGCTCGGTCTCGATATTAGCCGCGAGCTGTGCATGCGGAATATGCGGGATATTCTGACCCGCGCGCGGTCGTACGGCAATTTCGTCCGCATCGACATGGAGGATTACGCGCACTGCCAGATGTCGCTCGATATATACCGCGAGCTGCGCCAAGAGTTCGACAACGTGGGCATCGTCATTCAGGCGTACCTGTACCGGACGGAGCAGGACATCGCCGACCTGAACGAGCTCAAGGCGAACCTACGCCTCGTGAAGGGCGCCTACAAGGAATCGCCGAAGGTCGCGTTCCCCGAGAAGGCGGACGTCGACAACAACTTTAAGACCATCATTCGCCAGCATCTGCTCAACGGTAATTATGCCGCGATCGCGACGCATGACGAGGCGATGATTCAATACGCCAAAGAGATCGTACGGGAATATGGTATACCAAACGACCGTTTCGAATTCCAGATGCTCTACGGCATTTGCGAGGATTTGCAGAAGAAGCTGGTCGCCGAAGGCTACAAAGTGCGCGTCTACGTTCCGTACGGGAACGATTGGTTCGGTTATTTCATGCGCCGCTTGGCGGAACGTCCCGCCAATGTCTGGTTCGTGCTCAAAAATATGTTTAAATAAGGAGTGTTCCATACATGAGTATCCTTACGAAAAACGAAACGTTCCGCAATGAGCCGTTCGTCAACTTCGCGCTGGAAGAGAACAAGCAGGCGATGGAAGCGGCCATCGCCAAAGTGAAAGCGCGTCTAGGCCGCGAATTGCCTCTGCATATCGGCGCGGAGAAAATTTTCACGGATGCAAAAATCAAATCGATCAACCCGGGCAACGTGGATGAAGTGATCGGTTACGTGAGCAAAGCGGATCAATCGCTCGCCGAACAGGCGATGCAGAAGGCGCTCGCCACGTTCGAGACGTGGAAGAAGGTGCCGGCCGCCGAGCGCGCCGAATACTTGTTCAAGGCCGCGGCGATCATGCGCGAGCGCAAGCACGAGTTCTCCGCGATGATGGTGCTCGAAGCGGGCAAAAACTACGCGGAAGCGGATGCCGACACGGCGGAAGCGATCGACTTCATGGAATTCTACGCGCGCGAAATGCTGCGCCTCGCGGCGATCAACGAGCACCAGCCGCTGACGCCTGTCGCCGGCGAGGACAATAAGCTGACCTACATCCCGCTTGGCGTCGGCATCGTGATCCCGCCGTGGAACTTCCCGCTGGCGATCTGCGTCGGCATGTCGACGGCCGCGATCGTATCGGGCAACACGATTCTGCTGAAGCCGGCTTCCACGACGCCGGTCATCGCGCACATGTTCGTCGAGCTGATGGAAGAAGTCGGCCTGCCGGCGGGCGTCCTCAACTTCGTGCCGGGCAGCGGCGCCGAAGTGGGCGACTATTTGACGACGCATCCGAAGACGCGTTTCGTCAGCTTCACGGGCTCGAAGGAAATTGGCCTGCGCATCAGCCGTCTGGCCGCAGACACGGCGCCCGGCCAGATCTGGATCAAGCGCCTCGTCGCCGAGATGGGCGGCAAGGACGGCATCGTTGTGGACGAAACGGCGGATCTCGTTGCGGCCGCGCAAGCGATCGTCGCTTCGGCGTTTGGCTTCCAAGGCCAGAAGTGTTCCGCTGGTTCCCGCGCATTCATCGTGGAATCCGTATATGATGAAGTCGTGGAGAAGGTCGCCGCGCTGACGAAGCAGATTGAGTCCGGTCTTCCGGAGCAGAACTTCGCGGCGGGTCCGGTCATCGACCAAGGCTCCTACGACAAGATTCTCGGCTACATCGAGATCGGCAAGAGCGAAGGCCGCTTGATCGCCGGCGGCGGCAAAGCCGAAGGCAACGGTTACTACATTCAGCCGACGGTATTCGCCGACGTGGACGGCAAAGCGCGCATCATGCAGGAGGAGATCTTCGGACCGGTGCTGGCGCTGGGCAAAGCGAAGGACTGGCGCGAGGCGATCGACCTGTACAACGATACCGAGTTCGGCCTGACCGGCGCGTTCTTCTCGAAGGACGAGAGCCGCATTGAAGAAGCGCTCCAGACGATGCACTGCGGCAACCTGTACGTCAACCGCAAATGCACCGGCGCGCTCGTGGGCGCGCATCCGTTCGGCGGCTTCAACATGTCCGGCACGGATTCCAAGGCGGGCGGCTACGACTACCTGCTGCTGTTCACGCAAGCCAAAATGACGTCCCGCAAGCTGTAATTTTTCATAAGAGCCCTTGCTTCTACGCGATTCAAGGGCTCTTTCTTGAATTCTCGCCTTCACTCAACCTAACACGACTGTCGAAGGGGATATCCGGATGATGGACCAGACAAGCAGCTTGCCCGCGAATGCGGCGAATACGGCGGATGCGAAGCAGGCGGAGACCGAGAACTTGGATTTATTCACGCGCACTCAGCAAACGATACATACGGCCTTGCAGTACTTGGGCTGCGACGAAGGGATGTACGAGCTGCTCAAGGCGCCGCTTCGCGTCCTGACCGTGCGGATCCCGGTCAAGATGGACGACGGCTCGGTCAAGGTGTTCACCGGCTACCGGGCGCAGCACAATGACGCGGTCGGTCCGACCAAAGGCGGCGTGCGCTTTCATCCGGACGTCACGGAGGAGGAAGTGAAAGCGCTCTCGATGTGGATGAGCATCAAATGCGGCCTGACCAATCTGCCGTACGGCGGCGGCAAAGGCGGCATCCAGTGCGATCCGCGGTCGATGTCCTTCCGCGAGCTGGAACGGCTCAGCCGCGGCTACGTCCGCGCGATCAGCCAGCTGGTCGGTCCGACGAAGGATATCCCGGCGCCGGACGTGTTCACGAACTCCCAGGTGATGGCGTGGATGATGGACGAATACAGCCGCATCCGCGAGTTCGATTCGCCGGGCTTCATCACGGGCAAGCCGCTCGTCCTCGGCGGGTCGCAGGGGCGAGAGTCGTCGACGGCGCTCGGCGTGACGATCGTGCTGAAGGAAGCGGCGAAGCTCGCCGGTCTTCCGGTCGAGGGCTCGCGCGTCATCATTCAGGGCTTCGGCAATGCAGGCAGCTTCCTGGCGAAGTTCCTGCACGACGCCGGCGCGCGGATCGTCGGCATCGCGGACGCGGTCGGCGCGCTGTATAACGAGGACGGCCTCGACATCGATCATCTGCTGGACCGCCGCGACTCCTTCGGCACGGTGACGAATCTGTTCCCGAATCGTCTCACGAACGCCGAGCTGCTGACGATGCCGTGCGACATCCTCGTCCCGGCGGCGATCGAGAATCAGATTACGGAAGCGAACGCCGGGCTGATCCAGGCGCGCATCGTGGTGGAGGCGGCGAACGGGCCGACGACGGCGAAGGCGACCGACATCCTGACGGAGCGGGGCATCATGCTCGTGCCGGACGTGCTTGCCAGCGCGGGCGGCGTGGTCGTATCCTATTTTGAGTGGGTACAAAATAATCAAGGCTACTACTGGTCCGAGGAAGAGGTTAATCGCAAGCTAACCGAGCTGTTGACCGCCTCGTTCCATCAGGTGTACCAGACCGCGCAGGCCAAGCGCGTCAACATGAGGCTGTCCGCGTATATCGTGGGACTGAGAAGGATGACGGAGGCAGTCAGATGGAGAGGATGGGTGTAGAGAACGGATTCCATCAAACAGATGCTTAGCAGCCGGGAATGTTCCTAGAATCGCCGATGTTTACCGGATCCCCAAGATGGAATAGTATGGGGATGGAGTCCGGACACAAAGGCGAGCGTTTAGGCTCTATGCGGATCGGTCATTACTGGAACGACGAGCATTCCGCCTAAACTTCTTCAGCCTCATTCTCGTTGCTACGTCCTAGGCGGAACTTTTCATTCATCTACACCCAAGTAAGCCAATAAGGGGGAGGCCAATATGGCACAGACCAGCATTATTTTGCGCGTGGAATTGAACCATGGCTTGGTGAGCTTCGGAGACGTGGCGGCGACGATCAGCCGCGCTGGCGGCGACATTACGTCGATCGACGTCATCCGCCCGGGCAAGGAGTCGTCCGTGCGGGATATTACGGTCGACGTGGCGGACACGAAGGAAGCGACGATCGTCGACTCGCTGAAGGCGCAGGCGGGCATCAAGCTCATTAACGTCTCCGATCGGACGTTCCTCGTCCATCTGGGCGGCAAGGTCGAAGTGACGCCGAAGCTGCCGATCAAGAACCGCGACGATCTCTCGCGCGTCTATACGCCGGGCGTGGCGCGGGTATGCACCGCGATCGCCGAGAATCCGGACAAGGCGTATTCGCTGACGATCAAGCGCAATACGGTCGCGGTCATCAGCGACGGCACGGCGGTGCTGGGCCTAGGCGATATCGGGCCGCACGCGGCGGCGCCGGTCATGGAGGGCAAGGCGATGCTGTTCAAGCAGCTGGCCGACGTGGACGCCTTCCCGATCTGCCTCGACACGAAGGATACCGAGGAGATCATCCGCACGATCAAGGCGATCAGCCCGATCTTCGGCGGCATCAACCTCGAGGACATCAGCTCCCCGCGCTGCTTCGAGATCGAGCGGCGGCTGGCCGAAGAGCTGGACATGCCGGTGTTCCATGACGATCAGCACGGCACGGCCGTCGTCGTCATCGCGGGCCTGCTCAACGCGCTCAAGGTGACCGGCAAGCGGATCGGCAATATCCGCGTCGTCGTCAACGGCATCGGCGCGGCGGGCGTTTCCATTTGCAAAATGCTGCTGAACGCCGGCGTGACGCGCCTTGTGCCGGTCGACCGCGAAGGCGCGATCGTGCGCGGCGGCCAATATGAATACCCGATGTGGCAGTGGCTCGCCGACCAGCCGCAGGTCGAAGACCGACCGGGCACGCTGAAGGAGCTGATCGAAGGGGCGGACGTGTTCATCGGCGTCTCGCGCGGCAACTTGCTGAACGGAGAGGACGTGAAACGGATGGCGGCGGACCCGATCGTCTTCGCGATGGCCAATCCGGTGCCGGAGATCGCGCCGGAGGAGGCGCTGCCGCATACGGCCGTCTTCGCGACCGGCCGCAGCGACTACCCGAACCAGATCAACAACGTGCTCGTGTTCCCCGGCATCTTCCGCGGCGTGCTCGACTGCCGCGCGCGGGTGATCAACGAGCCGATGAAGCTGGCGGCGGCTCGCGCGATCGCGGCCGTTATTGCGGAGAACGAGCTGAACGAGCAATATATCATCCCGAGCATTTTCAACGAGAAGGTCGTGCAAAACGTGCGCAAGGCGGTCATCGAGACCGCGATCTTGACCGGCGTGTCGCGCCGGGTGCCGCCGGATTTCCGTTAAATCGGAGTGTGCGGGCTTTTCGCGTGGTGCGGATAGATGCGATAAGAAAGGGGCTGCCAAACGGTGGCCTCTTGTTGTATCTGCCATCGCATGCCGAGAATCATCGTTTGCCTAATTTAGATTGGACCCGGCATCGAAATGCGGTACGATCGGAAGTAAGGCGATTAGAGGGAGGAATACGGACATGCTCGGATTTAGGGAAATGGCGGCAGCCGATTACGATGCGATGATGGAACTATGGCGCGGCGTGGAGGGACTGGAGCTCAGCGGGGCGGACTCGCGCGAGGGGATCGCGGCGTATTTGGCGCGCAACCCGGGGATGAGCTTCGTCGCGGAAGCGGAGGGCCGCCTCGTCGGCACGATTCTGGGCGGTCACGATGGCCGGCGAGGCTTTATCTATCACTTGGCGGTCGACCCGGCCAGTCGGGGACGGCGGATCGGCGCGGCACTGACCGAGCGCTGCTTGGGCGCCATCGCGGCGGACGGCATCGACAAGTGCCATATTTTCGTCAAGTCGGACAATGAAGTCGGACAGGGCTTCTGGACCCGGGCGGGCTGGGCGAAACGGTCGGGATTCGACGTGTTCTCGCGAGGCACGGACGTCCTGGAGCTGACGCGGGCGGAGGTGCGTTAAGATGGCGGAGGCGATCGTCCGGCGCGTGCGGGAAGACGAATTGGAGGAGCTGTTGGCGCTTTACCGGCATATGCACGAGCACGACCCGGATATCCTCGGAGAGCCTTGGCTGGGCGAGCTGTGGCGCGAGATCCAAGAGGATCGGAATATGGACGTCATCGTGGTGGAGAGCGAAGGCAAGCTGGTGTCGACGTGCGTGCTGACCGTCATCCGGAATTTGACGCGAGGCGGCAGGCCGTATGCGTTGATCGAGAACGTCGTGACCCATCGGGATTACCGGCAGAGAGGGTATGCCCGTCTGGCGTTGAACCGGGCGGTGGAGAATGCGCGGGAGCGGGGCTGCTATAAGGTGATGCTCTTGACGGGATCGAAGCGCGAGGAAGTGCACCGGTTCTACGAGGGGTGCGGGTTTACGAAGGGGACGAAGACCGGGTTTATCCGACAGCTCGACTAGCCGGCGGCATGGACCGTCTGACGGCAAGCCGCGTGCGTTAGACCGGGGATTTGCAGCCCGGAGATAAGAAGACCGCCCCGGGCTGGAGCGGTCTTCTTGGTCGTACATCCCGATAAGCGGGCAGGAGCCCGTCCGAAAGAGGAGGGAGTGGTGCTCTTATTTGTTCGGGCTTGCGAGGGGGAGACTCCCGCTTTCGCGAGGCGGGGGCGGGACAAGCGCGGCCGAAGCGGGAAGGCAGCGCGCTTGTCGGGGGAAGCCTTGCTAACGCCGGGCCAACGTTGTTTCGATGCCTTAAACTTACCATGGCGAAGGGTCATTGTGTACTATACCTCGGTATAATTATGGGGTTATACTTGGAAGACATCGGCCAAGTTGGCAGCAATGGAAGCAAGATTGGCGGGGGAGATCGGTATGAACGTGGACGGAATGCGCTGGGAAGAAGGGGCGGGCATGCCCGGCTGGGTGGCGGAGGTCGCCTTCGAGGAAAAGGAAGAAGCCTACCTGGTCGGCCGACAAGAGGAGCGAGCCAGGTTCGAACGGTATTTGCGCGGGGAATCCGACGAGAAACGGGTGTGGAGCCTATACGGCACCGGCGGCGTCGGGAAAAGCACCCTGCTGGATGCGTTTCGCAGACAGGCAAGGCGGCAAGGAGCGGCCTTCTATTTGCTGGATAGCCGGGATTTCGTCCATACGGGCGGCTCGTTCTGCCGGAAGCTGCTCGAGCAGATGCGGCTGTCGGAGGAGCCGGACGGCGGCGACGAAGCGGCGCTGCGCGTCGCGGTCGACGGGTTGAACAAGCTGGCGAGGGAGCGCCGGGTCATCATCGCGATCGATACGTTCGAGGAGATGGGCCTGCTGCAAGAGTGGCTTCGGGATCAATGGCTGCGGAAGCTTTCCCCGGGCATTCTGGTGGTGCTGGCGGGACGCTATCCGCTCAAAGGACCGTGGCTGTTGTCGCCGGCGTGGCGGGAGCGCACCTCATGGATGCCGCTCGGACACCTGGAGCGGGCGGACGTGTTCGATTACGCGCGCCGATGCGGCATCGCGAGCGCGGATCAGGCGGCATATTTGTGGGAACGGACGCAAGGTCACGGGCTGTCGCTCGCGCTCGCCGTCTCGTCCGCGCTGCTCGGCGCCGAAGGTCCGATCGAGCAGTCCGGCTGGTCCGCGGAGCTGGCTTCCTTGTGGTTGAAGGAGGTGCCGGACGACGGGCTGCGGACGCTGGTGGAAGCGGCTTCGCTGATGCGGCTTTTCAATCAGGAGCTGCTGGCGTTCGTCACGGAGCAGGACGTGGACGATGCGGCGTTTAACCGGTTGACGGAGCTTTCCTTCGTGCGGAAGTCCGTGAAAGGCTGGCGCTTGCATGATTTGATGCGAGAGTCGACCCGCGGTCAATTGCGAGAGCGGTTCCCCGGGAAATACCGGAAGCTGCGGACGCGCTGCGTGTCATACTACGCGGAAGTCATTCGCGACGACTACCGGAAGCGTGACGTGGCCGCGGAGGTCGGCGAGCTGTTCTACTATATCGGGGATGAGACGATCCGGGCGTCGTTGAATGTGCCGCGAACGGAGAGCTGCGCGTGGGAGCCGCTGACCGCCGAGACCCTGGAGGTGGGACTCCGTTACCTCGAGCGGCGGCGGGCGGAAGCCGCGCCGGTACACCGGCGGGGGATCGACCCTGAGACCGGCGCGCTGCTGGAGGTGCATCTGACCCGGGAAGAGATGCTGTATACGATCGCGGGCCTGAACTTGGAGGAGCTGCTGGCGCTTGGTTCGGACGGCGTCTTATTGTTGAGGACGCCGGCAGGCGACGTATGCGGGGTGTCGGCCATCATTCCGATTGAATCGCGCACGCTGGCCTACTTGGAGCAGGATGCGTTCGCCGGTCCGTATTTCCGCCATCTGACGCCGGAAGCGAGAAGGGCGCTGGACGTGACGGGGCCGGAGCCGGCGGGCTGGTTCATCAAGAGCATCGATATTCTGGATTGGAACGATCCCGTTCTGGTCGCAGAAGCTGTAACCCGAATGCATGGGCTCATGTGCGCGGGCAAATTGTTCGTGACGTCGCCTCCTCCGCTTGCGATGTTCCGGCAGTCCCACCTAGGGCTCGGCTTTGAGCTGCTCCCGCATGTTGCACATTGCGCCTATGACGGGAAGACGCCGACACCGACGTTCGTGCTCGATACGCGCGGGGAAGGGCTGGAGCGGTTTCTGGCCGAGATGCTGCGCCGGATCGGCGTAGAGCTGCGGGCGGGGGAAGGCGAATATCCACATGGCGCGGGCCGCAAGGCGGGCTCGCCGGACGATCTGGAACGCCGGCTCGAAGCGTTCGGGCTGACGGAACGGGAACGGGAGGCGGCGCGGCTCGTGCTGGAGGATTGCTCGAACGCCGAGATCGCGGCGCGCATGTTCGTAAGCGAGATTACGGTCAAGAAGCATCTGAGCTCGGCCTACGCGAAGGCGGGCGTGAAGAACCGCGCTCAACTGATCCGATCGGTGCTGCAAAGATGACCGATGGGTCGCGTCGCGAAGCCGAGCGAGGTATAGAAGCGGGGACGCGTATCCAAAATAACCCGGTATCGTCCGAGAGACGATACCGGGTTATTCGTTCCCATACGCAAATGACGGCGCAAGCCGTGTCGCCCCGAGGCGAGGGGTTCGTCCGGCAAGTTAACGCGCGGCCAAATAAGCCGCGAGCCGCTCGAACGTCGCCGAGAAGCCTTCTCTGGCCATCTCCCGCGAAGCCTCGAACTCGGCGGCTTCCTCCGCCGTCGGCTGGACGGGCGCGCTGCGCATCGTCATGCTCGTCTGGCCGTTCTCCTCTTCGAACGTGATCGTGTTGGCGATCTCGAGCGGCCAGCTCGCAAGGAACGGCGCGCGCGCAAGGCCGCCTTCCGCATCGGAGAAGGAATTGACGAAGACGAGCCGGTCGAACGGCGAAATTTCGCGATAGGCGAGCTTGCACCACATCAGCTCGCCGCCGGGCGCCTGCTGGCTGTAGTGGAAGACGCCGCCGGGACGAAAAGCGAAGGAAGCGACCTGGATGTCGAAGCCTTCGGGGCCCCACCACCGGAGCAAATGCTCCGCCTCGGAGAAAGCGCGGAAGACAAGCTCGCGGGGCGCGGCGAACGTGCGGGTAATGACGAGCTCTTGCGATGACGCTGAATGGGCGGACATGGAACGGCCTCCTTAACGGGAATGGAGAGAGTCGACTTGGATGCATCTAACGAATACACTTAGAAGAATACCTCTCCAGGAATATTCCTGTCAAGGAATACTATGTGAGGCTCAACTTAAAAAAAAAGCGGCAGCGGTCATTCGATGACTGCGGCCGCTCATGTTCGCGCGGTCGTGCCTGCTTCATGGGTTCTCTATGATATGGTACACGCCGCGCTCGGTTTGGAGCAGGGCGCGCGGACCGTCGGTCTCGACCTTCTTCAACCCTTCGAGCGGAATTTCGAAGACGCCGCCCGGGAGCGGACTTTGTTCGGCATCGGTCAGGACGACGCCTTCGCCGCGCAGCAGCAGGGAGCTGCTGTTCGTATAATCGTCGTCCCCCTCTTGCTGCGGGCGATAATCCACGCCGGTCAGGTGAATCATGACGCGGTCCAGGTCACCCTGCTCCTCCTTCTGAATCAGCAGCGGCTTGAATTTATGATCTTCCAGCCAATCGGACAACGTGTCGATACTGCTCATGGTTATCCCTCCATATATCGGTAATGGTGTTTGCAGGCGCATCAGATGTGCAGGTAAGTGCTCTTATTTCCATGTTACCCCAAATGCGGCTCGTTCCATCATGCCCAGGACGAGCTTATCCTATGAGCTGTCGTTCTAGCTTACTTGACGATATGAGGTTATAACTATAAAATAACTTACATATAGTAACTTACTGAGTTGAATAATATAACGATAAGGTTGTGACTCTTATGAGCACGGTTTTGCATCCGGATCTTAAGCTTGGCGAGGTTAAATTGAAGGTGAGCGACTTGACGCGTTCGATTCGCTTCTATGAAGAGGTCGTCGGGCTGAAGCTGCTGACGAGCGAGGGCAATATGGCAAGCCTAGGCGTGGATGGAAGCGCGCCGCTTCTTGTTTTGGAGGAGATTCGGGATGCCGTTGTCCTGCCTCGGCGTTCGGCGAGCGGGCTGTATCATTTTGCGATCTTGCTGCCGACGCGCCAGGCGCTCGGCCAGGCGCTGCGCAATCTGGTCGCCTCCGGCATCCATATCGGCCAGGCGGACCATCTCGTCAGCGAAGCGCTCTATATCGCCGATCCGGACAACAACGGCATCGAGATCTACCGGGACCGTCCCCGTAACGAGTGGCCGCGCGAGGCGAACGGACAGGTGAAGATGGCGTCCGACCCGATCGATTGGGACGGCTTGCTGCAGGAGGCCGAGGGCCGCGAATGGGAAGGGCTGCCTGCAGGCACGGTCATCGGGCATGTCCACTTCCACGTCGGCGATCTCGCCGCGGCCAAAGCCTATTATTGCGATACCGTCGGCTTCGACATCGCGACGGACGGCTGGCGGCAGATGGGCGCCTTGTTCATTGCGGCAGGCGGCTACCATCATCACATCGGACTGAATCTATGGGCGGGTCAAGGCGCGCCGCCGGCACCGGCGAACGCGGTCGGCCTGGCGTATTTCACGGTCGTGCTGAGCGGGGCGGATGAGCTGGAGCGGGTAACCGCGCGGCTGCGCGAAGCGGGCGTCGCGGTCGAATCGCGGGATGACGCTTCGTTCGCGACCGATTCGTCGGGGATTACGATGCGGCTGGTCGCCAACTAAATACTCGGAGGCTTATTTACGCTGCTCGTGGCGGTCAATGCCTTATCGCTAATCGCATGGCGGAGACATAAACAGACGGAAGAGAGCAGACCCCAGGGCCTGCTCTCTTCGCGTTCTATGTTAGAGCGACGCTTCGGCCGCCTGGCGCAGCTGCCGGCGGATGTCCGTGGCGATTCGCGCCGGGTCGTCCATTTGGAAAATAACGTGTCGGTATTTCTCGTGCCCCGCCAGTACGAGCTGAACGAGCGGCGTGCGCGAGCCGAAGGAGAGGAAGTACCACTGATTGGCGAATTTGAAGCTGCCTTCATACAGATGGAGGCCGGCGATGGACGTTCCGGGCATGCGCAGCATCCATTTCGGCGCGTCGAAGTAATCCACGTACACATGTTGCACCGTTTCATACGGAATGACGACTTTCGATTTGATGGCAAGCAGCCGGTTCAAGCCGGTTAACTGGAGCGTCAATTCATGTTGGCCGAACAGCACGTTACGTCCCATAGCCATTGCTCCTCTCTATTGAAAAGGCTTACATTTACTATATCATATTTCGTAGGGAACGGATTTGTGCATATTCGGTCTTTTTCATTGCGAAATTGTGCAGGCGTACATAGGCAGGCAGGCCGACTGATTTTAAATCCTACTTGACAGCTGTGAATAAGCGTTTTAAGATAAGCTCAATTGTTCCAACGATAGCAGCCGACTAGACCAACTAGAGGCCCTCTTTCCCCGCATGCGCCAAGCGCTTGCGGAGATGAGGGTCTTTTTTTATGGCCGAAATGAAACATTTCTTCATCAAAAAAGAAAAACGTTGAAACAAAATTTTAGCGAAGAAGGGAATGGCGGCGGTGCTAAAAGGCGGTCTGGTACGCATTCGGGAAGCGGCGCAAAGCCTGACCCAGGCGGAGGAGCGAATCGCGCGACACATTCTCGCGCATCCGGAGGAAGCCATCAAGCTGTCCGTGCAAAAGCTGGCCGCGGCGGCGGGTGTCAGCGAGGCGACCGTCGTGCGGCTGGCGCAGTCGCTGAAGTACGAGGGCTTCAAGGCGCTCAAGCTGGCGATCGCCGCGGATTTGGCCGGGGAGCGGGAGCGCGGCGAAGAATACCGGCAGTTCCCGGTCGGCAGTCCGATCGGCGCGATGATGGAGTCGATCTCGAACAACAACGTCAAGTCGATCCGCGATACGCTCGCCGTGCTGTCCGAGGATGCGGTCGAGCAAGCGGTCGGGCTGCTGGGCGAAGCGCGGAAGATCGCGCTCTTCGGGGTGGAATCGTCCTCCGTCGTCGCCGACGATTTCCGGCAGAAGGCGCTGCGGCTGGGGCTGTGGTGCGAGCCGGGCTACAGCGGCGATTCGCAGGCGATCATCGCCGCGAATCTGACGTCCGCGGACGTCGTGCTCGCGATCTCGTATTCCGGGGCGACCGGCTCGGTGCTGCGTGCGATGCAGGTGGCCAAGCGGCATGGCGCGAAGGTGATCGCGATTACGCAGATCGGCGATAGCCCGATCGCCGGAGAGGCGGACGTGGCGCTGTATACGAGCTCGCTGGAGCAAAATTTCCGCAACGGGGCCATGGCGTCGCGCATCGCCCAGTTGAACGTGGTCGACATGCTGTATGTGGGGCTCGTCACCCGCCAATACGCGGACAGTCTGGATACGCTGGAGCGAACGAAGGCGGCGGTACGGTATGCGCGCGGCGAAGAGGAATTCAACATTTAACGTGGGGAGAGAACGAGAATGGCAATGGAACGAAAATGGCAGGCAAAGGCCGCTCTGGCGGGACTGGCGGCAGCGCTGACGCTCGCGGGCTGCGCTTCGAACGGCTCGTCGAACGGCGGGACGAATCAGGCGGAGGAGACGGCGGCCGGCGAAGCGAAGGCGAACGAGGCGCCGGCGGCACAGGACGCGGCGGCCAAAGCCGAGCCGTTCACGCTGCAGGTGGCGGTCTGGGACGAGAAGCTGAAGGAGACGGTGCAGCAGACGTTCGACATCTACAAGAAGGATCACCCGGAGGCGGACTTCAAGCTGACGGTGACGCCGGTCAAAGAATACTACACCAAGCTGCAGACCGCCCTCATCGGCGGCAGCGGTCCGGACCTGTTCATGATGAACGGGCCGAACTTCAACAAGTTCGCTTCGCTCCAGCTGCTGACCGATCTGCAGCCGCTGGTCGAACAGGACGCGCTGGATACGTCGGTTTACCCGGATGGCATCACGAAGCTGTATCAATATGAAGGCCATCAATACGGCTTGCCGTACTACTTGGGCTCGATCGGCCTGTTCTACAACAAGGCGCTGTTCGACGCGGCGAAGGTGCCGTATCCGGATGAGACGTGGACGTGGGAGACGCTCCGGGCGAACGCCGCCAAGCTAACCGACAAGAGTCAAGGCACGTACGGGTACATCGCGGCCAACGACAACCAGTCGGGCGTCTACCCGCTCATCTATCAAGCGGGCGGCTCGGTGATTAGCGAGGATGGCAAGAAGTCCGGTCTCGATGCGCCGGAGAGCGTCGCCGCATTGCAGTTCATGAAGAACCTCATCGACGAAGGTATTTCCCCGAGCGCCCAGCAGCAGCTGGAGACCGCCCCGGTCCAGCTATTCGGCTCGGGCAAGGCGGCAATGGTGCCGGGCGGCTCGTACGACGCGAGCACGCTGCATGGGATGCTCGGCGACAAGCTGGGCGTGGCGCCGCTGCCGGCGGGCAAGCAAGCGGGCTTCCTCGTGCACGGCTCCAGCTGGGTCATTAATAGCAAGTCCGAGCATCAGCAGGAAGCATGGGCGTTCCTGAAAGTACTGACCGGCGCGCCGGGCGCGGAGCTTCTGGCCAAGAACGCGGTCAATTTCCCGGCATACAAGGAGGCGGTCCCGCTGTGGATGCAGTCCATCCCTACGCTCGACATGAATGCGTTCGTGAAGTCGCTCGAGCATACCGGCCCGTATCCGGTGTCGAAGAATACGGCGGAATGGCAGAACGCCATTATTGAGGAAATCACGAACGGCTTGCTCGGCAAGCAGTCGATCCCGGACGCGGCGGCCAAGGCGGCCAGCCGGATGAACGACATTTTGGCGAAGGAATAACGACGGAGGAGGCCATCGCGATGAGGGAAATCCAGGCACCGGCGCCCGTGGCGGCGCCGGAAGCCGCGCCACGAACCGAAAGACGGACGCGGCGCGGCAGAACGGTGGAGATGTGGTGGGCGTACGCATTCGTGCTGCCGGCTTTCGTCGTGCTGGGCGTGTTCCACCTGCTGCCGGCCGCGGCGTCGCTGGCGATCTCGTTCACGGATTGGGACGGTCTGTCCGCCATCCGCTTCGCGGGAGGGGACAATTACGCCGCGCTGCTGGCGGATACGAATTTCGGCAAGGCGGGGCTGCACACGTTCCTGTATGCGCTCGTCGTCGTGCCGGTATCGGCCGCGCTGGCGACGCTGGCCGCCGTGCTGCTCAACGCAGGACTGAAGGGGCAGGCATTCTACCGGACGGTCTACTTCATCCCGGTGGTGACGATGTCGACGGCGGTCGGCTTGATCTGGAAGTGGCTGTATAACTCCGAGTATGGGCCGATCAACGCGGTGCTCGGGTTCCTGCATCTGCCCCAGCCGAATTGGCTGTCGGACAGCCGCTACACGCTGATCTCGATCATGATCGTCGGCATCTGGTCGGCGATCGGCCATCATATGATCATTCTGCTCGCCGGCCTGCAGGGTATCCCGCAAAGCTTCTACGAGGCAGCCTCGATCGACGGCGCGGGCAAGCTGTACGCGTTCTTCCGCATTACGCTGCCGCTGCTGTCGCCGAGCTTGTTCTTCGTCGTGACGACCGCGGTCATCTCGTCGCTGCAGCTGTTCGACCTCGTCTTCGTCATGACCGGCGGCAATCCGGCGCTGCTCAGCTCCGCGCGAAGCGTCGTGTTCAACGTCTACGAGGAAGGCTTCGTCCTGTTCCGCATGGGCGCGGCGTCGGCGCAGGCGGTCGTGTTGTTCGTCGTCATTCTGCTGCTTACGATCGTGCAGCTGAAGCTGCAGAAGCGGTGGGTTCACTACTAATGAAAGGAGAGAAAGACGATGAACCGATTGTACCGGCTGCTGATCCACGCGGTATTGGCCGCGGGCGCGCTGCTGATGGCACTGCCCTTCCTATGGATGGTCCTTACCTCGCTGAAGACGTTCGCCGAATCGATGCAGGCGCCGCCGACGCTCATTCCGGCCGCCTGGCAGTTCGGCAATTACGCCAAAGTGTTCGAGGAGACGGATTTTCTCCGTTATTTCGGCAACACGCTGCTGCTGACGGTCGTCAAGACGGCCGGGCAGCTGCTCTTCTGCTCGATGGCGGCGTTCGCGTTCGCGACGATGCGGTTCCCGGGCCGTAACGCGCTGTTCCTGCTGCTGCTCTCGGTCATGATGCTGCCCCACCAAATTTCGCTTATCCCGACCTTCCTGCTTGTAAAGGAGCTGCATTGGCTGGACACGTACTACGCGCTGACCGTGCCGGGACTGGCAAGCGCCTTCGGCATTTTCCTGCTGCGGCAGTTCTTTCTCTCGATCCCGGCAGAGCTGGGGGAAGCGGCGAGAGTGGACGGCGCGTCGTTCCCGCGCATCTATGCGCGCGTGTACTTGCCGTTGTCCGCGCCGGGGCTGCTGTCGCTCTCGATCTTCGTCGTCATGGCGGCGTGGAACGATTTCCTCAATCCGCTCGTCATGACGAGCTCGGACGAGATGCGCACGCTCTCGCTCGCCGTCGCCAGCTTCGTGGGTGAATTCTCGACCGATTATCCGTTGATGATGGCGGCCGCCTGCATGGCGGTACTGCCGCTCATCGTATTGTTTGCCGCGCTGCAGCGCTATTTTATTCAGGGGATCGCCCTGACGGGGATGAAGAGCTGATGACCAATATCATTCTGATTATGACCGACCAGCACCGGGCCGACGCGCTCGGCTGCTACGGCAACGACGTGATCGAGACGCCGAATTTGGATTACTTGGCCTCCGTCGGGACCCGGTTCGCGCATGCTTACACGCCGTCGCCTTCGTGCGTGCCCGCGCGGGCCGCGCTGATGACCGGGATGGAGCCGTGGCACACGGGCATTCTCGGGATGGGTGCCGGGCAAGGGCCGATGGGCGTCGGCTTCGAACATACGCTGCCGGGCGAGCTCGCGAAGGCGGGCTATCACGCGGCGGGCGTGGGCAAAATGCATTTCTATCCGCAGCGCGCGCTGAACGGGTTCCACGAGACGGTGCTCGATGAATCGGGGCGCGAGGAGGACCCGGGCTTCGTCTCCGATTACAGAGCCTGGTTCCGGCAGCAGAGCGGCGGACGTTACGACATCGTCGATCACGGCATCGGCTGGAATTCCTGGATGGCGAGGCCCTACCACGCGCCGGAGTGGATGCATCCGAGCACCTGGACCGTGAACGAGGCGATCCGGTTCTTGGGCCGGCGCGATCCGTCACGGCCGTTCTTCTTGAAGGTGTCGTTCGCGCGTCCGCATTCGCCTTATGATGCGCCGCAGCCGTATTATGATCGGTATCTGCGCCAAGAAGAGAAGCTGCCCGCGCCGTATCGCGGCGACTGGGACGATCGGCACGACGATCTGGCGGAGGCGCTGCGGCCCGATGCGTGGCGCGGCGTGAAGCGGGAGGCCGATATCCGGCAGGCGCGCGCTGGCTACTACGGGTCGATCACGCATATCGACCATCAGCTCGGCCGGCTGTTCGAGCGGCTGAAGAAGGAGAAGCTGTTCGACTCGGCGCTCATTGTGTTCGTCTCCGACCACGGCGACATGCTCGGCGACCATCATCTGTGGCGCAAAACGTACGCCTATGAAGGCTCGGCCCGCATCCCGCTGATCGTGAAGGTGCCCGGCGGGCGACCCGCCGATGCGCCGGCCGTCGTCGAAGCGCCGGTCGTGCTGCAGGATATCCTGCCGACGCTGCTGGAAGCGGCGGGCGTGCCGATACCGCCGGGGGTCGACGGCTTGAGCCTTGGCGGCGCGCTGCGGGGCGACGCCTCCGGTTTGGCCGAGCGCGGCTATATCCACGGCGAGCATTCGACTTGTTATTCGGAAGAGCAGGAGATGCAGTATATGACCGATGGGGCGTTCAAATATATTTGGTTCCCGCGGCTGGGGACGGAGCAGCTGTTCGATCTGCGGGGCGATCTGTCGGAATCGGAGGATCTGGCCGCCAAGCCGGAGTGGCGGGGGGAGCTGCTGCGCTGGCGCGGCCGGCTCGTCCGCAAGCTCTCGGCGCGCGACGCCGGTCTGACGGACGGCGACGAGCTGGTCTGCCAAGCGGGCAAGCCGTACTTGGCGTCGCCGCATTACGAGGCGCGGCGGCGGCGGGCCGCGTTCGATTGGGCAAGCTGGACGCGGAAGGACGCCGGTCCGCCGGCGAAAGGCGAGTAAACGCCATGGGCGAGGAACGGCCAGCGTACATTATTGGCCTGGACGGCGGAGGCACGAAGACGCATTGCGTGATCGGGGATGCGCAGGGCAATCTGCTGGCGGCGTGCCAGGGCGATGCGGGCAACGTCAAATCCCGGCCCTGGCCGCAGGTAGCGGCGACGTTCGGCTCTCTCATCCGCCAGGCGCTCGGGCTGGCCGGCGCGCAGCCGGACCAAGTCGCCGTGATCGCGGCAGGTCTGGGCGGCGTCGTCCAGCCGCGCGACCGGGAACGGATCGCCCGCCTGCTCCGGGCGCATGCGGGCGAGGGCGCGATTATTCGCGTCTATCCGGATGTCGAGAACGTCCTGGCCGCGGGCGGCGGAGGCGGAGCGGGCATCGCGCTTATCGCGGGCACCGGGTCGGTGGCCTGGGGCAGAACGGCGGACGGCGCGGAGGCGCGGTCGGGCGGATGGGGTCACGTGCTGGGCGACGAGGGCAGCGGCTACGACATCGGCCGCCGCGCGCTGGGCGCGGTCATGCGCGCGCATGACGGACGAGGCGAAGCGACCGCGCTGACGCCGATGCTGCTGCGGCATCTGAGCCTCGCCTCCCCGACATCGTTCATCGAGCTGTACTACGAGCGTGCCGGCGTACGGAAGGATATCGCTTCGCTCGCGGTACCTGCCTTGCTGGCCGCCCGCGAGGGCGATCCTGTCGCGCGCGCGATTGCCGAAGCGGCTGCGGAAGAGCTTGCGCAGCTGGCCCGAGGCGTATCGTGCCAGCTTGGCCGCCTCGGCGGGCTGTCGCCCGGCGATCCGATCATCTTGTCCGGGGGACTATTCGGCAGCGACTGGTTCGCGGCGTTAACGGAGGTCAAGCTGCGCCGGGCGCTGCCCGCGCTGCGCACGAGCCGGCTAACGCTGCCGCCCGTGACGGGTGCTTATTCGCTGGGCCTGCTCGCGTGCGGCGCTCGCCTGGATGAGGGATGGCGGGAGCGGGTAGGAAGCTTTTGGTCCCGAGAGGGTGTCGGCAGGTAAGAATGTCTTTGGCTTATGGCAAGGAGAGGCGGCAGCCGCGAACGTTATCGTTCGCCGCTGCCGTTTGCCGTCTTCCGCTCAGTCCGATGTTATACTGCGCGTGTCGCGTACTAAGACGACGCGCCGCTCCATATAAAATGAACAATCGCCCTGCCTTGGAGGCATCTGCCCAGGCATCCAGCGTCGAAAGCCATGCTACAGCGGAACGACGGGCAAATAAATATCCATGGCGTAAGGTCGGTCCGCCAGCCAGCCGCGCGAGTGCAGCTCGACGTGGATGCCCCGGTCATGAGCGAATCCGCGCTCGCCCATCAGCGAGAACGCGTGCGCATAGACGTCTTCGACGGCGTCGGTCTCGCCCTTGCGGCAATAAAGATAGTTCGCCGTTTCGAGCGAGAAGTCATGCATGCCCTCGGGCACGGGGGCGTCTTCGCGGACTTGCACGGCGATATAATGAACGAAGCCGCCTTCGCGGGTGAACGATACGCAGACGAGCGTGTCCGCCTCGATCGCGTCGGACACCTCGCCGATCCGCGCGATCATCTGCGCCTGAAGCGGGCGGATCGCCCCTTGGCCCGCCTCGGCGAATGTACCTTCCCAGCGAAGACCGACCGCCCGGAAGCCGCCGCGCGGTACGACCGTGTCTGGGACCGCGCCGCTGCCGAACCGGAAGGAGGCTTCTACCGTACCGGCCCTTTGGATCAACCGCAACGTCTGCGGCAGACGATCTGGCCGATAGCCCTCCGTTTCCGTATCTTTCGTTCGGTGATTCGCATGCTCGGCTCCGTTACTCATTTCGTATTCACGCCTCTCTTCGTGGGTTGGAAATCCTATCCATACCCTTTAGTATACAGCAACGGGCGAATGAGACTTGTCGTTTCTTATCGGAATCGATTGCGCGAAAATGCGGCAGTCATGAACCTTATCCGGTCATTGTACATATGGTTAACTAGATGCACGATGCCAAAGGGGGAGCGGTATACGGCCATGAGAAGGTTGAGCGAGTACATCACCTTGAATTTGGTCCTGCTGCTGGTATGGGCGTTCTTCGCGGCGATCGACGGCTCGATCACCCCGATCGAAGGCGCGCTGCTGTTCGATGCGGCGCTGATCGGACTGCTGCACAGCGCGAGCTTGAAACGATACTTGATCGGAGCGGACGCAGAGGAAGGATGACCGGAGCTGAGGCGGCTCGGCAAATAGTCCGCGAAAAAAACCGGATGGCTCGCGATTGTTCGCGCCTTCTGGTTTTTTGCGATTTCTCGATCAGACGAGGGACTCAAACGGACAAGCCTGGGGAGGATAAGAACTGGCCGCGCATCCAGCGTGATTTCGTCTTGACAATACGCTACTAAGACAATATACTAACTATTAGTTAGCTGGTTGTAAAAGTTTAATCGATACTAATTCAATATCTGCTTAGGTAGAAGAAACCACTAAAAGCGACCTTACAGGAGGAATCATTCATGGCAAACGTTCTTTTCGTCAAAGCAAATAACCGCCCCGCCGACCAAGCGGTGAGCGTGAAACTGTACGACGCTTTCCTGGCTTCGTACAAAGAATCCCATCCGGAAGACCAAGTTACGGAGCTGGATCTGTTCGCGGAAAATCTCCCTTACTACGATGCTACCCGTATCAACGCGATGTTCAAAGCGGGCCGCGGCCTCGAGCTGTCGCCGGAAGAAGTCGAAATCGCGGCGTACGTCAACCGCTACCTGAACCAATTCATCGAAGCGGACAAAGTCGTGTTCGCGTTCCCGCTCTGGAACTTCACGATTCCGGCCGTGCTGCACACGTACTTCGACTACCTGTGCCAAGCAGGCAAAACGTTCAGCTACACGGCGAACGGCCCTGTCGGCCTGCTGAGCGGCAAAAAAGTCGCGGTGCTTAACGCGCGTGGCGGCGTTTACTCCGAAGGTCCGGCAGCTGCTGTGGAAATGTCCGCGAAGCTCGTCACGACGCTGCTCGGCTTCTTCGGCATCACCGACATCACGTCCGTCATCGTGGAAGGCCACAACGCTTCCCCGGATCAATCCGCGGCGATCGTCGAGGACGGTCTGAAGCGCGCGGCAAGCGCAGCGCAATCGTTCTAATAGCTATGGGCGGAAGACCGCCATATATACGAAGCAAGAGAAGGGCCGGCGAGCGATCGCCGGTCTATTTTTATGTTGAAACGGACTAACGTTCGTGCGCTCGCACTCGAATCGAATGTGTACGCGAGGAGGGGTCTGCTGCTGCTCCGACACGGAGGGTCATTGGCGCATGTTTTGCCCGCTTTCCGGCCACAATGTAGGTGCCTGACCTGCAATCGCCAGGTCTGCCATGACGGATGAAGAATGAGGGACTTGCGATGCGATTTAGAAGCATTAATGCAAGAATGCTGGCGACGATGCTGCCTATTGTGCTGCTGACGCTGCTGGGGCTCGTGCTCTATTCCAACAAGCAGCAGCGCGACGCTCTGTACGTCGAGCTCGAGCGGGGGATGGATAACGGCCTGAACCGGGTCATCAACCAGATGAACATCAATTTGAACGCGCACGGCAAAATCGCGCAGTCGTTCGCCCGCACGATCGAGACGAACCCTTATCGTTCCAAAGACGAGCTGCAGGCGATCATTGAAGGCAGCCTGACCGTCAACAAAGATACATTTGGCATCGGTGTCTTTTATGAACCCTACGCCTATGATCCCGAGACCAAATACGAATCGGTGTACGGCTTCAAGGAAGGCGGCAAAGCGACGTTTACGGATGCCTATAACGATCCGTCATACAATTTCCACAACCAGGCGTGGTACAAGGATGCGATCCATTCGGACCAAGCCGCTGTCATCACCGACCCCTACTATGACGAGGCGACGAAATCGACGCTCATTACGTTCAGCATACCGATGCGCGACGAGAAGAAGAAGCCGCTCGGCGTCGTGACGGGGGATATTAGCCTGAACAGTCTGCAAGCCTATATCAGCAAAATGGTCGTCGGCAAGTCGGGCTGGGCGTTCCTGATCGACAAGAACGGCACGTATCTCGGTCATCCCGATGCAACCAAGCCGATGAAGGTGAAGGTACAGGACGAGACGGATGCTTCCCTGGCGGCGCTGGGCCAAGCGATGCTCGCGGGCGAATCGGGGATTGCCGGTTTCAAGGACGAGAAAGGCCATAATCAAGCGTTCTACCAGCGCTTTCCCGAGCTGGGATGGTCGCTCGCGCTCGTCGTGCCGGATAACGAATGGCTAGCCCCCATCAACGATTTAAAGCGGAAAATGTACCTCATCAGCGCGCTGGCGATCCTCGTGCTGGCCGCGTCGGTGTACTTCTTCGGCCGCTCGATCGCCAGAGCGGCGGGCAGCGTGATGCGGCTGTCGAGAGCGCTTGCCGAAGGCGACTTCACGTATCGGATCAAAAAGAATTCGGAAGACGAATTCGGCCAGATGGCGGACAACTTCAACCGGACCATGGATTCGCTCGAGGGCACGCTCTCCGGCGTCGTACAGAACGCGCACACCGTGGCCTCGACCTCGGAGCAGCTGACCGCGAGCGCCGAGCAGACGAGCCGCGCGACCGAGCAAATCGCCAACTCCATCTCGCTCATCGCCGAAGGGGCGACCCGCCAGGTCGAGATGACCGCGCACGGGGCGGGCATCGCGGCCCAGGTATCGGCCTCGGTGCGCGATCTGGCGGACAGCGTCGAAGCGGCAAGCGAGTCGTCGCTTCGTTCGCGGGAGGAAGCGGTCAGCGGCAGCGAGGTCGTCCGATCGGCCGTCGATCAGATGAACGTCATCGACGAGCGGATCCAGGGGATGGCGGCGATCATGCAGACGCTCGGCAGCAAGTCGAAGGAGATCGACCGCATCGTCGCGCTCATTACGACCATCTCCGGGCAGACGCACCTGCTTGCGCTCAACGCGGCGATCGAAGCGGCAAGGGCGGGAGAGCACGGGCGGGAGTTCGCGGTCGTGGCGGACGAGGTCCGCAAGCTGGCGGAGGAGTCGACGGTGGCGGCCGAGCAGATCCGCGGTATTATTACGGATATCCAGCGCGATACGAAGAATGCGGTCGACGCCGTAGCGGGCGGGAGCGCGGCCCTGGCCGAGGGGATCAATCGCGTCGGCCAGACGGGCGCCACGTTCCAGGGCATCCGCGAGGCGGTCGAGCAGCTGTCCTCGCGGATGCGCGAGGCCAGAGACGGCATTCGCGCCGTCACCGCGCAGATGGACGAGCTGGCGGGCTCGATCGCCGGCGTCTCCGAGATCGCGCGCGAATCGGCGGACGGCACGCATACCGTCGCGTCGTCGGCGCAGCAGCAGAACGCGTCGATGGAAGAGGTGGCGGCGGCGTCCGCGATGCTTGCCAAGATGGCGGGGGAACTGATGGAATCCGTCCAGAGCTTCAAGCTTTCCACCTATGCGCCGGAGTGATGCCGGCATCGGCTCGGCCGTCCCGATTGGGGCGGTCGGGCTTTTTTTGCCTATTTTCATACATGCGTTCGTAAGGGCAGACTTGCCCATCATCTTGTCGGATTACGCGCGTCGCCGCAAGGATGGCGCAGTTGTTTCGACTGCTAGACAATGTGTCTAATTCTAATTTATGACAATTATTTGCGCCGCCTTGACTTTCAAAATGAACGGGAGTAAGGTTGAGGTTATGTTGAGTTTGTGTACTATTTTTCACGTTCGCGGGAACGTCTCTTAGGTTCAGTGAATATATGAAGAGATGAGAGAAGCGAAGGAAGCAAGACCTTGATCTTATCGGAATTGAATCGATCGCATGCAAAGAACACATGGGAAGGCGGAGACGAGCCTGTCGGCCTTTTTTCGTCGTTCCCGAATGGAAAGGAAGGTTTGCAATGCCGCAACTGATGCGACTCGGCAATCGGCGGATTCTGTTATTTACGCTGATTCTCGTGTTAAAAGGGGCGCTTGCCTGGTTTGTCGTATTCGAGGATGGCCCGTCGTGGCTGACGCTGTGGACGGAAATTCCGTTCTTCTGGATCGTCTTTTGCTTGATCGAATGGTTCGCCAAGAAACGAAAGCTGCTCTACTATACGTTGGCGAATCTCTTGTTTACCCTTCTCTATTTCACCGTCCTCATGTATTACAAATATTACGGCATCATCGTCACCTATCACGCCATTACGCAAGCGGGCAAGGTTACCCAGGTCGGCGACAGCACCTATTCGCTAATGGACCCGTACTACCTGCTCATATTTGTCGATATCATCGTGCTCGGCGCCGTGCTGTACTGGATTCGGCGCAATTCGGCCCGTTCGAACAAACCGTTCACCGTCAAGCCCGTCGCGAAGCCGGTTCTCGGCGTCATGTTCGTGCTATCGGTCGTCCTGTGCATCTTCAACGTGTGGCCGAACCGCGCGAGCATGAACGAGAACAAGCAGGCCGAAGAAATGGGCATTCTCAACTACGAGGTGTACACGATCTTCGCGGACACGACCGCCGACGAGGAGCCCGCGCCGATGAACGAGATCACGCAGGCGCGGATCGACGAGCTGAAGGGCGCCTCGAAGTCCTTGGCTCCCGCGCATTTCGGAGCGGCCAAGGGCAAGAACCTGATCATCGTCCAGATGGAATCGGTGCAAGATTTCCTGATCGACCTGAAGATCGACGGTCAGGAAGTGATGCCGAACTTGAGCAAGCTGGCTAGAGAGAACGCGCACTACGACAATTTCTACACGATGGTCGGCCAAGGGACGACGTCGGACGCGGAATTCGTGACGAACACGTCGCTGTATATTCCGAAGCACGGCGCGGCGACCGAGGATTACGTGAAGCACGAGCTGCCGAGCCTGCCGAAGCTGCTGACGGCCAGCGGCTACGATACGGCGACGTTCCACACGAACGACGTGTCGTTCTGGAACCGGACGGAGCTGTACCCGGCGCTCGGCTGGGGGACCTTCTACGACAAAGCTTTCTACGGCGACCAGGACCACATCGCCTTCGGCGCGTCCGACGAGGTGTTCTTCGAGAAGACGATGCCGAAGCTGATCGAGATGGACGCGGCGGAGAAGCCGTTCTATGCGATGGTCATCTCGATGAGCGCCCATCATCCGTTCCATCTGCCGGAAGAGAAGTACAAGATGCAGCTGCCGGAGCGGTTCGAGGGCACGCTCGTCGGCGACTACATCCGTTCGCAGAACTACGCCGACTGGGCGATCGGCAAGTTCATCGACGACCTGAAGACGAGCGGGCTGTGGGAGAACAGCGTCGTCATGTTCTACGGCGACCATCAGGGCGTGTCGCTGTACGCGCTGGACGGCAAGGAGAAGGAGCTCATGCAGGAAGTGATGGGCCGGGAATACGGCTACACGGACATGTTCAGCGTTCCGTTCATTCTCCATGCGCCGGGCGTCACCTCGCCGTCCAAGGTGGGCATGACCGGCGGGCTGATCGATATTTTGCCGACCGCGGCCAACCTGCTGGGCGTCTCGCTGAATCAGCAGATTCACTTCGGCCAAGATTTGCTGAACACGCAATCGAATCTTGTCCCGATGCGGCATTTCCTGCCAACGGGCACGTTCATCAACGACAAGGCGATGTTCCTGCCGGGCATCTCGTTCGACGACGGCACCGCCTATGATGTACGGGATAACAGCGTCAAGACGGGCGTCGCGACGAAGGAAGAGTCCGACCGAGCGCTTGCGCTGCTGCATTTGTCTGACAGCTTCGTGGAGCACCTGCCCCTGCGGGAAGGCGTTCAAGAGTAAACAGCCATTATTCCATATGCGTTTCACGAGAAGCCCGGGCGGCGTGCCCGGGCTTCTTTGTCTTTGCGCAGGTGGAACAGGTGGAACATATTTCCTCGAACAGCAACAAACGCAAGCCCCGCGTCGTCTAACTATCGACGGATCATGGGAACGAAACAAGCATGGGAGAGATGAACAGGTGAAAGCGTGGCAACGAATGAAATGGCTGCTGCTGGCCGCGATGCTCGTCGGGCTGGCGGGCGGTGCGGGCGAGCCGAAGACGGTGGAAGCGGCGGACGTCATCCGCATCTTCATGGATGGGGAGGAGCTGGCGTCGGACGTCGCGCCGTACGTGGTGCCGAAGGCGAACGTCACCATGGTACCGCTGGCGGTGATCAGCCGCGGCATGGGCGCGGACGTCAGCTGGGACGGCAAGGCGAAGACGGTGACGATCGTCGATGGACCGTCCGTCATCACGATGGCGAGCGGCGCCAAGATCGCGATCGTCAACGGCTCGGAGGTGGTGCTGGGCGCGAGCGTGCAGGCGCGCGGGGGCCGGATTATGGTGCCGCTTCGCTTCGTCGGCGAGCAGCTGGGGCTGACGGTTGTATGGAACGCCGCTGACAGGACGATCGCGCTGCAGAGCGGGGCGTCGGGGAATTCAGGGGGAGACGGCGGCTCTGAGCCGGGGACGGACCCGGGAACGGGCCAAGACGGCGGACCGGTGGCGACGCCGGGTTCGGGAGCGGGGACCGATGGGAAGAACGGGCTGCGCGGCGCATGGATATCGACCGTCTATAATTTGGATTGGCCGACCAAGGCGTCCGCGGGCAAGGCGGAGCAGCAAAAGCAGGAATTCGTCGCGCTGCTCGGCGAGCTGCAGGGAATGGGCATGAACGCGGTGTTCGTGCAGGTGCGTCCGGCCGGAGACGCGCTCTATCCTTCGGCGCTCGCCCCTTGGTCGGAAGCGCTGAGCGGCAAGCAGGGTACGGACCCGGCGTATGACCCGCTGGCGTTCATGATCGAAGAGACGCACAAGCGGGGCATGGAATTTCACGCTTGGTTCAATCCGTTCCGGGCGAGCGTGAACGCGAAGCTGGACAACTTGGCGGATAACCACGTCGCGAAGCTGCATCCGGAGTGGATCGTGAATTCGGGCGGCATCCTGTACGTCAACCCGGGCATCCCGGAGGCAAGGCAGCATATTATCGACGCGATCACCGAAGTGGTGAAGGGCTACGACGTCGACGGCGTCCATCTCGACGATTATTTCTATCCCTCGAGCGGCGCGTTCGGCGACGATGCGGCTTTCGCGCAGTATAATCCGGACGGCATCCGGAACAAGGGCGACTGGCGCCGGGCGAATATCGACGCCTTCGTCCGGCAGCTGGACGAAGCGGTTCATGCGGCGAAGCCCGCCGCGCGCTTCGGCATCAGCCCGTTCGGCGTATGGCGCAACAAGGCGGTCGACGCGAGCGGCTCGGATACGAAGGCGAGCGTCACCGCGTACGACAGCATGAACGCCGACGTGCGGACCTGGATCAAGCAGGGCTGGATCGATTACGTGGTGCCGCAAATCTATTGGAGCTTCGCCACGAGCGCGGCGCCTTACGGCAAGCTGGTCGACTGGTGGGCGCAGGAGGTGCGCGGCACGGGCGTCGACTTGTACATCGGCCACGCGGGCCATAAGGTCGGCGGGAAAGAAGCAGGCTGGCAGAGCGCGCAGGAGATCATCGACCAGCTGCGCTATAGCGCCAAGTACGCGGAAGTGAAGGGCAACCTGTTCTTCAGCGCGAAGGACCTGCGCAAGAACCCGCTCGGCCTGATCGAAGCGCTGCGGCAGTATTACGGATTGGCGTCATGAAAGCGCGCCCCGACAACGCCGCAACCGCACGACGGGCTAGCGGCATGAGGCTGCGCCTCGGTTACGCCGCGGCTGTAATCGCCGTCATGCTGCTCGGCCTCGCCTCGCAGCGCTTCGCGGACGCGCTGCCGCCGTTCGTCGCGTCGCATGCCGGGGATGCGTTGTGGGCGGCGATGGTGTATGTCGGCTTCCGCACGGTGTTTGCGCGCAAGCCGGCTGCTTTCGCGGCAGCGGCGAGCGCGGTTGTCGCGGCCGCGATCGAATTCAGCCAGCTCTACCAAGCGCCGTGGCTCAACGCGGCGCGGGAGACGACAGTGGGCGCACTCGTGCTGGGCCGGGGCTTCTTGGCCGTCGATCTGCTCCGGTATGCGGCCGGAATCGCGGCCGCCGCGGGCGTCGATTGGCTGGCGAAGCGATGGCGGGCGTGACTTCGCGATAGAGCATGCAGCGGAGAAGAGCCGCTTTGTCGAAGGAGCCGCCACGGCAGCCCTGTGGAAGCTGAACTATTAATCCGCGCGAGACGCGGGAGATGAAGCAGAAGGCATGGTCCCGGATGGGGCCATGCCTTCTGCGCTTTTGGCGTGTAATTGACGTGTAATTGACGTGTAATTGACGTACAAAAGGCGTTCGTCTGTCGTTGGCGTGCGGCGCTGGTTAGGCGCTATTCACTCGCACCTGAAAGTTAGAGGCCGCCGCATCCGCCTGACAAAAGAACCCCGCCATTCGGCGCTGGGCCGAATGGCGGGGCTTTGCGGTTAGGGCTTCGCGGTTCCGGCCGCGGCCGTATCGCCGCGCGGATTGACGTCTTTTTTGTAATACAGCTTGAATTGAATGTCCTGATTGTAGTTGCCGAAGCCCGAGCCGAACAGCGTCAGTCCGCCGACGTTCTCCGCCTCTTCGAGCACGGCCATCCGGAACGTCCACTGCTTGCGCTTGATGTCGAGCTGCTCGAGCGTGACGTTGGAGAGGTGCTGGCCGTCGATGAACGTGCCTTTGTCGTTGATTTTCAGCACCTTCAGCAGACCGTACTGGTTGATCTCGTTCCACCACCAATCCGGGGTGTATTTGCCCCGGTTGCCGCCGCCGAAATCGCCGGGGCTCGTCCACGTGCCGATATCGATGCCGTTCAGCGTGAACTTAATATCCGACGGCCAGTTCTCGTTGGCGAAAGGGGCCTCGGACGAGATTTCCATCGATACCTCGAGCTCGAGCGGATCCTCGCTTTTCATCAGAAAGTTCGGCACCCGGTATTCGACGTAGCCCTGCCCGAACCAGAGAATCTTGGCGTTCACGCGCTCCGGATCGAGGAAATACCGCGGCTCGTCGAAAATCCCGATAACGCTCTCGGTCGTCGCCAAGCCGCAGGTCGGTTCGACGTGGAAATCGGTGTAGTGGCCCACGGATACTTCGGTCAGGTGATATTCGCGCGGGGCAGACTCTTCGCGGCTAGGGAAATCGATTTCAATGAAATCAGTAATCAGCGTGCACACTTTCTTCGCCCCGCCCTTACCCGAAACCATGGTCGTGCGAATCAAGCCGGCTTTCTCCAGCTTCTTCACGTGCATCGTCATGATCGCGCTGCTGAGGCCGAGCGCCTGCGCCAGTTCCTTCACGTTCATATTCTGTTTGGCGAGCAGCTGGATCATTTCGATCCGCACATTGCTGGCGAGCGCTTCGTATACGGGAAGCCATTTATCGGTAACGTCTATTCGCATGGTTCCTCCGGGAGAGTTTCATATATTTATAAATCAATCATACAAATATTAATAGGTTGATTCAACTAGAAATAAACCACATTTGGCGAATGGCCGTTATCACCTCGTTGTAAGCCGCCGTCTGAGCGGGAAGATGGGGAACCCGAATGCCGGATATGCTCGCCGCGCGAGCCAATGGCTGAAAGGAACCGAGCCTAAAGGCGGACGCAAATGCCGTCGATTGTAAGCGTAACCAAAAATGATGTTTAGCTACCATTATAAAGGAGCGGCGGCGAGGATCAAAGGTCCAGTTGCAAAATTTACGCGCGATTTGACCAAAACGCTGAACTTTTATGGAAAAAGTTCGCATTGGACTGAAAAATGCGTCTACTTGATGGTAGAATCAGGGGGATAAAGAAAGGAGACGGCAGCCTCATGTTGATTCGGGTACTGACTTCGGATGATGCGGAACGTTATCGAGCGCTGCGGCTTCGGGCTTTGCGGGAACATCCGGAAGCGTTTCTCACGACCTATGAGGCGGAGCTCGACCGACCGGTGGAGATGACCCGGGACAAGCTGA
Source organism: Paenibacillus xanthanilyticus (assembly GCF_042682185.1). Lineage (NCBI taxonomy): Bacteria > Bacillati > Bacillota > Bacilli > Caryophanales > Paenibacillaceae > Paenibacillus > Paenibacillus xanthanilyticus. Next base: position 3,666,693 of record NZ_JBHUHA010000001.1, on the reverse strand, counting down.
CGCCGGAGGCCGGCAAGTTCACGCTTGGCGCGATCGAAGCGAGCGACGAGCTGGCCGGCGTCGCGACGCTCGTGCGGGAGACGAACCCGAAAGTCGCGCACAAGGCGAACGTGTACGCGGTCTACGTCGCGCCCGAAGCGCGGGGGAAGCGGGTCGGTCTGTCGCTGATGCAGGCCCTGATCGCAGGCGCGAAGGCTTGCGAAGGGGTGGAACAGCTTCATTTGACCGTCATGGCGTCGAACGAGGCGGCCGTCCGGCTGTATGTGTCGGTCGGGTTCAGCGTCTACGGCACCGAGCCGCGCGCGATGAGAATCGGCGGGACGTATCTCGACGACCATCATATGGTGCTCTTCCTGTAAGACGTCTTTGGCCGAATTCGCGGACCGGGGAGGAAAACGCTTCCTCCGTGCAGAAGAAAGGACGTTAGTCAATTCGCACATCATTTCATACCAGGGTAAAGGAGAAATGAACGAGCTATGAAGAAGTTGAGACTGCTCCAGCAAATATCGGAAGAGGGCGTCGTCGCGGTACTGCGCGGGGAATCGCCGGAGGAAGTGTTCGAGATGGCCAGCCAGTGCATCGCGGGAGGCATCAAGGTCATCGAGGTAACGATGACGGTGCCGTTCGCGCTGCAGGCGATCGAGCGTCTGGCGAAGACGTATTCCAGCCAGTCGCAGGACCCATCCAAGTTCGCGATCATCGGCGTCGGCACGGCGCTCGACCCCGAGACGGCGCGCGCGGCGATTCTGAGCGGTGCGGAATTCGTCGTCGGGCCATCCCTTAATCCGGCGACGGTCGCGTTGTGCAACCGGTACCGTATCCCGGTCATGCCGGGCGTCATGACGGTCAAGGAAATCCAGGAAGCGCTCGAGCTCGGCGTCGATATCGTCAAGCTGTTCCCGGGCAACCTCTATTCGCCGTCGATGATCAAGGCGATCAAGGGGCCGCTCCCGCAGGCGAACATCATGCCGACCGGCGGCGTGACGCTGGACAACCTGGGCGAATGGATCAAAGCGGGCGCCGTCGCCGTGGGCATCGGCTCCGACCTGACGACCGAAGCGGTGAAGCAGCGCAACTACGATCTGATCGCGGATCGTTCGGCTCAATACGTCGCCGCCTACAAGAAGGCGAAAGGTTTGGCTTAACGTCGCTCGTCAGGCGCGGATAATCGAGAAGAATAAGCGGCGGTGCGGGAGATTCTCCCGCGCCGCCGTTTTTTCGTGCGGTCAGTGGGCAAAACGGCGGGAGGCGCGCTGATGAGCGTGCCTGAGACGAAGCGCGGTGCACGGCGAGTTGCGGCTGGCAGGAGTGGGACGCCGATACGATGCGCGACAATTCGGCCGCGATGCCGCCGGATGGTCCACCAATCGTGGTGTGCAGCCGACCCTTCCGCCCAAGCGTGCACGTCCCGTTCCTGCTGCCTCATCGTCAATCAGCCTACGGCTGCACAAGCCCTTCCACGTCCTCGCCCGCCTCGGTGCCCATATATGCGACCTCGTCCTCGTCGAACAGGTTGTCCAAATAAATTTGGCCCCGATGATCCATGATGTTCACGTTGTGCAGCCGGCCGCTGACGCCGTCAGGAGGGAGGGCGGCCAGACGCCCCAGCATCGGCAGAATCGAGTCGGGCTCCTCGCCGTAGAACGGGTTCAGCTCGGTCCGAATCGCGCCTGGATTAAGCAGGTTGATCAGAATGCCGTGCTCTTTCTCCCTCTCGGAAGCCACCAGCGTCATCTGATGCAGGTTGGATTGCGCGACCGCATACGAAGGGAAGCCGTTCTCGCCGACATGGATGACGCCGGGCATCACGTGTACGATCCGCCCGTATTGGCGCTCCCGCATCGCCGGCAAGACCGCGGCGGTGACGAGCGACACGCTCCGGACCAAATCCTCGAAAAACTGCTCGTAATATTCGAAGGCCCGCTCTTTCTCGGCCTTGCGGACATGATTCGTCGTGTTGTTGATGAGCACGTCGACTTTGCCGTAATCCCCGATAATCTGCTGCACCATGGCGCTGACCTCCAGCGGCTCCGTGACGTTCGTGAAATAGACGTCCGATTGCAGCCCCTGACGGAAAATTTCGTTCGTAATCTCCTGCAGCACCTCCGACTCCTGATCGCACAGCAGCACGAGGTCGCCCGCCTGCGCAAAATGAAGCGCGGCCGCTTTGCCGACCTCGCACCCGGCCCCGTTAATCAACACGACCCGTATTCCCTCGTTCCCCATTGTCGTCCGCCTTTCTGCGTATAGTCCCGGTTAGTATGCGCCATCGGCGGCCATTTTAGCGAAAATGGCATAGCTGGCGAATCGTGGCGGGGACAAGAAGGGGAACGCTAAAATTAGCTGCAATGAGGGCACGCGCCGGCGCGCTACACGCTGGCGAAGGGGACGCTTCGGCAAGCTGCGACAACGCGTCCTTCCACCATTTTCCGCTGATGGAAGTCTCGCCGGATGCCGAAAAAAGGGATATACACGGATGTAGAAACCGAAAGAGGGATCGACATGAGGAGACTGCGAACGACCGCCGCGGCCATATGGGGGACCGCCCTGCTGCTGGGCCTCCATGCGGCGGCAGCGCCCTGGTTGCCGCCTGTGGAGCAGGCGCAAGCCGCGACAATCCAACCGAAGAACACGACGCAGGTGGCGAGCGCGAGCGCGTACGTGCTGCCGCCGTCCGGCTTGCGAGTGGCCGCGACGAGCCAATCGTCGGTGACGCTGTCCTGGTCGCCGCCGCCGGGCGCCGGGCAGTGGACCTATGTGCTCTACGTCAACGGCAAGCAAGCGGCGGCGACTGATGCCCGGCACATGGAGGTGCGCGGCCTAGCGGCGGCCGCGTCCTATAAATTCGCCGTGGCGGCGGTCAGCGAGGGCAAGCGGTCCGCGCTTAGCACCGCGGTCTGGGGTCGCACCGACGGCGGCAATTTGCTGATAAACGGCGGGTTCGAGCGGGATGCAGGCGCAGGCGGCAAGCCGGAGGGGTGGTCGCTCGGCAGCGGGAAGTACGCGCTCGTGGCAAGTCCCGTCGCGGGCGGGCGCAAGGCGTTTCGGCTGACGGCGGACAAGCTGGCCAAAGGCGACAGCATCAGCGCTTACCAGCGCGTGGCGGTCACGGGCGGGAAGACGTTCGCGCTGGAGGGCCATCTGCTGCCGCAGTCCCTCAAAGGCGCGCGCGTCGTGCTGTTCGCCGATTTCTTCGACGCGAGCGGGCAGTGGGCGGGCGAGATGAGCCGCGAGCTGAGTAAGACGGCCGCCCAATATGCCGCGTTGCGCGCCGAGGGGGTCGTACCCGAGAAGGCGGCGTACGCCTTCGTCACGCTGCGCGTAGCCGCGACGGAAGCGGGCGGCTCCGGCGTTCTGTTGGCCGACGAGATCCGGCTGCGTTACACGAACGCGAAGATGACGGACAATGGGGAGCCCAACGATGCAGCGGAACAGGCGGTGCCGCTGATGGCCGGTGAACGGGTCTCGTATCTGTCCAAGCAGGGCGACGAGGATTGGTACCGGTATACGTCGCTGCGGACGGAGCGTGTACGCTTCGACCTGATCGTGCCGGAGGGGCTGGATTTCGAGCTCGAGGCGCGGGGCCCGCAGGGCGAACGGCTCGGAGAGGGCAAGCAAGGCGGGGGTCTGAGCGAACGCGTCGAACTCGCCGTCCAAGCGGGAGAAAGCGTTCTCGTACGGATCTCTGGCGCGCGAGCCGGCGACTATGGGAAGCAGCCTTATCGGCTGAGCGCGTCGCGCCTGCCTGACGGTGGAACCGAGCTCATCGGCAGTCCTTCGGCATCGCACCTCCCAGACGCGGATATCCCGGCGGTCGACGGCGTCGACGTCTGGTCGCGCGGAGAACGATTCGACGGGACCGCGGGAGCGGAGGGACGCGCCATGACCGTGCTGCAATCCGGAGGCAGGCTCTACGTCATCGTCCGCGGGGCGAAGCTGTCTCCTTGGCATACGCTCTATCTCGGCACGGACGGCGATCACGCGACCGGTTATGCCGGCGGCGCGGCTGCGGACGTCGGGGCCGAGTTCATGATCGAATACAACCGGCTCTATGCGTGGGACGGCAGGGCGCAGGCTTGGCTCGACAAAGGCGCGGCCTATGCGGATTTAAGGGAGACTTCGGCCGGCTTCTCCGTCTATCTGTCGGATGTGGGGCTATCTGCCGCCATGCCGCTCCTCCTCGCTTACGAGAGCGCGGACGGCGGCCGAATCCCGGCGGTCGGCGCGGCGCGGACGACAAGCGCGGGGATTGCGGCTGCCGCATCCTCGGATGCGGGCGAGTCCGCGCGCTATTATCCGAAGCAGCTATTCGGCTCGCTGACGAATCCGTTCATCGGTTGGGCGCCGTCGTCCCGGGGCGGAGATTACAAGCAGCCGCACGCCCTCGTGACGGCAAGCATCCGCTGGCGGGATTTGGAGCCGGAGCGGGGACGCTTCGACTGGGCGGGGCTGGAGCGCAAGTACGCATTTGCCAAGTGGGCGGCCGCAGGCGACCGGTTTATTTTGCGCCTCGTCATGGACATGCCGAGCGACGATCCGAACCATCTCGACATCCCGGATTGGCTCTACCAGGCGCTCGCGCAGACGGAAGGCGAGGCGGGAGCGGGCATTCGCTACAAGACGAAGGAGGGCGGCGGCTTCAGTCCGAATTACGGCAGCCCGCTGCTGATTCGGGAGCATGCACGCGTCATTCGGGCGCTCGCGCAGCGTTATGACGCCGATCCGCGCGTCGCGTTCATCCAGATCGGCAGCATCGGCCATTACGGCGAATTCCACACGGCGCTGCTGGAGGAGCCGTTCCCGTCGCTCGCGGTGTCCGATCGGTACGTTCAAGCCTACACGGACGCGTTCCGCAAGACACGGATCGGCATGCGCAAGCCGTTCCCGCTGGCGGCGGCTCATCGTCTCGGACTGTACAACGACATGTTCGGCGAAGCGATTGCAACGGCGACGTGGCTGGGTTGGACGGCAAACGGGTGGGACGGCATCGCGGGTTATGTGCAGCCGGCGCAAGCGAAGGCAGCCAAGGACGGCTCGCGCATGCCGGAGTGGTGGCGCTACAACTACTCGGGCGGCGAGTTCAGCAGCAATTATGCGCCGGACGCTTACGTGAGCGGAGACCGGCTGCTGCTGGCGGCGGCCCAGATTCGCGCCAGCCACTCGTCATGGATTGGGGCGACCGCCCTGCTCGGCATGCACGAGAAGAGCGGTCTCAGCTCGCAGGAGCAGGCGGGCGTCGATTACCTGCAGCGGCTTATGGGGTATCGGCTGGTCATCGAACAGGCGTCGCATGCGAGCGGCATCAAGCGCGGCGGTGCGCTGCAGGTGACGTCCGAATGGAGGAATAAAGGCGTCGCGCCGTTCTATTATCCGTGGCCGGTCCGGTTCGCCCTTGCCGATCACGCGGGACGGATCGCGGCGGAGACGACGGCGACGGCGCAGACGGACATCCGCAAGTGGATGCCGGGCGAACGCCAGACCGTGGAGGCGCGGATTCGGGTTCCGGCTTCCTTGAAGCCCGGAACTTATGCGCTGCTGGCCGCGATCGTCGACCCGGATACGGGCAAGCCGGGCGTCCGGCTGTCGATCGAGGGCGCGCGGGATGACCTTTGGCATCGTTTGGATAAGGTCGAAATTCGATAAAGATTCCGTTGGCAGACCATCCTAGTACAGTCAAATCCGATAAAGGATGGTCGGTGCCCGTGAACGACAACAACATGCTGGTCATGCTCGCGACGGAAGGGACGTACCCCTATCATCAAGGCGGTGTGAGCACCTGGTGCGATATTTTGGTCAATCGGCTGGAGCAGGTCGATTTCGTCGTATATAGCATCATGATGAACCCGTTCGTGACCCAGAAGTTCAAGCTGCCCGAGCGGGCAAGTCTCTACGGCGTTCCGCTATGGGGCACCGAGGAGCCGAGCGAGCATCTGAAGACGCCGTTCGCGGACGTCTACGCCCAGAAGCTGCGGACGGGCGAGAAGGAGATCCGGGAACACTTCTTGCCGCTGCTGCGGGCGCTCTTGAGCGAGCTGACGGCGGAGATCAAGGACCCTTACCGGCTGGCGGACACGCTCGTCGGCCTCTACCGCTACTTCGAGCGCTACGAGTACAAGGCGACCTTCAAGCATGAGCTGGTCTGGAATTCCTACAAAGCGATGATGCTGGCGATCGCCGCGGACAAATCGACCGGCTTCAGCCAGCCTGACATCCACGGGCTGATCCAGAGCCTGGGCTGGGTGTACCGGTTCTTCACGATCGTCAACACGCCGGTGCCGCGCGCGCACGTCGCGCATTCCTCCGCGGCGGCGTTCTGCGGCATTCCGTGCGTGCTGGCCAAAAAAATATACGATACGCCCTACCTGCTGACCGAGCATGGCATCTATTTGCGCGAGCAATATTTGTCGCTCTCCGGGCGGGGCTATTCGACGTTCCTGACCAAATTCCTCATCCGGATGATCCAATCCATCACCAGCCTGAACTACGCGTTCGCCGATCAGGTGTCGCCGGTCTGTCTCTACAACACCCGCTGGGAAAGCGAGCTGGGCATCTCGAAGCGGCGGATCGAGGTGATCTACAACGGCATCGATACCCGCGTCTTCAAGCCGGACGCGTCCGGGCGGCGCGAGAGGAGCGGCGTCACGATCGCCATGATCGCGCGGATCGACCCGATCAAGGATATCAAGACGTTCCTGCGCGCGGCGCGGATCGTGCTGGACAAGCAGCCGGACGCGACGTTCATCGTCTACGGATCGGTTAGCGTGCCTGCCTATTACGAGGAATGCGTGAAGCTCAAAGAAGAGCTGCGTTTGGGCGGCGCCTTCGTCTTCGCCGGCCATGCGACGCAGATGGCCGCCGCCTACAACAGCGGGGACGTGATCGTCCTCTCCAGCATTTCCGAGGCGTTCCCGTATTCCGTCGTCGAGGCGATGATGACGGGCAAGCCGGTCGTCGCCACCGACGTCGGCGGCATCTCCGAGGCGCTCGGCGAGACCGGCCGGCTGGTGGAGCCGCGCAATCCGCAGGCGCTGGCCGAAGCGATCCTCGCTTACGCGGACAACCCCGGGCTGCGGGCGGAAGCCGGACGGGATGGCAGGGAGCGGGCGCTTTCCTATTTTACGCTTAGCCGCGTATTGGAACTGCATATGAAGAGTTATATTAAACTTGCCGCTCGCGCCGCCGAACGGATTCCGCCCATCGCGCGCAAGCCGCGGCGCGATACGGCTCGGCGGCAGGGAGCGGAAGAGCCGGAGAAGGAACCGTCGCAGGCGCTTAAGATAAGCGGGAATTCACGCGATCAAGCGGCACAAGACGTTCACGTCACTGGTGTGTGGGCGGACGCTCGCGAAGTCGCAGACGCCCGCGGGGAGCTCGCGCGCAGACAGCGGTCGGCGATCGAACAGGGATTGTCGCATGCCGCGCGCGGCGAGTACGAGGCGGCCGCGGCAGCCTTGCGGGACGCTGTTGCGATGGATCCGGATGCGCCTAGCGTCCCCTATATTCTAGCGGAGCTGGCCAGTGCCTATAACGCGCTAGGCCGGCATGACGAAGCAATGGCGGAGCTGCTGCGGAGCGAGCTGTGCGCCAATCTGCGGGCGAAACGGAGGATGGGTTAACATGCCGGGCAGAATGAGACGGACGTTATGGGGCTATCAGCCGGCCGCGGTGCAGACAATGAACGAGCACCTGGCCGCGCGGCATGCGGAGCGGATGAACGGGCTGCGGGCGGAATTGGCTCGCCTGCGATCCGATAACGAGCGGCTAGCAGACGAGTTGGCCCGTGTAACTACCGCTCGCCAGCCGGTCGAGCGGACGACAGGCCAGCGAGATTCCCGGGACCTCTGCGCGCCGTTAGCGGCCGCTCATGCCGAGGCGAGCTTGCTCGTGGAGGAACTGACGGCCCGGCTGCGGGAGCAGCGAATGCGTCACGAGGCGGACAAGGCGCGTCATGCGCGTCTGCGCGCAGATACCCTTGCCCGCCTGGAGGCGAGACTGGGCGAAGCGCAGGCGAGGTGGCGCGGAGGGGAGGAGGATGGCGATTGAGCAAAGCGAAGGAGCTGCCCCGCGCTTGGCGGGGCTACCATCCCTTGGAGACGGAGCAGTGGTTCGCGGCGCTTGAGGCCGCGCGCGAACGCGAAGCGGAGGAGCTGGAAGCCGCTATCCGCAAGGAGCGCGCGCGAGGCGATCAGCTGTCGGAGGACTTGCGGCGAAGACGGGAAGGCGCTTCTCCGCCCGGTACTGTCGAAGGCTTAGACGGTGCGGACCGTGCCGACACAGCCATCGCGGGCTGGGCGGAGAGCCGGCTCGCCCGGTCTGCCGCCGCGATCCGGCGTCAAGGCGAAGCGGAAGCCGCCGCGCTTCGCCGCCTGCATGAGCAGCGAGAAGCCGAGCACGAGGCGGAGGTGCGGGAAGCCGACCGGCAATTCGCCGAATGCGAGGCGGCCATCGCCAGGCTGCTCGCCGAGGCGGATTCGTTGTTCGGGGCTGCTCTCGCCCCGAGCGAGAGCAGCCCCGAGGAGCTGGCGCTGCTGCAGGCGGCGCTGTCGGGCGTGCAAGCTCCCTCGCAGGCGGCTGCCGTCCTGCCGCCGGAGGGAGAGGGAGATGCGGCGTTCGACGGCGAGGCTGCGGCGGCTCGCGAGCGAGGCGTCAGTCATGCCGTGGCGGATTCGGCCCGCAGCGCGAAGGTTCTTCAATTCCGAATCCGGTCGATGCTCGACCGGGTGGAGGCAGCCGGCGAATGGCGCGATGCAAGCGATGCCTCCATGCGGATGCCGGGTGCTGGGGGCGTCGCGCTCGCGGCAGGGGAGACCGGGACCAGGGCAAGCACGGCTTCCGGGCTTGACCCGGTCGTCTCCAATACGATGAACGCCGCCAGAGCCGCGGCCGGCGTCTCCGCTTTCCGAAGCGGAAGACTCGGCCGGCCCTCTTCCTCCGCCTATTGGGGAGACTTGGACCCCTACATGCAGGATAACCGCGATCCGGAGCAGCTGCCGCAGCATACGGGACCGCTCGTCGCCGGCACGAGTCGAGACCGCCATGATTCCACGCTTGACCGAGACGCGGGGGGCTGGGGCGGTGGGAATATCCGAAGATGACGGGCAAGCGGCATCGCCCGTCGATCCAGCGGACAAGGATGAGAACTGGAGCGTCCCGCCCTCGGATCAGCCGTCCGTTGCCCCGCCCTCCGCTCTCGCCAGCGAGGCGCTCGGCGAAGAGATTCGATTCGTGCGGGAGCGTTACATCGTCGGCAAGACGGCGGGGCAATCGCTGCATGCCGGGGACGGCCGCGTGCTGATCGCCAAGGGCGACCGCATCACCGCGGAGACCGTGGCGGCGGCGGAGCGCGAAGGCAAGTTGGCGGAGCTTGTCGTCCATATGGTGATTCCCGGATTGGGGGCGGACGCGTGATGAACCCGTTGCTTGCGGCTTCGCGTTCGGCCGACGCGAAGGCGCAGCCAGCCGAGACGACGCGGGCGGAACGGTTCGAGCGGCTCGTGAGCGAAGTGGCCGCCCGGGACGCCCTCCCCGAGGATCGCTACGCCGTCGCCGCGCTGCTGGAATCGATGGGCTGGAACGATGCCCGGGCCGCGGAGGCGTTCGGCACGTCCGATATTTTCGAGCTGGCCGTCGAGGTGTGGGAAGCCGTGCGCCGGAAGGTCGTCACGAGCACCTTCGCCGTCAACGAAGAGAGGGGCGTGCTCCGCACGGGACTCGCGCTGCTCAAGAGCTTCCTGCGGGGCGTCATTTTCGCGCTGCCGATGGCGATCTCGGTCATCTCGATGCTGACGCTGAAATTCTCGCTCTGGTCGTACGAGCATTTGTCCGTGGAAATCGCCACATGCATCGCGATCGGCACGATCGCCAGCTTCGTCGTCGTGGGCGGATTTACGCAGGCGATCGCGCGGCGGGGCTTCTTCTATATTTCGCAGGGCTACTACACGATGGCGCACAAGGTGACATTCCTGTTCATCCGGCTCGGCTACGCGGCGGCGCTTGTCGCCTGCGTGCTGCTGCTGGTGTTCAATCTCGTGTTCAACGTGTTTCCGCCGGAGATGTTCTTGTACATCGTGTTGTATTTCTTTTTTCTCGTATCGATCTGGCTGTCCGTAACGGTCATGTACATCTTGCGGCGGGAGCTGGCGTTCACCGGTCTGATTCTCGCGGGCATCGGCCTTGTGTACGTGTTGTTTCGCGTGCTGGCGTGGGACGTTATTTTCGCGCAGCTGCTGTCCATCCTGGTCGTGTCGGCCGCGGGCATGGCGCTTGTCGTCTATTTTTTTCGGCAGGCGGCCAAGCGGGAGGAGAAGGGGATCGCGCCCAACATGCCGCGCATGGCCGTCACGGTGTACGCGGTTGCGCCTTATTTCGCCTACGGCCTGCTGTATTTCGCATTCCTGTTCGTCGACCGGATCATGGCGTGGTCCTCGAACGCGGGGTACATGCCGTATTTCATTTGGTTCCGCGGCGAATACGAGCTTGGGCTGGACTTCGCGCTGCTGTCGCTCATGATTCCCCTCGGCGTGTGCGAGGTCATGGTGAACAAAATGATGCTGGACGTCGAAGCCAGCTACAAACGGTATTGGGGCTTCGAGTCGGAGCTGATGAACGCCCGCTTCCGCCGGATCTATAACCGGATGATGGCGGTCATCGCGGCGTCCTCCGCGCTGAGCGCCCTGCTCGTCTATGGACTGGTGGAGATGTTCGACGGACTCTACTACGCTCGGGAGGGCGAGCATCTCATCGCAAGCGCGACGACGCGGTTCGTCTTCATCGTCGCGCTGCTGGCCTACGTCATCCTCGCGACAGGGCTGATGAACGCGGTGACGCTGTTCGCCCTGTCGCAGCCGTCCCTCGTGAACCGGGCGATCGTGCCGGCGCTGGCGGTCAACGTCGCGCTGGGCTTCGCGCTCAGCCGGTGGATCGACTACTCGCTGGCCGTCTTCGGCGTGCTGGCGGGCGCGATCGTCTTCTCGGCGCTGTCCTTCCGCTCGATGCGCCAGGTGATCGGGAAGTTGGACTATTACTTGTACGCCATTGCTTAAAGCGGTACCTCTAAGGCCGGCAGGAGGAAAGCGGAAGGAGGGCGATACGTCTGGATTACTCGTCGTTCGGCAACCAATTCTATGCGATGATGCATTTTGCGTTCGCCTGCGCGGTGCTGTTCCTGCTGTGGCCGCGTTTATTCCTGCGCGCGGAGCCGGGCGATCGCCTGGCAGGCGTCTTCGCGCTGTTCATGAAGGCCGCCTGTCTCTATATCGTCTTGGGCTATGTGCTGGTCGCGCTCCGACTATACGAGTTCATGGCGGTCGCGGCCGTGCTTGCGCTGCTCAGCGCGCGGCGGCTGTGGCAGCGCGGGGGCAAGCAGGCGAGGGCGGATTTGACGCGTCAGCTGCGCCTTCGCTTCTATGCGATGTTCGACGGCGGCCTGCGGTTGGGGCGGCCTTGGAGATGGAAGCATGCGCAAGGAACGAACGCGCTTCGTCCGAGCGGCGAGAGGGATGTCCGTTCGGAAGCGGACCTGGGGCAAGGCGATCGTGCCGTCAACAGCCAACGCGCGGCAGCCGGCGCGCATTGGCGCGCGCGCCTGAGGGACTGGATGCCGAGCGCGCTGCTGCTGGCCGTCCTCGGAGCAGGCGCTTACATCCGCTTCTATGACGCGGTTCATTACGCCGCTCCCGCGCTCTCGGACGGTGCGGTCACGCTGGCTTGGATGAAATACATCAGCGAACGGATCCTGTTCCATGACGGCTTATATCCGCAGGGTCTTCATATCATCCTGTCGCTGCTCGAGAAATTCGCCGCGATCGATCCGCTCTACGTGCAGAAATACACCGGGCCGTTGTGCGGCCTTGCGACGGCGGCCGGGTTCTATTTCGTGCTCTCGCGCCTTACCGGCAGTCCGTACGCGGGCATTGCCGGGGCGGCCGTCTACAGCTTCGGCGGCTCGTTCCTGATGGGCGGCGATTGGGAGCGGCAAGCGGCGACGAACGCGCAGGAGTTCGCGTTTGTTTTTATTTTTCCGTCGCTGTATTTTCTGCTGCGGTATTTGCAGACCGGCGGCCGTTTTGCCTTTCGGACTGCCCTGGCGGGATTGGGGGCGACCGGCTTCGTCCATACGCTCGCGCTCGCGTACGCCGGGATGGGCGTGGGGGTCTGCCTGATCGCGGCCGCGCTCGGGCGCGATACCCGCGCGTGGCGCCGGATCGGCGCTGCCGCTGCCGGAGCGGCGGGCACCGCCGTCGCGACGTACGCCCCGATTCAGATCGGCGCATGGCTGGGCATTCCGATGCACGGGAGCTCGGCCGACTTCTTGACGAGCACGACGGCCGCCGTCATTCCGGAGCTGACGGGAGCGGACAAGCTCGGGCTGGGGGCGCTCGCGATCATTGCCGCGTCGCTGCTCATCGGCTGGAAGCGCGGGGAGCGCCGGTTGGCCGAATGGTTCGCGCTCGGCATGGGCACCGCCTCATTCCTGCTCTACTATATCGCCCCGTATTTGACGAAGAGCCTCGTATTAGCGGCCCGTACGCAGGTGCTGTGGGCGCTCGGCATCTGCTTCGTCACCGGGTTCGCCTGGTGGTCGCTATGGCGGGCGGCGGGCGCCCGGCGTCTCCGTCCGGCGGTCGAAGCGGCGGCCGTCGCAGCCTGTTTGGTCTGCTTCGCGACTGTCGTTCGGATCACCCCGATCGTCACGTACAAAATGGATTGGGAAAGCATGTACCGCCAATATTTGCGAATCGCGGGCGAACAGCCGCCCCATACGTGGGGGATGTTCTCGCAGGAGGAGGGCTACTCGCTGGTCTACAGCATTGGTTACCACGAATACGTCCGCACCTTGGTCGCCATGTACGATCCTTCGCTGCCCCCGCTTACCCGATACGGGCAACCCGCGCCGGATCCCGGATTGGCCCCGACCCTATTTATCGTGGAGGAGAAGCAGGTGTACCGCGTGCCCAAGCATCTGACCATCTACGAGGAGCTGGCGCGGGAACGATATGCCAAACACGAGGAGGAGCGGCGGTTGTTGGCGGACTGGCTGCAGGTCTACTCGGCCCATCATGGCGCGCCCGAGATCTATTACGAAGACGCGCAAATCCGAATCTGGTATATCGAGCGGCCGGAGGCCAAAGATAAGAATTACCGACGGCTATGGGGGAGTCCAACATGAACGCGCCGGCGCTCGTCACCGACGCGCTGCTGCGCAAATCGCTGGCCGTCGTGCGCACGCTCGGCGCCAAGGGGATCCCGGTCTATGCCGCGGATTCGACGCGCTTCACGCCGGCGGGCTTCTCCGCCTATTGCGCCGGCCGCCTGCTCAGTCCGCATCCGGTCGAACGGCCGGACGATTACGCGGCTTGGCTGCTGGAGACGGCGGCTCGGATGCCCGGTCTCGTGCTGCTGCCGATGGACGAAGCGACGGTCGGGATTACGATTGGGCACCGGGAGCGTCTGGCCGACGCCGCGCGCTTCCTGCAGCCGGACGCGGAGCCGTTCCGCCGGGCGGCAGATAAGTACGAGACCGTCCTGGCGGCGCGCGAGCTCGGCATGGAGACGCCGCTTACCTGGTTGCCGGGCGGCGAGGAGGAGCTGGCGGCGATCGCGGCGACCGAGGCGTTCCCGCTTGTCGTCAAGCCCCGGCATTCCTCCGGGTCGAGAGGCATCCGGTTCGTTCATAATGCGGAGGCGCTTGGCACAGCTTATAGAGAAGCGGCGGCCGGCGGCCTGCCGCCGATGATTCAGCAATACATACCGCCCGGCGAGCGGCTGGACGCGGCGCTGCTGCTGGATGCGGAAGGAGGCGTTATCGCTTCGTTCGTCCAGCGGGAGATCCGCCATTATCCGGCGGATATCGGGCCCAGTACGGTGCAGGAGAGTATCGCGATGCCGGAGTTGGCCGAGCAGGCGGCGGTGCTGCTGCGAAAGCTAGGCTGGCGCGGCATCGCCGAGGTGGAGTGGATGCGCGATCCGAGGGACGGGCGCCTGAAGCTGATGGAGATTAATCCGCGCTATTGGAACTCGCTGCATCTGGCGATTCAGTCCGGCGTCGATTTTCCTCATCTTCATTACCGTCTCTCGCTCGGCGAGCGGGTCGAACCGGTCACGTCTTACCGAATCGGGCAAGTGACGCGCAATTTGCTGCCCGGCGACCTGCTGCGGGCGATGTCGACCGGACGTTGGCGGGAGCTCGATCCGCCGCTGCTCGGCAAAGGAGGACGACCCGTCGAGGACGACATACTCTCCTGGCGCGATCCGATGGCGGCGGCGGGATTCGGCCTCGCCTGCGCAAGATACGCGCTGGATGCGGGGATGTGGCGGAAGCTATTTAAGCGATAGACGGCGATATGGCCAGATACGAAGGAAGAAACGGACGTGCGGCGCGAAGAGAAGCGCGGCCGACGGGAGGGAGCAAGCATGCTGAACGCGTTGACCGTGGACGTGGAAGATTACTACATGACGAGCGGGCTGAACATCGCGCCTTCCGAGTGGCCTCGTTACGAGGATCGGGTCGCGCAAAGCACGGCCGAAGTGCTGGAGCTGTTCGCGCAATATGGCGCGCGAGGTACATTCTTCATTCTCGGCTGCGTCGCCCAGCGCCATCCATCCCTCGTGGCGGACATCGCGCGGGACGGGCACGAAATCGGCTCGCACGGCGGATGGCATCGGCTCGTCACCTCGCAGACGCCGTCGGAATTTCGGGCGGACGTTCGCTTCTCGAAAGAGGTGCTCGAGGGCATAACCGGGCGCAAGGTGGAGCTGTACCGGGCGCCGTCCTGGTCGATCACGCCGGAGCGCTACGAAGCGCTGCACATTCTCGCCGAGGAAGGATTTCGCGTCGATTCGAGCTTGCAGCCTTTCCGCACGCCGCTATCCGGCGTCGCCGGGGGGCCGCGCGCCCCGTTCCGGCCGTACGTGAACGGCAGGCTGACCGGGTTGACCGAGTTTCCGCAATCCGTCGCGGAGATGAATGGCATGCCCCTCCCGTTCTCGGGCGGCTTCTACTTGCGGGCGCTTCCGTACCGGTACGTACAATGGGCGTTGAAGCAGGTCAACCGTTCGCGTCCCGGCATGATTTACCTGCATCCGTGGGAGCTCGATCTGGGGCAGCCGCGCCTGCCCGCTCCGCCGCATATCCGGCTCGTTCAGTATTACGGGCTGGCCGGGATGAGGCCAAAGCTGGAACGGCTGCTGCGCGATTTTGCCTTCGCTCCGCTCGGTGAGCTCATCCGAGAGCGGACGTATCCGATTCGCGAGCTGATTACGGCGGCGGCCGGGGGAGCGACGTGAACGGGGTGGGAGCGGGCGGCCGTCCCCGCTGGCGGGTGCCCGCCGGCGTCTTCCTGGTAGGCGGCGTCGCCATGGTGAACTTGGCTGGGGCGGGACTCGCGTTCGCCAAGGATCTCGCCTTCGCCGCTTACTTCGGCACCACGCGCGAGGCGGATTTGGTGAACACCGCCTATCTGCTGCCGGAGACGATCGGCTACAACCTGATCGCCGCCGTCGTCTCGGTCGCCGCCGTGCCCGCGCTGTCCCGGCTGTGGGCGCAAGGCCGCTACCCGGAATTCGCCAGCACCGCAAGACGTTTGGCGGTCCATGCGGCAGTCGCCCTGGCAGCGGTCGCGTTCGCTTTATGGGCGGGGGGCGAAGCCGTGTTCCGCATGTTGGGGCAAGGCGCTGGCGGCGGCTCGGACTATCCGGCCTGGGTTGTTCTCTACCGCCTGCTGCTCGCGGCGCTCCCCGTCTTTCCGATCTTCGCGGCGTACGCCGCCGCGCTTGCGGCCGGGGGCTCCTTCTTTGCCGCCGCGGCCGCTCCGCTGCTGCTGAACGCGATGATGCTCGCGGCCGTCATCGGATGCGTGCTGCTGCATATTGACCGATCAATGGGTGCGGTTATTTACGCGGGGGCAATCTTGGCGGGGGTCATCGCGATGGCGGGTATGCTGCGGCTCCGGCATGCCCGGCTGATGGTTAACGCGG
The DNA here is from genome assembly GCF_042682185.1 of Paenibacillus xanthanilyticus. Taxonomy (NCBI): domain Bacteria; kingdom Bacillati; phylum Bacillota; class Bacilli; order Caryophanales; family Paenibacillaceae; genus Paenibacillus; species Paenibacillus xanthanilyticus. The sequence continues at coordinate 3,650,718 of NZ_JBHUHA010000001.1, read as the reverse complement.
CCGCGAGCCATCCGGATCGGTCGTCCACAGAAAGAGGCGGCGCGAGCAGCGGAACACAGCCGATCGGCCGCGATAGCGCGTCCCACGACCGGCAGCATCCGCCGTTCGAGGCGGCGGCGAGCGCGACCGCCCCATTGCCCGAACAAGCATTGGCCGCGCCCGCGATGGTCCGATCGGACGGCCTGCGAGCCGTCTACGCCGGCATAGCGCCGCTGCTTGCGCTCACGCTGTGCATGCAGGCGGGCTATGCGTTCGAGCGCGCGGTCGCCGCGAACCTGGCGCCGGGGACGGTCACGGCGCTCGGCTATGCGTATCGGGTCGCCCAATTCCCGAATTGGGTGTTCGTGGCGGCAGTCGCGATGGTGCTGCTGCCTTCGATGTCGCGGAAGGCGGAAGGAGACCGCCTTCGCGGGGAGGCCGGCGAGCGGGCCCGCGCGGAAGTGCTGCGCGCCCTCGCGGGGACGCTCGCCGTGCTGCTGCCGGCGGCCGCGCTGTTGTTCGCGCTTCGCGGCTTCACGGTCGAGCTGCTCTTCGGGCGCGGCGCGTTCGGCGCGGAATCCGTCCGGATGACCGCCGATTTGCTCGGGGGGTATTCGCTTGGTGTCGTCGGCCAAGCGGTCTCCGCGATCGGACTGCGTTACTTTCTTGCGATCGGCCGGCTGCGGGCCTGCGTGGCGGTTTACGCGGCTGCCACGCTCGTAACGATGGCGTTCGATCTGCTGCTGGTCCCGCATTACGGCGCTCCGGCGCTTGGCTACGGGTCCAGCGCGGGCTGGACGCTCAATGCGCTGTTGATGGGCTGGCTGCTCATGCGAAGCGCGAGGCCATACGCTTGAAGGAGGTGCCGAGCATGGACAACCGTTTTCTCATCGTCATCCCCGCCTTCAACGAGGAGGCGAATATCGAAAGGGTTCTCGACGGATTGCTGGCCGCCAAGCTCCCCATCGATATTCTGGTCGTCAACGACGGCTCGCGCGACCGGACGGAGGAACGGGCGAGACGCTACGGCGAGGTGATCGTCTTGTCCCATCCGTGCAATCTGGGCTACGGCGCAGCGCTGCAGACCGGGTATAAATACGCGGTGAAGGCCGGCTATCCGTTCATTATCCAGTTCGATTCCGACGGGCAGCACAGCCCGCAGGACCTGCCGGTCATCATGGCGCAGCTCGAGCGAGGCGGCACGGATATCGTCATCGGTTCCCGCTTCGTCCGCAAGGACGGCACGTTCGAGACCGGGATCGTCAAAGGGGCGGGCATCCGTTTCTTCCGGGTGCTCATCCGGCAGCTGACCGGCAAGCGCATCTCGGATCCGACCTCGGGGCTGCGCGGCGTATCCGACCGGGTGTTCAGCTACTATTCGGTCCGCGACCGATTCCCGGCCGACTTTCCGGACGCGGATATTTTGATCCAGCAAATCCTGATGAAGTTCAGCATCAAAGAGGTGCCGGTCCGGATGAAGCAGCGCGAGGCGGGCGTGTCGATGCACGCCGGGCTCAAACCGGCCATCTACATGTGCCAAATTTTGCTGAGCATTCTGGTCGTGTTGCTCCGTCACAAAATGACCAACGAGGAGGTCGCCTACGCCAATGGTTGATATGCTGCGATGGTTCGTCCTTCTTTGCGGGCTCGCGTTCTCCGGCCTTATCCTCCGGCTGCTGCTTCGGCATAAAATCAGCGCGCGCAATTCGGTCGTCTGGCTGCTGAGCGCCGCGATCATTCTGGGGTTATCGGCCTATCCGAGCTGGTTTGATCATCTGGCCTCGTTGTTCGGCATCCACTATCCGCCGACGCTGTTGTTCTTGCTCTCCACCTTGGTGCTGCTCGTCATCGTGCTGCATCTCTCGATCCAGCTGTCGATCATGAACGAGAAAATCCGGCAGCTGGCGCAGCATATCGCGATCCGCGATGTGGAGCAGGAGAAGCTGGCGCGCGGGGACAAACAGGCGTCTCTCCTGCGCGAGCTGTCGGTGCCGCGGGAGTGGCTGCAATAAGAGCGGGGCAATGGCGAGGGACTGCAACAATATCGTGCGTTTTGGAAAGCGGCGAACGGACGCGGGCGCGCGAATCGGGCGTCTTGGTACGGGGAAGGAGGGCGCGCTTTTGGAACAATCTGCACAAGCATCCGCTTCGGTTCTAGGATGGCTATTATTCGGGGCGGTCGTGCTTCTACTGATCTGGCTTGCTATCGTCAATCATCGCCAGCGTCTTCGTCTGGCGCGTTCCGCCCATCTCGAGCTGCTGGTCAAGCGCGTTCAGCCCGAGGCGGGACTGGAAAACAATCTGAGCCTCTTCCTGGAAGCGATCAGTCAGATGGTCGAAGCGGACAGCTATACGTTCTATATTCGCGAGGATGCGGGAAGCGAGTCGTTCGTGCTGAAAGCCGTTCGCAACCGGCGGGAAGGACCCGGGGAGATCGGTCCGTCGTACAGCGGGCTTGCGCCTTACGAGAAGGAGCGCTACCACCCTCCCTTGACGATCGCCGCAGATGCGGCTTCGCGGACGGCCGGTCTGGTGAGCGAAGGCGCGGTGCCCCTCTATAACTTGCCGGTCGGGGTGCGAGGGCTGGTGCGGCTTGGACCGGTACGCTCGATCTCCCGCCGGCAGTCGTTCCTGCTGGGCGCCGTCGGCACGGACCTCCCGCGTCTGCTGGACGTGCTCGCCGAGTCGGACCGGATGGACCGCAAGGCGTCCATCGTCGAGACATCGCGCGCCGCGCTCGAATCGATCAGCACGATGGCGATGGACACCGAAGCCGTCGTGCGCAAGACGCTGGCGATGTCCGCGACCGCGCTTGGCCTGACGGGCGGCTGTCTGCTCACGGTCGAAGCGGGCGCAGCATCGATGCCGATGTTCTTCGGCTGGTCGGATGCCGTCAAGCGAAGCCTCGACGAGGCGATCAACTTGTCGCTGCTCATCCAATTGATCGAACCGCACGAGCTTGTCCTATGGGACAAGGACGATGTGGAGTACGATCAGGCGTTATCGCTCCTCGGCGGCATTAGCGAAGGTTACCTGCTTGCCGGACGGCTGCCGCTGCCGGGCAAGCGGGCGTATTTCATCGGCGGGCTGCACCGCCATGCGACGAACGAGCAAGCCGAGGGGCAGCTGCGCACGACGTTCGCGACGATGACGCGCCAGCTCGCGCAGCTGCTCGCCATTCAAGCGCGGATGAAGCCGTTCGCGCATACGTATGCCGAATTTCTCAAGCTGCTCGCGGGCACGATCGACGATTTGAACCCGTTCACCGTCGGATATTCCGAGCTCATGAGCCGGTATTCGATCATCATCGCCAAGCGGCTGGGCTTGGCTGACGATCACGTGCGCGATATCGGGACCGCGGCTTATTTGAGCAACATCGGCGTGCTCGGCCTATCGGAGGAGCTTTTTCTCAAGGAAGGCCGCTACACGGAGCTGGAGTTCGAGACGATGAAGCTGCATGCGGAAGTCGGCGCGGCCGTCGCCGAGATGACGCTCGGCAGCAAGCGAGTCGCGGACATCATCCGCTATCATCACGAGCGCATCGACGGACAGGGCTATCCGGCCGGTCTGCGGGGCGACCGGATTCCGGTCGGTTCGCGCATTTTGCTCGTCGTGCAGACGTTCCTGGCGAAGATCAACGGACGCAAGTACAGGGAGCCGATGCCGTTCCAGGAAGCGATCCGCTCGCTCGAGACGCTCGCCGGTTCGCAGCTGGACGGCGGCATCGTGCAAACGTTCATCGACTGGTTCGCGGAGAAGCGCGGGGGGCCGCAGCTAGGCGGCCGCGCGCTCGGCGCGTGCTGGGACATGCTGTGCTCGCCCTCGGACGTATGCCGGCAATGTCCGGCCTACCAGCGCGACGACAAGGACTGCTTCGTCATCGCGCGGGAGGAAGACGTGAACTGCAAATCGCACGGCAAGGTGTGCGAGACGTGTTTTGTATATACGGAGACCGCGACAAGGAGCTGAGGACAGCATGAGTAACGTTATCGTAACCGGAGGGGCGGGCTTCATCGGCTCGCATCTCGTGGACCGGTTGATCGCGGAGGGCCACCGCGTGCTCGTCGTCGACAACCTGAGCACGGGCGTTCGCCGCAATGTTCACCCGGAAGCGGAGCTGGTCGAGCTGGATCTGCTGCATCCCCGTTTAACCGACGTCTTCCGCGGCTTCCGCCCGGAGGTGGTGCTGCACGAAGCCGCGTCCGTGTCCGTATCCCAATCGATGCAGCGTCCGGACAAGGACGCGGCGAACAACGTGACGGGGACGATCTACGTGCTCGAAGCCTGCAAGGCCAGCGGCGCGCGCAAGCTCATCTACGCCTCTTCCGCGGCCGTATACGGCAATCCGGTCAGCGCGCTCGTGAGCGAAAGGCATCCGATCCGGCCGCAATCGTATTACGGCATCTCGAAATACGCGCCGGAGCAGTACATTCGCGTGGCGTCGGAGACTGGCGGCATGGACTACACGATCCTGCGGTACAGCAACGTGTACGGCTCGCGCCAGGGCATGCGCGGCGAAGGCGGCGTGGTTTCGGTATTCGCCTCGCAGCTGCTGAAGGACAAACCTTGCGTTATTTTCGGAGACGGACAGCAGACGCGTGATTTTGTCTACGTGAAGGATATCGTCGCGGCCAACATCGCCGCCTTGACCGGGGGGAGCGGCCGCACGATCAACGTCAGTTCGTGCATTCCGACGAGCGTCAATCAGCTGCTGCGCGCCATGTGCAGTCTGCTGAACAAGCCCTTCGAGCCGAAATACATGAGCAGCCGCCCAGGGGATATTCGCGACAGTCTGCTGGACAATAGCCTCGCGGCGACCGCGCTGGATTGGCGTCCATCGTATTCGCTGCGGGAAGGACTGGCCGAGATGCTGGAGGAGGAGCGTGCGACAGACGGTGTTACGGCGGATCGATAGCATAACGAAGAGACCACGCGTCCGGCCTGGCGGCGTGGTCTTCTTTGCGTGGACGAAATTCGCGACGAACCTGAACGGACGCGGTCAGCCAGCGCTCTACACACCGTACATATCCGACATGACTCCGTGGACAAAGCCGTGCTTGCGCGCCGTCTTCCCATGGATCGGCGACGGATCGGCCGAGGACGCGAGCAGACCAAGCCCGTCTTGGCGCAGCCGGCGAAGCAGTTCCACGCGCTGGCGGACCCAGTCGCCGCGCGCCTCGTGGCCGTTCCAGCCCTCCCACAGCATACCGCTCAGCAGCGGCGCGCACGCCTCCAGCTGGGCGAAGCCGCGATTCTGCAGCCAGCGCAGCGCGGGATAACGCCGCGCCGCTTCCTCCAGCCATGTCTTGTACGCCTCGCCCATGGCCGCCCGCTGCGCCTCGGGCACATACTCCTCGATGTCCCCGACCGTATCCAGCATCATGCCGTCGAGCGGCACGCGCGCCGCCAATTCGCCGATCTCCGCCAGCAGCAGCTCGCGATAGGCCGCCGACCGCAGGTCCATCAGCTCGGCGTCCCATTGCTCGAAGCGGATGCGCTGTCCATGCGCGATCAGGCGCATCTCGTCGGTGATGGCCGTCCACCGCGTCTTGTTCCAGCTCGGCGTCTCCATCACCGCCAAGTAGCCATACACGGCCGTCCCCGCCTCGCGAAGCGCCCGAATGTCCTCGGCCTGCCACTGCCGCGGCTCGATGATCGCGAGATCCGTCGCGACCAGCATCCTCTTCATTTCGGCTGTCGAAATACCGTAATAAATAGAGAAGGAATGAACTGGGCCGAGGCGGGATGGTTTGGCGCGTTTTTGAAACAGCATGCAGTCACCCTCCCGATAATTCTCCGACTAGGATTACGCTGCCCTGATGGGATGAAGCAAGAGTATGAAGAGGCTCGGTTCTGTTTCTGCCACCTTGCTAGGAACTGTCTATTTATGGGTCTTATGAACTAGGCAGGTATTTGGCGTCCTCCTGTCGAAATGAAGAAGATTGTCGTTTATATTAGGTCACCGAAGCGAAGGAAAGGATGTCCCCTTATGCAGCAAAGCCATAGAGAAGCCTCCGTCGAAAGCGGCTTTACTTTAGTTGAAATCTTGGCGTGCCTCGTCGTGCTCGCCATCGCCGGCTTGGCGTTGACCTCGTATTTCGTCAATGCGATGTCCTACGCGAAAGGCAACCAGAACAAGACGGTTATGGTTAATTTGGCGCGCAACACGCTGTTCTATTTACAGAAGGAAACCGTATTCGACAAGCTTGGGACGTATTTTCAAGTCGATGCGGAGACGCTTCCTTCCGGCGAGAAGCGGAACGTCATCAGCGCGGACGGGTGTACCAACGGCGTATGCGCTAACTACCGGACATTGATCCGGAACGGAAGCACGGATACGAGCACGCTCGCCACGATTCTGCATCCGAATATTAACGGCATTCAGTACCGCGTGGAAATCAGCTATCAGCCAAGTCTGTATAAAACGTTGAAGGAAGGCGCCGCGACCGGCGGGACAAGCGCGGGCAGCGGAGAGGCGGCCGATGCGCAGACGATCAGCAAATACTTGATTCCGATTAAAGTGTCGGTATCGGAAGAGAAGGTCAATGCGGACGGCACCATCGAACCGGTTACGACCAAACGGGACCAGACCGAAGTGGAGGGATACATCACCGATGAGAGCATTCGTTAACCGGCTGCGCGAACGGGCTCGCGACGAGCGGGGGCTTACCCTAATCGAGCTCATCGCGTCGCTTACGTTATTATCCGTCGTGATGGGGATTATCTATTCTTCCATCACCTTCGGCATGAGCGCCTACAACAAGATTCGGATCGAGAACAGCCTTCGGGACGAGGGAGACCTCATCATGTCGTCGATTATTTCCAAGCTGTATACCTATGGTCCGGATAGCATTGCGCAGAGTAAATCGGATGCGTATCGGCAGCGGATCACATTGAAACTCGCCGGCATGGAGTCGGAAGAGATCGTATTCGACTACAGCGATGAATCCGCGAAGAACGCGCTATTCTTCAAAAGGAAGAATGACGACGGCGTGGTGACGAATAGCGACGAGGTGGAACTGGACTCGGAACTCGTCGTTCAATCGGATGCGGATTGGCAAGAGGGCTCCTACATCCGCCTCGTCTGCTCGGATACGTCCAAGTCGTCCTGCAGCAGCGGATTGATCGAGATCCAGTTGAAGCTTCGTCAAATGTACGCGAACGAGAACCACGATCTTGTGCTCGAAAGCAAATTCGGATTTTAAAGGGGGGAGAACCAGATGATACGCGATGAAAAAGGCTCTGCCTTCCTGCTCGTGGTATTCATGCTGCTGCTCTTCACGCTGCTCGGCGTCGCCATACTCGGCGCTACCGTCGGCGGAGCCGTGCGAAGCCAGAAAAGCGAGGATAACGTGCAAACCTTGCACCTGGCCGACAAAGCGCTGAGCGAAGCGCTTGCCCGGATCATAACGCGGTTCGAAGGGAAGTCGTTTAAGCCGGAAGAGCTGGAGGCCGGCATCCAGAAGTTTATATCCGATGCCATCGACAGCGACTACTATGGGACGCAATCGTCGGAGATAGACGCGGCCAAAGCGCCGGGCTATAAGATTGATCGGATCTGCATTGCCAATGGAGCGCCGGTGGGCACGGACCTGTTGATTCGCAATAGAGTATATTGCGATCCAACGAAGGTTGATGCGAGCGGGGAAAGCTTCCTACGGACGATTCGGATTACGGCGAAGGCGACCGTAAACGAAGTCACGCGAAAATTGACGCAGGACGTGACGCTCAACTCCTTCCCGGATTTCCTCTATTACGCTATGGGGTCTTCGGAAGGCGACGTTGTCATTAATGGCTCTCCGTATTTCAAGGGCAATATCTATGCGGGGCGCAACTTGAAAATTCAGAACATCGCCAACTATGACTATAAAGGGAATGAGAATCTAGACGCACCAACGCAATTCCTCTACGTGAAGCCGGGCGATGTGGATTCGGCGGCGATCGGCGGCGTGGATGCCGCCGATCTGGAAGCGGGTCAGGTGCATATTCAGAACGTCAGCAACATTGGCTATCGCGAGCAATCCGGCGATGAGAACACGCCGCCTTATATTCCGTTGACGAAAGAGAACCTCGAAGAAGAAGCGAATAAGCAGCGTTTCCACGGTCTGTCCGTGCAAGAAACGGAGACGAAGAAGTTCCTGTCGATCAACGTCGGCGAGACGTTCGTGGACAAAGCCTTCGACTCGACGGGCAGCCTGGACGAGAATCTGCGCGACCAATGGGTCCAGCAATACCGAAGCGACGCCGCCAGCTGGACGCAAGATCCGGGTAAGCAGCTCATGCAGAAGGTCGAGAATCAGTACCAGCTCAATTACTCAGGGCGCAAATGGAAATATCAGCAGCCGGCCGCCCTCGGCTCCAATCCGACCGAGGCGCAGCAGCAGGCGTACACGGAGCAGATGAACGAGTTGAAGGCCGCGCTTGCGAATATGACAGGCCCGATCATCATCGACGGTGATCTTACGCTCGGCAAAGAGCTGAAGGAAGTCGTGTTCGCGGACAAGGATTTGGAGAGCGCCGCGATTGAAAAGCGAAAGTGGCTGATCGTAAACGGGAATTTGAACGTCCTGAACGACGATAGCGCTCCGGTCGATATTCGAGCTAACATCTTGGTCGTGGGCAACGTGACGCTAAGCGGCAAGATGAACATCGACTCCACGATGTATACGCTCAGCAGCGCGGTGAACAAGCAGACCGGCCAAGCGGGGAACGTCGTGATGGATGCCGAGATTCGCGGCGTAACGGCAGGCGGGATGCAGAAGGTATTCGTCCTCATCGCGAACGGTCCGATCGAGATGTACCGGGTAGATTCGTTCCAATCGTTGAGCGACAGCTCGACCAATAAGGAAGGGTATGACCGCGAAAGCAATTATACGTTGGACGGATTTTTCTATACGGATCAAAATGCAGAGTTGTACGGCGTCGGCTCGCTCTTCTGGATACACGGCGGCTTCTTCGCCAAGAAAGGCATCGAGGTGAATGCGGTCTTGGGCAATACGACCGAGAAGTTCGGCACGGAGAAAGATCCAATCACCGGCGAAGCGCAGGCTCAGATTATTTTCGAAGCACCGCAATCCGCTTTAACCGAACAGCAAGCGCGTTTCGTGATCGACTATAACGGGGCGGTGTTTAACCAAGGCACGGGCTTGCCCCGCGTCGATAAAGTAAGGGTGCAGATCGGCAAGAAGAAGCTGGAGTCGAATAAGGAATAGCATGAAGAAAGGCTGCGAACCGGGCGAATACCCGGGAAGCAGTCTCTCTTTGCGTTTCGTTACCCTACGCTTACAAAAGAAAACGGCTGCGCGGGAAGGATCCTGCGCAGCCGTTCGGCGTTGTTCAATGCTTAGTACTTATCGGTGTTCGTGACGGTGACTTTGACTTTAATCGTCAGATTGAGGTCGGTCAGCGTCACGTTAATCGTCGTCGTGCCCGCCCGCTTGCCGACCAAGTCGCCGTCAGCGGAGAAGCTAACAATGTTCGAGTTATCGCTGCTGAATCGAACTTTATCGATCAATGCGGTGCGCAGGGAGCTTGGAACCACCTGCAGCAGCGGCTCCTTCGCCGTCGTCAGCGCTTTGCGCAGGTCTTTCACGGTGCCTTGCGGCATCGTGAGCGCCGGCAGCGACAGATTGACGACATTAATCGTCTTCTCGGCCGTCAGGATCGGTCCGGCAGGCGTCGGGATTGAGACGATCGCCTTCAGAATGCCGCCATCGGCTTTGGTGGTCGTTAACTGGCCGTTGTTGCTGCCGCTATTGCTGATCGCGGCCGTGTTGCCCGGTTCGGCGCCGACCAATTCCCAAGTCGGCGTATACGAGAAGCTCGGTGCTCCGCCTTCGCCATCCCAAGTGAACGGTAGCTGAGGTGAATTACCGGCACCAATCGTTATCGGACCGCCCAGGTCAGGCGCGCGGTTCAGGATCGTGAGCGGAAGCTCAGCGGATAGAATGTTCGTATTGACCAGGCCGCCAAGGAGCCTCACGTTGAGGACAACCGTCACATCGCCTGCTTGCGTGGCGTTCAGTGTATTCGTCAGATTCGTGTCGGTGTTCGTGCTCACAAAGCTTGCCTTGCCGCCGGCGTTGCTGCCTTTCAAGCTCCACGTGACGCTGCTAATGAGATTATTGCCTAGCAGGTTGCCAAGCGAGGACTTTAAGAGTCCTTCGAGCGGAACTTGGTCGCCCACGGCGATTTTGTTCGTAATCGGTTTAAGGCTAAGTCCCGGCGGTGTTATCGTGATCGTCTTTTCGTAGTCATAACGTTTGGTTCTGGCGCTTGAGTCATCGGTCATCGAATCTGTCGTCGTCACGCTCAGGATGACTTTGACGGTGCCCGTGTGTTCGCCGGTCAATGTTCGGGTCCAGTCACCCGTCCCGCTTAGCGAACCTTTGCCTTCCGTTCCGTTCGACGGGTTGAAGATGCTCCAGCTCATCGAGCCGGGATTGATAGTTTCATACTTCGGAACCTTCAACATGCCGGTCAGATCAATCGATTGCCCGACAGATACGGTGTCAGGACCGCTGATCGACAGACCGCGTTCAATAACGGTGATAATCGCCGTATCGGTCTTGCCGCTTATCGAATCCGTGACGGTAATCGTCGTCGTTCCGGTTGCCATTGCCTGGACGTAACCGGTGGAAGCATCGACGGTAGCAATGGCTGGCTTGCTGGACGTCCAGCTGAGCAGCGTAGTTGCATCATCCGGCGTCGTTACGACCGGAATCCGGTAGCTGTCGCCTTTGGCCAATTCTTTGTCATCAATAATGATCTGCGTCGCCTTCGTAATGGCCTCGAACGACTTGACCGGGAAAGGCAGCGTCAGCGGCGTCTTCGCGCCGACATCGTAGAACGTCAGCGATGAATCGTTCAGCGTATACGAACCGTTGCGGGTTGGCGTTACCGTAATCGTAAAGCTGTCCGCGGAAGCGATGTAGCTGCTGCCGTTAGCGGCCAACCTATAGGCGATGTCGGGCCTCGTGCCGCTCAACGTATATCCGTTCGGCGTCGTCCGGTCGATCGTCATGCCAGGCGGCAATGCGCCGACGATATCCAGGCCGGCAGGGAGCTTCTCGCGGAAGGTCAGGTTCGTAATCTTCAGCGTAGAGGCATCCAAGCCCGGCGACTTCTCGATCGCGCGCGGCGTCAGCGTATACGTAATCTGAGCGGACTCGTTCTTCTCAATTCGGTTGTTGGCTAGAAGACCAGTGATCGCACGGTCGACGGAAAGGTTGGACGTGATGACCTTCACCTTAACCGGAATCGTCTCGCGGTCGATAGCTCCTGTCTTGTCCTTCACCGTGATTTCGATCTTCAGATCGCCGCCGTTCGGCAGCGGATTGTCGATCGTCCGTTGAACCACCGTCCCGGAAGGGGTGGTGAATTCCGGAATGCGCAAGCCCGTCAGCTCGCTGCCGTTCGCATCATAGAACTTAATCTCGGCCGTCAGGTTACGATCCTCGAAGTCGTAATCCTCCGGCGTGAAGTTGATGACGATCGGTTGATAGTTTGGTATAAAGTTGTTGTTCTCCGCCGTGTAGCTGACAGGGTTGGCAACCGTGAGTTCTGGCGCGTGGTTGGAACCCATGAACGCGCGGTACATCGTATTGACGAACAACCGCTGCTCCCAATCTTCGAAGCCGGTAGAGGTATGACCGCTGCCCGTATAGGTCACGCTTCCTTTGGAATACGTGTAATAGTGGTTCCAGCTGTCGTTCTCGTCGCGGCTGTTGCCGGTAATGTTGTACCAAGGGACGACCGTCGGGTCTTCCAGATCCAACGTGAAATATTGGTTGTGCGTTGTCGCAATGGACGGCGTCGTATTGTTCAGATTGAACGGATACAGCGTAAGCAGCCCGTCATTCACTTTGGTAACGGCCTTGGATGTGGCCGGGGCGGACAGACCCAAGTCGGTCCAAGGCGCAATCTGTCCCGAGTCGGTCTGGAAGCTGTTGATCCAGATATTGCGCGTACCGTTGCTAGAGAACACCGTATCGTGCGTGAACATGACGCTTTGACCCGTCGAAATATATTTCCTTACGGCGGCCGCAGCGGTATCCGATATCCCCGAATTGACGTTATAAGAGTCGCCGAATCCGAAAATAAGCATATCGAACGAACCGTTCAGCGTAGACATGTCGCGTGTTTTGAACGTATCGAACGTCTCCGTCGTAATGGCGATGTTGTAATCCAGCGTCGAGTCCGTCAGATACGATTGCTTCAAGTTGGTCCCAAGCGTCAACCGGCTTCCCGTGTTCGAACCGGGCATAATTTGCAGAACACGCAGGTTGGTCGTTTTATCCTTGAAGCGGATGACGCCCGTATCATAGCTCTTCAGCTCGCTGGCCGAATCGACGACTTCGAGTTTCCAATAATACAGTCCGGAGTAGCCGCGCGGCAGCACATACGAGATCGTGCCGTTTCCGCCGGATATAACCGCGGTTGCCACCTGCTGGTCGGCCTCGAATTTCACGGCCTGGTCCAGCCCGATATACAAGTTGGCGGTCAGGTTGTCCGAGGCGAACTCGTTGTAATTCGGCACCGTGAAGTTGAAGGTAATGCGTTCGCCAGGCGCGTACGCTTTGCTCGTCTTGTCCACGAAGCGTTCCGGCTGGCTTGTCAAGAAGAAGGTCGGCCTTTGATAGAGCAGCTCGTTGCTCGACGTAAACCGGCTGGCGATGTTATTCAGGTCGGCCGGCGTAATGAATTTGACGTTGCTGCGTGTCACGGTCGCATACGATGCGAAGGTTTTGTACAGAATGCCGGTCTTCGGGGTGAACGTCGTGGAGATCGTATTGTTGTTGCTGTCTTTGTTCTCCGTCTTATAGCCTTGATAGATAAGTCCGTCTTTGTTGGCCACATCGTTATAGATATAGACGAGTTGGCCTTTGCGGATGAAGGCTTCCACAATTTCGTTGGCTTTCAATCGCGTAATATCGTTCGCCAGGCCTTTAGTAGCATGCTTTTCTGCCCGTTGAGCAGGAGTTAGCTTTGTCATACTTTCCAGCATCGTCGGATTGTAATTGCCTTTGCCGATATAGATGACGTCGTACTTGCCTGCCAGTTCGCCACGAAGCGCGACGAAACGTTTCATGCTGACGGTCTCGATCGTAACGTTGGCCAGTCCGGCCAGCTTGGGTTGTAAATCAGAGACGCCGGAATCCGTAATCTCCAGCACCCTGGAAATATTGTTGGAGAAGGTGAATTTCTCCCAATTCCCTTTCGTCCCGGTTCTTACAGTAAGAGGGACTCCGCTGGTATCTCGTTCTGCCGTGACGTAATTATTATTCGATGCTTTAAAGTAATCGAAGCCGTTGGCGCGTTCGAATTTGAAAATCTCCGCATCGCTTGAGCGCGTCCCCGTTGCCTTAAGCTTGGCGGGACTGACGTTCGTATCCCTTACGACATATTTGCCGTTCAGCTTCGAGCGCAAAATATAAGTTTCACTGCTCTGCATGATACGCTCGAATAGCTCGGCCGACGTGTTGGCGCTCGTGCTTATCGCCGCCAGCGTGCTGCTAGCATCCACCGTAATAAACCTCGAGTTGATGTCCGCCTTGATCGCGATGATGTCGACTTCATCCGCGAACGCTTCCTTAGGGCGGAGTCCGGGTATCGCGACAAGGGTGACGATCAGACTGACGATAAGCATTCTAGCAATTAGCTTACTCGTGCGCATACTCATCTATTACTACCTCCACTACAAAATCTTTCTTACGCAAAACTTACACAAAGAAGGAAGATGTTACAGTTTGATACAGTTCCCAAGAACTACTTCTTGCACCTCCTTATTATACATCGTAAGCTAAGCAAAAGGATAGAGATTAAGTTGATAAGAATCGAATATTGTCATATTTATCGGCATATGTATATAATATTTGTAGTCTTCTAAGGCCATAGAAACAGATGTTTTTTTGGCCAAATAAACCCATTGTCGTGATACAATTTGTTATAGTTCTAAAGTCCCTAGTTCTGGTTACTTAGTTCATTGGCGCAAATATAGGAAGGATGGGATGGTGAGCATAGCGTGAGCACCGTAAAGAAAAAGAGACTCGGCGATCTACTTGTCGAGAGCGGGGTTATTTCGGAGGAGCAGCTTCAACAGGCGCTTCGCGAACAAGGCAAAACGAAGCAGAAGCTTGGCGACTTGTTAATCACGCAAGGCTATATATCGGAGCAGCAGCTAATCGAGGTGCTAGAGTATCAGCTTGGTATTCCGCACGTCAGCTTATATAAATATCAGATCGATCCGTCGATTACGCAGATTATTCCGGAGAGTCTGGCCAGACGTTACCAGGCGATTCCGCTGCAAAAAGACGGAGGCCGATTGCTTGTGGCCATGGCCGATCCGCTCGACTACTTCGCGATCGAGGAACTGCGGATGTCGACGGGATTCCGGATCGAGCCGGCGATTTCGTCCAAGGACGAGCTGCAGCGCGCCATCGCGCGGCATTATGGCCTTCAAGATTCGATGTCCCAAATCATGGGCGAGCTGCCCACGACGGCGGACGAGATTCGCGAGACGGAGATTACGGACGAGGATTCCCCGGTTGTTCGACTGGTCAACCAGATGATTCAGCAGGCCGTACAGCTTCAGGTGTCCGATATCCACGTCGATCCGGGCGAGAGCGATGTCGCCATTCGGTACCGACTCGACGGCGTGCTGCGGACAGAACGGGTTATTCCGAAGCAAATGCAAGGCTTTATTACGGCCCGTCTCAAAATCATGGCGAGGCTAAACATTGCCGAGCGGCGTCTGCCGCAGGACGGCCGGATCAAGATGCAGGTCGACTTCAAGACCGTTGATATTCGCGTCTCCTCGCTGCCGACCATCCATGGCGAGAAAATCGTCCTGCGGATTCTCGACCTGAGCATCGGCGTGAAGGCGCTTGACCAGCTTGGTTTCAGCGGTCATAACCAGCGGATTTTCCGCGAGATGATCGAGGTGCCGTACGGCATCATCCTGATTACGGGTCCGACGGGCAGCGGCAAAACAACGACTTTGTATTCTGCTCTTCAACATTTGAACAAAGAAGACGTTAATATTATTACCGTCGAAGATCCGGTTGAATACCAGCTGGAAGGCATTAACCAGGTGCACGTCAATCCGCAGATCGGTCTTACGTTCGCGGCGGGACTCCGCTCCATCCTGCGTCAGGACCCGAATATCGTGATGGTCGGGGAGATTCGCGACGCGGAGACGGCCGAGATCGCGATCCGCGCTTCGCTAACGGGCCACTTGGTGCTGTCGACGCTTCATACGAACGACTCGGTCAGCACGATTACGCGCTTCCGGGATATGGGCGTCGCGCCGTATTTGATCGCGTCCTCGCTCGTTGGCGTTGTCGCGCAGCGTCTTGTGCGCCGGGTCTGCCCGGATTGCAAAACCTCCTATGAGCCGACCGAGCAGGAGATGATCTTCCTGCACAGCCACGGTCTGAAGGCGGACAAGCTGTACAAAGGCACGGGATGCGGGAACTGCAATAAGACGGGCTACCGCGGTCGCGTCGCGATCCACGAGGTGCTCGGCGTGAACGATGCGATCCGGCAGTTGATCGGCACGGAGACTTCCGTGCAGGATCTCCGCCGTGCCGCGGAAGCGAACGGCTTGATTCAGCTAATGGATGACGGTCTGGAGAAAGCGATCAGCGGTATTACCTCCCTGCAGGAAGTACTCCGGGAGACGGTATCCCATTAACGAGCAGGAGGGTGACGAATGACAGAAGGGTTGGACCAGATCATCGGCCTGCTGCGCCATTCACATGAGTGCAAGGCATCCGACCTGCATATTTCGGTCGGATCGCCTCCCGTTATGCGCGTACATGGCATACTCCAGCGGATCGGCGAAGAGTTGGTCTCGACAGAAGCGGCGAGCGCGATGGCTATGGCGCTGCTCAATCAAGATCAGCAAGAGCGTTTCGAACAATCGGGCGAAGTCGACTTCTCTTATGAGCTAGAAGGCTGCTCGCGCTACCGGATTAACGCCTACCGGCAGCGAGGCCGCGTCAGCATTGCGATCCGGACCATTCCGACCGCGATTCCGACGCTCGAGCAGCTGCAGCTGCCGCCTATCCTGGCGACGCTCGCGAACAAGCATCAAGGGCTTGTTCTGGTGACAGGCCCGACGGGCAGCGGCAAGTCGTCGACGCTGGCGGCGATGATTGATTATATTAATCGGACGCAGAAGAAACATATTGTGACGTTGGAGGATCCGATCGAGTTTCTCCATGCACATCAACAGTCGGTCGTCGATCAGCGCGAAGTCGGCAACGACACGAAGAGCTTCGCGAACGGCTTGCGCGCCGCGCTTCGCCAAGATCCGGACGTCATTCTGGTCGGCGAGATGCGCGACCTCGAGACGATCTCGGCAGCCGTGACGGCGGCGGAGACGGGTCATCTGGTCTTTGCGACGCTGCATACGTCGGATGCGCCGCAGACGATCGACCGCATTATTGACGCGTTCCCTGCGCATCAGCAGGCTCAAGTACGCGCTCAATTGGCGGCCGTGCTGGTCGCGGTTATCTCGCAGCGGCTGCTGCCTCGATCCGGCGGGCAAGGACGCATGTGCGCGACGGAGATTATGGTGAATAACCCGGCCGTAGCGAACTTGATTCGGACGGAGAAGATTCATCAGATCAAGAGCGTCATGCAGACCGGACGCGCGCAGGGCATGCACACGATGGACGCTTCTATCAAGGAAATGCTCCAGCAAGGGCTTGTTGATGCGTTAACCGCCAAAGCGTATATAAGCGAAGGTGTTCACTAATGGCACAGTTTGCTTATCATGTGAAGAGTTCCAGCGGACGGCAGCTCAAGGGCAAGATTTCCGCGATGGACAAGTCGACGGCGGTCGAGGAGCTGCGCAAACGCGGTCTGATCGTCCTTTCGCTCGAGGAAGAGCGGAACACGTTCCTGCAGATGGATATTTATATCGGCAATCCGGTCAAGACGCAGCATTTCATCGTGTATTGCCGGCAGTTCGCGACCTTGATCCGAGCTGGTGTAACGATCCTCGACGCGACCGGTATTCTCGCCGCACAGACGGAGAGCAAGCCGCTCAAGAAAGCACTCGTCTCCGTTCACGGCAGCTTGCTGAAGGGCAATGCGTTCTCGGCGGCCGTCCAGGAGCATAAGCGTATTTTCCCCGCAATGTTCACGAGTATGATTCGCGCGGGTGAGGAGTCCGGCGATATCGAGGGCACGCTGGAACGGCTGGCGGTGTTCTTTGAGAAGGAGCATATGACGCGAGAGAAGATTAAGTCGGCGTTGACGTATCCTCTCGTCGTTGGGTTCTTGGCTATTGCAGCGGTTGTGTATTTGTTGAAAGCGGTTGTTCCGCAGTTTGTATCTATGTTCGCGTCGATGGATGCTGAGTTGCCGACGATTACGAAGATGGTCATGGCGATGAGTAACAGTATTTCGAATCAATGGTATTTGTGGCTCCTTGGTGTGATTGCTTTGGTGGTTAGCTATTTTATTATCGGTCGTTTGGAAAAAGGAGCTTATGTAATTGCATATATGAAATTGAAGGCTCCGGTCTTTGGAAAGCTATCGCAAAAAGGTGCTATTGCGCAGATGTCCCGGACGCTTTCTTCTTTGTATGCTAGTGCTGTTCCGATGCTGCAAGCTCTAACAATTGTCGAAGAGGTTGTCGATAATAGAGTTATAAGCAAGTATATCCGTCAATCGGCAGATTCCCTGCGACAGGGTAATCCATTGTCAGATCCGTTAAAGAAAGCGTGGGTATTCCCGCCGCTCGTGACGCAGATGATCGCGATTGGCGAAGAGACGGGCTCTCTAGATCTGATGCTTTCGAAGGTCGCGGATTTCTATGAGATGGATGTAGAGAATACCGTCGATCGATTGAAATCTTTGATCGAACCGTTGTTGTTGGTGTTTTTGGCTGGAGTTGTCGGGATAATTGTGGCGTCAATAATGTTGCCGATGTTTAGTCTGTACGAGCAAATGTCGTAAGTCACGGGCCAGCTAGGGTGGCGCTGGCCGTAATTAAGAAGAACATGTAGGAGGAATGAAGTATGTTTGCAAAAGCTATGAAGCAACTGAAGAAGGAAGAAAAAGGTTTTACGCTGATTGAACTTTTGGCGGTTATTGTAATCCTTGGTATTATTGCAGCAATCGCTGTACCACTGATTGGTAACATTATTGCCAATTCGCGTGAGGATTCTGATGTTGCAACAGCAAGACAACTTTATGATGCTGCGCGACTATATGTTGTTGGAGAAGAGAATGGAGATTTTCAAGGTGCACAAAACGTAACTCTTGATGAGATGCAAGACGAAGGTTATATGGATCTTGGCGTTACGCTTCCAAGCACAAGAGTAGCTTTGGACCCAGCAAATACATTTGTGACTTTTGATGGTGATGGTCAACTTACGAGCGTCACGCTGAACACAAATGCAGGTACTGGCACAACAGCTAACCATGTCTTCAATGCAACACAAGTAATGGCTGCAGAAGACACAACTAACTAATTTTTGTTATAAGGAACCGGAACTCGTTCCGGTTCCTTTCCTTTAACCTAAAACGAAAGTGGCCATGTTCAAATGACAATTGCGATTGCGCTCTACCTGTTCATTGTCGGGCTCGTCTGCGGATCCTTCTTCAACGTGGTGGGCTTGCGCGTGCCGGCGAAGCAATCGGTCATTCGGCCGCCTTCGCATTGCACGAGCTGCCAGACGCAGCTGCGCAGGCGGGATCTGGTCCCGGTGTTCAGTTGGCTGTTATCCAGAGGCCGCTGCCGCCACTGCGGCGCGCAAGTGTCCTTCGTCTATCCGCTCGGCGAACTCGTAACCGGCTTATTGTTTGCAGGCCTATTTCTTCGTTTCGGACTGTCGCTGGAGTTAATCAGCGCCTTACTGTTGTCGAGTCTTTCGGTTATTATTACCGTTTCCGATCTCAAGTATATGTTGATTCCGAATAAAGTGTTGCTGTTCTTCCTCCCGCTCTTAATTGCAGCCCGGGTTCTTCATCACGAGCTGCCGCTCTGGCAGTATCTCGTCGGCGCGCTTTTCGGCGGGGGTATTTTATTGCTGGTTCATCTGTTCTCCGGCGGCCGGATGGGTTTCGGAGATATCAAATTATTCGCGGTCTTGGGCTTCGTCATCGGGTTTCCGAACACGGTCGTCGCCTTGCTGCTCGCCTGCTTGCTGGGGGTTATCGTGGGCGGCGCGCTGCAGCTGCTTGGCCTTATCGAACGCAAACAACCGGTCCCGTTCGGGCCGTTCCTGGCTGTCGGTTCGCTTATCGCGTACGCTTTCGGACAGGCCATCATTGACGGGTACTTCTCGATATTATTCGCATAAGCGGGATGTGAACTTAACATGTTGTCCATAGGGACCATAGGAACCAAAAAAATCGGGATCACGTTCGACCAGACGGGCGTTCGTTTTGCCGCTTTGCGCAAAAAGAAAGAGTGGGAGATTGAACGGACGGGGTTCCTGCCGCTGCCGGAAGGGTTGATCGTCGAAGATCAGATCATGAACCCGGAAAGCATTCAAGTCGCGCTGAAGCAGTGGGTGAAGGCGCAGAAGCTGACCGGCGCCTCCGTGACCTTCTCGGTGCCGACCTCGCTCATCATCGTGCGCAAAATGAAAATTCCGACGACGAACGCGAAGGAACTCCGCCATCTGGTCGAACTAGAGGTCGAGACGACGCTCCATCTGCCGTTCGAGGATCCGGTGTACGATTTCGTCCGCATCGGGATGGACGAGGAGAGCACGCAGGTGCTGATTTTCGCCGCGCCAAGCAAATGGATTGTGACCTGCGCCGATCTGCTGCACAACGCGGGTCTGAAAGTGAAGGGGGCGGATTTGGCCGCATCGGCGCTGGCGAAGCTCGTATTCGCCGATCAAGTCGAACCGGCAACCGAGACGATGATCGTGCACATCGGTGAATCCGTCCTGGATATCTATATGTTCCACGAAGGCAATCCCATCTTCATGCGCGCGATCAATCTGAACGAGACGGCGGCGCACGAGCGTGGCAAGCTCAATGAGCTGCAGGTGGCCGAAGTGACGGCAGAGCTGTCGCGGATGTTGAATTTCTATCAATTCGGTCTCCATGAGGGAGCTTCTCGCATTTCGCGGACGATCCTTGCAGGTCCGGCGCATTCACGGGCTGCACTATTAAGTGCCATCCGCGAATCGCAACCGGAGATGTCGGTATCGGAAGCGGATTATTCGGCGCTGGAAGCAAGCGGCAGTCAGCTGGACGGCGGTATCGAACCTTATCTTGTGGCGTCCGGTCTCACGCTGCCGGACGAACGCAAGTTCCATATTAACTTAATGCCGCGCATTGACCGGGAGGCGAGAATTTTCCCGGCGGTGCTGGGGGGGACGCTCGTGCTCTGGGCGCTGCTCTTCGGTCTCACCAGCTACATGTATATCAGCAATAAAGGCGAGATCGCCGACAACAAGGCCATGATGACTCAGCTAAATGACGAACTCGCGCTTCTTCAGAACGAGTTAGCCTCGGGAAGCAGCGATGCCAATATTAACCCGCAGGCGACGATCGCGGCCATCAAGTCGCAGCAGCGCGACGTGGTGGGCATCGTCTCCGAGATGCAGCGCGGTCTTCCGAAGGGGGCCATTCTCGGAACGGTTAACTATTCGGCGTCCGGCGAAATATCGGTATCGGCCGGCTTCTTGACCATGAGGGATGCCTCCCGCTACTTGTTCGACCTTCGCCGCATGTCGTTCGTGGCCGATGCCACGATGGGCTCCATCATCAAAGAAGAGCAGACCGCGACGCTTCGAACCGGGGAAGACGCGGAATTGCGCAAGCCGTATTCGGCTTCCTTCGCGGTCAAGATGCGCAGTCTGAATGCCGGAGAGGAGGGGAATGCCGATGGAACAGCTGAGTAAGAACCGGACCGCGGTCATGCTGCTGGCGGTCATATTGTTCCTCGCCCTGTTCGCGCTCTATATGTACTTGGTGAAACCCGCCGGCGACACGATTGCCAATCAGGAAAGCGAGCTATCTACGCTTGATAGCCAGCGCGCGATTTTGCAGAAGAAAGTGGACGAGCGCAAGCAGAAGAACGAGGGCTTCGACGCGGCTGCCGTGCAGGAGGCGCTGCCGCTGTGGGACAACACCGAGCAGCTGCTGCTTGATTTGTACCAGATCGAAGCGATCACGTTCGCGGATACGCTGACCGCCAACTTTACGATTGAGGACAAGAACACGGAAGCGGAAAACGAGGAAGCGATCGACACCGGAGATGTGGGGGATGGCCAGAGCACGGAGCCGAGCGCGCTGTCGACGGCCAAGAAGGTCGAGGTGTCGGTCTCCATTAAAGGCCGCGAAGCGGACATCGGCAAATACGTCTACGCCGTCCAGAACATGAAGCGCCTGGTGGTCGTCGATAAATTCGATATTTCCGGCAATTCGCGGGACAGCACGAAGCAAGTGACGGCCAGTCTCGTGTTTACGGCATACTTCGATCCTTCTTACTTGCCGTTGGTCGATGATATCCAGACGCCGTACAAGGAATACGTACCGGAGAATGAAGCGAACTCCCGGATTACGGAAAGCGGCACATCGACCGACGCCGCGGAGGAGACCGAGGCACCTACGAAGACGCAAGATGGGACGATCGGTAAAATGGTCGATTCCTTGGAGGATGGAACAAACACGTAGGCGGCAAAGCACGACGATGAAAAGCCCTGATCTCGCGATCAGGGCTTTTTGGCATTCGGCCGGACGGGGCAGACAGCCTTCTTGGTACTATCTTCGCGGCGGGAGGCAGTGCGAGGGGCAGCAATCCGGGGGCCGGTTGACACCATGCGGCTGACCTGCGCGCCTGCACGAAGCGGAGTCATGCCGCGCAACCTACCTTCCCCTACACCTTCTCGTTCGTATACCCCACTCGCGAGCTGACCCGCAGCGTCAGCGTCTGCTGCTCCGCATCCCAGTCCATCGCGGGGACGTCCAGATCGTACAGCCACCATTTGCGCAGCTCGCCGGTCGCCTTGTTCTCCTCGAAGTAGAACAGGTTCAGGTCATCCTCCAGCCGCTTGATCTCGTGGCCCGCGTCCAACGGGACGCGCTGCAAGGAGACGAGCCAGCCGTCGCCGTTCGGCTCCAGCGTGAAGGCGCAGCCGCTTTGTTCGGTGTCGAGCAGCAGCCGGCCGATGACCTGCTTGATCAGCAACTTTTTGTGAATCGCGTTCGTCATACTTGTTGTCTCCTTTATTAAGGCAGATCGATGAGCAGGAATAAGGATTTGGCGCGAGCGTTGATCGTCAGGCGCGGATGGTCGGCGATGCGGGCGGTATCCCGCCAGCCGAGCTCGTGGCCCTCGTCGATCGCGACGCGGCCCTCGATGACGAACAGGTAGATGCGGCGCCCTTCCGGCTGCTCGAATTGAAGCGTCTGGCCTTCTTCCAGCTCGGAGAGATACATCGTCAAGTCTTGGTGAATGAACGCGACGCGTTCGCTCGCCTGGTGGGAGACGATCGGCAGCAGCCGGCCTTTCAGGGCGTCTGTGTCGTAGGTGGTCGTCTCGTAGGAGGGCGGGAGCTTGCTCTCGTTCGGGCTCACCCAGATTTGCAGCAGATGGCAGTCCTCTTCGCCGGGATTCACCTCGGAGTGGACGAGGCCGGTGCCGGCGGTCATGCGCTGGACGCCGCCCCAGGTGGTGACGGCGGATTCGCCCGTGCTGTCTTCGTGCTTGAGCTGGCCTTGAAGGACGATGGAGACGATCTCCATCTCGCGGTGCGGGTGCGCGCCGAAGCCGAAGCCGCCCTGGATAATGTCGTTGTTGAAGACGCGAAGCGGGCCGAAGGACGTGTTGTTCTCGTCGTAGTAATCGCCGAACGAGAAGCTGAATTGGCTCTTCAGCCATCCCTTGTCGCCGGCATGTCGCGAGGATGCGGGATAAATGGCAATCATGGATTTCCCTCCTTTTATCGTTATGTCCACGATACCACGGCGAGGGACGCGCTGGCAAAGCGAGGCGCCCCAGCCGTTCTCAGCCGTTCCCAGGGCAGGCGGTCGCCGGATAAGAGGAGTTTGATGCTGGACGTAGAAACGAATAGCGAGCGGACGGTAGCGTCCGCATCGAGAGGAGCAATCGGGCATGAACAACAAGAGAACGCGCCAATACGAGGGAATGCGGAGAATGGCGGGGCTGCCGCTGGCGGCGGCGCTGCTGCTGGGCGCCGGCGTGCAGGCCATTCCTGCTGCAAGCAATGCCGCATACGCGGCGGAAGCGGTGCCGGCAGGCTTCAAGCTGCAGACGCTGGACGTCGTGATCGGCGGACGGGCGGTCAGCGTGCCGGGCGGCGTCATGAGCGGCCAGACCTATATCGGATTGGCTTTCCTGAGCAAGGAGCTCAGGCTGACCGCCGGATGGGATGCGAAGACGAAGGTCATCTCGGTCGGCGGCAAGTCGAAGAAGCTATCCATGAAGCCGGTCGAAGGCGCGTATCAATATGACGTGAACGGCCATAGACTCGGGTACGCCGCCGAACAGCCCATTATCGTCAAGGGAACGACGTATTTGCCGCTCCGCTTCCTGCTGGAGCAGATGGATTACGAGATCGGCTACGATACGGCCAAGAAGCGGGTGACGATCAAGGAAGCGGCGCGCAATGCGCTGACGCTCGCCAACCGCTCGATTGAGCAGACGAAGGACAAGGTCGAGATGACGGTGCAATATCCGCAGCTGCAGGGCTTCGCGGACGCCGACGTACAGAGCAAGATTAACACGCTGCTGGCCGCGGAAGGCAAAGCGTACGAGACCGCGGGTCTAGCGTTCGTGAAAGACTTCGGCGGCGAAGAGTGGATCGGGGAATACTCGCTTACCTATGACGTGAACTACACGGTCACGAAGAACGACGGCGGACTGTTAAGCCTGCATTTCGACGTCTACACTTACTCCGGCGGCGCGCACGGCATGTACGATCTGCAATCGCACACGTACGACCTGAAGACGGGCAAGGAGCTGACGCTGCAGGAAGCGGCGGGCGGCAACGCGAATTATATCGCCATCGTCAACGAGGAGATCAAACGCCAGATCAAAGCGACCGACCTGCCGCTTATCGAGCCGTTCACGACGATCGACGCCGACCAGCGGTTTTACCTGCGCGGGGATGCGCTCGTGGTGTACTTCGGCCTGTATGAATATACGCCGTACGCGGCGGGCATTCCGGAATTCGTCATTCCGCTGTCCAAATTCAAGTAAGCCGCTCCATAGCTGGCCACGATCAAAAGCCTCCGACCGTTCGCCGGTCGGAGGCTTTTTCTGCGATCTATCCCAGGTGTATGGCGTTGCGATGGCGTCTTCACGCGCTCGCTTACTGCCCGACGATGACCTGCTCCTTCGGATACCGGATGCGCACCGGATGCTCCTCCTGCTTGAGCGTAAGCAGCAGGTTAATGATGCCGACGCGGCCGATGAGCATCATGACGATCAGGATCAGTTTGCCGGATAGGCTGAGCGTCCCGGTAATGCCCGTCGACAGGCCGGTCGTTCCGAAGGCGGAGCATACTTCGAACAGCAGCTGATGCAGCGGATACGGATTGGTCCACGCCATGAGCAGCATCGCGGTGAACACGAAGATCGTGGCCGTGAAGAAGACGATGAACGAGCGGCGGATGTCCTCCTCGAGCAGCTCGCGGCCGAACACCTTCGTATTCGGCGCGCCGCGCATATAAGACCACACGGCAGCGAGCATGACGAACATCGTCGTCGTCCGGATCCCGCCGCCGACGCTGCTCGGCGAGGCGCCGATGAACATCAGACCCGAGAGCATGAGCAGCGTCGGGGACGACAGCTGGCTAACGTCCATCGTCGTGACGCCGCCGCTGCGGGCCGAGATGGAATGGAACAACGAGTAGAAGAACGAATCCACCGCCCCATGGCCTTGGAGGAAGTGCGTCCGCTCGAACAAGAAGAACGTGACCGTGCCGAGCGTGGCGAGAAAGGCGAACATCAGGAGCGCGATCTTGGTCAGCAGCGTAAACCGATGCCGCTCCTTCGGATGCATAATCCGCCATTTCAGCTCGAGCAGGACAGGGAAGCCGATCCCGCCCGCGATGATGAGACCCATCGTCACGATCTGATAATAGTAGTCGTGCGCGAACGGAATGAGCGAGTTGCCGTTCAGATCGAAGCCGGCGTTCGTGAACGCGCTGACCGAGGCGAACAACCCATGGAAATAGGCGGTGTACCAATGCTCGTGATAGCCGGTCATGAGCGTATGAGTGCCGAGCAGCAGCGCGCCGGTGACTTCGATGATGACCGCGAGCAGCAGAATGCTCCGCATCAAGCCCACAAGCCCGGATAGCGTCGATTGGTTATGGTCGGCCGCGATAAACATGCGCTGCTCCAGCCCGATGCGTTGGCCGAACAGCAACCAGAATAAGGTGCCGAGCGTCATGATGCCGATGCCGCCGATTTGGAACAGGATGATCAGCACGATCAGCCCTGCCGTATTGAACACGTCCGACACGTCGATCACCGTTAAGCCGGTGACGCTGATGGCGCTGGCCGCCGTGAACAACGCGTCGATGAAGCCGATATCTACATGCTCCTTATGCAGGAATGGGAGTCGAAGGATCCCGGCGGCGACGAAAGTCGTGATGATATAAATAGATACGACCAATTGGACGGGTTTGAGTTTCTTTTTTCGAATCGTCGAGCTCAAGCGGGAAGCCTCCTGAATGCGGTATAGCGTTAATCATAGCAGATGGGAGCATATGGGGTAAAATAGTGTGCTGCGTACAAACGCTTTCATTCGACAATTTCCCGGGCAATACGGTGAAACGGCTGTCGTCCACTGGAGGTGCGGCAAGTTTCATTCCGGAAAAATAGAAGCTGAATTATAGACGTGAAATTTAGAATTTCTTCTTTTTAGAAAACTAGCGGCACGGCCATCTAGGCTGTGCCGCCGCTTGCTGCCGAAAATCCGATTACAGCCGCACGGTCCGTCAATCTTCGCGGCTCTCGCTTTCACCGGGCCGTACTAGGCTTGATTCGCTTCCCATTCCGCGCGTAGAATGCCCATTTTGATCAGGTCGTAGCTTTGGCCGCCGCGCAGCACGGCCGAACGGGCACGTCCCTCGTCGATGAAGCCGGCTTTCTTATAGGCGCGATAAGCCGCCTCGTTGTACGAAATGACATCCAACCCGACGCGGTTCAGGTTCAGCTCGTGGAAAGCATAGCGCAGAATCATCCGCAGCGCCTCGATGCCGAAGCCCCGGCCCCGGTCGTTCGGATCGCCGATCCCGACCGCGACGAGGGCCGCCTGGTTGTTCCATTCGATGCTGTGCAGGGCGACGAACCCGATGAACCGGTCATCCTCGAGCGTGCGCAGATGAAATTCGATCGTGTTGGCTCTGTTGGCGCTGCCGTAGGCATCGGGCGTTTGCGGAATGGCATGCTCGGTGTCGACCTGGGTTAAGTACGCATAGTCCTCCGAGAAGCGGGCCAGCTCGTCGGCATCTTCGGCTCGAGGGGCGGCGAAGCGGATCAGCTCGCCGCGGAACAAATCGTGGGTAGGCATAGCGGGCAGCACTCCTTCGAATCGGGCGGTCAAGCCCGCGGTTATGATGGCAAATGAATCCGGCTCTCCCATCTTATCCAACCGCGAGGGTTGCCGCAATGGGAGGCGCTTCGGGAAGGAGAGGCCAGCGTATGCCCGCCTGCATAAGCTCCTATGGCGTAATCACGACATCCGAGTAGCCGGCGTATATCTGCAAGCTTCCGTTTCGCGTGTCCGCCCACGTCCCGATGTACCCGCCGGGCGGCACGCTGGCGATGTCGATGTAGTCCCCGATAAGCGGAATGGGCGTCGGGCTGCTGCCGTTCGGGCTGAACGATTGCGTCGTGATCCGGGTATTCGTGAACGTCGCGCCGCCGTTAATCGAACGGGCGACGTAGACGTCGAGGTCGAAGCCGTTGATCTGGTTGCTGTAGTAGATAATATTGACGACGCCGGTCAGCGGATCGACGTCGATGGCCGGGAAGAAGTTCTGGGTGCCGGAAGGCGCGCCGGTTATGGATACTGCCGATGACCAGGACTGCCCTAAGTTATCGGAGAAGGACATGTAGATGTCGGAATAGCCTTGTCGATAGTCCTGCCAGACGCAGTAGACCCGTCCGGTCGTGGGGCCGACAGAGTTGTCGGTGGAGATATTGGCGAACGTCAGCACGCGGAACGCATAGCCGGGCACGGGCAGGACGGTCGGCACGGGGGTGATGGTGGCGACGTTGATCGCTTGCGAGAAGGTGGCGCCGCCGTCCGTTGACCGCCGCACGATGAACCGGTACGACGGGCTGATCGTGACCCAAGCGGCATAGACGTTGCCGACGAGATCGACCGCGACCTCCGGGCGCTCGACGCGGTCGGATTCCCCGGACAGCTTGACCGGCTGATCCCAAGTCGTCCCGCCGTCGGTCGATCGATTGAGGAAGGCCGTCGAGTTGCCGCCGTTGGCGACGTTGAATTGGTGGTTATACGTGATGTAGACGTTCCCCAGATAGGGACTGGACTGTCCGTTGTCGACGGTGACGCTCGTCTCGTCGTTATTAATATACGTCCCATACCCGGGGCCGACAATTACGGGAGCGGAGAACGTCGTGCCGTTGTCCGTCGATTTGTAGACGATGCAAGTTCCGCTCTGCGCGCCGGGGAACGCATGCGCGGTGACGTAGAACGTGGTCGGGAACGCATAGGCGACGAACGGCGCCTCCGCGCCCGTGAAGGGCGGCAGGATCGGCAGGATCCGCTTGCTCCAATTCGCGCCGCCGTCCAGCGAACGATACAGCCCCGTCTGCGGCGTGCCGTCCGTCGTATCTACCGCCACGGCGATCATGACGTTCGGGGAGAGTAAGTTCACGGCTACCGCAGGCTCGAACTTCGGGTTTCCCGGATCGCTGACCGGGAAGTTGAAGTTGGTCATGACAATCGAACCTCCTCAGGTTACAAGCTTGCCATACTATATGCCGCTAGATTAAGGGCTGGCCTGGCAAGTCTCCCGCATCTAGCAAAAACAGGCGCGTGTTGCCGTGTGAAATCCACATCTTCGCGCTCGCGTCACATAGATTGGTAGGAAATAGGGATGAGAGGATGTGTGGAGACGATGCCCTTCACAACGAGTTTGCTGACGAACACGCGGGCGACCGGGACGGCCGCGACGAACGTGGTTGTCAACGTGCGCAACTTGGACCAGGTCGCGGACGTGACCGTCATCGTGCAGATATTCGCCTTATCGGCCACGACGCTGACGCTTTCGCCAGTCTACCAGACCGGTATCGTCGTGGCTCCGAACAGCGCCACCCGGCAGCTGTTCAACATTGCGGGCAACCTCGCCTACGAGGTGCAGCTGAGCATCATAACGCCGCTGCCGAACGCGCTGCTTTCCGTCTTCGGCGTCGACGAGTTTGGTAACCTGGTGGCCGGCCAGCGGGTGCTGCAGTCGGAGCTGACGGAGATTCCGGTCTTAACCCCCACCGACGGCGTAATATAAGCCGTCGTGTTCTCCTTTCGCCGCGGGAGCTTGCTTCCGCGGCTTCTTTTGGGTGGGGTATAAGCGCTTCAGGGATACGTGCACAGGCATTCCCGCAATCTTCCCATACACTGGTAAAAGAGGTTATTCAAAAAGTCGCCGATTGATCACGAAGCAGATCAAGGAGCAGCTCGGCGTCGAATCTTGCGTTCAGGCTTGAAGTCCGGTGCTCATTTAGGTTTGCCTAAACTCCGCTCCTCCTTCTTCGCCTTCATGCAACCTTCTCGGTGCTGAATCGTCGGCTTTTTGAACACGCACTAAAAGGGATTTCACCCGCGCAAAGGAGGATGTTTATGGTTGATGTGGGGGTCGTCATGCCTGTGTATAAGCAGGTTCCGGCTTTTCTCGAAGCGGCCATCCAATCGATCCTGACGCAGACGCTCCGCGAGTTCCGCTTCGTGATCGTGATCGACGGCGCGCCGGAGATGGAGACGCTGGCCAGAAGGTTCGTGGGTTCCGATCCCCGGGTGGAGATCATCCGGCATGATGTGAACCGCGGGGTCGCCGCGACGCTGAACACGGGTTTTTCGCATCTGGCCAATGACGATCGGCTCTTGTACTGGACATGGGCTTCGAGCGATAACGTCTACCATCCGGCGTTTCTGGAGGTGCTGCGCGGCACGCTGCGCAAAGGGCCGGAGTCGCTAGGCCTCGCGTACAGCTCCTTCAACAGTATCGACAACCAGGGGAACCGCGTATTGGAGGGCAAAGGGCTGGTGGCGCAGCGGGCATATCAGTCGCAGCCGAAGGAAGCGCTGCTGGACGGATCGATCATTGGCGTTTCGTTTATGTATAAAGCGGAAATCGCGCGGAAGATCGAGGGCTATCGCCTGGAGCCGGTGGAGGATTACGAATATTGGCTGCGGCTGTGCGAGCATTGCGAGATCCGTTTTGTTCCGGTGGAGCTGGTCGACTACCGGGTTGATTCCACGCTGAGCGTGTCGGCGACGCTCAAAAGCGTGCATCAGCACCGCAGATGGCGTTACGCGTATCATCTGGCGCGGATGCAGGCCAGGCAGCGGCGCGGCATCATGCCGGAAGTCACGCTGATCTATCCGCTGCGCAGCGCGGGCCAAAGCGAGATCGATCGGCTGGAGAACGTCTATGAGCAGGCGTTTAGCAACTACCATGTGCACGTGCTGGATTTGAGCGTCGATAAGAGCGTGACGCGCAAGCTGGCAGAAATTTCGCACCCGACCACGGCATTTCGCGCCTACCCGAACGCATCCCGGCAAGCCGCGCTTCGCGTCTTCATGCGCGGCGTCTCGACGCCGTATACGATGGTCCTGGACTCGCGGCTGTTTCCCGAACCGATGGATTTGACAATTCTCGTGCAGCAGCTGAACCGCACAGGCGGCGAAGTGCTGTCCGACTTCTACACCGACGACCGGCAGGTCGGCTACCGCTATCCCGGAGACGGACGATCCTTGACGGACTTCACGGGCGAGCTGTTCCGGACGACGGCGCTGTCGAAGCTGATGGGTATCCATTAAACCGAGCGAAGGGAGCGGCAGCGATGAAAATTTTGTTCACGTTCTATAATCCCAGCGGCGGCATGGAGACGCTCAATCGCATCCGGTGCCAAGCGCTCGGGGCGAAAGGCTTCGAGTGCCACCTGCTGTACAAAATGGGTGGGTCCGGCATGCAAAATATCCGCAACATCCCGACCCATATCGTGGAGAACGACAAGGAGCTGAAGGACTTGCTCGCGCGCGAGCGGTATGACGCCATCGTCGTATGCACGGACAGTTATCTCCTGGAATCGGTGCGGCAGGCGGGCTACCAGGGCTGTCTGATCTACGAAGTGCAGGGGCTTGGCACGCCGGAGACGGCCAAGCAAATCATGATCGAATTCGAAGAGCGGGTGCGCGAGAACGCGGATGCGATCGTATACCCGAGAACGAAGCAGCTCGAGGAGCTGATGCGGGAGCACCTGAGTGACTTGCCGCAGTACTGCTTCGACGATCCGCTGCCGGTCGGCACGTTCGGCTATGAAGCGTACCCGCCGCATCAAGCGCCGATCCTCGGTTGGGTCGGACGGATCGAGCCGAACAAGAACTGGCGCGAGTATCTGGAGCTCGGCTTCCGGCTGTCGGTCGAGAAGCCGGACCTGCAGCTGTGGATGTTCGAGGACCGCGCGCTCTCGCAGCCGTCGGAGCGCGCGGCGTTCGACGCGCTCGTCGCCAAGCTGGGGCTGGAGAAGCGGCTCTACCAGTACGACTGCGTGCCGCATCAATTGATGGCGGACTACTATTCGATCATTGGCGATTCGGGCGGGTTCCTGTGCTCGACCTCGATCATGGAAGGCTTCGGCTACGCGGTGGCGGAGGCGCTGCTATGCCGCTGTCCGGTACTATCCACCGATTCGGGCGGTATACGGCGGTTCATTACGCACGACGAGACGGGCAAGCTGTACGCCCGGGGCAACTTGATGGAAGCGATCGAGCAGGCGGGTCAGCTGATGAACGACCGGGCGCTCCGGGAGCGGATCCGGGACAACGGCGTCAAGCATATATCGGAACAGTTCGCCCCTTCGCGGTATACGGGGCACTTCGCGGCTATGCTCCGGCAGCTCGGCGTGAAGCCGAAACCGGCGGAATCCGACGCGAAGCCGGGCATCATGCCACGCTTGGCCAGCGCCCGTCTGGGCATCTCGAGATTCGTCGGAAGAGCGGAGAAGGACGGAGATACGCCTACCTGACGGAAGCCGCTTGTCGTACGCCACCCCCCCGCGCCCGGCGCGGGGTTATTGGCGCTTGGCGCAGCCGCCGGTCCTTTTGGACAATCGCTGCGGGTTGCGGTATGCTGAGGCTGCGGCCCGTTCGCGGCTGCCGCCGCAGGACAAGCAAGCGCAAGGGGGAGTTGTGGCCATGAGCCCGCAGGAGTCCATCGAACATTTTCACCAGTTGAAGCAGACGATTACCCGGTTCATGATGGTGTACAAATTTGCGCTCGACGAGATGGAGACGAAGATCGATATTTTGAAGGAAGAGTTTCAGCTGCTTCATGACTATAATCCGATCGAACATACCAAGTCCCGGCTGAAGTCGCCCGAGAGCATCATGAACAAGCTGTTCCGCAAGAAGCTGAATATCTCGCTGGACAGCATACGCGCCAATATCCGCGACATCGCGGGGTTGCGGATCACGTGCTCGTTCATCTCGGATATCTACCGGGTGCGCGACATGCTGGCCGGGCAATCCGATCTGGTCGTGCTGGAGACCAAGGATTACATCCGCGAGCCGAAGCCGAACGGCTACCAAAGCCTGCATATGTTGATCGAGGTGCCGGTCTTCATGTCGGATCGGGTGGAACGCGTCTGCATCGAGGTGCAGATCCGGACGATCGCCATGGATTTCTGGGCAAGCCTGGAGCATAAAATTTTCTATAAATACAACGAAGCGGTGCCCGAGCGGCTTATGGCGGAGCTGAAGGCGGCCGCGGATTCGGCCACGTTGCTGGATCGCCAGATGGAGCGGCTGCATCGCGAGATGAATGAGCTGAAGGAAGGCAAGCTGATCGAAGAGAACGAGCTGCGCCATATTCGGCTGAACAACCAGCAATTTTCCCTACCGGCCTCGCTGCTCGAACTGATCGAAGGCGATGGCGAGAGTCGGGGGTAACAGGCAGCGGTTGGGGGCGCGCCGCCGAAGATCACGGACATCGTGGTCATTCGTATCCGTCGCGGCCGTCCTTGGACAAGCCGGATGGGAGGAGCGGCCCGGAAAAGCGCGACTCGGGCGGAGCGTCGCGGCGCATCCGTAGCAGAAGAGGCTGAGACGTCATCATCCCGATGACAGCTCAGCCTCTTGGCGTTGTCCGTTACTTGCGCGCGGCATCCAGCTCCGCAAGCGTTCGCAGCACATGCTCCAGCAAGTCCGGAATATCCTCCATCTGTTCCTCGTCGATCTTGCGATTGAAAGTCAGCTCCGCGGTATGCGCGAATACGGGCGCAGACTGCTCGTCCTGGTATTGGAATTGCAGCGTCTGGCGCGGCGGCAGCTCTGGACTCCAAATGTCGGCGAGAATGCGATGGATGCGGGCACAAGCATCGTCTGCCGTATCGCGCGGCACCTGCTGATGGAACCGGAGCGACAGCCGGCAGCCGGGCTTCTGTTCCGCGAGCTCCATAATTTCCGCGGCCAGCTCCGCAAGCGACGCTTCCAATAAGAGCTCGGCTTCGAGCGCCGGCGCCTCCCGCAGCACGAACCGGATCGCGAACGCGCGCGACATAACCGCCATATCGAGCAGATCGCGCCGCCCGGTAACGGTGATTCTCGCATCCAGATTGTCCAGGTCGTAGAGCTGATTCTCGAAAGCTACCTTTAAATTATCGTAAATCGACGGGTCGAATAGCATAGTCGATCCTCCTTGAAGGTGGGCGTTTCAATTGACATTCCACCACTATAGCATACGGGAATGCCCGATGCCATGCGCGCAAGCCGCGGTTCTTTGGAATTCTGGCGAGCTTGCGTCCGGTCTCGCTGCGGCTGTCCTTTTCAGCGACTTTTAAGCAGTCCAACCAATGTTTATTCATAGACAGTTCATAGGCCCTCTGATAGGATAACCTCATGGGAGATTACAAAAACCGGAGGATACCTGACCATGAATAGCAACCCTTTTAAACAACGGATAATCGCATCCGTTCTCGCAGCAGGGCTCGTGCTTGCGCCGTTGTCCGCTCTGCAGCCGGGAGTGGCGGCCGCGGCTTCGGCCAGCGCGCAGACATCCGTCATGAAAGTATTCGTGGACGGCGTTAACCTGGCATTGCCGCAGGCTCCGACGGTGAAGAACGGCACGACGCTCGTTCCGATGCGCGCGATCTTCGGCGCGCTTCGCGCAAACGTGACGTGGGACGCACAGACGAAGACGATTCTCGCGACCAAGGGCAGCGATTATATCTCGCTGAAGATCGGTTCCGCCTACGCCGTGAAGAACGGCGCTTCCGTCAAGCTGCAGACCGCAGCCCAGCAGAAGAACGGCACGACGCTCGTCCCGCTTCGCTTCGTAGCCGAAGCGCTGGGCGCGGAAGTGGCGGTGGATGCCAAGCAGCGGGTCATTCGGATCACTTCCGAGCAGCAGGACGCAGAAGACGAGGCAGCGACGGGCGGCGGGACCGAAGCGGCAACCGAAGCGCTGACCACGCAGGAGATCGTCGCGATGAACGACGAGAAGGTCGTCATGATCACGACCGACAAAGGACAAGGCAGCGGCGTCGTCGTCGGCGGCAGCTTGATTTTGACCAACTATCATGTCGTGACGGGCGCTTCCAAAGCAACGGTCGCGTTGAACGACGGTACGACACTCGGCGTCAAAGGCATCGTCGCGGTCAACGAAGACGCCGATCTGGCGATCATTCAGACCGAGACCGCGCTTAGCGTCTCGCCGGTGAAGCTGGCCAGTCCCTTCTTCGTGGAGAAGGGCAGCCGCATCGTGACGATCGGAAGCCCGCTCGGCTTCCAGAACACGGCGGCCGAGGGCCTGATCAGCAACATCACCTACGAAGCCGGCACGCTGTACTATCAGACGAGCGCGCCGATCGACCACGGCAGCTCCGGCGGCGCCATGTTCAACGAGAGCGGCGAGCTGCTCGGCATTACGACGTCCAAGATCGAAGGGACGAGCGCGGATTTGAACTTCGCGGTCTCCGTCCGCCACGTGCTGGCGCTGCTTCAGGAGTACAGCCTGAATCCGAAGAAGGCGGCGTTCGAGCCGGCATCCGAGCTGAAGCTTGAAGGCGCGACGACCGAAGAGATTCGCAAGGCGTTCGCGGATAATTTCGGATCCGTCACGACGTTGGAAGGCACGACCGAGCTGAAGAACGTCGAAGTGAAGCGCGACGCCTCGGGCTGGCTGGTCATTGACGCGGTCATCGATTCGTCCTTCTATATGCTGTACGGGGACAAGACGGCCGACGATCTCCGCTATTGGGCGATCGACGCGGGAGCCGCGCTTCGCAAGGCGCTGCCGAACCAGACGATCCAGCTGTCCGTCTATTACCAGCAGGAGTTCAACTTCGAGCCGCGCGGCTTTGCGTCCGGTGAAGTGACGAAGCTGGACAATGGCAAATGGCAGGTCCGCTACCCGGTCATCGACTTGCAGGAGAACGACAAAATGTACGTTCGCGTACGCACGTAATATAGGCAAGCCGTGAGGCTTGCGCGCGCAGGGCATGTCCCGCTGGCAAGATTCACATCTTGCCGCCGGCCGACGCGCCCTTCTTTTTTGTCCCCTGATCCGGTACAATAAGAACACCATGCCTATACGAAAAGGGAATGAAACGCACATGAAAGTCGTTCTGGCGACATTGAACGCCAAATATATTCACACCTCGCTCGCGCTGCGCTGCCTGAAAGCTTATTGCGGCGACGAGTTCGACATCGATATTGCCGAGTACACGATCAAAGATCCGGCCATGAATATTGTGTCCGATATTTTCGTCCGCAAGCCGGCCGTCGTCGGATTCTCCTGCTATATCTGGAATATCGAAGAGACGATCATCGTCATCGACATGCTCCGCAAAATCATGCCTGAGGTGAAGATCGTCCTCGGCGGACCGGAAGTCAGCTATGACGTGGAGTTCTGGATGGACCGGCTGCGCGACGTCGATTACATCGTCGTCGGCGAAGGGGAGGAGACATTCCACCATCTGCTGTCGGAGCTGCGCGACGGCACGAACAAATTCCATATGGTGTTCGGAGTGGCCTACCGCAAGACGCTCAAAGACGGCAACGTCGAGATTCGCGTGAACCCGGGCCGGCCGAAGCTTGACTTGGCCAAGCTGCCCTCGCCGCACCGGTTCGAGGAGGATCTGCCGAAGCTGGGCAGCCGCGTCGTCTATTTCGAGACGAGCCGGGGCTGTCCGTTCAGCTGCCAGTTCTGCCTGTCGAGCATCGAGGTCGGCGTCCGTTATTTCGATATCGAGCGGACGAAGGCCGATATTCTATTTTTGATCGCCCAAGGGGCGAAGCTGATCAAATTCGTCGACCGTACGTTCAACATTAAGCGGGATTACGCGCTCGAGATGTTCAAGTTCTTGATCGAGAACCATCAGGGCTGCGTGTTCCAATTCGAGATCACCGCCGATATTATGCGTCCGGAGGTACTCGATTATTTGGCCGAGCATGCCCCGCCGGGCATCTTCCGGTTCGAGATCGGCGTGCAGTCGACGAACGATCCGACGAACGAAGCGGTGCAGCGCCGCCAGAATTGGACGAAGCTCGTGCGCACCGTCACGAAGGTGAAGGACAGCAAGAAGATCGACCAGCACCTCGACTTGATCGCCGGCCTGCCGCACGAAGATTACGACACCTTCCGCAAGACGTTCAACGACGTGTTCGCGCTTCGGCCGGAGGAGCTGCAGCTGGGCTTCCTCAAGATGCTGCGCGGCACGGGCATGCGGATCGACGCGGACAAATACGGCTACAAGTACCAGGAGCGGGCGCCTTACGAAATGCTCAGCAACGATCTGCTGCCGTTCGGCGACATCGTGCGGATCAAGCGCGTCGAGGACGTGCTCGAGAAATATTGGAACGCGCACCGGATGGATCACGCGCTGCTCTACCTCGTGGAACGCGTCTTCCCGTCGCCGTTCGACTTCTTCCAGCAGTTCGGCGACTTCTGGGAAGGACGCGGCTGGCAGAAGATCGGCCATCAGCTCGAGGACTTGTTCTCTCGGCTGTGGGCGTTCCTGCAGGAAGGCGCCGGGGAACGGCGGGATTCCCAATCTGGCCTGCCGTGGAACCCGGACGTCGTGCTGGGCCTCATGAAGTACGACTACTTCCTGAACCACAACTACAAGCCGCGCAAAGTATGGTGGGACTTCACGATGGACAAGGCGGTCTGGAACGGCTGGATGCAGCGGCTGGCCGAGCGTCCGCAGGATGTCTCCGCCGAATTCGCGGCGCTGGGCCTTGGCGAGAAGGAGCTGCATAAGCATGCCGTCATCGAACGGCTGCCGTTCGACCTGGCCGCCTTCCTGGCGACCGGCGAGGTGCGCACTGACGCGGATACGCTGCTGATCGTCCTCTACGGCGGTGCGGCGAAGCCGCATCTGCTGCGTCTGGCGAAGGCGGAGCAGATCGCGATCGGTTGATCGAATGGATGCCAGACAAGGGCGTGC
This sequence comes from Paenibacillus xanthanilyticus, assembly GCF_042682185.1. Taxonomy (NCBI): domain Bacteria; kingdom Bacillati; phylum Bacillota; class Bacilli; order Caryophanales; family Paenibacillaceae; genus Paenibacillus; species Paenibacillus xanthanilyticus. The sequence continues at coordinate 3,614,087 of NZ_JBHUHA010000001.1, read as the reverse complement.
CGCGAGGCGCGCTCTTTTGCCTTTTCGGGGCAGCGGGACGATGGTCGACAGCCGATTTCTTCTAAACATAACGGCCTGGCCCCTTTGCCTTGAGGAAGCTTATTCCCCAGTATACGCGCCAAATTTGCATAAAATAATGCCAACCGCTTCATTGTGCAACCGAATTGCACAGGTGTAGAATGAGAGAGTTAGCAGCCTTACATACGACCTGTCTTGCACAGGATAAGGAGCGATAGGTAGCCCATGGTATATCAAGCAAACGAAGCTCGCTACGAAACGATGAAGTATAACCGATCCGGACGTTCCGGACTGAAGCTGCCGGCGATCTCGCTCGGACTTTGGCATAATTTCGGCGGGGTGGACAAGTTCGAGACGGGCCGGGAGATTTTGCACCGGTCGTTCGATTTGGGCATCACGCATTTTGACTTGGCGAATAACTACGGACCGCCTCCGGGCTCCGCCGAAGAAATGTTCGGCCGCGTGCTGGCGACCGATTTCAAGCCGTACCGCGACGAGATGATCATCTCGACCAAAGCCGGCTATTACATGTGGAAAGGCCCATACGGCGAGTGGGGCTCGCGCAAATACATGATCTCCTCCTTGGACCAAAGCTTGAAGCGGCTCGGCACGGATTACGTGGACATTTTCTACCATCACCGTCCGGACCCGGACACGCCGATGGAAGAGACGATCGGCGCGCTCGACCATATCGTCCGTTCGGGCAAAGCGCTCTACGCGGGCATCTCCAACTATTCCGCGGAGCAGGCGGCGCAAGCAATCGAGATCGCCAATCGCCTCGGCACGCCGATCCTCATTCACCAGCCGTCGTACAGCATGCTCAACCGCTGGATCGAAGGCGGGCTGCAGGACGTGCTGGATGCGGGCGGCGTAGGCAGCATCGTGTTCAGTCCGCTCGCGCAAGGATTGTTGTCGGGCAAATACCTGAACGGCATTCCGAGCGACTCCCGCGCGGCGGGGGCGTCCGTGTTCCTGAACGAGAAGAACATTACGCCGGAGCTGGTCGAGAAGCTGCGTCAGCTGAACGACGTCGCGGCAAGCCGCGGACAATCGCTGGCCCAGCTGGCGCTCGCGTGGGTATTGCGCGGCGGACGCGTCACGTCCGCACTGATCGGCGCAAGCAAGGTGAGCCAGGTCGAAGACAGCGTCGCGGCGCTGAACAATCTCGAATTCTCGGCAGACGAGCTGGCCCTCATCGATGCCATTTTGAAGTAAAGCTGTACAGGAGCCGACCGGCGAGGTCGGCTTCTTTTTTGCATCCTGCGGGCGGTCGAAAATACACGCTTTCTTCACAGCTTCGCAGGCAACCCGCACGTTATAATTGAGCTAGAAAATACTCCCAAACAGGTGGGCGGGACGGATTGGCGGCCTTGCCGCCTTATTCGAAGAGGAGGCGATTCGCATGACGATGACCAGCGTATCGAGAGGGCGATTATTCGGGTTTCTGGCGGCGGCGTGTCTGGTGCTGCTCGCCGATTGGTTCGCCATTCGCGCGTCCGCGGCGGACGACCGGGCGTTCGTCGCGTTCGGCGTGCTGTTCGATGCCGCGTTGACGGTGCCGCTCCTGTACTACTTCCTGGTCGTGAGACGGCGCGGAGGCGGGTGGAAGGCGGTGCTGCCCGCCGCGGCGGTTGCGCTCCTCGCGGCATGGTTCATGCTGCCGCCGCAGACGAGGGGCGCCGTGTGGCTGTTCGAGGCGGTGCTGCTGCCGCTCGAAATCGCGATCATCGCGGTGGAACTGCGCTTCGTATGGCGCATCGTTCGCGCCTATCGAGAAGAACGCCGGCGCGAAGCGGACGGAGCGGAGGCGATTCGGACCGTATTCCGTCGGCATATCGGCGACGGGGGCATCAAGGCGCTGCTCCGGCATGAGTCGCTCATGCTCTATTACGCGTTCGGCTCATGGGGGCGCAGGAAGGGCATGCAGAGCAAGGTGCTGGAGCCCGGTCCGCTTGCATTCACCTATGGGGAGGGCAGCCTGGCCGCGACGATCACATTCGTGGTCATCGTGCTCGTCGATACAGTGGCCATGCATCTGTTGATCGGTCTGTGGTCGCACATCGCCGCCTGGGTAACCACAATCCTAAACCTATGGCTGCTGCTCCTGCTTGTCGCCGACTACCGCGCCTCCCGTCTTCAGAGGGTTACGATCGCGGACGGGACGCTGCGCATCCGATACGGGCTCAAGCTCCAGGCGGATATCCCGCTCGCCGCCATCGCGTCCGCGCAAGCCGCGTCGGAATTTCAGATCGATAGCAGCCAGCGGCGTACCTCGGCCGAAGGGGCGACCTTCCTCCAGCCGCCGAACGTCCGAATCGATCTGGCCGAGCTGCGGCAGGTGGAGGGCCTGCTCGGCTTGCCGAGCAAGGTAGACAAAATCTATCTCGCCATGGACCAGCCGCGCGCATTCGCGGAAGAGCTGAAGCGGCATCTCCCGAATGCGGAGCCGACTGCGCGGACTTAGACATGAAGCCGCGCGCCCGCGTCAGTGCCGCAGGCATCGCGCGCCGCCCGGGTCGCGGATCTAGCCCGCGTCCCAAAAATCAATAAAGCCTCGGATTTCCGCAAAACGCGAAAATCCGAGGCTTTTCTTTTCTGACCATGCGGCTCCCGGAAGCCGGTTGCAGCATCGCCGCTTGGCGTTCGCTTATGGAGCCACGCTGCGCAGTACCGTCATCTCGCCATCCAGCTCATACCCGCCAAGGTTCGCCGGGAGCAGGAAGCATTCGCCTGCTTTGACGTCCAGGGAGCCGCCGGCCCAGCCGAGCTTGCCCGTTCCTTCCGCCACGACGAGAATGACGAAGCTCTCCGGCGACGTCGCTTGCTGCCACGGCTGGCGGACAACGCCTTTATCGACGGTGAAATACGGGGACGAGGCGATGGACAGCCACTCATTCGCGCCGATGCCGTCCGTCTTCATGCGCGTCGCGCCGGCGCCTTCGTAGGCGGTCACATTGAGCGAGTCCTCGACGTGCAGCTCGCGCGGCTTGCCGTCCAGACCCGGACGGTTGTAGTCGAACACGCGGTAGGTCGTATCGGAATTCTGCTGAATTTCCGCGACGACGACGCCCGCGCAGAGCGCATGCACCGTGCCGGCCGGAATATAGAACGCGTCGCCGGCTTGGACCGGCACTTCCTGCAGCGCGTCCATGACGCGGCCTTCCTCGATCGCGGCGGCCAATTCGGCGCGGCCAATGCCGTCCTTCAGACCGTAGATGATTTTGGCGCCCGGCTTGGCGTCGAGGATGTACCACATTTCCGTCTTGCCCAGCTCGCCTTCCGGCAGACGGTCGTAATCGTCGGTCGGATGAACCTGGATCGACAGGTCGTCATTGCAGTCGAGCAGCTTGATGAGCAGCGGGAAGCGTCCGTTTTTCGCGGAGAAGCCTTTCGATCCGAAGAACTCGCGCCCGTATTGCTCGCGGATCTCGTCCAGGCCGAGACCGGCCAGCTCGCCGTTCACGACTTTCGTCGTGCCGTTCGGGTGATCGCCGATCATCCAGCCTTCGCCGATGGCGCCTTCCGGCAGCTCCAGCCCGAAATTCTCCAGGGCGCGGCCGCCCCATACGCGTTCCTTCATCTCCGGTTTAAATTGCAGCGGATACGGTTGTACCAATGTCAATCTCTCCTCATCCCATGATTTCTCTATCTGTTGCCCTTATGTAACGTGCACCCGTCTTGGGCGGGGTGCGTCTAAGCGGTCGGTTGCGGAGCGGGTTGGAACATCTCCAGGAATTCGCCGTCGGGTCCGTAAAAGAAGAAATACCGGGCGCCGTTCGGCAGCGTCGTAATCTCGGTGTCGCGCAGCGGCACGTTCAGCGCCTTGATGCGCGCGAACTCGGCCTCCACGTCATCGACCGTAAAGGCGATGTGATGGACGCGGCCCTCGGCGGGCAGCTCATCCTGGTAGCCCTCGATCAGCTCCAGCTCGGTATCGCCCGATTCGGCGCCGGCCAGGAAGGCCAACCGAATAACGCCGTTCGTGTGCGTCAGCGTATATTGATAGACGAGACCGACAACCTCCGTATAAAATGCGACGGACTTCTCAATGCTGCGGACCATGAGCCCGACATGCTCCAATTTGCGAACTGCCATAGCGTGAACGCCTCCTTCATGAAATTAAGTTCTCTTCTCAATCGCGATCAAATAAGGCGCGGTTGGTTTCTGCGCCATACGGTACAACAGCGTTTGGGCCGCGACCTGCGGCAAGGCGGACGCCCAAGCTTCGATCGCCGCCGCTTCCGCATCGCCGCCTTCGTGGCCGGGGTAGAGCACGGCGGTGACGATCCCGCCCGGACGAAGCACGTCTAGCGCCGCTTCGAGCGCGGAGACCGACGATTGCGTCTCCGTGATAACGGAAGGATCGGCCCCCGGCAAATAGCCGAAGTTGAACATCGCCGCGGCAACTTTCCCATGCAGCTCGGCCTGGACATGCTCCCGGATACGGGCATGGCTGTCGAGCACCGCATGCAAGTTCGGCATTCGCCCGTCCGCGGCGAGCGGCGCGAGACGTTCCCGCGTCCGCGCGAGCGCCTGTTCCTGGACGTCGAAAGCATAGACGCTGCCGCGCGGCCCGGTCAGCCCGGCGAGGAATAGCGTATCCATGCCGTTGCCGCACGTGCCGTCGATTACGGGGTCGCCGGGCCGCACCCGTTCCTGCACGAGGCGATGGGCCATGCTAAGTACGGATAGGAAGCCCATTTACTTCACCTCCCGCAGCTTGCCTTGCCATGTGTCGCGGCGGCGCAGCTCCTTGTCGATGCCGTTCAGCACATCCCACTTGTTGGTGCTCCACATCGGCCCGATGAGCAGCTCGCGCGGGGCGTCGCCGGTCACCCGATGCACGATCATCTCCGGCGGCAGCCACTCCAGCGTATCGACGACGAGGTCGATGTACTCGTCCCGTTCGAGGAAGCGAAGCAGGCCGGCTTCGTACTGCTTGACCATCGGCGTTTTGCGCATGAGGTGGAGGAGATGGATTTTGATGCCCTGCACGTCCATGTTGGCGACGGCGCGGCCGGTATCCAGCATCATCTCGCGCGTCTCTTGCGGCAGGCCGTAAATGATATGCGCGCATACGCGAATGCCGCGCGCCCGCAGCCGTTCAACGGCGTCGAGATAGCACGCGGTATCGTGGGCGCGATTAATGAGCGCGGAGGTCGATTCGTGGATCGTCTGCAGTCCCATCTCCACCCACAGATACGTCCGCTCGTTCAGCTCGGCCAAATAATCGACGACGTCGTCCGGCAGACAATCCGGCCGGGTCGCGATGGACAAGCCCACGACGCCGGGCAGCGCGAGCACCGTCTCGTAATACTCGCGCAGCTCGTCGACCGGCGCATACGTGTTCGTATAGGCTTGGAAATAACCGATATATTGCGCGTCCGGCCATTTCTGATGCTGCCGGTCGCGGATCGTATTGAACTGGGTGATCAGGTCGTCCCGGCGGCTGCCGGCAAAATCTCCCGACCCGCGCGCGCTGCAGAACGTGCAGCCGCCCTTGGCGATCGATCCGTCCCGGTTCGGACACGTAAACCCGGCGTCGAGCGTCACCTTGAACACTTTGCCATGGAACTGCTCGCGCATCTCGTAATTCCACGTATGGAACCGTTTGTCGCTCCACAGCAGGGGTTCCGTCAAATCGGCATTCGCCCTAACTTGCATGATTCAGACTCCTATACATCGAGGTTAATCACCATTGTAACGAAAAAAAACGGCAAAGGCTACGAACGGCCGAGCGAAATGGGTGGTTGGAAAGTCCCGATTTTGCGGGAATTTCGGATTCTTTCTTCATTGGCAAGGGTCATCTTGGATTAATTTTAATCAAGGTGACCCGAAGCCCCTCCGAGCGAAGCAAGGAGGGAAATGTTTCAGAGAAGCTTGGCGGCCCGGCCCGCCAAGCGAGTCCCAGCACGCCGCACCATGAATCGCACGTAAACATCGCCAACCACCTAATTTAATTTCTGGATACCTCGAGCGTAAGCTTTGTCCGTAAGGACAACAGCGTGCCAACTCGAAATCACCCGCCATCCACCGACCGATCGAGTCAGCACGAAAAAGGGAGTCCAGAGGGCGGAGCCCTTTGGAGCCTCCTCGGCGGAGGGGGTGGGGGGAGGGAAATATTTAGGCAGTCAAATTGGAAAATATCCCTTGCTTAACCTTACATGATGTGTTATCTTAAAAGTGCGACAAATCAATACTTACAAGCATTTTACCAACATTCCTACCCTTGTCATAGTTAGTCGGTTTTCTGGAAATACTGTCACTATAAAACCGCATGAGGTGATGGAGAATGAACGGTCAAGTCAAAATTCCGCAAGGCGATCAGAAGGTAACGGTAGAGTTGACGATGAAAGAATTGATGGCGCTTGCAGGCATCCGGTTCCACGGCAACCACAACGTCGAGGTGTCCGCTCGCAAGAAGCTCAACTCCGTCCTCGAAGAGAAATACGAAATCGAAGGCGGCAACCAGCCGCGCCAGATGCTCAACTAACGTCCGCTCAAGCAGCATACGCATTCAGCCGCCGGCCCAGCCGGCGGCTTTTTAACTTCCGCGCCCACCTTTACAAGCCCCTGTCCCACCTGTCACAATAAGGACTAGCTTATGCTTATAGAGGAAGTTCAAGAGTCGCCACCTTCTCGGTGCTGAATGGACGACTTTTTGAACACGTACTTATAGATGATGGAGGAATCAATCGACAATGCGTCTTAGAGGAAGAAAAGGAATACTGGAAGCGATCGAGAACCAAAAGGATCTTTGCGTGCTGGACGCGAAGCCGCACAAAGGCCGCTGGCGCGAATTTTTCGGCAACGATAACCCGATATATATCGAGCTTGGCATGGGGAAAGGCAAATTCATCAGCGAGATGAGCGTGCGCAATCCCCACATCAACTTCATCGGCGTCGACATGTACGACGAGCTGATCCGACGCGCGAGCGAGAAGGCGCGCGCCGCATGGGCCGAGCAAGGCGTAGATTCGCCGCCGAACCTGGCGCTGCTGCGGGCGAACATCGAAGGCATCGAGGACATGTTCGCGCCGGGCGAGATCGAGCGTATTCATCTCAACTTCAGCGATCCGTGGCCCAAGGCCAAGCATGCCCGCAGAAGGCTGACGCACCAGCGTTTCGTGGCTAAGTATATGGAGATTTTGAACGAACGCGGCGAGATTCATTTCAAGACCGACTCGCAATCGTTATTCGAATTCTCGCTGAACAGCTTCGCGGATATGGAGCTCGTCATGCGCAACATTTCGCTCCATCTGCATAAGGACGAACTTCGCGACGACCTCGTGCTGACGGAGTACGAGTCCAAATTCGTCGAGCGCGGCAACAACATCCACCGCGTCGAAGTCGTCATCGGCGCGCAGGCGCTGGCGGCGCATCGCCAAGCGAAGCTCGAAGCTCAGAAGAGAGACCAGAGCGAAGAGACGAGCACGGCGGTAGACGAGCCGAGCACGGCGCCGGCCGCGACGTCGGAAGGATAATGCAAGCCTAAGTACATCCGCGACCAGGCGACGGACAGTCCGATCAGCAGGGCGGCCGGCAGCAGGGCGGGCAGCAGCGACGCGTCGGCCATCAGCCAAGGCGTAAGCCAAGCGGTGATGGCCGTCGTATGGCCGGACGGGAACGACGGGTCCTGCAGCGGCTTGGCGGCGCAGTGCAGATGCGGCAGCTTCTGGTAGGGCCGCAGCCGGCGGAATTTGCGTTTCACGAGTGCGACCGGCAGATGGCTGAGCGCCACGGCCGCGAGACTTTGAGCGCCTGCCGCCCCCCAAGGGGCGGGGGCAATACAGGCCACCAACAGGGCGGAGACTAGCGTGAAGCTGGCTCCGCCCATGTGCGTTATCGTGCCAAGCCACCTTCCGAGCATGCGTTCCATCATCCGGTTGATCGGTCTGCGATTCGCCCAGGCCAGCAGAGCGTACTCCCTGCCCCTCAGCCAAGCCACCATGGTTTGCATTCCCTATCCCTCCGTATACCACGCTTTCAGGCGGCGCATCCGGCGCCCGTTTATCCCATTGTAATCGTCCAATGTTCGCGCCGTGTCAACGGCTTGCGAATCCCATATTAACGATTCATTCGCACCCGCTTGATGCAGCGCAAACACAGATTTTTTAAGCTGAAGCCAAAATCGAAGTCCGGGACTTGAGGCGCGTGCCGACAGGCGCGCCGAAGCGACCGGCAGGCGGAGGCGATGCAGATGCGGCTGGCGATATTCACGGACACGTACGAACCGGAAGTGAACGGCGTGGCACGAACGCTTGGCAGATGGGCCGATTACTTGAGACGTCAAGGCATCCCCGTGCAGGTATTTGCTCCCGATCCGGCGGCAAGCGCGGACGAACCTGTCCCTTCAGTGGTGGAGCGCTTCGCGAGCTTGCCGTTCTACCTCTATCCGGAGTGCCGCTTGGCGCTTCCGAATCCGCGTCACATCCGGCGCGCCCTGCAGGCGTTCCAGCCGACGCTCATCCACGTCGCAACGCCGTTCAATCTCGGTTTATGCGGCATCCATTACGCGCGCAAGTACGACATCCCGCTCGTTGCCTCGTACCACACGCATTTTGACCGCTATTTGCCGTTTTACAATTTGCAATGGATGGTTAAGATGTTATGGAGATATCTAACTTGGTTTCATCAGGACGCCAGCCGCATCTTCGTGCCTTCCGCATCAACTCGAAGCGAGCTGCTTGGCAGGGGGTGGGATGAGCATCGGCTTTCCGTTTGGCCGCGCGGTATCGACGCGCGTTTGTTTCATCCCGTTGTCGACCGGAGCGGATTGCTGGCGGCGCATGGGATCGAGTCGGGACGTTTCGTCGTGCTCTATGCCGGAAGGCTGGCTCCGGAGAAAAATGTCGAGACCGCTTTGGCGGCGTTCGCGTTATTTCGGGAGCGGGCCTGTCCCGATGCGCAGCTTGTCATGGCCGGCGACGGGCCATCCGCCCAGGGACTGAAGGAGCAGGCGGCCGCGATGGGGCTGCCCGCGCATTTTCTTGGATTCACGCCGCCGAAGCAGCTGCAGCAGTGGTATGCCGCCGCGGACGTCTTCCTGTTCCCGTCGCCGACCGAGACGTTCGGCAACGTCGTGCTCGAGTCCATGGCCTGCGGCACGCCCGTTGTGACCGCGTCGAGCGGCGGCGTGGCGGACATCGTCGAACCGATGGCGACCGGCCTCTTATGCAATCCTGCAAGCCCGGAGGCGTTCGCCGACGCGCTGACGCTGCTTCATGCGGACCCGCGTCTAAGGGCCCGCATGGCGATACAAGGGATGGCATACGCTCGCAGCCAGTCGTGGGACGATATTTTCGGCCGATTGCTGGAGGCATGCCGGGAGGCTGCGGCGCCCGGCCGTTCATCGATTCGTCACACCCGGTGAGGGGCGAAGATGAAACTTTTCTAATGCGCGGGTCGTTTACCATACAAAGCCTGTGGTTTTCGCCAGAATTGGCTGAAAAACCGGGTGAGCGGCCGAAAAACGGGGGAATCGCGAGCATGGACTAGACTTGAAACCGTTTTTCTTCGCTCAAACGCCTGTACAAGCGGTTTTTGGGCTTTTGACAAACGAATGCAATGTGTGGAAAATCAGTATGGCTGTGGCTAAAACAAACAAACAGACGCCGCGGTCGCCTGATCGGTTATAAGGGGCATGCGCTCATCTCGCATACAAAACAGAGAGAGTATCGCAAAAAAAGGGGTCTTAAGGGGGCAACAACCGAATATGATCATCAACGTTATTTTAGTCGCGCTTCAGGTGATTCTCGCTTTCGTCGGCGTCTATCAATTCGTGCTAGCGCTGTTTGGCATCGTGCGCAAACGCAAGGAACTTAAGCACAAACCGCAAAAATCTTTCGCCGTGCTCGTCGCGGCCCACAATGAATCGGCCGTCGTCGGCGCGCTGATCGACAACCTCAAAAATCTCGATTATCCGAAAGAGCTGTACGACGTCTTCGTCATTTGCGACAACTGTACGGACAACACGGCGGAGATCGCGCGCAGCATGGGCGTTCACGCCTGCGAGCGGAACAATCCGCATCTGCGCGGCAAAGGTCACGCGATCGAATGGATGCTCAAGGAGCTGTGGGCGATGCCGCGTCAATACGACGCGATCGTCATGTTCGACGCCGATAACCTGGTTAATACCGACTTCCTGCTTCACATGAACAACGACCTGTGCGACGGCCACCAAGTCATTCAGGCGTACCTGGATACGAAGAACCCGGACGACTCTTGGGTCACGGCTTCGTACGGCATCACGTACTGGTATTGCAACCGTCTGTGGCAGTTGTCGCGCCGCAATCTGCGGATGGCGAACTTCCTGGGCGGCACGGGCATGTGCTTCGAGACGGGCTTGATGAAGGAGATGGGCTGGGGTGCGACGAGCCTCGTCGAGGACTTGGAGTTCTCCATGCGCTGCGTCAAGCGCGGCGTCCATCCGGTCTTGAATTTCGAAGCGAAGGTGTACGACGAGAAGCCGCTCACGTTCAAAGCGTCGGCCCGTCAGCGGCTGCGCTGGATGCAGGGGCACTTCACGGTCGCCCGCAACTACTTCTTCCCGCTCATCTGGGCGAGCATCAAGGAGCGCAGCTTCGTCAAGTTCGATGCTGCCATCTACACGATGTCCGCGTATAATACGCTGCTCGGCTTCGTGCTGACGGCGATGATTTGGATCGACAACGTCATCCCGGCGGACAACGCGTTCATCTCGATCTACGGCTACCTGCCAAGCTGGATCGCGATCGTGTCGCTTACGCTCACCGCGCTGATGTTCCCATTGGTTATGGCGCTGGAAGGCGTCAAGTCGCCGAAGATGTACGGCCATCTCATCTCGATGATTTTCTTCCAGCTCTCCTGGCTGCCGATTACGTTCTACGCGTTCTTCACGCAGAACAACAAGCAGTGGAGCCATACGCAGCATACGCGCGTCATCCGGCTGGAGGAAGTACAGAGCAAGCAAGTGTAGCACGCGCAAGGGCCGCTCATCGGAGCGGTCCTTTTTCGATCTCCCAAGTTGGCATGTCGCAAAATCCATCTGCGGCGGCTTCCTCGCGTTCACACCGAAGACCGTCGCCCGCGCATAATTCTCCCTCTTCCGGCAGACGCTAGGACGGCACGCCGAAAGGCGATTTCCGCGCGTAGGGCGCGAAAGAGGTGAACGATGCGATGAGCAACAACGTGAACTACAACCATAACAGCCACGACCACACGGACAACAACGATCAGCGCGAGAACGATGTGCACGGCGGCGAATTCCGCAACGGGCGCAAGGCGCAAATCAAGAACAACAATCCGCAAGGCGACGAGGTACCGAACGAGTATGTGAACCGGGCGAACGAATAGGGCTCCGGTTTCTCGCTGACGCTCAGGCTCCGGTTGTCTCGGTGACGCTCCCGTTGTCTGCCGTGTTCCGTGCTCCGGTTATCTCGGTGACGCTCCCGTTGTCTGCCGTGTTCCCGGATTAGGATTCCCGCTGCGGGGGGAACACGGCGACAAAAGTCGCTTACAGCCGAGAAACCTGCGCTGCAGGGTGGTGCCCCGCTTTGCGCTTGGGCACGAGTTCAAGAGCCAAAGCCAAAGCCAAAGCCAAAGCCAAAGCAAAAGCCGAAAGCTCCAGAAAGCCAAGACTCACTTCCTTGGCTTTCTAGTCGCGCCGCCGGTTTCGTTTGCGAAACTTCGGCGTTGACTTTCCATGCCAAGCTATGCTATATTATGTCGGTACGAAACAAAACGAATAACGCACAAGCAGAAGCACCCGCTTCTCACCTACTCGGCTCTGCCGACTGGTTTGCGACTAGGAATAGAAGTGTCCTCGCTTACATGCGATGATTGATACGACTACGATCTTGGTTAATGGAATGCGGGTCCGCTAGGGGCCCGCATTTTTTGTTTGCAGCCGCGCCCTCGGGCGCTATAGATGCACATTATTTTTGGAGGTGGCAGGTTATTAGCAGAGAACATCAAATCAATGACGAGATTCGCGCTCGGGAAGTACGTCTTGTAGGGCCGGAAGGCGAACAGATCGGCATCAAGCCGTTCCGCGAAGCGCTCCAAATGGCGATCGACGCTAACATGGATCTCGTCAATGTTGCTCCTACCGCGAAACCGCCGGTATGCCGCATTATGGACTACGGCAAGTTCCGTTACGAGTCGCAGAAGAAAGAGAAAGAAGCGCGCAAGAATCAGAAGATCGTCGATCTGAAGGAAGTATGGTTCCGCGCGAACATCGAGGAGAACGACTACCAGGTGAAATTCCGCAACGTCGTCAAGTTCCTCGGAGAAGGCGACAAGGTGAAAGCTTCCGTCCGTTTCCGCGGCCGCGAAATTACACATGCCGCCATCGGACAACGCATTCTGGACCGTCTTCAGAAGGAAGTCGCGGACATTTGCGTGGTCGAGCGTGTGCCGAAGCTGGAAGGTCGAAGCATGATCATGATTTTGGCACCAAAAAACAACAACTAAGCTTAATTCTTTGAGGAGGATCATCACATGCCTAAGATGAAAACGCACAGCAGTTTGAAAGACCGTTTCAAAATTACGGGTACTGGCAAAGTGAAACGCTACAAAGCGTTCCGCAACCACCTGCTTTCCGGTAAATCCGGTCGTCAAAAGCGCGTTCTTGCTGGCCAGCCGCTCATGGCTGCAGGCGACGTTCGCCGCATTCAACAAGGTCTTGCAAACCTGAAATAGTCCGTACGCGAATACGGATTTTCAAATACGCACTAAACAACACTCGGGAGGTTTCTACTCATGGCAAGAGTTAAAGGCGGTTTCGTCCGCGCACGTCGTCGTAAAAGAATTTTGAAGCTCGCAAAAGGTTACTTCGGTTCGAAGCACCGCCTGTTTAAAACAGCAAAAGAGCAAGTCATGAAATCCCTGCTCTACGCATACCGTGACCGCCGTCAGAAAAAACGCGACTTCCGCAAACTGTGGATCGTCCGTATCAACGCGGCAGCTCGCCAAAACGGTCTGTCCTACAGCAAATTCATGTTCGGCCTGAAACAAGCCGGCGTGGAAGTAAACCGCAAAATGCTGGCTGACCTGGCCGTGAACGACATCAACGCGTTCAACTCCCTGGCAGCAGTAGCAAAAGAAAAAGTAAACGCGTAGTACGCGTTGCATATCGCCAAGGCTCCGCGCCTTGGCGGACGAAAGGCCAAACAGACCGATCTGTTTGGCCTTTCTTTATGTTCCGGTAACGTCGGCCGGCAAGCCAGTCCCGCCGGACGCGGCCGCTACGGGATGCATCCTCGGAGCGCTCGCGCAGGCCCCTTATTCGGGGCCCGCGGGTGCGCGCCCGTTTGACGGGCACGCACCCGCGGGCAAGGACGCTAGCTGGCGATTGAGGTGTGCGGCGTGCAATAAATTTCTTCCCGGAATGCTAGACTAATACAGCGCGACATTACGATGAGGAGGCGAGGCATATGCTCGCGATCGACGGCTATCATCATGTAAGCATCCTGGTCACGGATCTTGCCCGGGCCAAAGCGTTTTATAAGAACATTCTCGGCTTGAAGGAGATTCCGCGGCCGCCGTTCGATTTTCCCGGCGCGTGGTTCGCAGTTGGCGAGAACGGCCAGCAGCTGCATCTCATTGTCCACGACGGGGAGACACGAAGGGCAGGCGGCATCGACACCAGAGACGGACATTTCGCGCTGCGCGTGGCGGATTACGAAGCGGCGATCGACTGGCTGAGCGGGCATGGCTTGAAATACAGGGCCAAGCCGGACAGCATCACGGGCTTCGCCCAGATTTTCCTGCTCGATCCGGACCATAACATCATCGAGCTAAACGCCCTTCGAGCAGAAGAAGCGTGAACCGGGTCAAAGGCTGAATACCGCGATCCATCCGTCATAAAGCGCAAAAGCCGCGCGGAGAGGCAGCTTTCTTTCTCGCGGGCGAGCAATCACTCGAGACGGGGGAAGTCGTCCTGCTCCCATTCGAGGGGCTCCTTTGGCACGGCATATGAAGCGAGCCAAATAAGCGGCATGCCGGAAGAAAATCGCATCCTGCAAATAGACGGGTGTCCATCTCTAGTGTACATGAGTGTAGTGTGTTTAGGTTGTTGTTCGCGGGACAAAGATACAATCCGGCGGCAAGCGCGCTGAATAGGATATAGGACAACTGAGCTTCGCTCTCCACTCTTGTCTAACACGGAGGGCGGCTTGGCATTCCATATCCTTGGGAGGGAAACGCTCATGCAGCGCGTCACCAAAGAGCAAGCTCGTAAATTGGTTGGCAAAACGGTCTACGCCGTTCGCAAAGACGGTTCGGTCGCTTCCGGCAAGCTTGTCCGCGTTTCGGATAATAAACTCTTTTTGAAACCAGCGGGCAAGGACAAAGGAAAAAAAGTGAAAACGAAAGCGATTCTGCCGCTGGTGCTGTTCGACTTGCTGGCGATCGGCACGCTTCCGTACTGGGGAGGCGGCTTCGGCGGCGGTTTCGGCGGCGGCTTCGGCGGTGGCTTCGGCCCGGGTTACGGTCCAGGCTTCGGCCCGGGCTTCGACGGCCCGTGCTGTGACCAGCCAATTGGCGGAGCCGGCTTCGGTCCGTACGGCCCAGGCCCTTACGGAGGCCCTTACGGAGGTTATCCGGGCCTGTTCTAAGCCGATTCCGCGCAAGAGGCGTCCCGGGCGTTACGGGGCGAGCGGTTTGTTCATTTCGTAACAGCGGATGAAGTCGTAGTAGCGCACGGTCGTAAATCCTAGCCTTTGGTAAAGGATATGCGCTTTGTCGTTGCCTTTGTCGACGAAGAGCCGGGCGAGGGTGCAATTTTTGGAACGGCCGTACGCTTCGCCGTGGGCCATGAGCAGACGGCCCCAATGCTTGCCCCGGTGGTCGGGATGGATGGCGAGCATGTCGTATTGGAGGATATCACCGATGACGTACAGGTGAAGGAATCCGAGCGGCATGCTCGTTTTTTTGCGCGAAATGACGAAGGTGACGCCTTGGCGAAGACGCTTGGGCAGCTCGCGAATCGTCTTCGCGTCGTTCGGGTTGGCGGTATGCGACAGCGGCATCAGCTCGGTGCGGATGAGGCGGATGATTTCGGCGTCATCCGTCCGGGGGCGTCTTGGCCGTATGAGAGCGATGGCGATCATCCCGCTTTCTGCATGGGTTGTTGTATCGTATGTATGCGGGCGAATTGCGGTGCTTGCTCCGCAATACTCACTTTTTCGAATTGCGCGAAATCGAGTCCTTGACGAACCGAATCGGTGAGCATATAATAATCAACAAGTTAATACTCTATCGGCAATGATGAGGACGAAGTGTTAAGGGCTCTTTTGTTCAGAGAGCGGACGGATCTGCTGCAACCGTCGCCAAAATCCCTTTCCAACGAGCTCACCTCGGAGCTGTTTCCCTGAAAATACGCGCCTGCCCGGCCGTCCTATTAGGGGAAATCGCGAGGCACGCGTTAATGTGTCGGGTGCGATCTGCGCAATGCTTGCAGACGTACTTGTTAAGGTTGTTCGCCGCGAGGCGGATAACAAACATGGGTGGTACCACGGAAGCGATAGCCTTCCGTCCCTAGCAGTTCGGTGATCCGGGCTGTTGGAGACGGAGGGCTTTTTTGTTTTGGTTTTTCAAGAGAGGAGGACGACTGATGGTCGCGCAAAATGCAACGTTAAAGTCGAAAGAGGAAATCATCGAGAAGCTGAAGAAACCCGAAGTCATTTCGGGATCTGAGATCCTGCTCCGGAGCTTGGTGCTGGAAGGTGTCGAGTGCGTGTTCGGTTATCCGGGCGGCGCGGTGTTGTACATTTATGACGCGATGCACGGGTTCTCCGATTTCAATCACGTCCTGACACGCCACGAGCAAGGCGCCATCCACGCAGCGGACGGATACGCCCGCGCTAGCGGCAAAGTCGGCGTTTGTATCGCCACGTCGGGTCCGGGCGCGACGAACCTCGTCACCGGCATCGCGACGGCTTACATGGATTCGGTGCCGATGGTTGTCATTACGGGCAACGTCGCCACGACGCTGATCGGAACGGACGCTTTCCAGGAAGCGGATATTACGGGCATCACGATGCCGATTACAAAGCACAGCTATCTCGTCCGCAAGGCAGCCGACCTGCCGCGGATCATCCATGAGGCGTTCCATATCGCGAACACCGGCCGCAAAGGTCCCGTCCTCATCGATATTCCGAAGGACGTATCGGCGGAGATGACGATGTTCCAGCCCGTGAACGAAGTGAGCCTACGCGGCTACAACCCGACGGTTACGCCGAAGAAACAGCAGGTCGACAAGCTGATCAAGGCGATCGAGACGGCGGAACGCCCGCTCGTGCTCGCAGGCGGCGGCGTCGTGTACTCCGGCGGCCACGAAGAGCTGTTCGAGTTCGTCACGAAGTCGGGCATTCCGATCACGACGACGCTGCTCGGCCTCGGCGCCTTCCCAAGCGGCAACGAGCTGTGGCTCGGCATGCCGGGCATGCACGGCACATGGACGGCGAACATGGCGATCCAGAACGCGGATCTGCTGATCAACATCGGCGCGCGGTTCGACGACCGGGTAACGGGCAAACTGTCCGGCTTTGCGCCGAAGGCGAAAATCGTCCACATCGACATCGATCCGGCCGAGATCGGCAAGAACGTGCCGACGGACATCCCGATCGTGGGCGACGTGAAGACGGTGCTCGAGATCGCGAACAAGGACGTCAAGTGGGCGGCGAACGCCGACGCATGGCGCGCGCAGCTGGCCAGCTGGAAAGCCGAGAAGCCTTACGGCTACAAGGATTCCGACGAGGTGCTGAAGCCGCAGTGGGTCGTGGAGATGATCCACGAAGAGACGAAGGGCGAAGCGATCGTCACGACGGACGTCGGCCAACATCAGATGTGGGCCGCGCAGTATTACAAGTTCAACCAGCCTCGCTCCTGGGTCACCTCGGGCGGTCTGGGCACGATGGGCTTCGGATTCCCGTCGGCGATCGGGGCGCAGATGGCGCATCCGGATCGGGTCGTCGTCTCGATCAACGGCGATGGCGGCATGCAGATGTGCGCGCAGGAGCTCGCGATCTGCGCGATCAACAACATCCCGGTCAAGGTCGCGATTCTGAACAACCAGGTGCTCGGGATGGTTCGTCAATGGCAGGAGCTCATTTACGATAACCGCTACAGCCACATCGATTTGGCGGGCAGCCCGGATTTCGTGAAGCTGGCCGAAGCATACGGCGTTAAGGGCTTCCGCGCCTCGAACAAGGAAGAAGCGCGCGCAGCTTGGGTCGAAGCAATGAATCACCCGGGTCCGGCGGTCGTCGAATTCGTCGTCAACAAGGGAGAGAACGTCTATCCGATGGTGACGCAGGGCTCTACGATCGACCAGATGTTAATGGGGGATGAAGAATGAAGAAGCACACGATTGCCGTACTTGTGAATGACCAGCCCGGCGTTCTGCAGCGCGTATCCGGCTTGTTCGGACGCCGCGGCTTCAACATTGAGAGCATCACCGTCGGGACGAGCGAGGAAGCCGGCTTGTCCCGGATGGTGATCGTGACGTCCGGCGACGACAATACGCTGGAGCAGGTGACGAAGCAGCTGTATAAGCTGATCGACGTCATCAAAGTCATCGACCTGAGCGCGAACCCGATGGTCGCCCGCGAGCTGGCCTTGATCAAGGTCAACGCGGAGCCGGCGGTTCGTCCCGAAATTCTCGGCGTCGTCGATACGTTCCGCGCATCGGTCGTCGATATCGGCACGCACACGCTGATGGTGCAGGTCGTCGGCGACACGGAGAAGATCGACGCAATGATCGAGCTGCTGAAGCCGTACGGCATCCGCGAGCTCTCCCGCACTGGCGTCACCGCGATGATCCGCGGCAACGCCAGACCATAAGGCACTACTCGTCGTCACGCAGCACGCGCGCAATAATAAGGACTTACCGCCCGTTTTGGGCGGGAGTTCAAGCGGGAAGACAAGCTTTCGCTGTAATGCGGCAACGAACCGCAGAGCCGAAGCGGCCCTAGCGCCTTCCCCTTCAACACCCGCTCAAAAGGGTTAAATTAAAGGAGGCATCATTCGATATGGCAGTTACACTCTACTACGAAAAAGACGCAGACCAAGGCGTTCTGCAAGGTAAAACAATCGCGGTTATCGGCTACGGAAGCCAAGGCCACGCACAAGCGCAAAACCTGCGCGACAGCGGCCTGAAAGTTATCATCGGCCTGCGTCCGGGTAAATCCGCTGACAAAGCGAAAAACGACGGTTTCGAAGTATTGAACGTTGCTGAAGCGGTTAAAGTCGCTGACGTTGTTCAAATCCTGATGCCGGATGAAACGCAAGCGAAAGTATACAAAGAAGAAATCGAGCCAAACCTCAAAAAAGGCGCAGCTCTGATGTTCTCCCACGGCTTCAACGTTCACTATGGCCAAATCGTGCCTAGCAAAGATACAGACGTTCTGCTCGTTGCGCCTAAATCCCCGGGCCACATGGTTCGCCGTACGTATGTGGAAGGCTTCGGCGTTCCTGGTCTGATCGCGATCGAGCAAGACGCTACAGGCAACGCAAAAGCAATCGGCCTTGCATACGCAAAAGGCATCGGCTGTACACGTGCAGGGGTTATCGAAACTTCGTTCCGCGAAGAAACCGAAACCGATCTGTTCGGCGAGCAAGCCGTACTTTGCGGCGGTGCTACGGCACTCGTTAAAGCAGGGTTCGAGACGCTGGTTGAAGCTGGCTACGCGCCGGAAATGGCTTACTTCGAGTGCTTGCACGAACTGAAGCTGATCGTTGACATGATGTACGAAGGCGGTCTCGCTTCGATGCGCGACTCCATTTCCAACACAGCTGAATACGGCGACTACGTTACAGGTCCTCGCGTTGTAACGGACGAGACGAAGAAAGCGATGAAAGCGGTACTGGACGACATCCAATCCGGCCGTTTCGCACGCGATTTCATCCTCGAGAACCAATCGAACAAAGCGATGATGACGGCTACCCGCCGCCGCGAAGCAGAGCATCCGATCGAGCAAGTCGGCGGTCAGCTGCGTGAATTGATGCACTGGATCAAGAAGTAATCGACCGTAATTTCATACGGATTAAGGCCATGCTACCGGTCCGCCGGCGCAGGCCGATGCAAGCCGCCCCACGAGGCCATATGCGAACCGGATCGCCGGGAACGCCGCCTCATGGGGCGGCTTTTTTCATGAGAACCAGCCATTCGCAAGTTCGCGCGCTCATCCCTTCCGGTGACAAAAAAGATGACAGGCATTCGCTGTCCTCGCGCGAAATCCGTCTCCTTCGCCTCAGGTTCCCATGCTATAATGTTGGTAAAACTAGACACATGTACACGGGGGCGTAAGCAGAATGTTTTTTGTATGGATCGCGCTATGGGTCACAGCGGCCTTGTTGATCGTCTCGAACCGGCGCAGCGCGGCGGTGCGCTGGCTCAGCCTGTTGTCGTTCTGCGCGGGGACCGGGGCGTTCGCGGCGGTCATGGAAGGCTGGATCGTCGCGGCGGTCGAGGCCGGCATGAGCGCGGCGGACGAAGCGATGATCCGTCATGTGCAGCGCGGCTGCTCGTGGATCAGCTACTACGGACTGACGTATGCGTTCCTATGCTTCTCGGCTGCCTACAATAGGGAAGCGCTGCCGCAGCGAATCGCGAAGTGGCTGCCGCTGGCGGCGCTGGCGCCGATCGGCTTCATGCTGATGCTGCCGATCGCGGAGGAAGTGCCGGTGCATTATGAGATTTTGGCGATATGGGCGCTGCCTTACACCGCGGCGGGAACCCTTCTCTTGCTGCGCAAGCGCGGGATGAATCCGGCGGAACGGCGCGCGCATCTGGTCGTGACCGCGGCGGTGGTGCCGGCGCTGCTCATCGCCGTCACGATGAATTACGTCATGCCGCTATTCGGCGTGTACCGGATGTGGGTGTACAACGTATGGCCGATCGCCATCGCGTTCCTCATTTTCATCGTGTCGCTGTTCAACTTCGGCTTTCTCGGCGTGCAGCTGCTCATCGAGCGGCGCAGGATGGATTACTCGCTTCGCGCGATCACGAGCGGGACGGCGATGCTTAACCATGCGATCAAGAACGATATCGGCAAGATCAAGCTGTTCAGCGACAAAATCGAGCGGGCGGCGGGAAACGAAACGAACGCCGAGCTGCGGGAGGATATTCGCGTCATCGCCAGCGCCGCGCAGCATATCGAGGCCATGATCCGCAGCGTGCACGACCGGACGCAGGAGCTTCGGCTGCAGACGCAGCGCGTCAATTTGGCCGAGCTGGTCCGTCTGCAGACCGCGTCGCTTGCGCCGGCGGTAGATGGGCGCATTACGGTGACCGCGGAGCTGGATGAGTCGGCCGAGGCGGACGCCGATCCCGCGCAGACGCTGGAGGCGATCGGCAACGTGCTGAACAACGCGGTCGAGGCGATGCCTTCCGGCGGCGAGCTGCACGTCTGTGTCCGCAGCGCCAAGCGGGGCAGCACGATCGAGATTCGGGATACGGGCGGCGGCATCGACAAGCGGAACCTGCGCAAGGTGGTCGAGCCTTTTTATACGACCAAGAGCGGGAAAAGCATGAATTTCGGACTTGGGCTCGCCTACTGCTATCAGCTGATGAACCGGCAGGGCGGCGAGCTGCGGATCGAGAGCGAATTGGGCAAAGGCACGCGCGTCATGTTTCATTTTCCGCGAATCAAAAAGCAGAACTAACGAGCGCAAGCGACACGAGCAGCAGGGGGATCAGGGATGGAAGGACAGCGGAAGGAAGCGATTCGGGTTATGGTCGTGGAGGACGATCCGGATTGGCGCAGAGGATTGGTCGCGTATTTGCAGAGCGAGGCGGACATCGAGGTGGTCGCCAGCACGGATGAGCCGGATGCGGCGCTGGGGCTGGCGCGGGAAGCGGCGCCGGACGTCATCCTGCTCGATATTATGATGGCGGACAACCCGGCGGGACTGAAGCTGGCGGGCGAGCTGCCCGCAGCTACGGGCGCCCGGGTCATCATGCTCACGTCGATGGAGGACCGGGAGTTCGTGGTCGAGGCGTTCCGGGCGGGGGCGGTCAACTATTTGGTCAAATCCGACTTCACCGCGATTCCGCAGGCGGTCCGCCAGGCGGCGGCCGACCGCTCGGCGATCGACGCCGCCGCGGCGCAGCTCATGCTGCAGGAATTCCGGCGCCTGAAGTCGGTCGAGCAAGAATACGAGACGGACAAGTTCAAGCGCCTGGTCACGCCGGCCGAGGTCCAGCTGCTGTCGATGATCCACGAGGGCTACAGCCAGAGTCAGATCGCGGAGAAGTCGTTTCTGTCGCTGCGAACGGTCAAGAACCACGTGAATAACATTTTGCGTAAAATCGGGGCCAAGAGCAGCAAAGACGCGGCGCAGCAGGCGAAGGACAAAGGGCTGTTCTAGAAGGGAAAGGATAGGCAAGGCAGAAAGCGGGGGCGAAGCTTCCCGCTTTTTTTCATAAATGGACACAGGGCGCGCTTGTCTTATACGTAAAACCTATAAAAGCGATAGCTTTCATATCTTGGTCGGATCGAAGCAAATATGGTACAACTGTTGATAGAGTGAGAATCGTATTCAATTAGCCGATTAGCGGCTTTGAACCCGAGCGAATGCAAGCAGGCCGGGAATGAAAACAGAGGGAGTAGTGAAACATAATGGCTGACGTAAAAAAAATCGCCGTCATCGCAGGTGACGGAATCGGACCGGAAGTAGTTGGCGAAGCACTGAAAGTCCTGAAGAAAACCGAGGAGCTGTTCGGCTACCAATTCGAGACGGAGCACGGCCTTTTCGGCGGCATCGCGATCGACGAGAAAGGCACGCCGCTGCCGCAAGAGACGCTGGAGATCTGTCAGAAAGCCGACGCCGTGCTGCTTGGCGCGGTCGGCGGCCCGAAATGGGACAACAACTCGAAGGAGCTTCGTCCAGAGACCGGCCTGCTCGGCATCCGCAAGGCGCTCGGCCTGTTCTCGAACATCCGTCCGGCTACCGTGTTCGATTGCTTGAAGGAAGCGTCCACGCTGAAGCCTGAAGTGCTCGACGGCACGGATCTTATCGTCGTGCGCGAGCTGACCGGCGGCATCTACTTCGGCGAGAAATTCCGCCGTGAAGGCGCGAACGGCGAAGAAGCGGTCGATACCTGCGTATACAATGTGACGGAAGTGGAGCGCATCGTTCGCCAGGCGTTCGATATCGCGCGCACGCGCCGCAAGAAGCTGGCTTCGGTCGACAAAGCGAACGTCCTCGAGACGTCCCGCCTGTGGCGCGAAGTCGTCAACCGGATCGCGCCTGAGTATCCGGACGTCGAGCTGGAGCACGTCCTCGTCGACAACTGCGCGATGCAGCTGCTCCGCCGTCCGGCGAGCTTCGACGTCATCGTGACGGAGAACATGTTCGGCGACATCCTGAGCGACGAAGCGGCCATGCTGACGGGTTCGATCGGCATGCTGTCCTCCGCGTCGCTGGGCGAAGGCAGCTTCGGCCTGTACGAGCCGGTACACGGCTCCGCGCCGGATATCGCGGGTCAAGGCATCTCCAACCCGATCGCGACGATTCTGTCGGTCGCGCTCATGTTCCGTCTGTCGTTCGGCTATCACGAAGCGGCGCAAGTGATCGAAGACGCCGTGAAGAACGTGCTTGACGCCGGTCACCGCACGGGCGACATCGCGGTCGACAAGAGCAAGGCGATCGGCACGACGGCGATGGGCGATCTGATCGTTGCGGCCATGGTAAAATAAAACAACTCTCTTCAAATTATAATTATTATTGTTAACGAATAGCTTTTATCTTGACTCTATTCTAATGTAATGGTACCATTTATTCGAAAGTCACTTACTGTGACGCAGGTAAAGAAATGTTACGTATTAGAAGGAGGAAATCTTACTCATGACACAACGTTTGGTAGGACGTCCGGCTCCGGACTTCGCAATGGAGACTGTTTCCGGCGACGGCAAAACTTTCGGTAAAGCATCCCTGAACGACTACAAAGGCAAATGGCTCGTGCTGTTCTTCTATCCGCTGGACTTCACGTTCGTATGCCCGACTGAAATCACGGCGCTGTCCGCAGCTGCCGAAGAGTTCAGCAAGCTCGACACCGAAATCCTCGGCGTTAGCGTGGACTCCATCCACAGCCACCGCGCTTGGATCAACACGCCGGTTGCCGACAACGGCCTTGGCCAACTGAACTTCCCGCTTGCTGCCGACATCACGAAGACGGTTGCTCGCGACTACGGCGTTCTGATCGAAGAAGAAGGCGTCGCGCTTCGCGGCCTGTTCATCATCGATCCAGAAGGCGAACTGAAATACCAAGTCGTTAACCACAACGACGTGGGCCGCAGCGTAGAAGAGACGCTTCGCGTTCTTCAAGCTCTGCAATCCGGCGGTCTGTGCCCAATGAACTGGAAGCCAGGCGACAAGCACCTGGTTGCTCAATAGTAGCCTGACCAACAAAGGCTGGCACCGTTTTATGCGGCGCCAGCCTTTTTGTTTTGGAGAAATGTAAGTGGAATGAATGGCCATAACGTATTCATATCTTGTATCTCAAGCGAAGAAACCGGCATCCTCTCGAGAATGCCGGTTTTTTCCTGCTTGCCGGGCTTTGGGCGAAAGCAGGAATTAGGCTAGCTCACCGCGAATACGTTAGAAGAAGCCTAGCGGATCGCTGCCTTGTAGATGAAGCAAGTCTCATAGCGAGCGACACGCCAACCTTGCTGCACCTGTCATGAAATTGGAAGATCGGCGCTTATCAACTAAACGTAGGAGCAGACCGATAGTACAAATATAGACGGTACTAGAAGGGAGAAAGACAAATGAGTTTTTGCTGCGGTGCTAGCATGATCGGAACGAACGGGACGCTGAAGCACTTCCGGACGCATATCCATAACGTTCCGATTCTTTTTTGCCCGGTATGCCACAGAGTGGAGATTCATCACGGGATTGAGAATGAGTACGAGATTCTGGCCGAGTACGCACATGGAGACGGCGCTTCCGAGGTCGATTTCCTCGAATACGTCGAGCAGGACGGCCTTACGTTGTTTGAAAACTGCGTGAATAACGAGAACGAAGATCCGCTTGATGTCGTTTCCAACCAGATCGACATGGCGCTGGATCTGCTCAGCTTCGCGGCCCAGATTCAAGACGAGGCTTGGACGGCGGAACTGAAGAAACGTCTCGGGGTGCTCGGCCAGCGAAAGATGAAGCTGCGTCAGCGCCGTACTTCGGAAGGTTATTGTTAAGCGATTCAGCCTCCTTCGCCAAGGAGGCTTTCATTTTTTTATGGCTTCTCAAGCCCGGCCCCCTCAATACGGAGTGCGGTTGCGAAACTATTTATTAAGAGGTGGAGCGGTTGCTACTAGTACTGTTTAAACGCTTTTTCGGCAAGCAGAGCCGGGCGGCAGTCGAACAGGAAACACCCGAGGCGATCGTCATGCGCATCCGCGCGGGCGATGCTTCCCGCGACGATTTTATCGCCGCGTACGAACCTTATATTGCGAAGGTGACGAGCCGGTTCTGCAAACGATATGTGAACCCCGAATACGACGATGAATTCAGCATTGCGCTCAGCGCCTTCGACGAAGCCATCAATCAATTCTCGCCCGAGGCCGGCAGGTCGTTCCTTGGTTTTGCCGATACGGTCATCCGCCGCAGGCTGATCGACTACGTGCGCAAGGAGCAGCGGCATGCGAGCAGCGTCCCGACAAGCGCCTTCGACGCGCTCGACGAGGACGAGCAGACGATTAACCCAGTGGAACGCAACGAAGCGATGGCCCGTTACGAAGCGCAGCGGGAGAGCGACGCGAGGCGGCTGGAGATCGCCGACTATAACACCTGCCTCGGCAGGTATGACATAAGCTTTGCCGAATTGCCCGATTTGTCGCCCAAGCACGCGGATTCCCGCAGATTGCTCGCTTCGATTGCGTTTATGCTGGCGGACACGCCTTCGCTGATGAACGCGCTCGGCGCCAGCGGCAAAATGCCGATCAAAGAGCTGTGCCTCATGGCCGGCGTGTCGCGAAAGACGATCGAGCGCAATCGCAAATACATTATTGCTCTTGCTTTGCTGCGGGACGGCGATTTCCCGCATTTGCAAGGCTATCTACAGCATTTGCAGCCAGATGACGCTAGCGTCAGCACAATGAAAGGAGGAAGCGCATGAACCGGGCAGTGGTGATGGAAATACGGAGTAATGTCGCTGTTGTCATGACGCCGGACGGAGAGTTTCGGAAGGTGAAAGCCAGCGAGGGCGTGCAGGTCGGGGACGAGATCCGACTGGATGAGGCAGCCCTGCCACTGACGCGCAAGCGCGCGTGGGGAGGCAAATCGCGCTATGGGATGGCGACCGCCGCGGCCGCGATCATGCTGCTTCTTTTAACGCCATGGCTGGTGAAAGTCGCGTCGCCGCAGCCGGCTGTGGCCGCGTACTTGACGATGGATATTAATCCGAGCGTGGAGCTGGGCATCGACGGCAAGGAGCGGGTCATGGAGCTTCATCCGCTCAATCCGGACGGCGCGAAGCTGATCGAGGGGCTTGAATACGAAGGCCAGCCAGCCGAAACGGTAGCGGCCGCGATCACGGATCGTGCCCGGGACGCCCATTACTTCGATAGCGAAGAAGGCGACGTCTTCATCACGAGCGTGCTTGTGAAAGGCAACGAGGCGTACGAGGATGCGCTCACCGAGCATGTGCAAGCGGCGGTGAAGGAAACGCTGGCCGTCAAGAAAGAGACGGCTCCGGCAGCGGATGCGGTGAAGGTGTCCACGCTGAGCGTTCCGGCGGAAGTGCGTGAGGAAGCGAAGCAAAGCGGCGTCTCTTCAGGCAAAATGGCGTTCTATCTGTTGGCGAAAAACGAAGGGCACGAGGTGGATTTGGAGGCACTGAAGCATCAGTCCATCCATAACACGGCAAAAGCGCTTGGCGGCGTGGAAAAGGTCATCAAGCCGAACGAGAAACAGCCGACGGGCGAGGCAACGATCGATAAGAAGTCGATCAAGACGAAGCTGAAGGCGCTCGCGGCCGAAGCCCAATCGAAGCGCGGCCAGGAGAAGGCGACAACGCCAGCGAAGCCGGATGCGGCCAAGCCGGAGAAGGGCGCTGCCACCGACGGCAAGACGCCAGCCGAGCCGGTGAAGAATAACGGCAAGCCTGCGGCAGGCTCGCAAGGCACAGGTGGCCAAGCGCAGCAGGTTCAGCCTGGTTCGGAGCAGGCTTCCGGCAAGGCGAACGGCAACGGAAACAAGTGGAAAGATCGCGAGAAGGACGTCAATTCGAAGCGCTCCGACGACGATCGGAAGCAGGGGCGCGACAGCGAGGATGACGACCGCGACGACGAGGATAACGATACGGACCGGCAGGACGGGCAGCAGGGCGGTAAAACCGCCTCTACTGGCCGTCATGACGGCGGTTCCGCCTCGGCGCAGAAGGATAACGACGCAAGCGGCGCCAAAGCGAGCCAAGGCAATGGCAGTGCCGGCACCAAGAATAGCGGGAAGACGAATGGCCGCGAGGCCGATGAGGATGAGGGCGGAACCGGCAGTCAGAGCAAGGGCAAATCCCGCGCCGATGAAGCCGACGATACCGATTCGGACAAGAGTCAAGGACGCAACCCGACGAAGCAGCAGGAGCGGGAGCGCGGTTCGGATAAAGACAGCGGCAACCGTAACGACAACAATCGAGGGAGTAAGAGCGAAGATTAGCCGGCGATGAGAGAAAGCCGGAAGGTCGGGGCAAGGCGCGGGAGCATGGCTTCCGCGCCTTCTTGCATGCGGTGCGGTCATATGGCCGCGTCGCTTGCGCCTAACGGCTGTGCGTACGTGATGGCGCTTCGTGCCCAATGGCTGTACGTACCTCTTAGCCATCCAGATTGGGGCTTATACACGATCGGGGTGCTTTCACGCCAAAGAAGGGTCGCAATTCGGGGGCGATTGCCTATTTTGGTTCTCAATGGTGATGGCATAAGCCTTAGGGCTGTACGTACCTATGCCGTTTTATCATTCGTGACGGTCGCTTTTACTCCCCTGGACACAGATGGATCCCTTTCCGATAGCGCGTTATGCGGCGATTTTCGACAATCTCTTCGGTTGCAAACGGCAGACGCAGTTACTATCATTATTTGTAAGTGCATCCATGTACGGGCATAGCGAAACGGCAATTGTTCAGACGGAGGCGATGGGGCTCGTGGAAATTTTCCACATTCGGGAATGGGCGGACGCGATACATGCGCGTCGGAAAGGGCGCGAAATCGCGTCGCGCATCGGATTCGGGTTGGTCGATCAGACGATTATTGCGTACACGATCTCGGAGCTTGCGCTAAAATTGATTCAATTTCCGGAGAAGGGCCATATGGTCATTCGTAAAATGGAACGGTGCAAAGGGGAAGCGGGCGGAGGCCCGGGGCTGGAAGTCCGCATCTACGATCATTACCGGGGGCGCGAGCGGATCTCGGCCGAGTGGGTGCGCCCGCTCGTCGACGACATGGTGGCGGCGTGGGACCCGGCGCGCGGCAACGTGATTCAGTTTCGGAAATGGCTAGCCCCTTGGCGCGTCGATTTCCCGGTTTATGCGGCAGGAGAGGAGCAGGGCTAGCATGCAGGCAATTCGAAAGCGCTATTTTCCGGCGCTTGCGGAATATGTAAGAAGCGGCAGTGAGCAATCGCTGTTCGAAGCGACCGAGATCGGCAAATGGCTGCAGGGCGTGCATCCGGAGGATATTATCGCGATTCATGAGGAATCGATGCAGATGCTGGTCGCGAACGTGGAATCGGACGAGGCGCTCAAGCTGTACAGCCGGTCGTTCGTGTTTCTGATCGAGCTGATGGTGGCGTTCCGGTTCCGGGACGAGCGGGAGCCGGTGCCGCTCGAGCGGATGAGCGCAGCGCGCGACCAGGTGCTGCGATCCCAACAGTCGGTGCAGATGGTGAAGGACAAGTACGAGAACGTGCTGCAATATATGGACAGCGGCCTGGCGATATTCGATAACGACGGGCTGCTTTCTTTCGTCAACGTGCAGATGTCCAGATTGTTCGATATCCCGCGCAAAACGCTGATCGGCTGCAATCTTCGCGACATTCTGCTGCATCCGAAGCTGCGCAAAAGCACGCGGCGCATCGTGCTGCGGGTGTACAAAGAGATGGTACTCCGGCGCAGCCGCTACTTCGAGCTGCAGGACGCGAACGGCCGCCATTTGCTCGTCACCATTACCTACGGCGATCAGCTGGACGGCGACTATCTGTTCAGCGTGAAGGACGTGTCGGAGTATAAGCAAATCGAGCAGACGGCTTACCAGAACGACAAATTGGCGATGCTCGGCAAGATCGCCGCTTCCATCGCCCACGAGATTCGCAATCCGCTTACGTCGATTCGGGGGTTCATCCAGCTGCTGCGGCCGCATTTGTTCCAGCTTGGGAAGGAAGAATACGCGCGGATCATTCTCGCCGAGATCGACCGGGCGAACGATATCATTTATGAATTTCTCAATTCGTCGAAGCCGTCGGCTCCGATGAAGCAGAACGTACATATCGGCTCCTTGCTGAAAGAAGTCATCATGCTGTGCGAGAGCGAGGCGCTCATGAAGGGCAGCGAAATTCAGTATGAAGCCTACGACGACCAGATGACGACGTCCGTGGACGTCAAGCAGGTGAAGCAGGTGTTCCTGAATATGATGCGCAACGCGATGGAGGCGATCGAGGAGATCAGCGAGGAGCGGAGCGGGCGCATCGATATCGTCATCCGGCGCGACGGTTCCTATGCCGAAATTACGGTGCGCGACAACGGCAAGGGCATGGATCATACGGTGCAGAACCGGCTGTTCGACCCGTTCTTCACCACCAAAGAAGCCGGCACGGGACTCGGGCTTGCGGTCAGCTACCGGATCGTGCGCAACCACGGGGGCTCGATCCGCGTCACAAGCAGCAGCGGGGAAGGCACGGACTTCAAGATCTATTTGCCATTAGTGGAGTAAAGGCTTAGAATCGGGTATGCTGAGAATACCCGATTTTTTGGCATTTGCACGGAAGGAGAATGAACAATAATGGCTAACATTCAATTTACATACGGGGTGCAGGATCGCGGCGCGGCCGACTTTGACGTTATCGTCGCGTTCTTGGACCGGGAAGATCTGCAGCAGGCGGACGCGGAGTGGGTGCATCCGCAGCTGGACGCCGCGCTGCGGGCGCACGCGGCTAAAGGGCTGTTCAAGGCGGACGCCAAGGAAGCGCTCGTGCTGCCGACGCTCGGCCTGCTGCCGGCAGGTCATGTCATCTATGCCGGCATTACGCATAAGAACGATACGCTGGACAGTCTGCGCGATGCGGCGGCGTCGGCGGCGAAGGCGGCTAGCAAGCTGAAGGCGACCGCCATTCAGCAGCTCATTCCGGCCGCGGTAAGCGCGGGCGCATCGACGTATACGATCGCGCAAGCGGCGCAGGCGCTGACCGAAGGCTACGCGCTCACGCTGTACAAGCGCAAGTCGGCGAAGAAGGAGCAAGCCGCCCAGACGGTGCGCTCGGTCGCGTTCGTCTCGGCGCTTGCGGTAGAGGGCAGCGAGGCGGCATCGCAGTGGGAAGCGGGCATCGAGCGCGGCAAGGTATTCGCCGAGGGGGTCAATTACGCGCGCGATTTGACCAACATGCCGGGCAATAAGCTGTATCCGGAGCTTCTGGCGATGGAAGCGGAGGATACGCTCGGGCAATACGAGGATCTGGAAGTCGAGGTGCTCGACGAATTCACGGCGGCCGAGCAGGGGATGGGCGGCTTGATGGCCGTCGGCCAAGGCAGCGCGCATCCGCCGCGGATGATCGTCATCCACTATCGCGGCGACGAAGAGAACGATACGGTATGGGGCCTGGTCGGCAAAGGCATCACGTTCGACACCGGCGGCATCTCGCTGAAGCGGGCGCCGGGGATGGAGGAGATGATCTCCGACATGGGCGGCGCGGCCGCGGTGCTCGGCGTCATGCGCATTCTCGGGGAGCTGAAGCCGAAGGTGAACGTGGTCGCGGTCGTGCCATCCGCGGAGAACATGCCGTCCGACCGCGCCTTCAAGCCGGGCGACGTCATTACGATGATGAACGGCACGACGGTCGAAATTACGAATACCGACGCGGAGGGCCGGCTCGTCCTGGCCGATGGCGTGACGACGGCGATCCGTCGGGGCGCGACGAAGCTCGTCGACGTGGCGACGCTGACCGGCGCGATCCTGATCGCGCTTGGCGACGTGGCGACGGGCGCGATCGGCAACGACGAACAGCTGCTGCAGGACGTCATCTTGGCGTCGAAGCATGCCGACGAGCGGATTTGGCCGATGCCGAATTATCCGGAATTCCGCAAGCAGCTCGACAGCGATCAGGCGGATATGCGCAACAAAGGCTCGCAGTACGGCGCGGCGAGCATCGCGGGATTGTTCATCGGCGCGTTCGCCGAAGAGCGTCCGTGGGTGCATCTGGACATCGCCGGAACGGCATGGCTCGAGCGCGAACGCAGATGGGAGCCGAAGGGCGGCACGGGCGTCATGGTGCGCACGCTGGCGGAGCTGCTGCTTCGCGCTTAGGGTGCCATCAAATGAAAGGAGCGGCTTGTGCGCCGCTCCTTTTTTGCTTGGGAAATGATATGGATGAGGACTTGCGGATAAGCAAAGCGGACGAAAGCGAAGGTCAGCTCGAAGTTTAGGTTAAGGGAAAACGTCCGGTGAAGCGCCAATCCATGCCTATAGTTGACAGGCTTATGCCTTATAGGAATGACCTTGAAACCCGCTGAAGCTTTGTCCGCGAGGACAAAAGCGTGCCAGCTCGAAGCAACCCGCCATCCGCTACCAATCGAGCAAGCACGAAAAGGGAGTCCAGAGGGCGAAGTCCTTTGGTTCCCCTCGGCGGAGGGGGAAGGGGGAGGGAACAAGCCAAAACCGCGCAAGTTCAAAAATTCAGAATATGCTTGATAAGCGTGGAGCAATGTAGTATATTAGCAACAATATTTGAAATACGTTGCAGAGGACCAGTAGGAATGCGCAACTCGCGTAGCAGAGAGCTGTTGGATGGTGCGAAACAGCCGCGAAGCCGATCCGAACTCACCTTGAAGTAGCCCGCCGAAATTCAGCAGAGTAAGCGGAGCCGGAGCCTGACCGTTACAACAGGAGGATAAGGGAGGAACACGCCCTCATCCGTTGAGCGCATGCCGGAGCCCCGGCGTGAACCAGAGTGGTACCGCGTAAGATGTCACAGTCTTTCGTCTCTATACAGTATAGAGACGGAAGGCTTTTTTATTTTCTCCGTGCCGCCGCACGGGCCTATACCTAGAAGAAGGTGGTCATCATCATGAACAATGTCGAGAAGTATGCCCGCGGCTATTTTATGCCGCCGAAGCCAAGCATGAAGTGGGTAGAGAAGGAATACATCACCGAAGCGCCGACCTGGTGCAGCGTCGACCTTCGCGATGGCAACCAAGCGCTGGTCGTGCCGATGAACCTGGAGGAGAAGCTGGAGTATTTCCAGATGCTCGTGAAGATCGGCTTCAAGGAAATCGAGGTTGGCTTCCCGGCGGCGTCGGAGACGGAATTTACGTTCCTGCGAACGCTGATCGAACAGAACCTGATCCCGGACGACGTGACGATCCAAGTGCTTACGCAATCGCGCGAGCATATCATCCGCAAGACGTTCGAGTCGCTGAAGGGCGCGAAGAGCGCGGTCGTCCATCTGTACAACTCCACCTCCGTCGCCCAGCGCGAGCAGGTGTTCAAGAAGTCGAAGGAAGAGATTATCGCGATCGCGGTCGCGGGCGCGAAACTGTTCAAGGAAGTCGCGGCCGAGACGGAAGGCAACTTCAAATTCCAATATTCGCCGGAGAGCTTCACGGGCACCGAGATCGACTTCGCGCTTGATATCTGTAACGCGGTGCTGGACGTCTGGCAGCCGACGCCGGAGAACAAGGTCATCATCAACCTGCCGGCGACGGTCTCGATGTCGATGCCGCACGTATACGCGAGCCAGATTGAATATATGAGCGAACACATGAACTACCGCGAGAACGTCATTCTCTCGCTCCACCCGCACAACGACCGGGGCAGCGGCGTGGCGGACGCCGAGCTGGGCATCCTGGCGGGCGGCCAGCGGATCGAAGGCACGCTGTTCGGCAACGGGGAGCGGACGGGCAACGTCGACATCGTGACGCTGGCGCTGAACTTGTATTCGCACGGCGTCGACCCGGGTCTGGACTTCTCCAACATTACGGAGATCATCGAGATGTACGAGCGCGTCACGCGCATGAAAGTGAACGAGCGCCAGCCGTACGGCGGCAAGCTGGTGTTCGCGGCGTTCTCCGGCTCCCATCAGGACGCCATCGCCAAAGGCATGAAGTGGCGCGAGGACAACGACTGCCAGCACTGGACGGTGCCGTACCTTCTGATCGATCCGAAGGACATCGGCCGGGAATACGAAGGAGACGTCATTCGCATCAACAGCCAATCCGGCAAAGGCGGCATCGGCTACCTGCTCGAGCAGAAGTACGGCCTGGACCTGCCGGCGCGCATGCGC
The DNA here is from genome assembly GCF_042682185.1 of Paenibacillus xanthanilyticus. Lineage (NCBI taxonomy): Bacteria > Bacillati > Bacillota > Bacilli > Caryophanales > Paenibacillaceae > Paenibacillus > Paenibacillus xanthanilyticus. The sequence continues at coordinate 3,581,603 of NZ_JBHUHA010000001.1, read as the reverse complement.
GAGAGCTTCGGCTACGCGGTCAAGAACGTCTCCGACCGCGAGCAGAAGGAGCTGCAGCCGGAAGAGATCTACGACATTTTCGTCCGCGAATACGTCAACATCGCGGCGCCGGTGCAATTCTTGAACTACCGGTTCACGGAGCACGACGATTTCCAGACGGTCGTCAAGGTGAAGGTCAATGGCGAAGCGCGCGAGTTCACGGGCGCGGGCAACGGACGCCTCGATGCCATCAGCAGCGCCATCCAGAACGAGCTCGGCATTCGCTATTCGAACCTGATCTACAAGGAGCATGCGCTGACGGTCGGCTCGGGCTCGCAGGCGGTCTCGTACATCGGCGTGACGGCCGAAGACGGCACCGAGCATTGGGGCTGCGGCATCGACGTCGACATCATGACTTCCTCGGTCAAAGCGCTGTTCAGCGCGGTGAATAAAATCGCGTCGCAGCGGGGATAACGTTGGAAGCACGGCCGGCAGTCGCCGGGCGTGGGGCGCGAGGAGGCGAAACGCATGGTGTATGTGCATGGCGCGAACGAAGAGCGCGACATTGATCCGGCCCGGATTCCGCCGGGCCAGATTCTGACGACGAATTTTCCGGTGCTCCATCACGGCGACGTTCCGTATTACAACAATATGGCGCTGTGGAACCTGAAGCTGTTCGGACTCGTGGAGGAAGAAGTGACGATCGGCTACGGCGAGTTCATGAAGCTGCCGATGCGCGAATTCACGAACGACATTCACTGCGTGACGACCTGGTCTCGTCTGGATAACGTGTGGGGCGGCGTCGCGGTGTCGACGATCCTGGAGAAAGTCCGGCTGAAGCCGGAAGCGAAGTACGTCATGCTTCACGCCGAGCAGGGGTGGTCGACGAACCTCCCCCTGGAAGATTTCATGCGCGAGACGTCGCTGCTGGCAGTGCGCCACGGCGGCGAGCTGCTGACGCCGAAGCATGGGTATCCGGTGCGGATGGTCGTGCCGCATCTGTACTTCTGGAAGAGCGCCAAGTGGCTGCGCGGCATCGAGTTCATGGCGGAGGATAAGCCGGGCTTCTGGGAGCAGCACGGGTACCACATGTACGGCAATCCCTTTAAGGAAGAGCGCTTTGCCGAAGGGTATGGCGACGACGAAGAGGATTACAGCTTTATTTTCAACAACCCGGAATGAACGCGAAGGAAGCCCCCGGTCTTAGGACCGGGGGCTTTCTGGCGCTTGTGGATGAGCGCAAACGATGATGCAGGTGGTCGACGTATCGCGGCTACAGCGGCAAATCTCGCCTCGAGAAGCGGTAGATAGCGGCTGCGAACGCCGCGGTGCCGACGAGCAGGAGCACGCGGCCGGCCCGGAGGACGCCGCTGTCGAGGGTATACGGAACCGGCGCGCTTATCGCTCTTGCTTCGGGGTTCGCGGCGCCCATTGCTTGACGACGCGCTCGACCTCCTGGGCGAACACCGGCTTGCTGATGAAATCCTGCATGCCGGCCGCCAAGCAGCGATCGCGGTCTTCCCGCCGCGCATAGGCGGTGACGGCGACGATGACGGGGCGATCCGCTTCGTCGAACATCCGATGGATCTTCTCGGCAGCTTCGAATCCGTTCATGACCGGCATTTGCAGGTCCATGAAGACGATATCGTACGAGCCGGCGGCCGCCATTCGGATCGCTTCGGCGCCGTTCTCCGCCGAATCCGGCTCGCAGCCGAGCTTGCGCAGCAAGGTGGCGAGCAGCATCCGGTTCACCGGCACGTCGTCGACGACGAGCAGGCGAAGCGGGCCGGAAGGCGAGTCCGCGGGCCGTGTCCGCGCTGCGGAAGCCGCGAGGCCCGGGGTATGGGCGAGCGCAGCGTTAGCCGCTGCTTGGCTTTCGGCGCCTTGCTCCAGCCGTCCGACCGGCAGCGCGTATTCCGCGCCGGCGCTCGCCTCATGCGAAGGCAGGCCGAACGGTACCGTGAAGCTGAAGACGGAGCCTTCGCATTCCTTGCTGCTGACCGTAATCAGGCCGCCCATCAGCTCGACGAGCTTTTTGCAGATGGCCAATCCCAGTCCCGTCCCGCCGTACTTGCGGTTGATGGCCGGATGAAGCTGGGTAAAAGATTGAAACAGCAGCTGCTGTTTGTCGGGCGGAATGCCGATGCCGGTGTCGGTCACCGTGAATTCGATATAGAGCCGGTGCGGTTCGGCAGGCTCGTGCATGGAGACGCTGATCTGGACGGCGCCATGCTCGGTGAACTTGATCGCGTTGCCGAGCAAGTTGACGATAATTTGCCGCAGTTTGCCTTCATCGCCGATGACCAGAGCCGGGATGCGTTCGTCGAACCGCCAATCGAGTCCGATGCCGCGCTCGGCCGCCCGGGGGGCGAATAGCGAAGCGGCGCTTTCCACGACATCGCGGACGGAGAGCGGCTCGTCGATCAGTTCCATTTTGCCGGCTTCGATCTTGCTGAAATCGAGTATTTCGTTAATGATGCGCATGAGCGCGTCACCGCTCTGCCGAATCATGTCCGCGTAGCCGCGCTGCTCCTCGTCGAGCGCGGTATCCGCGAGCAGCTCGGTCATGCCGATGACCCCGTTCATCGGCGTGCGGATTTCGTGGCTCATGACGGCGAGGAATTCCGACTTGGCCTGGTCCGCGCGTTCGGCCGATTCTTTGGCGCGCAAAATTTCGTGCTCGCTCGTCTTGTCCCGGAAGACGACGACGGCGCCTTTGACCTCGCCTTTGTCCGTCATCGGGGTGACCTGATATTCGACGAGGAAGCTCGACCCGTCTTTGCGCCACATGACGGATTCCTTGTTGTGGTACGTGCGGCCGCTCTGGATGACCCGGAAAATAGCGTCCTCCCCGTCAAGGAGCTGCGGCGCATTCGAATAAGGCTCTTGCAGGATGCCGCGGTACGGCTTGCCGATCAGCTCCGAAGGCTCGAAGCCGAGCATCGCCGCTCCGGCCGGGTTGACGAACATCGTGTTACCCTCGGTGTCGAGGCCGAAGATGCCCTCGGATACGGCGTTCAGGATGAGCGTATAGCTTGTGCTCAGCTTCTCGATCTGCTCGATGTACCGCTGGCGCTCGGTAATATCGGTCGTGATGCCGAATACGCCGACGACCTCGGAGTCGACCACGATCGGGATGTTGGTGGAATTAATCTCCACCAGATGCCCATCCTTGTGGATGATGGTCAAATCGTAGCTTTGCGGCATGCCTTGCTTGGCGAGATTGAAATGGTGCTGCGTCTTGGCCAGATCTTTCTCCGCGACGATCGGTCCCCAGTACATGCCGATCAGCTCATCCAGCGTGTAGCCGGTCAGTTTCTCGAGATTCGGATTGGCCGTCAAGTAATCGCCGTTCATATTCATCGAATAGACCGCGGCCGGATTATGATCGAACAGCGATTTGTACTTCTGTTCCCTCTCCTGCAGCAGCTGGTTGGCGCGAATGCGCTCCGTAATGTCCCGGGACACCGCGATGATCTCGTCTACGTCGCCGTTCGCGTCGAACGTATATCGGCTGGCCGACTCCAGCCACACATAATGGCCATCTTTATGCCGATAGCGGAAAATCACGCGGCTGCCTTGCGTGTGCACGATTTCGGCCAGAAAGGCCCGCACATGCTCCAGATCGTCCGGATGGACCCCGGCGATCGCGCTGTGGCCGATCATCTCTTCCGGCGTATAGCCGAAGAACGCCCGGCAAGATGGGGAGGAGTAGGTGATGGTGGCATGCTCGTCGGTTTTGTGCCGGGAAATCCAATCGAGCGACACGTCCGTGACCAGCCGATGTTTGTATTCGCTCACGCGCAGCTGCTCTTCGCGCTGCAGCTGCGCCGTCATATCGATCATTTGCACCAAATAGCGGGACCGATCGGTTGAGCGGTTTTCTTCCAATAGGGATAGATGCAGCGTCACCGATATGATGCAGCCGTTCTTGTGCACATAGCGTTTATGTAAGGTTAGCGGCGCGTCCGCATCCGCATCAGCGTCGGGTGCATCCGAACTGCCGCCGGACAAGAGAAAATGCGTCAGGGTCGGGTCATCCGAATGGGTCAGGTCCGCCTCGGCGATCACGGCCAATTCACCTTCGCCGTAGCCGAGCAGCCGGCACAACGCGGGGTTGGCGCGCAGCCACCGTCCTTCCTCCGCACTAAAAACGCCGATCCCGAACGGGGCCCGGCGATACGATTGCTGAAACCAAGCCTGTTCGTCAGGGTGACTCATGGAATGGCAGCCTCCTTGGCTAATGAGGGGGATAAATGCCGGTAATTCTCGCTAAGTATACCTTATTTTGTACCCAAAGTGGGCGGATTGAAAAAGCAATTTCGAGAAGCGCCGCGGGTTGCCGGCAGAGTCCTTGCTTTCTTCCGTTCCGGTGGCTGGGCTATAATGGAGGGAAAGCGTATTCATACACGGCGGAGGAGGAATCCGGGTTGAAGCAGACGTACATTATGGCGATCGATCAAGGCACGACGAGCACGAGGGCGATCGTCTTCGACGAGACGGGCGGCATCGTCGGTTCGGCGCAGCAGGAAATTCAGCAATTTTACCCGAATCCGGGCTGGGTGGAGCACAACGCCGGCGATATTTGGGTATCGGTGCTCAGCGTCATGGCCGGCGCGCTCTCCAACGCGGGCGTGGGCCCGGAGACAATCGAGGCGATCGGCATTACGAACCAGCGCGAGACGACGGTCGTCTGGGACCGCCATACGGGCAAGCCGATCATGAACGCGATCGTCTGGCAATCGCGGCAGAGCGGCGAGATCTGCGAGGCGCTCAAGGCGGATGGGCATGAGGCGTTGTTTCGGCGCAAAACGGGCCTCTTGATCGATCCGTATTTCTCCGGCACGAAGGTGAGGTGGATGCTCGATCACGTGGAAGGAGCGCGCGAGCGGGCGGAGCGGGGCGACCTGCTGTTCGGGACGATCGATTCATGGCTCGTCTGGAAAATGACCGGGGGCGACGTTCACGTCACCGACTATTCGAACGCTTCCCGCACGCTGCTGTACAACATTCACGACTTGTGCTGGGACGACGAGCTGCTGGCCGTGCTGGACATTCCGCGCGGGATGCTGCCGGAGGTGCGGGAATCGTCCGAGGTGTACGGGATGATTGTCGATCATCATTTCTTCGGGCACAGCGTGCCGATCGCGGGCATCGCCGGCGACCAGCAGGCCGCGCTCTTCGGCCAGGCGTGCTTCGAGCGGGGCATGGTCAAGAACACGTACGGCACGGGCTGCTTCATGCTCATGAACACGGGCGAGCAGGCGATCGCCTCCAAGCACGGGCTGCTCACGACGATCGCCTGGGGCATCGGCGGCAAGGTGGAGTACGCGCTGGAGGGCAGCGTGTTCGTCGCGGGGGCCGCGCTCCAATGGCTGCGCGACGGGCTGCGGATGCTGAAGTCGGCAGGAGACAGCGAGATGTACGCGTCGCGCGTGACGTCTGCGGACGGCGTGTACGTTGTGCCGGCGTTCGTCGGCCTTGGCACGCCATACTGGGACAGCGACGTGCGCGGCGCGGTGTTCGGGCTGACGCGGGGCACGGAGAAGGAGCACTTCGTGCGGGCGACGCTGGAGTCGCTCGCGTACCAGAGCCGGGACGTGCTCGATGTGATGCAGGCCGACGCGGGTCTTGCGCTCGCGGGCGTGCGCGTCGACGGCGGCGCTGTGCGCAACGAGCTGCTCATGCAGTTCCAGAGCGACCTGCTCGGCGTCTCGGTCGAGCGGCCGGCCGTCGGCGAGACGACGGCGCTCGGGGCAGCGTACTTGGCGGGGCTCGCCGTCGGCTTCTGGCCGGACCGTCAGGCGATCGCCGACAACCGGCGCGTGGAGCGGGTGTATGCCCCGGCGATGCCGCGCGTGGAAGCCGAAGCGTTGTACGCCGGCTGGCAGAAGGCGGTCCGTGCGGCGATGGCGTTCAAGTAGGCGGCGGGGGAGACGTCGCTCTTCGGGCCGGACCGCCAGGCGATCGCCGACAACCGGCGGGGCGATGATGGCGTATTCGATAGCGGGCTGCGGCCCACTATCCCCTTTGCCTCTCATGGGACAAGCAATGGCTGCGCGCTAGCTCCATCATGTCGGCGCCTATCACCCAGAAGCTTCAAACTTTCTAGACGCGGCTCGGCGGAAGGAACGGTTTGGAGCTTTTTCGGTATATATAAGGAGAAGGTTGGAAGACGAACGAGATCCGTCCGCTCGAGAGCGGGCGACAATCCGGCGAAAGGGGCGGTTCCGATGGGCAGGTGGCATGCGGCAGACCGGGAGGAGACGCTGCGGCGGATGCAGGAGACCGAATACGATGTGCTTATTATCGGAGGCGGCATTACGGGGGCGGGCATCGCGCTCGACGCGCAAACCCGGGGGATGAAGACGGCGCTGGTGGAGATGCAGGATTTTGCGGCGGGGACGTCGAGCCGGTCGACGAAGCTGGTGCACGGCGGGCTCCGCTACTTGAAGCAGCTGGAAGTGCGGATGGTGGCCGAGGTGGGCAAGGAACGCGCCGTCGTCTATGAGAACGGCCCGCACGTGACGACGCCGGAGCGGATGCTGCTGCCGATCTACAAAGGCGGCACGTTCGGCAAAGCCTCGACGTCGCTGGGGCTGCGCGTATACGACCGGTTGGCCGGGGTGAAGCACGCGGAGCGCAGAACGATGCTGAGCCGCGAAGAGACGCTCGGCAAGGAGCCGCTGCTGAAGCGCACCGGGCTGAAGGGCGGCGGCTATTACGTGGAATACCGGACGGACGACGCGCGGCTGACGATCGAGGTGCTCAAAAAAGCGGCCGAGGCCGGCGCGGACCTCGTCAATTATGCGAAAGCGGCGAAGCTGCTCTACGAGGACGGACGGCTCGTCGGCATCGAAGCGGCGGACGCAATAGGGGGCGGGACGTACACGGTGCGGGCGCGCAAAATCGTCAACGCCGCCGGTCCTTGGGTCGACGCGCTGCGGGAGCTTGACGGGTCCAAGCAGGGCAAGACGCTGCGGTTGACCAAAGGGGTGCATCTCGTCTTCGACGGACAGCGGTTCCCGCTGCGGCAGGCGGTATACTTCGATACGCCGGACGGCCGCATGGTGTTCGCGATCCCGCGGGACGGCAAGACGTACGTCGGCACGACGGATACCGATTACGAGGGCGATCCGGCACATCCCCGCATTAGCGAAGCGGACCGCGATTACGTGCTGAAAGCGTGCGCCTTCATGTTCCCCGATTTGAAGCTGACCGCCTACGACGTGGAGTCCGGCTGGGCGGGCCTGCGCCCGCTCATCTACGAGGCGGGCAAATCCCCGTCCGAGGTGTCGCGGCGGGACGAGATTTTCCATTCCCCGTCCGGGATGATCACCATCGCGGGCGGCAAGCTGACCGGCTACCGGAAAATGGCCGAGACGGTGACGGACCGGATCGCGAAGGAGCTGGCCGTCGAAGGCGCGGGGAAGTTCGGGCCGTGCCAAACCCGGACGATGCCGATATCCGGCGGCGACATGGGGGGGTCGGCGCGATTCCCTGCCTTCCTGAGCGAGATGGCGGAGCTCGGCTTGCAGGCGGGCGTGGACCCGGACGAAGCGATATGGCTGGCGCGCCGATATGGGACGAACGCCGCGGCGATCATCGGCGCGATGCCGACCGCCAAGGTGCAGGCGGCGCGTTACGGCATGCCGCCCATGCTGTACGCGGCGCTTCATTACGCGATCGAATTCGAGCGCGCGGCGAAGCCGGTCGATTTTCTCATTCGCCGGACGGGGGCCTTGTTCTTCGACATCGCTTCGGTTCGCAAGCATAAAGGCGCGGTCATTCGGGCCATGGCGGATAAGCTGCGATATACGCCCGAGCAGCGACGGGACTATGAGGAGGAGCTGGAGCGGGAGCTTGTTGCGGCGGTGCGGGCGGAAGCAGCGGGAAGCGGGAGCCGATAGGCGGGTCCGAGTCCGTCGGGCCGAGGGCGAGACTGTCCTTGGTCCGATTCCGGGCTTCCGATTATCCGAAGTCACGGGGGGGCCCATTCCGAGGGAGCGCGCTGCAACAAGCTCGCTTCCGAACGCCCCGTGGGCGACGACGCCTCGCGTACCCAAGGACAATCGTATCGCCGCCATAACCATGCCGCGCAAAGGCCGTTTGCGCGGTTTTCCTCTTTTGCCCCCTTCTAGGAATATGCGTTATGATAGGGAGGAAAATAACGGAAGTAGGAAGGCGGGCGAACAGATGGATTACGTAAAACTGGGTTCAACGGGACTCGACGTATCGCGGATTTGCTTAGGCTGCATGAGCTACGGCGATCCGGGACGGGGCGCGCACTCATGGGTGCTGAACGAGGAGCAGAGCCGTCCTTTCATCAAGCGAGCGCTGGAATACGGGATTAATTTTTTCGATACGGCCAACATCTACTCGTCGGGCGCGAGCGAAGAGGTTGTCGGGCGGGCGCTGAAGGATTACGCCAAGCGGGACGAGGTCGTCATCGCGACCAAGGTGCACGGACGGATGCATCCGGGTCCGAACGGGGCGGGCTTGTCGCGCAAAGCGATTCTGAGCGAGATCGACAATAGTTTGCGCCGGCTCGGCACGGACTACGTGGATTTGTACCAAATTCACCGGTGGGATCCGAACACGCCGATCGAGGAGACGATGGAGGCGCTGCATGACGTGGTCAAAGCGGGCAAAGCCCGGTACATCGGCGCGTCTTCCATGTATGCGTGGCAGTTCCAGAAGGCGTTGCATACGGCGGAGCGCCGCGGCTGGACGCGCTTTGTCTCCATGCAGAATTATTTGAACCTGCTCTACCGGGAGGAGGAGCGGGAGATGATTCCGCTGTGTCTCGAGGAAGGCGTATCGCTCATTCCGTGGAGCCCGTTGGCGCGAGGACGGCTGACCCGGGAGTGGGGCGAAGCAACGCAGCGTTCGCAGACCGACGAGTTCGGCAAAACGCTGTATGCGAAGACGGCCGAAGCGGACCGCAAGGTCGTGGAGCGCGTCGCCGAAATCGCGGCGGCTCGCGAGGTTCCGCGTGCGCAGGTGGCGCTCGCCTGGGTACTCCAGAAACAGCCGGTGGCCGCCCCGATCGTCGGCGCGACGAAGCCGCACCATCTCGACGACGCGGTCGCGGCGCTGTCGCTGCGGCTGACCGCGGAGGAAATCGCCGCGCTCGAGGAGCCATACGTGCCGCACGAGGTATCGGGCGGGCTGAGCGCGCGGATATAGGCGCGGGAACGAGCGGTGGCTTTTTTTGCATGGAGAAAGGAATGCGTAATAGCAAGCAGGGAAGTCGGAGGCGTTCGGCATGCGGCAATCGGATTTTAAGCAGCGAAGTACGATCTACGTCGGGCTGGGCAACCGGCGCATCGAAAGGGTCGTCGGCTCGGATGGCGCGCGCTATATTTTGAAGCCCGAAGGCGGCGATGGACGGGAGCGCATGGTGTACGAGCGGATGCTTGCCGCGTTCCCGCCGATCTATCCGAGGCTGGCGCGCGCATGGACCGACGAGGCGGACGAGGGCGCGGCATGGCTGCTGTTCGAGGACTTGGGCGAGCTGACGCACCCGCATGACCCGACCCTCGTGGAAGAAGCCGCGCGGCGCGTGGCCTGGTGGCACTCGCTTCCGCATCGGCCGATCGATCCGCTGCCGCTTCGGGGGCAGAAGCCGCTCCTCTCGGAGATGGCCGCGGAAGTGGGAGAGCGACAGGCGCCGCTTCAGGCATTCCTCCTGGAGCGCGGCTTGGCGCAAGCCGAGATCGGCGACGCGCTTCGGATCGCGGCCGGCTGGCGGGCGCCGGACGAGCCGCTCGTGTTCTCGCACGGCGATCTGCATGTCGGCAATTACGCGCGCGTTCGCGGCGAATTGTACATCCTCGACTGGGAGCATGCGCATTGGAATTACCGTACGTGGGACTTGTATCATTTGATCGACCTGTCGCACCCGCTGCATCCTCGTCCGTCCGGCTTGAACTGGCGGGAGAAGGCGCTGGACGCGTATGCGGAGGAAGCGATCCGGCTCGGCCAATCGCTGGACGCTTCGGCGCTCCGGGCGGATTACTACGCGGCGGCGGTCGTGTTCTCTCTCTGGATGCTGGGGCTGATTCGTCAGGATCTGGCCACCGGCGGAGGGCCGTGGGAGAAGCCGAAGCTGCTCGCCCAGCTGGACGAGACGTTGGCGTCGCTTACGGGGAATACGGCAGCGGCGAGAGCGGCTGGGCTGCGCGGGTGATGGAGCATCGGGCGTGCAATCGAATGGAAGAAGGCGCCGGACATCAGGTCCTGCGCCTCTTCCCGCATTAATAATGACGTGCCAACCAACGGGCAGAGACATAGAGGAGTGAAGCCACGATGCAGTATCGGAAACTAGGCGCCAGCGGATTGAAAGTATCGGCGCTCGGGCTCGGCACGAACGCCTTCGGCGGGCGCGCCGACGAGAAGACGTCAATCGAAGTGATTCATCAAGCGCTGGATATGGGGATCAATTTTATCGATACGGCCAACATCTATGCGGGGACGGAATCGGAGCGGATTATCGGGATCGCGCTGCAAGGCCGACGCGACGAGGCGGTGCTGGCAACCAAAGCGGGATTGCCGCGCGGCGAAGGCGCGAACGAACGCGGCTCGTCGCGCTACCATATCCAGCGCGAGCTGGAAGCGAGCTTGAGACGGCTGCGGACGGATTACGTGGACGTGTACCAGATTCACACGTTCGATCCGGATACGCCGCTCGAGGAGACGCTGCGCGCCCTCGACGACATGGTACGCGCGGGCAAAGTGCGCTACATCGGCGCCTCGAACTACGCCGCATGGGAGCTGATGAAGGCGCTTGGGATCAGCGACCGTCTGGGCTTGAACCGTTACGTCTCGACCCAGACGAGCTACTCGCTGGCCGATCGTACGCCGGAGAACGAGCTGCTGCCGCTCTGCCTGGATCAAGGCGTGGGCATCATCCCGTACTTTCCGCTGGCGGGCGGCATTCTGACCGGCAAATACGCTTCGGCCGACGACGTGCCGGCCGGTTCGCGGGTGGACACGAACCCCCATTTCGCCAAATTCCTGAGCGAGGACCGGATCGCCCTTGGACGCCGGGTTAGCGCGTTGGCTGCGGAGATCGGCACGACGCCTGGCGCGTTGTCGCTCGCTTGGCTCATGAGCCGGCCGGCCGTCGCGACGGTGATCGTCGGCGCGACGAAGGCGGAGCAGCTCGCCGAGAACGGAGCGAGCGCCGCGCTTGCGCTGGACGAGGCGACGCTGGCCGAATTGGACAAGCTGAGCGCGCCGTTCCGGCATCAAGAGCCGTTCGCGGTGTATCGGCTGTCGTAAACGGAGATTTCCACCACTACCAATAGTGTTGATACAAAAAAGCAACAAGGTTATTCCTTGTTGCTTTTTATGCTGAAATTCGAAATGACTTTACGGGAAGCCAACTCCTTGAGCGCGGTGCGCAGCTCGTCCGGCGACGGGTTGTCCAATCCGAGCTGCTCCTTCAGGAAGGCCAGCTCCTTGTCGTTATTGTCCTTTTGTTTGCTCATCTCGCGTATCCTCCCTCCCATGTCTTAGATCCCTTGCTCGCCGATTAAGGCAATCAGCTCGCGGAGCTTGGGATCGTGTTTGCGTTTGCTCTTGTAGCCGATCAGCAGCTCGTTGCTTACCGTAAGCTTCTCGAAGACGAGCTGGACGTGCACGTCCGTTCCCGCGTCTTGCAGCATATAGGTCGGCAAAATGCTGATCCCCGCTCCGCGTTCGACGCTTCTGCGAATGGCGTGGAGATTGGGGATGACGTGAACCGGCTGAAGGATTGGACGCCGCTTGAAATGCGCGCGCCACAACCGTCGGATGATCGGCAGCTCGGCGCCGTACGAAATCCAGTTCTGCGCGGCTAGCCACGCTTCGATCTCCTTTAGATTTTCCAGCTCCGGCACGGTCATCCGCGCCGGCGCGACGATCGCGAACGTTTCCTCGGCGAGCTTCTCGTACTCGATTCCGGGCTCGGCGTATTTCTTGGAGGTGACGATCAGCTCGACCGCGTCCTCTTGCATCAGCTCAAGCAGCTGGTCGGCCGTCCCGAATTGGGCTACCGTATGGAACGGAGTGTCCGCCAGCTTGGGCAGGATGCATTCGTGAAAGTACTCGAGCGAGGCGCCGATCCGGACGACGCCGGCGGCTGGCCGCGACGCGGATTTGAGGTGGGCGGTCGTGTCCTCCAGCGATTCCATCAAGGGGGCAAGCCGGGAGTAAAGCGCCTTGCCTCGCTCCGTCGCGACAAGTCGGCGGGAGACGCGCGCGAACAGCGGTTCCCCGATCTCGGCCTCCAACGCGGCCAAATGCTGGCTCATCGCCGGCTGGGTCATCATCCGCGTCTTCGCCGCTTCGGAGACGGAGTTGTGCCTGTAGATCGCGATGAAGCTGCGGTACCACTCGAAATCGACCATTCGTTTCTCCAGCTCCTGACGTTAGGACTGTCTTTTATTATAAAAATATTTATAATAACACGCAATTTATATAATTAGATTTATTGAATCGCTCTGCTTATAATTGCCCTGTAGCGCCAAAACAAGAAGCATAGAAGGAGAGAGATTGAAATGACAAAACATATATTGATCGTCGTTACGTCCGCCAACCGCATTAACGAGGACAAGGAGACGGGCCTTTGGCTGTCCGAGTTCGCGGAACCGTATCTGGCCTTTACCCGGGAAGGCTATGCGGTTACGGTCGCGAGCCCGCTCGGCGGCCAAACGCCAATCGATCCGAGCAGCTTAGGCGATGTCGAGCCGGAACTGCTGGAGACGCGCCGGTTCCTCGAGCGGACCGTCACGCTGGATGTAGTGGATGCGGCTAGTTTCGACGCGATTTTCCTGCCGGGCGGTCATGGCACGATGTTCGATTTGCCGGATAACAAGCAGCTGCAGCGCTTGCTTCGCGAATTCTACGAGAGCGGCAAAATCGTGGCTGCGGTCTGCCACGGGCCAGCGGGTCTAATTCGCGCCACCCGCGCCGACGGGAAGCCCCTTGTCGAAGGCAAACGGCTGACCGCCTTTACCGATTCGGAAGAGAAGGCGGCCGGTCTGGACGCAGCCATGCCGTTCCTGTTGGAGACCGAGCTGCGCCAAGCGGGCGCGGAGTTCGTGGCGGCTTCCGATTGGGCGGATCACGTCGAGGTGGACGGCAGCCTGATCACGGGCCAAAATCCGCAATCGACCTTGCAGGCGGCAAGAGCGGTCATCGCGAAACTGAAGGGGTAACGGGCCGACCATACGGCTCGGAAGAGGAATGCGAATCGAATATCAGGCCAAAAAGGCGATTGGATGACCGGCATGCATGGCGGTTATCCATCGCCTTTTCCCTATATGTTCGCTGGGCCCCGTCGGTCTGACTTACGGCAAATACAGCTGAATATCGTGATGCGCCGCATCCGGCGCCGCGAATTGGAGCAGCCGCCAGCCTTCCTCCTCCATGTCTTGCTTCTCCGTATCGGATATCGGGCCGAACAGCTCGACCGTTAGTGTCGCCGTGCCTTTGCGCTCTTCGATGGACCATATGCCGCGCACGAACCCGTCGACCAATACGGCCGCCCGGATAATGCCATTCTTCGTGAACACCCGAGGTTTGATCGACGCGTTCATGATCCGCGAGCGGTCGTGGTAAGCGAGCAGCATATTGTCGAATTCGCCGAGAAACCGGACCGGGGCCGGCGTATCCGGGTCGGGGAGTTCCGCTTCCAAGACATCGAATAGCTCCTGGCCGGCTTCATCCCGGTACGTGCGCAGATAGGGCCGCAGCTGCTCGATGGCTGCCTGAATCCGGGTCAGGCCGGACCAGACCTGAACGTCCTTCACGGAAGCCGGGCCGAACGCGGTCAAGTATTGCATGATCAGCGAGGGCAGGGAGGCGTCTTCGGCCAGCGGTTCGCCGATCCATGACTCCGCCGTCGTATGAACGGCCAGCCCGCCTTCTCCCCAAATGCCGCGTGGCGGGATCTGCACGAGCGGCAGCCGGCAGCGAATAACGCCGGTCAACGCATCGGCGGAATAGCCTGGCCAGCGTTCGCCAAGCCGGATACCGAGCTCGCTGAAGGTGCGCGGCTTCTCTTCCACGAGCGCGCGGCCGGCCGACTCGAGTTCGTCCAGATCGACCCCTTCGAGCTGCTTGAGGACCGAACCCTGCAGCCAGCGCTCCAGCACGGGCTGTGTCAGCGGGCGCATCCTGAGGCAATCTTGGGCCGTTACCAGGTGAATCGTGCCGCGCATGAGCACGATACGCACGGCGCTGCGGTCCAACAGCCGTTCGGCTAAATGTTCGGGCTGAAAATCGGTCAGCCGGGACCATAGCCCGTAATAGGGCGGATACGGATTCTGGGCTTGCATGCCGGCCAGATGCTCGAGCGCGTCCAATACGGGCATCTCGGCTCGCCGAAGCAGGAGCTGTCGGCTCAGGAGAGTGCGATTGAGCTCTCGAGTGGATAAGATGCGGTTAGCGTGAGTCGATTGCGGCGCGCCGGCTGCGACGTAGTCCATTTCGGAATGCCCCCTTCTTGGTGATCGTGTTATCTCCATTATAGACCGCCTTCCCTGACAACAGACTGTCAGGGTACCGGAGGATGTTGAGCTGGATCGATTACATCAGAGTACGCGATGGGTAATCCTTTGTAGGAGACGAGTCAAAGGGGCGGGTTTGAAGGCGAACGAATGCTAGTGCCAACCCCAAGTCGAACTTCGATGCAAGGAACCAGTTGACAAAAACGTTTTAAACTCATATTATTAGGGTAACTATTAAATATATAGTTATAGTGATGGGCGGTAATCGGCTGATGAAACTCATCTTTTTCATCACAGAAGTGTAATAAAATTTGTTACAGTTTTGGTTTCCGACTCTAAACGAGGGTGGTGTTCAGTATGAGATTCGAAATGAGCGATTGGGTGCAAGGGCGAGCGGAGAACGGCGAGCTGATTCAGGGCTTCATCGTCGCCATCCACGAGGCGGAAGCGGTCGCGAAAGTCCACGTGGTTCAATCCGATAACGAAGCGGTCATCGGCAAAGGGGTCATGATGCGCGAGCACTGGCTGAAAGACATGCCGTTCGCGGAGACGGAAGACGCGGGGCAAATCGCGGATCTGATCGATCTCGCGCTCGCGACTCAGGACGTGGCATGGTTTCAGGAACTTTCGGCCAGATTAAAGCAGGGCGGTCGCCAAGACGCGCCGCGCGTCGGCCAGGCGGGTTTCCGCGCAGCACGCAATCGGCTCGACCTTCCGCGTTACCAGTAAGGAACAACGGGCGCACTTGCCCGCGATCGATATAGAAGGAGCGATATTCAACCATGAATCCAACGTACCAACCCCTTTTCGAGAGCTTCCGCTTCAAGAGCGGCGTAGAGCTGAACAACCGTCTGGTTATGGCGCCGATGACGAACTTCTCCAGTGACGAGCACGGCAACGTGACGGATGCCGAGGTGAGCTATTATGAGCGTAGATCCGACGGCGTCGGTCTCGTCATTACGGCGTGCACGTACGTGACCGAGAACGGCAAAGGCTTCCAAGGCGAGTTCGCCGGCCATAAAGACGAATTTATTCCAAGTCTGTCCCGTCTGGCGAAGGCGATTCAAGCCAAGGGCGCGAAGGCGATTCTGCAGATCTTCCATGGCGGCCGTCAAGTTCCGCCGGCGCTTGTGCCCAATGGCGACGTGGTCAGCGCTAGCGCGGTCGGCTCGGATCAGAATCCGGGCGTAACGCCGCGCGAGCTGACCGATGCGGAGATCGAATCGATCATTCGCGACTTCGGCGAAACGACGCGACGCGCGATCGCTGCCGGCTATGACGGCGTCGAGATCCACGGCGCGAACGGCTACCTGATCCAGCAGTTCTTCTCCCCGCATTCGAACCGCCGCGAAGACCGCTGGGGCGGTAATCTCGAGAATCGCCTGGCATTCCCGCTGGCCGTCGTACGGGAAGTGAAGCGCGTCGTGGCTGAACATGCGAAGCAGCCGTTCGCGATCGGCTACCGGTTCTCGCCGGAAGAACAGGAGACGCCGGGCATTACGATGGAGGAGACGTTCCGTCTGCTCGACGCGCTGTCGGCGGAAGAGCTGGATTACCTGCACGTGTCGCTAATGGAGTACGACTCCAAGCCGCGCCGCGGCGCCGACGAGAGCAAATCCCGTCTCGCCTGGATTCTTGATCGTGTGGCAGGCCGCGTGCCGGTCATGGGCGTCGGTTCCATCAAGACGCCGGACGACGCGATCAAGGCCATCGAGACGGGCGCGCCGCTCGTCGCGCTCGGCCGCGAGCTCATCATCGAGCCGGATTGGGTGCGCAAAGTGAAGGAAGGCCGCGAGGCGGATATCGCCACGACGCTGACGAAGGATGATCAGGAACGCTTGGTCGTGCCGGATCCGCTTTGGCAGGCGATCATTCATACGCCGGGCTGGTTCCCTGTCGTGGAAGCGGCGAAGTAAGCCAAGCCGCTCATGTAGGTTGCGAGTATTATGAAAGAATGACCCGCCGGGATGGACCCGGCGGGTTGTTTGCTTTTGAAGGAGGCGGGTGGGGAGAGGCGGAAGGTTGTTTATGAGCCCGCTATTGACGCTAGAGGCTGCTGACGGAGGCGAAGCAGCAGGCCCCGGCGCGCCTAAAGGCAGGCTTGCGCGCTTGTGCTGCCGTTGTGCTCGACGTTAAATGGGCAAGCTGAGGAGAAAAGGAGGTTTAGCGCATGAAACGCTCTTATGTCTACGGCATGGCCGTGAGCTTTGGTTTAGCGGCCATCATCTGTGCGGTCATCGTCTGCCTGCGGTTACAGGCAGAGTTCCGGGAAGAAGGGCAAGATGTCGTGGGCGTCATCGGGCTGCTCGTGCCGATTGCGCTGCTAGCCTCCCTATTCGCGCTTACCCGTCACCCGGTGTTCATGGGTCTATCGCTGCTTCTGAACGTCCCCTTCCTGCTTGGCGTCATACTGGGCGGGGCGGGGAGATGGTTTATGCTCGTTCCGGCACTGAACGGAATCGCGCTCATCGCCATGGCGGTTGGCTTCGAGGCGGAAGAGGGGTCACGGGAATATCAACAAAACGCATCTCCGCGCTAAATCTGAGAGGACTACGAGCCTTGGAGGGATCATCCGATTGACCGTGACACTAATGTCAGGGTGTATCATATAGGTATCGTGATGGAAAGAGGGTGAATACATGCAGCAACGAACCATGGTCGTGCTTGGTATCTCCGGAAGTTTACGCATGCAATCCTCTAACACACGGCTGCTTTCTTCGATCGGAAGCATGATGCCGCCCGGTACGGAGTTTCGAATGTATCAAGGACTCGCGACTCTACCGCATTTCAGTCCGGATTTAGATGGTGACGAAGCTCAATTAGATGAGGCCGTGCGAGAATGGAGGGAGGAATTAAGAGCGGCGGATGCGTGCGTGATCTGTACGCCGGAATATGCGCGAGGCGTGCCGGGTTCATTAAAGAACGCGCTGGACTGGGTCGTATCCTCCGGTGAGTTCATGCATAAGCCGACAGCCGTCTTAAGCGCTTCTCCGCACCCGGATGGCGGCTCTACCGCGCTCCATTCGCTTACATTAACGCTGCAGATGATGAGCGCAGCCATCCCGGACAAAGCAGCAATCGCGGTTCCATTCGTCAGTAGGATCATCGGAGCGGATGGCAGCGTGACGGACACCACTATCTCGTCGTCGCTGCGCAACCTGGTTACGGCACTGACGCAGCAAGCTGCCATGGACTAGACCGTCACACGCACAAGCCGAAGAGAGCACGCAAGCAGGAGACCGAGTCCCTCTGCTAACGTGCTCTCTTTCCTTCCTATCGCCGTGCCTATGCTCGCTTTACGCCAGTACCTTGCGGAATTCCTGCGTCAGCAGCGGCACGACCTCGAACAGGTCGCCGACGATGCCGTAGTCGGCCAGCTGGAAGATCGGCGCCTCCGGATCCTTGTTGATCGCGATGATAATGCGCGAGCCGCTCATGCCGGCGACGTGCTGGATGGCGCCGCTGATGCCGCAGGCGATGTAGATCTCCGGCGTGACGACCTTGCCGGTCTGGCCGATCTGCAGCGCGTAGTCGCAGTAGCCCGCGTCGCACGCGCCGCGCGAGGCGCCGACCGCGCCGCCGAGCAGGTCGGCGAGCTCCTCGAGCGGCTTGAAGCCGTCCGCGTTCTTCACGCCGCGTCCGCCGGAGACGATGACCTTCGCCTCAGTCAGATCGACCTTGCCGGACGTCTTGCGCACGACGTCGCGCACGACGGTGCGCAGGTCGGCCGCCGATGCCGCGGCGTGCTTCTCGATTGCCGCTCCGCCGCCAGCCGCTTCGGCCGCCGGAATGTTGTTCGGGCGAACCGTCACGACCCACGGATAGGCGCGGAATGTCTTCTTCTCGATCGCCTTGCCCGCGTAGATCGGACGGGTGAAGACGACCTCGCCGCCTTCTTGGTCGATCGCGGTCACGTCGGACAGCTGGCCGGCCGACAGCTTCGCGGCGAGCGCCGGCGCGAGGTCGCGGCCGATCGCCGTATGGCCGAGGAACAAGCCGTCCGGCTTCAGCGCGTCGAGCAGCGGGGTCAGCGCGCGTACGTAGGCTTCAGGATTATAAGCGTTCAGGCTATCGTTCTCGATAACGTGCACTTTGGCGAGCGGATAGGTCGCCAGCTCCGAAGCCAGCGCGTCCAGGCTGCCGCCGAGCAGCGCCGCATGGATCGAGTCGCCGTCCTGCGCGCTTCTCGCCGCCGCTTGAAGCGCTTCCAAAGTGACCTGACGAAGCTTGCCGTCACGGTGCTCTGCTACGATCAGAAACGTTTTGCTCATCTTAAGGTTCCTCCCTTGGAATCGTCCGGATTAAATGGCTTTGGACTGGGTGCGGAGCAGCTCGACCAGCTTCGCGGCCTGGGAGGCGAGATCGCCCGACAGGATTTGGCCGGCTTGGCGGCTCGGCGGCAGGGACAGCGATTGGCGCGCGGTCTTCGCTTCGAGGTCTCCCGCAGAGACGCCGATATCGTCGAGCGTCAGCTGCTTGAACGGCTTCTTCTTCGCCTTCATAATACCCGGCAGGGATGGATAACGCGGCTCGTTCAGCCCTTGCTGCGCGGTGAACACGGCAGGCAGCTGCACGTCGACCCGCTCCAGATCGCCTTCGGCGTCGCGCTCGACGCTGGCGGATCCGCCGCTCACCGACAGCTTCGTAATGGAGGAGACATGCGGAATGCCGAGCGTCTCGCCCAGGCGGACGGCCACCTGCGAGCCGCCGGTATCCACGGAGAAGTTGCCGCCGAGGATCACGTCGACCGATTGCTGCTTCAGATAGGCGGCCAGCACGACCGAGACGGCGTACTCGTCTTGCGGAATGCGGTCGTCCTCGATCAGCACCGCTTCGTCGGCGCCCATCGCGAGCGCCGTGCGCAGCGCTTCAGCGGTGCGGGCAGGGCCTACGGACAGCACGGTCACACTGCTTGCGCCGCTCTCTTCCTTCAGGCGGATCGCTTCCTCGACCGCGTACTCGTCGTACGGGTTAATGACGAACTTGACGCCATCCTCGGATACGGCTCCATTGCTAACGACGATTTTTTCCTCCGTGTCAAACGTTTGCTTCAGCAGTACGACGACATTCATCTGACATGCTCCTCTCGAATTGAAGATTAGGATGAATTAAGGCTTCAGGGCGCGCAGGAAGAACGAGACGGTATTCTCGATCTGCGCGGACAGCGAATACTTGCGGCCGGAGATCAGCCAGGAGGTGACGACCTCGTCCATCGCGCCGAAGATGAGCAGGCGGGTCAGCTTCACGTCCAGCCCGGCGCGGAACGTGCCTTCGTCCATGCCCTTCACGAGCACGTTCTCGATCAAGTCGATGTAGGGCTTGAGCGCCTGGCCGATCGACTTGCGCAGCTCAAGCGAGCTCTGACGCAGCTCGATCTGCGTTACGTAGGCGAGCGTCGGATTTCGCTCCAGCTCCGTATAATGAAGCTCGCAAATGCGGCGAAGCGCTTCGTCGGCGGTGGCCGACTCCCGGGCGGAGGCTTCGAACTTGCCGACAAGCTCGCCCAAGCGTTCGCGGAATAAGGAAACGAGGATATCCTCCTTATTCTTGAAATATAAATAGATCGTACCGTCCGCCACGCCGGCTTCCTTGGCGATCTTCGATACTTGGGAGCCGTGGTAGCCGTTCTCGGCGAATACTTTGACGGCAGCATCGAGGATCAATTCAAATTTATTCATTTTTTTACTTGTCATGAATCGCACCTCGGTGTTAAGATCTAACCAGAAACTGAATGAATGGTCATTCATTTACTTGAATCCATCTTATGAAATATGCGGGACGTTGTCAATGTTATCCGCATAAGTTTTACGGCAGCACGCGCTGGAGGAACGAACGAGGGTGAATCGCTTCTTTTTATCTGGATGCAGGCATGTCGGTCATGAAAGGAATGGCCGTATACGCGAATGGGGTATGCAGGAGATTCCTTTTTTAAACATTGTAAATGTAAAGGCTTACAAAAGAGTCTGAAGAAAGGTTGGGTGCTCATGCTGTTGTCTGTGCTGCTTTACGTTTCATTCCTTCTGGTGGTCGGGTACGCCCTTTCGTTGTTCTATAAGGCTGTCTACCACCGCTACCTGTACATCAAGCTGGGCAAGCCGCCGGAGAAGCCGTTCGACTGGCGCAGCCGGGTGAACGACCTGCTCGCTCAGGCGTTCGGACACACGAAGCTGCTCAAAGATAAGCGAAGCGGCATCATGCATCTGGTCATCTTCTACGGCTTCATTATTTTGCAGTTCGGCGCGCTCGATCTCATCTATACCGGCCTGTCCGGGGGAGAGCCGCTGCCGATCCCGGGCTACAGCGTGTTCGGGCTGACGCAGGAGATCACGGTGCTGCTCATCCTGCTGGCGACGGGCTACGCGGCGTACCGCCGCTATGGCGAGAAGCTGTCCCGGCTGAAGAAGGGGCTGAAGCCCGCCATCGTCCTCATCCTTATCTCGACGCTGATGCTGACGCTTATCCTGTCGCTCGGCTTTCACCGCGTCTGGATGGGGCATGAAGCATCCGGCTACGCGCCGGTATCGTCGCTCATCGCGGCGGCTGCGGCGGGGTTGTCGGCCACGGCGGCGAAGGCGCTGTTTTTCATCTTCTGGTGGGCGCATCTGCTCATCCTGCTGACGTTCCTGGTGTACGTGCCGCAGTCGAAGCATTTTCACCTCATCACCGCGCCGGTCAACATCTTCATCGGCCGCGTGGAGCCGGTCGGCAAGCTGAGCAAGCTCGATCTTGAGGACGAAGAGGCGGAATCGTTCGGCGTTGGCAAAATCGAAGACTTCAAGCAGAAACAGATGCTCGACTTCTATGCCTGCGTGGAATGCGGACGATGCACGAACGTATGCCCGGCCTCGAACACCGGCAAGGTGCTTTCGCCGATGCATATGATCGTCAAGCTGCGCGACCATCTCACGGAGAAGGGCGCGGCGATTACGAGCAAGTCCCCGTGGATGCCGGAATTCGCGTTTCCAATTGGAAGCGCTCACAGCATGTCCGACGGCGCGACGGAGACGATGCCGGCCTGGGAGACCGAGGGCATTACGAATATTAGCCCGACGATGGATTGGCAGAAGAAGACGTGGCAGCCGTCGGAGAAGAAGCCGGAGGAGATGTCGCTCATCGGCGACGTCATGACCGAGGAGGAGATCTGGGCGTGCACGACGTGCCGCAACTGCGAGGACCAATGCCCGGTCGGCAATGAGCACGTCGACAAGATCATTGACCTGCGCCGTCACCTCGTCCTGATGGAGGGCAGCGTGCCGCATGAAGGACAGCGCGCCATGCAGAACATCGAGCGCCAGGGCAATCCATGGGGCATCAGCCGCGCCGACCGCGGCAAGTGGACCGGCGAGATCGGCGGCATCCCGGTGCCGACGGTGCGCGAGAATCCGGATTTCGACATCCTGTTCTTCGTCGGCTCGATGGGCTCGTACGACAACCGTTCCCGCAAAGTATCCCGCGCGTTCGTCCGCCTGCTGAACGAAGCGGGCGTCAACTTCGCGATTCTCGGCAACGAGGAGAAGAACTCCGGCGACACGCCGCGGCGGATGGGTAACGAGATGCTGTTCCAGCAGCTGTGCGCCGAGAATATCGAGACGTTCCAGAAGTACGGCGTGCGCCGCATCGTGACCGCATGTCCGCATACGTTCAATACGCTGAAGAACGAATATCCCGAATTCGGGCTGGAGGGGGTGGAAGTGCTTCACCATACGCAGCTGCTGGACCAGCTGCTGAAGGAAGGGCGCCTGACGCCGAAGCATGCCGTCAAAGAACGCATTACGTACCACGATTCCTGCTACCTTGGGCGCTACAACAATGTATACGATCAACCGCGGGATGTCCTGCGTGCGATACAAGGCGTCGAGCTGGTCGAGATGGCCAGAACGCGCGAGAACGGCATGTGCTGCGGCGCCGGCGGCGGCATGATGTGGATGGAAGAGACGGCCGGCAAAAGGGTCAACCTCGCCCGCACCGAGCAGGCGTTGGAGGTGAACCCGACGATGATCAGCAGCGCGTGCCCGTTCTGCCTGACGATGCTCGAGGACGGCACGAAGCTGAAGGACGCCGACGACCGCGTGAAGGCGCGCGACGTGGCGGAGATTTTGGAGCAGGCGGTGTTCGGCGCGGCGTAAGGCGCTGCGACGAGGGCCCTTGCAGGCAATTTTTCTAGATTAAGGAAAACGGCTGGTGAAGCCAGCTGTAGCTATAGTTGAACGGCTTACGCACATGCAAATGTCGTAGGACGGACTTCAAAACCCAAGTAAGCTTTGTCCGACAGGACAACAGCGTGCCAACCTTGTACCATCCGCCTACCGCGAACAAACGTCCCAGCTCGAACGAGGGAGTCCAGAGGGCAAAGCCCTAAGCGTTTTCCATCGGAAAGCGCACTTCGGAAGCATAGGCTTTGGAGCCTCCTCGGCGGAGGAGGTGGGAGGAGGGAGCCACAAAAATGGGTCAAAGGGCCGCAGCCCTTCTTAACCTGACAGCATTGCGGCGGAGGGGGATGGGGGAGGCGGCAACCTACCAACTACCATTTCAGGAGGGATTATCCGCATGGCAGCACAAATTTCGAAAGCCGCCGTTATCGGCTCTGGCGTCATGGGCGCGAGCATTGCCGCCCATCTGGCGAACGCAGGCATTCCGAGCCTGCTGCTCGACATCGTACCGAAATCCTTAACCGCGGAGGAAGAAGCGAAAGGGCTGACGCTCGAATCCCCGGCCGTCCGCAACCGGCTTGCGGCAGGCGCGCTCGCCAAACTGCCGTCCATCAAGCCGTCGCCGCTGTACGACGACGCGTTCGTCGCCCGGATTACGCCGGGCAACATTGAAGACGACCTGCACCGGATCAAGGACGTGGATTGGGTCATCGAGGTCGTCGTGGAGAATCTGGCCGTCAAGCAGAGCCTGCTCGAGAAGATCGAAGCGCACTGGAAGCCGGGTATCGTCGTCAGCTCCAATACGTCGGGCATCTCGATCAACGCCATGGCCGAAGGCCGCGGCGACGCGTTCAAGTCGCATTTCCTCGGCACCCACTTCTTCAACCCGCCGCGCTACATGAAGCTGATGGAGATCATCCCGGGCGAGAAGACGGACCCGGCGATCGTAAGCCGCATGTCGGCGTTCTCCGAGCGCGCGCTCGGCAAAGGCGTCGTCGTCGCCAAGGATACGCCGAATTTCGTCGGCAATCGGATCGGTACGTATGGACTGCTCGCGACGCTTCAGGTCATGGCGGACAAAGGGCTGACCGTCGACGAGATCGACGCGATCACGGGTCCGGCGATGGGCCGGCCGAAGAGCGCGACGTTCCGCACGCTCGATCTGGTCGGCATCGACACCTTCGTGCACGTCGCGAACAACGTGTTCGAGAAGGTCGACAACGAAGCGGAGAAAGCGGTGTTCGAACCGTCCCAGCTGCTCAAGGACATGGTCGCGCGCGGCTGGATCGGCGAGAAGGCGGGCAGCGGTTTCTATAAGAAAGTAAAAGGCGAGAAGGGCAGCGAGATTCTGTCGCTCGACCTTGGCACGATGGAGTACGCGAAGGGCAAGAAGCCGGCGTCGGCTTCGCTCGAAGCGTCCAAGGCGGCCAAAGGCGCCAAGGAGAAGACGAAGGCGATGCTCGGCGGCAAAGACAAGTATTCGGAAGCCGCTTGGGAAATCGTGAAGCTCACGCTCGTCTACGCGGCGGAGAAGGTCGGCGAGATCGCCGATACGATTGTCGATATCGACAAAGCGATGAAATGGGGCTTCAGCTGGGAGCTCGGCCCGTTCGAGCTGTGGGATGCGATCGGCCTCGTCCGCTCGGTCGAGCGGATGGAAGCCGAGGGGACGCAGGTGCCGGCATGGGTGAAGGACTGGATCGCCGCGGGCAACAAGTCGTTCTACCAGAAGGAAGCGGGCAGCGTCGCCTACGCGTACGAAGGCAAGTTCCGCGCCGTGGAGCAGCCCCGCGAGATCATCTCGCTGCGCGCGCTGAAGGAGCAGAACAAGGTCATTCGCGGCAACAGCGGCGCGAGCCTGATCGACGTCGGCGACGGCGTGGCGGCGCTCGAGTTCCACTCGCCGAACAACGTGATCGGCGCGGACATTCTGATGATGATCCAGCAGAGCGTCGAAGAAGTGCGGAAGAATTACGACTCGCTCATTATCGCCAACGAAGGACGCCACTTCTGCGTCGGCGCCAACATCATGCTGCTGCTGATGGAAGCGCAGGACGAGGAGTGGGATGAGGTCGACGCGATCATCCGCCTGTTCCAGGACACGATGATGAAGCTGAAGCACTTCGAGAAGCCGGTCGTGGCGGCGCCGCACCGGATGACGCTCGGCGGTGGCGTCGAGGTGTGCTTGCCGGCGGACGAGATGGCGCTGAACGCCGAGACCTATTTCGGCCTCGTCGAAGTCGGGGTTGGCTTGATCCCGGCAGGGGGCGGCTGTAAGGAGCTGACGCTGCGCCTCAGCCAGGCGAACCCGAATCCGGAGGTCGATCTGCAGCCGCACATCAACGAGCTGTTCATGAACATCGGCACGGCCAAAGTGTCGACGAGCGCGCACGACGCGCGGAGGCTCGGCTATCTGAGAAGCAACGACCGGGTCATCATGAACCAGAACTACCTGATCTACGAAGCGAAGCAAGCCGCGATTCGCTTGACCCAGGCCGGCTACGAGGCGCCGCGGGCGCAGAAGATCCGCGTCGTCGGATCGGACGGCAAAGCGGTGCTGAAGATGGGCGCGCTCGGCATGCACCAGAGCGGCTACATCAGCGACCACGACCTGCTCATCGCCAAGAAGCTGGCCCATGTCCTCGCGGGCGGCGACGTGCCGGCGAACACGCTCGTCACCGAGCAATATATGCTGGACCTCGAGCGCGAGGCGTTCCTGAGCCTTTGCGGCGAACCGAAGACGCAGCAGCGGATGCAGCACATGCTTGCCAAGGGCAAAGCGCTTCGCAACTAATACCCGAAGGAGGGCGAACAACGCATGAGAGAAGCAGTCATTGTATCGGTCGCGCGGACGCCGGTGGGCCGCGCCAAGAAAGGGAGCTTCGTGCACACGCGGGCCGAGGACCTCGGCAAGGCGGTGCTGGAGGCGGTCATCGACCGCGCGCCGGGCGTGAACAAGGAAGACGTCGAGGACATCATTATCGGCTGCGCCATGCCGGAGGGCGAGCAGGGGCTTAACTTCGCGCGGATCATGTCGCTGTACGCGGGCTTCCCGTCGACGGTGCCGGCGCTGACGATCAACCGGTTCTGTTCCTCCGGCCTGCAGTCGATCGCCTTCGCGGCGGAGCGCATCATGAGCGGCGGCGCGGACGTCATTATCGCCGGGGGCGTCGAGAGCATGAGCCACGTGCCGATGGCCGGCTTCAAGCCGGCGCCGCATCCGGTCATCGTCGACGAGCGGCCGGACATCTACATCGGCATGGGCCACACGGCGGAGAACGTGGCGGACCGCTTCGGCATCTCCCGCGAGGACCAGGACCGCTTCGCGGCCAATAGCCACCGCAAAGCCGCGGCGGCGCTGGCGCGCGGCGCGTTCAAGGATGAGATCGTGCCGGTCGCGACGAGCGTCCGCGGCTTCGATAACGGCAAAGCGTGGGAGAAGAAGCTCGTCCTCGAGATGGACGAAGGCGTCCGTCCGGACACGACCGAGCAGGGCCTCGCGAAGCTGCGCCCGGCGTTCAAGCCGACCGGCAGCGTCACCGCGGGCAACGCGTCGCAGATGAGCGACGGCGGCGCGGCGGTACTCGTCATGAGCCGCGAGCGGGCCGACGAGCTGGGTCTCAAGCCGCTCGCCGCGTTCAAGTCGTTCGCCCTCGCGGGCGTCGACCCGGACATCATGGGCGTCGGCCCGGTCGAAGCGATCCCGAAGGCGCTCAAGAAAGCCGGCCTCTCCGTCGCCGAGGTCGACCTATTCGAGATCAACGAAGCATTCGCCTCCCAGTGCCTGCACATCATCCGCGCCTTGGAACTCGACGAAGACAAAGTCAACGTCAACGGCGGCGCGATCGCGCTCGGCCATCCGCTCGGCTGCACGGGCACCAAGCTGACCGCGAGCCTCATTCA
Source organism: Paenibacillus xanthanilyticus (assembly GCF_042682185.1). NCBI lineage: Bacteria > Bacillati > Bacillota > Bacilli > Caryophanales > Paenibacillaceae > Paenibacillus > Paenibacillus xanthanilyticus. The sequence continues at coordinate 3,555,073 of NZ_JBHUHA010000001.1, read as the reverse complement.
CGAGCTGCGCAGACGCGGCGGCGGCCATGGCGTCGTCTCCATGTGCATCGGCGGCGGCATGGGCGCGGCAGGGGTGTTCGAGGTCTATCCGGAGTAGGCGAGCAGATTGTGAAGTCGGCGAAACCCGACGTGAAGCTGCAACTAGAGTCAGAAGCTGCACGGGATTAGGACTGAAGGCGCTCTCGGGTTCTATCCAACTCGAAGAGAAGACGCGAAGTCTCTCTTCAGCAGCTGCTCAGAAAACAATGAAATCAATCCTTTATAAGGTTGATCTGAAACGGTGAAACAACGAGCGCAGCAAGGATGAATGATTCTGGAGAAACGTCAGTGGTCGCCTTTGTACCTGAGTTTCAACCGTTATCGGGTTGAATCCAGAAACTCAGGTACAACAGCGATCGAAAGAACATTCCATCCGGCGGAGCGACGTGTTTCGAATCGATTTCAGCTCCACCTTATAACACCACAATTTCAGGAGGTTTTCCCCTATGGATAAAACGTTCGATAAAGTCGTCGGCGGCAGCTTCATTATTGAGGACTTCGATTTCCGTTCCATCGTCACCGCGGACGACCTGACCGAAGAGCAGCGCATGATCGCCGAGACGACGGCGGAATTCATCGAGCGCGACGTGCTGCCGGTGGATGAGCATCTGGAGAAGCTGGACTACGACCTCACCGTGAAGCTCATGCGCAAGGCCGGCGAGCTCGGCCTCTTGAGCGCGGACGTGCCGGAAGCGTTCGACGGCCTCGGCCTCGACAAGGTCAGCTCCACGCTCATCAGCGAGAAGCTCTCCCGCGCGGCGTCCTTCGCGCTCTCGATCGGCGCGCACGTCGGCATTGGCACGCTCCCGATCGTCTACTTCGGCTCGCCCGAGCAGAAGCGCAAGTACCTGCCGGATCTTGCCAGCGGCGCGCGCATCGCAGCGTATTGCCTCACCGAGCCGTCCTCCGGGTCCGACGCGCTCGGCGCGAAGGCGACGGCGAAGCTGTCCGAGGACGGCACGCACTACGTGCTGAACGGCACGAAGCAGTTCATCACGAACGCCGGTTTCGCGGACGTGTTCATCGTGTATGCGAAGGTAGACGGCCAGCACTTCAGCACGTTCATCGTCGAGCGCACGATGGAGGGCGTCAGCCTCGGTCCGGAAGAGAAGAAGATGGGGATAAAAGGAAGCTCGACGCGCCCGCTCATTCTAGAGGAAGTGAAGGTGCCGGTCGAGAACTTGTTATGGGAGGTCGGCAAAGGCCATCTCATCGCCTTCAATATCCTGAACATTGGCCGATACAAGCTGGCCGTCGGCTGCCTCGGCGCGGCGAAGGAAGCGATTGACCTGAGCGCGAAATACGCGAACGAGCGCACCCAGTTCGGCAAGCCGATCTCCTCGTTCCCGCTCATCGGCAAGAAGCTGGCGGAGATGAACACGAAGACGTACGTGCTCGAGAGCGTCATTTACCGCACAGCCGGTCTCATGGATGCAGGACTCGCGGACATCGACCATAACTCGGCGGAAGCGGGCGGGCTGTCGGCGAAGGCGATCGCCGAATACGCCATCGAATGCTCGATCAACAAAGTGTTCGGCTCCGAGGTGCTCGACTTCGTGGCGGACGAAGGCGTCCAAATTCACGGCGGCTACGGCTTCATTCAAGAATACAAAGTCGAGCGCATCTACCGCGACTCGCGCATTAACCGCATTTTCGAAGGCACGAATGAAATCAACCGCCTCCTCATTCCGGGCACGCTCGTGAAGCGCGCGATGAAAGGCGAGCTGCCGCTCCTTCAGAAAGCGCAGGCGCTCCAAGGCGAGCTGCTGCAGCTGATCCCGGGCCAAGTATTCGAGGGGACGCTTGCGGAAGAGGCGCATCTGGTCGGCATGGCGAAGAAGATCTTCCTCATGGCGGGCGGCACGGCGGTGCAGAAGTTCGGGCCGAAGCTCGAGCAGGAGCAGGAATCGCTGAGCAATCTGGCGGACATCATGATCCAGGTCTTCGCAATGGAGAGCGCGCTGCTGCGTACGCAGAAGCTCGTCGACAAGCAGGGCGAAGAGAAATCGGCGCAGGCGATCGCGATGACGCGCGTGTTCATTCACGAGGCGTTCGCGGAGATCGAGAGCTTGGCGAAGGAAATTCTGTCGACGATCGAGACCGGCGACATGCTCCGCACCCAGCTGTCCGTGCTGAAGAAGCTCACGCGCCGCAGCTCCGTCAATACCGTGCAGCTCAAGCGCCACATCGCGGCGCGCGTTATTCAATCCGAATCGTACTCCGTCTAGGAGCGATTCTTAACCTAAGAGGTGATGGGTTTTGTCACAGCAGCCATGGTACCTCCATTATCCGCAAGAAGTGCCTTCGACTTACCCGTATCCGAAGCAAAATCTGGCCGATTTCCTCGTGGAATCGGCCTCCCGTTATCCGAACCACGCGGCGCTTAGCTTCATGGACAAGAAGGTCACCTATGCCGAGCTGCTGCAGTCGGCGTACCGGTTCGCCCATGGCATCCGCAGGCTCGGCGTGAAGAAAGGGGATCGGGTGGCCATCGTGCTGCCCAACTGTCCCCAGCTGGTCATTGCGTACTACGGCACGCTGCTGGCGGGCGGCATAGTCGTCATGACCAACCCGCTCTATATGCAGCGCGAGCTGGAGCACCAGCTGAAGGACTCCGGCGCCGTGCTGATCGTCACGCTCGACCTGTTGTTCCGCAAGGTGATGAGCGCCGTGACGAGCATGACCGACATGCAGCTCATCGTCGGGTCGATCAAGGATTACTTGCCGTTCCCGAAGAACTTGCTCTATCCGATCAAGGCGAAGAAGGACGGCCACGACCGCGAGGTGCAGTTCGGCGGACGGGTGCACGCGTTCCCGAAGTTTCTGCGCGCCCAGCCGGCTTCGCCGATACACGCCGAGGTCGACGCAGATAACGATCTCGCGCTGCTGCAATATACGGGCGGCACGACCGGCGTATCGAAAGGCGTCATGCTGACCCACTCGAACATGATCGCCAATACGATCCAGACGAGCCTGTGGGCGTACAAAGTCGTACCCGGCCGAGAACGATATTTGGCAGCGCTTCCATTCTTCCACGTCTTCGGACTGACCGTCCTGCTGAACCAGGCGGTCATGCTCGGGGGCGAAATGCTGCTTGTCCCGAGGTTCGAGGTCGAGGCGATTTTGCAGACGATCACCAAGCGCAAGCCGACGATTTTCCCAGGCGCGCCGACGATGTATATCGCGCTCATCAATCATCCGAAGATCCGCGACTACGATCTGTCGTCGATCAACATTTGCATCAGCGGCGCCGCGCCGCTTCCGCACGAGGTGCAGGAGCGGTTCGAGGCGATTACGGGGGGGCGTTTGATCGAAGGCTATGGACTGACGGAAGCCTCTCCGGTCACGCACGCGAACCCGATTTGGGAGCATCGCAAAAAAGGCTCGATCGGCGTCCCGTTCCCGGATACGATCGCCAAAATCGTCCATCCTGAGACGGGGGAGGATTTGCCGATGGGCATGATGGGCGAGCTCGCGGTTCGGGGGCCGCAGGTCATGAAGGGCTACTGGCAGCGGCCGGACGAAACGGCCAAGGTGCTGAAGGACGGCTGGCTGCGGACGGGCGACATGGCGCGAATGGACGAGGACGGGTATTTCTTCATTATGGACCGGATGAAGGACATGATTATCGCCGGGGGCTACAACATTTTCCCGCGCGAGATCGAGGAAGTGCTGTTCGAGCATCCGGCCGTCGAGGAGTGCGTCGTGCTGGGCGTACCGGATCAATACCGCGGCGAGACCGTCAAAGTATACGTCGTGCGCAGGGAAGGGGCGCAGCTGACCGAAGCGGAGCTGAAGGCGTGGTGCAAGGAGCGGCTGGCCGCCTACAAGGTGCCGCGCATCTACGAATTCCGCGACAGCCTGCCGAAGTCGATCGCGGGGAAGGTGCTGCGCCGCAAGCTCGTGGAGGAAGAGCAGAAGAACGAGGAGGCGCGGACGGTCAAATAGCGGCGGGGCGATCGCGGCGGTCGGTTGCCGGCTTCATGCGACGCCGAACTTCCCGCCATCTTGGGCTGTTGCCGCAGGCCCGCATGCACGGCTGAAAGGAGGAGCATCGGATGGATAAGGCAAAAGGCCTGTATGATGAGGCGGTGCTGGAGCTGGCGAGCCGCACGTTCTGGGGTTATCTCGGCTGCGAGCTGATCGGTCAGGACGAGCGCGAGGTCGTCATCGGGCTGGACGTCAAGGAGCATCACCTGAACATGATCGGCATTTTGCACGGGGGCGTGCATACGTCGCTGCTCGATACGGCGATGGGCATGATCGCGATGAGCGCGCGTCCGGGCGAAGACGTGGTGACCTCCAGCTTGAACATCCATTTTACGTCTCCGGTCAAGGCTGGTCGGGTAACCGCATCCGCTTCGATCGCGCATATGAGCGGCCGCATGATCACGGCCGAAGGACGGTTGACCGGCGAGGACGGCAAGCTGCTGTCGCTGGCGACCGCTTCGTTCCGCGTGATCGAGCGTAAGGGCTGAAACGCGCAGCCGTCGAATATACCCCCCAACGCGGTATACTGCGGCGGGTACGGCGTTCGGTACAATGAAGAGGACGGGGCACCCCGTCCTTTTTGGCATGCGGATCGCGGCGGATCGACTTCGCGTCAGGTCGTGGCCTGCGCGCCCGCAAGTGTCGGCGATTGTCGATTGAGCGTCTATTACGCGATAGAGCTCCTTGCTATAATAAGAGGATCGATAGGAAGAAAGAAGTGGGACGGATGGACCGATTACAAGATGCGGCGGTGCGCGTTGGCGGCCAAGTCATTACCTATAAAGATCTGCTCCGGCAGGGCTTGCTGTCGGATACGCTGCAAGCGGTGGAGCAAAGCATCGAGCGCGTGGTCATCGCGGCATGGGCGGCGGACGCGGGAATTGCGGCCACCCAAGAAGAGACCGGCTCCGCGCTGAACGACTACCGCAAGCGCCGAGGGCTCTTCACCGCGGCGAAGACGAGCGAATGGCTGCAGCAGCATGGTCTGCAGCTGGGCGACCTGACGGACTATGTGCGCGCGGGCATTCTGCGGCGGAAGCTGGCGGGGACCTTGATCGGAGAGGCGGAGATCGCGAAATTTTTCCACGAGCATCGGGCATCGTTCGATCGTGCCGAGATCTCGCGGCTGCTCGTCGCGGAGCATGGCGAAGCGATGGAGCTCCTCTTCCGTGTGGAGGAGGGCGAGCCGTTCTTCAAGCTGGCGCGGGCCTTCTCGCAGGAGGAGTCGACCCGCATGGCGGGCGGTTACGCCGGCGAATTCGGAAGGGACGAGCTGGGAGGGGAGCTGGCGGCGGCAGTATTCGGCGGGCAGGCCGGAGACGTGATCGGACCGCTGGAGACGAAATCCGGCCATATGCTCGTGCTGATCGAGTCGCTGCGGCCGGCCGAGCTGGACGAAGAAACGAACGAGACGATTCGCGAGCTTCTATTCGCGGACCTGCTGGCGCGGCGTATGTCGGAAGCGGAAATTCGCGTAAGTCTATGGAAGGGAGCGGAGGTATAGAATGGCGGGCATAGACAACATGGATTATTTGCATCGCGTGCCGCTGTTCAATCTGCTTTCGGCGGAGGAGAAAGAAGCGTTAGCGGCCGAGATGCGGACCGAGCGGTACCGCATGGGCGAGACGGTCGTGCCGCACGATGTTCCGGTCGACGCGTTCTATGTCATCGTCGACGGCCAGGCGCGCAAGATCGGGATCGGCGAAGGGCGGAAGGAGAGCAATCTGGGACTCGTCGGGCCGGGCGAGCATTTCGGCGAACATGGCTTGCTGGGCGAGGAGCGTTCGGACATCGCCATTCGGGCATCGACGGCGCTCAAGGTGCTGCGCGTGGGGCGCGAGCAATTCGAGGCGGTGCTGAACGATCACCCGGTGCTGGCGAATTACATGCGCCAGTTCATCTCTTCCGAGGCGTTGAACGCCTTCCTGAAGAACAATACCGTCTTTACGCACGTCGATTCCTCGGCGATTCGGTCGCTGCTCGACCATCTGGGCATCTGCGACTATGCGCCCGGCGAGCTGCTCGTGAGCGAGGGCGACGTGGGCGACTCGTTCTATATTCTCAAATCCGGCACGGTCGACGTGGAAATCGGGGCCGAGCGGCAGGTCGTCAACCGGCTGTATCCGGGCGATTTCTTCGGCGAGCTTGCGCTGCTGACCGGCGCGCCGCGCAAAGCGAGCATTCGCGCGATAGGCGAGGTGACAGCGTTCCGGCTGGCCAAGGCGGATTTCGACGAGCTGGTCGTCCGCTATCCCGTCATCCTGGATTCGATCCGCCGAATCTCCGCGCATTATTCGGCGGCCCCAATGCCGGTCATGGCGAAGGAGGAAGACGAAGCCGCGGCACCCGCGGAAGCGGTACTCGAGCCGGAGCGGGAAGCATCGCCGAAGCTCGTTGACCGCCTGAGAGGGCTTGGCCGCAAGCGCTACCCGGCGCTGATGCAGCAGAACGAGATGGACTGCGGGCCGACGTGCCTGACGATGATCGCCCGGTATTACGGGATGAAGGCGAGCGTCAACCGGATGCGGGAGCGATGCAACGTCGGCGTGGAGGGAACGTCGATGCTGTCGCTCACCGAGACGGGCGAATCGCTCGGCTTCGAGGCGAAGGGGCTGAAAATTACGGCCGCCCAGCTCGCGCAGTTGCCCGTGCCCTTCATCGCCCACTGGAACGGCAACCACTACGTCGTCGTCTACGAGGTCCGTCCGGACGGAGCGGTCATCGCCGATCCGGCCGTAGGCGACGTGGAGACGATCACCATGGAGAAGCTGGCGAAGCATTGGACCGGTCTGGTTGTGACGCTCGCGCCGACGGATAAGCTGGTGCGCTTGAACGACGAAGAGAGCTTGTGGCGCCGGTACGCTGCCGTATTCAAGCCGTTCGCGGGGCTGCTCGTTCCGGCGATCGCGCTATCGGCGCTGATCGAGCTCGTCTATCTCGCGTTCCCGGTCATGACGCAGCAAATTTTCGACCGTGTGCTGGACGCGCGGAACATGTCGCTTCTGCATGTGCTTCTGCTGGCGATGGTATCGCTCGCGCTCGCGAGCGCCGCGGGCATCGCGATCCGTCAGCTGCTCATCGGCAAGCTCGCCTACCGGATCGACCGGGCGATGCTGGAGAACTTCTACCGGCATCTGTTCCGCCTGCCGTATACGTATTTCACGAAGCGGACGTCCGGGGACATCATCACCCGCGTCTACGAGAACGAGAAGGTCCGCCAGCTGCTGACCGACCACGGCATTCAGCTTGCGCTTGATGTGCTGACGCTGCTTGTCTACGGCGGCCTCATGTTCTACTACAACGCGGCTTTGGCGTTTATCGCCTTGGCGGTCATCCCGGTGTACGTCCTGCTGTATGCGGCGCTGCTGCCGAAGGTGCGGCGGAACTATCGCAAGCAAATGCTCGCCGAAGGCGAATCGCAGACGCAGGTGGTCGAGGCGATCGGCGCGATCCAGACGGTGAAGGGACTCGCCATGGAGCGGGCCGTGCGGGGCAAGCTGCTGGAGAAGCTGGCGGAGCAGCTGCGGCTGCGTTTCGAAGGCAACCGGCTGACGCTCTGGCTGACTTCCGGCCAAGCGCTGCTAAGCGCGCTCAGCAACGTGGCGCTCCTTTACTTCGGCTCCCGGTTCGTGCTGGCGGAGACGCTCAGCGTCGGCGAACTAGTCGCGTTCACCGTGTTGTTCGCCTCGTTCATGCACGCGCTGGAGGCGATCTCGCAGATGACGGGCACGCTGTCGGAGGCGCGCATCTCGATGGAGCGGCTGAACGATGTGTACGAGTCGACGCCCGAGCATCCCGCGCCGGAGCTGATGCGGACGCTGCCGAGCATTCGCGGCCATATCCGGTTCGATAACGTGTCGTTCCAATATTACCGGGGCGGCAAGATGATTTTGCAGAATATGAACGTCGAGATTCAGCCGGGCCAGACCGTCGCCCTCGTAGGCCGGAGCGGCTCGGGCAAATCGACGCTCGCGAATTTGCTGCTGAAGCTGCTGGAGCCGACGAGCGGGTCGATCGCGATCGACGGCTATCCGCTCTCGGGCGTGCATGCGTCGTCGATCCGCAAGCAGGTCGGCGTCGTGCAGCAGGAGACGGTCCTCTTCCGCGCGAGCGTCCGCGACAACATCGCGCTGCATGCGGCTGGAGCGGGGATGCCGGTGGCGCAGGAGGACGTGGAGCGGGCGGCGCGGCTCGCCGGCGCGCACGACTTCATCGCGTCGCTCCCGCTCGGCTACGACACGATGATCGGCGAGGGCGGCATGCGCCTCTCCGGCGGCCAGCGGCAGCGGATCGTTATCGCCCGCGCGCTGCTGAACAACCCGCGGATTTTGATCTTCGACGAGGCGACGAGCGCGCTCGACACGGAATCGGAGCGGATCATTCAGCAGAACATGGCGCAGATGCTGAGCGGCCGCACGACGCTGATCATTGCGCACCGGCTGAGCACGATCCGAAGCGCGGACCTCATCCTCGTGTTGGACGGCGGCCTGATCGCGGAAGCGGGCACGCACGACGAGCTGCTGGCGCGCCAAGGAATGTATCATTATTTGGTGAACCAGCAGAGCGTATCTTAGACTGCAAGCTTTTTGGAGAAAGAGATGGGGGCGGCAGACCGTTTAACTTGGCAGCAGGTTATAGCGCGAGAAATTGAGACGACTGTGCGGCGAGAAGCGGCGCGGTCGTTTTTTGCGCTGCCGGCCGTGAAAATTGAGTCTATACACGCTCCTATGCACCGCGTATAATAAGCTCAAATCCATTTGAGTTATCGATAACTCAAAATCGTACACTCAACTAACTTTGGGGGAGTTCATGATGAACAGCGTCATCCAACGCGCGGCGCTCGTCGCGCCGACCGAACGCCAGGTTGCTTTGCAGGACATGGAGTTTTACGCATTCGTTCATTTCACGGTCAACACGTTCACGGACGAGGAGTGGGGGCATGGCACGGAGTCGCCGGCGATCTTCAATCCCGCCGAGCTGGACGCGGACCAATGGGTCGAGGCTTGCCTGGCCGCGGGTATGAAGGGACTCATCCTGACGTGCAAGCACCACGACGGCTTCTGTCTGTGGCCGACCGCCTACACGGCGCATTCGGTGAAGAGCAGCCCGTGGAAGAACGGCCAGGGCGACGTCGTGCGGGAAGTCGCGGAGGCGTGCCGCCGAGGCGGGCTGAAGTTCGGCATCTACCTCTCCCCTTGGGACCGCCATGAGCCTACATACGGCGACTCACCGACGTATAACGCTTATTTCATCGCGCAGCTGCGGGAGCTGCTGACCGGGTATGGCGATATTTTCTGCGTCTGGTTCGACGGGGCGTGCGGCGAAGGGCCGAACGGCAAGCGGCAGGAGTACGACTGGGACGCTTACTATGCGACGGTGCGCGAGCTTCAACCGGGCGCGGCCATCTCGGTGTGCGGACCGGACATCCGCTGGTGCGGCAACGAGGCCGGACACTGCCGTGAGTCGGAGTGGAGCGTTGTGCCCGCGTCGCTGCGGGACAACGAGAAGATTCAAGCGGTCTCCCAGCAGGCGGACGACCGCGAGTTTGCCAAGCGCTACGATTCGCAGGACGAGGACCTGGGCAGCCGCGCCGTCATCGAGCGGGAGAGCCGGCTCATCTGGTATCCGGCCGAGGTGAATACGTCGATTCGTCCGGGCTGGTTCTACCACGCGTCTGAGGACGATCGGGTCAAATCGCTGGAGGAGCTGCTGCACGTCTATTACGGGGCCGTCGGCGGCAACGCGACGTTCCTGCTCAACATTCCGCCCGACCGCCGCGGCTTATTCCACGAGAACGACGTGGCGCGGCTGCGGGAACTAGGCGAGACGCTGCGGGCTATTTTCCGGACGGATCTAGCTCAGGGGGCGGCCGTATCCGCATCGGAGTCGGCGCATGGGCACGATGGCGCGAACATGCTGGACGGCAATCCCGATACGTATTGGGCGCCGGAGGAAGGGACCGAGCGGGCGGAGATCGTCGTGGAGCTGTCGGAGTCCGCGACGTTCAACCATGTCGTGCTTCAGGAACACCGGTACAGTCAGCGGATCGAGCGGTTCAAGCTGGAGGCGCGGGTGGATGGGGAGTGGGTGCCCGTATATGACGGAACGGTCGTCGGCCGCAAAAGGATCTGCCGATTCGAGACGGTCGCATCGCGCGCGATCCGCCTGACGATCATGGACTCGCGGTGGCAGCCGACTCTATCTGCGTTCGCCGTCTATAAGGGGGACCTCTCATGCTAAATGGCATCCCTTCCATTCTCTCGCCGGACTTGCTGAAGACGCTGATGGAAATGGGGCATGGCGACGAGCTCGTGCTGGCCGACGCCAACTTCCCGGCGGCAAGCTGCGCGCGGCGGCTCCTCCGCGCCGACGGGCATCCGATCCCCGCTTTGCTGGATGGCATCCTAACGCTCATGCCGCTCGACCAATATGTCGATCAACCGGTGCTGCTGATGGAGAAGGTCGCGGGCGATCACGTCGCGACGCCGATCTGGGCCACGTACGGGACCATTATCGCGGAGCGGGCGGGTGCCGATATCGAGGTTGGATTTGTGGAGCGCTTCGCGTTCTATGAACGGGCGCGCGCGGCGTATGCCATCGTAGCGACCGGAGAGCGGGCGCAGTACGGGAACGTCATCCTGAAGAAGGGCGTCATTCGCGAGAACTAGCCTATGGAGAACGAAAAGATGCCGCGGCGGAAAGCCGGGCATCTTTCGTGCGTTTATGGCGTTTGTTTAACGGGTTAGCTGTTGGGCGTGTGTCCAGCACCAGAATCGGCAGGTCGACTTTATTGTCCTGAATCGTGAATGGATATGTCTGCGATTTCATGCTGCCGTCGGCGCTGACCGCGTAGGCTTGGCCTTTTTTGAAGCCGTCGGTATTGATCATGAACTTGCCGTCGATGCCGGAAATGGACGAGTAGGAACGGGATGAGCTGCCATCCGCGTATTCGACATGCACCCTTGCGCCGTTAGCGGCTTGGCCTTCCGCCGTTTGAACTTTTCCGCCCAGCAGAGGCGGGTTGACGTGCAGCGTGAATTCCAAGGTCGTCATCGACGAGGCATAAACAAACGTTTTCTTTTCTGGCTTCGCGGCGTATGCGCTGACCCAGGATGACGTATCCGGGGTGAATAGACGGTTCGTATGCAAAATCGTAACCGTGTAGCTTTGACCTTCCACGAGCGCGGGCAACCCGAAGATGCCTTCCGCGTTTGCCGGAGAGCTGGCGATCTGCTTACCGGCGGCGTTTTCAAGGGTGACAAAAGCTTGCAAAGGTTCGCCAAGCTGCGATTTGACGGTGCCGGTCAGCTGCACGCGGCGTATCGTCTGCGTCGGCAGCTCTTTCAGACCAGCCGTGTAGGTGAACGTCTCGCCTGCGTTGTGCGCGTACTCGCTGCGCACGTCCGCCATCGGCGCGGAAGGCCGAACGAAATAGCGATAGGCGCGTCCATTTTGAAAACCGTTAACGGCATAACGGCCGTCCTTGTTCGTATAGACCGTTCGGCTCCACGACCCATCGTTCGGGTCATAAAAGTCGATCTGAATGTTTTGCATCGGCTTACCGGCTTCGTCGACGACTTTCCCGGTTAACGCGTCCACCGCCTCTTTCAACGGCAGGTCGTAACGGTTGGGTTGACCGGCGGCATAGGTGAACGTGAAGGGTTCAACGGTATAACCGAAGAGACTGCCGTTCAATTTCGCGGATAGGGTGTAGCTCTTGCCTTCTTGAAGGCCGGGGAGCAAATAGGTGCTCGTGCCTTCGATATGATACGTGATGCTCGGTTCGCTATTCTCGCCGCCTTGGCGCGCGACCTCGATATCGGAACCGGCGATCGGCTCTCCGTCCGGGAGCAGGAACCGGATAACCGCCGTATTCGGCATCGCTTGCATTAAAATGGGAGGCGGGTCTTCCTGATAGACGAACCGGCCGGCGCGCAAGCCGGCCGAATCCGGCCATCGTCCCTGCGCGATATACGTCTGGCCGATCGTTAGACCCGAGAACGAGAAGCGCCCTAATGTGTCGGTTATAGCCTCCGAATGCTTCTGTTGACTGCCATCAGGGAACACTTGCCAAAGCTGCACGTTCCAGGTGTGACCGGTTGCGCCCTGCACTTCTCCTGTAATCCAGCCGGGGGCGTTCTGTCCGGATATCGGCGCTTCCGGCTGCCCGGGGGCTTCAGACGAGGAGGACGGGGTCGGGCTGCTCGCGATTGCAGTTCCCGCTTTGCGATCCAACGTAATCGCCCGCGACGCCGGATTCCATGCCACCGAATATTGCGATGCTTCGCCCACCAAACGAAGCGGGACATAGGCGACGCCATTCACGGCTTCCGGGGATGCGGCAAGCGTTGTTTGCTTGCCGTTCACCGTAGCGGCCCTGCTGCCGAGCGTTAGCACGATGTCGGTTTGTCCGCCGCGTCCCGTGATTTGACGCTGCTGCGGATCCCAGGCGACGGGAATGCCAAGCGCTTCGAAAATCGGCCGGAACGGCACGAGCGTCGTGCCGCCGCGCATGATCGGCGACGCGTCCAGGGCGAGCGGCTTGCCGTTCAGGTACACCTTCGTTTGCGGTGCGGGAGCTGCCGGCTGCGCCGCCCAAGCTTGAAGCGGAGATGCGGCGAGCAGCAAAGAGACGGCCGCCGCCAGGCCATTGCGAATGAGCTTCATGCGAATCCTCCATGGGTAGATGAGATTGGGTATAATTTCTACAAGATATGGTAAAATCCTCCTTAAAAACCGCCAGTATCGCATGCGTAGGCTATTGCTCGCTGTGGCGAGTTGGATGCGTTCGAACTGTATATAAACAAAAGCCGCCTCGGCCGAGGCGGCTTCATATATGGGAGCTCTACTTTAGATAAAGGTCGAAGGAGGAACTGATCAGCTGAATCCAGCCGATGAACGACATCCAGAGAAGCGCGCTAAGCACCGAACCCCAAATCAAACCGACGCCAAAATTACCCGCATAACGCATGTTAATTCCTCCTTCACTAGCTCATATTCTCATTATATGTAAGCGCTTTAGAAAAATCAACCAAATTGTCTATACAATTCAGAAAATTATTCCGGCGGTACGCCCATTAGGGGAGTGCGCTTACAGGAATTAGCTTTTTTTCGTCACCATTCGACTCTCGGACGGTTCCCCTAGTATAATGGAAGCAGGAATGGGAGGGGACTTCATGACTGAAATTCCAGGCTACCTCATTCGCGAGCTCATCTTCGAGGACGGCTTCATTCGCGTATGCCGCGCGGAGCACGAAGCTTCGGGCCAAGCGGTGCTGCTGAAGCTCGTGAAGGACGGTCCGCGGGCCATGCTGGAGAACGCGAAGCTGATGAACGAATACGAGATTGCCGGTAATCTTGATATACCCGGTGTGCTGAGGCCGTTAAACTTGCTGCGCCGCGGCAATGGGCTCATTCTGGCCAGCGAGTGGATTCACGGACTGACGCTGCGGCATTATATGCGGATGCAGCCGCTCGATGTGCCTTCTTTCTTATCGATGACGATCCAAATCGCGCGCGTGCTGGAGCAGCTGCATGACCAGCATATCGTGCATATGAATATTCGGCCGGACACGCTGATCTATGTGCCGGCTACGAAGCACGTCTTCGTGACGGGGATGGGCCACTCCGTCCTGACCGGAGAAGGGCGGGAGGCGCGCAGCATGCCGCTGATCGAGGGGAGTCCGCCCTATATGGCGCCGGAGCGGACGGGACGGATGAACGAGCCGATCGGCGGGAGCACGGATCTCTACTCGCTCGGCGTAACCTGCTACGAGATGCTCTCGGGCGGACGATTGCCTTTCCACGCCGCCGATCCGCTCGGCTGGGCGCACGCCCACATGGCGAAGAAGCCGGAGCCGCTCGATCATCCGTCGCAGCCGGTTCCGCCGATGCTTGCGCGCATCGTCATGAAGCTGCTGGAAAAATCGGTGCAGGGGCGCTACCAGAGCGCGCGCGGGCTGCGCGCCGATCTGGAGCGCTGCTTGGCGGATTGGGAACGCGAAGGTCGGATCGGGCTATTCGACCCGGGTCTTCACGAGCAGCCGGTACCGGTCGCCTCGTCCGCCGGCGAAGCCGCCGTCTTGGTGCTGCAGGCGGGGACGGAGCACGCCGAGCCGTCGGCTTCCGCCGAGCAAGCCGGATTCGATTATGCAAAGATGCTCGATTTGGCCGCCGTCATGCGCGCCTCGCAGGCGTTCGCGCAGGAAGCGGACACCGGCCGGCTGATCCGCCAACTGATGACGATTCTGATCGAGATCGCCGGCGCCGACCGGGCCTGCTATCTCTCGCTGTCGCCCTCCGGCGCGGTTATCGAGCATGCCGCCTCCATCTCGGAAGGCGGGCGCTTCGAGTCGCCGGGCGCGCCGCTCGAGCGCTTCGCGGACATCTGCGCCGAAGCGGTCGGTTATGCGCTCGTGCAGCGCCGGACCCTCGCGCTCAAGGATGCGGCCGGGGACGGCATGTTCGCGGGCAACGAATACGTCGTGCGCACCGGGGTGAAGTCGATGCTCTGCATGCCCGTCACGATTCAGGGCGAATGGCTGGGCCTGCTGTACATGGAGAACAAGCTGACCGCGGGCGTCTTCGAGCCGGAGCGGTTCGGGGTGCTCGCCATGCTCGCTTCCCAAATTCATTACGTGCATCAGCTGTTTGCTTACTTCGGCGGCGGAGCGCCAGGCTTGGGCAAGCCCCGGACGGGAGCGGCGATCGCGCCCCCTTCCCCGTTGACCGAGCGGGAGACGGAGGTGCTGCGGGAGCTGGCGGCCGGATTGACCAAGAAGGAGATCGCGGAGAAACTCGTCCTCTCGCCGGAGACGGTGAAGGTGCACACGCGGAATATTTTCGATAAGCTGCAGGTGAACAACCGGGTGAAGGCGGTCACCGCGGCGGTGAAGCTGAATTTGTTATCGTAATACGGATTGGTGATAGGCAAAAAGGCTGAGCAGCGGCATGCTGTCTCAGCCTTTTTGTTGAAATCCAGGTGGTTGCCGCATGCCGCATGCCCCATCTTCGGGTTGGGAACGTACACCCATCCGCTTAGCCGCTCATGACGGCGACCACTGCAGCGACGTAACGGCCGCATCGTCCACGATCTGCAGCGGCGCGCGACGCAAATCTGCGTCTGCCACCCACATTTGCGTCGCTTCGTCTCCGGTCTCCCGGCACCCGGAGGTGTACGCGATGAGATTGCCGTCCGGCGACCAGCTGACGACCGAGGCATAGCAGCTTGCGGTCGCGATCGTCTGGCGGCGTCCTCCCTGCGCGAGGTCGGTCTCGATCTGCGCGCTGTACCGCTCGTTCTCCCAGACGGTGGCGCTGTAGGCGACGCTGCGGCTGTCCGGGGACCAGACGGGATTGGCGTTCTTCGACAGCGGTCCGCCTTCAAGCCGGTGAACGGCGCCCGTGGCCAGCTCTAGCGTGGCAATGAGCGAGATGCTCGCGCCCGGGTACGTGTAGAGCACGCGGCTGCCATCGGGCGATAAGCGGACATGATGGATCGGGCCTTCCTTCTGATCCGTGAGCTGCTGGAGACCGCCGCCGTCCGTCCGCACGCGGAACAGCTGTCCGTTCCCGTCCGCGTCCGGCGCCGCGAACAGCAGCTCCCGGCCGCTCGGGAACCAATTCAAATCGTACGCGCCGGGATGGTGGATGGCAGCCGCTTGATGAGAGACGGTATCGTACAGCGTGATGCCTTCGGGGACGGAGAAGCCGATGATCCGGCTGCTCGGCGACCAGTCGAGGAACGTATACGGCTCGATCCGATTGAGCGCCAGCACGGCGCCGGTCAGCGCGTCGACGACGTATACCCGGCTTTGTTCCCCGATAAAGGCGAGCTTGCGTTTGTTGGGCGACCAGTACGGAATGGATGCGCTTACAGCAAGACCTCTGGTGAGAGGGGCGCACCACCCGTCGGACGGACGGTAGAGCCAGATCGCGAAGGCTCCCCCGCGGTTCGATGTGAAAGCAATCAGGCCATAGCCGTTCTGCAGCTGCAATTCGAATTGCTGCACCCGTAACCCCTCCTTTGGGAATGATTCTAATGGAGTATATTCACGAGCGGCCGCGCTCAGGCGTGAATGTTTTTTCATATTTGGCGGAAGGGAATAGGAAAAAGAAACCTTTGGCATCCTATACCAGAAGCGGTTGCAGTATCGAGTATGGATACAAGCGACACATGATGGAGGGGTAAGGCATGTCCGGCTTGATCAAAAGCCTGTTGTTATGCGGTGCGGCCAGCTTCCTGCTTGCCGGCTCCGCTCACGGAAGCCCGGCGGAGAAGGAGGCGGAGGGCCGGCTGCTCGTCAAAATTTCGCGGACCGCGAAGCTCGAGACCGAGCTGCCCGTCGACACCGGCCGCTGGTCGCGCATCATCGGGAAGTCGCCCGTGATGGACAAGCAGCCCGAGCCGGTCTCGGATGTATACCTGGAGGTACGAGGGACGCGCTACGTCGTCGATTCGGATTTCGGTCTGTACGAGCCGGAAGGACGCGTCTTTGTTCAGCTGCCCGGCCGCATGCGGACGGAGCTGAAGGGCTATTTGACGCTGCTGCGCTCGGTTCACTATGGCGAGCTGTTAGCATGGCCCGAAGCGGCGAAAATCTTGACGATGAAGTCGATCTTCACGGTGACCGATCTCGAGAGCGGCCTTCAATTCGCCGTTCAGCGGCGTGCCGGCAGCACGCATGCCGACGTGCAGCCGCTGACGAAGCAGGATACCGCGGTCATGAAGCGCATTTACAACGGCAAATGGACCTGGAAGCGGCGCGCCATCCTCGTCAGCAAGGGCGGCTACCGGCTGGCCGCTTCCATGCACGGCATGCCGCATGGCGGCGACGGCATACCGGATAACGACTTCAGCGGCCACTTCTGCATTCATTTCCTGGGCAGCAGCACGCACAAAACGCGAAGCGTCGACCACGATCACCAGGTGATGGTACATAAGGCGGCCGGACGGCTGCCGGATCTCGTCCGGGGAGCCTCGCCGGAGGAGCTCGTGTCGTTGTTCTTCACGGCGATTAACCAGAAGGAGCGGGAGCTGATGGCGATGCTCTTCCCAAGCCGCCATCACGAGCAATTGCCTGCGATGCAGCATCACGTGGCGACGATCACGGCCGTGCGTCAGCTGACCGAGCTGCCGCCGGCCGAGGACGAAGGCTTGCTCGAGACGGAGCGCGCCGTTCGGGCCACGATCTATTGGAAGGAAGGCGGCAAGGAGGAGCGGCGGATCGTCTTCCGAATGAGGCGCGCGGCGCCGTGGCAGCCTTGGCGAATGGAACATGTCGAATTCGGATAAGACCTATCTTCCCAGGAGGTGACGCGTATGCAGGCGGGATGGGCGGCGGCGCTGCTCGCGCTGCTGCAGCTTAGCGGCGGGAGCGCGGAGCCCATGACCATCGCGCTTCAGGGCGCGGAGCCGCTCGCCGTGGTGCGGGCGGACTATGCGCTGCCTGGCGTGACGATGATCGATTTGGATCAAATGGACCGGTTGATCGCAAGCTTGTCGAAGCGGGCGTACCTCGCGCCGGCGAACGCCTACATCGCCGAAGACGGCCGGATGATCGCGGAGCGACAAGGGCGGCGGCTGGATGAACGGGCTTTCACGGCACAGTTCTACCGGTACTTCTACGGGGAGGGGGCGGCCTTCGTCGAAGCGCCGCTGCGGCCGGTCGCCGCGCGCGTCGATCGCGAGCTGCTCGCGTCGATCCGCCGCCGGCCGATCGGCTATTACGTGACGTATTTCAACCCGCGCAACCATAACCGCGCGCACAATATCGCGCTTGCGGCGAAGGCGATCAACAATGCCGTCGTGTTCCCGGGCGAGCAATTCTCGTTCAACCGGGTGGTTGGCAGGCGAACGAAGGAGAATGGTTATCTGGAGGCGCCGGTGATCGTGCGTGGAGAATTGTCGGAGGGCGTGGGCGGCGGCATCTGCCAGGTGTCGTCCACGCTCTTCAACGCGACCGACCGTGCGGGTCTCGAAATCAAGGCGCGGTATTCGCACAGCCGCAGCGTGCCGTACGTGCGCCCCGGACGAGATGCCACCGTCAGCTGGGACGGACCGGACTTCGTGTTCCGTAACCCGTACAATCAGCCGGTGCTCATCCGCGCGAACGCCGTGCACGGCAAAATGTACGTCGTCCTCTACTCGTCAAGCGAGATGGAATTCGTGCCGCGCGAGGTGCCGGGGATGAACGCCCGGGAGCTGCCGGAGGAGACGCCGGCCGCATCGGCCAAAGCGAAGGCGCAGCCGCCGCGGGATCAGCGGTAAGGCGGAGACGTTCCGCTGCCAAGCGCATAACAAATAAGCCCAGCAAGCGCGCGCCGTCCGGTTCGCGCTTGTTCGGCTTGGACAGGAGATAGCAGCGTGGGGCAAGGATGGCGGCTCAGGCGAAAAAGCGCATGACGGTTCATGCGCGGGTTCGGCGTTTATCCGGTAGGCATGCGCAGGACGGATGGTCATGGGGCCTTTTTTTTGCGACGGTGGAACACGAACCAGGCCATGCCTCCGATCCCGAGCGCTAGCAGGACGCTGAAGATGATGATGTAATACAAATGGTACAAGCTCATGGAAATCCCTCCTCCTATCGAACATTACCCCTATGGAGGTTGTCCAAAAAGTCGCCAATTGATCAGCAAGCCGATCAAGGCGCTTCTCGGCGTCGAATCTGGCGTTCTATGCACGCGCATCTATAGGATCAATCCGGAATGTGGATTTATGCTGCGGGAGGCGGTTGCGGATGGATGGGGCGGACATTTTAGGCGGATGCCTGGCACCGGTCATTCACTTTGGCGAGCAAGGTATCGTGGAACGCGTTCAGGTCTGCTTCGCCATTGCTTGCGATCAGGAAAGGCTCTTGCTGGCGCGAGCTGAAGGTGACGGCAATGGCGGCAGACTGCGCATCCTTGTCGCCGCTTCGCGACAAGCGCATGTCGAGATAGGGAATAAGCTCGATGACTTCGTGATCGGCATCCACGACGAGCAAATAATTCTCGCCGGCGATGTATGTGTAAGGGAAGCTAAGATAAGTTGGAACCGTGGTCATGAACGTGTGGATTCTCCTAAAAGTGGGATTTCGCGGCCTTGCGGGGAGCGCGTTTCGATGGGTTTTGGAAACCATGGAGTACATTGTATCTCGGCGAAAGACCATTGTAAATGGTTGAAAAATGAAGGATTTTGTCGAATTGGAATTTTTTCTTGCTAAACCCCGGGGCACGCGCATCGGGGTCTGTTGTGCAGCGGGGACGTCGCTCGATGGCGCGAAAGCCTGATTTTGTCGATGCCTTGCCGGGGCGAAATATGGTAGGATAGAAGATACGATTCTTACGATATTGAACCCCGAAAAGCGCCGGAGGGCGCTCGGTAGGCGAGAGCGAAAGGAACGAAGACCATGACGCGTTTTGCGGAACAAGAGACGGGAGTATTCCCCTCCGTGTGCTCGCTGGACTGCCCGGATCAATGCGGGCTGCTTATTCATAAAGAGAACGGCCGGATCGTCAAAGTCGAGGGAGATCCTTCGCACCCGGTGACGCAGGGCAAAATTTGCAATAAAGTGCGGAACGTGGCGGAGCGGCTGTACGATCCGAAACGGCTGCAATACCCGATGAAGCGCGTCGGCAAGAAGGGCGAGGGCGTGTTCGAGCGCATCACCTGGGAGGAAGCGATCGAGACGATTGCGAGCAAGTGGAAGACGCTGATCGCCGAGGAAGGACCGGAATCCATCATGCCGTATTCGTTCTACGGCAACATGGGCATGATCGGCACGGAGGGGCTGGACCGCCGGTTCTTCCACTATCTCGGCTCCACCCAGCTCGAGTATACGATTTGCTCGGCCGCGGGCTCGCAAGGCTACAGCTACACGATGGGCGGCAGCGTCGGCACCGACCCCGAGGAGACGGTGAACGCGAAGCTGATCGTCATGTGGGGCATCAATGCGGCGTCCACGAACATGCACCAGGTCATGCTCGCGGAGAAGGCGCGCAAGAACGGGGCGCAGATCGTCGTCATTGACGTGCACAAGAATCAGACCGGACGCTGGGCGGATTGGTTCATTCCGATCCTGCCGGGCACGGACGCGGCGCTGGCGCTCGGACTTATGCATATTCTGTTCGCGGAGGGCATGGCAGACGAGGCGTTCCTGCAGCAGTACACGGTCGGCGCGGAGGAGCTGCGCGAGCAGGTGAAGCCGTATACGCCGGAGCTGGTGTCGTCGATCACGGGCGTGCCGGTCGAGGATATCTACAAGCTGGCCCGCTTGTACGGCGGCACGCATCCGTCGTTCATCCGGATCGGCAACGGGCCCCAGCACCACGACAACGGCGGCATGTGCATCCGGACGATCGCCTGTCTGCCCGCGGTGACGGGCGCGTGGCGGCATCAGGGCGGCGGCGCGATCAAAGGCAACGGCGGCTATCTCGAGCATAACGTGCGCGCGCTGCAGCGGCCGGACTTGCGCAAGAACAAATCGGCGCGGCGCGTGAACATGAACCTGCTCGGCCAAGCACTGACGGAGCTGGACCCGCCTGTGCGCTCGATGTACGTGTACAACTGCAATCCGGCCGTCGTCGCACCGGATGCGAACAAGGTGCGGCAAGGACTCGAGCGGGAGGATCTGTTCACCGTCGTGCACGAGCTGTTCCTGACGGAAACGGCGAAGTACGCCGACATCGTGCTGCCGGCGACGTCCTCGTACGAGAACCTGGATTTCTACGCGTCGTACTGGCACCACTACGTGCAGATTCAAGAGCCGGTCATGCTGCCCTACGGCGAGAGCAAGTCGAACACGGACGTGTTCCGGCTGATGGCCGCGGCGATGGGGTTCGAGGAGCCGGCGCTGTACGATTCCGACGAGGAACTGATTCGTCAATCGCTGGCCGATTCGGGCAATCCGGTGCTGGAGGGCATCACGTACGAGTCGCTCGTGGAGCACCAATTCGTCCGCGGCCAAGTGCGCCCGCTGCTCGAGACCGGCTTCCCGACGCCGAGCGGCAAGATCGAGCTAAAGTCGGAGAGGATGGCGCGCAGAGGCTACCCGGCGCTGCCGACGTACACGCCGCTCGTCGAGGACGGCGACCTGCCGTTTCTATACATTCCGGCGCCGAACCACAACTTCTTGAACTCGACGTTCTCGCACAACGAGAAGCACGTGCGCATGGAGAAGACGCCGAAGCTGCACATGAACGAGGCGGACGCGGCGTCCCGCGGCATCGCGACCGGCGACCGGATTCGGGTGTGGAACGATCGCGGATCCTGCGTCCTGACCGCCGCGGTCGGCGCGGACCTGCTGCCGGGCGTCGTGCTCAGCCAAGGTCTGTGGGCCGATGATCCGGAGCGCGGCGGCGATACGCTCAACGCGCTCACCCCTGCGCGCGTCGCCGATATGGGCGGCGGCGCCACCTTCTTCTCCGGCCGCGTGGATGTGGAGAAGGTCGGTAACAAGGAATCGGCCTAAATTAAGAGGTTGGTATCGATTTAGGAACCTCGGTTAGTTGCGGCTAACCGAGGTTATTTTAGTAGAAGAACCATAACCGGTAGGAGCGGGATCGTGAAGAATATCAAGCTTGTCAACGTCATGGCCATCATGATCGGATCGGCGATCATGGGGTTCGGCATTAATTATTTCAATATCGCCAACGGGCTGGCCGAAGGCGGGATAATGGGCGTCTCGCTCATTCTGAACTATTTGCTCGGCTGGAATCCGGGCGTCTCCAGCTTCCTGATCAACATTCCGCTGCTGCTCATCGGGTGGAAGGTGATGGGGCGGACGAGCTTCATCTATGCCATCATCGGCGCGGTATCGCTGTCGGTCTTCCTGTACGCGTTCGAATTCGCCTCCAAGAAGCTGGACGATCCGCTGCTGGCGTCCCTCTATGCGGGCGCTTTCGTCGGCATAGGGCTGGGCATCGTGTTCCGCTACGGCGGGATGACGGACGGGATGGACGTCGTCGCGCTGCTGTGCCGGCAGTATTGGGGCTGGAGCCTCGGCAAGACGCTGTTCCTGACCGACATGATCATCATTGTGCTGTCGCTCATCTATCTCGACCTGCAGCGGGCGATGTACACGCTGATCGCGATCACGGTCGGCGCGAGGCTGATCGACTTCGTCCAAGAAGGGTCGTATTCGGCCAAAGCGGTGACGATCATCTCGAACGAGCCGGACAAGATTGCCGCCGCCGTGCTGCAGCAGATGAAGCGGGGCGTCACGTTCCTCAGCGGCAAAGGCGCCTACACGCGCGAGCCGAAGGAGATTCTGTACTGCGTCATCAGCCGCAACGAGACGGGCAAGCTGAAGAACATCGTCAAAGAGGCCGATCCCGATGCGTTCGTTATTTTCAGCGACGCGCACGAGGTGGTCGGCAAAGGGTGGAGTTAGGGCAACTTACAAGAATAGCTGCATGCCAGGAGCATCGGATGCTCTTTCCTGAAAACCAAAGCGTTCATAAAAGCCCTTCTTGCCTTTGGCGCAAGCCAGTTGAACCCATCGAATCCCGCTCGCTTGGCAATGTTCGAGAATGGCATTCAGAACCGTTCTTCCAAGCCCGAGACTCTGATACTCAGGCAGAACAATCATGTCGCAGATCAAACATTGAATGAACCCATCTGATACGATGCGCCCCGATGCGACGAGTCTGTCGCCATGATAGATGGTGACGAGATGCCAACTGTTTTTCAACGCCTCGTGGAGAATATCGGCCGTCCAACGGCCATTCTCATTCCACCCCGTCGTTTGATAAAGCGCGAAGTAATCGTCTTTGCGCGGGAGATCGGTTCGAATGGATAGATTCATGGTCTTTACCTCCTTAGAGATTCGCTCATTCGCTGAGGTTACTCTCTCTCTATCGCGTTATCGCCATTTTCGAAGGTTTTGATATAATTCTTCTGATCCTTCGTAAACACATAGCCGCGCCGTTCATAGAACCGGTGAGCTGCCGTTCGGCTGGGGTGGGTTAGGAGCTTGATGCCAGAGTAGCCGGATCGTTCTCCCCATTGTTCGAGATGGGCGATCAAGCGGCCGCCGATCCCCTGATTGCGGAGTTCGGCGCTGACGACGAAGCCGAGGATGTTGATGAGGGAATCGGCAAACAGCAATTCGTGCGGACTGCCGTGAATGTAGCCGACGACTTTGCCGTTTTGCTCAAATACAAAAATTTTATCGTTCGTCTTCGTCGCGATGATGTCGATCTTCCGCCTGACCTGCTCTTCGCCGAAAGCGCGGAAATTCGGGTTGAAGTCTTGGTTTAATGCATAAATCTCGCTCGCATCGGCTGCCTGGATTTCCCGGATCGTACTGGCGGACATATTCGAATCGCCTCCATTCGCAAGATTGACTCTATCTCTATTCAAACGGTATACAAATTTCAATTACTTGGCAAGGCAGCGCGATCGAGAGAGGAGAGGCATACAATGACCCGCAACCGCTGGCTGATTCTGGCCAACGTATCGGTCGGCACCTTCATGGCGACGCTGGACGGCAGTATCGCCAACGTGGCGCTGCCCACCATATCGGCGGAGCTGGGCGCGCCGGTCCATGTTGTCCAGTGGGTGCTGACCTCCTATTTGCTCACGATTTGCGCCACGCTGCCAATCGCGGGCAAAATATCCGACCTGCTCGGACGGGGCCGGATCTACAATTATGGCTTCATCGCCTTCGCCGTCGGATCGGCGATGTGCGCGCTGGCCGACTCGCTCGCGCTCTTGATCGTCTCCCGGATCGTCCAGGCGCTCGGCGCTTCCTGCTTGATGGCCAACAGTCAGGCGATCGTGGCCGAGGCGTTCGGCGCCAACGAACGCGGTCGGGCAATGGGAATTACGGGTACGACAGTATCGCTTGGTTCGTTGTCAGGTCCGGCGCTCGGCGGGGTTCTGGTCGGGCAGTTGGGCTGGGAATCGATTTTTTGGATCAACGTCCCCATCGGGATGATCGGTTTCTTGGCCGGTTTGTACCTGCTGCCCAGAGCCAAGGCCGCGAAGAAAGGGGAGCCTTTCGATTACACGGGTTCTGTGCTGTTCATGACGGGCATGGTGTTATTCTTGTATGTGCTCTCCAACGCGCAGGATTGGGGCTGGGGCTCCGCCTGGACGTTGGCCGGCGGCTTGGGATCGGTGCTCGTGCTTGCGGCGTTCTACCTGTACGAGCGGCGGCTGACGTATCCGATGCTCGACTTTAGCCTCTACCGCATCCGCGCCTTTGCCGTCGGCAATACGACGGCGCTGCTCTCGTTCGTCGCGCTGTTCTGCATGAACGTCATGATGCCGTTCTACATGCAGAACGTGCTTGGCTATTCGCCCGAGCAGACCGGCTATACGATGATGGTCAATCCGCTGACGATGGCGGTGGTCGCGCCCATCTCCGGCTGGCTGTCGGACCGGTTCGGGCCGAATTGGCTAACGACGGCGGGCCTGCTCGTCAACGCATCGGCGTTCGCGCTGCTGAACACGCTGACGGCGGACGAGAGCGCAGGGGTGCTTGCCGCGCATTTGGCGCTGTTCGGGCTGGGGGGCGGTTTGTTCCAATCGCCGAACAATGCGAGCGTCATGGGCGCGGTGCCGAAGCCGCGGCTGGGCACCGCGGGCGGATTGAACGCGCTCGTGCGCAATATCGGGATGGTGACCGGGATCGCGGTGAGCGTCTCGCTTTATTCATCCGTGCTCGGGCATGTGGCAGGGCAGGGCGGGGAAGCTTCCGCACAGCCGGACGGCGGCGCGATGTTGACCGCGCTGCACGCCGTGTTCTGGACCGCCGCGGGCATCTGCCTGCTGGCGCTGTTCGTCTCGGTCCGCCGCTTCTCCAGCCGGGCTGCGCGGGCGGACGGCGCATAATCAACCCGAAAAGCCGCTAGTGCTGACGTCGCAGCCTGGGCGGCTTTTTAGCTGTGCCCGCTGCGCTCAACCGCCAGCCAATGGACCGGGGGCCCTTGGTCCTTATGTTTAGCCGTTCGCAATTCGCGATTCGCTAGTTGCGATCAACTGCCAGCCAGTTGGTCAACGCCTTGCCGCGCAAGCGATTAAGCGGTTACATTTTTCAAACAATTTATTGATACATTACGTAGCTAATAATATAATAAAGCTGGCGGACAGACTTTTGGCATGGTCCAAGCAGCATTAGACCGCTACCCCGGCATTACCGTAACTTATGAAGGGTATACCACCGACGGAAAGGATGTCTCTCTTGGGCAAGAAGAAACGGATCGGATCATTGGGGTTAGTCGCACTTTTATTATGTTTAGCGCTCGCGCCATTCTCGGCAGCGGCCGCCGCGGGCGAGCCCGCATTCAAGCTGACGCTTAGTCCGGAGAAGCCGGTAGCGGGCGGACAAGCGACCGTGACCATCACGGGCGAAAATATGACGGATCTCTACGGCTTCGAGCTGAACGTTGCGTACGATCCGAAGCTGTTGAAGTATGTGAAGACGGTCAGCCCGATCGCGGGATTCTCCGTGCCAAAGGCAGATGTGAGCGGGAAGCTGATGTTCGCGCACGTCAAAATCGGCAAGGAAGCCGGCGATAACGGCACCGTCCAGCTGGCCACCGTCACGTTCGACGTGCTCGGGGATGCGGCGGCCGCCGCGAAGCTATCGCTCGGCGACGTGAAGCTGGTCAAGAGCGACCTGACCTCGGTGACGCTGAAAGCCGGCGCGGAGCTCACGCTTCCGATCTCGGCGAAGACGGTGGCTGCGATCGCGTTCAAGGATATTGCGGGGCATTGGGCCAAGACGTCCATCGAGAAGGCTGCCGCGCTCGGCATCATCATGGGCTACGATGACAGCACGTTCCGACCGCAGGCGAAGGTTACGCGGGCGGAGTTCACGGCGATGATCACGCGGGCGTTCGCGCTGAAGCCGACGAACGGCATCACGCCGAAGTTCGCCGACGCAGCCAAGATTCCGTCTTGGGCCAGCACGTATATCGCCGAAGCGGCGGCTGCCGGCGTCGTATCCGGGTATGCCGACGGCTCGTTCCGGCCGGATCAGCTGATCACGCGGGCGGAGATGGCGGCGATTATCGTGCGGGCGGCCGGCATCGCGACAGATCCCGCCGCGCAGCCGACGTTCGCCGATGCGAACCAAATCGCGGCATGGGCGAAGCCGGGCGTCGCGGCCGCGGTTAATGCAGGTATCGTCAAAGGGAGCGCGGGTAATCGCTTCTCGCCGCTCGCGCAGGCGAGCCGGGCCGAAGCGGCGGTCATGCTCGTCGGCGCGGTGGAGTATACGAAGGCGACCAAATAAAAGCGAAGAAGCCTCCGGTCCGCTTGGGAACAAGCGTGCCGGAGGCTTTTTGATATGGATGCCTGAGAAAGCGGCGGAGCGTCGCGGTCGTAAGCAAGATATGATGTTTTTGCGCATGCCGATATCCCCTTGCTAATCTTCGGAGTCAGGGGCATCGCGTCCGCCCCCGCCTCCGCCCAGCAGCGTGAGGAACCGTTCCGCCGCGACCGGCAGCGACTGCTCCGCTCGTATGACGATGCCGACGGAGCGAGGCGGGATCGGCTCCTTCACTTGGAGCTCGAACAGCCGGCCTGCCTCCAGCTGCGATTCGACATAGGCACGCGTAAGGAAGGCGGCGCCATAGCCCCGCTCGGCCAGCTCGATCAGCATGTCGAGCGAGTTCAGCTCGATATCGACCTCCGCGGAGAGGCCGTGCGAGGCGAGCCATTGGTCGACGAAGCGCCGTGTGCTGCTGCCGGGCGAATACAGGAGGAGCGGCACGCGCGTTAATTCCAAGGCGGTCATGGGACGTGTGGTTAATTCCCGGTAGGCCTGACCGACGACGAAGCAGTCTTGCACCGTTTGCAGCTGCGTCACCGTAAGCTCCGGATCGGTCAGCGGCAGGTGGACGAAGCCGATATCCAGCTCGCCGCTCTTCAGCCGCTGCCGGATATCCGGCGTACTGCCTTGGGAGAGGCGAATGCGGATGCCGGGATAGTCGGCGCGCATCCGGTCGAGCGCGGGCAGGATCAAGTGCTTGATCATCGGGCCGCTCGCCCCGATGCGCAGCTCGCCGCTCGCGAGATCTTTCAGCGCGCGCAGCTTATGCTCGCCGGCTTCGAGCAGGGCGAATGATTTCTCCACGTAGTCGAGCAGCTCCCGGCCCTCCGTCGTCAGCGACACGCCTTTGGGCAAGCGGTCGAACAGCTTCACGGCCAGCGTGCTCTCGAGCTGCTTGATCGCGTAGCTGACGGACGGCTGCGTAATATGCAGCTCCTGTGCGGCTTTCGTCAAGTTGCCGAGCTTGGCGGTCGCGAGGAAAATCCGGTACCATTCCGTGCTGATCATGCGATTGATATAGATCACCTCTATGGTAAGGGTTCTGAATTTCAATTTCTTAAATGTCTTGAACCGAATTATAATGGACATAACCATTCAGGTAAAGGACGTTTAGGGGGAAGAAGCCAATGGCAGGCAGCACATACGGAGAGGTATTCAAAGTCACGACGTTCGGCGAATCGCACGGGGTCTCGGTCGGCGTCATCGTGGACGGCGTCACGCCGGGCGTCGAACTCGACCCGGCGTATATTCAGAAGCAGATGGACCGCCGCAAGCCGGGGCAGTCGTCGGTCACGACGCCGCGCAAGGAATATGACACGATCAACATCGTATCCGGTATTTTCGAAGGCAAAACGACCGGCACGCCGATGTGCATCATCCTGCAGAACACCGACATGCGTCCGGAAGCGTACAGCGACATTCAGAACGCGTTCCGTCCGGGCCATGCGGATTTCACGTACCTCGAGAAATACGGCATCCGCGACCATCGCGGCAGCGGACGCGCATCCGGACGCGAGACGGCGGGACGCGTCGCGGCGGGCGCGGTCGCGCGCAAGCTGCTCGAGCGCCGCGGCGTCTCGATCGTCGCGTTCACGAAGATGCTCGGCGGCATCGAATGCGAGACGTTCGACGAGAGCGTCATTGAGGAGAATCCGGTCCGCGCCTGCGATCCGGTCGCGGCCGAGCGGATGATCGGCAAGATCCACGAGCTGGCGGCGGCCGGCGACAGCTGCGGCGGCATCGTCGAATGCCGCATCCGCGGCGTGAAGCCGGGCCTCGGCGAGCCGGTGTTCGACAAGCTCGACGCCGAGCTGGCGAAGGCGATGCTGTCGATCGGGGCCGTGAAGGGCATCGAGTTCGGCGCGGGCTTCGCGGCGGCGGCCATGAACGGCAGCGAGCATAACGACGAGATGGACGCGAGCGGCTACCGCACGAACAACGCGGGCGGCATCATCGGCGGCATCAGCAACGGCGCCGAGATCGTCTTCCGCATCGCGGTTAAGCCGACGTCGTCGATCTCGCGTCCGCAGCAGACGATGAACATTTTCGGCCAGGAGCAGACGATCGAGACGCACGGACGCCACGATCCGAGCATCTGCCCGCGCATCGTGCCGGTCGTCGAGGCGATGGCGTGCCTCGTGCTCGAGGACATGTACAAGCGTCAGGCGGCGCTGCACGACTAAGATAGAGGGCCGGTTCGGGGAGCGAGAGCTTGCCGGGCCGGCTTTTTGGCGTCTAGAGTAAGAGAAGCGGGGCAGGGACAGCGAAAGTGTTATATTTCAGCTGCCCGTCTCGTATTACAGCCAATACCATCAACAAAGGGAGTCAAAATATGAAAACCGAAATGGGCGAACTAATTGTCGGCGCTTATCTGAAACAGATTGAGGAATGTGACTTCGTCGAATATAACGTACGAACGAGAGGGGGAGGGCTAAAAGGATTGAATGAGTTAGATGTGGTGGGTTTGAATTTTGTGACTAATACGGCTTATCTATGTGAAGTTACCACTCATTTGCTCGGAGCGTTGTACGTGGATAACAGGAGTACGGTTGAAAAGATAAAGACTAAACATGAGAACCAAAAGTATTACGCTTTGAATTATTTGACGAGTTTTCAGAATATACGGTACATGTTTTGGAGTCCATACGTCCCTGTCGGTTATATCACGAAGGGATTAGCAGAAGTGACTGATTTGGAATTGATTATCAACAAGGAGTATACGAACAGAATTAACGAAATGAGGCTGCTTGCAAAGAAAACAACAAATGATACCGGGAATGACTTCTTTAGGGCCTTACAGATTCTTGAGCATCTAAAGTAATTCAAAGCTAAGGACAAGCAACTCCAAGCGCGAGTCGCTAAGTGGGGGGGACCAGGATAGACGAAGAACAGCCAGCTAGCAACGGCTTTGAAACGCCAAAAAGGCTTGAGACCGGCACCATGCCGATCTCAAGCCTTCTTTTATTTCTTCGCCCACAGCGATTCGATCTCTTCCAGCGACCGTCCCTTGGTCTCCGGCACGACGCGCCACGTGAACAGCACCGTGAACAGCGACATGAAGCCGAACACCCAGAAGGTCGAGGCCGCACCGAACGAGTCCAGCATCGGGGGGAACGATTGCGACACGACGTAGTCGGCCGCCCACAGCGCCATGGAGGCGATGGCCGTCGCCCGTCCGCGGATGCGGTTCGGGAAGATTTCCGACAGCATGACCCAGACGACGGGGCCGAGCGACACCGCGAACGACGCGACATACAGCAGGATGAAGATGAGCACGAGCGGACCCGACGTATGGCCCGTATGGAACGCGAGGCCGATGGCGGCGAGACAGACGGTCATGGACGCGGAGCCGACGAGCAAGAGCGCCTTCCGGCCGACTCTGTCGATGAGCCACAGCGACAGGATCGTGAACAGGAAGTTGATCAAGCCGACGAGGATCGTCTGGTAGAGCGATGCGTTCGTGCCGGCCCCCGTCTCCTTGAAAATCTCCGGCGCGTAGTACATGACCGCGTTAATGCCGGTTACCTGCTGCAGCACCGCGATCACGACGCCGACGATGAGCGCCAGGCGCAGGCCGGGGCTGAACAGCTGGCGCAGCGAAGAATTCTCTTCCTTGAACGACGCCTTGATGTCGAGCACTTCTTGGCGCGCGCCTTCCTCGCCGTGAATGCGAACCAGAATCGGCAGCGACTCGGCCGCGCGGCCTTGCTTGATGAGCCAGCGCGGGCTCTCCGGCACGAAGAACAGCAGCACGAGGAACAGCAGGCCGGGAATCGCGCCGACGCCGAACATCCAGCGCCAGCCGTTCTCGATATCCCAGGCGTGATCGCCGTAGCCGGCAATCGCGGAGTTGATGAAGTAAGTGATGAAAATGCCGGTCACCGTCGCCAGCTGGTTCAGCGCGACCAGGCGGCCGCGGTACTTGGCCGGCGCGATCTCCGCGTTGTAGAGCGGGCACAGCGTCGAGGTGAACCCGATGCCGATGCCGCCGATCATGCGGGCGATGATGTAGCCGGTGAAGGTGGTCGGGAACGCCGAGCCGACCGAGCCGATGACGAACAGCACGGCGGCGGCGATCAGCACCTTTTTGCGTCCGAACTTGTCGCTCGCGACGCCGGACATCGCGGCGCCGATGACGCAGCCGACGATGAGGCAGGACACCGCCCAGCCGACTTGCACTTGGCTAAGCGCGAATTTCTCTTCCATGAATCCGATGGCGCCCGACACGACCGCCGTGTCGAAGCCGAACAGTAAGCCGCCGAGCGCGGCGACGATCGAAACAAGCGTGACGAATTTCATGCTAACCCGCTCCGTAGCGGGGGATGGAATAGCTGCTTCCACAGTTAAGACTCCTCTCGAAATAAGCTGGCTCGGCCATTATAGCACGCGGTCACGCGGCGGAATCAGCGCATATACAGCACGATTGCGAGCAGTTGCCGCAATAATTTGAGGCCGCCGGATCAGCAATTCGAAAGGGAGGGCGGGAGTAGCATTTTATTGAGGAGAAGAGAGGAAATCGTGCTAGCGGAGAGAGGGACAAATGCCGAAACCCCGGCGCGCAGGGCATCCGGGGAAGGCATTCGGGACGTTCCCCGATATGTACAACGCGCTTGCAAGAGGAAGCTATTCTTCGGTAACGTCGCGAAGCCCGCTCCGGTACTCCGTCGGCGTCACGCCGGTTACCTTCTTGAACACGCGGCTGAAGTAGTTCGGGTCGCGGTAGCCGGCCTCGAAGCAGACTTCCTTCAAGCTGAGGCGTTCATCCGCGATGAGCGCCTTCGCGCGCTCGATGCGCAGGCCGGTCACGTAATCGATGAACGTCTCGCCGACGCCCTGCTTGAACACTTTGCTGAAGTAGTGGGGATTCAGGTGCACGTAATCGGCGACTTCCTCAAGCGACAGCTCCTCGGTAAAATGCTCCCCGATATACCGCTTGGCTTTGTCGAGCACGGTAAGCGTCTGATGCTCGCGCTCCTCGCGGATATGCTGCAGCGCGTTCAGGACGTAGGCGCCGCCAGTCTCGCCTGAGCCGACGAAGCCCGTGAAATCGCCCATCTGAAGCTCGGCTTTGCCTTCGCGGAGCTCGTCGAAGAGGCAGATGCCCGGATCGTCCGCACAGCAGGTCGAGGCGAAGACGGCTTCGAAATACGACTGGCGCAGCCCGCTCTCGCCCGCTTGCCGGGAGCCGATGCCGACGGTGACCGGGCTGCCGGTCTGGCGCCGCGCCAGCTCGGCGATCTGCTCGGCGAAGCGCTTGGCCGCCGCGTACCCGCTAGAGGCGGGGCCCGCTTGCTCCCGCAAGAAGATGGCCATATGACGGTCGATCGCGGAGCTGACGAGGCACGGCTGGCCGCCGCTCTTGGCGAAGCCGCGGATCGTATCGTACAGCTTGCGGGTGACGAACGAATCGCTTCCCTCCGGCAGGGCGACGACGAACGCGCGGCTGGCGTCCAGCGGGAAGTCGATCCATTCCGCCAACCGTGCCGCCCCGATGCCATGCACGTGGTCGACCATGAGCATAAGGGCGAGCTCGTTCTCGGCCAGCGGCAGCAGCTCGGCCACCTGCTGGCGCAGGCGCAGCTCGCCGGCGCGCCGCAGACGGTCCTGCTCGAGCTCCGCGAGCAGCTGCCGCAGCAGGGCGACGATCTGCTCCCGCCCGGCGGGCTTGACGATGTATTCTTTGACGCCCAAGGTGAGCGCTTCTTTCGCGTAGGCGAAATAGTCGTAGGCGGTGACGAGCACGAGCTTCGCCTCCGGGAGCCGCGCGCGGATGTCGCGCAGCGCGGCGAGGCCGTCGATCCCGGGCATATTGACGTCCATGAAGACGATATGCGGGCGCCGCTCCTCGGCCAGCTCGATGGCCGCCCGGCCGTTCTCCGCGTGGATGATCTCGATCGTATCCGGCAGCATCCGGCCGATGATCAGCTCCAATCCTTCGCGCTCGAGCGCCTCGTCGTCGGCGATTAATAAACGGTACATCGGTTACTCCTTCCCGCGCGCGGGTATGCGCAGCGTAATTTTCGTGCCATGAGTTGGCTCGCTGTCGATCTCGACGAGTCCCGCTTCCCCGTAGAAGAGCCGCAGCCGCCGGAACACGTTGCGCGTCCCGAGACCGGTAGAGGCGGTAGTGCCCACTGCGGAGCGGGTCCCGTCGACCAGCCCAATTCCGCCGCTGCCGGATAACGCCTCGTCAACCGAGCGCTCATGATCTTCGCCGCCGCGCTCACCGCCGACCGCTTGCAGCAGCGTCTCCCGCACCTCCGGCGCCATGCCGCGCCCGTTGTCCGAGACGGTTATCCGCGCGCCGCCATCGTCCGCCGCGCGGATATGCAGAGCGATCGCCGCTCCGCGTTCCATTCCGTCGATGCCATGCATGAACGCGTTCTCCAGCAGCGGCTGCAGCGTCAGCGCGGGAATGGCCAGGTCGAGCGCCGCCTCGTCCGCCTTCACCTCGAACCGCACGCGGTCGCGGAAGCGGGCTTGTTGGATGACGATATATTCGCGCACGTGCGCCAGCTCGTCGCGGATGCGCACGGGCTGCTCAAGGCTGCGCAGGTTGTAGCGGAGCATGCTGGACATCGAGACGATCAGATCGCTCGTCCGGTCCGCGCCTTCCATGAGCGCCAGCTTGGACAGGACGTTGAGCGTGTTGAACAGGAAATGGGGATTGATCTGGCTTTGCAGCGCGGCCAGCTCGAGCTCCTTCACGAGCCGGTCCTTCTCGGCCGCTTCCTTCTCGATGCGGGACGAGCGCTCGAGCGCGCCGAGCATCCGGCCGAACGCGTCCGTGAGCTTGCCCATCTCGTCGCGCGCGTCGGCGGGCGGCGGCGGAGCATCCGCCGCGCCGCGCGCCGTGATGCGTCCGGCCCAGTCGACGAGCCGGTCGACCGGCCGCGAGATGCTGCGGGAAATCCAGAGCGCGAGCGTGATGCCGAGCAGCGCATGAACGGCGAATACGGTCTGGCCGAGCCGGTTCATCCGTGCGCTCTGGCGCTGGGCTTCCGTATAGAGCGGTTCGTAAGCGGCCAGCTCCAGATCGACGAGCTCCGCGCCGGCTTCGCGAATGAAGCCGGCCGTCTCTTCGGCCGCCTCGTAGCGGCTCAAGCTGATCGCGCCGCCGGCCGCCTCGTCCGTCAGCGCGGCCGAGGTTTGCTCGGTCAGCGTGGCGAGCAAGCGCCCGTAAGCGATGAACGCCGCTTCATTGCCGAACGGTTCGGAGGCCGAGGCCGCAAGTCCGTCCGCCGCGCGCGAAGCGGCGGCTTCCGCTTGGCGCAGCGCATCCCGCGCGGCGGGGGCCGGATCGGCGAGATACCGGTACATCGCGGTTAGCTGCGCCTCGGCGGCTTCGGCGCAGCGCCGGATGCCGAGCACCCGGTCCAGCAGGATCCGGTAGCTGTCCTGCACGACGTGGGCGCTCTCGAACAGCAGGAAGGCGACGGTGTTGGCGAGCAGCACGAGCAGCGGGATAAAGAGCAGCAGTTTCTTCCGGATGCTCATAGGCTTACCGTGCCTCCGGCAAGCTGTCGACGTTCAGCGAATCGAGCATGAACACCTTCGTAAAATGCTCGCCGCCGATGTCTTCCCCGGCCCAATGCCGCCGCAGCAGCTCGATCGCCTGCGCGCCCATTTCCCGTGGCAGCTGCACGACGGAAGCCGCGATCCGTCCGTCCGCGATGCCCGCCCGCGTCGCCGCCAGGTCGTCGAAGGCGAGCAGCAGCGCATCCGTTCGTCCCAGACGCTGCGCGGCCGCTATCATGCCTTCGCCGTCCAGCGCGCTGAAGCCGACGAGCACGTCGAGCTTCTCTCCGGCCGCCAGCATACGCTCCGCTTCCCGCTGGGCTTGAAGCCGGGAGATGGCGGTCGCGCGTACCGCTTGCACGGACAGGCCGGGATAGCCGCCGATCGCCTTGCGCAAGCCCGAGAGGCGCAGCTGCTGGTTCGCCGCCTTCTCGCTGCCGATTAGCACGCCGATTCGCCCTTGGCCGCCGGTCCGCTGCGCGATGAGCTCGCCCATCAGTACGCCGGCCGCCTGATTATCCGTGCCGACGTAAGCGAGGCGCTTGCTTCCCGGCTCGTCCGTATCCAGCACGAGCACGGGGATATCTTGCGCAGCGGCTTCGTCGATAAGTTGGCGGTAATCCGCCTGGCCGCCGAGTCCTTGCAGCACGATCGCGTCGTACTTAGAGGCGATCGCTTTCTTCAGCAGCCGGATTTGCTCGGAAGGGTCGATGCGCGCCGGCCCCATATAGACGAGAGCAGCGCCGGCTGTCTCGGCAGCCTCCCGGGCGCCTTCCTCGATCGAACGCCAGAACGGGTTGTCCCGCTCTTGGGCGATCAGGGCAATTTGCTTGCGAACCGCTGTCGTCCCGCTCGCGCCGCCGCTCGGGAACAAGTCGCCGATGGCGGAGGAGGCGCGAATGAACTGCAGCAGCAGCGCGGCCAGCAGCAGAAACAGCAGCAGAATGCCCGCATTCCAAATTCGGTTCGCCACCCGGATTCATCTCCTTTGTTCCGCTATAATCGCGAATTGTCTAGATGCCATTATACCGAATCGACGCGGCTTGCCCAACTTCCGGGCATGTCCGCCTTCATTTCCCTGATTATGGTATAATGCGAGAAAAAGCCGAAGGGGATCAACGATGACCTACGAAGAAGTCATGGCACAGTTAGAAGCGATGGGCACGGAGCAGACGAAACGCACCTTTCTCCGCCATGGGGCGAAGGAGCCGTTCTTCGGCGTTCGGATCGGGGACATGAAGAAGCTGGTGAAGACGGTGAAGAAGGATCAGCCGCTGGCGCGCGCGCTGTACGAATCGGGCAACAGCGACGCGATGTATTTGGCGGGGCTGACGGTCAATCCGCGAGAGCTCGACAAGGAGACGCTCCGGAAGTGGGTGCGAAAGGCGTATTGGCACATGCTCGCG
Organism: Paenibacillus xanthanilyticus; assembly: GCF_042682185.1. Classification (NCBI taxonomy): domain Bacteria; kingdom Bacillati; phylum Bacillota; class Bacilli; order Caryophanales; family Paenibacillaceae; genus Paenibacillus; species Paenibacillus xanthanilyticus. The sequence continues at coordinate 3,519,858 of NZ_JBHUHA010000001.1, read as the reverse complement.
GAGTATACCGTCGCATGGCTGGCCGCCGAGAGTCCGCACGGACATGAGCTGGCGATCGAATGGATCGAAGACCCGGAGGAGCTGATCGCCGTCTGCGGCTGGAGCACCTATGCCAACTGGTTGTCGCTGAAGCCCGACGAGGAGCTGAATCTGGAGGAGATCGGCCGACTGCTGGCGCGGATCGAGGCGACCGTTCATGGCGAGCGCAACTATGTCCGGTACGTGATGAACGGGTTCGTTATCGCCGTGGGCGTATACGTCCTGCCGCTGCAGGCGGAAGCCAGGCGCGTGGCCGAAGCGATCGGGGCGGTCTCGGTCAACATGGGGGATACGGCGTGCAAAGTTCCCTTGGCTTATGCGTACATTGATAAGGTCGAAGCGATGGGGAAGAGCGGACGCAAGAAGAAGACGTGCATTTGTTAAAGCGAGTTCAATCAACTGCAAAAAAAGAGAACAACCTTATCAGACCTCCGGTACCGGTCCGTAGATAAGCTTGTTCTTCATGTCTTCGTTATAAAACTCGTCCAAATCGTCATCCGAGCAAAAGCTGCAGCTGCCGAGCACGTTCTGCGCGCGAAGCCGGGTGGACAGCATGTTGAGGTAAGCCATCAGCTGCCGTTCCTTGTTGACGTCCAGATAGAACTGGATGCCGTACTCGAAAAGCGCATCGTCCAGCTTCGTCTTGCGCGTAATGGCCCCGATGACTTTGACCGGTTCGTTGAACAGCTGGAACGTAAATTCGAGCACCAGATTGACGTGAATGGGCAAGTCGAGCTTGGAGTGCATTCGAATCCCGCCGGCGCTGATATCTTTAATGGCGATTCGGGAGTGTTTGGTATCCGTCTTCGTCCCGCTGACGGATATAATTTTGAGCAGCGCCGACAGCGGAATTTTGAGATCGACTCGGAAGAAAGCCCGTTTGTTGAAGGGTTGCATGCGCATCAGCCTCAAGATCGAAATATACAGCAATTCATTATACACCAAAAGTCCTACTTTAACAGGGTGATCAAAGCAGGAATTTTTATCCCGTGGATTTCGATATGATCACGGTTTCGAACGTAAGTCATTCGCATGCGGGGAGGTTGAGCCATGACGCATCGAGCGGACGACGGGCGGTCCGTCGCGCTGTATCCGGCGAGAGCCAAGACAGGAGGACTCACGCTGGCCGCCGCTTTCTTCGTGGTGACGGGAGGTTTCATGATCGCAAGCGACGAGGTGTTTATCAGGCTGGTCGGCTTCGTAAGCGCGTTCTTTTTCGCCGGCTGTTTCCTATACCTCGCGTATCGGACGTTCAAACGCAAGCCCTCCCTCCCCCTTCCCCCTCCGCTGAGGGGAACCAAAGGGCTTCGCTCTCTGGACTCCCTTTTCGTGCTGGCGAGTTGGGTCGCGGTTGGCGGGGCGGTTAGAGATTGGCACGCTTTTGTCCTAGCGGACAAAGCTTCATTGGGTGTAGAAGTCCGTCCTAAGACATAAGCCTATCAACTATCGGCCACAAGTGGTTTCAGTGGACGTTTTTTCCTTAACCTGACAGCATTGACCCTCGATGACGAGGGGCTGACCGACAAGCGTTGGCTTCCGCATGCGGAGCCCGAGCTGCCGGATGAAGAGAATGAGGAAGAAGGGCTGGACGACGAGGACGAGCGGCCGTCCTAGAAGGAGAGGCGAGCGCACTTGAAAGCGGTGAGGAAACTCGGTAACGGCCCGGCGCAGCGAGAACGAAGCTGATAACAGATGCGGCCGGGCTTGAAAGGAATGTGTTATCAGTCGACTGCGCCAGCTCCCGGCCACCGAACCATATGTGGAGGGATTGGAATGAAGGAAGGGCAGTTGAAAGCCTATTGGGAAGCCGAGGAGAAAGCCGGCTTTCAAGGATGGGACTTTGGTTATATCCAGCATCGCGTGAAGGAGCAGCCGCTTCCGTGGGATTATCGCGCTCTCGTGGAGGCGAGCTTTAGTGAGAAGACGACGCTGCTCGACATGGGCACCGGAGGCGGGGAGTTTCTCCGTTCTCTGCATCCGCCGGCCGGGCGCACCTATGCGACGGAAGCGTATCCGCCGAACGTGGAGCTGTGCAGGCGGACGCTGCCCGCTTATGGCATCGAAGTGAGACAGGTGTTCGAGGACGACAAGCTGCCCTTCGAAGCGGGCATGTTTGATCTGGTCATTAACCGGCACGAGTCGTTCTCGCCCGAGGAGGTGTTCCGGGTGCTGAAGCCGGGCGGGCGATTCATCACGCAGCAGGTCGGCGGGCGGAATAACCGCGAGTTGGCGCAGACGCTGCTCGGCGCGGACGTCGGCTTGACCGCCCCGTGCTTCGACATGGCATCGGCGGCGCAATCGCTGGGATCGGCAGGCTTCGCGGTCGAACAAGCGGAGGAATGCTTCCCTGTACTGACGTTCCTCGACGTCGGGGCGCTCGTCTATTTCGCGCGCGTCATCGCGTGGGAATTCCCCGGCTTCTCGGTGGATCGCTGCTTCGACGCCCTGCGGCGGCTGCATGAGGAAGCGGGGCACTGCGGGGGGATCGCGACGATGGAGCACCGTTTCCTACTGATCGCGGTGAAGCCGGATGGGACGCGTTGACCCGGGCGAGCGCGCTGTTGCATGAAGGAACGATTTGGAGGAAGTACGATGCGGATAAGAACGATCGAGCCGGAAGAGATCGGCGTCATTCGCGAGAGGGCCGCCCGCTGGTGGGGCGGCAGCTACGACAGCGATATGTTCAGTAAGTGGTACGTTCATCATTTTCGCGATACGTGCCTGGCGGCGGAGATCGGAGGAGAGTTGGCGGGATTCGTGATGGGCTTCTGCTCACAGACGGAACCGGATTCCGCGTATATCCGGATCGTCATGGTCAGCCCGGAGCATCGGGGAGGCGGCGTCGGCCGCGCGTTGTACGAGGCATTCTTCGAGCGGGTCACGGCCAGAGGAAGAAGCGTGGTTCGCTGCGTCACGGCGCCGCATAAGGCGAATTCGCTCGCTTTTCACGCCAAGCTTGGGTTCCGGATGGAGCCCCAAGCGGAGGAGCGGGACGGGCTGCCCGTCGCCGTCGATTACGACGGTCGCGGCGGCGAGCGGGTCGTGCTCGTGAAGCGGCTCGCGTAGGGCGAAGGCGCTGATTGTTGCGGGCGTATAGGAATGGGAGCAGGGAAGGCCGCCGATTTGGCGGCCTTTTCGCATGCTAGATTGTGCCGCTTGGGATTTCACTCCCAGAACGGTGCCCCTGTAAACAAAAACGTCTCTCCGTTCGCATACCGGCCAAACTCCCGAGAAGCAGACTTCCGCACATCGTTCGGCAGCCATTCGTTCGCCCCAGGCAGAGCGATCGCGTTCCTCATCACGATCAGTCGCAAGGCAATGAATAAGCCTTCCAGTCGAGCTTCATAATCATTCGGCAGCGGGAAGCGCTCTCCATACCAATCGATATACCGTTGTCGGCCGTGAGGGTGAATGTAGAAGAAGCTGATGGCCAAGTCCGTGAGGTAGAAACCGAATCCGCACGCGCCGAAGTCGATCGGATGGGCAGCCCCGTCTATGAACACGATATTGGGCGGAACGAGATCGCCGTGCAACATGCCCCAGGTCATCCTATCTTTCGGGAGGGCGTCGAGCAGGGACATGGCTCTTTCACCAGCTGTTTCAAGGATTTGGACATGCGATGCGTCTAGGAATCCCTCCCTGCTCTGCTCCTTGAGCAAGTCGAGTGCCGACTGGATGCGTGCACGATTAATCGTAGGGCGGGCGAACGAAGAAGGGGGCTGCCAGTTGCTGGCCTGCCGGTGCAAAGCCGCCGTCATTTCAGCGGCGGATTTCAATTCGTGCTGATTCGTAAAATAGGGCTTCTGCTCGCCATCCACCCAGCTGAGCAGCGTACAATACCGATGGTCCACCTGCGTAACATACGCTCCCTCCCGATTACGCTTCGGCTCGGGGAGGATGAGGCTAGTATCGCGATTAAGCGCATCCAGCCAGACCAATTCGGAATTCAGCATATCTGGGCTCGTCCACATCTTCTCGAGCGTGCTGCTGCTAGATTCATGAAGACGCAGGCTGTATAGGTTCCCTTGCGCATCTTCGATTTTGAAAACCGCGGCACCGCTTTGCGCTATTGGAGCTGCGGATACCACGTCGAGATCATATTGTGCAAGCGCATGCCGCGCGATGATGGCATTTTCCGCTCTGTGCACGATTGTCATAACAAACCGCTCCCAACATCAAGGAAATGAAGGGCACTACGCCCGGGACTCCGATTTTTTCACGACAGGAACCCAAACTTCCATCTCGTACATGCCGCCGCCTCGATCATAGGCCATTTCAAATTCAGGACCGCCCGCGAAATCATAATCGCAGGTCGGAAACCATTCCCCCCAAATCCGTCGCCATAGACGGTGAATATCGTTTGGTCCGTCGGGGTTTACGCCGGTAGAGAATGCTCCGCAATGTAAATCCACACACACCTTCAACCCAGCGATAGATAATAGCCTTATTTTACCATTAAACTCCAGATTTTGGGGCGTAAAGAATACTTATAATGAAGCTGATCGGCCCGTTACTTCAATGGAACAGGGAGCATCGCCGTGGCGGCCTGCTCCCTGTTCTGGTTCTGGTTAAGCTATAGTTCTCCGATCGTTTAATCGAATCGTGCGTTCGGCAGCGACTCACAGAAGCTGGTCATTAAATAGTTATTAAAAGGTAGGAGCAGGCGGTTCGTTTATTTTCATACGGAGTAAACTATAAGGCTTCACCCGCAGGTCGTTACCATAATGGAATCTTGCCTGCCGATGTAATTGGTTCACGATGAAATATAAGTATTGATCTGGACCAATAGAAAAAGTATCCGGCCATAAGAGTCTCGGATCATGCGCGACGGTTTCCATGATTCCATTCGGCAATATCTTTCGAATACTATTATTTTCATAGTCTCCGGCGTAAACGGTTCCTTTTGCATCGGTGATCATTCCATCTGATGCGCCTTTTTCTCCCCAATACTTCACGTGATCTTGTAAATTCATATCCGGTATCGTTCGGTCTCTTAGGGCTTCCGTTGAAATCGAGTATAGTTGGCGGCTGGAGAGCGGACAAAAATACAACGTCTTGCCGTCCGGGGAAATCGCTATACCATCGGATGCCAATCTAAAGGGTGAAGTAGATCCGTCTTTGTTTCGATTCATCAGGATTTTACCTTCAACTTTCGGTAAGAAATAGGGGTCGGGCGAAGTTGAATGGGCTCCGTTTAACCTTCTCCAGGCATAGCCCGTTTCTAAATCAACGACAATAATGGCTCCAGGTCCTCGTGAAGACGAATCCGTTATATAAGCATAACCTGCTTTACCAACACGAAAATCAAATCGGACATCATTCAGATAAGTGGTCGGCAGGACAACATCATCCGTGAATGTATATACCCTTCTTATGGTATTTGATTTTAAATCTACAGCGACTAACTTCGCCCCCCCTTTGATGGGTTCGGAGAAATTAGGAGCCCCCGTATCCAATACCCAAAGCGTACCCTTTCCATCAGCAACGATACTTTGGACACTAATGAAGGACGTTGCGATATTCGATGGGTTTACCACATTGGATTCCATACTTGGATAAGGCTGTAATGTATCGTGAACGATTTCAGCCACCGTGAATTTAACGTCGTCTCCCCATTTCGGAAAGCAAATGAAGATGCGCCCGGTTTCGGAAACGGCTACGCCTGTAGGCATGGCCCCATAAAATAGAAAAACCGCCTCAAACTTACCAAAATACGTTTCGCTGGGTAACATCATTTATATAAAATCCTCCTCAACAGGTTCGAACTGCTGTCACTTATTTATATGACTGCATGTGGTGTCTATAACGACAACGAGTAAACGGTGTTGTGTTTTCGCCTAAGTGCACCGCCCGCGAGACGTATGAATAATAAGAAGTACACCTACATAGGAGCCTCCTTCCTTGTACAAGCTATGGCCATGGACATGGAACGAAATTTATTGCTGCTAGTCTGGTTTGTGTGTATAACCACCATCTATTTTCTTGTTCCAAGAGCAAAAGCGCATAAATTTGTGTTGTGCTTTCTTGTGTGTCAGGCTGTTGGATGGGGAGTAGAAGTGGTACTCGTTCAATTTGATTTGGTGGTCTACCCGTTACGTGAATTTCCCAAAGCTTCGGATTTGAATATCACGTCCAAAGTGGTGTGGACGCCTGTGGCGAGCGGTCTGTATTACATCTATAGACCTCGTGCGAATAAATGGACAACGTGTTTTTACTTTGCTGTCTGGATTTCACTGCTCACCTTAATCGACGGGATGCTAGCCGCAAAAACCGAATTGGTGGATTACGTTCATTTTCACTGGAGTCTGATGGCGATCGTGTTATCGATCATATTCCTATCCGTCCACGTTCTAGTGAGCCGGTTCTTTAGAGACCGCACAGTTTTCAGGAAGGAAGCGAGCGAGGGATGAGTTTGCTGCTGCAATACGGCATTATCGTTTCTGCGTGGATCATTTCATTATTGCTGATTCTCGTCATCCCGCGGCAGAAACGTCGATTGGCGATGGTCGCTTTTCTGTTCAAACAGTATATGACGTGTATTTTCGGTCATGCCGTGGTCGAACTCCAACTTCTCGCCTATCCCGTAAGGGAGCTTGCCGACGTTAGCCGGACGAGCTTCACCTACGAATATATGGCCTATCCGATGACATGCGCGGTGTTTAACGTGTTTTATCCGTCCCATCGGGGGCGCTGGATTCAATTTGGTTATTATGTATTATTCACTACGGTACTTACGGTGGTCGAGGTGCTTATCGAACAATATACCGATCTGATTCGGTATATTCGTTGGAACTGGTTTTGGTCGTGGGCTACGATTTTCCTCACCTTCCTGATGACTCGAGCGTTCTGCGTGATCTACTTCGGGACCCTGACTCGCGCGGAAACGGCAAAACAACAGAACGCGGCCAGTACGACCCGTTCTTAAATGCGGGGCGATGCCAATGCCCCCTAGGAAGCAGAAGAAGTTGGGGTCTGCCGGGCCGTCTCCAACGCTTGCGGATTTGACGCTGCATTAGATTCACTTATCGAACTTAGCGCCTGATTTAACCCCGTTTGCGCCTCAAATCATGAACAAACGTTCCTTCGTTTGTTTGCTTCTGATTGTCATCGCCACGTACTCTGTGAATCTCTTTCTCGCGTCAAACCTTCTCTATTGGTATTCGTCTTTTTTTCTTTGGACTGCAGCCGTATGTGACCGATGAGATCTATTTTTAAATACCTACTTTACAGGTTGGAATTATTGTGATAATTTATCTTCATACAAAATATCTTTCCAAAAAGAGAATAGGCCTACTGGATAACCAATGGCTTCTGACGAATCGAAGAGCTCCGCCCCGACGCATCTACCATGCGAGGGCCGCGGACGCCGCTTCGGTGCGGTCGGGAGCTTTTTTGTTTTGTCTAAGCCGGGGGAGGAACGATGACGGAACGAGACATGCTGCTGCACGAGCTGGATGACGCCTTTCGCAAAATGATTCGCAAGTTCGTGGCCGAGCGGGACAAAGTGCTGATCCATGGCGAGGTTTCCTTGCCGATGATCGTCGTGCTGGGGAAACTCCTGCGGGACGGTCCGCAGAAGGCCGGGGAACTGGCCGCGGAGACGGATTTCTCGTCCGGGGCGACGACGCAGCTGTGCAATCGCCTCGTGCAGGGCGGCTACATTTACCGGACGCGGCCCGAGGACGACCGCCGCACGGTGCTGCTGCACATCACGGAGAAGGGGCGGGCGTTCATGAAGTGGCTGCATGAGCAGGAGGCCCATGACCGCTTCAGCTTGTTCGACGGCTTCGAGGAAGCGGAGCTGCGCGACCTGCTGGCTTACTCCCGGCGAATCGTGGACAATATGCGGCCGTTCTTCGACAGCTTGCATGGGCTGACCGAGCTGCTAGATAGGCAAGCGGACCGCGACTTAAATTCATTGACAGGGGACATGAGAAAATGAGAGAAGCGAACAACAAACGCAAACGATTCGGATTCCGCGCGGCGGGGGTGCTGCTGCTGGCGCTGGCGACAGGGCTGGTCGCGGGCTGCGGCAATACGGGCGGGAACGCGGGCAGCGAGCCGGCGAGCGCCAATGCGGGAGCATCGGGCGAACCGGTCAAGGTGCGCCTCGCGCTGGACACGGTCGCGACGGGCTCGCTGCAGTTCCGCACGGCGCAGGCGCAAGGATATTTCGAGAAATACGGCATCGACGCGGAGGTATCCAACTTCGCCTACGGCATCGACACGATCAACGCGATGCTCGTCGAGCGCGCCGATACCGGCTCTGCGGCGGACTACGCGTTGCTGAATTCGCTGTCCAAGGGCGATTTCAAGATCGTCAGCACGCTCAGCCGCGAGACGGAACAATCCGCCGCCTCGTCGATCGTCATCGCCAAGGGCGACGACATCCAGAGCGCGAAGGATCTGGAGGGCAAGCGCCTTGGCGTCGCGAAGGGCACGGTGTACGAGTACATTTGGTCCAAATATCTCGAGGCCGCCGGCATCGACGAGAGCAAGGTGAAATACGTGCCGTACAGCACGCCGGACGAAGGGCTCGTCGGCATGCAGAAGGGGCAGATCGACGCGGTCATCGCGGCGAGCATCTTCATCGACAAGTTCCTCGGCCTCGAGGGCGCGCACAAAATCGGCGACCTGTCCGACGCGAACGCGAGCATCTCGTCCTACTTCGTGGTCCAAACCAAATTCGTCGAGGAGCATCCGGAGGCGGTCGCGAACATCCTGCGGGCGGTGAACGATGCCATCGCCTACATCAAGGACCATAAAGAAGAGACCGCCCAGCTGGCGTTCGACGAAGTGAAGCTGCCGAAGGAAGGCGTGCTGAAGGACCTCGAGCAGCTGACCTACACGGTCGGCTTCTCGCAGGAGGATTTCGACCACCTGATCGAGATGAAGCAGTTCATTCAGGACAAAGGCATCCTGAAGGTCGATTACGACCTGAAAGAGAAGCTGGCGCTCGAGCCGTTGAAGCAGGCGTTCCCGGAGCTTGTTACTTATAAATAAAAAAACGGGCTATAGGACTTGAACATTTTGATCCGACAAAAGGCGGAGCAAGAGAGATGAATCTGGAGAAACGTCAGTGTTCGCCTTTGTTCACGGATAACTACCTACTACAATTCCATCCAAGTTATCCGTGAACAACAGCGATCGGAAGATCAGCTCTCATGCGAAGCATCATTTTGGAAGGATCCGCTTTTCATTCCGATAGCTGATAGCCCAAGGAGGCCCACTATGACCACCCAACCAGCCGGCGCCCACGCGATCCGGATCGAGAATTTGCGCAAATCGTTCGGCGCCGGCGCGGGAGCCGCCAGCCGCGAGCCGCACTACATTATCAAGGACGTCAACCTGACGATCAAAGGCGGCGAGTTCTTCATCCTGCTCGGCCCGAGCGGCTGCGGCAAATCGACGCTGCTGAACATGATCGCCGGCTTCATCGGCAAGACCGAAGGGCGGATCGCGCTCGGCGAGCAAGAGATCGAGCGGCCCGGCCGGGAGCGGGCGATGGTGTTCCAGCAGGCGGACGCGTCGCTGTTCCCGTGGCTGACCGTGCGGGAGAACGTCGAGTTCGGCCTCCGGATGAAGAAGGTGCCCAAAGCCGAGCGGCGCGCCATCTCCGACCGCTACATCGCGCTCGTCGGCCTGGCCGGCCACGAGAACAAGTTCCCGAAGGAGCTCTCCGGCGGCATGAAGCAGCGGGTGCAGCTGGCGCGGGTGCTGGCGAACGACCCGGCGATTCTGCTCATGGATGAACCGTTCGGCGCGCTCGACGCGATGACGCGGCGGACGATGCAGAAGGAGCTTATCCGCATTTGGCGGGAGACGAAGAAGACGGTCATTTTCGTCACGCACGATATTCAAGAGGCGATCCTGCTTGGCCAGCGGATCGGCATTATGTCGATCGGGCCGTCCTCGCGCATTACGGACTTATACGACATTCCCCTCGCGTATCCGCGGGATCTGTCCGACCCGAACGTGCTCGGCTTGCTCGGCACGATCGAAGCCCACTTCGACGAATAAGGAGATGACCTGCGAGATGAGCAGAGGCAAACGAATTTTGCAATACGGCGTGCTGCCGTGGGCGGCCGCCTTGATCGTCTGGCAGCTGGCCGCCTGGGCGTCGGAGCCGGACTTCCTGCCCGGTCCCTATCTGACCCTGCAAGGCGCGATCGAGCTGTCGAAGGACGGCTCGCTGTTCACCTACATTCTCTACAGCTTCTACCGCGTGTTCACGGGCTGGCTGATCGGCAGCCTGATCGCGATTCCGGTCGGTCTGGCCATGGGGCGCATCCGCTTCGTGCGGGCGCTGACCGAGCCGATCCTGAATTTCGTCCGCTTCATCCCGGCGCTGGCGTTCGTGACGTTGTTCATGCTCTGGTTCGGTATCGGCGAGCAGTCCAAAATCATCCTCGTCATGTACGGTACGATCTTCACCGTCATCATCAACACGATGACCGGGGTGCTGGCGGTCGAGGAGGACAAAATTCGTTCCGCCCGCAGCATGGGCGCGACGGAGTGGCAAATTATGCGCCACGTCATCGTGCCGGCGACGATCCCGTACATCTTCACCGGCGTCCGGCTGGCGATGAGCACCTCGTATATGGCAATTCTCGGCGCGGAGATGATGGCGGCCAACGAAGGCGTCGGCTTCCTCATCTGGAACGCGCGGCTGTATTTCAAGACGGACTGGATTTTCGTCGGGGTCATCGCGCTCGGCCTGATGGGCTTCGCGACCGACCGGCTGCTCGGCATCGTCGGCCGCAAGCTGCTCTACCGCTACGGCATCGTGTTCACGGGCTCGCTGACGCGCAAGGCGTAGGGAGAGACGACAGCACAATCATTTTCCTAAGGGAGGCCTATTCATGACAAGTTGGAGCAAAGAAACGTTCGCCGGCACGATCGGCAAGACGGTGGAAGATTCGGTGCCGAGCTGGCCGCAGCCGGCGCAAGCCGCGGAAGGCGCGCCGAACGTCGTCGTTATCCTGCTGGACGACCTCGGATTCTCGCAGCTCGGCTGCTACGGCTCGGATATCGCGACGCCGAATATCGACGCGTTGGCCGAGGGCGGCCTGCGGTACAATAATTTCCACACGACGGCGATCTGCTCGCCGACGCGGGCGGCGCTCTTGACAGGCCGCAACCCGCACGCGACGGGCGTCTCCTTCGTCTCCGGCTTCGACAACGGCTTCCCGAACACGCGCGGCAAGGTGAGCAAGGAGACGGCGCTGCTGAGCGAAATGCTCGCGGAGAACGGCTACAACACGTTCGCGGTCGGCAAGTGGCACCTCGTCCCGGCGGCCGAGCATTCGGCGGCCGGACCGTTCGACAACTGGCCGCTCGGCCGCGGCTTCGAGCGCTATTACGGCTTCCTGGAGGGCGCGACGAATCAATGGAATCCAGACCTCGTGGAAGACAACCGCCGGGTGCCGCAGCCGAAGACGGTCGCCGAGGGCTACCATCTGACCGAGGATTTGACCGACAAGGCGATCGAATACATCCGGGATCAGAAAAGCGCCGCGCCGGAGAAGCCGTTCTTCGCCTACGTCGCCTACGGCGCGACCCATGCGCCGCATCACGCGCCGAAGGCATATATCGATCGTTACAAAGGCAAATACGATAAAGGCTGGGACGTGACGCGCGAGGAGTGGTTCGCCCGTCAGAAGGCGATCGGCCTCATCCCGCAGGACGCCGTGCTGCCGCCGCGCAACCCGAACGTGCGCGAGTGGGCGTCGCTCCCCGAAGCGGAGAAGAAGCTGTATGCCCGCCAACAGGAGGCGTTCGCCGGTTTCCTCGAACATACGGATTACCATATCGGCCGGATCGTCGATTTCCTCCGCGAGATCGGCCAGCTGGACAACACGCTGATCGTCCTGCTGTCGGACAACGGCGCGTGCGCGATGGGCGGCCAAGAGGGTACGGTCCATTCGTGGGCGGAGGGCTTCGGCGTCAAGGAGACGCTGGACGAGAAGCTGCAGCGGATCGACGAGATCGGCTCGGACACGGCGAACAATCATTACGCGATCGGCTGGGCGCAGGCTGGCAATACGCCGCTCAAGTGGTATAAGTCGTTCGTGCACGCCGGCGGCGTGAAGGATCCGCTCATTATTCATTATCCGGCGGGCATTCAGGACGGCGGCGCGGTACGCACGCAGTACTCGTACGTGACCGACATCGTGCCGACCGTGCTGGAGCTGGCGGGCATTCAGGCGCCCGAGGTCTACAAAGGCGTGCAGCAGCAGCCGGTGCACGGCACGTCGCTGGCGTACACGCTGGCGAGCGGCGAGGAGCCGACGCGCAAGGAGACGCAGCACTTCGAGATGGTCGGCAACCGTGCCATTTGGCACAAAGGCTGGAAGGCCGTGGCGGCCCATAAGCCGGACACGCCGTTCAGCGACGACGTGTGGGAGCTGTATCACGTCGACGAAGACTTCACCGAGTCGAACGATCTGGCGCAGGCGCATCCGGAGAAGCTGCGGGAGCTGATCAAGCTGTGGTGGGCGGAGGCTGGCCGTTACGGGGTGCTGCCGCTCGACGGGCGATCGATCGTGGCGAAGGTGCGCGGCGTGGAGAAGGCGAAGGGCGGCGCGCCGCAACCGGCTGTAACCGAGCGGGTATTCTATCCGTCCTCGTTCGGCCTGCCGTTCGCCAAGCAGCCGGACATCCGCAACAAGCCGTTCGAGATCCGGGCGATCGTGCACCGGTCCTCGATCGAAGACGAAGGCGTGCTCGTCGCCCAAGGCGGACGGTTCGGCGGGTACGCGCTGTTCGTGCAGCATAACCGGCTGACGTTCCATTACAACTACGCCTGGGGCGTACAGTATACGATCACGTCGGAGACGGAGCTGCCGGTCGGGGAATTGACGTTGGCCTTCCGCTTCGCCCGCACCGGCGACAACGAAGGCGTCGGGACGCTCTACGCGAACGGGACGCGCATCGGCGAAGGCAAGCTTGGCCATGCCGGCGCGCTCGGCTTCACGAAGGAGCAGTTCCACGTCGGGGAGAACGACCCGACGCCGGTCAGCGAGGCGTACGCGTCGCCGTTCCGGTTCAGCGGCGAGCTCAAGCGCGTGATTTTCACGCTGGGCGGCTATTCAAACAGCCTGGAGTCGCAGCTTGCGGTGGAGCTGGCGACGGAGTAAGTCGGGAGCGGCGCTTCCGGCGGAATCGCATAGGTTTTCATGAAGAGGGCGCTTCGCGGTCATCGGTTCGGTGACGGCGGGGTGCTCTCTTTTTTGCGAGACGGACATCGCCCTGATCCGCATGGAAATGAGCGCCGGGATCATTTGACCATCTTCCGTTATAATAAGAAAGACTGGTAAGGAATGCCTCGGACTGCGAATTGTTCGCGGGGCATTAGAGGAGGTAGACGGGATTGACCGCGCTATTGACGATGGAAGAATTAAGGAAGCAGAGGCCGGACGAGCCGGATCGGACGCTGTTCTCGGAGATGACGGCGGAGATCGCGGCCGGCGACCGGGTTGCGCTGCTAGGCGGCTCTGGGCAGGGGAAGAGCACGCTGCTCCGCATATTCGCGCTGCTGGAAGCGGCCGATGGCGGCCGGCTGCTGCTGGACGGGAAGGAGGCACGCACATACGCCGAGCCGAGAGAGTGGCGGCGTCAGGTATGCTATGTCGCGCAGCAGCCCGTCATGCTGCCGGGATCGGTCGAAGATAATTTACGCGCGGCGAGCAGCCTGCACGGCACGCCGTTCGACGAGGCGCTCGCCCGCCGCTTGATGGAGGCGGTGGGACTGGCGGATATCGGGTGGCGGCGCGCCGCCGCGGATCTGTCGGGCGGCGAGAAGCAGCGGACCGCGCTTGTGCGGGCGCTGCTGCTGAAGCCGCGGCTGCTGCTGCTCGACGAGGTGACGGCTTCCTTGGACCCGGGCAGCAAGGATGCCGTGGAAGCGCTGCTGGATGATTGGTCGGCACAGGAAGGCGCCGCTTGCTTGTGGGTCACGCATGACCTTGTACAGGCCGCGGAGCATTGCCGCACCGTCTGGTTCATGGCGGAAGGGCGGCTGCTCGAGGTGGCGGAGGCGGACGCGTTCTTCCGCGAGCCGGCGACGGAGCAGGGCAGGCGCTTCGTCAGGCCGGATGCCGAGGGGCGGACGGCCGGACGCTCGGAAGCGGTGGCCGAGATGAAGCCGGAAGCTGGCCCGACGCGGACCGCCGGGGCGAAGTTGGAGGAGGGACCAGGTCCTGTAGAAGGAGCGAAGCAGGCGGGTATGGGCGCCGGCGTGGAAGGAGGCGCGCATACATGAGCAACTGGGCGCTGGCGGCGACGCTCGTCTTCGTGCTGCTGACGATGCTGCTGTCCATCAAGCGGAAGCTGGGGCTGGAGAAGGAGATCGCCGTCGGCACGGTGCGGGCGGCGGTGCAGCTTTTTCTCATCGGCTACGTGCTTCACTTTGTCTTCGATACCCGCAACCCGGCGCTGATCGTGCTCATCATCACGGGGATGATTACCGTGGCTGCGTTCAACGCGGGCAAGCGGGCGGATCGCATCCCCGGCATCCGGCTGCGCATCGCGGCCACGCTGCTCGCGACGGAAGCGCTCACGATGGGGCTGCTGCTGTCGCTTCGGATTATCGAGGCGACGCCGCAGTATATTATCCCGGTGAGCGGCATCATTATCGGCAGCTCGATGATCGTCGCCGGGCTATTCTTGAGCGCGATGACGCGGGAACTGGAGGCGGCCCGGGGCGAGATCGAGGCGCTGCTCTCGCTCGGCGCGTCGACCCGGCAGGCGCTGCGGCATTCGGCTAAGCGGGCGGTACGCTCGAGCATGATCCCGACCTTCGATGGCATGAAGACGGTCGGTCTCGTCCAACTGCCGGGCATGATGACGGGCATGATCGTGGCGGGTGCCGAGCCGATCGAGGCGGTACGGTACCAGATTCTCATCATGTTCGTATTGTCCGCATCGGCGGCGATTACCGCGATCTTGCTCGGGACGGTCAGCGCAGGGCTGTGGTTTACGGCGGAAGGGATGCTGCGTCGAACGGAAAAGCAGGCATAAGAGGATGGTGCGCGTTCATCGCGAAGCCTTCCGCAGCCTATCCGCTAACATGCAAAACGGGCTTGTCCCCTTTAGGGGATAAGCCCGCCTCTGTATTCGCAGCCTGCTTAACGTCTGGATGACGACTCGGTTTCCCGCACGACCGGATTGCCGCTCTGATCAAGATCGACTTTCTCTTTGCGGACGGTATCCTGCACCTGCTCCGTCTCCTGCACCGTGCGCTTGCCGATGACGATCTCTTCGGTGACGACCGGTTTCTTGGTTACCTCGACCCGCTCCTCGGTGACCGGGATGCGGATCGTCTCGTCCTCGCCGATCGGCGCCGCATCCGTGCGGCCGTCCGCGACGGCGCGGCGTTCGACGAAGACTTCTTCATGCTCGACCGGCACGTTGACGGTCCGATTCTCTTCGACGACGTTCTTGTGCACGACGACTTCGCCGGCCTGCACCGCTTCTTTGTCGACCTGCAGTCGCTCCTCGCGCAGCTTCAGCGTCCGCTCGCGGTCCGCCTCCAGCTCCTCGGCCGATAGCGTGCTTCCTTCTGCCGGGTACGGCGCCGACCAGTCGGTAAGGACCGGATCCGGCGTGAACAGATCGTCCGTCAGCGTATTACGGCTTGTATCCTCGGCGGTGACGGCCGTCTCGGCAAGACCGATGTTCGCCGCGACCTCGCTGCGGTTGTCCAGGAAACCTTTGGCATCTTCCGTCAGAATGAGGAATTTGCCATCCTTCAGATCCGCGATGTAGGTGTCGGTATCCTGATCCGTCAGTCCCAGCGTGTACAGCCGGTCCCGCAGCCCCTCGTGATCCTCGCCCGTGAAGAAGCGTTTCACTTTATCCAGGAAGGAGTTGTCCCGGTCTTCGTCCGCTAAGGTTTGCACGTCCGCTTTGCGATAGAGATCGGTGAGATCCCACGATTCTTCCTTGTCGGCCACGACCGTAATGTCCTGGCTTGTATATCCTCTGGCTTGGAGTGTCCGGATCGCGTCCAGCACCTCCGACGACGAGTTGAATACGCCATATACCGCTTTTGACATTGTCGATTCCTCCTCTTCGTTCATCGCTCCGTGATACAAACCGTATATACCCGGCGGGTATGAACGATAAACGAAAGCGGCGAAACTGAAGAGGATGACCGTCGTGGCGAAAAGACGGCAAGATGGCGGTATAACGGATCCCGTCGATAACCGGCATCGCGCAAAAAGAGCGGGCAATCCGATCCGCCCAACCGGATCCGCCACGGCCGCGAAGGCGCGTTAAGCGCGTCCGTCCGTCCGTTCCGCGGGCGTCCAAGCCGTACGGGAGCTTGGCGCATGCGCGGGCGCCGGATCCATGAGCGGGTCGGCCGTGTACAAATCGTTGCTCATCGGCGCGTGAACGGAGGTATCTGCTTCGCGAACTTCATGAGAAGCGGCGGAGACGCGATCGTCGTACAGCGCGCCTTCCGACAGCGCCGCCAGCGCCGCTGCATCGAGCCGTCCGCCGTTCACATACGGATGCGGAGGCGCGTCGTCTCCCGCCGCCGCGGCCTCCTGTCTGCTCGCATGGACGGCCTCGGGGTAATCGGGCGGCAGCTGCCCCGCACCGCGGGCGCTCTCGACGAGCACGAGGAACTTGCCCGCATGCAGGTCGGGCAAATAATCATCGATATCGCCGTCGCCCACGCCAAGCGCGACGAGCCGCTCGCGGAACAGATCGCGGTCTTCGCCGGTGAACCAGCGCTTCACCTTCTCGAGGAAGGAAGCGTGCTCCTCCTCGTCCTCGACCGCTTGAATATCGGCTTTCCGGTACAGCGAGGCGAGATCCCAGGGCTCGTCGGCCTGCGCGACGACGCTGATTTCGTAGCTGTCGTAGCCTTTTCGTCGGAGCGCATGAATCGCTTGCAGCACGTCGGCGGTCGCTTCGTACACGCCGTATACGGTTTTGCTCATCGGTTATCCCTCCTAGGTATCGAACGGGGTGGTATAGGAAGTATTACCCGGTTGCAAGAAACGGATAACGAGCGGCAGGTAATTCTGGTGGACCACGCATGTTGTTCGGTAAAATAAGGTATTACGTGAGGTCGTGGAGAGAGCAGGTGGGACATGAGCGGGGTTGTTATGAATCGAATAGCGTTGGATTTGAACTATGAAGTCAAGCAGGTGTTCCGAAGCCTATCGAAATATAAGCGCGAGAAGGTTCCGGCCGTCGCGGAGCGCATCGAAGTTTATGTCGAGGGGGTGCGGCTGCACGGGGACAATGTATTTGAATCGGAAGCTTTCTTTACATCGCTTACGCGCGAGGGGACATTCCCGATGTTCAATTGCACGTGCGGTATATTCGGCTGCGGGGGCTACGAGGTTAGCGTACGCCACGAGGACGGTCGAGTGCGCTGGGATACGGAAGGGCTGACCTTTGTGTTCGAACGTGGCGAGATGCTCGGGTTTGCGGAGGAACTGCTGGCCGGACTGGAGAGGCTTGATCGGGTGCTGGCTTCGCATGGACTGCCGCCCCGGTACGATAACCCTTCATATATAAGCCTGATTCAACAGTTCGCGGAGGGAAGGCTGTCATCATGAAATTATTATTTATTTGCAGCCGCAACAAGTGGCGCAGCTTAACCGCCGAGCATCTGTTCCGCGGGCTGGAGGGGTACGACGTCCGGTCGGCCGGCACAGAGGAAGGTGCCCGCATTAAGGTGACGGAAGGGCATATCGGCTGGGCGGACGAGATTTTCGTCATGGAGAAGAAGCACGTCCGGCGCCTTAAGGAGAAGTTCGGCCCGCAATTGGACGGGAAGCCGATTCGGATGCTCGATATCCCGGACGATTACCGGTACATGGACGAGGAGCTGGTTGAGCTGTTAAAGAACCGGGTGTCGGAGTTCATCGACTTCCCGGAATAACAAGGCTTGTTGTTAGTGGACAGAGCAGAAGGGGGAACAAGCGTGAATCTAAACCGAATCGAGACGAGAATGATGGCAAGCTTGTACTGTGATCAGCATCAAACGATTCTTATCGACGGTGAGCCGCTTGATGCTCTGCTGCACCGCCTCTATCCGGAAGGCTTCTATGAGGGATTGGTGCCTGTCATCGTGGATTGGATGAACTTGCCGAGCGAGCAGGCATTCGTCCGCGGGAAACTGCTGTCGCACCAACAGCTGGATATCATCCCGATCCTGATGTGTCCGGAAGACTGCGATCTGAGCTGCTCGGTTATTGCCGCTGAAATCGAGCGGAGCGGAGAAACGGTGAAGTGGCGCAGAATGGGGAAACCAATCGTGAACCCCGATGAATGGATGACGGGGAAGGAACCGAAGATGGAATGGCTCGACCTTGTGCCTACGATGCAGTTCGATCGGCAGGCGCACGATGCCGTGCTGATCGGATTGCTTGACTGACCCTGCGAACGAAGGAGGCTGTCGCGTTGGAGTACCATCATGACCGCATACAAGGCATCGAGCCGGAAGGCTTACTATATATTGACGACGATGGGCGCGAGCGTACGATCGACTTCGAGACGTGCCGCCGCAATTGGATGATGCACAGCGGCGTGTCGGAGACCCGCTGCGTCGCATGGCGGGATATCGATCATGATCCGCCCTACATCGAGTTTTTCACCGATCCGAAAACCCGCTTCACGTTTCCCTACAAGCGCACATGGCGGGAGAAATGGCGGCGGCACCCTTCGGAGGTGGGGGAACGGTATTTCCGGGCAACGGTCGACGCGCTGAACCGGGAGGGCTGGACGACGTTCGATTTGTCCTGACGGGCCGGCTCTCGTCAAGGCCGAACGGTTAAAGGACGGGATCGTCGTCACGACCGACGCATCGGATGGCAAGGAACAGCGCCTGCAGTTCGCGATGACGAGTGAGCGAGAAGGGGCAGTGGAAAATCCAATCGATCCAAGCGCTATGACGCGATGAGCACAAGCAAGGCTGTCCGGACATAATCGTTCCCGGACAGCCTTGCTGTCTTCTATGCGCCTGGCTGAGCCTGAATTAAACGCCGAGAATGCCGCGCAGCAGCGTGCCGTAGAGCGCAGCGGCCTCTTGCTTGCTCATCGCGGCGCCGGGGCGATACTCGGCCGCGCCGCTCGCGTCCTTCGTCACCTCGGGACCGTGCCAGCCGGCGGCGACGACGAATTGCACCGCGTCGTTCGCCCACTTGGACGGAGCGGTCGCCAGCTTCGCGGTCTGCGGCGCCGCGCCGATGAGGCCGGTCGCGAGCCGGTACGCGACGACGGCGGCTTCTTCGCGGGTAATCGCGCGGTCGGGCTCGAAGTTCTGGCCCGGCACGCCCGTCAAGACGCCCAGCTCATACACCGTCTGCACGAGCGCGGCGAGCGAATGATCGCGCACGTCCGGGAACGCGACCGGGTTCTTGGAAGGCATGACCCCGGCGATGCGCGCCATGATGGCGACGAATTCGGCGCGGGTGACGGCGCGCTCCGGCTCGAAGGCCGTAGCCCCGTCGTCCTTGAACGCCCCCAGCGAGCGAAGCAGGTTAATATCGGCGGCATACGGACTATCGACCGGCACGTCGGCATAAGCCGGCTTCTCGACGAGCTTTTGCGATAGGCTGTCCGGGGACGTGTAGTAGATGTAGGCAATGCTGCCCTTGTCGTCTTCCTTGAAGGCGGCGATCTGACCGGATTCGTCCTCGAACGTCAGCGGGCCCGTCGGCTTCAGCGTATGCGAGCCGAGCGCGTCCTCCACGAGCAGGACGCCGTCGCCCGCGGCGACCTTGGTCGCCAAGAGCGGCGTGCGCAGGCTGCTGTAGAGCCCTTCGAATTTAGCCAACTGCTGCTTCGTGAGGGCGGGGCCGGCCGGCGGATTGCCGGCTTGCTTCGGATAGAACCGATCCATGAAAGCGTCGAAGAACAGCGTGCGGAGCTCCGTGGACGCGTCCGAAGTGGACAGGATCAGCCCGCCGACGTTGTGCTCGGGGAGGAGCCACATCCAGGAGTGGTAACCCGCCAGGTCGCCGCCTTTGCCCATGACGTATTGGCCGTTCTGCATGTTATGGAAGAACGATTCGAAGCCGTAGCCCATGATCGGTACGCCCGGGGCGGCCTCATAATGCGTCTCCAGCATCGATTTGGCCGTCTCGGCTTTCAATACGCGCTTGCCGCCGAACGCGCCGTCGTTCAAATGGGCGATCATGAAATTCGCTAGGTCGCTGCCGGTGGCGAGCATGCTGCCATCCGGCGAAATGGCCGGGGTCAACTGATAAACGTCGAGCGGCTCTCTCTTCCCGTCATAGCCGGTCGCCAGACTCTTCCCGGACGTCTCGTCAAGCAGGTACGTGGCGTTGTTCATTTGAAGCGGAGCGAATACGTGCTCCTGCATATATTGCTCGAACGGCTGTCCGGATACGTTCTCGATAATGAGTCCTTGGATGTTGAACGCGAGATTGTCGTAGCGGTAGACGTCGCCGGGCTTGCGCACGACGGTCGGCGCGTTGCGTTGCACGAATTCGCTCAGCGAGAGCGGCTTCGAGGCCACCGGATTCGCGTCCATGCCCGAGTCGGTAAATTCGAAGCCGGTCGTATGCGTCAGCAGGTGCTCGACCGTGACCGGCACGCCGGTCTTGTTCACGATATTCACGCCGGGCAGGTACTTGGTAATGTCGCCATGGAGATCGACCTTGCCTTGTTCGACGAGCTGCATGAGACCGGTCGAGGTGACGGCCTTCGAGATGGAGGCGAATCGGAACAGCGTCCCGTTCGGATCGATCGGCTTCTTGGCGGCGACGTCGGCATACCCGTACCCTGCGTTCAGCAGCACCTTGTCGTCTTTCACGACGACCGCGATTGCGCCGGCCAGGATGTCCTTCACGTCCTTGCGGGCGAAGAACTCGTCCGCGAACGCCTGGACGGCCTTGGCGTCGACGACCGGCGTCTGCGCGGTTGTTCCCTGCGCTGCGGCGGCAGCCGGTAGGCTTGTGGTTCCCGCGGCAGGCAGCTGTTGAGCGGACGATGCGGCATGAGCCGCTGCGGGCGCGCCGGCAACCGGCGCGGCGAGCAGCGCGGCCGCGAGCAGGGACGCGACGGCGATCTGGGTCGTGCGGGCACGATTGCGTATCTTTTTGCTCATCATTTTCACTCCTTATGGCTTGTGGCAAATCAATCCTTCCATTTCATGGTAGTGGAAGGGGAGAGGCCGTAACACCGTCCCCGGAATGAAAAGATGCGGACCTCCAGGCGGAGGCGGGAGCTGGACCGCAGGCGCACCGCGCCAGACGATACATGAAGATGCCACGCGAACAGGGCTGCGTCCGCGTCATCGGAATGACGAAGATGCAGCCCTCGGGGAGCAGGAAACCTGGATATGCGACTTTGCCTTACGCCTTCTTCTTCTTCATGAACGGCAAATGAAGCGCGAACGATTTGCAGGCGGGCTTCTGTTTGCCGTTCTTGTCGAAATGCAGCACCGCGTTGATCTCCCCGCCGATGACGATCACGATGCTCGACAGATAGAGCCAGGTCAGCAGGACGATAATGCCGCCGATGCTGCCGTACGTCTTGGAGTAGCTGCCGAAATTGTTCACGTAGAACGAGAACGCCAGCGACGTCACGATCCAGCCGACCGTGGTGAAAATCGCGCCGGGCAGCACTTCCTTGAACTTCAGGCGCAGATTCGGGACGAACATGTACATCAGCGCGAAGACGATGGACATGATCGCGATCGGCAGCACATATTGGGCAATGCCCCAGATGACGTCGAAGCTGCCGGGCAGCTGCATCCATTTGTACAAATTGTCGCCGATGACGCGGCCGAAAATGAGCATGACCATGCTCGAGACGATAACGAGCGCCAGGACGACGGTGAAGAGCAGCGAGATGCCCTTCACTTTCCAGAACGGCCGCGTCTCCTCGACGTCGTAGGCTTTGTTCAACGCTTTGATGACGGCGCTCACGCCGTTGGAGGCGGACCACAGCGTGATCAGCAGACCGAAGGACAACAGCGAGCCGCTGCGGGACTGCTGGATTTCCTCGAACGCCTCCGAGATCGTCCTCGTCGACGTCTCCGGCAGCACGAGGCGGATGCCGTCGATGACGTCGCGCACCGTCAAATCCGCGAAGCTCAGCACGGCGATGATGAAGATGAGGAAAGGGAAGAACGACAAAATCAAGTAATACGTCAGCTGCGCGCCCATCGCCGGCACCTCGTCGTCCTGGAAGCGGCAGTAGAGGTTCTGCGCGAACTGCCAGCCGCGGCTTTTCGTATCCTTGCGGTTCGCGGGAGCGTCATTGCGTTTGGTATCCGGCCCGTTAGCCGGACCCACGGGCTTTCGGCTCTGACCGCTGCCCGTCTGGTGTATCGTGCCTGCCATAAGTCCAAGCCTCCTCTTCGATCGGTAGTCCTCATTACCCCGCGCTTCGGGGAGACAAACCCCTCGAGGCGGGGTATGAGGGGCGATGACTAGCGGAGGCTGTCGGGCGTGAAAGCCGAGTCGCCGGCTGGCAAGGCAGGGGAGCGGGGCTAGCTTCCGGCGATTGCCGTCGGATTCCGGACGGCGCCGAGGAAGACGATCGCCCCTGTCTCGCCCTCTTCGATCGCGAAGAAGAACGGACGGTCGGCCGTGAATTCGAACGGCTGCCCGGGCTCGCCGCCGCCGTCGACCGCAATAGCCGTCGCCGCCGCGGCTTCCGTGCCATCCTCATCGACCTCGATGCGGGCCTGGTGGACGACTTGAGTGATATAGAACAGCGCGCCTTCCTCCGCCATGCCGGAGAAATCCGCCTTGGTCGGGTCGAAGGCGGTCTTCATCCCGAGCTGTCGCAGCGTATCCTCCAGCCGCAGCGTCGACTTGATGCTGAAGCGGGGGATGCAGACGGTTCCGCCCGCGGTCGCGAGCCCTCCGCGCCATGTCTCCGGGCTGCTTAGCAGCTGGGGCAGAAGGGCGTCGAGTCCGCCCGGATCGCCGGGCAGCACGATCGTCATGCGCCATTTGCCCTCGCCATACGGCAGCTGCAGCACCTCGTACGCCTTCTCCTTCTTATAGGGGTAAGAACCGCTTTGCTCCATCATGGGGACGTTCGCCGTCTTCTCGTCCGCAAGATGGAAAGGCCGCTCCCGCGTCTGGTCCTTTTCGAACGGCTCGCTCCACGCCCCCTTGAAATAAATCGCGTTGACGAGCGCCGACACGGTATCGGGCGGGAAGCTTTCGATCAAGCGGGGAATCATCCCTTTCGTATGCTTATCGACCCACTTATTGACCACCGCGGGCGCGTCCGGATCACGGAAATCGATGGCCTGTATTTCGGCGTCGTAATAAGTCTTCAAATCCGCGGCGTACGTCTCCTTCGGCTGAATGCCCCGCTGCACCCAAGCGGCGTTCGCGATCCGAGCCGTGACCTCGGGATCTTGGTGCTCGAGCACATCCGTCAGCGCCCGGGTGCCTTCGTTCAGCTCGTGTACGGACAACCCGCGCGCTTCCAGCGTCTGCAGCATCTCCGAACGGGTTATGCCCGCGGCCCCGTTCAAGACGAGACCCATCGCCATCGACACGCTAAGCGGGGAGAAGAAGCGGTTCTCGGCGGTGCCGGGCAGCAGCCGGCGTCCGAGTTCCAGGGAGAAGGCGTTCGCGGATGCGATCTGATCGCGGTTCGCGTCCGACGCCGAGAAGCTCGGGCGGTCGGGAGACGCGCCGCAGCCAGCCGAGAAGAGGAGACACACCGTGACGGCAGCCATCGCAATCCTTCTTATGTACGTTGATACCATCATTCAGACGACCTCCCAATATTGTCCTTTATTGGAATATGACGGGCGCACAGAAAGAAAAGTTGCATAACGGCTGGTCAGCCCGTGCCGCCCGGCCATTCGAAACGGCTGTTTGCGAGGGGCAGCGCAGCGAATAAAACGATTGAAGAAGCTGCTAACCATTGATAGAATGGGAACGTTAGTTCTTAAGGAGGGCCAACTCCGGCAGAGAAAAAGGCACATGCGACGATACCGAACGAATCGGCAATGTTGTAAACTGTAAAGATATTCAAATTGGTTACATCATAAACGTCATCATTATGATTACGGTCAAGGAGGCGCCATGAATCAAGGGAAATCGAACGTATCATTCCGGCATTACGCCGCTTTGATGCGCCGTTATTTGCTTCCGCAGCGGGGAGCGCTCGTTGGTTTGACGGTGCTGCTGTTCGCCTCGATCGGCCTGCAGCTGGTCAATCCGCAGATTATCCGGTTCTTCATCGACGAGGCGCAAGGGCAAGGCGCGATGGAACCGCTTTATTATGCGGCCGTCCTCTTCATCGCGTTCTCCGTCGTGCAGCAGGTCGTCAGCGTCGTGGCGACGTACCTGAGCGAGAACGTCGCGTGGCGAACGACGAACACGCTGCGCGGCGATTTGGCGGAGCACTGTCTGTCGCTGGACATGAATTTTCATAAGTCGCACACGTCGGGCGCGATCATCGAGCGGGTCGACGGCGACGTGAACGCGCTGGCGAACTTTTTCTCAAGCATGATCATCCACCTGGCGGGCAACGTGCTGCTCATCTTCGGCATTATCGCGCTGCTGTTCCGGGAGAATTGGATCATCGGCGCCGGCATGACGCTGTTCGCCGTGTTCGCGATTTATATCATCCAATGGATCCGCAAATTCGCGGTGCCGGTATGGAGCGGTTGGCGGCAGTCCAACGCGGAATTCTACGGCTTTATCGGCGAGCAGCTGGAGGGGACGGAGGATATTCGCGCCAATGGAGCGGGCGGCTTCGTCATGGGACGCTTCTTCGGCCTGCTGGCGCGGATGCTTCCGCTGCGGGTCAAGGCATTCCTCGGCTTCGCGATGATGTGGACGTCGACGATCGTCATCTTCGCCCTGGGCAACGCGCTGGCATTCGGGGTGAGCGCCTATCTTTGGTACAAAGACGACATTACGCTCGGCACGGTGTACCTCATATTCTATTACACGGAGCTGCTGGCCAAGCCGATCGAGAAAATCCGCACGCAGCTGGAGGATTTGCAAAAGGCGGACGCCAGCATCGTGCGCATCAACGAGCTGTTCGAGATGAAATCGGAGATCGCGGACGGACCGGGCGTTTCCTTCCCGGCCGGGCCGCTCGCGGTCGAATTCAAGGACGTCGTGTTCAGCTACGAAGGGGCCGAAGGCGCGCCGACGCTCAAGGGCGTCAGCCTGAAGCTCGCGCCGGGCGAAGTGCTCGGTCTGCTGGGACGGACGGGCAGCGGCAAATCGACGATGGCGCGCATGCTGCTCCGCTTCTACGACCCACAGCAAGGCGAAATCCGGCTTGGCGGCGCGGATATCCGGCAGGCGAAGGTGAGCGAGCTGCGCTCGCGCGCGGCCATGGTCACGCAGAGCATCGAGATCATGCAGGCGACGGTCCGGGATAACCTGACCTTCTACGACGATGCGATCGCCGACGAGCGCATCATCGCCGTGCTGGAGGAACTGGGCCTTGCCAATTGGTACCGGACGCTGCCGAAGGGATTGGATACGATGCTGGCCTCCGGCGGCGGCGGGCTGTCCGCCGGGGAAGCGCAGCTGCTCGCGTTCGCTCGCGTCTTCCTGTGCGATCCCGGACTCGTCATCATGGACGAGGCTTCCTCGCGTCTTGACCCCCTGACCGAGCAGCGCATCGAGCGCGCGACGCAGCTGCTGCTGGAGCGTCGGACGTGCGTCATCATCGCGCATCGGCTGGCGACCGTGCAACGGGCGGACCGCATCCTCGTGCTGGAGGACGGCGAGGTGCTCGAGTTCGGCAGACGGACGGAGCTTGCGGCCGATCCGGACTCGAGATTCAGCCGGATGCTGAAGACGGGGATGGAGGAGGTGCTCGCATGAGTACGTTTACGTTTTTGTGGCGGCTAATTATGTACCGTCCGATCCGGTATTTCGTCAACGCGCTGGCGTGGACATTGATCTATTTGGCCCCGATCGCGCCGGGCTTGGTCACGAAGGAGTTCTTCGATACGTTGACCGGCGACGCCGCGCTTAACCTCGGCATTTGGGGCATCGTCTCGCTGTTGATGGGCGCGGCGCTCGCGCGGGTCGCGCTCATTTTCGTCGGCTTCATCACGGATGTTCATTTTCGGTTCCGCATCGGCATGCTGCTGCGCCGCAACATGCTCGCGCACGTGCAGAAGCAGCCGGGCGCAAGAGCGATCCCCGTATCGCCGGGCGAGGCGATCAGCTACTTCCGCGACGATATCGACCAGACGGAGGAAGCGGCGAGCTGGTCGGTCGACGCCTTCGGCATGACGACGTTCGCGGCGGTGTCGGCCGTCATCCTGATCGGCATCGACGCCGAGCTGACGTTATACGTCTTCCTGCCGCTCGTGCTTGTCGTGACGGCGGCGCAGCTGTCGACCCAGCGCATCCAGAAGTACCGGGCGGCCAGCCGCGAAGCGACCTCGAACGTGACGGGCGCGATCAGCGAGATGTTCGCGAACGTGCAGTCCATCCAGGTGGCCGGCGCGGAGAAACGCGTCGTGAACCGGTTCCGCCAGCTGGGCGAAGAACGGCGCCGGACGATGGTGAAGGACAAGCTGATGAGCGAGCTGCTCGATTCAGTGTTCTCCAACTCCGTCAACCTCGGCACCGGGCTGATCCTGCTGCTCGCGGGCCAGAAGATGCGGGGCGGCGCTTTCACCGTCGGCGACTTCTCCCTCTTCGTCTACTACTTGACGTTCGTGACACAGTTCATTACGAACTTCGGCAAGTTCCTTACCTACTTCAAGCAGATGGGCGTTGCGCTGGAGCGGCTGACGGCGCTGCTGCAGGGCGCGAAACCCGGCGTCCTTACCGCTTCGCACCCGCTATACCTCTCGCACCGGGAGGGCGGCTTCGATCCGCACGAGGCGCAGCATGGCGCCGCGGCGGGCTTCGATGCCGGACTGGAGCGGCTGGACGTGCAGGGGCTCGGTTACCGTTATCCGGATACGGGCAGAGGCATCGCGGACATCAGTTTTTCGCTGGAGCGAGGCTCTTTCACCGTCGTGACCGGCATGATCGGCTCCGGTAAGACGACGCTAGCCCGCGCGCTGCTCGGCTTGCTGCCCGCTGCGGAGGGAACAGTGAGCTGGAACGGCCGGGTGGTCGCGGATCCGGGGGAGTTCTTCATCCCGCCCCGCAGCGCCTACACGGCTCAGATTCCGAGGTTGTACAGCGATACGCTCCGCAACAATATATTGCTCGGCCTCCGAGAGACGGAAGGGAACTTGGCAAGGGCGATCCATGCGGCGGTCATGGAGCATGATATCGAGCATCTGCAGCTCGGGCTCGAGACGGTCATCGGACCGCGCGGCGTCAAGCTGTCCGGTGGACAGGCGCAGCGGACCGCAGCCGCGCGAATGCTCGTCCGCGATGCGGAGCTGTACGTGTTCGACGACCTGTCGAGTGCCCTCGACGTCGAGACCGAACGCAAGCTGTGGGAGCGCTTGTTCCAAGCTCGAGGCGAGGCGACCTGCCTCGTCGTGTCGCACCGGAAGGCGGCGCTGGCTCAGGCCGACCAGATCATCGTCATGAAGGACGGCCGAATCGAGGCCAAGGGGACGGCGGAGGAGCTGCTCGCCGCCAGCGAATCGTTCCGGCAGCTTTGGCATGGCGACGCAGGATAGCAGCTGTGCACGAATACGGGGATCTTGCGGCATCGGGCCGCAAGATCCCCGTATTGCTTCTTTATCGTGGAAAATAATATAACACGCCGCGCCGCCATAAGATGATGCAGCGGATTCACCTAGTCAGACAATGAACGCGATTTCTTTCCTAATCGAAGAAGGATATATAGTATTTGGCAAGTTTGTAAGGTAATCTTGCGAAATGCGGCAGGGGGCGGTATGATAGCACAAAAGAACAGCATTTCTTCAATCTTATTCGACAATTTTAGACAAAATATGCTATATACATCTAAAAAACGCATCGTTATAATGACATAATAAGTTAATTTTTATAATGGTTCGACATAATCCGAATGGCCAACTTGAACAGGCTGCCGTCCTTGTGCCAAGGCGGCTAAGCTTTTGCCTTGACGCTGAACTTCATCCGCGACAAGTTGATCAGGTTGCCGAATCGCCGGGATCCATCCTTTATTTTCGGATGGATTCTTATTCTATATTGCGCCCTTGATCGCCGTAATCGGTCACATCCAGATTTCCTTATTGAAAGTGTGGACATGTCGTGAATCAGAGCCAAACCCTTATGCAATATTATCCGATCGGGCTCATCGTCATCTGCTTGATCATCTCGGTCTTTGCATCTTATATCGCGCTCGATCTTCCCCGTCTGCTGCTTGCGGCGCGCGGGAAGGCACGCCGCTACTGGTTCTTTGGCGGATCGCTCGCGCTCGGCTTCGGCCTGTGGGCCCTGCATGTCATTGGCACGATGGCCTACAGACGCGAGGGAGGCGCGGCCGATTATTACTTGACGGCGCTGCTCTCCTCCCTTTTCGTTGCCATCCTCGTCGCGTTTGCCTGCATTGGCTTGAGCGTGCGGCGCGAGTTGAGCGTCGCACAGATGGTTCGCAACGGCCTGCTCCTCGGCCTGGGCGTATGCGGCACGCACGCGGCGGGCGCTTTGGCGCTCGATCAAGCGAGGATCGCGTATTCGCCTATGCTCGTCTGCGTGGCGGCCGTGCTTACCCTCCTCGTTTGTGTTTCCATGCAGATTTTGGCTTACCGGTTCCGAAGTCCGGTCTCGCCTTTAAACCGATTGGTGAAGGCCGCATGCAGCCTCGCGATGGGGACGATTATCGCGGCTGTGCAGTACGTCGGCATGATCGCGCTTCGGCTGTCCCCTCTGGCAAGCGTAAGCATGGAGGAGTTTAAGCCGAACGTGTACTTCTGGCTGGCCATCGGCGTCGCGGGATGGTCAATTCTGGTTCTCGGGATCGTGATGCTTTGCGCTAACTTCGCGGACCGGCGCATCGCCCAGCAGGTGGCGCTGAACGGTTCGTTAATCGAAGCGGCCAGCGATTGCATCGTCGTTATCGACGCCTACGGCCGCATCATGGAGTTTAATCCCGCCGCGGAACGGATTTTCGGGCACCGCCGCGAAGAAGCCGTCGGCCGGTTCATGCCGGAGCTGCTGTTCACCACCCTTCTGAGCGATTCCTACGGCGAAGCCATCGCGCGATACGTACGCGATCCCGCCGATAATCCGTTCGGCGAACGGACGGAGACGACGGGGATGCGCGCGGACGGCACGATGTTCCCGCTCGAGCTGACCGTCACCCGCATTCGCAAGGCGGATCCTCCGATTCTCGTCGCCTTCATGCGGGATATCACCGAACGCAGGCGCGCCGAAGCCGCGCTGCGCGAGAGCGAAGAGCGGTACCGCAAGCTGGTTCATTATTCGCCCGATCCCGTCATTGTCCATCTGAACGGGATGATCTTATTCGTCAACTCCGCCGCAGCGGAGACGCTGGGCGCCAAGGACCCGGAGGAGCTGATGGGGCGGTTCTTCTCCGACTTCATTCATCCTGACGACCGGGAGATCGCGGAGTTCGGCCTGCATGCGCCGCCGAGCCGGCTGTCGGAGAGCGGGCCGGCGGAGCTTCGCTGCTACAAGCTGTCCGGCGAACTGATTGATCTCGAAGTGAAATCGATCTTCGTAAAGTGGAACGGCCGAGGCGTCATGCAGACGATCGCGCGCGACGTGACGGCGAAGAAGCAAGCGGCTCAGACGATCCGGCAGATGGCGTATTACGACCGGCTGACGGGTCTGCCCAACCGCAATTTGTTTCTCGAGCTTGTACATGGTCACTTGAAAATGTGCGAGGAGGGCGGCTCGGAGGCGGCCCTCATGTTTATCGACCTGGACCGATTCAAGACGATTAACGATACGCTGGGCCACCATGTCGGCGACGAACTGCTTAAGGCCTTCTCCTGTGTGCTCGCTTCCTCGATGCGCAAGGGCGATATTTTAAGCCGTATTGCCGGCGACGAGTTCCTTGTGCTGGTACCGGGAACGACGGAAGCCGAGGCGGCGGATATCGCGCGTACGATTCTATCCAATGCGAACATGCCGTTTAAAGTCGAGGGCATTAGCCTGATCGTCACGCCGAGCATCGGGATCTCCATGTTTCCGAAGGATAGCGAAGACGCGGAAGAGCTGATCAAATACGCGGATGCCGCCATGTACCGGACGAAGGAGCTTGGCAAGAACGGGTATTCCTTCTATGATTCGAACGTCCGCACCATCTCTTCGCGGGAGATGCAGCTGGAGCAGGGCTTGCATAAGGCGCTGGAGCAGGATGAGTTTCTGCTGCATTACCAGCCGAGGTACGACCTGCATTCCGGCCGCATCGCAGGCGTCGAAGCGCTCGTGCGTTGGCATAGTCCGGAGTACGGCGTGGTGAGTCCGGCGGAATTCATTCCGCTCGCGGAAGAATCCGGTCTGATCGTCCCGATCGGCGAGTTGATCCTGCGCAAGGCATGCGAACAGAACCGCCGCTGGATCGACGCGGGTTATCCGCCCGTCCGCATGGCCGTGAACTTGTCGCTGGTTCAGTTCAGGCAGACGCATCTGGTGGATCGGATTGAGCAGGTGCTGCGGGAGACGGGATTGCCGGGCGAGCTGCTGGAGCTCGAGATTACGGAGAGCGTCGCCAGCCAGAATGAACGGGCCGTGGCCGAACGGCTGCAGGCCGTCAAGGCGCGCGGCATTACCGTGTCGATCGACGACTTCGGCACGGGATACTCCTCGCTCAGCTATTTGCGCCAATATCCGCTCGACGTGCTGAAGATCGACCGTTCGTTTATTCGTAACCTGCCGCATTCCTCGGACGATACGGCCATCGTGCAGGCGATCATCGCGATGGCGCACAGTTTGCATTTAAGCGTTTGCGCCGAGGGCGTGGAGACGAAGGAACAGCTCGATTTTCTGCGCGAGCACGGCTGCAGCGAAGTGCAGGGGTATTATTTGTCGAAGCCAAGACCGGCGGAAGAGATCGAGACAATCCTCGGGACGACCATCGCTTCCCGGATCGAGAACGCTTCGTAGAGCAGGGGAAGAGGCCGTGAGCCACTGACGTCAGGGGGTTTTTCCCATGAAAGACAGAGTTGACGGTAACGCTTTCTTTGCGTTATGATGAGGACATAATCAAACACGACGGCGTGTTACCTCGTGAGAGGGCATGAGCCAAGAGAACGATTCTGATTGCAGAATCTTTTTCTTGGCTCTTTTTTTTGCCTTTTTGCCATAATAAGCGAAGGTGATGAATGCGATGATAAAGAGGGGTTCAACATTGCGAATCGAACGCGCAATCAACAATAACGTCGTGCTTGTTTTGGATGATCAGACGAAGGAAGAGCTCGTCCTCATGGGCAAAGGCATCGGATTCGCGGGCAAATGCGGCGAAAGCATTCCGTCAACCGATCCGCGCATCGAGAAACGCTTCCGTCTAGACGATCCGGGCGAGATGGTCCAGTACCATACCCTGCTCGGCGACATGGAGCCGGAGGTCATTCGGATTTCGGAGAAAATTATCGGCTTGATTACGGCAAGTTTCGGAGAGCTGGTGAACCGCAAAATTTATTTCGCGCTGCCGAGCCACATACAGTTCGTCGTCTATCGGCTGCGCAACGGCATGGAGATCGTCAACCCGTTCTTGTACGAGACGAAGATGTGCTACAAGAACGAATACGAAATCGCGAAGCGCGCCGCCGACTTGATCGCCAGCGCCTTTCAAATTCGGGTGCCGGAAGAGGAAGTCGGGTTCCTGACCTACCATGTCCATTCGGCGGTCAGCAACGTGCCGGTCGGTCAAATCGTGAAGTTCACCAATTTGATCAACGAGCTGGTCGAGCAGATCGAAGAACGGCGGGGCATCCGGATTTCCCGGGAAAGCATTGATTACATCCGGCTCATTACGCATCTGCGCTATTCGGTCGAACGCATTAGCCAGGACAGGCAGGTGCATAATCCGCTCGTCGCCGCTCTGCCGCAGCAGATGCCGGACGCGTATGCGCTGGCGCAAGAGCTGTCGCAGCTGGTGCACGGATATATCGGCAAACCGGTGAGCGAGGACGAGATCGGGTTTCTGGCCATTCATCTCTACCGCTTGTTCGAGGTGTTTCAGCGGCCAGGACAAATCGGGTCGTAGGGAACAATCCGCGTTTCGCACGTCAACTACCACATCATCAGGAGGGTTCCAATCATGTTCGGAAAATTGTTCAAAGCCAAAAAAGATACGTTCACTATTACGGCACCGATTACGGGGAAAGCAGTACCCCTTTCCGAAGTTCCAGATGAGGCGTTCGCCGGGGGGCACATGGGTCGCGGCATCGCGATCGAACCCACGGTCGGCAAGCTGATCGCGCCGTTCGACGCCGTCGTGGCGCACGTCATCCACACCAACCACGCCGTCATTCTGGAGCATGCTTCCGGACTTCAACTGCTCGTTCATATCGGGATTAACACGGTCGCGATGAAAGGCGAGGGCTTCAAAGGCTACGTGCAAATCGGCGATGAAGTGAAGGCGGGCCAGACGTTGGTCGAATTCGACATCGAAGCGATTCGCGCCGCCGGATATCCATTGATTACGCCGGTTCTCATCGCGAACGAGGAAGAGTCGGTGACGGAGCTCGAAGTGCTGCAAGGTTCTGTTACGGCGGGACAAGATCCGGTGATCCAGGCGGTTCTGGCGAAGTAAGCATATAACATTCATTTTTTGACATCCTAGGGGGAGTACACATGCTAGCATTCCTGCAACGTATCGGCAAAGCGCTCATGCTGCCGGTTGCAACGCTGCCTGCGGCTTCGATTCTGCTTCGTTTCGGCAGCATCGATTATGTGAAAGAGTTTCATCTTGGTGACAACGTCGGCGGGTTCTTGAATCAGTACATCGCGCCGTTCCTCAGCGCGGGCGGTTCCGCGATTTTTGATAATTTGGCGCTTATCTTCGCCGTCGGGGTCGCGATCGGGCTTGTCGGCGATGCGGTTGCCGCGCTCGCGGCGGTTATCGCGTATCTGGTGCTGACGACGGTGCTGTCCAAAGTGCCGGCCGCCTTCCCGGATATCGTCGGGGCGGACGCGAAATTGAACATGGGCGTGCTCGGCGGGATTTTGGCCGGTCTCGTGGCTTCGTTCTTGTATAAGCGTTATCATACGATCAAGCTGCCGGACTGGCTGGGCTTCTTCTCCGGCAAGCGCTTCGTTCCGATCGTCACATCGATCTCGATGGTGCTCGTCGGCATCGTGTTCGGCTTGATCTGGGGTCCGATCCAGAACCAGCTCGATATTTTCGGACGCTGGATCGTCGACCTCGGCGGTATCGGCGCGGGTCTGTTCACGCTCGCGAACCGGTTGCTCATCCCGTTCGGCCTGCATCACATCATCAACTCGATCGCCTGGTTCCAGATCGGCGATTTCACCGACGCGGCGGGCAACGTCGTGCATGGCGACATTACGCGATTCTTCAAAGGGGATCCGACGGCAGGCATGTTCATGACCGGCTTCTTCCCGATCATGATGTTCGCGCTGCCGGCGGCGGCCATCGCGATTATCCAAACCGCGAAGAAAGAAAAACGCAAAGCGATCGCGTCGATCTTCATCGGCACGGCCATCGCTTCGTTCCTGACGGGTATTACGGAGCCGCTTGAATTCGCGTTCATGTTCGTGGCGCCGGTGCTGTTCATCCTTCACGCCGTGCTGAGCGGCGCGGCAGCCTTCATCGTGGCCGAAATGGGCATCAAGCACGGCTTCGGCTTCTCGGCCGGCTTTATCGATTACGCGCTCAATTACTCGCTGGCGACCAAACCGCTGCTCATCATTCCAGTCGGTCTTGTGTTCGCGCTCATCTACTACGCGCTGTTCCGCATCCTGATCGTGAAGCTGAACCTGAAGACGCCGGGCCGCGAGGACGAAGAGCCTGCGACGACCGGCGCTGCGCCGGCGAAGGCTGCCGGCGGTACGGTAAGCGACAAGGCGGCTAGCGTGTTGGCTAATCTTGGCGGCAAAGACAACATCGTAAGCGTGGATGCGTGCATTACGCGTCTTCGTCTGGTCGTGAAGGACGAGAAAGAAGTCAACGACGCGGCGCTGAAAGGGCTTGGCGCATCGGGCGTCATGCGGCTGGGCTCGGGCGCGGTACAGGTCATCTTCGGTACGCAATCCGAGCGATTGAAGGACGAAATCAACAAGATCATGTAAGACGGCAATCCATCCCCGGCGCCACAGATAGAGAAGGCGCCGGCAGGACGCGGAAGCCCCTAGCCGCCGCAGCAGCTTTGACGGAAGGAACACCATACCGCAGCAGCATTTTACGAACAGGAGTGGAGAACATGCAGCAAACCTATACGATAGCAAACCAACTGGGCATTCACGTTCGTCCCGCGAAACAAATCGTGGAGATGGCTAAAAAATATCCAAACTGTGAGATTTTCGTCGAGAAAGACGGCAAGCGCAACAGCGCGAAAAGTTTGGTGAACGTCTTGACGCTTGGCGCCAAACACGGAGATAGCGTCACGCTAATCACGGAAGGCGAGCAGGAAGCGGAAGCGCAAAAGGAAATCGGCGCGATCCTCTCGGCCGCGATCGACGGCCACGGTGGAAACTAATGATCGCCAAGGGGATTGCGGCCTCGCCAGGCATCGCGATCGGCAGGGTATGGCGGATGGAGAGCGAAGCCGAAGCGGCGAATTTGCCGGCTAGCATCGAGCCTTCGGCGGTGGGGTCCGAGACTGCGCGTCTCATGCAAGCGATAGCGGAGGCCGCGGCGGAGGTTGCGTCACTGCGGGATCGATTGATCGCGAAGGGCCAAGAGCATGAAGCGGAGATCTTCGACGGTCATCTTATGCTGCTCGAGGACGAAGAACTGCTGGACCGGGCACGCGGTGCGATCGCCTCCGAATTGAAGTCGGCGGAAGCGGCCATCGCGGCGGCGCGCGATGAAATCGCAGCCATGCTGGAGAGCTTGGACGACGAATATTTGCGTGAACGGGCGGCGGATATTCGGGATATTTGCGGACGGATCAACGCGCGCCTGACCGGGCGATCCGACATGCCTCCCGCAGGGAGCGGCGATCCGGTCATTATCGTGGCGCCGGACCTGACGCCTTCGCACACGGCTCAGCTCGATCCGTCCGCGGTCGCGGGCTTCGTGACGCTGCAGGGCGGGCGCACATCGCACTCGGCGATCATCGCGCGGGCGAACGGCATCCCGGCAATCGTCGGCATGGGCGATGCGCTGGACGATCTTCAAGCAGGCGAAGTCGTCATCCTGGACGGGTCATCCGGCGAGCTGCATATCGCCCCGAGCGAGAGCGTCATCGCCGAGTACGCCGCGCGCCGCGTGGCGGAGCAAGCGAAGCGCGAAGGGCTGCAGGCGCTCATGGGACTCGAGAGCGTGTCGCTTGACGGCGTGCGCGTCGAGCTCGTGGCGAACATCGGCTCGCCGGCGGATGCCGTGGCGGCCAAGGAGCGCGGTGCGGAAGGCGTCGGCTTGTACCGGACGGAATTCCTCTACATGGGCCGCGATACGCTGCCTTCGGAGGACGAGCAGTACGATGCTTATGTCAGCGTCGCGCGCACGTTCGGGCCGATTGCTCCGATCGTCATCCGCACGATGGATATTGGGGGAGACAAGGAGCTGCCGCTGCTCGAGCTGCCGAAGGAGGACAACCCCTTCCTCGGCTTCCGGGCGATCCGGATCTCGCTGGACCGGCCGGAGCTGTTCAAGACGCAGCTTCGCGCGATCTTGCGCGCCAGCGCGTACGGGAATTTGAAGATCATGTTCCCGATGATCGCCACGCTTGCCGAGTGGCGGGCGGCGAAGGCGCTCGTCGACGTATGCAAGGACGAGCTGCGCGCCGAAGGCGCCGTGTTCAACGAGTCGATCCAATGCGGCATCATGATCGAAATCCCGGCGGCCGCGCTGTTGGCGGACCGATTCGCGAAGGAAGTGGATTTCTTCAGCATCGGGACGAACGACCTGACGCAGTATACGTGCGCGGCAGACCGGATGAACCAGAAGCTCGCGGCGCTCAACGATCCGCTGCAGCCGGCCGTGCTGCATCTGATCGAGCGCGTCATCCGCGCCGCCCGCGCCGAAGGCAAATGGACGGGCATGTGCGGCGAGATGGCCGGCCAGCCGCATGCGGTACCGCTCTTGCTCGGCCTCGGCCTGCACGAGTTCAGCATGAGCGCCAACGCCGTGCTGCCGGCTCGCGGCCTGGTCCGCGGCATGGACCAGGCGAGCATGGCGGCTCTCGCGGCCGAAGCGCTGGAACTCGAGACGCCGGATGCGATCCGCGCCCTCGTGGAAGCGCGCGTACCGGCGGTTCGCCAGGCGTAAGATGGAAAGAAGCGTACTCCGCTGCGGGCGGAGTACGCTTCTTTTTGCGTTCGCCCACCGGGAGCCAGGCGGGCGTGTGCGAATAGTGGCGTTCAGCACGCTTATGTGCCGGCAGCCGGGTCGGTGAGGGCGAATAGTGCCACTTAGCTCAGTAACACGCCGTTAACCGGAACGGCGGGCTAACCCAACCGCCCCTTGAACACCAAAACGCCGGGAAGGTTACCCCTTCCCGGCGTTCTCACCGTCATTCGTCCATCGCGGACAGGTGCGGATGTCCTCTCTAATTGCCGCCGCGCTCGCGCGCCGTCATCTGCTGCCAGACCGAGCCGGCCGCTTCCTCGCCGCGCTCGATACGCTCCATGGCCATGCGCGCCTGCAGACGCACCTCGAACTCGGCGTCCTCGGCGGCGGCGCGCAGCGCGTCGATCGCGCTGTCGTCGCCCGCTTCGTACAGGAAGCGCGCCGCCCGCCAGCGGACGAGCTTGTTGCGATCGCCGAGCGCTTCGATCATCGGGCCGATCGCGGACGGATCGCCCAGATCGGAGAGCGTGTCGCCCGCCGTCCGGCGGACGGACGCGGAGCTGTCGCGCAGCGCCGTGAACAGATGCGGCATCGATTCGGGCAGGCGCAGCTCGCCGAGGTAGACGACGGCCAGCCGGCGGATCGAGGCGTTGTCGTCCGCCAGGCATTGCGCCAGCAGCGGCAGCATATCCGGCTGCGGGATCGTGCGGTTCAGCGCTTCGTACCGCTCGTTCCACTCCGGCGATTGCAGCCGCGCGGCGAGCTCCTCCGTCGTCAGCGGCTCCGGGCGCACCGGCGGCGCCGGCGTCTGGCCGCCCGCAGCGCCGGCAGCCAGCGCATCCGCGACGAGCGCATCGATCCGCTCCTGCGGATAGGCGGCTTCGAGCTCGCACACCAGCTCGGCCGCGATCTCTTCCGGCTCGCCGTAGCGGACGCCGAGCTCCTCGAGCTTGCGCTCGCGGATCATCGTCGCGGCGGCAGCCCGCGTCACGGCGTCCGTGAACGCGGCAGGCATCGCCGCGCGCACTTCGCGGTCCGCCATCCGCACGCGGACCTGGATGGGGATGCCGCGGTACAACTGAACGAAGGCGTGCGCCTCGCCGAAGCTGTCGGCCGCTTGGCCCTCCTCCGGCTTCCCGCCGTCTGCGCTCTCGCCGAGCACGGTCCGCGCCTCGGACAGAATGCGTTCCCAGTCCGCGCCGGGCTTGCGGTCGAGGGCGATGAAGTCGGCGGTGCGGAACAAGCCGCGCACGCCGTCGATCCGCAGCAGACTGGCGAGCGGCTCGGGCGCCGAAGCCGCGTCCGCCAAGGCGAACGTCTCCCGTTTGCCCGCAGGCAGCTTCTCGTCCACGTTTAATTTCATCGTATTCGGACTTGGGGTCGGTTCAATAAATATCAAGCGCATCGCGCATACCTCCTTGTAACCACGATCATAGAATACGTCCAGACTCCCTTTAAGTGTACCGGAAATTCCGGCGGGAAGCGAGCCGCGGCGGGAGCCTGGCATTTCGCCCGAATCGAGGCTGCGCCTCCGGATTTGCGTAATTCCCGCGGGGTTGGTATCGTAGAAGAAACACAAGATAGAAGACGCGATTTGATAGGCTGGGAGGGCAAGTTTCGCGCATGCGCTACACGAATATGAATCCGGAGGCGAAGACGAGTTCGTTCGCAGACCTTCGCCGCTGGCGCCGGGAGCGGGCCGGCAAAATGAAAACGAAAGACTTCTCCTGGCGCGTGCCGACGGTCAAAGCCGACCTGCGCTATTTGCGGGGCCGCACGAAGGCGGCTTCGGTCACGTGGATCGGCCATTCGACGTTCTTGATCCGCCATAGCGGCCTGACGATCGTCACCGATCCGGTCTGGGCCGAGACGATGGGCTTTCAGAAGAGGCTGGCGCCGCCGGGGATCGAGATCGGGCAAATGCCGCCGGTCGACGTCGTGCTTCTGTCGCATTCCCATTACGATCATCTCCACCTGCCTTCGCTTAAGAAACTGATCGGCGACAAACGGCTCATCGTGCCGGTCGGCCTTGGACCGCTGCTGCGCAAAAAGGGCTTCGAGTTCGTCACCGAGCTGCAGTGGTGGGAACAGACGATGGTGAACGGCGTCCGCTTCACATTCGTGCCGGCTCAGCATTGGACCCGCCGCACGCTGACGGACACGAACCGGTCGCATTGGGGCGGCTTCGTCATCGAACCAGTCGAGTCGATCATGAACGCGAAGCCGCACGACTACGCGCCCGAGACGATTTACTTTGCTGGAGACAGCGGCTATTTCGAAGGATTCAAGCAGATCGGCGAACGG
Organism: Paenibacillus xanthanilyticus; assembly: GCF_042682185.1. NCBI lineage: Bacteria > Bacillati > Bacillota > Bacilli > Caryophanales > Paenibacillaceae > Paenibacillus > Paenibacillus xanthanilyticus. The sequence continues at coordinate 3,481,227 of NZ_JBHUHA010000001.1, read as the reverse complement.
TTCCGCGTCGACGTCGCGCTGATGCCGATCGGCGCATACGAGCCGGAGTGGTTCATGAAGATGCAGCACGTCACGCCGGAAGAAGCGCTGCAGGCGTTCCTCGACGTGGGCGCGCGGCTGTTCATTCCGATGCACTACGGGGCGTTCGCGCTGGCGGACGACACGCCGAGGGAAGCGCTGAATCGGCTGGAGGCGGAGCGCGCGCGGCTTGGCATCGAGCCGGAGCGGATCGAAGTGCTGCCGCAGGGAAGGGTGCTGAAGATCGCCGAGGCCGACGCCATGACAAAATCGGATTAAAAAATCCCTACCCGCCCCACTGGTTTCGGCGCGCGGCGTCCGGTAAACTGCAATTGAACGTAATCCGAGCGCGGGCAGAGCACCGGGCGCGTTCCTCGCAGCGCGTTCCATATAGATGCAAACGCAATCATCCAACGGGAGGCTATACCACAATGAGCAGCATCGTAAAAATCGGCATTATCGGCGCCGGCGCGATCGGTAACGCGCACATGGGCGCATTCCAGAAGCTTGAAGGCGCGAAGGTGGCGGCGATCACCGACACTTTCCTGCCGCACGCGGAGCAGCGGGCGCAAGAGCATAATATTCCGCTCGTCCATCCAAGCCCGCAGGCGCTGCTGGAGGATCCGGACATCGACGCGGTCGTCATCGCCGTGCCGAACAAGTTCCATGCACCGCTGGCGATCGAGGCGCTTCGCCAAGGCAAGCACGTCCTGCTGGAGAAGCCGATGTCGATCAACTCCGAGACGGCCCGCGAGATCGTCGCGGCCAAGGAGCAGTCGGGCAAAATCCTCATGATGGCGCATCAAATGCGATGGGAAGGGCTGTCCCGCGCGCTGAAGGGCGAGATCGAAGAAGGCAAGCTTGGCCGCATCTACAACGCGAAGGCGGGCTGGATCCGCAAGAAGGGCATCCCGGGCTGGGGCTCCTGGTTCACGCGGATGGACGAGTCCGGCGGCGGTCCGCTCATCGACATCGGCGTGCACATGCTCGACTTGACGCTGTACATGATGGGCAACCCGAAGCCGGTATCGGTATTCGGGACGACGTACGCTGAATTTGGTCCGAAGAAAACCGGCATCGGCAGCTGGGGCACGCCGAACTGGGAAGGGTACTACGACGTCGAGGACTTGGCGACCGCGCTGATCAAATTCGACAACGGCGCGACCCTGTCGCTGGAAGTGAGCTGGGCCGCGCACGCGGCGGGCCTGAGCGAAGACCCGTTCATCTACCTGATGGGTACGGACGCAGGCGCTTCGATCGTGGGCAGCACGGGCAAGACCGTTACGCACGAGAACAACATCATCATCGAATCGTCGCTCGCGCCGCTCGAAGGCGACGCGCGCCAATTGATGAGCGAGCATTTCGTCGCGTGCATCCGAGAAGGCAAGGAGCCGATCGCGACCGCGCTGTCGGGCTACACGAACAATCGGATTTTGGACGCGATCTACGAGTCGTCGAAGACGGGCAACGAAGTGAAGCTGAACTGGGACTAGTCAGATTCCGCATGGAAGCAACCATAGGGCGGCCGCCGGATTTCCGGGGGCTGCTCTTGTCATGCGCGCCGGTTCTCGGCACAACCCGCCTCGCGCGGGATTCGCGCAAGGACTTTTCGCGCGGTTTGTGGTATAATGGTGCGATGAGTATCAAATGAACAAAAGGACGGGATTGCGTACCATGATCAGTACAAGCGGCATCACGCTTCGATACGGGAAGCGCGCCTTATTCGAGGATGTTAATATCAAATTTACGCCGGGCAACTGCTACGGCCTTATCGGCGCGAACGGCGCCGGCAAATCGACGTTCTTGAAAATTCTCTCCGGCGAAGTCGAGCAGACGAACGGCGAAGTGCACATCACGCCGGGCGAGCGTCTGGCCGTGCTGAAGCAGAACCATTACGAGTACGACCAGTTCAAAGTGCTCGAGACCGTCATCATGGGCCACAAGAAGCTCTATGAGGTCATGAAAGAGAAAGACGCGATCTACATGAAGGATCCGTTCACCGACGAAGACGGCATGCGCGCCGGCGAGCTGGAAGCGGAATTCGCCGAGATGAACGGCTGGGAAGCGGAATCCGAAGCGGCCGGCATGCTCAACGGTCTGGGCATTCCTCCGGAGCTGCACGACAAGCAGATGGCGGAGCTCTCCGGTAACGAGAAAGTCCGCGTCCTCCTGGCGCAGGCGCTATTCGGCAGCCCGCACATCCTGCTGCTTGACGAGCCTACCAACCATTTGGATATGCAGTCGATCGAGTGGCTCGAGAACTTCCTGGCCGGCTATGAAGGCACCGTTATCGTCGTATCCCATGACCGTCACTTCCTGAACCAGGTATGTACGCACATCGCGGATATCGATTTCGGCAAAATCCAGCTGTACGTGGGCAACTACGATTTCTGGTACGAGTCCAGCCAGCTGGCCCTCCAGCTGATGCGCGACCAGAACAAGAAGAAGGAAGACAAGATCAAGGAACTGCAGGCGTTCATCCAGCGCTTCAGCGCCAACAAGTCGAAGGCGAAGCAGGCGACGAGCCGGAAGAAGCTCCTCGACAAAATCTCGCTGGACGACATCCGGCCTTCCAGCCGGAAGTATCCGTTCATCCACTTCAAACCAGAGCGCGAAGCGGGCAAGCAGCTGCTGCTGACGGAAGGGCTCACGAAGTCCATCGAAGGCGAGAAGCTGATCGACAACCTGACGCTGACCGTGAACAAAGGCGACAAAATCGCGCTCGTCGGCCCGAACACGCTGCCGAAGACGGTGCTCATGCAAATTCTGATGGGCGAAGTCGAAGCGGACAGCGGCACGTACGCATGGGGCGTCACGACGACGCAAGCCTACTTCCCGAAAGACAACTCGGCTTATTTCGACGGCGTCGAGATGAACCTGGTCGATTGGCTGCGCCAATATTCCAAGGATCAAGACGAATCGTTCATCCGCGGCTTCCTGGGCCGGATGCTCTTCTCCGGCGACGAAGCGCTGAAGAAAGCAAGCGTCCTCTCCGGGGGCGAGAAAGTGCGCTGCATGCTCTCCAAGATGATGCTCTCCGGCTCGAACGTGCTCATCATGGACGAACCGACCAACCACTTGGACCTCGAGTCCATCACGGCGCTCAACAACGGGCTGATCGACTTCGACGGAACGCTGATCTTCACCTCGCATGACCATCAGTTCGTGCAGACGATCGCCAACCGCATCGTGGAGATTACCCCGAACGGCGTCATCGACCGGATCATGAGCTACGACGAGTACCTCGAGAGCGCGGAAGTCAAAGCGCTTCGCGAGCGCATGTATCCGGCTGAATAAGCCATAGACTAATACAATGAGAGCCCTGCGGCTGATCCCGCAGGGCTCTTTTTATTTCGAATTAGGATTCCCGATCCCGATGGGGCTCGGCACGCAGCTGCGCGAGGATGACGTTCAGGAAATCGTCCTTCCCCAGCTCGATCAGATCCGGCCGCAGCATCTCCAGCAGCTCGAGGGCGACCTCGATTCGGGAGCGCAGCTGAGCGGCTTCATCGCGCGGCGGCCGGCTGCCGTGAAGAGGGCGGACCGTCTGCGCGGGGAGCGCTTCTTCCTTCAGGAGATTCGTCATTCGGCCGATTCGCAGCTCGATGCGTTCGAGCTCGGTGTTCTTGACGCCGCAGTATAACCATCCCAGGCCATCCGAGTGCCAACGGGGATAGACGTCGACCAGCATCGTCCGGCCTTGGGCGGTGATCATGTTAAGCTCGATGGCCTGGTGCGGTTCCCCGCTGCCCGGAACAAGCAACCGTCGGGCTTTCACAATCGAGCCCGGATCCAGCAATTCGAGGAAGGAGGCATTCATAACGGGGGCAAACAGTTGAATCGCGGCGTCGCTGGCCTCCAAGAGACGCAGCGAGGCGTCCACGGCGAATAGAGCGGCGGGAATCGTGGACCAATGAAGCGTATCGCCTATTTTCTTCATGTTCCTTATCCCCCCTATCAAATACTTATCCCAATTGCTGCAGCTCGTCGAGCGCGGACCGGCCGTAACGGACAAGCCAATCGGACAATTCGAATAGATCGCCGAGCAGCACCGTCTCCTCCGGGACGTGCGGCCGCAGATCGAGCTCGCCGACGAGCCGGCTGCCGACGAGGACGGCCGGTCTCGGGATCAATTGCAGGAAGGCGTCGGCGTAGGCGCGGAGCTGCACGATCTGATGCTGCATCGTAAGCGATATCGCGATGACGTCGGGCTTATAATTCAGGGCGCCTGCCATGGCGTATTCGAGCGGCAGGTTAGGCCCGTAATAACGCGTATCCCACTGATGCTCCCGGAAGATGCCGGCGCACATTTTAAGACCCAGATCATGCAGCTCGCCTTCGGCGCACAACAGCATGGCGCGGAAGCGCCGGCTCTCGCCCGGAAGGGGGCCGATCCGCTCCAGTACCCATTCGCAGACGCCCGACGCCAGGTGCTCGTCCGCGACGGAGATCAGATTGTTCTCCCATAGTTCGCCGATGTGGCGCATCGCGGGCTTGAGCAGCCGGTCGTACAGGAACAAGCCATTCGCGCCGCTCTCCCGGTAACGCTCGAGCCGGTCCATGACCGCTCTATGATGTCCGGCGAGCATCAGTTCGGCGATCTCTTCGACAGCCAATTGCATGTGGGTCGCCTCCCGAGTTTACGAATTTAGCTTTGCCATCTGGCTGCCATTATTATAGGCCTTGTTTCGGCGAGAAAGCGAGGAGTATTTTGATAGATTTTGACGAACGGAGGGAACATCGGTCGAGCGGAAGAAGTATGCCTTGTTTCATGTTTCTAAAGCGTGTTTAATGTTTAATGAGGGTTATTAGAGGTGCAGGTTACCTCCCACGGAGGGCTAAAGGTGCAAGAAGAACAAGCGCAGCTAGAACGGCAGAATGTTTACGACTTACCGTCTCGCATAGTTGGCATAGGCGCTTCGGCCGGAGGACTGGAAGGTCTGAAGATGCTGTTTCAGGAAGCGAAAACCGACAACGGGCTTGCTTTTGTCGTCATCCAGCATTTATCCCCTCACTACAAGAGCTTAATGAACGAGATACTCTCTAAATATACGAACTTGCGCATATTTGAAGCGGAGAATGAGATGACGGTGGAGGCCAATACCGTCTATTTGGCGCCTTCTCACCGCAGCCTTCGCATCCATCGGGGAAAGCTGTACGTGGCCAGTCCCGAGCCGGGCGAGGTTCATTATCCGATCGACGTGTTCTTTCGTTCTTTGGCGCTCGAGGCGCACTCGCAGGCCATCGGCATTATATTGTCCGGCACCGGCTCGGACGGAACCAAAGGCGCGATCGCCATTAAGAAGGCGGGCGGCATCATCTTCGTGCAGAACGAGGCGACCGCCAAGTTCGACGGGATGCCGAGGAGCGCGATTCAGACGGGGTACGTCGATTACGTGCTGTCCCCCGAGGGGATCGCGGCCAAGCTGAATTACGCGCCGGCGCTCATCCCGAGCGCGGATTCGCTCGTGGCGGAATTCGAGCAGGTCAGCGAAGACGAGAAGGACGAGCTCCTATCGAAGATTCTGGACAGCATCCGCCATGTGACCAATATTGATTTCAGTTATTATAAGCGGCCCAGCCTCATGAGGCGGATCGAGAAACGAATGAACGCGACAGGCTGCCTGACGCTCCCCGCCTATTATAAGCTGTTCACCGAGGACGAAGACGAGCTGACGGCTTTGCGCAAAGACCTGCTCATTCACGTCACCAACTTTTTTCGCGATCCGGAGGCATTCTCTCTGCTGGCCGAGCAGGTGCTGCCCCGGATTTTCGAGTCGAAGGTAAAGGAACGGGAAGTGCGCATCTGGACCGCAGGCTGCTCGACAGGGGAAGAGGCGTATTCACTGGCGATGCTCGTGACCGAATACATGGACGGGCTGCCGGATGCGGAGAGCTATACGATTCGGATTTTCGCCACGGACGTGGACAAGCATTCCATCGAATACGCCAATTTCGGCGTCTATCCGGTCAGCATCGAATCGAGCGTGAGCGAGGAGAGGCGGGGGAGGTTCTTCACGCGGCAGGGGGACACATACCAGGTCACGAAGGAGCTGCGGCGGATGGTCGTCTTCGCGCCGCACAATCTAATTAAGGATCCGCCTTTCAGCAACCTGGATTTAATCACATGCCGGAATATGCTGATTTATTTGGAGAGCGAGATGCAGCGCAAGGTGCTTTCATTGTTTCATTTTGCGCTGAATCCTTCGGGCTTCCTGTTTCTTGGGCCGAGCGAGACGATCGGGCGCTTGGAACACCTGTTCGAGCCATTTCACTCGAAATGGAATATGTTTCAACATAAGGCTTACCGGTTGGGCGGCATTGGCGGGCAGAATCTGCACTTGGAGGCACGAGAAGGCTCGGCCGGCGCTCCGGATCACTTGATGAAGCGGAAGGTACGAGAGATGTCCAAATCGACAGAATTGCGCAGGACGGATGAACTATATGCAACGCTCGTCAACGAGCATATGCCGCCCTCGCTGTTAATAGATGAGAATCTGGATGTGAAGCATTTAACGGGCAAGATGCAGCCGTATTTGTCACCGATGGAAGGCAGGCCCAGCTGGAACGTGCATAAGCTGCTCGATCCTCGGCTGGCGATGGCGATCGTCACAGCCGTCCAGAAGGTGCGAGCCGGCGAGCCGGCGGTATCGCTGTATAATGTCCGGTTCGATAACAACATAGGCGTGGCGGAAACGACGATCACGGTCAAGCCGTTCTCCCAAACGAATCGCACGTTCGGCGGGCTGATGCTCGTCCTGTTCGAGCCGGCGGAGAAGCTGCAAGAGCGCGGCAGCATCATCGAATCGATCGAGGTCGACGAGAACGTGCGCCGGCAGCTGCTCTGGCTGGAGAACCAGCTTCGCCAGACGGAGGAGCGGCTGCATGCGACGATCGAGGAGCTCGAAAGTTCCAGCGAGGAGCTGCAGAGCACGAACGAGGAATTGATCGCCTCCAACGAAGAGCTGCAGAGCACGAATGAAGAGCTGCAGGCGGTGAACGAGGAGCTGGTCACGATCAACTCCGAGTACCAGTTCAAGATTCAAGAACTGACCGAGCTTAATAACGACATGGACAATTTCTTGGTCAGCACGAAGATCGGGACGATTTTCCTGGATACCCATCTGTGCATTCGGCGCTTCACGCCCGCGGTCACCAAGGAGATCAACCTGCTCGAGGTCGATTACGGCCGCCCGTTCAGCCATATCTCTCATAACTTCTACTATACGGATTTCGTGAAGGATGCCACGCGCGTGTTGAAGACGCTCAAATCGACGGAGCGGGAAGTGAAGAGCAAGAGCGGCCGCTGGTACAGCGTCCGCACGATGCCGTACCGGACGAATGAGCTGCTGACCAAAGGCGTCATTCTAACCTTCGTCGATATTACCGAGCTGAAGAAGATTAACGAGGATCTGCTGAAGCTCTCCTATGCGATGGAGCAGAGCCCGTCCGTCGTCGTCATTACGAATACGGATGGCGCCATCGTGTACGCGAATCGCAAGTATTACGAGGTGTCCGATTATAACCGCGAGGAGACGATGGGCCGTCAGCTGGCGGAGCTGAACGACTGGCGCGCGGCGGAAGCCGATTTCGAGGAAATCTGGAAGAAGCTGAAGACCGGCGAGACGTGGGAAGGCGAATTATCCGGCTATGCGAAGAACGGCGAGCTGTATTGGGAGAAGGCCCAATTGCACCCGATTATCAAGAAGGGCAAGACGATCTTCTATATGAAAATCTCCGAGCTGATCACCGAGCGCAAGGAAGCGGAGGAGCTGCTGCGCAAATCGGAGATGCTCTCGGCGATCGGGCAGCTGGCTGCCGGCATCGCGCACGAAATCCGCAATCCGCTTACCTCGCTCAAAGGCTTCACGAAGCTGATGAAGGAAGATAATAAGCGCAATTACATCTCCATTATGACAATGGAGCTGGAGCGGATCGAACAGATCGTCAGCGAGCTGCTCATCCTGGCCAAGCCGCAAGCGGCGGAATTCCAGGTGACCGCGATTCATACGGTGCTGAGTGACGTCGTTATGCTGCTGGAGACGCAGGCGATCATGAACAACGTGCAGATCGAGATGCACAGCGAGCCGGGCATCTTCCTCGTGGAGGGCATCGCGAACCAGCTGAAGCAGGTGTTCATCAATTTGCTGAAGAACGGCATCGAAGCGATGCAGGGCGGCGGGACGATCCGGATCGCGACCGGCATGATGGAGGATGGCCTGGTCTGGACGAGCGTGAGAGATGAAGGGGGAGGCATCCCGGCGGATATGCTGGCCCGACTTGGCGAGCCGTTCTACACGACGAAGTCGAAAGGGACGGGCCTTGGCCTCATGATGAGCTACAAAATCATCGAGAATCACCAGGGCAAGCTGCTCTACGAGAGCGAGATGGGCATTGGCACGACCGCCCGCGTGGGACTGCCGGTCTGGGCGGAGCCGGAGCGGATCGAGGCGGCGCAGCGGCTGACCCGATCGGCGGCGTCGGCGCTGGGAGATGCGCTGCAGGATATCCCTTCGTAAGGCATGGATCAAGGAAGCGGCTTCCCCGAGCAGGGGAGGGCCGCTTTTTTTCTACAGTTTATAAGTTTTGGCAAGGGCGGCCTGCAGGGACAAGCGCGGTCTGGTTGCCCAGACATGCGGCGGACTGTCGATTTGTGATAGAATAAAGGGAATGAAGGCGGCATAAAGCTGGAAGGAGAAATTTCTCATGTCCTTTTTTGATAAAGTAAAGCAAAGCGCGTCGGAGGCGGCGAAGAAGGCGCAGCAGACGGTGGAAATAACGAAGCTCCGCGGCCAAATCGCCGGCAAGGAGAAAGATATGGAGCAGCTGTTCCGTCAGATCGGCGAGACGGTCTACCACGCCCATGCCAGCCGCGCGCACGATGGCGCCCATGAGGAAGAGGTCGCTGGGTTCCTACGGCAGCTGGACGAAATTCGCATGGAGATCGACATGCTGGAGGAACGCATCAAGCATATCCGTTCGGAGAAGTCCTGCGCGTGCGGCAAGATCGTATCGCTCGATACGCGGTATTGCCCGGACTGCGGCTCGCAGCTGGCGATGGAGGAACCGAAGCCGGCCGCATCCACGATGGGCGAAATCCGCGTCGTCTGCAGCCACTGCGGCACGGAGAACGAGCTGTCGGCGAAATTCTGCGTCTCCTGCGGTTCCGGCTTGCCGGGTTCGAATGCAGCCGATGCGACGGAAGATATGGACCGCGGCTGACCGAATCTACTGGAACGCGAACGGCCCCTTGATTATAACGCCTCGTACGAGGGTTATGGCCAAGGGGCCGTTTTGGCATATGGATCGAGATCAGGCTAGCGGGCATGCGGTTTGATTTCCGACGTCCGGAACATGTAATGAATGAGGGCATACAGGACGGCTGCGGCCAGCCCGTAGGATAGCAGGAACTGCTGCGGCGTCAGCAGACTCTCCAGCAGGCTGCCTTCCCGAAGCAGGTTGACGAAATTATCGTAGAACCGCACTTCGATGCCGATCGCCAGATTGAGGGCGAGCACGATCGCCATGACGCCGGCGGCTTTGCCGAACCGGTAAAACGTCGTCGCGATGAAGTGACCCAATAGAAGCGAGTACAAGGTAAGCAGGAAGTATTCCAGAACAATGTTCGGAATCTGGTTCGCCTGCGCGAATAGATGATGATCCTTCAGCTGGTCGTCCCAACCGGATTGGGACGCGTACACGGCATGCTCGACTGCGAACCCGGTCCCGACGAGCACGGCGCTCGCGAGCGCGAACGCGCCGCAGAACAGCAGCGTGCCAAGCGCCGCATGCTTGCGCGTAATGCCATGGTTGAGCAGCACCCCGAGGTGGACGTGGGTGAGACGGACGCCGACGATGAAGGCGTAGACGTTCAGCGCTTCAAAGACGTTGTCCCAGTAGCTGATTCGGATCGGGCCGAGCGCCCTGCTGTCATAGATGAGCGCCGCCGCGGTAATGGCCGCCGATATGAGCCAGAACAATGCGAACAGCTTGAGCTTGCCGGTGGCCACCAGGACACGCAGCGTGAGGAGCACGGGATGGGCCGACGGTTTGGCGGGCATCATGCGCGCACCTCCTGCCGGCTCGTCAGGTGGACGAACAAATCCTGCAGCGGCAATGACCGCACTTCCAAATGATATAGGTCGGCAAGCTTCCGCAGATTATCCGTCAACTCCCCGAACACGGATGCGGATTTCAAGCTGCCGCCTCCGAGCGTATGCAGCACACGCTGACCTTCGGTGAAGCGGTCGACGTCAGCTTCGGACCCGGTGACGGAATAAGCTTTCATTAATAACTGCTCAACCGGTTCGTGAAGCAGCAATGTCCCTTGGTCGATCACGACCACTTCCTCGAATAGTTTGCCGACTTCCTCGATCAAATGGGTGGAAAGAATCAGCATCCGGGGGAATCGGATATAATCCGCGAGAAGCTCCTCGTAGAACAGATAACGCGCATGGGCGTCCATGCCGATGTAGGCCTCGTCGAGCAGCGTGAGCGGCGCCCGGCTGGCGAGCCCGAGAATGGCGCCGAGCGCCGACTCCATCCCGCGCGAGAGATGCTGGACCTTCGTATCGAGTGGAAGCTCGAACCGATCGGCCAGCGAGCGGGCATAATCCGCGTCCCAATTCGGCCACGCCGAGGCCGCCATTGCCAGCGCATCGCGCGCTTTCGCGAAGCCGTATGTCATCCGACTGTCACGCACGAAGCAGATTTGCCGGGCGAGCGCGCTGTTCTCGTAGGGCGCCTGGCCTTGAACAAGGATGCTGCCCGAGGTCGGACGAAGCAGGCCTTTCATCATGGAGAGCAGCGTGGTCTTGCCGGAGCCGTTGCGTCCGAGCAGGCCGATGATCTTGTTGCCGGAGAGGGTGACGTTGACGCCGCGCAGCGCGGCTTGCGAGCGGTATTGCTTCGTAATCGCCTTCCATTCGACCGTCATGCTCATCCGTGGGTGCCCCCCTTGGGCCCCGTCATGTATGAGGCGATCTCCTCGGGCGTAATGCCGATGGCGAACGCTTCTTCGAGCATCGGATCGACGTATTGCTTGAAGAAGCGCTCCCGGCGCTCGCGGAGCAGGCGGATGCGCGCCTGACGGCTGACGAATCGGCCGAGGCCCCGCTTCTCGTGCAGGATGCCTTCCTCTTCCAGCAGCTCGAAGGCTTTGGCCGCGGTAGCGGGATTAATCTGATAGAAGGCGGCATATTGGTTCGGCGACAACACCTGCTCCTCTTCATGGAGCTTGCCGCTTATAATGTCTTCTTTAATCCGGTGCGCGATCTGCGCATAAATCGGACCACGCTCGTCGAAATTCACGGACTTGGCCTCCTAGGTTCGTTTTCTTCGTCACTAACGTTAACACCGGACCCAAACACTGTCAATCCTTGGAATAGCGCGCTTCGAAGGGAAGATGCGGGGTGGAAAAGGTTTGATTTCGCGCATAACGGCAATGCTAGACTTGGACTGCCGGAAGCGAACCGGCGAAAGTTGGCGGCGGTCAACGATCTTGCGAGGGTAGGGAAAGTATGCTTCGCGCCAACACTGTTTCTCTAGACCCACAAGACGCGGCTTGGTATGCTGAAGGCGACAATCGCCATTCGCCGGACCCGCGGAGAATGCGGACTTGCCTGAACCCGGCCATGGAGAGGAGCTGCCGTAAGTGGATCAATACCAAGAAATCAAACAAGGCGAGCGCGGAGCCTGGGTGAGCATCGGCGCCTATCTGGTGCTTTCGGCGCTCAAGCTCGGCGCGGGTTATGCGTTTGCTTCCGCCGCGCTCGTGGCCGACGGATATAACAATTTGACCGACATTATCGCATCGACGGCCGTCTTGATCGGTCTGCGGATCTCCCAGAAGCCGCCTGACGAAGACCATCCGTACGGGCATTTTCGCGCGGAGACGATCGCGGCGCTCGTCGCTTCCTTCATTATGGCGACCGTCGGTATCCAGGTGCTGATCAGCGCGGGCAAATCGCTGTTCGCCGACCACCGCGCGGCGCCGGAGATGCTGACCGCCTGGGTGGCGCTCGGCGCGGCGGCCTGCATGTTCGGCGTCTACGTGTATAACCGGCGGCTCGCCAAACGGATCAACAACCAGGCGCTCATGGCCGCGTCCAAGGACAATTTGTCCGATGCGCTGGTGAGCATCGGCGCGGCCGTCGGCATCATCGGCTCCCAATTCGGCTGGTACTGGCTCGATCCGGTGGCGGCGTTATTCGTGGGCGGGATCATCTGCAAGACGGCGTGGGAGATCTTCTACAGCTCCACGCACGCGCTGACCGACGGCTTTAATGAAGAAGAGCTGCATACGCTCCGGAGCACGATCGAGCGCACGCAGGGCGTACGGTCGATCAAGGACATCAAGGCGCGCGTGCACGGGAGCAACGTGCTGATCGACGTCGTCGTGCAAGTCGATCCCGACCTGTCGTTGATGGAAAGCCACCGGATCAGCGACGAAATCGAGCGGCGCATGGAGCGCAAGCACAACATCATGAGCGTCCACGTCCACGTGGAGCCGCTCGGCACAGAAGGCGGAGCGCATTAAGCGCCAAACGAATCCGCAAGAGAGCAGTCAGGAAGGCGAAAGCCGTCCTGGCTGCTTTTTGTTTTAGCAAAGCAAGGGTGTCCGCGCAAGCGGACGACACGCGTATGAAGCTTTGTCCGCAAGGACAACAGCGTGCCAAGCTCGAACCACCCGCCCACCGCGAACAATCGTGTCAGCACGAAAACGGTGTCCAGAGGGCGAAGCCCTTTGGTTCCCCTCGGCGGAGGGGGAAGGGGGAGGTGCTGCTAGGAAGGGTGCGCCCACAAGCGCATGAAGCCTTGTCCGCAAGGACAAAAGCGTGCCAAACTCGAACCACCCGCCCAACGCGAACAATCGTGCCAGCACGAAAAGGGTGTCCAGAGGGCGAAGCCCTATGGTTCCCCTCGGCGGAGGGGGAAGGGGGAGGGAAAACGGAAGGGTGCGCCCACAAGCGCATGAAGCCTTGTCCGCAAGGACAAAAGCGTGCCAAACTCGAACCACCCGCCCACCGCGAACAATCGTGTCAGCACGAAAACGGTGTCCAGAGGGCGAAGCCCTTTGGTTCCCCTCGGCGGAGGGGGAAGGGGGAGGTCGCACGCGCATGAAGCTTTGTCCGCAAGGACAACAGCGTGCCAAACTCGAACCACCCGCCCAACGCGAACAATCGTGCCAGCACGAAAAGGGTGTCCAGAGGGCGAAGCCCTATGGTTCCCCTCGGCGGAGGGGGAAGGGGGAGGGAAAACGGAAGGGTGCGCCCACAAGCGCATGAAGCCTTGTCCGCAAGGACAAAAGCGTGCCAAACTCGAACCACCCGCCCACCGCGAACAGTCGTATCAGCACGAAAAGGGTGTCCAGAGGGCGAAGCCCTTTGGTTCCCCTCGGCGGAGGGGGAAGGGGGAGGTCGCACGCGCATGAAGCTTTGTCCGCAAGGACAAAAGCGTGCCAAACTCGAACCACCCGCCCAACGCGTACAATCGTGCCAGCACGAAAACGGTGTCCAGAGGGCAAAGCCCTTTGGTTCCCCTCGGCGGAGGGGGAAGGGGGAGGCAGCCCGGGATTTATTGCATACTTCCAAGAAGGGAATGCCATTCTAATGACGTTGGTTACCCGCAAATGCGCGAGAGGAGGCGGCTTTAAGCCGATGCTGTATCATCAGGAACTGCCCGACCGCTATGACAAAGATTTGCTTCATCTGCTGGTTCGGGACGCCCATACGCTGTACGTCTACTGGGAGATCGGCAACCGCCGGCGCTGGCTGGCCGCGCAGCATTTCCAGACGGACTGGCACTTCCTGCCGAAGGTGCTGCGCGTCTATGACGTCACCAACGTCTACTTTAACGGCAGCAACGCGAACGGTTATTTTGATATCGAGACGAACCCGGAGGCGAACAACTGGTATATCGGCGGCGTCCGGGCAGGCTGTACATATCTCGTGGATTTCGGCACTTACACGTGGAACCGGCAATTCGTGCCGCTGATGCGCTCGAATTTCGCCGCCGTGCCGCGCGATGCCGCCCCTGGTTTCGGCGAGCCGGTGATCCCGGCCAGGCCGACGGTCCATCCGTACGGCGAGCGCGTCCTGCCTCATCTTTTCGAGAATATGCAGACCCTCGCCCAGATTCAGAAAGGAGGCATTCGTCTTGATGATGAACAAAATCCGGCCGAAGCCGGTCTGCAAAGGGTATATCACCCTGGTGCTGCACATGCATCTGCCTTACATACGTCACCATGACCGGGACGATTATTTAGAAGAACGATGGTTTTACGAAGCCATGCTGGAAACGTATTTGCCGCTGCTGGAGATGATGGAGCGGCTGGACGGGGACGGCGTCGATTTTCGCATGACGCTCTCCATGACCCCGACGCTGCTGGCCCTCCTGGAGGATCCGCTCATGCAGCAGCGCTTCCTCGCGCATCTGGATAAATTGATCCGCCTGGCGGAGAGCGAGACGAAGCGGCTCAAGGACGATCCGGCCCTGCTGCCGCTCGCGCATATGTACAAGGAACGCTTCGAGCATTACAAAGCGATGTACCTCGCCGGAGGCATGGCGCTCATCCCGCGCTTCAAGGCGCTGCAGGATGCCGGCAAAATCGAGATTATGACCAGCGCCGCGACCCACGCGTTCCTGCCGCTCGTCAAGACGGAGGAAGCGATCAAGGCGCAGATCGCGACCGCGGTGAACGATTACGTCCGTCATTTCGGGCAGCGCCCGCAAGGGATTTGGCTTCCCGAATGCGCCTATAGCGTCGGCATCGACCGCATCTTGCGCCAGTATGGCATTCATTATTTCTTATGCGATTCCACCGCCGTCCAATATGCGACCCCCCGGGCCAACCGCGAGCTGTACGCGCCGCTCCTCACGCCGTACGGCGTGACGGCGTTCCCGCGCGATCCCGCGTCCGCCCAGCAGGTGTGGAGCTCGACGGACGGCTACCCCGGCGATTTCGATTACCGGGAGTACTACCGCGACATCGGCTGGGATTTGGGTTGGGAGTCCGAAGAAGCGTGGCGTTACATAAAGCCGTACGTCCTGCCGACGAACGAGCGGGTCAACACGGGCATCAAATATTATCGCATTACCTCCAAGGGCTCGTACAAGGAGCCATACAACCCGGAATGGGCGCGCGGCAAGGCGGCGATGCAGGCGGACCACTTCATCGCATGCCGCCAAGCCGAGGCCGAGCACGCTTTCGGCTTCCTCGACCGGACGCCGCTCATGCTGTC
Organism: Paenibacillus xanthanilyticus; assembly: GCF_042682185.1. NCBI lineage: Bacteria > Bacillati > Bacillota > Bacilli > Caryophanales > Paenibacillaceae > Paenibacillus > Paenibacillus xanthanilyticus. The sequence continues at coordinate 3,465,967 of NZ_JBHUHA010000001.1, read as the reverse complement.
TCCGTACGACGCCGAGCTGTTCGGCCATTGGTGGTACGAAGGGCCGATCTGGCTGGAGGAGCTGTGCCGCAAGCTTTATTACGACCAGCATACGATCAGGATGATCACGCCGTCGGAATATTTGGCCCAGTACCCGCTGGCGGACACGGGCAAAATCAATGATTCGAGCTGGGGACGCCATTCGTCGTCCGAGGTGTGGCTGCAGGGGCATAACGATTGGATTTATCGCCATCTGCACCAAGCGGAGGAGCGGATGATCCGCGTCGCCGGCGCGCATGCGGAATTGGCGGGCGCAGGCGAGAACGCGCTGCGCGCGCTGACGCGGCGGGCGCTGAATCAGGCCGCGCGCGAGCTGATGCTGGCGCAGAGCAGCGACTGGGCGTTCATCATGGATGCGGGCACGGTCGTCGAATACGCGGTGAACCGGACGAAGCGCCATCTGCTCGATTTCCACCGGCTGTGCGACATGCTGGATCACGAATCGCTCGACCCGGAATGGATCGCGACGCTCGAGGAACGGGACAACTGCTTCCCGCTGGTTAGCTTTGCGGACTACGTGCCGATCGACGTGCCGTCGCCCGTCGCGCTGCTGTCGGCTTCGCGTCTGGATCGGGTGATGGAGCGGACGCGGAACAAGCGCAACACGTTCATGCTCGCCTGGGAATATCCGCCGAAGAACGTCGGTGGACTGTCGAAGGCGGTCAGCGAGCTGGCGCAGGAGCTGGCCAGACGGGGCGAGGCGGTGCACGTGGTGACGACCTCGCAATTCGGAGCGCCTTATTTCGAAGAGAAGGACGGCGTCTTCGTCCATCGGGTGCCGGTGCTGCATTCGGGCGACACGGACTTTTACCATTGGATGTTCGAGATGAACTTGGCGATGACCGACCATCTGGTACAGTGGATCGAGGCGGGCGGTCGGGTTGACCTGCTGCATGCCCACGACTGGATGGTCTATTATACGGCGCGCGAAATCAAGATGAGCTACCGCATTCCGCTCGTGGCGACGATCCACGCGACGGAGTGGGGGCGCAACGGCGGCGCGCTCCATACGGAACTGCAGCACAATATCCACCGGCTGGAAGCGGGGCTCTGCTACGAGGCGGCGAAAGTCATCGTCTGCAGCACGCCGATGGTGGAGGAGGTTCGCCGCTGCTTCCAGCTGTCGGAGGAGAAGATCGCCCTCGTGCCGAACGGGATCGACGTTCACGTGGAGGAAGCGGCGCAGCCCAAGCAGGAGGAAGGGCGCGTCATCTTCTTCATCGGGCGGCTCGTCTTCGAGAAAGGCGTGCAGGTGCTGCTGCATGCCGCGCCGCAAATTCTGCACCATGTACCGGACGCGCGAATCGTCATCGCCGGCAGCGGGCCGATGGAGCATGCGCTGCGGCAGCAGGCGGCCAATCTGGGGGATCGCGTCCGGTTCGTCGGCTTCGTGAGCGACCAGGAGAAAAGCGCCTGGATGGCGCGGGCGGACGTCGTCGTCATTCCGAGCCTGTACGAGCCGTTCGGTCTTGTGGCGCTCGAGGCGATGCGGTACCGCAGGCCGCTCGTCGTCTCGGATACGGGCGGACTTGCGAGCATCGTGGAGCACGGCGTGCACGGCTTCAAAGCGCTGCCGGGCCATGTAGACTCGCTCGCTTGGCACGTGACCGAATCGCTGATGAATCCCGGCCAAGCCGAATCGATGGCCGAGAACGCGTACGAGAAGCTCGTCACCGAATATCAATGGGAGCGATTGGCGCAGCGCGTTAGCGGCATCTATGGGGATGCCGTGGATCGGCAGTTCGCCGCGAACGCGCAGAGCTAAGGAGGGGATGAAGGATGAAAGCAGTCATTATGGCGGGCGGCAAAGGAACGCGGCTCCGGCCGCTGACGTGCTCGCTGCCCAAACCGATGGTCCCGCTGCTGAGCAAGCCGTGCATGAGTTATATAATCGAACTGCTCAGACGGCACGGATTGACCGACATCGCGGTGACGACTCAGTACATGCCGGAGGCGATCACCCGTTATTATGGCGATGGGCGCGAGCACGGCGTGAACCTGCGGTATTATGACGAGACGGTCCCGCTCGGGACGGCGGGCAGCATCAAGAACGCGGCGGATTTCCTGGACGAGCGATTCGTCGTCATTAGCGGCGACGCGCTGACCGACATCGATATTGCCGATGCGGTCCGATTTCACGAACAGAGCGGATCCGCGGCGACGCTCGTCCTGGCCCGGGTGACGCGCCCGCTGGAGTTCGGCGTCGTGCAGACCGATGCGTCCGGCCGCATCGTCCGGTTCCAGGAGAAGCCGGATTGGCCGGAGGTGTTCAGCGACACGGTCAATACGGGTATATATATTGTGGAGCCGGATGTGCTTGCCCATATTCCCGCCGGGAGAGAGTACGACTTCAGCAAGGAGCTGTTCCCTTCTCTTATGGAAGCAGGCATCCCGCTCTATGGATACGTAACGGACCGCTACTGGTCGGATATCGGGAATATTGATCAATACAAGCAGACGCAGTTCGACATGCTGGACGGCAAAGTTGAGGTACAATTGGAGGGACACCCCCTAATGCCCGGCGTGTGGGCGCACGAGGATGCGCAGCTGGATGAGTCGGTCCGCATTCTCGGACCCGCTTATATTGGCAAAGGGGCGCGCGTCGAGTCCGGCACGGTGCTCGGGCCATATTCCATCATCGGCCATTCCGCCCGCGTGGGCGGCGCCTCCGAGCTGGAACGCTCGATTATTTGGGATAACGCCCAGCTCGGACAAGCTGTCGAGATGCGGGGCGCCCTGCTGTGCAACCACAGCGCGATCGGCGACGGCTCCCGGCTTAAAGCGCAGTCCGTCGTTGGCAGCCATTGCCGGATCGGCCGCAGGGCAACGGTCGCCAGCCACGTGCACGTCTGGCCGGAGAAAGAAATCCAGGACGACGCGCATGTGCCGACCTCGCTCATCTGGGGCGGCGCGGCCGCCACCCGACTGATAGGCGATTGGGGCGCCCAGGGCCTGGCTGGCGTCGAGATGACGCCCCAGAGCGCGGCTCGGTTCGCCCAGGCCTACGGTTCCCAGCTTCCCGAAGGGAGCCGGCTGCTCGTGACGAATTCGGAGCATCCGTATGCGGCGGTCATGAAAGAATCGATCATCCCCGCGCTGCAGACCGCCTGCATCGACGTCATCGACGGCGGAACGACGCTGCCGGATGCTGCCCGCGCCTACATGCTGGATGCGGGCATGGATGGCTACATCCACATCCAGCACGCGGCCGGCGAGAGCGAGGTCCGCATCCGGTTCGAATGCGGAGACGCCGCGGGCCTGCCCATCGCGAGCGCCTTGGCGCGAAAGGTCGAATCCGCCTACAATCACAACGATTTTCGACGAGTTCAGCCGGATTCGCTGGGTGGACGAGGGGAAACGTATGTGAATGACGTCTATGCCAGACGCTTCACCGAGACGGCCGGCTGGGCGGGCGAGGAACTCGGCACGGTGGCGATCTGCTGCGATCCCGGCATCTTCGGCCTTGCGGCCGCGCTGCTCGGGCCGGGCGCTGCGCGCATTGTGTACGCGGGATCGCCGGACGAGCATGCGTTATGGCCGCTCATGGCTAGCGCCGACTTGAAGCTGATGCTCGACGAAAGCGGCCGGACGCTTCGGGTGCTGGATGCGCGGGGCGAGCCGATCGAGGGCGACGATCTGCTCTGCCTGGCGGTCGCGGCCGTCAGCCATTGCAGCCGCGGCCGGACGTTCGGCCTCCCGGTCGATGCGCCGGCCGTCGCGGAATCGATCGCTGAAGGATTAGGCGGCCAAGTCCGCCGGACGAAGAATGATCCGCGCTCGATGCTGGAGGCGACGGACGATCCGCTGTTTCACCCCGTCTTGAACGGATTGTATGCCGCGGCGATGCTCATGCGCCATATGGCGCGATCCGGGCAGCGGCCCGAAGAGATCCTCGCGGCGATTCCGCCGCAATACCGGGCCCGGGAGTGGATCGATTGTCCGTGGGAACGCAAAGGCTCGATTTTCCGGCTGTTGTCGGAGCGGCACGAGTCGGAGGCGACCGAATGGCCGGGCGGACTTCGCTTCGATCACGTCGACGGGAGCGTGCTCGTCCTGCACGCGACGGACGCGCCGCTGCTGCAGCTCGTCGTCGAGACCGACTCGCACGAAAAACTGGACTGGATGACGCAGAAATATCGGGAAGAAATCGCGCAATACCTCATATAGTTAGGGAATGACGATAGCTGAACATATGCTGAAGGAGGGGAATTGGATGCTATTACCGGTCGAATCGAAGCAAATCGCATTTTGTTCGTACAACGAGGATAAGGCGGAGCTGCAGCTCTATTTCCACACGGGAGAGGTCGTCGCTTATCATTCGGTGCCGAAGTCCGATTATATGTCGGTGGTCGAATCCACGAACCGGCTGGACGCGCTTATGAGGCTGACGCAGAAGGGCCATGTGCCGTTCGGCACGGAAGCCCATCTACCCACAGTCGGTGAAATGACATGACGAGGCACATCGCGCTCGGTAATGGCCAGTTACTCGTGAATATCGACGGCAATGCCTATATCCGCGATATTTATTATCCCTACGTGGGGCAATACAATCACGTTGGCGGCCAAATGTGCCGCTTCGGCATTTGGGTCGATGGTCAGTTCAGCTGGCTCGACAATCCGAGCTGGCGCAAGGAAAGCCGCTACGCGGACTCGACGCTGGTCGCCATTACCGAAGCGGTGCACGAGAATCTGGGCATCCGGCTCGTCATCTACGACGGGGTTCACCAACGGGATCCGGTGCTGCTGCGCAGCGTCGAGATCACGAATGAACGAGACGAGGAGCGCGAGGTGCGCCTGTTCTTCCACCAGGACTTGAGCATCGGGGAAAGCGAAGTCGGCGACACCGCCGCTTTCCTGCCGGAGAACGGAAGCTTGTTCCATTATAAACGCAACTTCTACTTCATGTTCAACGGGTGGGGCGGCAGAGGCGGCATCTCGCAATATTCGATCGGAATCAAGCGGTTCGGCGGGGCGCAGGGGACCTGGGTCGACGCGGAGGACGGCCATCTGATGGGCAATCCGATCTCGCAGGGCTCGGTCGACAGCACGGCCGGCCTGACCATCCTCGTGCCCGGCGGTTCGACGGAGCGGGCAAGTTATTGGATGTCGGTCGGCCGCAATCTGCAGGACGTGAAACTGCTCGACCAGTATGTGCGGGACAATCGGCCGGAGAAGCTGCTGCGCCGCGTGGCCGTCTATTGGGAGGGCTGGGCGACGAAGGTGAAGCGGGACTTCGGCGGCATGAGCGATCGGGCGATCCGCCTGTTTCGGCACAGTCTGCTGACGATTCGCACGCAGACCGACATCCGCGGGGCCATTACGGCGGCAAACGATTCGGATATTTTGCAATATAACCGGGACCACTACAGCTACGTCTGGCCGCGGGACGGCGCGATGATCGCGATGGCGATGTCGGACGCGGGCTATCCGGAGCTGGTCGAGCCGTTCTTCGTCTTCTGTACCGAGGGATTGTCGCCGGAGGGCTACCTGCACCATAAGTACAATCCGGACGGGACGGTCGGCTCCAGTTGGCATCCGTTCCTCGCTGACGGACTGCCGCAGCTGCCGATCCAGATCGACGAGACGGGCCTCGTGCTGCATGCGTTCTGGAAGCTGTACGAGAAGCACGGCGACATCGCCTTTGCCCAATCGCTCTATAAGCCGCTGGTTGTACGCGCCGGCAAGTTCCTTATGAACTACGTGGACGCCGAGACCGGATTGCCGGCACCCTGCTACGATTTGTGGGAGGAACGCCACGGCATCTACACGTATTCGGTATCCGCGGTTCATGCTGGCTTGACCGCCGCATCGAACTTCTGCCGGCTCTTCGGCAACGAGGAGCGGGCCGAACGGTTCCAGAAGGCGGCGGACGAGATGAAGGCGAGCATCGTGAAGCATCTGTGGGATGAGGAGGAAGGGCGGTTTATTCGCGGCTTGTACCGCCGAGGCGGGCAATGGGTCAAAGATATGACGCTCGAGAGCAGTATTTACGGTATCGCGGCATTCGGCGTGCTGCCGACGACCGATCCGCGCGTGAACAGCACGATGAACGCGATTGCCCAAGGCCTGCTCGTGCGCACGCCGGTCGGCGGCATCGCCCGCTACTACAACGACTACTACTTCCAACGTACCGGCAACTTGCAGGAGGCGCCGGGCAATCCGTGGATCATCTGCACGTTATGGGTGGCCGATTGGAAGATCGAATCGGCGACGACGCTGGGCGAACTCCAAGCAGCCAGCCAGACGATCGAATGGGTCGCCGACCACGCGCTGCGCACCGGCATGCTGCCGGAGCAGCTGGATCCGTTCAGCGGATCGCCGCTGTCCGTTACGCCGCTGACCTGGTCGCACGCGACGTACGTGAACACGTGCGTGAAGTATATGGATAAGTATCGCGAGCTTGCTGCGGCATCGGGAGCCAAGCAGGAAGAACAGGCGCCGCAGTATTCGCAGGGATAAGGCATAATCAGGCATAAACACGCTAGAATGCGCAAACGGTAAATGTTTCTAGGATATTCAGCTTACTCCTTATAATTGAGTCTATAGTCCTATCCATTTAGCCGATTGTCATACGTCCCCTTTGAGGCGCTCCGACCGGAGAGGCCAAGCGATTCGTTCGCTTGGGCATCTCCGCCGGAGCGCTTTTTGGGTTGCCGCGGCAATTGAGACTTGCCGCTCATGGGACCCGGGAAGATGGGACGAGCGGTCGATAGCGGATAGTCCGCCAAACTTCGTACAATGGTGCCAGGACAAGCGAGCACAACCTTGCCGAGACAGGTTGCAGCATTACGATTCATAGGCGCTAGGTAATGACGTGAGACATGCGATTAACGACAACATGACAACGGGGGTACCTAACGATGAAGAAACTTACCGCAATGACGATGATCTCGATTCTTGCCGCTTCCATCTCGATGCCGATCGCCGCGATGGCGCAGACCGGACCAGCCGAAATCCAGGCTTCCGTCTCGTTTCGCGAGAAGCCGTCCACGAGCGGGGCGTTTATCCGCTATCTGAAAACGGGCGAAGACGTCACGGTGCTAAGCGAAGTGAACGCATACTGGCTCCAAGTCAGAGACAGTGCAGGACGAGTCGGCTATATGTCCAGCGCGGACAAATATATTGATTATACGACATCGGTCAGCGCGCCGTCCTCGGGCACGACGAACGCGGTTGCCGCGTCGTCCGCGTCCTTCCGGACCGGTCCTTCCACGAGCGCGGAGCGCATCCGCTATCTGAAGACGGGCGAACCGCTGACGATTATCGGCCAGCCGAACAGCTACTGGTATCTGGTGCAGGACGGAAACGGCGTCCAAGGGTATGTGAGCTCGGATCCGAAGTACGTGACGACGAATTATTCGGTCGGCACGGGCGGCGGCTCGACGGGCGGCGCGGTGCAGACGCCTCCCGTGCAGACGCCTCCCGTGGACACGAACGCTTCCATCGAAGCGGTAATCGCGGCCGGCATGAAATATTGGGGCACGCCTTACGAATACAGCTCCGACCGTAACACGACGACGACGTTCGACTGCTCGGATTTCGTGCGGACGGCGTTCCGCGAAGGCATGGGCCTGACCCTGCCGGCCGATTCCCGCGGGCAGGGCGAATACGTCCAGAGCAAAGGCGCGGTGAAGACCGACTGGCGCAGTCTGAAGCGGGGCGATCTGATGGTCTTCATGTCCTATAAGGGGACGAGCGCGTCGAATTACGCGGGCGTAAACAAGGCCACGGCGACGATCACGCACGTCGGCATCTATCTGGGCGACGGCAAAGTGCTGCACACGTATTCGACGGCTTCCGGCGGCGTTCGCACGAGCGACATCGCTGGCAAGCACTGGGAGTACCGCTTCCTGTACGGAGGCAGCGTGCTGTAAATTAGTTCTCTTTCGAGCGGACTTATACGGGATTACCAAGAAGGACATCCGGCCGTCAATCGGCGCGGATGTCCTTCTTTGACGTTCCGTCTGATCCTGCTACTCGCGCGCTTGCCTGCGCGCCACGCCGGTCGCCGCAGCGGCCTGCACGACGCGGCGGCGCACCTTCTCAACGCCCCGCCCATTGAACACGCTCGGCACGATATAGAGCGGGCTCAGCACGTCTTCGCCGATGACCGAGGCGATCGCCTCGGCGGCGGCCAGCTTCATCGCTTCGTTGATATGGGTGGCGCGGTAGTCGAGCGCCCCACGGAAGATACCGGGGAAGCAGGGCGCATTGTTGATCTAATTCGTCGCCGATGCCGCAGATGACGATCCGCGCCTCGCTTAAGGATCGCTCGGCCAGCTTGAGCGCGTTCAGCAGCCCGGCATATAGGACAACCGCAGTCCCATGCTGGTCGTCGTGGAAGACCGGGATGTCCAGCTCGGCCTGAAGCCGGCACTCGATCTCGAAGCAGCGCGGGGCGGCGATATCTTCGAGGCTAATGCCGCCGAAGCCGGGCGCAAGCGCCTTCACCGCGGCGATGACGGCCTCCGTATCCTGCGTGTCCAGACAGATCGGAAAGGCGTCCACGTCGGCGAACTCTTTGAACAGCATCGCTTTGCCCTTCACCTCCGGCATGGCGGCGTAAGGACCGATATTGCCGAGGCCGAGGACGGCGACCGTGCTGCGCTTGATCGTCAAATTGAACGCCTTCGCCGTGTCGAGCTCCGCCGCAAAATGATCGTTTTCCCGTCGAGCGAGCGGTTCGTCATGGCTAGCCCTCCTTGTCCATGTCGCCCCTATATTTACCCCGATCGGGAATGCCTATTCAGCGGAGAGGGGACAACTTTTGTTGACACGTTCGATGCTGCCGCATCGGATTCGGCGAGAATGCCGCGGCAGGCGACGGTTCAGGTCGTCGAAGAGGCGCTCGTTCGGCCAACCCTCATGTTTAACTCGGAAGACCTTCTTCCGGGCCTATTGCGGTGCGAAAGGGCGGGCCAAAAGAAAAACCGTCACTGCATAAACTGCAGGACGGCACGGGAGCATTGCATCGGATTATAATATTGATTCCGCTTGGTCAGCAGTTTTCGTCTAAATTGGTCGGAGGCGTAAGGCTCCTGTATTAAGTCGAACCATCGTTTGACGGTGGCGGCGGACTCCAGCATTTCGCCGAACCCCTGCTGCACGAAATATTCGCAATTCTCTTCCTCCTGGCCGGGGATCGGCTCGTAGAACAGCATCGGGATGCCTTTGCTCAGCCCCTCGGTGCACGTCATGCCGCCCGGCTTCGTCACGAGCAGATCGGAAATGTCCATCAGCTTGCTGACTTCCCGGGTAAAGCCGATGACCCGCACGTTCGGGTGCTGAAACCGGGGGTCGGCGAGCAGGCGCGCGCGCGATTCTTCATTATTCCCCACGCAATAAATGAGCTGGACGCGTTCGCGGTACTCGGTCATATAGGCGAGCAGGTCGTCGCTGTTCATAAGCCCCCATCCACCGCCCATGATGAGCACCGTCGGCATCGGCTTCAAGCCGAATTGCGCTCGAATCTCGGCTTTGTCGTGCGTATGCCAGAAATTCGGATGCACGGGGATGCCCGTCACTTCGATCCGCTGAGCCGGAATGCCGCGCTCGAGCAGCTTCTCCATCACGATCGGGGTGGAGACGAGGTATTTGGTCACCTCGTTGCTGGTCCACGTGCCGTGGGCGTCATAATCCGTAATCAGCGTGAACAGCGGAACATCCAGCCCGAGCCGCTTCAGCCGGGCGACGACCGCGTTCGGCACCGGGTGGGTGCAGACGATCAGATCGGGCTTGAGCTGTTCGATGACTTGGGAGGTATGGGTATAAAAAATGCGGTGCAACGCAAGCTGGGTGAGCCGGTTGAGCGATTTCTTGTATTGTCTGCGGTACATGATGCCGACAAGCTTCGGCTGTTTGCTGACCGTTTTGCGGTAAGCGTTCACAATCATCGGCCCCAGCACCGGATTCAGGAACTTCCCGAGCTCGATGACGCGAGTTTGGATTCCCGGATCCAACTCGCGCAGACCGACGGCCAGCGCGTAGGCGGCTTGGGTATGTCCGGAGCCGAACCCTTCCGAGAGCAACAGCACTCGTTTCTTGCGCATCTTCTCACCTGCTTTTCTGTATAGAGACGAAGGACTTCGGTCGCCCGCCATCTGTTCTCCGCGGCTTATCTTATACCATATTACTTCGGCGGGAGCGCTAACACAAGATTGCAACGCCCATCTAAGCTGTAAAGCGGTACAAATAGCGCCTAAAAATTAGGTAAATTCCCAAAGGGGCTTGCATCCCCCCATGAATACCGACGAGCAAGTCGGGTAAAAAGATGATAGCGCTTGCTTTTTCCCGCAACTTGCTTCCTCTTCGCTACTTCCGATATGCTAGGAACAGAATAGTTCAAACGAATGGAGCGTGAACGCGTCATGAGAGCAGGCGAACCCTACCGTCCGGAAGCGGGCGAACTGGTCAACGCGAAGGTAAAGACGGGAGAATACATCGGAGAAGTGGTCGAAGCCGGCGGACCTCGCGCGCTCGTGAAGATTCTGGCGGTGCGCAAGCATCCGGAGCAGGGGGATCTGCACAATCCGTACGACCCCGACGTGCCGATGTTCCATGAGCGCCGGGCGCTCAGCTACACGGAGAAGACGAACGTGCCTTATGGCGACTTGTCGCCTTTCCGCGGCGACGTGCCGGATTACCGGAGCTCGCTTATGGCCGCGCTGGCGCGCGAGATGGAAGCGCTGGACAAGCTGAAGCGCTGGGCGGAGAAGGGATTAAGTTCTCTCGAGGCGCTCAGCCGGGAGTACAAGTAGCATGGACGCCGCCGGCGGCAAGCCTCATCGTCCGTTTATTTCAGCGAAGGAGGCGATCTTTCTTACCATGGACAAGCAAATGATGGCCGAGGAAATCTATAAGCTCGCGCATTGGAACGGGGAAGTACGCATGCGCTCCGGCGCGACAAGCGACAATTACGTCGATCCGTACCGGTTCGAATCCGACCCGCGGCTCATGGGCGCGATCGCGTGGGAGATGTCCACGTTCGTGCCGGTCGGCACGCAGGTGCTGGCGGGGCTAGAGCTGGGCGGCATTCCCCTTGTAACCGTGCTGTCCTTGGAGACGCGGCTGCCGGCCGTGTTCGTGCGCCTGAAGGCGCAGCAGTACGGGACCGGGCGGGTCGCGGAGGGCGCGGAGATCTCGGGCAAGCGCGTCTGCGTTATCAAGGACCTCGTCTCTACGGGTGCGCAGGTGCTGCAAAGCGTAACGGATCTTCGCGCGGCCGGGGCGAACGTGACCGACGTCATCTGCGTGATCGAGCAGGATCCGGAAGGCCGCCGGAACATTGAAGCGGCCGGCCTGCGCTTCCATTCGCTCTTCACCATCGAGGAGTTGACCCGCATCGGCCTCGGCGGCGAGGAAGGCAAGCCGTACATGGAGGAGTAGACGCCCGCATCGCGCGGGCGAACCGAAAAAACCAGCCTGGAAACGGTCGACATGCGGCCGGTTCCCAGACTGGTTTTTTTGCGCTTAATATAGGAAGGAAAATTATGGATTAATAAATGCCGTTTTGATTGTCTTGCGGTAGACGACCTGATAGCCAAGACCCTCCGACAATGCCGCGAGGGGCAAATACGTCGAGAGGTTTTTGCCATTCTTCGCGAGGTAGGCCGGCGTTGCCAGCGGCACCGGTTGGCCGTTCACGTTCATCGTCTTTGCGCCGATCGTGAACGCCACTTTCTTGCCTGAAGCCTGAATCGTCGCCGTTTGGGTTTTGCCGTCCCAGGCGAGCGTGGCGCCAAGCGCGCTCGCGACGTCGCGCATCGGCAGGAACGTCGTGTTATTCTTAATAACCGGTTTGTTGCCGCCGGTCAGTTCTTTGCCATTCACGACCAAATGAAGCGGCGTGTCCGCGGCCAGCGGAGCGGCCTTGCGGTAGTCGCCCCAGATGGCGCTCGCAAACTGTTGTCCGATCACCTCGTAGCCGGCATTGTTCGGATGTACGTCTTTGTCGCGAATGGAAGTGAGCATGAATTGCTGGCCGGCGAACGGCGTGGCGATGTCAACGATCGACAATGATACGCCTTCTCCGGCAAGTTTCGACTCCACCGCTTCTAGCGCGTCGTGCAGTGCGGAGACCGCCTTTTCGAGAACGGCATATTGCTCCTCGGTGACCACTTTCACAAACTGGCTTGGCTTCGGAAGCGGCAAATATTGGTCGGCGAGCACGATCTTGGCATCCGGATTCAGGCTGACGATCGCGCGCAGGGAAGCTTCGAGCGTGGCGCTATAGCCTGCGAGCAGATCGTCGAGCAGCTTCTGCAGCTCGGCCGGTTCTACGGTTCTCGATTGCAGCTCCGTAAATATAGGAAGAAAATCGTTGCCGCCGATCGTCATGACGATCAAATCCGCCTCGCTGGCCGCTTCCTTGAGCGCGGCGGACTTGGCGATCGTCTCGGCTGCGTACGGGTATTTGGACAAACCGCTCTGCGCGTCCTCAGCCGCTACCGTCGTGCCTTGAACAGCCGCATCCAGCCAGCTCTTCAAGCCGCCGCTCTTCAGGCCGAGAATGCCGAAGTTCTGCACTTCGGCGGCGCCGCGATAGAGCGCCTGCTCATAGATCCGCCCGACGTAGCCATAGAGCGCCGACGGGTCGGTAATCCCCATCTCGTAGCCGACCGTGAGCGAGTCGCCGATGGCCACGATTTTGTACGGATTGGCGCGGTTGTAAGCGGATACGGGCGCCGCGGCCGCGAGAGGGATTGTCCGGATTTCGGCGATATGCGCTGCGGACGTTTGGTTCGCGTTCGGCGCTGCCGCGCCGGTCTGCGGGAGCGAGCCGGCGAGCAAGATCGCCGCGAGCGAGAGGAGCGTAAGAGGCGTTTTCCTAAAGTTGCTATACAATGAGACCACTTCCTTTTGCTATAGTTAGGCTATATGAATGTTCGAAACTGGCATCTTTCGTAAAAGATCTCTTATCACAATCATAAAAAGAATAAATTGATATCGCAATGGGGTGATGGTATTATCATATAAATACAAAATTTGCGCATTGGATGTTTGAACTGCGGCACATCGAAGCGATAAAGCGAGATTCCGTACAATGAACATCTGTAGAGCCGGAATGTTCGTGCTCTCGAAGATGCGGAAACGGTCGAGGTTGCACTCCTTTTCCATTGTAAGCGATTGTGCTTCTAAATTGAAGCGTAGGGCCGTCATGATTTACGTTTGCACAAAAATCTTCTGATAGAAAGGTTGCACGCAATGAAAGAGAATCGTTTCGGATTGCCGCCGAAGCAAGGTCTATACGACCCGCAGTACGAGAAAGACGCATGCGGGATGGGCTTTGTGGCAAACATCAAGGGGAAAAAGTCGCATACAATCGTCCGTCAGGCGCTCACGGTGCTGGAGAACATGGAACACCGCGGCGGCCAAGGCAGCGAGCCGAATACGGGGGACGGCGCGGGTATCATGCTTCAAATCCCGCACAAGTTCTTCGAGCGCGAGATGAAAGGGCTCGGAATCGAACTGCCAGCAAGCGGCGATTATGCGGTAGGCATGCTGTTCTTGTCCCAGGACGAGACGGTCCGCGGCAAAAACGAGCGCGAGCTGGAGACGATCATCCGCGAGGAAGGACAGACCGTTATCGGCTGGCGCACCGTGCCGACGAACGATGAGAAGCTTGGCAAATCGGCGCTTGCGGTTAAACCGTACGTCCGTCAAGTATTCATCGGCAAATCCGCCGACCTGCAGGACGAAATGTCCTTTGAACGCAAATTGTACGTCATCCGCAAGCGCGCCGAGCTGGCGATTCGCTATGCGGGCGCCGAGGGCGGGGACGTGTTCTACTTCCCGAGCCTTTCGAGCAAGAAAATCGTGTATAAAGGCATGCTCACGACCGAGCAGGTCCGCTCGTTCTACGTGGAGCTCAGCGACGAAGCGGTCGAAACGGCGATTGCGCTCGTCCACTCCCGCTTCTCGACGAACACGTTCCCGAGCTGGGAGCGCGCGCATCCATACCGCTATATGATCCACAACGGCGAGATCAACACGCTGCGCGGCAACGTCAACTGGATGCATGCCCGCCAGTCGCTCTTCGAGAGCGAGCTGTTCGGCAGCGACATGGACAAAGTCAAACCGGTCATTAACCCGGATGGATCCGATACGGCCATGTTCGACAACACGCTGGAATTCCTCTTCCTGTCCGGCCGTTCGCTTCCGCACGTCGCGATGATGATGGTGCCGGAGCCGTGGTCGAACCATGAGACGATGGACGATACGAAGAAAGCCTTCTATGAATACCACAGCACGCTGATGGAGCCATGGGATGGTCCGGCGGCGATGGCATTCACCGACGGCACGCAGATCGGCGCGATCCTCGACCGCAACGGCTTGCGTCCGGCTCGCTATTACGTAACGAAGGACGACCACATCATTCTCGGTTCCGAAGCAGGCACGGTGCCTATCGATCCGGAGAACATCCTATATAAAGACCGTCTGCGTCCAGGCCGCATGCTCTTGGTCGATACGAAGGAAGGCCGCATCATTTCCGACGAGGAAGTGAAAGCCGCGATCGCGGGCGAGCAGCCTTACCGCGAATGGCTGAACGAGCACCTGATCGGACTCGACGATCTGCCGGACGCGCCAGAGCTGCCGGAGCCGGACCATGAGTCCGTCGAACGCCGCCAGCAAGCTTTCGGTTATACATTCGAAGACGTGCGCAAAGTGCTCGAGCCAATGGCAGGCAGCGGCGTAGAGCCGATCGCTTCCATGGGTTACGACGCGCCGCTGGCTATTCTGTCGGAGCGCCCTCAGCGTCTGTACAACTACTTCAAGCAGCTGTTCGCGCAAGTCACGAACCCGCCGATCGACGCGATTCGCGAAGAGATCATCACCGCGACGACGACGACGATCGGACCGGAGCGCAACCTGCTTCATCCGGAGCCGGAGAGCGCGCGCCAGATCTCGCTCGCATCGCCTGTTCTTTCTAATGAAGAGTTCGCCAAATTGCGCCATGTCCGCCGTCCTGGCTTCAAGTCGATCACGCTGCCGATTCTATTCCCGGCTGCCGAAGGCGAAGAAGGGCTGCGCGCGGCGCTTGAGCAAATGAACGAAGCGGCCGACCGCGTCATCGCGAAAGGTCACAACATTCTGATTCTGTCCGACCGCGGCGTTGACCGCGAGAACGCGGCGATCCCGGCGCTGCTGGCCGTCTCCGCGCTGCATCACCATTTGATCCGCGAAGGCACGCGTACGCGCGTCAGCATCCTGCTAGAATCCGGCGAGCCGCGCGAAGTGCATCACTTCGCCCTGCTGCTCGGCTACGGCGTCAGCGCGGTGAACCCGTACCTGGCGTTCGAGACGCTCGACGACATGATCCGCCAAGGCATGCTGCGCGGCGTAACGCACGAGAAAGCGGTCAAGAACTTCATTAAAGCAGCGACGAAAGGCGTTACGAAAATCCTGTCCAAATACGGGATTTCGACGATTCAATCGTACCGCGGCGCGCAAATTTTCGAAGCCGTGGGTCTGCAGGAAGAGCTGATCGAGAAGTACTTCACGTGGACGCCTTCGCGCATCGGCGGCATCGGCCTCGATATCGTCGCGCAAGAGACGCTCAAGCATCACAACCGGGCGTTCGCCGAGCAGGAAGGCCGCGTGAAGGAGCTCGACTCCGGCGGCGAGTACCAATGGCGTAAAGACGGCGAAGACCACCTGTTCAGCCCGCAGACGATCCACACGCTGCAGATGGCTTCGCGTACGAATAACTATGACATGTACAAGAAATTCTCGGCGATGGTGCAGGGCGAAGACAAGAAGCACCTGACGCTCCGCTCGCTGCTGGACTTCAACTTCGACGCGCAGCCGATTCCGCTCGACGAAGTCGAGTCCGTGGAATCGATCGTGAAGCGGTTCAAGACGGGCGCCATGTCGTTCGGCTCCATCAGCAAGGAAGCGCACGAGGCGCTTGCGATCGCGATGAACCGCATCGGCGGCAAGTCCAATACGGGCGAAGGCGGCGAAGATCCGGCGCGCTTCATCCCGGATGCGAACGGCGATTCCCGCCGCAGCGCGATCAAGCAGGTTGCATCCGGCCGCTTCGGCGTGACGAGCAACTACCTGGTCAATGCCGACGAGATCCAGATCAAGATGGCGCAAGGCGCGAAGCCGGGCGAAGGCGGTCAGCTGCCAGGACGCAAGGTCTACCCTTGGGTAGCCGAAGTCCGCGGTTCGACGCCGGGCGTAGGACTTATCTCCCCGCCGCCGCACCATGACATCTATTCGATCGAGGATTTGGCAGAACTGATCCATGACTTGAAGAACGCGAACCCTCGCGCGCGCATCAACGTGAAGCTCGTATCCGAGGTCGGCGTAGGCACGATCGCGGCGGGCGTTGCCAAAGGCCGCGCGGACGTCATTCTCGTCTCGGGTTACGACGGCGGCACGGGCGCATCGCCGCTGGCGTCGATCCGCCATGCGGGCTTGCCGTGGGAGCTTGGCCTTGCCGAGACGCACCAGACGCTGATCCTGAACAACCTCCGCGACCGCGTCGTGGTGGAGACGGACGGCAAAATCATGAACGGCCGCGATCTCGCGATCGCAACGCTGCTCGGCGCTGAAGAATACGGCTTCTCGACGGCACCGCTCGTCGTGCTCGGCTGTATCATGATGCGCGTGTGCCAGCTGGATACCTGTCCGGTCGGCGTCGCGACGCAGAACCCGGAGCTGCGCAAGAAGTTCATGGGCGACCCGAGCCACATGGTCAACTACATGCTCTTCGTCGCACAGGAGTTCCGCGAGATCATGGCGCAATTGGGCTTCCGCACGGTGAACGAAATGGTCGGCCGCGTCGATCGTCTGAAGACGAAAGACCTGATCGATCATTACAAGCTCAAAGGCATCGACTTGACGCCGCTGCTGTACCAAGTGGAGCTGCCGGAAGGCTCCGCGCGTTACCAAGTGCAGGAGCAGAACCACCTGCTGCACGAATCGCTCGACATGCAGAAGCTGCTGCCAGCGGCGCAGCCTGCGCTGGAGAGCGGCGAGCAAGTACGCGCGACGTTCCCGATCGCGAACACGAACCGCGTCGTCGGCACGATCGTGGGCAGCGAAGTCACGCGCCGTTATGGGGCGAAAGGCTTGCCGGAAGATACGATCTCATTCCACTTCGTCGGCTCGGCCGGCCAGAGCTTCGGCGCGTTCGTGCCGAAGGGCATCACGCTCTCCATTGAGGGCGATTCCAACGACTACGTCGGCAAAGGTCTCTCGGGCGGCAAGATTATCGTCGCGCCGTCGCCGAAAGCGACCTTTAAGTCGGAGGAGAACGTCATTATCGGCAACACCGCGTTCTACGGCGCCACGAACGGCGATGCGTATATTCGCGGCATCGCGGGCGAGCGCTTCGCGGTCCGTAACTCCGGCGTTCGCGTCGTCGTCGAAGGCGTAGGCGACCATGGCTGCGAGTACATGACCGGCGGACGCGTCGTCGTCCTCGGCGGCACGGGCCGCAACTTCGCGGCAGGTATGTCCGGCGGCGTCGCATACGTCCTGGATGAAGCCGGCACGTTCTACCAGAACTGCAACCTCGAGATGGTCTTGCTCGAGCGCGTCGAGTCCGAAGCCGAAATAGCCGAGCTGCGCGGCATGATCGAGCGCCACGTGCAGAACACGGGCTCCGCAGTCGGCGACCGCGTCCTGAGCGACTGGGCCACCTACCTGCCGAAGTTCGTCCGCGTTATTCCGAAGGATTACAAGCGGATGCTCGAGCAGATCGAGAAAGTAGAAGCTACCGGCCTTACCGGCGACGCAGCCCTTCTGGCGGCTTTCGAAGCCAACATGAAGGAACTGGCGCGGGTTGGCGGGAATTAATACGAGAAACGAAGAGAGAGCCTCTAAAGGGCTCTCTTTTTTTATTGACTCGCCAGTATCCGACAAAAGGCGATGAAAAAATATGGGAAACTGATCCAGGCTTCGACACACATTGTAGCGATAACGCGATAAAATAAGAAGAGGTAATCTAGAGAGAGAATGTTACATATTGGAGAGATGGAGAGGCGGTACATACTGATGGCGGAGCATTCAAGGGCTATTAGCGGGAAGCATGAAGAAAAGAAACGGATCACGCTCGACATCCAAATGATACTCGCGCAGCTAGGATTAAAAGAGAAATGGGAAGAGGAACTCAAATCGGCGGGAAGAGCTGAATAATCGCATAGATGCAGAACCGAGAGCGGCTTCAAAGGAAGACTTCATTCCTAGGGAGCCGTTTCTTCTTTGAGGGAAATAGATCTTCGACAAAAAGAGAGGAAAATAGCCCCAAGGTTCCGACAGCCTTTGAAAAACGGTTTGACTATACTTGATAAGTCGGGCAAAGCGCGGCAATATACCGAAACGGAAAAGGCAGGATCTAGCGATGGATAATGTAAAACGGATATCTGAAGCGGAAAACACGCGGATAAAAACAGAAATCAGTGTTGAAGTCATTATCGAACAGCTGGGCATCGACAGATTGAAGTTGCCGGCCGAACTCTCGCGAGTGCCGATAAATAAAGAAGAAGCAGGAATAAAACCATAGCCTGGCAACCGTGCCCTGGCTGTGGTTTTATTCCTGAATATAGGATGCGTAAGCTTAGGAATTCATCATGCGTTCCGCGCGGACAAACGCGATGAAACGACGAGCTTCCTCGGCGGAAAGTTTCTTGCCGTCAATCGTAAGATCAAATTTATCGAGAAGTTCCTCGTCGGATAGTTCAAGCTTATCGACGAAATCCTTAATCGGTTCATCCAGGGTCATTTGTGTCGAGTTCGTTCGGCCTACAAGGTAATCAACAGACACATGGAACAGATTGGCGAACTTCAATAACGTTTCGCTATCGGGTTCCCTGCGGTTCTTCTCATAGTGCGAAAGAGCTGCCCGCGAGATCCCCAGAGACGCGGATGTCTGTTCCTGCGTCCACCCCCGATCCTCCCTCAATTTCGCAATTCGGCTGCCAATATTCATAAAACGCCTCCTAAATTACTGCTCGTTCTTTCATATTAATACGAAACGCTTACAATTGCATTGAATGCGACGAAATGTCGCAAACTTGCAAAAACTATGAAAAACGTATTGACTTGTTACGTTCTGTATCGTAAAGTAAACCTTGCAAAGGATACGTAATGTATCAGTAATCATTTCCTGCCTGATTCTTATTTATACATTCATTTATTTTAAAACTTACAATCCGAAAATTCATTATGTTTGGCTAAAAAGACAAAGAGAAGTTTGAAAAACAATTTTTAATTGGAGGCTTGGGACGTGGAACTTAAGCGATACCTGCAAGTGATTCAGAAAAAATTATGGCTGATCGCATTAATTGTCTGTTGCGCGGTAGTTTTGTCGGTTGTGAAGTCGGTCTTCTTCTCGACTCCGGTCTATGAGGCTGAGGCGAAGTTGATCGTTAACCAAACGACGCAAACCGAAGGTCAAGAAGAGGAACCGACGATCAACTCTGTCCAAACGAATATTATGCTGATCAATACATATAAGGAGATCCTTCTCACGTCCGCCATCATGGGCAAAGTTTCAGATCAATATCCGCAATTGAAAGCAAGCGCTCGGGAAATTTCGACGCGCACGACGGTCAGCGCCGCAGCAGAGTCGCAAGTCATGCGTTTGACTTACCGCGATACTTCCTATGAGAACGCGGTTAGAGGTGTCAATGGTATCGCGAAGGTGTTTAAAGAACAAATTCCTTCCATTATGAAAATTGACAACGTGACGATTCTGAACGAAGCCTCTGCCGATGAGCCAGCAGCGCCGATCAACTACAACCCGGTCATGAGCGTTCTCCTGAGCTTTATCGTCGCATTAATTGCATCCGTTACACTCGTATTCTTCATTGACTACCTGGATAATACGTTTAAAACGGAAGAAGAGCTCGAAGAAGAGTTGGGCTTGCCGGTCTTGGCTCTCATCACGAAGAACGACAAGGAAGATCGCAAATATAAGAAGGACGCGAAAACTTCTTTAATGGAGGAAGGTAAATATGCCACGATCAACCAGTAACCGACATATTGCGCTCATCAATCCGAGTTCTCCAAACTATGAATCTTACCGGACGCTAAGAACGAACATACAGTTCTCCTCCGTTAATATTCCAACCAAGGTCATCATGGTCACTTCCTCCCAGAAGGGAGAAGGCAAAACGATGACGGCTAGTAATTTGGCCGTCGCGTACGCACAGGACGGCAAGCGGGTGTTGCTTGTCGATACAGATCTCCGCAATCCTTCCTTGCACCATGTATTCTCGCTTACGAACCGCGCAGGACTTTCGAGCGTGCTGGCCAATCAGGCTGGTTGGCAGGAGGTTATTCGGGACACGGGAGTTGAGAATCTCTCCATCCTAACATCCGGTCCGATCCCGCCTAATCCGTCCGAGCTGCTCGGATCCAGCCGCATGCAAGGGTTAATGGATGACCTAAAGGATCGCTACGATATTATTATCGCCGATACGACATCGGTACTTGCCGTTACGGATAGTCTTGTGTTGAGTCCGTTATGCGATGGCGTCGTCCTGGTTGTGGCGGCTGGCAAGGTCGAGAAAGACTTCGTAAAGAAAGCCAAAGCCAACCTGGAGCACGTGAATGCAAGAATTCTGGGCCTGGTGCTGATTAAAAGCAGCCGTAAGGATTCCGGGATGACCAAGCAGGCGAAGTAGTGATGACGCATGCTTCCGAACTGCATAGCTTCAGGTAATGTCTACTATACCTTTATCATTGTAGGCACTCGATTACGCTGTGGGTGGCAAACCTTAGACTTCCATAGTCAATGGTGTAATGTGAGGATGGGTTAAATGCCCTTTAATAGGATAAAAGAAGATAAATTATGCCCTTTTATCCAAGGGCATGATTTATGTTTTTTTATGGAAATAAACAAGATAGGGTGATGGTAATGAGAAAAGTAAGAAAAGCGATCATTCCCGCAGCAGGGCTTGGCACCAGATTTCTCCCCGCAACAAAAGCTATGCCAAAAGAAATGCTCCCAATCGTAGATAAACCTACTATTCAGTACATCGTCGAAGAGGCCATCGCTTCCGGGATTGAAGACATCATTATTGTCACCGGTAAAGGCAAGCGCGCGATCGAAGATCATTTCGACCATGCGTTCGAGCTGGAAAACAACTTGTTCAGCAAAGGTAAATTCGAGCTGCTGGACGAGGTTCGGCGTTCTTCCAATGTTGATATCCACTACATTCGTCAGAAAGAAGCGAAAGGACTTGGACACGCCGTATGGTGCGCGCGCAACTTTATCGGTGACGAACCGTTCGCCGTCCTGCTTGGGGATGATATCGTGCAAGCGGAGACGCCATGCGTCAGACAGCTCGCGGAGCAATATGAGCGCACAGGCAAGTCGGTTATCGGCGTGCAGACTGTTCGCCCCGAGCACACCGATCGTTACGGTATCGTCGATCCGTTGGAAGCCATTGGTAGACTCTATCAGGTTAATCGCTTTGTCGAAAAACCTAAAAAAGGAAACGCGCCGTCGAATCTTGCCATCATGGGCCGTTATGTTCTGACTCCCGAAATTTTCGAGTTTTTGGAGGAGCAAGAGGTTGGTGCAGGCGGAGAGATTCAGCTGACCGACGCGATCCAGAAGCTGAATGAGAAGCAGGGCGTATATGCGTATGATTTCGAAGGGGTGCGTTACGACGTAGGCGAGAAGCTGGGCTTCATTCTGACAAGCGTCGACTTCGCGCTTCGTAACGAAGACCTCCGAGCGCCACTGCTGGACGCGTTGGAAGAGATCGTGCAAAAGCAAAAACGGGATGAACTTCTGTTAAGCCGAGGTGAACGCGTATGAGCTTGAGGAATCATACGAATGCCGATGTAAAGGCAGCGCCGCGATCGCTCACGTTGAACAACGCGGTGAAACGGACTCTAGATGTCACGGGCGCGTTCTTTGGTCTTATCTTCCTGCTGCCCGTCATGATTCTGATTGCCATCTTGATCAAAACCAATGATCCCAAAGGCAGCGTATTCTTCAAGCAAAAACGTATCGGTCAGCACGGCAACGTGTTCGGCATTTATAAATTCCGTTCGATGGTAAGCAATGCGGAGGAGCGGCTGAAGCAGGATCCGGAACTTTACGCCAAATACATCGCCAATAACTATAAGCTGGATCAAGACGAAGATCCGCGAATCACGAACATTGGCCGTTTTTTGCGCAAGACGAGTTTGGACGAACTACCGCAGCTCGTGAACGTGCTCAAGGGCGAGATGAGCTTAGTCGGCCCGCGTCCGGTAGTCAAGGACGAACTGATCGAGTACGGCAACCGTGTATCCGAGTTTTTGTCCGTTAAACCTGGCGTAACCGGATATTGGCAGGTATGCGGCCGGAGCGACGTCGGTTATCCGGAACGCGTCGATTTGGAGCTGCATTACGTCTACCATCAATCGGTCTTCTTCGACATTAAGATCCTGTTCAAAACCGTATGGACCGTATTGCTCAAAAGAGGCGCCTACTAATATTCGTTCTGTGAGGTACTAGATGAAAATCGCAATCGTACATGACTGGCTCGTTACATATGCCGGTTCCGAGAAAGTGCTTGAACAACTGCTCCAGTTGTATCCGGATGCGGATATATTCTCAACCGTCGATCATCTGCCGCCCGGCGAACGCGGGTTTATTAAAAACAAACCGGTCACGACGTCGTTTATTCAGAAACTCCCGATGAGCAAGAAGAAATATCGCACGTATTTGCCATTCATGCCGCTTGCCGTCGAACAGTTCGATCTTTCGTCCTACGACTTAATTATCTCCAGCTCGCATGCCGTGGCGAAAGGCGTGATCACGGGTCCGACGCAGCTTCACATCTCGTACGTCCATTCGCCGATCCGGTATGCATGGGATTTACAGCACCAATATTTGAAAGAATCCGGGTTGGACAAAGGAGCCAAAGGCCTTGTCGCAAAATGGATGCTGCATAAGATGCGGCTATGGGATGCGAGAACGGCGAACGGCGTCGACCACTTCATCTCCAATTCGGGCTTTATCGCCAAACGTATTTACAAAACGTACCACCGCGATGCGCATGTGATTTATCCGCCCGTCGAGGTGGATCGCTTCCAATTCGGCGCTGCCAAACAAGATTATTATCTGACCTTCTCGCGCATGGTGCCCTACAAAAAAATCGACCTGATCGTCGAAGCGTTCTCGGCCATGCCGGATAAGAAATTAATCGTCATTGGCGACGGTCCCGACTTTAACAAAGTAAAAGCCAAAGCCGGCGCCAACGTGCAGCTGCTCGGATTCCGTCCTACGAGCGAGGTGATCGAATACGTGAAAAACGCCCGGGCGTACGTATTCGCGGCCGAGGAAGACTTCGGCATCAGCATCGTAGAAGCCCAATCGGCTGGCACGCCGGTCATTGCTTACGGCAGAGGCGGCGCGCTCGAAATCGTTCGGGGCATGGATACCGAACGTCCGACGGGCATTTTCTTCGATGAACAGACCGTACCCTCGATCGTTGACGCGGTCGAGAGATTTGAGAAGCAAGAAGATGCCATTGATTATTATGCATGCAGAGAGAATGCAGCTCGTTTCTCGACCGAAAGGTTCAGGGATGAATTCAAGTCTTTCGTTGACGAGAAATTGGGTGTCCGCGTCGCAAAATTACCGGCTGAGGGTGTATTCGTTTGATTAAAGTCATGTATTTCGGTCATCAAACCGATATGGCCGGAGGCGAAATCAGCCTTCTGCAGCTCATTGACAGCATCGACAAAACTGCCGTCAAACCCGAGATTATTATCCCTGGTCCGGGCCGGTTCAAAAACGAACTGGAGAAGCGGAGGGAACTGAAGAAGCACGAGCTCCATTTGCCCGATGAATTCGTGAAAGGAACGGCGCAGTCGTACGAATCGGGCGGCATCGCCAAGAAAGCGTACAGCGTCGTTCATTTGGTCAAAACCGCGCTGCAGCTGCGCAGCATTCTGAAGCAGGAGAAGCCGGACATTTTGCACACGAATACGTTGAAGGCGGCAGTCATCGCGACGATGGCGACGTTCATGGGGAAGACGAAACACATCTATCATGACCGGACGCATACGTACAATGTGGCTAACCGAATGATCTACCGCAGAGCGGAGAAAATCATCGCGATCTCGGACTTTGTCCGCAGCAAGTACGAAGGCTTGGATAAATCCAAGATCGTCCGTGTCTACAACGGCGTCAAGAACAAGCAGCTGGGCAAAGACGAATTTCAGCTCCGCGAGGCGTATGGCATCGGTGGCGACGAGGTGCTGATCGGCGTCGTAGGCCGCATTGTACCGTGGAAGGGGCACCGGACGTTCATCGAAGCGGCCATCAACCTCATGAAGGGGTCCTCGCAGAAGTTCAAATTCATCATCATCGGTTCGGCCGAGATCGAAGCGTCGGAGGGCTACGAGAATGAAATCAAGCAATTGATCGACAACTCGGGCTTTAAGGAAAACTTCATCTTCACCGGCTATCGCACCGACGTGCAAAACTTGATGAGCCAATTGAACGTGTTGGTCGTCCCCTCGATCGAAGAGGAAGCGTTCGGGCGCGTGATCATCGAAGGACAAATGAGCAACGTCATCGTGGTGGCCAGCCGCATAGGCGGCATACCGGAGCTGATCGTCGACAACGAAACCGGCTTGCTGTTCCGGCCGGGCGATTCCAGCGAATTGACGGAGAAGCTGCAACGCATCCTCCGCGATCCGGAGTGGGCGCTGCGGATTCGGGATAAAGGCTATGCGTCCGCGCACGAAAACTTCAATATCGATATTCATTCCGCGCGGATCAAACGCGTCTACGAGGAACTTCATTATGGTAGCTAGCATTCGGCACAATCGAACGCTGATCCTAACGTTGTTAACCGCCGTGCTCGGCGGCGCGGTACTTGGCGTGAGCAGCAACAACATGATGCTGCTCGGGCTTGTGGCAGGAACCGTCCTGTTCGTCGCGTTGTTTGCGGCATGCCTAGTCAACATCGAGGTATGGCTCGTTAGTTACGCGATCGCATTGACGATACTACCGCAAGTCAATGTCGCCGGTATGCCCGTCCAATTCGGGGATCTCCTGTTCCTGATCGGCTTGCTGATTTTCATGTACCGGCTGAAGCATTTGAAAGGCAGCGTGATCCTGACGGCGGCGTTCTTGTTCGTCGTGGCGGTTATTGTGTCGGTGCTCGGCGTGTTTCGGTATAACCCCGGCATGGCGTTCACGAGCTTCCTGAATGCGGGCCGAATTATCGAAGTCGTCTTCCCGGTATTTCTCCTGTCGACGTACGACAGGATCCGGTACGATCGCATCGTAAAATGGGTGTTGAGTTTGGCGGTACTGACCAATTTGTTCGGTATCATTCAATTTCTCATTCAGCTTCCGCTAGACTCCAAGACGGTATGGATCGGCAGCAAGAAGTTTTATCGAGCGTCCAGTATTTTCATGGAATCGAACAGCTTTGGGCATTTCACGGCCGCGATTTCCATTGCGCTGAGCGTCCTGCTTTTCGAGAAAAGCAGACTTCCCGCGGTTCAAGCGATGAAAGGCTGGCTGATTCCGACCGGACTCATTATCAGCATACTCGCTTGCCTGCTTACGTTCTCCAGAGGCGCCATGTTGATTTACCTGGTCGGCATCATCTTTTACGCCTTGATTACGCGAAGAGGGAGCGTGCTAATCAAGCTGGCCTTCACGGTCAGCGTGCCGCTCGCGGGTCTCTTCCTCCTCAACCAGGAAGTGTACCAGCTGCTTGCGGGTCGTATTACGATGACGGTTGCCAACATGTTTACCGATTTCGATTCGGTCAGCGGCGGCCGGGTGGATTCGTGGTCCATGGCGTTCGACGTCATCGGACAGAACTTGCTTACCGGCATTGGGTATAAGAATACGGTCGAGTACTTCTTGCTGTATTATGGCGAAGCAAGGGCAGGAGA
This sequence comes from Paenibacillus xanthanilyticus, assembly GCF_042682185.1. Lineage (NCBI taxonomy): Bacteria > Bacillati > Bacillota > Bacilli > Caryophanales > Paenibacillaceae > Paenibacillus > Paenibacillus xanthanilyticus. The sequence continues at coordinate 3,440,050 of NZ_JBHUHA010000001.1, read as the reverse complement.
TAACAACTACATCACGATCCTGCTTGAACTCGGGATTACGGGGTTAGCCGCATTTCTTTACTTGGTCGTGAGCATGGTCTTCCAGCTCGCGCAACGAAAAAATCGGGTACATGCGACGATGCAAACGATTTTGCTCTCCGTCTGGGTTTCAACGCTGATCCAAATGTTCGTGCTGGATGCCTTTACGTTTTGGAGATCGCTAACCATACTGTTCGTTTTCATAGGGATCATGTTGTCATACAAACCATTTAAAAAGGAAGTCTCGTTATGACAAGTCTTAATTTCGTAGTGGTTGGATGGGAGCTGAATTACTCCCGAACGCGCATCTTGACGAGGAATTCGAGCATGGCCTTTCGAGAAGTCAGTCTAAACAAGAAGGGCAACTTGTTCGTTAACTACTGGACCGTCGTCAAGAAGCTGTCGGGACTGCTGTTTAAAACAAAAGTCGTCTATATACCGGCGTTGAACCAGGGAAGCGCGCCGATCTCCATTTTGCTCTCAAAACTGATGGGCAGAAAGGTCATCACGGATATGCTCATTTCTTCCTTCGACACGGTGACCGACGACCGGAAGATCGCGAAGAAACGTTCCTTGCGGGCGCTGAAAGCGTACGTGGCGGATTACGTATGCGTGAAACTGTCCGACAAAATCATCTGCGATACGGAAAAGCACAAAGAGTATTTCGTCGAGCATTACAAGTGCAGCGAAGATAAGGTGCTGGTCATTCCGGTCGGCTCCGAAGACATCTTCAAACCGATTCCCGTCAAACCGTACCGGGAAGACAGCTTTAACGTGCTGTTCTACGGCGGTTTCTCTCCGATGCACGGTATCGACAAAATCCTCATGGCGGCTAAAGAGCTCGACGGCAAGGAGAACGTCCATTTCGTCATCGTGGGCGGCGGGCAAACGAAGGACGAAATGCTCCAGCTGGCGGACCGACTGCAGCTCACCAACGTGGAATTCATCGACTTCGTGCCTTACGAGCAGCTGCCGGCGTTCATTAATTCGTTCGACGCGGGTCTTGGCATTTTCGGCGAGACCGGCAAAGCGTTCCGCGTCGTGCCGAACAAAGTGTACCAGATGGCCAGCTGCGGCAAAGCGGTCATAACGCTCGATACGCCGGGCATTCGGGAAGTATTCAGCGCGGATCGGGACATCGTGCTCGTACCCACGCAGGAGAACAATGCGCAGGGCATCGCGAAGCAAATCATGCGCTTGAAGCAAAACATGGCCGCGACGAAATCGATTGGCGAGGCGGCATCCACCTTAATGGAGCAGCGGTTGTCGCATCCGCAGCTGCAGGCTAGCTTTGAGCAGGCGGTAGCGGGACTCGAAGGTGCGCGCCGATGAACGCGGAGGTCGAAGCCGGAGACGTTCTCTCTAAGACCATTAATCGAATCAAGAAAGATATATTCGTGTATGGTCCGGCGCTGCTGATCCCGGCGCTGCTGAACTTGTTCTCCACGTCGGTGTACACCCGGATTTTCTCCCCGGACAGCTACGGCGACTACGCGCTGCTTCTCAGCACGGCGCTGCTAATGACGACGTTGGTCTCGCAATGGATGCAGCAGTCGGTCCAGCGCTATAGACCGCTGTACAAGAGCCGGGACGAATTGGGCGATTTCAACGCGAAGCTGCGCAATGTGCTGGTCGCAATTATGCTGCTGGTGCTCGCGATCGGCGCGGCCGCCTACCCGTTAGTCAAGGCGTACTCGAATTTGACGACCGCCGTCTATGTGTGCATCCTGCTGCTCATCGCCACGCAGACGCTGTATCTGGTGTGCAGCGCGGTGCTGCAGTCGGACTTGAATTCCAAGACCTATCGCAAGGTGAATATCGCCGGCGCCGTGCTCAAACTCGGTTTGGCCCTGCTCTTCATCTATGCGCTTTACAAGAATACGCTCAGTATCTTTATCGCGCTCATCGCGACGAACCTGATCGTGCTGATCCCGATGCTCCGGCTTACGGTGCTCAGCCGGAAGGAGAAAGCGACGGAGCGGGCGAGCCTTGGCGGCACGCTTGCGTTTGCCAAGCAATTCGCGTTTTACGGTTTCCCGATGGTCGGCTGGTTTCTGGGCAATTCGCTGCTGAACCTATGCGACCGCTATATCATCGGCTTCTTCTACAGCAGCCGCGAGGTCGGCATTTATATCGCGAATTACTCCATTGTCACGTCCAGCATCGGTTTGATTTGCAGTCCGCTGTTGACGGCGGCGCATCCGCTGTTCATGAACGCCGCGAGCCAAAGCGGCGTGACGACGAAGCAATTCGAGAAGCTGATTACGATGTTCTCCAAGGTGCTGCTGCTCTTCACGATTCCGATCGTCGGCTTCGTGACTGTCTACCGCTACGAAATTTGCCGGATTCTGCTCGGCGAAGCGTACACGGAGGGCGCGCTGCTCATTCCGCTGGCACTGGTCAGCGTGCTGCTGTGGAACTTGTCCATGTATGGACACAAAGGCTATGAAGTACGGGAGAAAACGCGTTGGATGCTCGTCTTCGTCCTGACGTCGGCGGTCGTGAACACGGTACTGAACTTCATCCTCGTGCCGCCGCTTGGATACCTTGGCGCCGCGATCGCGGCGATCGGCGGAACCTTCACGTACTGCTTCCTGGTGCATATCAATTCCAAGCGGTTCATCGCTTGGCGCTTACCTTGGGTCTCGATAGCCAAGGCAGCGGGCACGACCGCGGTCATGGCCGCACTGCTCCTCCTGGTGAAAGAGTTTTTCGACGGCGGCATATGGGCGCAGCTGATCGTCGGCGGGTTGCTAGCAGCCCCGATCTATGCCGCCGGACTGATCGTAACGAAAGAGATCGACCTCAAACGAATCGCACCGCTCGCGAAAAAACGGGCGAATAAAAAAGTATTGGAGCGTGGATTGGAATGAAAGGCATTATTCTTGCAGGCGGTACCGGTTCCCGGTTGTATCCATTGACGAAAGTAACGAACAAGCACTTGCTGCCGGTTGGCAAATACCCGATGATCTATCACTCGATCCATAAGCTGATCGCGGCGGGCATTCAAGATATTCTGATCGTGACCGGACGGGATCATATGGGCGACGTGGTCAACCTGCTTGGCAGCGGCTACGAATTCGGCGCGACGTTCTCCTACAAGGTGCAGGACCAGGCCGGCGGCATCGCCCAGGCGCTTGGACTTGCTCAGAGCTTCGTCAAGGACGAACCGATGGTGGTCATCCTGGGCGACAACATTTTCTCCGACGACCTGACGACGTACGTGGAGAACTTCAAGCGTCAAGGCACCGGGGCGAAAATTTTGCTCAAAGAAGTGCATGATCCCGAGCGTTACGGCGTAGCCGAGCTGAATGGCAACCTCATCGTGGACATTGAGGAGAAACCGAAGCAGCCGAAGAGCTCCTATGCGGTCACCGGCATCTACATGTACGACGCCAACGTGTTCAACGTCATCCGGACGCTGAAGCCGTCGGGCCGCGGCGAGCTGGAGATCACGGACGTGAATAACGCCTACATCCAATCCGGCACGTTGACCTATGATCTGATGAACGGCTGGTGGACGGATGCCGGCACGCACGAATCGTGGGCACATGCCAATGAGCTCGTCCGTAACCATCAATTCGACTTGAATTTCGGAAAAGAAGCCGTCGCGGCAAAGTAATCCGACCGAAGGAGACATGAAGCTTGAAAATCATAGAGACGAAGCTGAGCGGCGTGCTCGTGATCGAAACCGACGTGTTCGGCGACCATCGCGGCTTCTTCACCGAAAGCTACAATAAAAAGACCTTCCACGAAGCGGGGATCACCCACGACTTCATTCAGGATAATCATTCTTACTCGGCGGAGGCCGGCACGCTGCGCGGACTGCACTACCAACTCGCGCCGAAGGCGCAGACCAAGCTGGTACGCGTGGCGGCAGGCGCGATCTATGACGTCGTGGTCGATATCCGCGAAGGTTCGGAAACGTTCGGCCAATGGGTGGGCGTGATCATCAGCGAGAGCAACAAACGCCAGATTCTCGTGCCCAAAGGCTTCGCGCACGGCTTCTGCACGCTGACGCCGCATACGCAGGTGATGTATAAAGTCGACGAGCTGTATTCGAAGGAACACGACCGCGGCATTCTGTGGTCCGATCCAGATCTCGGCATCGACTGGCCGACGTCCAAGGTTGTCCTATCCGACAAGGATACGGTTCATCCGGGACTGAAAGACGCGGAAATCAACTTTACGATATAGGAGACAAGAGACATGAACCTATTGGTAACGGGTGGAGCAGGATTCATCGGAAGCAACTTTATCCGCTTTATGATCGATAAATACCCACATTACACGATCGTGAACTACGATGCGCTGACGTATGCAGGCAATCTGGAGAATCTGGCATCCGTCGAGAAGCATCCGAATTATCATTTCATTAAGGGCGATATTTGCGACAAGACGCTCGTCAACGATACGGTGAAGAATTACGCCATCGATATCATCGTCAACTTCGCGGCGGAGTCCCACGTGGATCGCAGCATTACCGAGCCCGACATTTTCATCAAATCCAACGTGCTTGGCACGCAAGTGCTGCTCGATGCGGCGAAGGATCACAACTTGCGCAAATACGTGCAAATTTCCACTGACGAGGTATACGGCTCGCTCGGCGAGACGGGCTACTTCACGGAAGAGACGCCGCTGGCGCCGAATAGTCCGTATTCGGCCAGCAAGGCGGGCGGCGATCTGCTCGTCCGCGCGTACCACGAGACATTCGGAATGAACGTCAACATTACGCGCTGCTCGAACAACTATGGACCGTTCCATTTCCCGGAGAAGCTGATTCCGCTCATGGTGACGAACGCGCTCGAAGGCAAAGACCTGCCGGTGTACGGCGACGGCTTGAACGTGCGCGACTGGCTGCACGTCATGGACCACGCGTCCGCGATCGATCTGGTCATCCATAACGGCAGACCCGGCGAAGTGTACAACATCGGCGGACATAACGAACGGACGAACATTACGATCGTCAAGCTCATTCTCGAGCTGCTGGGCAAGTCGGAGGAGCAAATCCGGTTCGTCGAGGATCGCAAGGGCCACGACCGCCGTTACGCGATCGACCCGACGAAACTGACCAACGAGCTCGGCTGGGTGCCGAAGTACACGTTCGAGACCGGCATCAAAGAAACGGTGCAATGGTACCTGGACAATAAATACTGGTGGTCGCGCATCAAGAACGGCGATTACATGAACTATTACGAGCAGCAGTACGGCGCGAAGCTCCATGGCTAAGGGGAAGGCGCTCGTAACCGGCGCGCAGGGCCAGCTCGGCCAGGATCTTGTCGCCGCCTTAACCAAGCTTGGTTATGAAGTCAAAGGCTGCGGCAGAGCCGAGCTGGACATTACGAACTACGAGGAGACGAAAGCGATCATATACGGCTTCCGTCCCGACGTCATCGTGCACGCAGCGGCGTATACCAAAGTCGATCAGGCCGAAACCGATCAAGAGACGGCTTACCAAGTGAATGCATACGGTTCGCGCAACCTGGCAGTGGTTGCGGAGAATGCCGGCGCGAAACTGGTCTACGTCAGCACCGATTATGTATTCAACGGTCAAGGGACCGAACCGTATGACGAATTTCAACCGACGATGCCGATCAATGTATACGGGCGCACGAAGTTGGCCGGCGAACAATTCGCTCAACAATTCTGCTCGAAGCATTTCATCGTGCGCACCTCGTGGGTATACGGACCGAACGGCGCCAACTTCGTAAAGACGATGTTGAAGCTCGCCGACGAGCGGGACACGATCAGCGTCGTGAGCGACCAAGTCGGCTGTCCGACGTTTACGCACGACCTTGTAGATACGATATGTAACCTTGTTGAAACTGAAAAATACGGTTTGTATCACGTTTCCAATGCCGGCCACTGCTCTTGGTACGAATTCGCGCAAGCCATATTCGAACTTGCCGGCAAGCCGGTTACCGTAGAGCCTGTAGGCACGGACCAGTTCCCGCGGCCTGCGAAGCGGCCGTCCTACTCGGTCTTTGACCACAAGGCGCTGGCGTATAATGGCTTCCCCCCGATGCGTCACTGGAAGGATGCGCTCGCCGAGTTCATTCGGAATTACGCATAGAACGCCAACAACGATGATGAAAGGAGAGACGTCATGAAACTCGTACTTCTCTCGGGCGGATCGGGCAAGCGGCTGTGGCCGTTGTCCAACGATTCGCGATCCAAACAATTTTTGAAGGTGTTGACCGATCCGCAAGGGACGGCCGAATCCATGGTACAGCGCGTTTGGCGCCAGATCGGCGCGGCCGGGTTGGGCCGCGACAGTCATATCGCGACTAGCAAGGCTCAAGTCGAAGTGATGCAGAGCCAGCTCGGCTATGAGACGCCGCTCATCGTGGAGCCGGAACGTCGGGATACGTTCCCGGCCATTGCCTTGGCCGCCACCTATCTCTACTCCGTTCAAGGGGTCGGCCTTCAGGAGACGATCGCGGTGCTTCCGGTCGACCCGTACGTAGAAGAGGCGTTTTTCCACAAAGTCAAACAATTGGACGACGTGCTGAATGAGTCGGGGGCCGACCTGGCGCTGATCGGTGTCACGCCGACCTATCCTTCGGAAAAGTACGGCTATATCATTCCGACGGTCGAAGACGCTTCCGGCGCGACCGGCTATCGTCGGGTCAGCCGCTTCACCGAGAAGCCGAGCGAGGCAGACGCGGTACGGCTGATCGAACAAGGCGCGTTGTGGAATTGCGGCGTGTTCGCATTCAAGCTCGACTACATCATCAACATGCTGATCGCGCTCGAGCTGCCCATTCAATATGACGAGATGGCGAAGCAATACATGAAGCTGCCGAAAATCAGCTTCGATTATCAAGTCGTGGAGAAAGCGGGCCATATTGCGGTATCCCAATATGACGGCGAATGGCGCGATCTCGGCACCTGGAACACGCTGACCGACGAGATGGAGCATAAGGTGCTCGGCCGCGGCATCGTTAGCGAGGATTGCGAGAATACGCATCTGATCAACGAGCTGGACATTCCGGTCACCATTCTCGGTTTGTCGAACGTCGTCGTGGCGACGAGTCCGGATGGGATTCTCGTTAGCGAGAAGGCGGCTAGCCCGAGAATTAAGGAAGTGCTGAACGGCATCGACAGCCGTCCGATGTTCGAGGAGCGCCGTTGGGGTCATTACCGGGTTATCGATTTCTTGAAGTACGCCGACGGCAACGAGGTGCTGACCAAGCGGATCTGCATTAAAGCCGGGCGGAATTTAAGCTATCAGTATCACGAGAAGCGCGACGAAGTATGGACGATCATTTCCGGCAAAGGCGAAATGATCCTGGACGGGGTCCGCAGCGACATCGCGGCAGGCGACGTGGTCAAGATCGCCCGGGGTTCTTGTCATAGCATTCTCGCGTCGGAAGATCTGGAGATCATCGAAGTGCAGACCGGTTCGGAGCTGGTGGAAGAAGATATTATCCGCCTTAGCGTCAGGTGGAACGAAATCATAGAGAAATGCGTGTAGCGGGAGTGGATAAACGATGAAAATTGCGGTTATTGGCACGGGTTATGTTGGGTTAGTCTCGGGAGTTTGCTTCTCGGAGATGGGCAACGAGGTCATTTGCGTAGATAAAGTGGAGGCCAAAGTTCAAATGTTGAACAACGGTCAGGTACCGATCTATGAGCCTGGCCTCCAGGAGATCATGGTGAAAAACGCGGAAGCCGGTCGTCTTTCTTTCACGACAGACCTAGGAGAAGCCGTTCGGAAATCCGACATCATCATCATCGCGGTCGGTACGCCGTCGCTGCCTAGCGGCGAAGCGAATCTGGGCTTCATCGAGCAAGCGGCCCGGGACATCGCGCTGTCGATGGACGATTACAAAATCGTCGTCACGAAAAGCACGGTACCGGTCGGCACGAACGGCAAGATCAAAGAGATCATCGCGGGACTTAGCGCGCATCCGTTCGATGTCGTATCCGTTCCCGAGTTCCTTCGGGAAGGCTCGGCCGTGCGAGATACGTTTAATCCGGACCGGATCGTGATCGGCGCGGAGAACGATGCGGCAGCAGGACGCATCATGGAACTCCATCGTCCGCTTACGGACAACATAATCGTGACCGATATCCGCAGCGCGGAAATGATTAAATATGCGTCTAATGCGTTCCTGGCGACGAAAATATCCTTCATTAACGAGATCGCGAATATCTGCGAGAAAGTCGGCGCCGACGTCACGAGCGTGGCCGAAGGCATGGGCTACGACAATCGGATTGGACCTTCTTTCTTGAAGGCGGGTATCGGGTATGGAGGTTCTTGCTTCCCGAAAGACACGCAGGCGCTTATCCAGATCGCGGGTAACGTGGATTACGAGTTCAAGCTATTAAAATCGGTCGTCGACGTCAACCGTGACCAACGGTATAACATTCTGCGCAAGCTGGAGACGATGCTCGGCGATCTGAATGGGAAGGTCATCACCATCTGGGGCTTGGCCTTCAAGCCGAACACCGATGACGTTCGCGACGCGCCGGCGATCGAGATTATCCAGGAATTGCTGAAGGCTGGCGCATCCATCCGCGCCTACGACCCGATCGCGACGGCGAACTTCCGCCAATGGGTCGATCATGATTCGATCACGTGGTGCACCAGCGCGCTGGAAGCGGCGTCGGGCGCGGACGCGTTGTGTCTGCTGACCGAATGGCAGGAATTCGAGCAAGTTGACCTGAAGACGCTGCAGGAGACATTGCGGAAGCCGATTCTGATCGACGGCCGCAACGTGTATTCCGAAGAGCGGATCGCCGAGACCGGCTTCGTCTACAGCTCGATCGGGCGTCCGAACATGAATCGCGGGGAGAATCGCCACGCGTTCGCGCTTTAATTCAAAGCCATCAAGCGGCCGGCCTGCTGCTATGGGCCGGCCAGTCTCATGCACGGAAGCCAAACATCCGGCAGGCTGCGGCCCAATCGACAGATAAAGAAGGAGTATGGTGTCATGGATAAGCAAATCGCGCTCGCTACCCATAATTTCTCGAACGAAATCCGCCTCATGCTTGCGATTCTCGGAGGCGGAGGGGAAACGAGCGCCCTGCCCGATGAATGTCTATCCGGTATCGATTGGGCACAGTTTCTACGGATGGTGAAGCACCACCGCGTATATCCTTTGGTGTATACGAATTTGAAGAAATCGGGAGCGGAGGCCGTCCCCGAGTTCGTCATGCAGTCGCTTTACGAGGATTACTGTCGGAATATCTTTCAAATGATGCGGTTGACCGCGGAAATGGAAAGAATATACAAGACGCTGCAAACGAACGGCATCCGAACGATCGTCCTAAAAGGCCCCATTCTAGCCAACGCCTTATACGGCAATATTTCGATGCGAACGTCGAAAGATTTGGATATGCTGATTCCCGCCTCGGATGTGGAGCGGATGGAAGAAATCCTCCGGGAACAGGGATACGATCCGACGCATGACGCGCCTCAAGTACTGAACACGAAGAAATGGAAGACGCATCATCTGGCCTACTCGCACAAGGAAAGCGGTATCCAAATCGAGGTCCATTGGCGCCTGAATCCCAACACCGTCAAGGAACCGACCTTCGATGAATTGTGGGAGCGAAGCAACACGAGCACGCTCGTCAGCACACCGCTTCATTACTTGGGCGATGCGGATCTGTTCCAATATCTCATCTCTCACGGAGCACGGCACGGTTGGTTCCGCTTGCGCTGGTTATGCGATATTCAATCGCTGCTTCAGCGAGAGGCGAACTGGGAGCTGACGGCTCGCATGTTCCGCCAATATGACGCGGCACACTTAGGCGGCCAGGCGGTTATCCTAGCCAACGGGCTATTGGGCGCTCCGATTCCGAAGGGGCTGCGCGGGTTAACGACCCATCCGCTTGCGTTGCGGCTGGCTAACGACGTGCTGGCCTTCGTCCGCGACATCGTCAACCTGAGTCCGAAACCGGAGACGAAGGAGATGGCCGCGAAATACCGTCGCTATCTTTTCGCCATGATGTCCAATCGGGAACGAGGATTATACGTCATGAGTCAAATCTATCCGAGCAGCTGGGACGCGCAAGCGCTGCCTCTGCCCAAATCGCTGCACTTTTTATATTTTCCGCTGCGGCCGTTTTTGTGGTATTGGAGAAAAAGGAAGCAGCAAGCGGGCGGCCAGACCCAAACGGGTTAAAGCGCTGCTTCGCGAGGCTTTGCCGTGCCGGCCTCAAGGAACGCGAAAGCCGTCATCAAGATGAAATACCGCTTCGTTTGGCCGGGAAGGTGCATAGTCTTCCGGTTGAACGAAGCGGCCTTTTGTGTTTATCGCTTCTAAATTTTTCCTCCGGCAAAGCAGGAATCCGGCTGTTTTTTGGAGAATAATGTAGAATAAAAGGAGGCTGGATAGTTCCTGATGAAAAAGGCTGGCATAGATCGAAGGACGTTTCTTAAGGGGATGGGATTGGGCGGCTTGGCTTATTTGATCGGCTCGCACTTCAGGGCTCCAGCGCAAGTAACGGCTGCTACCGCGCAAACTGCCAGAAGTTTGAATATTGTGGATTACTTGAACAGCAACCGAAGCATCCAGAATGCGATAGATGACGTGCAAGCCGCTGGCGGCGGGGAGCTTTATTTTCCGCCTGGCCTTTATTATACGGACGATACTCTGGTGATCAAGGGCGATAACGTCATTTTGAAGGGCGCCAACAAGACGTCCTCGATCATCGCGGCAAGAAGTTTCGACATATCGAAAAATCTGCTCGAAATTCGCAAGTCGAGCGGCCGGATCGCGAACGTCAAAATTCAAGATCTCACCCTCACTTCGGATGCCCGTAAAGCGAGCGCGCGCAACAATGATACGTCCTTCTACAATCACGGCATCGTGCTGGACGCTTCGCATAACGTCGAATTTCAAAATATCCGCGTGGATCATTTCAACGGCGACGGTCTGCGTTTCGAAGATCGCAACGCGGAAGGCGGCCCGGATCAGGTCATTATTACCAACAGTACGTTCGTCGCGTGCATGAATGGTCTGAATACGAACGACACGGGACATTCGACGCATATCTACGGCGGTACCTTTGAATTCAACGCCAAGCATGGCATTAACACGGGCGGACGAAACAGCGTCTTCATCAAGGATGCGGATCTGGAGCAAAATCATATGGCCGGATTGCGTATTTCGCACTCCTCGAATATCGTGGTGCGCGATTGCACGTTCGAGAACAACGCCCGTAAAGTGTCGTTAAGCGACAAGAAGCATGCGCATATCGTGGTCGGGGATACGGCGGTCGCGCAAAATATCGTCATCGATAGCTGTTATTTTCACGCCAGGAAAATGCGCTATTTGATCAGCGTAGAGCGGGGTAATCATATTTCGATCGCGAACAATTTCGTCGACTACGCCGATCAGTTCGGCACGACGGCGGGAGCGTTCGTTCAAGTCGGACAAGGGTGCCGGAATATTTTCTGCGATGATTTTTCTTACCGCCAAAAACCGAAAGTGAAACGGCTGAGCAATCATCAATATGCCGTCTCCGATTTGAAGCCATCCGCGATTCCCTCCCTGCCGGTGCCCAACGAGTCGCTGAGGGGGTTTATCACTAGGGTGGAAGGCGGTTCGGGTAAGCGCGATGCATTTTATGTGTGTATCAAAACCGAGAACGGGGGCTACAAGTGGGCCCGCATCAATTTGACCGATCTATGACGACGAAGAGTGTCTGCCGAGACACTCTTTTTTTGTTTCCTCCTAATTGTCAATTTATAAATTTTTTGAGAGGTGTAGATTCTCCGAACCTGACGGTGTAATATAGTTGTTACGATACGATATGTATCTCAGCAATGAAGGAGAGGTGTACAAGATTCATGTTGTTGAATCGTCGCTCCGTGATCGCATCTGTATTGCTGTCGTCCCTTCTGCTCATTCCCCTGTCCGTCCAAGCTGCTCCGGAATACATAACAATCGAAGAGTTTCAGCCAACCAGTGACACCGATTCGCTCGTCTACGTCCATGATCTTATTAACATCCGGTTAAAAACTTCATCACTCGAGGCGGTCTCGCGCGTTAACGTCCAGATTGAATCGGTCGCCGCCGAGCTTACCCGTGTCGGTACCGACCCGCGCTGCGGGATGTACGACGGCTGCGCGGTGTGGGAGGGCAAGCTCCAAATAGGTTCTTTGACTAAAGGTCCCAAAGAGGCCATAGTGCAAGCGACCGATGAAGCCGGCCACTCCGGCGTGAAATTATACCCATTGCTGTATCATAATCCCCCTCGTCTGCAGATCGAACAGCCTGCGCCTTACGCCGCATCGTTACCCTCGCTCCCGATCAAAGCTTCCTGCGCGGACGACCTCGGCTACGTCTGTCAGGTGAAGGTCGAGGTGCGAATTGGCGACGACCCGTCGGATACCAGGCTGCCTATTGCAGGCTATCGCCGCGAAATCGACGGCACCTTCCATCTCAACGAAGCGGCTGCCGGATTGAACGCTCGCGAGAATGCCTATCTCGTGTTCACCGCCCGGGATTCCGTCGGTCAGACGGTAACGGAAGAGCGAATGATCTATGCGGAGGCGGAGCATGCGAAGCTGGAGGCGCTGGCGACCAGCGGCGCCGTCATCGATTATCAGCCATCCAGCCAGCGTGTTCTGTCGTACAATGCGGCACTAAAGCAGCTCGAAATTAAACAGGCGTTTACGAACGAAGCGCAGACGATTCCTACCGTGTTTTCCGATAAGCCGGCCTATGCGTATTTGACCCCGAAGGGCGCTATCTTCGAGTGGAAGCAAACCAATGGCTCCAATCAGTTGGTGGAATGGCGGGACGGCAAAATCGTGCAGCTGGGCGGTGTCAACCCGACGTCTCTGAAAGCCAAGGGCGGTTATGCGATTTTTACGCAATATGCAGCAGGCAAGGGCCAGCAGTTTATTCGCCGCAATCTCGTATCGGGCATCAATCAAGTCATCGGGAGCGCACAGTACGTCTCCAGCCGACAAACGGATTTAGCGGAGAACGGCACCGTCGTGTATGCCTTGTCGGAACCGGGCAACCAGAACGTATACAAATACAACGGCGCACAACCGATTCCCGTCACCCGTGATTCGTATAAGATCAGCAGCCAGCCCGTCACGGACGGCGGCGGCGTGATGTTCATGCAGATGAATCCGGACGGAACACAGCGCAAACTTATGCTGCTGAAGGGCGATGGAAGCACGACCGTCTTGGAAGCCGACAAATATATCGATCCTCCGCTCAAGCTGAACAATGGTTGGGCTGCGTACCGCGCCGCGGAAGCGGACGGCAAGCGGCGATTATGGGTATGGTCGCCGGTCGGAGACAAAAAGCCGGCGTCCAGCCTATCGCAGACGGCCAAGCTCGAAGCGCTTGGGAGCAACGGCGACGTGGCGTTCTCCACCTTTGATCAAGAGTTGTATATTAGCCGAGTCTATGGCGATCATCGCAGTTACGCGCGCGTGTCCTCCTACCATGTCAAGCCGTTCTGGAGGGATGCGGCATGGTATGGCAAACTCGGCGATCATCTTGTAGGAATCCGCATGCCGGAGGAGGACGCGGCGCCGCAATGGCCGCCCGCGAGCACGCTGCAGCGAAACGGGAACACGTTGACCTGGTCGGCCGCGACCGATAACGTAGGTGTCGCCCGTTATCGCGTATACGCTGGCGACGAATTCCTCGGCGAGGTGCCGGGCAATACGTTGACTTTCGTGATTGATCCGGCAGCGGTTCGATCGGGAGGGGATATCCACATAAGAGCGGTCGACGCCGCAGGCAATGAGAGCCTAGACCACCCTGTTAGCAGCGAGTTTATCGAGCCCGACGACGGCGGCAGCTCGCCTTTCTGGCCGCTCGGGTCGGAGCTTGCCGCGCATGGGGGCGACGGCACGGTCCGTCTGAGCTGGGCTCCTGCCACGGATGACACGGGCATTGCGGCTTACCGCATCTATCGGGACGATTATTTGCTGGCTGAATTAGCGGGCGGGCAGTTGACGTATCAGCTTGACCCGCTCCCTACGGGGCGCTCCTATACGTTTCGAGTAGAAGCCGTGGACGGGGCAGGCAATCGGTCTGCGGATCACCTATCGGCCATGTTGAATCTATAACGAAAATCTTACGCAGACACTTCTAGTCCAATCCGCTAGTTGGGCAGAAGTGTCTGTTCGCGTTACCGCGCGGGCGGCGCCGGAAGAGCGGACTGCGCGGGCAAGAATGCTTGTTGGTCACAGGAACGAAAGAAAAATGGGGGTAGCAACAAATGTCATCGTTTCAATCCAGAATTTTGGCGGGAGCGCTTGCTCTATTGCTTATAGTCACGCTGTCTCAGAGGGGGGTGGCAGCGGAAGAACCGGCCGGCGAGGTGAGTACGATCGACATGCATCTGAGCGGCGACGTGGAGCAACTGGAGAATCACTTGGCGGTAGGTTCTCTATTTCACCTGGAAGGCTACATATGGTGGAGCGGTAACATCCCTCCCGAGTTTGCTCGCGTCGAGGTCGACGTCGCCGGCAAGGTAACCGCATTAACGGATAGAGGCGTCGGCGACAGCCGGTTTTGCCGGGTGGAATGCAACCTGTTCGTAGGCGATATCGATTTGAACGGCGTGCCCAAAGGAGAGCAGAACCTTATTGTCCGCGCGATCGAGACAAGCGGCAAGGTCACGGAGCAGGCCTTCCCCGTCCTCTACCACGAAGCCCCGATTCTGCAGATCGAGGAGCCGCTCGCTTATTCGGCCGCGCTTCCGGATGTGCAGGCCAAAGCCAGCTGCACGGATGATCTTGGTTACGTCTGCCGCGTCATGGTCGAGGAAACAGATCTGGCGGGGACTTATAGTCTACTAACGCGCATGCGTATCCCGTACAAGCTGTCCGTGGACGAGCCGGTCACGCTGAATGCATTGGGTATTCAGTACCTGAAGTTTACGGCGCTAGATTCCATTGGACGAAAGACGATTCGCTATGTGCCCGTCTATCCGGAGGTACCGGATTCGCATGTTCGCGTCTTGGCGACCTATCGGGGAGGCGTTGTGCTGGATGCGCAGCCCGCTCATGAGCAGGTAATCAGCTACAACACGCTATCGAACCAGCTAGAACTGCATCATCGAGGAGCCGCGACGCTCATTCCGCCCGTCATGTCAGACCTTCCTCGTGCTTTCTTGATGCCTGGCGGCGCCATATTCGAATACTCGCCAGCCGGCGAAGACGACCGCCGCCTGGCGGAATGGCGGGACGGAAGGCTGGAAGACCTCGGGCCGATCCAAGCGCAGTCGCTGAAGGCGAAGGGGAATTACGCGGTCTTCATCCAACCGGGCGATGACGCTCTCGGCGAGCAGCTGGTGCTGCGCGACCTGGCGGCTGGAACGAATCGGACGATCGCCCCCGCTTCCGACGTCTCGCCGTCGCAGCTCGATCTCGCCGAGAACGGGACGGTCGTGTACAGCCAGCGACAATCCAACAGCCGCAACATTATGCTGTACCGCGACGGCAGCTTGAAGCAAATCACGCACGATACGAGAGCATACAATACGTATCCCGTCACGGACGGCGAATCGGTGCTGTTCATTCGCAATTCGTACGAGGCCGTGAGCGGCGCGCTCATTGTGGTGAAGCCGGACGGGGGACAAACCGAGTTGAACGCGTTCGCGAATCAGTATATGATCCGCAGCGGGTGGATTGCTTACCGGACGATGACGGGCGTGAGTGAATATTCGCTGCGCATCGTCTCGCCAAGCGGCCAACAGAAGACGCTGACGGCGCCATCCAGCCAGCAGGAGCTCGAAGGATTGGGGGATAACGGCGACGTTGCGTTCTCGGCGGGTTATCCCGGCTGGCCTGTCCATGATCTGTATATCAGCACGATGAGCGCGGGCGGACGCAAAGTAACGAAGATGGCCACGACGAACACGGAACCATTCCAGGCGCAGGGCGTTTGGTACGGACGCATCGGCAATACGCTCGTGGAACTTCCCGTGCCGGCGGACGGTCTCGCGCCTTCGTGGTCGGCCGGCAGCAGCGTGTCCCGCGAGGGGGCGGAGTGGAGCTGGCCGGCGGCGCAGGATAATGTCGGCATCGCCAGCTACCGGATTTACGTAGCGGGGCAGCCTGCGCTCGAGCTTCCCGGCGATACCTTGCATGCAACGGTGAACGAGGCGGAATGGGTGCGATACGGCAGCGGCGCAGTACAGCTCGCGGCGGTGGATGCCGCGGGGAACGAGCGACGGCTGTACGTCATGGAATACATCCCGGAAGAGCCGAACATACCTCGGACGCCGGAGAATCTTCGTGCGGAAGCGGACGCGACCAGCGTGCGCCTAAGCTGGTCCAAGCCGGTAGGGGACGATTCCATTCAATCGTTCGGTCTCTTCCGGGACGAGTTCTTCGTCGCGATCGTGCCGGCGAGCGAGAGCGGCTTTACGTTTAGCGGCTTGCCGGAAGAAACCGACTTTGACTTCCGAGTCATCTCGATCGACAAGAATTTCGCTTTCGGCTGGCCCGCGGAGACGACGGCTCGCGCAACGTCGGATTACAGCGTTCCCGGGTGGCCGGCCGGAAGTTCGGTGAGCGCGAGCAAGATCGGTACGCAAACGGTCGACTTGGTCTGGACGGCGGCCTCCGACGATAAAGACGTCACCGCCTATCGGATTTTGCAAGACGGCGTAGTCGTTCAGCAGACGGAAGGTGGCGCGCTCAGCGCCGCTATAGACGATTTGGCGCCCCAAACGATGTATACGTTCAAGATCGAAGCCGGCGATGCCGCCGGCCATTGGTCGACGAATGGACCGACGATTGCCGTGCAGACAGGCGCCGCCGATACGCTGGCTCCGACATGGCCGACCGGCAGCGCGGCGGTCTCGGGAGGGACGACGACGCGTATCGCGCTCATCAATTGGACGCCTGCCAAAGACGACGTGGGCGTGACCGGCTACCGGATCATGAGCGGAACGCAAATCTTGGCGGAGGTGGACGGGAATACGCGCAAGAAAGGCATTGAAGGTCTTTCGCCGGACACGACGTACGTATTGAAGGTGGAGGCGAGAGATGCCGCGGGCAATTGGTCGTCCGACGGCCCTTCGGTCACCGTGAGAACCTTGAAGCAGAGCTGAACGCAAAACACCGCTGCAAACGGATAGCCACTCCGTCGCAGCGGTGTTTTGTTTTTAGAAGGTCATGTTGATGCGTCCCCACTTGTAGCTGCCGTCGGCGTCTTTGACGCACATGTACAAGGCGTCGGCTTGGCCCGCCGAGGCTTCCACCCGGACCATGAAGCCGCGAATCGCTTCGTTCGGAGCGGGCAGCGCCGTCACGCTGGACGGCTTGATGTCCGACAGCGCGTATTGCGGGTTGCTGATGCGGCGGACGTTGGGCGTTACGTTGTACGAGAAGTCATCTACGAAAACATTCCGGCATGTCGCTGACGTCTGAACGAAGGCGCCGTTGGCCGTTCCGAACTGATTGGCGAAATCGACGTAATTGTTGGTGATGGATACTCCGTCTGCCTTATCTACGCGGATCAAGGACCGCATCGATCGGCCGTGGAAAAAACACCCATCGATGACGATGCTGCGGGCGACATCGTAATCGCCGACCCAAATGTGAGTTCGCTGCGTGCTATCGTTGGCGTAACCGCGGGCGTTGTTCTCAAACGTACAGTCGCGAATGACGATGTTGCTCTGATGGGAGATGCGGATGCCGACGTTCAAGTTCTGCTCGATGTCCGCATCTTTAATGAAAACGCTATTCCGTCCGCCCGTATTGATACCGTAGCGCGTATTGAATTCGTAGGAGCCGCCGTAAATATGAGTCGAATGGCCGGTGTTGTTCATGCTCACCCCGTCACGGCAAAGGGAGAGCACGCAGTTATTAATTATCGTTTGATCCGGTCCCCCCGCGCTGACGGTATCCTGAAAGCTGATGCCGTCGCCATTGAAATGATGGATGCGCATGTTGTCCAGGATCACGTTGTGGCTGCCGTCCAGGACGACGGCATGGTTCAACGTCGAAATGTCCGGACCCGTCGTGGCCGATCCAGCCGTATTGCCGAACACGTAGCGAACGTCCGAGGTCAACGTCAAGTCAACCAACTTCGTGTTCAGGATGCGCCCGCCGGATTTGCGAATGAGCAGCAGATTTTGATTGGTGAGCGAGCCGCTGGGCGCGATGATGCTCGAATCCCGATTCGCCCCTCGCAAGATAACATTGTCTCCGGTAATTTGAAGCGTACGGTCCGTCCGATAGACGCCAGGCGGGAAAAAACAGTTCTCCACCGCCGGCATTCTGTACGGCATTGATCGCATCTTGGATGGTCTGGCCGTTATTAAGGAAATCCGTGATATTAATCGCAGTACCTCCTTCCCCAGTGCTGGCAGATACGCTGGATGGCATAAATTGGCTTGCTATAACATATGCAGCACTTCCGATTCCGATCCTTTTGAGGAAGGCGCGACGATTCATTTTTGACTGGTTCATCTCATTACCACCTATAGTTAGAAGTGAAAATCAAGCAACCTCATACTTTGCGACAAGAAACGTCCGAATGTGTTCTTTTTCGACATGTCTATATTTTCGGCAAAATCGAGCTCAAGCTGAATAAGCAAATATGCTTATTTTTCCAAAGACGCTAGTCCGAAAGGTGGCCGGGGGTAAAAAACAATATAAAGTCCTACCAGAGGGACGAATGGCGTATGTTGAGAAAGCGGGCGGCAAGAAAGGCGATAGGGCAAGAAAGGCGATACGGCAAAAAAGGTAACCTTGCAATCATTCGGGCTTGGCCTATGCTTAATGAGATATTCAAGGTTTGAAGGGAGAAGCAAGACGGTGGTAAAGCTGACCGATAAGTTTCCGAATCGCTTCGTTACGTTATTTGGGCTTCTTTTCCTGGCCATCATCATTGTTACCAGCGCGATCGCGTATTATAGCTCGATCCGGCAGATGGAACGGATGGTCGAGGCGTCCAATAGCGAACTGCTGAGCCAGTTGAACCGCAGATTGGAATTGACGCTCATGGAGATTGACAAGACGGTGATTACGCTTTTGCGTTCGGTGGACGCCCGCGGTTTTTTCTATGAAGATCCCGATACCCCGAGGCAAACGCTGCAGCTGCAAACCCAGCTCATCAACATGGTCAATTCGTACTCGAATTTGCAATCGATCTACCTGTACTCGAAGCGCGGCAATAAGATATTGAGCGATACGGTTTATACGGATGCCGACCAATTTTACGACCTGGACTGGATTCCGATGTGGGGAGCGGACGATGAGTATTATGCGTGGACGAACTTGAGACCGATCACCGAACAACCGGGAATTACGAAGGAAGTCATCACGTTGATCCGTTCTTTCCCGTTGACGACCAAGCCGGAGGATCGCGTCGGGCTGGTAGCGGTCAATTTGAAGGCTTCGATGATCAACGAGATCATGGCCGATTTGAAGCTTGAAGACGGCAAGGCTTACATCGTAGACGGGAAAGGGAATCCGCTGACCGGCATCAAGGGCGA
Organism: Paenibacillus xanthanilyticus; assembly: GCF_042682185.1. Taxonomy (NCBI): domain Bacteria; kingdom Bacillati; phylum Bacillota; class Bacilli; order Caryophanales; family Paenibacillaceae; genus Paenibacillus; species Paenibacillus xanthanilyticus. The sequence continues at coordinate 3,420,589 of NZ_JBHUHA010000001.1, read as the reverse complement.
CGAAGCGTACCCGGAAGCCGAAATCGTCCGCTTGCTTAAGGAGACGGACGGCGTGTCCTCCGGTTTTTGGAAAGGGACGTTCCAGGGGGCCAAAAGCTGGGTGTTCTATTGCGCGTTAGATTACACCGGCTGGAAGTGGTACTATGTCGTGCCGGAGAGCAAGGTGGGCGAGACGTTCACGGCCATTCGCAATATCCTGCTGCTGATCGCCGCCGTCATGTCGGCCGTGGCCGCCGCGGGGCTCGTGTTGGCGAACCGATTATCCTATGGGCCGCTCGAAGCGTTTATCCGCAAGGTCGATTCCCGGATGGGCGGCGCGGTCTCGAAGGAAGCGGGCACGGATATCTCGCAGCTGGAGTCCAAATTCGAGGCGTTCGTCTCCAATTACTCGGCGGTGGAGCAGAAGCTGCGGGAAACGGTTCCGGCCATGAAGCTGCGCACGCTGCTCGACGTGTTGACCGGAAGCAAGACGGTTTACGCGCAGTCGCTGCCGTATTTCGAGCGGGTGGGCGTCAAGCTGTACGAAGCGAATTATACCGTCATGCTGATCGAATTCGATCACCGCAGGCGCATCGGCAATTTGGAGGAATGGAATCTCTATTCGTTCGGACTGTGCAACGTCGCCGAAGAGCTGGTGAACGCGGATCCGGGCGGGTGCCAGGGAACGGCCGTACAGGTCAGCGCGACCCAATCCGCCGCGATCTTAAGCTTCCCCGATTCGGACTCCCTCGCCAATCAGCTGTCGGCGATGACGTTGGCGGAGTCCATTCGGAAATATATCGACGAGCATTTCAAGCAAACGGTCACGATCGCCATCGGCAGGCATTATCCGGATTTCGGCTCCATTCGGATTTCGTACCGGGAGGCGGTGGAGCTGCTCAAGTATAAGTGGGTAGCGGGAACCAACACGGTAATCACCTGGGAAGAGATTCAAGAGTACTCCGGGGCGCAATACATGAAAATTTACGGCATGATCGACAAGCTGACCGAAGCGGTCCGAACGACCGACCGGGAAGCTGCGGTTCAGCTGTTAGACCAGATGTTCGCCGGGATGGTCAAGCTGAATTTGAACGAGGATAAAATCCGGCATATTTGCCAGCAGATCCTGTTCAAAGCCTCGCAGATCTACATGAATGCCGGCGCGGAGACGGATGATCAGGAGCACGGGGATTTCACGCTCGGCGAGTTCGATACGTTCGAGACGATGGAAGAAATCCGGCACATGCTGCGGCAGCGGATCGAGGACATCATCGCGAGGCTCGCGGTCAAAAGAAGCAATAAGGACAAAAACGAACTCATCGATAACGTGCTGGCCTACATTGCGGAGCATTACAGCTCCAGCGATCTATCGCAAAACCAGTTGGCGCATATTTTCGATATTTCCCCGAGTTACCTAAGTCGCATGTTCAAAGAGCATACGTCGATCAACTTCCTGAACTACTTGATCGACGTCCGAATGAAAGAAGCCAAGACGCTGCTGCTGCAATCCCAGCTTCATGTGCAGGATATCGCGCTGCGCGTCGGGTATACGAATTTGTCCAGCTTCTTGCGGATATTCAAAAAATACTATGGCATGACCCCTTCGGAGCTGCGCAACGCCGCTTCGAAGACGGATTGACGCGGAATCGGACAGACGCGGCGCGGGTGCCGTCCAAGCCTGAATGGGGCGAGGATGGCATCTTTTTTTGCGTTTTAGGGGCCAAACGCCCGGAAAAACAAAAAAGGAAAGCGCATTCATCATAAAAGGTAACGCTTACATAAAAGGCGATACGCGATTCGGTAAAAAAACGCAAGCGGGCAGAAAGCGGCAGAAAGGGCGGAAACGAAATGGTGCAATGGGCACCAAAAAGTGTAACTTGTTGGGCGTGCCCCGCCTTCGCTATGGTAATGGTGCAGCCGGAACAACCCAAGCAACGCGGCCGGCCCGAATCCGCATACGCGAAGACAAGGAGGGAATTTCGCTTGAACAAATCCATCGCCCAATCCGCCCGAACACCACACGCCTCAGCTAAGGCGGCCCGAAAGCGCGGACGGATGAAGGCATTCGTACGCGATCGTTATTTGTACCTCATGCTGCTGCCGGCTATCGGCTTTTACGTCACGATGAAGTACTTCCCCTTATACGGAGAGATCATCGCCTTCAAGGATTTCCAGATTATGAAGGGAATTTGGGATAGCCCATGGGTGGGCTTCAAGCATTTCCGCCTTCTCTTTACGAGCGACGATTTCTATCTCATCTTGCGCAATACGCTGCTGCTCAACCTATACAGTCTGGTTTTCGCTTTCCCGGCTCCGATCGTGTTGGCGCTTCTTATTAACGAAGTCAAGTCGAGCTGGTTTAAGAAGACGGTGCAGAATCTGCTCTATTTGCCTCATTTCATCTCCTGGGTCGTGCTCGGCGGCATCGTCATCGCGATCTTATCGCCAAGCACGGGCGTGATCAACTTCCTGCTTGAACGCTTGTTCGGCATCGAACCGATCTATTTCATGGCCGATCCCAAGTGGTGGCCGGTCATGTTTACGCTGTCGGGCATTTGGCAGAGCGCAGGATGGGGCACGATTTTGTACTTGGCCGCAATGGCCGGCATCGACCCGCAGCTCTATGAGGCGGCGAAGATCGACGGCGCCAGCAAGCTTCGCCGGATTTGGCACGTGACGCTTCCCGGCATCCGGAGCACGATCGCCATTTTGCTCATTTTGCGGATCGGTCAAATGATGGATGTCGGCTTTGAGCATATTTATAACTTGCAGAACAATGCCGTACTCGGCGTGTCGGACGTCATCAGCACGTACGTGTACCGGATCGGCCTGCAGAGCGCGCAGTACAGCTATACGACGGCGCTCGGTTTGTTCCAAGGGGTAGTCGGCCTGATCCTGGTATTGATCGTCAACCGCGTCATTAAGGCGATGGGGGAGAAGGGGCTATGGTAATTCGTTTCGGACGTTTAATGCTGTATTTGTTCCTGGCGCTTTGCGCCTTCACGACGCTCTTTCCGTTCCTGAACGTGCTTGCCTCCTCGCTGAGCAGCAGCCGCGCGATTCTCTCCGGCGAGGTCACGATCTTCCCGGTCGATTTCAACTGGGACGCTTACGCGAATTTGCTGCAGGACGGCCAGCTGCTCAAGGCCATGAAAAATACAGTCATCATCACCGTGATCGGCGTCGTCCTGCAGATGACGGCTACGACGTTGGCAGCTTACCCGCTCTCGAAGCGGCGGCTGCAAGGCAGGGGCATCATGCTCGGTCTAATTTTGTTCACGATGTTGTTCGGCGGAGGACTCATTCCTTTGTTCCTGGTGTTGAAAACGCTTCACGTGCTGGATACGTATTGGGCGATTTGGCTGCCTGGCTTGATTAGCACCTACAATTTATTCGTCATCAAAACGTTTTTCGAGGATTTGCCGGTCGAGCTGGAAGAATCGGCTTCCATGGACGGCGCCAGCGATCTGACGATTCTTCTGCGGATCGTGCTGCCGGTGTCCAAGGCGATCATCGCCGCGCTGTCGCTGTTTTACGCGGTCGGCTTGTGGAATACGTATTCGGCGGCGTTGTTCTTCCTTACGAGCTCCGACAAAATGCCGCTTGTCATCAAGCTGTACCAAATGATTCAATCGCCTGCCGAGTCGCTGCTGGTGGTCGATAGCTCCGATACCGGCGTCATTCAGCCGGAGGCGCTGAAGGCGGCGGCGATCATGATCGCAACGGTCCCGATTTTATGCGTCTATCCCTTCGTGCAGCGGCATTTCATAAAAGGCATGCTAATCGGTTCAGTCAAAGGCTGACGGATATCGTTAGGCGTATCGCCTATTGATATAGAGTTCATCTCGGAGGAGGAAGGTCATGGAAAAAAAGAGAGGCATGGGGAAAGTCGTTCGGGTATGGTCGGTCGTGCTGTGTACGCTGCTCGCGGTAACCGCCTGCAGCGGCAACGGAGGCAACAACGAACCGAAGCCGAGCGATCCGGGGAAGAACGCGGCGGTCGGCAACGGGCAGAACGGCAAGCCGCAGGAAGGCGGGAACAAGCCGCAGAACGAAGGCGCTCCGCTCAAAATTAGCGCGTCCATCTACGACCGCGGCAAAGTCGCCGCCGAGGAGGGCAGCTACGAGGACAATCGCTGGACCAAATGGATGGATGAACAGTCCGGCGTGGACGTCGAGTGGGTGCCAATCACCCGCAATCAGGAGGCCGACAAATTCAACGTGCTCGTCGCCTCCGGCCAAGCGCCCGATCTGATCACCTCGTACGACCGCAACTTGCTCGCCCGGTTCGTCGATCAAGGCGCCGTGCAGCCGATCGACGAGTATTTGAACCAGTACAGCACGGTGTACAAAAAGTACTTGGAAGAGCATCCGGAGCTGAAGCCGTACGTGACGTTCAATGGCAAGATCTACGCGGTCGCCAGCCTTCGCAACACACGGGCGCTCACGACGGTCTGGGTCCGTCAGGATTGGCTCGACAAGCTGCAGTTGAAGGTGCCGACGACGATTGAAGAGCTTGTCGACGTCGCCCGGGCGTTCCGCGACAAGGACCCGGACGGCAACGGCCAGAAAGACACGGTCCCGATCGCGGGTTCGCTCGCCTACACGCCGATCATCGAGGATCTCTTCTTCGCCCGGGGATGGGATTGGTTCATGGAGGACGGCAAGCTGGTGTACGGCAACCTGTTGGACCGCTACAAGGATGTGCTCGCGTTCCAGAAGCAAGTGTATGACGAAGGGCTCGTCGACAAGGAGTACTTAACCGACAAGAACTTTGCCCGCCAGCAGCAGCTGTGGGTCACGGGCAAAGCGGGCATCTATTTCGAATACGTCACGATGGCGTCCTTCCCGGACTTCAAGAAGAACAACCCGAACGCCAAAGTCGTGCCGATTCCGCCGGTGGCCACGAAATACGGTACGAACGGTTACCAGGAGGAAGTGCCGAACTACCTGCTGACCGTCTTCAACAAAAACATGAAAAGCCCGGAAGCCGCGTTCAAATTCCTCGACTGGATGCTGGCGGACGGTTGGGACGACATCACGAGCGGCCAGGAAGGCGTCCACTACCAGAAGGTGAACGGCATTCCGGTCGTCTCGGATACCGACAAGTTCAACAAGGAAGTGGCCTACGCCTCCGAATACCGGCTGCTCCACCAAGATAAGCTGACGGCGGAATCGATTGCCGCGGCCGCCGGCGAAGATCCGATCGCCAAGGAATACGCCCAAATCAAAGGGGACGCGTTGAAGGTGGCGGAAGGTACGAAGTACCGCAAAGACTTGCCGTACCGTCCGGATTTCAAAGAGCTGATCGACATGGAAGCGCAGTTCATGAAGAAGCGCGACGAGATTATCGCCACGGTCGTCATCGGCGGGGCGAAGCATACGCCGGAGTGGGGAGCGGCGGAGCTGCTCAAGGAGTGGAACCGTCTCGGCGGCGAGGAAGTGAACAAGAAGGCGATGGAATGGTACGAGAAGAATAAAGCGAATTTCGAATAGGCGTCAACCAAACCAAGGGAGGATTGAAACTTCATGAAGAATACCGATCCGGCCATCAAGGCCCTGGAAGAAGAATGGGCGCGCCTGAGCACGATCCGCTATGCCGATGCGGAGAGCTATTGGTTCGGAAGTTTCAATCCCGCCGTCTCCTTCGATATCGCGAACTTCCTGCATGTCTCGGTTCCGCTGTACATCCATCCGCATTCCGGCCTGCACCGGAATGCGGAGCTGCTCGAACGCATTCAGGAGCAGATCGCTTACCTGCTTCGGCTGCAGCAGCCGAGCGGCTGCATCTCCTTGATTAACTGCAACATCGATTCTCCGCCGGATACGGCGTTCGCGGTCCATTCCGCCGCGCTCTGTTACCAGGCGGCCGCGAATGCCTCATTCCCGGAGCTGGGGAGCGTCGTCCAAGGCTTGCGGCAGTTTTTGCAGGGAGCGCTGCCTTGCCTGCTGACCGGCGGCATCCATACGCCTAACCACCGGTGGGTCATTTGCGGAGCGCTCGCGCTGTTGTACGAAATTTTCGGCGACGAGGCGCTCAAGAAACGGGCGTTCAAGTATTTCAGCGAAGGCTTCGACATGAACGAGTCCGGCGAGTGGACCGAACGCAGCAACGCTATTTATAACCCGATCTGCGATCTGTTCCTCTACCATGCGGGGAGGGTGTTCCATTATGAAGACGCGTTCGAGCCCATCCGGCAGAATCTGGGCATGATGCGCTACATGCTGCATCCGGACGGTGCCGTCGTAACGGAATATTCGAGCCGGCAGGATCGCGGCGAGATCCTGATGCTGAACGAGGATTACTATATCGTGTGCACGTTAATGGCGCGCAAGGACGGGGATTCCCAGTTCGCCGCGCTGGCCGGGCTGGCGAAGGACAGCATCGACGGAACCGGCAAATCCGTGTTATACGCGCTCGTGTTCCCCGATGGGATGGAGGGCGAGACGATCGCGGGCGAGCTGCCGGAGCGGTATACCGTTATGTTGAACGAAGGGGCGCGTGCGCGCGTATCGGGCGTCATCCCCCATGTGCGCCATGCGCCGCATTCGGGGGCGCCGATCGTGCGTCATCGCGACGGCAAATTAAGCCTCACCCTCATGACCGGGCAGGAGAACTTCTTATACCTGCAGTATGGCCGCGCCCGTATCGTCGGGGTGAAGCTGTCGCTTGGCTGGTTCGGTATTGCCGGGGTGCCATTCTCCGATCTTAGGCGAATCGCCGAATCGCGGTATGAGCTCAGTCTATATCTTGAAGGCGCTTACAGGGGGCCGCTCGACGGGCGGCTCGCCGCCCCGGCGGGCGGGGTATTCGCCGATATGCCCAACGAACAGCGCGAGAAGACTCACGTGACCGCGCTGCCCGTCGTGGTCGGCGTCGAATGGTCGGGCCAAGAGGTGCATGTGGACGTGCGCGTCGACGCGGTGCCCCATCTGTTCGCGCAGCTGATTTTTGCCTGCGACCGGCAGGCGGAGGTCGCGGGAGATATGGTTGCCGTCGCGCCGAACGCGCAACTTTTTAAAGGAGGTGTTGCCCGCCTGCGGCAAGGCAGGGATATCGTGGAGATCACGCCGGGAGCTGGTGAGCACGATTTTATTACGCTGCGCAACGATCATCTGCCAGCCGATGCGCAGCATGTCATCAGCAATTTCGTGACCCCGCTGAACCGCCGGATTACGATTCGTTGCACGGAACAGACGACCAAGGAGTGAGTAGGGTAGATGAGCGCGAAGACGAGAGAATTGCTGCGCCGGGTGGCGGCGCATACGATGAACGCAGATGAGACCGCTCTGGAGCAAGGCTGGGCGACGAGCCAGTTTCACACTTGGCAATGGGGGCAGGGCGTTGCGCTGTACGGTCTGGTCCAGTCATACGAGACGTTGAAGGACGATGCCATTCTCGATTTTATCGGGCAATGGATCGACGGGCACTTGGAGCGGGGCGGCATTGGGAAAAGCATCAACACGACCGCGCCCCTGCTAGCCGCCGTCAAGCTGTGGGAGCTGACGGGAGACGCCCGCTACGCCGAGGTCTGCGACGCGTTCGCCGACTGGTGCCTGGCGGAAGCGCCGCGCGCGGACGAAGGCGCTTTCGAGCACTCGTGCACGGAGAACGTGTACCCGCAGGAGATTTGGGCCGACACGCTGTTCATGGGCGGCATCTTTCTCGCGCAATGGGGCACGCTGCGCAAGCGCCCTGCCTACGTGAAGGAAGCCGCGCGGCAGTTCGTGCTTCACTACCGTTATCTTGCCGATCCGGAGACCGGGCTCATCCACCATGGCTATTACGGCAAGGAGCGCGCGCGCAAAGGCGCGCTGTGGGGACGAGGCAACGGATGGTTCGCGGCTGCATCGGCCGACGTGCTCCCGCTGCTTGCGGGGCTGAACGCCCATGAGATCGTCAAACGTAACTACATCGCTCATCTGGAAGGTGTCAAACGTACGCAGCACGAATCGGGCGCGTGGCATACGGTCATGGACGACTCGAGCACGTATTTGGAGACGTCGTGCACGGCGGCTTTCGCTTTCGCGCTCAACCGCGGCGTGCATCGCGGCTGGCTCGAAGCCGGCGACCGGGCTCTCGCCTCGCGGGCAATCGCACGGCTGGCGGCCTGCGTCGATGAGCGCGGGCAGGTGCTGGGCGGTTCGGGCGGCACGTGCGTCATGGCGCAAGGCGAGGATTATAATGCGATTCCGCTCAGCTTTTCTTATTTTACCCAAGGACTTGCCATGATGGCATTTTGCAGCGAATGCGAATTCTAGCCAACATAACAAGGAGGAATCTTTATGCGCGGACCGATCAGACGGACATCGATTCTATTCCTGTCACTGTTGCTGTTGTCACTATCTTTCGGTTTTATGGGCGTGCCCCCTGCACAAGCGGAAGAGACCGACTCGGGTTATTTGCCCGACTGGAGTTTCTATGCGAGCGGGGCCCCCCAAACGGTATACTCGCTTGATACGGCGACTGTCCATGACGGCGCCGGCTCGCTCAAGCTGACAAGCGCTTCGAGCAGGGCGCCGAACGTCTATCTGACCGGCTTCCAGACGGTCGCCGTCAAGCCGGCTACCTCGTATACGGTCAGCGCTTGGGTGAAAGGCAGCAATGTGGCATCCGGCATGTGGTTCGGAGGCGGAGCGGGCTGGGGCGTCCGTCAGGCGCTGCCGAGCGGGACGTTCGACTGGCAGCTGCTCGAGAAGACGTTCACGACCGGCGCCGAGGAGACGTCCTTCACGTTCCGGTTCCTGATCGAGAATACGGCGGAAGCGGTCTGGCTGGATACGTTGAGCCTGAAGGAGACGGGAACGGGGACGAATCTGCTCAAGAACGCCGGATTCGACGCGCGAGCAGGCCTCTCGCTGTTGGATGGCTTCGAGTCGCTCGCGGCCTGGAGCGGCACAGTCGGGCCGGCAGGCGCCGTAACGGCCGTTTCATCGCCAGAGCACACGGAGGGACAGTCCTCCGCGCAGGTGAAGTATCAGAAGGCCCCGGACCGCGGGGACTGGCTCAGCTACAAGCGGTCGATCGATCCGCCGGCGAACATGAGCGCGGCGACCGCCTTGCTGTTGGACGTCTATCCGCTGTCGCAAACCGCCTCCGTGCGGGAGCCGCTCGGTCTCAAGCTGATCGCGCAAGGCAGCACCGTGGTCGATCAACGGCTGAACCGGCTGATTGCGGGCCAATGGAACACGATCCGGGTCAATCTCCCGGCTTCGGCGCCGCGTGACCAAGTCATTCAGGCGAGCCTGAACGTCAACGCGGGCTCCGCCGAGATGGAAGGCCGGACGCAGGTGGAATACCGGTTCGATAATTTGCGCATTGTCACGCCTGTTAACGACCAACAGGTCAACACGGTCGAGCCGGTCACGGCAAGTCCGGCCCCGGGCACGATTCCGCCGAATACGTCGATCACGCTCGCCACGGGAACGACGGACGCCGAGATCGTCTACACGATGGACGGCAGCGACCCGAATCAGTCGGGATCAGCCGCCGTTTACGGGGGACCGCTCTCGATGCTGAGCTCGTCGACGCTCAAGGCTTTCGCCCGCAAGACCGGCTGGCAGTCGAGCGTGGTATCCGAATTCGCCTACGTGGTCGAAGACGACGGTCCCGGAGAGGGCGAGACGATTCTGGATTGGGCCTCGTTCAAGGACTCGCTTGGCGCTCGCAAGGAAATTCCGCTGATCAAAGCCGATGGCATCGTCATCGATGGCCTTCTGGACGAATGGGGACCATACACGAGTATGTCGCTTCCCTCCAACGATGAGCAGGTTGTTCTCTCCGGCTGGGAGGGGGCATCGGATTTGTCCGCGAACGTGCATGTGGCGTACGACGAGAACTATTTCTACTGGGCGGCGAAAGTAACCGATAACGTCCATTTCCCGGTGAAGGACAGTATCATGTGGCGCGGCGACAGCGTGCAGCTGGCTTTCGGGCTGAACGACGTCTACGGACCGGACTACGGCTTCAATTTCATGGACGGCGCGACGCAAATCTGGAGCTGGAATCCCGGCGATGCGGAGTACGGCAAGGATCATATCGATTTTAAAGCCAGTACGACGCCGGAAGGCGACACGGTGTACGAGGTTCGCATGCCGTGGGAGACGATTTACTCGGTAGCGCCGACGACGAATGATATCCCGTTCTCCATTTTGATTAACGATAACGACGGCAGCGCAAGGCGCGGCTGGATCGAATGGACGCCGGGCATCGGCAAAGCCAAGGATCCGACGCAGTTCGGGATTCTTGAAAAGGTCGGCGAGCTGGATGACTGGAACTTCTGGCTGGAGTCTGCGAAAGGCGCTCAAGTCGACGAGTCTGTCGAATATGCGATCTATATTCCGAATTACAGCGACGACCCGGTCGTCTTGAATTTAACGTCGGCGAAGCTCGGCCTGCAGGATACGTTGACGATTCCGCCCCATTCCGTCATGGAGAAGAAGGGGACGATGTCGTTCGGCGAGGCGGGCGTGCAGACGGCGGATTTCAAATTGCAGGACGCAAGCGGCAAGATCAAAGAAAGAAACGTGAGCGTCAACGTATATTTGGGTCCAACGGAGACATTGGCGCAGTACGACGCGCTGCAAGCGCGCATGCCGGCCTTGGAGAGCCTGCTCGCGCAAGTGAAGGCGCAGGGAATTTCGACGGATTACGAACAGATCAACGTGACGATTCTGAAGGATTTTCTCGTCTACGGCCGAGGCGACGTGGAGAATGGGCGCTTGAGCCGGGCCGGATATGTCATCCGAACATTGGAAGCGCTTTATCAAGAAGCGGAATCGAACTTGCAAGCGTATTTGGCCGGGGAACGCCAGGCATTCGCCGCGCCGAGGTATACGACGGGCAAGCCGACCATCGACGGCACCTCTTTCATTGCGGATACGAAAGTACGAAATACCGGAGCAGAAGAAACAAGACCGGTGTTCTTTAACGGCTACGGCCATTTTGTGCAGGTGCGCAAAGATATCGCCAAGTTTCAAGACCTGGGCACGAATATCATTCAGATCGAAATCGGACCGCGCAACGTCATTCTCTCCAAAGACAACTACTTGAACCAGTACCGCATTAACAAGTCCGGGGGCGTTAACGCCGAAGCCGCGCTGGACGATTCCACCACCCACACGGGCCCCTATTCGCTCAAAATTACGAATGCCTCGCCGCGTGCGGCGAACACCTTCCTGAATCTATGGCAAACGGTGCCGGTCAAACCGAATACGACCTATACGGTCAAAGCCTGGGCGAAAGGGTCGAACGCCAAGGACGTCTGGTTCCCGGGCGGCGCGGGCTGGAAGCTTCGGGTCAAGTTCCCGAACGGCACGTACGATTGGCAGGAAGTCAGCGGCGAATATACGACGGGACCGACCGAGACGTCTTTCCAATTCATGATTCTGTCGGAGAACGCGGGGACGATCTGGATCGACGACCTGTCGATGAAGGAGCAGGGCAGCGATACGAACCTGCTGGCGAACCCGGGCTTCGACGATCGCGGGCTCGACGTGCCAGGCCAGGATTATCTTGTCTCCCCGGCCCAGCTTAACAGCGATATTAAAGCCGTGCTGGAGAATGCGGCCGCGAATGACATTTCCGTCAACCTTCTCGTTTCGCCGCATTACTTCCCCGATTGGGCGATCAAGAAGTGGCCGGACCTGCAGTACGGCAATAATGGATTCATCCAGTACAACATTAACCATCCGATGGCGCGCGCCATGATGCGGGATTACTTGCGGCTCGTCGCCAACGAACTGAAAGATTACCCTGCGCTTCATAGCATCACGATATCGAACGAACCGGTCTTCCAGACGAACCAAGGCACGACATTCCTGGGTGACTGGCACCAATACCTGCAGGAGCAGTACGGCGATATCGCGTCGCTGAACGCCGTATATGGCACCGATCATCAATCGTTCACGGACGTGACGATGCCTTTCGGCCTGGAGCCGACGGTTCGCGGCTACGACTGGGTGCGTTTCAACCAGAAGGTGTTCACGGAGTGGCATCAGTTCCTGGCCGATACGATCCACGAGGTGGCCCCGGACATTCCGGTTCATGCGAAAGTCATGGCGGAGATGCGCGCGAGTCTCTCCCGCGGCATCGACGCGGAAGCGCTCTCGGAGATGAGCCAAGTGAACGGCAACGATAACTGGAACTACCTGGGCGAAGGCGCGGGCGGCTTCCGCGACGAGCTGAGCTACTACGATTTGCAGCAATCGTTCAAGGAGGCGCCGGTGTTCAACTCCGAGCATCATGTGATCGCCGACGGCGACAGCCGGTATGTCGCCAAGCAGGCGGACCATGTGCGTTCGGTCCTGTGGCAGGGGGCCATCCACGGCAAGAGCGCGTCGACGATCTGGATTTGGGAGCGGACGTACCAGGAGACGAACTCCGCGGAGGGCAGCATCCTTCACCGTCCGGACGCGGTGGCCGCGGTCGGCAAGACGAACTTGGACCTGAATCGTCTGGCCAAGGAGGTAACGACGCTGCAGAAACAACAGGCGCGCGTCGCCTTGCTCTATTCGGAGCCGTCGTTGGTCTACTCGGAAATGTATGAGAACGTCTTGCTTAAGGGGTATGAAGCGCTCAGCGCGACGGGGATGAAGGTCGGATTCGTGTCGGAGAAACAGGCTGCGGCCGGCAAACTGTCCGATTACGAGCTGCTGATCGTACCGGAAGCGACGCACGTCGCGCCGGCGACCTTGACGGCGATCAAGCAATTCGCCGACGAGGACGGAAGCGTCGTCATCCTCGGATCGGAATCGCTGCGGTTCGATGAACGGCTCCAGCCGTTGTCCGAGACTGAACGCGGCGCGATCTTCGGTCAAGCGACGGTCATACCGTCGACCGACGTGACGGCGATGCAGCTTCGCGATGAGCTCTACCCATTGCTGCGCGGGCAAGAACTCATCGAAGCGACGCTGGTCGACGCGGAGAGCGGCGAACCGGTGGAGAGCGTGGAATGGAGAAGCGCGAACGGCCATGGCGGCAGGCTGCTGAACGTCGTCAACTATGGCAATTTGCCGAAGACGGTGCGCATCGAGCTCGAGGATGGCGTCACACTGGGCGCCGTCGATTTGATCACGGGCGAACAGTTCGCCGCCGACGCCGTCGAACTGAAGCCGCTTACGCCTTACTTGTTCCGGCTCCAAGCGGGGCCGCCGATTCAGCTCGAGATTGAAGGCGTCGTCGAGGGTGGCGACTATACCGATACGGTAACGCCGCTGCTGCGCACGAATCCCGAAGACGGGCTGCAGAATGTGGAGCTGCTGCTGGACGGGGAGGCATTCCTGTCAGGGACGCCGATAACCGCCAAAGGGAAGCATACGCTGGAAGCGCGTGCCGTGGACAGCAAGGGCAAAAACGTTAAGAAATCGGTATCGTTCACGATCTATCACAGCACGAACATCTCGGTCGTGGCCGGGGAAGGCGAATATAGCGACACCGTCCCGCTTGCGCTGGAGGCGAGAACCGCGGAAGGAACGCCGGCAGCCGGCAGGACGGTCAAAATGAGCGTGAACGGCGGGGCGGATATCATGGCCACGACGGGCGAGGATGGTAAGGCGGTCGTCCCTTACAAGGTCGAGGTGGATATCGGGGAGACCGCCGAGCAGCAGGAATACGTCGTCGCGGCGCGTATGGATCAGGATGCCGCGACGTTCTACCGCGGAGGCGAAGCGTCGGCCAACTTGGTGATTAAACGCGAGAAGGCGCAGCTTCGTTACACGGGTGAGCTTGTCGCCGCGCAGGGAGAGAAAGTCACGCTCGCTGCCGTGGTTACGGATGAGCAGGATGATTCGCCGGGATCGACGGAGGGGATACCCGTCAAGTTTACGGTCGGCGAGCTGCGCGGGGACGGTACGATCGTCCCGGTACAGCTTCCCGAGACGGAGACGGTCTACCGCACGAGCGCCGGCGGCGAGGCCTCCGTCGAGGTGAGTCTGCCCGTCGGCGTGTATGAAGTGAAGGCAGACATCGGCGCCAACGGCCGATTCAGCGGTTCGGGAACGACGGCGATCGTGGGCGTTCGCGGTTCGGACCAGGTGAACGTGGCTGCGGGGGGATTCTTCGATACGCCGTCCGCAGCGAACGACGCGGAGGCTAAAGGCGTGAACCGTAAGACGTATTTAAAAGTTACGGTCATCTCCGCAGGCGGTAAGATTACAGGCGAAGTCAAGCTGAAAGAAACGCCGAACGGGGCGGATCTCCAAGGAACGAACGTGGAGTGGGCGATCCGCAAAGGCGACGAGGTGTTCGTCAAGGCGCGCGTCGTCGACCCGGCCGTTACCGACTATGTCATGCTATTCGTCGCCAAGCTGCGTGCGGGCAAGGCGGAAACGCCAGTCGCGCCGCTGCCGATTTCGCCATCTCCGCAGACGCAGGAAGCGGGAGCTGTCGATGATCTTGCCCGGAGCGGCATTCCGGTAGGGCGCTCCGGCGTCTCCTCCATCGAAGCCGGCGAGGTGTCCTCGCCGGAGGAAGAATCGCCGCCGGCCACGACGGAGCCATCGGACGGAGAGGAGGAGCAGGGCACGACGGAGCCGTCGGACGGAGCAGAGCCGCCAGTCACGCCGCCAGCCGGCGAGGAGGATTCGTCAGGCGGACAGAAGCCGCCGGCTGCGCCAGAAACGCCGGAGGCGCCTGACGCGCAAGCGGGCGGGCTGCGCAATCCGCTGGTGACGGTGCTCGTCTGGAAGGCGGACGGCGGGCCGAGCGATATGTTTATTCGATACGTTTCGTTGCCGTTCACCGGAGCCATCGTCATGAAATAAATCGGGTCAGGCAGACACCGTGGCGCAAGCCGCGGTTGTCTGCCGATTTCGTTTTGACAAAAACAGTTGAGCTCCCAGAAAATAGATGATACAATACGTAACAAAGGTCTGGGTCGGGTATATAGCCTAGGCACAAAGTCATACGTTCTCTTAATCTAAGCGAAGGACGGATGCGTAAGAAGATGAGAACGAAGAAAACCACGAAAAGGATCCTATTCGGATCGGCAATCGTGCTGGGCGTCGCCGCCATTGCGCTGGCCGGCTATGCGTACCGCGTGTACAACTCCATCGAGGAGACGGCTGCCATCATGTATGAGGAACCGGCGAAGCCGTTGTACCATAGCAAAGATCCCGAAGTGAGGCCTTTGGCGAAGCCTGCCGCGGCGGAAACCGAACAGCCAAGCCCGTTCACCATCTTGGTCATGGGCGTCGACGAACGGAAGAACGACCGAGGCCGATCGGATACGATCATCGTGTTGAGCGTGAATCCGGTCAAGAAGTCCACGCTCATGTTCAATATTCCTCGTGATACCAAAACCGCCATTATCGGCAGAGGGACAAGCGATAAGATCAATCACGCCTACGCGTTCGGCGGCATTGAGATGTCGCTTCAGACCGTGGAAAATTTTTTGGATTACCCGATCAATTATTATTTGAAGGTCAATATGGAAGGCTTCTCCCGCATTATCGACCTGATGGGCGGCGTGGACGTCGACAATCCGTTCGCGTTCCATTACCAAGGGGCAGAGTTCCGCCAGGGCGAGCTTCACCTGGACGGCGAGCATGCCTTGCTGTATTCCCGCATGCGGTTCGACGACCCGCAAGGGGACAGGGGGAGAAACGCGCGGCAGAGGCAGATTCTCAAAGACTTGATGAAGAACGGCGCAAGCCTTTCTTCCATCGCCAAAATCGATGAGCTGTTGGCCGCCGCCGGCGATCACGTGAAGACGAATTTGACGTTCGGCGAGATGAAGACCCTCTTGAGAGACTATCGGCCTAGCCTTGAACGGCTAGACACCGAGGAGATCAAGGGCAGAGGCGAGATCGCGGGAGGCATTTGGTACTTTCAGGTCAATGAAGCCGAACGGACAAGATTGCACGACGCGCTGAAAAATCATCAGGCAGGCTAAAACAAATTTTTTTCATGATTTTACAGTTACATATTGTATCAACGGAAAATATATGATACAAATAGTATCAAGGACTTACACGGAGGGCGCTATGAGCATTGTAGCCGGTGTTTACAATTACGATCACGTTTCGGTATCCGACGACATCAAACACCATATCTTGCGGGCGCTATCCGAGCTTACGGCTGATGCCGTCGGCACCTGGCAGCAGGACGGCGTGTTCCTGGCCTGCCGCAATCAAACGCCAACCTCCTCTTCGCCCCATGAGCAGCTGCCAAGCTGCGACGAGCCTTCCCGCATCGCGATCACGGCCGATGCCGTCATCGATAACCGCGGCGAGCTCTGCGGCATGCTGGGTCTTAGTCACGCCGACGAAGCGCGCCTAAGCGACGGCGAGCTGATCCGACTGGCCTACCTGAAATGGGGCGAAGAGTGTCCACGATATTTAGCGGGCGATTTCGTTTTTGTGATCTGGGATGCCGGGAAGCGGACGCTGTTCGGAGCGCGCGACTTGCTGGGAAGCCGGACGCTGTATTACCAGCGACGCTTCGGCCGCTTCGCGTTCTGCTCCTTCCTGAACCCGCTCTCGAGCCTTCCCGACTTCCAACGCCGGCTTTCCGATACGTGGCTCTCCCACTTCTTGGCCATCCCTTCCATGGTGGAATCGACAGACCCTTCCGCCACCGTTTACTCGGATATTTTCCAACTCCAGCCCGGACATTGCATACGCGTTCGAGAGGGCAACGTCGAAGTAAGGAGCTATGGTTCGCTAGTCCCGCAAGATATGCTGCGATTGAACGGCGAATCCGAGTATCTGGAGGCATTCTCCGACTTGTTTCGGCAAGCGGTAGAGTCGCGGGCGAGGACGGACAAGGGTGTCGGGGTAGCGCTCAGCGGAGGATTGGATTCGACGGCTGTCGCAAGCGTGGCTGCCGAGTATCTGCGCGGCCAGGGCCGGAGCCTACGAGGCTATAGCATGATCCCGGCCCCGGGCTTCGCGGATTGGACGTCCGCCAACGAGATGGCCGACGAGACGCCGTTCGTTCAAGCTACGATCGAGCATGTCGGCAATATTGAAGGGAAGTATTTGAACGCCGCAGACAAAAGTCCCTTCACGGAGATCGACGAGCTGCTCGGGATTTTCGAAGCGCCCTACAAGAACTTCGAGGGGACCTTCCGGATCAAGGACATCTACAGCCAAGCTTCGAACGATGGCGTCGGAGTCCTGCTGACGGGCGCGAGGGGAAACTACACCATTTCCTGGGGATCTGCGATCGATTATTACGCGCTTCTGCTGAAGCGATGGCAATGGCTTCGCTTCTATCGGGAACTGACGATGTTCCGCAAGCAGACTCGCGTCGGAATCAATCGGATTATGCCCGTCATCGGCCGCCAAGCCTTCCCGTTCTTGCAAAGGAACGATCCGGAGCCGGAGCCGCCGCGCCTGATCCATCCCGACTTCGCCAGACGCACCGGCGTGTGGGAGTCATTGCGGCCGGAAGAGGCGGGTCTTGGCACATCCAAGAACGATGTCCTGCAGGAGCGCCAGAATTACTTCACCAATTTGGCGGTGCTGAACTTGCAGGGAGCGGTCGGCAGCAAACTATCGGCGAAGTATCGGGTATGGGAGCGGGATCCGACGGCGGATTCGCGGCTCGTCCGCTTCTGCCTGAGCGTCCCGTTCGAGCAATACGTAACCGGAGGCATCGGACGTTCGATGATTCGCCGGGCGATGAACGGCCGTCTGCCGGATCAAGTGCGCCTTAACCAGCGCATCCGAGGGGCCCAGGGCGTGGATTGGGTCTACCGGCTGACCCCGCACTGGACGGAGTTCACCGATGAAGTGAAACGAATCTGCGCCGACTCGGCGGTCGCCGGTCTGCTGAATCAGCAGCAGATTCGGACGTCGCTGACGAACGTAGGCGCATCGCCCCGACCGGAGCTCGCCGGCGACGACGATATGAAGCTGCTCATGCGAAGCGTCATTTTCTATCGCTTCATGAAACAGTTCCATTAATCCATCGCACTTGAAAGGAGGTGAAACCAAATGAAAAAGAACTGGGAAACGCCAGAGTTGGAAGTACTTAACGTAAGCGAAACGCAAGCCGGCTTCGGCTTGACGAAAATCGACTACACATTCGTTAACGGCAAAATCGTTGACGCGGACATCTATTCCTAAGTTTTATGAAGCATGACGCAAGCGCCCTTATACAATAGATTGTTGTATAAGGGCTGCTTTCGTTTTGCAGACCCCGATGTTGAAGGTGAAGAGGTGTTACCGATGCTTACCATTAACCGAACAGCTTACGACGCATTCGGGCTGACGATCAGCAGCGAAATTCCGTTTACGGAACTGGCTTCGTCCCGGACATCCCATGAGCAGGCGGACTTGGTCATCGCTTATGCGGATCTGGCCGCTGCGTGGGAACAGCTGGGTTGTCCCGACAGCGATTATGTGATTACGGATATGGGCGTGTTCTACCGTATCGCGGGTGTTGCCATTTTCCAAGTACAAGATGGAGCGCGCGTGTACGTGTCTCCGCTTGAGCACGCAGAGAAAGAGAAGATCCGCCTCTACCTGCTCGGTACGGTCATGGGCACAGTACTGCTCCAGCGGGGCATTCTGCCGCTGCACGGCAGTGCGGTCGTCATTAATGGCGGTGCATATGCGTTCGTTGGCGACTCGGGTGCGGGAAAGTCGACGCTGGCCGCGGCTTTTTTGGACGCGGGATACGAATTGTTGACCGACGATGTGATCGCCGTCCGCACAAGTGCGACGGGCGAGCCCGTGGTTGTGCCGGCCTACCCCCAGCAGAAATTGTGGCAGGAAAGTTTGGATCACATGAAGATGGACGCGAGCGAGTACGAACCGCTGTATCAAGAGGTTACGAAATTCGCCGTCCCGGTAAGCGCCAAATTTCACAACGGAGCGGTTCCGTTGAAAGGCATTTTCGAACTGGTGAAGACGGAGAAGGAAGCTTGGTCCATACGGCCGCTGCAAGGCCTGCAGTGCCTGCCTTTGCTGTCCCATCATACGTACCGCGGTTTTTTGATCGGCGCCATGCGATTGATCGGGTGGCATTTCGAGGTCATTACCCGACTGTTGAATCATGCCCACGTTTATCGAGTCGAACGGTCGGTACATACATTTACTGCGCCAATGCTGGTCGAGGAAATCGTCAGACTAGCCCATAAGGAGGAGTTACAATGAGCGGTTCCGTTGCACTGGAACAATCTTATCAACAAGTAGAAGGTAATCTCGTCAGCGACATGAACGGCGAGAAAGTCATGCTGAGTATCGCATCAGGGAAGTATTACAATTTGGGTCAGGTCGGCGGCGCGATTTGGGAACTTCTGCAAGCGCCGGCTACGCTCGCATCCGTGGTGGACCAACTAACGAATGAATACGAGATCGACCGCGACACCTGCGAAAGCCAAGTTATCCGTTTCATTGAAAGCCTGCTTCAGGAAGGTTTGGTTAAAGCGGTGTAAGCCGGATCGGATGGAAAGAGGTTGAGCGGCAATGTGGAGATTAGCGCGTCGTTTACTATCCATGCGTCCGCGCGAGCAGCTGCTCGTGCTGGAGGCATTCGTTTTTTTGGGATGGGCCCGCATCATGAAGAGCCGGCCGTTCCATAAGCTCGCGCCTAAGCTTGGCATTCACATGGAGGAGACATCCCGCAACCACCGCACGGAGGACGAGGCGGTCATTCGCAGCGTTTCCCGGGCCATCAAGCGCGTGAGTCCCCATACGCCATGGGAAAGCATGTGCATGGTCAAGGCCATGGCTGGCATGAAAATGTTAGAGCGAAGAAAGCTGGAAAGTACGTTGTATATGGGAACTTCCCGCGATAAAGAGGGCAAAATGATCGCCCATGCCTGGCTTCGCACAGGGCCGTTCATCATCACAGGCGGCGAAGAAGCGCCGGCATTCACGGTCGTCAGCAAATTTGCCCGCCCGCTGGCCAAGACGCACGCGCCAAGGAGCGTAGCGCAGGAGCGCTCTTAACCGCCCCGGAGCAGATCAAAGAGGAACGTGGCCGGAACGAAAGCCTATTTCCATATGCAGTGTTTATAGGAGAGGATATCATGCCTCACGTAATCATCTATCTCAAAAAACTTCAGGCCTTCGCAGGCATCAAGCTTTACTTAAACTTGCTCGGCATGGTCGTCATCAGTTTGCTCGAGAGCGTGAGCCTTTACATCCTGATTCCGATGCTCGGGTTCATCGGTTTGCTGAGCGCCGGTTCCTCGTACGGCAGCATGCCGTTCATCGCCGATTTGGAACGGGCGGTTAACGCGGTTCCGGCTAACTACCAGCTTACCGTCATTCTCGCGTTATACGTTGCGCTGATCATGGGTCAATCGCTGCTGCAGCGTTTCCAGACGGTGCAGAACATGCGCATCCAGCAAGGATTCAGCGGGTACTTGAGATTGGAAATTTATCAGGCGATCATGCGGGCAGGCTGGTCGTTCTTCCTCCGCAAGAGGAAGGCTGATTTTAATCATATGATGACCCAGGAGCTGGCCCGGGTGAACCAGGGCGTCTACCTGATCCTGTCGATGACGACGTCGCTCGTGTTCACGGGCATTCAGATCGTCTTCGCGTTCGCGTTGTCCTACCAGTTGACGTTGTTCGTCCTTGCTTTCGGTCTTGGACTTGCGTTGTTCTCCCGGAAATTCCTGCGCGGCGCGAAGAAGTACGGCGCGCGCATTTCGGAGCTGTCGCAATCGTACATGCGCGGGTTGACCGAGCATTTCAACGGAATCAAGGACATTAAGAGCAACCGTCTGGAAGCCCAGCACCTCGACTGGTTCCGTTCATTGAGCGACCGGATGGAGACGAATATGGTGCAGTTCACGAGGCTGCAGGCAACGACCCAATTGTTCTACAAAATCGCGGCCGCCTTGCTGATCGCCGGCTTCGTCTTCCTGTCGTACCGGGTGTTCCAGGTACAAGGCGAGTATTTGCTGCTGATCGTCCTCATCTTCATGCGGCTATGGCCGCGCTTCTCCTCGCTGCAGGCCAATTGGGAGCAGCTCGTCTCGACGATTCCCGCCTTCAAGGCGATTGACGAGCTGATGCGCGATTGCGAAGCGGCGCGGGAGAATGTGGCCGCGGCCGGCTCGGATCGCATTCGCATCAGCGAGGGGATCGAATGCCGCGATATCGCCTTCCGCTACGAGAGCGGCGAGGGCGATTATGCGCTAAGCGGCATCAACCTCCACATCCCCGCCAACAGCATGATGGCGATCGTCGGCAAGTCGGGCGCCGGCAAGAGCACGCTGATCGATATCCTGATCGGCATGCTGAAGCCGGAGCGGGGCGAGCTGCTGGTCGACGGCTTGCCGCTCGGACCGGCCAACCTCGCCGCCTTCCGCAGCTCTGTCAGCTACGTGCCGCAGGATCCATTCCTGTTCCACGCGAGCATTAGAGAGAACATGCTGCAGGTGAAGCCGGACGCGACGGAAGCGGAATTGTGGGAGGCGCTCGAATTCTCGGCGTCCGCCGACTTCGTCCGCAAGCTGCCGCAAGGGCTGGACACGCTGATCGGCGACCGGGGCATCCGGTTATCCGGCGGCGAGCGGCAGCGGATCGTGCTGGCGCGGGCGGTGCTGCGCAAGCCGGCCGTGCTCGTGCTGGACGAGGCGACCTCGGCGCTCGATAACGAGAACGAGGCGCATATCAAGGAGTCGCTTGACCGGCTGAAGGGTTCGCTGACCGTCATCGTCATCGCGCACCGGCTGTCGACGATTCGCAACGCGGATCAAGTCATTGTGATGGAGAACGGCCGCATCATCCAGCAAGGCGGATACAATCAGCTTTCGAAAGAAACCAAAGGAACCTTCAGCCAGCTGTTGGCTTACCAATCGGGTTCCGCATTATAGACCGGTACCGGTCCGGCAGGAGAGCAAGCCCGTTTCCGAAGGCGAAGTCCTTCACGGAGGAGGAGGCTTGCCTTTTGCGCGCTGGATATGTGAGCGTTTTCTTTTTCTGCGGCCGTTGTGATACGAAATGTATCTAAAGCGCCGTGACAGGTGCAGCCCACTACTCGTCGGAGGAGCCCATAACCTATGACCATGAACAATCCCGCTGTCCGCAATAACATGCGCATTCGCTTGACGGACGGCACGAAAGCGATGATTTCGATTTACCGCGTATTCGGCAACGACGTGCAGTCGGGTGAAATTCCGGTGTCCGTCCACAATATGAGCCCGACGGGGATGATGTTCGCGACCCATCTGCGCTTTCCCGTCAGCGACGATTTCGCGATCCGGATCAAAGTGAAGCTCGGCGATTGGGAGTTCGCGCTGATCGGTCATATTTTATGGCGGCGCAAAGAAGAGAATCAGTATTTGTACGGCTGCGCGTATTTGCCGGACCAGAAGGTCAGGCTCGCCATCGTGCGCGCGCTGAACGAGAAGCTGCGGACCCAGAACCCGCAGCAGTCCCGCATCCATGATCTGTACCAGCGGATGACGGACAAGGATCCGTTCGTCCGGATTCGCTTGGACGCCCGAGGATAATACCATGCCGCGCATTGCCGTTTCATCCATACGCCATCTCTGTCTCTCGCATATACTTACCTTTAAGAGGCATTAGCCAGACTACCAACAAGAGGCGAGGAGTGAAAGGCGTGCGCGTGCTGGTCACCGGCGGAGCCGGTTTTATCGGGAGCCAGTTTGTCCGCTATATGCTGGAGAAGTACCCGGATTATGTGATTGTGAATTACGATGCGCTGACTTATGCCGGCAACTTGGACAATGTGAAGCCGGTCGCATCGAACCCGAACCATATTTTCGTACGGGGCGACATCGTCGACGCGGAAGCGGTCGGGCGCGCGATGGACGCGTACGCGATCGAGGCGGTCGTCAATTTCGCGGCGGAGTCGCATGTGGACCGGAGCATCGCCGACCCGGGCGCGTTCGTGCGGGCGAACGTGCTCGGTACGCAGACGCTGCTGGAAGCGGCGCGGCGGCGCGGCATTCGCAAATACGTCCAAATTTCGACCGACGAGGTGTACGGGACGCTGGGCGAGACCGGCTATTTCACGGAACAGACGCCGCTTGCCCCGAACAGTCCGTATTCGGCGAGCAAGGCCGGCGGGGACTTGCTGGTCCGCGCGTACTACGAGACGTACGGCATGGACGTCAACATCACCCGCTGCTCGAACAATTACGGTCCGTATCATTTTCCGGAGAAGCTCATTCCGCTCATGATCACGAACGCCTTGGACGATCTGCCGCTTCCCGTCTACGGGGATGGCTTGCAGGTGAGGGACTGGCTTCACGTCCGCGACCATGCGGTGGCGATCGACCTCGTGCTGCATCAAGGCAAGCCGGGCGAGGTGTACAACATCGGCGGTCACAACGAGCGGCGCAACCTCGAGATCGTGAAGCACGTGCTGAAGCTGCTCGGCAAATCGGAATCGCTCATTCGCCATGTGCCGGACCGGCTGGGCCATGACCGTAGATACGCGATCGACCCGGCCAAAATCCAAGCCGAGCTGGGCTGGCAGCCGGCGTATACGTTCGATCGCGGGATCGCGGAGACGGTGCGGTGGTATGTCGACAACGAGACCTGGTGGCGCCGCGTCCAATCCGGCGCATATCGGACATAAGGTCGAATTGAGGGGAAGGGAGGCCGGTGAGCTGCATACGGCCTCTTTTTATAACATATAATGTAAACGCATACAATAGTGAAACGGCTGTCGGCGTCTTTTGCGGCGAGGCTCGGTTCGTTCCGGAAAGACGGAAGGTTTTGGTCCACCATTGAGATACGTGAAACTTTTTACCTGTATTTTGACAAAATGCGCGATCTTTCGGTGATCCGTATTGACATTTCTCGATATCTGTCATAATCTAAAAGTGCTGGATACGTAATGTAACATAATTCGAGACATTGATACATATAGTATTAGGGACAATGGGGTCAAAGGAGAGGATCGAATGTTGAAAGATCGTTTTTGTTGCGTAAGCTGCGGGGAGATGGTACAGCACGAACAAGCCCATCTCGTATTCCGAACCGGGTTCTTCCGGACGATTCAACCGCTCGGCTGCTGCAAAGACTGCATGGACCGCGAATCCGTCGCGGCGTCCGCGGTCGCAGAAGCGCCGGTTGAGGGCAGCATCGTACATATGCCGCAAGCCAAAGCGGGCGGCGCCTACAACGAATCGATACCGGCGGCAGCTTTTGCCGTGCCTATCCCGATGGTAGCGTCCCTGTAAGTTCATAGAGAGAGAACATAAGACCCGTTCGCGGAGACTCCTCCTCCGCGGCGGGTCTTAAGTTTTGTTCAAGAAACTTCCAACTCCTTCCTTATTGGCGTATAATAATTAGGTTGAGAAGCGATAACTGTCTACTAGAGGGCGTTGAACTCGCGCTAATAGAGGACAGACACGGATAGGGGGGGAACCATGGAGAAGCTCGCACCCAACGGTTCGATCGTGCAGCTGAAGAACGTAACCAAACGAATCGGACGCCGCACTATCATCGACAATTTGTCGTTGGATTTGCCCGAAGCGCAAGTATTCGGGTTTCTCGGACCGAACGGCTCCGGCAAGACGACGACGATCCGGATGATGGTCGGCCTGATGGCGATGACCGAGGGAGACGTCATTATTCGCGGACATAGCGTCCGCCATGAATTCGAGAAGGCCGTACGCCACGTCGGCGCCATCGTCGAGAACCCGGAGATGTATAAATATTTGTCCGGCTACGATAATTTGCTGCTGTTCTCCCGCATGATCCCCGGCATTACGCGTCAGCGGATCGATGAGGTCGTCGAGCTGGTCGGACTGAAGGGACGCATTCACGATAAAGTGCGGACGTACTCCCTCGGCATGCGCCAGCGGCTTGGCGTCGCGCAGGCGATCATGCATAAGCCGACGCTGCTCATTCTGGACGAGCCGACGAACGGACTCGATCCGGCGGGCATCCGCGAGCTTCGCGATTATTTGCGCAAGCTGGCGAAGGAAGAGGGCATTACCGTATTCGTCTCCAGCCATTTGCTGTCGGAGATGGAGCTGATGTGCGACCGGGTGGCCATCATTCAGGCGGGCAAGCTGATCGACGTGCGCGACATCGGACAGGCGGCCGACGCGGACGGGACGGAAGCGGCTACCTTCTTCTTCGACGTGGATAAGCCGGATGACGCGCTTGCGCTGCTTGCGGGCGCGCATGGCGCGCAGGCTGCCGAGGGCGGGCTCGCCATCGTAGGCGGCCGGGATGCGGCGGCCGACGTGAATGCGCTGCTGGTTCAGGGCGGGCTTCGCGTCTACGGCATTCGCATGCAGAACAAATCGCTCGAGGACCAGTTCCTGGAGATGACGGGAGGCGAGCGGATTGTTTGATTTTCTGCAGCTGGTAGCGAACGAGAATTTGAAAATTTACCGCAGGGCGCGGACGTGGATCATGTTCGGCATCCTGGTTATTCTAGTGCTGGCGATTTCGCTCATTGCCAGGTATATGCCGGGCGGGGGCGATGGCAGCGGCTGGAGCATGATGATGACCGAGACGTACCTGCTATTCATCCTGGTTACCATTTTCACGGTGGTCGTGTCGGCCGAGACGGTCGCAGGCGAATTCACGTCGGGCACGATCAAGCTGCTGCTGATCCGACCATGGAGCCGATCCAAGATTTTGTTATCGAAGTACATCTCGGTCATGCTCTTCGCCTTTGCGCTCGCCGCGACGCTGTTCGTGCTGAGCTTCGGCGTGAACGCGCTCCTGTTCGGCGTAGGGGGAGCGCGGGGAGACATTCTCGCCGGCCTCGGCACGAGCCGGGATATTGCGCCGTTCTCCTATATGCTGGCCTATTACGGCTTCGAATTTATTAGTCTCATCATGATCGTCACGGTATCCTTCATGATTTCGACGGTCTTCCGCAGCGGGGGATTGGCGATCGGGCTGTCGCTGTTTTTCCTGATGGGCGGCAGCGTGGTCACGATGCTGCTGATGCAGCTCGATTACGCCTGGGTCGATTACTTGCTGCTCATTCATTTGGATTTGACGAACTATTTGATCGAGCCTGGCTTCGAGCTGCGCGACGGCGTCACGCTCGGATTCTCATTGGGCGTGCTGGCCGTGTATTACGTGCTTATCATTGCGGTCACGTGGCTGGTGTTCAACAAACGAGACGTGGCGACATAGAAGGCGAGCTTATGCACGCCGTCGCCGCTGCCAATAACCTGCCCCTCTGCCAAAGCGGAGAGGCAGGTTATTTATGCTCGCCGGGATCAACGCGCGGTTAACAGGCAGGGGGAATCTCGCAGCCCATTTCATGAGCCCGGGTCGCCAATATTGTCGTTTTTTGCGGGTGAAGCGTTTAAGGCGGCGCGAATCGGTTTTAAATGGTAGTAGGCGGATTTTAGACAAGATGCCAACAAACGGTATAGCTGAGTTGGGCGTCGCGAATGATAACCTTATTTCCATAACAGGGGGAGCGCAACGATGATCTGGATCTTGCTGGCGCTGCTTGTGTTTATTTTTCAGATCGGGACCATCCTGATCCTGGAGTTCCGCAAGCCCTCGAAAACAGTTGCGTGGCTGCTGATTTTATTCATTTTCCCCATCGTCGGCTTCATCATGTACTACTTTCTGGCGCAAGAATACCGTCACCGCAAAACCGTCCGAAGACGCAACGTCGTCGCCGAAGAAATGCGGCTGCAGGCGCTGCGCAGATGCAAAATGGTGCACCGTCCGGCAGAGCTTGGCACCGGCGAATTCAGCCACCAGGAACGGCTGTTCCGGCTGCTCTCCGGCATGTCGACCTCGCCGATCACCGCCTGCAACCAAACGGAGGTGCTCACGAACGGGGAAGCGACCTACGCGTCCATCCTGGAGGCGATCGAAGGGGCCAAGCACCATGTTCACGTCGAATATTACACGATCCGCAACGATCGAATCGGCAACAAGCTGAAGGACGCGCTCATCCGGAAGGCGAAGCAGGGGGTGGAGGTGCGCGTCATTTACGACGGAGTCGGCTCGTATGAGCTGCATGGCAGCTACGTGCGTGAGCTTCGGGAAGCCGGCATCCAGACGCAGTGTTTCCTGGCGCCGAGATTAGCGCTGTTCGACAAACGGATCAATTACCGGGATCACCGCAAAATCGTCGTCGTCGACGGCCGCATCGGGTTCGTCGGGGGGATTAATATCGGCGACGAATATTTGGGCGGCAATCCGAAGCTCGGGTTCTGGCGCGATACGCATTTGCGAATCGAAGGGGATGCGGTCTATTTCTTGCAGGACGTCTTTCTGAAAGATTGGTGGTTTACCGCCAAGGAACGATTGAGCGATCCGGCTTATTTGCCCGAGCACAATTGCGCGGGGGATGAGCAGGTGCAGATTATTTCGAGCGGCCCGGACTCGCTGGCGGATGCCATTCTCGAATGCGTATTCGCGGCCGTGTCAGTGGCGAAGCGCCGAATCTGGATCACGACGCCGTACTTCATCCCGGACGGGAGTATCCTCATGGCGCTGCGGACGGCGGCGCTCAGCGGGGTCGACGTGCGCTTGATCATCCCTTATGTGGCGGATTCGAAGCTGGTGCTGCGGGCATCGCTGTCGTATGTCGAGGACTTGCTTGCAGTCGGGGTTCGAATCTACCGGTATCGCAAGGGATTCGTGCACGCGAAAGTGATCATCATCGACGACATCATGGCTTCCGTCGGCACGGCCAATATGGACATGCGCAGCTTCTTCAGCAACTTCGAGTTGAACGCGCTGCTGTTTAGCCAGAAGGCGATCAAGCGGCTGGAGGAAGACTTTCAGGACGATCTAAGCGTGTGCGAAGAACTAAGCTTGTCCGTATTCGAGCGAAGACCGCGCAGGGCGAAGGCGGGCGAGGTATTGGCGCGCATGTTGTCTCCGCTGTTGTAGCATCCTGTGTGAGAGCAGCGTACATAACGTAAATTCATGATACAAAATGTATCTATATTGTGGTAGGATAAAAGCAATAAACTTATCAATGGAGTGCAGCCCATGACGACAAAAGAAGCTCTGCAGCAAATACAGGCCGATTTGCTTACGATGAGCGTAAGCGTGGAGGAGCAGATCGAACGCATCGAACGCATTCTGCAGGATAATGGACCCGAGGGGCACTCGGTTGCGGAAACCGAAGAACTAAGCTGATTGGTTTGCGTTCCCAATCGGGAGATTGGGAATGCAGCATTCAGCTAGAGCAAAGCTGATTGGTTTGCGTTCCCAATCGGGAGATTGGGAATGCAGCATCCAGCTAGAGCAAAGCTGATTGGTTTGCGTTCCCACGTATTTCTTGTATGACAAAAAAAAGAACCGCCGTCTACTCAGACATGTCCGAGTGGACGGTGGTTCTTCGCGTTTGATCGGCCTGCTCCGGCAGAGCGGCCGCGAACGGGAACGTCATGCATGAACGGGCGCGGGCCGGTCGAGCCTCACAATATCCGCGATCGGATGGGACTCTCCCCGGATGAGCGAGAGCAGTAGACCCGCCCCGAGCATGCAGTAAATATCGCCGTTACCGCCGTAGCCGAGCAGATAATAGACGCCCTTGCGCGCGGGATCTTCGCCGATGAACGGCAAATTGTCCTGCGACTCGGCGAACAGCGCGTTCCACGCGTAAGCAACGGGGGGCGTATCCGGGCCGAGCAGCGCACGAACCTGCTCATACAGCCGGCACGTCTGCTTATCTATCGCCGCCTTGCTGCCGTATGGCCGGATGGCCGTCTCGTCGAGACCGCCGGCGACGATGCGGCCGTCCGCGCTCGTGCGCATGTACAAGTATGGACGCGCGGTTTCCCAGATCAGCCAGCGACCGTGCCAGCGGTCGGGACGCGGCATCGGCTCGGTGACGAAGACGAAGGAACGATTCATCTTCGGTTTCACGAGATGCCCCCGAAGCTGCTCGGGCTCATAGCCGATCGAGTAGACGACGTGGTCGGCCATGACGGTATGGCCAGTTGACGTACGCAGCAGATGCGTGCCGTCCGGAAGCGTGTCGTGGCCGATAACGGCCGTTTGCTCGAACACGCGCAGCCCGTTGTCTACGGCAGTGTCCATGACGGCTTGCACGAAGCGGAGCGGATTGATCTCGCCGTCGCCGTGCGTGACGATCGCCCCGGGCTTGCGGAACGGGAAGCGGCGCGCGATCTGCTCCGGTTCCCAGAATTCCACGTCGAATCCGTTCGCCGCGAGCGCTTCATATTCGCGCGCCAGCTTCGGCAGATCCTGCTCCGAGCTCGCGTAATACAAACTGCTGCGGTCGAAGTACGCCACGTCCTTGCCCGTCCCGGCCGCGATGCGGCCGAGCTCCCTGACCGCCTCGCGGCATGCGCGGTAGAAGCGGACCGCCGCGCCTTCCCCGATCTGCGCGATGAGATCGGTCAGCATGATGTCGTTCGAGAATTGTAGAAGTCCGGTATTAGTCGACGTGCTTCCCGCGGCGACGCGGTTCTGCTCCAGCAAGACCGCATCGAATCCGCTCGTTGCCAAGGCGCGTCCCATCAAAGCGCCGGCCGTTCCGCCGCCGATAACGGCAACTCGCGCTTTCGCATCCTCGGCAAGCGCCGGATAGGCGCGCGGCGACGCGAGTGTCGTCGGCCAATAAAATGTTCCGTTATGTAAGTCCTTCATTGGTATGCCTCCCATTGGCTAGGTTGCCAAGCGGCGCGGCGGCTCATGCATGAAGGCGTCGATCCGGAGAAGGACGATCCAGACGCAGCAATTCGGCAATCGGGTCGGGCTCTTCGCCTCGTATCATATCGAGCAGCAGCCGCGAGGCGAGCATGCTGTAGACCGTTCCGTTGCCGCCGTATCCCAGGCAGTAGTAGACGCCGGGCAAGGCGGGGTCGGGTCCGATGAAAGGAAGGCCGTCGCGCGATTCGCCGAACGTCGCGCTCCATTCATACGCGGGCTGGGCCGCAAGATCCGGGAACAGCAAGGCCAGCTCCCCCATCAATCGAGCCGTATGCCGGCGCAGCTCGCGGGCGCCGCGCACCGGGGCGCTGATGTCTTCGTCCAGTCCGCCGATCACGGCGCGGCCGTCCGGCGTCGTCCGCAAATATAAGTACGGCCGTTTCGTCTCCCAGATCATCCACTGCTTATGCCAGCCGGACAGATCCGCGACCGGTTCGGTCACGAGGGCGAAGGACCGGTGCAGCTCGGCTTTGACCAAATGGCCGCGCAGCTCCTCCGGTTCATATCCGATGGCATAGACGACATGCTCGGCTTCAATTACCGCGCCCGTCTCGGTCGTGAGACGGTGAACGCCGCCCGAAGGGACATGCGAGATGATTCCGGTCTGTTCGTAGACGGCGAGTCCGCGTCGGACCGCTTGATCGGCAAGCCCGTGAACAAAGCGGAATGGATTGATTTCGGCATCGCCGTGGGTGACGATGGCGCCTGCCTTGCGAAACGGAAAATGCGCCGCGATCCGGTCGGCCTCCCAAAATTCCACGTCGAATCCGTTATGGAACAGCGCTTCGTATTCGCGGCGAAGCTTCGGCTTATCTTGTTCCTCGCTTGCGTAATAGAGACTGCTCGTCCGGCGGAACCCGACGTCCGTATGCAATCCCTCCGCGCGCTGCTCCAGCTGCTCGACCGCGCTGCAGCAAGCGCGATAAAAGTCGACGGCAGGGCCATCGCCGATCTGCGCCATGAGATCGATCAGCATAATATCGTTGCTGAACTGCAGCAATCCCGTATTGGCGGCCGAGCTGCCGCCGGCGATCTCGCCGCGTTCAACCAAGAGCGTGTCGATGCCGGCCGACGCGAGCGCATGGGCGCACAATACGCCCGACATGCCGCCGCCGACGACGGCGACGCGCGCGCTCCGGTTCTCCGCAAGCTGCGGGTACCGCTTGTAGGCGGGCAGCGTATCGGGCCAGTAGAGCTTGCCGCTGTATAACGTTTTCGTGCTCATCGGACCTCTTCTCCTCCCGTTTCCTCCTGCCGATTTCCTTCTTATCCCCTGGAGCGGCGCAAACCATCCGGCATCCCGCGGAATATGGCAAAACGGACGGCTATTCAGCCGTCCGTTCGCGCAGTGCTATTCCTGAATCGGGTCCGGCACGAGGCCGTCCCGTTCCAATTCTTGATTGGTCTTCATCCGCTCCATATCACGGCCGAGCCGCCGCATATCTTCTGCATCCTGCACCATCGATCCGTTCTGAACGTCTTCGACGGGACGGGAGGCGCGTCCAGCTTGTCCAAGGTCGGCCGGCTCGATCCCATCCTTAGGATTGATAGGCATGGGAGGGCGTGGCCGTGCCCGTGCCCGTCGAACTGCCGGTGCTTGTGCTGCTGCTCGCGCTTGGCGAGCTGCCGAGCGTTTGCTTGTTATTTTCCTGATCGGCTTGCGCGTCGTTCTTCATGTTCTGGAATACGCCTGCCGTTGATTCGGCGGCCGTCGCGACCTTCTCCGCGGCCACCTTGCCGAATTCATTGACGCGCTCGCGGGCAGCCGCCGCTTTGTCCGCCGCCTGGGCAGCCATGAGCGATGCCCGTTCGCGGGCGGATGCCGTCAATTCGGACGATTTCATTTTCAGCGACTCCCTCATTTCCTTGCCGTTCTTCGGCGTTACGAGAAGAGCCGTCACCGCGCCGATGGCGCCACCGATCAGTAGACCTTTCATTGCGTTTGCCATTGTTCGTCAACTCCTTATAGGGAAGGTTTGGTTTAGAAGCGTCGCTAAGGGAAGTACGACTTCTTGCCCTGTTTATAACCGGGGGAATCGGCTTTGAAACGATTGCGGACAACCGTTTCAGCCGGGCGGACGGGCGTTTATATGCAGGATAGAGCGGCGGGCGGCATGTGGCTCGCCGGCTATTCTATGAATTTTCGAAAGGTGGGGATTCACATGATCGGATGGGCTATTTTGTTTTTCGTCATCGCAATCGCGGCGGGCATCACCGGCTTTTTCTGGCTGGCGTCCGCGGCAGCGGCAATCGCGAAGGTGCTGTTCTTCGTCTTTCTTATCCTGTTTATCGTCTCGCTCGTATTCGGCCGCAGAGGACGCGTATAGTCGACGATCGGCGCGCATAATCGGTGAACTTCAGGCAGGACGAGCATGATGACAAGGAGGTCTATCAGAATGGCGACCAACGTGACGAACGCAACGAAGGTGCATACCGTATCCACGATGCAGGAGGCGAAGGAGCAGATTCACAGCTTCATCGCGCAAGGTTATGCGAAGGACCAGCTATTCGTGCTGGCGCATGACAAAGACCGCACGGAACGGCTTGCGGAAGCGACGGATACCGAGCGCATCGGCCTGGAAGAGGAGGGCGTCATGGCGACGGTCGCGAATCTGTTCCGCTCGCGCGGCAAGGAACTGCGGGCGAAGATGCAATCCGTCGGCATTCGGGCGTCCGAGGCGGAGCGGCTCGAGAAGGAGCTCGACCTGGGCCGCATCGTCGTGATCGCATGGGGCGGCAAGCCGTACGTGAATGACGATTACGATCCGCTTATTTCGTACTATCCGCCGTTTTTGATCTAATCGCATAGGATGTACGCATGGCTCGGCGCGAGCAGCAAGAAGACCGTTCACGAAGGCGAACGGTCTTCTTGCTGTATGCGGGGCCGATCAACGGAAAGGGAGGCGTTGCGGCTTGCTGCCTAACACCCGATGGTTTCGCTTGGCTTACGGCACGATACTGCTGCTGCTGATTATTTACCTCGTGGCCAAAGTCAGCTTTCTCTTTCGGCCGATTGCTACGATGTTCAACATCTTGATCGTGCCGTTCATGCTGGCGGGCTTCTTCTATTATTTACTGCGTCCGATCGTGAATTATTTGACCGCGCGCAAGATGAATCGGTTCGTCGCCGTCTTGTTTATCTATCTGCTGCTCGGCGCGTTTCTCGCCATCTTCTTCATGAGCGTGTGGCCGGCGCTCGTCGCCCAGATCGAGCTGTTCGCCGAGGAAGCGCCGCAGCTGATCGAGGGCTTCCGGGAGCAGATGCTCCACCTGCAGCAGAACCGGATGGTGGCGGCGTTCACGGCGCCCGAGTCCGATCTGACCGCGAAAGTGTCGGAATACGTGGGCGAGCTCGTCAATAGAGCTTCCGCGTACTTGAACAACGTGATTCAAATGGTGACGGGCTTCGTCATCGCGGTTACGACCGCCCCGTTCATCCTGTATTACATGCTGAAGGAAGGGGACACGCTGCCGCACTATCTGATCGGCGCCGTGCCGCGCCGGTATCGGCCGGACGGGGTCAAGGCGCTGCGTGAGATCGACGCTGCGCTCAGCGGCTTTATTCTGGGGCGGATGATCATTACGTTCCTGCTCGGCGTCATGATGTACATCGGGTTTCTCGTCATCGGTCTGCCTTACGCGCTGCTCGTGACGGTCATCGCCACCGTGTTGAACCTCATCCCTTATTTGGGCCCCATCCTCGGCGCGATTCCGTGCGTGCTCGTCGCCTTCACGGCATCCCCCTCGATGGTGTTCTGGTCGCTCGTCGTGACGGTGGCCGCCCAGCAGATCGAAGGCAACCTGCTATCTCCGCTCATCTACGGCAAACGAATGGACGTTCATCCGCTGACGACGATTCTGCTGCTGCTCGTCGCGGGCGAGATCGCCGGCATTCTCGGCATCATACTATGCATCCCTTTCTATATGGTCGTCAAGATCACCATCATGCACGTCTACGACCTGTTCTTGGCCGAGAAAGTCGAGGAGCTGGTCGAGTAATCGCCCCCCCATGCCGCTCATATGCGGCGCATCTCTTCCCGGTACGCGCTCGGCGACATGTCATAGAACCGCTTGAACTGCTTGGAGAAATACAGCGCGTCCTGAATGCCGACCGAAGAGGCGATCTGCTCGATCGTCAGCTCCGGCCGTTCGCGCAGCAGCTGCCGGGCCTTGTCGATGCGCAGCTTGAGCAGGAACGTGACCGGCGTCATGCCGGTCCGCTGCTTGAACAGCCGGGACAGATACGCGC
Source organism: Paenibacillus xanthanilyticus (assembly GCF_042682185.1). Taxonomy (NCBI): domain Bacteria; kingdom Bacillati; phylum Bacillota; class Bacilli; order Caryophanales; family Paenibacillaceae; genus Paenibacillus; species Paenibacillus xanthanilyticus. The sequence goes on along the minus strand of NZ_JBHUHA010000001.1, from coordinate 3,386,793 downwards.
GGTTATAGCCGAGCGTGTCGGCCATCATCTCGATGGACACCGGCTCGGCATACTGCGTAGAGAGATAGCGGATGACCTGCGAGATGAGCGCTTCGCTATCTCCGCCTTGGCGGTCAGGCGCGCGTCCGCCTTCGCCGCCCGCGGCGCCAAGCTCGGCGAGCAGCAGCTGCAGGTAGCCGGCCGCGCGCAGATGCGCGACGCCGCCGCCCGCTCGAAACGTCCGCTCGATGCTGCGGAAGAGCACCGCCACCCGCCGGCTTGCCGCGCCCGCATGCGCCACGGGACTTGCGCCGGTCAGTCCCGTGACGGCGAGCAGCTCCGCGGCGTGGCGCCCTTCGAACGCGATCCAGCGGTAACGCCAAGGATCGCGTTCGTCGGAGGCGTAGCTGATCAGCTGCTCGGGGCGAATGAGGAACGTATGCCCCGCCAAGAGCGGATATATTTCGTCTCCGGCGGTGAATGTCCCGCTGCCGGAGAGGATATGATGCATGAGGAAGTAGTCGTATACCTTCGGCCCGATCCGGTGAGCGGGCTTTGTTTGGCTTTCGCCGGAAAACAACACATAGAGATCGCCGTGCGAATTCGGCACCGGGTTGGAAACCACCGTATACGAAAAAGGACGTTCCATACGCGCGCGCTCCTTTTCACCGATTCTACATATTTAAGTGAGCGTTCAAAAAGTCGACGATACATTAAGTCCATTGTACCATAAAAACGCCCCAAAACCGGACAAGCCTGCAACAGTAAGTCACATATCTCCATATAACGTGCACATTGAGCCATTTCGTTCGCGCGCGCATTTCGGTATACTAAGCCTATCAAAAGGTTTTTAAATTTGCAGATAAAGGAAAGTGGTCGTTAATGGCGAACATCCAGGAGCTTACAGCACGGTTTATCGAAATCTACGGCGGCAGCGCAGCTGACGTCAAAGTATTCCATGCCCCGGGCCGCGTCAATCTGATCGGCGAGCATGTCGATTACAACGGCGGGTACGTCTTCCCGGCGGCGTTGACGTTCGGCACGACGCTGGTCATCCGGGAACGCGACGACGAGCAGCTCGGTTTCGCGTCGACGAACTTCGACCTGCACAAAGTTCTACCGCTGTCGCCCGTCGTGTACGACGAGGCGGACGACTGGATGAACTATCCGAAAGGCATCATCAGCACGCTGCAGGATCAAGGCAAGACGTTCGCGCGCGGGTTCGACATGCTGTTCCACGGCGAAATTCCGAACGGCGCGGGCCTGTCCTCCTCGGCTTCGATCGAAGTCGTCACGGCGTACGCGGTGCTGAGCCTCGCGGGCTATGAGACGGACACGGTCAAGATCGCGCTGCTGGCGCAGAAATCCGAGAACGAATTCAACGGCGTGCAATGCGGCATCATGGATCAGTTCGCGGTTGCGAACGGCCGCAAGGATCACGCGATCCTGCTCATGTGCGACACGCTCGAGTACGACCTCGTGCCGTTCAACTCCGGCAGCTACAAGCTCGTCATCGGCAACACGAACAAGCGCCGCGGGCTGGTCGACTCGGCCTATAACGAACGCCGCGCGCAATGCGAGCAGGCGGTGGAGGATCTGAAGGCCGCGTTCCCGGGCATCACGCTGCTCGGTCAAGTGTCCCTCGCGGATTTCAACGCGAACGCGCATTTGATTCAGGACGAGACGGTCCGCAAGAGAGCGCGCCACGTCGTCGAGGAGATCGACCGCGTCGTCCGTTCGATGGAAGTGCTGAAGGCGAACGATCTGGCGGCGTTCGGCCAGCTGATGAACGCGTCCCACGATTCGCTCCGCGACTTATACGAAGTGACGGGCTTCGAGCTCGACGCGATGGTCGAAGCGGCGCGCCAAGTGCCGGGCGTTCTGGGTTCGCGCATGACGGGCGCGGGCTTCGGCGGCTGCACCGTGTCGCTCGTGCACGAGGATGCGGTCGAACGGTTCGAGGAAGAAGTCGGCAAGAAGTATAACGAAGCAACGGGGCTGACCGCGGACTTCTACGTCTGCTCGATCGGCAACGGCGTGGAACGTCTCGTGTAGTCTTCTTTGAATGATCCATCTTGATCCGCTTCGTGATCAATTGGCGGCTTTTTGAACGACCATTCAAGTGCAGGTTCAAAAAGTCGACAATTCAGCACCGAGAAGGTGGCGAGAAGGCGAAGAAGGAGGGGCGGAGTTTAGGCAGACCTAAATGAGCACCGGACTTCAAGCCTGAACGCCAGATTCGATGCCGAGATCCATCTTGATCCGCTTCGTGATCAATTGGCGGCTTTTTGAACGACCTTGTTAAATACAAATAAAGCGATAGAGGGAGAGAGATCGTAATGGCTGTATTGGTAACCGGAGGCGCAGGATATATCGGATCGCACGCGGTGGCGGCGCTGCAGGAGCGCGGGGAAGAGATCGTCATCGTCGACAACTTGCAGCAAGGACACAAGGACGCGGTGCTGGGCGGCAAACTGTACGTGGGCGATTTGCGCGACAGCGAGTTTCTGGACACGGTGTTTCGCGAGAACAAGATCGACGCGGTCATTCATTTCGCGGCCAACTCGCTCGTCGGCGAGAGCATGAAGGATCCCGGCAAATACTATCATAACAACGTCTACGGTACGCTTTGCCTGCTCGAGTCCATGAACAAGCACGGCGTGAAGTACATCGTGTTCTCGTCGACCGCGGCGACATACGGCGAGCCGGAGAGCGTGCCGATCCGCGAGACGGACCGCACGCTGCCGACGAACACGTACGGCGAGACGAAGCTGGCGATGGAGAAAATGATGAAGTGGTTCGACACGGCGTACGGCATCAAATACGTGTCGCTGCGTTACTTCAATGCCGCCGGCGCGCACGCGACCGGCCGCATCGGCGAAGATCACAGTCCGGAGACGCACCTCATTCCGCTCGTCCTGCAGACGGCGCTCGGCCAGCGTCCGCACATCTCGGTATTCGGCGACGACTATCCGACGGAAGACGGCACGTGCATCCGCGATTATATCCATGTCAGCGATCTGGCGGACGCGCACATTCTGGCCGTCGACCGGCTGCGTAAGGGCGGCGAGAGCGCGGTCTATAACCTGGGCAACGGCACGGGCTTCTCGGTCAAGCAAGTTATCGACATCGCGCGCGCCGTCACGGGCCGCGACATCCCGGCCGTCATCGAAGCGCGCCGCGCGGGCGATCCGGCTACGCTCGTCGCATCCAGCGAGCGCGCCCGCACGGAGCTCGGATGGAACCCGACGCGCAACAAGCTCGAGGACATCATCGGCAGCGCATGGGCATGGCACCAAGCGAATCCAAGCGGCTACAACGATAAATAATCGCGCGAGGCGCAAACTCCCCGCGCGGCCGGCCGACACGCCTGCCGGCTCGCCGCGCGCTGCAGTCTGAAAGGGGCATATACAGATGACGGAACAACATCAGACGATAACGGCCGGCGAGGCGCTGCTGTTGATCGAACGGCTCGTCCAATTCGCGGAGCAGCGGGGCATGATCGCGACGCTGGACCGTTTCGCGGCGCGCAATGCACTGCTGGACCTGTTCCGGTTCACCGAGCCGCACGCTGGCGAGGTACCAGCCGAAGAACTGCCAAGTCCGGTCCAATTGCTCGAGCCGCTGCTCGACTACGGCGCATCCATCGGCCTGATTCCGGACAACACGACCACGTTCCGGGATTTGCTCGACGCCAAGATCATGGGGCTGCTCATGCCGCGTCCGTCCGAGACGGCGTCCCGTTTCGCGAGCCTGGCCCGGGAGGGCGGCGTCGGGGCGGCGACGGACGATTTCTACCGGCTCAACATCGATTCGAACTATATCCGGATGGACCGGATCAATAAGAATCAATATTGGCAGCAGCCGACCGAGTACGGCAGCCTGGAGATTACGGTCAACCTCTCCAAGCCGGAGAAGGATCCGAAGGAGATCGCGCTGCTGAAGACGCTGGCGCCGAGCAGCTATCCGAAGTGTCTGCTCTGCGCCGAGAATGTCGGCTACGCGGGGCGAGCGGATCATCCGGCGCGGCAGAATTTGCGCGTCATCCCGCTCGAGCTGAAGGGCGAGCCGTGGTTCTTCCAATATTCGCCGTACGTCTATTACAACGAGCACAGCATCGTATTCCGCGCCGAGCACACGCCGATGCGGATTTCGCCGGACACGTTCGCGCGTTTGCTCGATTTCGTTGAGCAGTTCCCGCATTATTTCATCGGCTCGAACGCGGACTTGCCGATCGTCGGCGGGTCGATTCTGAATCACGACCACTTCCAAGCGGGACGCCACGTGTTCCCGATGGAGACCGCGCCGGTCGGCGCCGTCTTCGCGGACGCGCAGGCGCCGGGCGTGCGGTTCGGCACGGTGGCGTGGCCGATGTCGGTCGTCCGGCTGAACGGCGCGGACAAGGCGGCGGTGCTGGCGGCGGCCGAGCGCGTGCTGACGGCTTGGCGCGCGTACAGCGATCCCGAGGCGGATATCTTCGCGTTCAGCGATGGCCCGGACGGCCCCGTGCCGCATAACACGATCACGCCGATCGCGCGGCTGCGGGACAACGGGGAGTATGAGCTGGATCTCGTGCTGCGCAACAACCGCACGAGCGCGGAGCATCCGGGCGGCATTTTCCACCCGCATCAGCCGCTGCATCATATCAAGCAGGAGAATATCGGCTTGATCGAGGTCATGGGCCTTGCGGTGCTGCCGGGCCGCTTGAAGACGGAGCTGGAGGAGATCGCGCTGCTGCTGACCGGCGCCAAAGCGTACGATCCGTCCGCGATTGCGGGCGGACCGCTGGCCAAGCACGCGGTATGGATCGAGACGATGCTGCGCGAGCACGGCTCGGCGCTGGCGCCGGAAGCGGCCGCCGGCGTGCTGCAAGACGAGGTGGGACGCAAGTTCCTCGACGTCCTCAAGGATGCGGGCGTCTATAAGCGGACTGCGGAAGGACAGCAAGCGTTCGCGCGCTTCCTGCAATCGTTGGGATTGACGGCGCGCTAGATGGGGTTGAAGACAGTTTGGACGAACCGGAGCAACGGTTCAATCCAAGCTGTCTTTTTTTGAACCGATTTTCAGTGAGAACAAATGATCGGGAAAAAGCAATCATTATTTTTAAAAAATAATGGAATTTATTATAAATAAAAAAAAGGAAATGAATCCTTCATAGCGAATATCGAAACGACAAGTTCTTTTAACGAGGAGGTAGTTTTGGTGTCAATCTCGATCGTGGCTCTCGATGATTTTCTCAAGCTGTCGGCAGACGAGCAGGTAGAGAAGCTGAAGCAGTACAAAATCGATTATACGCTGAAGGACATTCGCGAGGTTTGGGGCTTTAAGCATTCCGCCCAGTACTACATGCTGCTGAAGAAGCTCCGTATTTACGAGCGCGTGGTCAATAAGTCCGACAAGTTCTATCCGGAGCAGCTTCTTCCTTCGCGCAACGGCTTCAATGCCGGCTATACGTATACCTCGACATCCCGGAAGACGCCAGCCGATCAGTTCGCCTATGAGCTCAACGTGACGATGAGCGGACCGGAATTGGCGGACAAATTGGAGCGATTGGCGCACTTTCTGAAGGGTGAACAGAAGGAAGTCACGATCAAGCTCTCGATCGCGGCCGACCATGCCTCGGACGACTTGACGGATGACGCGGAATTGGACGATATTTAATTTTTTTGCCTTCGCGCTTTACCGAGACAACGCATCTAAGCTTTAAGCCTTAAACAAGTAGACGCAACACAGCATTGCGGTCATAAAATGGCAGCCGGACTAACCGGAGTTCCCTTTTTCCATTCTTCCTCGACGTACTCTGGCTGGTTCGGGCCTCCGCTTTGCGATCCGAGACCGTCCGGTCGGACTGCCGACTCGCTCTTGCGCATTACCGTGTAGTGCCCCTTTTAGCCTGTAGAATCCGAAGCTTATTCGCAGCATGCGATGTTCGAACGACCGATTCTTTCCCGATCAAAAAAAGACGCGCGAGAGCGGTCGCTCTTGCACGCCTTTCTGTTCCCTCGCCGATTACTTGCGAAGTTGACCGAGCTCCGAGACGAGCGCTTCCACCTCGCTGATGCTGAATTTCTCCTTGCTCGCGACGACCTCATACAAATCCTTGATATCCTCGTAACGCTCGACGGTAAAGCTCGATGCCTGCATCGCGGCGGCCGTGGCCATCCGAAGCTTCACTTTGATCTCTTCAATCATGAATTCCACGTTCTCCTGCGTAGGCTCGTTCAAGTTTTTCATGCCGGGACACATCCTTTGTCTTTTCGCTGTCCGTATTGTACCATGAGGCCCGTATTACTGCCACCTGAGCGGTTTGAGCGGGCAGGTGAATTGGGGTACAATGGCGGTAAGGGGGAGAGCGATGAGAAGCAAGGCGAAAGGACGCCGCGGGCCGGAACAGGAAGCGACGGCATGGCGTCGCGCCGATCTGGCGGGGCTGCGGCTTTTTCTGAACGAAATCGCGGCGCGGCATCCGGACCCGGAGGGGATGGCCGTCGTCTGCATCGGCACGGACCGCTCGACGGGGGATAGCTACGGCCCCTGGGTCGGCACGCTTCTGGCCGAGCGCGGCTGGAAGAACGTCATCGGGACGATCGCGAAGCCCTGCGACGCGGACCGATACGAATCGCTGACGGCAGCGCTGCCGCCCGGACGCATCGTGCTTGCCATCGACGCGGGACTCGGCAAGCCCGAGAGCGTCGGCGTGTACCTCGTCGCGGACGGCCCGCTGCATCCGGCACGCGCGACGGGCGGACAATTGGCCCCGGTCGGCGATTACAGCATCGGCGGGATCGTCGGTCCGTTCAGCGCCAAGCCTTATTGGAGCTTGCAGCGGGCGTCGCTGCGTCAGGTGATCCGGATGGCGCGGGACACGGCGGAGGCAATCCAGCAAGCGTGGGGGTTCCCGCAGGCCGCAGGGGACAACGGCGCGGAGGCGGAAAACCCGTCCATTACGCAATTGGTCCGATTCATCATAGAGTCTGAACGGTGAATGAAGAATACGATCGACTTCTAATCTCTTATAATTTCGTAAAGGGCGTGTTATAGATGACAGCCGTAACCATTGCCAACCGCCAGACCGAGCTTGCAAACGGACTTAAAATCGCTTATTACGACTCCGGCGATAAAGAAGGCGTGCTGCCGCAAGGAGCAGCCGTGGTATTGCTGCACGGCTTCTGCGGCAGCTCGGCTTATTGGGAAGACGTGCTTCCGCTGATCGGCGGCTTGGGCCGCGTCGTGATTCCGGACCTTCGCGGCCATGGCTTAAGCTCGGCGGCAAGCGAAGAGGCATACGCGATGGAAGCGTTCGCGGACGATCTCTCGCAGCTGCTGGAGCAGCTGTCGGTCGAACGCGTCTGCTTGTTCGGGCACTCGCTCGGCGGCTATGTTTCCCTGGCTTTCGCCGAGAAGCATCCGGACAAGCTGGAGGCGTTCGGGTTGATCCACTCCACATCGCTCCTGGACAGCGACCAGGCGAAGATCGGCCGCGATAAAGCCGTGAATACGATCAAAACCGAGGGCATCGAGACGTTCGTGAACGGCCTTATCCCGAAATTGTTCGCGCCCGATCATCTGAGCGCGCTGGAGAACGCCGTGAAACGCGTGCACGAGATCGGCTACGCGACCTCGCCGGAGGCGGCGGCTGCGACCGCGCTCGGCATGAAGACGCGCAAGGACCGCCGCAGCGTGCTGGAGAACCTGGAGGTGCCGAGGCTGCTCGTGGCAGGCTCGGAGGACGGCGTCATTCCCGCCAAGAACACGTTTACTTCGGAAGGGAAGAACGTGTCGCAGGTGCTGCTTAGCGGCTCGGGCCATATGAGCATGATCGAATCGCCGGCCGAGCTGGGCAACCGCATTTGTGCATTTGTTCGTCATCTGTACGTGAAGAAATAAGGAAGAACGAATAAGGTGCCGCCGGCCGATCGGGTGACCGTATCTCGGAGGCGGCTCCTATCGTTAATATAGGCCGCGGCGCCGCAGGGAGAGGGAAGCGTGTTCCAACGGGACTATTTTATGCGCATGATCGAGCAGATCGGGGAAGTCAGCGGCGCGCTGCTTGGGCTTCGCCGGGAGAAGAAGCAGGAAGAGGCGCTGCAATTCATCGACGAGCAGCTCGACAAGCTGTTTCGGATGAACGGCAAGCTGGCCCGATCGTTGTCGGATACGGATCTCATCCGCATGATGTCGCGCAGCGGCGTCGTCGAGACGGCGAACGTGCAGGGCATCGCGCTGCTGTTGAAGGAAGAAGGGCAGCTGCACGAGGAGCTCGGCGACGAGGAGGCCGCGTACGCCGTCCGTCTCAAGTCGCTTCATCTGTTCGCGCGGATGGCGCTGCTGGACGCGCCGCCGCTCGCCAAACCCGCTGCCGAGGAGGCGGAGGAGCTTATCGCGAAGCTGGCGGCTTACGAGCTGCCTGTCGCCACGAAGCGGTTATTGGGGGAGTTCTACGAGGCGCACGGCCGTTTCGATAAAGCGGAAGATGTTCACTATGAACTAATGGAGGACGGCGAGCTGCCGCGGTCGGAGACCGAGGCATTCTATCGTCGTCTTCTTCTGCTGCCGGACGAGACGCTCGAGCACGGGGGCGTGACGCGGGAGGAAGTCGGGGCGGCGCTTAAGCAGTTGGATCGGTATGAAGAAACGAGGAGCTGAACGAGACTTACGATGGACACATGGATAACGGATATTCGGGAAGCGGTAGCGGCGGGACGGCTGCTGCAGGCTTCCTTCAGTCAACTGAAACGCAAGGACGGCGATACGCCGCCGAAGACGGCGGTACGGCCGATCGAGCTGCGCGGTAGCAAGTATTACCAGTTCGAATACCACTACCCGACGAAGGTTACGCACGAGAACGTGCCGGAAGCCGAAGCGGCGCAGCGGCTCGCGGAGTGGCTCCAAGCCCACTATCGCCAAGCGCTGCTTAAGACCGTGGATGCCGACATCCAGATCTTGTTTAACAAGAAGGGCAAAGCCGCCGTGCTGCGCAAGCCGCCGACGGCGAAGAATGCCGAGGCGCCGCTTGCGCACAACCGTCAGAAGCAGCGGGTGATCCAAGAAGGGACGGCGGCGCCGTTTCTCGTGGAGCTGGGCATTATGACGAAGGACGGTCAAGTGGCGGCGAAGAAGCAGGACAAGTACCGGCAGATCAATCGGTTTCTTGAAATGGTGAGCGATGTGCTGCCCGAGCTTCCGACGGACCGAGAAATCAAAATCGTCGATTTCGGCTGCGGCAAATCGTATTTGACCTTCGCGCTGTATCATCTGCTCGCGATCGAGCAGCAGCGGCAAATCTCCATCATCGGCCTGGATTTGAAGGAAGACGTGATCGCCTTCTGCACGGAGCTGGCGGAGAAGCTAGGCTACGACCGGCTGAAGTTCCAGGTTGGCGATATCGCGGATTTCAACGAGATTGCCAAAGCGGACATGGTCGTGACGCTCCACGCCTGCGACACCGCGACGGACGCGGCGCTCGCCAAAGCGGTCGGGTGGGGAGCATCGGTCATTCTGTCCGTTCCCTGCTGCCAACACGAGCTGTTCAAGCAAGTGAAGAACGAGACGCTTGCTCCGCTTCTGTCCCACGGCCTGCTTAAAGAGCGGTTCAGCGCGCTGGCGACCGATGCGGTGCGCGCGCAGCTGCTTGAAGTCATCGGCTACAAAGTGCAGCTGCTCGAATTTATCGATCCCGAGCACACGCCCAAAAATTTGCTGATCCGGGCCACGGCCGGCGGCAAGGCGAGCGCGCGCAAATGGGCGGAATACGTTGCCTTCCGGGATGGACTGAATCTTTCGCCCTATCTGGAATCGGCGCTTTCAGACCGTCTAGCCGCTATCAAGTAATCCTTAATGACTAGCAATGAAAAATATCACATACGGATTGTCGGCGGAAATCGCGTATGCTAGAATTAAACCGTACGCGAGTCCCGGTAATTAGTTCGTTTTAAAGGGTTTAGGAATGATCGTTTTGGGACTGATGGCAGGGGTGGATCTCTGCCTATTCCTCGTTCTTTTTGAGATGTTCGTTCATAGCGTAGTCATAGTTTCATCACCGCCGAAGCGAGGAAGAAGGGGCGCGGCCAAGCAGTCGGACGATGAGAAGGAGAGGATACGGTGGCATATCGGGGGAGGATAACCGCGCTGGCGGCCGCGATCGGCTTGTCCGGCTGCGCCGCGCTTTACGGGCTCTGGCCCGAGGAGAGCGGCCTGTTTCGGGCAAGCGCCGGCGCGCTGCTGTTTGCCGCCGTCTCCTTCCCCGTAGGCTGGTGGCTTGGCCTGAAGCATGATCGGCTGGCCCGGATGGCCGCCATGGATCCGCTGACGGGTGTGTACAATCGGCGCTTCGTGGAGAGCGGATTCGTTCGATTGGCAGCTCGCGCCGGCAAGCAACGCAAGCGAATGGCGGTCATGCTGATCGACGTGAACGACTTCAAGCAGGTCAACGATTCCCATGGACATGCCCAGGGGGACGCGGCGATCCGCGAGGTCGCGACGGCGCTTCAGAATGGCGCACAGCGCGGGGAGATCGTGGCGCGGTGGGGCGGGGACGAATTTTTGGTCATCTGTCCGTATGCGGACGACAAGACCGTCGCCGTCTTCTTGCGAAGGGTCCGCGAGCTGCTGGAGCACGCAACGCTTCGAACCGGCGTCCGGCTAGCCGTATCGGCGGGCGTCGCTTCGTATCCGGCGGACGGCGTACATCTGGGCCAGCTCGCGCAGCTTGCCGACGAACGCATGTACGCGGACAAACTATTGGGCAAGCGCCATAAAGCCGAAGAGGAAGCGATGCAGCAGGCGGCTCAAGCACAATAAACAGGCAATCAAAGGCGGAATGGCACAATGAGGAAAGCGCATATAACCTCGGTTAGGCCGGGGGATAAATTGGGGCGCACCGTCTTTCAAGAGAATGGCAATGTTCTGCTGGGGGAAGGCGTAGAATTAACCCAACGATTTATCGATCGGCTTGAGAATTTGGGCATCGACATGCTCTATATCCAGGATGACATGACCGAAGATTTGGAGCCGAGCTCGGCGATTCAGGACGAGACGCGGCGCAAGGCGATGGCCGAAGTCCACAAGACGATGACCACGCTCATGGATACGCACAAGACCAAAGGGCGCACGGTCGCGCCGGAGCTTGGCCGCACGTTCCGCACGGTATTCGGTCAAATGATGCAGGACCTCTCCGCAAGACAAGACATGCTTGTTAGCCTGACGAATATTCAGGCCATGGATTCTTACTTATTCAATCATTCAGTCAACGTTGCCATTCTCGCGGGCATCATAGGCGTGGCCAAAGGCTACAACCGCAATCAGCTGGAGGAGCTGGGCGTCGGCGCGCTGCTGTTCGATATCGGCATGACGCAGGTGCCGAAAGAATTGCTCGCCAAGGCGGCTTTCCTTAGCGAAGCGGAGCGGGGCCTGGTTCAGAAGCACGCGGAAGACGGGTTCAACTTGCTTCGCGCGCAGCACGACGTCTCTTTATTATCGGCCCATTGCGCGTTCCAGCATCATGAGCGGTTCGACGGGAGCGGGTATCCGCGCAAGATCAAAGGCGACGAGATTCACGAGTACGCGCAGATTATCGCCATCGCGGATGTGTACGACGCCTTAACCTCGCCGAGGCCGCACCGCAAACGGCATACGCCGACGGAAGCGATCGAGTTTCTGTTCGCGGCGGGCAACACGTATTTCGACGTCAACCTGATCAAATTGTTTTGCAAACATATTTCCATCTACCCGATCGCGACGACCGTGCTTCTAAGCTCCGGCCAGATCGCCGTCGTATCCGCCAACAACCCGCTGGCCGTCCATCGTCCGACGGTGCGGATCATTCGGGAAGCGGACGGCAATCCGCCGGCCGCGGCGTACGAGATCGAGCTGAAGAATTCCAACAATCTGCTCATCGTCAAGGAAGTTTAACTACAATCGAATGCAGGACAAAGGCAAACTTGTCGAAAGACAAGGACGCAAAGCTAAAGGGTCTACCGTTTGCGCGCATCGCGAACAATGACAGCCTGGCCGCCGAAGCGAGGGCATCCGTGAACAGGATGACGAAGTCGGCTTAAGTACCAGGGAGCGGCTTTTTTTATTTTGTATCCACGGAGGTCACATCCATCATGACGAGAACATCAAGAGTCGAACAAACCGCCGTATATGGCAAAGAAATGACGACGTATCCCCTAGAGACGCTCCTGCACAGCAGGACGGTGGTCGAGAAGGACGGATACGTATCCACGGGACTGCTGACCCATGTGGAAGGCGAGATGCTGGAGATCGAGATGTCCGAATTCAAATCGTTTCATTTGGGAGATCCAGTCCATCTCACGCTCTATTCGCCGGTGGGCATCCAGCGGATGCAATCCACGGTCATCGCGAAGGCGGAAGGGTCGCTTGCGGTGCTGCTCCCGCCGAAGTCGCTCGCGGGCTTGGAGGAGAAGCGGGAGGCGAATCGCGTCGAGGTCCGGCTGGACGGCAGGCTTCAGCCGAGCGTCCGGGCGAATCAGACGGAAGCCGAGGAAGGCGATGAACAGCAGGCGGTATTCAAGACGAAGAACGTCTCGCTAAGCGGCATCGGCTTCGAGACCGTTCATAACGTGAAGCTCCGTATCGGCGATCTCCTGCCGGCGGTCGTCTCGATGGGCTTCGAGCTCAGCTGCCATATTGAAATCGTCCGAAGCGAGACGGAAGGCGAGTTTTGCTTTTACGGCGCCCGTTTTGTGGAGCTGAACGAGCTGCAGGCAAGAATGCTTCGCGCCTTCTTGATCCGCGAGCAGGTGTCGAATTATTACCGGGTCAAGGAGAAGCGCAAGGCGCTTGCGCGGATGTAAGACATTGGCGCGCTGCCCGCGAATGTAGGAGGATGAGGGGAACCGGCCGCGGCCGCGTTTCCCTTTTTCAATATATAGGAGAGTCCAACCACTCTGCTGTATGACCGCGGAATGCCGCCGGTTGAAGCTGCGCGTCATCTGCCGAGGACCGTCAAATCTACCGTATCCAATCCTCCCGAAAATAGGTGATAGACCGCGTGCGTTCGTCCGGTCCGCGCTTGTTTCCCTAGCATATGCTATAGGAAACTTACGAGGAGGGGTTGGAAGAATGGCATCGACTCGAATAAAACCGAAGCGTCTCGCATCCAGCACGGGGAGGGTGATCCGGACAGCCAAAATACCGGTCGGAAGCACGCAATCCGTCTACTTGAACCGGTTGACGGTGCTGTGGGTCCAGAACAACGGCGTTACGTTCAGCACGAACGGGTTTTTCGCGCGTTTGTACCGGAACAATTCGCTGATCTCGACCGCCTTTTTCGACAACTTCGGCGTCGTGCAGTTCCGCAACGTCGGCGTGCTCACGACGTCTAACTTGACGATCCGCATCTTTAATTCCGCCGGCGTCCAGTTCCGTTCCCGGTCGATTCCGGCCGGCTCGGAAGCTTTCGCCGTCATCGGCTAACGCAGGTTGTGTGCCGGACGCTGCGTACGTGAGATGCCCTTCTGGCGGGCGTCCCTCGGGCGTGCGCGAAATAATCGAGTTTCTATTGAAAGAGGTAAACGCGAAAGAAAGAGGACCTCGACTTCCGCCACGATGGCGAAGCGAGGTCCTTTTTTTGCGCGCTACCCGCCGAACGCTTCACGGAAGGCCGCCTGCAGCTTGGCTAGGTCCACTTCCCACAGCTCGGCGATTTCCGCGCTGACATTCTCGTCCCACCAGTCGGCGAGCTTGCGGCGATTGCTCTGGTTTTCCGCGATCCAGGGCAAGTTGAGGGCGACTTTCTTGAAATACAGCTTTTCCGCCGCTTCCAGCTTCTCCTTGGGCACGTAGACGTTCAGGCGCTTGACGGTCCGGTACAGCTCGTTATCGCAGGCACGCCGAATTTTGCGCGCGGTCGGCAGTCCGGCCGCATGTTTGGATGGGGGGGATGGTTTCATCGTAACCGACTCCTCTCATTCCCCTATATATGCGCCCGGCTGCTGATTGGTCACCGGCCCGGCAGGCGCTTGTTATTGGACGTAGATGTAGCCGACCATCGGACCGTTATGCTCGCGCGTATCATGCGTTTGGCAGATGATCGGATAGGTGCCTTTCTGCTCCGCTTTGAATTTGACGACCGTTGTTTTGCCTTTTTCCACCGTTCCTTGAATGCCGAGTCCTTCGATGACGAACGGATGCGATTCGCCGCTGATGCCCGTCAGACGCAGCTCCACTTCCTCTCCGGCATTGACGAAGATGCTGCTTGGCGACCAGAGATACGCTTCGATCTTTTTGTTGTTCGCGTCGCGAGCCTCGAATTCGCCCGTCACCAGATGCATGACCCGCGTCTGGCTCGGCGTCGCCATCGCGGCCTGCGACTGGTTCCACTTGAAGCATACGACCGCTACGACTAACGCCAAGAGCAGGACCGCGAACAGCTTGATTTGCTTTTTGGTAATCACGAAAATGTTGGTCATGGAACGCCCACCTGCTTTCATCATATTGAACACAGCTAGTCTATGCGCGGGCTTGTTCACGCATGTCTGCCGGTTTGGACAAAGCGGCGCCGAGTGACGGAATTGTCACTTTATTGTGTGTCTGGTCTTATGGAGGCATGGCACTCAATGTGCTAGAATACCGATAGAGACAGAAGCGACAAAATTTAGAAATGTTAGGAGACGGAGAATGGAGTGGATTCACGAGCTAGCAACCACCGCGTTGCACTGGATTGAAGAGTTAGGCTATTGGGGCATCATTATCGGTCTTGCGATCGAAGTCATTCCGAGCGAAATCGTGCTGGCGTTCGGCGGTTACCTGGTGTATAAGGGCGAGATTTCGTTCCTGACCGCGGTCATCTGCGGCACGATCGGCGCGGTTATCCAGCAATGGATACTGTATGCTATCGGCAGATTTGCCGGCCGGCCATTCTTTGAAAAATACGGCAAGTACATCAAAATTTCGCCCAAGCATCTGGATACGGCGGAAAAATGGTTCAATAAATACGGCTCCGGCATCGTCTTTACGGCGCGGTTCGTGCCGGTCATGCGCCAAGCTATCTCCATTCCGGCGGGCATGGCGCGCATGAACTTCTGGCTGTTCACGATTCTGACGCTGCTCGCGTCGATCCCGTGGTCGGTGCTGTTCGTCTACTTGGGCAATTCGCTCGGCGACCAGTGGGAGAACATCGACGAGAAGGCGGGTCCCTATATTCAGCCGGCCCTGCTGATCGCGATCGCGCTGTTGATCGTGTACGTGCTGTTCAAGACGCTTCGCAAACGCGGCAAAACGGTATAATTTGGTGCCTCGGCGCCTGGTTTGGTACAATAGGAACAGGCTGGACCAACGATTGACTCGTACATAACGATCCTTTCCCAGGAGGGATACCGATGAGCAAGAACGTAGCGAACAAGCTGAACCAAGGCATCAGCCCGCAGCAGTTTATTGAGGGGATGCAGAAGAATAAGGAAGCGTTCGAGGATTGGGGCAACCGCTTCGAATGGAGCACCGAGGAGGACCGTGCTTTCTTTGAAGGCTTGCGGAATCGCGGCGACCTGCGCGTGCTGATCTTGATGGCCGAGTGGTGCGGCGACGTCGTGCGCAACGTCCCGGTCGTGTTCAAAGCTCTGGAGAATTCCGGCATTCCAGTCGACGTGCTGGTCATGGAAGACCATCTGGATACGATGGACGAATTCCTGACGATGGGCGGGCGTGCGATCCCGATCGTCATCGTGGCGAACGCCGAAGGCGACGTGCTCGGTCAATGGGGACCGCGCCCGGCGCACGTGCAGGAGGCGATGATCGCCTTCAAGCAGGCGAATCCGGACCGCGAAGCGGCTGATTACCAGGAGAAGCTCGCTGAGACCCGCCAAGAGATGGGACGCCGTTACGGCGAAGGCACCGATTACCAGCACACGATCGTGACCGAGCTGCGCGAGCTGCTCGCCAAGGTGTAAGCGATCATGACGCTGCGAATCGAATCATTCTCCCTTGGACCTTTGCAGACGAATTGTTATTTGGTTATCGACGAAGCCGGCTCTCGCGGCTTCGTCGTCGATCCCGGCATGGGGCCGAAGCGGCTGCTCGACCGGATCGCGACGCTTGGCTTGACGATCGAGGCGATCGTGCTGACGCATGCGCACTTCGATCATATGGGCGGCGTCGACGAGGTGCGCAAGGCGCTGAAGTGCCCGGTCTATCTGCACGATCTGGAGGCGGACTGGCTGACGGATGCGAAGAAGAACGGCTCGACGCGTTGGCCGGACGTGACCGGTCCGCTGACGACCGAGCCGGCGGAATACGCGCTGGCGGACGGGCAGAAGCTGGCGCTGATCGGGCACGAGTTCGGGGTGCTGCATACGCCGGGGCACTCCCCTGGCAGCGTGAGCTTGGTATGCGGGGAGCATCTGATCAGCGGGGACGTGCTGTTCCGCCAATCGGTCGGACGCACGGACCTGCCTGGCGGACGCGAGCGCGATCTGTACGACTCGATCCGCGGCAAGCTGTACAAGCTCGATCCGAACACGCGCGTCTACCCGGGACACGGCCCGCAGACGACGATCGGATTCGAAATGGCGAACAACCCTTACGTTTCGGCTTAAGCCGGGCGTAGGGGTTTCTCCATGAGTAGAGGGCAAGAAGACGAGGGCGCAATCCTATGATGGAGGCTTGGACCATTGGCAGAGACGAAGCAACACGCGAAGGAAGAAGAGCTGGATAGCGGCATCGGCAAGACCGAGCTGACGCCCGAGGAGAAAGCGGCGGAGCAGGATCGGATTATGAAGCGGATCTCGGCGGAGCTAAGCTTGCCGCTGACGAAGATTAAGGCTGCCGTCGGTTTATTGGACGAAGGCAATACGATTCCGTTCATCGCCCGTTACCGCAAGGAAATGACCGGCGAGCTGGACGAGAACGAGCTTCGCTCGATCGAAGAGAAGCTGCAATATATGCGTAACCTGGAAGTTCGCAAGCGCGAGGTCATTCGGCTCATCGACGAGCAGGGCAAGCTGACGGACGAGCTGAGGACCTCGATTATCGCCTCGGTGAAGCTGCAAGAGGTGGAGGACCTGTACCGGCCTTATCGTCAGAAGCGGAAGACGCGGGCAAGCGTGGCGAAGGAACGCGGGCTGGAGCCGCTCGCGCAGTGGCTGTTGTCCCAGCCGCGGCAGGGCGATCCGCAGCGGGAGGCGGCGCGTTACGTCGATGCGGACAAAGGCGTCGCGACGCCCGAAGAGGCGCTGCAAGGCGCGATGGATATTATCGCGGAACAGCTCGCCGACGATGCGAAGATCCGTGCGTGGGTGCGCAAATTTACGTTCGATAACGGCATGATCCGTACCGAGGCGAAAGACAAGGATCAAGAATCGGTCTATGAAATGTACTACAGCTACCAGGAGCCGGTGAAGCGCCTGCCGCCGCATCGGACGCTGGCGATCAACCGCGGGGAGCGCGAGGACGTGCTGCGCGTCGCCTTGGACGTGCCGGCCGAGCGCATTCGCGACTATATCGACCGTCAGACGATTCGCGGCGGGACGCCGCAGCCGATCAAGGAGATTCTGCTGGCGACGATCGAGGACGCCTATAAGCGATTGATCGCGCCTTCCATCGAGCGGGAGGTGCGCGGCGAGCTGACGGATAAAGCCGAGGAGCACGCAATCTCGATCTTCTCGGCGAACTTGCGCAACCTGCTGCTCCAGCCGCCGGTCCGCGGCAACGTCGTGCTCGGCGTCGATCCGGCGTTCCGGACCGGCTGCAAGCTGGCCGTCATCGACGAGACGGGCAAGCTGCTCGAGGTGGCCGTCTCCTACCCGACGCCCCCGAACAACAAGGTCGCCGAAGCGGAGAAGCTCATTAACGGCCTGATCGACAAGTATATGGTCGAACTGATCGTCATCGGCAACGGGACGGCTTCCCGCGAGACCGAGCAGTTCATCGCCAAGCTGATCGCCGGGCGCAAATCCGCGGGCAAAGACAAGGAACGCGGGCTGAAATACATCATCGTCAACGAAGCGGGCGCGAGCGTCTACTCGGCCTCCAAGCTGGCTGCCGAAGAGTTCCCGTCCCTCGACGTCGCCGAGCGGAGCGCGGTCTCCATCGCGCGCCGACTGCAGGATCCGCTCGCCGAGCTTGTGAAGATCGAGCCAAAGGCGATCGGCGTCGGTCAATACCAGCATGATGTCAGCCAGAAGCGGCTGGAGGAGAGCTTGGGCGGCGTCGTGGAATCCGCGGTCAACCATGTCGGCGTCGACGTGAACACGGCTTCCCCGTCGCTGCTCTCGTATGTAGCCGGCATTAACGCGACGACCGCGAAGAATATCGTCAAGTACCGGGAAGAGAACGGCAAGTTCGGGGACCGCAAGGCGCTGAAGAGCGTGCCTCGGCTTGGCGCCAAGACGTACGAGCAGTGCATCGGCTTCATCCGCGTGCCGGAGAGCGCGAACCTGCTCGACCGGACGCCGATCCATCCGGAGTCGTACGACGTCGTGGACAAGCTCGTGAAGGCGCTGGGCCTCAAGCTGACGGATCTCGGGACGGAGGCGTTCAAGAACGCGCTGGGCGCGCTGAACGCGGAAGAGATGGCCGAGAAGCTGGGCGTCGGCGTGCCGACGCTGCGCGATATCATGGACAGCCTGCTGCGCCCGGGCCGCGACCCGCGCGAGGAGCTGCCGCCGCCGATTTTCAGCACCGACGTGCTCGACATCGAGGATTTGAAGCCGGGCATGGAGCTGCACGGCACGGTCCGCAACGTCATCGACTTCGGCGCGTTCGTCGATATCGGCATCAAGAACGACGGGCTCGTCCATATCTCGCAGCTGAGCAACAAATTCGTCAAGCATCCGATGGACGTCGTCTCGGTCGGGGACAACGTCACGGTATGGGTGCTGAGCGTCGACCTGAAGAAGGGACGCGTCAGCTTGACGATGCGCAAGCCGGAGTAGGAAGGCGTCGAAACCAAACAACAAAGCCCTGACGGATGCCGTCAGGGCTTTTCGTTATCGATCTTGCCAGGCGAGAGCAGCGCTTAGGCGCGGGTGCGTCGACATGGGCTCGGCGTCCGCGATCGAGCCGCTGCTCAAGGTTGCTGCAGCTCGACGCTATCGTCATCCGGACGTTGTTTCGTCCGGTAGAAGTACCAGCAGTCATTTAACAGCCGGATTTGCCGCCGGTCCTTTTTGAGAAATGCCCGCATCAGTTGGTTGCACAGCCATTGCGGCATACGCATCGCCTCCTTCCCGTCTGCTGTCGTACTCTTAGCATATGGGTATAGGCGAACGTCCGTGCAGGTCCAACGGCAAGCGCGGCGTCGGTAGGGGGCGGCTAAGCGTGTCTAGCCTTCCAGTTCTTCTTCGTACCACTGCTCAAGCTGCGCTTGGAGCGCGCGGATTTCGGTCAGAAGCGAGATCAGCGGGTACGATTTTTCTTCGATGGCCGAGAAGCTCTTCTCGAGCGCGTTCATATAGTCGAGCCCCGAGTGAATCGTCAGCGATTTGTCGTGCAGGTCGAGATTGTCGCATTCCGCAATCGCGTAGGGCAAAGTAGGCACGTTCGCCGCCGTCAGCTTGTCGATTTCTTTATGCAGGCGAAGATTCAAGGCGCTCAGCTGGTAAGCGTGGGAAGCCGGCATTTCCACGAACGAAACACCTTCCGCACCGCTTAGAATAATAAACCTCATTTGTGGCATAAACATAGTTCTCCCCTCGGACACATCCATACTACTTGACAGTGTAGCGTATTCGTCCTTTAAAATTCAAGTAGGAAAGAAAGCGGCGGTCCTTCGGCGGACAAGCCGCGGATTGGAGTTTGGCATGACTAACGAGATGCTGCAGCAATGGGTGGAGCGGGTATCGCTTCGCGATTTCGGACGGCCCTTTCGTCATCGGGCAACCTTTAACGGGCGGCTCAAGGCAACGGGCGGCCGTTATTTCATGAAATCCCACAATATCGAGATCAGTCCGCACCAGCTGGCCGCTTACGGCGAGGAGGAGACGGAGAAGATCATCAAGCACGAGCTGTGCCATTACCATTTGCATTTGCTGGGGCGCGGCTATCAGCACCGCGATGCGGACTTCAAGCAGTTGCTCGCGCAGGTAGGGGGATCGCGCTTCTGTCAATCGTTACCCGATCGGGCGAACCGGAAGCCGGCGCCGTATAAATTCAAGCTGCTGTGCAAAAACTGCGGAATGGAATATCTGCGCCGTAGACGGGTGGATCCAAGGCGCTACGCATGTGGACGATGCAGGGGCAAATTGTTGCTTCAAGAACTTGACTTCACGAAAACGACATGTTAAATTATTACTTGTCACTGCATAATAATGCCAACGTTCCCTGATAGCTCAGTTGGTAGAGCACTCGACTGTTAATCGAGTTGTCACAGGTTCGAGTCCTGTTCGGGGAGCCATTCTCATGGAGAAGTACCCAAGTGGCTCAAGGGGACCCTCTGCTAAGGGGTTAGACTGCGTAAGTGGTGCGAGGGTTCGAATCCCTCCTTCTCCGCCACCATGTGAATGACAAGGATCGCCTACGGGCGGTCCTTTTTGTTTATCATCGGGAAGGTGGGAGCCGCGGGAGAGAGAGGGTGCAATCGCTGCAGGTCACCCAACATGCCCTACGTATTGCGCATTACGCGGCGAATCGACATAATCCGAAAAAAGTATTGCACGTTGCGCCATAAAATGATACTATCTAAAAGTCGCTGCGGAAGCGATGCTAGATTTGCGTTGCAAGGCCCGTTGGTCAAGGGGTTAAGACACCTCCCTTTCACGGAGGTAACAGGGGTTCGAATCCCCTACGGGTCACCATTTGCGAGCCATTAGCTCAGTTGGTAGAGCACCTGACTTTTAATCAGGGTGTCGTAGGTTCGAGTCCTACATGGCTCACTTTCCTATTTGCGGTCGTGGTGGAATGGCAGACACACCATCTTGAGGGGGTGGCGGGGAGACCCGTGCGAGTTCGACTCTCGCCGACCGCATTATAGCTTTGAATGAGAGAAACCCTTGCGGAGCAAGGGTTTTTTTTGTATTCCGGATAACCAATCAACATCTTTAATCGATTAGGGTGATTTTTTATCATTGTATATCGACATGCATAGGTCCTTTTTTCCTAAATTTAGGCGGTTCATTGACGATTTTATAGTTTGTTCTTGTATCGTTCGGTTTACATGTAAACTTAAATTAATGATAATTGGGACAAAGGATAGGGGAATGGAGGTACATATGGAAGAGCAAAGCGACTGGCTTAATGCAAACCAGGTAGCGCAGCTGCTCAATATTACGAGACAAGCAGTTGGCAATTTTCATCGTCGGTCGATGAAGGATAATTACCGGGGGAAATTCCCGAGAGCAGCCCATACCGATCCTTTAGGCGGACGGCCTTTATGGCTGAAGCGAGATATAGAACATTACATCAAAGATAGAATTAAATGATTAGGGCGGGTGCCAAAGATGGAATTTTTACTTTTCATGTTGTTCTCGATCGTAGAAATGATTGGGATCTTTGCGTTGACGTTGTATGTTTTTCGGTTCAATTTGATGAATTCAGTTGTTCCGGTCCTTATCTCGGTTACGCTGATGAATGTGCAAAGCTATCTGATACGAGAGGACACGACCCTTTCATACATCGTCCCAGTACTTAATCTCATTTTTATTATTCTCTTTGTCTGGGCAATTCTAAGACAGCCATTCGTAGGGTCAATTTTCGTTGGAACCATTGGGGTTGTGGCGGGTGGTTTATTGCAATCGCTATTAATTTACCTTTCCAACGGTTACTTATCTGTCGAAGAAGTGCAGACGGTTGCGATAAAGGGCTACTACCTGCAGACACTTACCGGGTTTATAGCTTTTGCCATTGGTGCAACTCTTTATAAATTCGGTATCGGCTTCTCTTTTGATTTGGAAAAGCTCAGAATAAAGAAAGAACGTTTTTTCCTCCCCATTATAATTGTTCTTTTGATTTTGGGTTTAGGTGTTTTAATGTATTTTCTAGATGTTTATATCAACCTCCTTACTTTTGTGATTGCGTTATTATTCTTTCTTTATTATTCAGTCAAAAAGGAGGTGGAATAACCAATGCTGCAGTATATGTCAGGAGTGTTAGCTGCCGAATTAAAGCGCAGAGTGCCTGAACATCCTGCGAGCGAGGCGGTTTTGAAATTCTCTATCTCGTTTATTTTAAACACGGTATTTGTGGTCATATTTTCGTTGATATTATCCGTATTTACAGGTAAGACAAGTGATGCTATAACAGTATTAATAGTGTTCGCCGTATTGAGACAATTCTCAGGTGGCATACATCTGAGGTCAGGTGTGGCTTGCGTGGTAGTTAGTGCTATTGGAACAACACTTATCTCATATGCTGATTTTAACTACACCTGGACTATATTGCTAAATGTAGTGGCCATCCTATTGGTCTTAATATATGCTCCTTCAAATATAGACAAACAGACTAGGATACCCAAGAAATATTATCCCTTTCTTAAGGGAATCTCTCTTGTAATAGTAGGAGTCAATTTCTTTATTGCAAATCCTGTTATAAGCGCGGCTTTCCTTGTCCAAGGTATTACTCTGGTAAGGAGGTGGAGCAAGAGAGGATGATAAAAAAGGGGTTAACATTTATAGCGACATTACTCGCGGCACTAGCTGTTCTCGTCGTCAGCACTGCAAGTTTTATGTACGTATATCAAGAAGAGATACCAGATGAGTTGCTTAAATGATTACAGATGGAGTTGGTTAACATGTACTTGACCGTTTCCGAGGATACAAAAGGACTGTCGGGAATCATTAACTTACCTATCGATGAAGCATGTTATCTTGAATACGACGGTTCTTTTAAAGGAGTTTCCGTCAACACGCTTAAAGGAAATTACTACATGAACGGTGCGCTCGGCTATTGGGAAAACATGTTGAAGGCCGAAGGCTTTCAATTTCAAAAGGTAGATCGCAATGTCATCGTTAACGTTCCAAAAGTAGTATTTCTTGACCCCATTTTCAAAGTAGCTTATTTCGAGGAGGAAACGACTGCGAAATCCATCAAGTGCCAACTAGCGTGGCATGGATTCACGAAGATCGCCAAGGAGTTCCAACTTGTAAAACCTGAAATCATAATAAGGCGAGCAGTGTTAGGATAGCTCGTTCTTAATAGGGGCATCTAGAGATATTTTGAGAATGTGTGCAGCTGGATTGGAAAATCAAGAATTAAAGGCTAAACGTCCGACAAAAAAGCAAGTGAGCTTAAACGGGTACCTTTACACTGGACACGTAGAAAAAAAGTGTTTAGCGTAGGGGTACCTTTTTGTATACAGGAGTCAGCAGTGGGGGCGCTGTTCATCGATATGATCGATCTCCCGCAGCCGTGTGACTCTGGCTACAGACACCGTCCAATCGGTAACGAAACAGCGTCGATTGAAGCTCCATAAGGATGCCTTCATCCATTCCCATCAAGGGAGCCACTACACAAGTCCAACCTACCAGCAATATTGAAAATGAAGGGTTTAGGGCTTTCCATCTGGGGACGCGGCCTAACCCTTTTTTTGAAGTGTCCTTGACTAAGGGGCCAGATTAACTTCGCCTGAAGCTCACTTGCTTCTTGCGACCGCACTACTCAAACATCTCCGCGACGCCCAGCGGGTCGAAATAAATCATGTACTTCTCCTCGAATACCGTCAATTGTCCGTATTTCTCCTGATAATGCTTGATCGCCTGATCCAGAAAATCCTCGATGACGCCGAGAAACTCCGCCATTTCGTACCTGCCCTTCACGC
This sequence comes from Paenibacillus xanthanilyticus, assembly GCF_042682185.1. Lineage (NCBI taxonomy): Bacteria > Bacillati > Bacillota > Bacilli > Caryophanales > Paenibacillaceae > Paenibacillus > Paenibacillus xanthanilyticus. The sequence continues at coordinate 3,363,104 of NZ_JBHUHA010000001.1, read as the reverse complement.
CTGCCTTATAGGCACGCACGATCCCGGACAGCGGCACGAGCTTCTCGTACGCCCAGTTGCGGGCGCGCTTCTCCTGCTTGCGATTCTCAAGCCGGCGTTGATCCAGGATGTCTCCGCTCGACGTATGGTAGTGCCCGAGCTCCTCGGCGAGGACGCAGCGCTTCTCGGTCATTGTGGGGATGGAGCGATTGATCCAAATGACGCGGTCGCCATAGAGGCCTTTGATGGCAGGGCGCATGATGCGCTCATAGACGTCGACGCCTTCTCGTTCTGCCGCTCGCAGCAGATGTTCATAACCCACAGGCATCACCCCCGGCGGTTTCGTTTCGATTTGACAAATTCCTTGAACTGCCGGATCTCCTCTAATTCCTCTTCCGTCCAATCTTCGCCGTCATGGTGGGCCGCCACCGTCTCCAGATCGTCAATGGCTTGTGGTTGGCCGGCGGGGGCTGCTTTTCTGTGCTCGTTCCCGTCGTGTACCGGCTCCGGAACCGCAGTCGCGCCTTGCGGCTCCTCGTTGTCCGCCCCTGACACGTCGGACGCGCGATTCCGCGGCTGGTGCGCAGCGGCATTTGAGATGGGGGCCTGCCCGAGCAGGTAATCCAGCGATACGCCGAACAGCTCCGCAAGCTTCACGGCATGCTCGGCGCTCAGTTTCCTTCTGCCGCGCTCGATGTTGTAGTAGTACTGGGTCGAGATGCCGAGCATCTCCGCCACCTCGGCCCCGGTGAAGTCTTTGACGCGCCGGGTGATTCGTATGCGATCTTGCGAGGGCTGCATGATATCCACCTTCCGTTCAGGCTAGTAGGTTCACTTTAGCATCTATTTGGATAGAAAACAAACCAGATATCCAGAAGAAACAGAAGGATAACGCGGAAATGAGAGGGAAACGGGGGATATATCCGCGAATGCGAACGATATTCGTTTATTTGGATCATAAGTATCCTTGATGAAAGTATCCAAATAGAATACTATCTACTTGAGGGCTTTTGGTAGCTTGGTAAGCTTACTGAGCAAAGTGGGAGTCTCTCAAGAGGATGGGGTGTAGGTGCTCAGCGCGGATTGGACGGGTAGTCGAGCCGCCATGAGCGGCGGCAGGAGCCGGTTTGCTCCAAGCGCACGGCAGCGATTGACGCATCGGTATGGAAATCGGAATTTCGCAGATGGAGGGATGACGCAATGAGGGATAAGCGTGCCATCGAACAACTGTCCAGTTATAAGACGACCGTCGCCCGAATGAAAATATTGGAGAAATATCCGGTAGGATCCGGAATATACTTAGGCGCTTTGAGTCGGGACGATCATGTGCAGGAGCTTCAAATCCGGCTTCGCAAGCTGCCGAGTCATACATGTATGTCCAAGCAGGAGCAGCAGCTGGAGACGGTGGCGCATGCGTATCCGGCTGGGACGCAGAATCGGCTTGGCGAGGCGCGCGGCGCGAGAAGGGGGGACGAGGAGGACGAGCTGCTGAGGGAGCTTCGGGGGCGAATGGAGCAGATCATCGAAGCGCGCGCGGGCAAGCTGGACAACTTCGAGGCGGTGATCGAACGGCTCGGCGAGCTGCAGGACCTCGCGCGGCGGAAGAAGCAGATCGAATGGGCGCTCGATGTGCTGGAGGAATTCAAGCCAGAATATGGACGGTTGCTGCGATTGCAGTATATGGAAAACAAGACGGCCGTGGCAATTGCGATGGAGCTTCGGATCGCGGAGCGGACGTACCGCAGATGGAAGCAGGAGGCGCTGACGCTGTACGGGAAGTTCATGGCGGTGTGAAGAAGCCGACCGGTGATGGGACATACGCTCGCGTTCGCAGGCACGCTCATATGAGGGTGCCTTTTTGCCGATCTATCATAGTCATTTGGAGCGGTGATCATGGGCATACGGGTTCCTTATAAAGGCCGTAAATTGGCCGTTTATCGGCCGCATTGCGGCCGCTTGGAATGAATATGCCGTGCTACGATGATCGTGTCGCAACGGGACGAAGGAGCTGTCGGCGGTCGAAGAAATCGATGAGATGGGTGCCGGCTGCTCGTTCAACCCGAATCACGCACAAATCGAAGGAGGTTATAATATGCAATGGCTTATTAACGGCATCATCGGCTTCACGGGCGTATCGGCGTCCTATCTGTACGGAGGCTGGAGCGGACTGTTGGAAATTTTCTTTCTCGCCATGGCATTCGAGTACGTGACGGGATTGGCCGTGTCCATTAAGGCGCGGCGTGGACCGGTCGGACAAGCAGGCGGCTGGGGATTGCTCAAAAAGGTACTAATGGCGGGAGCCGTGTGGTTTGCGCATCGGATCGACCTCGCGTTCGAGATCGAATATGTCATGGCCGGGGTGTTGTATGGTTTTCTGACGCACGAGCTGATCTCGCTTGCGGACAATTACGGCAGACTCGGCTTGCCGTTCAGCCAATACATGTCCCCGTTGATCGGACTGCTGAAGAGCAAATTGGAGAAGGGGGAGATGAAATAGATACCGGAAAAAGAAAAACACCCATTCGCATTCGGGTGTTCGCGGCGAAACGGGCATCCCGGTCAAGAGATCGGGGTGCCTTTCTTCAAAGCCTTCATGTCCTTGTTCGTGTTCACGAGCGTAGGCAGCAGCTTGACGCCGGCGGTCATGGCGTTCGAGCAAAGATGGCAGGTGGGCAGCGTGGCGAACGCGAATTGATCCCGAATCCATCCGACGCACCCCTCGGTCATGCAGGTCCAGATGGCGGTCTCTTCATGCGGCAGGTCTTCGATCGGTCTTTTGCGGTAATACATGAACTACCCCTCTCTTCTTGCCAAAGCGAAAGCGGAAAACAAAAAGATCCGCATACCGCAAAAGGTAACATCAACTCGGATAACCTTTCGCAATATGTGGATCTGCCGACTCATTACTATCGTATGCTAACTTTAACACAATAAACCGCCATATACAAACGAAGCCGATGGGAGAGTGGGCTAGCTGCTCTCCATAGCCCCCCTCGGCAGCTCGATCGTAAACACTGTGCCGACGCCGGGCTGGCTTCGAACCGTCAGCATCCCGCCGTGGTCTTCGATGATTTTGCGGCAGATCGAGAGGCCGAGGCCCGTGCCGCGTTCCTTGGTCGTAAAGAACGGGTCGAATATTTTGGACGCGTCGGCTTCCGATATGCCGCAGCCGGTGTCCTCGATGTCGATGATCACATCGCTCGCCGATACGCGGGTACGTACGACGATATGACCGGGCTCGTCCATCGCTTCGATCGCGTTGCGCACCAGATTGAGGAGCACCTGCACGATTTTGTCGCGGTCCATGAAAATGAGCACGCGGTCGTCGACAGGTTCCACATCCAGCGTATGGCCTTTGGAGGTGACGGCCGATTCGGTCAAGTGACGCACCCGATCGATGCACGCGCCGATCGGCTCCAGCCGCATGTTGCTGATATGGGGCTTGGAGAACTGCAGAAACTCGCCGGTCAGCTCGCTCATGCGCGTGATTTCCTGCGTGATGACGTCGAACCATCGCTCGATGTTGTAGCCGTGCGAACGGGAGAGGTCGATGAAGCCCCGAAGCGTCGTCAGCGGATTGCGGATTTCGTGCGCCATGCCGGCGGCTAGTTCCCCGACCGCCCGCAGCTTCTCCGAGCGGAAGAAATCCTCTTCATTCTTCAGCCACCGCTGCCGTTTCTTCTGGAACAGCCGCTCTTCCGCCGCGTTGACGAGCTCCTGCATCTGGGAGGCTTCGTCGGGGAATACCGCAAAGCTGAACAGCACCTCGTAGCCGAGACGGTTCGATTCGATCACCTGCTTGATGGCGACGAGCGGCTGCGCGGACTGCGGAATGAACAGCGCGAAGCGGTCTCCGGCATAGCGGGCAATGATGCGGGCATGCGCGAAATTCGTCTGCAGCGCGTGCGAGAAGGCGGGCAAAATCTCCTGCTTGTAGTTGATTGTGCCGATGCTCCGGAAGCCTTGCAAATCCAACAGCAGCAGCGTAAAGCGCTCGTCCGGGCGGGCGGTCAGGTTCCGCATGGCCTCCATCCAGCCCTGGTAATTCAGTAGGCCCGTCAGCGGGTCGTGCGTGGACAGGTAGTCGTTGCGTTTGCGCAGCTGGCGCTTCTCCCGCTCGGCCGCGAACAAGTAGCGCACGAGCACGATCAGCAGGACGAAGGAGACGACGTCATAGAACGAGACGAGCAGATTGTACATCGTGTGCGGCTGGTAGGACAGCCGAACGGCCGTGTAGCCCAGGGCGTAAAACAGCGAGACGGCGAGGGTATACCAACGCCTGGGATAATCCAGCACAACGAGCACCGTGAGCAGGTAGTATAAAATCTGCGTCCAGTTCAGCTGGCTGTGCCAATGAAAAAGAGCTAGCAGAAGCGATTGCCAAATGAGGGCGTACGGAATGCGTTTGTCGGCTATGACGAGGCCGATGAAGAGCGCGGCGTAGACGAAAAGAATCGGCTCCGAAGCACTCTTGCCCAACAGGATCGAACAGATCGCGATCACGACCGTAAACATGGGCACAACGACGTAACGCATATAGCGGATTATGGGCATAAGGCATCTCCAAATGAGCAAATGAAAGAGGGTTGTTCTTTTATTATACGAGGGCTTGGCTTGAATTGTTAGACAAAAAATTGTTATCGGAATGTAAAATCTCTATATTGCGACAGCTTAGCTGACATCATTTGCGCAACGGCGGCCGTATGCATCGTGGCGAGCTGCCCCGCGCTCGCTTCCCTTCTCGGCTCGGGTATTGTCTAGTATGATAAGGACAGGAAAAAGGAGGTGCCGCGAACCGATGGCAGCGAAAACGGTGGATGTAAACTGCGACTTAGGCGAAAGCTTCGGCGCATACCGAATCGGCATGGATGCGGAAATCATGCCGTATATTACGTCGGCGAATATCGCCTGCGGATATCATGCGGGCGACCCGGCCGTCATGCGGGCGACGGTCCGCCTCGCGATGCGGCACGGCGTGGGCATCGGCGCCCATCCGGGTCTGCAGGATCTGGCGGGCTTCGGCCGGCGAGCGATGCGGATCGATGCGAAGGAGGCGTACGAGCTAACGCTCTATCAGCTCGGCGCGTTATGGGCGTTCGTCAAATCGGAGGGCGGCGCGATGCGGCATGTGAAGCCGCACGGAGCTCTATACAATATGGCCGCCGCGGATGAGGCCATCGCGGAGGGGATCGCCGAGGCCATCTATCGGATCGACCCGGAGTTGATGCTGTTCGGGCTGGCGGGAAGCGAGCTGATCCGCGCGGCCGAGCGGTTAGGCCTTCGGGCGGCGAACGAGGTGTTCGCGGACCGGCGTTACGAAGCGGACGGGTCGCTGACGCCGAGGCACCTGGCCGGAGCGGTCATTCACGATGCGGAGGAAGCATGCGCGCAGGCGGTCCGGATGGCCGGAGGAGGGGGCGTCGTCACGCGCCAAGGCACGCTGCTGCCGGTATATGCGGATACGATTTGCATCCACGGCGATTCGCCGGGCGCGCTCGAATATGCGACGGCGCTGCGTTCCGCGCTCGAGTCGGCGGGCATCGGCATCGCGATGGCGGGGAGCGGCGAATGCTGACGGAGCGGGAGAAGGCCGAGCTGTCGGCAGCCGGCATCCGTCTGGAGCCGCTCGGCGATTCGGCGGCGATCGCCCGGTTCGGCGAGACGATCGATCCACAGGCGCACCGCCGGGTGATCGGACTTGCGGAGCAGCTCGACCATTCGCCCGTCCCGGGCATGACGGACGTGGTGCCGGCGTTCGCGAGCCTGACCGTGCATTACGATCCGATTGCGCTTCACGCGCTCCACGGACCGGACGTGCGGGAAGCGGGCGGCAGCTTCGCGTACGTCAGCCGCTGCTTGGCCGAGCGGATTCAAGCCGGCGGGCATGCGGCGGCTTGGCAATCGCGAATCGTCGAGATCCCCGTCTGTTACGGCGGCGATCTGGGGCCGGATCTTGGCGAGGTGGCGGCCCATTGCGGGATAACCGAAGAGGAGGTCGTCGCGATTCATGCGGCTGGCGACTACACGGCATACATGATCGGCTTCGCGCCCGGCTTTCCATATCTGGGCGGCTTGTCCGATCGGATCGCGACGCCTAGGCGTGCCACGCCGAGGCTCGCGATACCGGCCGGAAGCGTCGCCATCGGCGGCGGCCAGACGGGCGTCTATCCGCTGGCGACGCCGGGCGGATGGCGGATTATCGGACGGACGCCGATCCGGTTATTTCGGCCGGAAGATCCGATTCCGAGCTTCCTGCGCGCCGGCGATCGCGTACGATTCCGTCCGATGAAGCGCGAGGCGTATGACCGCTATGAGGAGGGGGCGACATGAGCATCAAGGTCATTCGGCCCGGCCTTATGACGACAATCCAGGATCTAGGACGGCCCGGCTTGCAGCGCTTCGGCGTGACGCCGGGCGGCGCGATGGATACGCTGGCCATGCGTATGGCGAACATGCTGGCAGGGAACAACGAGAGGGAAGCGGTGCTGGAGGCGACGATGGCCGGTCCTCAGCTGGCGTTCGAGCGCGATGCGCTGCTCGCGATTGCGGGCGGGGATCTGTCGCCCGCGATCGATGGGGAGCCAGCGCCGATGAACCGTCCGCTGTACGTCCGCGCGGGGAGCACGCTTGCCTTCGGACAGCCGCGGCGGGGATGCCGGGCTTACGTGGCGGTATTCGGCGGCTTCGACGTGCCGGAAGCGATGGGCAGCCGGAGCACCTACTTGCGTGGCGGACTTGGCGGCTATGAGGGGAGAGCGCTGCAGGCAGGCGATGAGCTGGCATTCCGGGCGCCGGACGATCTTGGTTCCCGCATGCCGGCGCATGTGAAGGAAGAGCTATCCGCCTCGGAGCAGCCGTTCCTTGCCGCCGGATGGTCGGCGGGCGAGCTCCATCCGTGGGAGAGGCTAATGCGCGCGGCGGGCGATACTCGGCATGGAGCTGCGCATCCGGGCGCGAGGCCGATTGCGGCAGATCGGCCTGGGCAAGCGACATCGGCGATAGCCGGCGCAAGCACGGCCTCGCTAGCGGCGACCGCGATCATTCGCGTCCTGCCCGGAACCCACGAAGCGTTATTCGCCGAAGCGAGCTTGAACGCCTTCTATCGCGAAGCGTTCGCGGTCGCGCCGCAGTCCGACCGAATGGGCTACCGGCTGTCCGGGACGCCGCTTCGGCTTCGGCAGCCGGCCGAGCTGCTCTCCGAAGCCGTCGCCTTCGGCACGGTGCAGGTGCCGCCGGACGGCCAGCCGATCGTGCTGATGGCGGACCGGCAGACGACAGGCGGTTACCCGCGCATCGCGCAGATCGCAAGCGTCGATCTGCCGCTGCTGGCGCAGCTGAAGCCGGGTGACCGGGTCGTGTTCGAGACGATAACCGCCGGCGATGCGGAGCGTCTGCTGCTGGCGCGAGAACGCGAGTTGGCGCAATTGCGAATCGGCATCCGATTCAAGTTCAGGTAGAGAGGCGGGAGTGAGGATGAAAATAACGGTGCTCGGCCCATGGGGCGCGTTTCCGAAGGCGGGAGAGGCGACGGCGGGCTATTTGCTCGAGACAGAGGGCGGCAAGCGATATTTGATCGATTGCGGCAGCGGCGTGCTGTCCGCGCTGCAGCGGCTAATTCCGCTCCATGCGCTGGACGGCGCATTCGTGTCGCATCGCCATTACGACCATACGGCCGATTTGGGCTGCTTGCAGTACGGCTGTCTCATCGAGTCGGACCTCGCGCTGCGCCATAGCAATTTGCCGATCTATTTCGCGGGCGAATCCGAAGCGGAGATCGCGTACAAGTCGATGAAAGGGTCGGTGATTTATCCGGTCGGGGCGGGACGCAAGCTGAAGCTCGACGATCTCGCCGTGACGTTCTTCAAGACCTATCACGGCGTCTATTGTCTCGGCATGGCGTTCGAGGCCGGCGGGCGCAAGCTCGTGTACACGGCCGACACGACGTTCGACGAGCGGCTGATCCCGCACTGCGCGGACGCGGACGTGCTGATCGCGGAGACGTCCTTCTATGCCGATATGGAGGCGGCCAAATACGGTCACATGAATGCGGCCGAAGTCGCCAGGCTCGCGAAGGAAGCCGGCGCGCGCAAGCTCGTGCTGACGCACCTGCCGCATTTTGGCGAGCTGGCGAAGCTGGCGGAAGAAGCGGCGGCGGGGTTCGGGGGCGAGATCGTGACGGCGGCGTGCGGATTAGAGATCAGCCTCGGCTAACGAATCGAATGACGTTCGAGCATGGCGCTTCATATGCCGCGGAAGCAGCACAAAAACAGCCGGTTGTCCCTCGCGGTCAACCGGCTGTTGGCATGCCGTCCAAGCGTATTAATCGAAAAACAAAAAGTGCGTCGGCAGCGGCCGCAGCTGGCCGTCCGAAGGGTGATTGACGATTCGTCCGTCGAACACGAGCGACGAGGATCCGCCGCCGTCAAGATTGTACCCGTCGATCGCGCCGAAGCGGCTGAGCAGCAGCTGCATCTCGAACAGCGTCGCGCCGGATCCGCCGTTCTCGTTGTACCCGTCGACGACGAGGAAGAGCAGCTGGTTGTCCTTGTAATTGCCGATGACCGTGCGCGGCGCCCTCGCCGGACTGGTCTGCCATTTGGCTGGGATGGGCTGGATGACCCGGTTCTTCATGAGCACCGGGACGAACGAGGCGCCGAATTTCGGCTGGAGCCGGTCGAGCTGCGCCTGGCTCGCGAACTTGCCGCCGACGAGCTTGAGTTGATCGTTCAGTCCCACGAAGAACAAGTCCTTCCGCGTCGGCTCGAAGCCGCCGGCATACTTGCCGTTCACCATCGTCGTGCCAAGCGGATACCGCTTGCTGCCGCTGTCCGCGAAGCCGCCCGCGTTGACGCCGGCGATCGCCTTGGTGCGCCGGACCGCCGCGAGCGTCGTCTCCGCGCCGCCGAGCTTGTCCTTGCCGAGCACCATCCGCATGGCTTCGGGGCTCTTGAGCTTTACCTTCAGCGCGTAGCCGTTGAAGTTCTGCGCATGAATCGCGAACAGCTGCGCCGTAATGTTGTTGGACTGAATCGTCTTGGACGGCGCGCCGATCTTGCGCGTAATGCGGCGATCGTAGATGAATGCGGGTCTCCCTGCCTGGGCGGCCGCCGTCTTGGCGATCGCGTTCATGCTTTCGTTCGTCTTCGTATATAACTGCACCGTGCGCTTGATGGACTGCGCCGTATGAATGGCCGTTTGCTTCGCGGTATCGAGCGAGCCGATGAGCGTCTGCGTATGCGCCGGGGCCAAGGCCGTAGGGCCCTCGGACGCGGGCGGGTACGCGCTGCTAGGCAGCGTAACGGACACCTGCGCGAGCATGAGCCAGAGCAGCACCCCGAAGAACGGACCGGTGACGAGCAGGCCGAAACGGTTCATTTGTTTGACGGTGATGTTCATTTCAACAAATCCAGCTCTTTCTTCAGTTGATCCAGCTGTTTCTTGACGTCGCTGAGCTGCGTATACAGTTTGTTGCTGTTGTCCGTCTTGGAGCTCATGTTGTCCTTCGAGAACTGAAGCAGCTCGTTGAGCGCGTCCACCTTGCCCTGCAGCTTGGTCAAATCGTCCTTGTACTGCGTGGTAAGCGCGGTCAGCTTGGCGTCATACTGCTGCTGCATCGCCGTAATCTGGCCGGACGTCTGCGCGCCGACGTCTTGGGCGATATCGGCTTTGATCTTGCCGGTATACCAGATCGCGCCGAGGACGCCGGTGCCGATCAGCAGCACCCAGACAAGCAGAAACGCGAGCGGCGACGGGCCGGCCTTGCGTTTGGTTTTGCGCTCCATCATCGCGTGCGGAGCGGTTTGATACTCGGTATTCATCTTGCATCTCTCCTCCTGCCTGTTCTATAGACGAATCTAGGCTGGTTTTGTTTCAGGACGGCTAGTAGGAGAGTACATTGTATCATAGATTGCCAGAAAGATTTAGACTCATGCGCTAGATTTTCAAAAATATGTCAAGAAAAATAGTTTGTTTCCGGTAGGGCCGACCGTGGTAATACAGCATAAGCAGCCTGACAGTAGGGCGCTAACTTTTGAGAAAGACGAAAGGAAGTGGACCGCATGACAGGGCAGCCGAAGAAGGTCGCATTTCTGCTAGCTAACGGATTCGAAGATTCCGAGATGACCAATCCATTCGAAGCGATTACGAAAAACGGCCATGAAGCCGTTATTATCGGACTGGAGAAGAAGACCGAGCTGAAAGGGAAAAACGGCACCGCCTACACGTCCCATCTGGGCATCGGAGAGGCGAAAGCCGAGGACTATTCGGCGCTCATCATTCCGGGCGGCCATTCGCCCGAACAGCTGATGAACGATCCGCGCGTCCTCGATTTCGTACGCGAGGTAGACAAGCAGGGCATCACGATCGCGGCGATCTGCCACGGCCCGCTCCTGCTCGAGAAAGCGGGGCTTATCCAAGGGCGGAACATTACCGCTTATCCGGAGCTGCACGCGGAATTGAACGATGCCGGCGCGCGGTTCATCGACAAGCAGGTCGTCGTCGACCGCAACTGGATCACGTCCCGTACACCGGATGACGAGCCGTTCTTTATTGAAGAGACGATCAATGCGCTGGGCGTCAACGCTTACTAAGCGGATGCAGGCATAGTCAGACACTCCGTCCGAATATAAACGCAAAACGGTCAAACAGGCTGCGCCTGTCTGACCGTTTTTTTCTTGTTATTCGTGTAAATTTGAGGCGATTAAGGTTTGATGAACATTTGCGTCCAATACACGCGCATGCTGCCGCCGGTGCAATAACCGACGCCGATCTCCGTGAAGTTCGGGCTGAGAATGTTCGCTCTGTGCCCCGGGCTGTTCATCCAGGATGTCATAACCGCCTGCGCCGTCGCCTGGCCGGCCGCGATGTTCTCGCCCGCGTAGGAATAGCCAATCCGGAACGCCTTCATCATCTCGAACGGACTGCCGTACGTCGGAGAGTTGTGCGAGAAATACACCTTGTCGCGCATATCCTCCGACTTGATGCGGGCGACGCGGGAGAGCTGCCAGTTGAGCGACAGCGGGTTGAGACCGGCCTTCGCGCGCTCGGCATTGACGAGCTTGGCGACCTGGGCTTCAAACGATTTGGTCGCGGTGAGAAGCGGAATCGTCAGCCTTTGGCCTGGATAGATGAGCGCGGGATTGGCGATTTGCGGGTTGGCCTTGATGATCTCCGATAAGCCGATTTGATAGCGGACGGAGATATACCACATCGTATCGCCGGGCTTGACGGTATACGTGTCCGTATCCGCTGCGCTTACGATGCCGCTTGCTGCCGGTAACGCGGCAGCCGAGCCGAAGGCCAGCAGCGCCGCAAGGAGTAGTTTTTTCATGGGCAAGCTCCTCTACGTTGACTTGGTTCCACGCCCTAATATGTGCAATGGGAGGAGGACTTATCCGCCTTCTCCAGATGTTCGGCGGTCCGGCGATCCCGCGCCCGTGTGCATGGCGAACAAAATATAGAAATGGTGTTAGAATAACTGACAAAAACGCTTCGGAGCCGTTGCCGGTCCAAACCTCGGCGCACTACAATGAGAGCACTTATTCAGGCAAGCTTGCAGCGTGCGCCTTTGTCGCGATCCAAGGAGGGGACCAAGATGCAAAATATTATGCCGAAAGTGTATGGGGCCATGGTGGCGACGCCGCATTATTTGGCCAGCTCGGTCGGGGCGGCAGTGCTGCGGCAGGGCGGCAACGCCTTCGACGCGGCGGTGGCGATCAGCGCGGCGTTGGCGGTCGTCTATCCGCATATGACCGGACTCGGCGGCGACGCGTTCTTCCTGTCCTATCATGCGGATACGAAGCAGTTCGAGGGCTATAACGGCAGCGGCCGCTCCGCGAAGCTGGCGTCGGCGGATCGCTATACCTCGCGCGGGATGAGCGGCATTCCCCAACGGGGCGCGGAGAGCGCGATTACGGTGCCGGGCATGGTCGACGCCTGGTGGAGCGTATGGAGCCGGTACGGCAAGCTGCCGTGGGCGGAGCTCCTCGCCCCTGCCATCGCCTATGCCGAGAAGGGCTTCCCGGTGTCCCGGCATTTGCGGGGATGGATCGAGAAGGATGAAGGGCTCATCCGCGCGCATCCGCCGCTTGCCAAGCTGTACGTGACGGAGGACGGCGAGCTGATCGGAGAAGGGGAGCGCCTCGCGCAGCCGGAGCTTGCGGCGACGCTGAGACTCGTGCAGAGCGGCGGGCGCGACGCCTTCTACGCGAGCGACTTCACGGCGCGCATGGCCGAGGCGATCGAGCAGGACGGCGGCTTACTGCGGGAGACGGATTTTCGCGAGCACGCGGGCGAATGGGTGACGCCGCTCTCCGTATCCTATCGGGGCTACGAGCTGTACCAAATGCCGCCGAATTCGCAGGGCTTCTCGCTGCTGCTCATGATGAACATGCTGGAGAACACGGAGCTGGCGCGCATCCCGCGCGATTCCGCGGACTTCTATCATCTGGCGGCGGAGGCGGTGAAGAAGGCGTTCCGCGAGCGGGATGCGGTGCTGACCGATCCGGATTTCAACGCGATTCCGATGGGGCGGCTGTTGTCGAAGGACTTCGCGCGGGGGCTGTGGGACGAGATCGCCGAAGCTTGGCCCGCGCCGGCGCCGTTCCTCTCCAGCGCCATGGGGCAGGACACCGCTTACGCGGCGGTGGTGGACGAGGAGGGCAACGCGGTCTCGTTCATTCAGAGCCTCTATTTCGATTTCGGCGCGGCTTATGTGCCGGGCGATACCGGCGTTATTCTGCAGAACCGCGGTTCGTTCTTCAGTCTCGATCCGTCGTCGCCGAACGTGCTGGAGCCGCGCAAGCGCTCCTTCCACACGCTTATGCCGGCCATGGTCGCGCGCGGCGGCAAGCCTTGCCTGCTCTATGGCACGCAGGGCGGGGAAGGCCAGCCGCAGACGCAGTTGTCCGTCGTGACGGGCGTGCTCGATTACGGGTTAACGATCCAAGAGGCGATCGGGCTGCCGCGCTGGATTTACGGGCGCACCTGGGGCGAGGACAGCGATACGCTCAAGCTTGAGAGCCGGTGCGGCGAAGCGGCGGTCGAGCGGCTGCGGGCGATGGGCCATCAGGTTGAGGTGCTGGACGCGTGGGACGGGCGGACGGGACAGTCGCAGGGCATCGCGATCGGCGAGGACGGCGTCATCAGCGGCGCGGCCGACCCGCGCAGCGACGGCTCGGTAATCGGGTGGTAACACCAAAAAAACGGCTCGCATCCAACCGGATGCGAGCCGTTCGCCTTCTTTATGCTACCCTACCGCCTGGCCGCCAGCGCGAAACGTTCGCGCAGCAGCTCGCTCTCGCGCTTCCAGCGGGCACGGTCCTCTTGGATCGCCTGCGCGGCCTGCTTGGAGGGGGCGAACAATAACGCGTCTTTGGGCTGCGCGCCGACGGCAAGCGATACTTTGCCTTCCTTCAGGACGAATACGCTCATGACTGCAAGCCTCCTAAGACCATTTTGATGAATTCGATCAGGTATGGATTTTTATTGATTATACCATCGATTACACTGTCTTGGTAGAGCATGAAGCGCTCCGCGTTCCAGCCCGGGCCGGACGGGATATGGAGGGTGAGCACGTAGCGTCCGCTGCGGATGCAGCAGTAGAACATGCGCTTGGCGTCCGTGAAGTAGACTGCTTGCGCGCCGTCGCCCATATTATAGGTCAGCACGACGTAGGAGTCCTTGCGGCTCAGCGAATAAAAGGCCGGCCCCGCCTCGGAGCCGGAGCCGCCCGCGTACAGCAGGCGATTCTGCTCCTCCTCGTAGCGGTAAAGCGTGGCGGCGACGCACGCCTCGTACGTGCCGGCCGTCTCGGTCATGAAGCCGCCGTACCGGTGCTCGATCCGCCCGCCGTCCATTCGCCCCACGATATGGCGCAGGAAGAAGGTCCAATCCGCCAGCGGCGCCATCCGCAGCAGCGGCACGAGGTCCGTTACGGCCTGATAGGCCTCGTCCAGCAGCTCGACCCGCCGCTGATTGGCGAGGAAGGAGCTCTCCATCGGCAGCAGAATCGTCCCCCGCCGCAGCAAGTCGCTCAAATACGTGCGCCAGTCGATCGGCACGCCATGCCGCAAATCGTCCATAAACACGCCGCGCGTCATCATATCGTGCAGGAAAAACCACACGTAAGGGTCGATATGCTTCGGCAGATCGTCGTGACCGGCGAGCATCGCCAGCAGCTCCTCCGGCTCCGGGTAACGCCGCGCCTCCAGCTTCATATGCTCGCGGTAAGCGTCGATCCGCGGCTTCGCTTTGCCGAAAAAGAGCGCTTTCACTTCGATGTCCGCGAACACGAGCACCGTTTTCCCCTTGTCGCACGCTTTGATGAACTCCAGATGCGTCACGGTGCGCTTGGCGTCGGGATAGTATGTTCCGGCTTTGGCCGCAATAAATAATAAATAAATATCCGATTCCTCGACGGCCTCCAAGCACTTGACGACCGGATTGACGTGCATCGGCCACGGCCCGAGATTCTCCTCCCACATGAGCGGCTCGTGCCCGAGCCCTTGCAGCTCGCGGAACGTATGCTGGCGAAGCGGTCTAAGGCCGTCCTCATTGACGGAGCTAAGGAAGATTTTCGTTTTCGGCAAGCGCAGCACTCCCGTTTCCAAATGAAGGTAGATCCATTATAGCGCAAGGCGATTGGCTTGACAGTGAAACTAGAGGCTCAATTTGAGCGTTTGTGAACCTTTTCCAAAATAATGCGGGAAACTTGTGAGTTTTGTTAACATTTGGTCTTGAAGTTCAGCATCTCTTCGCATAATGTAAGGTTATATAACATGACAGCAAGTCATTTGCGGGGGTGCGTGCAATGTATATGACAGTGGAACAAGCGCTGACGGTCTATCCGTTGTCGGAGGCGAAGCTGATCGCGGGCGAGGCGGGCAAGCGAAGGATCGTGAAGTCGGTCAATGTCATGGATGCGCCGGACATTACGGATTGGATCAAGGAAGGCGAGATGCTGTTCACGACCGCTTACCTCATCAAAGACGAGCCGGAGGACGCCGAGCGGCTGCTGTATAAGCTGAACCAGTGCGGCTCCGCGGGACTCGGCATCAAGCTGGGGCGGTTCTGGACCGAAATTCCGGCCAATCTCATCCGCAAGGCGAACGAGCTCGGATTTCCGCTCATCCAGCTGCCGTACCAATTCACCTTCTCCGACCAAATGAGCGGGCTGTTCCGCGACGAGATGAAACGCAGCACCGGCGCCATGCAGGACGTTATGGGCAAGCAGGTACGGCTCATGCGCTACGCGCTGCAGGCCGAGCCGATCGGCAGCCTGTTCGATTCGGTGGCCGAGGTCATCGGCCATCCGATCGCCGTCGTCGGCTCGCGCGGCCAAATGATGCATAACGCCTCCGGCGTGCCCGACGAGCAGCTGCTCGCCAAACGACCATGGCCGGTTCACGCGCAGTGGATCAAGACGCCGGAGTGGCAGGCCTACCGGATTCCGCTCATGCGGCAGGAGACCTGTACCGGGTTCGCGCTGTTTTTCAGTCCGCAGCCGTTTCTCTCCACCATGGAGGAAGGACTCTATTCGCAGGCGGCGGAGCTGATCGCGCATCATACGAACTTGCGGCTGGAGGATTATTTTGCGATATCGGTGCAAAAGGATTTCGCGCAGCTCGTCAAGCGTTACCTGAAGCACGGCCTTCCGCTGGTTACGCTGCAAACCTACGCCGAACGGTGGGAGATCGATCTGCTGCGGCAGCCGTACCGGACGGTGCTGACCGATCTTCCGGCCGCGCCGATCCCTAAGCAGCGGACGGAGCAGATCGAAGGATTAAAGGCCGCCTTCCTCAGTCATGCGCGCATCCAGGAACTGCAGGGCATTCACGTCGCGCTCGAAGACGGGCTGCTCTCGATCGTGCCGGACGAGGACGGCGGCGCTGAGGAGCGGATTCGGTCGGCGTACGCGGCGTTCTTCGCCGGCTGGCAGCGGGGCAGCCGCGAGCCGCAGTCGATCGTGAGCAGCCGCAAACGCCAGGGGGAGCAGCTGTTAGAGGCGTTCGACGAATGCTGCCGCGCCCGGAAGCTGGCGCTGGATTGGGAGCTCGGCGGCGCGGTCATCGCCTACGAATCGCTCGATTTGGCGCTTGTCTTCGAGCAGGTGTCGGAGAAGCGGATGAAGACGTTCTGCGACCGCTGGCTTGGCCCGCTGCTGGAGAAGGAGCCGGATTACGCGCAGGAGATGCTGCGGACGCTTGAGACCTATCTGGAGTGCGACGGTCAGCTCGGCGAGACGGCCAAGCGGCTGTTCATCCACCGCAATACGGCGACGTACCGGATCGAGAAGCTGAGCGAGCTGCTGCAGGTTGATTTCAAGAAAATGAACGACCTGATGCGGCTGAAGCTCGCGTTCGTCTTCCGCAAGCGATTGGAACGGCAGCCGTAAGGGCGGGCTTTCGACTCGTCGAAGGCGCGGAATATGATCATCGAATCGGAGCGTCGAGACGCGCCGACAGCGATGCGCTTAACCGATGCAGCCTGAACCCCTCTTCCTCTTCCTGCCGGTCGCGGCACGATGCACAACCAGATCGGCTCCTTTCATCATCGTTCCCAAACAACATGTAAGCTTAATTGACCTCTCCGCCGTCTGAACCTATAGTTTGGATAACGAAGCGGCTGCCGGTACAATGGAGGGCGGCGCGCGATTTGGAGGAGGCGCGAGGGACGTGGACGAACGAGAGCGGGAGATGCACATCGGGCTGCTGCGCAGATGCGTGGACATCTCGAAGGCGGCCAGACGGAATGGGAATACGCCGTTCGGCGCGCTGCTTGCGGGACCGGACGGTCAAATTTTGCTGGAGCAGGGCAATATCGAAATAACGGAGTCGAACTGCACAGGGCACGCGGAGACGACGTTAATGGAAGCCGCCTCCAAGCGCTACACCAAAGAACAATTGTGGGACTGCACGCTGTATACGTCCGCCGAGCCCTGCGCGATGTGCGCGGGTTCGATTTACTGGGGCAACGTCGGGCGCGTCGTATACGCGATTTCGGAGAAAAGGCTGGCGCAGCTGACCGGGGACGACGAGCAAAATCCGACGCTCGATCTGCCGTGCCGCGAAGTGTTCGCGCGCGGACGCAAACCGGTCGTCGTGATCGGGCCTTTCCCGGAGGTCGAAGCGGAAGCGGTCGCCGCGCATGAGGGGTATTGGACATGAAGCTAAGCATTGAACAAGTAAACGGGCTGAGCGCGGAAGCATTCGTCGAGACGTTCGCCGCTATTTTCGAGCATTCGCCATGGGTGACGGAGCAGGCGGAGAGAGGACGGCCCTACCGCTCGGGCGCGGATCTGCACGAGGCGATGCTGCGGATCGTGCGGCAGGCGCCAGGCGACGCGGAGCTGCATTTTATACGGAAACATCCGGATTTGGCGACGCGCATGGCGATGGGCGAATATTCGGTCAAGGAGCAGCAGGGCGTGGGCCTCGATCGGCTCTCGCCGGAGGAGTACGAGCGTTTCAGGACGATGAATCGCCGGTATATGGAGAAGTTCGGCTTCCCGTTCATTTTCGCGGTGCGAGGGAAAACGAAGGCGGACATCGAAGCATCCATGACGGCGCGGATCGACAACACGGCGGAGCAAGAACGCGAGGAAGCGATGCGGCAGATCGGCCGGATCACGCGGCTGCGGCTGGAGGATCTGATCGCGTTCGGGGAGACGGAATAACGGCTAAGGCGTAATTATGGGGAGGCGCTGGGGATGAGCGGTCGGTTGACGACGCATGTGTTGGATATGTCGGTTGGCGGTCCCGCGGTCGGTTTTCGGATCGAGCTGTGGCGGCTTGGCGGCGCTGCCGGGCAGGAGGCTTCCGTGCGGCTGAAGGAGATCCGCACGAACGGCGACGGCCGTGCGGACGCGCCGCTGCTGCAGGGCGAGGAGCTGCAAGCCGGCCTGTACGAGCTGGTGTTCGCGGCGGGCGAGTACTTCACGGCGAGGCGGGGTGTAGCGGAGAGCGAGCTGTTCCTCGATGCGGTGCCGGTTCGCTTCCGCGTCGGCGATACAGGGGCGCATTATCATGTGCCGCTGCTCGTCGCCCCGGGCGGCTACAGCACCTATCGCGGAAGCTGATAAGGAGGGATTCGGATGGGAGAGCGCTTTGATCTGCTCATTCGCGGCGCGGAGGTCGTGACCGCGCAGGACGTGCGCAGACTGGATATCGGCATTCGAGACGGCCGGATCGCCGCCCTGGAAGCGGGATTGTCGGCGCTGGCCGCGGACCGCGTCCTCGAGGCGCGGGGCAAGCTCGCGCTGCCGGGCATGATCGATATGCATGTGCATTTCAACGAACCGAATTTCGGCCATTGGGAAGGCTTCCGGACCGGTTCCGCGGCGCTTGCCGCCGGAGGCATTACCGCCTACGCGGATATGCCGCTCAACGGCAACCCGCCGACCGTGACGGTCGAGGCGATGCAGCTCAAGCAGACGCTCGCGGCCGGCAGCTCGGCGGTCGATTATGCGATATGGGGCGGCCTCGTGCCGGGCAATGCGGAGGAGCTGGCGAATCTGCACGCGGAAGGCGTCATCGGCTTCAAGGCGTTCATGTCCAATCCGGGGGGCGAGGGCGAAGGGCGCTTCCGCGAGGTGGACGACGCGACGTTATATGAAGGGATGAAGCGGATCGCCGCTCTCGGGAGCATGGTCGCCCTGCACGCGGAGAGCGAAGCCATGACGAGCGCGCTGCACGCGCAAGCGGCGGCGGATGGTCGGCTGGACGCGCGGGCGTTCATCGAGGCGCGACCGGTCGCGGCGGAGCTGGCGGCGGTGTCGCAGGCGATCGCCATGGCCGAGGATACCGGCTGCAGCTTGCATTTCGTGCACATTAGCAGCGCGGACGCGGTCGAGCTGATCGAGCAGGCGAAGTGGCGCGGCCTCGACGTGACGGTCGAGACGTGCCCGCACTATTTGACGTTGACGGCGGATGACATGGAGCGGCTCGGTCCGGTGGCCAAGTGCGCGCCTCCTTTGCGGGATGCGCAGCAAATCGAGCGGCTGTGGAGCCATCTCGCCAAAGGCCATATCGATATCATCGCTTCGGATCATTCGCCGAGCCCTTGGTCGATGAAGAGCACGGAGGGCCGCACCTTCGCGGACGCGTGGGGCGGCATCGCCGGGGCGCAGAGCAGCCTGGAGCTGATGGTGGACGAGGCGCTTGCCCGCGGCATTCCGCTTGCGCGGATTGCGGCGGTCACGGCAACCGGGCCGGCCAAGCGGCTGGGATTGTACCCGCGCAAAGGCGACATCGCCGTCGGGTTCGACGCGGACATCGCGATCCTCGATCCTAAGGCGGGCTATACGCTGCGCGAGGAAGATCTGCTGCAGCTGCATAAGCACAGTCCCTATATCGGCAGGACATTCTCCTGCCGGGTCGACGCGACGCTCGTGCGCGGGGAGACGGTGTACGACAGGCGCGAAGGGGTGCGGCTGCCCGGATACGGCGAGCTGGTGCGCCCGATCCGCGCGTAAATTTGCGAAGGGAAGGGGAGATCGGCGTTGAAGCCACTCGAACATCGCGAAGCCTCCGCCGGTCTCTTGCCGTTGTTGGAGGAGCTGGCCGCTTTCGGCGCGGACCCGGAAGGGGGCGTAACCCGGCTGCTGTATACGAAGCCGTGGACGGAAGCGCAGCATTATCTAGCCGGGCGGATGCGGCAGGCAGGCTTGTCCGCCCGCTTCGACCGGGCGGGCAATCTATACGGGCGGCTGGAAGGGACGGATGCCGAAGCCGGGGTCATACTGACCGGTTCGCACGTCGATACGGTCGCGCGCGGCGGCAAATACGACGGCGCCTATGGGATTGCCGCGGGTATCGCGGCGCTGGCGTATCTGTCGCGGACGTTCGGGCCGCCGAAGCGGACGCTGGAGGTCGTCTCGTTCTGCGAAGAAGAGGGGAGCCGGTTCCCGGTGACATATTGGGGCTCCGGGCATGTGTGCGGTAAGCAGGATTGGGCGATCGCGAGCGCGGCGTCCGACCCGGATGGCATTACGCTGCGCGAAGCGATGGAGACGGCCGGCTTTGGCGCTCCGGAGCAGCCGGATTGCCGCCGGTCGGACCTGGCCGCCTACGTGGAGCTGCACATCGAGCAGGGCATCGTGCTGGAGCGGGGCTGCGAGCAGATCGGCATTGTGGAGACGATCGTCGGCCAGCGGAGATACGCGGTGACGCTCGCGGGCGAGAGCAATCATGCGGGGACGACGCCGATGGGGCTGCGCAAGGACGCGCTCGCCGGCGCGGCCGAGATGATCGCGGCGCTGGAGGCGATGGCGCTCGAGCAGGGCGATCCGCTCGTCGCGACGGTCGGGCGGCTGGACGCCGAGCCGAATACGCCGAACGTCGTCGCCGGCCGCGTCCGCTTCACGCTGGACATTCGGCTGGACCGCGAGGAGGCGCTTGCGCGCTTCTGCGCGCTTGCGCTCGCGCGGCTCGAGTCGATCGCCGCGCGGCGGGGACTGGCGTTCGAGGCGGTCAATTGGCTGGCGTCGTCGCCGGTGCCGATGGACGCTTCGCTCGCGGCGCTGCTCGAGCGCGCGAGCGAAGCGGCAGGCTTGTCCCATCGCCGGATGGTCAGCGGCGCGGGGCACGACGCCCAGCTCATGGCCGGCCTGTGTCCGTCGGCGATGCTGTTCGTCCCGAGCCGGGGCGGGATCAGCCACTCGCCCGACGAATATACGGCGCCGGCGCAATTGGAGGATGGCGTGCGCGTGTTGGCCGCCGCCTTGCATGAGCTGGCCTACCGCTGACCCGCATCCGAATCGACCATGAAAAGGAGCTTTTGACCATGAACGCATATCCAGAATTGTCGCCGTCGCCGCGCACGATCATGACGCCCGGACCCGTGGAGGTCGACCCCCGTGTGCTTCGGGCGATGTCGTATCCGATCTTGGGTCAGTTCGATCCGGAATTCACGGCGCTGATGAACAACACGATGGGGATGCTGCGGGAACTATTCCAGACGGGCAACCAATGGGCCTATCCGGTCGACGGCACGTCGCGTTCGGGCATTGAGGCGGTGCTGACCGGGCTCATCGAGCCGGGCGACCGCGTGCTCGTGCCGATCTACGGCCGCTTCGGGCATCTGCTCGTCGAGATCGCCGAGCGCTGCGGCGCCGAGGTGTCGATCATCGAGTGCGAGTGGGGCGAGGTGTTCGATCCGCAGGAGGTCATCGACGCCATCCATCGCGAGAAGCCGAAGCTGGTCGCCTTGGTGCATGGCGAGACATCGACCGGCCGGCTGCAGCCGCTGGCGGACATCGGCCGCGCCTGCCGAGAGGCGGACGTGCTGCTCGCGGTGGATGCGGTGGCGACGATCGGCGGCGTTCCCGTGGAGAGCGACGCTTGGTGCCTCGACGCGGTCATTGGGGGCACGCAGAAGTGTCTCTCCGTGCCGTCCGGCATGTCGCCGGTCACGTACAACGAGCGGGCCGAACGGAAGATACTCGCCCGCAAGCGGGTCGAGCGCGGCTTACGTACAGGCGCAGCGGACGAGAGCGCGGCGACTGGCTTCCGCATCCAGAGCAACTATCTGGACTTAAGCCAGCTGCAGGACTATTGGAGCTCTGCGCGGCTAAACCACCATACCGAGATGACCTCGATGCTGTACGGGCTGCACGAAGGGCTGCGCATCCTGCTGGCGGAGGGCTTGGAGGCGCGGTTCGCCCGCCATCGGCTGCACGAGGAGGCGCTCGTCGCGGGACTTACGGCGATGGAGCTGCCGCTGTATGGCAATCCGTCGTGCAAGCTGCCGGTCGTCACGTGCGTCACGATTCCGGACGGGATCGACGGCGAGTCGGTGCGCTCCATGCTGCTGCACCGGTTCGGCATCGAGATCGCGAGCTCCTTCGGCCCGCTGAAGGGCCAGATTTGGCGCATCGGCACGATGGGCTACAGCTGCAGCCGCAAAAACGTGCTGCACACGCTCGGCGCGTTCGAAGCGGTGCTGGCGCGTCACGGGCTGAAGCTGCCAGCCGGCGAAGCCGTGCAGGCGGCGCTCGACGTGTACGACCGGCACGGCGTGCCGGTGTGAGACGACGTGCTGGCCGAAGGTTGCGTCGCAACGGGAGCATGCCGTGAACATCGCGGGTATGAAGCGTTTCGGTAAGTCAGCGCGACTTGCCGGTGCGCTTTTTTTGTTGGACATCACTATTGCGGTATCTGGCGTGATGTCCGCATCCATATGCGTTTACGACTGCAATCTAGGCGTCCTCGCCTCTCACGCCCGCCATCCCCCGTATTTTGCCGCCAACCACGCGCTGTCCCGTGATTGTAGCGATCCCCGCAAGGCTTACTCGCCCAAACCTTAACAATCCCCCGTCTATCTCCAGGAAATGTTAAGTAATCTCCCTATTCTCAGTCCCTCATGTGCATATTAACCAATGGATTTCACTCTTTTTAGGTATATGCACCAAATGCATGTGAGATAAATTGACGTGAATCCGTGCCGCTCGCTATAGTGAAACCAACAACGAACAGCCATATATGCGGAGGGGATTCCATGTTGAACAGATGGACGTTTGGCAGCGGCAGCAAAAGCTTACATAAGCGGGGGTTCACGGCGACGGCGCTGGCGGCAATGCTCGTCATCGTGACGGGCTGCGGCGGCAGCAACGGCGGCAGCGCCGAGCCGGCCAATACGGGGGCGGGGAATAACGCGGCGGCAGCGACGGCAAACGCAGCGGAGGCGAAAGACCCGCTGGCGCTCAAGATTGTGCTCAACTGGTTCGCGAAGCACGAGCACGGCGGTCTGTACGCGGCGGAGGCGAAGAGCTACTACAAAGACGCCGGCCTCGACGTCACGATCGAGCCGGGCGGACCGGGCGTCTCGTCGATCCAGCTGGTCGCCTCGGGCAAAGCGGATTTCGGCATCGCGCACGCCGACCAAATCCTGCAAGCCCGCCAGGAAGGCATCCCGCTCGTGGCGCTGGCGACGACGTTCCAGATCAGCCCGCAGGCGATCATGTACCACAGCGATCAGCCAATCGACGGCTTCGACGATCTGCACGGCCGCTCGGTGTTCATCCAGCAAGGTCAGCCGTACTGGGAATTCCTGAAGCACAAATACGAATTGTCGGATGCCAAGGAGCTCGCCTACACCGGCCAGCACGCGAATTTCATCAACGATAAGACGTCCGCCAGCCAAAGCTTCATCTCCGGCGAGCCGTTCGCGCTGAAGGCGCAGGGCGTCGACGTGAAGACGATGCTCGTCGCGGATTCCGGCTACAAGCCGTACGCCGCCGTGATCTACACGACCGAGAAATTCCTCAAGGCGCATCCGGAAGAGGCGAAAGCGTTCATCGGCGCGACCGTGAAAGGCTGGAATTACTACAAGGACAACGTCGACGAAATTACGGCGAAGCTGCTCGAGGTCAACCCGAACATGAAGAAGGAAGAGCTCGAATTTGGCGAGGAAACGCAGCGCGAGTTTGTTTATGGTCACGAGGCTGCGGAGCACGGCGTCGGCTACATGACGGAAGCCCGCTGGACGGAGCTTATGCGGCAGCTGGTCGAGATCGGCCTGCTGAAGAAAGAGCTCGATGTTCAAACGGTGTTCACGACCGACTATTTGCCGGAGGCGTAATCGCGCCCGTATCGTATACAACCGGCGTACCGTAGGTCCGGGCACGGCTAAAGAACGACTCTTCCGGCGTATCCGGGGCGCGACAGACGACGCACGATAGTCGGCGAGAGACGTGCGCCAATTAACCCCGGCTGCCTGACCGCAGCCGGCTTTCAAGAAGGGGGAGCATGCGATGAACGGCCAGCATACGGCGGCGAACAAGCCGGCGGTTCCAGAACGGCAGGCGTCCGCGGGACGACAATTGGCTCGTATGAGCGGCTTGGGCAAAATTTACGGCAACGGCACGGTGGCGCTGCAGGACGTGAATCTAACGATCAACGAAGGGGAGTTCATCAGCTTCGTCGGTCCGTCGGGCTGCGGCAAGTCGACGATCTTCAAGCTGATCGCCGGCCTCGAGGAGCGGACGTCGGGCAGCCTGGAGATCTTGGGCACGACGCCGAAGGAGGCGCTCAAGCAGAGCGAGATCGCCTTCGTCTTCCAGGATCATACGCTGCTCCCGTGGCTGAGCGTGATCGACAACGTGCTGCTGCCGCTCGAGCTGCGCGGCCTACCAAAGACGCAGCGGGTGCAGGAGGCGGAGCGGGCGCTCGCGCTCGTCGGGCTGCTGGAGCACCGCAAGTCGCTCCCGAGGCATCTGTCCGGCGGGATGAAAATGCGCGTGTCGATCGCCCGGGCGCTCGCCGCAAGGCCGAAGCTGCTGCTCATGGACGAACCGTTCGGCGCGCTCGACGAAATTACGCGGCAGACGCTGCAGGATGAGCTGCTGAACATCTGGCAGCAGGATCCGACCATGACCGTATTGTTCGTCACGCACAACACGTTCGAAGCGGTCTACCTGTCGACCGGCATCGTCGTCATGACGCCGCGTCCGGGCAAAGTATCCGCGGTCGTCGACGTGACCGCGCCGTTCCCGCGTGATGAATCGTTCCGGACGTCGGCCGATTTCAGCGCATGGGTGCGCGAAGTATCCGAGCACATGCAGCATTAACCGCGCCGCTTGTCCGGGCGCTGCTTAAAGGGGGAAGCGACATGAAGAACAACGCAGAGCAAGCCGCCGCGGAGGGGGCTTTCGGTCCGGGCGGCGCCCGGATCGGCGGAGCGGGGACGGCCGCAGCGGCACAACGGGCCGAACGGACCGGCAAACGAAGGGCGCTCTACGGCAAACTGCTGCCGCCGGTCATCGCGTTCATCGTCTTTATCGGCGGCTGGGAGCTGATCGTGAAGCTGATCGGCACGCCGGCTTATATATTCCCGAAGCCGAGCGATATCGCGATCGCCGCGGCGGAGAATTTCGACAAGCTGATGGCGTCGGTATGGACGACGATGGTCGAAGCGGTGCTCGGCTTTCTGCTTAGCATCGTGCTGGGCGTCGGCGGGGCGATCCTGCTGGCCAGCAACCGGTATATCGAGAAAGCGATCTACCCGTACGCGGTTATCCTGCAGACGATCCCGATCGTGGCCATCGCGCCGATCATCGTCATCTGGTTCGGCGCCGGCGCGAACGCGATCGTCATCATTTCATTCCTGATCGGGTTTTTTCCCGATGCTCTCGAACACGCTCATCGGGCTGCATTCGACGGATGCGAACATGCTGAATCTATTCCACCTGTATAATGCCGGGCCGGTGCAAACGATGTGGCGCCTGCGCATTCCCGCCGCGCTCCCGTACATCGTCGCGGGCTTGAAAATCTCCTGCACGCTCGCGGTCGTCGGCGCCATCGTAGGGGAATACATCGCGGGGATCGGCGGAGGCAAGGGCGGGCTTGGCTATGCCATTACGATCGCGGCCTCGCAGCTGCAGACGGCGTTCCTGTTCGCGGCCGGGTTATCGGCCTCTCTGCTCGGCATTGGGCTGTTCCTGCTGGTGAATTACTTGTCGGGCCTGCTGCTCAGCTCGTGGCACGAGTCGGAGATGAAGAAGTAAAGCCTGGCGCGGAATGCCGGAACGCAAGGACGCAACCGATCGATAACCGGGCGAACGCCGCTGCCAGCCATATAGAAGAAGCTCCCCTTTCGCAAGCGAATGGGGAGCTTCTTTGACTTGCGCTTGCGCCCGCAGGAGGCGAGCGCAGCGAATGGGAATATTTCTCTTGTACCTAAACGGAGGCTTACGTCGTTTGGTAGACAACAGGCCTCGCCGTCCGTGCGCTTAACGTACTTCTTCCACGATGAGGACGCCGCGGCCTGCGATCTCGCTGACGCCTGCGAGGGAGGCGCCGGTCAACAGGTCGGTGCCGCCGTGCTTCAAGTCCACGCTGACAGCTTCGGCGTTGTGGTTCAGGACGAACAAATACGAGCGACCGTCCTTCACGCGGCGCGTGACCTCGACGCCTTGGGCGACGCCTGGCAGCGGCGCGATGCCGCGCTGCGCGCACAGCTCGCCGAGGAAGCCCTGCAGGAAGCTCGCCTCCGGACTGGACGCGACGTAATACGCTTCGCCCGAGCCGAAGCGGTTGCGCGTCAGTACCGGCATGCCTTGGTAGAAATCCTGCCCGTACACGGCCAGCACGTCCGCCGTCTCGGCATGGATCAAGTCGCAAAGAATCGAGCAGTCGTATTCGCCTTGCAGCGGGCCGAACGATTCGTTCATGACGATCCGGTTCGTGTGGCCGGGGAAGAGCGCGTCGATCTCTTCCGCCCAGATGCCGAGGAGGCCGCGCAGCTCGCCCGGATACCCGCCGAGCGTGACGATGTCGTTCTCGTTGACGATGCCGCTGAAGAACGTCGTGATGAACGTGCCGCCGTTCTGGGTATACGCTTCGATGCGTTTGGCGACGCCCGGCTTCACCATGTACATGACCGGCGCGATCACGATGTCGTAGCCGCTCAGGTCGCTCTCGAAGCTGACCATGTCGACGCTGATGCCGAGCTGGTACAGGGCGTCGTAATATTTGTGCACCTCGTCCACATACTTGAGCGCGACGGTCGGGCCGCTGGAATACTCGATCGCCCACCGGTTCTCCCAGTCGTACATAATCGCGACCTTGCTGTCCGATCGGGCGCCGAGGAAGGCGTCGCCGAGCTTCGAGAGCTCCGCGCCAAGCTGTGCGCATTCGCGGAAGACGCGCGTGTGCTCGTGTCCGACATGCTCGATTAGCGCGCCGTGGTATTTCTCGCAGGCGCCGACCGAGCGGCGGAGCTGGAAGAACATGACCGAGTCCGCGCCGTGGGCCACGGCCTGGTAGCTCCACAGCCGCATGACGCCCGGACGCTTGAGCGTGTTGTACGCCTGCCAGTTCTGCTGGCTCGGCGTCTGCTCCATCAGCAGGAACGGCGCGCCGTCCTTCAGGCCGCGCATCAGGTCGTGCGTCATCGCGGTGTAGCTGACCGGCGTGTCAGCCGACGGATAGTTGTCCCAGGAGACGATGTCCATATGCTGCGCCCATTTGAAATAATCGAGCGGCTTGTAGGTGCCCATCAGGTTCGTCGTCACCGGCACGTCCGGCGTGTGCGCCTTCAGCGCGTCGTATTCGAGCTTGTAGCACTCCAGCATGCCGTCCGAGTTGAAGCGGGCGTAGTCGAGCGAGATGCCTTGGAAATTCGTTCTGTCGCCGCCATCCCAAGACTCGGAGAGGGCGTTCGGCGGCACAATCTCTTCCCAGTCGTAGAACGTGTGGCCCCAGAAACGGGTATTCCACTGCTCGTTCAGCTTGTCCAGCGTGCCGTATTTGCGCTGCAGCCACAGCCGGAAGCGAGCGGCGCAATTGTCGCAGTAGCAGTCGCCGCCGTATTCGTTCGACACGTGCCACAGCAAGAGGGCGGGATGGTCCTTATAGCGCTCGGCAAGCTTGCTTGCCAGGCGAACCGAGTGCGTGCGATAGACTTCGCTGCTCGGGCAGGAGTTGTGGCGTCCGCCGAATTT
Source organism: Paenibacillus xanthanilyticus (assembly GCF_042682185.1). Taxonomy (NCBI): domain Bacteria; kingdom Bacillati; phylum Bacillota; class Bacilli; order Caryophanales; family Paenibacillaceae; genus Paenibacillus; species Paenibacillus xanthanilyticus. Next base: position 3,335,686 of record NZ_JBHUHA010000001.1, on the reverse strand, counting down.
GCGTTTGCGTCCTTCGAAATCGACGCGTAGGATCTCCGGGTATCGGCGCGCCATCCAGGCCGGATGAGCGCCCGTGCCCGTGGCGAGACAGGCGTGAATGCCATTGGCTTGAAGCATGTCCATAATGCGGTCGAGCGTCTCGAAATTATAGGTATTCTCCTCGGGCTGCAACAGCGCCCAGGAGAAAACGTTGACGGTCGCGATATCCATGCCGGCAAGACGGATCAGCCGCATATCCTCCGGCCAGACCGACTCGTCCCACTGCTCGGGGTTGTAATCTCCGCCATATAACATTTTGGGCAGTTTCGATGTATCCAAACAAACAGCTCCTTTTTTTGTCATATTCATGTATGTAAGCACTTTCCCATAGGCGATACTAGGATGTTGCATTTATTTTATGCTATGATGCTAGCAAGAGAAATATAATATAAGAACAGGCGGTATATGAGAATATGGAACAGAATGTCCGCCGAACGGAATACGTGGTGAACGGACAGCTCCGTCGGTTTTTGTTCGCGCTGGGCGAGCAGGACCTTCCGCTGTACGTCGAGAGCATCGGCATGAACCCGGAACAGGAGCCGATCGAGCGCCGCTCCGGCTATCCCGTGTTCCACTGGCTGCAGACGATGGCCGGCGAAGGCGAGTTCGAGCTGTCGGGCAGAAGCTTCACCCTTACGCCCGGCAACGGAGCGTTGTTATTCCCCGGCGTGCCGCATGCGTACGCGAAGAAAGGCAAAACATGGACGACGCTGTATTTGACCTTTGGCGGCACGTTGGCCGAGGCGATGCTCGCGGCGCTTGATATCCGCCATACGGAGTGGTTTCATTGGAATGAAGACGCGCCGATCACCAAGCAGCTGTTCGAGATGATCGATTCGGCGGAGCATGACGAGGACCGCACGGGTCTTGATGCTTCCGCGCAGCTCTATCGGTTCATCACGACGCTCAAGAAATACGGCCAGACGGGCGGGCGCTCGTCGTTGTTTCATCATTTGGAGAAGCTGGACCCGCTGCTGCAGTGGCTGGAGGAGCGCTTCGGCGATCCCGAGATCGGGCTCACGGATATGGCGGACCGGCTGCAGATCAGCCCGCGGTATTTGAACGCGCTGTTCCGGCAGGCATTCGGCATTACCGCCTACGCCTACTTGATCCGGCTGCGCATCCGCAAATCGAAGGAGATCATGAGCCGGGGCGAAAGACGAACGGTGAAGGAAATTGCCCTCGCCTGCGGGTACCGGGACCCGAGCCACTTCATCGCCGCCTTCGGCAAGACCGAGGGGATGACGCCCGAGCAGTTCCGGAAGCTGCAGGGCTGGGCGGCTCCATGACTTCGTTTTACGCTTTTATATGAACTTGCAACTTGCATGGCCTGTGTGCGAAATGCGCCGCGCCGTTATAGAAGGCGCCGCCGTTTCGCCTTGGCTAGACAAGGTTAAAACCGGATAGAATTCAAGGATCGAAAGAACGGAGCGAACGGAAATGGAAGCGAAACGATGCGGAGCATGCGGCTTGGAGAAGCCGATCACCTCCTTCACGAAGCGTTCCGGACGAAGCGGCCGGCGCGGGACGTGCCGTTCCTGCCAGCGCAAGCGAGGACGGGAAGTCGAAGAGGGACCGGCGCTGGCCGACGAGGCAACGCGGGATAGCACCGGAGATGGCCTGACAGGTCATGCCGCGGTAGCGGCGTACCAGAAGCTGGGTCCGGCGCCGAACGGCCAAGACCGGATTAACAGCGTTATTCCGGCATCCTCGGCGCATGACGAGGGCTTGGAAGCCGATGAACCGATTCTCTCCAACGCGGATGGAGACGCGGACAGGGCCGGAGCGCAGTCCGGTGCAGACGCCGAACGCGGCGCGGCCGAGAAGCCGCGCAAGCGCAAACGCAAACGGAGAAGACGGAAGAAGCGCGAGCCAGCGCCGCTTGAATCGGCTCTGCTCGCGCAGCCGCAGGCCGAAACGGAGGCGCGCGAGCCTGACGAGCGCTCGGGAGATCAAGAAGGCGGGTTAATCCCGTTATTGTCAGAGAGCGAAAGGTCCGCCGGCGAGAGCGATGTCGCGATGGCGCTTGAAGAAGCCGCCGCGCCGGAGCCGGACGGGGAAGCCCCGGCGCGCAAGAGGAAGCGCCGGCGTCGCCGGCGCAAATCCAAGTCGAAGCCGGTCCAGACGAGCGCCCTGCCAGACGGCGGCGAAGAGCGGGCGGAAGCCCAATGGCTGCTTCCGGATCAGGATGGCGACGATACGTTCGCCGGCGAAGCCGATTGGGTGGATTCGCAGGCGGAAGGCGTCGACGGCGCCGACGGAGACGGGACGCCGTCGCGCAAGCGGAAGCGGAGGCGGCGGCGCAAGCGCAAAGCAGGCGCCGACCAAGCCGCGGCGCCCGCAAGGCCGCAGGTCAGGCCGCCTTACAGGCGGATCGTGCCGATCAAAGGGCCGTTCAAATACGACGTCGCGCTGCTGAATGACCGGGGCACCGGACTTATTCGTCTGCGCGGTCGGCGCGAGACGGGCAAGCGGTGGTCGACGGAGATTCCGACCGAGATGGCGATCCGCATGGTATCGGAAGGGGCGGCCGGTATCATCAACCCTTCGCTCATTCACAAATTGTACACGAAGACGGATTTCAGGCTGCTCATCCTGCAGCGCGACGATTATATATGCAAGTACTGCGGCCGGTTTGGCGATACAATCGATCACGTCATGCCCAAATCCAAGGGCGGATTATCCACGCCGGATAATTGCGTGTGCGCCTGCGCGGAGTGCAACCTGAAGAAGGCCGACCATTTGGATTTTGTCTTCGACGACTTTTGAGCCGCGCGCGAACACACCGCCGCGCCATGCCGGATAACGATAAAAACACCGCTTGGGCCGGAGGTTTCCGCGATGGAAACACGCTGGCTTTGGCGGTGTTTTGCATTAGCGCATCGGGCGGTTGGAGGGGCCAAGGAAGGGAGCTGTAACCGCATGAAGGCGGCTGAACCAATTGGCGAACGTGCGCTTATAACGGCTTGCCTCCACGGAGAGCTCCGATTTGGCTTCGTCTCGTCCTTCCTGCAGGGTACGGATGGCCTGTCTTCTGTACTCCGATTCGAATGTCATCATAAGCGAATCCTCCTTGGCTATTCATGAGCCGTTTGAATTGCAAACGCTTACACTTTAATTATACATAATATTCAGATTATTTAAAGCGTGTTCAACCATTCCGAATATTATGCAGGGATTTATCCATTTCTGGAATTTTGAAGGTTGAATAAATCCGATCCGGATGAACGGAAATTCCTCTTAGCGACTGCTGGGAGCCATTTTTTCTTGCGCGTCAAACGTATATGAACCCTGCACTTCTACGTGTCGGGGCGCTGACTGCCGCAATTTACCGGTAGGAATCGGGCTTGGGACGATGTAACGTTTTACACGAGCCGAAACTTAATCGTACGGGGGATCTACGGAACCTATCGCAAGCCGATATTTTCCGCCGTGTTCGCGCATGACGACACGGATTCTGCGTTTCGTCCGGGGCTGTCCGCTAGACCGCAAGGTCGTTCGTAGGGCAGCTGAAGGATGGAATCGCTTGGGGTGAATCGCGAGGCGCAAAAGCCATGCACTCGCGTAGGGTCGAACTCCTCGACCCGAATCCGACAACTAACCTCGTAGGCCACATGCTGGAGCGGAGCGTTCGCGGGCTGTAACGGGCCGCGGTTCCGTTCGCGTTGACGAGAGGCGAGCGTCGCGAATGACGGCGCGTTTCTCGTAAATAAAGGAGGTTGTTCATATGTTTACGTTCAAATCATGGAAAAAAACCACGGCAGCCGCTGTTCTCGGGCTTGCGCTGCTCGCCTCGGCTGGCACCGCAAGCGCGGATGCAGCGTCGCATAAAGCGACGGATACCGATACGTTCTGGAGTTTGTCCAAACGGTATGGCGTCTCGGTGGAAACGTTGATGAAGGCAAACCCGACGGTCAATCCGCTAAACATCTACGCGGGTCTTGCGATCACGATTCCCGATGGCAACGGCAAGCCGCAGCAACCTGTTGCGAAAGCAAAAAGCGAGCCGATCGCGAGCGCAATACCGGACCAACTTCCGGCGGCAGCGTCTGAGCCAACGCTGACGGTGAAAGGCAAAGCCGTGGCTTACACGGACGCGCACCACGTCAAAGCAAGTGCTTATACGGCCGCCGCGAGCGAGAACGGCCAGTGGGGCGCCGTCGATTATTTCGGCAATCCCCTGAAGGTCGGAACCGTCGCGGTCGACCCGAGTCTTATTCCGCTCGGCACCAAATTGTACGTGACCGGGTATGACTACAACGGTCTGCCGGTTGGCGGCATGTTTGCTGTCGCGTCCGACATGGGCGGCGCGATCAAAGGCAACCGCATCGATATTTTCGTCTCGTCGTCGCAGCAGCAGGCGCGCACGTTCGGGTATCAATATGTCCATGTGTTTGTTTTGAAATAGCACGAGAAGAAAGGCGACTGCGCTTTATGGCGCGGTCGGCCGCGAGCGCTGCTCCGCTTTATGGGGTTGCGCTTTTTGCGTTTGGCCTTGATGCGACGGATGCCGTTTCGGGCGAGGCGAACGGGCGACCGGCCGACCGAGCAGCTCGGGCAGCGACACGATCGTGTAGCCTTTCTTGCGCAAATATTGAATCAGCTGCGGAAGCGCCTGTACCGAGCCGGATAGATTCTGCGTCGGGCCGCCGCCCGCATGCTGCAAAATAATCGATCCCGGCTGGAGCGTGCTTTTGATATTGGTCATGATGCGCGCGCTGCCGATGCTGCGCCAGTCTTCCGAGTCCACGTCCCAATTGACGACGGTATAGCCATTCGCCTGCGCCCACTCGATCTGCTTCGGCGTAATGGCGCCGTACGGCGGACGGATGTAGCGAGGACTGTAGCCGGCTAACGAGCGCAGCAGCAGATCCGTTTGGGCCACCTGTTGACTGAATTGGTACACCGAGATTTTCGGGAAGACCGGGTGATCGTAAGAATGGTTGGCGATCATGTGTCCTTCCTTGCGCATTCGCTTTACTATGGCCGGATAAGCTTTGGCTTTCGAGCCGAGCACGAAAAATGTGGCGCGAACCCGGTATTTCGCCAGCATGTCAAGCACCTTCGGCGTATATCGGGGATCGGGGACGTCGTCGAACGTCAGCGCGACCTTCATGCTGCCGCGCGAGCCCCGGACGAAGAACGTCCCCGGGTACCGCCGCTGCAGCTCGATCCACGAGTAGGAGTCCGCAGAGCGCTGGTCTCGTCGCGAATCGGCCATCGCTTTAAAGGTGGATGTATCCGACGGAAGCTTGGTTGCCTCAAGACTTCTCGCGGCTTCGCTAATCGGGGTGGCGGAAGCCGTGCACGCCTGCATAGCGAAAAGGAGGGCGAGGACGGTAAGCCATCTTCCTGCAGCCGAATTCCGGATGCCGTCTGCATTACCCATCGGTCTCCCTCCTTTCGGTGGCGAGGTGCTGTTTGATTCATTTTCCCGCCAAGGCGACTCGAACATGCATCGGAGATTTTGATTAATTACAGGAAATCGCCGATTTTAATGCTTTACACGACCTCGCCGACGGGCTTAACATGAGAAAATCAGGAAACCAATCCATGTGTGAAGGAGAATGGAAATGCCGCAAATCGATATGCCGTTCGCGCAATTGCAAACGTATTCAGGGATCAATCCGAAGCCAGACGACTTCGAACAATACTGGGAGGAAGCGCTAAGCGAAATGCGCGCGACGGACCCGCAGATCGAGCTGGTTCCGAGCGCGTTCCAAACGCCTGCGGCGGAATGCTTCGACTTGTATTTTACGGGCGTCGGTGGTGCCCGCGTGCATGCGAAATACGCGCGACCGCGCGGCGCGTCCGAGCCGCATCCGGCCGTCCTGCAATTCCACGGCTATACCGGCAGCGCCGGCGACTGGACCGAGCGTCTGGCTTACGTATCGCTTGGATTTTCCGTGTTCGCCATGGACTGCAGAGGTCAGGGCGGCTCTTCGGAGGACGCGGGCGGCGTGAAGGGCAACACGCATCACGGGCATATTATCCGGGGGCTGGACGATAAACCGGAGAATCTGCTGTTCCGCGGCATTTTCCTCGATACGGCCCAGCTTGCTTCGATCGCCATGGACATGGAGGAGGTTGACGAAACCCGTGTGTACGCGACCGGCTGGTCGCAAGGCGGGGCGTTGACCATCGCATGCGCGGCGCTCGAGCCTCGTATCCGCAAAGCGGCGCCGGTCTATCCGTTCCTTAGCGACTACAGACGGGTGTGGGAGATGGATCTGGCGAAGGATGCCTACGAGGAGCTGCGCGGATACTTCCGCCGATTCGATCCGCAGCACAAGCGGGAGGACGAGGTGTTCACCCGTCTGGGCTACATCGACATCCAGCATTTGGCGAATCGCATTCAAGCCGACGTCGTCATGGGCGTGGGTCTGATGGATACGATCTGTCCGCCGTCGACCCAATTCGCGGCGTATAACAAGATCCAGTCCCGCAAGCGGCTGGAAGTATATCCGGACTTCGGCCACGAAGGACTGCCGGGTCTGCATGACACGATCATTCAATTTTTCCTGAGCGAAGAATAAGGGACTGCCGGCCGTCGGCATCCAACGACCGCTGTACGAACGCCAAAAAAAGCGCCCTCCGGATTGCACTGGAGGGCGCTTTTTGGCGTTGTGGCATCTTAGACTTTAAAGACGGACATCGTGCGCTGGAGCTGATTAACGTGCTGCTGCATGCGCTCGGTTTCTTGAATGACGGATTGAACGGACGCAATCTGTTCGTTCATCGAAGCGGCTACCTCCTCGGTACCTGCCGCCGACTGTTCCGTGATCGCCGAGATGTTCTGGATCGTCGACGAGATGCGTCTCGTGCTCTCCAGCATCGCCGCGCTGTCGCGCGCGAACTGGGAAATTTGTTCGCTGATGAATTTCACGCTGCCGATGATCTCCGCGAACGATTGCTCCGTTTGATGAAGGGCCTCGGTCTGCGTCTTGACGACTTCTCCGTTGACCTGAATGCCGGTGATCGCTTGCTTGACGGCGGCGTCGATGCTCTTGACGAGCGTGAATACTTCCTTGGTGGCCGCGTTCGATTCCTCGGCAAGCTTGCGAACCTCCTGCGCGACGACCGCAAAGCCGCGACCGTGCTCGCCTGCGCGCGCCGCTTCGATGGAAGCGTTGAGCGATAGCAGGTTCGTCTGTTCCGCAATCTCGGAGATCGTGTGCGTAATGGCGGAGATGCCGTCTGCTTTATGTGCCAAATCTTCAATGGAAGCGGCTACATTTGCGGTCGCGTCGACGTTGCGTTTCATTCCTTCAGCTTGGCTTTCGACCGCTTGGCGGCCTTTGTCCACGAGCGCCAGCGCTAGCTCCGAGCGTTCGTTCATCTGCTTGGTCGCGTCGGCGTAGCTTGCGAAGCTTGCTTCGATCTCGCGGATCGAGTCAGCCATGACGTTGATGTCGGCCGAGATTTCGGCTGCGCCCGTAGCCAGCTCTGTGGCGGACGTCGTGACCTGATCCATCATTTGCTTCAAATCGGTATTCTTGTAGTAGATCGTGCGGCTGGAATCGTTGACGACGCCCGAGATGCCGGATGTTTCTTTCAAGATGTCGCGGATTTTGCCGACCATGCTGTTGAAGGAATGGCCGAGTTCCCCGGTCGAGGAGACGTCAAGCGTCTGCGTGAAGTCGCCTTTGGACACGGAATAGGCGGCATTCCTCAGTTCTTCGAACGAATGCGAGAGCGTCTTCTCGAAGAAGAGAACGACCGGATACGTGACCGCGGCCATGACGGCGATGATGACAAGACCGGCCCATACATTGCCCCCGAAGACGAGAAGCGCGATAAGCAGAAGTACGGCGAAGAGGACGACGTTCGAATAAAATCCAACCATGAGCTTCTTGCGGACGGATAAAGCATGCAGCCATTTCATAGACCGACCCAGGCCCCTTTCGTTTGTCACTATATAGGTATCTTTTCCCTTATTATATCACCGGCGCAGGGATTGTCTATATTTGTCTAAAAAGTGGCGAACGGGTCGAATTTCCGGTGCAGAAAAGCTCGAACGAAAGCGGTTGGTGAGGATTTGAAACCTATATGTAAGTAAATTGTAAAAAACTGATTGAAATTTGTAAGTCTTTCGTCTTATAATGAGTCCGAAGTACTAAATGGTAACTTTATGAAAAAATGGCGACGGGGTGTAGATGATGGGGATGGAATCAACGCCGCTTGCGCGGCAAATGGATTATGCGTTTAGGCAGATGGAGCCGGAGTTGATCCATGCGGCAGCAGGAACAGTCATAATTCAAATTCGTAATGACGTGATCGGGAAGTATGGCGTTTGCCATAATCCGATCGAAAGCCGCGACGGCAGCATCGAGTCGGCCTCCGCGGAACCGGGTCTTAAAGCCGATCAGGTGCACGCGTTCCGAAAGCTTGCGCTCGATTCGCTGAACTACAAGCGGGGCTGGACGCACGGCGAGATCCGTTTTGATTTCAGCGTCCGCAAAGGTTCCTGGTCGGCGGGCATCACCTTCGAGTCTAATTACAATATGGCGAATATCGCCAACGGGATGTTTCGTCTACAGCCGAAGTACGGCGCGCCGCACGCGCTGCGGGATGCGCCTTAAGCAGGCTGAGGACTAGTAGGACGAAGAACGAAAAGACCTGAGCAGGTTAACCTGCCTAGGTCTTTTTGCCTTGCTATGTCGGCGGTTGCGCCCCGAATCGCCTACGCGTCGGAAGCTGCGAACCGCTGCCGTATTAGCGTCCGTATGTACCGGCGATTTGCTGTTCTGCGATTTGCACGAGCTTGCGCGTGATGTAACCGCCGATTGCGCCCGTGTCGCGAGTCGCCATATAGCCGTAGTAACCGTCCTGCGGGATTTGGATGCCAAGCTCCTGCGCTACCTCGTATTTCATTTGATCCAGCGCTTGCGAGGCTTGAGGCACCACCAGTGTATTGCTGCTGCGGGATTGACCTTGTCCTGCCATCTGAATTCACCTCCCTTGTGTAAGGATAGTATGGCTAGATTGGGAGGGGGTTTATACGAAAACGGATACAGAGACATGATATGTATTTATTTCCAATTTTACTCGAACTGTTTGTCGAAGTTGTAGTCGGGATACACATACGGAGAATCCGGCGTTCGGATGGATTCGATGTGCGTGACGAGCAGCTGCAGGATCGTGTCGCCGTCATACTGCCCTTCCTCCAGCGTCCCGGACACTTTCACCCAGGAATCCTTGCGGAGGGTGGCGGCATTTTCGAAGGTTGCGACGAGGCCATAAGGCAGCGAGTCGGCCGAGCAGCAGTTCATGGCGAACCGGCTGACGGCGAATTGGTCGGCTCCCATCGCTTCGTCACGGTAGACGAAGCCGCTCAGCTCGACTTGCTTGCCGATAAAGTTCTGGCGATAGAGATCGAGCGTGGTCAGCGTCTCGATGAACCACTGGTCCGGCACCGCGATCGCGGGCTGGGCATACAGCTGCTTCCCGTAGGCGGCGTAGCTGGCCGTATATTCATCGGCAAGGAATATTGGCTCCTGTGCGCCGCTCCCCGAGGCGGGCAGCGACGGAGGCGTCTTCACGCCCGAGCCGGCGTTCGCCAGCGTCTCCGCGCCTGCGAAGGTTATGCCTTTCTTGGCGGCGAGCGAGCTGCCGAGCGTCGCCTCCGGCAGCAGGAAGCCGAGCGCGAGCGGCAGCACGAACAAGCCGTAGACGACGACGTTCTTCGGAATGGACACCGGCGGCTCATGGTCGCATCCGCAGTCGGCGGCTTTCTGGCCCTTCGAGGCCCGGAAGGCCGCGTAGACCTGGTAGATGGCGGCCGCATACAGGACGAGCGCGGACAATTTGACGAACGGCTCCATCCGGGGAGCAATATAGAGCGACAAGGCGTCTCCTCGGGCTAACTGGACGATAAACAGCGCGAAGCCGCCGAGCAGGACGGCTCTAATTAAATAATGGACCAGACGTCTGCGGTCAGGATCGGCCATCGGAATTCCTCCTTTACGGATCGTGGCATGGGAAGGGGCTATAGCCAGAGCTGCGCGGTCAGCAGGGAGCCGCCCAGCACCAGCGCGAACAGCAGCAGGACGATGGCGGCGACAATCTTCGTGCGGAACGTGCCGAGCAGCATAAGCACGCTTTTGAGATCGACCATGGGCCCGAAGACGAGGAAGGCGAGCAGCGCCGACGGCGCGAAGATGCCGTTGAACGAAGCGGCGACGAACGCGTCGGAGGTGGAGCACAGCGATAGCAGGAAGGCGAGCCCCATCATGAACGCGCTGCCGGACCAGGTGCCGCCGCCGATGCCGGCCAGCACCTCGCGTTCGACGGACGTTTGCACGACCGCCGTCAGGAACGCGCCCAGAATGACGTACTTGCCGATGTCGAACAATTCGTCCGAGGCATGCGCGAGCGTCGCGGCCATGCGGCCCCAGAAGCCTTTGGCTCCCTGCGAATGATCATGCTCGTAGATCGAAGTCGCGCCGTTGTTCGCCGCCGCCAGCTCGTAGGCGTCCCGCTTGAGCGGGTTGCGCTTCAAGAACCGGCTCAGCAGCAGGCCGAGCACGACGCATACCGCCAGCGCCAGCCCAAGGCGGGCGTACGCCATCCCGGGCTGTCCGCGGAAGGCCGTATACGTGGAGGTGAAGACGACCGGATTGACGATCGGACCCGCGAATATGAACACCATGCCGATATAGGGCGGCATGCCTTTGCGGATCAGCCGGCGCACGACCGGGATCATGCCGCATTCGCACAGCGGGAAGAGCAGGCCGAGCAAGCTGCCGAACAGGACGCCGGCCACCGGATGCTTCGGCGTCAGGCGCGCGATGGTCGCATCGGAGACGAACACCTGCAGGAGCGCGGAGACGAACACCCCGAGGAGGATGAACGGGAATGTCTCGAGAATAATGCCGAGCAGCAGCAGCTTGAACGACTGCAGCGTGGCGGGATCGAGCGAGGCGAGGGCGCTCAGCCAGCCGTTATCCGCGAGGATCAGCGCCAGCATCGCCAAGCAGCCGGCCGTCAGCAGCGGCATGCCGACCCGGTAAACGACGGTCATACGAAAAACGCTCCTTTCGGGTTGGACTAGTCTATAGAAAGAATATGCGAAGCTTGGCCGCGGCAGGACAAAGAGGGACTTTCTTTTTTTAAGAAGATTGTTGGCCAAAAGGAAAGGGTTGCCATATTGAAATGTGGCGGGCGTGCGAGTATAATCATCCTAAATGCGAGGAAGGGAACAAGTACGCGCGCGAGGAAGCGTCAGAGAGCCGGTGGTTGGTGCGAACCGGTGCGGACGAGCGAAGCGGAATGGATCCCGGAGCAGGGCCGAGGAAACCCGCGCAAGAAGGCGGGCAAGTATGCGGCGCACGCGTCGTTCCACGTTAAGGAACTTGAGGTTCGTCCCGTTTGCTGCAGCATCCGGAAGCGAACGAATTAGGGTGGCACCACGGTCCTTCGTCCCTTTGCGGGAGGAAGGACCTTTTTGCGTTTGATTTTTGTCATATTGACCCGTGGCGTGTTGGCGTCCCGGAAGGGATTCGAACCGTAAGTTTTGTCCGCAAGGACAAAGCGAGCCCGCCGCGAAAGGACGCATCGAAGACGGCTGCGTCACAAGCAGCGTACATTCGGGGTGTCCAGAGGGCGGAGGGGTTGGGGGAGCGGAACAAAGTAAGCTTTGTCCGTGAGGACAAAAGCGCGCCAAGCTCGAAAGCAACCGCCGTCCACTAGCCCGACTCGTCAGCACGAAAGCGGGTGTCCAGAGGGCAGCGCCCTTGGAGCCCCCTCGGCGGAGGGGGTGGGGGGAGCGATATTCTCAGGAGGAACTTAAGGAGGCCACTATTTATGAAAAGAGTCTTATCCGGCATCCAGCCGAGCGGCCAGCTCACGCTGGGCAACTATATCGGCGCCATGCAAAATTTCGTCAAGCTGCAGGACACGCACGAATGCTTCTTCATGGTCGTCGATCTGCACGCGATCACGGTGCCGCAGGAACCGGCCGCGCTGCGCGAGCAATCCGAGGCGGTGGCCGCGCTGTTCATCGCCGCGGGCATCGATCCGGCCAAGGCGAGCGTCTTCATGCAATCGCACGTGCCGGCGCACGCCGAGCTCGGCTGGTTGTTCACGACGCTGGCCTATATGGGCGAGCTGGAGCGCATGACGCAGTTCAAGGATAAATCGTCGGGCAAGGATTCGGTTGGGGCGGGCTTGTTCGTCTACCCAACGCTCATGGCGGCGGATATTCTGCTGTACAACGCGGACCTGGTGCCAGTCGGTGACGACCAGAAGCAGCATCTGGAGCTGACGCGCGACCTGGGTCATCGGTTCAACGCGCGCTTCGGCGACTACTTCACCATTCCGGAGCCGTATATTCCGAAGATCGGCGCGAGAATCATGTCGCTGGACGACGCGTCGAAAAAAATGAGCAAGAGCAATCCGAATCCGGCCAGCTACATCGCGCTGCTGGATCCGCCGGACGTCATCCGCAAGAAGCTGAGCCGGGCGACGACCGATTCGGGCCGCGACGTGATCTACAACCCGGCGGAGAAGCCGGAAGTCAGCAACCTGATGAGCATCTATTCGCACTGCTCGGGTCTTACGCTGGAGGAGATACAGGCGAAGTACGAAGGCCAAGGCTACGGGGCGTTCAAGAAAGATCTCGCCGAGCATGTTGTCGCGACGCTCGAGCCGCTTCAGCAGCGCTACCGCGAGATTCGCGAATCGGGCGAGATTCACGCGATCCTGAAGCAGGGCGCGGAGCGGGTCGCCCAGGTAGCGAACAAGACGGTGCGCGACGTGAAAGAGAAGATGGGCTTCCTGCCGGCGCAATAGATCGGCGGGAGATCATAGCCAAGGCGCGCAAAACAAACGCCGCGGGAGGGGGGTTACCCCTGACCGCGGCGTCTTAATTTGGCCTTTACGATAAATCCTGCGCCGATGCAGCCCATCGTGAGGATAAAGAGGAGTAGGGTCAGCCAGGCGCTGTGCGCGATGGCGATCGCCGTGGCGGTCATCAGAATGACGGAAACGACGGCGAACAGCAAGGAGAGAGTCTTAGACATGGGGCGAAAGCTCCTTTGAAAAGTTTTTAAAATTGAGCGAAATATTTAAGCATATTCTTGCGACCGACGTATCATAATAAGCTTGCAAGCTTGCAACACATACAACGTGAAGAGGATGAAAGGAGAAATTCCACATGGCAGGACAATCTCGCAGCAGCAACACGCTGGTCGTACCTCAAGCAAGCGCGGCACTTAACCAACTGAAATACGAGGCTGCACAGGAACTGGGCATCCAAATTCCTGCTGACGGTTACTACGGCAACTTCGCAACTCGCGACGCCGGTTCGCTTGGTGGCTACATCACGCGCAAACTGGTGCAAATCGCCGAGCAACAACTGTCGGGTTCGCAGTTCCGTTAATTCGGACAAGCACGACCACAAGGCTCAAGGGAAACCTTGAGCCTTTTGCATGCGCGCGGGCAAGCCACGGACAAGCAAAAATCCCTTCTTCATTGTGCAAGAAGGGATCGCTTTGGTCAAGCGCGAACCGCTGGCATGGGCGCAAGCCACTGGTTTTCAGTAGGTGTTCATGCGCAGACGCTTCTGAAGCCTCTCGTCGCTCAGCCAGCCGACGTAGGAGCCCAGCGTTTTGTAGTCGCTGTCCATCAGCAGCACGCCAACGAAGGGGTATTGCTTGCGGTGACGATAACGCACGTCGCACCAGCGGACCTCGTACCCCCACGAATGCTCGCGCACTTCGGCGCAGGCGAACGAGGTGAAGGAGAGGAACGAGCGGATCGAGATATCCTGCTTGGACCGTTCCACGGCCGGATGGCTGGAGCAGCGGGCGCTATCGACCCAGCGCAGTCGTCCCTGTTTCAAGTCGCCGATAACGTACGAGCCGTCTCCGCGCTGCTTGACCACGTTCCAGTCGTAGAGGGAGATGGTCGGAATAATCATATACTCGTCTTCCGGCTCGTGCTGATCATCCAGTTTGGGCAGCCGTCTCAGAATCATGCGGTGAGAGAGCGTCCGCCAAATGTAGTACACGATCAGCAGCGCGTACAGAGCCGGGAACAGCGTAGCGGGATCGAACGCGCGCAGCGCCCAGAGAACGATCGCGATGACGTGCGCCGTGAAGATGACGGGATCGAAAATATGGATGATGTTCCACGAGATCCATTTTTTCGTGAACGGCCGCATGGCCTGTGTGCCGTAGGTGTTGAACAAGTCGGTAAAGACGTGAATGACGACGGCCAGCAGCACCCATCCGACGATATGCGCCCAGGGTAGTCCGAAATTGAAGCCGATTTGAAGCAGCAGCGTGATCAACAGGGTCCAAATCGCGATAGCAGGCAAGGAGTGCGACATGCCGCGGTGATTGCGGATATATATCGCATTGCCTTTGAACCGAAGCAGCGTATCCAAATCCGGGGCCTGGGAGCCGACTACGGTACCGATGAGCACCGCGGCGTAAACCGTCTGATCGGAAGCGACCACCGGGTCGACGGAGGCAAGACCGGCGAGTCCGAGTCCCATGACCAAATGCGTTCCGCTATCCATAATAAGAAGCACCTGCCCGTGAAATGTTATACTTCTATATTGTACGTTTCAGTATCTTCTGAATCGCGGGTTATTATAACGGAAGGGAAGTTTTCGCCTATGGTGATCTGTTTCGTCGAATACCGGATTTTACCGGAGCATGAACAACAATATCGAGCCTGGATGACGGGGAGGTCGGCGGATCCCGGCGGATTTAAGCTGTATGAAGGCACCGACCAGCCGCTGTTGTTCGTTGAGGTATGGGAGGCGGGAAGCGAGGAAGCCGCCGAAGCGATAAAAAAAGAACGCTGCAGTGAGCGTTCTTCATGGCGCATCATGTCCGATTGGATTCCGGGCGGCGCCGCCAAGCTTCATGCATGGACGTTTCGTCCCGCTCTTTAGCGCCCATTCATCGCGGGCAGCGTCGTCGGTACGGGAGGCGTGGTCGTTCCGCCGTTCACCGGCGTCGTGTTCGTGATCGTCACGCCTTGGAACGTGTACTCGTAGTTGATCGGGCCTTCGAATTCCACGTAGTCGAGGTTCAGCATCAGCAGCAAGAAGCGCTTGCCCGTCGCCGGGTCGCTGATGACGATATGGTCGCGGCCGGCCGCCTCGATGATGCCCTTGAAAATCTTGGCGTTCCATTCGCGGTTGTTCTCGTACGTCATGTAGAACGTCGCCATTTTGCCGCGGTTCAAGCGCAAGATGTTCTCGACGTAGGATTCTTCGGCGATCGGGACCGTAACGATATTACCGCCTGCCGGCGTGACGAACGAGCCGCTAGGTACGTTGGGAACGCCGCCTTGCTGGGATTGGAGGCCGGCAACGGCCGTTGGCATGGCAGGCATGCCCGTTGGCATGGCAGGCATGCCCGTTGGCATTGCGGGCATGCCCATCATGGAAGGGGCAAATCCGCCCATCGTCGCCGGGGAAGCCCCCATGCCAGGATATGGCGTTGGATAGCCGTAACCTCCCCAGCCAGCCATGTTCGCCGGACTTACTGCACCTTTGTACCCGTAACCATTAGACATGATTCCATTTCCTCGCTTTCTAATCATCAACATAAATTCGCCTTGCGTTTAGCGGCCTGAATCACTTGCTTTCCGAAACCTAATACACGTTCGGGCAATCTGCACTGGTTGGCCTGAAGAAACAGTGCGCTTTGAACCGTCCGGCGTTGCTTTGATCGTACCATTGGGCCGGGCAGTCGCCCGCGGGCCTGAAGAACCAGAGCGCGTTGGATGCGGGATGCTGGCGTTCGCCGTTGACCATCCGCTTGGCGAGCCGAATTTCCCGATCGCGGGCACCTTGATAAAAATAGCCCTTCTGCGTAGCCTCGAATCCCCCCGGGCTTTGGAAGACCATCTGCGGGATCGTCCGGATATTCTTGAAATCGAGACAGCCGCTTCGGACGCGATTGACGCCGACGTTGCCGACCATCAGCATGCCGAGGTCGCCTTCGCCTTCCGCCTCCGCCCGCATCAGCCGAGCCAGCATCCTGATGTCCTCCGAGTTCGCTTTTATGACGGCCATGCTGGGGAATCTCACTTCCTTTGCCTTCAGTTGGGCGATGAACCACAAGACATCATATTAGGCAGGAGCCAAAATAGTTCCTCAAGTTTTTGCGTAGGCCAAAATAGGACTTTCGCGCGTTCCGGGCTAAACCAACAAATTCTTGAACAACGACCGCGAAGATTGTCAAAGGCTCGAAGGATGAGGTATGATTAACTACGATTTATTACCATGAGGCGCCAGGCGCGTCTCTTGCGGTATCGGAACAGGGAGGCTCGCTGTGTGTTAAAAGAATATGTGGCCCTGACCAAGCCGGGACTGCTGCGGCTGAACGCGTTCGCGGCGTTCGGCGGTTTCTGGGTTGCTTCCAAATGGGATATCGACTGGCTGCTGCTTCTTTATATGCTGATCGGAACCACGTTCACCATGGCGTCCGCGTGCGTCATCAACAATTATTGGGACCGCGAACTGGACAAGAAGATGGAGCGGACCCAGAAGCGGGCGCTGGCGGAAGGCCGACTGAAGCCGGGGACCGTGCTGGCTTACGGGATCGCGCTCGGCGTCATTGGACTTGCAATCTTGTTCGCGCTCGACGCGCTGCTGGGGTGGCTCGGCGTGCTGGGCATTTTCGTCTACGTTGTCATTTATACGATGTGGCTGAAGCGCTCGTCGACGTGGAGCACGTCGATCGGCGGCATCTCCGGGGCCATGCCGCCGGTGATCGGGTACTGCGCGGTAACGGGAGAGGTCGATATGGGAGCATGGCTGCTGTTCGCGCTGCTGTTCCTCTGGCAGCCGCCGCACTTCTGGTCGCTGGCGATTCGCCGGGTGGAGGAATACCGCGCCGCGGGGTTCCCGCTGCTGCCGGTCGTGAAGGGCGTCCGCCGGACGAAGCTGCAGATGCTGCCGTACATCGTGCTGCTCGTGCCGAATGTCATTTTGCTCTATACATACGGCTATGTAGGACTTGTCTTCCTGATCGTCGGCGCGCTATGCGGCATCGCTTGGCTCGTTCAGACGTTTATGGGGTTCGGGAAGGAAGGCGAGCGGGAGACGAAGTGGGCGAAGGTCAACTTTTTCTTCTCGATTAATTACTTGATGATTGTCTTCTTGCTTATGATCGTCAACACAACCGCATCTTAAATTCGTGAAGCGGCACCTTCGATCCAGATGGCGCCGTTTTTGCTTGGGAGGAACGACACGTATGGCATTCGTACGCAAACATGCATTCAAAATCGCGCTGTTCGCGCTTTGCGCCGCGATGGGGATTTATTTGCTGGTCTCGATGCAGGAGAAAAGCACGGTTAATTTTGAAATGGACAAGCCGGCGCCGAACTACGCGATGACCGATCTGGACGGCAACCCCGTGCAGCTGTCCGATTCCAACGGCAAGGTGCGGCTGATTTACTTCTACTACGCCAATTGCCCGGATATATGCCCGCCGACGACGTTCTTGATGAGCGAACTGCAGAACGAGCTGAAGGCGGACGGCACGTTCGGCAAGGACGTCGAGTTCCACTCGGTCACATTCGATCCGGAGCGGGACAAGCCGGATGCGGTGCGTCAGTTCATCGCCAATATTCCGAACGAGATCGACCAGACGGGCTGGAAATTCCTCAGCATGGGGACCGAGCAGGAGACGTCGAAGCTGATGACCGAATTCGGGCTGATGCTGCAGAAGGATCCGGCCACCAAGCTGTATACGCATAGCGACTTGATCGTCTTCGTCGACAAGAAGGGGAATATTCGCAAATACGTGCGCGGTTCGCTAGACGAGCTGATGACGGCCGACAAGCTGAAAGAAATTACCGACGCGCTGTTGGACGACTAACGCGGCATGAGCGTCCTGACTACGATCGTCTGGAACAACGTCCTGCCGCTATCGGTCATGATCGCGCTCGGCATCGTGCTTCAGCGCGCGTTCTCACTCGATATTCGCACGCTCAGCAAGCTCAATTTTTATTTGTTCTCGCCGGCCATGATTTTTCAGCTCTTATATACGACATCCATTTCGGCCGGCGTGGCGCTTCAAGTACTGTTGTTTCTCGTGATCTTCATGGCGCTTCAGTATGGGGCGGCGGAAGCGTTCGTCCGCCTGCGCGGCCACCGCGGCGGCATGCGGGCGGCGATGCGCAACAGCGTGTTGTTCTACAACAGCGCGAATTACGCCATCCCGCTGAACGGCCTGGTCTTCGCGAACAATCCGTTCACGCTCTCGATCCAGATCCTCGTCATGATGACGCAGTCGCTGCTTCCCAACACGTATGGGATTTACAGCGTCAACGCGCACAAGAGCACGCTGCGCGGCGTCATGCGCACGATTATTCAGCAGCCCGTCATCTATGCGATTCCGCTCGGGTTCGCGCTGCACCAGTGGGGCGTCGAGCTGCCCAAGGCGCTGTCCGCGCCGCTCGGTTATTTGGCGAATGCGTTCATCGGGACGGCGCTGATTACGCTCGGCGTCCAGCTGGGGAGCATGAAGTGGTCGATGCAAGCGCTCCTTCATCCGGACGTCTGGCTGGCCAGCGGCCTGCGGCTGGTGGCCGGGCCGCTGCTCGCGGCGGCGGTCGTCTGGGCGATGGGGCTGGACGGGCTGATGGCGCAGGCGCTCATCGTCTCTTCCGCCGTGCCGACTTCGCTTTCGAGCGTGCTGCTTGCCGTCGAGTTCGACAACGAGCCCGAATACGCTTCGCAGGCGGTGCTGCTCTCCACGGTGCTGAGCATCGCCACCGTTACGTTCGTTATTTTCGCGCTCAACATTCAAATTTGATCGTCTTTGCTCCAGGGAGCGGGATCTTGCGGCGGGTACACGATGTACGCCTCAAGGCCCGCTTTTTCTAATTGCTCGATCAAATAGTCTTCCGGCGTCTTCTCGACGCCCGGATAGCCGCGTCTCGTGTAGATATGTTCGGCATCCGGGAACGCGTCGCGAAGCATGCCTCGGATGCGCTTGCCCGACGAATCGTTGTCGGTGAACAGGTAAGCCTGCTTGTCTCCGACCTGCTTGCGCAGCGTCTCGATTTGGTTGGTGCTCGGCGTGCCGTACGTGCAGAAGATCGGCACTTCTTCCGCAAGGACGCGGCGCAGCCGGCTGCGGTCGTTTTTGCCTTCGACGATAATGGCGATATCCATCCCACTTTCACCTCACCCGCTTATTGTAGCCGATTTCCGTGGATTGATTAAGACTCAGATCAGGGCCGGGGGCAAGGGGGGCGGCACGAGAGCGGGCGGGCTGTTACTTTTCGGCGCGGCGTCTCGTCTACATAAAAGCAGGCGGCCTGCTCGGGCAGGCCGCCTAGTGGTGGAAGCGGGTGACGCGGTTCTAGTAACAGAAGCCGCCGATTACGATTACGAGCAGGATGAAGAGTACGAGGATGATGCCGGCCGATGTCCAGTGTCCGCCGTGTTTGTGGCCGTGATCTACGCATTGAGACATGTTGTTTCACCCCTCTTTCGTCATTTCTGTCTTTGGCAAAGGCCTGCGTTTTCGTTGTGCCTTGCTAGCCGTTTGCCACACTGTATCTTATGTCCCGGAGGGGTAGCGGCCCTGTGCATTCACCCAGTTTTCGAAAAATGGGCGCTGCCGCCAGCCGTGCGGATCGCATGAAAGGGCAGGACCGAGACGGCGAGCATAAGCGCGAGGAACGCGATGTAATACGGCGAAACGTAGTCGCGAAGCTGGCCGGCCAGCATCGGTCCCATGAACGAGCCAATGGAGAAGGCGATCGAGAGCACCGAGAAGGTTCGGCCGTATCGGGCGCCACCGCTCAACTCGATCAGGAGGGAGGAGAGCGCCGGGAAGATGATCCCCTTGGCCATGCCGATCACGAAGAGCAGGACATAGAACGGCGCCGGCACCCCGGCGGCAATCGCGAAGTACGTGATCGCCAGCATGAACGCGCCCCACAACGTGCGCAAATAAGGCGACAGTCGGTTCAAGAACAGCAGGCTGAGCGTCAATAACGCGCCGAGACTGACGACGGAGAAGAGCAGGCCGGTCGTCATCATGGCCGCCTGGGTTTTGGCCATGAGCGGCAGCTCGAAGGACAGAATCCCTTGCGCGCAGCTCATCGCGATCGGGACGGCATAGACGAGCCATGGAATCGACTGCGCGGTGCCCTCGTGCAGTCCCGGGGCGGCGTCACGCCCGCCTGCCGGGGCGCCGAAGCCATCTGCATCGGAGTCGCCGGCTTCGGCGAGCGCTTTCCTGGGCGCTTCGCGGATGAAGAACAGTGCGCAGGCGGCCGTCGCGATGAGGACCCAGCCGAGAATGAGGAAGGCGGTCGTGAAGCCGATCTGGGCGACCATATACGCGCCGGCCGCCGGCGAGACGACGGAGGCCAGCGTATGGACCAATCCATTGCCGGCCATGAGCTTGCGCTGCTGTACTTGATTGCGGGCGATGCGGGCGAGCAGCGACATGCATGCCGGCGATAAGAAGGCGAGCACGAAACCGCTGATCGAGCGGAGCACGAGCAGCTGCCACGGGTTCGTGATGCCGGCCTGAATGACGAGGATGATGCCGGCGGCCGCCAGCGACAGGACGATGAAGAGGCGGCTGCCGAACCGGTCGACGCCGAAGCCGGCGATCAGGTTGCCCGGCAAATGCGTGATGGAGTAGAGCCCCATCATGAGCCCGATGAACGACGGCGCGGCGCCGAGCGAGATGGCGAACGGCGTCAAGATCGGGTACTGCGCGTGCAAATCGAAGAATGCGACGAACAGAAACAAGTACAGCCAGACTGCGGTTTTCAACGGAATTCCTCCCAGGCGTCGGCGCCCGCTCGCGGCGAGCGCCGGGTAGTTCGCTGTGCCGCCTGCGGCAGGGCGGGCCGGTCGCCGCCGCAGGGCTTGTGCTTTTACTACTTGTACGCTTGGAAGGGCTTGGATATGTGCTCCGATTTCCGCGTGCCGCTCCCGTTGGGGCTCCGATTTCCCGTAACCGCTCCCGTTGTAGACGTGTTCCCTGATTGGATGACTTATGAGGTGGTGGGAACACGTCTACAAAAGTCGCTTGTTACGGGAAATCTCCGCTGCAAGGTGAGGGTGGTGCTTCGCAGGGCGCTAATCGCTTGTTGGGCTCCGATTTCCCGTAACCGCTCCCGTTGGGGCTCCGATTGCGCCCGACCGCTCCCGTTGTAGACGTGTTCCCCTGATCAGATAACTTACGAAGTTGAGGGAACATGTCTACAAAAGTCGCTTGTTACGGTAAATCTCCGCTGCAAGGTGAGGGTGGTTCTTCGCAGGGCGCTAATCGCTTGTGGGCTCCGATTCCCGCGAGCCTCGCCTTGGGCTACGGTTACCCGCGTGCCGCTCCCTTTATAGACCTGTTCCCGAATAAGGCGGGGGAACTCGTCTACAATAGTCGTCAAACATGGCCAATCTCCGCCCTCCAATGCCGCGAAATCCGCGGTTTTCCTGCCGTTTACGGGCATGAGGGCTTCGGGTATAATGTTTTGTATTCAAAGTAAGCAAGCGGTATAATGGAGGAGACATTCGGATGGGGTTTGATTTGAACGCGAATTGGGACACATGGGTCCAGTTTTTCCAAGACAATTGGTTCGTGCTGGTGATTGCGCTGGTCGTGCTATGGCTCGTCATTCGCATCGTGCGGACGGTCGTGAAGTGGCTGATCGTCGCGGTCATCATCGTGGGCATCATCGTATACAGCGGGTACACGCTCGACGACCTGAAGAACATCGATCTGAAGGAAATCGGGGCGACGGTCACCGAGAAAGTGAAGGAACAAGCCATCTCCGCGATGGCCGGCGAAGCCAAGGAAGCGACATTCACGAACAATGCCGACGGCACCTTCACGGTAAAGTCGAAGAACGTGGAGCTGACCGGCACGCCGGGCGCGGGCGAAGTGAAAGTGAAGTTCCAAGGCGCCACGCTTGGCACTTGGAAGATCGACGATACGATTCAAGCATTGATTACGCAAGCGAAGACGAACGGCTAGCTGGCCGAGGCGACCCGCTCGGGAGGCCGGGGCGGCGTGGCCGGAAGGAGGAGAAGCCATGAACGGATGGGTACAGGCGCTGCTGAAGCCGGAGCCTGTGGCGCTGCTCGTGCTGATCGTCCTGCTGGTGTCGCTCATTCAAGGGGTGAGGAGAGGTGCGTCGGGTTCTGCGAAGCACCTTTTCTTTTTTGTGTGGGAGACCGCAAGCACGGTCCTGTCACTCGTATTGGCCGGCAAAGCCGCCGCGAAGTTGTCGCCCTATGTAAGAGATTGGCTTATTGCGCGGGAAATAATCGTGCCTCGCGAAGAGCTGGGGCCCGTCAAGCAGCTCTGGTACACGTTCGCGACAAGCTTGCGCGATTTCGAGCTGCTGCGGTTCGGCGTGCTGTTCCTGCTGCTGTACATGCTGATTCGTCTTCTGCTGGGGCAGCTATACCCGCTTGCGGCGATCTTATTCGATCGGGCTTCAAGACGGCGGGTCGATCCCGGCCTGCGCAGCGGACAGGTGAGGACGGGCAGCCGTGCGGCGGGCGCGGCTCTGGGCGCGATGCTCGGCGCGGGAAGATCTTTCGTGGCGCTCGCGGTGTTGTTTATTTACGTTACGCTGCTGCCATCAGGCCCGCTTGTGGACGAAATCCGAGAATCCTCGTTCTACGCCAAGACGGCCGACGAGCTGCTGGAGCCGGTCGCGGGTGACGCGCTTGCCAAGCGGGGGCCGGTATTGAACGAAGCGGTGCAGACGGAGTTCAAGCGGGTGCTGCAGCGGAAGTATGAGGTCATCGACGCGGCTGTGCCCGCCGATATCGAGGAAGCGGCCAAGGCCGTGACGGCCAAGTCGCGAGGCGATGAGGCCAAGGCGCGGGCGCTGTACGACTGGCTGGGTTCCCGGATCGCGTATGATTGGGAGAAAGCCCGCAATTACGAGGAACGCGGCATATGGAAGGAGCAGACGCCCGCCGATACGTTCGCTTCCCGGAGGGGTGTGTGCATCGACGTCGCCCGGTTATATGCCGTGATGGCGCGTTCGGTTGGCTTAGAGGTCCGGGTCGTGACCGGACAGGGCGCGGATGGCCGAGGCGGCTTCGGCCCTCATGCATGGAACGAGGTGCGGCTCGCGGACCAAGGCGGCGAATGGATTCCGCTGGATGCGACGTGGGCGGCTTCGGGCAACTGGTTTAATCCCGCCGATTTCGACCGGACGCATGTTCGCGAAACATAATGCCCTTCGCAAGGGCAAGTTAATAGACTACACGAATGAAGGAGGCAACGGACGTGCAGGATGATCCAAAGAAACGGGAGATTAGCAATCGCAGGCATTTCTCGTTTCGGTTGAACCTGTTTTTTTTCGTGACGTTTTTCGTATTCAGCGTATTGATCGTCAGATTGGCGATCTTGCAGTTCGTGGAAGGGCCTCAGCTGAAGGAGGAGGAGGCGTCGCGCGGCTCGAAGGACGTGCTGATTCCGCCGATTCGGGGCAACATCTACGATTCCAGCGGCAAGGCGATCGCGTATTCGACCTCGACGCAGTCGCTCTACTACACGATCGAGCCGGGCTCGAAGGAAGACGATTCGAAGGCGCTGGCGGCGCGGCTGCACGGCGTGTTCGAGAAGTACGGCAATCCGAAGCAAGCGCTGACGCTCGATAAGATCATCAAGAACATGGATCTGGAGTACCGCAAGAACACGATTTCCGTGCCGCGCCGGATCAAAAGCGGGCTGACGAACGAGGAAATCGCATACTTCATGGAGCACCGCGATTTGTATAAAGGCATCGAAATCGTGGAAGAAAGCATTCGCTTCTACGACGACGACACGGTGGCGGTGCAGCTGGTCGGCTATCTGAAAAAGTTCGAGAACGGCGCCGACCAGACGAAGACGTACAAGGGCCGGGACGATAACGAAGACCCGCTCATGCGTTACCTTGGGCAGGAGGACGTCGGCTTCGACGGGCTCGAGATGATGTACCAGGACGTGCTGCGCGGCAAGAACGGACTCAAGACGTACCCGATCAATTCCGGCGGCCGCATTATCGGCCCGCCCGTCGTGACCAAGCCGGAGAAAGGCGACAGCTTGTACTTGACGATCAACCGCGAGGTGCAGCTGGCGACGGAGCAGGCGATTTTGGACCAAATCGATTATCTGCAGCATACGTCGGATTCTTCCAAGCGGCAGCCGATGGCCCGCTCGGGGTATGCCGTGGCGATGGAAGTCAACACGGGCAAGGTAATCGCGATGGCGAGCATGCCCGATTACGACCCGAACGTCTGGGAAGGCGGTCGGATCAGCCCGGATGATTACGACGCGATCCAAGGCATCTCCCTCAACGGGACGATCCGCCAAATTCCGGGTCCGTACAAAGACGACAAGGAAGTCAGCAAGCTGCCGTCGTCCCTAGTGCCGCTGGGTTCCACCCAGAAGCCGCTGACCGTCCTTATCGGGCTGAACGAGAAGCTGTTCACGACGAGCACGACGTGGAACGATAACGGCTCGTTCTATTACGGCAAGGAAGGCGTGCACCGCGTGCGGATCGGCAATGCCAAAGGGCATGCGTACGGCTTGCTCGATCCGGCGAAGGCGATCGCCAAATCCTCCAACCCGTGGATGGCGAAGATGGTCGGCAACGCGCTCTACGAAGAGCACGGCAAAGAGGGCGTCGACATTTGGGATAAATACGAGAAGATGTTCGGGCTCGGCGTCTTGACCGAGAGCGGGCTGCCGGGCGAGAGCGCCGGGTTCATCAACTACTACGAAGAGATGAAGGCGGGCAGCGCCCAGTCCGCGCTCGTGCAGGCTTCCTTCGGTCAGCAGGGCCGCTATACAACGCTGCAGCTGGCGCAGTATACGGCGATGCTTGCCAACAAGGGCAAACGGATGAAGCCGCAGTTCGTCAGCATGATCAAGGACGCGGAAGGCAACGTCGTGCAGACGTTCAAGCCAGAAGTGTTGAACACGGTTGATTTCCCCGACGCGTACTGGAACGAACTGAAGCGCGGCATGTCGCAGGTCAATGTGGCCGTGCTCAATGACGCGGCATACAGCGTAGAGCGCAAGACGGGGACGTCTCAGCAAGTCGTCGGCGGCAAAATCGTCGATAATTCGGTGTTCATCGCTTACGCGCCAGCGGAGAATCCGCGCATTGCCGTCGCGGTCGTCATGCCGTACGGGGGCTTCGGGGCGGATGCGGCGGCGCCGGTCGCGCGTAAGATCCTCGATGCGTACGACCACGAGATCGGGATGAACGGCGTGCCCAAGAAGCCGAAGACGAGTTCGAACGCGAACACCAATCCAGACAATGGTACGGGTGCAGAGACGAATGCGACCGATTCGGATGCGGCGAACGAGTAGTTTCATGCTTTAAGAATTTGTAAAACGAAAGAGACCAGTACAGACGGCAATCGCCCGTCCTTGCTGGTCTTTTTGGCGTTTTGCCGCGCGCCGGAGCGCCGAACAAACAAAAAAGCTCGGACTAAATGTTGCACTAGAGAAACTTTTTTGTATAATATTAAAAAAGAGGCATAAGGTAAAATAGTATGTACAAAGGAAATAATATTGGTCTTGTGTAAAAGTTGTCCGATGATAGGCGGCCCGTGAATGCGGGCGCGAACCAATTCAGGCAAAGGCAGGGATGAGAAATGCAAAAGAATACGAATTCGGCCATCCGGCGTTGGATGTATGGCATGGCGTATATGGCGGTCAGCGCGGTCGTGCTTGCGGGCTGCGGAAACGGCGGCAACGAGCCAGCCGCGGGCGATGGGAAGCTGCAGGTCACGGCGACAACGGGGATGATCGCCGACGCGGCAGCCGAAGTGGGCGGCGAACATGCGGAAGTAACCGGACTGATGGGATCGGGCGTCGACCCGCATTTATACAAAGCCTCGCAGGGAGATATCAAGAAGCTGGACAATGCCGACATCATCTTCTACAACGGGCTACACCTGGAAGGGAAGATGGCCGAGATGTTCGAGAAGATGGAGGATAAGAAGCCGACGGTCGCCGTCGCGCGCAATCTGCCGGAATCGGCGCTGCGCACCGATCCGTCTGGCGCGCATGATCCGCACATTTGGTTCGACGTGGAAAATTGGATTTCGGCGACCGAAGTCATCCGCGATACGTTCATCGAGAAGGACCCGGCCCACGAGGACGACTACCGCGCGCAGGCGGACGTCTATATCTCGGAGCTGAAGAAACTGGATGCTTACGCGGCTGAGCAAATCGCCTCCATTCCGGAAGCGAGCCGCGTGCTCGTCACCGCGCACGACGCGTTCGGCTACTTCGGCGACGCGTACGGCATCAAGGTGATGGGGCTTCAGGGCATCAGCACGGCATCGGAATACGGATCGAAGGACGTTTCGGCGCTGCGCGATTTTCTCGTGGAGAACAAAATCAAGGCGGTGTTCGTGGAATCGAGCGTGCCGAAGAAGTCGATCGAAGCTGTCATCGAAGGCGCGAGCAAGATGGGGCACGAGGTCGCGATCGGCGGAGAGCTGTTCTCGGATGCGTTAGGGAAAGCAGGGACGAGCGAAGGCACGTATATTGGCATGGTGAAGCATAACGTCGATACCATAGTCAGCGCGCTCAAATAAGAAATCGGCGAGGAGAGTGGCGAAATGCCAAGCAGCACTACCATAACGAAACAGGCGCCGCTTGCGATCCGGGGCTTAAGCGTGGCGTACCAGAAGAAGCCGGTCCTGCGCGATGTGTCGTTCGAGATTGCGGAAGGGGAACTCGTCGGCGTCATCGGCCCGAACGGTGCGGGAAAGTCGACATTGATCAAAGCGGCGTTGGGTTTGATTCCGAAACTAACGGGAGAAGTAGCGGTGTACGGCAAGCCTTGCGCCGAGCAGCGGAAGCTGATCGGCTACGTGCCGCAGCGCGAGTCGGTCGACTGGGATTTCCCTACCAACGCGCTTGACGTCGTCATGATGGGCCGATACGGTCGTCTGGGCTGGTTCCGGCGGCCGGGAGCCAAGGAGAAAGCGATCGCGCTGGAGTGTCTGGCGAAGGTCGGCATGGCCGATTACGCGAACAGACAAATCAGCCAGTTATCCGGCGGTCAGCAGCAGCGCGTCTTCCTCGCCAGAGCGCTGGCGCAGGACGCGAGCCTGTACGTCATGGATGAACCGTTCGCGGGCGTGGATGCAGCGACAGAGAAGGCGATCATCAACCTGCTGCAAGAGCTGAAGCGGGAAGGCAAGACGGTCATGGTCGTTCATCACGATTTGGCGACGGTGAAGGAATATTTCGATTCCGTGCTGCTGCTGAACGTGGAAGTGCAGGCTTACGGCAAGACGGAGGACGCGTTCACGCAGGAGAACCTGCAGCGGACGTATGGCGGTCGCTTCGCGTTCCTGAACCGGCATGCCGAATCGGCCGACGCCGCCGCGGCGGCCGAAGGGAGAGGGTAAGCATGCTGGAATCGTTCTGGGCGATGGTCACTGACCCGAATGCCCAATGGATTCTGCTCGGCTGCATGCTGCTCGGGCTGTGCAGCGGCGTCATCGGCTGCTTCGCTTACTTGCGCAAGCAAAGCTTGATGGGCGATACGCTTGCCCACGCGGCGCTGCCTGGCATCTGCATCGCCTTCATGCTGACGGGCACGAAGTCGATCGGGCTGTTCCTGCTCGGTGCTGGCGCGGCCGGACTGCTGGCTACCTTTGGGATCGGGCTCATTACCCGCTATTCGCGGATCAAGACGGATGCGGCAATGGGCATCGTCCTCTCGAGCTTCTTCGGTCTTGGCATTGTGCTGCTGACGAAGATTCAACATAGCGACTATGGCAACCAAAGCGGACTCGATAAATTTCTGTTCGGCCAAGCGGCGTCGATGATCGGCTCGGACGTGAACGCCATGCTGATCGTGAGCCTGGTCATCATCGCGGCGTGCACCTTGCTCTTCAAGGAATTCAAGCTGCTCGCCTTCGATCCCGGCTTCGCTCGCGGACTCGGCTTCCCGGTGGCGTTCCTGGATCAGCTGCTCATGTTCTTCATCGTCGTCGCGGTCGTCGCCGGCATCCAAGCGGTCGGGGTCGTCCTCGTCGCCGCGCTGCTGATCACGCCCGCCGTATCGGCCCGCTATTGGACGGATCGGCTGGGCACGATGGTCGTGCTTGCCGGCGTATTCGGCCTGCTGAGCGGCGCCGTCGGCACGTGGCTGAGCTCGACGACGGCGAGCCTGCCTACGGGACCGGTGAGCGTGCTGGCGCAGACGCTGCTGTTCGGTGTCTCGCTGCTGCTCGGGCCGCGCCGGGGGCTGCTGGCCAAGCGGATCTCTCGCGCCAGAGCGCGAAGGGCGCTCGTTCAGGATCAGCTGATGCAGCTCAACGTAAGCGGGAAGGAGGAGAGGTCGCTATGACGGATATGTGGATTTTGCTTACGGGCTCGCTCGTCGCGGCCTGCTGCTCCATTCTCGGCTGCTTCCTCGTGCTGCGGCGCATGTCGCTCATCGGCGACGCGATCAGCCACTCCGTGCTGCCGGGCATCGTCATCGCCTTCATGGTCAGCGGCTCGCGCGATTCGATCGTCATGCTGCTCGGCGCCTCGGTGCTCGGTCTCGTGACGGTGTTCCTCATCCAGCTGTTCCAGCAGAGCGGCGTCCAGTCGGACGCCTCGATCGGCGTCGTGTTCACCGCGCTGTTCGCCGCCGGCGTCGTGCTCGTCAGCTTGAATTTGCGCAATGTGGACCTGGATCTCGACTGCGTCCTGTACGGGGAGATCGCGCACGTCCATTGGAACACGTGGACGGTGCACGGCACGGACATGGGGCCGAAGGCCGTCTGGATGCTTGGCTTCACGCTGCTCGTCATCGTGCTCGTCATCGGCTTATTCTATAAGCAATTCAAGCTGTGCGCCTTCGATCCGATGCTGGCGGCAGCCGTCGGCATTCCCGTCGCGCTATTCCATTACCTGCTGATGGGACTCGTCTCCATGGCGACGGTCAGCTCGTTCGAGAGCGTCGGGGCAATTCTCGTCGTCGGCATGCTGATCATCCCCGCATCCGCCGCCTACCTGCTGACGGACCGGCTCGGCCGGATGATCGTGATCAGCGTCGCGATCGGCATTGCCAGCACGGTGTTCGGCTACATCGCAGCGGTCGTCTTGGACGCTTCGATCGCGGGCTGCATGGTATGCGCCGCCGCGCTGCTGTTCGCGCTCGCCTTTATTTTCTCGCCAACCCACGGCCTATTGGCCCGCCGCCTATGGCGCAGATTGAACAGCCGCAGCGCATAGAGGTTGTTCAAAAAGCCGCCATCTGATCACGAAGCAGTTCAAGGAGTAACGCGGCATCGAGTCTTGCGTTCAGGCTTGAAGTCCGGTGCTCATTTAGGTCTGCCTAAACTCCGCGCCTCCTTCTTCGCCTTCTCGCAACCTTCTCGGTGCTGAAATGTCGGCTTTTTGAACTCGTTTTGAACTTGAATGAATATGTACCATTGCCGTCCACTAGCGAAATGCTGTATGTCCAGCCTCGGCTGGACATACAAACCAATTGCCGTCCGTAGCAGCGAAATGCTGTATGTCCAGCCTCGGCTGGACACACAAACCAATTCGCTTATCGGGCGGCTTTATCTTTTTTTCGAATCTTTAATTTCGGCAACAAAATCAGACACAAATTGCCCAAGATCCGGTAGGGCGCGGCAAGTCGGGAGAATCTATAATGAATGAGTCCCGGTGGAGGATCGCCGGAATATGGCCGATTCAATTTGGAATCCGCGCGATTTGTGCTAAAATTCTTCTAGTAAACGTTAGAACGGACCCTTGTGGCGCGCTTGCCGAACAGCGGCATGAGCAGCGCGCGCGATGGGTAGCCGCAACGTAAGGGGGCACGAGAACAATGCGACAAATCAAACTGGTGGCGCTCGACATGGACGGCACGCTGCTGAACGACGTGCAGGAAGTAAGCGACCAGAACGCGCGGTGGATCCGCAAGGCGTTGGATGCCGGCGTGCTGGTCTGCTTCGCGACCGGACGCGGATTTCGGAGCGCGCTGCCGTATGCGGAGCAGCTTGGGCTGGAGACCCCGATGATCACGGTCAACGGCGGCGAAATTTGGCGCAAGCCTCACGTACTGCACCGGCGCTCGCTGATGCCGGCGGCGACGATCAAGCGGCTGCACGAGGTGGCGCTGAAGCATGAGAGCGCTTGGTATTGGGCATATACGGTAGACGGGATTTTCAATAAGGAGAAATGGATCGTGCCGGCGGACGATTACGAGTCGCATCACTGGCTCAAGTTCGGTTACTACACGGAGGACGACGCGATCCGGCAGAGCATCTACGAGGAGACGAGCGGCTGGGGCGGCATCGAGATCACGAATTCCTCGCCGTGGAACTGGGAGATGAATCCAGAAGGCGTGTCGAAGGCGAGCGCGATTCGCGAGCTATGCGGCGTGCTGGGGATTGAGATGAGCGAGGTCGCCGCGATGGGCGACAGCTTGAACGACATCGCGATGATTCGCGAAGCGGGCTTGGGCGTGGCGGTCGGCAACGCGCAGGAGGCCGTCAAAGCGGCGGCGGACGCGGTCATCGTGAAGAATACGGAGCATGCGGTGGCCCACTTGATCGAGCATTACGTGCTGAAGGGGTGATGGAGCCATGGTCATAACCGGATGGATTATCGTCACGCTGTTGTTCATCGTCGGGATGGCGGGGGCGATTTACCCGATTTTGCCGGGCGCGCTCGCGATCTACGCCGCGTTCTTCGTCTACGGGTTCTTCGTGTCGTTCGATCACTTCGGCTTCTGGTTCTGGTCGATTCAGACGGTGATCGTCGCCGTGCTGTTCATCGCGGACTACGCGGTGAACGCCTGGGGCGTCAAGAAATTCGGCGGTTCCAAAGCCTCGGTCATCGGCAGCACGATCGGCGTGGTGGTCGGGTTGTTCATCCCGTTCGGCCTGCTGATCGGTCCGCTGCTGGGCGCAATCATCGGAGAGTTGATCGCGGGATCGGATATTCAGAAGTCGCTGAAGGTCGGCTTCGGCTCGGTTGTCGGGTTATTCTCGAGCATCGTCGTCAAAATTCTGCTTCAAGCCATCATGATCGTCATTTTCTTCATTTGGATCTTTAATTAAGGCAACATCTTCAAAAGCATATCTACATTCTAGGAGGCGTACGCCGCATGATCAAGGTAACGGTATGGAACGAGTTTCTGCACGAGAACGTGCACGAAGAAGTAAAGAAGGTCTACCCGGAAGGCATACATAAGGTAATCGCGGAAGGCATCGGTACGGACGGCTTCATGGTGCGCACGGCGACGCTGGATCAGCCCGAGCATGGCTTGAGCGAAGAGGTTCTCGCCAACACCGACGTCCTGATCTGGTGGGGCCATATGGGCCACGACAAGGTCGAGGACGAGATCGTCGAGCGCGTGCACGCGCGCGTCATGAACGGCATGGGCCTGGTCGTGCTGCACTCCGGCCACTTCTCCAAGATCTTCAAGAAACTGATGGGCACGGGCTGTGATCTGAAGTGGCGCGAAGTAGGCGAGAAAGAGCGGATCTGGACGGTCAACCCGGCGCATCCGATCGCCGGCGGCCTGCCGGAGTATTTCGAGCTAGCGCAGGAAGAAATGTACGGCGAGCACTTCGACATCCCATCCCCGGACGAGACGATCTTCATCAGCTGGTTCGAAGGCGGCGAAGTATTCCGCAGCGGCGTCACGTTCTTCCGCGGTCAAGGAAAAATCTTCTACTTCCGTCCGGGCCACGAGACGTACCCGACATATTATAACGAGAACGTGCGTCAAGTTATCCGCAATGGCATCCGCTGGGCGGCCCCATCGGGCGCGGCGGCGCCGGTTCGCGGCAATCACCAGCCGCTTGAGGCAATCCAGCCGAAATAATAGGCAGAAGGCGGTAGGTTGCTCGCATGGTTAAAAAGGATTCGCTGATTAAAGGCACGATCATATTGGCGGCGGCAGCGCTGGTAGCCCGGGTTCTCGGGCTCTTCCAGCGCATACCGCTCGATTATATGATGGGAAGCCAAGGCGGCGTTTATTTTGGCATCGCCAATTCGCTGTATCTGCTGCTATTGCTCGTCGCGACGGGAGGCATTCCGAGCGCGATCAGCAAAATGGTATCCGAACGTTATGCCCTCGGCAAGCCGCGCGAGGCGCAGCGCATCTATGGCGCGGCGCTTCGCTTCGGCATGCTCGCCGGCGTTATCATGGCCTCATTGATGTTCCTGCTTGCGCCGCTGTATGCGGAGTATGTCTCCAAGGAAGAAGGCGCCGACCTGTCCATCATGGCGATCGCGCCGGCGCTCCTGCTCTTCCCCGTCATCGCGATGATGCGGGGCTACTTCCAAGGACGCCAAATGATGGCGGCCGGCGGAATCTCGCAGATTATCGAACAGATCGCACGCGTGCTCACGGCCGTCGGCCTGGCGCTGATCGTGCTGAATTGGGGCTGGGGCGACCGCTGGATCGCCGCCGCGGCTGCATTCGGATCGGTCTTCGGCAGCATTGGGGCGTTCGCGATCATGGTCTATTACGCGCGCAAGCTGCGTCTTCAGGACGCCGCCGAGCCGCCCGTCTCCAAGGAGATCCCGGGCGCCGCTTCGGCGTTGTCGTACCGCTCGATCTACCGGGAGATGTTCTCCATCTCGGTGCCGATCGTCGTGGCGGCCATTACGGTGCAGTTCATGTACAACTTTGACACGAACCTGTTCCATATGCTGACCGACAGCTTCTACGGCGGCAAGGACGCCGCCCGCGAGGCGCTCGACTGGCTGGCCATCCGGGCGCAGTCGCTGGCGGGCATCCCGCCGATTCTGGCGATCGCGCTCAGCACGTCGATCATCCCGGTCATCTCCGCGGCGTTCTCCGTGCGGAATATGGACGAGGTGGAACGCCAGACGTCGCTCGTCATGCGAATCGTCGTCTTCACCGGCGTGCCGGCGGCGCTGACGCTCACCGTGGCGGCCGTCTCCGTGACCGGCTTCTTCTTCGAGGGGACGGGCGGCAGCGGGCTCGTCGCCGCCTTGACGGCGGGCACGATCTTCCAAATCACGATGATGACGAGCAACTCGGTGCTGTTCGGGATGGGCAAGGCGCGTATTCCGATGCGCCATACGATCGTCGGCTTGGTCGTGAAGGTCGTCGGCAGTCTGGCGCTTGCGCCGCTGCTCGGGGCGTACGGGCTCATCATCGCGTCCACGCTGTGCTTCATCGTCATCTCCACGCTCAATCTGCGCGCGGTCGGCCGGGAAGTGCGCCATACGGTGCTCGGCAGCCGATGGGGCGGTTATCTCATTACGATCGCCGCATCGGCCGGCGCAGGCTACGCGGTGGATCTGCTGGCCCGCTCGGTGCTCGATGGGCTGCCGGACAAAGTGACGTATTTCTTCGCCGCGGCGGCAACCGGCATCGCGGCGCTGGCCGTGTATGCCGTGCTGCTCGTCGTGCTTCGCGTCATTCGGCCCGAGGAGATCAAGCAGTTCCCCGGACCGATCCGCAAGCTGCTCGTACCGCTGATGCGCTTGGCGCCGAAGCACGCTTCGAGCAGAGGTTAATCTCGTGTAAAAGCGCTATTCACGCATCCCTTCCTCATGATAAAATAGACATTGGTCTTTTTTATCCGAGGAGGGGATTTCTTTTGAAACTGTTTATAAAAGGAAAAAGAGCGCTGCTGTTGGCCGCGCTCGCGGTCGTCATGGTCATCGTCGCGGGCTGCCAAGCCGTCGGCGGCGTCGATCTGAACCAAATGCTCAAGCAATCGCTGAAGGTCACCTCCTACGAGGGAACGGAATCGGTCGAGATTAAGCTCGTGCCGAGCGATAGCGACAACGTGTCGGAAGAAGACGCCGAGATCGCGCGCATGCTATCGAGCACGAAGCTGCAGCTGACCAGCGTCAAGATGAAGGATGCCGAGAACGGCTCCGTGAAGGGCAACCTGGAGTTCAACGGCAAGCGCATCGGCTTCGAAGCTTCGATCGACGAGAAGCAGGCGGTCATCGCGCTCGATGGCGCCAAGCAGCCGTTCGTGCTGGACTTGAGCGATCTCTCCGAAGCATCGGCCGAGACCGAGAGCGTGACGGCCGCAGTCCAGAAGCTCGTCGACACGGTATCCGGCTTCGTCATCGACCATCTGCCGAACCCGTCTTCGATCAGCGCCCAACCGGCCTCCGTCACGATCGGCGGCGAGACGGTAAGCGCGATGCACGTCGTGGCCGAGATCGACGGCGAGCAGCTGTTCGGCTGGATCAACTCGTTCCTGGACGCGCTGCTGGCTGACAAGGCGGGGCTGACGGCGGTGACGACCGAGCTGATCAAGCTGTTCGAGGAACAAGCGGGTACGCTTGAAGAATTGGGCGGCGCCGAGGAGCTGTTCGGCACGACCGTCGAAGAGACGTCCGAGGCGGACATCGAAGAAGCGGTTGCCGAGATGCTCGATGGCTTGAAAGAAGCCAAAGACGAGCTGGCCAAGGCGAAGACGGAAGACGCGGAAGCGTTCGAAGCGGTCTTCAACAAGAACAATAAAGCCAAGTTCGGCTTGTATGTCGATACGAAGCTGAACATCCGCAAATCCGAATTCGAAGCCACGATTGACTTGGGCGAGGCGGCCGAGGAAGAAGGGGTGCCGTTCACCGCCATCACCGTTAAGGCCGTATCCGAGAAGTCCAAGGTGAACGATACGGTCGTACCGGATGCGGTGCAAGCTGGCGACGATGCGGTCGCGTTCGAGGAGCTTGTCGAGCTGCAGGGCTACGAAGCGCTCGAGCTGTTCAACAAGGAGTCGGACCTGTACGCGCTGCTGCGCAATGACCTGCACATCACGCGTCAAGAGGTATACTTGATGCCGGAATACGACGAATACGGACCGATCGTGACGGCTTCGGGCATCACGCTGATTCCGCTTCGCGATACCGCTCGTCAACTAGGCGCGACGATTAAATCGGACGCGAAAGGCAAGAAGATCGAGCTGAAGGACGAAGCGACGGGCACGAAGCTGGCGTTTACGGTCGGCAGCAGCTGGGCGTCCGTGAACGGGAAGAACGTGAAATGGTCGTATCCGACGACCGCGATCAACGGCGCGACGTACGTGCCGGCACGCGATTTTGTCAAAGCGCTCCAAGGTACGTTATACTGGGAGACGGAAAGCGACGATTACAGCTATCTCGTCATCACGCGCGAGCCGTAAGGCGGCTGGACCCGCGCTTTCATAAGCGCTTTAAGGAGGTGAAGACGGATGGAGAAAATCCGCGATGACGCGACGTTTCGCGAAGCGACCGCGCCCGAGGATCTAACCGTGGTCGTGTTCAAGACAACATGGTGCAAGGATTGCCATTTCATCGATCCGTTCATGCCCGAGGTGGAGAAGCAGTACGAGGGACGCATCCGTTTCTACGAGATCGACCGCGACGATCTGCCAGATCTGTGCAGCGAGCTGAACATACTGGGCATTCCAAGCTTCATCGCCTTCCGCGGCGGCAGCGAAGTCGTCCGTTTCGTCAGCAAGCTTCGCAAGACGCGGGACGAGATCGAGCAGTTCCTCGACCGCGCCCTTGAAGTCGCCGGCGCGCTTGGCAAGTAAGCGACAGCGACGCGAAGTGCCGTGATAGACCCGATGTTTTCCAATCCGCCAGGCGGCGGTAAGAGAAAACATCGGGTCTGTTTGTTTTGCCCATACCACGTAATTCTGGTTATGCTATATGGATGGATGAGGCAGCCTGCCATGGGCGGCGAAATACGGGGTGCGCGAAAATTGTCACAACTTCAGACTTTGTGATTGAGTTCACATTTTCATCATGGTATTTGACAATCCGACTCGCTATAATTGAGAAGAATGATACGGAAACAGGTGATGACGATGATCTCTAAACGCTATCGAGTGCTTGCGCTTGCCGCCTGTATCGGAATGCTGCTCGTGCTTCTCGCGGGGGCATTGGTGACGAACACCGAATCCGGGCGAGGCTGCGGCGACGACTGGCCGCTCTGCCATGGCAAATTTGTTCCTGCATATACCATTGAATCGATGATTGAATATTCTCACCGTCTCGTGACGGGCATTGTCGGGCTCATTGTCCTGGCCGTCTTTATTCTGACGATCAAAGACTACCGCCAGCATAAAGAGGCAGTCCTCTACTCCGCGGGGACGGGGTTCTTTACGGTGCTGCAGGCGCTGCTGGGGGCCGCGGCGGTCATATGGCCAACCTCTCCGCCGGTCATGGCGCTTCATTTTGGCTTCTCCATTATGGCCTTTACCTGTACGCTGCTGCTTGTCATGTGGGCGAGGCGCATGAAAGACGGCGTCGAAGCGGACAAACCGTCTACGCCCGTCCATCCGCAAATTTTCACCCTGACCGTGGCGGCGCTTGTATTCTCGTACGTGGTGATTTACTTGGGCGCGTTCATTCGCCATACGGACTCCTCGGGCGGATGCCTCGGTTGGCCGTTGTGCAACGGGGAAATCGTTCCCGTGCTCGAAGGCGCGACCGAAATCGTATTCTATCACCGGATCGGGGCGGTTATTCTGACCGTGCTACTGGGACTGATCTGGGCGAGAGCGGTACGTTACGCGCAGGAGCAGCCGGCGATTCGACGCGGCGCTCGGCTCGTGTTCGTGCTCGTCGTCTGCCAAGTGTTCAGCGGGGCGCTCTTGACCGCGACGCTGACGAACGAAGACTGGTTCTTGTTCACCAGCCTCATTCATAACACGATCATCTCGGTGTTGTTTGCCTTCATGTGCGATCTGGCCATCCGGTCCTGGAAGTGGCGGGAAGGGCGCTACCGGCCTTAACAGGCGGACGCGAGGCCTCGGATATTTCCACGATTGACGAGCAGGCCGCTTGGGTAATCTAGATGACAAGTCAATAAGCCAAACGCCAAGGAGGTGAGCTTCGTTTCATGCTTCGGATGATGTTTGGCGAAAAACCGCGCGAGCTGCAGGGCGAACTGTATGAGACGGTCCGCACGATGGAGCAATTCGCGCAGACCCTGCACAAACGCATCGCGGCCGGGCGCGATCACGATCACAAGCTTCGTAAATACGAGGTGTGGACGCATGGACTGATCGCGTCGCTCGACGAATTAGAGCAGACGCATTATGCGGCGAAGAAGTTCGCCGAGCTCGTGAAGAGCGACTCGCTGGAGGCGATGTCGCCGGCCGAACGGCTGAATTATCAGCGCCACGTGTTTTTCGATAAGAACGGATTCATTCGCTTGTTTGCCATCTTGGATAAGATGGGGAATATGCTGAATGATTTTCTCGCGCTCGAGACGGAGCGGATTAAGCCGCATTTCTCCTATTTCACCGTGCTGCGCAACATGCGCCAGCGCAAGCTGCATCCCGAGCTGTCCGCTCGGCTGGACGAGCTGAAGGAGAAGCATAAGGAAGCGACCAACCGGCTGCGCCGGCGCCGCAATGTCGAGATTCATCATATGAATTCCGAGATGCAGGATGATTTGAAGCAAAATCACGAGCATTACGGAGAAGCGCACCGGATTGAGGATCTCAAGGCGCAGCTGGCGGACGCGCAGGAAGGGTTGGACCTTGCCACCCGCAGCCTTCGAATCATGTTCGAGTATGCGATTCGTCAGATGAGGAAACGGTCATCATAATATGCTATACTCTTCGATGAGCGTCAGGGCTTAAGCGGCTGCCGGTATTCCGGCCCGCTTTAAGTCTTTTTTCTTTGTTCAAAATACAGAATTTCATCCTATCACGCATATAAATCATCCTGTATTTTACCTGCGACGACCGCTTATCGGGGGCAAACAACTTCGGCAGTACCTGCTTAACCTTCTGGTTCCCCTTGGCCGAGGGGGAAGGGCGAGCGAGAACGGAAGATTTGAAGGGCGAAGCCCTGTTGTTCATGCGAGGGGAGGAACATGGATGGAGCTTCAAGGCAGAACAGCATTCATTACGGGCAGCGCGAAGGGACTTGGCAAAATGACGGCTCTCGCGCTGGCGCAAATGGGCTGCGATATCGTACTGAACTATGTGACCAGCAAGGAAGAAGCAGAACGGCTCGCCGAGGACATCCGCAGAATGGGCGTACGTTCGACTGCCATACGGGGAGACGTCGCCAAGCCGGATGACGTGGCCGCGATGGCCGATCAGGCGCTGGCCTGGTCCCGTACGGGCGCGATCGACATTCTGATTAATAATGCGGGGCCGTTCCGAAGGGAGCGGGAGCTCTTCGCCGATTATGGGGAAGCGGAGATCATCAGCCTCGTGAACGGGAATCTGCTCGGCGTCATGCTGCTCGACCGCCGGATGCTGCCAGGCATGCGCGCGCAGCAGTGGGGCCGCATCTTTCACTTCGGCTTCGGTCACGCCGGCGAAGGGCGCGCTTGGCCGCACCGGGCGGTATACGCGGCGGCGAAGACGGGGCTTGTCTCCTTCACGAAGACGCTGGCCGTGGAGGAAGCGGCTTCGGGCATTACGGTACATATGATTTGTCCCGGCGACATTAGAGGGAAGAATAAGGAGCGCTCGATCGCCGACGTCATGACCGAGCAGGATGACGAAGGGCCGACCGCAAGGCCAGGCAGCGGAGAAGACGTCGCGCGCGTAATCGCGTTTCTGTGCCTGCCGCATTCGGATTATTTGACCGGCAACGTCGTCGATGTCAACGGCGGGTTCGATCCGATCAAGACGTCCATTCGTTAATCGCAATCATCGCTGCCGCATAAGGCGGGCATAAGAAAAAGAGTCTTGCCTTCACGCGCATTCGCGATCGGGGCAAGACTCTTCGTGCAAACGAACGTCCTGACATCAGGACACGATTAGAATACTTGAACTACCTCTTGTACGCCTTCGACCTCTTCCAGCAGGGCGCGCTCGATGCCCGCCTTGAGTGTGATCGTGGAGCTTGGGCAGCTGCCGCATGCACCCATCAGACGCAGCTTGACGATCCCGTCTTCTACATCCACGAGCTCAACGTCGCCGCCGTCGCGTTGCAGGAACGGACGAAGCTTATCGAGGACATCCAATACCTCATCATACATCGTTGCCGTATTTTCGCTCATTGCAATCAACTCCTTTCTTACTCTATTATAGTACAAAGACGCGCAAATGAAAATGGATATCAACGTAAGGCCGGTGATCAAACATGTTAAAACCAATAATCGAGTTCTGCGCCAGCAATATGCACCACGGTACGGATGAAGTCATGAAGCGACTGGAACAAAATCCGGATTATGATGTCATTGAATATGGCTGTTTGGGCAATTGCGGCGAATGTTATCTATTCCCGTTCGCCATGGTGAACGGCGAGATCGTCGCCGGCGAAACCGCCGAAGAACTGGAGCAACGCATAATGGAAGCCATCAAGGACCAACAGGCGGAGCGGGAAGCGCTCGACCGCATTATCGACGACCTATAGTCTGCGCTCGCTAGTCCGCGATTAACCGATATGATGCTTGGATTTCCAGAGTACGCCGCTTTTCAGCATGCGCGGTACGCGACCCATGAGCGTTGTTTTGCCCATAAGACCGAAGCCGGCTTTCTTGCCGAGCGAACCGAGAACGCCCTTGAGCTTCATTGGACCAAGCCGGGGCGTTTTGTTATGCCAAATCGCCTGCATCACTTGCGCGACCTGCTTGCCTTGTGCCCCCGCGGCTTGCCCGCTCGGCGCGAACGGCACGGAGGCGCAGTCGCCGACGATGAACACTTCCGGATAATCCGGTAGCTGATGATATTCGTTAATGATCAGTCGTCCTTGTTTGTCCTTCGGCAGCGATATCCGCTGAACAAGCGAGACCGGCTGAATGCCGGCCGTCCACACAGTGGCATCGGTATAGATCGGGTCCGGCGAGTTGGCGTCGTGCAGAATGCCTTCCTCGACGCGGTTCAGCGAGACGTGGCTGCGCATCTCGACATCGTGCTCGAGGAACCAGGATGCGACGTACTCCTGCACCTTGCCCGGGAACGCGGACATGACGGAAGCGCCCCGGTCGATGATGCGGACGTTGAGATCCGGCCGGCTCTCGCGGAGCTCCGCCGCGATCTCGACGCCGCTCAAGCCGCCGCCGATGATCGACACTTGCCCGTAAGGCTTGACGTCGTTGAGCTTCTGGTACGTCTTGCGCGCGGAGGAGAACGTCTGGAGGCTGTTGGAGTACAGCTCCGCGCCCTCGATGCCGTGATATTTGTCCGTGCAGCCCAGCGCGATGACCAAGCGCTCGTATTCGAGCGGCTCTTGTCCGGCAAGGATAACCTGCTTCGCGTCGAGATTGACGTCGGTTACCTCGCCGTATGTCACGATCAGACGGGGGTCGGAAGGGAATTGCACCCGAAGATCGAGATCCGAGACCGTCCCTGCCGCTAGCGCATAATATTCGGTTTTCAAGCCTTGGTGGGGCATCCGGTCAATAAGGACGATGACGGTATCGTCGGGGAGCTCGCCTTCGAGCAGCTCGTGTACGACGGTCAGCCCGCCGTATCCGCCGCCTAATACTACAAAACGTTTCATCTAAATCCCAACCTTTGTTTCAGCGATTGTGTAAACCTGTTGATACGCCGCAACATACGCCTAGTATGCGCGAATGCGCATCCGATCAGTCGTAGACCTTCACTTCGTTGTAGAAGGTGTCGCGCTCGACGGGGATGCGCCCCGCGCCTTTGACGAGCCAGATGAGGTCCTCGCGCGTAATGCCTTCCGGCGTAAGCGCCCCCGCCGAGTGGCTGATCCGTTCCTTGACGATCGTGCCGTGAACGTCGTCCGCGCCCATCGTGAGCGAAACTTGAGTCAGCTGGGTTCCGATATTGATGAAGTATGCTTTGATATGCTGGAAGTTATCGAGCATAAGACGGCTGATGGCGATCGTCTTCAAATCCTCGTACGCCGAATTGCGTCTGCGAATGCCGGCTTTCGGGCTGATCGGCTGCATGGACAAGGGAATAAAGACGA
The DNA here is from genome assembly GCF_042682185.1 of Paenibacillus xanthanilyticus. Classification (NCBI taxonomy): domain Bacteria; kingdom Bacillati; phylum Bacillota; class Bacilli; order Caryophanales; family Paenibacillaceae; genus Paenibacillus; species Paenibacillus xanthanilyticus. The sequence goes on along the minus strand of NZ_JBHUHA010000001.1, from coordinate 3,294,824 downwards.
GGAAACCGTTCGTCTCGTCCTGCAGCTCGCGTATTTGCGTCATATGGTCGATGCGGTCCTCGTGCTTCTCGACCGAACCGTATAACATCGTCGTGTGCGTGCGCAGGCCCAGCTCGTGCGCGTTGCGGTGAACGTCGAGGTACTGGGAGACGTCCGCTTTGGTCACTTTCATCTTGCGGCGGTACTCGTCGGAGAGAATCTCGGCGCCGCCGCCCGTCAGGCTCTTCAAGCCGACCTTCATCAGCTCCTGCAGCACCTCGCGGTAGCTGAGGCCGCTGATCCGGGAGAAGAAGTCGATCTCCGCCGCCGTGTAGGCTTTCAGCGTCACGTCCGGGTAGCGCTCATGTAATGCTTTTAACGAATCCACATAATATTGAAACGGCACGTGCGGGTTATGGCCGCCGACGATGTGGAACTCGCGAACGCCGGGGTGGATGTGCTGCTCGACGTATTCGATCATCTGCTCGCCGCTAAGCGTGTACGATCCGGGTTGGCCTTCGTCCTTGCGGAAGTTGCAGAAGGCGCAGTGCGCTTCGCAGACGTTCGTGAAGTAGAGACTCATGTTCTCGATGAAGTACACCTTGCGGCCGTTCTTGCGCAGATTGACCTCGTTGGCCATCTGGCCGATCGTGAGCAGGTCATCGGATTTGTACAGGAAAATGCCGTCCTCGCGGGAGAGGCGTTCGCCGGCGCGTACTTTCTCGATAATGGCCTGCATTTGCTTGTCTTCTGTCGGTATTGCGACGTTCATGAAGGGTTCCTCCTTGTCCGCCGGGCGCTTCTGGTCCGGTCAATGGGTAATGTGGAGCGGGAAATGCTGCGCGCACGGGCGTTCTTCAGCCAAAGGGAGCAATAAATTCAACTATGTGAAAAAAATAACATACGCAGCCTGTTGATGCTGCATCCGATCGTCCGGGCAAAAGCTACCCCCTATTATAACCCTTCCCTTCGGGGGGCGGCAACTACTAAAGTCGAACCATGCCGAACGCGCCCTGGCGGCATCGATGCGCATGCGTGTCCCTTGAGGAGTATCCGGAAGCGGTGTATACTATAAATTATAAAGCGCCGTTCGACCCGGGGGACCTGCTCTCGCAGGGCATTGCTCCGAAGGCCGGACGCCGCAGTCAGGGAGGGAATACGTATGATTACCATTAGCGAAAGCGCAAATGAGAAAATAAAAGAAATGCTCGCGGCGGAAGAATCGCCGGATCTGTTCCTGCGTATCGGCGTCAAGGAAGGCGGCTGCAGCGGCTTCTCCTACGGCATGGGCTTCGACGACGAACAAAAGGACGACGACAACGTCATGGAGCTGAACGGGCTTAAAGTCGTCGTCGACGGCGAGAGCCTTCGTTATCTGAATGGCCTCCAGATCGATTTCAAGGAATCGGCGATGGGCGGCGGGTTTACCATTGAGAACCCGAACGCATCCGCGACCTGCGGCTGCGGCTCCAGCTTCCGTACCGCGACGGCGGCCGGCAAACCAAGCGCGCCGGGCGAGTGCTAAACCGCGTTTAAATGAAGTCACGATAAGTCCCCTCTACGGTAGAATGCGCAGTTTCACGCCGTGGCAGGGGGCTTTTTGCGTTGGAAATAAGCGGCGCGGGAGAAAAGGAAGGGCGCTCGTGCGAGGCGGAGAATAGGATGGATGTCAATGGCAAGTACGCCAAAAAACGCCGCAGCCAGGAAGCTGGGGGCGTTTTTTGGTCCAAGCGTATGCGTTTTATTACGAGGACTCGAACAGCTCGAACGCATGCTCCACGCTGTGGATGGCGCCCGCGAAGAGCACCTCGCGTACCAAATCGAATAGTGCGACCATCGGCTAGACGCGCCCCTTACCGGATGGCTCGTTGTCCTTCTCGTAAGCGATCAGCACGATATTCGTGTTGGAAGCCGACCTGAGATGCTCTTCGGTCTGCCGCAGCTCGTTCAGCTGTTCCGCGTTCAGTTGGGCAGGACGGTATTCGTCGTTCATTATGATCCTCCTCGGCATAATTGCGGCATCGACTGCGAACGTCGTTAACGGAAAAGAGAGCCCTTTTGAAGGGGCCCTCTTCCGACGGTGATACGTAGAATGAGACAACTTCTGCTGCACATCTGTTAGAAATCCGGTTACCTGACGGTAATGTGTCCCTCAGAATGCTCTGCGGCACAACCCCTCGCTTCTATGCAAAATGTGTTTACTTCCGTTTACCTCTAGTGAGTCCGTGCACGATGACGTCCAATGGAACCACACCTCGCTTCTCACCGTCGAGATTATATTGCCCGAGACGGGGACGTTCTATGCGAAAGTCGAGCCAACACGGCCAACTTGGGGGCATAACGAAAAAAGAGCCCGTTTGAAGGGGCTCTTTTCCGACGGTGATTCGTAGAATGAGTCAACTTCTGTTCACATCCGTTAGAAATCCGGTTTACCTAATGGCAATGTGTCCCTCAGAGATGCTCTGCGGCACAACCCCTCGCTTCTATGCAAAATGTGTTACTTCCGTTTACCTCTTGTGAGTCCGTGCACGATGCCGTCCAATGGAACCACACCTCGCTTCTCACCGTCGAGATTATGATGTCCGGGACGGGGGCGTTCTATACATGGTTTCGTGATGATGCGCAAAGGGGCGCCCTAACGAAAAAAGAGCCCGTTTTAAGGGCTCTTTTCCGACGGCGATACGTAGAATGAGACAACTTCTGTTTCACATCCGTTAGAAATCCGGTTTACCTGATGGTAATGTGTCCCTCAGAATGCTCTGCGGCACAACCCCTCGCTTCTATGCAAAATGTGTTTACTTCCGTTTACCTCGCGTGTTGAGTTCTTTCACCATTCGGCTCAATGGAACCACACCTCTCTTCACGCCGTCGATAATTAGAATGTCCCGCACGGGGCTCGTCTATGCGCGCTTCTCCCCAAAAAAACGGTGCGGGTATGGTGCGAAACGAAAAAAGAGCCCGTTTTAAGGGCTCTTCTCCGACGGCGATGCGTAGAATGAGACAACATCTGTTTCACATCCGTTAGAAATCCGGTTTACCTGATGGTAACGTGTCCCTCAGAATGCTCTGCGGCACAACCCCTCGCTTCTATGCAAAATGTGTTTACTTCCGTTTACCTCGCGTGTTGAGTCCTTTCACCATTCGGCTCAATGGAACCACACCTCTCTTCACGCCGTCGAAAATAGGATGGCCGGTTCGTGCGGAAGCTATGCGCCGGGAATGCGAAACCTTGACGCCGGGCCTCGTACCATTATTTTCATAGACAGATGATGGCAGGCTCTTGTATGATGGTCGAGACAATTGCATATTGGGAACAGGTGCCAAGTCGTGTGAACGCGATTATGGCTTAATAGGGAAGTTCGGTGCAAAACCGACACGGACCCGCCACTGTAAGAAGCTTGTCCGCCGGCCGATCGATGGCCGCGGACGGGTGCGCCGCTAACCGAAGTCACTGGGAGACTGCCTCCCGGGAAGACCGCCGGCGCATTGCTTTAAGTCAGGAGACCTGCCTGTTTCAACAGCACTGTTAACCTACGCGGAATTAGGGTGGTGTTAGAGATCGGACAAGCAGGAACGCTGCTTCCCTTTGCGCATGCGAGCGGGGGCGGACGTTTGGATTCGTTTGTTAGCCACGGGCATTTCTAACACGTTTTGTGTTGGGGATGTCCTTTTTTGCGTTGGCATCGGCCGGGGAACGGCCGGTTAGGCGGATAGGTCAAGGAAGGAGCGGCGGGATCGCATGGAGAGGACAACGGGCAAGCTGCTGATCGTCGGGTTCGGCCCGGGCAGCTTCGAACATATCACGAAACGGGCAAAGGAAGCGATTCAAGAGAGCGACATCGTCATCGGCTACAACACGTACGTCGATCTGATCCGCGGGCTGTTGAGCGAGCAGCAGGTCGTGCGGACCGGGATGACCGAGGAGGTCAGCCGGGCGCAGGAAGCGGTACGGCAGGCGGAAGCCGGACGCGTGGTCGCGGTCATCTCGAGCGGTGACGCGGGCGTCTACGGCATGGCCGGCCTCGTGTACGAGGTGCTGATGGAGCGGGGCTGGCGGCGGGAGACGGGCGTGGCGGTGGAGATTATCCCGGGTATCTCGGCGATCAACTCGACGGCGTCGCTGCTCGGGGCGCCGGTCATGCACGATGCGTGCACGATCAGCCTTAGCGATCATTTGACGCCATGGCGGGTCATCGAGCGGCGCGTGGAGGCGGCCGCCTCCGCGGATTTCGTCATTGCGCTGTACAATCCGCGCAGCGGGCGGCGTACGCGCCAGATCGTCGAGACGCAGCGGATCGTACTCAAGTACCGTTCGGCGCAGACGCCGGTCGGCATCGTCAAGAGCGCCTACCGCGACCGGCAGGACGTCGTGATCACGACGCTCGGAGAGATGCTGGAGCACGATATCGGCATGCTGACGACCGTCATCATCGGCAATTCGGCCACGAGCGTCTATGAAGGGCTCATGATCACGCCGCGCGGGTATCAGCGGAAGTATACGCTTGGCGCGGACGTGCAGCCGCTGCGGCCGCACGAGCGGCTGCGGACCGAGGCGGAGCCATGGGCGCTGGAGACGGTTGGCGTGACGGAACAAGACGCCGGATCGGAAGAAGCGGGGTGGGATGAGGACGGCGAGACGCTTGAGCGGCTTGCGGCCGACCGCGAAGGAAGCGAGGCGAGGAGGACGGAGGCCGTGTCCGGGTCTTGGTTAGCAGCGGAGCCGGCAGGTCATAACGCGCTGCGGCGGCAGACTGTCGGGATCGCGCCTTCGCCGGCGAAGGCAGCTGCTGCTTCGGCATCGCCGCTATCGCTTGCGCTGGAGGCGCTGCGTCTGGTCGATGCCAGCCGCGGCGTGGCGACAGCCGAACAAGGGCAGGGCGTGGATGGCGGCCGTGCGGCAGCCGCGTTCCGGCAGGAGGCGATATTCGAATTCACGGTTAGCCCTGGCCTGGCGAACAAGAAGCTCAGCGCGGGGCAAATGATGCTGCTGGCCGAGATCGTCGGCGACGCGGGCGAGCTGGAGTATACGCCGCATCACCAGTTTATCGTTCGCCTGCGGACGGACGACCCGGATGCGGCGACGGGCCGCCTTCGCGAGGCGGGATTCACGCTGGCGCCGATCGGCGATGTCGTGCAGATCAAGGCGTGCGACTTTTGCAATATGGAGAAAGCCGAATCGGTGCCGTATTTGGAGCGGCTCGGCGCGGGGCTCGGCGGCGCCAAGGTGCCCAAGGAGCTGCGCATTGGCTTCAATGGCTGCGGGATGGCGTGCTACGGCGCGGTGAACGAAGATATCGGCATCGTATACAGAAGGGGGAAATTCGATCTGTTCCTCGGCGGGAAGACGGTCGGGCGCAACGCGCACGCCGCCCAGCCTGTCGCGGAAGGGATCGAGCCGGAGGCGCTGGTGCCGACGATCGAGCGGATCGTGGCGCGTTTTCGGGCGGAGGGCCATCCGAACGAACGGTTCCACAAGTTTTTCAAACGGGTGAAGGAGCTTGAAGGCTATAGGCAGCAGGATCTGCCTGTGTTTGCAATCGATAACGCGGTATGCGGCGACTGACGAATGGAAGGTCGACGGCACGCCGGGATTAAATGGGAAGAGGAGCGGACGAAATATGGATGCAGTATTGTTTGTCGGCCACGGCAGCCGAGATGCCGAAGGGAATGACGAGGTCAGGGCGTTCGTCGGGGCGATCGCGGACCGGCTGGACGGGCTGCTAGTCGAGACGTGTTTCCTCGAGTTCGAGAAGCCGACGCTCGATCAGGGGCTCGACAAGTGCGCCGCGCTGGGGGCGAAGCGGGTGGCGGTCATACCGATCACGCTATTCTCGGCCGGCCATGCGAAGCTGCATATCCCGGCGGCAATCGACGAGGCGCGGGAACGGCACCGGGGCGTTCAGTTCATCTACGGCCGCCCGATCGGCGTGCATGACCAAGTGCTGGAGATTCTCTCGGCCCGGCTGCGCGAGTCCGGACTCGATCCGGAAGCGGAGCTGCGCGACACGGCGGTGCTCGTCGTCGGGCGGGGCAGCAGCGACCCGGACGCGAACAGCGATCTGTTCAAAATTTCGCGGCTGTTCTGGGAGCGGCTGAAGGTCGGCTATGTCGAGACCGCCTTCATGGGCGTGACGGATCCGCTCGTGGAAGCCGGCGCCGAGCGGTGTCTGAAGCTCGGGGCGAAGCATGTCATCGTACTGCCTTACTTCCTGTTCACCGGCGTGCTGATCAAGCGGATGGAGGACATGCTGGAAGGCTTGAAGGCGCGTAATCCGGAGCATCGCTTCACGCTTGCCCGGTATTTCGGCTTTCACCCGACGCTGCAGACGATTCTCCTCGAACGGGCGCGCGAAGCGCTCGGGGAGGAAGTAAAGATGAACTGCGATATGTGCCAATACCGACTGGCCGCTGCCGCGGAGCATGGGCATCACCACCATCATCACGACGATGACGGTCATCATCACCATCACCATGACCACGACCACGATCACGACCATCACCACCATGATGACCATCATCATGGGCATGACCATCATGATCGCGAACATGCACACGGGCATCGTCACGATCACGAACATCATGCTCACGACCATGAGCATGATCACGACCACGACCATGAACATGACCCCGACAGGCAAGAGCATGATCAATCGCCCCGTCCCGTCGTGCTTGCATCGGAGGGATTGGAATGATCCTCATGCTGTGCGGGACGAGCGACGCGCGGGAGCTGGCGGTGCGGGTAGCGGCGAGCGGCTATGAGCCGCTCGCTTCGGTCGTGACCGAGAGCGCGGCGGCCAGCCTTGCTGCGGCAGGGCTCGCCGTACGGACGGGTCGAATGACGGCGGCCGAGATGACGGCGCTCATTCGGGAGCAGGGCATGACGGCCGTCGTCGACGCGAGCCATCCGTTCGCGGAGGAAGCGCACCGCAACGCGATCGCCGCGGCGGCGGAAGCCGGCGTGCCGTATATCCGCTACGAGCGGGAGCGCGAGAGCGGCGAGGGCCGGAGCGGTCTGGTCACATACGCGGCGGATTACGAGGAAGCCGCCGAGGAGGCCGCCCGGCGCGGCGGCGTCGTCATGCTGACGACGGGCAGCAAGACGCTGCATATTTTCGCCGCGAGGCTGCAGGGGCTGCCGGACGTCACGCTGATCGCCCGCATGCTGCCGCGCACGGATAACATGGTGAAGTGCGAGGAGCTCGGCATCCCGCAGCGGAACATCGTGGCCATGCAGGGGCCGTTCTCCAAGGAGCTGAACATGGCGCTCTACGCCCACTACGGCGTTACGCTCATGATCACGAAGGAGAGCGGCAAAGCCGGCGCGGTCGACGAGAAGCTCGAAGCGGCGGCGGAGATGGGCATCGAGACGATCGTCATCGGCCGGCCGGACATCGAGTTCGGCACCGCGTATTCGGATTACGGCGCGGTCATCGCGCATTTGGACGGGCTGCACGGACGGATGGTCCGCAGCGATTCCTAAGAAGGGGGCATAGCGAGAAGATGGATTTCAAGACGGAGTTTAAACCGCTGACGGTGCAGCCGCAGGAGATCGAGGAGAAGAGCTTCGAGATGATTACCGAGGAGCTTGGGCCGCATCCGTTCACGGAGGAGCAGTACCCGGTCGTGCAGCGCGTCATCCATGCGTCGGCCGATTTCGAGCTGGGTCGCAGCCTGCTGTTCCATAAGGACGCGATTCGGGCGGGCATCGAGGCGATCCGCCAAGGGCGCAAGGTCGTCGCGGACGTGCAGATGGTGCAGGTGGGCATCAGCAAGCCGCGCATCGAGAAGTTCGGCGGCGAAGTGAAGGTATATATATCCGACCCGGACGTCATGGCGGAGGCCAAACGGCTGAACACGACGCGGGCGATCATCTCGATCCGCAAGGCGATCCGCGAGGCGGAGGGCGGCATATACGCGATCGGCAACGCGCCGACGGCGCTGCTCGAGCTGATCCGGCTCGTGAAGGAAGGCGAAGCGAAGCCGGGGCTTATCGTCGGCGTGCCGGTCGGCTTCGTCTCGGCGGCAGAATCGAAGGAGGAGCTGGCGAAGCTGGACATTCCGTATATTACGAATCTCGGCCGCAAGGGCGGCAGTCCGGTGGCGGTCGCGGCGGTCAACGCGATCTCGCTCATGGCGGAACGTCTCGGATAGGCGCGGCGGATGGCGATGGAGGAGAAGGAGGCCAAGCCGCTGCGGCATGGGTATACGACGGGCTCCTGCGCGGCTGCGGCAGCCAAAGCGGCGGTAACGGCGCTCATACTCCAGGAGCCGCAGCGTGAATCCGCCATTCGGCTGCCGATCGGGCAGGAAGTCACGTTCTTGATGCATGCCTGCGAATATGAGGCGGACCGGGCGATGTGCGAGGTCATTAAGGATGGAGGCGACGATCCGGATGCGACGCACGGCGCGCGCATCGTGGCCGAAGTGCGTTGGCGGGACGGCGAAGGCGTCGAGATCGACGGCGGTATCGGGGTCGGGCGCGTGACGAAGCCGGGGCTGCCGGTCGACATCGGAGAGGCGGCGATCAATCCCGTCCCGCGCAAAATGATCCGCGAATCGGTGCAGGCCGTGCTCGATAGCTTCGAGCTGGAGCGGGGCGTCCGCGTCGTCATCTCGGTTCCGGACGGAGAAGAAATCGCGAAGAAGACGCTGAACGGCAGGCTTGGCATTATCGGGGGCATCTCGATTCTCGGGACGCGCGGCATCGTCGTGCCGTTCTCGACGGCGGCGTACAAGGCGAGCGTCGCGCAGGCCATTCGCGTCGCGGTGAAGAGCGGGTGCACGCATATCGTGCTGTCCACCGGCGGTCGAAGCGAGAAGGTCGCGATGGGGCTTTATCCGGATTTGCCGGAAGAGGCGTTCGTCGAGATGGGCGATTTCGTGGGCTTCGCGCTGACGATGTGCGCTAGACAAGGCGTCCGAAAGGTGACGCTCTCCGGCATGATGGGCAAATTCTCGAAGGTGGCCCAAGGCGTCATGATGGTGCATTCGAAGAGCGCGCCGGTCGATTTCGACTTCCTGGCGTCCGCGGCCGAGCAGGCGGGCGCCGATCCCGGGACGGTCGAGGAGATCCGAGGCGCCAATACGGCCGCGCAGGTCGGGGACATGATGCAGGAGCGCGGGCTGCTGGCGTTCTTCGAGCGGCTATGCGCCGCTTGCTGCGAGAGCGGCTTGCGCGAAGCGAAGGCGACGTATGCGCTCGAGACGATCATCATGTCGATGAAGGGCGTTATTTTGGGACGTACGGAGAAGCAAGGGGAAGCGTAAGGGAGATGAGGATATGGAACGGTCGTTGAAAATCATCGGCATCGGCGACGAAGGGCCGGCCAGCCTGCCGCTGCAGGCGCTGGCCTGGATTACGTCCAGCGGGCTGCTCGTCGGCGGCGAGCGGCAGCTGGATTTCTTCCCGGGGTATGAGGGGGAGAAGCGGGTCATTAAAGGCGGGCTCGCGCAGCTGGCGGACGAGCTGGCCAAGGAGAAGCGCGACACGGTCGTGCTGGCTTCGGGCGATCCGCTCTTCTATGGCATCGGCGGTTATCTCGGCGGCAAGCTGAAGGCGGAGATTTATCCGAACGTCAGCTCGGTGCAGCTCGCCTTCGCGCGAATCGGCGAAAGCTGGCAGGACGCCGAGCTGCTCAGCGTGCACGGCAGAAGCCTTCGCGGCCTTGCCCAGCGGCTCGACGGGAAGGCGAAGGCCGCGCTGCTGACGGATGCGGACAACCATCCGGGCGCGATCGCGCGGTATTTGCTCGACTTCGGCATGACGGAATACCGGGCATTCGTGGCGGAGAACTTGGGCGGAGAAGGGGAAAGGGCCGGCTGGCATGCGCTGCCGGAGCTCGCCGAGCGGCCGGCGGATGCGTTCTCACCGCTCAATGTCGTCATCTTGAAGCGGGACGCCGGAGCGGCCGTACCGGTCTGGCCGCTCGGCATACCGGATGAGGAATTCGCGCAGCGCAAGCCGGACAAGGGGCTGATCACGAAGCGCGAAGTGCGCGTGCTGAGTCTAGCCGAACTCGCGCTGCGCCAAGACAGCGTCGTATGGGACATCGGCTGCTGCACCGGCTCGGTCGCGATCGAAGCGGCGAAGCTGGCGCCGCGCGGCGCCGTGTACGCCATCGAGAAGAACGAGGGCGACCTGGCGAATTGTCAGGCGAACATGCGTAAGTTTCGCGCCGATATCACGGCCGTTCACGGCAAAGCGCCGGTAGGGCTGGATGCGTTCGCCGATCCCGACGCGGTGTTCATAGGCGGCACGGGCGGGGAGATGCGCGAGCTGCTGGCCGTATGCTGCGCCCGAATGAGAGCCGGCGGACGCATCGTGCTGAACGCGGTCACGCTCGAGAACTTGCACGAAGCGGCGCAGGCGTTCGAGGCGGAAGGGTTCGCGTCTCGGATGACGCTGGCGCAGCTGTCGCGCAGCAAGCCGATTCTTGATTTGACCCGGTTCGAGGCGCTCAATCCCGTCTTTATCGTGACGGCATGGCGAAGAGAAGAGGAGGCGTTCCAAGGATGAATGAAGGAGCAACCCAAGGCGCGCCCGCCCAGGCGACAGCGAGGCTCGGACGGCTGTACGGGGTCGGCGTTGGTCCCGGCGATCCGGAATTAATAACGATCAAGGCGTTCCGGCTGATGAAGGAATCGCCGGTCATCGCGTACCCGCGCAAGAAAATGGGGGCTAAGAGCTATGCGCTCGCGATCGTCGAGCTGTACGTCAACACGGCGGAGAAGGACATGCTCGGCCTGACGTTCCCGATGACGAAGGACCCCGAAGCGCTGGCGCTTCAGTGGGGCAAGACGGTGGAGGCGGTCTGGGAGCGGCTGCGGGCCGGGAAGGACGTCGTGTTCGTGACGGAAGGCGACCCGATGATCTACAGCACCTACATTCATCTCATGCGGCTCATGGCCGAGCGCCATCCCGAGGTCGAGATGGTCGCGGTGCCGGGCATCTCGTCCGTGAACGCTTCGGCTTCACGGCTTGGCGTCCCGCTGGCGGACGGGGACGAGCAGGTGGCGATCGTGCCGGCGACGGGCGACTACGAGACGATGCGCCGCGCGATCGAATCCCATGCGTGCGTCGTGTTCATCAAGGTGGCGAAGGTGATCGATCTTATGCTGCGCGTGCTTCGCGACCTGGAGCTCGTGGACAAGGCGGCGGTGCTGACGAAGGTCACGTCCGGCGAGGAGCAGATCTGGCGGCGCGTCGAAGAGCTGGAAGGGCGCGAGCTGGAATATTTGACGTTAATGGTGGTGCGAAAATGAGCGGGAACAGGAAGGTCTATCTCATCGGAGCGGGGCCGGGCGATCCGGACCTCATCACGGTTAAAGGACTGCGCCTGCTGCAGGAAGCGGACGTGGTTATGTACACGGATTCGCTCGTCAGCGAAGCGCTAATCGCGAAGGCGAAGCCGGAGGCCGAGGTCATCAAGAGCGCGGGGCTCGAGCTCAACGAGATGGTCGGCATTATGGCCGACCGCGTACGGGCCGGCAAAATGGTCGCGCGCGTCCATACGGGCGATCCGTCCGTGTTCGGCGCGATCATGGAGCAGGTCGCGCTGCTGAAGAAGGAAGAGATCGGCGTCGAGGTCGTACCGGGCGTCAGCTCCGTGTTCGCCGCGGCGGCGGCGCTCGGAGCAGAGCTGACGATCCCGGAATTGACGCAGACGCTGATCTTGACGCGAGCCGAAGGGCGCACGCCGGTGCCGGAATTGGAGAAGCTGCGCGACCTGGCGGCGCATCATACGACGATCGCGCTGTTCCTGAGCGCGACGCTGATCCGGAAGGTCGTCGCCGAGCTGCGCGAGGCCGGCTGGCGCGACGATACGCCGGTCGCCGTCGTGCAGCGTGCGACATGGCCGGACCAGCTCGTGATCCGGACGACGGTGGGCGAGCTGGAGGCGCAAATGCGGGAGCACGGCATTCGCTCGCACGCGATGATTCTCGCCGGCTGGGCGCTTGATCCTGATATTCACGGCAAGGAGCAGTATCGCTCCAAGCTGTACGATAAGACGTTCACGCACCGGTTCCGCCGCGGGGTGAAGGAATGATCGCGTTGACGGAAGGGCAAGTGCCGCGCATCGACGTGAACGGGGACGTCGCCGTCGTGGCGATCACCAAGCACGGCGTCGAGCTGGCCAGACGGATGCAGCGCGTCTTCGGCAATTCGGATACCTACTATATGGGCAAATTCGCGCGAGGCGACGAAGAAGCGAGAGGAATCCAGCTGTTCGAAGGCAGCGTGCGGCTGCTGTTCCCGGCGTTGTTCCCCCGGTACAAAGGGATCATCTGCATCATCTCGCTCGGCGCGGTCGTGCGGATGATCGCGCCGCTGCTCAAAGATAAGAAGGAAGATCCCGGCATCGTCGTCATCGACGATAAAGGCGAGCATGTCATCAGCGTGCTGTCCGGGCATCTGGGCGGCGCGAACGAGCTGACGCAGGAAGTGGCGGCGGCCATCGGCGCGCGCGCCGTCGTCACGACCGCCTCGGACGTGCAGAAGACGATCGCCGTCGACCTGTTCGGCCGCCGGTTCGGCTGGAGCTGGGAATCGGCGGACAAGCTGACGCCGGTCAGCGCGTCGGTCGTCAACGAGGAGCAGGTCGCGGTCGTGCAGGAGTCGGGCGAGCCGGATTGGTGGACGCACGAGGGGCCGCTTCCGGCGACGATCCGGGTGTACGGCACGATCGCGGAAGCGTTGGCGGACGAGCCGGACGCGGCGCTCGTCGTGACGCACCGGCTGCTCGCGCCGGAGGAGGAAGCGATTCTGCGCAACGGGGTGCTGTACCGGCCGAAGGTGATCGCCCTCGGCATCGGCTGCAACCGGGGGACCTCATCCGAGGAGATCGAGGCGGTCATCGCGGAGACGCTGGCCGAGCTTCGGATGTCGCGCAAGAGCGTCAAAGCCGTCTGCACGATCGACCTGAAGCAGGACGAGGAAGGGCTGCTCGCCGTATGCGAGCGGAACGGATGGCCGCTGCACGCCTACTCGGCGGCGGAGCTGAACGAGATGCCGATGGAGGCGCCGTCGGAGACGGTGTTCAAATTCACGGGGGCGTACGGCGTCAGCGAGCCGGCCGTCAAACGCTACACCGGCGCAAGCGAGCTCGCGCTCGTGAAGAAGAAGTCCGGCAACGTGACGATATCGGTCGGCATCGTGCCGTTCTCTTCGGCGAAGGAGGCGATATCGCGATGACGGACCGAAGACTGGTCATCGCCGGCACGGGCAGCGGCGTCGGCAAGACGACGGCCGCGATCGGGCTGATGGCGGCGTTCGCGCGCCGAGGATTGGCCGTGCAGGGCTTCAAATGCGGGCCGGATTACATCGATCCGACCTTCCATACCGCCGTCACCGGGCGGCAGTCGCGCAACTTGGACGGCTGGATGTTCCCGGCCGAGACGGTAAGGGAGATCTACGCGCGAGGCAGCAAGGACGCGGACGTCTCGATCATCGAGGGCGTCATGGGGTTCTACGACGGGCGCGATCCGCTCTCGAACGAGGGCAGCACGGCGGAGATTGCCATGCTGCTGGACGCGCCCGTGCTGCTCGTCGTGAATTGTCGCAGCATGGCGCGCAGCGCGGCCGCGATCGTGCGGGGCTTCCAGCTGCTGGAGCCGCGGGTCCGGATCGCCGGCGTCATCGCCAATCAGGTTGGCAGCGACAACCACTACCGGCTCGTCGCCGCGGCGATCGAGCAGGAATGCGGCATTCCGGTCGTGGGGTATCTGATGCGCGACGAGGGATTGCATATGCCGGAGCGCCATCTCGGACTGGTGCCGGCCATCGAGCGCGGAGAGCTGTCTGGGCTGTTCGAGGGGCTGGCCGGGCGAATCGAAGCGAGCTTCGATCTGGACCGCATTCTCGCGCTTGCCGAATCGCCGGCGATCGAGGTTCAAGCCCGGCTGTTCGCGGCGCCTGGCAAGCCGCGCGCGGGAGGTCCCGTGCGCATCGCCGTCGCCAAGGACGCGGCATTCCATTTCTACTACCCGGAGAATCTCGAGCTGCTCGAGGCGAACGGAGCGGAGCTTGCGTATTTCTCGCCGCTGGCCGGACAGCCGGTGCCGCGGGATGCGGACGGCCTCTATATCGGGGGCGGCTTCCCGGAGCAGTTCGCGGCCGAGCTGTCCGCGGCCGAGTCGGTCAAAGCCTCCATACGCGCGGCAGCGGAGAGCGGCATGCCGGTCATGGCCGAATGCGGCGGCTTCATGTATTTGACCGTAGCGATCACCGATACGGAGGGACGCCGCTATCCGATGGCCGGCGTGCTGCCCGGCGAGGTGCGGATGCAGCGCAAGCTGGCGGCGCTCGGCTACCGGGAGCTGACCGGCACGGCGGGCAACGCGCTGCTCGGCGAGGGCGGGCAGGCCAAGGGGCACGAGTTCCATTACTCGGTGTATGTTCCGCCTGCCGGGGAAGCCGAGGCGGGAGAGCCGCCGACCGCGCCTGAACCGGCTTACCTGTCCAAAGGCATGCGCGGCGCCAAGCCGGACGGCATGGCGCGGGGGAATTTGGTGGCGGGTTACGCTCACCTGCATTTCGCCTCGAATCCATCGCTCGCCGGCAAGTGGCTGGATCTGTGCGAGGCGCAGCGGGAGCGGCGTCGAGCGCACGCTAGTTCGCAACGATAAGCAAAGGAGGAATCCCTATGTCCATTACAACCGCGCTGCGCAAGCGGCGGGCGGTGAGGCAGCTGCTGCCTTCCGAGGTGGAAGAAGCGAAAATCCGCGCGCTGCTGGAGGCCGCCGTGTGGGCGCCCAACGACCGGCTGCGCGAACCGTGGCATTTCTACGTCCTGCGAGGCGAATCGAAGCGTCGTTACGAGGAAGCGGCCGCGGCCTACCTGCAGGCGCGATTCCCCGCGAAGCCGAAGCTTGTGGAGGAATCGATGAAGGTGCTGCTCGGGACGCCGGTTGCCATCGCGGTCACCGCCGACATCGTGGAAGGCGACCCGGCGGCGACGCGCGATAATGAATACGCCGCGGCTTGCGCGATCCACGGCATGTGGCTGGCCGCTTCCGAGCTGGGGCTGGGTCTCGTATGGCGCACGCGCGGCATCGGCCTCGTGCACGACGGCGGCATGCACGCGCTGATCGGCGCGCCGGAAGGCCGCAAAGTGATCGGGACGCTATTCGTCGGCTACCCGGCGGAGGAGACGCCGGAGACGAAGCGGACGGATGCGGCGGCGAAGACGACCTGGTTGAATTAATTTCTGAAGGTACACGGTATGGATGATAGCCGTCTTCACGGAGAGAGAACCTCTATCGAAGGCGGCTTTTGCGTACGAGATGGACCAGCTCATACTGAGGCCTCTCATGCCGGCGTTTCGTTGGTGTTGCTGAGTAATCGCGGTCAGCGCGCCGGGCGGACAGGCTGAGTGCTGTCCGACATGCTATACTGGTGCAAAAAGGAAATGAGGGCTCCTCATGCAGATCTATATCGCGCTGCTGCGCGGCATCAACGTCAGCGGCCACAACAAAATCCCGATGGCCGAGCTTCGGACGCTGTTTCACTCGATGGGACACGGCCGCGCGCAAACGTATATCCAGAGCGGCAACGTCGTCTTCGAGGCGGAAGCGGGAGATGCGGCCGCGCTTGCGGGCCGTATCGAGGATGCGATCGAGAGCCGGTTCGGCTTTCGCGTCAGGGTCATGGTCCGCACGGCCGTGGAGTGGGACGCGATTATCCGCGACTGTCCGTACGACGCGGCGAGCCTTGGCGAAGAGGAGAGCATCCAGATGTCGCTGCTCGCGGACGACGCGCCGGGACCGGAAGAGATCGCGCGCAAGCTCGACCCCGGCAACGTGATGGACGACTACCGCGTCGTCGGGCGGGAGCTCTATCTGCTGCTGCGTCAGCGCATGTCAGCATCGAAGCTGGCGGACAATTTGGCCAAGCTTCGCCATACCGTCACGACGCGCAACTGGCGCACGACGCTTGCGCTGCAGGAGATGGCG
Source organism: Paenibacillus xanthanilyticus (assembly GCF_042682185.1). Classification (NCBI taxonomy): domain Bacteria; kingdom Bacillati; phylum Bacillota; class Bacilli; order Caryophanales; family Paenibacillaceae; genus Paenibacillus; species Paenibacillus xanthanilyticus. The sequence goes on along the minus strand of NZ_JBHUHA010000001.1, from coordinate 3,278,894 downwards.
CGCGCGATGCGGGAGGGCTAGAGACCGACTAAAGCGCGAACGAGCAGCCATCTTTTTCGAGGCGAAGGGCGCGAACGAAAACCGCCGGGGATCGCATTGCTCCCGGCGGTTTTTTGGCATGGCTGACCAGCTAAGCATAGGTCGGCTCTATGAGATTTGTTGAACCGCATGGCTTCGGAGTAGCGTCAACTCGCGCTTACTCCGCCGCGATGCCGCGAATCTCGACGAGCGTGGCGTCGTCCAGCGTGACGTCTGCGGCGGGCAGCACGCTCGTAATATGCGACGGCTTGCGTACGCCGACGATGGCGCTGGTGAGCGCCGGGTGAGCGAGTACGTAGGCGACCGCGAGCTGCGGGAGCGTCAAGCCGTGCCGTTCGGCGATTGCCTTCAGCCGTTCGGCTTTGTCGACGTTCTGCCGGAGACCCTCGCCCGTGTGGGCTTTGTTGCGGGAGCGCCAGTCGTCGTCGCTGAATTTGGTGTCGTACGTGTAATTCCCCGATAGCAGCCCGGACGTGAGCGGACTATAGGCCACGACGCCGATGCCCTTGTGCTGGCAGAACGGGAGCAGTTGGGCTTCCACTGCAGGGCGGAGGATCGAATAAGGCGGCTGCAGCGAGTCGACATGGGCGACCGCGAGCGACCGTTCCAGCTGCTCAATATTGTAGTTGGAGACGCCGATATAGCGGACCTTGCCGTCCTGCACGAGCTTTTCGAGCGCGCGCATCGTCTCTTCCTGCGGCGCGTCTTCGGCCGGCCAGTGCATTTGGTAGAGGTCGATATAGTCGGTGCCCAAGCGGCGCAGCGAGGCTTCCGCCTCGCGGAGAATCGATTCGTAGACGCCGCTGCGCGTGATCGCGCCGGCTTCGTCCCAGACGAGGCCGCATTTGGTAGCGACGATCGCGTTCGGACGGTCGCTTCCGAGCGCCTTGCCGAGCACTTCCTCGGAATGGCCGAGCCCGTAGACGGCGGCCGTGTCGTAGAACGTCACGCCTGCGTCGAGGGCGGCGCGCACGCTTTCGATCGACAGCGCATCGTCCTGCTCGCCCCAAGCGCTCGCCCAGCCGCTTCCGTCGATGGCCCATGATCCGAAGCCGATGACCGAAATTTCCGGTCCTCTCTTGCCAAGCTTGCGGTATTTCATCCTTCTCGCACGCTCCTTCATCCTTCAAATTAATCGAAATGCGGGTGGGCTGCTGCATGTCCTCTTACCCTGAAGCTGGTTCATTTTAACATAAGTCCTCCTCGGTTGGAAACGGTTCCCTGGTTCGGCGCTTGCAGCCTCATTTGCGCAAAATACGTCGATTTGGTGAACGTCAGGCGAAGACGGTACTAGTCCGGTGCTTCGCGCGTATGGATAAACGAAGGGCGCGGGCAAGCTTTCGCGAATAATTGGCAGCCGGTCGATGCGCCCAAATCCGCCGATTGATGCTAGAATGAGAGAGACACCCTAAGACATGATGCGAGGAGGAGCGGCAGATGAAGTTGATCAAAGGCATGCTGGCGGCGGCAATGCTGCTGGGCGCCGCGCCCGCGGCGACCGTGCTCGGACCGGTTCGGGCTGCAGAAGCAGCCGCGGTGCAAGCGACGGCCGTCCAAGCCAAAATGAGCGGAACGCTCGTGGCGGCGATCGAGAAACGGGCAAGCACGGTTACCCTGTCCTATACGGGCACGAAGACCGCGCTCAAGAACGATTTGAATCGGGCCCTCGACGCCGCGCTGGCGTCGGATGATTATTTGCATTATATCGTGAAAAGCTACGCGACCTCGGCCGTCATCTCCGGCACGAGCGCCAAAATAACCGTGAAATTCACCTACTGGGAATCGCTCGCCCAGACCAAGCAGGTGAAGCAGAAAGTCGCGCAGGCGCTGGACGCTATTTTGACGACCGGGATGAACGATCATCAGAAAGCAAAAGCGATTCACGACTGGATCGTGACGAACATCGCCTACGATACGACGCTGGTGTCGCATTCGGCGTTCGACGGGTTGAGCAAAGGCCGGACCGTCTGCCAAGGCTATGCGCTGTTGACGTACGAGATGATGAAGCAGGCCGGCATTCCGGTTCGCATCGTGGAGGGCAGCTCGCGCGGCCAATCCCATGCGTGGAACCTGATCCAGCTCGGCGGCCAGTGGTACCATATGGATACGACGTGGGACGATCCGGTGCCGGACGTGAAGGGGCGCGTCGTGTACAATTATTACAACGTCACCGATGCCCAGCTGCGGGCCGACCACACCTGGAAGGCGGCGAATTATCCGAAGGCGATCACGGCCTACGACGACACCCTGAGGACGTTGGCGCAGACCGATGCCAGCCGCGCCGCTTTTTATGACAATCTCTATTTGGGCATGGGCTTTGCGTATATGGACGAAGACTACACGGTGACGACCTTGCAGGGACTGAAGGATAAAATCGCCGCCGCGATCGAGCAAGGCGAAACGTCCGTGGTCCTCCGCTACACCCGCGGCGCGACCCTCGCTTCGGATATGAAGAAGGCGCTCTCGGCCCAGACGGGCATTACGCGGTACAGCTACACGCACGAGTCGTTCGCGCGTACGACCATGAACGACAAACTGGTTCGGTTGACGCTCGTGTATTAGCTCGTTTCGACATCGCATTATTTGACCGCGGCTGCCTCGTTGCAGCCGCGGTTTTTTCGTTGCCTTCCCCAAAATGATCCTTCCCCAACACCTCCACTGAGGGCAATGCTGTCAGGTTAAGGAAAAACGTCCGCGCTGAAGCTACACGAGGTATATAGTTGACAGGCATATGTCTTAGGCCTGACTTCAAAACCCACTGAAGCTTTGTCCGCCAGGACAAAAGCGTGCCAACTCGAAAGCATCCGCCTACCACCAACCAGCGTGAAAGCACGAAAAAGGGAGTCCAGAGGGCGAAGCCCTTTAGTTCCCCTCGGCGGAGGGGGAAGGGGCGAGGGAGAAAGGGGGATCTGAAGGGGCGAGGGAAAAAAGGGGGATCTGAAGGGGCGAAGCCCTTTGGTTCTCTATGAGAGGCTCGCCGGACGCCCGACGAGCCGCCGGGATTGAGAGAAGCTGGAAAAGCCGCTAGAATAAAGATTCGACAAGCGGTGACGAATTCAACGAGGCGAACGCGCGGAATGCGCGAGGCGCCCGGAACCACGCACGGGAGGAGAGGACCGGGATGTATCGCATTTTCATCGTGGAGGACGACGATAAAATCGGCGAGCTGCTGCGCAGGTCGCTCGTCAAATACGGCTTCGAAGCGCGCGTCGCATCGCGCATGCAGGAGCTGAAGAAGGAAATGGAGGAGTGGGGGCCGCATCTCATTCTGCTGGACATTCATCTGCCGCACTATGACGGTTACTACTGGTGCAGGCAATTCCGCACGGTGACCAGCGCGCCGATTATCTTCGTCTCGGCTCGCTCGGGCGAGATGGATCAGGTGATGGCGATCGAGAACGGCGGCGACGATTACGTGACCAAGCCGATCCCGCTCGATCTGCTGCTCGCGAAGATCAAGGGCCTGCTGCGCCGGGCATACGGCGAATATGCCGCCGTCCCCGCGCAGCAGACCCCGGGAGGCGGAGAGCTGCACGCGGGCGGCCTGCTCCTCCATCCGGCGCGCAGCGAGCTGGAATGGGAGGGAAGGCTGATGGCGCTGACGAAGAACGAATGCCTCCTCGCCGAGTGTCTGCTGAAGCAGGAAGGACGCGTCGTCGGCCGGGAACGGCTGCTCGAGACGTTGTGGGACGACGTGCAGTTCGTGGATGACAACACGCTCACTGTCAACGTTACGCGGCTTCGCCGGAAGCTGGAGGAGCTCGGGCTGCCGGGCGTCATCGAGACGGTGCGGGGCGCGGGTTACAAGCTGAACATGAAGGGAGCCGAATCATGAGCGGCTATACGGAACGCGAGGGACGGGAATCCGAGGAGGACGCGGGTGGCGGATTGGGGCACGGCACGCCATTCGAAGCAGCAGCGGACGTCTCGCTGACGTTTGCCCGTTATCTGGCGGACAAGGCCTGGTACATCGCGGCTTTCCTACTGGCGCTTGCGCTCTCGGAGACGGCGCTCGTGCTTGCCCTCGCGAGCCAAGGCTTGAAGCCGGACGCGGCGAGCATCGTCTATGCGTTCGTGCTGGCGCTGTTCTTCCTGCTCGTCTGGCTGCTGGCGGATTATGTGCGCCAGCGGTCGTATTTTCGCGAGCTCGGCGAAGCGCTGCGCGCGGGGAAGCTCGAAGCCGCGCTGCAGATCCGCTCTGGCGTTACACGCGACCAGCTCGCCGTCCAGCGGCTGATCGCCCGCCAGCACGAGGCCTATATGGACGAGCTCGGCCGCTATCGACGGCAGCAGGAGCTGCATCGGCATTTTACCCATCAATGGGTGCACCAGATGAAGACGCCGGTATCGGTCATCGACCTGCTCGCCCAGCAAGGCGGGGAGGAGACGGAAGCGGGCGACAGCTTCGCCAGCATCCGGGAGGAGGCGGACCGGCTGACGCAGGGGCTTGATTTGATGCTGTATACGGCGAGGCTGTCCAAATTCGAATTGGACATGCACGTGCGCAAGGTGCGTCTGGAGGAGCTGGCGCGGGAGGTGGTCAACCGTCATAAGCGGCTGTGCATCAAGCACGGGATCTATCCGCAGGTCGAAGGAAGCGCTGCGGTCGAGACCGACGAGAAGTGGATGGCGTTCGCGATCGGCCAGCTCGTGACGAACGCGATCAAATACAGCGCGCCCAAGCCGGGCGCCAAGCGGCTGCATATCCGAATCGCGCAGGAGCCGGACGGATCGGCAATCCTCGGCGTGCGCGACGAAGGCATCGGCATCCCCGCCCACGAGCTGCCCCGCGTGTTCGATCCGTTCTTCACGGGGGAGAACGGTCGGATCGTCGGGGAATCGACCGGCATGGGGCTGTACTTGGCCAAGCTGGTCTGCCGGAAGCTGGGACACGCCATAACGGCCGAATCCGAGCAAGGAAGCGGCACGGCCGTTACGATCGCCTTCCGTTCGCGAACCTTGCACCGTATCGAGGAGAGGTGACAATATTGTAAGGTTTCGCCTGCCGTTTGCAAGCTGATTCGATGAGGGGGACGGCTTCCCTGGCGGTATACTGGTCCCATAAGAACCAAGCGAAGGGAAGGAATGGGTCATGACCGTATTACGCACACAAGCGCTGTGCAAGACTTACGCGAGCAAAGGCAGCGTCGCTTACAAGGCGCTGGAAGACATCGACCTCGAAGTGGGAGCAGGGGAATTCGTCGGCATTATGGGACCGTCTGGCAGCGGGAAGACGACGCTGCTGAACCTGCTGGCGACGATCGACAAGCCGACCTCGGGCAGCATCTGGATCAACGGCACAGAGCCGGTCCGTCTGCACGAGAAGCAGCTGGCGCTGTTCCGCAGGCGGGAGCTCGGCTTCGTCTTTCAGGACTTTAACCTGCTCGATACGCTGTCGATCAAGGAGAACATCGTGCTGCCGCTCGTGCTCGAGGGCACGCCGGTGAAAGAGATCGAAGCGCGTCTTACGCCATTCGCGGAGCTGCTGGGCATTGCCCCGATTCTGAACAAACGCACCTACGAGGTATCCGGCGGGCAGAAGCAGCGGGCGGCGATCGCGCGGGCGATGATCCACAAGCCGTCGATTCTGCTGGCCGACGAGCTGACCGGCAACCTCGACTCCAAGGCGGCGAAGGACGTCATGGAATCGCTCAAGCAGATGAACGAGCGCTTCGCGGCGACGATCGCGATGGTGACGCACGACCCGTTCGCGGCCAGTTACTGCGAGCGCATCGTGTTCATCAAGGACGGCCGATTGTTCTCCGAGATTCGCCGCGGATCGAGCCGCCAGCTGTTCTTCCAGCAAATTTTGGACGGACTCAGCGTGTTGGGAGGGAATTTCGATGACATTCCGTTCGCTCGCGCTTAGCAGCATCCGCGGCAATTGGCGCGCCTACGGCGCCTTCTTCCTGAGCAGCGTGTTCTCCGTGCTCGTCTTCTATATGTACGGCGCGTTCCTGTTCCACCCGGACGTCATTAACGGCCATATCGAGCAGGCGGAGAAGGTGCGCAAAGGGATGGAGGCGTGCGAATACATCGTCGTCGTCTTTTCGTTCTTCTTCGTGCTGTACGCCAACTCGGCCTTCCTGAAGACGCGCAAAAAAGAGTTCGGCCTGTATGCCCTATTCGGCATGACCCGCCCCCAGCTGCGGCGGATGCTCATGCTGGAGAGCCTGTTCATCGCCCTGCTCGCGATCGCGGCGGGCATCGGCATCGGCATTCTGCTCAGCAAGCTGTTCTTCATGGCGATGGCGCTGCTGCTCGGCGTCGAGAATCCGATCCGGTTCTTCGTGCCGATGAAGGCGGTGGCGCTCACCGTCGGCGGCTTCCTGCTCCTGTTCAATGCGCTCAATTGGATCGGCGCGCTGCGGGTCGGCCGGACGGAGATCGTCGATTTGCTCAAAGAGGCGAGCAAGCCGAAGAAGGAGCCGGCGTTCAGCGTCTGGCTCGCGGCGCTGGGCTTAGCCTCGCTGGCCGGCGGTTACGCGCTGGCCGTGCTCATGAACATGGGAACGTTCCTCATGCTGACGCTGCCGATTCTGTCGCTCGTGTTGGTCGGCACCTACTTCCTATTCACGCAGAGCAGCGTGGCCATCCTGCGCCTGTTGAAGCGGAACAAGGGCATCTTCTACAATCGCACGAACATGATCGCGCTCGCCCAGATGGCGTTCAAGCTGAAGGATAACGCCCGCATCCTGTTCATGGTGACGATTCTAAGCGCCGTCATTATGACCGCAGCGGGAACCTTGTATGTCTTCAAAGAGAACGGCCGCGCGCAGCTCATGTCGCATGCCCCGCATACAATCGGCTACGTGGAGAAGGGGCGGAACGTCCACGAGGTCATCGAACCGGACAAATTGAGGCAGATCCTGCTCGCCGACGGGCGGAAGATCGCCTACGAGATCCAGGTGGCCGGCATCGCGACCGAAGCGATGCGGGGGGCCAAGGGAGGCGTGTTTCGCCCTGGCGTGGGGGAGATCAACGCGGCGGTCATCGGCATCTCGGAATATAACCGGGTCGCCGCGCTGACCGGGCGCGACCAAGCGACCGTAGGCGCGGGCAAGGCATTCCTCGTGTACCCGTACGTCGAGATGAAGGATACCGGCTTGTACAAGGGGAAGGCGATCGAAGCGAAGCTGAACGGCAGCTGGATGACGTTCGACCTGGAGCCGACGCGGGCGGGAGCCGTGCTGACACCGGTGGGCATCTACACGTATTTACTGGTGGTGGACGACAAGACGTACGAGTCGCAGCTCGCGCGGACGCCGCCGGAGCAGCAGGTCGTCAGCTACGGCGTGGAGCTGGAACAATGGGAAGAGGCGCTCGCCACGATGCAGAAAGTGAAGGCCGCCATTCCGGAGGAGATGCGCCATCAGGCCATGACCAACCGGGTGGAAGGCTACCTGTCCATCAAGGAAACGAGCTCCCTCACGCTGTTCGTCGGCTTGTTCGTCAGCCTGCTCTTCTTCATCGCTTCCGGCAGCATGCTGTACTTCAAGCTGTTCACGGAGATGAAGGACGACGAAGCGCAATTCAGGGCGCTCACGCGCATCGGCATGACGGCCGGCGAAATCCGGCGGGTCGTCCTGGCGCAGGTATCCGTCATCTTCTACGTGCCGGTGGCCGTCGGCATCCTGCATACGCTGTTCGCGATGATAGCGCTGGATAATCTATTGAGCGGCCAAATCTATCTCTATGCCGGCATCGTGATTGCCATCTATATCATCATGCAGTCCGTCTACTTCATGGTCGCCTACCGGACGTACATGACCAACATGCTCAAAGCCGCGGTTTAACGCCGCTTCGCAGGCAGACGACTCTACCAACCTTTCGAATCAGGCGGGTTGCCGATGGCAATCATCCAAGAGATTCCTATCTCCGCGGCATATGCTATTCCATGTCAACAGACGGGAGGAGCGAGTGAGATGGAAGAGCTCGGAAGACAGCTGGCCAGCAAATGGGACAAAACGGCGGCGCTGTTGTCGCATCCGCGGATCGCGCCGCATATCCCGCCGACGCGTCTGCTAACGGAGGCTAACCTGAGGAGCATGCTCGCCGCGCACGGCATGGTCGTCGTGAAGCCGGTCAAAGGCGCGGGCGGACACGGCGTCATCAAGGTCACCAAGAGCGGAAGCGGTTACGCGTATACCTACTACACCAAGAAGAAGCATTTTGCGTCGTTCGGCGAGATGTACCGTTCGCTGGACCGGATGCGCAAAGGGCGGCGTTATTTGATCCAGAAGGGCATTCGGCTGGCGACGATCCAAGGAAGGCCGGTCGATTACCGGGTGAAACATGTGAAGGAGAATGGGGCTTGGCAGATCAGGGCGATCGTGGGCAGATGGGCCAAGCCCGGGTTGTTCGTGACGAATCTGTGCCGGGGCGGGCAGCTGCTATCCGGCTCCGAAGGGATCCGCCGTTCGTTCTCCGCAGCGGCCGTGGCCGGCAAGAAACAGAAGATGCGCGAGCTGACCCGGCTGGGCACGGAGGTGCTGGAGACGCGCTTCCCCGGCCTCGGTCAGCTTGGCTTCGATTTCGGCATCGACCAGCGCGGGAAGCTCTGGATTTTCGAGGTCAATACGAGGCCGCAATAAGAGAGGTCAATAGATTACGTTAATAGGCTAAGAAATATTCATTAAAGTTTTTTATTGGAAAATGATCCTCCACAGCTGTGCATAACCGTATCCACATTATCCTCATTGCCATTCCTGTTTTTTCCTCTAATACCCACAATATACACACATGCTGTCCACATGTAACTGTGGATATCTCGAACGCTTGTTCTACTTTTGGGGACATGCTAAGATGGGTCAGGAAGAAACAGGAAGGGAGTGTGGAACCATGGAGATTCTGTCTGACGAGCTGCTCATGGATGCTTATCAAGCGGCCATGCAGTTCAACCTGGAGCCCGAATTTATCCAACTGCTCGCTGCCGAAATCAAGCGCAGGCAGATCAACCCGGACAACTTGCATCGAATTACCGCCTAGAGATACAACCGCTAGCGAATGCACTCGGTACGCTAGAATCAAGGCTCGCTTGCACGCCATTGCTTAACTGCCGTCTCCTCGCTCATTCCGCATACGGGGCAGCTAACGAGATGTTTGCAAGTTAACTCCGAGGAGAAGACGCTGGTTGCCACCGCATCGGTGTCATGCAAGTGGGGATCTGGCTCGTACGGCGAATACGGACCGACATAATCCGAGAGCCGTCCGCAGTCCGCAGCAGGCTGGCCGCATGAGCGGCATAGCGCAAATAAGGATTCCAGACCATTGCATACCGGACATAACATAAAGGGTATCCTCCTTGTTCAGCCGCCTCTTCGGGATGCGGCGCCCAAGCGGTAGGATACCCTCTTTCGTTTTCCTTCATTTATAATTTCATGCTGCTGCTATGGCCGGGCGAAAGCTTGGCCGTCGGATCGATATATACCTTGGCGTTATTAACCGCGGTGGGCGCTTCGCCGAAGCCGACGGCAATCAGCTTCAACTTGCCGGGATACGCGGTAATATCGCCCGCGGCGAAGATGCCGGGGACGCTTGTTTCCATCCGGGAATCGACGACGATAGACCCGCTTTCGATCGCGATGCCCCACTCGGCGATCGGGCCGAGCGAGGAGACGAAGCCGAAGCTGACGATGACGGCGTCTGCCTCAAGCTCGGTCGTCTCGCCCGTCTTGACGTCCCGCAGAACAACGCGTTCGATCGCGTCCTTGCCATGCAGGGCGGCAATCTCGCAAGGCGTCATCACGCGTACGCTCGATTGCTTGAGCAGCTCGACGCTGTGCTCGTGCGCGCGGAATTTATCGCGGCGGTGGATAAGCGTCACGCTGGCCGCGATCGGCTCCAGCATGAGCGACCAGTCGACGGCCGAATCGCCGCCGCCGCTGATGAGCACACGCTTGCCTTGGAACCGGCTGGCCTCCTGAACATAATAATGCAAGCCGCGCCCCTCGAACCGGACCGCCTCGGCAAGCTCAAGGCGGCGCGGCTCGAACGCGCCGACCCCCGCCGTCACGATCACCGCTTTGGCGCGGTGGATGCCGCGGTCGGTCCGGATTTCGAATTGACGCTCTCCGTGTTTGATCACATCCAGCACCTTCTCTTCCAGGCAGACCTCGGGGCGGAAGTGCCCCAGCTGCGCCTTGAGCCGGTCGACGAGCTCCCGGGCGGTCACTTTCGGGAAGCCCGCGACGTCGTAAATGTACTTCTCGGGATAAAGGGCCGCCAGCTGGCCGCCTAGTTCGGGCATGCTGTCGATCAGCTTCACCGAAGCTTGCCGCATGCCGCCATAGAAGGCGGCGAACATGCCGGCCGGACCCCCGCCGATAATGGCCAGATCGACCGTATGATTGTCATTGCCGTTGGTATTGGCGTTGTCGTACAAGTTAAACACCTCCGCGATCTTGAATATACTACCAATACGCCCCGATGAAGTTGTTCAGAAGGGGTTGATGAAATTTGTGAAATTGGATATAATTCTAAAGTTTTTCGTATATTTTTACCCTTGAAACTTAACTGAAAAATTTGTATCATGTGTGATATTAAATATAGGGTGTATAATAGCGTCTTTATGCGGTTTTTGACGACATTTTACAATTTCCCGTACAGAGAGAAACCCCATAAACAACTGTATATGTGTAATTTTTCACAAAGGATAAAGTAATAGGAATGGATGGGATTCTAAACATGAGCAACATACCGAAAATCGTCATTCTGGGAGCGGGCTACGGCGGCATCCTGACCGCGCTGCGCCTGCAGAAAGAATTGAACTATAATGAAGCCGACGTGACGCTGGTCAACAAGCACGATTACCACTATATTACGACGCATCTGCACATGCCGGCCGCCGGCACGGACAAAGCCGAGAACGCGCGCGTCAGCATCTCGAAGCTGATCGACGAATTCAAGATCGATTTCGTCAAGTCGACGGTCGTCCAAATCCGCACGCAGGACAAGAAAGTCATCCTGGAGGACGGCACGCTCTCCTACGACTATCTCGTCATCGGCGTCGGCGGCGAGCCGGAGACGTTCGGCATTCCGGGCATGAGCGAATACGCGATGAACATTCGCAGCATCAACTCGGTCCGTCTGATCCGCGAGCATATCGAGTACCAATTCGCCCGCTACAAGCGGGAGCCGCACCGTACGGACTACTTGACGTTCGTCGTGGGCGGCGCGGGCTTCACCGGCATCGAGTTCGTGGGTGAGCTGGCCGACCGCGTGCCGGAGCTGTGCAAGCAGTTCGACGTCGACCCGCAGCTCGTGCGGATCGTCAACGTCGAGGCGGCGCCGTCCGCGCTGCCGGGCTTCGATCCGGAGCTGGTTGAATACGCGATGCAGGTACTGACCAAGAAGGGCGTCACGTTCCGCATCGGCACGGCGATCAAGGAATGCACGCCGGACGGCGTTATCGTCGGCGACGGCGAAGAGATCCGCTCCGCGACGGTTATCTGGGCCGCAGGCGTGCGCGGCAATCGTCTCATCGACGAGGCCGGATTCGAGACGATGCGCGGCCGCGTGAAGGTGGACGAATTCCTCCGCGCGCCGAGCAACGAGAACATCTACATCGTCGGCGACAACTCGCTCATCCTGAATCCGGAAGGGCGCCCATACCCGCCTACCGCGCAGATCGCGATGCAGCAAGGCGTCACGTGCGCGCATAATCTGGTCGCTTCGATCCGCAACCAGCCGCTGCGCAAATTCGAATTCAAGAACAAAGGCACCGTTGCTTCCCTCGGCAAGGGCGAGGCGATCGGCCTGGCGTTCGGCAAGACGTACAAGGGCCGCGTGGCCGCTTGGCTGAAGAAGCTGATCGACCTTCGCTATTTGTTCATCATCGGCGGCATCCCGCTCGTGCTGCGCAAAGGGAAGTTCTTCTAATGCGCCACTGCAGCGTGCAAGTACGCGGCTTGCTGACCCGGGATGAGCTGGACCGGTATAATGCGCTGATGGAGGTCGGCTCGTTCCTGGAGTCGCAGAGTCGGTACGATCTGTCGGCCACGGTTCAGAAGGAAGTCGATATTCTCATTCTGCCCGCGATCGAGCGGCTGAAGGAGAAGAGCCGCGAACGCGACCGGCAGACGGAGCTTTACTTGGAGATGAAACGAATCCTGGCAGAGGATGACGAGGATTAGACTCCGCTGTCCCGCTGATTAAGCAATGCCCGGTGTCCGGAGACGGACGCCGGGCGTTTTTTGCGTTCGGTGAAGACAGGCCTCAGGACAATTCAAGCCTATTACCCGTCAACAAAGGTAAACACAACCCTGTTCGCAGGCAATCGGAAGTAAAAACAGTCCTCTAGCTGCGCTTTTGGCGAAGCCATTATAATGGGTTCAACATCACGAAAGCGCATACATTAATCGGCGACCGCATGGGAAAGGAGGGCAGCTAAGTATCGGGTTTAGAAGGCAACGATTCGAATACGCAGAGGAGATGAAGATGATGAAGAGAAAGTGGCTGCCGTATGTCATGGTATTTTTGCTCGGGATGAGCGTCATCGCAAGCGCGAACGCGCACACGGTCGGGACTGTTAACGCGAATGCCAGCCAGAAGACGAAGGATACGCTGAACTGGCTCGCGCATTTGCCGAATCGAACGGCGAATAAAACGGTATCCGGATTTTTCGGCGGCTATAGCGGACATACCTTCTCCACGCAGCAGCTGGAGGAGCTGCGGACGGCGACGGGGCAGTACCCGGGCATTTTCGGCTGCGATTACGGAGCGGGTTGGGCGAGCGCATCGGACCCGACGACGCTGATCAACTACGATTGCAACAGCGGGCTGAAAACCTATGCCGCAGCAGGCGGACTGGTCACGGTCAACGTCCATTATCCGAGTCCTGGCCACGCAAGCGGAGGCAATCTGAACACGAAGCTCGCCAACTTCGGCGACCTGCTGAACGCGAGCACGGACACCGGCGCTAGATGGCGGGCTTACTTGGACAAGACGGCGGCTGGACTTCAGGATCTGGAGAACGCTGGCGTTACCGTGCTGTGGCGGCCGTTCCACGAGATGAACGGCGATTGGTTCTGGTGGGGCAATCAGGACGCGGCGGCGTTCAAGAACGCGTGGATCCAGATGTACAATTATTTCACCGTCACGAAGGGGCTCGATAATTTAATCTGGATTTACGCGCCGGACTTCAGCAGGGGCAACCGTACGGCGTATTACCCGGGCTCGAACTACGTGGATATCGTCGGTTTGGATGCGTACGACGATAACCCTGCGGCGAGCGTAACCGGCTATGACGAGCTGGTCGCCCTCGGCAAGCCGTTCGCGTTCACCGAGATTGGTCCCGACTCGCAAGGGACGTTCGACTATGCGAAGTGGATCAATGCGATCAAGACGAATTTCCCGAAGACGGTCTACTTCTTCGCCTGGAACGACGGCTGGGCGCCGCACCGCAACCAAAACGCTTCGGCGCTCCTGAACGACGCGTGGACGGTCAACCGCGGCGAGATCGCGCTCTCGGCCATTACCGAGGCGGGCGGCACCGGAGGCGGCACCGCCACGACCTTGTACGACTTCGAAGGCTCGACGCAATCGTGGGCGGGCGGCAACGTAACGGGCGGTCCGTGGAGCGTAGCCGAGTGGAGGTCGAATGGCGCAAGCGGGCTGAAGGCGGACATCAACCTAGGCGCGTCGACGAAGAGCTATTCGCTATATCGGAGCGCTTCGCACAACTTGTCCGGCAAATCGCTGCTCAAGGCGCGCGTCGCTACGGCGAACTGGGGCTCGTTCGGCAGCGGGATGACCGCGAAGCTGTACATCAAGACGGGCAGCGGCTATCAATGGTACGACGGCGGCGCGGTGTCCGTCACGTCCGCGGGTGCGACGCTAAGTCTGTCCTTGACGGGCAAAGCGAATCTGGGCGACGTGCGGGAGATCGGCATCGAGTTCGGCGGAGCGGCGAACGGCAGCGGGACTTCGGCGATTTATGCGGATTTCGTTACCGTGGAGTAGCTTGAGTCAGCCTGCATTCTGATAGGTAGATAACACCAAAACGCGCGCCTTCGCAGGCGCGCGTTTTGGTGTTCTAGCTTAGGTTGACTATACGCTCAGCATCTGGCCCAGCTTCTCTTCCGTAAGCAGGTTGCCCACGTAGAAGTCGCCGAAATCGCCGAACCGCGCGCTCACTTCGTCAAAGCGCATCTCGTAGACGAGCTTCTTGAATTGAAGCGCGTCCTCCGCGAACAGCGTCACGCCCCACTCCCAGTTGTCGAAGCCGACGGAGCCGGTGATGATTTGCTTGACCTTGCCCGCGTATTGGCGGCCGATCATGCCATGGCTGCGCATCATGCCGCGGCGGTCGTCCATGCCGAGCATGTACCAGTTGTCGTTGCCTTCGCGGCGTTTGTTCATCGGATAGAAGCAGATGTGCGCGGCTTTCGGCAGCGTCGGCTTCAGGCGCGCGACGATCTCCGGATTTTGCATCGGGTCGGAGCCCGGCGCGGCCATGTAGTTGCTCAGCTCGACGATCGACACGTAGGAGTACGTTTTGACCGTGAATTGCGCGAACGTCGATTTATTGAAAGCCGTCTCGATTTCGTTCAGCTCTTCCAGCGTCTCGCGCAGATGCATGAGCACGAAGTCTGCCTTCTGTCCGACGATCGCGTAGAAAGCGGTGCTGCCCGTCTTGGCGTCCTCGGCGGCCTGCCATTGCTTCAGGAACCCGTGGAGCTCGTCCATCGCCGCGGCGCGAACTTCCGCGTCCGCCTGCTTCCAAGCGGTCCAATCGATGGAACGGAAGTCGTGGAGGGCATACCAGCCTTCTAGGGTTTGTGCTGCTTCGCTCATTGAAGAATCGCTCCTTATATCAACAAAATGGTTGCCAATGATTGTCGCCTTCATTGTATCGTAACGGCGGCGGCTAGAGCAAATGGCGGACTTGTGACAACCGCCTTCTTCAAATTGACTTCCATTCGGCCATCTACTAAACTAATTTGTAGTGAAAGGGGTATAACGGATATGAATACGGATGTTAACTTTTTGCAGCTGATCATCGCGACCGTGCTCTTCTTCGTCATGATGTTCGGGATCGGCTTTATTCTGAACATGCTGCTGAAGACGACGTGGTTCCCGATCTATTTGCTCGTCCTCATCCTCATCCCGGTCTATATATGGCAAACCTGGGATGAAAGCCGGACGTTCGCGGGCAACTTCACGGCGTTCACCTTCGTGGACATTCTGCCGATCATCGGCGCCGGCATCGGCGCATATGTAAGCGGAGCCACGATACGCGCTCTGCGGCGCGGAGGTTACAAAATGTTCTAATTATGAAAGCGGCATAGGCACGGCAATACTAAGGAAAAACATTGCGCTCGCTCTATAATGCGGGAGGCAAGGAAGATCCGAGGTGTTGCAGGTGCCTTTTTTACAAGTTGGTGACGTATCGATTCATTATCGCAGCGAAGGGCATGGCGTCCCTATATTGTGCGTCCATCCGCCTTGCACGACGAGCCGTTTGTTTACGTACGTCAAATCGGAGCTGTGGGACCGCCGCCGCGTCCTGACGATGGACGCTCGCGGTCATGGACGCAGCGAAGCGGGAGCAGCCAAGCTGTCCCTGCCGCTGCTGGCCGAAGATATGCGTCGCGTGCTCGACCAATCCGAGATTTCGTCGGCCTACGTGTGCGGCTACGGGCCGGGGGCGATGGCGGCGATCGCGGCGCTGCTGGCCTATCCGACCCGGTTCCGCGGGGGGATTCTGCTGTCCGGATCGGCGGCCTATCACGATATGATCAGCCGTGGGAAGCTGAAGGCCGCGCTCCTAGCCAGCCGGCTGGGCGCCAAGCGACCGATCGCCTGGGCGGGCGCGTGGCAGGAGGCCGACAACCGGGCCGCCTTCGACGGTATGCTGGACGACGCGCATGGGGCGAACGCGGACCGGTGGCGGGACTATACGTCCGCCTGCCTGGAGGCGAATTTCGAGCGGCAGCTGCATGCGATTCATCAGCCGATGCTGCTGCTCTACGGCACGAAGGACCAGATCGGACACCACTATGCGAACTCGATGTTCCGGCTGCTGCCGAACGCCGAGCTGTATGGCGTGAAGGATGCGGACCGGCATTTGCCGATGAAAGCATCTCGCCAGGTGGGGCTCGTCATGCGGCAGTGGATGGACAAGCACGAAGACGGCTCCCTGACCGATACGCTGCAGGAGCGCGACGCGCTCATGGAAGAGCTGGCCGCGAACGGGATCGTCGGAGGCCAGGACGGGGCAAGCTGGCCGTCTCTATAACGTTCCATCTGACGTGGCGAACAGCATGCGAACGCGAACGGAAAATTCCCTCAATCGAGGGAATTTTCTTTTTTTCGACTTTCGGTAAAGTGTGATAGAATAGGAGAACAATACGAGCGGATTGGAGTCGATCGATTAACATGCGAATCCGCAATTTGCATCAATTTACGGAACATCACCGTTTCTACGTGTTTCGGGAATTTGCCATGAGCGCGTTGAACCGTCGGATGTTGGCCCATGTCTATCAGCCGATGATAGGCGCCTTCGCCGCGGGTCTCTACGAACTGCTGTATCACCAGCTTGCAGACGACCGGATCGGTTACTCTGCGCTGGACCCGCAGCGCAAGCTGTTCCTCGGGCTTGGCTTGGACATGAACGAGCGCGGGCGTCAGGAGCTGGCGGACCAATGCTCCCGCCTGGAGGCGGTCGGGCTGCTGCAGTCCTCCCGGCTTAGTGTGACGGATAGCGACGACTACGTGTACGAATACGAATTGGCGGCGCCGCTGTCGCCGGATGAGTTTTTCGGCAGCCCGCACCTGACGCTGCTGCTGCGGGATAAGGTCGGCAAGTATGCGGTGATCTCGCTTCGCGAGATGTTCTATGCCAAGGAATCCGACGAGCTCGCGGGCGCGGCCGGCCTTCACCGCGAGAATTTGACCGTGCCGTTCTACGAGCTGTTCCGGCTGAACGCGCAGGCGGTCGATCCGGAGCTGGACCAGGCGCTCGCCGAGGTTGCGCCGGCGCGTGCGGCCGCGCCGAAGCCGAATTTGGCGACGGCTGGGATTCAATATGCCGAGATCAT
The DNA here is from genome assembly GCF_042682185.1 of Paenibacillus xanthanilyticus. Lineage (NCBI taxonomy): Bacteria > Bacillati > Bacillota > Bacilli > Caryophanales > Paenibacillaceae > Paenibacillus > Paenibacillus xanthanilyticus. The sequence goes on along the minus strand of NZ_JBHUHA010000001.1, from coordinate 3,261,813 downwards.
CACGCGCTTCCCGCGCAACTCGGCGAACCGCGTCTACGTCGAGCGTCTGCGCGGCGACGAAGAACAGCTCGCGCAGCTCAACTACGTGGCGTATAAGTACGGCCTCTCCGTCGTCGATTTGTGTAGGCTTCTGGACGAGGACGGGATATTCGGTTCCCGCGGCGAGCTGATGGTCGACGAGCTGCAGCTGCGCGCCAACCTGACGTTCCGCCAAGGACGCAAGCGTCAGGACGATCGCGAACGGATAATGGCGCGGACGGCCGCGGCCGTCGAACCGGCGACGGATTCGGCGGACGAACAACTCGAGGAAGTCGGCGTTTTAGAGGAGTTCTACATGGAGGTGCCGCTGCAGTTATCGGGCCGCTGCGACATTCACCAGTACAATATGCTCATGCGCAACGAGCCCCATACCCGGTTCATCGCCCGGTTCTTCCCGGGTACGGTGCCGGAGTGGATCGTCCGCGTATTCGAAGTCATCGATCTCAATTATAAGCTGAACGGCTCCGTTATTAACGTACTTATCCATTATGTATTAGGCATGAACGACGCCCAGCGCGTCACGAAGACCTACATCGACGCGGTAGCGTCCAATATGCTCATGAAAGGCATCGACTCCTACGAGAAGGCGATCCGTTACGTGAGGGAACAAACCCGTCTCGAGAAGGAACGCGAGTCGCGGCAATCCGGCGGGTATTCAGCGGGCGGACCGGCCGCGAAGCGTTCCGCGGCCGGTGCCCGCGGAACAGCCGGCGCCGCCAGGGGCGGGCGGAAGAAGCCGGACATCGTACAAGAAATGCCGAAGGGACCGCAAGTGTCGGCGGCAGAGCTGGAGGAGCTGCGCAGACTCGCGCAGCGGCTGGACGGCAAGGCGTAGGCGATAGAGCCGGACATAAGCGGACAACATCTTAAGACGAGGACGGAAGGGGAGGATCAACCATGGCGATGATGGAATCGCTTGGCGACGTGCTGAAGCGGATGCCAAGCGGCAGGGACGCGCTCAAGCAAGCGGATTCGATGCTGCAGAAACTGCTCGCCGATCCGCTGGTGGAGAAGCTGCGCGCCAAGCACCCCGAACTGGACGTAGACACCATCCGGCTGAACTTGAATCGCGTATACCAGCATGTGAAGGAATACCGCGTGTGCTCGAATTGCCCGGGGCTGGACAACTGCCCGAACGACTTCGAAGGTCATTACACGATGATCACCTGCGAGACGATCGCCGGCCAAGTGCAGCTGGACGACCGGAGAGTGCCGTGCAAGAAGCTGCTGGCAAGGCAGCGTGAGAATCAAATTCGCGGTCGTATCCGCAGCTTCTACGTCGACGAACGCGCGCTGGAGCAGGGCTACTCGGCGGAGGAAATCTTGTTCAACGACACCGAACGGCTGAAAGCGGCCGGGCAGGTGATGGAATACATCGGACGGACGAAGGAAGAGGGCTTGCAGAAGCACGGACTGTTCCTGAGCGGTTCGTTCGGCACGGGCAAGACGTTCCTCATGTGCTACATGCTCCATGAGCTCGCGAAGGAAGGGTATACGGGTGCGATTGTCTACATGCCGGACTTCGTCGAGGACTTGAAGGCGCTCATGCACGAGCCGGGCAAGCTCAAGGAGACGGTCGACCTGATGAAGGACACCGACCTGCTCGTCTTCGACGACATGGGTGCAGAGAATTTGAACCCGTGGGTGCGCGATCATGTGCTGGGGGCGATTCTCAATTACCGGATGAATCGGAAGCCGACGTTCTATACGTCGAACTACGACCTGGATATGCTGGAGCAGCATTTCAGCTTCACGAACAAGGAAGGCGAGGAGCTGCACAAGGGGCGGCGTCTGATGGACCGCGTCCGCCCGTTCGTGGACACGGTCGTCGTGACGGGGCACAACAAGCGCGGCAGCCGCGGGTAGTGCTCGCGCTGCTCGGCGAATAAATTCCTTCATTAATATGCGCGCAGCTGCGCACGCAATTTTCATCGCAAATCAAACAACCTCCAAGCTACGCGTTCCCGCGTCGTTTGGAGGTTGTTTTTTTCAAAAGCTAAGAAAGTGCGGTTGAGCCGGCATAGCCGAAGCCATTAGCCCTCGTAGATTTTATCGAACAGACCGCCGTCCGCGAAGTGCTTCTTCTGCGCCGCGTTCCATCCGCCGAAGGCGCGGATGTTGGTGAGCGTCAGCGTAGGGAATTGCTTCGCGTATTGCTTGGCGATTTTCGGATTCGTCGGACGGTAGAAGTTCTGGGCGACGATTTTTTGACCTTCCTCGGTGTAGAGGTAGTCCAGGTAAGCCTTCGCCGCGTCGCGCGTGCCGTGCTTTTCCGCGTTTTTGTTCACGACCGCGACCGGAGGCTCAGCCAGAATGCTGTAAGACGGCGTTACGATTTCAAAGTCCTTGCCGTGTTCTTTCAGCGCGAGGTAGGCTTCGTTCTCCCATGCAAGCAGGACGTCGCCGATGCCACGCTCGACGAATGTCGTTGTGGAGCCGCGAGCGCCGGAGTCGAGCACCGGTACGTTCTTATACAATTTTTTCAGAAACTCGGTGGCCTTCTTTTCATCATGGCCGTAAGTCTTCAACGCATAGCCGTAAGCGGCGAGATGGTTCCAGCGCGCGCCGCCGCTTGTTTTCGGATTCGGCGTGATGACGGAAACGTCTTTCTTCACGAGGTCGCCCCAGTCTTTGATCTTCTTCGGATTGCCTTTGCGGACGAGGAAGACGATCGTCGACGTGTACGGCGAGCTGTTCGAAGCGAAGCGCTTCTCCCAACCCGAGTTGATGAGGCCGGCTTCTTCGATGGCCGAGATGTCATAGGCCAGCGCCAGCGTCACCACGTCGGCTTCGAGGCCGTCGATGACCGAGCGGGCTTGCTTGCCGGAGCCGCCGTGCGATTGCTTGATCGTCACCTTTTGCCCCGTTTTCTTCTTCCAGTAGTCCGCGAACGACTTGTTGAAGCTTTCGTACAGCTCGCGCGTCGGATCGTACGAGACGTTCAGCAGCGTGACGTCCTTCGGCTTCGCCTTCGTCGCGGCATAGGCGCCGGAGCTTGTCGTGAACGCCAAGACCAGAATGGTGAGCGCGATCAGCCATTTTTTGTTCATTTCTCATCTCTCCCCAGAGTGATAAATAGTTGGGCTTGGACCAATACGAAGAGGCCCTGGATCGCACGGATTCGGAGCATGGATCAGCCGTATAGACACGGCATGCACATTCCGAAGTCGGTTCGATATCAGGGCCTCTGGCGGTCCAGTGGGCTCAATGGAATTCATCATATCGGGACAATTCCAACCTGTCAACTATGAATTTAAAAGAGCTGCTCAAGACATTCAGAAACGGCGGCTAGCAACGGAATGCGAGAGCGGATGGCCGGAACTTTACCCACGGCTCCCTGATCTTCGAACAGGTCGGAGATTCAGGAGTCAACAAAGACTACATATAATGGCGATTTTAGCGATAATCAAATCTTATTAATGCGATAAGAATTGTGAAATTAATCGTTGACAGGTAACATTGTCCACTGCTAACATTGCACTCATAACAAAGTAAACAGGTAGGATTAATTCGTTTACGCAGTTGGCGTCGACGTTACGATCGTCTGCCTGTACCAATGAGGGGTGCTTTTACATGTCGAACATGACAAAGAAATTCTCGTTTCGTTCCTTACTCGTACTTACGGTATTCGGTCTTGCGCTGGCCGGCTGCGGCGGCGGAAGCAACAACGAAGCGACCAACGGCGGCGGCGCGAACGCGGCAGGCAATGCGGGGAACGCGGCGACGAATGAAGCGGCGGGCAACGAATCCGCGCCGAAGCCGGCCGTCGAACTGCTGAACGTATCTTACGATCCGACAAGAGAGCTCTATGACGCTTATAATAAATTGTTCATCGATTACTGGAAGACCGAACACAACCAAGACGTGACGATCAAGCAGTCGCACGGCGGCTCCGGCAAGCAAAGCCGGGCGGTCATCGACGGCATCAAGGCGGACGTCGTGACGCTGGCGCTTGGCTACGACATCGACGCGATCGCCGAGAAAGGGCTCGTGAACGCGGATTGGCAGCAGAAATTCGAGAACAACAGCTCGCCTTATACGTCGACGATCGTCTTCCTCGTCCGCAAGGGCAACCCGAAAGGCATTAAGGATTGGGGCGACCTGGTGAAGGACGACGTATCGGTCATTACGCCGAATCCGAAGACGAGCGGCGGCGCGCGTTGGAACTACCTCGCCGCATGGGGATACGCGCTCAAGCAGAACGGCGGCGACGAGCAGAAGGCTCAAGCGTTCGTCAGCGACCTGTTCAAGCATGTGCCGGTCCTCGATTCCGGGGCACGCGGATCGACGACGACGTTCGTCGAGCGCGGCATCGGCGACGTGCTCCTCGCCTGGGAGAATGAAGCATATCTGTCCGTCAATGAGCTGGGCAAAGACAAATTCGAAATCGTGTACCCGTCGATCAGCATTCTGGCGGAGCCTCCGGTCGCGGTCGTCGACAAGGTTGTGGACGACAAGGCAACGCGCGAAGTCGCGGAGGGCTACCTCGATTTCTTGTATACCGAAGAAGCACAGAAGGTCATCGCGGAAAACTACTATCGTCCGCAGCTGACCTCCGTAGCCGAGCAGTACAAGGACCGCTTCCCCGAACTCGAATTGCTGACGATCGACAATGACTTCGGCGGTTGGAAAGAAGCGCAAACGAAGCATTTCGCCGATGGCGGCATTTTCGATCAAATTTATACGCCGGGTTCTTAAGGAATGCGGGGTTGACGGGGGCTGACTTCACATGAAAGGTTCCAAAGCGCGCAGCGTTCTGCCTGGTTTTGGGTTATCGATGGGATTTACGGTATTTTATCTGTGCGTGCTCGTGCTCATCCCGCTGGCGGGCCTCGTCGTCAAGACGACGGGCCTCAGCTGGGAGCAGTTCTGGAATACGGTGACGAGCGGCCGCGTGCTGGCGTCCTACCGGGTTAGTTTCTTGACCGCATTATTCGCGGCGCTGATCAATCTCGTGTTCGGCCTGCTGGTGGCATGGGTGCTCGTTCGTTACCGCTTCCCGGGCAAGAAGCTGATCGACAGCCTCGTCGATCTGCCGTTCGCGCTGCCGACGGCGGTTGCGGGCATCGCGCTGACCGCGATCTACGCCCCGAACGGCTGGATCGGCTCGCTGCTGGATCCGCTCGGCATCAAGATCGCATTCACGCCGCTCGGCATTACGATCGCGCTCATCTTCATCGGACTTCCGTTCGTGGTCCGGACGGTTCAGCCGGTGCTGCAGGATTTCGAACGCGAGACGGAAGAGGCGGCCGTCATGTTAGGCGCCTACCGGTGGCGCACCTTCCGGCGGGTCATCCTGCCGGAGCTGGTCCCGGCGCTGCTTACCGGCTTCGCGCTGGCTTTCGCCCGCGGGCTCGGCGAATACGGATCGGTCGTCTTCATCTCGGGCAACATGCCGCTGAAGACGGAGATTACGCCGCTTCTCATCATGACCAAGCTGGAGCAGTACGATTACAGCGGGGCTACGGCAATCGCCCTCGTCATGCTGCTCGCCTCGTTCTTGATGCTCTTGTTCATTAACTACTTGCAGTGGCGCAGCAACCGTCGCGCCATCGCGGATTAAGGAGGGTATCGTCTATGGCAGGAGCCGTAACCGCTCATTTGTCCGATAGCGCCTCCGTTCGGCCGAAGCACGTCACGGAGAAGCCGATCGTCCGCTGGCTGCTCACCGGCATCGCGCTGCTCTTCCTCGGCTTCGTCGTACTGCTTCCGCTCATCGCGGTGTTCGTCGAGGCGTTCAAACAGGGCGTGAACTTGTACTGGGCATCGATAACCGATCCTGACGCCGTGGCGGCGCTCAAGCTAACGCTCATTACCGCGCTAATCTCGGTGCCGCTGAATACGGTGTTCGGCATCGCGGCCGCTTGGGCCATCACGAAGTTTCGATTCAAAGGGAAAAACTTCCTCATTACGCTGATCGATCTGCCATTCTCGATTTCGCCGGTTATTTCGGGCCTCATCTTCGTCCTGTTGTTCGGCGCGCAAGGCTGGTTCGGTCCATGGCTGGATGCGCACGACATTCAAATTCTGTTCGCGCTGCCCGGCATCGTGCTGGCGACGACCTTCGTCACGTTTCCGTTCGTGGCCCGCGAGTTGATTCCGCTCATGCAGGCTCAAGGGGTGCAAGAGGAGGAAGCGGCCGCGAGTCTCGGCGCGAAGGGCTGGCAAATTTTCTTCCGGGTTACGCTGCCGAACATCAAGTGGGGCCTCCTGTACGGCATCATCCTGTGCAACGCACGGGCGATGGGCGAGTTCGGCGCCGTCTCGGTCGTCTCCGGACACATCCGGGGCGAGACGAATACGCTGCCGCTGCACGTCGAGATTTTGTATAACGAATATCAATTCTCCGCGTCGTTCGCGGTCGCGTCGCTGCTTGTGTTTCTGGCGTTGATTACGCTCGGCGTCAAGAGCTTCGTTGAATGGAAATCCGCGCAGAGCGCTAAAGGAGGCGAGGCGTAATGGGATTGCATCTTGAGCTGCGAAACGTCTCCAAAACATACGGCAGCCACCGGGCGGTGTCGGACGTCAGCTTCGGCATCGAACGCGGCAAGCTGATCGGCCTGCTCGGTCCGAGCGGCGGCGGCAAATCCACGCTGCTGCGCATCCTGGCCGGTCTGGAGACGCCGGATGCGGGCGACATTCTGATTAACGGCCGCCGCGTCAACGACGTCGCGCCGCAGGAGCGAGGCATCGGGTTCGTCTTCCAGAACTACGCGCTCTTCAAACATATGAACGTATTCGATAATATCGCGTTCGGCCTAACAATCCGGAAGGCGAAAAAAGCCGAAATCGCGGAGCGGGTGAACGAGCTGCTCGACCTGACCGGACTGCGCGGCTTCGAGAAGCGTTATCCGCATCAGCTCTCCGGCGGACAGCGTCAGCGGGTCGCCTTCGCCAGGGCGCTGGCGCCAAGACCCGAGCTGCTGCTGCTCGACGAGCCATTCGCGGCCATCGATGCCAAGGTGCGCAAAGAGCTGCGGACGTGGCTGAAGCAGCTGATCGAGACAATCGGCATAACGTCGATCTTCGTCACGCACGACCAAGACGAAGCGGTCGAAGTGGCGGACGAAATGCTCATCGTGCAGCAGGGGCGGCTCGAGCAGCAGGGCTCGCCGGTCGATGTGTACACGGCGCCCAAGAGCGCGTTCGTCGCCGGGTTCATCGGGCAGTCGCAGGTCATTGCGCACCCAAGAGAGCTCGTCGGCTTCGGAGATATTGCCCTTCCCGAGGCCGGGAAGGCGATTATCCGGCCGGAGTTCGTCGAGGCGGGAAGGCCGCACGAAATTACGGCGCCATCCGCTTCGGCCAGCGGGACCGTACGCCGCGTCTTCTTCCGCGGCGCCCACCTGGAGCTGGAGATCGACCTCGGCGGCAACCGGCTCGCTGCCCATCGCTCGCTGGATCAGGAGCCGATTCAGCCGGGCGAAGAAGTTTCCGTCCTTATTCATCGCATCTATGTGGTTACCGATCATAAAGCAGTCATGGTGGAGAATCCGCTTAAAGTCGATCCGCTGCCGGTGCACATTTGACCGGAAATTACAAATTGGAGGGATATACAATGGCAAAGCCTTTGGTACTCGATCAAGAATGGTTGGAGCGCATTTCGTCGCAGGTCAACGGCCTGGAGTACGGTTCGGTTCTCATTACGGTGCATGACGGCCGCGTCGTGCAGATCGACCGCACGGAGCGCAAGCGCTTCGACGCCGCGAGCAGCCGCCAGCAGCCGCAATCGCAAGCCGAGAAGCTGAAGGCTGTCAATGGCTAGCGATTGTCCCTGCCCCAGCGGCTTGCATGCATAGCGCCCGAGCTTCGTCCTTGGAGACGATAGCTGGGCGCTTTTTGGCATACTGGCGGTATTTCTCCTGCGGCCTTGACTACACTGGGGGTCTGGCCGCAAACCGCAAGCTGGCGCCTCAACCCAGTCGCCAACTCCGTCAGTAAGATCACCGCTTGTCGTATTATTCGGCGGTTCGTGACGCCGTGCTTCCGAGGAGCGAGAAGATCACTCTTCCCACGCAACCGGGCCTCGCGATCTCGGCGCGGCGGTGCGCTTGGAAGCCGTCTTCTGCTGGCGTTTGCTCGCGCTGTTCTCTTTGCGCGCCAGATGCGCAAGCTCCCGGCTCGTCTTGCGGTAACTGGCCAGCCGCTTGGCGTCGAGGACGCCTTCGTCCGCGGCCTCCCGCACGGCGCAGCCGGCTTCGCCTTCATGCCGGCAGTCGCGGAACCGGCAATCCGCCGCGAGCGCCTCAATGTCGGCGAAGGCCTCCTGCAGCCCGTCCTCGGCTTCCCACAGCGCCAGCTCGCGCATGCCCGGCGTATCCATCAGGACGGCGCCGCCCGGGATCGGGAACAACTCGCGATGGGTCGTCGTATGACGGCCTCGGGCGTCGCTCTCGCGAATGCCCTGCACGCGCTGGCGCTCCTCGCCGGCTAAGGTGTTCAGCAGCGTCGATTTGCCGACGCCGGAAGAGCCTGTTACGGCAACGGTACTGCCCGGCTGCAGGTAGCCGGCTAGCTGATCGATGCCTTGCCCATGCAGGGCGCTGACGGCATGGATAGGCACGCCTGGCGCGGACGCTTCGACCGCGGCAATTCGCGCTTCGACCTCCTCGCACAGATCCGCCTTGGTCAGCAGCACGACGGGCGACGCGCCGCTGTTCCAGGCCGCGATCAGATAGCGTTCGATTTTGCGAAGGTTGAAGTCGTCGTTGAGCGCGCAGACGACGAACAGCGTGTCGATGTTGGCGCCGATGATCTGCTCGTGCACGCTGGGTCCGGCTGCTTTGCGCATCATCTCGGAGCTTCTGGGCAGCACGGCATGGATGATCGCGCGCGTCTCGCCCGCAAGAGGCTGGACGAGCACCCAGTCGCCGACGGCCGGGAAGTCCCCGCGTGAGGCGGCTTCGTACTGGAATTTGCCGCTCACCTCGGCCGAACGTTCGCCGTCTTCGGCGATAATCCGGTATTGGTGGGAGTACTGGGCGATAATGCGAGCGGGGACGAGCCCGGCTTCGCGCGGGAACGACTCGAGGTGATGCTGCCAGCGAGCGTTCCAGCCATAGGCTTGCAGCGTAGGTTGCGCATTCAGTTGATCGTTCGGGTGATGGTTCGGTTGATTAAATGCAGGTTTCACGTAAATGGCTCCTTTAATAGGTGGTTTGGGTGTAGAACAAACACTAAAAAGCCGCAAGAAAACTCTCCTGCGGCTTGTAAGCGTACCATGTAGGTACGCCGGCTGTTGCTTCGGAAACGTTACTGCACGCCTCTTGGCGATGGACGCGGTGGGGCCATGGGATGGCCGTGCGCCCGGCAGATGTCCGGAACAAACAACAAAAAGCCGCAAGATACCGGGTTAGCGGTCTCCTGCGGCTTCATGGACTGGCGCGCGTTCGAGTCGTCATGCCTCGAGCGAAAAAAGGCATGACAAATAAACGTTAGCCAATCGAGTTGTTCCGTAGAGACTGCTGCCCGAAGCGTCCAACCGACAGAAACATGGCAATCGATGGGTTTCTCATATGACATCAGCCTCCTTCGTTTAATAGTTGCATTGTATGCCAGCTTCGGGTTGTTTGTCAACGTCTGGAAAAAGACCAAACATCCCAAAAGCGTCAAGCGGCATTAAAAAAGGCCCGCCGATCGCGGAAGCGCCGGGAGCCTTGTCCTAATCAAGCGATTAGGAGATGACGAACTTGATAATGACCATGACCGCAAAGACGAGCGTCATGAAACCCAAGAAGCCGCCGAAACCAAACATGAGGTCGAACAGGTCGTTGCGCGGTTCTTCATTGTAATGCTCGCGCGGATCTCTTACGTTCTCCATTGCTAACTTCCTCCTCGCGCAAAGATTGCTTTCCCTAGTATACCCAACAATCAAATTAAAAGTAAAGACGATCCTGCCAATTATTATCGGCCGGAATGCGAAACTTTACCGGTGCGAACAGACGTCCCAAGGGAGCAAACAACCGTTCGGTATGGTACAATAATGAGCGATGGTTAAGGAGAGCAAAGTCATCCTTTCCGGGAGGGGGAGACCACATGGAGCATCACGAAGGAACCGTAAGCCAGAAGCAGTCCAGCCGGAAGCAGGCGGAGGAGCACATCCGCAGCAAGCTGGCGCTGCTGCCCGATCAGCCGGGCTGTTACCTGATGAAGAACGCGGACGGCACCATCATATACGTGGGCAAGGCGAAGGTGCTGAAGAACCGGGTCCGGTCTTATTTCAACGGCAGCCATAACGGCAAGACGCAGCGCCTCGTCTCGGAAATCCGCGATTTCGAATATATCGTCACCTCAAGCAACATGGAAGCGCTCATTTTGGAGTGCAACCTGATCAAGCAGTACCATCCACGGTATAACGTGCTGCTCAAGGACGACAAGACCTTTCCATACATCAAGATCACGAGCGAGAAGCATCCGAAGCTGGAGGTTACACGGCGGGTGATCAAGGATAAAGGCAAATATTTCGGACCTTACCCGAACGCGTACGCCGCCCAGCAGACGATGAAGCTGCTCGAACGCCTTTATCCGCTGCGCAAATGCGGCACGCTGCCTGACAAGGTATGCCTATATTATCACTTGGGCCAATGCGTCGCGCCGTGCGAGTACGACGTCGCACCGGGCACGTACGAGGCGATGACGCAAGAGATCGCCAAGTTTCTCAATGGCGGGCACGACGAGGTGCGCCGCATGCTGCAAGGCAAAATGGAGGCGGCCGCCGAATCGCTCGAATTCGAGCGGGCCAAGGAATTCCGTGACCAGATCATGGCGATCGACGCGATTATGGAGAAGCAGAAAATTACGCTCAACGACGCGATGGACCGGGACGTGTTCGGCTTCGCGGTGGACAAAGGCTGGATGTGTGTGCAAATCATGTACATGCGCGGCGGCAAGCTTATCGAGCGTCGCGTCTCGATGTTCCCGTATTACGGCGAAGCGTACGATGATTTCATGACGTTCGTCACCCAGTACTACAGCGAGAATCCGGCGCTGCCGAGGGAAATTTTGCTCCCGGCCGCGCCGATGACGCCGGAATCGGGAACTTCGGAGGGCCAACAAGCGGACGGAGCGGCGGAGGCTGAAGCGGCGGTGGCCGCCGAAGCGAGAGAGGCCTCGGCGAATCCGGACAACGTGCTTCCTTCCATGGAGGCGGACGAAGAAGACGAAGCGCCTGCCGGCAGCGCGGCGGACGAAATCCGCGGGGCGCTGCAGAAGTGGCTCAAGGTGAAGGTGTTCATGCCGCAGCGGGGCAAGAAGCGGGATGTCGTCCAGATGGCGAGCAACAATGCGAAGGTCGGGCTGGACGAGAAATTCCGCCTTATCGAGCGCGACGAGGAACGCACGAGCAAGGCGGCCGACGGGCTCGCCGAAGCGCTCGGTCTGCCGCATGTCCAGCGTATCGAGGCGTTCGATAACTCGAATATTCAAGGGACGAATCCGGTATCGGCGATGGTCGTCTTCATCGACGGGAAGCCGGACAAGAACGAGTACCGCAAGTATAAGGTCAAGACGGTCCAAGGGCCGGACGATTATGAGACGATGCGCGAGGTTATCCGCAGGCGCTATGAACGGGTGCTCAAGGAAGGGCTGCCGCTGCCGGACCTGATTGTCGTCGACGGTGGCCGGGGGCAGATCTCCGCCGCGCTGGAGATTCTGGAGCATGAGCTTGGCTTGACGGTTCCGGTGTGCGGCATCGTCAAGGACGACAAGCACAAGACGGCGCAGCTGATGACCGGCGATCCGCCGCAGATCGTGCCGATGGCGCGCGACAGCCAGGAGTTTTACCTGCTGCAGCGCATTCAGGACGAGGTGCACCGTTTCGCGATTTCGTTCCACCGCGAGCAGCGGGCCAAGTCGATGATCGCCTCCAGACTGGACGCGATCCCGGGCATCGGGGAGAAGCGGCGTAAGGCGCTGCTGAAGCATTTCGGCTCGATCAAGAAAATCAAAGAGGCCGGAATCGAAGATTTCCGGCCGCTGTCGATCGGCGAGAAGCTCGCCGCCCAAATTATTGAAGCGTTGAGGGAGGAACCGTGAGGGGCGGTTTCCTCCCTTTTCGCGTGCCCAATCGCCGCAATACGGCGGCTACGCCGACAGGCAGCACGATGTAGAAGAGGCCAAGCGCGATGTTAACCGGCTGTCCAAGGAACATAAGCGAGATCGCCATCATGACGGAGTCGAAGATGGCGTGCGCGAAGATGACCGCGGCCAAGCCGAAACGCAGGAAGAAATAACTAAATAGAAGGCCAAGAAGCGTAAGCTCGATCAATCTTGTCGTCGAGGGATAGATGGCGTACGTCACGTGGCCGAGCGCCCATATCACCGTTGGAATCAGCGCCGCGACGAACGTGCTGCGCAGCCACTTCTTCAGCAGGCCGATCGCGAAGAAACGGAAGACGGCTTCCTCCGAGATAGCCGCGCACCAGGCCAGCAGCGGGAACAGCCACGGGGCCCCGAAATTGTAGGGCGATTGCATGACGTCGGTCGTGGCCCATGCATCCGTCGCATTTTCCAGAATGAGCAGAATGACCGTCTGCACCGCAAGCAAGATAAACGCGAGGAGATAGCCGAGTTTCATGCTGTTCCACATATGCTCGCCATAGCCCCGCTCGCTGCTTCTCGGCCACAGCTGCCATCCCATGGAACGCCATAGACCGTCTCCGCCCACGAGCGAGAAATAGACCGACGCCGCCATGACGACCGTGATGAAGCTTTGGACGATCATGCCGATCAGCGCGACGGTGCGGGCGTTCTCCATTTCGCCGAAGCTTGCGGCCAGGCCGTCGATCATATTGAAATTGTTGATCAGATAAAACCCGAGGAAGATCGCGGCCACTAGCCAACCTCGGACGAACGACGTGTGCTTGCGATAAAGCGCGGCATAGATAACGGCCAGAATAAACAGGACGAGCGACATGAGCGTGCTGCCGAACAGCGATAACGAAGAAGCGAGCGCATCCTGTTCCTCCACATACGCTTCATAGTCGGCCGGTACCTGGAAAACGGGGGCGTATCTCGTTACCAATACGCCGCCATCCGGCTTTGACTCCGTGCCGATCAGAAGCGAGAGCTTCGCCTCGCCGATGGCCTCGCCGGCGACGTCGAGCCGTACGTCGCCTTCGCGGGTCAGCTGCTTCTGCGCTTTGAGCGCATCGCGCTTGAAGCCCTGCTCGATGGCGAAGTCGACCGCCGCCGCGATGCGCTGTTCCGGTTCAGGGAGCGCCGCGTCCGCCGCGTGGGGCTTATGCCAGCTGATGATTTGGCCGCTCTCCATATGTACGTAGACGTATAATTCGCCGGAGTATTCGCCTGGCAAGGTCGACGTTACCTGATAGGTATCGGTTGGGAATTTCCGGTCGTACCGGTCCCCGTAGTCCTCTGTCAGCTTTTCTTTCGCCAGATAGCCGTAAAGCAGCTTATCGGATTGATGGTACGCGCGCGAGGCGTTCGGCGCTAGGCCGAACTGCTCCGTCAGGAAGGCTGCGGAGCGCCGCTCGGCCTCCGATTTGGCGATGACCTTCTCGGATCCGGAGCCGAAGAAAGCGCCCGCGGTAGCCGGCAAGACTTGAACCAGCAAATAGAGGATCGCGCTTACGGCTGCCAGCCAGCTGTAGAGCTTCCAGTTCGGTGTAACCTCGATTCGATTCAATGCGAGCAACCCGCCTTTCGGACATGAAATCTTTTTGAAGGACAGGACATATAAGATTCGCTTCTATACTCCTGTCTCCATCTTGTATTTCTCCATTGCTGATTTGCTCAATCAGCCTTGCTGCTGCATTCCCAATCTCCGGATTGGGTACGCAAACCAATCAGCTCTGGCTGAATGCTGCATTCCCAATCTCCGGATTGGGTACGCAAACCAATCAGCCTTACTTGTACCCTATCATAAGTAAGCGCTAAATTGTCAGTTAATACATTAAAAAAGAAATGCGCGCGAGATAATTGGCCGATAATGCAACAACGGGGACGATTTCTCGTACGCCCGTACGTATTTTGCCGCATTTCGGTTCAATATCTGCGTGTACGGTGCTTGGTGTTTTTGACAGGCGGACTTATAATGAGTAGCAATTGAAGATTACAGCCGAATTTCGTATGAAAACGGGGGAACCATAACGCTGTCTGACAGTGCGCGCTTCGCGGCCTGCTTGCAGATGGCATGGGGTGAATTTCGCGACAGGACCGCTAGGTCCAAAGAAGCGAATAGGGCTGCCTTTCCAGGCCCGAATCCGTCAGCTAACCTCGTAGGCTTATTTGGAATGGGACCGACGGCGCAAGCATTGGGGATCCAGTGCTTTTTTTTGTGCCCAAAAACGGGTAAACGATCTTATATCCTAAAAAAGGTAAGGTGCCGGAATGGCCGATTATTTCAAGATCTCCAAGTGGTCGCCGCCGCGTGTTCTCGTGACCGGGTTCGGGCTCATTATTCTGCTGGGCGGCTTTCTGCTCACGCTGCCCTTCGCCTCGCGGGACGGGACGTATACGCCGTTCATCGACGCGGTGTTCACCGCTACCTCGGCGACGTGCGTAACCGGTCTCGTCACGGTCGACACGGGCAGCCACTGGTCCATCGCCGGTCAGATTATTATCGTGGCGCTCATCCAGGTCGGCGGCCTCGGGTTCATGACGATGGCGACGCTGTTCGCGATCGTGCTGCGGAAGCGGATATCGCTCAAGGAACGGCTCATTCTGCAGGAAGCGATGAATCAGAGCAGCATGGAGGGGATCGTAAGGCTTATCCGCAAAGTGATTTTCTACTCACTGGCGATCGAGCTGATCGGGGCAACGCTGTTCGCGTTTCGCTGGTCGTTCGATATGCCGCTTGGTCAAGCCATCTACTTCGGCGTCTGGCACGGCATCTCCATGTTCAATAACGCCGGCTTCGACCTGTTCGGGCAGTTCGGCACCCCCTATGTCAGTTTTACGGGCTACGTGGACGACCCGATCGTAAATATGACCGCCATGCTGCTGATTATCTTGGGCGGTATCGGATTTATCGTCATGTCGGATGTTATAGAGTATAAGCAGCGCAGGCGTCTATCCCTCCACAGTAAAGTGGTGCTGTCGATGTCCGGCGCCTTGCTGGCCATTGGCGCGATCGTCATCTTTATCTTCGAGTTCACCAACCAGAAGACGCTGGGGTCCTTAAGTTGGGACGGCAAAATTTGGGCCGCGATGTTCCAATCCGTCTCGCCGCGCACGGCTGGCCCGAACACGGTCGATCTGGCGGCGCTCCGGCAGGCGTCGCAATTCTTTATCGTGCTGCTCATGTTCATCGGCGCATCGCCGGGCTCAACCGGGGGCGGTATCAAGACGACGACGTTCACCACCCTCGTCGCCGCCGTTATCGCCATGATCCGGGGCAAAGAAGACATCGTCCTCTTTAATATGAGGCTGGCCCGCGATCGCGTGCTCAAGGCGCTGACGATTACGGTGCTGTCGCTGGCGCTCGTCCTCGCGGTCACGATGGTGCTGTCGACGACAGAGGATCAGGCATTTCTCAAAATTTTATTCGAGACGACCTCCGCCTTCGGCACCGTCGGTTTGTCGCTCGGCGTAACGCCCGAGCTGACGTTGATCGGCAAAATATTAATCAGTCTCACGATGTTCGCCGGCCGGCTTGGCCCGCTCACGCTCGCTTACGCGGTCGGTCCGCGCGCGGAGAAAGAGCTGTACAGATACCCGGAAGGGAAAATTACGATAGGTTAGGGGAAACCATGAAATGAAGAAAAATCAGTTTGTCATCATTGGTCTGGGACGTTTCGGCTCGAGCTTGGCCAAGGAGCTGGTCAAATTGGGGTACGAGGTGCTCGGCGTCGACAAGGACGAGGAGGCGGTGCAGGATCTAAGCCAAATCCTCACGCATGCCGTCGTGGCGGAAGCAACCGACGAAGACGTGCTTCGCTCGATCGGCGTGCGCAACTTCGACTGCGGGGTCGTGGCGATCGGCGACGATATCCAGGCGAGCATCCTGACGACGATTCTACTCAAGGATCTGGGCGTCAAGAAGGTGGTTGGCAAGGCGATGACCGAGCTGCACGGCCGCGTGCTGGAGAAAATCGGCGTCGACCGCGTCGTCTATCCGGAGCGGGACATGGGCATTCGCGTCGCGCATCAGCTCGTATCGCCGAATTTGCTCGACTATATCGAGCTGTCTAAGGACTACACGATCGCCGAACTGGCGGTTCCCAAGTGCCTGAACGGCAAATCGCTGCAGGAGCTTAATCCGCGCGGACGCTTCGGCTGCAGCATCGTGGCGATCAACAAGCCGCAGGGGGTCATCATTGCGCCCGTCGCATCCGAGGTGCTCGCCGAGAAGGACGTCATGGTCATTATCGGCACGAACGAGGGCATTGAGCAGTTCGAGGACACCATTATCCGATAGGGCGGTTGACCAGCGGATAAGGACGGTGAGTATACATGGAAAATAGTACGACCGAAACGATACACCATTTGCTAATTCTGCTGCTTATTATCATAGGCGCGGGGATGATGGCAGGCATTATCGCGAAGAAGCTTCGGCTTCCGGATGTGGCGCTGTTCATCGGCGTGGGCATGCTGCTTGGACAAGGGTTGGACTGGATCCACGAGTCCAGCGCTTCGCTTACGAACCAGCTGATTCTGTCGGTCGGCTCGGCCATCATTTTGTTCGACGGCGGCCGCAACATCCGGCTGCGCGGATTGAAGAAGGTTGGCTGGACGGTCGGTCTGCTCAGCGTGCCGGGCGTGCTGATCACGGTAGCGATCGTCGGGGCAGCCATCCGTTATTTGTTCGACATCGATTGGATGTACGCGCTGCTGGCCGCAGCGATCATCGCCTCGACCGATCCGGCTTCCATCATCCCGGTATTCCGGCAGGTGCGCATCCGCGAGCGCGTGCGCGAGACGGTCGAGAGCGAATCCGCATTCAACGACGCGACGGGGTCTATCGTCACCTTCGCGCTGCTCGGCGCGATAACGGCCGGCAGCGAGCTTGCGGCCGGTACGTTGATTTGGGATTTCGTCCGAACGGCCGTGGGCGGCATTCTCGTCGGCCTTGTGGTGTCGTTCGTTATCGTCTACTTTGTCGCGCATCTGCGCTACGGCTTCTTTCGGGATTTCGCCACCATCGCGATGATCGGGACGGCGCTTGCGGCCTATTTGATCGGCGATCTCCTCCACGTCAGCGGGTTCATGGCGACGTTCGTGGCCGGGCTCATATGGGGGAACTCCGCGCAGTTCGGTTTGTCGTTGAAGGAGAAGGAAGCGGAGATGTCCCATTTCACGGACAATATTACGGTGCTGCTGCGCATGCTTATTTTCATCTTGCTCGGCAGCCAGGTGGACTTCTCGCTCTTGGCCGAGTATTGGTGGCAAAGTCTTCTCGCCGTTATCGTCCTGATGCTGATCGCAAGGCCGGCGACGGTGTTCGCGTCCGCGCTGCCGGACCGCGTCTCCAAGTGGTCGCTGCGCGAGATGCTCTTCATAGTATGGGTGCGCGAGACCGGGGTCATTCCAGCCGCATTGTCGGGGATGATCGCGGGCATGGGCGTCCAGCATGCCGATATTATCGCGTCCGTCACCTTCATGGCGATTATGCTGACGATTTTGCTGCAGGCGAGCACCACCGGCTGGATGGCCAAGAAGCTCGGGATGGATTTAGACGTTGAAATTGGCAAACAATAAAGGACAGGGCCCCCGATGGGGCCGCTGTCCTTTTGCGGTTTAGACGCAGGAGGTTGTTGGCGACAATGAAAATGCGGCCCTAGCCGTCAAGAGCCTTTGTACAGCTTGGAAATTTCGTCGATCCATTGCCGCAGCAGCGGCGTCATGCTCTCGGTGCCGGCGTGGATGAGCGAGGTGGTTCGTTTGGTCTCCTCGAGCTCCGCGATCGACGCGACGACGAGGTCGTTGTCGGTGAGCAGCTGCGGACGCAGATACGACTTGGGCAGCAGCGTGCAGGCCCGGCACGTATGAAGCAGACGAAGGATCGCCTCGAACGAATCGATCTCCATGCGGACATCCGGCAGCAAATCATACTTGTCGAACAGCTCGTCCGTCAGGATGCGGTACCATGTGCCCTTCGAGAATAAAATCATCGGCATGCCGTTCAGGTTCTGGATTTCGGGCTTGCCCTTCTCGATCATGAAGTGATTGCGGGGCAGCACGAGCTCCAGGTGATCGTCGAATAGCGGCACGCACGTCAACGACGCGTCATCGATGCGGGAGGCGACGATCCCGATGTCGGCCCGGCGTTCGCGGACGAGCGTGACGATTTCGTGCGTTTTGCCCGTGATCGCCTTAATGTCGAGCTCCGGGTTGCGCAGCGTGAGCGCCCAGATCATATCCGGCAGCGTCGTCTGCAGCGTCGTCAGGCTGGCGCCGATCGTCATGGTGCTGCGCCCAACGTCCTTGTAATCGGCGACCATCTGCATGAAGCGCAAATGCTGCTGCCTTGTCTCGACCGCATACTCGTACGTCAGCTGGCCGATGCGCGTAAGCTCCAGCCGTTTGCCGACGCGTCGGAACAGCTCGACGCCCAGCTGTTCTTCGAGCTTGGCGATTTTGCGCGAGAGCGCGGGCTGCGACAGATTGAGCAGCGCCGACGCCTTATTCATGCTCGACTGATCGACGACCGCGGCAAACATGTTCAGTTCTTCCAGCAAGGCAACTCGTCCTTTCGCGGAGCGGGTAATGGGGTGGAAGGGCTACTAGCCGAATGCTGCCGCTCCTGCCGGAGCCGGCAATCCAATCGACTTACTTAGTCGAATGCTGCCGCTCCTACCGGAGCCGGCAATCCAATCAGCTTACTGAGTCGAATGCTGCCGCTCCTACCGGAGCCGGCAAACCAATCGACTTATGCAAATTAGTTATAACTTTTAATGAAAAATACGCAATACCATTATAAGTGTAAAAAGAGTATGATGTGAAGTGTGAATAAACTGTGTCAACTCTTAATTGACGCTGTTTAGGGCGGGAGTTACAATAAATGTTGGTGTTTTTTGGCGAAATGTAGCGAAAATCGAAAAAAGAAGCTCAAAGTCGTGAAAGGAGAACGCAAAAGTTATGAATGATCGAAACTCTTATTTCTCGCGCAAGCTTCACTCCCTGCTCGGAGTGATCCCGCTCGGCTTGTTCATCGTTGAACACATGCTGACGAACTTCTCGGCATACGAGGGCGGGCCCGAAGGATTCAAGGACAGCGTCGCCTTTTTGAACGGCTTGCCGCTCGTGTTCTTCCTTGAGCTGTTCGGCATCTGGCTACCGCTGTTGTTCCACGGCGTGTACGGCCTGTACGTCGCGTACCAATCCAACCTGAATACGGGCCGCTTCCAATATGGCCGCAACTGGGCGTTTACGATGCAGCGCATTACCGGCGTCATCACGTTTATTTTCGTGGTTTGGCACTTGTACCAGACTCGCTATCAAGTCATGGTCGGCAACGTCACCCATGAAGAGCTTGGCGGTGTCATGCACGACGTCGCGAATTCGTCGTTCTATCTGGTTCTCTACATTATTGGCGTTATCGCGGCGACGTTCCACTTCAGCAACGGCATGTGGGCATTCCTCGTCAGCTGGGGCATCACAATCGGCCCGCGCGCGCAGCGCATCTCCTCCTACATTTGGATGGGCGTATTCGTGATCTGCAGCGTCATGTTCCTGATGTCGCTGTTCGCTTTCCGCGGCGATGAGTTTAAAGAAGCGGCTTCCACAGCGCTGGCATGGGCGAATCTCGTTTAGGCTTTAGGACAAGGAGCGAATTGAAATGGCTAAAAGAAAAGTAATCGTCATCGGCGGCGGCCTTGCCGGTCTGATGGCTACGATAAAAGCTGCCGAAGCGGGCGTGCACGTCGATTTGTTCTCGCTTGTGCCGGTAAAGCGTTCTCATTCCGTTTGCGCACAAGGCGGCATCAACGGCGCGGTTAATACGAAGGGCGAAGGCGACTCCCCATGGGAGCACTTCGACGATACGGTATACGGCGGCGACTTCCTCGCGAACCAACCGCCGGTTAAGGCGATGTGCGAAGCGGCGCCGGGCATTATCCACTTGATGGACCGGATGGGCGTTATGTTCAACCGGACGCCGGAAGGCTTGCTGGACTTCCGGCGTTTCGGCGGCACGCAGTATCACCGCACGGCGTTCGCGGGCGCGACGACGGGCCAACAGCTGCTGTACGCGCTGGACGAGCAGGTTCGCCGCTGGGAGACCGCAGGTCTCGTTACCAAGTACGAGCATTGGGAGTTCCTCGGCGCAGTGCTCGACGACGACGGCGTATGCCGCGGCGTATCCGCACAGGATTTGCGCTCGATGGAAATCCACACGGTATCGGCCGATGCGGTCATCCTCGCTTCCGGTGGTCCTGGCATCATTTTCGGCAAAACGACGAACTCCGTTATCAACACGGGTACAGCAGCGAGCGCGGTCTATCAGCAGGGCGTTCATTACGCGAACGGCGAGTTCATCCAGATTCACCCGACGGCTATCCCAGGCGACGACAAGAACCGTCTCATGAGCGAATCCGCGCGCGGCGAAGGCGGCCGGATCTGGACGTACAAGGACGGCAAGCCATGGTACTTCCTCGAAGAGAAGTATCCGGCTTACGGCAACCTGGTTCCGCGGGATATCGCAACCCGCGAGATTTTCTCGGTCTGCGTGGACGAGAAGCTCGGCATCAACGGCGAGAACATGGTCTACCTCGATCTGTCGCATAAAGATCCGAAGGAGCTGGACGTCAAGCTCGGCGGCATCATCGAAATTTACGAGAAATTCACGGGCGACGACCCGCGGAAGATCCCGATGAAGATCTTCCCTGCGGTTCACTATTCGATGGGCGGCATGTGGGTCGACTATAACCAAATGACCAACATTCCGGGCCTGTTCGCCTGCGGCGAATGCGAATACCAATATCACGGCGCGAACCGTCTGGGCGCGAACTCGCTCCTCTCCGCGATCTACGGCGGCATGATTACCGGTCCGAAAGCGGTTGAATATATCAAAGGCTTGAAGAAATCGGCTGACGACATCTCCTCGACGGTATTCGACCGCGAGAAGAAGCGCCAAGTCGACAAGCATAACAGCATTATCAAGATGAACGGCACCGAGAACGCGTACGTGATTCAGAAAGAGCTCGGCGAGTGGATGACGAACAACATGACCGTCGTTCGGTTCAACAAGAAGCTCGAAGAGACGCTCGGCAAAATCAAAGAACTGAAGCAGCGTTACACCAACATTAACATCAACGACGTGTCCAACTGGAACAACTCCGGCGTGGCGTTTACGCGCCAGCTGTGGAACATGCTGGAGCTGGCCGACGCGATGACGCTCAGCGCCCTGCTGCGCAACGAGAGCCGCGGCGCTCACTACAAGCCGGAGTTCCCGGACCGCAATGACGATGAGTTCTTGAAGACGACCAAGGCGACGTGGACGCCGGAAGGACCGAAAATCTCGTACGAAGACGTTGACGTTTCGCTGATCAAGCCGCGCAAACGCGACTACTCGAAGGATAAATCCTAGCAGCAAGTGAAGAAAGGAGAGTATGATCATGGCTGAAACGACTACGGCACAAAAATCAGTCAAGTTTATTATCGAACGCCAGGATGCGCCGGATAAGCCGTCCTATACGGAAGAGTTCGAAATTCCATACCGCCCGAATATGAACGTGATCGGCGCACTGATGGAGATTCAGCGGAATCCGAAGAAGAGCGACGGCTCGGCGACGGCTCCGGTATGCTGGGAATCGAACTGCCTAGAGGAAGTGTGCGGCGCTTGCTCGATGGTGATCAACGGCAAGCCTCGCCAGGCATGCAGCGCGCTGATCGACCAGCTGCAGCAGCCGATTCGCCTGCAGCCGATGCGTACGTTCCCGGTCGTGCGCGACCTGGTCATCAACCGCGAGCGCATGTTCAATGCGCTGAAGAAGGTCAAGGCATGGATCCCGATCGACGGCACATACGATCTCGGTCCTGGCCCGCGCATGGCGGAGACAAAGCGTCAATGGGCTTACGAGCTGTCCAAATGCATGACGTGCGGCGTCTGCTTGGAATCGTGCCCGAACGTGAATGATCGCAACAGCTTCATCGGTCCGGCAGCAATCTCGCAGGTGCGCCTGTTCAATGCGCATCCGACGGGCGAGATGAACCAAGAAGAGCGTCTCGACGCGCTTATGACCGACGGCGGCATCGAGGGCTGCGGCAACTCGCAGAACTGCGTGCGTTCTTGCCCGAAAGGCATTCCGCTTACGACGTCGATCGCGGCGATCAACAAAGACACGACCAAGCATATGTTCAAAAAATGGCTCGGCATTTAAATAGAGCTTTTGAAAGCGACTTCCATTTGGAGGTCGCTTTTTTCACATTTACACAACGCATTGCAGAATCCGTGATTGTGGGCGGTTGGCAACATAATGGGAGTTATTTACGTTAAGTAGATGAGGGAATAAGAAGCAAGACGATCGCAGGTTGGGGGAGTAAGGAAAGTGGTCGGGCTTTATGTAGGGGAAGGCGCAGGTTGCCGAAGGCGATGAAAATTAAAAAACTGCCGTTCGTGTGACGGCAGTTTCAACACCAGGTTTCGCCCCAATCCTGGATCGATTGGATAACGGGCTCCAGCCCGCGGCCTTTCTCGGTTAATTCGTATTCAATGCGCACAGGCATCTCGGGATACACATTACGCTTGACCAGCTGACAAGCCTCCAGTTCCTTCATCCGATCGGTCAGCATTTTGTCGCTCATCTCGGGGATTTGCTCTTTAATTTCCTTGAAGCGCTTAGGGCCTCCGAGCAAGACGCGGATAATCATGCCCGTCCATTTCTTGCCGAGCAGCTCGGCAGCGCTTTCGTATTTTGGGCACATTTTCGAATAGTCCATTCGTATCACCTCTTTGTAGGTACCTTCATTGTAGCACATTGCCATTTTAAAAGGGAGAGGGTATGCTTAATATCTGCAATAACTCGAGAAATTATATATACTAAATAATGATAAGCGAAACGATAATTAGTCAAGCAATTTGGGGTAAAAAGATTATACGCTTGGGCCCGTCGATTCGTCTTCTGGAAGATATTCGCACGGCTCGAATGTCGAATTTCTTACTAAAGCATTAGTATAACGGCTGCCGTAAACGTTATAATGATAGATATACTAGATATCGGTCTTAAATCTATGAGGACATGGGGTGGACATCATGACGGACGAATGGGGATTTTATGAGCGGCTGACAGAATCGGAGCAAATGCGGATTCTCGTAAACATCGGCTATAAGTCCGAAATGCCGCTTGCAGAATATAGCGACCTGTTGTCCGTGACCTTGAATTTATACACGGTAAGACAGACGACGCAGACGAAGAAAGCGCTGATCGTCCAGCTCGAGCTGTTCGAATCGAAACTCGAGAAGTGGGCTTCCGGCATGTTCAACGCCAAGTATGTCGGCCGGATCAACACGTCGACACGTTTGGAGTTTTACTACTATGTGCCCAAAGGGGTTTTCTCCGCGGACGCCTTCCAGGAATGGATGCAGCGGGAGTGGACGTTCCGGGCGCAGCAGTACGTGAAGGATGACGCAGGATGGGAGTTTTACGGTTTCCTGCTGCCGAATCGACTGGAAGAGCTGTTCGTGCATAACGCGCACATGATCTACGCGCTGCTTCATAAAGGGGATAATATCGGACAGCCACGCAACGTCTACCATTGGCTGCTGTTCGCGCAAGCGGAGGACCGGACGGCCGTCGAGCCGACGCTTCGCCAATTAGGCTATCGGATCGAGAAGGAGCGTCCGGGCGAGCCGGATGCCGGCTACCCGTTCCCGCTCGTCATCAGCCGCTTCGACGACGTCAAGCTCGATACGGTGAACGAGCGGGTACGGGAGTTGTACGGCGTCATCTCCGACTATGATAGCCGATACGACGGCTGGGGCTCGACGATGCGCATTTCGTCGACGGGCCGCTTCCGCCAGAACGTAAAACGACTGCTGAATACGACGCTCCGAAGATTCCATCCGGGGCGCAGATAGACGCCTGCAGGGCGCCATGGTTACAGCCTGATGCAAATCAAGCCTGCGAACAAGCAGGCGAAGGCGAGCCATTGGCGCCCTGTTAGCCGTTCCCGGTAAAGCACGATCGAGCCGATCGCCACGATAAGGCTGTTGGAGGCGAAGATCGGCCCTGCGATGTTGGCTTGTCCGGTTTGCAGCGACAAGGTGTACAGCTGAAGTCCGCCATATGAGAACAAGCCGGCGGCAAGCCCAAGCCGGTAGCCGATCCGAGGCGCACGGAAGGCACGGGTTAGCTCTTGGCCGGCATCCGGACGAATCGGCCCTGCGCCGTGAATCGCCCGTCGCTCCCGCAGCGCGGGAACGCCGAACCACGCGATCGACAGCGCATAAGCGACGAATAATACCGAAGCTCCGGACAAGGCCAGCTCCTCCGTCACCTTCAGCCCGCCGTTGCGAATCGCGAACAACGCGACGCTGACGCCCACATAATAGAACCAACGGCGGCTCCGGATGCTCGCATGATCCTGAATCCGAATCGAAATCAAGAGAACGGCGAGCAAGAGCAAGAGGACGCCCAGCAGCTCGGTCATTGCGAAAGGCTCATGATAGACGAACGTGCCGAGCAGCACGACGAGCACGATATTCATGTTCGTCAGCGGCGAAGTGAGACTAGCGGGCCCACATCCGAGCGCCTTCATGAACAAGGCATTGCCCAGCGCGGAGCCGGCTCCGATCAGCACGCCCGCGCACCAGACGCGCCAATCGGCGAGCGAGTCGGCAAGCGTGCCCTCGGCGATGGCATGGATGCCGAAGCCGACCGTGCCGGACACGTAAAGGCCCAGCAGCAGGTAAGCCGATGAGCCGCCCCGCATTTGGGACACCTTCATCCACCACCCGGCCAGGCCGAACAGCAGCGCGCTGAGCACCGCTTCCGTAAACCACATGAGGATGACAACTCCTTCTACGATTGCTGCGACCGCTGCAGGAAGCGCCGGCCGTATTCGCCGTGCGGATGAAGCCGCGCGTGCTCGGTCTGAATCGTCGCGTGCTCGATGCCGTAGCGCTCGCGCAGCGCTTCATGGATCGCGAGGATGACGCAGTACGGCTGGATCTCCTCGCGGACGAATACATGCGCGGTCAGCGAATAATGGTCGGTGGAGATCGCCCACAGATGCATCTCGTGGACATCCTCGACGCCCTCGATTTCCATCAGCGATGCCCGCATTTCGTCCAAATTAAACTTCTCCGGCACGGCTTCCATCAGAATCGAATACGCTTCCCGCATGATGCGCCAGCCGCCGGCGAAAATAATCCCGCCGATAACGATGCTGATCAGCGGATCGACGAACAGCCAGCCCGTGAACAAAATGATGACGGCCGAGACGATAACGCCGATCGAGCTGAGCAAATCGCCGATGAAATGCCACAGCGCGCTCTGTACGTTCAAGTTCGGCTCCGCCTTGACGCTGCGGCTCAGGATGACGGTTAGGACGACGTTGACGATGAGCCCGATCGAGGCGATCGCGAGCATGAGCGGAAAATCGATCGCTTGCGGATGGAGGAAACGGCGGATGCCGGCGATGAAGATACCGGCCGCGATGACCGTCAGCGCCAACCCGTTCAGGAACGAGGCGAGAATCTCGAAGCGCAAATAACCGAACGTGTACTTCGCGTTCGGTTCCCTGCGTGCAAAATAAATGGCCGTCATGCTAAGGCTGAGCGCAATGACGTCCGACACCATATGCGCGGAGTCCGAGAGCAGCGCAAGCGAATTGCTGAGCAGACCGCCGACGATCTCTACGATTGTAAAAAACAAAGTGAGGATAAGCGTTGTCCATAACGACCGCCTGGAAACCGCCTGGTGTTTCACATGCCCAAGATGATGGTAGTCGTACATGGCCATCCGCTCCTTTATTTGTTACACAAATGAAATAGTTCTGTTACCGTCCCTTCATACAAAGGGGCTATTATAATAAACAAGACCCCCTTTTAATAATATATGGTTTGGGACCTGCAGCGTGCAGGTCCATTTTTTTTGCCCTGTCGCAGGCCGTCCCTTACGGGATCGGCACGACGACCGGCTGCTTTTGCTTGTAGTACACCCATTCTTTGAAGCCGATTTCCTTCAGCCGCTGCTGCACGAGCTCCCACTCGTCGCCTACGCGGGATGGCTTGTGCGCGTCGGAGCCGAAGGTAACCGGGACGCCGTAGAAACGCGCGCGCTCCAGAATGGCGTCGGACGGATACCATCCGCCGCATTCCTTCGTGCTGCCGGACGTGTTGATTTCGATGGCGACGTTGTAGCCGGCGATCGCCTGCAGCGTCTCGTCGATCGCTTCGTTCGCCGGGATATGGGAGAAGGCCGGGAAATAACCTTTCATGGCATCGATATGGCCGAGGATCTGGAACGCGCCGCTCGCTGCCGATTGGCGGATCAAGTCGTAGTAATGGGCTTTCTCCTCGATTTGTTTCGTTTGCGTGACGCCTTTCCACCGGTTGCGGTTGAAAATGCTGATGCCGCGCGTCTGATGCACCGAGCCGATGATGTAATCGAACGGATGCTTGTCGTACATGCTGCGGTACAGCTCGATATGTTCCGGATAGAAGTCCGACTCGATGCCGAGCAGGACGTCGATTTTGCCTTCGTATTTGGCTTTGAGGCGCAGTACTTCATTTATGTAATTCTCGAAATCGCTCTTCGCCATGGCGATGCCAGGCTGCGGCTGATCTTCTTCGCTCGCGAAGTACGGAGAGTGATCGGAGATGCCGATCGCGGTCAGCCCCGCTTCGATACCCGCCTGGATGTATTCCTCGATGTTGCCGTCGGCATGGCCGCATCTGAAATGGTGCGTATGCATATCGAATTTGATGGTCGTCATGGTTTCTACCTCCTATGGTGGGGGAGCAAAAGGGCGCTATGCAGGACAGGATGTCCCTTCGATTGCTGTTGTTCCCGGATTCCTTTGCTTGGCATGTCGAGTTGAGAATCCGTGAACAAAGGCAAACGCTGACGCTTCTACGGGATCATTCTTCCTGCTTCGCTGTTTTGCTCTTGGTTTGTAAGCAGGACAATCGCGCACCTTGTTTGCGCGATTTCGATTTTTAAAGACATCGTAGCCGCCACGCGGCTCCAAAACAATGTTTCTCGTCACAATGCTGCCCGTTGCTACCGCAACGTTCAAGCCAATGTTTCTCTAGCACAATGCTGCCCGTTGCTACCGCAACGTTCAAGCCAATGCTGCCTAGCACAATGCTGCCCGTTGCTACCGCAACGTTCAATCCAATGTTTCTCTAGCACAATGCTGCCCGTTGCTACCGCAACGTTCAAGCCAATGTGCTATTCACTACTAATAAACTGCGCCTCCGGCATGCCCTTGAGGTCGCTGAGAAACTGGTGCATCGCCGAGTTGAGATATCGCCCCGACTTGTAGATGACGCCGACGGGGTGGAACATTTCGAGCTCGGCGACTTTGATCATCTTCAGGGTGCCGAGCTTGACTTCGTTGGCGACGGCGAGTTTGGACACGACGGCCGCGCCGAGGTTGAGCTCCGCCATCCGCTTCACTTCCTCGCTGCTCGATAGTTCCATGACGACGTTCGGCTGGATATTGTACCGCCGGAAGATCTGGTCGATGAACTTCCGGCCGAGCGCGTCGGGCGAGAGCATGATCATCGGAATATCCTTGAGCGATTCGACGGTGGTATGGGTCAGTCCGCTCATCGGATGATTCGGCGCGACGACAAGCTCATACGTATCATAGTACAAAATAGAGGATTCAATGTTAGGATTGCGTTCGGACAAATAATTAATGCCGATATCGACCGTTCCGTTCTCGACGGCGGTCGTCACTTGCGAAGAAGGCATGGATTGAATGGTGGTTTTGATAAGCGGGAACTGATCCTGAAAATACGACAGGACGCGCGGTAAAATCTGAATAGCGATCGACGTCGTTGTTCCGAGCACGATATGCCCCTGCGGATTCTGGTTAAGATCCGACAGCCTGGATTTCATCTCCTCGACGATCGCGAGAATCTTCTCGGCGTGCTCCAGAAAAACTTGCCCGCGGTCGGTCAGCGTGACCGGCTGGTTGCGGTCGATCAGCACGGTGCCGAACTCGTCCTCCAGGCTTTTGATCTGGGCAGATACGGCAGGCTGAGTCAGGTTGAGCAGCTCGCCGGCTTTCCGAAAACTCATCGTTTTCGAAATCGTCTGCAGCGTTTCCAGTTGGCTAATGTTCACGGAATCCCTCCTTTGTCGATTAAACTTTTTTATCACCGTATACCTCTATTATAAAGGAACATGCCATTATGGGCAAAACCGGAAAATAGCCTCTTTCTGAAGATTTGCTGAAAGCGCGCCGGGGGCAGGCAGCCAGGCATGATTTCTTTACAGGAACTTTAGGAGGAAATATCCGGTATATGTCGAAAGGTTGGCTAGCGCGGTAAAACCCGACGATGATTTGCCCGATCTTCTTAGAGGAGGACTAACACGTGAACCATAAATCGATCAGGAGCTGGCTGATGTACGACTGGGCGAATTCCGCGTTTGCCACGACGATGCTGGCGGCGGTCATGCCCATCTATTACAAGAGCGTAGCGGGCAAAGGGCTCGAAGGTAATATGGCGGAAAATTATTGGGGGTATACGCAGTCGGTCGGCATGCTGCTGGTGGCGGTGCTTTCGCCGGTGCTGGGCGCGATCGCGGATGCTTCCGGCTCGAAGGTGAAGTTCCTGGCCGTCTTCGCGTTCATGGGGGCGCTGGCCAGTTCCGGCATGGCGCTGGCGGGCGAGGGCGCTTGGCTGCTTGCCTCGATTCTCGTTATTCTGGGCACCCTCGGCTTCTCGGGGGGCAATACGTTCTACGACGGGCTGTTGACCGATATCGCCAGACCGGAGGAGCGTTCGGCGATCAGCTCGAGGGGCTATGCGATCGGCTATTTAGGCGGCGGCGTGCTGCTCGCGGTGAACGTCGCGATGATCATGGGGCACGGCATGTTCGGCCTCCCGGATGAGACGACCGGCATGCGCGCGGCGTTCCTGACGGTGGGCCTATGGTGGCTGCTCTTCTCCATTCCGCTCTTCCGCAACGTGAAGGAGCGTCCGAGACCCCGTGTGCAGGGGGGGATCGGCACCCATGTCCGGACCGGCTTCAGCCGAATCGCCCATACGTTCAAGACGGCGCGGCGCTATCCGGAGCTGTTGAAGTATATGGTTGCCTATTGGTTCTTTAACGATGGCATCAACACGATCATTACGATGGCGACGATTTATGGGGCCGGCATCGGGATTGGCACGAGCCACCTGATCATCGCGCTGCTCATCACGCAGTTCGTGGGCTATCCTTGTACGCTGCTCTTCATTCCGATCGCCCGTCGGATCGGCGACAAGCGCGCGCTCTATCTGTCGCTCTCGATCTACTTGGTCATCGTCGTGCTCGGCTACTTCATGACGAGCGCGCTACACTTCTACATCCTGGCGTTTATGGTCGGTCTCGTACAGGGCGGCAGCCAGGCGATTTCGCGCTCGCTGTACGCGAACTTGACGCCGCCTTCGCGGTCGGCGGAGTTTTTCGGCTTCTTGAGCCTGTCGAGCAAGTTCTCGTCCGTGGCCGGTCCGCTGATCTTCGCGGTCGTCGGCACGATCACCGGCTCCAGCCGCATCGCGATCGTCTCGGTCGCGGCGTTCTTCATCATCGGCATGCTGCTGCTGCGCTTCGTCGATCTGGAGAAGGGCGCGCGAGAGGCGCTGGCGGGCGAAGCTTGATACGAACGTTCAAGACCGCGACCAACGCACGCAAAAAATCCGGCTTCGCGCTTTTCCGATTTGATCGGAATGGCGCAAGCCGGATTTTTGTTTGATGGACGCAGAGGCGATCCGTCGTTTCAGAGCCAATCTTTCTTTTTGAACAAATAGAACATGCCGAGTCCCAGCGATACCATGATGGATAACAAGATATAGGAACCCCCGTGGACGTCCGCGCCCGGCAAATAATCGAAGTTCATCCCGTAGACGCCCGTGAGGAACGTCAGCGGCATGAAGATCACCGTAATCGCGGTGAAGACGCGCATGATTTCGTTCGCCCGGTTGGATAGGCTGGACTGGTACGCTTCTCGTAAGTTGCCCATCAGATCGCGATACGTCTCGAATGTCTCGGTGATTTTCACGGCGTTCTCGTAGATGTCGCCGAAATACTTTTGCAGCTGATCGTCGACGAGCCGCAGATCCTTCTTGTTCAGCGTGCCGATCACGTCGCGCTGCGGGCCGAGCATCTTCTTCAGCCACAGAATTTCGCTTCGCAGACCGATGATTTCGTTCAGGTGCGATTTCTTCGTATGCATGAGAATATCTTCCTCGAGCGATTCGATCCGGTTCTCGATCCGGTCGCCGACGGCGAAGTAGTTATCGACGACGATATCGACCAGATGATAGAGGAAACGGTCGGGACGCGTCACTTCTTCCTCCCATAGAATCGGCTTCAGGACGCGCAGCTCGTGGATCTTCTGTTTCGTCACCGTCAAGATAAAATGCCGCCCGAGAAAAATATTGAGCGCGCGCAGGAAAATTTCTTCGTCGTCGAAACGGATGCTGTTAATAACGATAAAATAATGCCCTTCGTAAATCTCGATCTTCGGACGCTGATCCTCTTCGCTGAGGCAGTCCTCGACGGCGAGGTCGTGCAGTGCGAACAGCGGCTGCAGGATGGCCAAATCTTCGGTGTCCGCGTCGATCCAATAGAAGCCTTCGGCCGGCGCGACGAGGGTCGTATTAATATCTTCAATCGGCGTAAATACGCCTTGTGTGACATGTCGGATCTTCATTCGTGCTCTCTCCCTTCATCCATGTTGCTTTCGTTCCCGGATGCCGGATCTCGAAGAGAGCCCGCCTTATACTTCCACGCCATGCTTCAGGTCCAAACCGTCTATGAAAAACTAGGCGGCGCTGAGCGAACATAGTTGGAGCCTTGAGCGGACCGCTTACTTCGGTTCCGGTCGTTCACGCGGTTGCCCGCAGGCCTCGGGTCGCCTTCCATATTCGTCAACACCCCTTTGTCGTCGTCTTTGAAAATGAGCCTTATTTTGCGCATAATCCTTGTCTAGTATACTCTGCCCGCGACATTCCATACAAGCGTTAAAAAGGCGAGCAAACGGCTCTTCCTGTACGATATGCGGCGGCTTATTTTCGGTTCGCGGCAGGGTCGTGTTTTTGCATAAATCCCGCTTGACGGCAATAGACGTTTGCATTAAAGTAAAGCTTGTAATTGCGAAACGTACAATTAAATACGTATAGCTTTCTTATCAAGAGCAGGCGGAGGGACTAGCCCGATGAAGCCCGGCAACCGGCCAAGAGCACGGTGCTAATTCTTGCGGAGACTTATTTAGGTTTCTGGGAGATGAGAGGCGCATGAGTGTACCCATTATGCCCCTTCTTTTTTCCGAGGAGGGGCTTTTTGCCTTATCATGTTCCCGGTATCCCCTCACCCGCACCCTTCATGACATTCGCAAGAGTCTTAATTTCAAAGGAGTGATCGAGATGCCAATCAAAGTACCGGACAATCTGCCAGCCAAAGAAATTTTAGCGCGCGAGAACATCTTCGTGATGGACGAAAGCGTCGCCTACCATCAGGACATTCGCCCGCTGCGAATCGCGATTTTGAACCTGATGCCGACGAAGGAAACGACCGAGACCCAGCTGCTGCGCCTGATCGGCAACACGCCGCTTCAGGTGGAGGCGGTACTGCTCCATCCGAAAACGCACACGTCCAAGAACACGTCCAGCGAGCACCTGGAATCGTTCTACAAGACGTTCGACGATATTAAGCACGAATACTACGACGGTTTGATCATCACGGGCGCGCCCGTCGAGCAGATGCCGTTCGAGGACGTGAATTATTGGGAAGAATTGAAGGATATCATGGACTGGAGCGCGACCCGCGTGACGTCCACGCTTCATATCTGTTGGGCGTCCCAAGCGGGACTTTACCACCATTACGGCGTGCCGAAGTACAATTTGGACGAGAAGATTTTCGGCGTTTACCCGCACACGCTCCATAAGCGCAACGTGCCGTTGACGCGCGGGTTCGACGAGTTGTTCTTCGTGCCGCAGTCGCGCCATACGGAGGTGCGCGCCGAAGATATCGAGGGCATCGAGGAATTGGAGATCCTCTCCACCTCCGAAGAAGCGGGCGTGTATCTCGTCGCCTCCAGGGACGGCAAGCAGGTATTCGTGACCGGTCACTCGGAATACGATCCGCAGACGCTGAAGTGGGAGTATGACCGCGACAAGGCCAAGGGCCTTGCGATCGGCGTGCCGAAGAATTATTTTCCGAAAGACGATCCGACGCTCGCGCCGCTCTCCAGCTGGCGGGCGCATGCGAATTTGTTGTTCTCCAACTGGCTGAACTATTACGTCTATCAGCAAACGCCGTACGAACTCGGAGCAGGCATCTAAACGTATTCCCCGCCCAGACAGCTAGATGAAACACCGATGAAGGGGCAGCCGCGCTCGTATTCCATCCGAACCCCAACCAAAGGAGCCCGATACCTATGAAAATTGAAAGCCGTTTAGCCCAAATCGGATCGGTTCAAGAGCCGGTCACCGGATCCGTCAGCTACCCGATCTACCTGGCCACCGCCTTCCGTCATCCGAAGCTTGGAGAGAGCACGGGATTCGATTATGCCCGGACGACGAACCCGACCCGCAAGGTGCTTGAAGAAGCGGCGGCCGAGCTCGAATCCGGCGACCGCGGATTCGCCTGCAGTTCCGGCATGGCCGCGCTCCAAACGGTATTCTCGCTGTTCGGGCAGGGCGATCATTTGATCGTGTCCCTGGATCTCTACGGCGGCACGTACCGACTGCTGGAGCGGATCATGAGCCGGTTCGGCGTGACTGCCTCTTATGTGGATACGAACGATCTCGACGGCATCGCGCAGCTTTGTACGCCGAACACGAAGGCGGTACTGATCGAGACGCCGACCAACCCGCTCATGATGATCACGGATATCGAGCGCGTCAGCGCGTGGGCGAAGTCCAAGGGGCTGCTCACGATCGTCGACAACACGCTGCTGACGCCGTTCTTCCAACGGCCGCTTGAGCTGGGCGCGGACATCGTCGTGCACAGCGCGACGAAGTATTTGGGCGGCCATAATGACGTGCTGGCCGGCTTGATCGTGACGAAGGGCCAGGCGCTGTCCGATCAGATGGCGTTCCTGCACAACTCGATCGGCGCCGTGCTCGGCGCGCAGGATTCCTGGCTGCTCATGCGCGGCATGAAGACGCTCGCGCTGCGGATGGAGCGCCATCAGGCGAACGCGACGGCGGTGGCCGAGTGGCTGCTGACGCACGAGGCGATCGACGAGGTGTATTACCCGGCGCTTGCGCATCACCCGGGTCACGATATCCAGTCCCGCCAATCGTCGGGCAATACGGGCATTTTCTCCTTCCGTCTGAAGGATGCCCGCTATGTCGAGCCGATTCTGCGTCACATCAAGCTGATCGCGTTCGCGGAGAGCCTCGGCGGCTGCGAATCGCTCATGACCTACCCGGCTGTGCAGACGCACGCGGACATTCCGGAAGAAATCCGCCGTCAGATCGGCGTCGACGACCGTCTGCTTCGCTTCTCCGTCGGCATTGAGCACACGGACGACATTATCGCCGACCTCGGCCAGGCGCTGGAAGCCGCGAAGCGCGAGATCGGGGAGGCGTAAGCAGCAATGGCGCACCAGTACGATTTCGACCGCAGAATTGACCGGACGGGCAAAGGCACGTACAAGTGGGACCAATCGGAGAAGCTGTTCGGGCGCAAGGATATTCTGCCGCTATGGGTGGCGGATATGGATTTCGAGCCGCCGAAGGAAGTCGTGGAGGCCATCGTGGAACGGGCGCAGGAGGGGATCTACGGCTATACCATTCGCACCGAAGCGTACTACGAAGCGATTGCGGGATGGATGTCCCGCCGGCATGGCTGGGATGTGGCGCACGAGTGGATTACGTCGAGCCCGGGCGTCGTGCCGGCGCTCAGCCTGATCGTCATGGCGTTCACCGAGCCGGGAGACGGCGTTATCCTGCAATCCCCGGTCTACTATCCATTCTATGATGTCATTAAGATGAACGGCCGCAAGGTGCTCGACAACGCATTGATCTTGAAGGAGGAGCGCTTCGAGATCGACTTCGACCTGCTGGAAGAGCAGGCGAAGGAAGCGAAGCTGATGCTGCTCTGCTCGCCGCACAATCCGGGCGGCCGCGTCTGGACGCGAGAAGAGCTGACGCGCATCGGCGAGATCTGTCTGAAGCACGGCGTCCTGATCGTGGCCGACGAGATTCATCACGACCTCGTCTTCTCCGGGCATAAGCACACGGCGTTCGCGTCGATCTCCGAGGCGTTCGCGCAGCAATCCTTCACTTGCGTGGCGACGAGCAAGACGTTCAATCTTGCCGGTCTGCAAGCGGCGTCCGTCATCATTCCGAACGCCGAGCTTCGCCGGAAGTATAACTTCCTGCTCAAGACGCTGTCGATCCATATGGAGAGCTTCTTCGGCCAGACGGCCGTCGTGGCGGCGTATAACCATGGCGACGAATGGTTGGATCAGCTGCTCGTTTATCTCGAGGGCAACCGCGATTTCCTAATCGAATACGTCGCCCGCGAGATACCGCAGGTGAAGCCGATGAAGCCGGAAGGCACCTACATGGTATGGCTGGACTGCCGCGCGATATCCGAGAAGCCGCAGGAGCTGAAGCAGCTCATGTTCGAGCGGGCCGGCGTCGCGTTCAGCGAGGGCTCGGTATTCGGCGCTCAAGGGCAGGGCTACCTGCGCGTGAATCTGGCTTGTCCGCGCTCGCTGCTGGCCGAGGCGCTGGACAAGTTCGCGCAAGCCGTACGCGAGACGGTAGCCGCGAAGTAGTCTTGGTCTTGTCTTCAACTGCCAAGCGGAGGTTTCTCGAATGACAGCGACTTTTGTAGGCTCGTTTCCACCGCTTAATAAGTTACTGAATAAAGGAAACGAGTCTACAACGGGAGCGTCATCGAGAAACCGGAGCCCCCAAGGGGAGCGTCATCGAGAAACCGGAGCCCCTATCCGCCATTGTTGCCTTTTTGTCCAAGGTGACTGTGGCGGGCTTTTTGTGTTACGATGGATAGGAAGGTTAAGGAGCGAGCGCGAGCTCGAACGGAAGAGGAGGGTCCCTACCAGATGAATCAAGTGGACCGTATTTTACAACAAGCGCTGAACGGTCAGCGTCTCATGCAAGAGGACATCATTACGCTTTTCGAATCCGACGAGATCGAGAAAATGGGGCATGCTGCCAATCAAATCATGATTCGCAAGCATCCCGAACCGATCACCACGTTCGTCGTGGGGCGGAACATTAACTATACGAACGTCTGCGACGTCTACTGCCGCTTCTGCGCGTTCTACCGCGCGCCGGGCAACGCCGAAGGGTATGTCCTTTCCGACGAGACGATTTTGCAGAAAATCCAGGAGACCATCAACGTCGGCGGCACGGAGATTTTGATGCAGGGCGGGACGAACCCGAACCTGCCGTTCCAATATTATGTGGACATTCTGCGCAAAATCAAACAGCATTTCCCGAATATTACGATGCACTCCTTCTCGCCGGCTGAGATTCACAAAATGAAGGAAGTCTCGAACGGTTTGTCGCTGGAGGAGGTCATCCGCCAAATCCATGAGGCCGGACTTGATTCGCTGCCGGGCGGGGGCGCCGAGATTCTTGACGATCGGACACGCCGCAAGATCAGCCGTCTGAAGGGCTCCTGGACCGACTGGATGGACGTCATGAAGATCGCCCACCGCATTGGCATGAACACGACCGCGACGATGGTCATCGGCTTCGGTGAATCGATGGAGGAGCGGGCGCTTCACCTGCTTCGCGTGCGCGACGCGCAGGACGAGTGCATCGCGAATGGCTACGACTCCAAAGGTTTCCTGGCCTTCATTCCGTGGACGTTCCAGCCGGACAACACGAATATGAAGCGCGAGAAGGCGACGCCGGAGGAATACCTCAAGACGCTGGCGATCAGCCGGTTGACGCTCGATAATATCGACAACTTCCAGTCGTCGTGGGTCACGATGGGACCGGAGATCGGCAAGCTGACGCTCAGCTACGGCTGCAATGATTTTGGCTCGACGATGATTGAAGAGAACGTCGTCTCCGCCGCGGGCACAACGCACAAGGTCAACATAAGCTCGACGCTGGACATTATCCGCGAAGCGGGCAAAATTCCGGCGCAGCGCAACACGCGCTATGAGATTTTGCGCGTATTCGACGACGTCAACGCGAAGATCGAGAACGATTTCGTGATGCAGAACTAAACGAATCAGGGCCTTCGGACCTCGAAAGAATTAAAAAAGCTGCACGTTCCGCGATTGCGGACGTGCAGCTTTTGCTTTTCACTTCATCAAGCGAGCTGGCTGGCTTGTGTCGTTTCTTTCGACGGGACGACCGTCCTGTTCTTGCCGGTATGCTTGGCTTCGTACAGCGCTTCGTCGACGAGATGGAAGAAGTGCTCCTTCCCTTCATTACGGGCGTAGTCACCGATGCCGATGCTGACGGTGACGGAACGGCCGCCAAGCTGTTCGTGCGGCAAGCGGGAGACGTGGTTGCGAATGCTCTCCACCGCTTCGTACGCTTCCTCGAACGTAATGTCCGTGAACAACACCGCGAATTCCTCGCCGCCGTAGCGGGCCACGAATGCATTGGCGTTGACGTTCGCGCGAATCGTCTCCGCGACGCGAGTCAGCACGGCATCGCCGGCCCGATGGCCGTATGTATCGTTGATTTGCTTGAAGTTATCGATGTCGATGAGCGCCAGCTGTACGGACACTTCATTGCACTCGTGCTGTTCGATCAGCCGTTCGAAAAACTCGTGGAACGTGATGTGATTATACAGATCGGTCAAGGCGTCGGTCTTCGACAGCTTGTCCATCCAGACGTTCTTTACCATAAGATCCCGATTCGATTCGAAGTACGTCTGCAAATTCGTCATCAACTCGCGTCCGCGCATGAGGATGCCGCCGGCAATCAGCGTGAAGAGCAGGAACATGATGCTGATCGTCGTCAAGCTGACGGCCGTCAAGTAAGCGTTCATCGCCGGCATCACTGCATAGAGCACATATAGCGTGGTGATCGTGACGCAGAAGGCGAACACGAGCTTCCGCATGTGGAAGTAGAAGATGGACACCATGACGGGCAGGAAAAGCGCCAGCAGCAGGTAGTTGATGGAATCGTGTATGTAGACGATCGCCGCCGATAACATAGCGGACGTAATAATCATGATGTAGTCCTGATATTTGCCCCGGAGCAGCTTGATCCCGGACTCGGCCGAAAGTAGGATCCCCAGCAGGATAATTGTGGGTCTAACGATGTATTCGGTGATGAAAGTGGTTCTGGCTACCTCAGCCACCGTTAGCAAATACAGGCATTCCAAGAAGAACGTAATGATCAATATGGACCAGAACCCGTTGAGGAGCATGCGGTTCCAACGTGCCCGGTTATAATCCAGGTTCTCATAATTCATTGGATTCACTCCAGCAATATGCGACTATAGACAATAATCATACCACGAATACGCATTAATTCCAATCTATATCCAGCAGTCCCACCCCTTGTATCGTATATCTGCTTTTGTGCAGCCATATACTGATTAAGGAAGGAGGAATGATCGTATGGAACTACTCACGGTTTCGCTCATGTCCGCATCGGATGAGACGATGGAGAAGCTGGAGCAAAGCTTGCACGATGAATTCGCCGCTTTACATAGCACGACGAACCGCAAGTCCCGTTCCGCCGTCCGGATGGAGCGGGAGGAGCAGGCGATCCGTTTTATCGCGGACCTGCACGATTTTCAGCTGGAGAAGGATGGCCCTCCGGTGTACCGAAAGACGGCGTCGGCGTTGGCCGGCTATATCGTCGCCGAACTGGAGCCGCTGCTCATCAAGGCGATCATCCGGAAGCAGTTTCACTACGAGGATCCCCAGGAGGCCGAAGCGATCGAGCGTTATTGCCGCAATTTGCTGGATGGCGCGCAATTCGCAGGAGAGGAAAGCGGGCCTGCCGGCGCGGAAGCGGACCGGCTGCGGCGGAAGCAAAAGGTCGCCGCCGAGATCGAAACCTTTCTCGCGGAGAACGCCCGCATTCATTTGGACGGTTTCGTCACGTTCCGCCTAGCTCCTTATTGGGAAGAACTCCGGGAAATTACCGCGTACGCCATCGACGAATACGTCATGGATAAGCAATATCAGGAATTTATTTCACTGCTTAAATATTTCGTCCGTATGCAGGAGGTCAAACTCCCGATTGTTCACGTCTTACATAAAAGCGGAAGCGAATTCGCGCTGTATGACGAGCACTTCGAGCTGCTTGATGCCGCGCCGGCCGATCGGATCGTCGTCGACATGCTCGAGTCCGAGATGAACATGGAAGATATGATCGTCAGCACGCTTATTACCGTATCGCCGAAGCAGATCGTCATCCATACGAGACAGCCGGAGCTGGCCGTCATGCGCACCCTGGAATCGATATTCGAGAACCGCGTTCGCCTGTGCGTGGATTGCGGGCATTGCGGCAGTTATTTCGGCGAGGGTGAGCAGGAACAGCTGACGGATCTGCCGCGCGCGCAGCGAATACGGACTTGACCGGCATAATTGCAGTTGATTATAATACGGTTAAGAAAAGCATTGACAAAGACATGTATCCGCGGATGCGCCCGTTCCAGAGAGAGGAAACCCGGCTGAAATTTCCTTACGCCGGCGGCTGTGGATGTACCCCTTTGTAGCTGTCTGGTTGAAAGGCTGACGTTCGCCGAAGTAAGCCAGGCCGGGAAATTCCCGTTACAGAATTACCGAAAGGACCGAGGCGCGTTACGCGTCGGCGTAGCTTTTGTAAGCTTACGCTCGGTCGAACTAGGGTGGAACCACGGGTCTGACAAGCACTCGTCCCTTCTGCGGGATGAGTGCTTTTTTGCATGCATTCCCGCATGGCTTGAACCAAGTCGAAAAGGAGCACAACAGTCATGGCAATTCAAGTGAAACTGCCGGACGGCGCCGTC
Source organism: Paenibacillus xanthanilyticus (assembly GCF_042682185.1). Taxonomy (NCBI): domain Bacteria; kingdom Bacillati; phylum Bacillota; class Bacilli; order Caryophanales; family Paenibacillaceae; genus Paenibacillus; species Paenibacillus xanthanilyticus. Next base: position 3,222,754 of record NZ_JBHUHA010000001.1, on the reverse strand, counting down.
CGGGAATATGAGCAGGGCGCAACGATCGAAGACGTGGCCGCCTCCATCAGCAGCGGTCTGAAGAAGAACGCGGTCGCGGGCAAATTGAACGGGAAGGTCGTCGATCTCTATACGCCGGTCGTACAGGATGCAACGGTCGAGATCGTGACGCTGGACTCCGCGGACGGGCTGGAAGTCTACCGCCACAGCACCGCGCATCTCATGGCCCAGGCAATCAAGCGCTTGTTCGGCAAAACGGAAGTCAAGCTGGGCATCGGACCGGTGATCGAGGACGGCTTCTATTATGATATCGATCTTGAGAACCCGATCAGCTCCGATGATCTGGCGAAGATCGAGAAGGAAATGGAGCGCATCGTGCAGGAAGATCTGCCGATCCGCCGCCGCGTCGTCAGCCGCGAAGAGGCGATCGCGACGTTCTCGGAGCTCGGCGATCCGCTGAAGCTGGAGCTGATCCGCGACTTGCCGGAAGACGCGGAGCTGACGATTTACGACCAGGGCGAATTTTTCGACCTGTGCCGCGGACCGCATCTGCCGTCCACCGGCCGCATCAAGGCGTTCAAGCTGCTTAGCGTGGCGGGCGCTTACTGGCGCGGCGATTCGAAGAACAAAATGCTGCAGCGGATCTACGGCACAGCGTTCCCGAAGAAAGCGCAGTTGGATGAACACCTGCATTTCCTCGAGGAAGCGAAGAAGCGCGACCACCGCAAGCTGGGCCGCGAGCTGAAGACATTTACCTTTGCTAGCGAAGTTGGCCAAGGCTTGCCGATCTGGCTGCCGAACGGCGCGACGATCCGCCGCACGATGGAGCGCTACATCGTCGACCTGGAAGAGAGACTCGGCTACCAGCACGTGTATACGCCTGTCTTGGCGAACGTGGAGCTTTACAAAACAAGCGGACACTGGGAGCATTATCAAGAAGACATGTTCCCGAAGATGGAGCTCGATAACGAAGAGCTTGTTCTCCGTCCGATGAACTGTCCGCACCATATGATGGTGTATAAGAGCGATCTTCGCTCCTACCGCGATCTGCCGATTCGCGTAGCCGAGTTGGGCACGATGCACCGCTACGAGATGTCCGGCGCCTTGACGGGTCTGCACCGCGTGCGGGCGATGACGCTGAATGACGCTCATATTTTCTGCCGTCTGGACCAAATCAAGGAAGAATTCGCGCGCGTCGTCAATCTGATCCGCCAAGTCTACGAAGACTTCGGCATCAAAGACTATCGTTTCCGTCTCTCGTACCGGGACCCTAACGACACCGAGAAGTACTGGCCGGACGACGAAATGTGGGAGACGACGCAGCGTATGCTGCGCGAGGTCGTCGAAGAGCTCGGCCTGCCATTCTATGAGGCGGAAGGCGAAGCGGCGTTCTACGGACCGAAGCTAGACGTGCAAATCAAGACCGCCCTCGGCAAGGAAGAGACGCTCTCGACCGCTCAGATCGACGTTCTGCTGCCAGAGCGCTTCCAGCTGGAATATATCGGTGCCGATGGCAAGAAGCATCGTCCGGTCGTCATCCATCGCGGCATTATCAGCACGATGGAGCGGATGACGGCGTTCCTGCTCGAGAATTTCGCGGGCGCCCTGCCGCTCTGGCTGTCTCCGCTGCAGGCCAAAATCATCCCGGTCTCGATCGCGTACGAAGGCTACGCGCGCGAGCTGGAAGATAAGCTGAGACTGGCGGGCATTCGCGTCGAATCCGATCTGCGCAACGAGAAGCTCGGCTACAAAATTCGCGAGGCGCAGCTGGAGAAAGCACCTTACATGCTCGTCGTGGGCGAGAACGAAGCAAGCTCCGGCACGGCATCCGTGCGCAAACGCGGCGAAGGCGATATCGGCGCCAAATCCGTCGATGAAATCGTAGCGCTCTTGCAGGAAGAAATCCGGACTAAACGCATCTAACGCACTACCATATAACGACTGTTTTTGCATAAAGCTTGTCGCAATGGGGGAACCTTCGTCTTAAGGAGGAGTACACCCAGATGTTGACAAGCTTTTTGCCGTTCAAACGCTTGATCGCGGCATGCGCGGCGGCGGCGGTCGTCCTATCGGCAGCCGGCGTTAACGAAGTACAGGCGATGGAGCAGGCTAAGCCTGCCGGAGCGGCCGCCAAGGCGGATCAGGCGGACGAGGAGTCCGCGCAGAGCGGAGCCAAGCGCGCTGCCGCAAAGCACCAAGCCAAGGCGACAAAAATAACCGGAACAAGCGGCAAGACAAAAGCCGGCAATTCGGCTCACACTATAAAAGCGGCGCAATCGGCCAAGAAGTCCGGGGCGAACAAAGCGGCCAAGACGACAACCCAAAAAACGGCGAAAGCCGCTAAAAAGGCCAAAGGAAAACAATCGGGGAAGACCGCCAAGGCGAAGTCGAAAACGAAAACGGGCAAGAGCAAGAAGACCCGGAGTAAAAATACGGCGAAGACGAAACGAACGAAATCAACGAAACGAGCAAAATCAACGAAATCAACGACACGAGCAAAATCAACGAAATCAACGAAAACGACCAAAAAGATAGCGTCCCGTAACGCAAAACTAAAAACCCCGGTTCATAAGGCGAAGAAGGCCAAAGTCAACCTGGGCTCAAAGAAGAAGGCTGCGAAAAACGCAAAGACGAAGTCGCGGCAGAAGACGACCTCCGCCACAGCAGCGCGATCAGCGAAGGACTCGCGGAAGCGCGTCTCCGGACATAAACCTGTCGCGGGTGCGCGCATCGGGACGGACAAATCGGCGAAAGCAGTCCCGACGTGGAACAATAAGGCGCTGAAGCATGTCAAAGTCGTCGCGACCGGCTATACGGCGGGCGTCGAATCGACCGGCAAGCGGCCGGGTCACCCTCAATATGGCATTACTTATTCTGGTGTCAAAGTACGGCGCGACCTCGTCTCGACCATAGCGGCGGATCCGAAGGTATTTCCGATCGGGACGCTTCTTTATGTGCCAGGATACGGTTATGCCGTCGTCGCCGACACCGGATCGAAAATAAAAGGAAAAAAGATCGATTTGTACTTCGAAACGAAGAAGCAGGTTTATAAGCAGTGGGGCAAAAGAACGGTCACAGTACAGGTTCTGCGCCGCGGCGGAGGTAAGCTTACGGAGGCTTGGCTGAGGTCGTTGAACGACGCGGTAACAGCCGAAAAGTCGATTCCGTCGGAGCTTTTGGAATCCTAGGAAGAACATGGAAAAAGCGCGGAACAACAAGGGGTTGACCGCGTTTTTTTCTTTTTTTTGTCATATTGTTGTGGTAGAATAACTTCTGCAAAACGTTGTCATCAATCAGATGGAGCGGATCGGAATGGATAACAAACCATTGATCGGTGAAGACGATGGAGCGGCCTTTGAACTGTACGAAGCGAAGCTGAGGGAGCTGTACAACCAGATGATCCGGGTCGCCTACGCCAGGCTCAGCAACAAGTCAGACGCGCAGGATGCGGTTCAGGAGGCTTGGCTGCGCATGCTGCAGAGCAGGGATTCGCTGCGGGAGGCGAGCAAGCTGGACGCTTGGGCGAAGACGATCACGGCGAACGTGGCGCTCAATATGAATCGTCATACCGCCAGGATGCTGACGGTGGCGGACAACGAGGATTTATTGTCCGCGGCGGGCGATCCGCCATCCGCCTACGAGGCCGAGCTACTGCTGGAGATTTCAGAGCTGCTTGGCGAACTTGATCCAAGGTCACGAACGATGCTGCTTTATAAATTCTATTATGGCTTTAAAGACCAAGAGATCGCCGAGGCGCTGCAGCTTCCGGTCGGCACAGTAAAGGCTAGAATTCATCGTACGAAAGCACTTCTTAAACGAATGATGCTGGAACAAACGAACGTCTGATTGACAAGCTTTTCCGTACATACCGTAGTGGGTGCCCTGCCATACTATGTCATGTACGGGAGGTGATCAAAGTGGCGAAGAAGAACAAGCAAGTGAATGCATCGAATCAATACAATGCCGAGTTTGCGGAAGAGAACGCGGCGAACACGGCTAGTTCCGCTGGCAAATCCGCTCAACAGAAAGCGGACAAATAAGCGCGGCCGGATACTTAACGAAGGCACGAATCATACCTAAACAAGAGGAACCGTTGTCGGTTCCTCTTTCTTTTTGTCGAATGGAGGCTTATAATGTAGCATTATCTGACATGACAAAAAAAGGATGGCGGTACCGGTGAAATTACGGTGGAAACGGGAAGCGGCAAATGGCAAGAAAGCGTCTAACCAGGAGAAACAGGTGCATGTGCTTCGTGATCTTACGAACGAGTCGCTGGTGATCTCGGACCAGCTGGCCGCGGCCGTGGAGGAGGTCAACCAGTCCATCGGAAGTCTCGGCGCCATCGCGGACCGTTCTTCCTCGCGCGAAGGCGATTTGCGGGCGAGCAGCCAGCTCGCCGCCGAGCGAATCGAGCAGGCGTTCTCGGTCCTCCGTGAAGTAACGTCCTCGGCGGAAGAGATCAGCGCGACGGCCGGGCAGTTAGACGGTGCTAGCAAGACGACAGGAGATATTGCGCGGGAAGTCGAGCAGTCTCTCGATGCGACCGACGGCGTCATGCGGGAGCTGAATGCGCAGACGTTGTCGATGGAGCGCAATATTCAACACCTGCAAGAACAGACGTCCAATATCGAAGAAATTAACGCGTTCATCCAAGAGATCGTGGAGCAGACGTCGCTCCTCGCTCTCAACGCTTCCATCGAAGCGGCGCACGCAGGCGAATTCGGCCGGGGTTTCAGCATCGTCGCGCAAGAGATCAAGAAGCTGGCCGAACAGAGCAACGAGGCAGTCAAACGCTCGTCCGCGATGGTGCGGCAAATCGAGGGGGGCGTGGCGGAAGTCGTCCGATCGGTCGAACTGGAGAAGCAGGCGGTCGAACGCGGGGCCTTGGAGATGAACCGGACGAAGGCGAGAATGGAACGCATCGTCGCTCAAATTCGCCAAGTCGACGACTTGGCGGCGGTAAGCAGCGAAGCCAGCCGGCGCCAATCGGATCATATGGCCAGGGCGACTCATTTGCTCGGCGAGGCGGTGGAGTCGGTGCAGGACACGATGCATAGCGTGGACGACACGCTGGAGCTGACGCGTCAGCAGCGTCGGCAGATCGGCAAGCTGGACCGGGTTCGCGATGATCTGAACCGATCTTCAGCTGCGCTGAGCGAGGCGATTGCGCGTGTCGGGCTGAACCGCGACTATGCCGGCGAGGTGGATACGTCCGCGACGCGGGCGAAGCTGACCAGGCTTGCGGCCGATTCGGCTTTGGCTGAGCTGGGGGAGGCGGAACACGAACGGAGGCTGACGGCGATGCTGCGAGCGGAGGCGGAGATCGAGGCGGTCTGGTCGAACCGCTCCGACGGATCGTTCATCTTCTCGCTGCCGGCCGCGGGACTGCTCAACGCGAAAGGGCGCGTTTGGTGGAAGAAGGCGATGGAAGGCATCTCGTATCAGTCCGAACCGTACATATCGGCGATTACGAAACAGCCTTGCGTGACGGTGGCTGTTCCGATACGAGGCCAAGATGGCACCGTGGTCGGCGTCATGGGAGCTGACATCGCCATTCGTCCGGAAGGGCATTAATCTGGATTTAGGTATTCTCAAACGGGATTCGTTCGTGTATGATAGTTGGTGTGAACATTAATAACATGGACGGATAGGGGAATTGTCATGACGGATCCCATCATGTATACAGCGCCAGCCCGTTTCAAGCAGCGGAAGGCTGCCGAGGTGCTGCCGTTTCTGAATGCCTATATCGCCAAGAAGGAACAAGAGATCGGCGAGATCGAGCAGATGGTCCAGCGCTATGAGAAGCGCCGCCTGCTGGAGGAGCGCGCCTATCAATCGATGTCCGCGCTGCGCCGTTTGTTGTCCGGCAAGAAGCCCGATCATCATCTTGCGGTGGAATACATTCACTACGTCAAGAAACCGATGGAGAAGGTGAGGATGCTGCGCCTGGAGATCGAGCATGCCAGGGCGATTCAGCATTCCGAACCGACTGCTGTCGTGGCGCTGTCGCAAGATCTGGAAGCCGAGATGCACTAATTCGCTCCTTTATATGAAAATGAAAAAGACCGAATCCGCGAGCGGATTCGGTCTTTTGTTTGGGATAAAAACGTAAAGCGTGTCCGCGGGAGCGGACGAAAGCGATGGTCAGCACGAAGGCCCATCAAGTACGTAACCTACAGGATACCACCACAAGGCAAAACGTTGCGAACGAAGCTCGAACAAGAGCCAGTCCGAAGGACTAGCGGGCTCTTCTCGTAAGGACACATCGAAGACGGCCGCGAACCGAGTCGCGCTAATTAGCAGAGTCCAGAGGTGAACGTTTTTCGGAGAAAAACGACTTCGGAAGCACATGCTTAACCTTCTGGTTCCCTTCGGCGGAGGGGGAAGGGGGAGCGAGCGCGCGTTATTTACCCGCCGTCAGGCGTTCGACGTCGAGGAAATCGTGCTCCTGATTGTAAGCGGGCACGCCATGAATGCCGACGTCAAGTCCGATCAACTCTTCGTCCTTGGATACGCGCACCGGCGTGATTTTGCGAATGAGCCAGAATGCGGCCCAAGTGAGCGCGAAGCCCCATACGGAGATGAGTGCCAGGCCGAGCGCCTGAACGCCGAGCAGGTTCCATCCGCCGCCGTAGAACAAGCCGTAGTAGCCTTGACCTACGCCATCGGTCAATTCCGGTTTGGCGAACAAGCCGACCGCCAGCGTGCCGAGACTGCCGCTGATGCCATGGACGGCGAAGGCGCCGACCGGATCGTCGATTTGTTTGCTCTCGAGATACTCGGTCACGAGCACCATCGCGATGCCGCATACCGCTCCGATGAAGATCGCCGCGCCGTCGGAGACGAACGAGCAGCCGGCGGTAATGCCGACGAGTCCGGCCAGAGAGCCGTTGATGACCATCGGCGGATCGGCCTTCTTGTAGCGGAACATCGTGAACAGAATGCACGTCGCGCCGCCGGCCGCGGCCGAGAGCATCGTGGTCACGGCGATGTGGCCGATCGAGCCGTTCGTGGCGCTAAGGGTACTTCCGGAGTTGAAGCCGAACCAGCCGAACCATAGGATGAACGCGCCGACCGAAGCAAGCGGCAGGTTGGATGGCGGTACGATGTTCACCTTGCCGTCCGCCGCGAATTTTCCGATGCGCGGACCGATGAAGATCGCCGCGGCCAGCGCCGAGAAGCCGCCGAGCGCGTGGATGACGGCCGAGCCGGCGAAGTCGATCATGCCGAGCTTGCCCAGCCAGCCGCCGACTGCCCATACCCAATGTCCGGCCAGCGGATAGATGAGACCGGTCATGATGATCGTGTATAGAATGTAGGCCTTGAAATGGATTCGCTCCGCTACCGCGCCCGAGACGATCGAGATGACGGCGATGACGAATGCGCATTGGAATAACCAGTACGTGTCATGCGTAATATTGAGGTTGATATGCGACAAGTCGCCGCCCATCATAAAACCGCTCGAACCGATAAAGCCGCCGATGTCTTTGCCGTACATAAGCGCGAAGCCTACGAAATAAAAGATGAGCGCCCCGAACGTGATGTCGACAAATACCTTCATAATGATGCTGACCGCGTTTTTCTGCCGGACGAAACCGGCCTCGAGCAGTGCGAAACCGCCTTCCATCAGCAAAATCATGGCTGCGGTCAGGACGACCCAAATCGTGTCCAGCCCTTGGGAAAGAGCCGCTAAATCCATGTTTTCATCCCCTGTCTTCGTCTGAAAGTTTACATGTTAGGTTAACTGTCGCCATATAGCTCGTCCACCATTATATAAGCGTCATGTAAACGATGTCAACGCAGCGAAGACATAAGATGTGACATCGTTTTCATATTATTGGAAAGACGTCCTGCGCAAGCTCGGTCTGCAGACGTAGATGTTTTCAATCGGCAGACCCTTTATGCCCCCGGTGGCCTAGGGTATACTTGGAGTACAAACCTTGCAAGAGCAATTGGGAGCTGGTGAATCGAATGAACGGACATTTTGCGAACCGTTTAATGTGGGGCCTGTTTATAATAGGAATTGGCGCGTTTCTTATGCTGCGGCAAGCCGGCTTGATCGAATATGGCCTCGGCGATCTCATCTCCGTCTTCTGGCCCGTGATCCTGCTGTTTCTGGGCATCAAAGAAGCGGTCAGGCGAATGGCCAGCGGCTACGGCTCCTGGTGGAGCTCGGGGATTCTGTTGGCCGTGGGCTTCATATTCCTTGGCCGCAATCTGGATCTGTTCGACTGGTCGGTGAGCGACCTGGCGCAATTCGCCGGACCGCTGGTCATTATTCTGATCGGGCTGCGCATGATGGCGAAGCCGAAGCCGAAGGAGCAGAGCGAGAAGCCGCCAGGCGAAGAGTGGCGCGCCTATCCGTCCTTCCGCCCCGACGAGCCGGTGCCGCCGGCGCCGCCGCTTCATCCGGACCCGACGAAGGTGTCCGGCGAATCGTCGGATCTCGGGCCGGAACCGATCCCGGCTCCTCCGGTGCCGCCAGGGCCTCCGACCTCCGGGTTGCCTGGACAGCCCGGGCACCCGGGAGCGGACGGCCGCGATTGGAAGCGCCGCGCGCATAACGAGCGGATGCAGGAAGAATGGAACCGCAAGGCCGAGAAGCTGCAGCGCCGGGCGGAACGAATGCGCGAGCGAATCGAACATCGCGCCGATAAGTTCAAAGACCGGCATGCCTACGGCCGCCACGAACGGATGGAATGGTGGAACAGCGACCCGAACGTGCAGACACGCTCCGGTTTCATCGGGGACATTTATGTAGGCCACGATTATTGGGAACTCAAACCGATGAACATCTCCCATTTTATCGGGGATACGGTGCTTGACCTGACGAAGGCGCAAATTCCATACGGGGAGACGCGTATTCACATCTCTTCGTTCATCGGCGACGTGAAGGTGTTCCTGCCCAACGACTTCGAGACGGGCGTCAACGTGGTGACGAGCGCGTTCGTCGGCGATGTGGCTGTATTGGATCGGAAGGAAGGCGGGATCTTCAAGAATATGAACGTCGAAACGCCGTACTTCCAGGAGAACGAGAAAAAAATCAAGCTGATCGTCAGCACCTTTATCGGTGATGTGCGCGTCACCAAGGTAGGGTGAGGCGCCGATATGATGGTTCGTCTTCTGAGAAGCAGCAAGTTCGAGATGATGCTGTTGTTCGCGGCATCGTCGGCGCTATCGGTATTGGTGTGGGTATTCGGAGGGCGATACGTCGGTTCGCAGGTCGGCAAAGACGACCTGTGGATCGGCGTCGCCGCCGTTTTTTTGCTTGTCAGCGGCGCGTTCGGCTATTGGGCGGCGCAGCGCTATCAGCGGCGCATCGATCTTCTCCATCTGGGGCTGAAGCAGGCGGCGCACGGCAATTACGCGATCCGGCTGCCGGAAGAAGGCGCGCGCTCCTTCGCGGCCGCGATCCGCGAATTCAACGAGCTGCAGGCCGCGCTTGAAGAGCGGGTCAAGCTGATCGAGCGCACCGGCGAGCAGCAGGTGATGCGGGAGGCCGCGTTGAACGAGGAGGCGGTCCAGGAAGAGCGCAAGCGTCTTGCGCGCGATTTGCACGACACGGTCAGCCAGCAATTATTCGCGATTCATATGTCGGCCTCTTCGCTGCCGAAACTGCTCGAGTTGAACCGCGAGAAGGCGGAGTCGGTCATGGACCAGCTGATCAGCATGTCCTCGATGGCGCAGAAGCAGATGCGCGGATTTATCGCCCAATTAAGGCCGCTGGAATTGGAAGGGCGCTCGCTTCGCGAAGCGCTGGATAAGTGGTTCCCCGACTATTGCCGCCAGAATAACCTGCAGGGCGTGCTGGAGTGGCGCGTGAAGGAGAAGCTGTCCGAGGCCAAGGAACATCAATTGTTCTTAATTATTCAAGAGTCGATGGCCAACGTCGTCAAGCATGCCGGCGCGCAGACGGCGCTCCTGACGATCGCGGAGACCGAGCATCAGATTATTATGACGCTTCAGGACGACGGCGCCGGCTTCCGGGCCGATCAAGTGAAGCGAGGCTCGTACGGGCTGTCGACGATGCGCGAGCGCGCGAGCAAGCTGGGCGGAGACGCCTCGATTATTAGCAAGCCGGGCAGCGGGACGCGCGTGCGCGTCACCCTCCCGAATTACAGCCATAAAGGAGCCGAGGAACGCGATGAGCGGGAATGATCTGTGGAGAATAATGATCGTAGACGATCACGATATGGTGCGCGCGGGGCTGCGGACGTATTTGATGCTGGAGCCGAAATTCGACGTCGTGGCGGAAGCAGGCGATGGCGAAGAGGCGATCCGCATGCTGCAGAGCGGCAGTATTCCGGGCGGGCCCCCGCATTTGATCCTGATGGACCTCATGATGCCGCGGATGGACGGCGTCGAGGCGACGAGAGCGATCATGCAGCAGTTCCCGGACGTCAAGATCGTCATGCTCACGAGCTTCCTTGAGGACGAGAAGGTCGTCGCGGCCGTCGAGGCCGGCGCGGTTAGTTACGTATTGAAGACGGTATCCGCCGAAGAGCTCATTTACGCGCTGAACGGCGCGGCCAAGGGGATGCCGGTCATGACCGCGGACGTCTCGCAGGCGCTCACTCGCGGGCTTCGCCAGCGAACGGCCCAAGGCGCGGACGAAGGGCTGACCGATCGCGAGAAAGAAGTGCTGCTGCTCATCGCGGAGGGCCGCTCCAACAAAGAAATCGCCGAAGAGCTGCATATCAGCATCAAGACGGTGAAGACCCACGTCAGCAACCTGCTGATGAAGTGCGAGCTGGAAGACCGGACGCAGCTGGCCGTATTCGCGCACCGCAAAGGCTGGGTCAAGACGGGCTAACGGCCTTAAGCGTGGATAAAGCGGGAAATAAAGGGCATCCTAGGCGCAGGACAACTTGCAGCAAGGAGAGTGCCGATTTATGGTTCCGTTATCGTCACCGCTCGAATCGACCGAGCAGGAGTTCAGCGAGCTGAAGAATGAGCTGTATAAGCATGAATTCGCCCTTGGCGGCGACTGGGATTACGAGCATGGCATGTTCGACCGGTACTTGGACGAAGCGCACAAGGTATGGCTGCGCATCCCGTTCCAGGTCGTGTCCGGCAGCTTCGACGGGGAGAACGACAACAACGACGCGAAGATCCGCCTCGGCCAGCCGTTCGTGTTGAAGCATCTTTACAATGAAGGCATCGACCATTCCCAGTCCATGCCCCCGATGGCGGCCGTCTTGAACCAGTTTCAGAAGCCGGTCGATCCCGATGCGAAGATCGAACCCAAGTGGGTCGACCAAGCGAAGAAGCTGCTGCACGAGGTAGAGCAATCGATCGTTCATTAATAGGCATCGCCCGTCAACCGACCATGCGCCGATCAAGCGCTGCGTCGGTTTTTTTATTTTCGTTTATACATTTTTTAAGTTTGATTTAAGGTAGATTGTGCAAGATAGAAACATAAAGCAACGCCGATACAATGGGAAAACAAAGAGCGCCGAGCGCTCACAAGGAGGAGAATCACCGTGGACGACAACAACAAAAAACATCCTTTCGACGATTTCTTTCACAATAACGCAGACCAGAACCAAAACGACGAGCCGAAGGAAAAGACGGCGAGCGCCGATCATACGCAAGAAGAGAAGCCATCCTACTATTACTCCTACGGTCCGTTCAAGCAAAACAGCGTGGAGGCCGGCGAGCCAACCCGCGCCGCTAGCGCGAGCGATGCGCCTTCATCCGATTACGCAAGGACGGAAGCGGTCGAAGTGACGCCGCCGACGCAGCTTCGTCCGTACGCGCCGACCCAGCAGGCCCGCAATGGCTGGCAGGTGAAAGAAAAGCGCCGGTCGTCGCTCAAGACGGTATTCGCATCGTTCATGGCCGGCGTAGTGGCGGTCGGGGGCTTGATGGTGTACGCGGACAAATCGGATATGTTCGGCGGCGCCGAGTCGCTGACGAGCCAGCCGGCGACGACGCAAGTCTCTACGGCGGCGAGCAGCAGCACGGACGCGAAGGTGACGAACGCGGCCGACGTCGTGCGCCCGAACAACATCGCCCAGATCTTCGAGAGCGCAAGCCCGGCGGTCGTCAAAATCGAAACGTACGTACGCCAGCAAAACAGCGGCGGCGGCAACAGCATGCTGAACGATCCGTTCTTCCGCCAATTCTTCGGCGATGATTTCGGCCAAGGAGACGGCAGTCAGGGCGATTCGGGCCAGAGCTCCGGCGAGCTGACGCTGAGCGGTCTCGGAACGGGCTTCTTCTTCGATGCGAACGGCTACATCTTGACGAACCAGCACGTGCTGGGCGACGCCGACGAAATCCGCGTTACCGTGGAAGGGTACAACGAGCCGCTCGTGGCAAAGAAACTCGGTACGAGCTTCGATCTTGACCTCGCGGTGCTGAAAGTCGAAGGCACGGGCTTCCCGACGCTTCCGATCGGCAACGCCGACAACACGAATATCGGCGATTGGGTCGTCGCAATCGGCAACCCGGTTGGCTTCGATCACACGGTCACGGTCGGCGTGCTTAGCGCCAAAGAACGTCCGATCAGCATCGCGGATACGGACGGCGAACGCAACTACGAGCACCTGCTCCAGACGGACGCGTCGATCAACCCGGGCAACTCCGGCGGTCCGCTGCTGAATCTGAAGGGCGAAGTCATCGGTATCAATACCGCGGTGAGCTCGCAGGCGCAAGGCATCGGCTTCGCGATTCCGACGAGCACGATCATGGAGAATCTGGAAGCGCTGAAGGCGAACAAAGAAATTCCGAAGAAGCCGGCTCCGTTCATCGGCGCGACGCTGACCAACATTACGGCAGAGGCGCAGAAGGAACTCGGCCTGTCCAGCACGGAAGGCTCGATCGTCATGAACGTAGCGTACAAGTCGCCGGCCTATATGGCTGACCTGCGCCAATACGACGTCATTACGGGCATCGGCGGCACGGCATACAAGACGAAAGAAGAGTTGATCGCGGAAATCCAGAAGAGAGCCGTCGGCGACAAAGTGGTGTTGGACGTCATCCGCGGCGGCCAGAAAATCGATATCACCGTCGAAATCGGCAACAAGAACGACTTCCCGCAGCTTCAGCAATAACGAACGCCTTTTGATAGCGCCATCCAAGAGCGCGGGCAGCGTCTGCTGCCCGCGCTCTCGCTGCGTCGATGGGCTTAAGGATAGCCTTATCCAACCGAACGAGAGATCAGGTATAATAGCTGCATGAACATGAGATGGGTGGAGGGAACGGGATGAGACCGCATATTCTCGTCATCGACGACGATGACAAAATTACATCCTTGCTCAGACGCAGCCTTGCGTTCGAGGGATATGAAGTAACGACGGCGGGCAACGGCCTCGAAGGGCTTAAGCAGATGCTGACGAGCGATCCGAACCTGCTGATCTGCGACGTCATGATGCCGAGCGTCGACGGTTGGGAAGTCGTGCGCCGGGTGCGGGAAGGCGGCAGCTCCGTGCCGGTTCTCATGCTGACGGCCAAGGATGACGTGCAGGACCGGGTGAAAGGGCTCGATATCGGCGCGGACGATTACCTCGTGAAGCCGTTCGCGCTCGAAGAACTGCTCGCGCGGGTGCGCGCCTTACTGCGGCGCAAGACAGACAAGCTCGAGGACAATGGCAACCGCATCGTCTTCGAGGAGCTGACGCTGGATCTCGATTCCCGCGAGGCGATTCGCGCCGGCCGCCGGATTGAATTGACGGCGAAGGAATTCGACCTGCTGCATCTGTTCATGCAGAATCCGCGCCGCGTCCTGACGCGCGACTCCATCATGGATAAAATTTGGGGCTACGACTACAGCGGGGAATCGAACGTGCTGGAGGTTTACATCGCCATGCTTCGCCAAAAAACCGAGGAAGGCGGGGCCAAGCGGCTTATACAAACGGTTCGCGGCACCGGATACGTGCTGCGGGGGGAGAACTGACATCATGCCCATACGGCTTAAGCTAACGCTATGGTATTCGGGCCTGCTGGCCGTGACGCTGCTCGTACTGGGCGTCTCCATTTATACATTCGTCAATATTAACACCTACCGGGACGCCAAGGCGGCGGCGCTGGAGGGCTTGAATAACAACGTCGCGATCAGCATGCCGACCAACCGGGATCCGCGGGGCATTTGGATCGACTTCGGTCTCGGCGCGCGGTTCGACCGTAGCATTTTCCTGCAAGCGTACAATTACGAGAACGAGCAGCTGGTGCGTTCGCAAAATCTCGTCGACAACAAAGTGAAGCTCCCTTATCCGAAGCAGTCGAACGAAATTAAGGAAGGATACGTCACGATGAAAGTAGGCGACACGTCGCTGCTCGCGTATCAATTCCCGATTCTGATCGACAGCAAGGTCGTGGCGGTCATCCACAGCGCCGTGATTACGCGTCAGGAAGCGCAGTACCTGACCGATCTGAGAACCATTCTGATCTTCTCCTCGATCGGCGTCGTGCTGCTGACGTTCGTGGCGGGCCTCATTATTTCTCGCCAGGCGCTCCGGCCGCTGCAGGGCATCATCCAGGCGGCGGATTTGGTACGGGACGGATCGAACCTGAGCGTGCGCATTGATCGCAAGGGGCCCAACGACGAGCTGGGACAGTTGACCGACACGCTGAACGGGATGCTGGAGCGGATCGAGACGACGTACAACGAGCTGGACGAAGCGTACAACGCGCAGCGCCGGTTCGTATCGGACGCCTCGCATGAACTGCGGACGCCGCTGACGACGATTCGCGGCAACATCGAACTCATGGAGAAAGTGTGGCGCCCTTCGCTCCTCGCGGCCGCCGACGACGGCGGAGAAGGCGCGATGCCGGTTATTTCACCTCAGCACGCCGAACTGACGCGCGAAGCGATGCAGGATATCGCTGACGAAGCGAAGCGAATGACGCGGCTCGTGAACGACCTGCTGTCGCTTGCGAGGGCGGATGCCGGCTCCGTCATGGAGAAGCACGAGCAGCCGCTGCGGCCGCTCGTCGAAGACGTCGCGCGCAGGGCGCAGATGCTGCCGCGCCAGGCGGAATTCCGCATCGGCGACTTGTCGGCGCTCGATGAAGCCGAAGTGAACGCGAACGCCGATTATATCCGCCAGTTGCTGTTTATTTTCATCGAGAACGCCTTTAAGTACACGCCGTCGGGCTACGTGGATCTGTACGCGAAGCGCGCCTCGAATCAGGCGGGCATCGTCATTAAGGATACCGGCATCGGCATGAACAGCGACGAAATCCCGCATATCTTCGATCGCTTCTATCGCGCGGATGAATCTCGCGGCAAGACGAGCGGCACGGGCCTCGGATTGTCCATCGCCAAGTGGATTATCGACGAGCATGGCGGTTCCGTCGAAGTTTCTACCCGGGAGGCGGAAGGTTCGACATTTATTGTGTGGCTGCCGATTGCTTTCCCTGACCAATCGAATCAGGTATAATAGTCTTCAGGTATCATTCAGGCATTGGTTAAGGAAGCAGGTGCAGGCAATGGAAATCGTGAAAATATCGCCGCGAGGCTATTGTTACGGCGTCGTCGACGCCATGGTCTTGACGCTGCAAGCCGTCAAAGATCAGAATTTGCCGCGGCCGATTTATATTTTGGGCATGATCGTGCACAACGCGCATGTCACGGAAGCGTTCAAGCAAGAGGGGGTTATTACCCTTGACGGCGAGAATCGTCTGGAGATTTTGGAGCAAGTTGACAAAGGGACCGTCATTTTTACCGCTCACGGGGTTTCGCCGGAGGTGCGCCGTCGCGCGCAGGAGAAAGGGCTGACGGTCGTCGACGCGACATGCCCGGACGTGACGAAGACGCATGACCTCATCCGCGAGAAGACGGCGGAGGGCTACGATATCATTTATATCGGCAAGAAGGGACATCCGGAGCCGGAGGGCGCGATCGGCGTCGCGCCGGAGCGCGTCCATTTGATCGAGCGGGAAGCGGAGATCGACGCGCTGGAGCTGGATTCGGAGCGTATCATCATTACGAACCAGACGACGATGTCGCAGTGGGACATTCGTCATCTGATGCAGCGGCTGCAGGAGAAGTTCCCGCATGCCGAAGTGCACAACGAGATTTGTCTGGCGACGCAGGTGCGCCAGGAGGCGGTAGCCGGGCAAGCGGGGCAGGCCGAGCTCGTCATCGTGGTCGGAGACCCGCGCAGCAACAACTCCAACCGGCTTGCGCAGGTGTCCGAAGAGATCGCGGGCGTGACGGCATACCGGGTGTCCGACGTATCGGAGATCGATATCGAGTGGCTGAAGGGCAAGACCCGCGTCGCGGTCACGTCGGGCGCTTCTACGCCGACGCCGATCACCAAAGAAGTCATCACCTATCTCGAACAGTTCGACGAAGCGAATCCGGCGACGTGGGAAATCAAGAGAACGGTGAACATGAACAAGCTGCTGCCGACCCTTCGCACGAAGACGACAGGCTAGAGAAGGGGGGCGCCGGGCGATGGCCAAGCAGAAGAAGTCTCCCTCTTGGAAGCGTTGGATCAAATTAAAGTACACGCAGCTCATGCGCGCCCCCGGAGGAGCGGCCTTCGTGGCGCTGGGCTTCTCCATCGGCATGGCGATCGAGATGTTTACGCTGCCTACGTACGGGCTCGCGTTCTTTCTCATCTTCCCGCTGATCTACTGGCTGGGCGGCAGCCTGGCCGGCGCGCTGATCGGGTTCGTCGTGGGCAAGATCATCTTTATCCCGGTGGCGTTCATTAATAACCGGGTCGGCGGCTGGGTGCTCCCGGACAACATGAAGATCCATGTTCCCTTCGGGCCGGATTGGTTCGCCCAGCGGCTCGACCATATCCTGCTCGTGAATTTGAAGCTGATCGTCGGCGGCATTATCGACGGGATCATTCTCGGCGTTATCTTCTACTTCCCGGTGAAATATTGCATCCAGGCGGTAGCTAGCCGGCGCAAAGAGAAACGCAAGCTGCGGCGCGTCCTCCTCGAGACGAGCGCGTCAAGACTGCCTGCCACGGAATAGCGAGAACCGGACTCTTGACGGAGCCGGTTTTTTTCGGTAAAATCACTTTAACGAATAAAAGCATAAAAGCTTAAAAGCGTATAAGCGTTGAAGTAGAAAAGGAGTTGTCCATTATGATCGTCATTACTAATAATAGCGTTACAGAAGAAAGAATCGCGGAGATCGTCCAGCATATCGAGAAAGCGGGCGTACAGGCGCACGTATCTCGCGGCACGGACCGCACGGTCATCGGCATTATCGGCAAGGCCGAGCCGGCGCTTGCAGAGCATCTGCGTTCCATGAAGGGCGTGGAGAACGTCATCAAGATCTCGAAGTCGTACAAATTGGCCAGCCGCGACTTCCACCCGGACGATACGGTTATCGATATCAAAGGCGTCAAGATCGGCGGCGAGAACCTCGTCATTATGGGCGGTCCATGCGCAGTCGAGTCGCCGGAGCAGATCGACGAGATCGCGCGCCTCGTCAAGGCGGCGGGCGGTCAAGTGCTCCGCGGCGGCGCGTTCAAGCCGCGTACGGGTCCTTACAGCTTCCAAGGCGTCGGCGTGGAAGGTTTGATCATGATGGCCGAAGCGGGACGCAAGCACGGGCTGCTGACCATAACCGAAGTCATGACGCCGGAATATGTCGACATCTGCGCGGAATACGCGGACATCCTACAGGTCGGTACGCGCAATATGCAGAACTTCGACCTTCTCCGCAAATTAGGCACGATCAAGACGCCGGTCCTATTGAAACGGGGCTTCAGCTCCACGTACGACGAGTTTCTCAATGCAGCCGAGTACATTTTGGCGGGCGGCAATCCGAACGTCATGCTTTGCGAACGCGGAATCCGAACGTTCGAATCTTACACGCGCAACACGCTCGATCTGGCGGCCATTCCGGTGCTCCAGCAGCTGAGCCATCTGCCTGTCATCTCCGACCCGAGCCATGGCACCGGTCGGCGCGAGCTGGTAGAGCCGATGTCCAAAGCTTCGGTGGCGGCAGGCGCCAACGGACTGATCATCGAGATGCATACCGACCCCGATAATTCCATGACGGGCGACGGCGTTCAATCGCTCTTCCCAGACCAATTCGCCAACCTGCTGAAGGAGCTCGAACAGCTCGCATCGCTTGTCGGCAAACGGTTTGACACCTCCAAGGAGCCGGCGGAAGCCTTCGCGAGTTGGACCAAATAAAGCGATCGCCATCAGGCCGGAAGCACCATTCAGGAAGCCGCAAAATCCTTGCATGCCAAGGAAGCGGTTTCCTGTTTTTTTTGTGAACCCTTCACAAATAAGCTTTATAGCAAATGTGTGAAGATAGCTAACACTTCATTCAAAAAATACCTTACATAGCTATTGACGATTGTTCGCGTAGAATTCTATAATAACAATCATAGTTTAGAGAAAAACTTGAACGTTCAACGTTCAACACATCGCTAATGTTCGGAAATGGAGGAAACAACCCAATGTCAGTTCAAAATGTTTTGAACAAAATTGCTGAAAACAACATCCAGTTTGTCGATTTCCGCTTCGTGGATCTCGCAGGCCGCGCGCACCACATCACCCTTCCTTCGACAGAAGTCGACGCAGAAACGTTCGTAAACGGTGTCGCATTCGACGGCTCCTCGATCGAAGGCTTCCGTGGAATCGAACAGTCCGACATGGTCATGATGCCGGATACGGAATCTGTGTTCATCGATCCATTCACAGATCATCCAACTTTGAACGTTATGTGTAACATCCATACGCCAGACGGCGAGCGTTATGACCGCGACCCGCGTTCGATCGCTCAAAAAGCAGAAGAGCTTCTGCAAAAATCCGGCGTAGGTACTTCCGCATTCTTCGCTCCTGAGTCCGAATTCTTCATCTTCGACGACGTTCGTTACGAGTCCGGCATGAACAAATCGTACTACGAAGTCGACTCCGAAGAAGCAGCTTGGAACACGGGCCGCAAAGAAGAAGGCGGCAACCTTGGTTTCAAAGTCGGCGTTAAAGGCGGCTATGTACCGGTTGCTCCTACGGATACGCAGCAAGACATCCGCAGCGAAATGGTTCGCGTTATGCAAGAAGCGGGTCTTCGCGTTGAGCGTCACCACCATGAAGTTGCAACGGCTGGCCAAGCCGAAATCAACTTCCGTTTCTCGACCCTGACCAAAACAGCTGACAACCTCATGCTGTACAAATACATCGTTCATAACGTTGCTCGCCAATACGGCAAAGTCGCAACGTTCATGCCGAAGCCGCTCTTCGGCGACAACGGCAGCGGCATGCACGTCCACATGTCGATCTTCAACGGCGACGAGCCGCTGTTCTACGACAAAGGCGCATACGCGAACCTGAGCCCGCTGGCTATGAACTACATCGGCGGTATCCTGTACCACGCTCCAGCGCTGATCGCCCTGACGAACCCGTCGACGAACTCGTTCAAACGTCTGGTTCCAGGTTACGAAGCACCGGTTAACCTCGTATTCTCGAAAGGTAACCGTTCCGCAGCGGTTCGTATTCCAATCGCAGCGGTTACGCCGAAAGGCTGCCGCATCGAGTTCCGTACGCCGGACTCCACGGCTAACCCTTACCTGTCGTTCGCGGCGATGCTGCTTGCAGGTCTGGACGGCATCAAGCGTAAAATCGATCCAACCGCACTGGGCTATGGTCCTTTCGACACGAACATCTACGAGCTGTCCGACGAAGAGAAGAAAGAAATCCGTTCCGTACCAGGCACGCTGGACGAAGCGCTTGACGCTCTCGAGGCAGACTATGAGTTCCTGACAGAAGGCGGCGTATTCACGGCCGACTTCATCGAGAACTACGTTGCGATCAAACGTAACGAAGCTAAAGCGGTTGCTACTCGCATCCACCCGCACGAATACAGCCTGTACTTCGGCTGCTAATCGACGCACTTATTCATTCGGATCAACGAGCTCTCCCGATCGGGGGAGCTCGTTTTTTATAAGCTTCGCTGATAGCGTGATTCGAATGCGGCTGAAGAGAATTTGGATGAAAAATGGCGGAATTTTGGTTATATCCTGTCGTTTTGGGGCGAAAAGGCGAATGTTTGATTCTTTAAAATGTGAGGATGTTCGACTTTTTGACACTTGAAGACGAAGGGTAATCTTGCTATAGTAGCCATAGGCAAATAGAAGACGGGAGTGGATCACGGTGACGAAACGGGCTTACAACTTTAATGCGGGACCGGCCGCGCTGCCGCTGGAAGTGCTTCAACAGGCGCAGGAGCAGTTGGTCGATTACGCGGGCGCGGGCATGTCGATTATGGAGATGTCGCACCGCAGCGCGATTTACGAGCAAGTGAACGAGGAGACGCAATCGCTGCTTCGGGAGCTGTTCGGCATTCCGTCGAACTACAAGGTACTGTTCCTGCAAGGCGGCGCCAGCACGCAGTTCGCGATGATTCCGATGAACCTGCTGCCGGCGGGCAAAGTCGGCGCGTACGTCGCGACGGGCAGCTGGGCGGACAAGGCGCTGAAGGAAGCGAAGCTGTTCGGCGAGACGACGGTTGTCGCATCTTCGGAAGCGGACAAGTTCAACCGGATCCCGGATTTGTCGAATGTCGAAATTCCGTCGAACGCGGCATACCTGCATGTGACCTCCAATGAAACGATCGAGGGCACGCAATACAAGCAGTTCCCGGTAACCGGCGATATTCCGCTCATCGGCGACATGTCCAGCGACATCTTGAGCCGTCCGGTCGATGTCAGCCAATTCGGCCTGATCTATGCGGGCGCGCAGAAGAATCTGGGTCCGTCCGGCGTGACGATCGTTATCGCCCGCGAGGATCTGGTGCAAGAGAGCCCGAAATCGATCGCGACGATGCTTCGGTACGATACGCACGTGAAGAACAACTCGCTGTATAACACGCCGCCATCCTTCTCGGTGTATCTCGTGAACTTGATGCTCAAATGGGTTCAAAGCCGCGGCGGTGTTGCGGCCATGGAGCAGTACAACCGCGACAAGACGCAGCTTATTTACGACACGATCGACCAAAGCGGCGGCTTCTATCGCGGCTTCGCGGATGCGGGCAGCCGTTCGGCGATGAACCTGACGTTCCGTATCCATAGCGAAGAGCTGGAGAAGCAGTTCGTGAAGGAATCCGAGGCGAACGGATTCGTCGGCTTGAAAGGTCACCGCAGCGTCGGCGGTCTTCGCGCCTCGACGTACAACGCGGTACCGCTGGAGAGCTGTAAGGCGCTTGCCGAATTTATGGTTGATTTCCAGAAACGCAACGGTTAACGCACAAGCAGCAAAGCGAAATGGCCAGCGCCGTCCTTGATCGGCGATGCCCGTTTCGTTCCGAAGTGACGAAGACCGCCCCGCACCTGACGAACAGGAGCGGGGCGGTCTTCTGCCGTTGCTTATAAGGAAGCGTTTTGCACGGCGGATTCGGTTGCAGCCGGACCCGAAAGCTTGTATCCTACATTTCGAACGGTCATAATATACTCGGGCGCTCTAGCGTTGCGCTCGATTTTGTCGCGCAGATGACTGATGTGAACGTCGACGATACGCGTATCGCCGAGGAAGTGGTAGTCCCATACGCCATGCAGCAGCTGCTGGCGGCTGAGCACTTTGCCGCGGTGCCGGCAGAGGAAGAGCAGCAGCTCGAATTCCTTCGGCGTCAGGTCGACCGCCTTGCCGTCGATGCGAACCTCGCGCTGTTCGGCGAACACCGTTAGCCGGCCGATTTCATGCACGACGTTGCCGCCCGATCCGGGCAGCGCCTGCGTCCGGCGGAAGATCGCCTGAATGCGGGAGAGCAGCTCCTGCGGGGAGAACGGCTTCGTCATATAGTCGTCGGCACCGTTATCGAGGCCGGTTATTTTGTCGGTGACGTCCTGAAGGGCGGTCAGCATGACAATCGGCACGGCGTTATTCTGTTTGCGAAGCTCGCGGCACACCTGAATCCCGTCCATTTTGGGCAGCATGAGATCAAGAACAATGAGGTCGGGACGGAACGGCTTTAACATATCGAATACAGCTTCGCCGTCATGGACGCAGCGCACGTCATATCCGGCGAGTTTCAAGTTGAACTCGATTAACATGGAAATGGAGGGCTCGTCATCGACGACCAAAATCTTCTTTTTCATCGTTCCCGAAAACTCCTTTTTAGGTGGGTTCGATGTCTATTATGAAGCCCTTCGTTATTCCCCAGATTAAGGTAACGTTAACCGGATGTAAAATGTAGCAGAGGAGACGAACAAAAATGGCTTTTCATATCGTACTGGTAGAACCGGAAATTCCGGCCAACACGGGCAATATCGCGCGCACGTGCGCGGCGACGGGGACGCATCTGCATTTGGTGCGCCCGCTCGGTTTTAACACGGATGACAAAACGCTGAAGCGGGCGGGTCTCGATTATTGGTATGCCGTTCAGGTGCATTACCACGACTCGTTCGACGAACTAAAGGCGCTATACCCCGAGGGGCGCTTCTTCTGCGCGAGCACCCGTTCCTCCCGGCCTTATACCGAATATCAATTCCAAGACGGCGATTTTTTCGTGTTCGGCAAAGAGACGAAAGGGCTGCCGCAATCGATCCTCGATGAGCATCCGGATACGTGCTTGCGGGTGCCGATGACGGACAAGGTGCGCTCGCTGAATTTGTCCAACTCCGCGGCGATCGTCATCTACGAAGCATTCCGTCAAATCGGGTTCGCCGGCTTGGAATAAGCCGACTGTTTTTCATTTCCTCTTCTGGCTGAGGTTATATCGTTGAGAAGTATTTGCATGATACTAAGAAAAATGTGAAATGGGCAGGAAAACCCCGGCTCAGGGCGAACGTTATACATGCGATATTCTCGTGACATAGCTTGCAAACCTAGACTGCAGAAGAGGTGAACGGCATTGAAACCGGCTGGTGTTGTGCGCAAGGTCGATCAACTGGGCCGCATTGTGCTGCCTAAATCGCTGCGAAAGCGATATCAAATGAACGAAGGCGATCCTGTGGAAATTTTAGTACAGGGTGACCATATCATTTTGGAGCGTTACCGCCCGAGATGTGTATTTTGCGGTAACATGGAAGAAGTGCGCGAATTCAAAGAACGTTATTTGTGCTCGCAATGCATTACCGAAATGTCACATCTTAAACGCGACTAATCGCTTTAGCGCGGTGAATGAAAAGAAGCTTCCAGCACAAGATCGAGCGATCTTAGGCGGGAAGCTTCTTTGTCTTGCATGCAATTAGAGGCCTTTGGTCTTGTCGTCATTGTATGACGCAGTCATCATGGCGGTCAAGAACAATACCGATACGGTCAGTACGATCAGAAATCCAATCGTCATCCTGCACACCCCCAGTAATTCTGCCTTCAAATGAACATGGCTTGGCCATGTTAGCCTCATGGTGAAGCCTACCTTATTATACCCAACCCCCTGGAAAAAGAAAATGCGGGAAGAGAGGGGAAGATGTGAACGAATTGTGAAACACCCCAATTGGTTTGCGTCCAGGCAAAGGGACGCAGCATTTGGGTCATCACATTTGGCCCCGCGTGCCCGGAACGGGCGAGCAGCATATGTGCCATACCCAGATTGGTTTGCGTCCTTTCCCCAGTTCATTCCGCCCTTGCCCCCGCGTATGATGAAAGAAGACGATACAAGGAGGCGGGCGAAATGCAATATCGGTTTTCAGAACGGGTGGCGGGGATGCAATCCTCCGTGATTCGCGACATGCTGAAGCTGGCGCAGGGGAAAGACATGCTGTCGTTCGCGGGCGGATTGCCGGATGCGAAGCTGTTCCCGGTGGAGGCGATCCGGGAGGCGGCGGCCCGCGCATTGACGGATCGGGCGGCGGAAGCGCTCCAATACGGGCCGACGGAAGGCGATCGGCAGCTGCGCGAATGGCTGTGCGCGCAAGCGTCGGCGGCAGGTACGGGCGCGACGCCGGAGGAGACGCTGCTGACGACCGGCTCGCAGCAGGCGCTGGACCTGGCCGTGCGCGCATTGACCGAGCCTGGCGATGTCGTGCTGGTCGAAGACCCGACCTATCTTGCGGCGCTGCAGCTCTTCGGCGCATATGGATTGACGGTCGTACCGGTCGCGAGCGATCCGGACGGACCGCTGCCGGACGAGGTGAAGCGGCTCATCCAAGCAAAGCGTCCGCGCCTGCTGTATGCGGTGCCGACGTTCGGCAATCCGACCGGACGAACGTGGAGCACGGAGCGGCGAAAGGCAATCGTCCAGCTGTGCGCGGCGGAAGAGATACCGGTGCTGGAGGATGATCCGTACGGCGCGCTGCGCTTCGAGGACGGCGAGCGGGAGCCGAGCTTGTTCTCGCTCGCGGGGAGCTGCAAGGGAAGCCCGGTCGTCTACTTGGGCACGTTCTCCAAGACGATCGCGCCAGGACTTCGAACCGGCTGGGCGATGGGGGATGCATCTGTCATCCGCATGATGGCCAAAGCCAAACAGGCGTCTGATTTGCATTCGAGCATCGTCGATCAACGGATTATTGTGCATTTGCTTGCCGATTTTCCGCTCGCCGATTACGTGCGCGACGTCGCGCGTGAGTATGGGCGCCGAATGAACCTGATGCAGCGCGAGCTGGCATCGCATCGCATCGAGGGACTGCGCTGGGAGGAGCCGCGCGGCGGCATGTTCTTATGGCTGACGCTGCCGGATGCGCTGGATGCGGAGGCGCTGCTGCGCGCGTCGCTGCGCCAAGGCGTCGCGTTCGTGCCCGGTGCGCCGTTCTTCGCGGGCGTGCCGGAGAGAAACACGGCGCGGCTTAATTTTACGGGGATGGACGACGAGCGCATGGTGAAGGGGATCGGCCTGTTCGCGGAGGCGATCAACGAATTTCTGGCGAGATCGTGACGGCACGCCAACTAAAAACCTCCGCTCGTCCGAGAGGGGGCGCGAATTCGCGGACATTGGCCTTGCGGGCCATGCTCTTCGAACCCGTCTGCCCTCAAGGGGAGCGGAGGTATCGGTTTCGTTCGTTAGGCGTTCGTTCGAATCGTGTAATGACCATCCCGCACTTCGACGGGCTGGCATTCCAGCCGCTCGCCGGGTACATTGGTCGATTCGCCGGTCAGCGGATCGAACGCCCAGAAGTGAAGCGGGCAGATCAGCTCGTTCTCGTGCTGCCGCACCAGCCCGCCGGCATGGGGGCAGATGGCGGAGACGAGCCGGTAGCCTTCGGCGTCCTCGCCGGTTTGCACGAGAAAGAAGGGGTCGCGGTCGATCGTAATGGTGGCCGGGAAAGAGGTGATTTCGTCTACGCTCGCGATAATGCGATAGGCGTGCTCATCATGGTCGTTCATGTCTCCAACGTCTCCTTTGGCAGCGTTTGCTTGGTGCGGAGCCAGGCGTCGAGTATGTCGGCATGCTCGGCGACCGCTTGCGCACCGCTCTCCTTTAACCGATATACCCCGCGTTCGACGCGTTCGAACCACCCGTAATAATCTTTATGCAAAATTTCGCGCGCGCGGACGACTTCCGTGAGCTCGGCTGCCCGGCGCGGCGGAAGATCCCCGTGCAAATGCAGCGCCCATGCGATGCGCAGCGCCTTCTCGCGGTAAGCGGTCACGAGCTTGCGCTTCGTGCTGCCGCCTGTATTATAGTCGCCGCTGCGTTCGCGGAATTCGGTCAACAGCCGGCTTTCGCGCCGTCTGCGGCGACCGCGGATCGGTGGATCGCCGGGCTCGCACAGCATCTCGATGACGGGCGCTTTCGTTTTGAAGAAGGTAATCGTCATGAGGCCGATCCCGAGCATCCGGCACAGCTCGGCGAGATCGCCGAACCGCTGGTTGTGCGCGCCGCTCTTCTTGCGATTGCGCTCGACCGCCAGGATGACGCGATCGGTGAGGCGCAGGCGCTCGATGCCCTGCAGCAGCAGGGCGAGATTGAAGGTTTTTTTCATCTCGACGATGACGGTTTCGCCGCTCGCCGGATGGATGGCCACGAGGTCGCAGTGCATCACCTCGCTCTTCACGTCGTAGCCTTGTAATTCGAAATAACGTTTGACCGGAGGGTACAGCTCCGTTTCATGCTGAACGGCCATGGGGGCATGCGCTCCTCTCTTGGCGACATTATATCATAAGTGCAGCATACGCTTCATCGCCGGGCGAGAGGAGAACCGCGATAGAAACGAGGATGGGCGAAACGGGCTCGGGCGGCGGTAGTGAGCGGCGGCGTGGAGCAGCCGGGACATTTGTCGATAGCGCAGGCTGTCTTCAATTAGATGGCGAGGCGAACATCGGGAATGGCGCGTCCGGGCGAAAGGCGATGCGAGCCTCCGCGTCCTCGCTGCGGGAATAGCTTTCGGGGCATGTCAGGTGTTCGCGACGGGCTCTTGCGAAAAGCGCTTACATGAAGCGGTGATCGGGCTTTTCGAGAATTAAGCTTGTGTGAAAAAGGTCGGATTTTGCTAGATCGGCAACTAAAATATAGGGCAACTTCCCTCGGTTTAGCGCATAGGATTATAACACTTCAACCAATCGCTGAATTGAAGCCTGGCAGCCAAGAATTCAAACGCATAACGGCCTTCGGAGTAGCCTGACTTGGGACCGCATCGGAAGGGACGAGAGGGAGGTACGGCATGGAGATTTTAAAACGGATATCCGCCTACAAGGCGGAGAGCGATAAGCTCGCGTGGACTGGAACGTTCAAGGAGTACCTGGAGCTATTGAAGGAAGACCCTACGCCTGCCATGACTGCGCACGCTCGTGTCTACGAAATGATCAAGTCCTACGGGGTTGAGGAAGAGAACGGCCGCAAGTCGTACAAATTTTTCGAGCAGGAAATCTTCGGCTTAGACCGCGCGCTCGAGAAGCTGGTAGAGGAATACTTCCATTCCGCCGCCCGCAGGCTCGACGTGCGAAAACGGATTTTGCTGCTCATGGGACCGGTCAGCGGCGGCAAGTCGACGCTGGTCACGATGCTCAAGCGGGGCTTGGAGCAATTCGCCCGCACGGAGCAGGGTGCGGTATACGCGATCAAAGGCTGCCCGATGCACGAGGACCCGCTGCATCTCATCCCGAATGAGCTGCGGGCCGAAGCGGAGAAGGAGCTGGGCGTCCGGATCGAAGGGAATCTCTGCCCTTCCTGCCAGATGAGGCTCAGAACGGAGTTTGAAGGCGATATCGAGAACGTTCTCGTCGAGCGCGTGTTCATCTCGGAAGAGAACCGCGTCGGGATCGGCACCTTCAGCCCGTCGGACCCCAAATCGCAGGATATTGCCGACTTGACGGGCAGCATCGACTTCTCGACGATCACGGAGTTCGGCTCGGAATCCGATCCGCGCGCGTACCGGTTCGACGGTGAGCTGAACAAGGCCAATCGCGGTCTGATGGAGTTCCAGGAGATGCTCAAGTGCGACGAGAAGTTCCTGTGGAACCTGCTTTCGCTGACGCAGGAGGGGAATTTCAAGGCGGGCCGGTTCGCGCTCATCAGCGCCGACGAGCTCATTATCGCCCATACCAACGAAACGGAGTACAAAGCGTTCATCGCCAACAAGAAGAACGAGGCGCTCCAGTCGCGGATGATCGTCATGCCGGTGCCGTACAACCTGAAGGTGTCGGAGGAAGAGAAAATTTACGCCAAGCTGATCAGCCAGAGCGATATGAAGCATATCCATATCGCCCCGCACGCGCTGCGCTCGGCCGCTATCTTCTCGATCTTGACGCGCCTGAAGGAGACCAAGAAGCAGGGCATGGACCTGATCAAGAAAATGCGCATGTACGACGGCGAAGAGGTGGAGGGCTACAAGGAAGCGGACTTGAAGGAAATGCAGAACGAGTACCTGGAGGAAGGCATGAGCGGGATCGACCCGCGCTACGTCATCAACCGGATCTCGAGCGCGCTTATCAAGCAGAACTTGCAGTTCATCAGCGCCCTCGACGTGCTGCGCGCGCTCAAGGAAGGTCTGGATCAGCATCCGTCCATTACGAAAGAAGAGCGCGAAAGATACTTAAACTTCATTTCGATCGCACGCAAAGAGTACGATGCGCTGGCGAAGAAAGAAGTGCAGAAGGCGTTCGTCTACTCCTTCGAGGAATCGGCGCGAACGTTGTTCGAAAACTATCTCGATAATATCGAGGCTTACTGCAACTGGTCCAAAATCCGCGATCCGCTCACGGGCGAAGAGATGGATCCGGATGAGCGTCTTATGCGCTCGATCGAGGAGCAGATCGGCGTCTCCGAGAACGCGAAGAAGGCGTTCCGCGAAGAAATTCTGATCCGCATCTCCTCGTATTCGCGCAAAGGCAAGAAGTTCGACTACGCGAGCCACGACCGGCTGCGCGAGGCGATTGAGAAGAAGCTGTTCAACGATTTGAAGGATATCGTGAAAATTACGACGTCGACGAAGACGCCGGATGAGAAGCAGCTCAAACGGATGAACGAGGTGATCAACCGTCTCGTCGAGGAGCATGGGTATACGCCGGTCAGCGCCAATGAACTCCTCCGCTACGTCGGCAGTCTGTTGAACCGTTAACGGCAAGAAGAAGATTTGGACTCCCGCCTAAGCCGCCGTGCGCAGGAATGCGCACGGCGGCTTAGGCGCGTTTGCCTGCGGCGGCGAGCTTAGGTCCGGCTTCGTGCGGGTGTGACGGAGCGCAGCGGCTTAAATAATGGACTATTATAGTTAAAAACTATAATTAATATCACCTTTATATATTTCAACTTATATTCCTCGGCGTGGTATAAATGGCTTACCAAACTTTGGATGGAGGCGGTTGGCATGACGCAGCGTTGGCATGCGCAAGGTTACGATGAATCGATGGCGTTCGTATCCCGTTACGGCGGGGAGCTGGTGGAATGGTTGAACGCGAAGGCGGGAGAGCGGGTGCTGGATTGGGGATGCGGGACGGGGGACCTGGCCGCGGAGCTGGCGCGCACGGGCGCGGTGGTGACCGGTATCGACGGTTCGGCGGACATGATCGCGCGGGCACGGGTCAAGTATCCGCAGCTGGATTGGCGCGTGGCGGATGGCCAGTCCTATGTCAGCGAGGAGCCGGCCGACGCGATCTTCAGCAATGCGGCGCTGCATTGGATGACCGACGCGGAAGGGGCGGCGGCCAGCATGAGCGCTTCGCTGCGCCCTGGCGGCCGGCTTGTCGCCGAGTTCGGCGCGGCTGGCAATATTCGTCTCATCCGCGAGGCGCTCGGCGCGTCGTGGACAGCGGCCTTGGCGCCGGGCGCGCCGGCGTGGCCGTGGTATTTTCCGACGGTGGGCGAATATGCCTCGCTGCTGGAACGAGCGGGTCTGGAGGTGCGTACGGCGCTTCGCGTGGATCGGCCGACGCCGCTGTCGGACGGGGAGCAGGGGATGCGGGTATGGCTCGCGACCTTCGCGAACGGCATCTTGTCCGGACTTGCGGAGGAGGTGCGCGAGGCGGTCGTCGCGGAGACGGAGCGCAGGTTGGCGGAGACGGGGTTATGGGACGGCGTTCGCTGGACGGCGGATTACGAAAGACTGCGGATCGTCGCGGTGAAACGGTGAGTATACCCCTGGCGCTCGTTTTTTTAGATCGTGTAAATATTTACACCTCTTTGGTCGATGATAGTAAGGAAGGAACTGACATGGGGACCGATTCATAAGGGGGACATCTGCATCATGATTCACGTATCTGCTGAGCGGAGACGCCAGCTTGATTTTACGGGCATTACGGAGGACGACGTACAGCTGCTTGGCAGTCAGAAGGAGCTGTTCGCCAGTGTGGTAAAGGAGGTCGTCGACCGCTTCTACGACCGGATCGGCCGGGAATCGGAGCTGAACGCGATCATCAAGAAGTTCAGCACGATCGATCGGTTGAAGGAGACGATGCGCATCTATTGGATGTCCATTACCGAAGGCAAGATCGATGAAGCCTTTATCGAGAACAGAGTTCGGATCGGTCTCGTTCACTCCAAAATCGGGCTGAACACGGATTGGTATCTCGGGGCTTACGCCATCTATATGGATATCGCCGTACAGGTGCTCCAGCGCACGGTGCCGGATAATTGGCAGCGCATCTATCATTCGCTCACGAAGGTATTCAGCTTCGATTCCCAGCTTGTGCTTGAAGCTTATCAGCGCACGGAACAAGCACAGGTACAGAAGATGGCCGACGAGCGGGAGGCGTCGCTGCAGCTGGTCACGAAAGCAGTGCAGGATCTCGCGGGGATGATCGTCGAGCTGGACGACAACGCGCGGGTCATCGCCGTCTCGGCCGTGGCGACGGCGGAATCCCAGGAGCAGGCGGGCCAAACGCTCGGGCAGCTGATGAAGGACGTGGAGAGCATCGGCGAGGTCGGCCTGCTGATCAAAGGCGTCGCGGAGCAAACCCATCTGCTCGGTCTGAACGCGGCGATCGAAGCGGCGCGGGCGGGCGAGCATGGACGCGGTTTCGATATCGTGGCCGGCGAAATCCGCAAGGCGGCGGCTTCCTCGCAGCAGGCGATGGAGGCGATCTCCACCCGGCTGCGCGAAATCGAGCGGAAGGTCGCGCTCGTACGCAAAGATGCCGAGCAGACCTCGGTGCAAGCCCGCGAGCAGGCGGCGCGCTCGGAGGAGCTTGCTGCGCTCGTGACGATGGTCGAGCAGGTGACGAAGGATTTGAAGGTGCTGAACAACCGATAACCGGCCATATGACCCAAGCGATCAGGGAACCTTTCTGGAGAGGTTCTCTTTTTGTGTTATATTAGTTGACATAGATTTGGGGTTTGGATATGATCTAAGTAATAAACACCCGTAACGTTCGGATTTAACGTCCCATAAGTTTACACATACCTAACAATAGGTGTTTTTGGAGGCGGTACGCATGTCGATAGCCGTACAATCGCATTTTCAGCCGTATGACGCCGATTCCTTCTACGACGAAATGTTCGCGCCGGATTTGTCCGTCAGGCGGCATTACGAGGCGATCTTCCGGACGTTCGCCCGCATGGGGCAGTCGGAGCTGGCCGCCCATCATCATGCGCTGCAGCAGCGGATGCTGGAAGAGGGCATTACGTTCACGTTGTATGCGCCGGGGCAGACGGAGCCGCTGGAGCGGACGATTCCGTTCGATTATATCCCGCGTGTCATTCCGAGGCAGGAGTGGCAGGTCATCGAGCGGGGCATGAAGCAGCGGGTCCGAGCGCTGAACCGGTTTGTTCATGATATTTATCGCGGCCAGCGCATCGTGAAGGAGGGCATTGTTCCTCGGCGGATGATCGTGGGCAACCGTTATTTCCGGCCGGAGATGGCGGGGCTCGACGTGCCGGGCGACGCGTACATGACGGCCTCGGGCATCGATCTGATCCGGGACGAGAAGGGCAGCTATTACGTGCTGGAAGACAATCTTCGGACGCCGTCGGGCTTCTCTTACCTGTATAAAGGCCGCAGCATGATGAGCGAGCAGTTCCACGATCTGTACCTGCAGAGCGCCGTCGCGGACATCGATCAAAGCCTCAATCTGTTCCTGCGCTCGCTCCGCTCGCTCGCGCCGACGGGCAAGCGCGATCCGCTTATCGTCCTGCTGACGCCGGGCGCGTACAATTCCGCCTACTACGAGCATACCTTCCTCGCGCAGCAAATGGGCATTCATCTGGTCGAAGGCCGCGACCTGGTGTACAAGGATCATAAAATTTACCTTCGCGATCTGCGCGGCCTTCGCCAAGTGGACGTCATCTATCGCAGGCTCGACGATGACTATCTGGACCCGCTCGCGTTCGCGCCCGATTCCATGCTCGGCGTGCCGGGTCTGATGAACGCGTACCGCGCCGGCAATATCGCCATCGCGAACGCGCCGGGCACCGGCGTCGCGGACGATAAAGCGGTGTATGCCTACGTGCCGGATATGATCCGCTTCTATCTGGGCGAGGAGCCGATCCTGCAGAATGTGCCGACGTATATTCTCAGCCGGAGGGAAGACCGGGAATATGCGCTTGCGCATCTGCATGAGCTGGTCGTGAAGGAAACGTCGCTCTCCGGCGGCTACGGCATGCTGATCGGGCCGACGGCTTCGCCGAAGGAGATCGCCGCGTTCGCCGAAGCGATCCGCCAAGATCCGGGCCGCTATATCGCGCAGACGACGATGAAGCTGTCCCGGGCGCCCGTCATGCTCGGCGGCGCGATGACGCCGAGACATATCGACCTTCGCGCGTTCGTGCTCATGGGCGCAAGCGGAGACATTCACGTCGTTCCGGGCGGTCTTACGCGCGTGGCGCTGCAGGAAGGTTCGCTCGTCGTCAACTCTTCGCAGGGCGGCGGCGTCAAGGATACATGGGTGCTGAACCGGTAACGATTACGAGTTTGGAGGGATGACCGATGATTAGCCGGAATGCGGAAGCGTTGTTTTGGATCGGCCGCTACATGGAACGAGCGGAGAATCACGCGCGGCTTATCGATGTTCATTATCATCTTCAGGCGGAGGAGCCGCTGGCGGCGCTGCAGGCGCAGCCGGACGGCGGCGCGCCGGGCGGGAGCCTGCTCGGCAAATGGGCGCGAATCGTCGACGCGCTGGGCAGCCGGGCGTCTTACGAGCAGCAGTACGGCGCTTATAAGGAATCGGACGTGCTGCATTACGTCACCCTCGACCGCGACAATCCGAATTCGCTCGTCTCCTGCGTGAATTATGCCCGCGGCAACGTGCGCACGCTGCGCGAGAAGCTGCCCGCCGAAGTGTGGGATATCGCGAACGGGTTCTACCTGTGGCTGCGCGAGAAGCAGCCGTCCGATCTCATACGCGAGTCGCCGCACGCCTTTTTCGGCCGCGTAAAGGAATGGACCGCGCTGTTCCAAGGGACGCTGCATTCGGTCATGCCGCGCGAGAACGAATGGTATTTCATCGCCTGCGGCCGGTATTTGGAGCGGACGGAGAACACGCTGCGCATTATCCGCTCGGCCGGGCTTGCCTCTCCGGAAGGCGCGAACGCGATGGACGGCTACGACCCGGTGTACCCGTATTTGCAGGCGGTGCTCCGCTCGGTCAGCGCCTATCAGCCGTTCCGCCGGTATTATGCGGACGGCTTCTCGCTGGAATCGATCGTCGAGTTTCTCGTGCTTAGTCCGGTCTTTCCGCGCTCGGTGCATTTCTCGCTCCATGCGCTGGATGAGCATCTTCGGGGCATTGAGCTCAGCGACAAGACGATGCGGGTGCGGCATGACCGGGTACTCCGGCAAATCGCCAAGCTGACGGCGGATTTGAATTGTCTGGAGCGGGAGGAGCTGTCGCCGCGCGGGGAGGCGATCGTCGTGTCCCATTTGCTGCAGACGGTCAACCAGCTTGGGGCCCTGTTCGCGCAAACCTTTTTTCGGGCGGGCGAGGCAAGCGCATGAAGCTCCTTATTACGCATACGACGCAGTACACCTATTCCTCGCCGGCCGTGGACAGTGTCAATGAGCTTCGGCTGACCCCCTTCACGAACGAGCATCAGTCGTGCTTCCGGCACACGCTGACGGTCGAGCCGAACGCGCCGCTGCTTGGCTACGACGATTTCTTCGGCAATCGGGTGCACGCCTTCTCCGTAAGCGAGCCGCACCTCAGGCTGACGATTCGCACCCAGATGACGGTCGTCACCAAGGCGGCTTGGCCGCGCCCTGGCGGGACGCGGCTGTCGGCCGGCGAATCTTGGGCGGCGCTGGCGGAGGCCGACATGCAGGATGGCTTCGCCGAATATTTGCTCCCGACGGCCTATACGGGCTTGACGGAGGAGGTGAGAAGTTTCGCGGATCAAGCCGCGGACGCAGGGCAGACGGAAGAGGAAGACGTGTACGATTGGCTGAAACGCATGTCCCGTCGGATCAAAGGCGATTTCGTCTACGACCCGGGCGCGACCGACGTGCATACCGTCGTCAGCGACATGATCGTCAGCCGAAGAGGCGTTTGTCAGGATTTCGCGCATTTGATGATCGCCGCCAGCCGGTCGAAGGGGATTCCGGCGCGCTATGTGAGCGGGTATCATTTCGTCGGCGATCTGCAGGGCGGGAGCGCCGACTTCGAGCAGGCTTCCCATGCTTGGGTGGAGGCATACGTGCCCGGGCTCGGATGGTGCGGCTTCGATCCGACGAACGACGAGCTGATCGGCGAGCGATACGTCAAGCTGGGCCACGGCAGAGACTACAAAGACATCGTCCCGGTTAAGGGCGTCTACCGCGGCTCGGGAGAAACCAAGCTCGACGTGAAAGTCGACGTCCGACTGGCCGAATAGCGGCCAAATAGCGATAGACCGGACGCGCTGCATAAGAAGAGCGGCGATAGATCCGGCACGCGGAGGCCGCTCGCCAGATGCAGGCTGCAAGAGAGAAGAGAAGGGAATGCAATTTGGAGTGCGCCGATTCCGCCTTACGGGTTCTAGGCGGAGCGGCGAGAGAAGAGGCTGATTCTATGGAGAGAATCGGCCTCTTCGGGCCGTTCGGACGTTCGCGCTTGGAGCGGCTATTGACTTGCCAAGGGTAGGGTCACTATAATGATGGCACATCAATTTGCGGCTGGAGCCGAAGGGGAGGAAGCAAGCGCATGTCGATCAACAGCCGATTCGCCGTCGCCGTGCACATTCTGACGCTCCTTGATTACGCTTCGGACCAGCGCATGAGTTCCGAGATGATCGCCGGCAGCGTCAATACGAATCCTGTCGTCATCCGCCGGATTATGGGGCAGCTGAATCGGGCCGGCTTGATCGCGACGAGTCCCGGCGTGGCGGGCGCTTCGCTCACCCGCAAGGCATCGGCGATTACGCTCCTCGACGTCTATGCGGCCGTGCAGCAGGAGAACCGGGATGAGTTGTTCGCGATACACGACAATCCCAATCCGGCCTGCCAGGTCGGCCGCAGCATCCAAGGCGCGCTGGAGAGCTCGTTCAAGCAGGCGCAGACCGCGATGGAGCGGGAGCTGGCGCGCATGACGATCGCGGATTTGACGGCCCAGATGGGCGAAGACGAAGAGAACGCCTGACCTGATCCCGAAGAGGGGATGGGGCGGGCGTTTTTGCGTATTGCGCCTAAATAAACAAGCCCGCCAACCTTTTGGTTAGCGGGCTTTCGCATGTTGTAAAGCGGCATTTAAATAAACTTCCGGCTCGTCTTCTTCCCGTCGCAGCTGAACACGATCCGCTTATCCTCGACGACCGTCTCCAGATGGACCGATTTGCCCCACAGCTGGACGACGTACGGGAGGGTGCGCTCTACGTATTTGAGATCAAGCTCGACGCCCTCGTACTGGTGGGTCAGGTACATTTCGCCCACGCGGTTGTGGTCGCCGTCGGTGACGACGAGGTTCGGGAAGCCGCCGTTCACCTTGGAGGTGACGAGCTGCTCGCGGATATTCTCCCAGCTCTTGTCGGTGATCTTCCACTCGGCGCCCTTCTTCTCGAATATGTAGAGATCCAGGTCGTCGACGAGGTCCTTGGTGAGGTAATTGCGCAGGAACGAGATATCTCCGTCCAACTCGCGCACCTCGAATATTTTCTCCCGTCCTTTGCCCGGATTGCGGCCGAAGCGGTCGCGTTCCTCCTGCGTCGGGTTATCCCAGCGCCTCTCGATGTCCTCGAAGATTTTCAGCCCGAGATAGTAGGGGTTCAGGCTGTGCCTTGACGGCTGCACGACCGATGCGTTGAGGGCGGAGAATTCGATCGTCTCGGCGCTCGTCAGGTCGAGCTCGCGGAGGATACGCTGATGCCAATAGGAAGCCCAGCCTTCGTTCATGATCTTGGTTTCGATCTGCGGCCAGAAGTAGAGCATCTCGTCGCGCAGCATGGACATGATGTCGCGCTGCCAGTCTTCCAGCACGGACGAGTATTCCTCGATGAACCAGACGAGGTCTTTCTCCGGCTTCGGCGGGAAACGTTTCGGCTCGCTGGCCTCGCGCTGCTGCGCGTCCTGCTTCTCCTGCGCGTCCAATTCCCATAGATCCTCGTAGCCGTACGTAGCCGGCTGGCTGGACGAGCGGCCCTGCTCCTTGGTCAGCAGCTCGATATAACGCGTTTTGTCCAATTGGTAGGGCAGGCGGAGCGTCGGGTCGACATGCTCCTGGATCGCCAGCACGGCGTCGATGAACGATTCCACCCGCTCGGTGCCGTACTGCATCTCGTAACGGCTAACCCGCTCGGCCGTGGCCGACATGCTCTCGACCATGTTGCGGTTGGTGGCGCTGAAGCGGGCGTTGTTCTTGAAGAAATCGCAGTGCGCGAGCACGTGCGCGACGATCAGCTTGTTCTGGATGAGCGAGTTGCCGTCCAACAGGAAGGCGTAGCAGGGATTGGAGTTGATGACGAGCTCGTAGATTTTGCTAAGGCCAAAATCGTACTGCATCTTCATTTTATTGAAGGTTTTGCCGAACGATCACAAATATGAAAAATCAAGATTCGGCCCAAGTTATCACATGGTTCCCGTCTGGAAGTAGCGTTACGTTGGTGATAATGGTGCGGATTACGGCTTTGCGTTCGTCTTCATTTAGGTAAGGCCAACCTTGACTGACCGCCTTTATTGCCTCATGAACTTCCTTGTCAGATTTCCGTTTTGGCGTCGAGTCGCCGAGTTCATCAAGCTGCAACTGGATGGATTCTCGTTCTTCCTCGAGACGTGATAAGCGATTGCCTAGGGCTGATGCCTTGATCGCGCCGCTCTGAATCGCATCGTATAAATTCTCGATGCCGGCGATGACACTGTCCATTTTTGTTCTGAGCGTCTTTTCAAGTTCGTGATCGGGCACCTGTTCCCGCTGGCGTTCGAGGATACTCTTGATTTTCTTCGGCTTAAGGGCCACATCCATCATTTCACGGACCACATATTCCTCGACCTTCTCCCGTCGATGATACCCTAAAGTGCAGGTGTCGATTATGCGGTCTTTTTTTCGGATGTGCTGGTTTTTGCAAGCATATAGTTCGTAGCTATAGGTCTTCCCGTTTGGTGTTGTTGTACGCTTTACATGGACCACATTCCCACCGCATACGCCACAACTCAAGAGCCCAGTCAACAGGAACTCACCCAGCGGGGTCTGCCCGTCCTGTCTTCGGACGATTTCGTTCTGGACCATTCGCCACAACTCATCGTCGATAATAGCATCATGGTTACCATCAACGATCACGTCGCCAGGCAGAATCAGTTTTCCGTTATATACCGGTCGATTTAGCATTTCTCGTATTGTGCTGTGATCAATTTTACGCGCCTTAGTACGTTCAGATGCCCATTCTGAAATGGATAGCCTTGACTCCCCGCGAAGATATCGTTTGTAAATTTCACGAATTATACTGGCCTCTTCAGGTTTAATGATGAGCATCTCTTTCTCTTTGTCCCAGCTATAACCAAAAGGGACTCTCCCGCCGGGCCATTTACCCTGTTTGACTTTTTCTCGGCGCCCGTTCGTGGTCCGCTCTACGATCATATCACGCTCGAGCTGCGCGAAGACGGAGAGAACGCCGATCATGGCCTTGCCGAAGGATGTGGAGGTGTCGAAGGGTTCCGTCGCTGATTTGAATACGACACTGTGCCTCTCGAAAACATCCTCGAGCAAATGCATAACATCTTTCTGTTTTCGGCCAAGACGGTCCAGCTTGTGCACGATTACCGCGTTGATACGACCATCTTCAATCTGCCGGATCATCCGCTTTAATGCGGGGCGGTTCATGTTAGTACCGGTGTAGCCATCATCCATAAAGATTTCAGGCTCTTCCCATCCCTGCGCTTTGCAGAATGCAATCAGCCTGTCTTTCTGTACATCCAGCGAATATCCCTCGACCTGTTCGAGAGTAGATACCCGGATGTATATCCCTACCCTAAAAGTCAATGCGTTGAAAGGGACGATTGCTTCTTTCTTCGTCGTCGTCTTCATGATGTAC
This sequence comes from Paenibacillus xanthanilyticus, assembly GCF_042682185.1. Lineage (NCBI taxonomy): Bacteria > Bacillati > Bacillota > Bacilli > Caryophanales > Paenibacillaceae > Paenibacillus > Paenibacillus xanthanilyticus. The sequence continues at coordinate 3,185,112 of NZ_JBHUHA010000001.1, read as the reverse complement.
CTGCAGCGTCTTTCTTGTGCTCAATAATATCTGTGATCTCACATTGCAATGCGATGCAAAGCTTATCCAGAGTGTCCAAGTCAATTCGCTTGCTCTTGCCATTATAGAGATCGGCAACGGTATTGCGAGCAAGGCCTGCCGTACTAACGACATCTGATATTTTTAGGCGTTTACGCCCCATAACTTCATGCAGTTTTAGTTCGATCATTTATCGGTAACCCCTTTCATCCTTTTATAATAATATAGCTGACTAAAATAATCAACTAGTTGACTATAAGGGTTATGAAGGTGACTTTTCTGTCGAAATGCCCTTATTTTTGTCGTGCAAAAGCCACCTATAAGTGTAGAGAAGAAATAGTGCTCTCGCCGCCAGAATGGCGGGTTTTAGGCGCGATAGCCCCAACCGGATACATCCGGTAGGGGGAACCCATGTTCTGCGGCGGCTGATGGGCACAGCGTGAAGGCGAAAGGTGGTGACACCTCGTCCGAAATGACAACGCCGCAGAACACCATCACTTTCCTGCGAACCGATCGTGCCAGCAATGGTACAATTGGAGTGAGGAGGGAAGGCATCCATGGTTACGGCACCTACAGCAATGCTCCTTGAAAAGCGTGAACAACCGTTCGACGACGAACGATATATATTTGAGCCTAAGATCGACGGGCACCGGCTGCTGCTTACGCGGTCGGCCGGATCGGTCCGTCTGCACACGCGCCACGAGAACGATGTCACTGCTCGCTACCCGGAATTGCACGACGTACCGGTCAGCTGCGGCGATGTCATCCTCGACGGCGAGCTGGCGTACATGGACCCGGCGACAGGCGACATCTGCTTCGAAACGACCATGCGGCGATTCCAGATGACAGGTGCCAAGATCCAACGCGGCATGCAGACGTTGCCGATCCGGTATTTCGTTTTCGATGTGCTTGCCGCCGACGGCCGCGATGTCCGTGCGTTGCCGCTCATGGAACGCAAGGCAATTCTGGATACAATCTACACCGAGAACGAATACTACAAGCGTATCCTCCATACAGATGGCCAAGGTACCGCGCTGTTTGAGGTGATTCGGCAGCGCGGGCTGGAGGGTATCGTCGCCAAGCGCAAGGACAGCGTCTACGTTGGCCGCCGCAGCGACGCCTGGCTCAAGGTTATCAATTACACCTATGCCGAGGTCACACTGGCCGGCTACCGCAAAGGCGATTTCGGTTGGTTGGCGCATTGCGAGGGACGCCCCGCGGGCATCATCGAGCTGGCGGTACCGGAAGCGCACCGAAAGGCGTTTTATGCGGTCGCCAAGTCAATCGTAACTGGCGAGGACAAAAATTTCGTTTACATTCAGCCGCTGCTTCGCGCGAAGGTTCGAATGAGGAACTGGTACAAGAGCGGCATGCTTCGCTCGCCGGAGTTTGTGGATTTCCTGTGAAAAATGCACCTATTCGACTATAGGTGCATTTTTTATTCCTTATTAACTTATATTGTGCCCTATTATTAGGCTTGCCATTTCTTCATTGGGGTTATATTCACCACGGAAATTTGGAATTGTTCTGAATAGGGATTCGCCTAAGGTGGCATAGCTGGGTCTTGGCACTTGTTCTGGCAGGATAATCAAGGCGCCCGTAATCTGTTGAGAGTAGACAGCTTGACTGATGCCACCACCGTTTATTTCCCAACCTGATTTCTTAAGTAGTTCCTCAATTTTAGTTGAGCTGCATGCTTCGCTCACCGGAATTCGTGGATTTCATAGTTTATTAAAAAGGATTATCGCCCCTTTTGACGAAACAATGTCAAGGGGGCGATTAATTTTGAAAAACAATATATTTTTTGTATCAGTAATTGTCATCTTTGTTGTTTGGATAACATCATTTGTCTTCATGACATATGCTTTTGGCTATCCTAAGGATGTTGGAGTTGCGGGTGACTTGTTTGGTGCGATAAATTCACTCTTCTCAGGGTTGGCTTTAGCAGGTGTGATTTACACTCTATATATCCAGCGGAGAGACTCAGAGCATCAGATTAAGCCTTATCTGGTGATCGAACCACACGAGAATAATAAAGGTGCAAGGAGTCAGCCCTTTTTATTAGAGATTTCCAATATAGGTAATGGTGCTGCATTGAATATTGAGCTTGAGCCGACACCATTCCCGCTTGATCCTGATCAAGTTACCTTTAAATCGGTAAGGCGGATATTAAGTCTAAAACCTGGAGAAATGAAGCTACTAGAAATTAAATCGTATAATGGCGATGAAGAAACCCAACTGAATTATTTGCCGCATTTGAATCCAAAGTATGCTAACACGGCAATTACAATAAAAATTAAGTATAACGATATTGAATATAGAGTTATCGAGCAAAAGTTTGATCTAGGTAACGGGGATTTAAAACTATCTAAGTCAATATATAAATAAGCACCCGTTAGGGTGCTTATTTTGATTACCGCAGATAAAATCGGCAGGCGCGTTTTGTGTAATACATACCGTTGATCTTGACGGCGTCGTCGTTGATTAATTCGATCAGGCCTCCGTAGTCAGCGATTTCGCCGTTGTCCACGAAATGGACGATCACGTTCGACTGATTCAACAAAGCAATTGACAGATGTTCGTCGCTGGTTAATTCCTTACGAGATTTCAAAGATTGATCTCCTCCCTACGACAATATTCGTTATACAGAAGGTATTTCCTTCAAATATAGTTCTGGTTTGTAGAGGGATATATATTGTAGAAACTGGTAACTAATAATGATATTATTAGTGCTAATAACTAGACTCCAATGGAGGTTTTAACTTGGATCCAATAAGCAACCCTTATACACCAGGTGCAGGTATAAAGCCGGTTACATTAGCGGGAAGAGACGGGGAGTTAAAAAAGGCTGAAATTCTGTTAAAGAGAGTAAAAGCTGGTTTACAGCAACGACCAATTATGTTTTATGGTTTACGCGGTGTTGGTAAAACAGTTCTTCTTAATGAGATTCAAGAGCTAGCAATCCAAGAAAGATATTATTATGAGCATCTTGAAATCTCAGAAAATGATGATTTTAAAGTGGTTATTGCTCTGGTCCTTCGAAAGCTTTTACTAAGGCTTAGCACACTTGAAAAGGCAAAGGATCTAGGAAAAAAAGCTCTTGGTATCCTAAAGGCCTTTACGTTTACAATTCCTGATGGTCCAGAAATAAGCATTGATACAGATGCTATAAAAGGTGCGGCTGATTCAGGTAACTTTCAATTGGACTTAACAGCACTCCTTGAGAATCTTGGTGAGCTAGCCAAAGAAACCGGGGATCCAGTTTGTTTGTTTTTTGACGAAGTTCAATATTTGAAGGAAGATGAGTTCGGTGCCATTATCGCTGCAAGTCATCGGATATCTCAAAGAAATCTTCCTGTTGTGACTATATGTGCTGGGCTCCCTCAGATTTTAGCAGTATCTGGGGATGCTAAATCCTATGCTGAGCGGCTTTTTGAGTTTATTCCGATCGAGAATCTTGACTCGAAGAATGCAGAGAAAGCAATAGCCGGTCCTGCTGAGTCAAAAGGAGTAACTTTTAATTCAGATGCCTTACAAGAAGTTATCAGTATAACTGAAGGATACCCCTACTTCATTCAAGAATTAGGGAAGCAGGCTTGGGATGTAGCGGAACAATCGCCGATTATTTTAAGCGATATAACAGGGGCAAAAGGAATGTTTGAAGACAGCCTTGATCAAAGTTTTTTTAAGGTTCGGCTAGATAGAGCTACTGAGGCCGAAAAAAAATTCATGAAAACAATGGCTGAAATCGGCAAAGGACCTTATAAAGTCGCTGATATTGCTTCAAAGATGGGGCGTCCAGCAAAATCATTAGGTCCAACAAGAGCAAAGCTCGTGAACAAGGGTTTTATTTACCCTCCGGCATATGGCTTAATTGACTTCTCGGTCCCTCAATTTGATGTATTCTTGAGAAGGCACTATAACCTTTAATTTAATTTTTGAAAGCACCCCATCGAGGGTGCTTTTTTATTGCCAAGAAAGGAGGGAAGGGGAGGATCGGCCCGCCGTAATCGGCAATTTCACTACCTTCGCTGTGTCGGATCATGACATTTCGCTTAGCCTTTCAGCTGCGAGCAGTTGGGCTTCTGAGTTAAACTCTTTACGATTGCGCAAGCATGATGTGATCGCCCTATGGTGAAAATTATTCGATTAATTTAGCAGGTTTTTCCTGCAAACTGATCGAATACTGTCGAGAAGTAAAATAATGGGGGATTCTAGCATTATGAAAAAACATTTAGTTTTTTGGGTAGCTGCAGGAGTGGTAATTATACTCTGGGCTAACTCATATTTTATCCTTACTTCATTATTCGGTGGACCACCAAAAGAAGTCGGTGTCGCTGGAGACTTATTTGGAGCTATCAATGCTCTCTTTTCTGGGTTGGGACTTGCAGGTATTATCTACACATTTGTTATGCAACGTGAGCAAATTGATTTACAACGAGAAGAAATGAAAAAATTAGAAGATGCATCGAAAGTACAAATCAAGTTGCAGGAAGACCAGTTGGAGGCTCAAGCGACTTCTGCAGCACAACAACTTGAGATGCAACGGCAACAATTAGAGGCTCAACAAGTAGCTTTAGAAAAGCAAATAGAAATGCAAAAAGAACAGCTTCAAGTCCAAACGGATGACGCTGCTAGATCGAGGACAGTCTTAGACGAACAAAGTGCAACAATGAAAGTACAGAGGTTCGAAAGCACATTCTTCCACCTTGTATCTAGACATAATGAAATAATAAAATTAGTTACTTTTGAAGATCAATCAGTTTTATACACAGAAAGAAAAGCGATGGAGAAGGCAATTTCACAACTTAATAATGAATTATATGCGGCGGACTTAAAAGAAAGAGAAAAGGGCTTAACTTTACGAAGAGACGTGATTTATCAAAATGTATTAAACAAGGTAGTAAATCTTGAATTTTACATTGGTAATTTTTACTTTGTTTTAGATCATATCCGAGAAGAATTCAAGGATGAACCCATTAGAGATAAATACTCTAGAATATTTTTTTCTCAATTGTCGAGGGAACAAATTTCGATTGTAGTCCTGTATGGTAGCCTTATGTCTATGACTGGAGGCGAGAATTTAGCAGAACAGTACAAAGTCCAAGACCTTTATGTTAGTAAAAGGTAAGCACCCCTCGAGGGTGCTTTTTCTTTTGTCCAGAAAGGAGGGAAGGCAATGAAACGGATTAGGCGTTGGTTCATGAAGTGGACCGCGATCTATGCAACGCCTCCGCCAAACAACCGGGAGCGGCGGCAAATGAAATTGTCTTAAGGAGAGTGGAGAGGATGGCAGTACTGTTTTACGTTGGCCCGACGATCGAGGGCTTGGTCAAGAACACGACCTTCAAGGGGAGCTTGCCGGCAAACGTCAGTGCGCTGCTGCAAAAGTACCCGATACTCAACCGGCTACTAGTGGCTGTAGATCAATCGGTGGCAGCTACGAGGGCGGCAAAGACACCAGGGACGTTGGAGTATGAGGCGTATGTAACGTTAGGCGGGATCGTTGGCAAACCTGACGCTGGTGGTTCATCTACAGGGGGTGGAGGCGGCGGAGGCGTTACGGCCACGGCCGGCCCGCTCGACGTTACTCTCCATGCGAATTCGAATGCACCAGGAAATGGCGAAACCTACACAGCTGCTCGCGGCAACGAGCGACTGACGTTTTCGGTTCGTGGAAACAGTACAGCAAGAAAAGTACGATTCGAACTCGCGGATCTCAGCGGCATTTTTGTCCCCATCACGGCATTTAGCGTAACCGATCCGGCCAAGTACTCGACAGAAACAACTGGCGGCAGAGATACTGCGCCGGAGAGTTGGACTGTATCGGTTCCAGCCGGATGGACATTCCGGGCTCCCCTCGAATCTGTATCCGCTGGCGGGAATGTCATCGTCAGAGGGAAAGCGGTGATCGTGAATGTTTGATGCGGCACAAGCACTAGCAGTGCGAGCAATCTCAGAGGCCCGGGATGCGAAAGAGCTGAGCAAGAACACTGGCGTCCAGCGGAAGCAACAAAAGGGGTATTGGTACTATTCGGCGTTCGTTCAGAACCCGCTGAAGACGATCCCGTACGCAAGCGTTCCGGTCGGCATCTACATTTCCTTCGACAAGGGCGAGTGCCCAACGATCAATCATCTGAGTGTTCAGGATCCGACCGGCGCGGACATTCCGTTCCAATGGGAAGAAGCGTTCGACACACGGACGGAGCAACCATATGGGCAGTATTCCGACTTTAGTCTGCGACACGGAACGATCTGGATCATGACCAGTCTGGCAGCGGATGAACTAAAGGTATTCACCGTCAAAGTCAGCGAGGTTCCCACCGTCAAGGCATTCTCCGAAGCTGTCACTCAGGTAGTTGAGAGCGCGACGGTCGACCTGCTGCAGGCGGGGGCCATTACGGTGAAATTCGCCCAATCCGGCGTTTGGCTCGGTAGATCGATTCACAATAGCGGGATCGATTTCAATCCGACTTCCCCGCTGGTACAGATCATGTTGACGGACTCGGCCCGCGTTGATAATGCGGCAACCAGCTCCAATACGACCTTGATCTCTCGCAAGTTCACCGGCAATGGCGTGGTGTACAAGGAGAGCGAGGTCGTTTTTACTTTCAATGCATGCCCTTCGTTACTCATTACGGCGCGGCTGCGCATGTTTGCAAATGGCAAAGTTACGACTTACCATCATGCGATCGCTACAGACGACATCGCAGCCGGGGTAGTCAACGGCTGGTTCACCAGGGTGCAGTTCGATCATCCATCTGGAAACACCGAGCAAAAAAGCATGCCGCTCGGATATATGTATACAACGAATGCCGGTAGCGCTAGCAAATGCCTATTGGCTGGAGTTAGACATATGCAATTCCTTTCCGAGGCGCCGAACTCGGATACCGGATTCAATTCCCATTATGGCAATTCGAACACAGGCGGCTCCGTGTTTTATCTGATCTACTGCTGGAAGAACAACAGTGGAACGAAGGCGATCAGCAAGGGGACGTTCTTCTCGACGAGCGGCTACATTACAAGCGGCGTTCAAGTCGCGGACGTCGATAACGAGGCGAACCGGCGTATGAACCGCATATTTACCAGAGCCGCTAGTGATACGAAGGATGCCTTGAAGTCCCGGTTTCTCGAACTCGTGAAAAAATTCCTTAACCCGTCGCGGGAGTGGGCGCTTGCGAATGACAACTGGTATTTCGGGGGCCTGCAAGGTCTGCAGGCTTTGTCCATGGCTCTTCTGTATGGGCAAGATCTTGCGAGATGGGTCGAGATAGCGCGCGCCAAATTAGACAGCAACTTGGATGCTCATTATGGCGGCGGTACCTCAAAAGATGGTTTCATTCTAGGGTGGACCACGAACTACGGCTGGGAGTTTATTGGCCGGGACATGGCTCTTGTTCCGTTTTTGCGAGAAGCTTACCTTCAACTCGGCGATACAGCGAAAGCAGCCGACATGGCGAACTTACTCCATCGCTTGGCGGACGCAGCGGTAGATATGGAAGTTGCGAGCGGCGGTGGCGGCAAGATGTATCTGCGCAATAATGCTACTCAGCTGCTGCCGGATAACTATAACGCCGAGGCTGCTGCGCTCGTGGCTCTTGCAGAAAGCCTTGCAATCACGGAAAATGCGACCAGACGGGCCACGTTTAACCGTATTGCGGCACAATTCACTACGGCCTACGAGTTCGTCAACCGAACACCTTACAACCAAAGCAATGCCGGTCAGCCGGGTTCGCAATCAACCACCGGTAGTTTGGTTTTATCGGTAAAGATGCCGACGAATCACTATCACCTGTTCAATTTGTACGAGGCTTTCCGCGCGAACGACGTTGTGCCCTTGGGTGTTCCTTTGCCAAGCCCGCGACAATATGCATTTGAGATGTCGTCTCCTGCGGGGCAGATTTGGGAGAAGGAAACGAATCATCAGCATAACCGTCGCGGTCCAGCTCTTACCCATATCTTAAACGCATGCTCTATTGGAAGATGGGGTGATAATGCATCGGATTGGGAACAAGCTTGCGTATTGCTCGAGCATGTGCTGGAGCGCATGAAGCCTTCTGGCGACATTGAACGGCCGATGGATGGCTGGGGAGTTAAAGACTCCGACATTCACAATTTTCCGATCGAAGCTCAGGTGCTCACTGATACTGTTCGTCATGCCATCATGACGATTGCGTAAGGTGGTGCGATATGGACACAGAGACGGCGCTTGGTGTGGCGGTAGTCACCCGGTCTGAGCTACAGGATCTGGAAACATGGTTCGCGTTCCTGGTAGCGCCGGCGCAGCTGACGGACTGTTCATCAGCCGCAAGAAAGCAGACGGCACGTTTGAATGGAAACAGCTCGATATAATATGAGGAAATTCATTCGGTTACGGTAGAACGAGGAAACCCGCCCGTATGCAGATTAAACCCGTACACGGGGGGGCTTTTTTGGCTGAAACGGCGCTTTACGGCTTCTCGCCGATCTGCGTAAAATGGTCTTGTCCTTTTATATCCTCTAACGTAACATAGAACGTATGCTTTTAAGAGCGCCTGCGCTCTAATGCGCCAGCATAGCGATCGTGCATCTGTTTATGGGTGGGGTTATTTAAAGGACCCGTACCAAGGTGCTTAATACGTAGAACATGGCTGCTCATTTCGAGTGGCCTTTTTATTTTGAACGGGAGTCGATCAACGTGAAAATCAAAGAGCTGAAGGTAGGCAGCGCATATGACAACGGCAGTAAGGGGAAATGGAACTCGCAGCGCACGATCGATAAGATCGAAGGCGATGATGTCTTCTACACCACGACCGGCGGCCGTGATCTCGGCAAGAAGGGCAAGATGAAGAAGGTGAGCTTTGCGCGGTGGGCTGTGCGTGAGGTGAAGATGTGAACCCCACCATCTTGAATAACAAGGGAAGAAATAACAAATAATCATGTGAGGAGTTGAATGCTAAAGGGAGGGTTTAGGATGAGTAGTTATTCCAATTGGTTAACGTCGAACCAAGAAGGTGAAGTGCGAGGCCCTATTTTTGTTCCAGGTGGTCATGAAATATCTGGCGTTGAAGTTAAGGAACAGGCTGGGTTTGGTATCACAGATATTAGACTGCATTTCCGACAACATGACAATGACACTGGTGGTGAATCACAAGTAACAGGGTGGCTTACTAACGGTAATCACAACTGGATTAAAGATGTTTACTTACCGAATGATAAGCTGGTTCTCGGAATTCAAGGGAGAGTACAAGCTGGATTTGGCTTAGTGGACATACGTTTGATTTATAAAAACAAAGATGGCTCAGCAACAAGCAATCTTTTTAGTGACTGGGTTACAAATAACGATGGTGTAGAATCGGAGGCGTTGGTCCCAGATGGTACGTATACCTGGGGCATTGAAGGCCGAGAACAGGCAGGCTTCGGTATCGTAAATTTGCGGTTGGTATATTAAAAGTTTTTGATCAAGACCCCCCGGGGTCTTTTTTGTTGCCGGGCGACAACGACCGTTCGTATACGGATTCTGATCGGATGCGGCAACCTTAAATCACGGGTCCCTCTGGAGAAGTTTCGACATGCGGGTGCGCGTGAGCCCGAAATCCCGCTAGGCACACTTTCAAAAATTCACTTTCGCTTTCGCTTTGGGGGTACCCCAGACGGAGGCGTTTTTGTTTTTCACTTCTAATAATGGCGATAAAAATCGGTTATCAGCAAAATCGGGGCAGAAGCGAAAGTGGGGGAGAGGCAATTGGCGAAAGTGAAAACCAAGCCGAAGGTTAACGAGGAGCCGATCGAGGAGCGGGAAGTTTCCACCTCGGAGCTTGCTGCAGTCCTCGGCAAAACGTCGTCGTGGGTTCGCCAATTGACCCGCGACAAAGTGCTAGTCCAGGTCGGGCGGGGGAAATATCGGCTCGCCGACGCGGTGCAAGCATACGTCGAGCATGTATCCGGTGGGCAGATCGAAGACGATCGGCCGCGGCTGCGGGATGAGCAGGCTGAGCTGACGCGAATCAAGAAGGAAGATGCGATGCTCGACCTGGCGGTGAAGCGGGGGGAACTGCACCGCGCAGAGGATGTCAGGCTCGTTATGACAGACATGCTTCTGAACTTCCGCTCTCGTATGATGAGCCTCCCAGTAAAGATCGCCCCGAGGGTGGCGTATCTGAAGGAGGTCCCCGCCATACGCGAGGTGCTGGAGGACGAGATCCGGATCGCCCTGACGACCTTATCGGACTACAACCCGGAAGAATTCAAAGAGGGTGCCTTCTATGAACGAGACGCTGCGGAAGACGGCTGACCTATTCCGTGATATCGCTCGCTCGGTTGCGCCGCCGCCGAAACTGGCCGTATGGGAATGGGCGGATCGGAACCGGGTACTCTCTTCGGAGTCGTCCGCGGAGCCGGGGCCATGGCGAACAAGCCGCGCGCCGTTCCAACGAGAGCCGATGAGTGCGATCACAGACAATCGATACGAAACAATCGTGCTCATGTGGTCGTCCCAGGTCGGCAAGACGGAACTGGAACTGAACACCGTCGGCTATTTTAGTGACCACGATCCAGCGCCGATGATGTTCGTGCAGCCGACGCTTATCATGGCTCAGGATTTCTCGAAGGATCGACTCGCGCCGATGTATCGGGACTCTCCTAAGCTGAGGAAGATCATGCGGGTCAAGAGCAAGGACAGCGGCAACACGGTCCTGCGCAAGAGCTTCCCAGGTGGTCAGATCGTTCTGGCTGGCGCCAACTCGCCGGCCTCTTTGGCGTCTCGTCCTATTCGAATCGTACTCTGTGACGAAATCGACCGCTATCCAGCGTCAGCCGGTACCGAGGGTGATCCCGTATCGCTCGTGACCAAAAGGACGACGACATTTTCAAACCGCAAGCGGATCCTGGTCTCCACACCGACGATCAAAGGCGTATCGCGCATCGAGAAGTTCTATGAGGACAGCACAAAAGAAGAATGGTGCCTACCTTGCCCGTCTTGTGATGAGTACCAGCCGTTAAAGTGGTCGCAGATCAAATATGACTACGACGAAGCCAAGAAGAAGACGCTCCGTGCCGATCATGCCTGCCGCGCATGCGGCGCACTCCATAACGAGCAAGAATGGAAAGCTGGTTATGAGACGAAGGGGAAGTGGATCGCGCGGCAGGATCATTCTACGACACGAGGCTTTCATCTGAACGAGCTCGCCAGCACGTTCGTTACCTGGGAGACCATCGTCCATAACTGGAAAGAAGCCAACAAGGCCGGCAAAGAGGCACTGAAAACATGGATCAACACTTCGATGGCGGAGACGTGGGAAGAGAAGGGCGAGCAGCTCGACGAAGATTCGCTCCTTCGCCGGAGGGAGATGTATCATGCGGATGTACCGGAAGGCGTAAAAGTGCTGACTGCTGCCGTAGATACGCAGGATAATCGCTTCGAAGTCGACGTCATTGGCTGGGGAGCCGGGCATGAGTCATGGCGCATACAGTACCACATCATCTACGGCGATCTGAATCAGGCGCAGGTCTGGGCAGATTTGGACGAATTCCTGCAGCGGACATGGATGGATGGTGAAGGACGGCGATTTAGGATTGCCATAACATGCATGGACTCGGGCGGTCACTTCACGAACGAGGTGTACAGATTCTGCAAAGAGCGACTCGCGCGCCGCGTTTTTGCGATCAAAGGGGATAGCCCCGGCGATGGGACCTATTTGCCGTTGATTGCTGGCACCTCTACGAATAACAGGTACAAAGCAACGGTCGTCCGGCTCGGCGTTGACGAAGGAAAATCGAAGGTGGTTAGCGCACTGAAGTTGCCTTTTGTTGATGAGGCAGGGAACAGGGTCGCAGGCTGCTGCCATTTCCCCTTGAGCACCACAGACCGGATCCGCGGTTACGAAAAGCAGTATTTCGAAGGCTTGACGGCCGAAGAGATGCAAACCAGGTATAAAAACGGCGTACCCTATTCGGTTTGGGTCAAAGTAAAGGCGCGAAATGAACCGTTCGACTTGGCCGTTTACAACCGGGCCGCAATCGAGATGCTGAACCCGAATTTGGATGCTCCATTGCCTCCGCCAGCAGTTCCCGGTGGGGTTCCGGTCGGTGGCCCCGGCTCGGGATCTTCAGGTCGACGTCGGCGCGGTACGACCAGCAGCGTATGAGAGGAGGTGAAAGGGAAACATGCCAGCATCAGCATGGACACTAGAAGAAGCACAGGCAGCGCTAGGGCAATGGAAGCAGGCTCTTATGGCTGTATCGACTGGGCAATCTTACACGATCGGCGGCCGCTCGCTAACCCGCGCGAGCATCAAAGACATCAAAGACATGATCGATTATTTCGCGAACGAGATTACAAAGCTTGAAGCAGCGGCGCAAGGTCGGTCGGCGCGGCGCACGCGGCAGTTTGTTCCCCGTGACGTATGAATCACTTCGCTAAGGTGGGGCGGCAGTATCCAGCCGGGGCGATGCGTGCGCAAGGGTATGGTGACCACGGAGCGAGCCGGAAGCGGAAAAGCCTGCAAATGTGGAATCCGCTGGCCGGTGACGCGAATGAGGATATCCACGAGAACCTTGAGACGCTGCGGCCGCGGGCGCGCGACTTATACATGGGCGGCGCGTTGGCCAACGGCGCTATTAAGCGGATGCGGACCAATATTGTCGGGACGGGCATGCGGTTAAAGCCGGCATTCGATTCGGTATTCCTCAAGCTTACGGAGGGACAGGCGAGCAAGCTTCGCGGTCAGATCGAGCGAGAATTCAAGCTCTGGGCAGAATCGAAGAACTGCGATGCCATGGGCCTCCATGATCTCTACGAGCTGCAGCAGCTTGCCTTCATCTCGCAGATGATGAGCGGCGACGTATTCGCGTTGCTGCCGTTGCTCCCCCGGGATCATGCAGTCTACGATTTGCGTATCAGGCTGCTCGAGGCTGACCGTTGCAGTACCCCGTACGATGTTGCGCCGAGCATGAAAGATCGAATCAGCCACGGTGTCGAGGTGGATGCGGACGGCATGGTCGTCGCATATCATTTCTCCGACAAGCACCCGGGCTCGGGATTCATGGGTACGGACGTGACGCAGAAATGGCGTCGCGTCGAGGCGATCGGAAAGAAGAGCGGGCGCCGGAATGTCTTGCACCTAATGGAAGCGGAGCGGCCGGAGCAACGGCGCGGCGTGCCGATCCTCGCGCCGGTCATCGAATCGCTGAAGCAGCTCGAACGGTATACGGACGCGGAGCTGATGGCAGCCGTCATCTCGGGGATGTTCACCGTATTCATCGAGACCGAGAACACCGCCGGAGCGGATGCATTCGGTCTCGCTGCAGCGCCGGTCGATAACCCGTATGGCGAGCCGCTGCCTGATAGCGTCGGGAACGACCTGCAGCTGGGGAACGGCGCAGTTCAGTTCCTGGAGCCTGGGGAGAAGGCGAACATCGCCAACCCGGGGCGGCCGAATCCGGCATTCGACCCGTTTATAACGGCGATCCTTCGACAGATCGGATCTGCGCTTGAGGTGCCTTACGAGCTCCTCGTGATGCACTTCACGTCGTCATATTCAGCCAGCCGCGGCGCGCTCCTCGAAGCGTGGAAGATGTTCCGAATGCGGCGCGCCTGGTTGGCTTCGGACTTCCTGCAGCCGATTTACGAAGAATGGTTTGCAGAGGCAGTAATTAAAGGCCGGATCGACGCCCCCGGCCTATTTGACGATCCGTTAATCTTCCAGGCGTACACGAAGGCGGAATGGCACGGACCGTCACAGGGCCAACTCGATCCGGTCAAGGAGGTCAACGCGGCCGTCACGCGGATCCAGAACAACCTGAGTACGGCCGAGCGGGAGACTGCCGAGCTTACAGGCGGCGACTGGGAACAGAACGTTCAACGGCGCGCATACGAGCAGAAGCGGCTTCGTGAACTAGGAATCACCGAAGGGGAAGGGGGTGAACAAACAAATGGCCAAGACAATGACGACGAAGACGACACCGATATGGAACGCAAAGAAAGTGAGCAACAGCACAGCTGAGCTGACGATTTACGCACCGATCGAGGATGAAGAGTCCTGGTGGTATGACTCGGTGTCTCCTAAGGGCGTCATGCGCGCCCTGAAGGGTATGGGCAATGTATCCGACATTACGGTCCGGATTAACAGCCCGGGCGGCAGCGTATTCGCGGGCTTAGCCATATACCAATATCTCAAGGATCATAGCGCCAAGGTTACGGTTCGCGTGGATGGCTTGGCGGCTTCCGCTGCTTCGATTATCGCCATGGCCGGCGACAACATCATTATGGGTACCGGGGCCATGATCATGATTCACAACCCGTGGACGATCGCTATGGGTGAGGCGAAAGATTTTCGCGAGACCGCCGACGTCCTCGATAAGATCGCAGAATCCCTTATTTCGGTTTACCAAGAGCGAACTGGGAAAGAGGGGGACGAGCTGAAAGCTATGCTGGATGCATCGACCTGGCTAACAGCTGATGATGCGATCACGAAGGGATTTGCCGATGAGGTCGACCGCAAGCTGAAGGTTTCGGCGTCCATCAAAAACGGCATTGCGACATTCAATAATCAACGGTTCGATTTGCGGGCTTTCGCTTCCATCCCGGAGCTTCCCGAGGAAGACGACGAGCCGGCTGAGCATGAGGAAGAACATATCGAGGAGGATGATACAGTGAAAGATCTGGAAGAACTGAAGGCCAAACACCCTGAACTTTACAAGGCGGCTATCGCTGCAGGTGAAGCAGCAGAAAGAACGCGGATCACTGACCTGAACGCTTTGGCCGATGCGCCTGGAGCGGCTGAGATCGTGGCTAAGGCGATCAAAGAGGGCGGCACCGCAGCGCAGGCCGCAATCGAAATCGTGAAGGCGTCCAAGGATCGCATTGCGACTGAGGCCGCAAATCGCGTAGCTGATTCCCAAGCCAGCGGCGTAACAGCGGTGGCGGCAGCCGCGGCGCCACAGGACCCGCCGAATCCCGATGCAGTCGCTCAAGCAGAAGCCGACGCCATCGTGGCGGAAATGAAAAAACTCAGAGGAGGTCGTTAATATGCCGGCATATGAAGTGGATGGTTACGATAAGCTGATCGCCGGGATGATCCAGCCGATTGTCACTCAATCGGTAATCATCAATACAGGGCAGACGGCAGTCATTGAGCGTGGGATGGTACTTGCCCGCACCGGCTTCTCCGCAGACGGCACTTGGCTCTGCACTCCTGTTAACTCGGCAGCCGCTGGCGCTCCGGATAAAGTGCCGGTCGCAGTTTTGGCTGATGCAGAAGTCGATGCCCGGACCGCTGCGCAACGTGCGACAGCATATGTGCAAGGCGAGTTCAATCGTGAGGCGCTGAAGTTCGGCGGCGCCGATACGATTGTCACGCACGAGGCAGCGCTGAACAATGCCAAGCTTTACACTAAACGAGTGGTGAAATAGGAGGGGTTTACTAGTGGCATACAAAGACATTTACGCGATTCCGACGTTGCTCAAGGTGCTGAATTCTGCGCCGCCGATCAGCACATATATCATCGATACGTTTTTCCAGACCGGTGAGGTATTCGATACCGAATGGGTCGAAATTCAAACAAAGAAAGGACATAACCCGATCGCTCCGTATGTTTCCGAGCTGCAGCCCGGCAAGGTAGTCCTGCGGACTGGCTTTACGGCCAAGCAGTACAAGCCAGCGCTGATCAAGCCGGCACGTCCGATCACGGGGAATGACCTGAAAGTGCGTCAAGCTGGAGAGAGCCTTATCAATCCAGAGTCGCCAGAAGCGCGAGCGCGTCGCCTTGTCGCCAAGGATCTGGTCGAGCTTCAAGATACGATTACTCGTCGTCTGATCGAGCAAGCCGCGACCTTGATCTTCACTGGCAGGGTAACTCAAGTCGGCGAAGGTGTGAGCCAGGTCATCGACTACGACTTCACCAACAAAGTCACGTTGTCTGGCACGGATCTGTGGAGCAACGCCGCGTCCGAACCGATTACGTTCCTTTCGGGCCTGCGGAAAGACATTATGGATGGCAACGCGCCAACGCCTAATATCTTGCTGTGCGATTACAACGCTGCCGTCGCGCTCATGCGTCATCCGAAGATCCTGGATCTTATGGATAAAGGGGTTGACGTGGGAACTGTGGATACCAGGTTGCTTCCTGACGGAGTAACCCACCACGGCTATCTGCGCGATGTGGGGCTGGATATTTACAGCTACACGGGCACTTACACGGATGACGCCGGGGTCGAACAACCGTTCATCCCAGCCGGAACCGTTGCGATGATGTCTACGCGCGATAAGTTCAGCTTCCACTACGGAGCCAACCTCATCATGGATAAGAAGACGGAGGAATTCGTTCTTGCCCGCGGCGAAGTCATTCCGCAAACTTGGGTAACGATCGACCCTGCGCAGCGTTGGCTGCAGCTCCTTTCCCGACCGCTCGCCGTCCCGGCCAACATCAACGGCTGGTATATCGCGAAGGTACTTTAATCAGAGGAGGAATAAGGAATGTCGTACAAAGCACTGGAACGTGTTTGCCATAACGGCAAGACATACCAGGTTGGGGATGACGTCCCTGGCCTGGCGGTTGATGAGGCGCAGCGTCTGCTCGATTTGAACGTCATCGAAGGAGAAGCGGACGTGGGATTTGGGGATCTGACTCCCGAGCAATTCGAAGCCCTCGGCGCCGCCGAGCAAAAGGCAAAGCTGAAGGAACTTGACATCGAGGCCGCATCCAACGCCGGCGAGCGGCAATTGCAGTATGTCGCCTGGTACGAAGGCAAGTAGGTCCGCGCATGAATTTGCGTGAACAAATGGCGTTAGACGTCCAATCCACATTCCTGAACCCGAACGAGTTCGCCGAGAGCAAGATCATCGACGAGCGCGAGCTTCGGGTCATTGTCGTGTCCGATTATCGCGGCCGGGATCTTCCCGGAGCGACCAACATTGCGCCCCCTTCCTATGCGGAGGGGGTTTCTGTAGACCGGATTGTCTTCTACGTCGATCCCGTCGAACTCGGATACCGGCCAGCAGAGCGCCAGCGGATGTTTTATGACAACGAGCCGGAGCCGTACGAAGTCGCGAACGTTGGGGACGAAGACGGTCTCTATATCGTGACGCTAGAGCGGAATCATGATTGACGCGAAGGCCGACGTCGCCGAGCTGCGGATCGCGGGCCGGCGCATCAAGGTCTTGAAGGAGACGCTGCCGAGAGCGATGGTTCCGGCGCTCAACCGGGTCGGTCAGCAGGTCAAGACGCGGGCATCCCGAAAGGTGCGGGAAACGTACGACATCAAGGCGAAGGAGATCAATCAGCGGGTCACACTTCGGCGCAGCACGAAGGACAGCATGATCACGGATCTGCGGTGGCGAGGCGGAAACCTCCCGATCATCAAGTTCAGGACGAACCCGAACAAGCCGCGTGATCCGATGAAGCCGCCGCCGAAGGTGCTGCGAGCCTCGGTCAAGCGGAGTGGAATGAAGCCGGTACCGGGCGCGTTCGTTACAAAGGTCGGCCGCGGCGAGCACCTCGGCGTATTCAAGCGCGCGGGCCGTCGCCGGCTCCCGATCAGAGAGGTCATGGGCCCGGCGGTGCCGGTCATGGTCAACAATCCGGAGATCATCGACGATCTGGAAACCTTCGCACGGGATACGCTCGATCGCCGTCTCGATCACGAGATGACACGACAATTGAAAAAGGAGGGCTTTGAATGACGACCGTCATGCTGCTTGGGGCGATTAAACGATTCCTGGATAGCCTGTTCGCTCACGAATCGATTGTGCCTACAACGCGGTTGGGATTCCTGCCGCAGAAGGCGCCGGGTCCGGGTGGCGCTCAGGAATCCGATTTCCCTTTTATCATCATCCGGCCGGCTGTTGGGGAGGACGCGTTAAACGGGCAAACCGTTAAAGTGAAGTTGCTGTTCGGGCATAAGTGCCAGGATGACGATGGTTTTATCGAACTGTTTAACATCATGGAAACCACCCGGATTGCATTTCTATATCAGCGGTTCCTAGAGCAGCGTTTTATTTTCAACGGTGATTACAAGTGGACGTTCTTCGACGAACAGCCTTACCCGGAATGGATCGGGGAGGCTGTTCTTTCGTTCACGCTGCCTACCGTCTTGGAGGAGGGCCTGGATATTTGACGACAAAAACAACGCGGAAACGCAAGACAGCACCGCCGCCTGAAGCGCTAATCGAGACATTGATCTACATCGGTCCGACCTTGCAGCGGGGCCGGTTGCCGCACCTGACGACGCTGCGATCTGGCATTCCGCCGGATCTCGCCGAGCTCGCGGTTGGAATCGAAGACTTCGACAAGCTTTTCGTGCCGGTTAGTAGACTGGTCGCGGCTCAGCAGGCGGCGCAAACGAAAGGCACACCAGAGCACGCCGCGATCGAGCGGCTGAAAGGGGCTTATACATGACAGAAAGACATGGCATTTTCGTTACGGAGGTGCCGACCAAGGTTCTCGCCGACCAAGGGCAGAATTTTACGCTCCCGGTTGTCTTCGGGACGGCGCCGGTTCATCTTACCGCCGCGGCCGCCGTGAACGTGCCTATATTCTGCAGCAGCTTTGACGAGGCGAAGGCAGCGTTCGGATACAGTGATGACTGGGGAAGCTATACGCTCTGCGAATTTATGCAAGCGTACTTCCAGAAATACCGCCAGCGGAATGTTGTCTTCGTGAACGTGCTTAACCCTGCCATTCACAAGACTCCGGTCGCGCCAGAATCGGTAACCGTAACCTCTGGGGTAGCACTGGTCGAGGTTACGGGCATCATCAAGACCACTGTCGTCGTCACTTCTGCAGATGGCGCGACGACCTATAACCCGAGTGTGGATTATTCGGCCGGATACAACGCTGCCGGCTACCTAGTGGTCACCCGTCGCTCAACCGGGTCGATTCCATCGAATGTAACACAGCTCAGGGTTGGTTACGACAAAGTGAACCCGTCGGCTGTCACGTCGATGGACATTATCGGCGGTGCGGACGGCGGCAACCTAACCGGTCTCGAGCTGCTGAATCAGGTCTTCCCGCGCTTCGGGGTGGTACCTGATTTGGTTCTCGTCCCGGGTTTCGCGCAAGATCCCGTCGTCGCTGCCGTCGCTGCAGCCAAGGCGGAATCGATTAATGGAGGTTTCAAGGCAGAGGTCGTGGTTGACCTGAACGTCGATCAGATCGATCAGCATGCGGCGGCGCCTGCATGGAAGCGCGGCAATAGCTTCACATCCAGACAGCAAGTGGTTTGCTACGGCAAGGCGATCAGCGGATCCAAAACCTACTGGCTTTCCAGCCACGTCGCGTCCCGCATGTGCGCTGTGGATGCTGCCAACAACGGTATCCCTTACGTCAGCCCCTCGAACAAGCCGTTGCTCATTGATGGTATGGTCGCAAAGGACGGCGCGGAACTCTACCTCGGCCAGAACGAGGCGAGCCATCTCAATTCCGAGGGTATCGTGACAGCCATCAACTTCAGCGGCTGGCGCGCGTGGGGTAATCGTACGGGGGCATTCCCGGATGAAAAGGACGTCGTCAACGCATTCATCCCCGTCAGACGCATGATGAACTGGCTGAACAACCAGATCATTCTGCGCACCTGGTCGCGGGTTGACACGCCGATCACTAAGCGGTTGATCGAGTCGATCACGGATGACATCAACATTTGGCTTAACGGCCTGCAAGGCAGCGGCGCGCTTGTTGGTGGGCGGGTCGAGTTCCGCGCGGACGAGAATTCCGAAACTGACTTGCTTGACGGCAAGGTGACGTTCCATGTTTTCGTTGCACCGCCGACTCCGGCACAGGCAATCGATTTCCTCGTCGAGTACGACACAAACTATTTGGGTGGCTTGCTGCCAGCATGAGAGGAGGGAATAGCCCTTGTATCAAATTCCTGAGAAACTGACAGCGTTCACCGTGTACCAGAACGGCAGCACTTTCCTTGGGGTCGCGGATGTGACCCTTCCCAGTTTTGAATACCTGTCTGATACGATCCGCGGCGCGGGTATCGCGGGCGAGATTGACAGTCCTTCGGTCGGCTTGTTCGGTCCTATGTCCTGCGGATTGAACTGGAGAACGCTTGAGCGGAATGCCGCGCTTCTTCTGGCGCCGCAGTCGCACAGTTTGGATTTCAGGGGCAGCCAACAGGTTCAGAACAAGCTCGCTGGGATTGTTACGCACGTTCCGGTCAAAGTGACTGTTCGGGGCAACCCGAAGAAGTATGAGCTCGGTAAGATGGAGCAGAACGCGACGACGGACAGCGCGAACGAGTTCGAGGTGACCTACATCAAAGTGGTCATCGGCGGTGAGACCGTAATCGAGCTCGATAAGTTGAACTTCATTTTCATTGTCGGCAGCGTCGATTATCTGGCGCAGATGCGGGCGAATCTCGGATTGTAGGAGGAAGCGATGAACGAACAAGACAAAGTTTACACCCTGAAGAAGCCAATCGTATTTGACGGGAGGCAGATCGACACATTGACGCTTGACTTCGACAAACTGAAATCGAAGGACGTTCTTCAGGCAGAAAGACGATTCGTGGCCGAAACCGGAGGTCAAGCGCTATCGAAAGAGCTGAACAAAGCCTATCAGGCTTATATCGTAGCGGCCGCTGCGGATGTGCCAATCGAATTGATTCACGAACTTTACGCTAAGGACTTCACGTCCGTGACTATGGAGGCGCAAGGTTTTTTGCTGCTTTAGGATTGGCGGAAGAAGGGGGGGCACTGCTCAGAGGAGCGGCAGCCTCCCTTTCTATTTTATTTAACACGCCAATCCCCTACTGGCTGGATCTTCCGCTGTCCGAGTTGTTTGAGTGGTGCGAAGAGTTGGATAGGCGCAGCTCGAAAGAGAGGTGATGAGCTATATCAAGGGAATACGAATTAGCCTTTAGGCTCAGCGCCGAACTGGAGTCGCGGTTCAACAAGAGCTTTGCGCAGGCGTCCGAACGAATCAATGAGCTTGAGAAGCAGCTCCGCGGGCTGGATCAGGTCGGCCGCGGCGGCGGTGCGGGCGGTGCGGCGTTCGGCGGCGGCATTGTCCGCTCGCTCTCCTGGATCGGGCGTACCGCGGGTGTAGCGGCGGGCATGGGCATCGCCGGCGGCTTGTATGCGACAGGCATGGTTGTGACTGACTCGATTCAGAAGGCGATGGGCTTTGAAGCGCAGATGTCGACAATCGCGGCGCTGACAGGCGCCTCGAGCGCTGAAATGTCCAAAATGCAGGCGCTGGCGCTCAAGATGGGAGCGAGCACGAAGTATAGCGCGATGGAAGCGGCGCAGGCGATCGAGGAGCTGCTGAAAGCGGGCTTGCGCCCTGCTGCAGTACAAGCGGGCGGGCTCGAGGCTGCGCTTAATCTGGCGACCGCCGGCGGACTCGAACTGGCCGAAGCGGCGGCGACGATGGCTACCTCGATGAATGCATTCAAAAAGGATGCGATGAGCGCCGCCGAGGTATCGAACATCCTGGCGGGAACGGCGAATGCGGCCGCGACGGACGTCCACGAGATCAGCTATGCGATCGCCTCGGCGGGCGGCGTGGCTGACATGGCCGGCCTGTCCTTCCGCGATTTGAACGCTGTGATCGGCTTGATGTCCAATGATGGCTTGAAGAGCGGTTCGGATGCCGGCACGAGCTTTAAAACGATGCTGATGTACCTGCAGCCGCAAACCGATAAGGCGACCAAGCTCTTCAAGAAGCTCGGGATCGGCGTCGGCGCGGCGAACAAGTTCTTCTCGAAGGGCAAGATCAAGGACATCAAGGGAATTGCGGAAGTGCTGCGCACGGCGTTCGACGGCATGTCGGAGCAGGACCGAACGAATACGATGCTCGACATGTTTGGTACCGACGGCATCAAGGCGGCCACGACGCTGTTCAAGGCTGGCGCCAAGGGAGTCGAGGACTTCCATAAGGAAATGGCCAAAGTCACAGCATTGGATGTCGCCAAGAAGAAGATGGACAACGCGGCCGGCGCGGTCGAGCAGTTTAAGGGTGCGATTGAAACGCTCCAGATCTCGGCATTACTGCCGACGATGCCGATCATCAAAGACCTTGCCAACGCGGCAGCCGACTTCGTGAGCGACTATACACCGGAGATCACGGCCAGCATCGAACGGATGGTCAACGGGGCCCGTTCTTACGTGAACGACAACTTCATCAATAACCCGGACTTCAAAAAGCTGAACACGTTCAAAGCTAAAGTCGATTTCATCTTCCAGGATGTAATGGAGACCTTCAACAACTGGTGGGATGCGACCGGAAGCGCGAAGTTCGAGCAGATTACCAGCGCGGTAATGAGGCGCTTTGTCAATATGCTCGACGCCGCGGTGCCGCAGTTAACCGTAGTCGGCCTGAAGCTCGGTAAGAGTCTGGCTGCCGGCATGTGGGACGGCATAATGGATTCGAGAATCGGGGTACTCTTCAATATGGCCCCGAGCTGGCTCGAGAATTTGACCGCTGGGGACTACGGCGATGCTGCTAAAAATTTCGTATCGTTCGGTCAATGGGGCGAAACTCAGGCCGAGAAGCATGATAAGAAGGATGCCCTCGAGACGGTCGAGTACGCAGTCAAGAAGTACAACCTATACGCCCCTGAGGATACCAAGCCGATTAGCCCGTCCATGAAATTGGGACCGCAGATTTATCCCCGCGAGAGCAACAAAGATCACAAGGATCTTTGGGCGAAGACGGCCAAGCCTTCTGTGACTACGAACACGAATCACAATAGCTTTGTCATGGAAAACAAGCCTACGATCATCATTCAGGGCAATGCGGATCGCCAGGTAATCAATGAAGCTGTTTCAGCTACGAAAATCGCAGCAGAGAAGCAGGCGCGAGAATTAATCGCTCAGGTGGGTAGGAGGACTGCGTTCCAATGACTTATATGACGAAGCAGGGCGACACTTGGGACCTGATCGCGTTCGCGCAGCTGGGCAGCGAGGTGTATATGACCGACCTGATCCGCGCGAACCCTGATCATGCCGACACCGTTGTATTTTCCGCCGGCGCGGTGCTGACGCTGCCCGGGATTGAGCAGGGAGCCGCGGTGTCCGCTGAGCTGCCCCCATGGAAAAGGGAGGGGTAGGCTATGCAGAGTCAGAGCGCACGACAGGCGGTGCTCACGGCGACTTACAACGGCAAGGATATAACCGCCGAGCTGCAGCGGTACCTGCTTGGCTTTACCTACACCGACAACTATGCGGGCCAGCTGGATGATCTGCAGATCGACCTCGACGACCGGGAGAGGCTGTGGCAATCCACCTGGAGCCCCGCAGCAGGCGACACGATCGACGCCCGGATCAAGACGATCAACTGGCGAGGACCGAACGAATTTGCTTTTCTTCCGTGCGGTAAGTTCGACGTCGATTCTGGAACACTCTCCGGCCCTCCTGATCGATACCAGTTACGAGCGCTCTCTTTACCCGCCGGATCATCTGCGAGCCGCGAGAGGCGCACGCGCGCTTGGGAGAAGGTGAAACTCAAGACACTCGCCGCTGACATCGCCAAAAGTGCGAGGCTCGTGCTCCTGTATGAAGCCACGGACAACCCGTTGTATGATCGCGTTGAACAAACCGATCAGACCGATCTTATGTTTTTGCTGGAGCAATGCGCGCGCGAGGGCATTGCGATCAAAGTGACCAATGGGAAGCTTGTGCTGTTCGATGAGGCCGAGTACGAAGGGCGCTCGCCGATCGCGACGTTGCAGAGGAACGAGGCTACATCTTATTCGTTCGAATGGAGTACAGTGGATGCTGCCTATCGCGCTTGCGAGTTGACGTACACTGACAGCAAAAATAAAACGCTCAAGGTGACGTATACGCCGCCGGACGCTCCGCAGAAAGGTCCGGTTCTGCGGGTTAGAGATAGCGCCTCATCCGAAGCGGAAGCGCTAAGAGTAGCGCGCAAACGACTGAGGGAGCAGAACAAGAATTATGGTCGTGCTAGTCTCGCCTTGCCTGGCGACACCCGTATGGCTGCGGGCTCCACGATCACGACCAGCGGTTGGGGGCGTTTTGACGGCAAGTACATCATCGAGCGGGCGAAGCATACGATCGGCGGCGCCGGAGCGTATACGACCGATATTGAAATCCGGAAGGTATTGGGGTGGTGAATATGCGGATCCGGGTGGGCAGGGTGTCCACAATCAATAGGTCGCAGGGGACGATCCGGGCCACTTTCCCCGATGCAGATAACATGGTATCAAGCGAGCTGCCGGTTCTTCGAATTGGCGGCTTATTCGGCATGCCCGCGGTCGGCGATTCGGCAGTTTGCTTGATGCTCGATGACGGATTGGGGGCAGGCTTCTTTCTTGGATCATTTTACGAGGGGATCGCGCCGGCCGGGCCCGTTCTCACGGGCGACCTGAAGGTAACCGGCGTCATCGATGGTACCTTACGAGGGACGGTGATCGATCCATGATAGGCACATTGGGAGCGGTCCCTTTTGTGGTCGACGCGCAAACGGTGAGGACGTTCGAAGAATTCACCCGCAAGTCGGCTGGACGCTGGTCGCAACATGACCGGATCGGCGCGAAACCGCTGCTGCAGTGGGGTGGCCCTGGGCTCGACGAAATCTCGTTTACAGTCCGGCTCGATGCGACGCTCGGGATCAACCCGCGGCGCGAATCTGACAACCTGACGCTCATGGCCGGCGGCGGCAAAGCCTATTCGCTCGTACTGGGCGGCAAGCCGATGGGCGTCGGTCTATGGGCGGTCACATCGGTCGAGCTCTCATTCCCCGCAATTGATAATCACGGAAATGTGTTGGTGGCGATTGCCGCAATCAGTCTGAAAGAATACGTGGTGAAATGACATGACAATTAGGCTTGTTGTGGAGGGGCATGTCCCGATTGACTTCGGGGCGACGGGAGAAGAGGAGATCCTCCAATGTGTCCGGACGATCGTCTCGACGGTCCAGGGAACGGTACCGCTCGACCGGGCATTCGGCATTGACGGTGGCGTGATCGACCAGCCGATGACGTTGGCGCCCGCCTTGCTGGCCGCGACAATCATCCAGCAGGTTGGGCTATACGAGCCGCGCGTAACGGTCAAACAGGTGGAATGCCGCCAAGGAGAGGTTGACGGGGCGCTGGTTCCTATTATTACGCTCGATCTAGTAAGTGAGGTGGTTTAATGGCGCTCGTTGATTTGCCTGAAATCGACGTCCTCAGCGGGGACGTACAGGTGACGCTCAATAATTTCATTTCAGTTTACGAAGCCCTGACAGAGAGTAAGCTCTACCCCGGTAACCCGGTCCGTCTGCTCTTCAACACGGTAGCAGCTATCATTGTCCAGCAACGGGAACTGATTGACCTCATGCGGAAGAGTAACCTGCTCAGGTACGCGAGCGGAGCTGCTCTCGATCATATCGGTGCATTCTCGGGAACGACACGGCTGCCGGCTGAGTTTGCAAGAACCTCGATTCGGTTTTCGTTGTCAGCTGGCCGGCAAGTCCCGGTCACAATCCCGGCGGGCACGCGGATCAGTACAGAGAGTGACCCGAAACGTTATTTTGAAACGACCATTGCCGCGAATGCTCCTGTGGGCGCTTTAAATATAGACGTCCCGGCGGCCGCCCTCGAACCCGGTGCGCAGAACAACGGCTTGTTGGCAGGTCAGATTAACCAAATCGTTGACCCTGTTGCATATGTCGCGTCAGCATCGAACACAACGATAAGCAGCGGCGGCGCAAATATTGAGGATGATGATTCCTACCGCCTCCGGATCCAAGAAGCACCGGAGGCTTTTTCCGTTGCTGGCCCGGAAGGAGCTTATAAATTTTGGGCGAAAACGGCCAATTCTTCAATCGTCGACGTCGCAGTCCACTCGCCAACGCCAAGTGATATCGTTTTAGTTCCGCTGTTGATCGCAGGCGGCATACCGGGACAATCGGTACTGGATCAGGTAACGGCCATTTGTAGTGACAAGCGAGTCCGTCCACTTACGGACCGTGTCTCCGCGGCGGCGCCAACGGTGGTCAATTATACGATCGCATTTACGTACTGGATTGATCGTGACCGCGAGGTCGAAATAGCAGCCATTCAAACTGCGGTCGCCCAAGCGGTGCAGGATTATATCAATTGGCAGCGTTCAAAACTCGGCCGTAATATCAATCGTTCTGAGCTCATCCGACGTCTCGTGCAAGCGGGAGCGTCTAGGGTTGACGTTACGAATCCACCGCAAAACGGCCTTGTCGGCACCACGCAGGTTGCCATAGTCTCCGGCACCCCGGCCGTCACGTATGGAGGTCTGGACGATGATTAATCTGGACAGCGCGAGTCTTCTCGACCTCCTGCCGTCGAACCTTCGAAACGATCCGACGGTGGCCGCGGCCTGCGGCGCAATCGACTCGGAGCTGCGCCAGTTGACGACGGAGATCAGACAGATCAATTACTTCTCCCGGCTGGATGAGTTATCGAGCGAGCAAGCTGATGAGCTGGCATGGCATTTTCACATTGATTTTTACGATCCGGCATTGCCATTAGAACAGCGTCGAGTTCTTATTAAGAACAGCTACGATTGGCACCGGCGGAAGGGTACGCCGTCAGCGGTGGAAGAGATTGTACAGACTGTGTTTGGTGACGGGGAGGTCGAGGAGTGGTATCAGTTCGACGGCGAGCCTGGCACCTTCCGCATTCTCAGCTCCAACACCTCAATTACCGCTGAGCAGACGGAGCGTTTCCTCGCCGCTCTGAATTCCGTTAAGCGTAAGAGCGCGCATCTGGACTCAATCATTAGCACCGCATCGGATTCGATGGCCGTGTATGTCGGAAGCGTACTGCAGCTCGGGGAATTTATTACGATTAGGCAGGTGGATTAGATGGCCGTATTCTCGACGGCATTTACAAACAAGGGCCGCGCGCTTATGGCAAAGGTTCAAACTGGGGCGCAGCTCAACTTCACACGCATTGCTTTGGGGGACGGGACTTTAAGCGGCGGCCAACAGTCTTCATCTTTCAACGCACTCATCAGTCAGAAGTACAGCGTACCCATTTCGCGCCTGAAGACCCTCACGGATGGCAGGGCGAGCGTCGGAGCCAGCTTTAACAATTCGGCGGTTACCACGGCGTTTACTTGGCGGGAAATCGGTCTATTCGCAATGGACCTCACGGAAGGAGAGATTCTTTACTGCTACGGCAATGCAGGCGGCACCGCTGACGTCATCGCTCCGGGAGGTACTAATCCGCGCGAGATCATCATGGGACTGGAGATCGTCATCGGGAACGCTTCGAACGTCACAGCCAATATCAATACATCTTTAGTTTTCGTGACCACTCAAGAGCTCAATGATCATCGTATAGCAGCGGTTCTTGATCACCCCGACGGCAGCGTAACGGATGCAAAGATCGGCAGCAGAACGGTTACTGATTCGACGGCACCTGTGGCGACGGGCACGCTGCTTGCACATCTGAACGGCTTGGCGTATCAGATCAAAGCCATCACTGGCGAGGGCGGATGGAGGACAGCGGCTAGCACAACGCTCAAGGCGATAAAGACTATGTTGGATGCCGCAACATCTGCGGCCACCGCAGGCGCTTTATTGCTGCGCGACGCAGCTGGTCGGGCGAAGGTGGCTGCTCCGGTGGCGGGCGACGACATCGCTCGAAAGGATACCGTCGATAATGCAGTGTCATCAGCCATCTCAACGCACACAGGCGCGTCAGATCCGCATTCGCAATATGCGCCTAAGGTATCGCCAGCGCTAACCGGGACACCAACAGCGCCGACTGCGGCCGCAGGTAACAACACAACACAAATTGCGACAACAGCATTTGTAGAGGCAGTCAGAGTTAACCTGGCCAATTCAGATGCCCTAAAAGCGCCGCTTGCTTCCCCGGCATTAACTGGGACTCCAACGGCACCCACTCCAGCGGCGGGAACAAACAGTACCCAGATCGCGAATACAGCCTTTGTCCAAGCAGCAATTGCTGCTTTGATTAACGCAGCGCCGGGCGCTCTGGACACGCTCGACGAATTGGCTCAAGCGATGGGAGATGACCCGAACTTTGCTGCAACGATAACCAACGCACTCGCATTGAAGGCTCCGCTGGCGTCCCCGGCATTGACCGGCACACCGACAGCTCCGACAGCGGCGAGCGGGACCAGCACGGCCCAGCTTGCGACTACGGCGTTTATTCAAAGCGCTATTGCTGAACGCACTAACCAAGATTTGCGGACGACAGCAAGTCCTACTTTTGCCGCAGCGACGATCGGCGGATTAAACGTGAAGTCGGAGATAGACAGTTTAAAGTCATCTGTCAGTAGTGGCAAAGATGCTATCGCTTCCGCCATTGCTGACATGTCCGGGAGGACGACGAGTGGGAGCGATACTTTTGCTAACCTTGCAACAAGGATTAGACAGATTCCGAAGTCAGCATCGGCCAGTGATATCCTTATCGGGCAGACATCGTACACAGTAAGTACCCTAAAGTTCCGCCCCGAGTTTGTCTTTGTCCGGGCGTCGTGGGTGAGTGGGGATTACAACTACGAATATCATTACCATGGAGCTGGCGCGACCGGATGGGAGGGATTGACCCGTACAGTTACCCAGATCTCCATGTATAAGCCGGGAGGGACCCTGCAAAGTGTCTCCGCCACCACACAAGTATACGGCGCGCCCCATATAAGCGTAACTAACACCGGGTTCCAAATCAGTAGTGTTCCGAACCCCGGCTCTATCGTGTCGCTCACTTGGGTAGCATGGGACCAAAACTTCGGCAGTGACTGGACGGCGTTGTAAAGAAGAGCGATGCCCCGTACCTAGCGGGGCCATATTTTTTGAATGGGGAGGCGGCGCATTGGGCGGCAACGGCGATGAAATGAAATTGATCATCGAAATGAAAACCGATATTGCCAGCATCAAGACGATACTCAGCACGATGGCGAACACGAATGCGATGGCGCTCGAGGCTGTTCAATCAGCAAAGTCGGCACATCTTCGTATTGGTGAATTGAACGAAGAGATCAAAGAAATCAGAACAGGGCAACGATGGCTGATCGGGACAACGATTAGCGCCGTTGCTCTTTTTGTTGCGGCTGTCGGAATCATTATCAAAATTTCAGCTTAATGGAGGTATGGTTATGGATTGGAACGTACTGCAAGGTTTGATTGATCCGAGTCTCGTTGTTGTAGTCGCGGTGTGCTGGGTTCTTGGATACATTTTGAAACAAACACCGCAAGTGCCCGACTGGTCTATCATCTTCATTGTTACGGCATTCGCGATCGGCGCTGTTATCCTCACACTGGGCCTGACTATTGAGAGCGTGCTGCAAGGCATCCTTTGCGGCGCCGTCGCCGTGTACGGGAACCAGATTATTAAGCAGGGGGTAAAGGGGGCCAACGAGGATGACCACTAAACCGAAGCTTGATGGCATCCTCGGCCAGGGCAGCACGGGCGCATCGGTCGTCGCGCTGCAGAAGCGCCTGCGCGAGTTAGGCTTTACGGGAAAGGACGGCAAGCCACTCGTACCTGACGGCCAGTTCGGGCAGAGCACGCTCAACGCGGTCAACGCGTTTAAGACCAAAAACAAGGTTCACAACGTCGGTACCTCGGCGGGTAAGGTCGGGAATTCGACTTGGGACGCGCTGTTCCCGCTGGAACCAAAGTCTCCGGTGGCCCTCGAACCGGTTTACTACAGCCAGGAGGATCCGCGCTGGCGGAACACACCGTACACGATCCGCGGCGACAAGACCCAGACGATCGGCACGTCCGGCTGCGGCCCGACCAGCGCGGCCATGAGCGTCAGCTCGCTCACTGGCAAAACGGTGCTGCCACCGGAGGCTGCCAAGTACGCCATTGATAACGGGTACCGGACGCCGAACAACGGGACAGCATGGACCTTCTTCGGACCCTTCGCGAAGCTTCACGGATTGCACTGCAAACAGACAGGGGACTTCGAAGATGCCCGCGCAGCCCTCGCGAAAGGAGCGCTGGTTGTCGCCTCGATGCGAAAGGGACATTTCACGGGGGGCGGGCATTACGTCGTCCTGGCGGGGCTGCGCGATGGCCTGATTGTGGTATACGATCCGAACCACGACAACATCAAATACGGCACGGATGGCCTGGTTAACCAAGGATCGCTTCGCAACGACGGCAGGGTGTTGGCCCGAGAAGCGGTCATCCGGAAGGAAGCCGGCCAATATTGGATTATATCGAAGTAAAAGTAAATCCCCCTGTCTCACTGACGGGGGGATTTGTTTTCATGTTCTATATTTAGTTTCACATATTCATATTCAGATGGATCATCTGATCCGAATAATTCTCTGCTAACCCCTAGGGCAACATCATTTGTGCCTAAAGGAACCTCGAAAACAACCTTCCCCGTTTTAGACAATCCAGGATTAATGCCATCCGCTACAGAAAAATAAGAGTCTAGAGCGATAATTAAGTCCATATCCGAACTCGTTTTGTAAAGGCGATTCGATTTATCGATCAACACAAATTGGCTGTTATCGACGGTTACTTCCTTGTCTCCGAAATTTTCGGCCTTAATAGTGACTACGATGAATTGGTTTTCTGTTTTGACATCACCTATGGTTTTTGTTACACGAGCCAAAGCCGGGGTATAGGCTGTTCCATTTAGGATTGCAGAACCACCAAGAGGAGCAACGATAACCGATGGCTCCGACGGAGAAGAAGGTGTAGCTGAAAAAAGATCATCAAATTTACCCGATAGCAATGCTGAGATGAACAATACTCCAATTACTAGACCAATGATAATCCATGTATTTTTCTTCGAATACTGTCGGAACTGTTGTTGTGACTGCTGCACTCGCGAACCAACCCCCCAAGTATGTAGGTATTGAACGAGGCAAGTATAAAACAAATTCCTAAAATTAACAATGCGAAAAAAACCGCCTACAAAGTAGACGGCCCGAGCCTCAAGCTTTTCCAACCTCCCGAATTCCTCTATCAACCGAAAGCCATCCCCATTTAAATTAAAGTTGAATACAGAACGTATATTCGGATAAAATAAGAACAATTGTTCTTATTCGGAGGTTGTTCGATGTGTCTACCACCTCATTACCCACTCAAGAAGAAATGATGCTGATCCGTGACGCAGTGATTTTACCATTCTTGTTGGACCTCGTTCAGAATAACCGAACACAGATGGAACTGCAATCAAACTCGCTTAGAAGCCTCTACGTCAAGTCAGCGGATGTTCTGCTCGATCGGATTCACAAAGACTTGGTCGAGGTCCGCAAGCAGATGCGCCAAAAGAAGATCAAGGTGTTCGAGCAAGAGCGAATCTACGGAGACGCTATTCACTATCGTTTTGTCTGCCGTGGGTACGAGGACAATTTTTTGTTGATGCGAATGGTACTGAAATCGGAGATGAGCACAAGGCTGCCGAAGTACATCAACTCGATATTTAAATGATTGCCGCATGCCGCGCAACCGGGGTACGGCATTCTGTTTCCCCTTCCTGGTTGCCGCAGACACGGTAGCAATCCATTTCTCGTTTATCCCCACACACGACAAAAAGACCGCCGGCATGCTGCCAACAGTCTTCACTCTTAATTAGTCATTCAAATTTATTGGTATGAAATCGGCGTTACATACCTGCACTTTGGGAAAGAGCTGCAGCCATAGAATTCACCTTTCGGTCCCGTGCGGAGTACCATTCTGCTACCGCATCGTCCACAGCGGCGATCTTCCTGAGGGTGCTCTGCTTTAATTGCCTGGATAACCGGTGCGGCTCCTTGTTCCGTTGAATTCATTTTGAGACTCATTTCGATTAGCTGCTCGCGGTTAATTAGTCGGATTCCATTGGACTTAGCAAGCGCGTATGCTTCATTGGTATATTCGCGGTTTGAGATGACCCAGCCTTCGAGGGCACCATAATGCGCTATTGAGGCTTGCACCTCTTGCACGGCTTTCAAGCCAACGTTTTTACTGTGGCGCTTCGCTTGGACGACGATCTTCTTGCCGTCCTTCTTAATGACCAGATCGGCCCCATAATCGCCTGCCGCGCGTGTAACCTCAACCGAATAGCCGTGCGATTTGAGCAGGTGGCCCAAGTAATGCTCGAATTGCCGTCCGTCCATTTCGTCGATTTCGCTGATTCCGGAGAGCTTTAACCGCTCAGCACGCTGTTTATTTCGGTAAAGCCTAATTCCGATAAACGAAGCCAGGACAGCGACGGCAGCCGCAACAGCTGCACCGAACGATTTGGTGAGGGTAAGCACGCCGATGAATGCACCGGCGATCGCCATCTTCAACGTGGCCTCGATCATATCCTCATAGGTCATTTGTTTCTTCTTCCGCCTTCGTGACAAGTAGTATCTCTCCCTTATACAGTTCGATAACTACTATTTCGGTAAATACTTTCCATAATTTAAGACGCGGATTGGGAATAAGTCATTCGATAATTTCTGCTAGTAACAATGCATCGGATCATAAAACGCGAACTGAACAGGCGCGCCGCTGTCATTAATGCGGAAGAACTGTGTTTCCATCCTATTTCCGTTCAATTCCCAGGCTGATGTTTTAACCTTTTTGATCAAGAACTTGTTTACCATTTTGCATGAATTGCATTCCATGTAGAAGATCTCAGATCGGATGGCGTAATCATGAAACTCGTCGAGACACGCGCCACAGTAGCATCTTCCGACGAACTTATTATTTTCATCCTGCTCAATGCACGGGATCATCTAGTTCTTCTCCTCTCCAAACAGAGGGAAGGAGAAATCAGCTTCGTCCTCATCTTGCTTTAAGAGTTCTGCATACTCCGGCTCTTTGTCGAGTTTATTTTCAAGGAACCAGTTAAGAAACGATTGAGCAACCTGTAAGTTTGTAGCTTCGCTTGGATAGAAACCACCTGCTTTAATTGAACCACCGATTGCATGAAGGAGCTGGACGTGTGCTTTCTGAGCGTAGTTATCATCGACATCGAGTGCAAATTTAAAGTCCAACATTTCTATTGTGGCGACCGCTGCTTTAAGGCTCAGATCCACGTTCCCAAAGACTTTTTCGTCACCTTCACCTGTTATTGTAACGTTGATGCCTTCCGAGAAAATTTCGATTTCCGCTTGTTTGTTCTTCTGTGTCACTAGCTTCACCCCATCATTGAATGTATGGAATTTCTTATTCCACACACTTCCAAAATCACCTCCTTTTTTCGACAAAGTTCAGTTACTTCGCTCGTCTCTTCTTCTTGGCCGCGGCGTGTTCGGCTGCTGCATCTCGATTTCCGCACTTTGACGCGCTTTGGCGGCGGCACCATGTCGGCAATAAAGGCGGAGGCATCCTTGCCGCTCGGCAGCCAGACCTTGTTGATCGCGACGTGCTTGTCGGGCAGACCCGCGTAGAGCGCCAAGGGAAAAGGGGAAATTGAAATTCCAAGGGAGATAGTTACAAAATAAGTGACAAGAAGGAAAAAAGGTTTTATTATAAACATTGTCGAAAATAGTTCAAAAGAGTTATATACATACAACGTCAAAGGAGTCGTTAGAACTATCATGAAAGACAAAGTGAAGGGTCTAGTAGCAGGGTTACTTATCGGAACAGTTGTAACGGGAGCTACGGCTTATGCAGCTGGTGGTAAAATGATTGAAGTTTTTTATAACGTGAAGGACATTAAAATTAATAAAGTATCGAAAACACCTAGTGAAAAACCTTTCGTTTTAAATGGGACGACATTTGTTCCATTACGATTTGTTGCGGAATCTCTTGGAGAGACGGTTAAATGGGACTCAAAAACAGCGACTGTCTGGATTGGGGAACAGCCAGAAGCCACTGCAAAGTATTTCGGAGATAATCTCTCGCATATGAACTGGCAATCAACGTCTGAGTTCTTCATGGATTTCAATTATTCCTATAATGATAAAAGTATAAAAGACAATGTAGGTAATACATATAATAATTTCATTAAAATTAATGCTACTTATATGACTGGGAAAGATTCCACAGCTCTTCTCGAGTTCCCTCTCAACGGACAATACAAGAAATTTGTTTCAAAGTTAGGATTTACAGATGCCGAAAAAGATTCCCAAGAAATCGTAACTTTCACGGTGCTGTTGGATGATGTATCTGTAACTACGCGAACGATTAAAGCAGGTGAGTTTCCAACTGATCTTAATATCGATGTTTCTGGAGCTCAAAAAATCGGATTTAAAGTCTCTAAAACGGAACATCATGGTTCGGGATATGAAGTAGGTCTTTTTGAAGCACGGTTATTAAAATAAATCAAGTGTTAAGCACCAGAGTAAGCAGCCGGTCAATGATTGGCTGCCTTTTTAGTTACGATAGCAACTACGCTGGTACCTTTCTATTTCACTTTGTTCTTCCTCTTCTGCGCCCCAATAATCTCCCTCTCGATATCCGCAATCCATTCACTGTCCATTTGCGCATACTGCGCGCGCTTCTCCTGGATCGTATCGCGCACCTCTTTCCATGGCCGGCCGTACCGCTCTGCGCATGCTTGCCATACATGACTGCGATCTCTCACCTTCGAAGGCGGCGCTACCATGTCGGCAATGAATGCGGGAGCGTCCTTGCCGCTCGGAAGTCGAACCTTGTTGATGGCAACGTGTTTATCTGGCAGGGAGGCGTATAGCGCCTTAGCGTCGGTATAGGGCGCGAACGCATGCGAAAACCGCTTGAGCTCGCTTTCGCGCTCGGTCTTGTAGCTGGTGATGCAGGCGCCGCCGTCCAGCAGGGCGTTGGCTGCCTTACCCATCTGGTCGATGCTGTGGCCGGTGAAGAGACTCTTCACGCGGTATTTCCGGAACTCGACAGCGGTACCGGAAGCGCGATCCTCGATCGCCCCGACAATTTTATGCGGCTCGTCGATCCATTTGAGCACCGGTCGGCGCGCGGCCTGCTCGGTATCGATGCGAGAGAACGCGTTGAAATTGACCTTGTCGTCCACGAATCCGAGGATGGTTGACTGAGCTTCTTGCCATGCGTCAAAGCTCGCCTGAATGACGACAACGTGTCCGCAGCCTCCCTCGGGGTTATCCATGATTCGGCGCAGGTCAAGGATCGGCTTGCCGTCAGGCTGCAACTTCGGCGGCTGGTAAAAGAGGTTGGCGAGGAACTGCGTGCTGCTCAACGTCTTCAGCCTGGCGAGGATTGGCTCAACGATTGCCGCGTCCGCGCCGCGTTCGGCCTTCTGCTGAAGAGTCCGCAGGTCGTTGACGACATCCGGCATCGCGAGCACGTCCGGCAGCTCCAGCAACACGGCGCGGTAGGCGGGGGACGTCAGCGCGAGCTCGAGGTCGAGGAATGCCCAGCCCGGCCGCGCTGTGATGGCGCGCATGCAGCTGGTCGTGTATTGGCGCATGCGGTCCGTGAATTCCCCAGTTGTGGACAGACTGTTGATAAATCCGATGAAGCGCGCCGTGATCTTCTCGGAGATCTCGAGCGCGGCCAGCTCGCTGTCGCCGGACGCCGCCGCGAATGTGCGGCCATAGATATCCTCCCAGCCGGTCGGGATCGGCCAGGCCTTGTTGTCAAAATTGAGGCAATGGATCTTCTCCTCCGGGAAGTCCGCGGGCAGGCAGTCCACGAAATTGCGCAACATCTGGCCGTCCGCAGTGTCGATGAGGATTACGCTGAAGCCGGCCATGACCATGTCGTATGCGTAGACCGTTCCGTATCCTTCGGACTTGCCGCTGCCCTGTTTGCCCTGGCCGAAGGCTGCTGTGCAAAGAGCGTCGTATACCGCGGATTGCGATACGCCCTCGTACGCCTCCAGCGGTTGCCGCGCAAGCTTGCGCACGCCGCGCTCCGTGACCCAGCCGATCCGAACGGACAGGACGTCCTCGAGCGTCAGTTCGTCGGGCAGGCTGATCTCCTTGACCTTGCGCGCCTGGATCTGTGGAAACTCCTCGATCAGCGTGTCGCCGGGGAGCTGCAGCAGCTTGCCGGCTTCGTCCGTGCTCAGTTTGAGCGGGTGGAAGCGGATCGAGAACCCGCGGCGCGTTTCGATCGCGTCGAGATACCGGGCTGTCCATTTGGCCGGTACATCGTACCGCTCGAGCTCATTGTTCCCGCTAATATCCTTCCACGCGTTCGCGATGGTGTAGGCGGCGTCGCGGCGGCGGCCGGCGTCCTCGGATTGTACGGCGATCCGCAGCCAGCCCTTCAGAATCTCCTCCCCCGGTTTCTTCTTGCTGGCCGGCGTCATCTCCTCCCTGATCTGCGCCGCCTCGCGGTAGCTGCTCTGTTCGCGGCGCCATTCGGCAAGCGCGGCCTTCTGCTGCGGTGTGAACCGCGTCAGCTCCAGCAGTTCATAGCGGGCGCGCTCGAATGCCTGGTGGATGAGCCGCAGAAACTTGTGCTGCAGGCTGGCATCCGGCACGTATCCCTTCTCCAGTAGGTCGTGCGCTTCCTTGGCTTCCTTCATCCATGCGCGCCGGTCGTACGGCTCAAGCAGCGCGTCGAAGATCGCGACGTCGTCGCCTTCGAGCGTCCGGACGGCCGTCAGCATGGACGGCAGCGGGTAGTTGTTATCCTTGTCAGTGGCGAGCGAGAAAATGTCGTGCCGGCGGTAGGAGAGCTCTGTGCAAAACACTTTGGTCGGATCGAGACGCGGGAGCCCTCCGGCGATCTCCTGGATCGTGATACCGGCGTCATAGATGGCTTCGGCTTTGCGGAGCACCTCGCCCGCCTTGTCACGGGGAAGCAGCAGGTAGAAGTTGACGCTGCCCGCGCGCATGACGATTCGGAAATTGCAACGGTAGGGGCTACGGTCCGTGCAGATCGTTTCGCCCATGGCCGGATTGCCCCAGCGACGGCGCTCCTTCGGTGAGCGATAGAAGCTCGCCATGACCTTAGCCAGCACATACGCCTGGTTATTGCGAATCGACGGTGTCGGGCTGATCTCGTAGACGACGTAGTCATCCGGCTCGCGGCGGTAGAATCGGTCCCAAGGAATCGTCTCGACGGCGCCGGACACGCGGCGAGTGAACCGACCAGCGGCGGCGGCCGACTTAACAAGCATCCCGGCAACCGTATCGCGGAAGAGTGGGCGGGATGGGCGCGGGCCGGACGTATCCCCGCGACGACGGGATGACGCGACCACCGGCAGCTGCGCGTGATGCGCGACAGGGTAGAGTTCAATCCGGTCGACCCGGCCGCCGTCGTGGAACCGGTAAAGCGTACTGCCGATAATCGCGGTGATCAAAAAAATCCCTCTTTTCTCCCATCGGATTGTAAGAATGTGTATACTTACTTTGAACAATTAATAGAGAGGGGCACACAAAAGAATGCTGCATATTTTTTGGGATAATTCGAATATCCACTTCGTTGGACTAAATCATGTTTTTCCGTTAAACGATCCTGGGGTGGAGCGCGGGAAATACCGGACTCATTTTCTGAATTTGCTTGAGCTTGCACGCGATGGACGAGAACTAAAGACCGCAGTTGTTGCTGGTAGTGTTCCGCCCCCATCCGATGGGGTTTGGAACCATCTGAAAAGTTTAGGTGTTAATTTGCAGCTACTGAATCGCGATCTTACTAATAAGGAGGTAGGGGTTGATGAAACAATTCAAACCTATCTACTACGAACAATGATTGACGTAGATCCACCGGAGACGATCGCTCTCCTCACTGGTGATGGTGCTGGAGAAGAATTTGGTATTGGTTTTCTCTCCGATATCAAGCGTGCGCACAAACTCGGATGGAACATCGAGGTTTATTCTTGGGGCGCCGGGTGCAAAAGAGAACTGCGTGAATTCGCACAGCAGCATGGTAAGTACGTCAACCTGGAAGACCACTACAACCACATAACATTTATTTTGGGCGGTCGTCGTCCGGTATAGATGTAGCTAGGCAGGGAAAGAAGTCCCCTGCCTATTTTCATGCAAACACCATTCCCCTCAGAATCCAGAATACAACCCAGCCCCAAGCAATCCACTTCTTCGGCCACTTCGCGCCGCCCATCAAGATCATGATAAGAACGATCGTGGCGATCATCAGCGGGTTGTCGAGCGTGCCGGACCCGAACACATCGCTGAGCTCGCGCCAGAGGTTGACCGGATTGACCCAGTATGCGACCTCGCGGAAGAAATGGCCGATCGCGGACATGGTATTGTTAAATCCTTCGAGCGCATCCTGCAGACCGCCCAGCGGGCCGCTGTGGGCTTCTGGCGGGGCGAACGACGCCGTACCGAGCGCCCGGTCGATCAGCGCCGTCGGGTCAATGTAGTGGCCGTCCTCCATGAGCCCGAGGTGAAGGTGCGGCCCTGTGCTGTGCCCTGTGTTACCGGATAGCCCGATGACGTCGCCCGCCTGCAGGTGCTGGCCAGGGTGGACGGAGATCCGCGACAGGTGGCCGTATATGACATCGTGGCCGTCCGGTGTTTGGAGCATGACGCCGTTGCCGAGCCGGTCGGCCCCCGCGACGATCCGGCTGACGACGCTGTCCGCGACGGCATGCAGCTCCGTGCCTTCCGGGATGGCGACGTCAACGCCGGTGTGCGGCGCCGTGTGCGCGCTGTCGATCGCGCCATAAGCGGAGGAGATCCGCGGGCGGATGTTGATGATCATGACCGTCACCCTTTCGTCGGCGGGATGTATGTCGGATCAAGCCGCGGCGCGATCTGCTGCTGGTGCTGCTCGATCTGATCCCAGACGTCGACCTGAAGGCTGCTCTGCAACTCCAGAAATACGAGCGGCACGAGCAGGATGCCGATATATCCGAGCACGCCCTTGATGATGCGGCCTTTCCAACCGGGAAAGTCCAACTGCGCCTCCACGATGCCCCAGATCGTAATCCCCATACCGACCCAGAAGGAAGCCTTCTGCAGCAGCAGGATGATATTCCGCCCACCGGACATCGTTTTGACGGACGCGGCCAGCACGCCGGACGGTTCGAGCATGACGGCCAGCAGCATGACTGCCGCGGTATAAGCGCGGTGGTTGCGCTTCAGGTGCGCGATGATCCGATTGATGCGCAGCGCGTCCGCCGCGGGCAGTTCGGCCTGCGGCAGCTCCGGCCCCAAATCCATAATGACTTTCGTGCGGCGCCCGTCGTAACAGCGCGCGCTGATGTTAATCGTGGTGATCATTTCGCATTCCGCCCCTTCTTAATGAGATCCGTGAGCCCCCAGATAACCATGCAGCAGCCAAAACCGAATATCATTTCCGCCGACCTCCCTTCGCGACGATCGTCAACGTGATGACCGTAAAGATGCAGCCCCACACGATGTAAAACATAAGCATGACCTCCTCGGTATGCGCGGCCGTGCCGCCGATCATAATAGCCGTATCGAGTTCGAAGGGAGGAACTAGGGATGCCATTTGTGGCAATTGCGGTAGGTATTGCGATGATGATCTGGGGCGCGCCGACGGTGTTCGGCGGTTAACGGTTGGGTTTAAAGACGGTCGGCCTTGACGGGCTGGCCGTTTTTTCTTTGCCCTGCTGCAGGATGATGTCGAGCGGTTCCGGGCGCGCTGGAAGCGTCGGACGGCTGTCAGGCGGTGGGACGAGCAGCGGGCGCTCCTTAATCTCCGTGGTCATCTTGGTCCGTATCCCAAGCATCAGCCGCATACCGTCACGTACCATCTCCGACAGCACGCCGCTGCTAAGTCCGGCGGTCGCCTCCCTGAGATCCTCATCGCGGCCATCGCGCAGCCGCGCCTCCAGCTTCTTACGTACTTTGTCTGACATGTCGTCACACTCCCGTCTGACGGTTGATGATAGAGCTTATGGGCCATAATTTGTCCAAAATGCACGGTTCTGTGAATATTATTTTCAAAGATTGTCCACCCTCCTGATATACGAGAAGGAGGGATTGTCTTGTGCGGATTGGGGAAAAGGAGGACTGCATTGGGTGTATATCTTGACCGACATAAGATAAGTCAAGGGGCTTTAGCTGCCGCGTCGAGAAGAAGCCGAAATACGATCGCGGATCTATGCGATGGAGATAAAGGGGTTTTCGCACAAGCAGACACGAAGATTGATATCATCGGAGCTCTGCGTCGGATGGGTTATGACGTGGACCCTGAAATGTTTTGGCCTAAATAAGAA
Source organism: Paenibacillus xanthanilyticus (assembly GCF_042682185.1). Taxonomy (NCBI): domain Bacteria; kingdom Bacillati; phylum Bacillota; class Bacilli; order Caryophanales; family Paenibacillaceae; genus Paenibacillus; species Paenibacillus xanthanilyticus. The sequence continues at coordinate 3,145,168 of NZ_JBHUHA010000001.1, read as the reverse complement.
AAGAGCGTCAGACATTGTGTCCGACGCTCTTTGTTTTGCCCACCCTGAGCGCCGCCTCCGCAGCGAGCTGCTTCAGAGCGGCGCTTTATGATACCCATATACACTTAACATTTATTATAAATGGGTTGGCAACTTGCATAGATCTTTGATGTAATTTTGGCGTCTAATATTAGTAAATAATATTTCTTTTAATTTCTTCTCCTGTAGAAGTCGTCGTGGCAAGCTTTAGTACAATTTGAATGTATCGTTCTTTGCTCATACCAAGAACTTCGGCAGCTTTTTGAATCATCGGCTTACCTGGAAGGAATTTCAAGAAATCTTCGATAGATGCTGCCTGTTCTAATGATTTCTCAATTCTTTCCCTCTCTTCTTTAAAAATAAGTGAGGGATCTATTGCCCAATTCTCTGGCTTTAGAGCAGACACAAAATTTTCTTTTAATGAATCAAGATCTGGGTGATGCCTCAATTCATTCAATAACTTTACTGAATGAAACTCAAAGCGCTTCCTCGCTCTTTCGAGTATCTCTTTGGACTTAGGACGCTGAAAATATTCTTTTGTTCGTTCAACAAATTGATTGTATTTTTGCTCTGGAGAGTCTTCACCCAGTTGATTACAAACACAGGTAAATACTTCGGGTAAGATAAATAAATTTTCGAATTCATGAACTTTAAGGGGAAATATGTTTGGGGGTAAATTTGAGCTAGAGAAATATTCCTCTGGCCAATAATCTCTGTCAATAATCCCCCTTGCAGTCATACCCTGAATAATTTGCCCCGAGTTGAAAACTTCTACACACTTTATTACTTCAGTGCAACTCCCAACAGGGACTACTAAAGTTCCTTGATCTTCGAATAACTTGCTGTAAAGAGAATAGTCTGAATTGTAATCACCTTCACAGAAATACACATTAGTAGCTTGTACTGAAAATGAAGCAGCTCCTAGTATTTCTCTAAATGCATCACTAGGCAAACGATCGTCAGAAACTATTCTAATGTCATTAGGTTTATTAACAATAATAAACTTTGGATCAGTGCGTGATAAAGCAAAGTTAAAATCGTGAGTAATATATACAAACCGACAGTCCGGCCTCATACTCTCTAGCTCGTCCCATACTTTTCGTGCAAGGACTGGATGCAGATGAATTTCTGGCTCATCAACTACAATCACCTTCCCGTGGTCTACATCAAGAACTCTAGCCACAAGATAAAAAACATTCTTTTCCCCATCACTTAAGCTCTGTGTTTGGTATATTTCTTCTGTTTCAGATAAGCTTGATACGACTTCTAAATTGTGTGATCCTTTAAGTTTAATGGTTCTTCCAGGGAATATCGAATGCCAAAATTCTTGCAATCTAATAAACCTAGTCTTTTCAGGAGTTGCAGGAATATTATTTATGAAGTTGTCCCTAAATTGAGTGGCAGACTCAACATCTTCCGCTTTATATTTTGACAGTAGATTCGTAATGTCATTTACAGGGTTCCAGTAATTATTGGAACTTTCATGACGTTGTCGCCTTAGTTCCTCTTGAACCATCTCTTTGGATTGCATTGGGATTTGTCCATGTACGGTAACATAACGAGAAGCAGGGATCCTATCTGCATTGTTGATACGAGTAATATCAACTCCAAAGCGAGTTTTCCCTGATCCATTTGCACCTAAAATTACTATTGGGTTAGTTCCTTCAATGATTTCACTTGAGGGTAATTCGACTCTTATTGTTGACATTTTAGGAGACCTCTTTTTATTATTAGTTGCATTATCTGTAGCCTCTACTTTCATTGATAATGATTTCAAACGAGTTCAACTAATTAGAAGGCAATATTCTTAATTTCTATGTGGGTCAATAGACCTGTTAATTATCTCTTTTTCTTATAAAAAGAGATAACCCATGCATCATTGTGAGAGTATATAGACCGGGATGATGAACTTTTACAAGAACACTTGTTCTATTTTGTAGTGCTATGGTATTATCTGTATATCTGATTGAGAGGTGACCGGCTATAAAAAAGAAAATTAGTCTAGATAATCTGGCTTTCTTACTCGGGAAAAAGCCGGGTTATTATCAGACCAAATTGGACAATCTCAATCTTCAAACCTGCGATCGAGACGTATCATCTCAATCAGTTTCTTCCATTCCTTCGGGCTCAACGGACGGCCGTCGATCTCGAACTGAGCCATAAGCTCTTCATCAGTTAACTCGATTTTCCCAATAAACTCTCGCTCGTTCTCCATCGAGCCGGGAGTTTTTTTTGTTTCATCGTCGGAGCTGCCCATGAGGTAATCAGTTGTCGTGCTGAACAACTCAGCGAGTTTAACGAATGTTCCCCATTGAGGGACCGCCCGACCGAGCTCATAGTTTGTAACACTTACTCTATCCACTTCCAATAATTCAGCTAATTCTAATTGAGTCCAACCCTTACGGTTACGCATTTCTTTTATTCTTTTAGCAACTGTTAGCTTTTGTGCTTTATCCATCGTGGCACCATCCAGAAAAATAATGGGTTGACGTGCATGAAATGCACATGCTATTATTTGCCTGTGCAGTAAATGCACATTAGAAAATAGCATATGCAACAGAAAGGAGGTTCATACATTGTCAAGAAGAAAAGCTGACGCTCGCATCGTTCAAAAGCGCACGCGTTTCCGGGAGCTCCGTCTCGCCAAAGATAAGTCCCAGCGTGCAATGAGTTTAGATTTCGACTGCAGCGAAAGTTGGATTCGAAGCATTGAACATGGTCGTTGTAATCCGGAATTAAAGTTCGCTTTTCGACTGGCAGAGTACTTGGGTTCCACCGTAGATGATGTTTTCCAAGACCTAAAGGATTGAATTTCTTTTTTTTGAAGTTGATGTGCATTTAATGCACCTTTGTCTACAAGGTATTATAAAGCGTTCAATTATATAGCGCAACGCGAACAGATGCGAACATATAAGCCGTTTGCTTAATTTTTACAAAATACGATGCGGAGGTGTGATTCCTTTGAACCATACGGAATTGCTTGAAGGAGATACTCTTCTCAACCATCTGCTTTTGCCTGGTAGGCTATCGGGTCCAGTTCTTGTTAGCGACCTGAAGAAAGGCCGCGAACACCTCAGAGATATCGAGAACTGCAAGGCACAAGGAACAATCCGCTCAATGACGGCCAACATCCTGGAGGAGAACCGATGAGCCGGGTAGCTCAGACGCTTGCCGAACGGATCTTCGAACTGCGGATCGAGAGCAAGCTGACGCAGGATGAGACGGCGGCCAGGCTTGGGATCAGCCGAATGGCGCTGTCGCACTTCGAAACACGTAAGCGGCGCCCAGGAATCGTCATGCTGGATACGATCGCCGATCACTTTAACGTCACGACCGACTACTTGCTCGGGCGGACGAATGAAAGGAGCATGCCTGTATGTCTCAGCAAGCGCGCGCGCCGATAGCTGAATGCGCTGATCTAAACTGCGAGGTTCAAATTTACGCCGGCGATCAAGTCTGGCGGAAGGGTCACCTACGATACTGCTGTCTGAAATGTTTGTCCCGAAATCTCGGTCAAACCAAAGTGTTGGTCATCAATCATTAGGAGGAATATCCCATGAAAGCTACTGGTGTCGTGAGAAAGGTCGATGAGCTCGGCCGTGTCGTAATTCCGGTTGAACTGCGCCGCACGCTGGATATCAAGGAAGGCGAATCGCTCGAGATCTTCGTTAACGGCGAGCAAATCATGCTCAAGAAATATGCCCCCGGCTGCACGTTCTGCGGGAAGGTTGAGATCTCGACGACGCTGGCCGGGAAGCATGTGTGCAGCGGCTGCCGTGACACTCTGGTAAGGGGGTAGAGCGAGGTGAGCAATCAACGAATGGTACTCCTCGAACTGGAACTGATCGGATTCAAGGGCGCGCGCCACTTCAAACTGGACTCAGCCGGCGGCGCCGACCTAGATGTCTTCGGTGAAAACGCCGCAGGCAAGACCACGCTGTTCGATGCTTTCACCTGGCTCAAGTTCGATAAGGACAGCCAAAACAAGAAGGACTTCAACATTAAGACGCTGGATTCTGCGGGCAAGGTCGAGCAAAGCGGTGCCGACCATGAGGTTCGGGCAGTGCTGCAGGTGAACGGTAAGCGAGTTGAGCTGCGTAAGGTCTTCCGAGAGAAATGGTCCAAGAAACGCGGATCCGCGATCGCGGAATTCACCGGCCACGAGACGGACTACTTTATCGACGGCGTCCCGGTCAAGAAAGGGGAGTTCAACGCCTATGTTGACAGCCTAGTGAAAGAGGACCTGTTCAAACTGCTGACTAGCCCGACATTCTTCAACGAGCAACTGAAATGGCAAGACCGTCGGAAGATCCTGTTGGAAGTGTGCGGCGACATGTCCGACGCCGATGTCATCGCGGGAAATGCCGAGCTGGCCGAGCTGCCGGCCATCCTGGGCGATAGGTCGATTGAGGATCAGCGCAAGGTGATCGCGGCCAAGCGCGCCGAGATTAACAAGCAAATAGAGATGATTCCGACCCGGATAGACGAGGTCAACCGCTCTTTCCCTGACCTGCCAACCTATAGCGAGGATGTGCTGGATCAGCAAATCGAAGTACTGAAGGGGCGAATCGCCGCTAAAGAGGCTGAACAACAGCGAATCGAATCCGGCGCTGAGTTGGTCGCAAAGCAGAAGCGCGTCGCTGAGATCGAAGGCGAGTTGCTGCAGATCAAGAACGAAGTGCAGTCCGGCGCCCTCGATGATCTGGCCGCCAAGCGTCGAACGTTGGACGACAAGCGGCGGAAGGCACAAGAAGTCGAATTTGAAATTGCTTCTCTTCGAAGACAGATCGAGAGGAACGACGTTGTCATCAAAGATCGTGAAGCCGAGGCCGAGAAGCTGAGGGCCGAATGGCGCAAGGTCGATGCGGAAACTTTTGAAGGGCATTCACATGCGACCGACTGCCCGACATGCGGACAAGCTCTCCCGGAGGAGCAGGTCGCTGAAGCGCACGAAAAGGCGCTCAAGTCGTTCAACGTCAGTAAGTCGAATCGTAAAGAGCGAATCTTCGTCACTGGGAAGGCGGCTGCCGAAGAGGCCGGGCGGTTGAAGGCAGCTAATACTGATCAACTGGTCATGGTTGAGCAGATGCAAGCAGGGCTGCATGCAGCACGAGAGGCAGTCAGGGCTGCAGAGGCCGAGCTGGCTGCGACTTCCCCGGCACCGGATATTTCGAACCATCCAGCGTATACAGCCAAGCTCGAGGAGAAAGCTGCCGTTGAGAGCGAGATCACTGGGCTGCGGTCCGCTTCGCAAAGTGCGTTATCCGATGCCCGCATGCAGTTGGCGAAGATGCGGATGGAAGCCGAGGCGCTCGAACGTGACAAGGCTAAGTTCGGACAAGTCAACGCGGCGAAGCAGCGGATCGCGGACCTGAAGGCAGAAGAGCGACAGCTGGCCGCGGCCTATGAGCAACTGGAGCGCGAGCTGTTCTTGACGGAAGAGTTCATCCGGACGAAGGTGACCATGCTCGAGGAGAAGATCAACGGCAAGTTCAGATTTGCACGCTTTAAACTCTTCGAGCAGCAGATCAACGGCGGACTGACCGAGTGCTGCGAGACGCTCTACAACGGCGTGCCTTACAGCGACATGAATAACGCCGCAAGGATCAATGTCGGACTAGACATCATCAATACTCTTTCGGAGCATTACGGCTTCGCGGCGCCGATCTTCATCGACAACGCAGAAGCAGTGACCCAGCTGGCCGAGACGCGCGGGCAGCAGATCCGGCTGATCGTTAGCAAGGGCGACAAGCAGCTGAGAGTCGTGCCAGCAAACAACCAGGAGGCGATCTAATTGAGCGAACAGCAGAACCAGCAGCAGCTTGCAAAGGTGGAATTGTCGGCGTCTGAACGATTCATGAAAAAGGTGGTCACGGAGTACAGCAGCGGGGTGGGCGCGGTAGCGCTGACCAACTTCCAGCAGCGCCTAGCGCAGAATTACTTCGTTGCCATCGACGCGGCTTTGAAGATGGCTGAGGAGAAACGCCTGAAGAAACGGCAAAACCAAGACCCTCTCGCGGTAGCCTGGCAGAACGTCAACATGGAGAAGCTTTCGCGCGACGTCGTGGCTATGGCTCGGATCGGATTCGACCCGGCTCAGAAAAACCATATCAATATGGTTCCATTCAAAAACAACACGCTCGGAAAATATGACATCACCTTCGTAGAAGGATACCGCGGTATGGAGTTGAAGGCCAAGAAATACGGTCTCGAGATTCCGGATCACGTTGTAGTGGAGGTCGTGTATAGCACCGACCGATTCAAGTCAATCAAGAAGGACCGGAACAATCCTTATGAGAATTACGAGTTCGAAATTACGAACGAATTCGATCGCGGCAATGTTGTCGGCGGATTCTACTACCACATTTTCAATAACGCGCCCGAGAAGAACAAGCTCGTAACCATGAACCTCAAGGACATCGAGAAGCGGAAGCCGCAATACGCAAGCGCGGAATTCTGGGGCGGAGAGAAAGACGTCTGGAAGGACGGGAAGAAGGTCGGCACCGAGAAGGTGGAGGGCTGGTACGAAAAAATGGTCTGGAAGACGATTTCTCGCGCAGCTTACGGAGATATCACGATCGACAGCCAGAAGATCGACGACGATTACATGCGCTTGAAGCAAAACGAATATGAAATGACTGCTGCCGAGACGGCCGAGGAGATTCGGCAGAATGCCAACCGCGATGCGATTGACGTCGATTTCACGGCCCACGATGGCGAAGCGGAGATCATCACCCCGCAACAAGAGAACTCGTCGCCTTCTGAGCCGTCAGCTGGAAGCAGTCCGGGGTTCTGATGATCAAGATCACGCCAATCGGATCGAGCAGCGCGGGCAATGCCTATCACGTCACGGACGGCCAGACGGATCTTCTTCTGGAGGCCGGCGTCCGATACAAGGACATGCAACGGGCGCTGAATTATAAGATGTCGGGGATCGCCGGTTGCCTGATCACACACGAGCACGGCGACCATGTCAAATACGCATCGGATGTCATGCGGGCGGGGATCGACGTGTTCTGCTCAAAGGGGACGGCAGCCGCGGCTGGGCTGGAAGGTCATCGCGTGGCGCAGATCGCTGCAGGAACCACCTTCACGATCGATACGTGGACCATTCTCCCCTTCCGTGTCGAGCACGACGTCGAGGAGCCGCTAGGCTTCCTGATGGCGAACAAGGCGGGCGAGAAGATGCTGTTCGCGACGGATACCTACTACGTTCGATACCGGTTCAATGGCCTAACGCACATTATGATCGAATGCAATTACAGCGAGGTTATCGTCGAGCGGAACATCCAGTCCGCCCCCGAAGAGCTCCGGCCGCAGCTGATTAGTAGGAGCCGCCGATTGCTCCGATCGCACTTCAGCCTTGAAAACGTAAAGGGCTTTTTCCAGAAGAACGACATGAGCCGCGTACAGGAGATCTGGCTACTCCACCTCTCGGACGCAAACAGCGACGAGGAAATGTTCAAGCGAGAAATACAGGGGCTGACGGGCGCAATCGTCCGGGTAGCCAATCGATAACGAAGGGATGAACGACATTGACAACCTCCAGAGAAACCATTGAAAAAGTACAGCTGCAGTTGACCATGCCGGCGTTTCAATCCTACGATCGCGGGACGGTCATGCAGCTTATGAACTACGCCGCAGAGCTCGAGCGCCGCAACAACGAACTCAATGCCCGACTCGACCGAATGGCCGAGCATGCGAAGATCCAGGACAATCTGAGCCGTGCCGCGATCGAACGGATGGCCGGTAACATCGCTCAGCTGAGCAGCGAGCTTCGCGAGGAGCGCGAAGGCCGTAAGATTCCGGTACCGCGGGAAGTGGCCGTTGCGTTCGAGGAGCTGGATCTGGAGGACAGTGTTGACGCGACTGGATGGGCCGTATTCAACATTATGCGAAACCTCGATGAATCCCTGCTTAGACCTCCGGCGAGGGTTATCAAGCGCCATTTTATCGGCAAACCCTACGAGCTCATGGAATTCTTCGTCAACGGCTACACGATCGAGGAACCGGCCGAAAAGTCCGCAACCGACTACATTGCAGAACAGCTTGAGCAGATGAAGTCTGGTAGCAAGCCTTTGCTGGTCATTGCTCTGAGCGGCCTAGGCACAGCATACAAACTCCCCCATTGATCGAAGGTGAGGTGGAATGGCAAACCCGCAGCCGGACAAACACACCCGGATCGCGAACGAGTTGATGGACATAGTTCCGTTTTATCAATTCAATGGGTCGCAACTCCGTATCATCATAGTGGTCTGGCGCAACACATACGGTTGGAACCGGAAAGATCATGATTTATCGCTTTCCTTCATTCATGAGAGGACCAGGTTATCGGAAGGGACCGTGAAGAAAGAAATATCGCTCTTGATAAAAGCTAACGTCCTGGTTGTGACCCAGAAAGCGACGAAGACGTCGGCTCGAAGGTTGGCTTTCAATAAAAATTATGAGGCATGGACAATTCCGAAAAGCGGTGACGATATGGAGAATTTTTGGGACTATGAGGGGTCCGATTGCACCCCTCCCATAGAAGGTGAGGAGGGGTCCGATTGCACCCCTCCTGAGGGGTCCGATTGCACCCCTCAAGTAGCTACTATGAGGGGTCCGATTGCACCCCCAAAGAAAGACATTCTTTTAAAGACATCTTTTAAAGACAATGTCGATCTATTCGAAATCTTCTACTCAACCTATCCAAGAAGAGTTTCTCGGCAAGCAGCTGAGAAAGCGTGGAAGAAGTTAGCAAAGGAACCCGCATTCAATCCTGAATTGATCATCCGCAACACGAAGAACTTTGCAAAGACATGCGAGCTTATCGGAACGCAAAAACATTTCATCCCTCATCCATCGACCTATTTAAACCAAAAGCGGTTTGAAGATTACCACGAAGTAGATCCGGAAGGGATTATGAAAGAACGGGCGCCAGCGCTGTCCAAATTCGATCAGGACAAGTTGTTGCTGCAGCAAATGTACGAGGAGGCAACCGGACGTGAGGGAGACGGAAGTAGTGAAGATGTTCGCGATCATCCGCTCGAATTACCCGAATTTTGAGGTGACCCCTGAGAAGAAGGCGACATGGATTCCTTTGATGGCTGACCTTACCTTCGACCAGGCGCTTGCGAATCTAATGGAGTTTATGAAGTACAGCAAATTCCCTCCGGTGGCTGCAGATATCATTCAGGCGGAGCCGGGTGGAATGGGCGGGAATTATGATCGGCTTCGGCACGAGACAACAGCGCGGTTCGCTGAAATGGATCGATGGGAGCAGGCAGCGCTGCCGGAATGCCCGGAACATCTTAGGCCGAAGTTGCTCGGCGGCGGGAAGGCGGGTAGCGGCGATGAACTATGAGGCGGAAGCCGCGGTGCTGGGTGCGATCCTGAATGAGCCTGAGCGCTTGGACGATTGCTACCTGCAGCCGGATGACATGGGCGACGAGCGGCACCGGCTGATTCTCCAGTACCTTTATTACTTGGCCGATAACGACATCCCGATCAACTACGTTTCGATGGCCGAGCACTCCGGACTAAACCTGATGCGGATCGGCGGCGTCAGCTACTTGACCGAGCTGGCCGGGGGCGCGCCGCCCACGAACGCGGCGACCTTTGACCATCATCAAGGAATCATCCGGGAGCATTACATCACCCGCGAGACGTTGGCCGCGTTGGAGACGGTCCAGAATGATGGCCGCGACGGGAAGCTGGAGTCGAGCGAACTGCTTGCGGCAGCGCAGGAACGTCTTGAGAGGATCGCGGAGATGGCAGGCGGGCCCGCGAAGGATACGGTGCGCAAGATGTCCGCGGTCGTCGCCGATCACGAAAAGGTCATCATCAAGCGGCAACAGCAGCGGGGCATGACCGGGGCCAAGACGGCGAGTAAAGAGCTCGATCGCCTGACAGGGGGTCACCAAGATGGTGATTTGGAGATCGTCGCGGCGCGGCCAAGCATCGGGAAGACTGCCTTTATCGTAAACGACATGCTGGAGACGGCGCGCGCGGGGCGTCCAGCAGTCCTGTTTTCCCTGGAGATGCCCGCGGACAAGGTCATCGAGCGGTTCCTATGCTGCATGGGCAACATCGACGCGACCAAGATGCGGACCGGTCAATTCTCGGATGGGGATTGGGAGCGCTGGAGCTACGCGATGGACGAGCTCGACCGGCTGCCGCTCTACATCGACGATACGCCAGGCCGGACCGTCCTCGAATTCAAGCAAGAGGTCAAACGGCTCAAGAAGCAATATCCCGGCGTCGTTATCTACGTCGACTACCTGCAGCTCATGCAGCCAGGGCGGAAATTCAGCCAGACCCGGGAAGGCGTCACCTTCGTTTCGCGACAGCTCAAGCAGGCGGCCCGCGTCAATCAATGCCCGGTCATCGCGATCAGCTCGGTCAGCCGATCGTGCGAGCAACGCCAGGACAAGCGGCCGATTATGTCCGACCTGAAGGAATCCGGCGATATCGAGTTCGAGGCGGATATCATCGCCTTCCTGTACCGGGATGACTACTATCATCCGGAAACAGAGAAGAAGAACATCGTCGAGATCATCATCGCAAAAGGCCGAAACGTCGGTACCGGCACCGTAGAGATGATCTTCTACCGGAAGACGGGGCGCTTCTTGGATCTGGATCGGAACAAGGAACAGAAGATGGGCGGCGCGCAGCAGGCGGCCAAATGAGCAAGCGGATCGAGAGCGAGGCTCAGTACAACGATTCGCTGAAATGGTTGACGGAGAAGGCGGTCAAGCTCGCCGATCCGCTCTTCCAAGGCGAGGAACGCGACAAGATGATGCGCACCTACGATTACGTGAGCGAGCAGGTACTCGACTATAAGCGCAGGGAGCGCGAGGCGTATGAAAAAGCGACCAGCACGGCCGGCACCTGACGACCTCTACGACGATACGCCGTGGGAAATATTTTACGACGATTCCGGCAAGGTGATCGGCATCCTCTATAGCAGATATCAAAGACAGCCGGTGCGGCCCGGCCATAAAGGAGACGGACGAAATGAGCAAATTGTCGAAAAAGCAGCAGGAAGTATTGGAGATCATCAAGCGTAAGATTTCAAGCACCGGGCAGGCTCCGCTGCTAACGGAAATCGCTGAAGAACTCGGCGTTGAATCTACGGCTACCGCACTGAGCCACGTTCAGAAGCTTGAAGCCAAGGGATACATCAAGCGTGATAAGACAGGGCGCCGCCAAGTAATTACTGTCCTCGATCCCGTACTAGATGCGCCAGCATCTGCGGTAACCGAGGCGGTGAGCGATTAGTGGTGCGATTCGCCAGAAAGAAGAAAGAGGCTGTTCCCGACCAGCAACCTGCCCAGCCGAGTAAATACAATTCCCAGAAAACAATCCTGACCGTGGCGACCGGCGCGACCGTCAAGGTTTCACGGCAGGACCTAAAGAGATTTATGGAGACGGCCTACAGGGAAGACGAGCACTTGATCTTTGACTCCGAACTCGAGGCGAAGTACTACCGTGACATGCTGCTACCGCTGATCAAGGATGGCCGGATCACCGTGGAGCTCCAGCCAAAATTCACCTTGCTGGAGAAATTCGAAAAGCAGGGCACCAAGCATCAGGCAATCACCTACAGCCCCGACTTCAAGGTCACCTACGTGCGAGAAGGACGGGTTGTGCTGATCGACGTCAAAGGGGCAGAGGATCAGAAGTTCCCGCTCAAACGGAAACTGTTCGACGCCAACTTCCCGGAATACCCACCGCTTGTCGTCATGAAGTACTGCAAAAAGTTCGGCGGCTGGATCACCATCGAGGAGTACATCAAGAAGAAACGCGAGGAGAACAAGCAGAAAAAGGCACAATAGCCGCGCATGCCGCTCGGCGAAGGATTCGTGCTGCCCTTAAACAGAACATCAGTTCTTAAAAGCGAGGTGGTCGCCGTGAATTGGCACAAGGCCAAGATGCGAGAGTTATACGAAATAGCCTTCCTCGACCCGGATGCGGCGCCCTGGCTTAAGGAAGGTGCTCAGGCCGAGATCGTTCGGCGCATCCAGAAACACCCGCGAATCAATTTCAAAATGAGGAAGGTGTATCCGCGGTGAGAAACAAACGCCCAATTCTAAATCAAGAAGTGGAGCGCCAGTGTGGGCGCCCGTCTAAGGAGGCGTCGTCCACCTTTCTCTCCCCAGAGGAGATCGAGGCGCGTTATGGTCCTGTTAACGTTTCGCCAAAGAAAACAAGCGGGCTGGTTGGTCTGGAAATGAGCACTCAAGCGAAGCAGGCGCGCGAGCGGATTAAGGCCAGGAATGAAAAAGCCAAAGCCGAGGGCTATAAGCAATGGACCAAGATTACCCGTCCAGACGGCTCGAAATTAACCGTTCAACGGGACGAGGTGCTTCGGCTGCTCCAACAAGGCAAGAAGCTTGCCGACATCGAGGAGCATTACAAGCTCATGCCGGGACGTTTCGGGGCGGTCATGCAGCGGTTCGGGATTAAATATAGCGAGTATCCGCAGAGCAAGGACAGAAAGCCGGTGCGGAAATGAACGCACTTAGCTTATTTAGCGGAATTGGTGGGATCGATCTTGCGGGGGAGGCGGTAGGTATTAAAACGATCGCCTTCTGCGAGCGTGAGCGATTCCCGCAGCAGGTCCTAGAGAAGCATTGGCCGGGCGTCCCTATTTACGACGACGTAAGAACGCTAACGAAAGCGAGGTTGGAGACGGATGGAATCCTCAGACCAGATCGAACAATTGACCTTATTTCAGCGGGATATCCTTGCCAGCCTTTCTCCCACGCCGGGAAGCGAGAGGGCGAGAAAGACGACCGTCACCTCTGGCCAGAAGTTAATCGACTCCTACAGGAAATCCGGCCCCGTTGGTTCCTTGGTGAGAATGTTGCTGGGCACATCTCTTTGGGGCTCGACACTGTCCTCTCTGACTTGGAAAACGCAGGTTACGACGCACAGGCATTTGTTATTCCGGCTTCGGCCGTCTCCGCGTCGCATCAAAGAGAGCGAGTCTTCATTCTGGGGTACACCGAGCGCAGCGGACTCGGTGGGGAGCCACGGCGGCGGGCAGGGGAAGAGCCTGCGGACGGACATAGCAAATTGGAAGGCGGGCCTTTGGCCAACTCCGAGAGCGAACGATGCGGAAAAGCGCGGGGAGGTATCAGCCGATCCGAGGAACGGACTACCTGCAGCAGTGATGTGGCCGACATCAGCGGCGCAGGATGCCAAGAACGCGACGCTTCCTCCTTCACAGGCGACCCGCGATACGGTGCCGGGAGCCGTCATGAGGGAAGGAGCGACAGGTCAATTGAATCCTTATTGGGTCGAGTCGCTGATGAACTTCCCTCTTGGCTGGACGGAAGTGGAATAAATCCATTGGACGCTCTACAGCAATGGATCGCTGATTACCAGCAGCCTGCACTGATGGGTCAAGAGCAGTATGATTGGGAGCCATTACGGGTGGCAACCGGAATCAAAAACCGGGCCTCAAGACTAAAGGCCCTAGGCAACGCGGTGAACCCGCTGCAAATACTCCCTATCATGGCAGCCATCAAATTACTTTTTCATCAGGAGGAGAAATCAAATGAATAAACCAACAGTCAATATCCTCTCGGTTTCTGGTGGGAAGGACAGCACTGCAATGTGGCTGCTGGCGATTGAGAAAGGCGTCAAAGTTGAACCGGTCTTTGCAGACACAGGGAACGAGCATCCAATGACTTATGAATATCTCGATTACCTTGAACGCGAGCTAGGTACAATCCGTCGGGTTAAGGCGGACTTCTCCCGACGGATCGCAAAGAGAAAGGAATACGTCGTAACTCATTGGCCTTCTAAGCTCCAAAAGGATGTCCCTGGGCAGTGGATCAAAATCTCGGACGAAGAAGACCTTGTTCCTCCGGCTTTCGAGCCGCCAGACCCCTACAAGCCATATAACGGGGTTGCAGGGTGGCGATGGGAGCCGACGGTTAAGGGGATGACCCCGGAGGAAACAGAGGTCATCGTACAGCGCGCGCTGACGGCCCTGGTACCAAGCGGCAATCCATTCCTTGATCTGTGCATCTGGAAAGGGAGATTCCCATCGACGAAGGCTAGGTTTTGTACTACCTTTCTGAAAACAGATGTGATCTACGAACAGGTGGTCATGCCTTATCTAGAGCAAGGATTCAAAGTAGTCAGTTGGCAAGGGGTCAGAGCTGAGGAGAGTCATACACGTTCCAAATTACCTGAGCGTGAAGAAACGCCGGAAGGCCAAGAGGTGTATAGGCCGATTCTGAGATGGTTGGTTGATGATGTATTTGCTATCCATGATCGGATGGGGGTTAAACCTAACCCGCTGTATAAGCTCGGGATGTCACGAGTTGGATGCATGCCTTGCGTGAATTGCAATAAGGGAGAGCTCTTCGAAATTTCAAGAAGGTTTCCTGCCGAGATTGACCGGATTAGGGAATGGGAAGCAATTGTTAAGCAAGCCTCGAAGCGCGGCGCGGCTACATTCTTTCCGACAGCACATGGTCAAGGGAATGGAATAGACGAATGGGTCGAATGGTCAAAGACCACGCACGGCGGCAAAAATATGGATCTGCTTAAAGCCATCGAACTGGCCGACGATCCGCCGATGTGCTCGAGCGTTTACGGCCTATGCGAGTGATCAAGGGAGGGTTTCGAATGCAAGCCAGAATTTCGATTTCATAAATATCCACAACTCAAAGGCATTTCGTGCTGGAGATATCGATTTTAGCAGGACCGAAGTCATCGGGAACATACGTCAAGAACTTATTTAAATTCGAGAGGAGCAATTATAAATGCAAACAATTCTGGCAGGTAAGATCAAGGACATCAAACTCGCGAAAGAGGAAGTCATCACCATCACCCTTCACGATCTGGACGGGGATCAGCTCGAGACGCTGCGCCGGATCAAGGAGGGCGGCACCGCGCACATCTTGTTCAGCTCCTCCCAGCTGGACATCGACGATTACCGTCCGGCGGTACCGCAGCGACCGGAGGGCATCAAGTTCCATGTAAACAGCGACGGCACAGCAGAAGTCGAGTCGAAGGAAGATGATGGCCAGATGACGATCGACCAGGCTGCCGAGCAGGAGGATACTGCGGCGGAGGCGGATGGCGGCGATGACGAGAAAGCAGCCGGAGAAGGCGCCAGAGAATCGGCGGTGAGTGACGATCCGATGCACGGCGTCGATGATGAGGATCCAGATGAAAAAGAGGAGAGCGATTTGGAATCCGACGCCAGCGAGGATGACTTGCCCGGCCTGGATACCGAAGACGATCCGGGGTTTTAATCGATGCGCCGACTGAATTGGGGAATGATCGCTGTCTGGGCACTTAGCGCAGCATGCTGGGGATTAATCATAGTTTTGTTCTGGTCGATCAAATAGACACACAGCCCCGGTTCGCCGGGGCCTCCCACAAGCAAGGGGCGTGAATGGAGTGGGTGAGCGAAAAAAGAAAATACCAGATCTCGACGATCGCGGATTCATGCTTCACATGCGAGACCTGAAGCTTGCGTATCGCGAGACTTATTGGCAGCTTCGGAAGGCGCTGATCAAGTGCGGCGAAGATGGGCCTGACGCGCCGACACTGCGCGGGGCAATCTCGGACGTGAATTTCACGATCATGTGGTTGCATACCGGGAAGCTGCCTGGGAACAAGCGCGGGATCGAGCGGCGCAGCGCGTATCAGCGCGAAAAGCTGATGGACCCGGTCCGCCTGCAGGCATACGTCGAGAAGAGTAAAGCCGGCAGCCCGACGAACCTCTCCGACTGGGAGATGTTCCAGCTAGAGGAGGCGCTGCGACGGCTAAGCGATCGAGAACGCGATTGCTATGTCATGTGCCATGGGCACGGATTCAGCCATTCGTATATCGCGGAGTTGCTGAAGATCGAGAAAACCTCGGTGGACGAATACATCAAGCGCGCTCAGAAGAAAGTCAGCGCGGATCTCGGCGGCAATTTGTTCCTAATGTAAAATGCGAAGGGTTGTCCCACTGTACTGGCCGCATACACTAAACCATGAGGAGGGGATGTGATTGAAGATACTGAAGCTGTCTCCCGAGAAGGAAGACCTTCTCCACGAGATTATCGCCAGAGCGATTCAACGGGCGATGGACAACGGCACTTATGTTCACATTCCTTTACACGAAGATACAGAAGAAGAAAAGGGCGAAGTGCTGTCGATCGCTCAATGAGAAAAGCCCCAATGTGGGGCTTTTTTGTTTGACAGCAATTTGAAATCAGCAGTTTGTATAGTTTCTCAAGGATTAACCGCAACATAGTGTGAACCATCTTTAAATCGTAGCGAAAGAAGGGGCATAAGTATGGAGCACAGTGAAAAAGAACTGGCTAAAAAACAAAACAAACTAACCGTTTATAATGAGACGCACAAAGATTTTGATCCCGGCTTAACATTTAGACTTATATGGGAAGGCGATACGGATAAGGCGCCAAGAGAAACCCCGAGTCTGGGTCCAGGACAAAACGATTGGTTTAAAAGCAACAGCATTGGGAATGGGGACAATACCAGAAACATGTTTGTCAAAGTGCATTTGATTGGAAGAGGGGAAGAATTTTTTGTCGGAAATTTTAACCATCCAATATATGCCCCAGCGTTTAGTAGTGGCGTAAATTCTTCGACAGATATTAGGATTGATGTATCAACATTGAATATCTATGCTATTCACCACATGCAAATTAACACTGATACAGAAGATGTTGTAGATTTAATTGGGCCACTACCTGAAAACACCTTGAAAATAAAAGCTCTTGTGAATAGCCAATATTAATTCGAAATTAAAACCAGCACCCTTTAAGTGCTGGTTTTCTGCTTCTATCGTTAAGTTAATTTTCATAATAGTGGGTGTTTACTTTGCCGAACGACCAATGGCTGAAGCGGGTCGGCATGCCGTAAGCGCCGAACGTGTAGATAATGTCCGCGGGGCAAATTTCGTAGCGCATGGGATAGAAGTCCAGATTGAACCCTTTGGCTACTTCTGTGATCTCGTCGATGGCTCGCTCGAGCGCCTTGATTTCGTCCTGATGCACGATGCGGTTCCCCCTTCGGCAGGCGTGAAGCCCGAATTTTCCTCTTCCTTCATCTTATGGGGGGAGGGGGGCCGATATGTCGATTGCGGCGGGACATGGCTCATGTCAGGTATCGGTTGATGGGGATGTAAGGCGAAAGGCCGAGCCATGCATATGAAAAGTGAGCCAGGTCCAAGCTAAAAGGGTATGTATGTTAAGCAAGCTCTGCGTGACGTTAAAAAGCTCCGCGCCGGCGTTGTGGACACCAGTGCGGAGCGATGCGAGCATATAGACTTGCGAATGTGCCAGTACGAAAATTAGTACACGCGGCGCGCGCCAAGGTAACGCGGCGTCCAATACGAGTTGTTCTCCATCTTCTGAATATAAATGCCCTTGGAGCTCAGCGCCGAGATGAACTCGCCGTTGCCCAAATAGAAACCGACATGGTCGACCTTGCCGTTGCCGGCGATGCTGAAGAAAACGAGGTCGCCCGGACGCAGCATCGTTTTGGCGACGGCCGTGCCTTGCGTATAGAGGCTTGCGGACGTGTATCGCGGCATGGTCACGCCGAACTTATTGAACATGAAGTAGACGAAGCCCGAGCAGTCGAAGCCGGCCGTCGTCGTGCCGCCCCACAGGTAAGGCACGCCGATATACGTTTTGCTGTCCGCCAGCAGCGATTGCTTGAGCACTGCGCGCGCAATCGCCGTCTGCGTCATCGTCCCGGCCATGCCGTCCGCCGCAAGACCGTAGTCAAGCTGAAAGGCCATGACGGCGTCGCGCGTTACCGTGCCGTAATAATTCGTAATCGTCGGATAGGTGAAATAACCCAGCTGCTTCAGGACCGTCTGAAGCTTGATGACCGCATCGCCGGTCGAGCCGACTTTGAGCAGCGTGGAAGTTGTCGTCGTTGTCGAGCTGGTCGTCGTGGTTGGCGACGTCGTTGTCGTTACGGTAGTCGTTGTAGTCGTGCTGGTCGTCGGCGTTGTCGTACCCGTAGTTGTCGTAGTCGTGCCAGTCGTCGTACCTGTCGTCGAAGTGGTACCTGTCGTTGTCGTGGTACCCGACGTCGTGCTTGTCGTCGGTTCCGTCGTCGTCGTGCTCGTCACGGCCGTCGTCGGCTCCATCGTCGCGGCAAAGGTTTCAGTCACCATGCCGTTGGCGGAGATAAGGATGGATGCGCTAAGAATTGCGGCTGCTTTCTTCTTCATGAATAAGTATCCCCCTGTCGTCATTGTGAATGTCATTTTGTCGTGCCGAACCTGCGTTGGCCCGCAACTGCCTCGTAACTATATCAATCTCGCAGCTGATCAATCATCCATCAATAGCTGGAAAACCCGCGCCGCACAGGCCAAATCTCTGTTGAACCCTTGGTTTTAACGGGCTTCTCGTCGCGAGGGAATAGATGGCGATGCCGAAATGCCGGAATAACGTCCGGAATCCGGGCGAATAATTTGAAAACGCTGCAACGCTGGAAGGAGGCAAACAATGATGGGCATGCGCCTATCCGACCGCTTCGAGCGGAGGCTGAACCGTACGCTGCTCCTCGTCTGCCTGCTCGCGATTGCGCTGGTAACGGCGTACCGGATCGCCGTCTTCGAGCCGAGCGACAAAGCAATCGTGGCGCTGATGAGCGACAGCCGGGTGCGCGTCTCCTCGTCGTCGGAATGGTGGCTGCTGGAGCCTGCGCAAGGCGACCGAAAATCCCCCGGCGTCATCGTGTACCCCGGTCTGCTGGCGGATGCGGCGGGGTATTCGCCATGGGCGCGCATGCTGGCCGAGCGCGGCTATCCCGTCTATCTGGTCAAAATGCCGCTTCATTTCTCGCCGCTTGCACCCGAGCGCGCGACGCATATTTTGAACAAGCACCCCCGCGAGGCGTTCGTGATCGGCGGCCATTCCTTGGGCGGCGCGGTAGCCGCCCGTTACGCGGCCTCGCATCGCGAGCGTGTGGAAGGCTTGTTCCTCATCGCTTCCTTCATTGACCGCGAAGCGGGAAAGGAAGTAGTCGGGCTGCCCGTGCTGCAGGTGGCGGCTACGAAAGACGGCATTATTACGCTGAACGTCTCGGACCGCGAGCGCGAGCAGCTGCCGGGCACGACCGAGTACGTCAATATTCGCGGCGGCAATCATCAGCAGTTCGCTTCTTATGCAGAAGAATGGCAGGACTATCCGCCCGCCATCTCGGAGGCCGAGCAGCTCTCGTTAACGGCCGGTGCATTGGAAAATTGGCTCTCGCATTTAGGTTCTACTCTATCTTTCGACAGAACGCACTCTTTTCGTAAGTAAAATGTAAAAAGATCGCAAAAAAACGGGAATTTTGCAGTTTCGCCATGTATAATGGGGGGAAAGTAGGCGAGGACCTGTCAGGGAGCGTCAGATGCATGGGCGAACAAAATTGGATCACCTTATTGACCCATGAGTTTCATGGGCTGCTTTATATATTCGGGGCTTGTCTTCTGTCTCTGGTCGTGACGCTGAAGCTGTTCGGAGAGACGCGGAGAAGGCTTGCCTATGTCATCATCTTGGCGCTGCTATCGTGTCTGTATTTCGCGACCGAGACGGTCGATCCGTTCGTCTATGCCGTTCATTTGACGCCCCTCTCGATCGCGCTCGCGGTTTTGTTCGAAGGGCTTGTGCCAGGCTTGGCCGCATGGGCGGCTTTTACGCTGTGCGGCACGTTAATTGTCGGCAACGACTGGCTGCCGACGATCGCCGGCACGACCGCGATGCTGCTGCTCGGCGCCTATTTCGATCGCCGCACTACGGGGTGCGTCTCATATGCCCGGTATTTGCAGCGGTATCTCCTTCTCGTGGCGATGCATGTCGCGATCTATCTGGCGTGGGGATATGGAATCGGGAACGGACTTCCGGGCGGCAGGGCGACGCTCTGGACCCTCCTGGGCACGGTCGTCTCCTCGCTGCTCGTCAGCGCCGTGTACCATCGGGTGAAGTATCAGGAGTATTTGCAAATGGAGTTGATGAATGCGGAGAAGTATCAGGTCATCGGGCAGATGGCCGCCTCGATCTCGCACGAGATCCGCAACCCATTGACGACGGCGAAAGGCTTCCTGCAGCTGATGGGCAAGAAAGGCCTTAACGAGGAGACGCGCGAGCGATATCGGGAATATGCCGCCGAGGGAATCAATCACGCGAACGCCATTATTTCGGATTACTTAAATTATGCCAAGCCGACCCGCGAGCCTCAGCAGCCGATTGATATCCGGGCCGAACTGGATGGCTTGATGCCGTGGGTGATGCCGCTGTCCACGATGGCGGACGTGGAGGTTCGGATCCAGCACATGAAGGACGGTCCGCTCATGATGCTCGGGGAGCCGAAGAAATTCCAGCAGTGCATGCTGAATATACTCAAGAACGCGATTGAATCGATGCCGACCGGGGGCACGATGACGGTCATGACGTGGACGGAAGGCGGCAAGCTGTGCATCCAAGTGTCGGATACGGGAGTTGGCATGAGCGAAGAACAGCTGAGGCAGATCGGCAAGCCGTTCTTCACGACGAAGGAAGCGGGAACCGGGCTCGGCATGCTCGTGGTTATACAGCTCGTTCAGCTGATGTCCGGCACGATCCGGTACAAGAGCAAGCTCGGCCAGGGTACCGTATGCGACATCCGATTCAAGCGCTATGAGCCGGTGAGGCTGGAACGCACCTCGTGACCAGGTTTGGATAGGGGTTACATAACACAAAAAGCACCGCGCGACGCTCGTAGATGAGCGTCGGCGGTGCTTTTTTGCGATGCGAGGTGATCGGCTAAGTTCCGTTAACCGTGATGGGAGTCGCTCTTCCCGGAAATGACGACCGATGGCTGGCCGACATAATCGTCTTCGTCCTCCTTGCGGTTCATGAACGGCCACCAATTCGCTTCGCCGAACACCCGGACCATGACCGGGATGAACAGCGGCAGCATGACGAGCGCGTACATGAACAGGCCGCAGAGCACGATCGTCGCGATCTGGAGCAGCGACATGACGCCGGAAGGCAGCATGGCCGCGAACGTGCCGCCCAGGATGAGCGCGGCCGACATGATGACCGTGCCCATATTCTCCATCGAGCGGAGAATCGCTTCCTTCGGCGACAGATGGCGGTACTCCTTGAACCGGTCCATCAGGAAGATGCTGTAATCGATGCCGAGCGCCATCAGCATGACGAAGCCGAAGAACGGTACCGCCCAGCTGATGCCCGACAAGCCCATGATGCGGACGAAGATCACTTCCGCGATCGCCATCGACGTGTAGAACGTGATGAGCAGCGACAGAATCAGATAGATCGGCATCACGATCGAGCGGAACAGCACGATCAGAATGATGCCGATGCCGATGAGCATGAGCACGACGGTGCGCGAGTAGTCCGCGGCGGAAATATTGCGCAGGTCGTTGTTGATGCTCGATACGCCGCCGACGGCGTATTCGGCGTCCGCGAACGCCGTGCCTTTCAGCGCGCGGGTAATGGCGGCTTCCAGATCCGCCACCTTCTCGAGCGTCTCGATCTCGTACGGATTGCCGCCGAAGACGACGTCGAACTTCACCGTCTGGCGATCCTGCGAAAGGTAGACGTCGAGCGCAGCCTGGAATTGTTCGCCGTCGATGGCTTCCTGCGGGATGTACCAGCCGGCGAGCTGCTTATCCGGCGCGGAAGCAAGGCCGCTCAAGTAGTCGCCCGCGGAGCCGAGTCCGTCGGACACTTGCGACAAGCCGTCGACGCTTTGATTCAAGCCGTCGGTCAGTTGGCCCAGCTGGCCGCTGATTTGAGCGAAGCCGTCTTGCAGCTCCTTCTGCCCCGCCGCGAGCTGGTCGAATCCGCCGGTCAGGGCCGGCAGCTTCGCGACGATCTGTCCTTGGCCGTCCGCCGCCTTGGCGACGCCGGCTTGCAGCTGTCCGATGCCGGCTGCCAGCTTGCCGAGACCTTGCGTCAGCTGGGATTGACCGGCGTACGCTTGCGAGAAACCGGCATTGGCTTGGTTCAGGCCGCCGACGATCGCGGCGAGCTGACCGTTCAGCTGCGTCATGCCGCCGCTCAGCAGCTTCGCGCCGTCCGCAAGCGCCGTGACGGAGCCTTGCGCGCGCTGGAATTCGGGATCAGCGGCAAGATCCGGGTATTTGGACGCCAGCCCGGAGAGACTTTGGCCGAGACCGTCCAGTCCGGCCGCGATGGATGCCTGCTGCTTCGCCAGCGCGCTATAGGCATCCGATACTTGACCGAGACCACCGGCCATTTTCTTGTAATTGCCGAGCAGCTGCTCGCTGGCCTTGGTTAGCTGGTCCGCGCTCGACTTGGCTTGCGCGAGGCCGGCTTTCAGCTCGCCCGCGCCGGCCGCGCCGCTCGCAAGTCCTTGCTGCAGCTGCTTCAGGCCGCCGCCGAGCTGCTCGACGCCTTGCTTGAGCGCGTTCGTGCCGGCGATCAGCTCGCCGACCCCGTCGACGGCTTCATGGAGCTTCGGCGCGTTCGCCGCGAGAGAGCTGCTCGCTTCGGCGAGGCCGTCCGTGATTTGGCCGATGCCGTCTTCGCTCTTGCCGATGCCGTCTTCCAGCTGCGTGACCTGGTCGGTAACTTGCATTTCGTCCAGCGCTTCGCCGGTCGGGCGCGTCGCGCTGCGGACCGCTTTCACGCCGTCGACCTTCGCAAGCTCCCGGCTAAGCTGCTCGATCGCCGCCAAGCCTTCCGACGTATCCAGCGGCCGATCCGTCTTCACGACGACCGTAGACGGCAGGGAGTCCCCGGGACCGAAGCTGTCGGCGATGATGTTGAAGCCTTTGACGGAGTCGTACTTCTCGCCGATCTCGTCCAGGGAGTTGAAGGATGTCGACCCTTGGTAGGCGATAAGGAACGGAATCGTCAGCACCGCCAGGATGGCGATCGACCAGAGCGGGCGCTTCAGCGAGAAGCGTCCGACCGTTCCCCACAAGCGGCTTGGCTTATGGCCCGCAGCCGCTTTGGACGGCCAGAAGATCGCGTTGCCGAGCACTGCCATGAAGAACGGCACGATCGTGACGAGCGCGATCAGCATGACGGCGACGCCGACCGCGACGGCGACGGCCGAGCGGTACAGGACGAACGTCGAGAAGCCGATGGACGCGAAGCCGACGAGCACTGCGAGTCCGGAGAAGATGACCGTGCGTCCGGCGGTGCGATAGGTCGTCACGATCGCTTCGGCGCGGTCGTTCGTGTGCGCGAGCTCCTCTTTATACCGGCTGATCAGCAGGATGCAGTAGTCGGTGCCGATGCCGAAGAGTACGGCAACCATGAAAATTTGCGTGAAATTGGATAGCGGGAAGTCCGCGTACTTCACGAGGAACGCGACGACCGACTGCGAGACGAGGTAGCTGAAGCCGACCGTCAGCAGCGGAATGAACGGCGCGACGACCGAACGGAAGACGAGGAACAGGATCGCGATGATGAACACCGCCGTGATCAGCTCCGTCTTCTTCAGCCCTTCCTGGGAGCTCTGGACGACGTCCTCGGAGATGAGCCAGTTGCCGGTATAATAATGCTCCACCTTGACGTCCTTGACCGCGTCGTGGATCGCATCGGCGGCTTCGACCGGCGTGCGGCCGTCCAGCTGGACGTTCAGCAGCACGAGCACCGTCTTGCCATCCTTGGCGACCATCTGTTCGGCCAGCTCGGGGGTATCGACATGGGAGGTGACGCCGCCGATGCCGTATTGCGCCTTCTCCTGCTTGAGGCGCTCGACGGTCGCCTTGATCTCGGCGTTGTCGGCATCGCTCAAGCCTTGGTTATTGTGAAACACGAGCACGGTGGAGGCGCCGCTGCTATCGCCGCTCTGCTCCTCCATCGCTTCGATGAGCTTGCCGGCATTGGACGACGAGTAGCCGTCCGGGACGTCGACTTGGCCCTTCTCGCGCACGAGCTCCGCCATATTGGGAGCGGTCGCCATCAAGCCTGCGGCAAGGACGATCCAAAGGACGATCATGACCCACCGGAGTTTCAATATCGTTCTCATCCGTGACATTCTCTCCTATCATCTATAAATTGCGGGTTCAACAAGCTGACAATTCAGCGCCGTGAAGGAACGGCGCTGCTAGCCGTGCAGCACGCGGGCCAGCTTCTCGAAGGTGGCAATGAACGCCAACGCTTCCTCGGCTTCGAACTGGTTCAAATAGGGCGCGAGCGCGCGCTGAATTCTTTCTTCCATGTCGGCCGTCACCCGGACGCCTTCCTCGGTCAGGTTCAAATAGGTTACGCGCCGGTCCGTCTTATGCGGCACGCGCTCGATCAGCTCCTTGTCGAAGAGGCGATTGACGATCGCGGTGATCGAGCTTTTGCCGACGCAAAAAATATCGGCCAGCTCCGACGACGTGCACGGGCCGTTATCCCGGATATGGCGCAGCGTCGCGTATTGCTCGATCGTCAAGCCGTCCGGCATGTGATCCTTCAGCACGGCGTCCAGCTTGCGGTTGACGGAGAAGAACACGTCCTGGTAGCGGACGATCAGTTCTCTCAAAAATTGCGGCTCCAACTGGTGCAAACCTCCTCTCGTTCTCTGAAACGGTTTCATGCTCGTATTATTCGATGATGAAATAGTTCTATGATAGAACTATATAAAATCGGACAGCCGGTCGTCAATCGGAGGACGGCCTCGAATGTGTGAACATTCGGTGACGGAACGGCGTGTCGACATTGATAAATAATTCGAGATTAAGAGGAAGATATTCGATGGTTGACCCACATGGCGCCCGGTATAGTGGAGGTAGGAAACGGTATTAAACTTTCATTCCTTCAAGGGAGGTCCTGCCATGCGCAGCGTAGTCAGAGAGAAGCATGCCGAACGTCAGCCGGTATGGAGGCGTATATTTCAATCCATCGGGTTCAAAATCGGGCTCATCATGGTCGCGTCCATCGTCGCGTTCGTCGCGGCATCCGGCATGATTTCATATGGGATCGCCAAGCGCGCGCTGGAGAAAAAGGTCGTCGCCGCATACGGCCAAACGGCGCAGCAGACGTCCCAAAAACTCGATTTCCTGTATAAAACGTATGATGGGCTCCTGCTCAAAATGATGGTCGACGAGAAGCTGGCCGATTCGGTGACCGCGCTGGCGGACCACGCCTCCGACTCGCCGGCGTACGCGTCGCTCGCGGACGACATCGATCTGCTGCTGCAGGACTATATGTATTCGGATCAAAGCATTACCTCCATCGAGCTGCTGCTCATGGACGGCACGTTGTTCCCGACCAAATCGGGACTGTTGAAAAACCGGAGCTACGGCGAGGACGCCTGGTTCCAATCGATCGTCAAGGCAGACGGCCAATCGGTATGGCTCGGTTCGAACCTGCCGGACAACCGGAACACGAATCCGACGTTCTCGGTCGGTCGCGTCATCCGCGGCGCCGGGCAGACCGGCGGCTATTGCGTCATGCTGATCGACGTCGACCTCTCCGCCATGGGCGAGCAGATTAGCGGCGTCGAGATGGGCGAAGGCACCGTGCAGGTGATCAGTCCGGGCGGCAGCATCGTGTACGACAAGAAGGTGGGGGGCAACGGCGGGCCGTCCCAGCTGGCGATGCCGGCCGAGCTGATGGAGAAGACGGAGGGCAGCTATGCGGATCCGGCAGGCAAGCAGCAGATCGTCTTCGCGCAGTCGGTGATCAATGGATGGAAGATCGTGGGCTACATCCCGTTCTCGGACCTGTACAAGGAAACGGAGGACATGTTCGGCGCCATCGCGGTCGTGCTGGTGTCCGCGTGCGCGGCCTCGATTATTATCGCGACCTTCACGGCGCGCTTCATCGGACGGCCGCTCGTCCGGATGCGGGACTTGATGCGCCAAGGCGCGGAGGGCGACCTGAGCGTGCGCACGCATGCCAAGGCCGCGGACGAGATCGGTCAGCTCGGCGCGAGCTTCGACCGGATGATGGGCAACATCGGCGCGCTCGTCGAACAGACGCGCATGTCCGCGCAGGAAGTGCTGACGACGGCGCATTCGCTCGCGTCGGCGTCGGCGTCGACCGAGTTGGCCGCCAAGGACGTCGCGGCGGCGACCGCGGATATCGCGAAGGGCGGGGAGGAACTCGCGCTCGGCGCGGAGCGCGGCAAGGATCTGACGGACGAGGCGATGCGCCAGACGGACGACATGATGGCGGCGAGCGGGCAGATGTCCGCGGCGGCGAGCGACGTTATTGAAGCGAGCGAACGCGGCACGGCGTCGATGCGCAAGCTGCGCGAGAAGACCGCCCATTCCGAGGAAGTCATCCAAGCCGTCACGGAGAAGGCCGAGTCGCTCAACGCCGCGGCCGCCTCGATCGGCAAGGTGCTCGCCTTGTTGAACGACATCATGAAGCAGACCAATATTCTCTCGCTGAACGCGGCGATCGAAGCGTCGCGCGCCGGGTCGGCGGGCAAGGGCTTCATGGTCGTGGCGGACGAGGTGCGGCAGCTGGCGGATCGCTCGCGTCTGTCGATCGAGGAGATCCGCGGCTTGACCGGTACGATCGAGCGCGGCGTCGGGGAGACGGCGGCGATGCTGTCGGCCGCGCAGCCGGTGTTCCGCGAGCAGCTCGCGGCCGTGCAGGAAGCGGACGAGCTGTTCCGCCAGACCGGCGGCAGCATGGAGGCGTTCCGCCGCCAGCTGCACCGCGTGAGCACGTCGGCCGAGGTGCTGGAGCAAATCCAGCATTCGCTCGTCGAGGCGATGATGGGCGTAAGCGCGATCTCGGAGCAATCGCTCGCGTCCTCCGAAGAGGTCGCCTCCCAGAGCGCCGAGCAGCTAGGCATTAGCGCCGATCTGGTCGCCCTGTCGGAGAGGCTGCAGAAGCTATCGAACGAATTGAAGGACTCGCTGAACCGGTTTGCATGATAGCCGGGGAGGGGAGTCCTCTCTCTTTTTGGGGCCGGAGGCGGGCGTATGGTCGCTCGGCCAAATGTACGACCATCTCATCGCGGTCGCGCACGAGTATCTGGATCACGTGGAGACCTGCGTGGGAACGGGAACGGAACAGCTGCTTGGCAAGACGGCCGCGGGCGAGGAGGTCTTCAGGCTCGGCGGATTCCCGCCCGTCAAGATTGCGCTGCCCGATGAAATGAACCACGCGGACAACCCGGACAGCATAGAAATCCTCGATGAGCGGCTTCGGCAGGTCATGAGCCGGATGCGGGAGCTGGAAGGGAAGGCGGCCGCGGCCAATGCGAATGCCAAAGTCGAGCATGGCGACTTCGGCTGGCTGAACGCGCGCGAGTGGCAGGCGCTGATCGGCATGCACTTCCGCCATCATCTGAGGCAAAAGCGCGAGCTGGAGGAGCGGGTGGGGCTGTAGACCCCGCAGGCGTCGTATTTCCGCCTGGCGGCGGGCGCCGGCGAGCATCTGTATATTGTGCAGGCCAAATGGCCGCAAGGAAGCGCGAGCTACGTGTTCAAAGTCGAAGTCGAGCCGTCCGCGAAGCGATAATCGGCGAGGTTGCGAGAGCGTCGTATTAACGTCAAGTTGTGAAGCAAAAAGGGCCGTCTCGGGGTTCAAGCCCCGAACGGCCTTTCTGATCTTCGCTATGCAGCTTACGCCGACACTTCCGCGGTCTCCGCACGCGGCTCATTCTGGCGCAGCGCCCGCAGCTGGAACACCGGCATCGCCAGCAGGCAAATGAGCGTGATGACGATGAGCGCGATGAACAAGGCGCCGCGCAGCTCGGTCAGCGTGAAGGTGATCGTCAGCAGCAGGCAGCGGGTGACGATGAGCAGGGTCTCGCGCCAGACGAGGAAGGAAGCCCGCTGGGCGGCGCCGAGCGGTTGGATGCAGCGGAACTGCTGCGACGTCCAGACGGTATTGAAGTAGAACATGCCGATCGCCGTCAGCAAGTTGGAGGCGATCATGGTCTCCTTATACGGGAACATGACGACGATGAAGCCCGCCGCGAGCAGGAGTGTCCCGATCCAAAGCCAGCGCGACTCGTTGATCTGGATGCGGCGGTACAGCCAGAGTCCGAGCAGCGACACGAGCGTGTACGTCACGTTCAGCAGCGCGATCCACAGCTTGTTCTGCGTGACGGAGAACGTGAAGAGCAGCGTGAACAGGTTCTGGAACTGGAGGAACACGCCGCCGGCGAGCAGGGAGAGGAGCATCCACTTGGCGCCCGGGAAGCCGAACGCGGCGCGGAATCGGAAACGGCCCAGCTCCGCCTGCTCCTTCGGATCGGAGAGCTTCGGCATGGCGATCGGCGGCATCCGCAGCGAGAAGACGAGCATGACCCCAAGGGCGATCAGCATGAGGACGAACGAGCCGCCGTAGCCGCTCCAATCGATGACCTTGGCGGACGCGATCGGCACCAATACCGACAGCGCTTGGCCAATAATGCTGACGGCCGCGAAATAGCTGGAGAATTCGCTCGCCTTGCCTTGGAGGGACATGCCGAGGTTTTGCGCCGCCGACGTGAAGCCGAACATCATGCCGACCGGAAGACCCAGCAGCGCGATCCAAAGCAGACGGTTATCGAGCGTGACGGTCATGAGATACGCGAAGGCGATGCCGCCGAGCCCCGCAGCGCAGCTGTAGATTAACCGGATCGAGAAGCGGGTCAGCAGCTTGGCGGCGGTCCAGAAGGCCGCGCCCCAGCCGATGAACATGATCATGTTGTAGAAGGCGACGTCGGCGATCCGCTGTCCGTCCTCCCACAGGTACAGATTGACGTAGATGCCAATATAAATGGCGATAACGGAGCTGACCGAGTTCATGACGAGCAGCTTGCGTATGTCGGTAGACAAGGGCACAACTTCCTTTGCGTCGAATTGGCCGAATACAAAAAGACAACCTTAGCCGGGCGATTGCCCAAGCTAAGGTTCGTTCGCGCCCGATTGGGCGGCTTACTTAACCGCGCCTGCCGTAATCCCGCTGGCGATTTGACGCTGGAAGATGATATACAGGATGAGCACCGGCACGATCGTGAACATGAGCGCCGCGAACAGCGGACCCCATTCCGTGCGGTACTGCATCTCGGCTTGCATGACGCCGATCTCGATCGGCAGCGTGTATTGCTCAGGGTCGGATACGAGCACCGTACCGACGATGTATTCGTTCCAAATGTTCAGCACGTTGATGATGCCGACCGCGATCAGGCCCGGCTGCGAGAGCGGCAGCATGACGCGGAAGAACGTGCCGTAATAGCCGGCGCCGTCGATGTTCGCGGCTTCCTCGAGCTCTTTGGGCAGTC
Organism: Paenibacillus xanthanilyticus; assembly: GCF_042682185.1. Classification (NCBI taxonomy): domain Bacteria; kingdom Bacillati; phylum Bacillota; class Bacilli; order Caryophanales; family Paenibacillaceae; genus Paenibacillus; species Paenibacillus xanthanilyticus. The sequence continues at coordinate 3,115,984 of NZ_JBHUHA010000001.1, read as the reverse complement.
CTTTGAAGAAGCCGACGAGGACGAAAATGCCGAAGGCGAGCACGCTGGACGTGTACACCAGGATAAGGCCGATCTTCGTGTTGGTCAGATGCATCGAGTTCAGCAGGAAGAACAGCGGGATGAGCGCCAGGATGAACGGCACCATCATCGAAGAGATGTACAGGCCGTAAATGATGCCGCTGCCCTTGAATTTGAAGCGGGCGAGCACGTAAGCGGTCATCGCGGCGAGCAGCAGGCCGAGCAGCGTGGCGCCGCCCGTGACGACCAGCGAGTTGACGAAGTATTTGTCAAAGTGATACTTCTCCCATACATAGGAGTAGTTCTCCCACAGCAGCGGGAAATTCGGCAGCGCCCACGGCTTGTTGAAGAAGAACTGCTGGTTGTCCTTCAGCGAGTCCAGCAGCGTCCAGATGAGCGGATAAATTACGGACACGCTCCACAGGAGCAGAATGCCGAGAAAGATGATTTTGACGATCGGGTTTTTGATCCCCTGGTTCATGTAGGTCTCCTCCTAATTAGCCGAGCTCGACGGATTCCTGGCGCATCAGGCGCTGCAGGACGACGGTCGTCAAGAGCGACAGCACGAGAATGAGCACGCCGATCGCGGACGCGAAGCCGAAGTGGTATTGACGGAACGCCATTTGGTACAAATACGTGCCCATGACCTGCGTGGAATTGTCCGGTCCGCCCTCGGTCATGATCCAGACGATGACGAACGAGCCGTTCAGCGTCGTCATCATGATGTTGAGGATGGATACCTTCATTTGCTCCCAAATGAGCGGCAGCGTGATGGTCCAGAATTGACGCCATTGGCCCGAGCCTTCGAGGCTGGCCGCCTCGTAGTACGATTCCGGGATATTTTGAATGGCGGCGATCAAGAGCAGCATGTAGAAGCCGATGCCGGCCCAGATAGCCGGCGGCAGGAGCATCCAGATCGTATGATCCGCGAAGCCGAGCCACGTGATCGTCACCTGATCTTTCGTGAATAGGGACAAGAAGGAGTTCAGGAACCCGATTTGCGGGTTGTAGATAAAGTTCCACAGGACGCCGATGACGACGACCGAGATGACGTTCGGGATGAAGAAGATCGAGCGGAAGAAGCCCGCCAGCTTGAAGTTGAAGCGCGTCAGCGCGACCGCGAAGAACGTCGCCAGCGCCATGATGCCGATGATTTTGCCGAGCACAAGGAAATAGTCGTTGCCGATCGCGCGCCAGATGATCGGATCTTTGAACATCTCGATGTAGTTGTCGAAGCCGATGAAATCTTTCGTTTGGGACATGCCGGACCAGTCGAAGAACGAGAAGTAGAGCGCCTTGATCGTCGGGTAAATCGTGAACACGCTGAAGAACAGGAGCGTAGGCACGATGAAGGAGGCGATAAACACCGTCCGCTGCAGCTTGGCTGATCCTGAGTTCATAACGTTCACCTTCCTTTCATGTAAATTCGGAGGATGGCCGGTCGCCCGCGCCATCCTCCGCTTGTGCCTAAGATGAACCGATTATTTCGCTGCTTTCTTCACGGCGTCCGTGACGCGTTTCACCCAGTCGGCTGGTTCGATCGTGCCGGCCGCGAGCGCCGCGGAAGCGTCTTGCATCGCTTTGTCGACGTCGGCGTTGTACGTGATCGTCGGGATGACGACCGTGTTCGCGTCCGTCAGGTATTTCGCCGCGTCTTTAACATGGGAAGGCGCGTTGGATGCGCTGATGTCGCCTTTGATGTTCGAAGGCGCGCCGGACAGCTCCGCCCATTGGGACGCTTGCGCTTTGGAGAAGATGAATTGCAGGAACGCTTTCGCGGCATCTTTGTTTTTCGCGTTTTTCGCGATCGCAACCGTCGCCGTCGACGTGTTCGCTACGATTTTGCCGCCGTTGTCTTGACCGACGGACGGAATGAAGCCGAATTGGAAGCCTTGCGGCACGTCTTTGGACATTTCGTTCGGCAGCCACAGGCCGTTCGCGATGAACGCGTCCTTATGCTGCAGGAAGAGCATTTGGGAATCGGTGTGGTTGATTTGGACCGAACCTTTGTCGATGAAGCCTTTGTCGCGCAGCTCCACGATTTTGTTCAGCGCCGTCATGACGGCCGGGCTTTCGTACGCTTCGACCTTGTTCGCCGCCATGTCCTGCAGCACCGTGTAGTCGTTGTTGTTCGCGGAGACGATCGCCGGGAACAGGAACGCGCCGTTGATGTAGTACGGATATTTACCGGTATGGATGAATGGCGTGATGCCCGCGGCTTTGATTTTCTCGCTGACGTCGAGGAACGATTGGTAATCGGTCGGCTCCGTCCAGCCCTTCTCGGCGAAGAGCGCTTTATCCCAGAAAATACCCCACGAGTTGAGCACGAGCGGGATGTTGTAAATTTTGCTGTCGTACTGCTGCGGCGCTTGCGCCAGAATGTCGAGGATTTTGTCGCCGTCGACGTTCGTCGCGGATTGGATCCACTCGGTCAGGTCTTCGAGCTGGCCGTCTTCCACGAGCTGGCGGTCGTTGAGCTCCGGTCCGTCGATGTACACGAAATCCGGCGGCGTGCCCGCGATCCAGCGCGGTTTGTTCTGTTCGTTGATTTTCGGTCCGCCGAGCGCCTTGATGTTCAGCTCCGGATTCGCCGCTTGGAAGTCGGCGATGACTTTCTTCCACCAAGCGTCGCCGTAGCCGCCGACGAAGTATTGAATTTCGAAGTCGCCCGTCAGCTTCGCGCCGGCATCTGCCGTCTCGCCGCCCGTGTTCGCGGCGTTGTTCGTCCCCTCGTTCGTCTTCGTTTCAGCGTTATTCGCTGGTTGGTTGTTCGTTGTTTCGTTGTTCGATCCGCATGCGGCAAGCGGCAGTACCAGCATCGTCGCGGCGATCCCCATTGCGAGTTTGTTTTTAAGCACCATTGATGCAAACCCTCCTCGGCATTCTCTTGAGTTCGCGCCGGCTTCTCTTGTGTTCCGGCGCCTAAGACCATCATAGAGGACGGGCCGAAATCGCTGAATCGAATATCTTCCGCGAAATCTTGAATAAATTCTTTTAAAATTATTGAACAAAGAAAATGCTGCGCACGAGTGGTGGCCTTTCGATCGCTGTTGTTCATGGATATCTTGATCTAGTCAGATTAAGGGGGATATCCATTCACAAAGGCGAACGCTTCGCTTCTACAGGCTCACCTCTCTTGCTCCGCTGCTTTGTTCGTCAGAATTTAGAACAGATTTCGCGGGGTGGGGGGAGAAAAAGGAACCAAACCGGCCGTTCGCCGGTCTTATTGAATAGAGGTGAATGCATTGGCGCAAGGTTGGGAGTATTTGAAGCATCTGGACGCGGGCTATGACCGGGCGCCGGTGCTGCGCGATATGATGGACGCTTACGGGAACGACGTTTGGAACTACGCCTTCTTCCTGACGAAGCGTCCGGAGGCCGCGGACGATGTGGCGCAGGAGGTGTTCCTTGCCGCGTACAACGGACTGTACGCTTTCCGGGGCGGCTGCACGGTCAAGAGCTGGCTGCTGACGATTACGAGGAACAAGGCGCTGCATGTTGTGCAGAGCGCCTTCATGCGGCGGGTGACGCTGACGGACCGGCTCGTCCGTAAGGACGCGGCGCCTTCGGCCGAAGCGGACGCGCTCAAAGGGATGGACAATCGCGCGCTCTGGGAGACGGTCCTGCGGCTGCCGCGCAAATATCGGGAGGTGCTCATCCTGGACTATCACTATGGATTGGCGCTGCGGGAGATCGCGGCCCTGCTCCGCATCTCGGAGGGTACGGTCAAGTCGCGATCGCACCGGGCGAAGAAACGGTTGAGCGCCATGCTGTCCGAGGGCGGCGTGGGAGAGGAGGCGTAACGATGCAGAACGATAAGCCGCAATGGGCATTGGAAATGGAGAAGCCGCCGTTTCCGAATGAAAGGTTCACAGACGCGATGAAGCGGGAGGTGATGTCGCGGGCGGGCGGAGTCGGACAGCGGAGTCGGGCGCGGGTCGTTCGGACATGGATCGCCGCCGGATTGCTCGCGCCCGTGACGATCGCGCTGCTGTTGGTATTCGGGCCGCTCTGGAGCGGGGAAGGGGGCGCTGGCCTACGCGGCGGCATCGGCGCCGGGAACCCGTCGGCGTCCGTCGCCGGCCCGGGCGAAGCGTACGACGAGCAGGGCCGTCTGCTGTTCACGCTTCATCCGGATCCGAACGCGCGAGCGGGCGAAACGACCGGGTACCTGTTCGCCTTCACGGCGCCGATGGAGACGTTCATGCGGCGGACGCTGACGATTAAGGCGCAGCATGTCGCGACCGGCGAGGAGGAGACATTGTCATCGGCGTCCATCTCGAGACCGAGCAGCGGATACGAGGGACTCGAACGCTATACCGTCCGATTCGCCTTACCGCTCGGGGGAGAATGGCGCATTCGCGTGCTGCTGGACGACCAACTATACGGACAGCTCATGCTGAATATGCCTGATCCAGCTTGGACGCCCAGCCCGCTGTTCGCTTCGGGTGCCTACATGATGCGCGGCGTGGACCAGCGCGTTGGCATTCTTGACGTGCCGTTCACGGCCGGACAGGCGCAGAAAGTCATGTGGCATTTCTGGGGAAGCCGCGACGAGCTGAACGGCCCGTTCGACGTCAAAGCCGTGAAGGAAGGCTCGGATCAGCTGATGACCGTCTACGAGACGAAACCGTTTCTCTCCTCGAACGCGTTGGCCGGTGCTAATAACGGGGCGGATCGCCACGTCGTAACGATGATCGAGCTGCCGGAAGCCGGCAAGTGGCGGCTGCTGCCGTATGTAAGAGGGAGTCTGCTGGACAGCGTGGTCGTGGATGTGAAGTAATGTTCGAGCCCGCGCAGAAGGTGACGGCCCTGCCTTACAGCACCATTGTTGAACAACTGGTACTAGACTATATGATTAGCTTAAAAACCATCCCAACAAGCAAAAGACCACAGCGTTCGTGTCCGAATGCTGTGGTCTTCTTATCGCAAAAGGAAGGCAGGCAAACCAGGGGCTGGCGGACATCTCGTCCAGCATTTCGCCCAAATCAACAAGCATGATCCGCCGCTCCCGTCAACGCTCCTCGCGAACGGCTTGCGTGCGCGCCACCGCGAACTGCTGCAGCTGATCGAGCGCCGCTTGCGGGGAGACGTGGTTGTTCAGCACGGCGCTGCCGAGCTTGCGGGCTTTGTCCATGACGGCCTGCCAAGCCGGCTGCTGGATCGGGTAAAACTGGGCGACGGCGAGGGCGTCCAGGCTGTTCTTCATCAGCGGATCAGCCACGGCGAGCTGGCTGCCGACGTCCTTCAGCACCGGGACGAACCCTTCGCGGGTGACCATCTGCGCGTACGATTCGCTGTTGTACAGGAAGTCGATGAAGGCGGACAGCGCCTCCTTGTTCGTATGGTCGGTCTTGAAGGAGACGAGCACGTCATGGACGCCGAAGGCGAGCGGCTGCACCCCGGCCTTGACCGGGAGCGGGCCGGAGCCCCACTTCAGGTTCGGGAATTCGCGGGGAACGACGGAGGCGAAATAGGTGCCCGAGATCATCATGCCGAGCCGGCCGTCGCCGAGTACGCGCTGCTTCTCATCCCGCGTCGTGACCGTCGGGTCGGGATCGGTCAGCCCTTCGTCGTACAGCTGCTTCAGGAACGTGAGTCCCTCGACGTTCGCCTTGGCGTTAATCGCCCATTCCCCATCCTTCAGCCAGCCGCCGCCCGCGCCGAGGAAGAAGTAGGACAGGTACGCCTGAATTTCGTTGTCGGTCAGGTCGACGCCGAACCCGTTCGCCTTGCCCGTCGCGGTAATGGCGCGGGCCGCTTCGCGAAGTTCCTCCCACGTCGCGGGCGGACTCGTCAGTCCGGCCTGCTCGAACAGCTCCTTGTTGTAGTATAAGTTCCGTACCGACGCCACATAGGGAAGCGCGTATTGGATGCCGTTCAGCTGATCCATGTGCATGAGACTCGGATACAACTTGTCCTTCAGCTCGTCCGAAATGATCGTGTTCAAGTCGTTGAGCAGCCCGTCGGCGGCAAAGTGGGCGTACACGTTCGTATTAAGCAGGTCCGGCGGTTGGTTGTTGCTGATCATCGTCGTGTAGATGCCGTCGAGAATATCCCAATTGGCGACCTGCAGCTCGACGTCGATGTTCGGGTTGTTCTGCTCGAACTCCCGCACGAGCGCTTCGAGCATCGGCTTCGTCTCGCTGCTGTATTCGGAGGCGACGAACCGGATGAGCGCCGGCTCTTCCTCGTTCTTAAGCGGCGTTGGCGGCAGGGCGTTCCCGGAGCAGGCGGCGGTCGCGAGCGCGAGCGTCCCGCATGCCGCGGCTAAGATTGCGACGCGGACGACGATGAGGCGGCCGTGCATAGGCGTTCCTCCTTTCCTCTATTTCTCGCTAAACGGAAACAGCAGTTTTTGATTCTCGGCCGAATACATGTTCATCCGGTTGACGACGGTGGAATCGATGAGCGTCGTCGTCTCGACGTCGCCGCCGTTAATCTCGCGCAGCGCGGTCTTCAGCGCCAGGTAACCGAGGTTGAACGGGCGCTGCACGAGCGTCGCGCCGAGCACGCCGGACTCCAGCAGCTGAATCTCGTCGATGGAGCTCTCGAAGCCGATCAGCTTCATCTCGCCGGCCATGCCGGCTTCCTCGATGGCCTGGGCGACGCCGAGTGTCGCCGATTCGGTCAGCGTAATGAACGTGTTGAACGGCGGCTGGCCTCCGCCGAGCAGCGACTTGGCGATCAAGTAGGCGCGCTGCTTGGCATCCAAGGTGTAATAAGTGCCGTACACGCCATCCGGGTAGGCGAGCAGCGCCTGCTCGATGCCGCTCTTGCGGGCGTTCGACGCGTTCGCATCGACGTTGTCGCTGATGATCGCGACCTTCGGATGGCCGCCGGTCATGCTGATGGCGGTCGCGCCCGCGAGCCGTCCGGCCTTCAGGTGATCATTGGCGACCGATACGGGCGGCGGATCGAGCGGGATCGGGTTGTCGATCAGGACCAGCTTGATGCCGGCCTTGCGGACCTGCTCCAGCTTGTCGACCATCCGGTAATCGTTGATCGGGGCGACGACGATCGCGTGCGGCTTGCGCTTGATCGCCTCGTCCAGCAGCGTGATCTGCGTGTCGGCATCGGTCTCGACGAGCGGGCTCTGTACGACCGTCTCGACGCTCAGCTCCTTGGCCGCCGCATCGACGCCGCCTTTTACAGCCTGCCAGAAGTCGGAGCGGACGTTGCTGGATTTTAAGATGACGATGATGCTCTTCGTCTCCGAGCCGGTGACGCCGACCCATGACGTAATGCCTGCCAGATGGGTGTAGAACACCGCGTAAAGGATGAGAATCGCCGTCATGACGGTCAGGATGATGGATAGCCGCCGTTTGCGCATAGGTCCGCTCCTTTCATTCGATTCGCGGAATCGTGATCGTCACGGTCGTGCCGACCTCGAGCTCGCTTCGGATGGCGACGCCGTAGGCTTCGCCGAAGAACAGCTTGATTCGCTCGTTCACGTTGCTGATGCCGATTCCTCGGCCGCTGCCGCCTGGGGACGCCTCCGATTCGCCCGCGCTCCACAGCGCGGCGAGCCGCTCTTCGCTCATGCCGAGTCCGTCGTCCTCCACCTCGAAGACAATATCTCCGCCTTGCTCGAAGCCGCGAATCGTGATGAGCCCCTTCTCCGGCTTATTGCGGATGCCGTGGTAGATGGCGTTCTCGACGAACGGCTGCAGCAGGATTTTGAGCGAACGGTAGGGCAGGATGGACGGCGAGATGTCGAGCTTGTAGTCCAGCTGGCTGTTGTAGCGCATCTGCTGAATGATGAGATAGTTCTTGATATGCTCGATCTCCACCCGGATCGGGACGATCTCCTTCTCCTTGGAGATGCTGGCGCGGAACAGCTTGGCGAGCGCGCTCGTCATGAGCACGACCTCTTCGTGCTTCTTCTGCTCGGCCATCCAAATGATCGAATCAAGCGTGTTGTACAGGAAGTGCGGGTTGATCTGCGACTGCAGCAGCTGCAGCTCGCTCTTGCGCTTCTGCTCTTGGGTGAGGATCGCGTCCTGCATCAAATTTTTGATCTGGCCGACCATCATGTTGAAGGTGCGCCCGAGCTGGCCGATCTCGTTCATCTGCCCGATCGGGGTCTTGATGTCGAAGTTGCCTTTCTCGACGAGCTTCATGTCCTTCTGCAAGTTTTTGATCGGACGGGACAGCTGGTGCGAGAGCAGCACCGACAGCACGAGGGCGACGACGAGACCGAACAGGGCATAGTAGAAAATCGATTTGCGGATCGCGCCCTTGTTCGCCATCAGCTCGTCCGTATAGGCGACGCCGACGATTTTCCAGCCGAAGCTGGTGTCCTGCACGGAATAGATCCGCTTGCCGTCCTGGCCGCCTACCGCGAAGGAGGTGCCGCTGGCCGCCGCGTTCACCTCGTCGATCATCTCCGTCCGCAGACCGCTGTAGATGAGCTGCTGCTGCGGGTGATAGACGATGTTGCCTTCGTCGTCGACGATGAACACATACCCTTTGTTGCCGAGGTTGATCTGCCTAGCCATGTCGTTGATGACGCTCATGTTCAGATCGACGAGGAAGACGCCCTCGGGCATAATGCCGTCCGTGCTGCGCAGCTCGCGGCTGAGCGAGACGACCCACCGGTATTCGTTCTTGATGATGTTCTGCACATGCGGCGCGGAGATGACCGAGCGGCCCTTTGCTTCCTTGGCCGCCTTGAACCAGGGTGTGTCCTCGGGGCGCACGTTCGGGTTCAGGCTCGTAATCCGGCGGTCCGAGACGAACCGGTCGTTGTAGCCGAACACCATGATCGACGCGATGTCCTGGCGCGTATACAGGATCGCCTGGAACAGGTCGGAGATCCGCTTCTCGTATACCCGGCGTTCCTCGGCGCTGATGAAGCTGTTGTCGGCGATGTAATATTTGACGTCCTTGTTCGTCATGGCGAGCAGCGAGATGTTCTCCATGTTGTCGACGTAGGACTGGATGTTGCTGTTGACCTGCTTGATGATTTCCTCGACGTAGCCCGTCGCGTTCTGCTCCACGGCGTCGACCGACAGCCGGTAGCTGGTAAAGCTGGTCACGGCGATCGTCACGAGGATGAGGCAGGAGAACGCGAACGAGATGCTCGATTGGATGCTCTTGAGCGGGAACAGGGGCAGCAGCGGCCGACGGTGTCCGAAGAACATGTCAGGCGCCGCTCCGCTCGCGGAATTCCCTCGGCGTGATGCCGGCGTGCTTCTTGAACAGGATGCTGAAATAGTTCGGATCGCCGTAGCCGACCTTCTCCGCGATCTCGTAGAATTTGAGCGTCGTGTGCTGCAGCAGCTCCTTCGCCTTCTCGATCCGCACGCGGGTCAAATATTCGACGAACGTCTCGCCGGTATGCTGCTTGAAGACGAGGCTGAAGTAGCTGGTGCTCATGAGCACGTGGCGGCACAGCTCCTGCAGCGACATTTTCTCGTTGGCGTAGTGGCTCTCGATGTATTCGATCGCCCGCCGAATCTGCGTCCCGGTGTAATGGGTACGGCTGCCTTCGATGACGGTCATGACCGTCTTGACGGCCTGCTTCAGCCACTGCTCGATCTCGTCGACCGTCTTGAAGCGGTAGACGTCGGTCAGCATCGTCTGCGGGTCGAAATTCATGCCTCCGCTCTCGTGGGCCGACAATTCCTGAATGGAGTTCATGAGCGCGAGCACGACCTTCTGCATATGGAGCACGCATGCTTCGATCGGCACCATGGACGACTTCAGCTCCGCCACCATCTGCTCGATCAGCCGCTGGGCATCCTGCATGGAGCCGGTCTTGACGCTGGAGGCGAGCTTGCGGTCCCAATCCGGCTGCACCGGAGGCAGCGTCTGCGCTTTGCCTTCGAGGTCGATAATGCTGATAATGCGGTTCTTGCCGAGCAGGAACCGGTAATCGAGCGCGCCGAGGGCGCTGCGGTACGAGCTGGGCAGCCGTTCGGTCGACTGGCACGCTTGCCCGATGCCGACGGTAATCGTGAATTTGAGGTAGCGCTCGATCTCGTGGCGCACCTGCTCGGCGACGCGGAACGCCTTGTCGTAGAGGGCGCTCTCCTCCGCGATGCCGTAGACGACGGCCACCATCCGTTCCTCGCGGGTACGGAAGACGATGACGCCTTCGCCGGCGCAAATTTCGCTGACGATATCGAACGCCGCAAAGCGGAGCATCTCTTCGTCGAAGGCGTCGAAATCGACCCCTTCGCGGTCGCCGAAATCGTCGATATCGACGACCATCGCGACGTACATCGAAGAGAGCGGCGGCAGGCCGAAGTACGCGAAGCGCTCCGTGATCTCCGCCCGTCCGAGGCCGTTGATGACGAGCCGCTCGAGGAACCGTTCCTTGAGCAGCGGCAAGCTCTGCTTCAGCTGGTTCTGCAGCCGGCTCATGTCTTCGCGGCGCTTTGCTTCCTCGTCCATCTCGGCGCGCGCCTTGTCGAGCAGCTCGCGAATCTCGCGCGCGGTGATCGGCTTGATGATGAAGTCCGATACCTTCAGCCGGAGCGCCTGCTGGGCGTAATCGAATTCGTCGAAGCCGGTGAGGATGATCATCTTGATATAGGGATAGCAGGCGCTGACGGCCGCGGCCAGCTCCAGTCCGTCCATGAACGGCATGCTGATATCCGAGATGATCAGATCGGGCTTGTGCTGCTCGACCGCCTCGAGCGCTTCCCGGCCGTTCGCGTAATCGCCGACGAGGGTAAAACCGTGGTCCCCCCACGTAATCGTGTTCTTCAAGCCGTCGCGTACGACTGCTTCGTCATCGACGATGATGACCTTGTACATGCCGCCACCCCTTTGGTTCAAATCCAAGAATGTATAGGTTACACGCAATAGAAGTCATCTTGTATTTCTCTGAAACGAAACGCGCCTCGCCGCAAAAGACGGCGATAGCCGTTATGCCTTGCGTAAGCGAATGGAAAAAAGAATGATGCGGATATCATAACTCTGATGATAGAAGATGCCGGCGTGGATTACATGCATGGAAACGCTGTCTCTATGATATATGAAAATTCGACAGCGTCAAAGTCGATTATTCTCTGATTTTGGCGGCTTCCCGGCGCGCCGCTGTACCGCGTTAATGGGCCGCTCGGCGCGCCTAGCGGATATCGGCTATAATGCCTGTAGGACTGAATTGGCAGCCCGATTCCGAACGATCAGGAGGAAGGACAACGAATGACGATCTATAGGGAACGCAAAAAGCGGCTGCTCGCCGCGCTGGCCGAGCAAGGCATCGGGAGCGCGCTGATCACGTCGCCGACGAACGTGTATTATTTGACCGGATTCCTATGCAATCCGCACGAGCGGTTCATGGGGCTGCTGCTGCACGAGCGCCAAGAGGCGCTGTTCGTGCCGCTGCTCGATAAGGACGCCGCGGTGGAGGCGGGCTATCCGGCGGATATCGTGACCGTGTCCGATACCGAGGATGCATACGAGCTGCTCGGCAGCCGGCTGCCGGAGCACGGCGGACGGTTCGGCGTGGAGATGAACGCGGTCAGCATGGCCCAAGGCGAGAAGCTGCGCGCGCTGATGCCGGACGCTATCTTCGCGGACGCGGAGCCGGCGATCATGGGACTTCGGCTGCAGAAAAGCGAGGATGAAATCGCGAAAGTGCGCCATGCGATCGATATCGTGGAGAAGGTGGTGGACTTCGCGGCTTCCCGCGCTGTCGTCGGGATGACGGAGATCGAGCTGACGGCCGAGCTGGAATACCAGATGCGCCGGCTCGGCGCGTCCAAGCCCGCGTTCGAGTCGATCGTGCTCGCCGGCGCGCGCTCCGCGCTGCCGCACGGCAAGCCGGGCGATTACGCGATCGCGCGCGGCGACTACGTGCTGATCGATATCGGCGTCGTGGCCGACGGCTACTGCTCGGACATTACGCGCACGTTCGTCATGGGCGAGGCATCCAAGGAGCAGGAGCGGATCTACGAAACGGTGCTGGCGGCGAACATGGCCGGCATCGCCCGGTCGAAGGCGGGCGTCGCGCTGGCGGAGCTGGACGCGGCGGCGCGCGAGGTGATCACAGCCGCAGGCTATGGCGATTACTTCACGCACCGGGTCGGACACGGCTTCGGCATGGACGTGCATGAATCGCCTTCGCTGCACGGCGCCAACCAGGCGATCGCCGAGCCGGGCCTGTTGTTCACGATCGAACCGGGTATCTACGTGCCGGGCGTCGGCGGCGTGCGCATCGAGGACGACGTCTATATACGCGCCGACGGAACCGCCGACGTACTGACCGCTTATCCGAAGGCGCTTCGCATATTAGGGTAAGGATTGCTGGGCCGGGAGCGCGAGAGTCAAGCTGAACAGGGGAGTGAGATGAAGATGGCAGACAAGTTCAAGAACGTTGAAAAGGTAGCGTACGGTGAGGCGGCCGGTCAACTCAGGACGGGCGATATTTTGCTCGGCTCCGGCAATTATGTCGTGAGCGAGCTCATCAAACGGTTTTCGGACTCCATGTTCAGCCATGTCGCCATCATCGTGCGCTGGCGCGAACGACCCTTGATTCTGGAAAGCGTCGAGGACGACGGCGTGCGTCTCGTCCCGCTGACGCATTACCTGGACAATTACGAGAATCGCCGCGCCCCGTATAACGGGAAGCTGTACATCGCGCGTCACCGGGAGCTGGCAAGCTCGCAGAGCGGGGATGCCCGCAACGGCGCCATCGTCGATCGGGGCTTGGACCTGCTGAACCGCAAATACGACAACGAGGAGATCGCTCGCATCGTCTCGCGGATCGGGCTTGGCCTCGGCAGGCATGAGGATAACGACGCCTATATTTGCTCCGAGTTCGTGGAGGAATGCTTCGCGCAGGCGGACATTTATTTTCAGAAGGATGAACGCGGGTTTATCTACCCGCGGCATGTTGCCGAGGATGCGCGCGTGGACGCGCTGTTCCGGCTGCTGTAGCCTTCGAACATGTGTGCAAAGCTATAAGCTTCTAAGGAAGCAAGCGGCCGCATAGTCGGATTTCTGTGCTGTAATCGTGCTTCGGCGCCACGGGTCATGTTGACCTGTGGCGTTTTTTTATGTTCACCGAAAATAAGCGGACGGAGAGTCGACGTGGAGGAGAAAGGGGAGGTCGGTTATATAGGCGTCATATATTCGCGTAAAATTATCTATTGTGACTCACAATTAAATGTGATACATTTTGGATGTGGAAAATTTAACCGGAGAGGGTGAGGGCATTGGAACGCGAATTGGCGCTTGAGGCGGTGCGCGTCACGGAGGCGGCGGCGCTGGCGTCCGCGCCGTGGGTGGCGAGAGGGAGCAAGGCGGAAGCGGACGATGCGGCGACGGAAGCGATGCGGAGCATGTTCCGCACGCTCGCGATACGCGGCCGGGTGGTGATCGGAGAAGGCGAGATGGACGAGGCGCCGATGCTCTATATCGGCGAGCAGGTCGGGGACGGGAGCGGACCGGAAGTCGACGTCGCCGTCGATCCGCTCGAAGGCACGACGCTCGTGGCGCGCGGGATGAACAACGCGGTATCGGTGCTCGCGCTCGCGCCCAAGGGGCAGCTGCTCCATGCGCCGGACATCTATATGGAGAAGCTGGCCGTCGGCGCGCAGCTGGCCGGAAAGCTCAGTCTTCGCGATCCCTTGTCCGTCACGGCGCGCAAAGCGGCCGAAGGGCTGGGCAAGCCGCTCTCGGAACTGAACGTGCTGCTGCTGGACCGCCCGCGCCACGCGAGCATGATCGCGGAGCTGAGGGAGCTCGGGGTTCGCGTCCGGCTGCTGACCGACGGTGACGTGTTCGGCGCGATGATGCCGTGCGGGGCCAAGACCGGCGTCGATCTGTACGTCGGCTCCGGCGGCGCGCCGGAAGGCGTGCTCGCGGCGGCGGCGCTCAAGTGCATGGGCGGCGAATTCCAAGGCCGGCTGCTGCCGGAGAACGAGGAGCAGCGGCGGCGGCTCGGCGAGATGGGGATCTCGGGCGCGGACGACGTGCTGTTCATGGACGATTTGGTCGGCACGGGGGACGTTATTTTCGCGGCGACGGGCGTAACGCCAGGGGACTTCCTGGAGGGCGTCCAGCTGCTGCCGGGCCGAAGGGCGTCCACGCATTCGGTCGTCATGCGCGCCGCCACGCACACGGTTCGCTACATTCAGACCGAGCATGATTTGGCCTTGAAGGGGATGGCGAGCGCGGTGCCGTCGTTGGGGGCGTAAGCTAGAATAGGCGGTTGAGGCTTTAGCATATACAACAAGGCGTCATAATTATATACGCGTAATATATATTAGGAATAGGCGGAAAACGCCAGACGGCCGAACCGACCCAAGGTTAGCGAAACGAGATTAAAGGAGCGATTCGTATGGGAGCAGAACGCGCGGAAGTCTATGGTAGCCGAGAAAACTACGGTCTCGTGTTATGCCGGTGCTGCAATGAAATTATTGACACCATTCCGACGAACGGGATTAAGAAACTGTACAGTCTGTGCGATTCGGATCGCTGCCGCACGCTGGATCGCAACCAGTATGACCTCGGGGAGAAGCCGGCATGAACGCAATCTCCGGCATGCAACGCGCATGGCGCCAAAGTCGGCGCAGCCGAACTGATACGGCGGATCGCCGCGGGGCAATGGCCTAGTATACCCAACCGAATTATTCGCCGGAACGGACCGCGATGCGCCTTCTTGAAGGACGCAGCGCGGTCCGCCTTCTGTTGTGAAAATCTTCCGGCATCGGTTACAATAAATCGATGAGACGATGCGATCGGAGGGATGAGCGATCAAGCTATCGACAAGACAACAAAAGATCGTGGAGCTGGTTCGCAAGCGCGGTCCGATTACGGGCGAACAGATTGCGGAGCTGCTCGGGGTGACGCGTCCGGCGATCCGCTCCGACCTCGGATTGCTGGTGATGCTGGAATATTTGGAGGCCAAGCCTAAGGTAGGCTATTTCCTTCGGAAGGACCGGGATGGAGACGGCGAACCGGCGGCCGCATTGACCCACGACACGGCCATGCTGCCGGTACGGGAAGCGATGAGCGTGCCAATCGTGATGCGCGAGACGGCGACGGTGAGCGATGCGGTGGTCACGCTCTTCCTTGAGAACGTCGGCAGCTTGGCGGTCGTGGACGCGGAGGGGCGTCTGGCGGGAATCGTCTCGCGCAAGGACTTGCTCAAGGTTTCGCTCGGCAATCCGCAAGCGTCCTCGATGCTGCTTGGCCTGGTCATGACCCGGCTGTCCAATTTGGCGACCGTTACGCCCGAGCATACGGTCCGGGACGCGATGGCGATCATGATCGCCCGCGAGATCGACGGTTTGCCGGTCGTCGTGCCTCGGGGGAAGGAACCCGACGCGGGTCTGGAGGTCGTCGGCCGCATTACCAAGACGACGGTCGTGAAGCTGTTCTACGAGGCCTCCGTCAGGGGCTGAAGCGGCGATGTACGCTCATTTCAGGCAAGGGGGCCGGAACGAAGTTGAATAAGGAGATCAGAACGATACTGGTAGGCTCGGATTCCGTGGGCGAGACGGCGGATGCGGTCGCGCGCGCCGCGGTCCGCCAATTCGAGGGCCAGGAGGTCCGTCTGGAACGCTGGGCGCATATCAAGAACGAGGACGAAATCCGCCAGCTGATGGAACGCGCCGCCGCCCTTGGCGGCATGGTGGTCTATACGCTGGTGCTCCCCGAGCTGCGCGAGATGATCCGACAGGAGTCGGCGCGCCTGGGCGTTTGCGCCGTCGACGTGATGGGGCCCGCGATGGAAGGCTTCATCCGCACGTTCGATTCGGCGCCGACACAGCGGGCCGCGATGCCGCACCGGATGGATCAGGCGTATTTCAACCGGGTCGAAGCGATCGAATACACGGTGAAGTCCGATGACGGCCAATACGTGAGCGGCTGGAGTCAAGCGGACCTGATCCTGCTGGGCGTCTCGCGCACTTCGAAGACGCCGCTGGGCATCTATTTGGCCCATAAGGGCATCAAGGTTGCCAACTATCCGCTCGTACCGGAGGTCAAGGTGCCCGAAGAGCTCTACCGGATGCCTTCGGAGCGCCTGATCGGCCTTACGATGGACCCGGAGAAACTCATTGCGATCCGGATCGAACGGCTGAAGAGCATGGGGCTTCCGTTCGACGCGAGCTACGCGCGACCCCAGCGGGTTTCCGAAGAGCTCGAGCTCGCAGCCGAGCTGTTCCGCACGCTCGGCTGCCTGGTCGTCGACGTGACGCACCGCGCGATCGAAGAAACGGCGGGCATCATTCTGGACGCCCGCAAGCAGCTGCTGCCGTTGACTTAGGCGGTAGGCGGACGGCGCTCGCGACGAAACGCAAAGGACCTCGGATCCCATCCCACGATGGCATTCGAGGTCCTTTGCGTTATCCTTCGGGCTAGGAGCCGTTCGCTCCGTTAGATCGCCCAGTTGCCGTCCTTAAACACGAGCTCCTCCGTGCCGTCCTTCGCGATGCCGCGGATCGTCAGGTCTTTCGAGCCGACCATGAAGTCCGTGTGCGCGAGCGAGTTATTGAGGCCGCGCGCCTTCAGCTCCTCGCGGGAGAGCTTGCCGCCGCCTTCGACGCACGCCGCATAGGCGCTGCCGATCGCCAGATGGCAGGAGGCGTTCTCGTCGAATATCGTTTTGTAGAACAGCAGATTCGAGTTCGAGATCGGCGAGTCGAACGGAACGAGCGCCACCTCGCCCAGGTAATGCGAGCCTTCGTCCATCTCGATCAGCCCTTGCAGCGTCTCGGCCCCTTGCTCGGCGCTCCAATCCGCGATGCGGCCGTTCTCGAAGGTGAACGAGAAGTTGTCGATGATGTTGCCGCCGTAACTAAGCGGCTTCTTGCTGCGGACGGTGCCGTTCACGCCGGTCGCGAGCGGCGCCGTGTACACTTCCTCCGTCGGCAGATTAGGCACGAAGGCGATGCCCTGATCGTTCGTCTTGCGGCCGCCGAGCCATACATGGCCTTCGGGCAGCTCGATCGACAGGTCCGTCCCCTCCGACGTATAGTGCAGCTTCTTGTAGGCTTTGGCGTTCAAGTAGTCGGCGCGCCGCTTCAATTCGGTCAGGTGATGCTCCCACGCGGCGATCGGATCGGGCTGATCCGCCCGCACCATGCGGAAGATGGCCTCCCACAGCAGCGCGACTTGCTCTTCCTTCGGCGCATCGGGGAACACCTTGGCCGCCCAGCCCTCGGATGGCGCGGTGGCCAGACACCAGCTGAATCGGAAGGCCTGCACGTATTCGCGGTATTTGGTGTTGGCCTGGCGCGCCGCTTTCTCCGCGTTCACGATTCGGTCTTTGGCGACGCCGCGGAGCAGATCCGGATCGGAGGACTTGATCGTCACCGATGCGGCGCCCTTTTCGACCAGCTCCATCTTCTCGGCCGCCGCCCACTTCGGCTCCTCCAGGAACGCCGCGTCCGGCGCCAGATCGAAGTGATGGCGCGTGGCGATATCGTCGGTCCAGAACACTTTGACGCGCGCCGCCCCCAGCTCGTACGCCCGCTTGACGACGAGACGAGCCAAGTCGGCCGCATCGAGATCCGCGTTGACGATCAGGGTCTGGCCTTGCTGCAAATGAACGCCGATCCGCAAAATAATGTCGGCGTAGTTGTTCAGTTTCGTTTGGAAATCGGTCATGAATTTCGTCCTCCCAGCGCCTTTTTCGGGTATATGACTATCATAGGCAATCGCGGACGGCGAGTGCAAGCGCAGGGGGCGCGCCGCCCAATTTGGTTAGTATTTTGCGGCTTCGTCGCGCGCGGGCGGCATTCCATTGTATAATGAGCGTACCGAATACAGGAGGAGCTTCACATGACCCAGATTATTCAAATGCAACCGCAAGATGAATTCACCGGCTACTATCTCTTGAAAGAGTGCGAGGTGAAGCAGACGAACGCGACGCCCGCCAAGGACTACATGGATATCGTGCTGTGCGACGCCAGCGGCCAAATCTCGGCCAAGTACTGGGACGTGACGCAGACGGATAAAGAGACGTTCTTCCCGATGGGCCTCGTGAAGGTGCGCGGACTCGTGCAGACGTACCGGGACAAGCTGCAGGTCAAAATCCAGCGCATCCGCAAGGCGACCGACGAGGATGGCATTAACATCGCCGATTTCGTCCGAGCCGCCCCGATCCGTCCGGTGGATCTCATCCACGCGATCAAGCAATCCGCCGCGAGCATCGGACATGCGGACATTAAGGCGATCGTCGATTTTTGCACGGCCAAGGTCGAAGACAAGCTGATGCATTATCCGGCGGCCAAAACCCATCATCACGCGTACTTCGCCGGCCTTGCGTACCACATGACGCGGATGCTGGAGCTGGGCGAATTCGTCTGCAAGCAGCGTCCGTTCCTGAACGCGGACTTGATCAAGGCGGGCATTATCCTTCATGATATCGCCAAGCCCGAGGAGATGACGGCGCAGCTGGGCATCGTCTCCGACTACAGCGTAAGGGGCAAGCTGATCGGCCATATCGCGCTCGCCTCGGGATGGATCGTCGAAGCGGCGATTCACCATGGCATTCCGCTTGACTCCGAGCCGGTGCTGGCGCTGCAGCATGTCGTGCTGGCGCATCACAACTTGGGCGAGTGGGGCAGCCCGGTTCAGCCGCAGATGGCCGAAGCGGTCGCGCTCCATTTGATCGACTCGCTGGACGCGAAGCTGCAGATGGTCGAGGACGCGCTGGACACGACGCCGGAGAGCGAGCCATGGACGCCAATGCTCCGCGGCCTGGAGAACAAGGCGATTTACCGGACGAACCTGTAGACGCAGGCACTTATTCGCATTTTCTTGCACGCACGAAAGAAAAATAAACTCCAGCCCCGACTACTCGGGAGGCTGGAGTTTTTTTGTTTTGGAATTTTAGTTGTGGGTCAATCAGCGTAAAGCGTGTCCGCGAGAGCGGACGAAAGCGAAGGTCATCTCGAAGCTGTATGAATCGCACATCATCTACAGGACACCACCCCAAGGCAATACGCTACGAACGAAGCTCGAACGAAAGCTTTGTCCGTTAGGACGTGCGGGCACCTCGCGAAAGGACACATCGAAGACGGCCGCGTAACGAGCGACTATACTTCCGGGTGTCCTAAGCGTTTTCCAGCGGAAAACGCACTACGGAAGCATCGTCTGGGACGGGTCCCTCGGAACCCCCTGGCGAGGGGGCTTGGGGGCGGAAAAGAAAGGAGTCTGAAAGGGCAAAGCCCTTTGTTAGGTTAGCTCGGCACGCCTTCGCGTTTGCGGAAGAACGACTTCAACGCGTTGTACACTTCGCTTTTCTCCCGGATCACATAATGGAGGAAATTCGGGAACTGGATATGCTTGTAGGCGGACATGAGCGTGCTGGAGCGGTTGTATTGATTGACCTCGCCGTAACCGAACATGTTCGCGCGCTTGAGCATCTCGCCGATCAGCTTGACGCACCGCTCGTTGTCGCTCGTCAGATTGTCGCCGTCGGAGAAGTGGAACGGGTAGATGTTGTACTGCGCCGGCGGGTATCGGCTGTCGATGATCTCGATCGCTTTGATGTAAGCGGAGGAGCAAATCGTGCCGCCGCTCTCGCCTCGAGTGAAGAACTCCTCCTCGGTCACTTCCTTCGCCTCGGTATGATGCGCGATGAAGACGATGTCGACCTTCTCGTATTGATGGCGGAGGAACCGGGTCATCCAGAAGAAGAAGCTGCGGGCGACGTACTTCTCAAAGGAGCCCATGGACCCCGACGTATCCATCATCGCGATGATGACGGCGTTGGACTGCGGCTTGATGATTTCCTCCCACGTCTTGTAGCGCAGGTCGTCCGGCGTGATGCCGTGAATGCCCGGATTGCCGCTCGTCGCGTTGCGGCGCAAGTTCTCGAGGATCGTCCGTTTCTTGTCGATGTTGGACATGATGCCCTTCTTGCGGATGTCGTTGAAGCGAATCTCCTTCGTTTCGATCTGGTCTTTCTCCTTCTGCTTCAAATACGGGAGCTCGAGCTCCGCGAACAGCATCGTCTCCAGCTCCGCTAGGCTGATCTCGGCTTCGACGACGTCCTCGCCGGGTTGATCGCCCGCGCCTTCTCCCTTGCCGCCTTTTTGCGCGGAGGCGGGATCGGTGCCGAGCACGTCGCCGACCTGGCTGTCGCCGTCGCCTTGGCCGACGTGCTTGTTCTTGTTGAAGTTGTACACGAACCGGAATTCGTCCAGGCTGCGGATCGGCACCTTGATGACGTGCTTGCCGTCGGACATGATGATATTCTCTTCGGACACGAGATCGGGCAGGTTTTGCTTAATGGCTTCGCGGACTTTCTGCTGATGCCGGGCTTGATCTTGATGGCCCTTGCGATGCAGCGACCAGTCCTCGCGGGATACGATGAACGATTGTCCTTGATTGGCCTCCATGCGAAGCGCACCTCCTTCGTCCTCTACTGCCTGTAATATTCAGTTTATTCGCGCGTCCGGCGGTTATGTGAGAAGAATGAACAAGGGGCGGGGCGCACGAAAAAATCCGGCTCCCTCTGCGCGCGCGAAGCGGGCGGAGCGAAAACCGGATGATGTGCGGTGCGGGGACGAACATGGACGTTAGATGGTGGTCGCGCCTTTCAAGATGCCGATGAGGAACAGCGCGCCGACGAGCACGACGAGAAGGGCATTCAGCACGATGCCGACGATCGCGAACGCCTTGCGGCGGTTGCGCATGCAGGCGCCGATGATGCCGAGGATGAGGCCGAGCAGGGCGAGCAGCACGCTGCCCATCATGAGCAGGCCGCCGAGCAGCAGCTCGATCCCGATGTTCTCCGCGTCGATCTCGATCATGTTGCCGTTCAATCCCAGATCGTTCATAATGAAAGACGTAATGATGGCAATGCTGGCGATGACGCCGGCGATGCTCGCGATGCCGATGATGAACGACGCGATGCCGAGCCCGGACTGTTTACGCGGTGCCGGGGCTTCCGGCGCATCATACGGGTCGGCCGGCGCGAATGGCGGATGGCCGTCCGCCGGGTCTTGAGGGCGATAAGAATCGGACATGCAGGTTCTCCCCTTTAGTTGTTGATCAAGGCGTTGCCGGTTTTGCGCGGCTTCAAGCGCGAATCTAGCCACATTGTACCTGATGGAATCATTTCTGCAAAGATAAGGAGTCGTGTTTATGTTGTCCAAATTCGGGTTATACGGCGCGTTCCACGCGGGACTGGCCGTCATTCTCGGCGCTTTCGGCGCCCATACGCTGAAGGAGCGCATCTCCGAAGAGATGCTGACCGTATTCGAGACGGGCGTTCGTTACCATATGTACCATGCGCTCGGCTTGCTGATCATCGGGCTGCTCGCCGACCGGCTCGGCGGCGAAGGCAAGCTGCGGCTCGCCGGCCGGATGATGCATCTTGGCATCTTCTTGTTCTCCGGCAGTCTCTACGTGCTCAGCTTGACGGAATTCAAGTGGGTGGGCCCGATCACGCCGCTGGGCGGCGTCGCGTTCATCGCCGCATGGGCGCTCGTCGCCATCGTGCTGTGGAAGCAGCGCGGACAGGCCAAGTAAGCGCGATCATAAAGAAGAGGAGCGTCCGCTGCCGCGGGTCGCTCCTCTATTTGTTAGACGATGAAGTCCTCGATCTCTGTCCATTTAAACGTATAAACCTGCTTCTCATCCACGTGATACACCGTAATCGTCTGCGCGCGTTCATCGTAGCTGAGCACGCGGCACGGGATGCTGAGCATCACGCCTGCCCCCCGGTTTACCTTCAGCCGGATAAGCCGCTTGTCCTCGATGACCGCTGTAATCCGCTCGGAGAACATGCTGTACGTCATCGATGGCGTTTCGGTAGCCGGTATGCCGACTTTGGCCTTGGCCGCGTTGATCGCGTCCTTTAATTTGGCGGTGTCCGGCGCGCCAGCGCGGTCGGCGGGTTTCTTCGTCTGCGCGCCGGCAGCCGATACGCCCGTCGTATTGGCCAGCTTCTGTTCAAGCTGCTCGATCCGCTTGGCCAGCTGTTCCATCTGCTCGATTCGGATGCCGAGGTTCGCGCCGGAAACGATCCGAAAATCCTCCGCGCCGCCGCCGTTCAGCATTTGCAGCACCTTCTCCATGGCTTGCGCGTTCGTTACGCCCTTCACCATAATATCCACGTTAAACAAATAGGCAGTCTGATCGTCTGGGGTCTTGGAATTGTTTGGTTTCATAGTGCCTGCCTCCATAAAGACATGAATATCCCTTATCATATCATTGTTTGCCAGCCAATCCTAGCGAGCCTCTGAGCGGTCCATTAACCATTCGCCCTTGCGGCGGAATAGGCGGCGGGGCCGCTGTTCATGCCGAACGAATCCGCGGGACAGCGCATATAGTGGAGCGAACAACGTTTCGATTTGGCGGATGGCTCCGCCCTCAAAGGAGGTGGTTTCGGATGATGCGAATGGTACCGATCGTCCTCGAGAACGGCGCGACCGTCATCGGGGTCGAGGTAAAGCTGCCTAAGACGACGCTAATCGCCGTAACGACGGATAAAGGGTACATCATGTGCGGCGCCCTCGACGTGGGTCTCCTTAACGAACGGCTCAGCGACCGTAAAATCATCGCCGGACGGGCGGTGGGTGTACGCACGTTGGAAGAGTTGATGGCTGCTCCGCTGGAGTCGATCACGGGAGAGGCCGCAGCGCTCGGAATCAGTACGGGCATGACGGGAGCGAAAGCGTTGGAATTGATGCTGTAACGAGAAGGGTAGCCGAAATAACAGGGTTGCCGGACAGCCTGCCGTTTATGCGGCCGTGCGTCGGGCAACCCTTTTTACGTTCAGAGGTTATAGGTCGAACAGCTTTTTGAGATTTACGTCGAACGGCGGCTTGACGACGCCCTTCTCCGTAATAATGGCCGTCACGTATTCGTGCGGCGTCACGTCGAAAGCCGGGTTGAACACTTTCACGCCTTGCGGCGCGGTGCGCTTGCCGAAGCCCTCGGTAATCTCTTCTTCGCCGCGCTCCTCGATCGGAATCAAATCGCCGGAGGCGGTGTTCAGGTCGATCGTAGACAGCGGACAAGCGACGTAGAACGGAATGTTATGCGCCTTGGCGAGAACGGCGACGCTGTAGGTGCCGATCTTGTTGGCGACGTCGCCGTTGGCCGCGACGCGGTCGGTGCCGACGATAACGGCGTTGACCCAGCCTTTGTTCATGACCATGCCGGCCATGTTGTCGCAGATGAGCGTGACGTCGACCCCCGCTTGCTGAAGCTCGAAGGCCGTGAGCCTAGCGCCTTGGAGGACCGGGCGCGTCTCGTCCGCGAACACCTTCAAATCGATGCCGCGTTCCTTGGCCAGGTAGAACGGCGCGAGCGCGGTACCGTATTTGGCAGTCGCAAGCCCGCCCGCGTTGCAGTGGGTTAGCACGCCCATGCCGTCGTGGAACAACTCGAGCGCATGCTCGCCGATGAGGCGGTTCGTCTCCTCGTCTTCGCTTTGGATGGCGATCGCCTCGTCCAGCAGAGCGCGTTTCACTGTATCGAGCCCGGACTCGGAGGCTACCAGACTCTCGGCGCGGGCCGTCATGCGGTCGAGCGCCCAGAATAAATTGACCGCGGTCGGACGACTCGTCGCCAGATGAGAGGCGGCTTCTTTGACGGCTGTCAGCCAGTCGGCCGCGTTCGTTGCGACGTCCCGGCTGCCAAGCACGACGCCGTATGCGGCCGCGATGCCGATGGCAGGAGCGCCGCGGACTTTCAGATGACGGATGGCCTCCCATACGTCCTGAACGGAGACGAGCGGGAGATAGACGACTTCTTCGGGCAGCAGGCGCTGGTCGAGCAGGTCCAGATGTTCGCCGGCCCAGATCACGGACTGCAGCGCCGTGTTAGCGGATTGGGTCATGGTTAAATTTCCTTTCTTATACCTTCGCACCGGCTGATGAGGTCAGGGCGATGTCGATGAGCTGTTCGATAGAGGTGGATTGTCGGCCGGTTTTGATCAGCGATTTGCCGATCGCAAGCGCCAGCCGCTGAGCGGTTTCGCGCTTCGCGGCGTCTTCGATGCGGTCGATATCGGCCACGTGCGCCAGACCGACGATGCGGCGGACCATTTTGGCGCCGGCATAGCCCAACGTGTCCTGCAGCAGCCGTTTCATGTAATCGTCTTTGTAGGCGGCGCTCGCGGAGGCGAGACGATCTACGCCATGCTCATCCCACAGCGCGCGGAATTTCGCTTCGAACTTGGTCCAGATCTCGCGGATTGTCGTCAATAAATAGTGACGGTAATCGCCCGCTTCGGCTTCGGACTTGTCCCAGCCGTGACGGGATGCGTAGTTCAGCAGCAGGTTGCCGATGACGGCTCCGATATCGAACCCTGCCGGACCATAATAAGCGAATTCCGGATCGATGACTTTGGTGGACTCCGGCGTAATGAAGATGCTGCCGGTATGTAGATCGCCGTGAAGCAGCGCTTGGGCTTGCGTCAGAAACTTCTCGCGAAGCAAAGCGATTTCGAAATGAAGCTGTTCGTCGGTCCGCAGCGCTTCGGCTTCGTCCTCGATGGCTGCATCGTAATTGTTATTGGCCGATACCGTGTAGGGATCGTCGAAAATAAGGTCCTCGGTTATTTTGCACAGCTCCGGGTTAATAAAGTCGCGTACGCGCAGTTTCTTCTCCTGCTGGTTCATGCCCAGATCGGACGTGAAGAACAAGGTCCGCGCCAGGAACGTCGAGATATCGTCCGCGAATTTCGGATAGCGTCCGCCTTCCATTAGCCCGCGGCGCATAATAACGTGATCGCTTAAATCTTCCATAATAGTAAGCGCGAGCTCCGCGTCATAGGCGTAAACCTGCGGCACGAGGCCAGGCGCAAGCTTGCCCTCTTGGATGAGCGCCTCGCTCTCGATCCGCGCGCGGTCGAGCGTGAGCGGCCACGATTCGCCGACGACCTTCGCGTAAGGCAGCGCCTGCTTCAAGATCACGCTCCGTCCGCTGGCGGAATCCGTAATGTGGAACACCAAATTCAGATTGCCGTCGCCGATTTCGCGGCAGGCTAAATTGTCGGGCGCATCGGGAAATACGCTTTTCAGGGAACGGGCGATCTCGATGGCTTCGCGTTCCGTTAAGGGATGATATGCAGACATGCTGCGTCCACCTCCGGTTTGGTATGGGTTGGGCCTTCCGTGCAAGCTTTCGCGACAGATTTCGACATACAAGAAAGCGTAACGTTTTACGCATATCCTTCATCTTGTCTTTGATTATCGCTTTGACTTGATCGCTTTGACTTGCTAAACAGTATACCGAATATCGGTTCGCGTTGGAATACCCGCTCTGCTATAATGGAAAGGCATTTTCATGTCGATCGGAGGGGGAGAAACATGAATAAAGAAGCGAATCAGCCGGCGGCGCTGCGGGATTGGGCCGTGGCGGTGAAGGCTCTGGCGGAGGGAAAGCAAATTCTCGTGCTGCGCAAAGGCGGCATCGCGGAAGAAACGCGGGACTTCAAGCTGGTCAGCGACGCCTTCTACTTGCTTCCGGCCTATGAGCATCAGAAGCCGGAGCTGCTCAAGGAAGCGTATCGGCACGGGATCGCGGAGACGCTTGAGGACTGGGATCCGGAGCAGGGCACCATTCGGGTCGGGGCTTACGCCGAAGCAGTGGCGGATATCGAGATTCGGGACCAGGAGACGCTGGACCGCATCCGCGAATTTCATATTTGGACCGATGCATTCGCCGAAGAACGGTTAAAGTGGAAGCGGAGCAAACCGCTTCATCTGCTGCTGCTGCGGGTCTATGCCGCTGCGGAGCCGCTGGAAATTCCGATGCTGCCGTCCTACTCGGGCTGCAAATCGTGGGTGAGCCTGGAGGAGCAGTCGCTTGAACTTCGGCCGGACTGGAAGCCGGTGTTGGACGACGAGGAGTTCGCGAAGCAGCGGGACGCGGTGATTGCGGCGCTGGGCGCTTGAAACCGCGCAGCGGACAGGCTTTGGCGGCGTGTCAAGTTGCTTTAGACAAAATCTTGTAATAAAATAATGATTGATAATCACTGAGAATCAGATTAGAATAATTATTAATAAGGAATTGTCATTAAGTGTGACAGCCGACTAACGGAGGGAGTATTACAATATGGCAACGCAGTTCGTGATCGACGGCTTGACGGCTTCGATCGAAGATAAAGAAATTCTCAAAGGCATCAACCTCGAAATCAAAGGCGGCGAAGTCCATGCAATCATGGGACCGAACGGCACGGGCAAAAGTACGCTCGCATCCGCGCTCATGGGGCATCCGAAATATGAAGTAACCGGCGGTTCGGCTTCGCTGAACGGCGAAGACCTGCTTGAGATGGCAACGGACGAGCGCGCTCGCGCAGGCCTGTTCCTCGCGATGCAGTATCCGAGCGAAATCACGGGCGTGACGAATTCCGACTTCCTGCGCAGCGCCATCAACGCGCGCCGCGGCGAAGGCAACGAGATCTCCTTGATCAAATTCATCCGCCAAATGGAAGGCAAAATGAAAGAGCTCGACATGAACCCCGAGTTCGCGCACCGTTACCTGAACGAAGGCTTCTCCGGCGGTGAGAAGAAGCGTAACGAAATTCTCCAAATGCTGCTGCTCGATCCGAAAATCGTCGTGCTCGACGAGATCGACTCCGGCCTTGACATCGACGCCCTCAAAATCGTCGCTGCCGGCGTGAACAGCATGCGTTCCGAGGACCGCGGCTTCCTGATCATCACGCACTACCAGCGTTTGCTGAACTACATCAAACCGGACTTCGTTCACGTCATGATGCAAGGGCGCATCGTCAAATCCGGCGGACCGGAGCTGGCAGAGCGTCTGGAGAACGAAGGTTACGATTGGGTTAAAGAAGAACTGGGCATCGTGGACGAAACGGTCGGCCAGGCTTAAGCGGAGGAGGAGTATCGAAATGAGCACACAACTATCGACTCCGGTTAACCGCGAAGCGGCCGAAGCGCTCTCCCGCAGCAAGGGCGAGCCGGCATGGCTCACGGCGCTGCGCGGACAAGGCGCGGAGCTATCGGAAACACTGGAATGGCCGAAACCGGAGAAGGTCCGGATCGACCGTTGGGATTTGACGGCCGTCGGCGTACACAAGCCGCAAGCGGCCATCGCTTCGGCAGACGAGCTGCCGGAAGCGGTTCGCAACCTGAGCGGCGAGACCCCGGCGGGCTTCGTCGTGCAGCGCAACTCCGGCATCGTGTTCAAGCAACTGTCGGCCGAGCTGCAAAGCAAAGGCGTTATTTTCACCGATCTCGAGACGGCGGCGCGCGAGCACGGCGATCTCGTTCAACAATATTTGTTCAAGGCCGTCGCGCAGGATGAAGACAAACTGACGGCGCTGCACTCGGCGATCTGGAACGGTGGCGTGTTCCTGTACGTACCGAAGAACGTCGAAGTCGAGCTGCCGCTGCAAGCGCTGCTGTTCGCCGACGACGCGGAAGCGACGTTCGCGCCGCATATTCTGGTCGTGGCGGACAACAACAGCCGCGTCACGTACGTGGACAACGTCAGCAGCGCCTTCGAAGGCGCCGCGGCGACGCTCGTGAAGCAATCGGTCGTGGAAGTCATCGTGAAGCCGGGCGCCCATGTCCGTTTCGCGACGATCCACCATATGTCCGAGAACATCATCGACCTGTCGCTCCGCCGCGCGGTCGTCGAGAATGACGGACGCATCGAATGGATCGTCGGCGACCTGCACGATGGCAACACGCTGTCCGACACGCGTTCCCTGCTTCGCGGCAACGGTTCGACGTCGGACGCGAAGGTGATCAGCATCGGCTCGGGCAAGCAGCAGATGAGCTTGACGACCGGCGCGGTGCACGTAGGCCGCAGCTCGGACAGCCAAATGGTGACGCGCGCGGTCATGAAGGACGCGGCGACGGCAATCATCAACGGCGTGACGAAGATCGAGAAGGGCGCGACCAAAGCGAACGGCGAGCAAACGGAGAAGGTGCTTATGCTCAGCCCGAAATCGCGCGGCGACGCCAACCCGATTCTGCTGATCGACGAAGACGATGTAACCGCGGGCCATGCGGCGAGCGTAGGTCAGGTTAACCCGGAGCAGGTATATTACCTGATGTCCCGCGGGATCTCGAAGCGCGAAGCGGAGCGTCTGATCATCAACGGCTTCTTGGCGCCGGTCGTCGAGGAAATTCCGATCGAGGCGGTACAAGAGCAGCTCCGTTCCCTTCTTGAAAGGAAGCTGGAGGCATGAACATTGAGGCGATTCGGGAACAGTTCCCGATTCTGCATCAAGATATAAACGGGCATCGGCTCGTCTATTTGGACAGCGCGGCATCTTCCCAGAAGCCGCGTTCCGTCATTGATGCGGTCACACGTTACTACGAACTCGACAACGCCAACGTGCATCGCGGCGTTCATACGCTGGGCTCTCGTGCAACGGACGCATACGAAGGGGCACGCGAGAAGGTTCGCGCATTCATTAATGCGGCGAGCGCGCAGGAAATCATTTTCACCCGGGGGACAACGACGGCGCTGAATATCGTGGCGAGCAGCTATGCCCGGGAGGTATGCGGCGAGGGCGACGAGATCGTCCTGACGCCGATGGAGCATCACAGCAATCTGATTCCGTGGCAGCAGGTGGCGAAGGCGACCGGTGCGACGCTCAAGTACATTCCGCTCCAGCCGGATGGGTCCATCCGCATCGAAGACGCGGAAGCGACGATTACGGAACGGACGAAGATCGTCTCGGTCGTATACGTTTCGAATGTGCTTGGCGTGGTTAACCCGGTCAAGGAAATCGCGGCGATCGCGCACAAGCACGGCGCGAAGATGGTCGTCGACGGCGCGCAGAGCACCCCGCATAAGCGCGTCGACGTGCGCGATCTCGATTGTGATTTCTATGCGTTTTCCGGCCACAAAATGTGCGCGCCTACGGGGATCGGCGCATTATATGGCAAGAAGGAATTGCTCGAGCGGATGGAGCCGGTCGAATTCGGCGGCGAAATGATCGACCACGTGGATCTGTACGAATCGACGTGGAAGGAGCTGCCGTACAAGTTCGAAGGCGGCACGCCGATCATTGCCGGCGCCGTCGGTCTCGGAGCGGCGATCGACTTCCTGAACGAGATCGGCATGGACGAAGTCGAGCGTCACGAGCATGCGCTGACGGCTTACGCCTATAAGCGCATGAGCGAGATCGACGGTCTTACGATCTACGGTCCGGCTCATGATCGAGCAGGTCTGATCACGTTCAACCTGGACGACGTTCACCCGCATGACGTAGCCACCGTGCTGGATACGCGCGGCGTCGCGATCCGCGCCGGCCACCATTGCGCGCAGCCGCTTATGCGCTGGCTGAACGTATCGGCCACGGCGCGAGCGAGCTTTTATATCTATAATACCGAAGAGGACGTTGAACGGCTTGTGGACGCCCTCGGGCACGCAAAGGAGTTCTTCGGTTATGCAATTGGATGATTTGTACCGCCGCGTCATCATGGATCATTACAAAAACCCGCGCAACCGCGGAACGCTGGAAGAAGACGCCGTGACCGTCAACTTGAACAACCCGACCTGCGGCGACCGCATTCAGCTGCAGCTGCAGGTCGAGGAAGGCGTCGTGAAGCAAGCCAAGTTCACCGGCGAAGGCTGCTCGATCAGCATGTCGTCGGCCTCGATGATGACCGAAGCGGTCAAGGGCCGGACGCTGGACGAAGCGCTCGGAATGGCGGAGAAGTTCTCCGCCTTCATCAAAGGCGAAGACGTCGAATTCGACGAGAACGAAGATATTGAAGCGTTGTCGGGCGTCAGCAAATTCCCGGCGCGCATCAAATGTGCCACCCTCGCCTGGAATGCGCTCCGCAAGGGCGTCGAACAACAATCGTAAACGTGCACGAGATGCGCGCATCAAACAAAGGGAGGCTTACCCATGGCTAAAAGCATGCCAGAAATGGAAGAGTATAAGTATGGCTTTCGCGACGAGCATAAAGCGATATTCCAATCCGGTAAAGGATTGACGCCGGAGATCGTTCGCACGATTTCCGAAATGAAAGGCGAGCCGGAATGGATGTTGGAATTCCGTCTCAAATCGTTGGAGCAGTTCTTCAAAATGCCAATGCCTCGTTGGGGCGGCGAGCTAGACGACCTCGATTTCAACGATATCCAGTACTACGTCAAGCCGTCCGAGAAGCAAGGCAAAACGTGGGAAGAAGTACCGCAAGAGATCAAAGAGACGTTCGATAAGCTCGGCATTCCGGAAGCGGAGCAGAAGTTCCTCGCCGGCGTATCGGCTCAGTACGAGTCCGAGGTCGTCTACCACAACATGCAGGAAGATCTGGAGAAGCAAGGCGTGCTGTTCATGGACACGGACACGGCGCTTCGCGAGCATCCGGAGATCTTCAAAGAATATTTCGGCACGATCATTCCTCCGGCGGACAACAAGTTCGCGGCGCTCAACAGCGCGGTATGGTCGGGCGGCAGCTTCATCTATGTTCCGAAAGGCGTGAAGTGCGAAATTCCGCTTCAAGCTTACTTCCGGATCAACTCGGAGAACATGGGCCAATTCGAGCGCACGCTCATTATCGCGGACGAAGACAGCTTCGTGCACTACGTTGAAGGCTGTACGGCTCCTGTATACAGCACGAACTCGCTGCACAGCGCCGTCGTCGAGATCATCTGCAAGAAGAACGCGCGCGTGCGTTACACGACGATCCAGAACTGGGCGCCGAACATCTACAACCTCGTGACGAAGCGCGCGGTTGCGGAAGAGAACGCGACGATGGAGTGGGTCGACGGCAACATCGGCTCCAAGCTGACGATGAAATACCCGGCGGTCGTGCTCAAAGGCCGCGGCGCGAAAGGCATGGTTCTGTCGATCGCGGTAGCGGGCAAAGGCCAACACCAAGACGCGGGCGCGAAAATGATTCACCTGGCGCCGGACACGACATCGACGATCGTCTCCAAATCGATCAGTAAGCACGGCGGTAAGGTTACGTACCGCGGTCTGGCATCCTTCGGCCGCAACTCCGAAGGCTCCAAGGCGAACATCAAGTGCGACACGCTCATTCTCGATAACCAATCGACGTCCGACACGATTCCGTACAACGAAATCATGAACGACAACATTACGCTCGAGCATGAAGCGACCGTCTCCAAAGTATCCGAGGACCAGCTCTTCTATCTGATGAGCCGCGGTCTGACGGAGAACGAAGCGACGCAAATGATCGTCATGGGCTTCATCGAGCCGTTCACCAAAGAGCTGCCGATGGAATACGCGGTCGAGATGAACCGTCTCATCAAATTCGAAATGGAAGGCTCGATCGGTTAAGATCCGCCTTCTCGAATACAAAAAACTCCGGTTACCGCCAAGGCGGCGAACCGGAGTTTTTTACGTTTGAGTGCCAATATCGATGCCTCAGGGCGTCTTAGACGCCGAACAGCTCCGCATAGACGCGTCTGGCGACTAACGGATCTTCCGTACCTTGGATGAGCGCGCGACCGTCGGCGAATAAGACCACGACGATTTCTTCGTCCCGGCGAAAGCGAAGCAGGAACGGATTCCGTTCCACCTCGCCGATTCGGACGAGCCGCTTCTCAAGCTCGCCCAAGGAGACGGGCTGTGCGCCGTCAGCCGGCGTAATCTGGACCGTGGCGCGTCCGCACAGCGCGGCAGCGGCAGGCTCGGCATGACGCTGCTCGAGATAATCATACTGCTGATGCCCGCATGCCGGGCAATCGTCCCGGCGCGAACTGCCGACTTGCAGCGGCATCCACTGGTGATACCAGAGATCGAGCTGCAGCAGCGTGCCGCGCATCGCGGCGCGGTTGCCGCTCAGCAGCTTCAGCGCTTCGGCTGCCTGCAGCGAGGCGACGACGTCGACGGCCGGCGCGAGGACGCCGGCCGTATCGCACGTATCCACGGCGCCCGTCGCGGGCGGCGCCGGGAATAGGCAGCGGAAGCAGGGCAGCTTGCCCTCGCCCGGGTGGAAGTTCATCGACATGCCGGTCGCGCCGACCACGCCGCCGTAGATCCACGGTATGCCGTGCTTCAGACTGACGTCGTTGATGAGGTACCGCACGGAGAAGTTGTCGGACCCGTCGATAATGATGTCGACATCGCCAAGCAGCGCTTCCGCGTTCAAGCCGGTGACGTCGGCGATGACGGGCTCGAGAACGATGGAGCTGTTCACCGCTTGAAGCCGAGCGGCAGCCGCTTCCGCTTTGGGCAGCATGCGCGCGACGTCGTCTTCCGTATAGAGCACCTGACGCTGCAGGTTGCTCCACTCCAGCACGTCGCGGTCGATAAGGCGGATGAAGCCGACCCCTGCGCGCGCCAGATGCTGGGCGGCGACGGAGCCCAGCGCGCCGAGTCCGACGATGGCCGCCCGGCTGGCGCCAAGTCGGGCTTGGCCATCCGAGCCGATCGGCGCGTAACGGATCTGACGGGCGTAACGCTGCTCATCGGTTGGCCGTCCGGAGGCTGCAAGTTGATGTTCGGTCATGCGGGATGTCTCCTCCATACTGCGGAATAAAGTGAGATGTTTACGTGCATGTTGGAAGGGCAGGGTTAGCTTATCGGACGTGTTACAGCGCTGCCGTCGGATCCCAAGGGCCAAGCTGATGGCCCTTCCATTCGGAGCCGTCTTCCCAAATTTCGCGTTTCCAGATCGGCACGATCTGCTTCAACCGCTCGATCGCGTAGCGGCTTGCTTCGTAGCACGTATCGCGATGAGGGGCGGAGACCGCGATGATGACGCTGATCTCCGCGATATCAACCACGCCGAGACGGTGGTAGATGGCGGACAGCGTTCCCGGCCATCGCTCGGCGATCTCGTCGCCGATCTGCTCCAGCGTCTTCAGCGCCATCGGCACGTAAGCTTCGTACTCGAGCCGGACGGTGCGCACCCCATGCGTCCACTCTCTCGTCGTGCCCGTGAACGTAAGCGCCGCGCCGTTGCCGGGCGCGATGACGAGGTTCGTGACCGCCTCGACGGAGAGCGGGTCGTAGGTAATCGCATAACGCGGCGCATCGGTGGCTTGCGCCTCGGCGTCGTCCATCGCGTCTTCGCCGCCGGATACCGGCGGCAGCAGGGCAAGTTCATCGGATGCCCGAATGATTTGTCCATCTGCCGCATAGGCTTGGTTGCAGGCGACGAACGAGATCCCGATCAGTGCCTCGTGTTCCGGGAAGTTCCGCGCCAGCGCGGCTTTGAACTGGTGGACCGCCAAATGATCTTCTTCTAGCGCAAGGGTGATAACGGGCGCGCCGAACCGGTCGGCGAGACCCGCAAATAGGTGCAGTTTCCATTCGATTGTCATGGCAGAAAACCTCTCATTACCGTTGGTTTCATGTTCATCTAGCATACCATAATCCCCGTAAAAATGTTATGCTAGTAGGACCTAATGAAAGGAGAGTGCCGCCGTGCAAACTTTGACCGATCGTTTTGGACGGGTGCATGATTATTTGCGCATCTCCGTTACCGACCGCTGTAATTTGCGTTGCTTATATTGCATGCCTGAAGAAGGCGTTGAATTCGCGCCATCTTCGGACTTGCTTAGTTACGATGCCATCGTGGAGGTGGTCGAAACCGCCGCGAAGCTGGGCATTACGAAGCTGCGGATCACGGGCGGAGAGCCGCTCGTCCGCCCCGACCTGAGCAGCCTGATCGCGAGGCTTTCCGCCATCGATGGCATTCGGGATATTTCGCTGACGACCAACGGCGTGCTGCTGGCGCAGCAGGCGCAAGCGCTTCGCGATGCCGGCGTCAACCGGGTCAACATCAGCTTGGATACGCTGGATCCGACGCGCTTCAAATTCATTGCCCGCCGAGGCGATCTGCGGCGTGTCATGGACGGGATCGAAGCGGCCGCGCGCGTCGGGTTCTCGCCGATCAAACTGAACTGCGTGCTGCTGAAGGGCGTGAACGAGGACGAGATTCTGTCGTTCTTGCGTATGAGCGCGGAGCAGCCGCTGCATGTGCGCTTCATTGAATACATGCCGATCGGACATGCCGACGAAGGCTGGCGCAAGCATTATCTTCCCCTGTCGCGGGTGCTCGAGATCGCGGAGGAAGCCGGCTTCGCGGTTAGCCCCAAGAACGATATCAAGGGCAATGGCCCGTCGGAAGATTACTTGATCGAGGGAGGGGTCGGATCGTTCGGGCTCATCCATCCGATCAGCGACCACTTCTGCAAAAATTGCAACCGGCTTCGGTTGACCTCGGACGGTGGTCTGAAGCCGTGCTTGTATTGGGTCGACGAGTTGAACGTGAAGCCGGCGCTGGGCGATCCGGAGGCGATGCACGCGCTGTTCATGCGAGCGCTGGATTTGAAGCCGCTGAACCACGAGATGGCGGCCAAGCTCGCCAACCAAGAATTGAGTCATGAGCCGACCGCCAGAAGGATGTCGCAGATCGGCGGATAATCGCGCCATCGGCAGGGAGAGGAGATTAACGGATGTCGGAACTACGAATTCGGATCGAACATGAAGGCGTTGAGGCGGCGCTGACCGCGCCGGACGAGATGGCCGCGCTGGCCGGTAGTGCGTTCGCGCTTCGGGACCGGGTGGAGGGCGGCGCGGGCGAAGCGTTCGATTTCGCCGCATGGTACGAGGCATGGCGGGCGGCGCAAGGGTTGACGGAAGCGAATCCGCGCCCGACGCATCTGAAGGTGGAAGCGGCGGATTCGTTCGAAGCGGTAATTCCCTGGGCGCAGCTGCGTGACGCGGCATTTCAATTCGCGCAGGACGGCAAGCCGCTCGCCAAGGGAGGACCGGTCCGGCTGTACACGCCGAACGGATCTAGCGAGTGCTTGAACGTGAAAAGCGTCGTCGTCTGCCGTTTTCTGCGTCTTGAACAAGAGCAGGACGAAGCCTCGTATGGCTTCAAAAACACGTTTTCGCCGCAGGAGATGCTGAAGAAACGATAACATTCACGTACGGAGGCTGGCATGAACGAAACGAATCCTACCCATTCCGCGGTCGTTCTGCTGCACAGCAACGATATTCATAGTCGGCTCGAGAACGCCGCGAAAATTGCATCCTATATCCATCAAACCCGCCTTCGGTACGGCGAAGAACAGGTGCTCGCGTTAGATATCGGAGATCACATGGACCGGGCTCGGCTCGAAACGGAGGGCAGCGACGGGGAGGCGAATATCGCGCTCCTGCACGCTGCCGGTTACGATGCGGTCACACTGGGCAACAACGAAGGTTTGACATTGACGGCGGACCAGTTGGAGCGCGCCTACGGTGGCGGCACGAGCTTTCTGACGCTGTGCGCCAACTTGAAGCGCCGCGGAGAGACGCAGCGGCCGTCTTGGATGAAGCCGAGCACCATCATGACGAGAGGCGGCATTCGTTTCGGCTTGATCGGCGCGACGGCGGCGTATACGGAGTTCTATCGGCTGCTGGATTGGGACGTGGCGGAGCCGATGGACGCGATCCGCGAGGAAGTGGAAGCGCTGCGTCCGCATGCCGACGTCGTCGTGCTGCTGTCGCATCTGGGCATTCTATATGATCGCCGGATCGCGGCGGAACTCGAAGGCATCGATCTTATTTTGGGCGCTCATACCCATCATCTATTGGAACAACCTGAAGTATACGGACATACATACGTTTGCGCGGCCGGCAAGTTTGGCGAGTACGTGGGGCGGGTGGAGGTGGGACTCGACCCGATGACTCGCCAGCCTCGCGTTCATGCGGAATGCGTGCCGATGTCGGCGCTGGAGGAATACGAGCCGGCCGCCGCGGTAACGGCGCGTTATCTGGAATCGGGCAAGCATCGGCTTGGCCGTGTTGTTGCGGAGCTGCGCGAACCGCTGCCGGCGCGACCGGACCAGGAATCGCCGCTGTGCAATTTGCTTGCCTACGGCTTGCGCCGGTGGACCGGTACGGAGATCGGACTGGTCAACGCGGGCCAGCTGCTGGGCGGTCTGTCTGCCGGCGAGGTGACCGAAGGCCAAATCCATGCGCTATGCCCTTCGCCGATTAATCCATGCTCGATGGCGCTCTCCGGCAGGGCGCTCCTGCGCGCACTCGAGGAGTCGCTGCTGGACGCGTTCATCGACAAACCGATCAAAGGGTTCGGGTTCCGCGGACTCGTGTTAGGCATGCTGGCGGTAGACGGACTTGACATCCGTTGGGATCCGTCCGCGCCGGATTACAACAAAATAACGCGGATCACGCTGAGCGACGGGCATCCGTTCGACCTCGACCGCGCCTATACCGTGGGCACGATCGACATGTTTACGTTCGGTGCCGGCTACGAATCCATCAAACTCGGCACCGAGGTGCGCTATTATTTGCCCGAGTTCATTCGCGGCGTGCTGGCGCTCCAGCTGCAGAGCGAGGAAGCGCTGAAGGACTGCCTGCGTCCGCGATGGACCGCCGAGCCGGGCGTGCTTTGACTCTATCTCGTGAAGGGAAGTGTCTTGGACGTTTATGGGAGAGCTGATCAACGCGGTTATATTGGCCATCGTGGAAGGGCTGACGGAGTTTCTGCCCGTGTCCTCGTCGGGCCACATGATTCTGACGAACAAGCTGCTCGGCTATACGCCGGACGATCAACGCATCATTACGTTCGAGATCATCATTCAACTGGCGGCGATATTGGCGATGGCGATCGTGTACCGCGCGAGGATTGCCAATCTGCTGGGCTTGTCGCGCCGCACCGAAGTCATCGGCAAGCTGTCCGCAGCCGGGAGACGATCCTCCCGCAGGCTGAATTTGATCCACATCACGCTAGGAATCGTGCCGCCGCTGCTGCTCGCTTTCATGCTGCGGGATATCATTAAAGAAGACGGCTTCAACCAGCTTCCGGTTCTGTTCGCGCTCGTCGTCGGCGGCATTTACATGTGGGCAGCGGAGTCGCTCGTGGAGCGGGGCAAGATCGCGACCGTCTCGGCCACGCTGGACGACTTGTCTTACAAGCAGGCCTTCCTGATCGGCTTATTGCAGTGTCTCTCTCTCTGGCCGGGCTATTCCCGTTCGGGCTCCACGATCGCCGGCGGGATGCTCGTCGGGGCATCCTACCGCGCCGCGGCCGATTTCTCATTCATCATGGCGATCCCGATCATGGCGGCCGCAACCGGCTACGAGCTGCTGGAGAATTACAAATTCATACAAGGCGAGAACTTGCCGTTCTTCCTCGTCGGCTTCGTCGCTTCATTCCTCGTCGCCTGGGCGGTCATTGTCCTCTTCCTTCGGTACATTCAGCGCGTCAAGCTCAAACATTTTGCCATCTACCGGTTCATCCTCGCCGCGTTGTTCTGGATCTTCGTGATGTAGTCGAAAAATCGAACAAATTGTCGAAAAGAAGCCTGCGTCTTGCTCTTTTTCGGATTATCCCTTACATTATCATTACGACGATGCGACGAAAAATGTCGAATTTCCTATAGGGAAAGATGAAGGAAGGCCGAGCTATCCGATGCGACTATTATCGATCACCCATTGCGTACCCGGCATGAGGCTGGCGAAGAAAATCTATTCCGAAGAAGGACTCGTGCTGCTGGCGGAGCATGTAGAGCTGACCGCGAAATTGATCAGCCGCTTATCGGATCACGGCGTTTCCTTCGTCTATATCGAGGATTCGCGAACGGCGGATCTGGTCGTGCCGGACATGATCAGCGACGAGACGAGGCAGAAGGCGCTTGGCACGATTCGCAAGCAATTTCAAAGCCTGATGACAGCCAACCAGAAGAACACCCCTTACCCATATATATCCAGACCATTTCGAGACGTGATGAACCTGGTGCTCGACGATCTGCTCGCTCAGCAGGATGCGCTCATCATGCTGATGAACATGGGCGTCGTCGACGACTATTTATTCCAGCATTCGTTGAACGTCTGCGTCTATTCCACGATGCTGGGCATCGCGAACGGTTATACCCGGGACGAATTGATGACGCTCGGTCTGGGTGCGATGCTGCACGACGTCGGCAAGACTCAGATCAGCATGGGCGTGCTGAAGAAACCGGGCTCCCTCAGCGGGGAAGAGTACGAGGAGATGAAGCGGCATGCCGAGCGAGGCTATCTGCTGCTCAAGGACGAACCGAACATTCCGCTGCTGGCGGCGCACTGCGCCTTCCAGCATCACGAGCGGCTGAACGGCAGCGGGTATCCAAGGGGGATCACCGGCGACCAAATCCACGAATACGCCAAATGGATCGGTCTCGTCGATTCGTACGACGCCATGACGACGACGCGCGTATACCGCGATCCGATGCTGCCCCATGAAGCGATGGAAGGGCTGTACGCCGGCTCCGGCACGTTGTACGAGCAGCGAATGCTGCAGCGTTTCCGGGATCACGTGGCGATCTATCCGATCGGCGTCACCGTCAAGCTGGGGACCGGCGAAGCGGGCGTCGTCGCCAAGCTTAACCCGATCGTTCCGCACCGGCCAACAATTCGTATTCTATATGACCCGGACGGACAGCCGGTCCAAGCGCCGTACGAAATAGACCTGTCGCGCGAGCTCAGCTGCATGATCGTGCGCGTAGGCATGTCGTTTGACCACGACTAATTGAACATCGCAAGGATGAGGGGGCCGGCAACGGCCCTTTTTTTCTGAATAAAGGACGGCGCAACCGTCTGGTTATGCCTCGCAAAAGATTGCAAGCTGGGTTGGCGAACATTACAATAAAGGGTATTATACACGGGCGTTGAAAGTCGTATAATTCCAATCTGGTTTCATAAACGCTACAATTCAATTGTTAAGGTGTTGACACGTGATGAAAGTTTTATCGAATGTACAAGACGCATTCTTTCCCTTATCCCCGCAGAACGATCCATGGGACCCGATTACGTCCTTGAACCGCTACGGCCGGCATCGTCTGACGAGCGTCGAGATGACGGTATCGAACCTGTGCAATATGCGCTGCGAGCACTGCGCGGTCGGCGATACGCTCGTGCTCCGCGAACCGGAGAAGCTGCCGTTGGATCTGATGCTGCGCCGGCTGGACGAAGTGGAGCATCTGCAGACGATCAGCATAACCGGCGGCGAGCCGTCGTTCGCGGACCGTACCGTTCGCGAGTATATCATCCCGCTCTTGAAATACGCCCGCAGCCGGGGCGTTCGCTCCCAGATCAATTCGAACGTGACGCTCGACTACGGCCGCTACGAAGCGATCGCGCCTTATTTGGACGTCATGCATATCTCGTTCAATTACACGAACGCGGACGATTTCCACGAGGTCGGATTCGCCAAGAGCGGCCATCCGGTTCCGCGGGAGGCGGCGGCGCGGATGTACGAGCGGATGATCGACAACACGCGGCGGCTGACCGAAGGCGGACTGCTCGTCTCCGCGGAGTCGATGATTAACTATCGGACGCATACGAAAATAGTCGAGATTCACAAACTAATCATGGAAATGGGCTGCCAGCGCCACGAAGTGCACCCGATGTATCCGAGCGCGTTCGCGGCGAATTTGCCGGTGCTCAGCGGCGAGGATATGCGCCGGGCGATCACCGATCTGCTGGATCATCGCGACACGTCGGTCTGGATGCTCTTCGGCACGCTTCCCTTCTTCCATTGCAGCGACAACGAGGCGGACCGTGAGCTGCTGCGGCGGCTGGCGTCGGAGCCGAACGTCACCGTGCGCAACGATCCGGACGGCCGCAACCGCCTGAACGTCAATTTGTTCACGGGCGACGTATTCGTGACCGACTTCGCTGACGTGCCTTCCTTCGGTAACGTGCAGCGCGACCGGCTGGGCGACCTGTTCGACCGCTGGCTCGGCGATTCCCTCGCGGCAAGCGTCGGCTGCCATTGCCCGCAAGCTTCCTGCTGCGGACCGAACCTGCTCGTGAAGGACATGTATTATAAGGACGTCGATTTCACGAAGCGCCGGGCGGTTATGTATTAAGAAAAGGCGGGAGAGAGGAGCGGATTTACGGCCGTGCATACCGAATTTCATCTCGGACCTATCGTATTCAATCTGCTGCTCGTCATGTTGCTCGTCGTGCTTAACGGGCTGTTCGTCGCTGCCGAATTCGCGCTCGTCAAAGTGCGTTCGACGCGGCTGAAGCAACTGGCAAGCGAAGGCAACGCCCGCGCCCGTTACGCGCTCAAAGTGAACGGCAAGCTCGACGCCTATTTGTCCGCGACGCAGCTTGGCATCACGCTCGCCTCGCTTGGATTAGGGTGGGTCGGGGAGCCGGCGATTTCGGAGCTGATCGTGGAACCGCTCTTTTATCGGCTGGGCATGTCGGATGAAGGACTGATAACGACTGTATCGGTTATCATCGGCTTCGTGGTCATTACGTTCCTCCACATCGTGCTCGGGGAGCTCGCGCCCAAGTCGCTGGCGATCCGCAAGTCGGAGGAGACCTCGCTGTGGCTGTCCGTTCCGCTGCTCTGGTTCTATCGGCTGTTCCTCCCGGCCATCTTCGTCCTGAACGGAACCGCGAACCGGCTGCTGCGCTGGGTCGGCATCGCGCCCGCCAGCGAGCATGATTCCGCGCATACGGAGGAAGAGATCCGCATTCTGATGGACCAAAGCACCAAGAGCGGTATCATCGATAAGGACGAGATGACGCTGTTCGATAATATATTCGAATTCTCGGACCGGCTGGCCCGCGAGGTCATGCTGCCGCGCACGGATATGGACTGCCTCAATACGGAGATGCCGTTCGCCGAGAACATGAAGCTGGTCTACGAGAAGAAGCATACCCGGTTTCCGGTGTGCGTCGACGACAAGGATCAGATTATCGGATTTGTCCATATTACGGACTTGTTAATGGCCGATCCGGACGAAGATCACGAGCTCGAGAAATTCGTCCGGCCGATTCTGAACGTGCCGGAATCGATGGAGATCAGCCATGTGTTGAAAATGATGCAGCGCAAGCATTCCCAGCTCGCCATCGTGGTTGACGAATACGGCGGCACGGCGGGGATGCTGACGACCGAGCTGATCTTGGAGGAAATCGTCGGGGAAATCCATGATGAGTTCGATACCGAAGGACCGAGCATCGTCGTCAGCGGCGAGGTGACGTCGGTGGATGGCCGGACGCTGATCGAAGACGTCAACGGGATGTTCGAGCTGCATATCGAAGACGAGGACGTCGACACGATTGGCGGATGGCTGTTCACGAAGCTGGAAGGCAATCCGGTCAAGGGGAAGAAAATCATTCACGACGGTTATATTTTCGAAGTAGCCGAAAGTGTTAAGCTGCGCGTGCTCCGCGTACATATTTACAAGCAGCCGAAGCTTCGGGTCGTAGAAGCTCCCTCGGGTGAATCAGAGGGATTGGGGAGATAGATAGAGGGGGAACCGGACCAATGTCCTTGAAACAAGT
This sequence comes from Paenibacillus xanthanilyticus, assembly GCF_042682185.1. NCBI lineage: Bacteria > Bacillati > Bacillota > Bacilli > Caryophanales > Paenibacillaceae > Paenibacillus > Paenibacillus xanthanilyticus. Next base: position 3,074,832 of record NZ_JBHUHA010000001.1, on the reverse strand, counting down.
ATTGACCGCCGCGGCAGGACTCATTTTTCTTTACCTCCTGTTCACGGTGGGCGCGCCTTTCCTGCTTGCCTTGCTGGTGGCAATCTTCTTAGAGCCGCTCAACCGGTTGTTCATGGGGAAATTCCGGTTGAATCGTCTGGCGGCGGCCGTTATCTCGTGCACGCTGTTCACCGTCCTGCTGATCGGCTTGTTCATCGGCATCGGCGTCAAGCTGTTCGCGGAAGTGATCGCGTTCTGGGACAAAGCGCCGCGGGTGGTCGGCGAAGCGAACACGTACATCCAAACGACGATCGACAGTGCCAAAGAACTGTACGCTCACATGCCGCCGGATGCGGCGAGTCAACTAGAGAGCACGCTTAAAGGATTGTCCAACTCGCTGGTGAACGTGGTGGCGAACATCTCGCACTCGTTCGTCGGCTTCGCCAAAGGTATTCCGGGCATGTTTATATTCTTTATCGTCTTTCTCGTCGCGGTGTACTTGTTCGCATTCAGCCTCCCGTCGCTCAAGTCGTCGTTCCTTTCCATTTTCGACGAACGCTCGCGGGGCCAGGTGGAACAGGTGCTTGAGAATTTGCGCAAATCGGTGCTCGGGTTTATCCGCTCGCAGCTCATTCTGAGCGCGATGACCTATGTGATCACGTTGATCGGCCTGCTAATTCTGGGGCTCAAATACCCGCTTGCCATCGCGCTGCTCGTCGTGATCGTCGACATTCTGCCGATTCTCGGGACCGGATCGGTGCTCGTGCCGTGGGCGGGCTATCTGCTCCTGACCAACCATAGCTTCGAGGGAGCGGGCTTGCTCATTCTGTTCGTCGTCATCACCGTCTTCCGCCGGATCGTCGAGCCGAAGGTGCTGGGCGACGCGGTCGGGATCGGGGCGCTGCCGGCGCTCATTAGTTTGTATGTCGGGTTTAAGCTCGTCGGGGTGATCGGCGTGTTTCTCGGACCGCTCGTCGTCATCGTCTACATGGCGGCGCGGAAGGCGGGATTGTTCCAAACGAAAATCAAACTGGACTGACGTCCGATCGTCAAAGCCTGCATTCGCGTAAGCGGATGCAGGCTTTTTTTGCATTGCGCAAAGGCAATGAGTAAGAGGCGCCGACGGCGGCGCTGGACAAACCTGTCTTATTACCCGGGAAATTGCCGAAAAAACGAACAAGAAAGCTACCGGCGCCGCATATACATGAGCGAGGATGGAGTCTGCACCCCAGAGGAGGTTTAACGGTGAGCGCCAACAATCAGCTTCGCGAGTGGTATCCGTTCGTCGGGCCGTTCGATCCGTGTCCGCCGATCATTGTTAAGACGTACGTCGTGCCGCCGAATCAGTATATTCCATATCAACCGATGAACTTGCCGCAATTCCCGCTCGATCAGGCCTTAAAGCTCGGCACGCTGTGGCCTGCGCTGTTCAGTCCGTATGAATCCAAATGCGCGACGGGAGGACCGAGGCCATGAGCGAGAAGCAGCTGGACGCGAACTATTATGCGAAGCTTCTTGAGCTTCAGCAGCTGGATTTTGCCCTCGTCGAATTGACCCTGTACTTGGACACCCATCCCAACGACATGCAGGCGGTAACGCAGTATAACCAGCTGGCCCAGAAGCGGCAGCAATGCGCGTATCAATATGAGCTCCAATACGGGCCGCTCATGCATTTCGGACACAGCTATTCCAAGTTCCCGTGGCAGTGGTCGGAAAGTCCTTGGCCTTGGCAGGTATAAGCGGTCTAGTTCGAATCGAGACGGGATCGTACTTAAAGGAGGCAGAAGAGACGCATGTGGGTATACGAAAAAAAGCTGCAATATCCGGTAAGGGTGAGCAAATGCGATCCGCGCATGGCGAAATTTCTGCTTGAGCAGTACGGCGGCGCCGACGGCGAGCTCGCCGCCGCGCTGCGCTACTTAAACCAGCGGTATACGATCCCGGATAAAGTGATCGGGCTGCTGAACGATATCGGGACCGAGGAATTCGCACACCTCGAGATGATCGCGACGATGATCTACAAGCTGACGAAGGACGCGACGGTCGAGCAGCTGGAAGCGGCGGGACTCGGCGCGAACTACGCGCAGCGTGACCATGCGATGTTCTATGTGAACGCGGAAGGCGTGCCGTGGACGGCGGCCTATATTCAGGCCAAAGGCGATCCGCTGGCCGACCTTTACGAGGATATCGCGGCGGAAGAGAAAGCGCGGGCGACGTACCAGTGGCTGATCGACATGACCGACGACGTGGACCTGCAGGACGGGCTGAAATTTTTGCGGGAGCGGGAAGTCGTACATGCGATGCGGTTCAAGGAAGCGGTGGAGATCATTAAGGCGGACCGGGACGCGAAGAAGGTGTTCTAGCGTTAGATGCAAAAAAACAGGGAGCGCCCGCGCTTATCCATCCGGATTTGCGCCGCGGTCCCTGTTTGTCGTGGATTTAGTTGGTTGACATGGCGAGCGTGAGCCCCGTCAGCGTCACGGTGTAGAGCAGCGAGAACCAAAGCACGGCCGTGCGCTTCCATTGCATAACGGAGCGAGGACGATGGGCCCCGCGAACCGGATGATCGAGCGAGGCCGTCAGCTCGGCGACGAGCGCGTGGCGCAAGCCGTACGAATAGACGAGCAGGCTGGCGACGAACACGATGAAATGAGCCATCGCAAGCGACGTGAGGGCCGCCATGGCGATCACGTTGACGACGAGGACGACGGAGTAGTACGTGGTGCGCGCTTCATAATAGACCTTCGCTTTATCTAACACAAGGATGGCTCCTCTCCGGATTTCCGTTTGGTTGCCCTTATCGTAGCACAAGGGAAACCGCCGCAAAGCCGAGGGGAATGAACGTTTTTTGAACGCGGCCGCAAAGTTCGCCGGTCTGTAACAATTGGACATGCTTTCGAGCTTGGTCGCGCGGTGAAACCTTCGCGAGCTCCCCGTCGTCTAGGATGTAGCTAAAGCACGACGATGGAAAGCGGGGAAGCACGAAGATGGCAGCACAACTCCCTCCGGCGGGAACGCGCGCGCAAGCCGCCATGCAGGCGAAAAGCATGCAGCGCCGCATGCGCAAACGCCGGTCGATTAAAGTTTTCTTATACGTTGCGACCTTCCTAATGCTGGTCGCGGCATCGGGCCTCGGATGGTTGTTTCTAACGCCGTCCGGCACTAATTTACGGTATTTGGCCGCCGATTCGCTTATCATCACGCAGCATCGGCATTGGGCGAAATATATCATCGGGCAAGCCGAGCTGGACAAGCGGGTCGCGGAGAAAAAAGCGGTCGAGGAGCAGATGGGGGTCGAGGTGGACACGCATGAAATCGTGCGGCCCGCGGTGGCGGAGACGGTAGCGGATACCGTGACAAAGCCGCTCGTCGAGATCGAGGAGATCTCCGGAACAGGCTTCAAGGGTCATGTCATGATCGTGAACGACCCGACGAAGATCCGCCTCGGCGTACCGGCCAAGCAGGGTCGGGGAGAGCGGGTGCGCAGCATGGTCGAGCGTACGGGCGCGGTCGCCGGGGTCAACGCGGGCGGGTTCGCGGACCCGAATTGGCAGGGCAACGGGTTCCAGCCGATCGGCGTCGTCATCTCGCGCGGCGAAATCTTCTACAGCGACTTGGGCAAGAAAACGACGACGCAGATCGTCGGGCTCGACTACAACGGCAAAATGATCGCGGGCCGTTACACGCTGCAGGAGATGAAAGACTTGAACGTGCGCGAAGCGGTCTCGTTCCAGCCGCGGCTCATCGTCAATGGCAAAGAGCTCATCAAGAACGCCAAGGACGGGTGGGGCATTGCGCCTCGCACGGCGATGGGCCAGCGAGCGGATGGGGCGATCATCTTCGTCGTCATCGACGGCCGCCAGCCGGGGCACAGCATCGGCGCGAACCTGTACGACGTGCAAAGTATTATGCTCGAGCATGGCGCCGTCATCGCGGCCAACCTCGACGGCGGCTCGTCCACCGTGCTCGTCAAGGACGACAAGGTGTTAAACCGTCCGTCTACCAAGAGCGAAGAGGGCCGCTACCTGCCGACCGCGTTCCTGGTCTTCGACGATCCCGAGTCGGTCGATATGCCGAACGTGTGGGCGGGACTTCGGCCGGGGGACATTGATGCGGGTAAATGGTGAATGCCAAGCGCTCCCGATCGGAAGCATGGCATTCGCCTAATGGTAAACGACCAAAGCCTCCCCATTGGGAGGGGGCGTTTATCTAATGGTGAATGCCAAGCGCTCCCGATCGGAAGCATGGCATTCGCCTAATGGTAAGCACCGCTCCCTGCATTCGCATTGCGTCCCCCACCCCTTTCCAGTATCATAGGTGCAGATATGAAAGGGGAGAAGCATACCATGGAGCAAACGCCACGCCTGCCGGAGCCGCAGGCGCTTATTTTCGATATGGACGGCACGCTGTTCGAGACCGACACGCTGCTGCGCGGCGTGCACGAGCGAATCTTCGATACGCTGCGCGAGGAAGGACTCTACCTGGAACCGACGCCGCCGGTGGAGAAGCTGCTTGGCTGCCTGGGCATGCTGCTTGAGGACATATGGAAGAACCTGATGCCGGGCAGCACGGAGGCGGCCCGTCTGCGCGCAGACGTCCTCATGCTTCAGTATGAGCTGGAAGGATTGGAGGCCGGAGAGGGCTCGCTCTATCCGCATGTCGCGGACGTGCTGCGCGAGCTCAAGGCGCGCGGCCGCAAGCTGTTCGTCGCGAGCAACGGTCTCGAGCATTATGTGAAGGGCGTCGCGGAGCATCAAGGCATCCTGGAGCTGTTCGACGGCGTCTACAGCGCCGGCGAGTACAAGACGGCGACGAAGGTGGACCTGGTCGCACGGCTGCTCCAGGACCATGGCCTTGAATCCGCGTGGATGGTCGGCGACCGCTCCTCCGACGTGGAAGCGGGCAAAGGCAACGGCCTGCCCGTCATCGGCTGCGCGTACGCGGTCTACGGCCGGCCGGACGAGTTGTCCGGCGCCGACGTGCTGATCCGCGATTTCCGCGAGCTGCTGACGCTCTAGCGGCTTTCCTCGCTTCGCCCGGCAGCCCTGCCGAAAACAGCGAAAAACCGGTTCTCAACGAGAACCGGTTTTTTTGCCGTTGTGACGTTTAAGGGCGGCTGCCGAAGCTTTGCGCTGCTGTTTCTGCTCATACAGCCATAAGGCGAACTCGAGCGGACGCGTGACCGCTTTCTGGTACGTATCTTTGTCGCCGATTTGTTTGAACACTTCGCGGGCCGGCTTCGGATTGACCTCGATCAGCCATATATGTCCCCTCTTGTCGATGGCCAAGTCGAGGGCGAGCTCGCAGAGCCGGCCGTACGACGCTTCCAGATGGGCCGCGACTTCGAGGCTGAACCTCTCGGCCGCCGCTTTGGCCGTCTCTTCGGTCGCCTCGTCCTTGATCCACTGCCGCATCAAGTCGGTCATCGGAACCGCCTCGCCGCCGCCATGCAGATTCGAGGTAATGCTGCCGGAAGGACCGATGCGCCCCGCGCAGCCGGTCACCGTCCATACGCCGCTGCCGTCCTTCTGGACGAGCATGCGATAGTCATGCACGCGGCCGCTGGCCAGCTTGAGCTGGATGCCCTGCTGCACGAGATAGCGGTTTCCTTTCAGGTCCCAAGACGCGAGCCGCCCGTGCAGCGAAGAGAGCGGCACGCGCTGCGGCCGGATGATCTTCCGGTTGTGCTCCCGGCCCTGGATCAGATACGTGCCGTCCTTCTGCTTCTCGATGCGGAGTATGCCGCGCCCGCCGGTGCCGTTAATCGGCTTCAGGTAGACAAGCGGGTATTTGCGAATCAGCTTCGACAGATCGCTTTGTCCCTCGTACAACCGGGTTTCCGGCAATTGTTCGCGAAACCGGCTCTCCAGCCGCAGCGTCCGGTAAACCGTCCACTTGTTGCGAAGCATCCGGTTCAGGAAGGTCAGGTGCCCGTATTGCTTACGGAACACCTGAAGCCGCTCGAACCGGGGACTGCGCTGAATGCGGCAGCGGTCGTAGATCAGATTCGGAAACGCGCGCCACTCGCGATGCCACGCCTTTTGCTCAGGGTTGTAAATATGCGCATGAATGCGGTTTGTCTTGTAGTTGACGTCATCTGGCGTAAAGACGAATACGTCCAGCCCCAGCTGCTGTCCGGCTAGCGTCATTTTTCTATAGACGGGCCGTTCTTCCAACAGACCGGCGTCGTTGAGATAGAGGGTCAATATACCGAGCACGGGTTGGGCCATGGGAATCCTCCTTGGGTCAATTGCGCGAACGGCCGTACTCGAAGCGCAGCGTCGGCTTGCCGGTCGGCCCGCGCTGCAGCGCGACCGCGGTCATCCCGGCCTTGAAGCACATCTGCATGCTGGAGGCGTTGTCGGCCGCGACCGTGCAGGACAGGCGCCCGTACCGTACGCACAGCGCGCGAAGCAGGGCGCAGCCAATGCCGCGCCCGCGCAGATCGTCGCGCACGACGACGATGCAGGCGCGCTCGCCCTGCGCAAGCGCAAAGGCGAAGCCCGCCAGCTCGCCGTCCTCGGTAGCGACGGCGATGCCGGCATCTACGTCTTCTTCGGGATCGAGCGCGCGAAGCTTGGCGATGGCGGAGGCGGTGATCCGCTTATCGCCATGGCGTCCGGCGAAGGCGACCAGCTTCGCCAGAATGGGCGCCCAGCGCTCGGGCGCGAGCAGCAGCACCTTCATCTCTACCGCCTCCTTTTCACTCGAGCCTATCGCTTGCCGCCGGCGCGAATCAGGTAACGGCCGTATTGGAAGATCCGGTCGAGCGACTGCTTCCGAATGTCCGGCTCATCGAATTTCATCGGCTTCGCGTTGGCTTCGAAGAACCAGATGCTGCCGGACTGGTCGATGCCCAGATCCATCGACATCTCGGCATGGTTCATGCCCGCGCCGCGTTCGATTTGCTTGGCGATGACCAGCGCCGCTTGTTTGGCTCTCGTATAAATCCTACGCGCCTCTTCTTGGCCAAATACGCTGACGAGCAGCTTCTCGGGGTCCTCGATGCTTCCCCCGCGCGGGACATGCGTCGTAATGCTGAGTGAACCGGCGACGCGCGCGCCGATGCCGGTAATGTCCCATTGCCCGCGGATGTTTTTCTGCGCAAGGACGCGCAGATCGAAGCGGCGAGTTTGGAACGAGGCGAGCGGAATGCCTTGCTGCGCGATATAGCGTTCTCCCGCGCTTTCTCGTTTCACCCGCGTCCAAAGTTTGCCGATCGTATCGCAATTGTAGGTGATGCTCTTTCGCTTGGCCTGGATCTGCAGCCGGAAGGGCAGCGTCTTCTCGGGTCGGACCTTGATTGTCATAATCCCTTTGCCGGCTTTCCCGCTGACTGGCTTCAAGTAGAGATAGGGGTGCTCCCGCATCATGTCGCTGAGCGCTTCACGGCTAATCATCCGGCGTGTCGACGGGATATAGGGACGGGTAGCGGGTGCCTCGCGCAGCCATTTGAAGAGCGTCCATTTGTTAAAGAATTGCGGGTTGAACAGATGGACGCCCGGATGATTCAAGCATGCTTCGAGCTTTCGTCTGACAGAGGGCTGCAGTTCGTCCTCGCGGAGGGGGATCCGGTTGTAGATCAAATCGGGAAACGGAAACGTATGCGCGATCCACGTATCGGTCTTCTCATGGTACGTAAACCCGTTCAGCTGCCGGCGCGTCAGCTTCAATTGTTTCACCGTGACGACGTAGACGAGAAAGCCATGCTCGCGGCCGGCGCGGATCAAATCCGCGAAGTTGCTCCGATTGCCCCGGAACAGCTGGATGTCGTCCTCGATCGTCAGGATGGCGAGCACGGGCTGCCTGCCCAAGATTTCCGCCGCCTCCCCGGCCTCCTGGAGTTCAAGCTCCATCGGCTATTCCCTCCCTTTGAAGCGGGCCAAGTAGAGGCAATGCTCGATGATATGCGAGTACGAATCACGTCCTTGGCCGCGAAGCGCGGGATGTCCGAAGATGGACCGGCCAGGCTTGGCGTTCGCTTCGAACATCCAGATGGCGCCCTCCTTGTCAATCCCGATATCGAGTCCGAGCTCGCCCAGCGTATGCGGGAAGTTGCGCTCGATGGCCTGACACAGCTTAATGGAAACCTTCTTCGCTTTCTCCAGTATCTCGCCCGAACGGCTGCCGAACGTTTGGTTCAGCGCCTGATCCGGCGTCAGCAGCTGACCGCCGTTCTTGATATGGGTCGTGACGCTGCCTTTGCCGGCTTTCTTCGCGCCGATACCGACGGGCACCCATTCGTTCTTGCCGTTCTTGTGCATGTGGAAGCGGAAGTCGATCGGGCAGCCGTCGATTTCGATCAGCCGGATGCCCTGCTGGCAGACGTACTGGCTGAGGTTGGCGCCATGGCGGCCTTGAAGCATCCGCATTAAAGAGTTGAAGGTTGTAAAGCGGAGCAGCACATTGCTGCCATTCGACCGATAGCGCGCGAAATACCCGCGACTCGGATGGTACGTCAACCGGTAAATGCCGATACCCAAGCTGCCTGCAGTCGGTTTGAAGTAGACGAATTGATGATGCTCGAGCATCTCCTTGATTCTCTCCGGCTTCGGATGATTGACCGATTCGGGCAAATGCTCCAGCGCCTCGACGTCCTTGTCGAGCATTTTGTACACATCGGATTTGTTGAAGAAGCTCCAGTTGAAGAACGGAATTTTATTTCGAATGAACCGCTCGCGCAGGTTCACGATCGAAGTCGAAACTTCTGCCCGGCGGCTCGGCAGCCGATTATAGACGACGTCCGGCAGCGGCGCCGTTTTGCGGTACCAGCCGCCCTGCGCGTTCAGGAAATAGCCGTTGACGGTGCCTTGCTGCCAGTTGATGTCCCTCGGGGTGAAGGCGAAGATATACGCTTTGCTTTCGCCGGTGCGGATCAATTGGCGGATATAACCGGTGCGGCCGCCGAAAGGAGCGTTCGAAGCGCGTACGCCCGAATCGGTCAAAATGCCGACGAGCGGTCCGAGCTGAAACTCGCCTTCGGCCGGCTGCACGACCGAGATGCTGCCGGTCTTGGGGACGCGGATGCGCTCGCGCACGCCTGCGGACAAATAGACGTGATGACCTTGCTTGCGGATCGGCTTGAGCGCGGCGGTGATCGATTCGCTGCCGAGCTTGAGCTGAACGTTCTTCTTGCCGGATAGGTTAAGCGATTTAAGGAGCGAACCCGACAAGTGGATGACTTTATCGTTATGCGGTGAAAAGTGGACGTGACACGATGTCAAACTCATGGATGAACCTCCTGGATGCATCCCCGATAATCTCGGGCTTGCTGGGTGTAGGTGTAGCCGCGTGTAGACCGATGAGTGAACGACGACATAATAGGTGATTCTGCGGTTCGGCCGGTGCCGGCGAGCCGCAAGGCGGCTTGAAGCGGCCGCAGGATGGCGAGCCGGTAGATGGCTGGTTTACCGCGGAAGGACATTCGGCCCGGCTTGGCGTTCGCTTCAATCAGCCACAGCCGGCCGCTTGGCTCAAGGCCGAAATCGAGGCCCAGCTCGCAGAAGCGCCCGAAGCGCAGCTCCAGCGCGCGTGCGGCGCGCAGACTGAGCCGCGCCGTTCGCAGGAGCAGCCGGCGCGCCGCCGCCGCGCCGAATCGGGCGGCGAGCGTGGCCTCGGCGTCCTTGGCTTCGCCGCCGCCGTGCAAGTTGGATGTGACGCTGCCGGGCGCGCCTTCCCGCACCGCGATGCCGGTGATGCGCCAACGGCCGCGTTCGTCCTTCTGCGTCAGCGAGCGGATGTCGAAGCTCGCGCCAGCTTCGTTCCGAAGCGGCAAATACGGCTGCGCTATATAAGCGGCGCGAACGAAACGCTCGCACCAAGCCGCGCAGGCGGCGGCGTCGGCGAACGCGCGAACGATGTCCGCGTTCGCGAGCGTTCGCCCATGCGCCAGCCAGCCGTCTCCGTGGGCGTGCAGCGCGAGGGCGCCCCGTCCTTGGTATCCGGCGTCCGGCTTCAGGAACAAGCCGCCGGGGAAGCGGGCGATCAGCTTCTGCAGACCGGCCGCGCCCGTAAAAGCATATGTGGGCGGAAGTGCCGGCCGAAGCCGGAGATCGGCCCGCAGCGCCTCGTAGACGGCGAGTTTGCCGGGAAGGGAGCCGTTCAGCGGCGTGAACGTCTTCCGCTCGGACAGCTTCTCGAGCAGATCGGCCTTGGCTCGCCGCTCGGTGGGATTTGCGCCGATGGCCCGGTCATAGATCAGATCGGGCAGCGGACAGCGCATTCGCCTCCATCCGCCGTCTCGCAAGACGTAGCCGTTCCAATCCGCGTTCATGATTGCGGCGGCAGCCGGGTCCGCATGGACGACATAGATGTTCAAGCCGAGTTCGGCGCCCATTCGGCACAGGGCGCGGAAGAACCGGTCTTCGGGCAAGCGGCCGGGCGAATCATCGGGCTGCTCCTCGCTTGCGCGCGGAGGACTGGCGAGAATCGCCAGAACGGGCATCGCGTGGGCTTTCATCGGTGCTGCCTCCTAAGCTGCGGCGCGAAGTCGCGGCTAGAATTGGGCCAAATGCCGGGCGTAACGGATCAGATTGCGGACGGACGGACGGATCTTCTGATCCGGCTGAAGCGGCGTGTTGTCGTTCTTGGACGGCTTGGAGTTCACCTCCAGCAGCCACACACGGCCGTTCGTATCGATCGCCAGATCGATGCCGAGCTCGCCGAAGTGGGCGGGGATGTGCGTATCGATGCCCTGCGCGATCTCGAGCGCGGCCCGTTGAAGCCGACCGGACGCGTCATGGCCTTGCGCGTTGCTCAGATTGGACTTGGCGACCGCCTCCTTGACCGTGCTGAGCGTGCCGCCCCGGGCCAGATTGGAGACGAAGTGATGGCTGCCCGCCGTACGGGCGACGATGGACGTCATCGACCATTTGCCTTGTTCGTTTTTTTGCACGAGCGCGCGGAAGTCGACGGGGCGACCCCCGATATCGATCAGATGCAGCCCTTGCTGGATTTGGTAGCGGACCGACTTCATTTTGCCGGAGATGGACGAGAATAACTTCAACAGGTTCGAATAATGCTGCTTGCGGGTGCCTCCCACGGTGGCATGATGGGCGACGAAATTCTCCTGATCCAGCCGCGTGATGCGGATGATGCCTTTGCCGAGACTGCCGCGAACGGGCTTGAGGAAAACGTTCGGATATTTGGAGCACATCGACTTGAGCATCGTGTAATTCCGCAGCACGTGCGACTCAGGCAAATATTTCACGAGCGCGCGGTCGCGACCCAATGCCTCGAACACTTCCGGCTTATCGAGAAACTTTTCATTAAAGACGGCGGTGCCGTGGCGCGATTTTACTTCTCGGAAAAAATGTTGTACGCTGGGTTTGTTCTCCAGCTTACGGGAGGTAAGGCGGTTGCTGATGACGTCGGCCGCAGGCACGACGATCTTGCGCCATCCGCCGGCGTAGACCCAGCCTTCCACATGTTGAGGGCTGGAACCGATTCCCTCCGGGGTAAAGAAATAGACATGCGCGCCGTAGACGGCGCTGGCGTCAACCAATTCTTTGCAGAACATCGTAATGGAACCAAACGGTTTCTCCGGCATGCTCGGATCGTCCCGACTGATCAGCACGCCGATCAAGGGGCCAAGGGCAAGCACGGCGCTTGCGCTGCGGTACTGCAGCCGAAGCTGACAGCCAGCCAGAATGCCCATGCGCCTGGCGAGGCTTTGGCTGATGCGCATGCCGTCGAATTTCTCGACCGCAACAACCTTAACGGGTTGGCGCATCGCGCCGAACTTGAGCGTGACCGGCTGGCCTTGCGGGATTTTCCACGGTTTCAAATAAGCATCGCCCAGCATGATCACGTCATCGGGCAGGATGCCCGGACTGGTCACTTGTACGGCGACTTTGGATTTCAGCATAGGAATCTCCTTCCACGCTGGGAATTAAGGGCGGGCAGCTAGCGGTCTTATGGGTGTTTATGCGAATTACTTCATCATATGAGGACAGATCACCCTTGGTGATTGGCGATAGGCAGGCGATTGCAGGGCGAATAAGCCTGATTTTAAAATGCGCCGAGCCGATAAAAGACGGCGTCAGCCGTTTCGCCTTATAAGAAGAGGGTCGGCATGAAGAGGAGGAGACGGACGATGAACGTATACGACAAGGCGTACGACTTGGCTAAAGCGTTGACGGACGGCGAGGAGGCGAAGGCGCTCAAGGCGGCTCAAGCCGCCGTGGACGCCGATCCCGAGGCGAAGCGGCTTATGGACGATTTTCGCGAGCGCCAAGCCCAGCTGCAGCAGCAGATTATGGCGGGAGAAGAGCCGTCGGAGGACGTGATGGCTGGCCTGAGCGAGCGATACGAGAGCATCGCGCGTCATCCGCTGATCGGCCGGCTGTTCGACGAGGAGCGCCGGTTCAGCGCGGTGTTCGATGACGTCAACCGCATTATTTCCGATGCGCTTCGTTCCGTGGCCGGTTAACCGGCGCGGCGGCAAGCCCAAGATAAGCAAGAAGAGCCCGCAGGCTCCGGTATGCTACCGGACTGCGGGCTCTTTGGGCTGCGCGTACGATACGGATTTGGGCTCGATAGCAAGAGGGCTTGCTCCAGCCAAGGCATCAGGAAAGCTCCGCGGACCGGCTTGTCTCCGAGGCGGAGTCCTGCTCGCGGCCGACGTCCTTGCCGCGTACCACGTTCGGAATGCGGATCGTAATGACGACGCCGCGCTCCTCGTCGGATTCGATCGCGACCGTCCCGCGATACTGGGCGGCCCGCTCGGCGACATTGCTGAGGCCAAGACCGGAGTGCTCGCCTTCCTTGGTCGTATAGCCGGGGGCGATCATTGCTTTCCGCTGCGCCTCGGTCAGGACGATGCCTTGGTTGGCGACGGAGATGATCAGCGTACCGCGTATGACGGACATTTCCAGCAGCACGAACCGCTCGCCGACAGGGAGGGATAGGACGGCGTCGAACGCATTGTCGATCAGATTGCCGATCATCCGCACGAGGTCGATGCTCGTCACGGCGCCGAACGCGGCCGGGGCATCCTCGATCCGGTAGTCGAAGGCGATCCGCTTCGCGTCGGCGATGGTGAGCTTCGCTTCGACGAGCGCGGCCAGCGCGGGCGAGGGATGATCGACGTGCGCGCGGTCCACGGTGCGGATTTCATCGGCGACGCCATGCATGTACTCGCGCAGCCGGTCCAGCTTGTTCATGGACAGCATCGTATGCATGACTTGGACGTGGTTGATAAAGTCATGGCGCTGGCCGCGCACGGTGGCGAACATTTGATTCAGCTCGTCGATGTACGTTTTCTGCGTCGATTGAATCGCTTCCTCACGCGTGCGGACGATCAGGCGGATCGTATGGATGAAGATGAAGCAGATCAGCACAAGAGAAAGATATATCGCAATTTCGAGTCCGGCATCTACGGACGTGTCGATAAACGTTTTAACAAGGAAAAAGTTGATGCAGCCAAGCTGAAAAACGGTGAGCACAACCAGATAGAAGGTCGGTTTGCCTCGCAGGCCGATCACGAAATGTGCAGCTTGCTTTAAGGGCGAGATCTGTTTGCGCTTCAGAAAAACAGCGAGCGAATAAATAGCTGCGTGCATGGGCGTACAGTATGGGATCTTGTAATAGAAAGGTCCGCTCATAAACGTTTCGTACGTGATGGTTTTGGACGCGATGAAAATGATGGATAGATCCGACATGATGGCTGACAGGAAAAAGAGAACAACAAAGAATAAACGCAGCTTTAACGTTTGTCTCCCGAACGTCAGCAGCACCGCGACAAATAGAGCGGTAACGGAATTTAGTAAATGCAGCGACGTCGGCAGAATATTGAACATCAGCTCCATGTAGATCGTCGGGGCGGCCGTTCTGATAATAAGGCGTCGCCACGTTAGCGGCTGTTGCAGACCGAGCATCGCATGGATAAACCAGAATAAGGCATACGTCTGCGGAAGCGTGATAAAGAAAAATTCCAGCACGGCATCGAGTTGAGCGTAAGTCATGAAAATAAACTCCCTTGCAGGAAATAAGCGAGCGATCCGTAGGTGCGTTCACTTTCTTGGATGATACGGGAGGAGCCGGGTAAGAACGGAATAAATTGGCCGAATGACCTCGATTGAATAGAGATCATTCGGCTATTCATTCGTATCCTGCGGTTATTTATGAACGTGCCGAGTGTTTCCCTTTTTCGGCCGCACGCGCAGCCTTGCGACCCTCTTTCGGTTGACTTTTGGCCACGTTCGGAATTCGGATCGTCACGACGACGCCGCGGCTCTCGTCGGATTCGACGGCGACCGTGCCGCGGTATTCGGCTGCGCGCTCGACCACGTTGCTCAAGCCGAGACCGGCGTGCTCGCCAGTCTTCGTGGTATAGCCGGGGGCCAGCATGGCTTCCATTTGCTCATCCCTCAGGACGGTGCCGTGGTTGGTCACCGAGATGATCAGCGCGCCGCGGAGCGTTGTCATCTCCAGCAGCACGTACCGCTCACCGATGGGCAGGGAGAGGACGGCATCGAAAGCATTGTCGATCAAGTTGCCGATCATTCGCACGAGGTCGATGCTCGTCACAGCGCCGAAGGTGGCCGGGGCATCGTCGATTCGGTAATCGAAGGCGATCCGTTTTGCGTCCGCAATGGCCAATTTGGCTTCGACCAGCGCGGCTAGCGCGGGCGAAGGATGATCCACGTGCGCGCGGTCCACGGTGCGGATTTCATCGGCGACGCCGTGCATGTATTCGCGCAGCCGCTCCATTTTGTTCATCGCGAGCAGCGAGTGCATCACCTGCACATGGTTAATGAAGTCATGCCGCTGGCCTCTGACGGTGGCGAACATTTGATTTAGCTCCGAGATATAGGTTTTTTGCGTAGACCGGGTGGCTTCCTCCCGCGTCTTGATAATCATGCGGATAGCCATAACCAAGACAAGCACAATGAGGATCAGAGAGACATAGAGCGCCACTTCGAACCCGTTGTCAAAGTCAGGATCGATATAGTATTTGAGTATAAAATAGGAGATGCAAACGACCTGCATCACGGACAATAACGTCAGGTAGAACGCCGGCCGCCCCTTCAGGCTCAGCAGAAACGCGACGAATCGTTTGACCGGCGGCGTATTTCTGCGCTGCAATCTGCGACCCGCATAGAGCAGCGCGCTGAACAGCACCCAGTACACCAGGTACAAGACAAGGGGCGCGGAATCCCAAATTTTGCTGTAATCGCCGCCGAATCTGGTGTATACAATCAAAAAACCGGTATCGAAGAGGATGCCTATGAGGTTGAGAATCGTCAGGAAGAGCAATTTCATCTTCACGGATTGCCTTCGAAAAACGAACCAAATTACCGTCAGGCTGGTCGCCATCGAGTTGATCAGGTGCAGCGATTTGGGGAGCACGGCGAAAAGCACGTCCACGTAGACGAGCGCGAAGAACCCGGTTAACATCAGCCGGCGCCGAAGGAGGGGCTGCCAGACCCCAAGCAGTACGGCAGTAAAATACATATAGACGACGAATTGCGGATAACTGATTATGAAAAACGCATAAACGCGATTAAGAACCTCGTCCAAATTTTGCATCGTGCAGTCGGCCCCTCTTATCTAGGCTGGATCGTGCAAAGCTTATGTATAACCCTGTTATACTCCTTACTTTATCGGCTTTCTGTTAAAATAGGAATCATTATTTGTCGTATTTTGAAAAAGGAGAAGAACCGATGGAAACAGGCGATCGCGGCAATGTCGCGCATACGAAGCACGAGCGCATCATTCAATATATAACCAAGCTGAAAATCGGCACGAGGCTGTCCGTGCGCACGATGGCGGAGGAGCTCGAAGTGAGCGAAGGAACGGCGTACAAAGCGATTAAGGAAGCGGAGACGCTCGGACTCGTCAGCACGAAGGAGCGGATCGGCACGGTGCGGATCAACCGCAAAAACCGCGGCACGGTCGACCGATTGACGTTCGCGGAAGTGGCGGACATCGTGGAAGGCGAGGTGGTGGGCGGAGCGTCGGGCCTCGAGAAGACGCTGCACAAATTCGTCATCGGCGCCATGGAGCTCGATGCCATGAGCCGCTATATCGACGCGGGCAGCCTGCTCATCGTCGGCAACCGGGACCGCGCGCACGGAATCGCGCTGGAGCATGGGGCGGGCGTGCTGATCACGGGCGGCTTCGGGACGAGCGAGGAGATGAAGCGGCTGGCGGACGAACGCGGGCTGCCCGTCATTTCGTCCAAATTCGATACGTATACGGTCGCCTCGATGATTAACCGCGCGATGTACGACCGGCTGATCAAGCAGAAAATCATGCTGGTCGAGGACATCGTCACGTACAGCCGTCCGATCGAGACGATGCGCACCAGCGAGACGAATCAGGATTTCCACGCGCTCGCTGCGCGGACCGGACGTTCGCGGTTCCCGGTGCTGGACGAACGCGGCCGCGTCGTCGGCATGATGACGATGAAGGATGCCGACGGCGCGCCGGTGACGCAGACCGTGGACAAGCTGATGACCCGCCACCCCATCACGGCGGCGCCGAACATTCCGATCGCGTCGGCGGCCCACACGATGGCGGCCGAGGGCATCGACCTGCTCCCGATCGTGGACAAGAACCGCAAGCTGCTCGCGACGCTGACGCGCTCCGAGGTGCTCGACGCGATGCGTTATGCCGGCAAGCAGCAGGAATCCGGCGATACGTTCGAGGATTTGATCGGCGCGGGATTCATGAAGGCCGAGGATGCGGGCGAAGGCTGGATTTTTCGGGGCAAAATCACGCCGCAGATGTCCGGCTCGCTCGGCGTCATCTCCGAAGGCGTGCTCGTGACGCTGATGGCGCAGGCGGCCCGCGGCCTGATCCGCGAGCTGGGCAAGCGCGACCACGGCCTCGACAGCTTCAGCACGTATTTCATCCGTCCCCTCCAGCTGGAGAGCGAAGTGTCGATCGTGCCGAAGCTGCTGGAGATGAGCCGCAAGAACGCGAAGCTGGAAGTCGAGCTGCTCGACGCTAGCGGCCTCGCGGCAAAGGCGATGCTGACGGCGCAGCTCATCGACCCGTTTTGATCCGGATTGCGCAAAAAAAGGGCAGCCGCGTAGGCTACCCTTTCATAGAGCGATAGATGCTGTGATTGCGCAATCCGGCGAACAGATTGAACAACCCGATGACGATCAGCAGCGTGCTGACGATCACTTTGACGGTCGACCCGCTGTACAAGAGCAGGAAGAACACCGACAGCAGCATGAGCATGACGCCCATGCAGACGTTCATCAGCGCGGCGTTCATGCCCCGGACGCGGGCATCCGACGAGCGGCGCGCTTTGAAGCTGAAGGTGACCGAACAGATGGACACCGCGATGATGGCAATAATCAGCACCCAGTGGAGGGCAATTTCCATGACGAAGGGACAGCTCCTTTGCATTACATATTGCCTACTATTGTACCATGAAACCCGTCGATTGGCTAAAGCTAGCAGCATCGACTTCAGCCTGGCGACGGCTTGAGGACGCTTGCTTTGAACCACACCTGCAGGACGTTGTCGGAGACGAGCATCGTCTTGATTTCGATCGTATAGGAATTGCCGTAGATGCCCGTGAATACCTTGTCGTCGAGCAGCAGACGGGCGATTTTGGAATTGCTGCCGATATCGTAGATGCTTGTCCCGAGAAGCGCGTTCAGATTCGCCCGGACGCGCTTCTTCAGCTCGGCTTTCGTCAGTTCGTCGAAGACGATCGGCTCGCCATCCGAGTCCCTTGTATCCTCCTGAATGGGCAGCACGCCCTTTATGACGGAGTGCTTGTTCTTGAACTGCTTCAGCTCCTTCAAATCCACCTCGTACTGCGAAAGCTGCTGTTCCATCTCCGAATTGGCGATCATGACCGCCTCGAAGTTCGCCGTGAAGACGGAGTGGTAGAAGATCGCGCCGACGATGGCGCCGACGACGAAGCTGGCGGCACCTTGGGTGAGCACCGCGTATCGTTCGAATTGGGGGACGCGCATTGGCTAAGCGGCCCCCTTGCAGAGCCAGCGGATCAGCTCGGTGCCCATATGTGCGCCGAGGAAGGCGCAGACGATGAAGGCGATTTGCTGCGCCACCGGAGACAGCTGGCCGTCGGAGAGATTGCTCTCGATGACCCGGATGGGGTCGATGGAGCCGCCGATCGCCGCGACGACCGCCCATATTTTCAGGTTCGCGGCCGTCTTGAGCATCATCGTTGACGGAGGCATGAACAAGAACGTCGCGCCGATGCCCGCCAGCATGGCGCCCCCGAACACGACGCCGAACGCCGTGAAGAAATCGATAAAGGCCAGCACGAGTACCGGATGGATATTGACCATGGCGCGCATTCGCCCCGCTTCGCTCGTAAATTATGGGGAGGCGTGTCCCCACTAGTTCCATTCTATGGCCGTCCGGGGCCGTAATATGTTAAACTAGTCGAAAAAGGACGCGAACACGTGTTTCGCGCCCGGGGAAGAAGGGGACGGCCATGAGCGCCGAAACGGAATTCGTGCATTTGCACGTTCATAGCGAATACAGCCTGCTGGACGGCGCGGCGCGCATCCGCGACCTGACCGCCCAGGCGGCGAAACTGGGCATGAAGGCGCTTGCGCTGACGGACCACGGCGTCATGTACGGGGCGATCGCATTCTATAAGGCATGCCGGGCGAACGGCATCAAGCCGATCATCGGCTGCGAGGTTTATTTGACGGCGGGATCACGGTTCGAGAAAGGCTCGCGCAAAGACAATCCGACCTACCACCTCATCCTGCTCGCCAAGAACGAGACGGGCTACAAGAATTTAATGAAGCTTTGCTCGATCGGCCAGCTGGAGGGGTTTCATTATAAACCGCGCATCGATCACGAGGTGCTGGCGCAGTATTCGGAAGGACTCGTCTGTCTGAGCGCCTGCCTGAAGGGCGAGGTTTCCTGGCATCTGCTGCACGACCGGGATGACGAGGCGCTGCGGGCGGCACTGCGGTACAAGGCGATTTTCGGCGAGGATTTCTATCTGGAGCTTCAAGACCATGGACTGCTCGACCAGAAGAAAGTCGTCCGGCGGATGATCGAGCTGTCGAAGGAGACCGGCATACCGCTTGCCGCCACGAACGACGTACACTATTTGCATCCGGACGATGCCGCCGTCCAAGACGTGCTCATCTGCATCGGGACGGGCAAGACGGTCGACGACGAGGACCGGATGCGCATGTTGACCGATCAGATGTATTTGAAGAGCGCGAACCAGATGGCAGAGCTGTTCCGCCAGGCGCCGGACGCGGTCGCGCGAACGGCGGAGATCGCGGCGAAGTGCAACCTGGAGCTCACGTTCGATCGGGCGCTGCTGCCTTCGTTCGGACCGCTGCCGCAAGGCATGACGAGCGCGTCCTACTTGGCGGTGCTGTGCGCCGAAGGGCTGGAAGCCCGGTATGCCGGCAAGCCCGAGTGGAACGAAGACAGAGAATTCAGGTCGGCTGCCGAGACGCGGCTGGCCTATGAGCTGTCCGTTATCGAGAAGATGGGCTTCAGCGATTACTTCCTAATCGTATGGGACTTCATCCGCTTCGCGCACGAGCAGGGCATCCGGACCGGACCGGGACGGGGCTCATCCGCGGGGAGTTTGGTTGCTTATACGCTGCGCATCACCGACGTCGATCCGATCAAATACAAGCTGCTTTTCGAGCGCTTCCTTAATCCGGAGCGGATCACGATGCCCGACATCGACATCGACTTCAACGACGAGCGCCGCGACGAGGTCATCGCTTACGTCTGCGCGAAGTACGGGGAGGAGCATGTCGCGCAGATCATCACCTTCGGTACGATGGCGGCGCGCGCCGCGGTGCGCGATGTCGGGCGGGCGATGAACGTGCCGTTCGCCGAGGTGGACCGCGCGGCGAAGCTCATCCCTGGACAGATTGGCATGACGCTGGCTGAGGCGCTGCGGGTCAGCAACGATCTGCGCGAGGCGTCGGAGCGCCAGCCGAAGACGAAGGCGCTGCTCGAGATGGCGTTGAAGGTGGAGGGCATGCCGCGGCATGCGTCGACCCACGCGGCCGGCGTCGTGATTTCGGGCAGTCCGCTTACCGACGTGGTGCCGCTGCAGGCGGGAACGGAGCGGACCGCGCTGACGCAATACTCGATGGAGCATCTGGAATCCGTTGGCTTGCTCAAGATGGATTTCCTCGGCCTGCGGACGTTATCGATATTGGAGAGGGCGCTCGGCTGGGTGAAGAAGCAGCATGGCATCACCGTCGATTTCCGCCATATCCCGGACAATGATCCGCCGACGTACGCCATGCTCGGCCGCGGCGACACGACCGGCATTTTTCAGCTGGAGTCGGCGGGCGTGCGGCGCGTGCTGAAGGAGATGAAGCCGTCGACGTTCGAGGATATCGTGTCGGTATTGGCACTGTACCGTCCGGGTCCGATGGAATTTATCCCGAAATACATCCAGGGCAAACACGGCGCCGTCGAGGTCGAATACCCGCATCCGTCGCTTGAGCCGATCTTGGCGGATACGTACGGCATCATCGTCTATCAGGAGCAGATTATGCAGATTGCCTCGACGATGGCAGGCTTCTCGCTCGGCGAAGCGGACTTGCTGCGGCGAGCCGTGTCGAAGAAGAAGCGCGAGGTGCTTGATGAACAGCGCGCTCATTTTGTCGAGGGCAGCCAGGGGCAAGGTTATGCGGAGGAAGACGCGAACAAGGTGTACGACATGATCGTGCGCTTCGCGGATTACGGCTTCCCGCGCGCTCACGCGGCCGCCTATGGCGTACTGGCGTTTCAGACGGCTTGGCTAAAGGCGAACCACCCGGTGCCGTTCATGGCATCGATGCTCGCGTCAGTGACGGGCAATCAGCACAAGGTAGCCGAATACGTGGACGAATGCCGTCGAATGGGCATCGCGGTGCTGCCGCCCGACGTCAACGAAAGCGGCGTCTCGTTCACGCCGGTTGGCGGAGCGATTCGCTTCGGGCTCGCCGCGATCAAGAACGTTGGCGCCCAGGCGATCGATTCAATCATGAAGGAGCGGGCGGAGCGTCCGTTCGACAGCCTGGTCGATTTGTGCCGGCGCGTCGATCTGCGCGTCGTCAACAAGCGCGTGCTGGAATCGCTCGTGCAGGCAGGGGCGTGCGATGCGCTGGGCGGCCACCGGGCGCAGCTGTTCGCGGCGCTGGACGAGACGGTGGAAGCCGCCGCGCGCTGGCGGAAGGACCGCGAGGAGCTGCAGATCGAGCTGTTCGGGTTCGACGAGGTGCAGAATTGGGACGTCCCCCTGCCCGAGGTGCAGCCGTTCACGACCGGGCAGCAGCTGGCGCTCGAGCGCGAACTGCTGGGTCTCTATCTATCCGGCCATCCGCTGGATGATTATGAACAGACGCTGGCGCCGCTCGGGCTGGACCGGCTCGTCGATTTGACGGAGGCGCCGGAAGGCGCGACCGCCCATATCGCGGGCATGGTCGTGTCCGTCAAGCCGTTCACGACCAAGAAGGGACAGTCGATGGCGTTCCTCGAGGTGGAAGATCGCATTCTGAAGGTCGAAGCGGTGGCGTTTCCATCGATCTGGCAGCGCCAGTCCGCGATGCTGCAGCCGGGCAGTCTCGTCGTGCTGCAGGCGGGCGTCCAGCATCAGGAGGAGGATTTCAAGCTGATCGTGGAAGAATCGGTGCCGCTTGCGCAAGCGTCGGCCTCGGGTCGACTGGCGGAAGATGTGAAGCGGCTCCAACAGCGCGCGCGGGCCGGCCGGAGAGGCGGCTTCGCCCGCGGCGGTGAAGCGCCGCGCGCTTCCTCTTCCGGGGGAACGGCGCCTGCGGGCGGCACCGCGCGCGACAGGGGGCCTTCATCGGCTGGAACACGCCCTCGGCAGGCAGCAGACGGACCGGGCCGCGATCAGGAACTGGCCCCCGTGCCGAAAGGGCCGAAGTCGTCGCCGTCCTCCGCCCGGGTGGAATCGGCCGGCCATTCGCTGCCGACCCGCGAGACGCAGTCGCCGAAGGCCGACGCCCCGGCCCGAGATAACACCTTGCGCCCCAAGCGCGAGCAGCGCGTCTATATCAAGATCCCGGCCGGGCGGGAAGAGCCCGGCGCGCTCGACCGGCTGAAGACACTGCTGGCCGCGAGCGCGGGTCCGCTGGAGACGGTGCTCTTCTATGAAGGACGCCAACAGACCGTCGCGCTCAGCGACGCATACCGCGTCAAGCCCTCGCAGCCGCTGCTGCGGGAGATCGAGGCGCTCTTCGGCCATGGTTCCGCCGTCGTAAAATAACGACGGCGGTTTTTTTCATGCACAACCTGGCGCCCCTCCGCATACATTTAGGAAACACGGAGCCGGCTGCCCAGGACGCTTGTCCCTATAGCCCGCCGGCTCCGGCAGTTCGGCGCTTGCGCGTGGTCCGGCGGCGTCGCCGACAGCATGCGGCGACGACCTGCCGATCGCGTACAAGCCGAAGCGGAGGGATGAACCAATGTCGACCGAAATGGTAAGATGGCTCGAAAGCCGCGGCGTGACGGTCGCCGACGTCGCAGATATCGTGTACTCGCTTCAACGCCCGTACAACGCCGATCTGACCTTGGCGGAATGCGAAAGCAGCGTGCTCGCCGTTCTGGGCAAGCGCGAGGTGCAGTATGTGCTGTTTACCGGAATCGCCCTAGACGAGCTGGCGGAGCGGAAGCTGCTCCCGGCGCCGCTGCAGGCGATCATGGAAGCGGATGAGTCCTTGTACGGCGTCGACGAGACGCTGGCGCTCGGTATCACCAACGTTTACGGCATGATCGGCTTGACCAGCTTCGGTTATCTTGATAAAGTGAAGCCCGGCATCATTCGGCGCTTGAACGAGAAAGGCAAGCATATTCACGTCTTCCTTGATGATCTGGTCGCAGGTCTCGCGGCGGCGGCATCGGCGCGAATCGCGCATCAGGATTCGAAGGCGAACCAATACGGCGTTCCGGAATAAGGCTTGCCGGCCCGAATGTCCGACACATTTCGTCCCCCATGAAAAGGCGCATATCCTCCACTGGCTGCAAGGAACCGGCGTGCATTGCGGGCAATTCCGCATTTATGATATCATTATGGCATCATATGCCCGGATACCGTGATGGAATATAGGCGCGGCATCGCGCCCGCGGCGGCTTTTGCAGCCAGTTTACCATGTTCAGGAGGTACCTTTCATGTGGACGGTTATCTATATCGCGCAAACACCGAAGATTGCGGAAACCATCAAAAACCGGCTGACTCAGGAAGGGTTTCTTGTGAAAATCCGCCCGATCAATGTGTCCAAGCAGCAGTTTGAGATATTGGTCCCATCCGGCGAGCTGGAAGAAGTGCAGGAAGTGCTCAACAGCATATTGAATTCGCAACGTTAGGTTTAAAACTACTGCGCCCCCAAAGAGGTGTCTCTTGTGTTCAAGGACTTATTTCATAAAAAGAAATACGCCACCATTCCTTCCGGAGGACAGCGGAGCAAGCCCGAGCTGCCGGAAGGACTCATGACCAAATGCCCGAAGTGCGGGAACATCCAGTTCAGCAAGGAAATGGAGAAATCGCTTAAGGTATGCCCGAGCTGCGGTCATCATCTGCGGCTGACCGCCTGGGAGCGGATCGGCATGATTCTCGACGACGGGAAGCTGAACGAGTACGATGCCGATCTCGTATCGGAGGATCCGCTCGGATTCCCGGACTACGCCAAGAAGGTCGAAGCCCAGAAGGAGAAGTCGGGTCTGAAGGACGCGGTCGTCACCGGAGACGGCACGATCGGCGGGTTCCCCGTCGTCGTGGCGGTCATGAGCTTCGACTTTTTCGCGGGCAGCATGGGTTCGGTCGTCGGCGAGAAAATCACGCGCGCGATCGAACAAGCCCATGTCAAGCGTCTGCCGATCATCATCTTCTCGACATCTAGCGGAGCCCGGATGCAAGAGAGCATTCTGAGCCTGATGCAGATGGCGAAGACGAGCGCGGCGCTGGCCAAATTTCAAGGCGACGGTGGTTTATACATATCCGTTATGACCGATCCTACTACTGGCGGCGTATCCGCGAGTTTCGCGTCGCTTGGCGATTACAATTTGGCCGAGCCCGGCGCGCTCATCGGCTTTGCCGGCCGCGTCGTCATCGAGCAGACGATTCGCCAGAAGCTGCCGGACAACTTCCAGACGGCGGAATTCAACCTGCAGCACGGACAGCTGGATAAGGTCGTTCACCGCAAGGATCTGAAGCCGCTGCTGACGAAGCTGCTTGATATGCATAGCGTAAAGGGGGACACCATCCATGGCCGGTGAACTTCCATTTGAGAAGCCGCTTATCGAGCTGCGCAGCAAGATCGCGGAGCTGAAGAAGGTAAGCGAAGGCTCCGGCATCGATTTCTCGGACGAGATCTCCAGGCTGGAGGATCGCTGCCGTCAGCTTCAGGAAGAATTGTACAGCGAGCTGACGCCGGCTCAGAAGATGCATTTGGCAAGGCATCATCAGCGTCCGACATCGCTGGATTACATTCACGCGGTATTCACCGATTTCATCGAGCTGCACGGCGACCGCCTGTTCGCGGACGATCTGGCGATCGTCGGCGGATTGGCCAAGCTCAATGGCGTGCCCGTGACGGTTATCGGCCATCAGCGGGGCAAGGATACGAAGGATAACATCGCGCGCTTCTTCGGCTCTCCTCACCCGGAAGGCTTCCGCAAGGCGCTGCGTCTCATGCAGCAGGCGACCAAGTTCGGCCGCCCGATCGTCACCTTCATCGATACGAAGGGGGCGTATCCCGGCAACACCGCCGAGGAGCGCGGCCAATCGGAGGCGATCGCGCGCAACCTGCGCGAGATGGCGACCTTCGGCGTGCCGATCATCTGCGTCGTCATCGGCGAAGGCGGCAGTGGCGGCGCTCTGGCGCTGGGCGTGGGCAACCGCGTCCTCATGCTCGAGAACGCGATCTACTCCGCGATCTCCCCGAACGGAGCGGCGGCGATTTTGTGGAAGAACGCGGCCCGTGCGGACGAGGCGGCAGCCGTCATGAAGATCACGGCGCCCGACTTGGTCGAATTCGGCATCGTGGAAGAAATCATCCCGGAACCGCAGGGCGGCGCGCACCGCGATTTGGCGGCGCAATCGGAATCGATCAAGGAAGCCGTATGGCGTCACCTGCAAGAGCTGGCGGGCATGTCTTCGGAGGCGCTGATCGAAGACCGTTACGCGAAGTTCCGCCGCATCGGCCGGTTCTACGAGCCGGCTCCGGCGGTCCGCGCAGCGTCCTCCGAGTCCGCGCAGGCGTCCGAGACGGCCGAGCCTGCTCAAGCGTAGCCAAACAGGGTAATAATAAAAGGCGCACCCGCGCATGCGGGCTGCGCCTTAGCACATGTAGGGCGAGGGTAGCGACTTTACGCGCCTTTTACTTTTGTTGTCGAATCGTGTAAGTTTACTGTATTCACTAAATAAGCCAAGTTAGACGGAGGATGGACATTCCCATGCGCAAAACAAAAATCGTTTGTACGATCGGCCCTTCCAGCGAATCGCTCGAGAACACGAAGAAATTGATCAACGCCGGCATGAACGTGGCACGCCTTAACTTTTCCCACGGCGACTTCGAGGAGCACGGCGGCCGGATCAAGAATATCCGCCAAGCGAGCCAAGAGCTCGGCAAGACGGTCGCGATCTTGCTCGATACCAAAGGCCCCGAGATTCGCCTCGGCAAGCTGGCCGACGAATATGAGCTGATTCAAGGCGAGACGGTAACGCTGACGACGGAAGAGATCATCGGCGACAACAAGCGGCTCCCGGTTACATACGTAAACTTGCCGCAAGACGTGCATGTCGGCTCCTCGATCCTGATCGATGACGGCCTGATTGGCCTGACGGTCGAGGCGATCGAGGGTACGGAGATTCACTGCCGCATCATTAACAGCGGTCCGGTCAAGAGCAAGAAAGGCGTGAACGTGCCGGGCGTGGCGATTTCGCTGCCGGGCATTACCGAGAAGGACGCGAACGACATCGTCTTCGGCATCGAGCAAGGCATCGACTTCATCGCGGCTTCGTTCGTGCGCAAAGCAAGCGACGTGCTGGAGATTCGCGAGCTGCTCGAGAAGCACGGCGCATCGCACATCCAGATCATCTCGAAGATCGAGAATCAGCAAGGCGTGGACAACCTCGACGAGATTCTGGAAGTGTCCGACGGCCTGATGGTCGCGCGGGGCGACCTGGGCGTCGAGATTCCGGCGGAAGAAGTGCCGCTCGTGCAGAAGCAAATGATCCAGAAGTGCAACCGCGCCGGCAAGCCGGTTATCACAGCGACCCAAATGCTCGACTCCATGCAGCGCAACCCGCGTCCGACGCGCGCGGAAGCAAGCGACGTGGCGAACGCAATCTTCGACGGCACGGACGCAATCATGCTCTCCGGCGAGACGGCTGCCGGCAAATATCCGGTCGAATCCGTGCAAACGATGTCCCGCATCGCGGTGCGCGCCGAGTCCGCGCTGGAATATCGCGAGATTTTCACGAAGCTGGCAAGCGCGCAGCAAACGACGGTAACCGAGGCGATCAGCCAAGCGGTCGCGAACGCGGCGCTTGATCTGAGTGCGAAAGCGATCATCACGTCGACCGAGAGCGGCTACACGGCGCGCATGATCTCGAAGTATCGTCCAAAATCCCCGATCATCGCGGTGACGCCGGAGGAGCAAGTCATGCGTCGTCTGGCACTCGTATGGGGCGTTATTCCGGTGAAGGGCACGCCGGCGGATACGACGGACGAAATGTTCGACATCGCCGTTCGCGGCGGCATTGACTCCGGCATCGTGAAGCTGGGCGATACGGTCATCATTACGGCAGGCGTACCGGTGGGCCGTTCGGGTTCGACGAACCTGATCAAGATCCACACCGTGGGCGAGTTGCTGGCGAAAGGCCAAGGCATCGGCACGCAGAGCGCGACGGGCAAAATCGTCACGGCTCGCACGCCAGAAGAAGCGATCGCGAAGACGACCGAAGGCGCGATTCTTGTTACGGGTTCCACGGACCGCGAGTATATGCCGGCGATCGAGAAAGCAGCGGCTGTCATTACGGAGCAAGGCGGCGTCACGAGCCACGCGGCGATCGTCGCGTTGAACCTGGGCATCCCGGTCATTCTCGGCGTGAACAACGCGCTGGAGCTGCTTCATGACGGCGCGGAAGTCACGGTGTACGCGGAAGTGGGCGTCATCTATTCCGGCCAAGCGAAAGTCATGTAACGTTTAATCCGTTACCAAGCGCGATGGCCATCGGCCGAGCGTAAGTTAGACATAGTGGAAGTCAACGAGAGCGATGGCGCATGGGCGCCGTCGCTTTTGTTCAAATACAACAATTTTCCAGTATGAAGCTTTGTCGGGACAACAGCGTGCCAACCTCGAACCGACCCGCCAACCGCGACCAATGTACCAGCACGAAGAGGGAGTCCAGAGGGCGAAGTCTTTTGGTTCCCCTCGGCGGAGGGGGAAGGGGGAGGAACTCAGGCTGGAGAGAGGGGAAGAGAGATGGAGGAGCAAGGGAAAGAGGCGGAGCCATTGATCTGGTATTTGCATCCGCTCCGGGTGCGTTACCAAGAGACCGACCAGATGGGGGTCGTCTTCCACGGCAATTACGCGACCTGGTTCGAGATCGGACGGACGGAGCTGGTTCGGCATTTGGGCATCTCGTATAAGGAAATCGAGGCCGGCGGTCTGCTGTTGCCCGTTGTCGATCTCTCCTGCAAGTTTATGTCGCCGGCCAAATACGACGATACGGTGCTCGTGTGCACCGCGGTCGAGCAATTCTCGCCGGTCCGCCTTTCATTCCGCTCTGAGGTGCGGCGCGTCCCGGAGGAAGCGTGGCAGGCAAGGCGCTTCGAAGGGGCGACCCCGCCGGGCGAACTGCTGGTACAGGGCGGCACCAAGCATGTATGGGTAAACGCGGAATTCCGACCGAGCCGGCTCGACAAGGCGATGCCGGACCACTATGCGGCGCTTCGGCAGGCCGTGCGCGAAGAAGGGAGCCGGTAGCATGCTGAAATGGATCGTTGCGGCGATTATCATCATTCCCGCGATCGAGATGTGGGGCATTATTCAGATGGGGCAATTCATTGGAGGGTGGGCGACGTTCCTGCTCATCTTGCTCACGGGGTTCGCGGGCGCGCAGCTCGCCCGGACGGAGGGGCGCAAGGCGTTAAGCGAAGTGCAGCGCCAGATCCAGAGCGGCCAGCCGCCGGGCTTTGCGATGCTCGACGGCCTGTGCGTGCTCGTTGGCGGGTTAATGCTGCTGACGCCGGGCTTTTTCACGGACATCGTCGGCATCACGCTGCTGTTCCCGCTCACTAGGCCGCTGTATCGGAAGCTCATCTATCGATTAATCGAACGACAGATCGGCCGAGGCACGTTCACGATCCGCAAGTGGTAACGCCGCGCTCAATCAGAGAAGGGGGCTTACTTGGCCCCCCGCAAGATAAACGCATATATATCGCGGAACACATTCGCTTTATGTATAGCGGACAGAATGACGAGTGATACCGGCCCGATAATGAGCCCGAATACGCCGAATAGCTTGAGCCCAACGAACATCGCGATTAGCGTGGGGAGCGGATCGAGCCCGACGCTGCTCGCCAGTACTTTGGGCTCGAGCATTTGGCGGGCGATCAGGATGACCGCGTACAAGATGGATAATCCGATGCCGAGCGAGATGTCGCCATAGATGAACGTGTAGGCGATCCAAGGGATCATCGCGGCGCCTACGCCTAGATAGGGGAGCAGGTCCACAAGGCCGATCAACAGGCCGATCGTAATGGCATAATCGACGTTCAGGATAAGCAGCCCGGCGGTCACGACGCAGGCGGTGATAGAGATCATAATGAATTGCGCGCGCAAATAGCCGAACAGCGCCTTCTGCAGGTCAATCCAAACGACCGAGGTCGACTGGCGGATGGGCTGCGGGAACCAGGATGACATTTTGTTCGTGTGCCGGTACCAATCCTTGCTGATGAAGAAGGCGGCCAGCAGCACGACGACGAGAATGGTGGCGACGTTCGGGAGCGAAGAGATGAGCGCGACGATTCCGTTCAGGATGGAGGTTAGGATGGCGGAGCTTTTGGATGCGACCAGATTGGCCGTATCGGAAATCCGCGAATTGATCGTATCCTGATAGTTCGGATTTTCATTGTAAAAGGTGCTGAGCTTGTCGATCAGATCCTGGATTTCGGGCGCGGCGACGAACTGCTCGAACTGGCGTCTCCACCACTCGATCGTGCTGTTGAGCGACTTGGAGAGGGTGATGATCTCCACGACGATCCGCGTGATCAGCGCCGAGACGACGGTCAGCATCGCGGCGACGAACAGCAGCAGCGTGACGGTGACGCCGAGCCAGCGGGGCACCTTCCACTTGCGCTGCATGCCGGTGACGAGCGGGTTGATGGCATAAGCGAGCAGCCAACCGATTACAAATGGATACACGAGCGGCGTGACGTAGATAAGCAGCAGGATGGTTACGGCAACGGCGAACAGCACGAACAGCGCTCGCCAGAGCCGGCGTGAAGTGGTCCGATCCATGAGCTTCCCTCCGATTGTCGTCATACTCCGATTGTAGCATTACCGGCCAGACACGACCAAAATTGACAAAAAAACGGAACAAACGCCACTTGTTAACGTTCTCTTTACAATTCATTAACATGTCTCGAATAGTTAAGCCTCATACTGGGACAGACCCATGTTTTTACCAGGAAGCAAGACCGATCGAAAATGGAACGTGTCCTTAGGAGGATCATAGGCATGAACAGACCGCTGCCCCCTTATGTGAACCGCGATTTAAGCTGGATGGAATTCAACCGCAGAGTGCTGGAAGAAGCGCAGGATGCCGACAATCCGCTGCTCGAGCGAGCCAAGTTTCTGGCGATCGTCTCCAGCAATCTCGACGAGTTTATGAGCGTTCGGATGGCAGGCATCCAGGATCAGATGAAGGCGGGATACACGAAGAAGGATTTTACCGGCTATACGCCGGCCGGGCTATGGAAGCGACTGATCAAACGGACGGGTCAGATGGTACAAGACCAATACCGGACGTTTCGCGAAGTGATGCGCGGCTTGGCGAAGGAAGGCATCTCGTTCCGCAATATTAACGAACTGAACGCGACGCAGACGAAAGCGATTGACGACTATTTCTACGAAATCGTCTTCCCAGTGCTGACGCCGATGGCAGTCGACCAAAGCCGGCCGTTTCCGCTGCTGCATACGAAAGAGCTGTATTTGGCGGTGCTGCTGAATCAGCAGGACCAGCCGCCGGAAGATGAGCCGTTTTTCGCGATCGTCCAGGTGCCGTCGATCTTGCAGCGGTTCGTCGTCGTCCCGGGGCGAACGGGCAGCAAGAAGTCGGAGTTCGTGCTGCTGGAAGATTTGATCGAACGCCACATCGATACGCTCTTCAACGGCTATGCCCCGATTGCGGTCCACCCGTTCCGGCTGACGCGCAACGCCGACTTGACGCTCAACGAGGAAGGCGCCGAAGATCTGCTGGAAGAGATCGAGAAGGAGCTCCGCCGCAGACGCTGGGGCATGCCGGTCCGGGTGGAGTACGCCAAAGGCATGCATCCGTACGCGCTGCAGCTGCTGAAGGAAGAGCTGGAGCTGTCCGACAATATGTTCGAGATCGACGGTCCGCTCGATCTCAGCTTCCTGATGCGTTTCGCCGGCTCGCTGCCCGGGTACGACACGCTTCGCTTCGAGCGGATGGAGCCGGCGTACCCGAGCGAGTTCGAACACTCCGACGACATGTTCGCCACGCTGCGCCAGCAGGACGTGCTGACCTACCACCCGTACGAATCGTTTGAAGCGGTGAACGATTTCGTGACGGATGCCGCGCACGACCCCGACGTGCTCGCGATCAAAATGACGCTGTACCGCGTCAGCGGCCAATCGGCGCTCGTGCAGGCGCTGGCCAGTGCAGCCGAGGACGGGAAGCAGGTCACCGTCGTCGTAGAGCTGAAGGCGCGCTTCGACGAAGAACGCAACATCGCGTGGGCCAGACAGCTGGAGAAGGCGGGCTGCCACGTCGTCTACGGACTTGTGGGGCTCAAGACGCACGCCAAGATACTGCTTGTCGTCCGGCGCGAGCAGCAGATGCTGCGCCGCTATGTACACGTGGGCACGGGCAACTACAACGACAATACGGCCAAACTATACACCGATTTTGGCCTATTCACTTCCCATCCGGTCATCGGCGCGGACGCTTCCGCGTTGTTCAACGAGATCACGGGCTATTCGTCGCCGTACGAGTGGAAGGCGTTCGGCGTCGCGCCGACGGACTTGAAGGAGAAGCTGTTCGAGCTCATCGACCGCGAGAAAGCGCATGCGGCCGAAGGGCGT
Organism: Paenibacillus xanthanilyticus; assembly: GCF_042682185.1. Lineage (NCBI taxonomy): Bacteria > Bacillati > Bacillota > Bacilli > Caryophanales > Paenibacillaceae > Paenibacillus > Paenibacillus xanthanilyticus. The sequence continues at coordinate 3,043,578 of NZ_JBHUHA010000001.1, read as the reverse complement.
CCGGCCCGGATCATCGCCAAAATGAACAGCTTGTCGCATCAGGAGATGATCGACAAGCTGTACGAAGCGTCGCAGGCCGGCGTACGCATCGACCTCATCGTGCGCGGCGTCTGCTGTCTGCGCCCCGGCGTGCCGGGGCAAAGCGAGAACATCCGCGTCATCTCGATCGTCGACCGCTTCCTCGAGCACTCGCGCATCATGGTGTTCCACAACGGCGGCGAGGACGAAGTGTTCCTCTCCAGCGCGGACTGGATGACCCGGAACTTGACCCGCCGCATCGAGCTGCTCTGCCCGGTGTTCGACCCGTCGCTTCGGCGCATGCTGCTGAACGTGATCGAGCTGAACTTGAAGGACAACGTCAAAGCGCGCGAGCTGCTGCCAAGCGGAGCCTACGAGCGGACGCCGCTGACGGGCGAGCCGCTGCGCAGCCAATTCGTCGCCAAGCGGATTCGCGTCTGGAAGCGGTAGACGAACGCTAACGCAGGTGGGGAACCTCCAGATGCGGCGTCAAGCCCCACACCTTCTTGAAGTCGTCGGCCATGCCGTCGACTTCTTTGCGTTCGACGGCAAGCGCTCCTTCCGCGCGGGAGGCCGACAGCAGCAGCGTCGCGCCGTCGACGGCGACGTCGAGGCGGCTGATCGCCTGCGTCTCGCTGCGGTCGAGCGCGACTGCCAGCTGGAGAATCGTGCCGAGCAGCGCGATCAGCTGCACGTCGTGGTCGTCCAGGACCGGCCGGAAGGAGGCGGCGAGCAGCTTTGCCCGGTTCCGGCTCTTGTACGAGGCGACAGCCGCGCAGATGAGCAGCTCGCGGTGCGACAACCCGAAGAGCTGCGAATTAATCATCAGATAGAAGGTATGCTTGGCGTACTCGTAATAGTCGATGCTCGCGCCGATCCGGAACAGCGACGAGGCGGTGTCCAGCCACAGCTCCGCCCGCTCGGGCAGCGGCTGGGCATGGCGAAGCGACTCCAGCAGGTGCATCGCGGTGCGGTTCACTTGCGCGACGTGCTGTCTGGGCATGGCCGGGTGCAGGGCCGCCAGGTTGCTTACGCTGTAGGCCAGCACGTCCGTCTGCCGGGGCTGCTCGGGAAATCGCGTATCGTAGAAGAGCCCGTCCCGAAGGCCCGTCCCGCATACGACATAATGAGAAGATCGCGCCGCTCTGAAGAGCGCTCGCGCAATGGCGATGCCGGGCACGATGATGTCGACCCGGTCCTTGGACAAGCCCGGCAGCTTGCGACGCTTATCCAGCGGCAGCTTGCGCGTCTGTTCGAAGAGGGCATCGACCTCGTCGCCGGGAATCGGGTAGTTGTGATGGCTTTGGAATGTGTATTTGACATGCGCCTGATGGACTTTGCCGAGCGCGCGGATCGTGCCGCCGACGCCGATAAGCGGCAGGCCCGGCGACCAACTGATCCAGCTTTCCCTGCTTACGGCCTCTTCCACATAGGCTTCTAACGCGCGCAGGTCTTCATCCTGCAGCACGCCTTTCGGGGCGAACCTGCGGGTGAGATTGACGCAGCCGAATGGGAATGAGACGGACTGCACAAGCGTCCGGTCGCGAAACAGCGACACCTCCGTGCTGCCGCCCCCGATATCGATGAGGAAGCCGTCGGTGATATCCATGGAATTGATCATGCCGAGGAAGCCATAAGCGGCTTCTTCTTCGCCGGAGAGCAGCTCCACCCGCAAGCCGGCCTCTGCCTCGATGCGCCGCAGCACGTCCTCGCGGTTCGCGGCGTTGCGGATCGCCGCAGTCGCGACGGTGCGGATATAGCCGGTGCGGTGATGCGCGCAGATGAGCCGGAAATGGTTCATCATGTCGACCAGCTCGGAGATGGCGGTCTCCGGGACGTTGCCGCTCTCGTCTATTTGTTCGGACAGCCTGGCTGCCCGTTTGCTGCCGTCGATGACGCGATGCGCGCCGTTCGCCGTCCGTTCGTAGACGACCAGGCGAATGGAGTTCGAGCCGATGTCGATGATGCCGATGCGTTGTTCCGTCATGTGTGCCTCCGGTCGGGAAAGTTTAGGCGTGCGATCTGTTCGATTTTGGCCATGCCAACATTTTACCACTACTCGCAAGCCGCTAAAAGCAGGAGGCGCCATGGCCCGAACGCGCCGTTTGTCGGTTGTTCACAAGGCCGACGCTTTTTGGAAAGGCTTGTGGAAGGCGCGTGTATTTTGTCCAAATCGGAGACAAACTGAGTCAGTATGGTTATATACCCATGACTTTTTGGGTTAATCAAGCATCCGGGCGGGCAACAACAATATTTTTTGATGACAGCGATAAAGCATTTTTATGTCCGATTTTGTTCACTTCCCTGTCAAAATCCGATATGATTGAAGGGACGATTCGGATCAAAATTCCAATTATTGTTCAATTGTTGCCGCAAGGATACCCGAATTAAAGGAGAGAGAAAGATGACAGCAACCAAAGGTCTGGAAGGCATCGTCGCCACGACATCGTCCATCAGCTCCATTGTTGACGGCGTGCTGACGTATCGCGGGATCGACATCGACGATCTGGCAGAAAACGCTTCCTTTGAAGAAGTCGCATATTTACTCTGGTACGGCAAGCTTCCGACGCAGTCCGAGCTGGACGGCCTCGTGAATCAGCTGGGCGAGTATGCGGCGATTCCGTCGCAAGTCATCGAACAGCTCAAGCTGTATCCGAAAGACACCAACACGATGGCGGCGCTCCGCACGGCGATCTCGAGCCTCGCGCTGTACGATGCGTCCGCGCAAGATATGTCGCCTGAGGCGAATTTGAACAAAGCAATCAAGCTGCAGGCGCAGCTGCCGACGATCGTGGCGGCTTTCGCGCGCATCCGCGAAGGCAAGGAGCCCGTCGCTCCGAAGTCCGGCGTATCCGTAGCGCACAACTTCCTCTATATGCTGACCGGACAAGATCCGGACGACATCGCCGTGAAGGCGCTTGACCAAGCGCTCGTGCTGCACGCCGACCACGAGCTCAACGCGTCCACGTTCGCGGCTCGCGTGACGGTCGCGACGCTCTCCGATATCTACTCCGGCGTGACCTCCGCGATCGGCGCACTCAAAGGCCCGCTGCACGGCGGCGCCAACGAAGCGGTCATGGTGATGCTCGAGGAGATCGGCTCGTTCGACAAGGTCGAATCGACGATCAACGAGAAGCTCGCCAACAAAGAGAAGATCATGGGCTTCGGCCACCGCGTCTACAAGAACGGCGACCCGCGCGCGAAGCATCTCCAGAAGATGTCCCGCGAATTGGGCAAGCTGACCGGCAGTATGGAGCTGTACGAGATGTCCGTGAAGATCGAAGAACTCGTCACGGGCCAGAAAGGCCTCAAGCCGAATGTGGACTTCTACTCCGCTTCCGTATATACTACGCTTGGCATCGCGCGCGACCTGTTTACGCCGATCTTCGCGATCAGCCGCGTCTCGGGATGGACGGCTCACATTCTCGAGCAATACGAGAACAACCGTCTGATCCGTCCGCGCGCCGAATACACCGGTCCGGTGAACCAGAAGGTTACGCCGATCGCCGAGCGGAAATAGACAAAGCAGGCACATCCCGATACGGCACCTCGTCCGATGGAGGCTGCCGTATCGGGGCGCGCCCGGCTTTCGCTTACATACCGCTTTACGTGAAGGGTGTCTGCGCATCGGGCGAGGAGCCAGGGCCGCGGACACCCGTCATGCTGTGATTGCCGCTATTCATCTCTACTATATTGAAGGAGGAATTCTACTCATGAAACTCGAGAAATTTGCGCTTCCAACCGAAGGCGAGAAAATCACGATTGACAACGGCGTTCTGCAAGTACCAAGCAATCCGATCATCCCGTTCATCGAAGGCGACGGCACGGGCCGCGACATCTGGAAAGCTTCCAAGCGGGTTCTGGACGCAGCTGTTGAGAAAGCCTACAATGGCGAGAAGAAAATCGCTTGGTACGAAGTGTTCGCCGGCGAGAAAGCATTCAACACGTATGGCGAATGGCTGCCTAACGATACGCTTGAAGCGATCCGCGAATACATCGTCGCGATCAAAGGTCCACTGACGACGCCAATCGGCGGCGGCATCCGTTCCCTGAACGTCGCGCTTCGCCAAGAGCTTGACCTGTATGTGTGCCTCCGTCCTGTTCGCTACTTCGACGGCGTGCCTTCCCCGGTTAAACGCCCTGAGCTCGTGAACATGGTTATCTTCCGCGAGAACACGGAAGACATCTATGCAGGCATCGAGTACCAAGAAGGCTCCGCAGAAGTGAAGAAAGTGATCGAGTTCCTGCAGAACGAGATGGGCGTGAAGAAGATCCGCTTCCCGGAAACGTCCGGTATCGGCATCAAGCCGGTTTCGTCCGAAGGCTCCAAGCGTCTGGCTCGCGCCGCGATCGAATACGCGATCAAGCACGGCCGCAAATCCGTTACGCTTGTGCACAAAGGCAACATCATGAAATTCACCGAAGGCGCGTTCAAGAACTGGGGCTACGAAGTTGCCGAGCAAGAGTTCGCGGAGCAAACCTTCACATGGGGTCAATACGACCGCATTAAAGAAGAGCAAGGCGTAGACGCGGCGAACAAAGCGCAAGCCGAAGCGGAAGCAGCCGGCAAAGTCATCGTGAAAGACGCAATCGCCGACATCGCCCTGCAGCAAGTGCTGACGCGTCCGACGGACTTCGACGTCATCGCGACGCTGAACCTGAACGGCGACTACCTGTCCGACGCCCTGGCTGCTCAAGTTGGCGGCATCGGCATCGCACCAGGCGCGAACATCAACTACCTGACGGGTCATGCGATCTTCGAAGCTACGCACGGTACTGCGCCTAAGTATGCGGACAAAGACGTCGTAAACCCAGGTTCCGTTATCCTCTCCGGCGTTATGCTCCTCGAGCACCTGGGCTGGCAGGAAGCGGCAGACCTGATCTATAAAGGCATGGAAACGTCCATCAACAACAAAACCGTCACGTACGACTTCGCTCGTCTGATGGAAGGCGCAACCGAAGTGAAATGCTCCGAGTTCGCGAACCAAATCATCGCGAACCTGTAATCGCGCGCACATTAGCGCGTGTTCAATAAGTCGACCATTCAGCATCGAGAAGGCGAAGAAGGAGGAGCGGAGTTTAGGCCAACCTAAATGATCGCCGGACTTCAAGCCTGAACGCCAGATTCGATGCCGAGTTACTTCTTGATCTGCTCCGTGATCAATTGGCGACTTTTAGTTTAAAAGCCAAGTCATCTGCCCCATACTGACTAACGTAATTCGGTTGTACTTGCCGGGAACGCGCGTCTGGATGGGGCAGACGTTTTGTACGCAACCCTTTACAATATGGACATTGGAGGTTCGTGATATGGCGATTAAACGAAACAAGATAACCGTGGTCGGCGCAGGCTTCACCGGCGCGACGACGGCGCTCATGCTCGCGCAGAAGGAGCTCGGCGACGTCGTGCTCGTCGACATCCCCCAGCTGGAGAATCCGACGAAGGGTAAAGCGCTCGATATGCTCGAATCGACGCCGGTTCAAGGGATCGACGCCCGCATTACGGGGACCAGCGACTATGCCGACACGCAAGGCTCCGATATCGTGATCATCACGGCCGGCATCGCGCGCAAGCCGGGCATGAGCCGCGACGATCTCGTGAACACGAACGCGGGCATCGTGAAATCGGTATGCGAGAACATCAAGGCGACGAGTCCCGACGCGCACGTCATCATTCTTTCCAACCCGGTCGACGCGATGACCTATGTGGCGTATAACGCCCTTGGGTTCCCCAAGAACCGCGTCATCGGCCAGTCCGGCGTCCTCGACACGGCCCGTTACTGCACGTTCATCGCGCAGGAGCTGAACGTATCGGTCGAGGATGTGCGCGGCTTCGTGCTCGGCGGCCATGGCGACGACATGGTGCCGCTCGTCCGGTACTCGAACGTCGGCGGTATTCCGATCGAGAAGCTGATCCCGGCGGACCGCATCGAAGCGATCGTGCAGCGCACGCGCGTCGGCGGAGGCGAGATCGTCAATCTGCTCGGCAACGGCTCCGCGTATTACGCACCGGCCGCATCGCTCGTCCAGATGACCGAGGCGATCTTGAAGGACAAGAAGCGCATCCTGCCGGTCATCGCGCTGCTGCAGGGCGAATACGGCTACGACAACCTGTTCATGGGCGTGCCGGTTATTCTCGGCGGCGACGGCATCGAGAAGGTGTTCGAGCTGGAGCTGACGGAGGACGAGAAAGCGGCTCTGGAGAAATCCGCCAATTCCGTCCGCAGCGTCATTCAGGTTGTAACAGGCGCATAGTTCCACTATACTCATGAAGTACATGGGACCCCGGCGGGATGCACCGTCAGGGTCCTTTTTGCCTGATACGGGAGGGGGAAACACGATGATGGAAGAAGCCCAGCGGCTGCTCAAGCAGGTATACGGCTACGATGCGTTCCGTAAAGGGCAGAGCGAGATTATTGAAGGCATTCTAGGGAGCAGCGATACGCTCGCGATTCTGCCGACGGGCGGCGGCAAGTCGATCTGCTATCAGCTGCCGGCGCTCCTGCTGCCGGGGACGACGATCGTCGTCTCGCCGCTCATCTCGCTCATGAAGGACCAGGTCGATGCGCTGACGCGGCTTGGCGTTCCGGCTGCCTATTTGAACAGCTCGCTGGACGCCTCGGCTTACCGGGAGGTGATGCGCGGATTGACGCAGGGCGCGTACAAGCTGCTGTACGTCGCGCCGGAGCGGCTCGACGGCACGATGTTCGAGACGCTCGCCAGCCAGCTCCAAATTCCGCTCATCGCGATCGACGAGGCGCACTGCGTGTCGCAATGGGGCCATGATTTCCGTCCGAGCTACCGCCAGCTCGCGCACTGGATCGGCCGGCTGGAGCATCGGCCGCCGGTGGCGGCCTTCACGGCGACGGCGACGCCGGAGGTGTCCCGCGACATCGCGGACATGCTCGGCCTGCGGGAGCCGAACGTATTCGTCACCGGCTTTGCGCGGACGAATCTGTCGCTGTCCGTCGTCACCGGCGTGGACAAACGCAAATTTCTGCGCGACTTCCTCCGCCAACGGCCGGATCAGTCGGGTATCATCTACGCGGCGACGCGCAAGGAAGTCGAGGAGGTATGCGCGGATCTGCAGAAGCTCGGCCTGGCAGCGGATAAGTATCATGGCGGCTTGTCGGATCAGGAGCGCGCTTCCGCGCAGGAGAAATTCCGGTTCGACGACATCCGGATCATGGTTGCCACCAACGCGTTCGGCATGGGCATCGACAAGCCCAACGTCCGGTTCGTCGTCCATTGGCAGATGCCGAGCGACGTCGAGTCGTATTATCAGGAGGCGGGACGCGCGGGACGCGATGGCGAGGAGAGCGACTGCCTGCTCATGTTCGAGCCGCAGGACGTGCAGGTGCAGCGGTTCTTGATCGAACGCGGCACTCAGGATCCGCAGCGCCGGTCGATCCAGTCGTCGAAGCTGTACACGATGATGCATTTCGCCCGGACGGACCGCTGTCTGCTGCAGTACATCGTCAGCTACTTTGGCGAGGCGGATGTGGCGCCGTGCGGCAAATGCAGCAACTGCCTCGATCAGAGCGAGAAGGTCGACATGACCGAGGAAGCGCGCAAGGCGCTCTCTTGCGTCGGCCGGCTGAAGGGACGCTTCGGCGTGACGATGGCGGCCAAGGTGCTGAAAGGCTCCAGAGACAAGCGGCTGCTCGAGCTGGGTCTGGACCGCCAGTCGACCTACGGCTTATTCTCGAATTGGGCGGAGAAGGAAATCTCCGACTGGCTGTATTGGCTCGTGGCCGAAGGTTACATGCGGATTAGCGACGGCGAATATCCGACCGTGTCGCTCGCGCAGGAGGCGCTGCCGGTGCTCGAGGGCAGCAAGACGGTCATGCGCAAGCGGAGCACGGCGGCCAAGCGACGCGCCTCCGGGCCTTCGGTCTCGAATTCGCCGCTGTTCGAAGCGCTTCGGGAGTGGCGCCGCCAGACCGCGGCCAAGGAGCATGTGCCGCCGTTCATGCTGTTCTTCGACGCCGCGCTGCGCGAGATCGCCGACGTCGCGCCGGCGAACAGCGAGCAGCTGCTTGGCGTGAAAGGCGTCGGGGAAGCGAAGGTGCGCAAGTACGGCTTCGAGGTGCTGGAGATTGTGCGCAGGTTCCGGGAAAGCGGCGAAGCTGCGGGATCGGGAGAGCACGCGGGCAGTTCGTCCGAGGGAGACGCGGTTAGCCGCGCAGCGGGCGAGGCAGCCGCTTCTGATGCTTCGGGGCTAGGTCGATCGCAGATGCTGGTCGGATCCGAACGATCCGACTCATCGTCCGCGCCGAAGGCATCGCCTCCGGATGACGAGTCGGCCGCACTTCTCGCAGAGAACGCCGAGCTGCCGAGCCATTACCAGTCGCTCGCGCTGCTGCAGGCGGGCCGCTCGCTCGCGGACATTGCCGCGCTGCGGGACATGAGCCGCGTCACGGTGGAGAATCATATCATCCGGTGCGCGGAAGAGGGCGAAGAGGTAGATTGGCGCGCGTTCGTCACGGAGGAGCAGGAGGGACTCATTTTGGCGGCCGTACAAGAGGCGGGAGCGGACAAGCTCCGGCCGATCAAGGATTTGCTGCCGGAGGAGATCGACTATTTCGCGATCAAGGCCGTTCTGACGAAGCACAATTTGACGTCGAAACAAGGCTGATTGCTTTGAAAACGCGGCTTTCTTTAGTATAATTATGAAGATTACGCTTAAGAGGCGCGTTGGCGCCTATTACCATTCAGGAGGAAACGCAATGTTTAAAATTATGTTGTTGCTGCACGTCATCGGCGCGGCGGGAATGGGCTTCTATCTCGTGCTGCCAACCCTCGTCAGCCGTGCTTCCAAGCTGGCCGGAGCCGGACAAGCCGGTCTTGCGGAAGGACTCGTATCCGCGAACCGCATCGCTCAATACTTCCTTGTGCTGCAGCTGCTTACGGGCGGTTACCTGATGTCGCAGGGCGAATACGCGGTCATCTGGATGATCATCATTACGCTGCTGTTCTTGGCGATCGGCGCGCTCGGGGGCATCATCACGAAGCCGCTCAAACGCATCGCGATCGAGATCCAATCCGGCAGCAGCGCGTCCGCTCATATCGCCAAGGCGCGCGTGCTGAGCATCATCGTGCTGGTGCTGTACCTGGTGATCATCTACTTCATGAAATATCCGATTCTGAAAGACTAATCACAATCACGCCGTTCTAATAGGGGAGAGTTCGAGGATGCGATCACCGGATTTGCTCACGTTTGGAGAAACGATGGCGCTGTTCATGTCGCCTGAATATCGGGGATTGGAAGGAGCGGCCGCGCTCGAGCAGAGCTTCGGCGGCGCGGAGAGCAACGTCGCGATCGGCGCAGCCCGGCTCGGCTGCTCGGTCGGCTGGTTCGGCGCGCTTGGGCAGGACCCGTTCGGCAGCACGATTCTGAAGCGGGTGCGCGGCGAAGGCGTCGACGTCTCCCGCGCCCGGCTGGTCGAGGGCGAATCGACGGGGCTTATGTTCCGCGAGACCGTGGCGGGCAAGCTGGCCGTCCATTACTACCGCAAGCATTCCGCGGCGAGCCGGATGCGTCCGGAGGATCTGGACTTGGATTACATCCGGAGCTGCAAGCTGCTGCATGTCACGGGCATTACGCTGGCCATTAGCGAGAGCGCACGCGCAACGGTGCTGGCCGCGGTAGCCGCGGCGAAGGAAGCCGGCGTGAAAGTGAGCTTCGATCCGAACCTGCGCCTGAAGCTATGGACGATCGAAGAGGCGCGCGAAGTGGTGCTGCCGCTGGCTGAGCAGGCCGATTACTTCCTGCCGGGCTGGGACGAGCTTCGTCTGCTCTACGATACGGATGACTACGACCAGGTGAAGGAGAAGCTCTCGGCGCTGTCGGCGGTCACCGTCATCAAAGGCGTTGGCGACACGACCGTCGTGCTGGAGGACGGCAAGGAGACGAGCGTTCCGTTCTATCCGGCCGATCAGGTGATCGATACGGTCGGCGCGGGCGACGGTTTCTGCGCGGGCTTCCTGGCTGGCATTCTGCAAGGGAAGAGCGCGACGGAAGCGGTGCGTATCGGCAGCATCAACGGTTCGCTCGTCGTGCAGATGCGCGGCGACTGGGAAGCGCTGCCAGAATGGAGCGCCGTCGAGCGCAGATTGCAAGGGCAAGGCTGGGTGGAACGTTAGATGACGATGGATGCGCAGGCTTCCAAAGGCAGACGCCGGCGGGAGCAGATCATGAACGTGCTGAAGCGTCAAGGCCGCATCACGATTCAGGAGGTGGTCGAGCGTTTCGGCGTGTCCGAAGCGACCGCCCGCCGCGACCTGGAGATGATGGAGAAGACCGAACCGGTTATCCGGACGATCGGCGGCGCGATGTACGACGGCATGAACGCGGTGCGCGAGCTTCCTTTCGCGGAGAAAGAAGGTCTCTCCTACCTCGAGAAGGAGCGGATCGCGGCTGCGGCCGCGTCGCTCATCGAGGAGGGCGACGTCGTCGGGTTGTCCGGCGGCACGACCAATTATTTGCTCGCGAAGATGCTGAAGACAAGGCGAGGCATCACGGTCGTCACCAACGCGGTGAACGTCGCGATGGAGCTGGCCGGCAGCGAGATCGGCGTCGTCGTGACCGGCGGCATGATGCGTCATAACAGCTTCGAGCTGTGCGGCCCGCTCGGGGAAGGCATGATCGGCCAGCTGAATATCGGCAAGATGTTCCTCGGCGTGGACGGCGTATCGTCGACGAGCGGCATTACGACGTATTCCGAGCAGGAGGCGCATATCGCCAAAGCGATGATTCGCCGCTCGCAAGCGACGTACGCGATGTTCGACCATACGAAGGTCGGTCGCACCTCTCTGTTCTCGATCGCGTCGATCTCGGAGCTGCAGGGGTTCATCACGGACGCGCCGCTGCCGCATCATTTGGAATCGGCCGCTCGCCTGCACGGCATCAGCGTGCATGTCGTGGATTAAAGGGCTTCGCCCCTTTAACCCGAGTTTGGTTGCTTCCTCCCCCTTCCCCCTCCGCCGAGGGGAACCAAAGGGCTTCGCCCTCTGGACTCCCTTCTTCGTGCTGTCACGATTGTTCGCGGTCGGCGGATTGGCTTGAGCGGGGGACGCTTTTGTCCTGGCGGACAAAGCTTCAGTGAGTTTTTCCCTTGATGAGCCCGCGTAGCCCTACGGAGACGCTTTACTTATGCATGACAAAGACCATGAGACTCGCCGAAGAGGCGCTGCTCATGGTCTTTTTGTTGTCGCATTAGGGACGAACCAAATGGAGTGTACCAGCTTCCGTCCCGCGCATGCGGGACATTAGTCGCCCGAATACACTTCGCGGCCCTTCACCCAGGTGCGGCGAATGTTGAATGACGCGTCGGTCCAGACGAGGTCGGCCCGCTTCCCGCCGGCGATCGACCCGGTCCGGTCGGCGATGCCGAGCAGCTTCGCCGGGTTGGCGCTCGCCAGGCGGCTGACTTCCGCAGGGGTAAGCTTCGTATGGCTCAGCATGAAGCGGAACGCGTTCATCATCGTCAGCGTACTGCCGGCCAAATTACCGCCTTCGGCGAGACGCGCGACGCCGTCCTTGACGATGACGGCCAAGCCGCCCAGATCGTAGTCGCCGTCGCTGAGGCCGGCCGCGGAGATCGCGTCGGAGACGAGCAGCACTTTATCCGCGGGCTTCGCGCGCAGCAGCACGTCGATGGCGGCCGGATGAACATGGTGGCCGTCGGCGATAATCTCGGCGCTGATCGCATCCGTCGTCATGACGGCGCCAAGCGTGCCGGGCTCGCGATGATGAAGGCCGCGCATGGCGTTATAGGTGTGAACCGCATGTCGCAGGCCGTGCTCGGCCGCGCCTCTGATCTCCTCGTACAACGCGTCGGTATGACCGCACGCCGCGACGATATCGTTGTCCGTCAGCCAACGGATCGTCTCGTAGGCGCCTTCCTTCTCGGGGGCGAGCGTCATCATTCGGATGATGGACGGATAGACGACGGTCCATCGCTTCAACCATTCCGTATGCGGAGGCACGATGAAGGCTGGATTCTGGGCGCCGGACCACTTCTCGCTAATGAAAGGTCCTTCGAGATGGACGCCGAGCAGCGAAGCATACGGCATCAAGCCTTCCCGGTAAGCGGCCGCGGCCTTGACGACCGCCTCCAGCGCTTCGGGCGATTGCGTAACCGTCGTCGCCAGCATGGTCGTCGTGCCGTGCGAGGCATGGAATTTCGTGATCGTATCAAACGCCTCTGGCGTCGCGTCCATGAAGTCGGCGCCGTAGCCGCCGTGCACGTGGACGTCGATAAAGCCGGGCAGCAGCCAGCCGCCTTCACCGTCAATATAAGCGGCATCGGCATGATGAGCCGGCCGCTGCGCAGCCGCGTCTTTCGGATAGACCGCCGAGATCGCGCCGTCTTCGACGACGACCTCGCCTTCGAACGTCGCGTCGTCCGCGACGATATGAACGTTACCGATTCGCCAGGCTTGGGATTTGGACATCTTTCATTAACCTCCCTGCTTCTTGGTCGAGCAGGACAATGACGTTCGCGTGCGTCTGGAGCAGCGAGGCCGGGACCTCTGTCGTGATCGGACCTTGCAGCGCGCGTTTGACGATCTCGGCCTTGTCGGCGCCTTTGACGACGAGCAGAATCGATTTCGCTTTGAGAATCGAGCCGACGCCCATCGTGATCGCTTGCTTCGGCACGTCGTCCATCGAGGCGAAGAACCGCGCGTTCGCTTCCAGCGTCTCCTTCTGCAGGTCGACGATATGCGTGCCGGCGTGCAGCTCGCGGTCCGGCTCGTTGAAGCCGATGTGGCCGTTGTGGCCGAGACCGAGCAGCTGCATGTCGACCTGACGAGACAACAGCATCTCGTCATAACGCGCGCATTCCGCGGCGGGATCGGCAGCCAGACCGTTCGGGAGGTAGGTCCGCTCCGACGGAATGTCGATGTGGTGGAACAGATGATGGTTCATGAAGTAAGCGTAGCTTTGCTCATTCTCGCGAGGCAGGCCGACGTATTCGTCAAGATTGTAAGTCGTCGCATGCTTGAACGTCACTTGTCCGTTGTTATAGCGCTTTACTATTTTTTCATAAATGCCGATCGGTGTCGAGCCGGTAGCCAGGCCCAACACCGCGTCCGGCTTGGCATTGACGAGATCGACGAACAATCCGGCGGCGTACTGGTCCAGTTCCTCGCGGGTGTCGAACAAACGAATCTTCATAATTAACCCTCCTAAAAGAATGTGTGATCGCTTCTGTGCGCGAAATTCGGTGCATTTGCAATTTGGATACTTTAATTGTAATAGAACGAGATCGAGATAACAACAAAAATGATTGTAAAAATCATAAAAATGATAATTACAATCATATGTGACGGTATAATGAACAGCACCTGCGTAATCGTGCCCCAGGCTGCATGGCTTGGTTGCGGGTCCGTACCGCAATGTGTCATGATGGTAGAAAAACGCGTGACCATTATCATGACATGGCTGTACACGTAGGACAGGGGAGGAGTCTGGATGGCAGACCAACAGCCGGGCGCGGCGCCGGGCAACCAGACCGCCAAGCGCAAGGGCGAACATATCCGGATTTGTTTGGAGGAAGACGTGCAAAGCCGGGTAGCGGGCAACGGGCTGGAACGGTACCGTTTTCGCCACTGCGCGCTGCCGGAGATCAACTTTGCCGACATTGACTTACACACCCGCTTTCTTGGCCATGCGCTGCGGGCGCCGCTGCTTGTCAGCTCGATGACGGGCGGGACGCCCGAGGCGTCGGCCATTAATTTGCGTCTGGCGGAGGCCGCCGAGGCGCGCGGCTGGGCCATCGGCCTTGGCTCGATGCGCGCCGCCGTCGAGGACGAGCGTCTGGCGGATACGTTCCGCGTGCGCCATGTCGCCCCGAACTCGCCGATTATCGCCAACCTCGGCGCCGTGCAGCTCAATTACGGCTATGGCGTCGATCAGTGCCGCCGTGCGGTTGAATTGGCCGAAGCGGACGCGCTCGTTCTGCATCTGAACAGCATGCAGGAAGTGTTCCAGCCGGAGGGCGATACCGACTTTCGCGGGCTGCTCGGCCGGATCGAGGCCGTCTGCAAGCAGGCCGGTATCCCGGTCGGCGTGAAAGAGGTCGGCTGGGGCATTGATGGACGGACGGCGGTTCGGCTTGCGGAAGCCGGCGTTGCGTTCATCGACGTGGCTGGCGCCGGCGGAACTTCCTGGAGCCAAGTTGAGAAATACCGCTCCCGAGACGCGCTGCGGGCCGAAGCGGCCGCGGCCTTCGCCGATTGGGGCATGCCGACTGCCGAGTGCGTCCGCGAAGTGCGGGAGGCGCTTCCGGCGCAGACGCTCGTGGCAAGCGGCGGGCTGGTCACCGGCGTGGAAGCCGCGAAGGCGATTGCCCTGGGGGCGAATCTGGCCGGTTACGGACGTACGCTGCTGGGCGGGGCGACCGGCGGGCAGCCGGCGGACGGCGTGCGCGGCGGCGCCGTGCACGACCAGATGGAACGGATCGAATTCGAACTGCGGACGGCGATGTTCGGCGTCGGCGCCGGCACGCTGAGCGAACTGCGCGGCGCGTTGTTCGCGGTTTTCTAAGCGGCAAGGCACGGTTTTATGCTAGAGGCGGTATGCCCTTCTCGCGAGAGGGGGCCTGCCGTCTCTTCGCTTTTTCCCCCGAACGAACGCGTGATTCATCCCGTGCGCGTGCGTTCTCCCTTATCTCGACAGTCCCGTTCCTTCCACATGGACATTGACCTTCACGTCGAACTCCAGCTCCGGGTAGATCTTCTGCCAGTTTTTCCACGTTTGATCGTTGCCCGCGTGCGTGGCCCGGTACTTTAATCCGAAGCCGAAGGGATCGATGCCGGCTTTTTGGATTTTGATTAGCATGCGTTTAATCTGCGCCTCCATCTGCTCGCCCAGATTCTGCTCCAGCTTGTGCCAGTCCTTCTCATAAATGCCGATGGGCGCCTCCTCGAACAAGCCGCTGATTTTCATCTTGAGTCTCAGCTTATGATTCCCGTCCTGGCCGCTGATGATTTTGTAGCGGGAAGACACCGCGTTGGCGGCGAGTACGACGTTCTCTTCGTCGATCGTGGCCCGGATGGTCGATTTATCGAAACGGTTGGCGATTTGGTTGTACAGCTGCGATTCCTGTGGCGTTAGCAGCATGACCATCTTCGACTTGTCCAGCAGGGCGATCCGCGAGATGTAATAATCCTCCTCCTTCGGGGCTTTACGGATGAGCGGCAGGACCGGATCCATGCCATGCTCGCCGTGCCGACGGTTAAAGTCAAAGAGGTAGGTGGAGATGGAGTAGGACGATTCGGTCCCGTCCTCGCCGAACGCGAGGAATAGCGAGTTGCCCGGATACCGCTCGGTTTTGGGCGCGATCTTCACGATCGACTGGGCGTCCGGCCGGCCGATAGCCAAATACGAGACGGATTGAATGTCACGTCGGCGCGTCATCCATTCCAGCACATCCGAATAGTTCTTCTTGACGAGCTTCTCGCCGAGCACGAACACTTTGCAATGGCCGAAATCGAGCTCTTTGTCCACGTGCGATTTGGCCAGCCGGACAGCTTCGGCGATCGTCGGCGCCTGGATCGTCTTCACTTGCGACAGCGCGGAGCCCGGTTCGATCTTGGGCGAGGGCACGGCCAGCCGAAGCGTCACCTTGAAGCCTTTGCCTTCATCGGCGGCATCGATGCCCAGCGCGACGATAAAGAAGCGTTTGTCGATATCCTTGAATCCGCAGCCGGCCAGCGAAGGCAGCAGAACCGCCAGCAGCAGAACCGCCAGAAGCCCTTTGCCTCTCATGAGCGGGTCTTCCCCTTTCGCACGAGCATGAACAAGAATCCGACCGTGGCGATCTCGACGATGAGCCGGAATCCGAGCCAATATTCGGACAGCTGGAAGGTAATCTTCTCGTTGAACAAGTAGAGGTAGAGCACTGTCGCGACCACGATGGCGGTGCCGATGAGCACGCCCGCCTTTTTCATCGGAACGCCATCGATATCGGGCTTATAGTCCTTGGCGAGTCCCTTCAGAAACTCGATCGCTTGATGCCAGCCGGATGCCGTGTAGATGAGCGTCAAATTCAAGTACATAATGAGGAACACGAAGATGACCCGCTCAATGAAGCCGTAGCTCATGATCATCGAATCGGCAGTCAAGCTCCATACGTACAGGTATTCGTCCACGGTCTCCGTTCCGTGAAAGCCGATAGGGACGAAAAACGTCATCGCCAGGACGAGCAAGCCGACCAGCGGTATCGTCCAGCGGTGGCGGATACGCACGTTCGGCGGCATGGCGCGGTTGTAGACGGCCAAGTTGACGTATCCGGTGAAAATGTAGGTTGCGGCGCCGATCGCGTTCCATTTCGGCATCTGCGTCCAGTAGTTGGCCACCGTATGGATCGCGTCCCAGTTGATCGCGTCATTGCGCACCGCTTTAAAGAGAATGAACAGGATGAGCGGCAAATTGAGTACCAGTCCCATTTCGATCAAGAAAATAATCGTCATCGTCGGCCGCGTCGCCGCGTAGAGGCAAACGACGCACAGCAGCACAAGCACGAGAATGGGGCTGGTGTCCGGGTTGATGAACCGGTTAATCAGCACGGCGTACGAGACGACCGCGATGGAAGGACCGATGATCCACATGACGGCCATGAAGATCATGAACGGCAGCGTGACCGAGCGCGGCAGAAATTGATTCAAGATTTCCGGCAGCCCTTGTCCCGGATACTTGCACATAATCGACGTGAACATTAAGCAAAGCCCCGTGCCGACGACGACCGAAATCGCCATAGAGGTTAAGGCTCCGCTAAAGCGGTAGCGGATTAGAATGTGCGGCACGAACAGCATCAAGTTCAGCAGGGCGACGAGCACGATGTGATAGTAGAAATAGCGGCTCAAGACGGCTTCACCTGCCCGATATCGCCCTTATGCCGTTTCGTCGGCCCGAGAATCCGGAAATATGGCTTGCCGAAGCTGCGCAAATCCGCCAAATAGACGAGATAGACGAAAATGCCGACGGCAACGCCGCTCAGACCGAAAAAAATCGCGGGCACGAGGAGCGGATATTTCAAGAATCGGATCGCGACGGACATGTTGTTCACCGGCACGACGAAATTGGAGATCGCGACGACCGACGTGACGATGATCATGATGCTGCTGACCAGCCCGGCCTGCTGCGCGGCTTGGCCCAGAATGAGGCCGCCGACGGTCGTCGCCGTGGAACCGATATATTTGGGCAGCCTGACGCTGGCCTCGATAAGCGATTCGATCATGAACAGCATGATCATGACCTCGATGAACGACGGATAGGGTACGGCCGATCGGCTGCCCGCGATGGAGAACGCCAGCTGCACTCGGAATAGCTCCGGATTATACGAGACGACGGCGACGTACAGCGACGGCAGCAGAATGGTCAGAATGATGGCGCCGTACCGCAGGATGATCAGGAACCGCGTCATCCAGAAGGAATCGAACTCGTCGTCGACGGCGCTCATGAACTCGAAGAACGTCGCGGGCATGATGAGCGCGAAGCCCGAGCCTTGCAGCAGCAGCACGACTTTACCGGCCTGCAGGCTGCCCGTAACGCGGTCGGGGCGTTCGGTAATCAGCATCGTCGGGAACAAGCTGTGCTTGCGACCGCTGATGAGGCGCTCCAGCTGTCCGGCCGCCTGGACGAAATCGACGTCAAGCTTGCGAAGACTCTCACGCACGTTCGCGAGCACGGTCGGATCCACGCGGCGGTTGTCGAACACGAGCATCGTGCGGGTCCGCGACACGTTGCCGAGCGTCGTCTCTTCCACGGCCAGCTCCGGAGAAGGGTAGCGGTTGCGAATAATGTTGATGGAGTCGATCAAATCTTCGCTGAGCGCGATTTGCGAGCCCATGATCGCCGTCTCGACTTGGGTTTGCGGCGTCGCGCTGCGGATGATCCGGGCGGCGTCAAGCGTAAAGACCCGGTGCTCCGCGGAGATGAGCGCGAAGCCGCGCAGCAGCGTATCGGCCCATTTGGCCGCATCGTTCAGCTCGGTGAAGTTCGGATTATGGATAAGCATCGTCAGGAAATCTTCTTCTTCTTTCATGAAAGGAACGATGATGAAGTCGCTCACTTTACTTTCGTCGCAGAGCGAGGAAATATAGGCCAGCTCGATGATTCGTTCCTTGTTCTGAAGCCGGTGGGTATTCAAATCCTTGGCTTCCGCCATGATGGAGCCGATCCGGTTAAGCATCGTACGCGCCTCCCTTCCGCTGCATGCAGATGTATCGCAGTTTGGTTAGTATGCGCCATAAGGGAGGCAAAGTATGCCAGCGGGGCGAGCAGATTTTGCCAGATATGCGGCGGGTACAGTACAATAACAGGGGAATCATTCTGGTTATTTCTTGGGAGGGCGTAAGATGAAAGCGTGGTTCGAGAAGAGCTTCGGCTCTGATTATATAGTCGTATACAGGCATCGCAATTGGGAGCAAGCGGCGGCGGAAGCGCAGCGGATGGCCGGTTGGCTGCAGCTGCCCGAAGAGGCGGAGGTGCTGGATATCGGCTGCGGCATGGGACGCCACGCTGTGGCGCTGGCGGAGCTCGGCTATAACGTCAGCGGGATCGACCTCTCCGAGGCGCTGCTCGCGGAGGCCATCGCGCATAACAAGGAGGGGCGGGTCAAGTTCCGCCAAGGGGATATGCGCGCGCTTCCTTATGAAGACGGGACGTTCCGGGCGACGGTCAATTTGTTCACATCGTTCGGATATTTCGCGGAGGAAGCGGACAACGGACAGGTGCTGCGCGAAATCCGGCGCGTGCTGCGTCCGGACGGCCAGTTCCTCATTGACTTCATGAACCCGGCCTATGTCGAGAAGCATCTTGTTCCGCATTCGCGCCGGGTGGACGAGCCGACCGGGCTCGTCATCGAGGAGCGCCGGGCGGTCTCGGACGGCTGGGTGACGAAGCAGATCGCGGTTGGGCTGCCGGGCGAACCGCCCAGGACGTATGAGGAGCGCGTCCGCTTGTTCCCGCTCGCTTGGTTCGAACGGGAGCTCGGACAAGCGGGATTGCGGATCGAACGTGTCTATGGGGATTACGGCGGCGCCGATTATGACTCGAATGCTTCCCAGCGGATGATTATCGCGGGGAGGGTGAAGGGCTAATGGCAAGCATGGCCAATGAGATGGAAGGCGTGACGGCTTGGCCGGGCGGAATCATGCAAGTTAAAATCCCGCTGCCGTTCTCGCTCAAATGGGTGAATAGTTACTTGGTGCAAGGCGAGGGCGGGTATACGCTGATCGATCCGGGGCTGCGCACGGATGAGGCGGAAGCGGCATGGGCGAAGGCGATGGAGATGCTCGGCATCCGTTTCGAGGATATCCGCCGGATCGTGTTGACGCACCAGCATCCGGACCATTATGGGCTAGCCGGGTGGTTCCAGGAGCGCGCGGGCGCGCAGGTGTGGATGTCCAGCCAATCGCATGCGTACGCGAGAAGACTGTGGGGCGAAGACCGCGCCTTCAACGGCGAGCTGGTTGGCTTATTCGCCCGGCACGGCATGCCGGAGCCGTTGCAGGAGGCGGTTGCTTCGCATCTGGAGAGCTTCACGCCGCGAGTATCCCCGCAGCCGGTCGTCACGTATCTCGAAGCGGGCGAGCGTCTGCATATGGGCGGCGTGGAGTGGCTCGCGATCAATGCGCCGGGGCATGCCAGGGGACAGCTGTGCTTCTACGCGAAAGCGGCCGGCTGGATGATCTGCGGCGATCAGGTGCTGCCGGATATCACGCCGAATATTAGCGTCGTGCCCGGCGAGGATGCCGACCCGCTTGCGCGGTTCCTCGAGTCGTTGGCCGAGCTTGAGGGGTACGAGGTGAAGCTGGCCTTCCCGGGGCACCGGGACCCGTTCGCCGATTTCGGCGGACGAATTCGGGCGATCGCCGCTCACCATGAGCGGCGCCTGGCCCGGATCGAGGAGCTTGCGGCCTCGGGCACGGATACGGGCTACGCGATATGCGAGGCGTTGTTCGGCCCGCGGATCGCGGGCAATGCGCATAATCTCCGCTTCGCCATGGCCGAGACGCTGGCGCATCTGGTCTATCTGGAGCGATCCGGCCGACTGATCGCCGAGGAGGCAACAGGCGGAATCCGCTACGTACCCGCTTAGAGGGAGAGGCTCTTACGGGAGCGGCCCAACGCTGGTATAATGGTAGGGATTATCCTAAAATATGTGTTTGTTAAGGGGTTCGGATCGATGCACGTATCACGCTCGGAGTCGCACAAACAGGACAAGCAGCGAAAAAGCAGGCGGATGAAACGGCTGCTGATCGCGAATATATCGATGCTCGCCATCATAGGGGTATTGGTAGCCGTCTTCTATCTGACGGACGACGGTAACAAGAAAGGGCTCGATTCGCTTCCGGATGACCAAGAGCAAGGAACAACGACGGATAACGGACCGGCAGCGGACGATCCGGGCGGGGACGGCCGGAATATCGGCGCTGAGGACGCGGACGCCATAGACGGTACGGGCGAACCGCCCTCTGACGCCAACGCGAGCCAAGATGGGACAGCCGGAGCAGACGGCGGCGGGGCCGGCGATGCCAATGGCGAGCCGGCGAATGGAGAAGCGGCCGCCCCGGCGGAAGAAGCGCCTTCGTCCGATTCGGACGAAACGTCTTCTCCGCCATCGGCCGGCGAGAGCGGTTCAGGCTCGTCGGCTGGCGACGACGGAGCGGCAACGAACGACAGCCCGGAACCGTCCGGGAAGACGATTCGATTATCGTTCGTCGGCGATATCCTGCTCGCCGCGAACGTGCAAGCGTTGATGGAGAAGAACGGATATGACTATCCCTACGCCAAGTCGCTGCCGTATTTGCAGGAGCCGGATTTGACGGCGGGCAATCTGGAGAATCCGATCACGAAGCGGGGCACGCCGGCGCAGGATAAGCAGTTCGTCTTCAAGGGCACGCCGGACTCGCTGCCCGCGCTGAAGGAAGCCGGCTTCGACGTCGTCAGTCTCGCGAATAACCATACCCTCGACCAGGGCGTGGAGGGACTGCTCGATACGATCGGATTTTTGGATGAGATGGGCCTGCCGAATATGGGTGGAGGGAGCGACGATCGAGAGGCATACGAGCCGGTAATCCTGGAAGCGGACGGCATCAAAGTCGCCTACGTCGGGTTATCCCGCGTGCTGCCGGTCGGCTCGTGGAAAGCGGCTCCGGATCGCGCGGGCGTCGCGGAAGCTTACGGCGATGCGAAGCAAGGGATCGAAGCGATCAAGGCGGCCAAGGCGAAGGCGGATTTGGTCGTGGTCATGGTGCATTGGGGGATTGAGAAGGCCGACAAGCCGCAGGAGTATCAGAAGCAGCTCGGCCGCAATTTCATCGACGCGGGGGCCGATCTCATCATCGGCAGCCATCCGCACGTACTGCAAGGTTTCGAGACGTACAAAGGCAAATGGATCGCATACAGCTTAGGCAATTATATTTTTAATATGACGAAAACCGAGAAAACGAAAGACACCGGCGTGCTAGACGCGGTGTGCACGGCATCAGGCAGCTGCCAGCTGCAGTTTCACCCAATGCGGTCCAATCAGTCCCAGCCCGTTCCGCTCGAAGGCGAGCAGGCGGAGGCGCTGCTGGCCCGCCTTTCCGATATTTCATTAGGGGCGACGGTCGATTCGCAAGGCTACGTGAACGCGAAGGAGTAGATGATGATGGTACAAGCGTGCGCGCATCGCGGCGCATCCGGGCTAGCTCCGGAGAATACGATGGCGGCGTTCCGCAAGGCGCTGTCCTTTCCTTTCGTGCAATGGATGGAGCTGGACGTGCAGTTGTCCCGGGACGGTGTGCCGGTCATCATCCATGACGACACGCTCAGACGCACGACGACCGCAAGCGGCCGGGTGGGCGAATTCACGGCGGCGGAGCTTGGGAAGTTCGATGCCGGCGCAAAATTTAACAAAGCGTTCGCAGGCGAAGGCATCCCGACACTCGCCGAGCTGCTCGACGAGACGATCGGCCGGGCCCGGCTGAACATCGAGCTGAAGACGTACGGCGGCCGCTATCCCGAGCTGGAACGCCGCGTGGTCGAGCTGCTGTACGAGAAAGGGCTGCAGCATGATGCGGTCATTACCTCCTTCGACCAGCAGGCGCTGCGCAAAGTGCGCGCGCTCTCCAAGGAGATTCGGACCGGAATTATCATCGACGGGGCACCCTCCACGCTCGTCGGCGATTTGCGGGAGCTCGAGGCTAATTTCTTGTCGTTGGGCCACTTCTTCCTGTCCGCGCCGCTCGTCTCCGTCATGAAGGAGGAGGGCGTGGAGATCATGGTATGGACGGTGAACGACGCGCAGACGATGCGACGGCTGGCCGGCATCCATCCGGGGCTTATGATTTGCACAAACTATCCGGATCGGTATGCGCAGGCGTTTGGCCTGTAAGCGCCAATAAACCGGCATCCGTTAGGAGGCCGGTTTATTAGTCGTTATAACGGTCGCGAATGTCAAGTATGGTTGGAAGCGACTGGAAGAACACGTCGACCAGCTGCGGATCGAAATGACGGCCGCGTTCTTCCTGGAACAGCGCCAGTATTCGCCCGAGCTCCCACGCCTTCTTGTACACCCGGTCGCTCGCAAGCGCGTCGAACACGTCGGCAATCGCGGTAATTCGGCCGTATAGATGAATCTCTTCGCCGCGTAGACCGCGCGGGTATCCGGTTCCGTCCCATTTCTCGTGATGCTGATAGGCGATCGTCGCGGCGATATTGAGCAGCGCGCGGCCGGACGTTCGAAGCAGCGTATAGCCGATTTCCGTGTGCTCCTTCATCAGCTCGTATTCCGCTTCGGACAGCTTGCCCGGCTTGAGCAGGACGGCGTCGGGTATCGCGATCTTGCCGATATCGTGCATCGGCGAAGCGATCTTGAGCTGCTCGGCTTCTTCCTCGCTCAAGCCGTAGCCTTTGGCCAGGATGTAGGAATATTCCGCGACGCGCTTAACATGGTTGCCGGTTTCCTTCGATCGGTTCTCGCCGATTTCCCCGATGGCGAAAATAATGTCCCGCTGCGTGGCGGCAATCTCCTCGTGCAGCATGACTGATTCGAGGGATTTGCCAGCATAGGAAGCGGCCAGGACCAACCGCTCGAGGTCGGCCGAGGTGAACTGCGCATCCTCTGTCTGCTTATTAATCGCTTGATAGGCGCCGATGATGCTGCCGTCGCTGCCGACGAACGGAACGGTGATGACGGATTTCGTATGATAGCCGGTCTTGCGGTCATTGTCGGCGTTGTGGCGCGGATCGGCGTACGCATCCTCGACCAGGAGGGGTTCGCCCGCGGTGATGGCATGGCCGACGAAACCCGAACCAAGCGGAATGCGTATATGCTCCACGCCGTGGGCGACTTTGGTAAACAATTCGCCGCGCGTCTGATCGATCAGCCAGACGGTGCAGCGGTCGGCCAAGATCATCTCGCGCCCCATGTCGGCCATGAGCAGCAGTACGCTGTCCAAGCTCCGTTCATGAGCGATCTTGGCGGTATATTCGAATATGATCCGAAGCAGCTGCTCGGGAGTATGCTCTTGGCGCGGGCCGCTCGTGCCCGCGTTATCGCGTCGTTCGTTTGGCAATGCGAGACACTCCTTGCGGTTAATAGGTGACGGGTGATGGTCTAAGAAGGAATTTAGTATAAAAAGCAATTCGACATGCATCCGCGAATTCCTGTCGAATAAAGTTGTGGTGTGTCGAACGAAGAAAGTGGAGGCTTACGATTAATGTAGCAGGAAATGGGGAATGAAGCAATGCACGATTGGACGGACATCTGGTGGGTGAGACTGCTCGCGATTGTGGCGGGCAGCGGTTTGGCCGCCGCGGCCGCCTGGCGGGCTCGGGCGCTTTCGGCCAGCGGGGCATGGTCCGCGTTCGCGATGGGAGCGGGATTCATGGCGTTCGGGTCCCCGGTGTGGATCGGGACGCTGCTCGTCTTTTTTATCTCTTCGTCCTTCTGGTCGAAGTGGAAGAAGCGGCACCGGCAGAAGCAGGCCGCGGAAGCCAATTACGCGAAGAGCGGCCGGCGTGATGCCGGTCAGGTGTGGGCGAACGGCGGACTTGGCCTAGCGATCTGCGCGGCGAACGCCATTTGGCCTGCAGAAGGGTGGCTGTACGCGTTCGCGGGTGTGATGGCGGCGGTCAATGCCGACACATGGGCTACCGAGATCGGAGCGCTTAGCCGGTCGGCGCCGCGCTCGCTCTTAAGCGGCAAGGTCGTCAAGGCCGGAACGAGCGGCGGCGTGACCTTGCTTGGCAGCGCGGCTGCGGCCGGCGGCGCGCTGCTGATCGGCGTTAGCATGACCGTGCTGCCCGGGGGAACCGGCTATCCGGTCATGGTGCTCATCGCGGCTGCAGCCATCGGCGGACTGTTCGGCGCCTTTGCGGATTCCTTCCTCGGGGCGACGGTGCAGGCGATGTACGCGTGCCCCGCTTGCGGCGCGGAGACGGAGCGGACGACCCATTGCGGTATCCCCACGCGCAAGACGAGAGGCTTCGGTTTTATGACCAACGATGCGGTGAACATGGTATCGTCCGCGTTCGCGGGACTGGTTGCAATCGGGATCGGCATGCTGCTTAGCTAGCGGCTGCCGGTCTTTTTTTCTGCAATCGATCGAACTGGGGCGGATTGACAGGCGGAGCTAGCGGGGCTTATATTTGGCGTAGCAATGATAACGATTATCAGCGCGGTCGCGCCTCGCGGGTCTGGCCGCCGGAAGGGGCACTACATAATGGAGCAGCATGGCATGGATTTTTCGTTTGTCCGCACGTATTTTCATCTTTCGCCGGAGGGATTCGATCATCCGCTGCTGGAGCTGCCGGCCGCGAGCTTGACGGACGCGGACGCGGTGATCGCGGCGATTCAGGCGGGGAGCGCCCTCGTCCAGGCGACGGGCAACGAGCTGGTCGCTTCCTTCATGGGCACGTCGCTTTGCAATCTGTGCGCGACGCTGCTCATCTTCGGCGCGCAGTACGACCGCCTGCTCGATTTGAGCCTGACGAACCTGACGTTCCAGGCTGAGCAGCATGACGATCACGCGCATCTCGGGTACCGAATCGGCGAGATTCGTTGGACGGATATTCCCGCGGAAGGCCGCGCCGAATTTCTGCTGGACCGATTGACCGCTTATTTGCGGGAGGAAATCGTACCCGCCGTCGAGGCGATCGCGGCGCATGCCGGCATCAAGAGCGCGCTTATCTGGAACCAGTACGCCTATCAGCTCGCCTACGTCCGCGACTTTATCGTGGAACATGAGCCGCGCGAAGCGGTGAAGGCGCGCTTCCTCGCGGATTACGCGCTGCTGACCGAGGGCGTGCCGGCGGACGTGTTCGGCCGCAAGACCAATCCATTCCTGCATCGCAACCCGCGTTACGTCGATAACCCGTGGCAGCCGGAGAAGCCGCTCATGATGAATTCTTCGTGCTGCCTCTATCATTGCCGCGTGGACGGCGAGAAGTGTTATACCTGTCCGAAAATGACACCGGCCGAACGCGACGCGCGGCGCGAGCGGGTGCTCGCGGAACTGGCGGAGGCCGCAGCGGGCTAGCCGATTCTTGGCTCGCCTCTCGGCAATCGAGCGCCGATTCGCAGGGAGGCCGCTGATGGCGCGCAAGGGACAGACGCAAAGAAGCTTTGCCGCTAGGGGCAAAGCTTCTTTGCGTGTCCGGCTGCTTTGGGAATGAGGAGCTGTCGCTTCTCATCGCGCTGGCCGCGTTTACTTCGTCAGCTGTTCCATCTGGCCGATCAAATCCTCGAACACGCTCATCGCCTGTTCGATCGGCTCCGGCGAGGACATGTCGACGCCGGCTTTCTTCAAGATATTGATCGAGAAGTCGCTGCCGCCGCTTTTCAGGAAACCGAGGTAGCGGTCGACGGCCGGCGCGCCTTCCTCGAGAATTTGCTTCGAGAAGCTTGTCGCCGCCGAGAAGCCGGTCGCGTATTTGTACACGTAGAAGCTCGTGTAAAAATGCGGAATCCGCGCCCATTCCATCTCGATGTCTTTGTCGACGACCATGCCCGGCCCGTAGTAGAGGACGTTGAGGTCGTAGTAGATCTTGCTCAGCTCCTGCGGTGTGAGCGACTCTCCGGCTTCGGCCTTCTCGTGAATGAGCTTCTCGAATTCCGCGAACATCGTCTGACGGAACACCGTCGTGCGGAATTGGTCGGCGTAGTAGGTGAGCAGGTACATTTTCTCCTTCGGATCGGTCGACTTCTTCAGCAAATAGTCCATCAGGAGCGCTTCGTTCAGCGTCGAGGCGACTTCGGCGAGGAAGATCGTATACTGCGCGTCGCGGTAATCCTGATTGCCGTCGGAGTAGTAGGAATGCAGCGCATGGCCCATTTCGTGCGTCAGCGTGAACATGCTGTTCAAGTTGTCTTTATGGTTGAGCAGCACGTAAGGATGCGTGCCGTACGCGCCCCAGCTGTAAGCGCCGTTGCGCTTGCCTTCGTTCTCGTATACGTCGATCCAGCCGTTGTCGAAGCCCTGCTGCAGCACGTTCAAGTAGTCTTCGCCCAGCGGCTTCAAGCTCTCGTGCACGGTCTTCTTCGCTTCCTCGTACGTGATGTCGAGCTTGTATTCCTCCACGAGCGGCGCGAACAGATCGTACATGTGCAGCTCGTCGACCTTCAGCAGCTTCTTGCGCAGCTCCATGTACCGATGCATGAGCGGCAGATGCTTGTGGATCGTGTCGATCAGGTTCGTGTAGACGCTCTTCGGGATGTTGTCGCCATACAGCGACATCTCGAGCGCCGAAGGATATTTGCGGGCGCGCGAGTAGAAAATGTTCTTCGTCACGTTCGCGTTCAGCGTGGAGGCGATCGTGTTCTTGAGCTTGCCGTATGTATCGTACATCGCTTTGAACGCGGCGCTGCGGACGTCGCGGTTTTTGCTCTCGAGGAACTGGATGTAGCGGCCTTGCGTCAGCTCGATTTCCTCGCCGTTCTCGTTCTTCACCTTCGGGAACTTGAGGTCCGCATTGTTCAGCATGCTGTAGATCGTGTTCGGCGCTTGGCTGACGTTGCCGACCTGCGCGAGCAGCTGCTCCTCGGACTTCGAGAGGACGTGGGCTTTCTGGCGGCGCATTTCTTCGAGCGTGTGACGGTATTTGGCGAGCTCCGGATTGGCGATGAACGCGTTCAGCTGGTCGTCGGAGAGGCTGAGCACCTCCGGCGTCACGAACGAGAGCGCCTCGCCGGTCTCGACGGACAGCTTCTTCGACTTGTCGGAGAGCGCCTGGTACGTCGGCTCCGCCGTGTCCTCGTGATGCTTCATGTTGGCGTAGACGTAGAGCCGCTCGACATGAAGGGACAATTCGTCCTCCAGTTCGAAGCAGGCTTTCAATTGCTGCGGATCGGCCAGCTTGCCTTCGTAGGCGGACACCTTTTTCATCAGTTCTTTCGCTTCCGCGTATTCCTTGTCCCATGCCGCCTGATCGGCGAAGATGTCTTCCAGCTTCCAGCGGTGCTCGGGTGCGGTTTCGGAACGTTTCGGTACGTGATTCATCGGTATCCTCCTCGGTTGGTATATAGTGGATGAGTCCGCTGACGCGCCGGGGGGCTTCACCGAGACGGCGGAAGCGCCCGGCAGCAGAGACAGGGACAGAACTAGGGGCAGCCATTTCAACTGGAACCACGCTCCAATTTACGGTTTGCCCCTAGTGTGACCCGTCCGCGGCTTCATTATGACCCCATGGTTGTCAGGCTATAAACAATCAGGAAAAAGGCGAACGCGATAAACGCGATCGAAGCCATCGCAAGTCCTCTGCGCAGCTTTGGCGGAATGTTGTTCCGCTGCATGATGACGATCAGGCCCAGCGAAAAGGCGGCGATGATGAAAATAATCGTTGTTGCGGACATGTCCACGGCAGTAATCTCCCTTTCGCACAACCTATGCGGTCGCTATGTCTGTTATGTTCGACGAGAAGGGTGAAATTTCCTTTAAGATGCTGATTGGTTTGCGATTTGGCGCAGCCAAAAGTGCAGCATTCAGCTAAAGCGAATTGGTTTGCCCCTGGCTGTGCCAGGAGCAGCATATCGTGAATTGGTTTGCGCCTGGCTATACTTCACGAAAACGCGCCATGATCTCGGCCAGCTCGTCCTCCCGGCCGAGGAAGTCCTCCGCGCGGAAGCGGTTCTCTGCCCAGTGGAGCAATTGCGGCCGGCTGACGAACGTATGGCACTCCTCGCCCCATTGATCGGAAATTTCGCGGACGATCAGCGTCTTGCCCTGTACTTCCACATTCAGCATATTGTATTTATCGGTTTTGTAGATTTCATGTTTTTTGAACATAAGGAATGCCTCCATTATAGGAAAAGGTTATCCTTCCATGATAGCGATAAATAGGGGTAGAAATCAAATGGGGCGCGTGTTAAAATATGGAAACCGGCGAGCCCCGCATCGCCCCCATGAAGAGAAGAGTCGAGCCGAGACGAGAAGAGCCGAGGAGAGATGAGAGAAGATGAGTATCAAAAAGGAATACGCGCAGGTGGGCGTGGCCATGACGTGCCGTGGGTTTGACGAGTACACGCGAATGTTTGATTTGAACGAAACGCAGCTCGCGCAAGGCGAGGTGCTGGATATTGCCGCGGGAGGCTCGTCCTTCACGGCGGAGCTCGGCGCGCGGGGATTCCAGGGCACCGCGCTCGATCCGAGATACGGCTCGCCCGATACCGATGCCTGGATCGCCGAAGCGCGAGAGGAGATCGAGACGTCGACCGCGAAGCTGGACGCGTTGTCGGGTCAGTTCGACTGGACGTATTACGGCGATATCAGCCGCCACCGGGCGGGCAGGGTCGCGTCGTTGAACAAGTTCACCGAGCATCTGGCTAGCGAGGCGGGCAGATCGCGATATGTCGCTGGCGCTCTGCCTGAGCTGCCTTTTGAAGATGACCGGTTCAGCCTCGTGCTGTGCAGCCACTTTTTGTTTCTGTATGCCGATCAATTCGGTCCCGAATTCCACGAACGGGCCGTCGCGGAGATGATGCGAGTCTGCGCGCCGGGCGGCACCGTCAAAATATATCCGCTCCTGTCGCTAAAATGGGAGCCGTATCCGCACCTGCCGCATATAATGAAAGCAGCCAGCAGGTTGGGAGGAACGCCGGAGCTGTTCAGCTCGAAGCTTCCCTTTATTCCAGGTTCGGAACAAGGCTTGCAAATTCACCTTTGATTGCAATTCCTTTCCAGCGGGTGTATACTTGGACCAATCGCACGCGCAAGCGGCGACTTATTTTAGGAGGTTGTTCAATTGAAAGGAACAGTAAAATGGTTTAACGCAGAGAAAGGCTACGGCTTCATCCAAGTGGAGAACGGCGACGACGTATTCGTTCATTTCTCCGCCATTCAAGGCGAAGGTTTCAAGACGCTGGATGAAGGTCAATCGGTCGAATTCGAAATTACCCAAGGCAACCGCGGACCGCAAGCTTCGAACGTCATCAAGCTGTAAGCGACCCGACCGTTCCGACGGAACGCTCCCATATAGCACAACAAACCCCTGACGAAGCGTCAGGGGTTCTTTTTCGTATTCGTACCGAGCCTATGAATGATCGGTTAAGGCAAGCGGGACTCGGCCCGGCGGTTCCACATATGCTTCGCGAGGAAGCCGACCGCCGCCAGCAGCGCGAGCGCCATGGCGAGCTGATAGAAGCGCGACCGGCCGAAGTATTCGAACACGCTGCCGCCCGCCGTGCCGCTAATAATGCCCGCGAAGCCCGACCATACGATGGCGTAGACGGCTTGCCCCGAGGAACGGAATTCGTCGGGAATGACCGCGGAGAGATAACGGAGCGCGGTGGCGAAATAGACGCCGAACGTCACGCTGTGCATCGCTTGCACCGGGATGAGCCATTCCGGGGAATCGACGACGCTGACCAGCCAGAAGCGGATCGCGTACATGACGCAAGCGATGACGAGCAGCGGAAGCTCCTTGAACTTGTGGCCGTATTTGCCCAGGAGGAACAGGATCGGAATTTCGCTGACGGCGGAGACGAGCCAAGCCAGCCCGACGAGCGAATCGCTCGCCCCCATCTCCCGCATCGTGACGGCGAGGAAGCCTTCGTACATCCGGTGGGAGATCGAGATGACCAGCACGATGAGAAAGAAAATGAGAATCTCGGGCTTGCGGATAAGCTGGAAGAAGCCGCCGAATTCCATTTTGCGAAGCGAGCCCTGGTAATCCTTCAGCGTAAAGGAGAAGGCGAGCGTCGTGCCGACCGTGAAGAGGGCTAGCACCAGCGTCAAGTCCGAACCGGTCTGTTTGAGCAGCAGTCCGAACCCGTAAGCCGACAAAGCGAAGCCGAGCGAGCCGAAGATGCGGACGAGAGAATAAGGTCTTCCCGTATACTGGGTCGAGAGTAGGATCATACTGTCGCTCAGCGGGTTCATCGGCGTCTGGAAGAAGTAGAACGCGGCCATCACGAAGCAGACGCCGGCGAAAGCCGAGGTCTGGAACAGCAGTGCCACCATAAGAAGCTGTCCAATTAGGAGCAGATGGAAAATCCTCTTGAGCGTCCGGTATTTATCGCTGGCGATACCGATCAGCAGATTGGCGAAGATCGAGATGAAGGGTCCCGTCGAATACAAAATGCCGATTTGCGACGTGCTGAACCCTTTATCGAGAAAGTAAAGGGGAAGGAACGAGACGATTACCGCCTGCGTCATGTAGATCGAAAAGGTGAAGGAACGGAGCAGGTTCGTCTCTTTGGTTGCCGCCGCATGTCTCGTCCGCTCGTCTTCGATACCCGCCGGATTGGTCCCGGGGGCTGGTTCTGTTGCTTCCATACGCATGTTACCTCCGTCTGCCAATAACGTGTTTGATTTGTAAACCAGTATAGCATGGAAAATGCGGTTGCTTGCCCCGTGTTTCTTGCATAATATGAAGCAATTGCAAGGAGGGAGGAAAGTCCGCCTTTCGGACGAGACCGGCGCGCATTGGACTGGATTATTACGGTATGAAATGGTACATTAGTGCTGGAGGGTTGGTACGGTGAATCATGTTTTCGTGTTTAACGAAAGACTCGGGATCGCCCTGCCGACGCTTGAGCGGGAATGGGACGGTTACAGCGAGGCTGAACGGATTGCTATCGTCGAGCAGTGGGAGACCATTCGAGGCCGAATTCCGGATCTGGTCATCCGGTTTGAGGCCGTCATTAACGAGAAGCAGGCGCAGCTGAGCGACGAGGACGATTTCGACCGGTCGTGCCTGCTCAATTCGGATATTGCCGACTTGGCCAGCAGAATCAATGATTTGCATATTTGGTACCGGATCAATCAGGAGATTGAGTCGCGTCGTCATTCCTAGTCGGACAGCGGCCCAAGGAGGACGTCTCACAACATGAACCGTTCAATCGCGAGAAGACGCGTTCCGGCTTCGCCCGTGAAACTGATGTACCGCATGTACAAATACATATTGCCGGAAGTGAAGGCCGAGCTGAACCGGCTGCGGACGCTGGCCGAGGCCATACCCGACGTGGAGCTTCGGACGCAGGCGCTGGCCAGCATGGCGAGCAAGGAATTCCATTGCCAGGGCGGCGGCGTTTACGCCGCGGCCGATTTGGGCAACCGCCACATTCTGGTGCCGCTCATCGTGTCGCTGCAGACGATTAGCGATTACTTGGATAACCTATGCGACAGAAGCACTTCGCTCGATCCGGAGGACTTCCGCCTGCTCCATCAATCGATGCTGGACGCGGTCGACCCGGATGCGCAGGCGCGCGATTATTACGCGCTGCGGGCCGAACGCGAGGATGGCGGCTATTTGCGTGAGCTAGTCGTTACCTGTCAGCGCAGCATTCGCCTGCTGCCGGGGTACAAGAGCGCGCAGCCTCACTTACGGGAGCTTGTGGAGTTGTATGGCGATCTCCAAGTGTACAAGCATATCCGCAAGGATTTGCGCGAGCCGAAGCTGCTCGCCTGGTGGGATGTCCATCAGAATCGTTACGGGCATCTGCGCTGGAATGAATTCGCCGCGGCGACGGGTTCGACGCTTGGCATGTTCATGCTGTTCCAAGCGGCCTGCGACCCGACGCTCACGCCGGAGCAGGCGAGCCGGATCCGAAGCGCGTATTTCCCGCATGTCTGCGGTCTTCACATTTTGCTCGATTACTTGATCGATCAGGAGGAAGATCGGCTCGGCGGAGATTTGAATTTCTGCAATTACTACGACGATCAATCCCAGCTGATTAAGCGGCTTGGCGAGTTCGTCGAGCGCGCGAGAGCGGATGTTCGAGGGTTGCCTGCATGGCGGTTTCACCGGATGATCATCGAAGGACTGCTCGCGTTGTATCTTTCCGACCCGAAAGTACGGATGCAAGACAGCGTCCGCAGCGTGTCGCGAAGGCTGATGCGGGGCAGTCCGATGACTCGGCTATTCTTCTGGGGGAACAGCGTATGGATTCGCAAGCAACAATCTTAAACTATAGACATATGTCATCTTGAGGAGTGGAAGGATTATGACAGAAGTAAAATCGATTGCAGTACTTACAAGCGGTGGCGATTCGCAGGGTATGAACGCGGCTGTGCGTTCGGTCGTTCGAAGCGCGCTGTACCATGGTCTCGAAGTTTACGGCGTGCAGCGCGGCTATCAAGGGCTGCTCAACAATGACCTGCGTCAGATGGATCTGCGCAGCGTTGGCGACATCATCCAACGCGGCGGCACGATTCTTCAGACCGCGCGCTGTAAGGAATTTCTGACGCCGGAAGGCCAACAGCGGGGCGCGGACATTTTGCGCGAGCGCGGCATCGACGGCCTGGTCGTCATCGGCGGCGACGGCTCCTACCAAGGCGCGAACAAGCTGAGCAAGCTGGGCATCAAGACGATGGGTCTGCCGGGCACGATCGATAACGATATCCCGTTCACGGATTATACGATCGGCTTCGACACGGCGGTGAGCATCGTCGTCGACGCGATCAACAAGCTGCGCGACACGATGACCTCGCACGAGCGCTCCTCGGTCGTGGAAGTCATGGGCCGCCATTGCGGCGACATCGCGTTGTACGCCGGTCTGGCTAGCGGCGCGGAGACGATTCTCGTACCGGAAGTGCCGTTCGACCTGGATTTGGTCGCGCGCAGAATGCAGGAGAACTTCCAATCGGGCAAGCGCCACAGCATTATTCTCGTCGCGGAAGGCGTCGGCAGCGGGGAAGATATCGCGCAAGGCATCACGCAGCGCAACGGCATCGAGCCGCGCGTCACGGTGCTCGGACACATTCAACGCGGCGGCAGCCCTACGCATAACGACCGGATCTTGGCCAGCCAGCTGGGCGACTTCGCGGTACGCAAGCTGATGGAAGGCGACTCGGGCAAAGCGTGCGGCATCGTCAACGGCGAGCTCACCGTGACGGATATCGACAAGGTCGTCAACACGAAGAAGCCGTTCAACATGGATATGTACAACCTGGCCAGCCGGTTGTCGCTATAGATGAGCAGAAGCCTTATGGACAAGACGCCGCCGGGCGCCGGGTTCGTGGGGCTTTTTTTATCCTTTAGTCGGCATAACAAAAGCAGCGCCCCGATCGTGCTGCATGACGGGGCGCTGCTTTTTTCGTCCGATAAAATTAATAGATAACGTCCGGGGTATATTTGTTGCCCGCGTTCCAGAGCAAATACTCCTCGACGCCGGTGTCTTTTAACGCTTTGATTTGCGCTTCGACTTGAGCCTTGCCGTACTTGACGTAATGGCCTTTGCCGAGCCAGCTAGCGGTAAAGTCTTGAATCCACGGCCGGATGACCGGCTTGAACGATCCGATCGGGTCGAGTTTTTTGTGCGTGTCGACCATCGAGCCTTTGATCGTCGCGTACGGATCGGTATCCGGTTCCTTGACGCCGAACCAGCCGGTGCTGTAATGGCTCGGATACACCATCGGGCAGATCACGTCGACGTACTTCGAAATTTTGACGAAATCCTGGCCGATGCCTTCCGCGGCGGGGACCGAAGCGGCGTAGCCGAAGATATCGACCGACACGCGCACGCCGAGCGGCTCCAGCTGCCCCTTAGCGTACTTCACGAACCCGGCCACCGCATCGACGCGGCTTTCTTTCGTCTTGTCGAAGACGAGACCGTCCGCCTTCTTCTCGAATCCTTCGGGGAAGCGGACATAGTCGAATTGAATTTCTTTGAAGCCGAGCTTAACCGCTTCCTTCGCGATCGCGATATTGTAATCCCAGACTTCCTTCTTGTACGGATTGACGAAGCTGTCGCCTTTTCCGTTCGCCCAGACCGAGCCGTCTTGGCGGCGGAAGCTGAGCTCGGGATGACTGCGTGCCAGCACCGTGTCCTTGAAAACGACGATACGGGCGATCGGGTAGATGTCATGTTCGCCAAGCTTCTTCATCATGCCCGGCATATCGCGTATGTATTTTTGCGGTTTGCCAAGCTTCAGCAGCTCCGGGTTCGCCGTCGGGTACGTAATGTAGCCATAGTCGTCCTTGACGTCGATCACCATGCCGTTCAGATCGGTGTCGTCGAGCAGCTTCAGCAGGGACGTCATGCGCGAGCCTCCGGCGCTGTGGGCCGTCACGTAGACACCTTTGACTTTAGGCGCGTCCGGCTGCGGATCCTGTTTCACCGCGCTAACGGGCTTCGTCTCCGAGACCTGCGCCGAATCGGGCGAGCCTCCTTCGAGCGGGCCGCTCTCCGCGTGCAGCGCCGCTGCGTAGATCGAATGCGCGACCTCCCGGGCCGCGTTCGTCTGTCCGCCGGAACCGTCGCCGCCTAAGGCTTGAACCAGCAGAAGCATGAAGGCAATAATCGTGTCCATCGCTGTCCTCTCCCTTGGTGCGTGTCGCGTTTCAACCCAAATTATAAAGCAGTTTAGGGCGCCGTCACAGAGGTATTTGGAAGGATATTAACCGCCCTCGTCCAATCGGAATCGCCTGCCAAGGTAAAACGGCTAAGCCTTCTTTTGCAGCGATGACCGCCACTGCATTCCCGCAAACGATCAAAAAAAACGGGAACGCCGCTAGGCGTTCCCGTTCTCATATTCGTTAGCTGCTATTGCAGTAAAACTTGCTTCTGATGCTCGCATATACTGTGCTGCACAATCTCCATCGCGTCTTCCGGTTCAAGAATGCCCATTCCGTCTCGCAGCACAATATTTAGATTCAGCTCGCGCTGGGTAAGAAATGGGATCAGCTCCGGTGCAAGCTTCTCCACGATCCGCGACAGCTTAACAGTTTCCATATCCATCGAAGCATCACCCTTTCCGGTAGAGAGTAGGGTAAAACGCATGGCATGAAACGTATGCACTAACGGGATATCCTCCATTATATCAGCGGCTGCTCGAAAAACCTAGGGCCAGGCTAGAAATTCCATGAATGCCGGGTATAACGATGTTGGCACACTATCGGTGCCGGTACCGAGTTACCTTCGAAACTGGCCGATGACGCCGACCGTTTCGACCAGATTGACGAATGCTCTCGGATCGGTCTGCTCGATGAGGCGCTTCAGCTCTGCCAGCTCGTAGCGTGTCGTCACGGTCATAAGCATGTCGCGCTCGGTCTGCGTGTACGCGCCGCGCGTGCGGATGATCGTTACGCCGCGATGCAGCGGAAGCATCGCCTTGATCATCGCGTCCGGTTCGTTGGTAATGATGTATGCCGTAATTTTGATATGGCTAATATGGATCAAGTCGATGATCTTGCCAGTGGTGAAAATCGAAACAAGCGAAAACAGCGCGATATCCCAGTCGCCGGTCATGGCGCCGAGTCCCGCGATAATCAGGCCGTTCAACAGGAATACCAGCATGCCGAGCGACATATCGCGCTTGCGCGAAATAATCGCCGCCACGATGTCGAAGCCGCCCGAAGAAGCGCCTTCGCGCAGGGTGAGTCCGCTGCCGAAGCCGACGATGATGCCCCCGAATACGGCCCCGAGCGTCAAGTCGTCAACGACGGGCTTGACCGGGACAAACTGAAGGGCGAGCGTCGTGGTAATAACGGAGAATACGCTCCAGGCAACGAAGCGGACGCCGAGCGCCTTCCAGCCCCACAGCAATACGGGAATGTTGAGTACGAAATACAGCCAGCTGATCTGCAGGCCGGTGCCGTAGCTGATGATCATGGTAATGCCGGATACGCCGCCGCTGATCATCTGGTGCGGAATGAGAAATTGATTGAATCCGAACGCGATAAGCAGGGAGCTAAGGGCGACCGCGGCCGCTGTGCGCGCGTGTTGAATCGACATCTGTTGAAACGTTCCTCTCGACATGGTATGTTTTCGAACCCTATTGTATGCTGTTTCGACAAGAAACGCCAGAATGCCCGGTTTTCCAAGGCTGCCGGCTTTTACCGGATATTATGCCACTTTTCCGTTAGCTGGTATTCGTGAAGAGAACTGTGCTATAATGAACTGTATATTTTCTGTGGATGCAGATTAAAGGAGTTTGAGTTAGTTTGAAAACATTTGCTGAATTCGGCTTGGAACCAAAAGTGTTACAAGCCATCACGGAATTGGGCTTCGAAGAAGCGACCCCAATTCAATCCAAGTCCATTCCTATTGCGCTCACCGGCAGCGATTTAATCGGTCAAGCTCAGACGGGAACGGGCAAGACGGCTGCGTTCTCGATACCGCTTATTAACAAAATCCCGACTAGCGAAGATCGGATCGTCGCCCTCATCATGACGCCGACGCGCGAACTGGCGATTCAAGTATCGGAAGAAATCGGCAAGCTGACGAAGTACAAAGGTCTCCGTTCACTGCCAATTTACGGCGGACAAGAGATCGGCCGCCAAATCCGCGCGCTGAAGAAGCGTCCTCAAATCATCATCGGCACGCCGGGACGGCTGCTCGACCACATCAACCGTAAGACCATCAAGCTCGACGACGTACAGACGGTTGTCCTTGACGAAGCCGACGAAATGCTGGATATGGGCTTCATGGAAGACATCACGAGCATCCTCTCCCTTGTACCGGAAGAACGTCAAACCATGCTGTTCTCGGCTACGATGCCGCCGAACATCCAACGTCTTGCCGCTCAGTTCCAGAAGAACCCTGAGCACGTATCGGTTATTCCGAAACAAGTCAGCGCGCCGCTGATCGACCAAGCGTACATCGAAGTGCACGAACGCCAGAAGTTCGAAGCGCTCAGCCGTTTGCTGGACATGGAATCGCCGGAGCTCGCGATCATTTTCGGCCGCACGAAGCGCCGCGTCGACGAACTGAGCGAAGCGCTCCAGAAGCGCGGATACTCGGCTGACGGCCTGCACGGCGACTTGTCCCAGAATCAGCGCGACGCGGTTATGCGCAAGTTCCGCGACGGCAGCATCGACGTGCTCGTGGCGACGGACGTGGCAGCGCGCGGTCTCGACGTATCGGGCGTAACGCACGTTATCAACTTCGACTTGCCGCAAGATCCGGAGAGCTACGTTCACCGTATCGGCCGTACGGGCCGCGCCGGCAAAGAAGGCACGGCTTGGTCGTTCGTCACGCCGCGCGAGATCGATCACCTGCACTTCATCGAGAAAGTAACGCGTCACAAAATTCCGAAGAAGCCGCTGCCAAGCATCGCGGAAGCGATTGAAGGCAAGCAACGCGTAACGGCCGAGCGGATTCTGGAATTCGTTCAAGAAGAAAGCATTAACGAATACAAAGGCATCGCGATCCAATTGCTGGAGCAATATGATTCGGTCAACCTTCTGGCAGCCGCAATCAAGCTCATCACGGGCGAGAAGAAGGATGTCAGCATCGAGCTTACGCCGGAAGATCCGATTCGCGCGAAGAAACGCAGACCGGATGTTCGTTCGAACGGACGTCGTTTCTCCGGCGGTCCATTCGGCAGCGGCAATCGCAGCGGCAACGGCCCGCGCGGCCGTTCCGAGGGTGGACGCAGCGGCGATAGCCGTGGCGGATACAGCGGCGGCGGCAGCCGTGGCGGTTACGGCAGCAGCCGTGACGGCGGCAGCAGCAGCAGCAGCAGCAACCGCGGTGGTTACGGCGGCAGCCGTGACGGCGGCAGCGGTGGAAGCGGTGGCGGACGCAGCTCGAGCGGCGAATACCGTCGTCCTCGCCAAGAACAATAAGCATCGCTAAGTAGAACGGAACAACGTTCGTCCGCGTGACAACGCGGAATGAACGCAAGAACGGGGCGCTCCCGCCGCTAGATCGGCTGGGAGGCGCCCCGTTTATTTTTTTTGCCGGATTCCTAGTACAGGAAGCCTTTCGTGACGATAACGAGCAGGATGAAGAGAACCAAGATGAATGCCGCGCTGCTGTAGCCGCCGCCGCCATAAACGTTACTCATGGATGTTTCCCTCCTTTGCGTGTTCGTTCTAGGGAATCCTCCCGGCCGGGTTAAGCCGGGAGACGCGTGATTAGTACAGGAAGCCTTTCGTGACGATAACGAGCAGGATGAAGAGTACGAGGATGATGCCTGCTGCGTTGTAGCCGCCGCCGCCGTAAACGTTGCTCATTGAGATTCCCCTCCTTGTCGCTAGATTGGGACTTCCGATCATCGTGCTTGACGGGCGTTCTTAGTACAGAAAGCCCTTGGTAACGATAACCAGCAGGATGAAGAGAACGAGAATGATGCCTGCTGCGCTGTAACCGCCGCCGTATCCGCCACCGTGTACATTGCTCATATTAAATTGCCTCCTCGAAATTTTATGGGATGGTGCATGGATACCGTCAAGGAATTAGTACAGGACACCGCGGGAAACGATGACCAGAAGGATGAAGAGAACCAGAATGAAACCAGCCGCACCGTAGCCTGCGCCGTAACCGACATTGCTCATGTGATGATGCCTCCCTTAGAAAGTTGTTTGAATCCGAAGTACACTATATCTATATGCGGATAGGTCGACGTCGCAAAGGCAATGGCCTATACACGGACAAAATGGGCGCTGGCGTTATGGGGCCAACCTATATTATGATAGGGTTATGAAATCGCTTGCGCTTGGCGCACCCGAACGGGGTGAATCGCCGGCCAGGCGAAAGGTCAGGGGGATAAGCTAGCATGGAAATGAAAGGCATGATGGGTGGACTTTACAAAATATCCGAATGGATTATGCGCCTATCGGTAACGAACATCCTCTGGGTGGTTTGCTCCTTACCGTTTATGTTCCTGGTGTTTACCCATTTCATGGCAGTCGCGACGGGAACCGTCTCGGAAGAGCAGGCCGGAGACTTCATGAAGCAAGGGTTCATCCTGGCGGGCATCGTGGCGCCGTTCACGCTGTTCCCGGCAACGTCGGCCATGTTCGGCGTGGCGCGCAAGTGGGTCATGGGTGAAGTGGATGCTCCGCTTTTGAAGACCTTCTTCCGCAATTACAAGGAAAGCTACCTGCAAAGCATGATTGCTGGCATCATCTACGTCGTTTTGTTCGCGGTCATGATCGTCGACTTCCAAGTGTACGGCGGCGAGCTGAAGGACCTTCAATTTGTTTCGTATTTATTTATCGCCCTGCTGATTTTGCTCGGCGTCTCGCTCTTTAACTTCTTCTCGATGGTCGTGCACTATCATATGAAGACGTTCCAGTTGATCAAGAACGCGCTGTTCATCACGATCGGCCGTCCGTTCCGCTCCATCTCGACAGCGGTCATGTGCGGCGTCGTCATCTACATTAGCTTGAGCAGCCCGAAGCTCATGTTCCTCATCCCGTTCTTCACGGGCAGTGTGGTGGCAGCGATCGCCTTCTGGAACTTCTACGGCATCTATATGAAGCTGCAGATGCAAGCGGAGAAAGCCGCTGCGGCGGAAGCCGATGAAGCACGCAAGGAAGCCGACGAAATCGGTCTGCCGCTCGACGACGCTCAAGAGCAGCACAGCCGGAAATAATTAACCGCGCGGACCGCGTTTACTTTTGTTTCGCATACGGCTATAATAGCAATACATCCTGCTTTTGCTCGTTACGACTTTAAATTGTTTTGAACCAATGGCTGTTTCACGGGAGTCCTACATCGAAACGAGGCTGACACGCCCTTTACGGAAGGGATCTCAAATCCGGTTCTGCGGACACCCACCTGCGAGAGCGGGTTCAGAAACAAGCAAGTCGGACGGCTTTAGCGGGTTCCATCTTTCAAGCAAGAAGGGGGCAACCCCTTTTTTTTATGCGTTTATTTGTGCTATCATAACATGTAGCGTACATAGTGTCGGAGGGGGAGATCATCTTTGTTGAAGCGCACCCTAATGGGGTTGCTGCGCAGTCACGAATTGACTGGCGATAAGGCAAAAGATCCGTTACTGAAATCCCATTATTACAAACTCTCGAAGGATAAGGCTTGGGAAGAGGTTGTCTCAACCCTGAAGAAGATGCAAGGCTACAAAGTGCTGCACGAGGTTCAATCCGTGGGCGAGATCGTCCTGGAGAAACGGACCGTGACCGGCCGCACCATGGATATTACAGTCTCCGTCATTGCCGTCAATCCGGTAACGTCGGCCGTCGATATTTACTCGGCTTCCCGGGGCTCATTCGGCGATTTGGGTTCTAATTATCGTATTATATTGGATATCTACCGCACGCTGGACAAGAAATTAAGCGCCTACAAAACTTCCGGCGCTTAACAAAAAAGCGAGGAGGGAAAGCCCTCACTCGCTTTTTCTTTGCCACGATTCACGTATAGGTTCGTATGTAGATTATACGAGAGCTTTAACGGCTTCGATCGCTTGCTCGTAGTTCGGATGCTCGGTCATTTCGCTCAGCACTTCGACGTATTGGATCGTGTCGTTGCCGTCGATGACGAAGATGGCGCGCATGTCCAGACGGAGTTCTTTGATCAGCACGCCGTAAGCTTCGCCGAAGCTGTTGTCCTTGTAATCGGAGAGCAGGGTCACTTGGTCGATGCCTGCCGCGCCGCACCAGCGCGCTTGCGCCATTGGCAGATCGACGCTGACTGTCAGCACGACGACATTGTCGCCGAGGTTGCCGGCTTCTTCGTTGAAGCGGCGCGTCTGCGCGTCGCATACGCCGGTATCGATCGAAGGCACGACGCTCACGAGCTTGATTTTGCCCGCGTAATCGGAGAGGGAGACCGTCTCCACGAGGGATTTGTTCAGCGTGAAGTTCGGCGCTTGATCGCCTTTCTTCAGCTCTGGGCCGATCAGCGTGATCGGATTGCCTTTCAGCGTCGCAACGCCTGTACGTTCTTGTGCCATTGGGATTCAATAGCCTCCTTTTAATGGATGGTCGGTACCCTGTTAATTATAAGCATATTGATTTGAGCTTGTCCAATACCTGCCAAAGGAGCGCATGTGATGATTTTTTTGAGATATGAAGGATTTCGCTCGTACTTGAAACTTTACCCGATAACCGTTGCGATCCTTGCCATCAATATCGCGTTGTTCGTATATGATTTCTGGCTAGGCGGGGATCACTACTTCATTCAGAAAGGCATTTTGCTGGTTGATCCCTTTACGAATTATTTCAGCTTCGATGAACCTTGGCGTTATGTAACTTCCATTTTTTTGCACGGGGGATTCGATCATCTGCTGTTCAACTGTTTCGCGATTCTAGTCTTTGCCCCTCCGCTGGAGCGAATACTCGGGAAATTCAATTACGCGTTCTTCTATTTGTTCGCCGGCCTCATGGGCAATGCCTTTACGGCGCTGCTGGAGACCGACTCAATATCGTCTCTCGGCGCGTCCGGCGCAATCTATGGCGTCTATGGCATTTATTTGTATCTGGCCCTGTTTAAAAAGGCGATGGATGAAGGGTCGCGCAGGACCGTCTATACAATCCTGATCTTCGGCATCATTGCCTCGCTGCTGTCGCCGAACACGAATTTATGGGCGCATTTGGGTGGAGCGGTCGCCGGCTTCGGTTTCGGATTTTTGTACGATAAGGTATTAAATACGCGAAAGTAACGGCAGAAGGCAATTGTCAGCGCGAGGAGAAGAGGGGACTTCATGGAGCTTCGGCAGTTATATTATTTCGTAAAGGTGGCAAGGAAGGAGCATGTGACGCAGGCGGCGGAGGAGCTGCATGTGGCGCAATCGGCGGTCAGCCGTCAGATCCACCAGCTGGAGGAGGAGCTTGGCGCCAAGCTGTTCCTCCAGAAGGGCCGCAATCTGCAGCTAACGCCGGTCGGACAGCTGTTCCTGAAGCGGGCGGAGGTGATCTTGGCCGATCTGGAGCGCGCGGTAATGGACGTGCACGAATTCCTGGATCCGGAACGCGGCGAAATTCGGCTCGGCTTCCCGCACAGCCTCGGCATCTCGCTGATCCCGGAGGTAGTGGCGGCGTTCCGCAAGAAGCACCCGAACGTCAAATTCCGCTTCAAGCAGGGCATGTATCCGTCGCTTATCCGCGATGTCATGAAAGGCGAGGTGGATCTCGCATTCGTCTCGCCTTGCCCGGAATCCCACGAGCATGTGAGCGGACAGACGGTGCTCACCGAGGAGCTGTACGCGATCATGCCGCCGAATCATCCGCTGGCAGGCGAGGCGGTCATCGACCTTGCCCAGCTGAAGGACGAGACGTTCGTGCTGTTCAGCCCCGGTTACTCGCTGCGCCCGATCGTCTGGGACGCCTGCCTGGCGGCCGGCTTCACCCCGAACATCGGGTTCGAGGGCGAGGAGACCGATACGATCCGCGGCCTGGTCGCGGCCGGCATGGGCGTCAGCTTGCTGCCCGAGATGGCGCTCTACGCGAGCGGGCCGCTGCAGCCGGCTAAGGTGCGCGTGCAGTCGCCGCGCGTAACCCGCACGATCGGGCTCATCTATCGGTCGAAC
Source organism: Paenibacillus xanthanilyticus (assembly GCF_042682185.1). Lineage (NCBI taxonomy): Bacteria > Bacillati > Bacillota > Bacilli > Caryophanales > Paenibacillaceae > Paenibacillus > Paenibacillus xanthanilyticus. The sequence goes on along the minus strand of NZ_JBHUHA010000001.1, from coordinate 3,000,906 downwards.
GAAAAGCTGCCGCTCGTAGCGACGGTGTTCCAACGGTTCCTGCTCGATTATTTCGGATGTAAAATGAATAAATAACACTCATTCGCAAAGACGGCCGGAGAGATTCCGGCCGTCTTTGCGTTGTCAGAATCCACCGTAAGCTTTGTCCGCCAGGACAAAAGCGTGCCACGCACAAAAGCACCCGCCATCCATCAACCCAAGTGTCAGCACGAAAAGGGAGTCCAGAGGGCAGCGCCTGAGCGGTTCCCAAGGGAAAGCGCGCATCGGAAGCATAAGCTTGGAGCCTCCTTGGCGGAGGAGGTGTGAGGTGAGGAACGATCATCGTTAGCTTTGTCCGCCAGGACAAAAGCGTGCCACGCACAAAAGCACCCGCCATCCACCCACCAAACGTCTAGCACGAAAAGGGAGTCCAGAGGGCAAAGCCCTTTGGAGCCTCCTCGGCGGAGGAGGTGGGAGGAGGGTAATCTCGGAGGAGGGAAAATCCCGGAGGAGGGATAATCTCGGACAATGGAGGCGGCGTATGAAACAATGATCCCTAAGGAGATAATGGGAAGCAAACAGCTTCATTAGCTACCGGAGGGAATCGCATGAAAGGGAATGGGCTTCGCGGACGACGCAACGGACGCATTTTCTTCGTCCTGCTGGGCATGAGCGGCTTGCTTGCCGTGCTGCTGGTCAGGCTGGCTTGGTTGCAGATCGCGCCGTCTCGCCTGGCGGCCGGGCTGCGGGAGGATTGGCGCAACGAGGCGGTCCTGCAGCGGGAGCGCTCGCTCGTGCTGGATTCGGGCCGCGGGGACTTCTACGATCGGAACGGATTGGCGCTCACCGGCGAATCCTATCAAGCGGTAGCCGTATTCCCGATGAAGGAAGAGGCGCGTCAGACGAACGCCGCCGCTCGGTCTCACGCGCTAATCCGGCTGGCGGGGGCGCTCGGCGTAACCGAGGCCGAGTTGTCCCGTTGGATGAACGGGCTGCGCGAGCCGGCCTTCTGGGTGGCGCCGGGCGGACATGCGCCAGCGCCGCTAACGGCCGAACAAGCGGCCTTGCTGGCAAGCTTAAGGTTGAACGGAGTCCGGGTACTGCCGTACCACAACCGCTACCCGCGTGATTACGTGGCGGCGCAAGCGCTTGGCTACGTCAGCCAGCACCCGGAATATGTCCGTGCCCATTACGGCGCGGCGCTGGAGGCTGGCAGCATCCGCGAGACGACGCTGCTCGGCGGGGCGGGACTCGAGCGCGCGCTCGATCCGCTGCTCCGGGGCGCGGGACCGACCGGCGTCTCGTTCTATACGGATGCGAAGTCGCAGCCGCTGCCGGGTCTGGATATGCGGCTGAGAGGGTCACGCAATCCGTACTATCCGCTGCGCGTCGTCACGACGCTGGACCGGGACATCGAGCGGCGACTCGAAGCTTATCTCGACCGAAGCGGCTTGAAGGAGGGGGCCGTCGTCGTGCTCGACGCGGAGAACGGTGACGTCGTCGCGATGGCTTCGCGGCCGAAGTTGGACCCGCAGCGTCTCGGACACGCCGGCAGCGATGCGGCCAACCATGCGATCCGTGCGGCGGTGCCGGGCTCGGTGTTCAAGATCGTCACCGAGGCGGCGGCGCTCGAAGCGCGCGCCGTCCACGCTGGCGAGACGTTCGACTGCGACGGTTCCTACGGCAAATACGGCCTGCACTGCTGGAAGAAGAGCGGTCACGGGACGCTGGATCTGAAGGGCGCTTTCGCGAATTCCTGTAATATCGCGTTCGCGTCCATCGCCGAGCGGTTAGAGCCGGAACAGCTCGCGGCGACGGCGGACAAGCTAGGAATCGGCCGCCGAGTCGGTTGGGTGAGCCGGGAGGATCTGCAACCGCTAGGACGGGCGCTTCGTCTGCTGCCGGAGGAAGAGAGCGGCGCCGTATTCGCCCAAGGCAAGTCGGAGCGCGATGGCGGCGTGATGGCGCAAACCGGCATCGGCCAGCGAGATGCCAGGCTGTCGCCCTTGCAAGCCGCGAACATGATCGTCACGTTGCTTCACCATGGACGGGTGCTGCAGCCGAGAATCGTGCGCGAGATTCGGTACGCCAATGGACAGCTGGTGACCGAGCTGCCGGTGCAGGCTGCCCCGTCGGCATACGGTCAAATTTCCCCGAAGACGGCGCGGACGCTGCTGGAGGGAATGCAGGCAGTCGTTGAGGTCGGTACAGCTAAATCAATCCAAGCCGGCACGTGGCGGATAGCGGGCAAATCGGGCACAGCGGAGACGGAGAAGGCAGGGAAGCCGCGCAACAACCAATGGTTCGTCGGCTATGGCCCGGTGGATTCGCCGCGTTACGCCGTCGCCGTGCTAGCCGAGAACCGGTTGCCGAATACGGGGAATCAAGCGACGGCATTGTTCCGCGGCGTGATGGATATGCTAGCCTCGGCGGGCGCGGCGAAGCAACCTGACTGAGCAGCAGCAGAGGCGTTACGTTAACAGAGGCGCAAAAAAGGCTGGATCGGGATTTGCCATCTCGTATCCAGCCTTTTCAATCTTAAGAGGGATCCCCTTCGACGGGGCTTGTGTCCGCGACGGACGGCCCGTATTCGCCCTTGGGCGCCCGAATCCAGCGGTGGAAGTAGCGTTGATCGTAGAGCGCTTTGATCAGAATCATCAGAATCGGGGAGAGAATCGCCCCGGCGATGCCGAACAGCGACAACGAAACGATCATGAACGCCAGCATCGTGAAGGCCGACACGCCGAGCGTGTCGCCCGTGATCTTCGGCTCGAGAATTTGTCTCGTGAGCACGACGAACAGGAACAGCACCGTTAACCAAATCGCCAGCGTCGCTTTGCCGACGATGAACAGGTAGATGATCCATGGCACGAACACCGTGCCGACGCCCAGCAGCGGCAGCACGTCGAACACGGCCGCAAGCGCCGAGATCGCCAGCGCGTTGTTCACGCCAAGCGCGAGCAAGGCGGCGAAGATCACGACGAACGTAATGGAGATCAGCTTCATCTGGGCTTTCAGATAGATCGCGATGCCGCGGAATACGTTATCCTTCAGAAAGAAGAACGCGTTCTTGAACGTGCGCGGCGTCTTCTCGCTCGCCGTTCGTTTCCAATCTTTGATCTCCACGCTCAGGAAATACGCCAGTATAATCCCGATCGCGAAATTAAAAATAAAGGTGGAGAAGGAGGTCAAATAGCCGCCGAGCGAAAACAGGAAGTTCTTCGCGACGTTGGTTCCCCACTGGGTCACCGAATCGAGCGCTTCCGTAATGCCGGTAATGACGTTATCCGGCAAATTAAGCCCTTCGTACTTTTGCTTCAGATAAGAGGTGTTGCTCGTAAATTCGGTCGTCAGCAAGTCTTGGTAGGCCCCGAGGTTATCGCCCAAGTTGCGCACTTGATTCGCGATGATGACCGATGCGCCGAGGAAGGCGCCGACGATGACGATCGTGAACAGCAGCACAGAGATGCCCGCGGCGATCGACTTCTTGAGTCCGAGCCGGGTCAGCCATCTGGCGGGAGGCTCAATAATCATGAAGATAATGAACGAGAGGAAAATCGGCGTGGCGATCCGGTACATGTAGCTGAACGTGAACAAGATCAACCAGACGGTGAGCACGATCAGCGCGATATCGAACGCGGTCCGCCAATATTTTCGGTAGAAGGAAAGCATCATCTTACTCCTTTTCTCGTATGCTCTTAGTAATATCAAGATTGTACTATAGATTTACAGCATTTCCTATTAGATTTCGCCTCGTGAAATGAGCAGCGCCGCTTCGCAAGGGATTCGCAACCATAGCCGTTTTCGCCGCGTGTATGTTACAATAGTGAAGGACTAACAGGAGCACCGCCTTCCATACGGACGGGGATCGAGACTAGGATGGTGGGGAACGGACATGGAGAATATATTATTGTGGGTCTTTTATTTTTTGACTTTTTACGCCTTTTTGCCCGGGATTGTCAGCCGAACGTTCGGTTTTCGCGTCTTTAAGAAGGGGCGCGCGAAGAACGAAATCTCGCTTACGTTCGACGACGGTCCGGATCCGGTATACACACCGCAGCTGCTGGATTTGCTCAAGAAATACAATGCGAAGGCAACGTTCTTCGTCGTCGGTGTTCACGCGGAACGTCATCCGGAGCTGTTGAAGCGGATGCACGAAGAAGGGCATGTCATCGGCATTCATAACTACGTGCACAAGAGCAATTGGCTGATGCGCCCGGCAACGGTGAAGAAACAGATTCAGAAGACGTATGACATCATTAAAGACGCTACCGGGGAGCGCGTTCATTATTACCGGCCGCCTTGGGGCATCGTGAACTTGTTCGATTTCTCCAATCTAGGCTATTTGCAGATCATCCTTTGGACGTCGCTATTCGGCGATTGGCGCAAGCGGGTAGGCGTCAGGCGGCTGACGGTGCGGATGATGAAGAAGCTGAAGCCCGGCCAAGTGCTGCTGCTGCACGACTGCGGCGATACGTTCGGCGCGGATTTAGACGCGCCCGCGAACATGCTGCAAGCGCTGGAGCACTACATGGAGGAAGGGACGAAGCGCGGTTACCGATTCGTGCATATTACGGAGATGATTGCGATTACGGATAAACAGAAGGAAGCGGCCAAGGGCCAACCGGGATTTCTCAAGCGGGGCGTTATCGCTGCATGGTTGGCGTGGGAGAAGTTGTTTCACCTGGTTTTTCGGCTGGAATCGATCGGCAGCGACGCCATCTTCCATATCCGGGTAACCGAATATCATGGCCAGACGATGAAGCTGGACGATGGCCGCGATTTACATGACAAGGATAAAGTAATCGAGCTGCACTTGGATAACGGGAAGCTGCACCGATTTATGATGGAATCCAGATCGCTGATGCATCTGGCTATTCGCATGATTCGGGAAGTGGAGAGCACGCTGCCTCGCATTGCCGCCCAGATTTCGGGACGCAAGGAGTATCAAGACGTACGGGCCATCTACGGGATCAGCATGATCCACCGGGGCGTCGAGAAATTCGGCTTCACGGTCAGCGATTTGCCCAAAGGCTGGTTCGATCGGATGACAAGGATCTACTTGAGACTGATGCTGCGGGTATTGAACCCGGCTGGCAAATCGCGTCTCAAGGAACATAGGGAGAAACTAAAACCGCGCAAAATGGCGATGTCGATGGAAACCTTCTGGCAGCGCTATGGCGGCGACCCGTCCGAACAAGCGTGGCAGAGCGCAGCGGCAGGATTGGAAGAGAAGGACGGCAACCCGTCAACGCGAACAACGCCATTATCCCATAACGACTTCGAAGGACACAATGCAGCCGGGGGCGTCACGCCCTAGGCTGCTTTTTTTGTGTCGCTCGCAATTCCAACGTCCTCGACGTGAAGGGGAACGAGTAAGTGCCGCGGCCCTACGTATCTATAAATGCCTAAAGAAAAGGACCTCGACGGCCACGATGACGTGGCAGCCGAGGTCCTTGCTGTCGTTCAATGCGAAAACGCGATTAGATTTTCATGACGCCGCCCATGCTGGCGTTCGTGACGAGGTGGGAGTAACGGGCCAGGTAGCCTTTGCGGATCTTCGGCTCGAAGCCGGTCCATGCCGCGCGGCGGGCTGCCATCTCTTCGTCGCTGATGAGCACGTTCATCGTGCGGTTGTTCATGTCGAGCTCGACGATGTCGCCGTCGTTCACGAACGCGAGCGGTCCGCCTTCGGCCGCTTCAGGCGAGACGTGACCGATGCTGATGCCGCGGGATGCGCCCGAGAACCGGCCGTCGGTGATCAGGCCGACCTTGGCGCCGAGGCCCATGCCGACGATTTGGGACGTCGGAGCGAGCATCTCCGGCATGCCCGGTCCGCCCTTCGGACCTTCGTAACGGATGATGACGACGTGGCCTTCCTTGATCTGTCCGTTCGCGATGCCGGCAAGCGCCGCGTCCTGGGAGTCGAAGCAGATGGCAGGACCTTTGTGGTAGCCGCCGACGGACTTGTCCACCGCGCCAACTTTGATGATGGCGCCTTCCGGAGCCATGTTGCCGAACAATACGGCCAGACCGCCTTGCTGGGAGTGCGGATTGTCGATCGGACGGATAACCTCATGGTTGAGGATCTCGCAGCCGGCCACGTTCTCGCGCAGCGTCTTGCCGGTAACGGTGATGACGTCGCCGTTAAGCGCGCCTTCCTTCTTGAACAGCTCGTTGATGACGGCGCTCACGCCGCCAGCTTCGTGCACGTCCTCGATGTGCCAGTCGGACGCAGGGGCAATCTTCGCCAGATGCGGCACGCGGCTTGCGATCTCGTTGATGCGCGAGATCGGGTATTCGATCTCCGCTTCGTGCGCCAGCGCGAGCGTGTGGAGAACAGTGTTCGTGGAACCGCCGAGCGCCATGTCGAGGGCGAACGCGTTGTCGATCGCTTCTTTGGTGACGATATCGCGCGGCTTAATGCCAAGCTTGATGAGTTCCATCAGCTGGCGTGCCGAACGCTTAACGAACTCCTTGCGCTCTTCGGAGACGGCAAGGATCGTGCCGTTGCCCGGAAGCGCGAGGCCGAGGCCTTCCGCCAGGCAGTTCATCGAGTTAGCCGTGAACATGCCGGAGCAGGAGCCGCAGGTCGGACAGCCGAATTGCTCGAGTTCTTGCAAGCCTTTGTCGTCGATTTTGCCCGCTTGGTACGCGCCTACGCCTTCGAATACGCTGGAAAGCGAGATCGAACGACCGTCGGACGTTTTGCCGGCTTTCATCGGGCCGCCGGATACCATGATCGTCGGGATGTTGACGCGGAGCGCGCCCATCATCATGCCCGGGGTGATTTTGTCGCAGTTCGGGATGCAGACCATGCCGTCGAACCAGTGCGCATTGACGACCGTCTCGACCGAGTCGGCGATGATCTCGCGGCTCGCAAGCGAGTAGCGCATGCCGATATGGCCCATCGCGATGCCGTCGTCGACGCCGATCGTGTTGAATTCGAACGGAACGCCGCCGGCTTCGCGGATCGCTTCCTTAACGAGCTTGCCGAATTCCTGCAGATGCACGTGGCCTGGGATGATGTCGATGTACGAGTTGCAGACCGCGATGAACGGTTTGTCGAAATCCTCTTCCTTGACGCCCGCCGCACGCAGCAAGCTGCGGTGAGGAGCGCGGTCAAAGCCCTTCTTGATCATGTCGGAGCGCATTCTTTTTGCCGCCATATGTGTTCCTCCTATTCGTTGTCTGACAACTGTGTTTTTTCTAATTATTGCGGGCGCAAACCCGCCTAAATAGCGGTCCTGCAAGAAAGTTTAATATTTGATAGTCTATCACAACGCATGGCAAATGGCTACATTACAACCCTTGGGAGCGCGCCGCGCGAAGGCGGCGGCAGCGACGAAAACAACCGCTCTCGCTTGTGCTTATGTCACAAAAACTAACACCAATATATTTACTTGCAATCGAGCCATCGTTATAATGGGTCTAAAGCGGAAAAGAATGGTGGGGATCTGCTCGCGATTATCCGTGATTAGTCCATCCTTTTCGTATTGGAGTTAGAATTATGTGAGGTTTTTTGTCGTAATTTAGCGGACCACCGCGATAAATTTTTATTTATGGAGTCCAACCAAACGGAGCTGAGACGAATGCAACTGACCGAACGGGAGAAAGAGAAACTGCTCATCACGGTGGCAGCCGATGTGGCCCGCAGGCGGCTGGCGCGCGGGGTGAAGCTAAACTATCCGGAGAGCGTGGCGCTTATCACCTCCGAAATTATGGAAGGCGCGCGCGACGGCATGACGGTGGCGCAGCTGATGGCTTTCGGCACCACGATTCTAAAGCGCGACCAAGTCATGACCGGCATTCCCGAGATGATCCATGAGGTGCAGGTCGAGGCGACGTTCCCGGACGGCACCAAGCTCGTAACGATTCACCACCCGATCTCGCACTAGCGCGCGAATTATTTTCCAAGGCAGGAAGGATGGGAGCTTACATGATACCAGGAGAATACCGGACCCAGCCGGGAGAGATCGAGCTGAACGCGGGCCGGGCGACGGTCCAGTTGATCGTCGTCAATACGGGCGACCGTCCGGTGCAGGTCGGGTCGCATTTTCATTTCTTCGAAGTGAACCGGGGGCTGGCGTTCGACCGCGAAGCGGCGTTCGGCATGCGCCTCGACATTCCCGCGGGGACGGCGGTCCGCTTCGAGCCGGGCGAGGAGAAGCCGGTTCAGCTATGCGAGCTCGGCGGGGCGAAGCGCTCCTATGGCTTGAACGGACTGAGCGGCGGCGAGGCAGTGCCGGGACAGATGACGGATGAGATCCGCGCCCGTCTTGCTGCGTGGAAAGGGGTACAGCCATGAACCGAATGAGCCGCGAAAGCTACGCGAACATGTTCGGGCCGACGACCGGCGACGCGGTGCGTCTTGCCGATACCGAGCTGTGGGCACGCATCGAGCATGACTATACCGTCTACGGCGACGAATGCAAGTTCGGCGGCGGCAAGGTGATCCGCGACGGCATGGGCCAATCGAGCGGGGCGCTGCGGGACGAGGGCGTGCTCGATACGCTCATCACGAACGCCGTGATTATCGACCACTGGGGGATCGTGAAGGCGGATATCGGCATCAAGGACGGGGTCATCGTCGGCATCGGCAAATCGGGCAACCCGGACATTATGGACGGCGTATCGCCGAACATGATTGCCGGCGCCAGTACCGAGGTGATCGCCGGCGAGGGTAAAATCGTGACCGCGGGGGGCGTGGACACGCACATCCACTTCATCTGTCCGCAGCAGATCGAGACGGCGCTCTCCTCGGGCGTGACGACGATGATCGGCGGCGGCACGGGGCCGGCGACAGGTACGAACGCGACGACCGTCACGCCTGGCAAGTGGCATATGGCGCGCATGTTGGAGGCGGCAGAGGCTTTCCCGATGAACATCGGGTTCACCGGCAAGGGGAACGCGTCGTTCGAGGGTCCGCTCATCGAGCAGGTCGAGGCGGGCGCGATCGGGCTGAAGCTGCACGAGGATTGGGGGACGACGCCGGCGGCGATCGACGCTTGTCTGGCCGTGGCCGACAAGTACGACGTGCAGGTCGCGATCCATACCGACACGCTGAACGAAGCGGGTTTCCTCGAAGACACGCTGGCGGCGTTCAAGGGACGCACGATTCATACGTACCATACGGAGGGGGCGGGCGGGGGCCACGCGCCGGACATCATTCGCGCCGCAGGCGAGCTGAACGTGCTGCCGTCGTCGACGAATCCGACCCGGCCGTTCACGATCAACACGATCGAGGAGCACCTCGACATGTTGATGGTATGCCATCATCTGGACAGCAGCATTCCGGAGGACGTGGCATTCGCGGATTCGCGCATTCGTCCCGAGACGATCGCGGCCGAGGATATTTTGCACGACATGGGCGTCTTCAGCATGCTGAGCTCGGATTCGCAGGCGATGGGCCGGGTGGGCGAGGTCATCATCCGGACGTGGCAGACCGCGGACAAAATGAAGCGCCAGCGCGGGCCGCTCGAGACGGACGACGCCGAGTCGGACAATTATCGCATTAAGCGCTATGTGGCCAAATATACGATCAACCCGGCGATTACGCACGGGATCTCGCACCTGGTCGGTTCGATCGAACCGGGCAAGTTCGCGGATCTGACGATCTGGAGTCCGGCCTTCTTCGGCGTCAAGCCGGAGCTCGTGCTCAAAGGCGGCATGATCGCCTTCGCGCAGATGGGCGACCCGAACGCGTCCATCCCGACGCCGCAGCCGGTTTTCGGTCGGCCGATGTTCGGCGCCTTTGGCAAGGCGATCGCCTCGAGCTCGATCACGTTCGTCTCGCAGGCGGCGTACGATCTGGGCGTGAAGGAGAAGCTGGGCCTGGCCAAACGGGTGGAACCGATTCGCGGCTGCCGATCCATCACGAAGAAGGACATGATTCATAACGACGCCACGCCGAATATCCAGGTCGACCCGGAGACGTACGAGGTGAAGGTGGACGGCGTGCCGGCCGTCTGCGAACCGGCCGAAGTGCTGCCGATGGCCCAGCGCTATTTTCTGTTCTAGAGACGAAGGACGGTGGCGGCAGGATGAGAGAACAGGGAACGCGCGAGCCGGCGGGCGTCGTGCCGTGGCTGGCGCTGCAGCAGCTGCTCGATTCGGCGCTGCCGATCGGCGGCTTCTCGCATTCGTTCGGCCTGGAGACGCTCGTGCAGGAAGGGCGGGTCGCGACGAGCGCGCAGCTGGAAGCTTATGCGCTGGCGATGCTGCGGCAAGCCTGGGCGACATCGGACGCGATGATTATCAAGGCGGTCTATCGCGATGCGCCAGCGGGCGAGTGGGACCGGTTGTTCGCGCTCGAGCGGCTCGTGCACGTGCAGCGGGCGGCGGCCGAATCGCGGTCGGGGATCGAGAAGATGGGGCGGCGGCTGCTGCAGCTGCTCGGGAATATTTATCCCCAGCTGAATCTGAGGCCGCTCTCCGATGCGGTTCGCGACAAGCGGGCGCTCGCCACGCATCCGCTCGTGTTCGGCCTCGCGTGCAGGGAGCTCGGCATTCCGGAGGATCAGGCGGCTGAAGGCTACTTATATATGTGCATCGTCACGTGCGTCAACAGCGCGCTGCGGCTCATGGCGATCGGCCAGACGGAAGGGCAGGCGCTCATCGCTCGGCTGACGCCGGCGGCGGCCGAAGCGTGGGACGCCGTGCGGGAGATGGAGCCGGAGGACGCCTACGCGAACATGCCGCTTGCGGATATCGCGATGATCCGGCACGAGACGCTGTATTCGCGGTTGTTTATGTCATAGATTCTGGATGGCTTCATTATAGGTTCGGATTATCTATTAGGAGGGATCGTTATGTGCCAAGGACAAGGACATACGCATGTGGAGTGGGAGAAGCCGGTTGTCGCGGAGAAGCGCCCGATTCGGATCGGGATCGGCGGACCGGTCGGCTCCGGCAAGACCGCGCTCGTCGAGAAGCTGGCGGCGGCGCTGAAGGATCAATATAACCTGGCCGTCATCACGAACGATATTTATACGAAGGAAGACGCGCGCATTCTGGCGGCGACCGGCGTACTGCCGGAAGAGCGCATTATCGGGGTCGAGACGGGCGGCTGCCCGCATACGGCGATCCGCGAGGACGCGTCGATGAACTTCGAGGCGGTGGATGAGCTGACGAGCCGGTTCGAGGGACTGGACATGATTTTCATCGAGAGCGGCGGGGACAATCTGGCGGCGGCGTTCAGCCCGGAGCTGGTGGACCGCTTCATCTATATTATCGACGTGGCGCAAGGGGAGAAAATCCCGCGTAAGGGCGGCCCGGGCATCATGCGCTCCGATCTGCTCATCGTCAACAAGATCGACCTGGCGCCGCACGTCGGCGCAAGCCTGGAAGTGATGGAGGCGGATACGAAACGGATGCGCGGGGATCGTCCGTACGTGTTCTCCAACCTTCACGGCGGCATCGGCACGGATCGGATCGTCGCCTGGCTGACGCATGAACTGGCTCACGCGCAAGGCGCCGCGCATAGCCACGACCATGATCATGGACACTCGCATGGCCATGCGCATACCCACAATCACGCCTAATACGGAGGGCGCGGCACATCGGGTGTCGCGCCTTCGCGCATCGTTCGGCAGCCATGGCGGCCGCACCAGGGTGGACGCCAAATACCACGACGCGCCGATCAAAATCGCCAAGTCGTTCCCGCTCGGAGGGCCGCTCGCCGTTATCGTGATGGATGTGTCGCCCGGCCTGCTCGAGGGCGACCGGTACGAGATGGAGTGGACGATCGGCGACGACGCGCACGTCTATATCACGAACCAGTCATACACGAAGGTGCATCCGAGCGGCGAGCTGGGCAGCGAGCTGCTGCAGAAGTTCGCGCTGGCGCCGGGCGCGGTCGCCGAGTCGATGCCGGAGCCGGTCATGCTTTATAAGGACGCGTCCCTGCTGATGGAGACGGAGGTCGATTTGGCGCCGGGCGCGCTGTGGATGGGCGCCGAGGTGCTGTGCCCGGGGCGGACGCTTCGCGGCGAACGGTTCCATTACCGACTGTACCGGAATCGCATGCGGGTGAGGCTGGGCGGCGAGCTCATCTTCGCGCAGAATCAGCGCATCGACCCGGCGAGCCAGCTGCTGGGCGCGCCGGGCTGCTTCGGCGATCTGACGCATGCGGGAACGTTCTATGCGTTCTCGGATGCGATCGGCACGCGGCAGATGGAGGCGGTGCGCGAAGCGCTGGACGCTTGGCCGATGCGGGAGGGCCAGAGCTGGACGGCGGGCGTCTCGCTCACGCACAAGAGCGGGCTGGCGGTATTGACGGCGGGAACGTCGGCCTGGGTGCTGGAGGAGCTGCTGGGCGAAGCGCGTCGGGCGCTGCGGGCTGCGGTGCCGGGACTTGCTCCGCTTGCGTTTCGCAAGTAGCTCGAGTGATGTGGCGCGAGTCGTTGGATACGATGGTCCGGCTGCGAGCGATTGACGAACAGCGGAGGGCTGTTCCTTGCTAGGTTGGATGGCAGGGAACAGCCCTTTCTTTGGCGAAGGCACGATCACGTGTCGGGATGCGGCTTCGTCGAAGAGAAGCGGCTTCGCCGCCGAGAGGGGAGAACGTTCGCCCGATCGTACCCAGGCGATCGCGCCTTCGCGCTTTACTTTGCCCCGCGATTCCTCTAAAGTTAAGGGAAAGAACGAAGGTGCGGCAAGGAGTGGGCTAGGCGCGATGACCGATAATGGGCACGAGGAATGGATGGAGCTGGATCAGGCGTTTATTCAGCTTCGCAGGCGGATGGACGCCGAATGGACGAGGATGAACGCCTTCGGATTGAATCCGATGCAAGCCCGCATTTTGGTGCGGCTGACCGAGGAGGGGGCGCTCAAGGCATCCGTGCTGGCGGAGAAGCTGTTCATCACGCCGGGCGCGGTCACGGGCATCGCGGACAAGCTGATCGAGATGGGCCTCTTGGAGCGGGAACGCGCGCAGGACGACCGTCGCGTCGTCTTCCTGTCCGTGACGGAAGAAGGCAGGTCGATCGTCAAGACGCTGAAGGAGAAGCGCATGGTGATCACGAACAAAATGTTCTCCGGCTTGTCAGCGGTCGACATCCGCGAGCTGACGCGCCTGTTGAACCGGATCAGCCTGAATATCGACGAGGCCAACGCGGGACGCCGCGAGGAAGCCGAATAGACGAAGAGCCAGATGAGAGGACGCATGCGCGTTCCATCATCTGGCTCTTCGCACGTTCGGGCGCTCGCCCGGCAGGCAAGGGAACGCCGGGCATAGCCGCGGATCGAGATCCTGCCTCATGGCCGAAATTACCCCTGTATTACTGAGCGAGAGGCATGGATTCGACTATTCGTGGCTGTTGTTCGGCTTGTTGTTGCCGGGCTTGGAATCGCGGGACGTCGTGTTTTGCTTGCCGTGTCCTTGCTGCTTCGCCATGTTGAACCCTCCCTTCGTAAACGCATGGGATATAGTGTTAATCGGCGCAGACGGTCTTATGAGAGGGAGAGAGTGGAAATAAGCGCGCAAGGTGAAGCCAAGATAAAAAAGCCTTGGTCCCCGCAGTGGAGGAACAAGGCTTCGCGCATCGCGCGGTCCGCGCGTGAGGATTCGGATATCAAGACAAAAGGCTTCTCAAATGGGATTGATGCCATTTGGAAACCGGGACGAGCTTGGATTCCGAATTGCGGTCGAAGCGCGCCATGCCGTCTTCAACCGCGATGACTTTGCGGACGTTGACGTAGCAGTTGGCGTTGGCTTTGACGAATGTGCCGCTGGCAATGTAGCTGTTCAGTTGTTCGGACGGCACGCTTTTCTTTATATTGTAGTTCCGTCCGTGGAAACTGACGAGCCCCAGCCGGCTCACCTTGAAGTATAGGATGTCGGTATCGATCTCGAAGTTCTCGTACACGTTGCGTTCCTCTTTCGCTACATTCATCAACATGCGCCCCCTAAACGATGAATTTGTTAGCGCTTTCATAATAGCACGAATCGCGCCGGAAAGAAACGGGTTGACAAAAAAATGTTCATTAAAAGGGCTAAAAAAAGGGCGAAAAATCAATGGTTGGCGCGAACCAATAGTTGGATGATGCAAGAGTTGCTGCCCCCGTGGCGTCAAGCGGCTGGCGCCGAACAGACCCGACGTCGGATGGCCCCATCGAGAAGCGAGATACGAAAACCAATTCAAATGGCACCCATCTCGATGCCAACTGCTAGGCTGAACATTAATGATTTTGCGAATGAATGCTAGCCCCTCTTGTTATAGGTTAACGTTATGGCGAATGATAGATGAAGTAGAGGGGGTTCACGACTGTAAATTCCGCGGAAAAGCGCGAGACAGCTCGAATTCGTGGGAGTATTCCAACATTTAGCCCTGTGCAAGCGCAAACATTCTCAAAAAAATGTGTTGATTTAACTGCATGTTATAAATATAATAAAAACATGAATGATTAACGAACATATTAACTTTTATTGAGAAGGTGAAAGCAGGCATGACCAATATTTCGGCAGCACGCGAAATCTCCAATCCGCTTATCGAGCAGCGCGCGGATCCATGGATTTACCGCCACACCGACGGCTTCTACTACTTCACGGCTTCCGTACCGGAATACGACCGCATCGAGGTCAGACGTTCCGAGACGCTGGCGGGTCTCGCGCAAGCGGAACCGGCAGTCGCTTGGCGCAAATACGAAACCGGCATGATGAGCGCGAACATTTGGGCGCCGGAGATTCATTACATTGACGGCAAGTGGTACATCTACTTCGCGGCTGCGCGCACGGCAGAGACCAACGACGGCTTGTTCGACCACCGGATGTTCGTGCTTGAGAACGCTTCCGCGAACCCGCTTGAAGGCGAGTGGGTCGAGAAGGGCCAGCTTCGCACGAAATGGGAATCGTTCGCCCTGGATGCCACCTCGTTCGAACATAATGGCGTGCGTTATCTCGTGTGGGCGCAGAAGGATCCGGCCATCAAAGGCAACTCCAATCTGTACATCGCGCCGATGACGAGCCCATGGGAAATCGACATCGACCGCCAGGTCATGATCACGACGCCGGAATACGATTGGGAGCGCATCGGCTTCCTGGTTAACGAAGGCGCGGCGGTGCTCAAGCGTAATGGTAAGATTTTCATTACCTATTCGGCTAGCGCTACCGATTATAATTACTGCATGGGCATCATCTGGGCTGCGGAAACATCCGACCTCTTGGATCCGACTTCATGGATCAAATCGGAGACGCCGGTATTCGGCACGGACGAGACGAACGGACAATACGGACCGGGCCACAACAGCTTCACCGTGACCGAGGACGGACGCGACGTGATCGTATACCATGCGCGCAATTATAAGGAGATTACGGGCGATCCGCTCTACGATCCGAACCGCCACACGCGCGTGCAGCTGTTCGGTTGGAACGCCGACGGCATGCCGGAATTCGGCCGCCCGGTTCCGGACGGAAAGACGTCTCTGTAACCTTAATGTTATAGTTAATGTTTTTGTGAATTTCAGTAATATCAAGGCGTGAGTAGAAGGCGATGGCGAAATTTGAAAGAAAATGTTGACTTTGAAAGCGCTCTATAATAATATTACTAACATAAAAGCAAAGACGTTAACAAATTAACTAATTTGATCGAAATAAGAAATGGCGTGCAGAAGCAACGAGCACCCATTTTCTTATGGCCCAAGGCTTGTGAACCAATTGCACGACCGAATGAATACGGTTTCAACTGACTGCGCGGACATCCCAACCGGAGACGCGCAAGCAATCATGATATAAATATGGAGGGGTTCAACGTGGCAAAAAAGAAAGGTCTTCTGTCTGTAGCAGCACTCTCGATGGCTACCGTGCTTGTACTGAGCGGTTGCGGCGGCAATAATGAGAGCGGTAACAACGGCGCAACCGGCGCGAACGCCGGCAATGCGGGTACGAGCAACAGCGGCGATAGCGGCAAAGTCGAAACGAAAGAATTGTCGTTCATGTTCCGCGGCGGCACGGACGAGCAGAAAGCCTACACGAAGGTGATCGAGAAATTCGAAGCCGACCATCCAGGCGTGAAAGTCAAAATCACGGTAACGGCTGCCGACCAATATGCCACGAAGCTGAAAGCGGCGATTACGGGCAAAAAAGTACCGGACGTCTTCTACTTTAACTACGGCGACCTTCGCGCATATGTGAACAGCGGCGTTCTGGCCGACATCACGGAGCAAATCGAAGGCAACTCCAATATCGATATCGCGAACATATGGGATAAAGGCGTGAACCTGTACCGTTACGACGGCAACGTGGTCGGCCAAGGCCAGCTGTACGGCATGCCGAAAGACTTGGGTCCATTCGCGCTCGGCTACAACAAGACGATGTTCGAGAAAGCGGGCGTGCCGCTGCCGGACAAAGACAAGCCTTACACATGGGACGAGTTCATCGCAGTGAACAAGCAGCTGACGAAGGATAACAACGGCGACGGCAAACCGGACCAATACGGCACGGGCTTCAATGTCAACTGGTCGCTGCAACCGTTCGTATGGAGCAACGGCGCGGACTGGCTCAGCGAAGACGGCACGAAGGTTACGATCGACGATCCGAAGTTCGCGGAAGCGCTGCAATACTTCGCCGACATGCAGAACGTGCACAAAATCACGCCGTCGATCGAAGACGCGCAAACGCTTGACACGTACCAGCGTTGGATGAAAGGCGAGTTGGCGTTCTTCCCTGTAGGTCCTTGGGACATGCCGACTTACGAGAAGCTGCCATTCGACTATGACCTGATTCCGTACCCAGTTGGCTCCACGGGCAAAACGGCAACATGGGTCGGCTCCCTGGGCATCGGCGTATCGTCCAAAACGAAATACCCGCAAGAAGCGGCAGAGCTGGTTGCGTACCTGACGGGCTCCAAAGAAGGCATGCAAATGCTGGTTGACGCGAAAGTGCAAATTCCGAACCTGAAGGACATGGCGGCAACTTGGGCTGGCGACACGACGACAAAGCCGGCGAACAAGCAAGAGTTCATGGATATCGTCAACGACTACGGCCGTTCCCTCCCGGGCGAGCGCACGTACAACGCTGAATGGTACAACCTGTTCTTCACGGATATCCAACCTGTCCTCGACGGCAAAGTAACGGCAGCCGACTACGTCAAAGCCGAACAGCCGAAGATGCAGAAGCTGCTTGACAAAGCGCTCGAGCAAGAAGCGAAATCCAAGCAATAATCGAACCTAAATAAAGAAATAGCCAAGACGTTCCGGCGATGACGACAAGCGTAAGCCTTCACGACAGGCCAAAGCGGGGCGTCATCGCCGAGTACGTCCGCACTCAGGGGTGACTTATGGAGACGAAGTCCAATCTGTACCGCAAAGAAAAATATTACGGTTTGCTCTTTATCCTTCCGCCTGTGCTTGGATTCATCATCTTCGGTTTGTTCCCGACGCTCTATTCCGTCTACAGCTCGTTCACCGACATGGACGGCTTGGGACAGATGAATTTTATCGGTCTGGATAACTATAAGGAACTGTGGAGCGACGAGTTGTTCCACAAATCGATGTTCAATACGCTGTTCATGATGATCGGCATCCCGATCGGACTTATTCTGGCGCTGCTGCTCGCCCTCGGCCTCAACCGGGGCATTTGGGGAACGACCGCATTCCGCGTCATTTATTACATTCCCGTCATTTCCTCGCTCGCCGCGATCTCGATTCTGTGGCAATGGGCGTATAACGGCGACTATGGTTTGGTGAACCAGTTCCTCGCGCTGTTCGGCATCGAAGGTCCGAACTGGCTTGCCGATAAAAATACGGTCAAACCCGCCATTATGCTGATGGCGATCTGGAAAGGCCTTGGCTATACGATGCTGCTGTACTTGGCGGCCATTCAGAGCGTGCCGAAAGACTACTACGAAGCGGCCGAACTCGACGGCGCCAATGGCTGGCAGGCATTCTGGAACATCACGTGGCCGATGGTTCGCCCGGTTACGTTCTTCCTCGTCGTGACGAACATCATCGGCGGCTCGCAGATTTTCACCGAGATCAACATCATGACGTCCACGGGCGGTCCGGAGTACAGCTCGGCTTCCGTCGTGTTCTACATCTGGCAGAAGGCGTTCGGCAACTTCCAAATGGGTTATGCGTCCGCGATGTCGGTCGTGCTCGGCCTGTTCATCTTCATCGTCACGCTGATTCAATTCCGACTCGACAAATCGAGCCAAAACGACTAGAAAGGAGCGAACTGACATGTATACTCGCAGCAAAAAAATCGGGGATATCATTATTTTCATCATCCTCGCTATCGGCGCAACCGTCATGATCGCTCCGCTATTGTGGATGGCTTCGACGTCGGTCAAGGACAAAATGTCGGTCTTCGCCCTGCCGCCGAAATGGATCCCCGATCCGTTCGTGTGGGGCAAATATAAGGAAATTTGGGAAGCGGGCCCGCTGTTGACCGGTATCTCGAACAGCGTCATCATCGCAGTGTCCGTTACCGTCGTCGGCACGTTCACCTCGTCGCTGGCAGCCTACGCGTTCGCGAAGCTGAGAGTGCCGTTCAAGGATGGGATCTTCCTCATCCTGCTCTCGTCGCTCATGATTCCGTACCCGTCGATCATGATCCCGCAGTTCATGATGTTCTCGGAGCTCGGCTGGATCGATACGCTCAAGCCGCTCATCGTGCCAGGGCTGTTCGGCAACATCGTCATGATCTTCTTCCTGCGGCAGTACCTGTCGAGCGTGCCGGATGCGATCATCGAAGCGGCGAAGATCGACGGCAGCTCGTACTTCGGCATCTACGGCCGGGTCATCTTCCCGCTCATTAAGCCGGCGATCGCGGCGCAGTTCATTCTGTGGTTCATGGGGATCTGGAACGATTACCTGGCGCCGATCATCTACCTGACGTCGCCGGAGAAGCAGACGCTCCAGCTCGTTATCGCGAACTTCAACGCCATGTACGCGATCCAGACGGACTACCCGCTCATCATGGCCGCTTCGGTCATCGCGCTCCTGCCGATGCTGATCGTCTTCATCGTGTTCCAGAAGCAGATCATCGAGTCGGTCGCGATCTCGGGCGTCAAAGGATAATTTGGGTTACGTCTCGCTCCCCGGCAGCTGGGGAAGGGCATAAAGGCAGGTTTAAGGACCTTTGTTTGCGCATTCGGCGCGGGCGAAGGTCTTTTTTTATTGTAAAGGGATAGAAGTAAAGCGTGTCCGCGAATGCGGACGAAAGCGAAGGTCAGCTGGCAAGCATCGAGAGAAAGGTAACGAAGCAGGATAGCACCCTAAGGCAAATCGTGGCGAACGAAGTTCGAACCAAGAGCTTTGTCCAACCAGAATTGTAAGTGGATCCAACTTGCAATTCAAATTGCTTGGACAAAAGCGGGCTCGCCTCGAAAGGACACATCGAAGACGGCCGCGTGGAAGGTGCGCTTATTTCGGGTTCCAAGGGCAGAAGCCCTTGGTTCCCCTCGGAGGAGGGGGAACAATGCTGTCAGGTTAAGGAAAAACATCCGATGAAGCCAACGGTTGCCAGCGGTTAACAGGCTTCAACACGCTTATGTCTAAAGAAGGACTTAAACCTACTGAAGCTTTGTCCGTCAGGACAAAAGCGTGCCACACTCAAGCCTTCCCGCCGACCGCAAACAAACATGCCAGCACGAAATAGGGAGTCCAGAGGGCAAAGCCCTTTGGAGCCTCCTCGGCGGAGGAGGTGGGAGGAGGGAGCAACAAAAGCGGGGTCAACGGGGCGCAGCCTGACAGCATTGCAGCGGAGGGGGAAGGGGGAGGCGAGTACGAAGGGGAGCGGAGTCACTACCTCCAATAGAAGAATGGAAAGAAGACAAAAAGTTCGGGTTACGCGGCCGCGGCGTTTCTGGTAAGGTGAAGGAAAACCATGGCATGCCCTTAGGGGCGGAAGAGGAGATCAGGAAAATGGCAGCGCTTGCGGCGAACGACGTCATTTTGTTTCAAGGGGACAGCATTACCGATTGCGGACGGAATTATAGGGACGCGAACAGCCTGGGGGGCGGGTACCCGTATTTCATCGCGGCCGAGCTGGGGCGTCGGTATCCGGAGTGGAATCTGACGTTCATCAACCGGGGCATCAGCGGCAATCGGGTCGTCGATCTGGAGCGGCGGTGGGAGGAAGACTGCCTGGCGCTGAACCCGACGGTCGTCTCGATCTATATCGGCATTAACGATACGTGGCGCCGCTACGACAGTAACGAACCGACGAGCACGGCGCAATATTATGAAGGGTATCGGCGGCTGATCACGAGTACGTTGGACCGGATGAACGCGAAGCTGGTACTCGTCGAGCCGTTCGTGCTGCCGGTGCCGGAGGACCGGAAGGGCTGGCGCGAGGATCTCGACCCGAAAATCGCGGCCGTCCGCGAGCTGGCGCAGGAATTCAAGGCGGCTTACGTGCCGCTCGACGGCCTGTTCGCGCAGGCGAGCATGAAGACGGGTCCGGCGTATTGGGCGGGAGACGGCGTTCATCCATCCGTGGCGGGCCACTCGCTGATCGCGAAAGCGTGGCTGGAGGCAGTCGGGGTTCGTTCGCGGTAGAGCCGAGCCGGGCTACCCCTAGAAGCGGCGCTGATGCGGGAGGGAGTCTGCGTTAGCGGCGAGGGGGATTGCGGATCGCGCTGGTCGCGAGTTGCTTCCCTTGTCGTCGGGACGGTACAATGAAGATTCGAAGCAAGATCACGAGTACGGCGCAGCTAAGGAGAGACGAACATGCTGGATAGCAAGTGGCAACAAGGAATCATCACGTCCGCGGAGGAGATGCAGGCGATCGTGGGAGTGCCGCACGATGCGGTGGTCAGCAAAACGGTCGGCGTCCTCGATCCGGGAATCGAGCGGTATATCGCGATGTCGCCGATCTTCTTCCTCGCTTCGTCGGGGGCAAGCGGGCGAGCGGACGTGTCGCCGCGCGGCGACGAGCCGGGCTTCGTCAAGGTGCTCGACGAACGGCATCTGATCTTCCCGGACCGGATGGGCAACCGGCGGATCGATTCGCTGCTCAACATCGCGGATAATCCGCAGGTGGGGATGATTTTCCTTATTCCGGGGCTCAACGAAGTGCTGCGGGTTAACGGCCGCGCATATGTGACGCGCAATGAGGAGTTGATTGCGGCCCAGGCGTGGAAGGGCAAGACGACCGGCATGGCCGTCATCGTCGAAGTGGAAGAAGCGTTCGTCCATTGTCCGCGCGCGCTGAAGCAATCCGGGATCTGGAGCGGCGATACGTGGCCGGACATGGAGACGCTGCCGTCGACGCTGGAGATGTTCAAGGCGCATCTGAAGCTGAACGGGTACGAATTGAAGGAGTAGGGAGCGAGGGGCGCGGCTTGCAAGCCGCGCCTTTGTGCTAGGCGAGAGCGGCGGCAGCGGAATGCCAAGCGGATTGGGCGGATAGCGCGCGGCCATTGAACGGCTGCGAGATGGCCGGGGCTGTCGGGTCGGCTGCGCGGTGTATCGGGCCTCTGCGACAATAGCATGAACAAATGAAAGCGACCGCGCTTGCCGGATATCGGAGGCGCGGTCGCTTTTTTGCGGTATTTAGATGAAAGGATACGATAAAGTGCCGGGTGGAGATTAGGCTTGCTTGCCGAGAATGCGTCTCGCCACGTAGGCCATATCTTCGAGACCGATACGGCCGTCGGCGTTGAAGTCGTACGCTTTAATGTCGTTCCAATTCGCGTCCGTGCTTGCTGCGCCGTAGCCTTGCGCGACGATCGCGAGGTCGCCGATCGAGAATTTGCCGTCGTTGTTCGTATCGCCGGCGGTTGATTTGTTGACGCTGTCCTTGAACGTTTGAACCGCGAGCTCCAGCTCGGCTGCCGCCTTGGCAATGTCCGCATCGGTCGCTTCCGCGTTGTCCGCGGTTTGCTTCGCCTTGGCGATCGCGGCTTGCAACACGGCTCGGGAACCAGCCGGATATTGACCGATCGCGCCGCCTTCGACGGCGTTCTGATGTAGGCTGGAGGCTTCTTGGATCAGCTTCAGCAGGGCGGCGTTGTCGATAGCCGCGCCGATGGTCAGCGTATGCGCGCCCGGCGAAGGGAGCGTCTTCTCCGCGCCGGACGCGTCGGCGAGGACGATTTGGGCTACGGACAATGCCGTCGTGCCGGATGCAGCACCGGCTTTCACTTTGAAGCGAAGCTGCAGCAGTTGGCCTTGCAGCTCCATTGCAGGCGGGATCGTGGCGGCGATAATACGCAGCTTCCCGTCCTTGTCCTCGGTATCGACGACCTGGAAGCCTTGCTTCGGCTGGTCGGCGGCTTCGAAACCCAGAAATTGCAGCTTATCTGCGGCATATTCGAACGTAATGTCTTGCGCGACGGAGCGGGATGCGGCATCGCCGCGGATGCCGTACGTCAATGCGACGGTTTGGCCGGGAAGGGCTTTCGCCGGGCCTTCGAGATAAGCACCCGTCTGCGCGGCGCCGTTCTTGGCGGCTTCGAGCGCGGCGCGCGCCTGCACGAGGTCGATTGCGGCTTGTTTCGCCTCGTCTTCGCCAGCTGTGCGGGACGTCATGATCGCATCGGCTTGGTCCAGCGCCGCGCCGAACGCCGTCATCGCCGAAGCGGGATATTGACCCGGCGCATCGCCGATCTTGGACGCGTCCGCTGCGAGCGCGCGTCCTGCCGCGATGCCGTCATGCAGCGTGTTGAAGGAAGGCGCGTTCAGCCTTTTCGCCAGCTGGTCGTAGCTGTATTTGACCTGCTCCTGCGTGAGCGCTTGGCTGTACAGCCGGGCGACGCTGACCGAACCGTCCAGCACGTAGTTGCCTTTCTGGTTCGCTTCCGGATCGGCGCCGATCGCGAACGGGATATCCGGCTGCTTGATCGCGCCGGTAACGCCCTGCGTCTGCACCTTCACGCCGTTATGGTAGAGCGTCGCCGCCGAGCCGTCGTACGTGCCGACGAGGTGATGCACGACGCCGGTCTCGAGCGGAATGCCGATGCGGGTGTAGCTGCCGCCTGCGTGGAGCCACAGCTCCATATTGCCGTCGTCCGTCGATTCGAACGACAGGCCGCCGCTCTGCGTGTTGCCGAATACGGCATGGTCGCGGATCGAATTAAGCTTGAACAGCGCTTCGATGGAGGCGGTCTGCGTCACGGATTTGATCGACGCGCTCGGCTGGATGGCGAAGAACTCACTGCTCCTGCCCTTCAGCCAAGCGGCCGGCTTCTTGAACGCCGGATCGTAGGCGATGCCGACGTCGCCCTGCGGCGTCGCGTCGTTGCCTTTGCCGGAGACGTCCTTCGCGGTGCCGTCCATGAAATCGATGTCGATCACGTCCGCGACTGGCGGGGTGAACGGCGCTTTGGCCCCGGTCGTCAGCTTTGCGGTCAGCGCCTTATCGCTGCGGTTGCCGAACGAGTCGATCGCCGTCACCGACGCGGTATACGCGGTGTCCCCGGTCAGACCGCCGATGTCGAAGGCGAGCTTCGCCGGCACGGGATCGAGATAGAAGTCCGAGAAGGCGAGGACGGAGGTCGCTTTTTGACCCGTCTTATCGTTCGTGACGATGATCTCGTAGCTATGCACGTTCAGATTGTCCATCGCTTGATCGAATTCGAGGCGGAACTTCGTCTCGGTTACGCTGCCGCCCACGACGGTTGCTTTGGCGCTAGCTGGGAAGGCTGGCTTCACGGTATCCCGGTTGTCGGTATATTTGAACTTGGATTTCATGGCCGGGTAGTCGATGACCCAGTCCTCCCCGGTCCAGGCGTTCGCGTGGAAATCGCGGCGTTTCACGAGCACCTTGTCATCTCGTACCTCCACGATGTAGCCCTGCGTAATATCGTCGGTCGGATGGTTGCCCTGCACCTTGCCCGGCTCTAGCTCCGGATAGCGGATCGCCGCCGTACCGAACGAGGTGAAGTCGCGCTGATGCGCCGTCCGCGGGTCATCCAGCACGTAGTGGGAGTGGCCGGAGAACGTGATTGCCTGCGGATATTTGGCCAATGTGCTGTACAGCTTCGCGGCATTCTGCGTGTGGCCCCACAGGTCGCTGCCGTAGACAGTGTTGCTAATGTGCTGGTGGAAGAAGACGAAGATCGGCTTGTTCGGCGAGGCGTTCTCGGCCAGCTTGGCGTCCAGCCACTCGATCTGCGCGTCGGAGAGCGTGCCGTTCGTAGCCCGGTCCTCGCTGCCGATGACGATGAAATGATAGCCGTTCAGCCATCGGTCATAGTAGAGGCCGTCCATGCCAGTCTTGGATTTGAAGAGCGATTGCGCGGCCTGCGGCGTCGCGGAGCCGTAATAGTCGTGATTGCCGATCGCGAACAGATGCTGGGCATTCGGCTGTTTGAGGCCGTTATAGATCGACATCAGTTCATCGTACTCCGCCGACGTGCCGTTGTCCGTCAGATCGCCGACGCTAATGAGGGCGTCATAGTCGGGCGCGATGGCGTTAATCTGCTCCATCGTCGCTTTGAATTTGGACGAAGCGCGGACGCTGCCGTTGATGTGGATATCGCTGATGACCGGGAAGACGAGGTTATTGCCGTCCGCGCGTTTGACCGTTTCATAGGGGGAGGCGGCTGGCGCTGCGGCGGTCTTGAGGGCTGCTGCGGCAGCGGCATTGGCTGCGCTTGCGTTCGCATGAGGTGCGGCCGCCGCCGTTCCGGCCAGGAGGCCTTGGGCTAACAGGGCGATGGATAAGGCGCCGGCGAGCAGATTGCGTTTGGGCGTGCGAAGATGCATGGGTATCGTTCAACTCCGTTTCTTCGAATAGATATACGGTTGCCATAACTTGGCTGCTTTTACTCGCGCGTGCGGCACCTTTACGACAAGCTTACGCGTGTAGTGTTAAATGCAGTGCGTAGCCATGTTGAATTATAGTGAAATTGTGACTGATTGTGACTTTCGTGTTGGTTTGACGTGAGGGTAGAGGGAACGAAGCGGGGCGGTATGCGATTCAAGCAGCGCCGCGACCGCGGATATACCCGGGAAAGCGGGGGACGAATCATTTTTCTCGCTGCCGCCCGTACAGGCACGCATGGGCCTTCGCCCACATACACTATAGAACAGTCTTCCGAGAAAAGCGCGGAACCGCAGCGTTCCTACGCGTCAAATCAGCATGGAGGTGGCCGGCACAATGCCAGGAGTATTCGCGGCGATCGCATTGTTCATTAAGCAGCTAACCCTGCTCGTCTCGTATGTCAAAAACAACGCCTTCCCACAGCCGCTGCAAGAAGAAGAGGAACTCAAGCATCTGCAGCTTATGGCGGAGGGCAACCCGCATTCCCGCAACCTGCTCATCGAGCACAACCTGCGGCTTGTGGCGCATATTGTCAAGAAATTCGATAACACTGGGGAAGACCTGGAGGACCTGATCTCCATCGGCACGATCGGTCTGATCAAAGCAATCGAGAGCTTCCAGCAGGGCAAGGGCACGAAGCTCGCAACCTTCGCCGCCCGTTGTATCGAGAACGAGATTCTTATGCATTTGCGCAGTTTGAAGAAGACGAAGAAAGACGTTTCGCTGCACGACCCGATCGGGACGGACAAAGAGGGGAACGAAATCACGTTGATCGACATCCTCGGTTCGGAAGCCGACGATGTGGCGGATAAGGTGCAGCTGAAGATAGAGAAGAGTAAGATTTATAAGAACCTGGATATTTTGGATGACCGGGAGAAGGAAGTTGTTGTGGGGCGGTTCGGCTTGATTACCGGTGGGGAAGAGCGGACGCAGCGGGAGATTGCAAAGGAATTGGGGATTAGCCGCTCCTACGTGTCGCGGATTGAGAAGCGGGCGTTGATGAAGCTGTATCATGAGTTTTATAAGCAGAAGAAGTGATATGGGTACTCCGCCATGAGGTATCAAGTGGTGAGCCTACAGTTTCGTAAGTCTACTGTGAGAGAAGCGATAATTGCAAACGGTAAACAGGCGTATGATTCCGATACGTCTGTTTTGTTCTATGCCGCGGATATCTGCTTTAAGAATCCTGGTATGATATACTTCAGCTATACACTTGAATGGGAATGGTGAAAAGGAATGAACCGTATACAAGACCTAAGCAAGTATATTAAGCTAACCGGGGATCGAGCAAAATTGGATGCTAAAGCTAACGGAACATATATTGTATACAAAACACGTGAAGGTGAGTTTGTTAAAGAGTACAGCGATGGCGTAATCGAGCGCATAAATGAACAGGACCTCTATCATGAATGATCCCATTGCCACCATGTTTGTATTCGCCGGTAATAACGGTAGCGGCAAAAGTACGATTCGCAATCTGATTATTGAACGGCTTGGTGTTAGCGTTATTATTGATCCAGATGCCTTGGCTCGCGGAATCGACCGAGAAAATCCTGACCGCCGCAAAGTTTCGGCTGGTAAAGAAGCCATCAAGCTTGCAAGGGAATGCATTTTGCATAAGCGTGATTTTACGGTTGAAACCACGCTTGCAGGCGGCAACGTCATCCGACAAATGCAGGAAGCGAAGTCGAAAGGTTTCGAAGTCATCATGTTTTATGTTGGATTAGGAGATGTACGACTTAACATTGAACGTGTGGCTTTGCGAGTTCGAAATGGTGGCCATCATATCGATACGGAAGATATCCTTAGGCGTCATCAGACATCCATGAGAAATCTGCTTGAACACCTGAATCTGATTGACTACCTCATTGTCATTGACAACAGCAGTAATGACGGTGAAATTGTATTGGAAGCGGATCAGACCACAATCAAACATTTTGGAACACCGTTACCAGAATGGGTGAAAGTCATCGATGACCGTTTGCAGGAAAGAAATAAATAAGCGGGTATAACCGATTTCCGTCTCGAGGCGGATATCGGTTTATTTTTGTTCCGAAATTACATCGGGTCGTGTTCACATTGTCAAAAAATTCGATAACACCGGGAAGACCTCGAGGACTTGATCAGCATCGGGACCATCGGTCTCATCAAAGCGATCGAGAGCTTCCAACAGGGCAAAGGCACGAAGCTCGCGACGTTCGCCGCTCGTTGTATCGAGAACGAGATTCTTATGCATTTGCGTAGTTTGAAGAAGACCAAGAAGGACGTGTCCCTGCACGACCCGATCGGGACGGACAAAGAGGGGAACGAAATCACGCTGATCGACATCCTCGGTTCGGAAGCCGATGATGTGGCGGAGCATATGCTTCCGAAGCAAGTTTTCTGCGAAAACTTTTAAGTTCAACTTAAAATAGAGAAGAGCAAGATCTATAAGAACCTGGATATCCTCGATGACCGGGAGAAGGAAGTCGTGGTTGGACGGTTCGGATTGATTACGGGTGGGGAAGAGCGGACGCAGCGGGAGATTGCGAAGGAGTTGGGGATCAGCCGCTCCTATGTGTCGCGGATCGAGAAAAGAGCGTTGATGAAGCTTTATCATGATTTTTATAAGCAGAAGAAGTGAGAAAATTTATGCTTTGCATTGAGAAAGGTAGCTGACCATAACGGGGTTATATTATAAGGGACACTCAACACTGTTGATTGTCTTTTTATGTTACATGGATCGTCTACACTAAGTTGGACATCAAAA
Organism: Paenibacillus xanthanilyticus; assembly: GCF_042682185.1. Taxonomy (NCBI): domain Bacteria; kingdom Bacillati; phylum Bacillota; class Bacilli; order Caryophanales; family Paenibacillaceae; genus Paenibacillus; species Paenibacillus xanthanilyticus. Next base: position 2,973,469 of record NZ_JBHUHA010000001.1, on the reverse strand, counting down.
ATGAGGGCTAGTAGAATAAACACATAAGGAAGAAGGGGCGCTACTATGTCCAAACAAAGAAGAACATTTACAGCGGAGTTTAAGAAGCAGATGGTCCAACTGTACGAAAACGGAAAGTCGAGGGCAAGTATTGTTCCAGAGTATGACCGCATCTGCATTGGATCGATGGATTGAACAAAGCAATAACTCAGGTTCCTTCACGGAAAAGGACAATCGAACACAAGAAGAAAACGAACTGCTTGCCTTGCGTAAGGAAGTCCAACAGCTTCGGATGGAAAAGACCTCATAAGGACGCCTCGCTCGTTTCCAATAAGAATTATAATTCAGCGTGAGTAAAGAATCCTTCAGATGAATTTTACAATGAAAATAGCAGCGGGGAGGCGATGGACTTGGAGAGCAACCATTACTGGCTGAAGGGAAGCCATTCTTTGCAAGAACTGTTTCAAGGTATTGGAAAGCCCGTTCAATATAAATCCGGCGACCGTTTATTTACTCAAGGCGATATGACGGATTATTTTTATTATTTAATTGATGGTGCAGTAAAGGTAGTGGTTAATTGGGAGAATGGTTCCGAGAAAACCGTAATGAATCAAGAAGGAGGCATGCTGGGGGTCGTTACCGCGATTAATCGGATCCCGCAGTTTACTACAGCTATCGTGACCAAGCCTTCCACTCTAATCAAAGTTGATGTACCGACCCTAATCCCCTATTTATCGAATAAGCCCGAATGGATTCTATCATTCTGTCAGGAGATGGGGGCCAAGGTCCATCTACTGACGGTTCAATTAAGCACTATGACGTTCTTGACCGTGGAAAAACGAATCTGTTATACCTTGCTTATGCTATCTCGAGACATTGGCTCGGACACTTCACAGGGCTTAAAAATTCCCGCCCGAATGACGGATCAGGAGCTCGCGAATTTGGTCGGAACTTCACGCGCTACCATATCCAAAGTCATGAGCTCCTTAAAGAAAAACAATTTGGTTACCAAGATTAAGAATCATATTTATATCGTTGATAAAGAGGGTCTGCGGAATTTTGTTTTTTCCAACGACAGTATGACATGGAACTTATCAGAGGGAAACTGAGGCGTGAAGCAGATCCGGGATCTTGTTTTCAAAAAAGCCGGGTAATATAAAATAATTTTTCAAAACTGTTGCGATCGCAGCAGTTTTTTTTTGCTCCAAAGTAGATTGATTACAGGAACAAAATCACACGTGGGAACGGATCGGGCTGCGGAACGCCTATCTGCGAATGCAGCTCATGTACGGCCCGGAGTAGGGGGGTTCCTTACGGGAACGCGCAAGGCAAAGGAACGACAGTCCGGTCCATAATACAGCATGGAGGAAGGTGGCATCGATGCATAGCGTGATGATTGTGGACGACGAGCCGACGATTCACGAAGGTCTCAAGGCGCTCATTGAGTGGGAACGGCTCGGCTTCGTGGTGGTGGATACGGCGGGCAACGCGAAGGAGGCCTTGGCGAAATACCGGCTGCACAAGCCGGGGCTCATGATTGTCGATATCCGGATGCCGGGAATGGACGGTCTCGAGCTGATCCAGATCTTGAAACGGGATAATGCGCGGCTTCATGTTCTCGTACTCAGCGGATATGCGGATTTCAGCTACGCCCAAAGGGCGATCAGCCTCGGCATCGACGGCTATCTGCTCAAGCCTGTCGATGAGGACGAAATGTCGGAGCATCTCGCGAAGCTGAAGATGACGATGGACGACGAAATCCGGATGCAGGCGGAAGTTCCCAGTGAACTTTGGAACCAGGAACGGCTGTTGCGGGAGATTCTGACGGGTCGGATCACGGATGACAGTGGGACTCTGCGACGGACGGCGAAGGAAGTCGGCATGCTATGGAACGGCTTCCAGGTCGTTCTGCTGCTCCCGCACGCACTGAAATCCGACCCGCCGCTGTCCCAGGATTCGATACGCGCCGGTCTGTCATCGTTGTACGAGCGAAACGGGAGGGGGATTGTTTTTTCCGCGGAGCCCTACGTGGGCATTCTGCTGCGGGACGGCATCTCCGGCGCGTCTGCCAGGCGGCAGCTTCTTGCCGACTTGCAGATGGTGGCCGAAGCGGAGCATTGTGTATTTACCGTCGCGGCCGGCGAACGGACGACGCGGATCGAGGAGATCCGTAGGTCCTATGCTATCGCACAGGAGCGGATGCGCCAGCGCTTCTTCCGCGTCGGAGAGATCATCGGCCCCGAGCCGCCCCCGCTGCTGCCCGAACCCACGCCGGATCCGGTGGCGCTGTCCCGACTGGAGGGCCTTGCGGACAAGCTGGTGCTCGCAACCGAAACCGGCAATACGGATGTACTGTCGCGGCAGCTGGAGGAAGCGGGCCGGCTTATGCTGCAGGCCGGTGAAGGAGAGACAAGCGCTAAGGCAAGGTTCATGCAGATGCTGACGCATGTGCTGGAACGCCTGGCCCTAAAGCATACGTCCGTCCGGAAGCGGTCGCAGGAATTCTCGGGACGGGTGCTGGCGATCGAACGGTCACAGACTTACGCGGTCATGCTGAAGAGCATCGCCGACCTGCTCGCCGATATGGCCTCCGACGCGGGCAGTGATACGCAGGAGACGTGCATCCGCCGCATGATCGACTTGATCAACCGCAATTATAAGGAGAACCTGAAGCTGGAGACGATTGCCGAGGCGCTGAATTACAATAGCTCTTACCTAGGAAAGTTGTTCAAGAGCCAGACCGGCGACCATTTCAACACTTACCGTGACAAGGTAAGGATCGGCAAGGCGAAGGAACTTCTCGAACAGGGCATGCGCGTCTACGAGGTTGCCGACCAGGTCGGACTTTCCAACGTCAATTATTTCCACGCCAAATTCCGTAAGTACGTCGGCATGTCGCCAACGCAATTCCGGGAAAATATGGACTAGTACCCCAAGCTCCGTTTAACTTCCTCTTGGCGCGAGGATTTCAGGGCTGACGTTTTTGTAGTCAGCGTCGTCGGGCGTAACGAAATTATTCGCCCACAAACAAGGTCCACACATTACGTTATTACGGGAGGCTACTATTTTGAGAGAATATAACAAAGATCTCGTGGATGCTTTACAAGCAAATCAAGAAGAAGTGGATATTCGCGGAACAAGAATCATTATTAAAGCAAGTCCCGAGGAAACCAGACCCGGTTATTTGGATCCAAGAGAGCTTGAAATGATTAAGAAGGCCATGATGGGGAACGAACAACGACCGGAGCAGGGGACAACGGCGGAGCCAACTTTACCGGAGCATGCCCTGCAGGCCATGAGAGACCATATGGGATTTCCCAATCGCAATTTAAACCTCTCGGAAATTCATACCCAATACGAAAAAATTCGATTGGGAGAAAACGATGTCGGCCTCTGGAGATATTACACCAAAAGGTCCATGAGGAAGAAAGGTAAGCCATGTCTCATTTACTTTCACGGCGGCGGTTGGGTTGGAGGCAGCGTTTATGGAGTTGAAAATTCCTGCCGCTTAATTGCTGAGCTGGCAGACGCGGTCGTATTCAACATCGATTACTCGCTCGCTCCGGAGAAGAAATTTCCGAACGGATTCAATGATTGTTTTCATGCCGTGAAGTATATCTATGATCATTCTGAAGTATTTGGAATAGACAGGACCAAGATTGCCGTTGGCGGCGACAGTGCAGGAGGTAATTTGGCCGCGGCAGTCGCGGTAAAAAACAGAGAGCTTGACCTTCAAATGATCGCCTTGCAAGTACTTATCTATCCTTGCGTAACCTTTTTCACCAAAGGTGTAGAAGGATACAAGTGGGATATCGATGATTATGAAATAGCGGAAGAACAAAGCGAGATGATTAATCTGGTGTTGGGTGTCGGCAGGCCTACCGAGGACAGAGACGACGATCCAATGAGTGACCTGTATTTCACGAACAAGGCGGATGCGAAAAGTCCGTATGCCAGTCCGTTATTTGTGGATAGCAAGGGACTTCCAAAGACCCTTTGTGTCAGTGCAGAATTTGACGGTGCCCGTATTCAGGCAGAATTATATAGCAAGAAGCTTGCCCTGTCCCAAGTACCCGTCAAGACGATTCGTTATAAGGGTTGTACGCATGGTTTTTTTGATAAATTGGGCTTTTTGCCTCAGACCGAGGATCTCTGTATTGAAATCGCAAATGCCATGAAGGAAATTTGAACCTTGGACATGCCACTCTGCAGATTTCTTCCTTGATTCCAGATCAGGGGGGAGTGTCCCTTATCGCCGACCTTCGCCATCGAAAATTTAAGTTAGCAGATAGGAGAGACATTATGCAGCAGTCTCGATTGTGGACCAGAACTTTTACACTGGTATGTTTGTGCAGTTTTTTTGTGTTTATGAATTTCTATACTTTGGCTACCAGTCTTCCGATTATTGTCGCTAAACATTGGAATGGAAACCAAAGCCATATCGGCCTAGCCATGACGGTCTTCATCGTCGCCGCGCTGCTGTTCCGGCCGATCGTCGGCAGCCTGGCCGGCGTCTGGAGCCCGCGAGCGCTCATTCTCACGTCCGTTATTTTTTTTCTTGCTGCCTCACTCCTCTACCCGGCCGTTAACGGACTGCTGATTCTGTTCGTGCTTCGCTTCCTGCACGGCAGCAGCTTCGGGATGGCATCGACCGCGACGAGCGCCGTTGCCGCCGATCTGGTGCCCGCATCTCGCAAAGGGGAAGGGATCGGCAGCTTCAGTCTGTTCACGAGCCTGGCCATGGTCATCGGACCGTTCGTGGGACTCTCGGTGACGGGAAGCGGCAACCCCTCGCTATTGTTTGTCATGTGTGGCGCCTTCTCGGTCGCGGCGCTCATCTGTGCTGTACTTGCCGGGCTTCCCGTGGCCGCCCGAAAGCCCGCGGCAAGCGGAAGGGCGCAGCGCCGTAAGATGACCTGGCGGGCGTTGATTGAGCCCGCTGCCGTTCCGATTTCGCTGACGGGCTTCTTTCTGGCTTTTGCCTACAGCGGCATCACCAGCTTTATCTCCGTCTATGCCGACGAGCTCGGAATCGCCAGCTCTGCAAGCTTGTTCTTCGTCTGCTTTGCGGCGCTCATCGTCATCCCGCGTCCTTTTGTCGGCAAGCTGTTCGACCGGATCGGCCCGAATATTCTGGTCTATCCCTCCGTCGTCGTGTTCGCTGCAGGCATGCTGCTGCTGGCCTTCGCGCACAGCGTCGCCGTATTCCTCGTTTCCGGCGCGGTCATCGGGCTCGGTTACGGCATTTTGCTGCCCATTTTTCAGACAATCGCTGTTCAGGCCGCTCCCGCGGAAAGAAGCGGCCTCGCAACAAGCACCTATTGGCTGTTGTTAGATACAGGCTTCGGGCTCGGCTCCATTCTGCTCGGCATGCTCGCGATGCACACGAAGTACAGCGGCGTTTATCTGACGTCATCGGCTGTGGTGGCACTCACCGCGCTATTCTACTACCTGTTGCACCACTCCGCCGACAAGAGGAAGACACCAACTGAAGCTGTAAAGACCGTCTCCCATCATCCCTGATGGTGGTGCAATGCTCCCCAAATCGTAGGTACTCGCGATCTCGGTGATGCCGCGATACATTAGACCATGCTCTATGGACTTCCGTAACCGTTTTCTAAAAACTCGAATTATTAAATGAAAATTAGTCGGATTGCTTGGATATCCCCGGGAAGGCCCTTGAATTAACATAGATTCAAACACAAGGAGGACCGATATGGGTAACAACCCATAATCGTTGGGATCACACGCATTCATTGGAGGGATAAACTTGACGAATACCCATGCTTATGGCATCCCGCTACCAGGATTCGCCGAATTCAGCCGCAAGGTTGCGGCGGAAGGCGCCGTGCTGCTTAAGAACGAAGGACAGGTGCTTCCGATCCGCGAAGGTGAGAACGTCGCGGTATTCGGCCGCTGCCAAATTAACTATTACCGCAGCGGTACAGGGTCGGGCGGCAGCGTCAACGTGCCGTACACGACGAACCTGCTCGGCGGCCTGCGCGCGAAGACGAACATTACCGTCAACGAAGGGCTAGCGGCCGTCTACGAGAAGTGGATCGAGGCGAATCCGTTCGACAACGGTGGCGGCGGTTGGGCGGCGGAGCCTTGGTACCAGAAAGAGATGCCGCTGACGGACGAGCTGGCCGCATCGGCGCGCGTCACGTCGGACAAGGCGATCGTCGTCATCGGCCGGACGGCCGGCGAGGACCAAGACAATGCGATTGAACCGGGGAGCTACTTGTTGACGGATGAGGAGAAAGCGATGCTGTTGCGCGTGACGGCTCATTTCGAGCAGACGGTCGTCGTGTTGAACGTCTCGAACATCATCGACACGAGTTGGCTGAACGATGCGAGCCACAAGCATCCGATTCCTTGCGTTATCTACGCCTGGCATGGCGGCATGGAAGGCGGCAACGCGATCGCCGACGTGCTTGTCGGCGACGTGACGCCAAGCGGCAAGTTGACCGACACGGTCGCGGTCTCGATTGACGACTATCCGTCCACCCGCAACTACGGCGACGAATTCCGGAACATCTACGAGGAAGATATCTACGTCGGCTACCGCTACTTCGAGACGTTCGCGCCGGACAAGGTGCTCTATCCGTTCGGTTACGGCATCTCGTATACGACGTTCGAGCTCGAGCCGGAGGAGGCAAAGACGGTCGATCGCAACGGCGAAAAATATATCGAGCTCGGCGTCAGAGTTACCAACACCGGTACGGCGTACGCGGGCAAGGAAGTCGTGCAAGTCTATTACGAAGCGCCGCAAGGTAAGCTCGGCAAGCCGGCGCGCGCGCTCGCGGCATTCGGCAAGACCGGCGTGCTGCAACCGGGTGAATCGCAGCGGATGACGCTGAGTTTCCCGGTCAATCGCATGGCGTCCTATGACGACGGCGGCGAGGCAGGCTATCGCTCCGCTTACGTGCTTGAAGCGGGCACGTACCTCTTCCATGTCGGCAGCAGCGTGCGCTATACGAAGCAAGTTTCGGTCGACGGGCAAGATGGCTACACAGTGGCTGACCTGCTGGTCGTGGAGCAGCTGGAAGAAGCGCTCGCGCCTACGGAGAGCTTCAAGCGTCTGAAGCCCGGCGCGCGCAAGGCGGACGGCACCTATGAAGAGACGTACGTCGACGTCCCGAAGCGCACCGTTTCTATCTCCGAGCGGATCGCTTCGCGCTTGCCGCAGACGATCGAGCAGACGGTCGGTCGCGGCTATACGCTACGCGACGTCCACGAAGGCAAAGTCACCATGGAACAATTCATCGCCCAGCTAAGCGACGATGATCTTGCGACGATTGTACGCGGCGAAGGTATGGTCAGCCCGCTCGTCACGCCGGGCACGGCATCCGCATTCGGCGGCATGAGCGATCGGCTCTTCAATCAGTACGGCGTGCCAATCGGCTGTACGGCGGACGGCCCGTCCGGCATCCGGATGGACAGTGGTCATAAGGCGACGCAGGTGCCGATCGGCACGCTGCTGGCCGCGACGTGGAATCTTGAGTTGGTCGAAGCGATGTATGTGCTGGAAGGCCAAGAGCTGCTGAGCAACCAGATCGATACGTTACTTGGGCCGGGCATGAACCTCAGGCGCAGTCCGATGAACGGCCGGAACTTCGAATACTTCTCCGAAGATCCGCTGGTCACGGGATTGTTCGGGGCGTCCAACGTTCGAGGCATCATCAAGGGCGGCTCGAACGCGACTCTAAAGCATTTTGCTTGCAATAACCAAGAGAAGCACCGGTGGAAGGTCGACGCAGTCGTCTCCGAGCGGGCGCTGCGTGAGCTGTACCTTAAAGGGTTCGAGATTGCGGTGAAAGAGGGTGGGGCCAACTCGATTATGACCTCCTACAACCCGATCAACGGACATTGGGCGGCGTCCAACTACGACCTGAACACGACGATTCTGCGGGGCGAATGGGGATACGACGGCATCGTCATGACGGACTGGTGGGCGCTCATGAACGACCCGATTCACGGCGGCGAGTCCAGCAGGCAGAACACGTACGCGATGGTTCGCGCGCAGAATGACCTGTACATGGTCGTGCAGAACTACGGCGCGGAGATTAACGCGATGGAGGACAACACGCTCGAGAAGCTTGCGGACGGCACGCTGACCCGCGGCGAACTGCAGCGCAGCGCCATGAACATCTGTGCTTGGCTCTTGAACGCGCCGGTTTTCCGCCGCAAGCAAGTCTTCGAAGAGTCGGTGAAGGCGTTCAAGGCGAACCCGTCGCTCTCTCCTGAAGCGGAGCCGGCGCAAGCCCTGTCCGCGAATCCGCAAGTGAAGCCGGCAGTGAACGGTCCGGCATACGTGAAGGTCGACGAAGCCGGCGAGTACCGGATTATCGTGAACCTTATGTCGCCAGAGACGAATGTCGCGCAGAACTCGACGATCGCGACGCTGAACGGCGAGTTGCTGACGACGATCCAATCGAATGGGACGGAAGGCCGCTGGATTCGGCAGAAGCTGTTGAAGATCGCGCTCGAAGCGGGCCTGTACGAGCTGAAGCTCGAGCCGGTTAAGCCGGGTCTTGAGATCGGCTGGGTCGAGTTCAAGCGAATCTAGTGACAAACGACGAAGAAGATACCCCGACATCGATCGACCGGCAAGGGAATATGGTTATGGTTGTTTCGTTCAATAACATTGATAAGAGGAGAATGTATAATGGCACTGATTCGATGCAATTATTTCTCGGAAACGTTAGGGCTCAGCACGTCAATGACCGTTATTGTGCCTCAAGCGACCAGGGGGCAAATCGGAATGAATGGCGTCTCCAACCGAGAGCGGCATCCCGTCCTCTGGCTGTTGCATGGCGGATCCGATGACGATACGATCTGGATGCGCCGGACATCGATTGAACGCTATGTTTCCGAGCTGGGGCTCGCTGTCGTGATGCCTCAAGTCCACTTAAGCTTCTATACGGATATGGCGTACGGAGGAAAGTACGGCACCTTCCTCATGGAAGAACTGCCCCAGATTGCCCGGTCCTTGTTCCCGCTGTCGGAGGCTCGCGAAGACAATTTTGTCGCTGGGCTGTCGATGGGGGGATACGGGGCATTCAGATGGGCGCTGAGCAAGCCTGACATGTTCGCCGCTGCTGCCGGACTGTCGACCGGTAATTTCCCGTTTTGGAGCCCGGGACCGGGGGGAGAGTTTCCTCCATTTATGCGGCTCGCATTCGGAGACGGACCACATGAAGGAACTGCTAACGATCTGTATCATCTTATTCATTCTTGCGATCGCGCAACCGGGCCGAAGCCCGCGTTTTATCAAGCATGCGGTACGAAAGATTTCCTGTACGATCTAAATATCGAACTGAAGGAAGCGTTCGACCAATCTTCACTGGACTACACTTACGCCGAGGAGCTGGGCGTGCACGATTGGGCATTCTGGGATAAAACCATTCAAGACGTGCTGAGATGGCTTCCTTTGGATCGCGCGTGACATTTACTTCCGCTGAATCTCATGCATCTCAATTCCAAGGGAGAGTTTCGCTCGTCCATAATAAATGTATGGCCGGTCTAGGACGCGATGTTGCGCCCTAGACCGGTATTTTTTTGCGAAAAACACCTTCAGACTCCATATTCTCAGCACCGACGCGAGAAGCGGCGATTCCTTAGTCCATGCATCAACGGGTTTTTGTAACCGATTTCTGAAAACGCTTATTCGTGGATGAAAATTAGTCGGATTCCTTGTATATTGCCAGGAAAGCGTTCTCGTTACAATAGATTCAAGTACAAGGAGGGACCGAAATGGCAACGATAACAACCGACATCGATCGACCGGCAAAAAAGGACAAAGGCCGATTCTGGCACATCATGCTGCAGCAGCGATACCTTTATCTTATGTCCATACCTTTCTTAATCTGGGCATTCGTATTTAACTACCTACCGCTGTGGGGCTGGACGATGGCGTTCCAGAAATTCCGTCCGGGCCGCAGCTTCTTTGACCAGGAATGGGTCGGCTTCGATCAGTTCCGGATGCTGTTTGCAGATCCGACGTTCTACTTGGTTATGCGTAACACGCTGGCGATGAGTTTCCTGTCGCTAATCGCGGGTTTCACAATTCCGATTTTGTTCGCTATCCTCCTGAACGAAGTCCGTCAGATGGCCATGAAGCGGTTCGTGCAAACTGTCTCGTATTTGCCGCACTTCGTTTCCTGGGTCGTCGTCGCGGGCATCGTCACAAAGATGCTGGCCACCGACGGCACAATCAACAACCTGCTGATCAGCATCGGCCTCATCGATCAGCCGATCCAGTACATGGCCAAGGGCAACCTGTTCTGGTACATCATCACTGGTGCGGACCTGTGGAAAGAGATGGGCTGGAACGCGATCATCTACCTTGCGGCGATCGCCGGCATCGCGCCTGATCTATACGAAGCAGCGCGCGTCGACGGCGCGAACCGAGTGCAGCAGATCTGGCACATCACACTCCCGGGTATCCGCCCGACGATCATCATCCTGCTGATCATCTCGATTGGTCACCTGACCAGCATCGGCTTCGAGAAGCAGTTTCTGCTCGGCAACCCACTGGTTAGCGACTACTCCCAGGTGCTTGATCTATATGCGCTCGATTACGGCCTGAATATGGGAAGGTTCTCGTTCGGTACCGCCATCAACATGTTCAACTCGGTCATTAGTATCATTCTGCTGCTTGTCACTAACGGCGTGTTCAGGCGCATGACCAAAGAAAGTGTTTTCTAAGGAGGGATGGACAATGGCATCACAAACCGTTAATCGCAAACTTATGACAAGCTCATCCTGGGTCGACCGCTCCTTCGACGTCATCGTCTACGTCTTGTTGGCCGTTATCACGATCTCCACGCTGTACCCGTTCCTAAACGTACTGGCGATCTCGCTGAACGATTCGACCGACAGCGTACGCGGAGGCATCACGATCTATCCGCGGGCATTCACCTGGAAGAACTATGAGACAATCTTCGCCTTCGAGGGCCTGCTGACGGGCCTGAAGATCTCGGTCCTGCGGACGGTCATTGGCACGCTGCTCGGCCTTGTGGCTTCGTCAATGCTGGCGTTCACGGTCAGCCGAGTGGAATTCCAGGGACGCCGGTTCGTCTCGATGTATCTCGCGCTGACCATGTATGTATCCGGCGGCCTGATTCCGGTCTACATCCTAATCCGCGACCTGAACATGCTGGGCACGTTCGCCGTGTATGTGCTGCCGGGCATGGTGAGCGCTTTCAACGTGTTCATCATCCGCTCGTTCATCGACGGCATTCCTTACGCCCTGCAGGAATCGGCGAAGCTGGACGGGGCGAACGACTGGACGATTTACTGGCGGGTGATTCTGCCGCTGACGAAGCCGGCGCTCGCGACGATCGGGCTATTCCTGGCGGTCGGGCAGTGGAACTCCTGGTTTGATACCTATCTCTACAACGGCATGGCCGACCATCTGACGACGCTGCAGTACGAGCTGATGAAGGTATTGCAGAGCACGACGACCAACACCGATAACTTCCGCGGGCAGAACATGACGGAGGTTATGCGCCAGATTTCGCCGGAATCGGTCAGGATGGCGATTACGATTGTCGTCACGATGCCGATCCTGGTCGTGTATCCGTTCCTGCAGCGTTACTTCGTCCAGGGCTTTACGCTGGGCGCGGTCAAGAGTTGAGAAACCACAAACTGTCGGTAGACAAGTTAACCAGTTCATACAATGATGATTAATCATTTAGGGGGGAACAGGATGTTTCACAACAAAAAAAGCAAAGCTGCCGCACTGCTGATGACATTCACGCTCAGTATCGGTCTGATCGCGGGCTGCAGCGGCAACAACGACGGCAATATGGAGAGAGGTAACACGGGAACGACGGATACGGCTTCCGAGGATCTTAAGCCGCTTACGATCACGGCGTTCTTCGAGGACCAGAACCCGAACTGGAACAACATGCAGGACGACGTGTCCAAGATCCTAAAAGAGAAAACGGGCGTTACACTGGACGCTGAATTCGCCGTAGGTGACCCGCAGCAGAAAATTTCGCTGATGGCGGCATCCGGCCAATACACGGACATCATCTCCGCGAAGGGCGACATCGGGAAACTGGTTGACGCCGGCGGCGTCATCGACCTGACCGATCTGATCGACAAGTATGCACCGAACATCAAGCGCGTTCTCGGCCCGTACATGAACCGTGCGAAGTATACGACGAAGGACCAAGCTATCTACTCGATCCCGACGTACGCAGCCGTCGGAGAGACGCGCTTATCCGCAGTTGGCGGTTTCCAATTGCAACACCGCGTCGTCAAGGAAGCCGGTTACCCGGAAATCCGCACGCTCCAGGACTATGAGAAGGTCATCAAGGACTATCTCGCGAAACACCCAATCGACGAGAACGGCAACAAGAACATCGGCGTAACGCTGAACGCCGACGACTGGCATATGTTCATCTCCGTTACGAACCCGGCCGTATCCGTTACCGGCGGGTCGGACGACGGCGAGTACTTCATCGATCAGGAGTCACACGAGGCGATCTACCACTATCGCCGTCCGGAAGAGAAAGAATACTTCCGCTGGCTGAACCACATGAACGCGGAAGGGCTGCTTGATTCGGAAATTTTCGTCCAGAAGTACGACCAGTACAAGGCGAAGGTAGCTACCGGCCGCGTCCTTGGCCTGATTGACCAAGCTTGGGACTTCGGCGGCGGCGTGCAGGCGTTGAGAGCCGCAGGCAAGTTCGACCAGACGTACGGCCACTATCCGGTTACGATGAGCAAGGACATCAAGCAACCCGACTTCTGGCCGACGGGCTTCATGGGCGGCTATGGCATCTCGATCTCCAGCACGGCGAAGGATCCGGTACGCATCATCAAGTTCCTCGACTATTTGGCTTCCGACGAGTTCCAGATTCTGAACAACTGGGGCGTTGAAGGCAAGCACTGGAATATGGAGAACGGCAAGCGCGTTGTTCCGAAGGAAGTGCAGGACCGCATCAATAACGACGGCACGGCGTTCACGAAGGAATCCGGTATCGGGTTCTACACGAACATGATGGTTCACTATGGCGACGGCGTCAAGGATGAGACGGGCAACTACTACACGAAGAGCAACCCGGACCAAATCCCGCTCGGCTACAGCGACGCCGATAAGGAAACGCTGGCAGCTTACGGCGCTACGACGTGGAAAGACCTGTTCCCGAAAGAGGACGAGTTCACGGAGAAGGCTTACGGGGGAGCTTGGAACATCCAGATTCCGGGCGACGACGAGGTCACCATCCTGGCCGAAAAGATGAAGGACATCACCTGGAAGCGGATCCCGGAAGCGATCCTGGCGAAGCCGGCAGACTTCGATAAGATTTGGGACGCCTATCAGCAAGACCTGATCCAAGCAGGCGTCGAGAGAATGGAGAAGGGCTTCACGAAGTATGTGCAAGATCGCGTAGCCCTCTGGAACGAAGGTGCACATTAAGAAGGAGACGTTATTCGACCGCCCCCGCGTCAGGGGCGGTTTTCGTATTACCCCTTTGATTGGGAGGACATCGAGGCTTGAAGCAGCAAAAGGACATGAAGGTGCTACAATAGTAAAAAAAGTTCTGATGTTTCTTTAATCCTGACAACCTTGTTGTCAGGATTTTTGGATTAGGATAGAAATCAGATGACCACAACTAGGACATTGACAGAGGAGGCGATGGCCATGAGACTGGATCGTTTGCTCGGGATCACACTAGAGCTGATGGCCAAAAAACGGGTGACCGCAACGGAACTAGCCTACAAGTTCGAGGTATCGGTTCGCACCGTCTATCGCGACATTGAACTGATTAATCAGGCAGGTATTCCGGTGGCATCGTTTACCGGCGCAGACGGCGGATTCGAGCTGATGAACGGATTCTTCCTGACTCGGCAATACTTTACTGTCGATGACTTATCGGTGATCTACTCGCTAGTGAAAGCGATGGAAGGGGCGATGGGCGGCGCCGTGTCGCCTGCGATGCGGAAGCTGGCGAGCCTGCATCCGGGGTTGGCGAACGAAGGTAGCCAAGAAGCTGTTATCCTCGGTATAAGCGTGCCCGAACACGAACGGGACATCGTTCGTGAGCTTTTTCGGGCGATCCGGCAATCTCGCGTTGTTCAGATCGCTTACACAAGCGCATCCGGCTCAGCGACCGAGCGCAGCTTGGAGCCGCTGAATCTGCTATGGGAGAAAGGCGTCTGGTACTTGGAAGCGTACTGCCGGTGGCGCGGGGCGAGACGGTATTTCCGTCTATCGCGGATCGACCGGCTCCAAGTATCGGAGGAAACCTTTGCTCCCCGGCCGATTACGGACGAGTCGGAACCGGAAGATGTGCATGGGATCTTCGCCCATCTTCGTTTCGATCTGTTGGTGCGCACGCGCGTATTGCAGCAGTTTCCGGGCGAATGCACATACCAAGGGGCTTACATCGAGGTTCGGACGGTCTTTTACAAGAAAGAGTACGCGCTGTCAGTCATCGCCAGCTACGGGACAAACGTCGAAGTTGTTTCGCCGGACGAACTGCAAGACGACTTTATCGCTCACATCGAAGCCATTCGCGGACATTACGTTAAAAAACGAGAAGGAGATGTGACATGACGATTTTAGTGACAGGGGCAACTGGAACGGTTGGACAACATGTGACGGAACTGCTGGTGCAGCGAGGGGCTTTCGTTCGGGCGTTAACGCGAAATCCGGAGCGGGCGAGAGTTAAGCTTCCGGAAGGTGTGGAGATTGCGGCGGGGAATCTGATGAAACCAGAAACGCTGGAGGATGCGTTACAAGGCGTGAAGGCGATGTTTCTGATTACTTCCAGCGATGAGTTTGACGCCGACCTCAACACGGACCCGAAGGTGCTGGCGCTGGCGGAAGCGGCCGGGGTGAAGCGCGTTGTCGTGCTGGTCGGCTATGAGGAAGGTCCAGTCGAGGAAGCGCTACGGGCCAGCGGCATGCAGTGGACGCTGGTGAAGCCAACCGAATTTATGGCCAATGTGCTGGTGGATTGGCGGGAAATGATCCGCTCGGAAGGCGTCGTACGGGAATTTTGCGGGGACGCGCTAAGCGCGCGAGTCCACGAGGGGGATATCGCCGCCGTCGCCGTCGAAGCACTTCTTGGCGGCAGCCATCACGGCCGAAGCTATCTGCTGACCGGGCCTGAAGCGCTGACGCGCAGGGAAGCGGTGCGCGCGATTGCTGCGGCGATTGGCAAGGACATCCCGTTCGTCGAATTGACTGAAGAAGAGGCGCGGCAGAATTGGCGGGATCAGGGCTACGACGAGGAGAGCGTCGAATTTTTCGCGCAGATCGCGAAAAATCCGCCGGAGGCCGGCTACACCGTGCTTCCAACGGTTGAGCAGGTGCTTGGGCGGCTGGCCCGTACGTTCGCCGAGTGGGCAATCGAGCATAAGCGGGAGTTTCTGTGAAGAGGAAAGGAGAGCTGAAGATGACCTACGCCATTGAAGCGCAAGGCTTGCGCAAATCGTTCCGGACTCATGAGGCAGTGCGCGGAGTGGATCTGGCGATTCGGCAAGGAGAGCTGTTCGCGCTCCTCGGGCCGAACGGCGCCGGCAAGACGACAACAATCCATATGTTGACCACGATGCTGCGGCCGGATGGGGGGGACGGCGCGCATATGCGGCCGCGACGTCGTGACGGAAGCCGCTGACGTGCGAAGGCGCATCAGTGTAACGGGCCAATATGCGGCCCTGGACGAGTCGCTTACCGGCTGGCAAAACCTGACCCTGTTCGCCGGACTTCATGGCTATACTCGCAGGGAATCCCGAGCGCTTGCGACGGAGCTGCTCGAATCTTTCCGTCTGACGGATGCCGGCGGCCGGGCGGTCGGTATGTACTCCGGCGGTATGCGTAGACGTTTGGACCTCGCCGCAGGTATCCTCTCACAACCCGAGGTGATGTTTCTCGATGAGCCCACGACCGGGCTTGATCCCCAAAGCCGGCAAGAGTTGTGGGAAGCGGTGCGCCGCCTGGTGAAGAATGGGACGACCGTGCTCTTGACGACACAGTACCTGGAAGAAGCCGATCAGTTGGCCGATCGCATCGGGTTCATCGACCAAGGCAAGGTCATCGCAGGAGGTACGCCCGAGCAGCTTAAAGCGTCGATCCGCGGCAAAACGCTGACGATCCGGCCGGGGGAGGGAACCGACCCGGCCGACATCTGCAAGTTGCTCGCAAGCGAACATGGGCTGGAAGCTCATAAGGACGAAGACGGGCAGGTTGTGAAGGCTGCTATACAGGAAGCCGCACTGGCGTATGCCGTCATCGGCACGCTGTTCGATCACGCGGCAGCGATCGACGATTTCGCATTGAGCGAGCCGACCCTTGACGATGTGTTTTTCGCACTGACCGCTGCGCGAGGAAAAGAGGTGGCATCATGAGTTTCACACAGACTTCTGGAGTGCGAAAGCCGCGTCGAAGTCCGAGCGGTCTGGCAGCGACTGCGTTGTTTATGCGTAGAACTATGCAACATATGAGCAACAACGGCTTCAGCCTAGCCGTCGAGGCGGTCGTGTCGCCAATCATTATGCTGCTCATCTTCACCTTCTTATTCGGCGGGGCGATGGCCGGCTCCGTCAGTGGCTATATTCAGTATCTGCTGCCGGGCATCCTCGTCCTTACGGTTGTGCCATTGACGGTGTATAGCGGCACGACGCTATGCACGGATATCGCAAGAGGCGTCTACTGCCGATTCCGTACAATGCCGTTCTGGCAGCCCGCTGCCCTCTTTGGAGCGATCATCTCCGACGGGTTTCGGTACCTGGCCGCGCTGCTCACCGTTCTGGCAATGGGACTTGCGCTAGGATTTCGACCGGACGGCGGTGTCGCCGGCGCTGTACTGGCGGCGATATACGTTGTATTTTTTGCCTATAGTGTCAGTTGGGTGTTTGCGCTCATCGGCAATATAGTCAAGCAGCCGGAGACAGTATCGGGCACGAGCATGATGATTGTGTACCCACTCCTGTTCGCGAGCAACGTGTTCGTCGACACCTCGACGATGCCTCGCTGGTTGCAGGCGACGGTCGATGTGAACCCGATCAGCATTGCCGTTGCGCTGACGCGTGGACTGTTTCACGGCACGGCGGAAGCAACCGACCTTATGTCGGGCATTGGCGTCGGCCTTCTGCTGATCGCGGTCTTCACTCCGCTGTCCATATACTTTTACTTGAAAAGGCAATTACGTTAGTTCAATAAAAAAGCAGTGACAGTCTAGGACTTTTTTCTCGTCCATGGCTGTCGCTTCTGCGATTTCTAGAGTCAGTCTAATCCTTATTTTATGAGGGCTGCCGCATGGCGGATTCAGGTATCGTAAGAGGGGTCATTTATATGTCTTACCCGTGAATCTTCTCAATAGAGCGTAACTATTAAACCTATCACTTCTGTATATAGCGATATATTAGGGAGTTCTGTGATTTCAACACAAAATACAGACATCGCATTGTGTCCATAATGTCAAGAAATTCGATAACACTGGGGAAGATCTTGAAGATTTGATTTCGATTGGCACGATTGGATTGATCAAAGCCATCGAGAGCTTCCAGCAGGGCAAAGGCACGAAGCTCGCGACGTTCGCGGCTCGTTGTATCGAGAATGAGATACTTATGCATTTGCGCAGTTTGAAGAAAACAAAGAAAGACGTTTCGCTGCACGACCCGATCGGAACGGACAAAGAGGGGAACGAAATTACGCTGATCGACATCCTCGGTTCGGAAGCCGACGATGTGGCGGATAAAGTTCAACTTAAAATAGAAAAGAGCAAGATCTACAAGAACCTGGATATTTTGGATGACCGGGAGAAGGAAGTCGTGGTTGGTCGGTTCGGATTGATTACCGGCGGGGAAGAGCGGACGCAGCGGGAGATTGCGAAGGAATTGGGGATTAGCCGCTCCTACGTGTCGCGGCGCGGATTGAGAAGCGGGCGTTGATGAAGCTGTATCATGAGTTTTATAAGCAGAAGAAGTGAGAAATCACGATCTTTCATCGGACAGCATTTATTGCTGTCCCTATCTGCGTTCAAGGCATTGAGGGTAATAAGTCTCCCTCAAGATTAATAGGAACGCGTACAGAGTGCGTGGGGATGATTCGGCTATTTAATTTCATTCACGATTCGACAAATGAAATGGAATTGTTAATTGGTTGTCTGGAACTATTTAACCCGCTGGAATTTAAATACTATAATATCTGGTAATTGTACTAGCTCTAAGGAGATTGAGCTTAAGAAATGCCAACCATGGACTACCAGGTAAATAGTATACGAGTGCCGCCGACAGCGCCCCACATTGATAACCGCGATTTTTGGCTTATTCCGTTCGAGTAAAATAGGGTAAGAATGGAGCAAGTATCTCTACTCGGGGGTAAAATAATGAACAAAAAATCTATAATCCCCATATTGATTATTATTCTTGTATTTCTGGTCGATTATGTCGGTAGCGGCTTGATTAGTAATAAAATATTGCCGCCCAAGGTAACGGTGATAGCAATGGACGTGAGTTCTGCGGCCGCGGACGGTTCAACAACCTTCTCCGCCATTAAGGAGAGCAAGGAAGACGTTGTTTATTTACAAAAAACGGATCAGCTTGGAAATGCGAATCAATATGCCTTTGTAACGCTTACGGTAGATATCAAGAATAGCAACTATTTAAGGTTGAAGAATGTTAACATGGCTTTGCTTCCGAAATCATCAGAGAATAAAGATGCAATCTTATATCTTAGGGATGTCCAGTACGTGGAAGTGTCTCCGTTATCAAGCGGGAAGTCCAGCATTTCAATACTTCTGAATGGTTCAGATCTAGATAAAGTGGAGGCAAAAAGTCTCCTACAAAACTATTCGCTAGAAATAACCTGGAATAATAACGAGCGTGTATACGGTCTCCAAGACCTCACCTATGAGAGCTAAAACGAGGATTGAAAACATGCCATCGTGACGTATAAACTGAATACGATCAGTGAGCCAGAAGCATCGACGAGCATTGGGATTCCCCTCGGCTTGTTGGTGTTTCTTCTGCTTATCCTGGGAGATGCTACATTTCATTAAAAGTATTCCAAGATACAGCCCGAGCAGGAAACGGAAAAGACGTGGTTCTCAACCGAAGAACGTGGCAATCAACCTTGGTGATCGTTTTAATAAGTACATCAGCTCCATTTTAAGAACAAAAATTACATCGGATCGTGTTCACAATGTCAAGAAATTCGACAACACCGAGGAATACCTGGAGGACCTGATCTCCATCGGGAGCATCGGTCTGATCAAGGCGATCGAGAGCTTCCAGCAGGGCAAAGGGACGAAGCTCGCGACGTTCGCGGCTCGTTGTATCGAGAACGAAATCCTGATGCATTTGCGTAGTCTGAAGAAAACGAAGAAAGACGTTTCGCTGCACGACCCGATCGGAACGGACAAAGAGGGGAACGAGATCACGCGCTGATCGACATCCTCGGTTCGGAAGCCGACGATGTGGCGGATAAAGTTCAACTTAAAATAGAGAAGAGCAAGATTTATAAGAACCTGGATATATTGGATGACCGGGAGAAGGAAGTCGTGGTTGGTCGGTTCGGGCTCATTACGGGCGGGGAAGAGCGGACGCAGCGGGAGATTGCGAAGGAATTGGGGATTAGCCGGAGTTATGTGTCGCGGATTGAGAAGAGGGCGCTGATGAAGCTGTATCATGAGTTTTATAAGCAAAAGAAGTGATGGTGAGGCAGTGCCAGCTAACTACAAATAGCCCGAGTGCTCCTTTAACACGGGCTATTTTTATTTCAATTTTAATCTTTTATTAATTAAACTGTATCATTGTTTATCTCATTTAATAAAGCAATATAGTTGTTTAACTTATTTGATAATGATAACGTCCACTCCAAATCGTTAAATGCCTCTTTAATATCCAACTGGACATACGGATCGGAAGACGACATATTTCTGGAAATATCAATTATGTCGATTCCTTCTAAAAATAGCGTTTTTATTTTTTCAGAAACTTCATTTGTCCTATAGTAGATCTTAAATTTATTTATGTGATAGGGAGTTACTCCGCCAATATAATAATTAATATTTTTTTGTAATATTTGCTTTAGAGTGTTGAATATTTCCCTTTCGATAATCATTCTGTGAGGGTAGTCTAGACTAATGATTCTGTGATTTATTAAATCCATTGATATTTTTCGTAATGCCTCCATTAAGTTTCAAGAAGGCTATGGAGCACCTACACGACCATTATAAGCAGCCTGTCAACCGGGACCAGATGGCACGCATTTGCTCCATGTCCGTCAGTTACTTCTCCTTATTATTCAAGAAGATTACGGGTTACAGCTATGTGAATTATGTGCATAAGGTCCGTATGGATAAGGCCAAAATTCTCCTGCGCAGCGGACTTGCTCCGATATCCGAAGTGGCATTCGAGGTTGGCTACCAGGATCCCCTTTATTTTTCCAAATTATTCTCCCGCGAGGTAGGGCTCTCCCCTCGAGAATATCGCAAGGGATAGCGAGCGGTGAGAATCCTCTCACCGTCATAGGCCGGGCCGATTATGGAACGAACCAGGGGCAGATTGCCGAGGCAACTGCTCCATATCTTCATGGGATGATCTGAGTATTCACGTGCTTTCACGGATTAACGACATTCACTGGTGTTCCGGCCTGGAACTGACGCAAGTTCTGTACTGCAGTGTCCATAAGTCTCTCGCGTGCCTCTATGCATGCCCAAGCAATGTGTGGGGTGATGATGCAGTTGGGTGCATGAAGCAGCGGATGATCCTGCTGAGGAGGTTCGATGGACAGCACATCCAAAGCGGCGCCTGCAAGCTTCCCGTTATGGAGTGCATCAGCAAGATCCTGCTCTGCAATAATTTGTCCTCGAGATGTATTGATCAGATAAGCTGAAGGTTTCATAAGCTTGAGCCGATCCTTATTGATCAATTGGAATGTTTCCGGAACAAGCGGGCAATGCAAACTTACAATATCGGCTCGTGTCAGCAGCTGCGGCAGCTCCACCCATTCAATACCCTCGACAGGCTCCGGTGATTGGCGTCCGCTGCCTACAGCAATGACATGCATGCCGAAAGCGCGAGCGATCGCTGCAGTCTGTTTTCCAATTTGACCGAGTCCGATCAGGCCCATAGTTTTGCCAGCCAACTCAATCAATTTGGTGCGCGTGAAGCTGAAATCAGGGCAAGCAGTCCATTCTCCCGACCTAACGGCATTTGCATGCATGCCGACCTGCTGAACCAGCTCGAGAATCAGTGCAAAGACGAATTGTGCAACAGCATGCGTGCCATAAGTTGGCACATTGGTTACGGGTATCCCCCGTTTGCGTGCTGCTTCTATATCAACGATATTGAAGCCGGTAGCTAGCACACCGATATATCGGAGATTGGGCAATTGGTCCAATGTTTCCGCTGTGAGAGGTGACTTATTGGTAAGAATGATGTCTGCATCTTGTGCTCTAGTTAGGATTTCATCGGACGCGGTTCGATCATAAACGGTAACCTCGCCTACGCCTTGTAGTTTTGCCCAGCTAAGGTCATTCTGCTGCAGCGTATATCCATCTAGCACAACAATTTTCATGTGGAATGAACTCCTTTTAGCCCATTTTTTGGCTCGCTTGAATTAACCGTGCCACATTTCGTGTACATTGCAGTAATAGATTCTCTGCCTCCTCCAGACAGTCGCCGAGCGTGGTCGGCTTATTCACCGAGGCAAAACAACCGGCGAAATGAGAGTAAAGCGACGCGATGCCTTCACCGTGACTACCGGAAATAAGTACGACAGGTTTCTCGAAGTCAGCTGATAATGTGCTTACATACATAGGCAGCTTGCCGTAGAGTGTCTGGTAATCGCTCTTGCCTTCACCGGTCAGCACCCAATCGCTTTCCCGGATCGCGCTCTTCAGTCCCGTCAGATCAGCAACCGCCTCAGCTCCCGGAACGATGCGTCCCCCTATGGATTGCAGGGCAAAACCAAGACCTCCTGCTGCGCCAGAGCCAGGGGAAAAAAGGTGTGAATGCGTAGAACCGCGGCTATTGGCAACCTCCAGCATTCTTCCATAACGAGCCATAGCTTGATCCAATGGCTCCATCATCTCGGGAATGAGTCCTTTCTGCGGACCATAGACATGCGTGGCTCCAGATGGACCTACCAAAGGGTTTGTTACGTCACTCGCAATGATCAGCTCGCATTCCATAATACGGCTATCCACTTGGCTCCAGTTGACAGAGGCAGCTTTCAACACATCTGCACCGCAGCCAAATAATGTGTGTCCCCGTTCATCGTAGAATTGTACTCCAAGGGCAGCCAGCATGCCCATACCGCCATCATTGCACGCACTTCCTCCCAAGCCTATGACCACATGCCGTATCCCTTCGTCCAGCACAACCTTTAGCATGTCTCCAAGTCCTCTGCTAGAAGCAGCGAAGGGATCCATTTGACCCTCTACCATCATTAATCCACAAATATTGGCGATCTCTACTACAGCCTTAGGATGCTGGCCATGAGCATGCAGCTTTGCGTAATGGGAAATAATCGGAGTTCCATGGGGGCCTGTAACAGGCACGCGGATCGGATCTCCTAGACCGGCGCTAATGATGGCATCAACCGTACCTTCCCCACCATCTGCCCCTTCAAGGCTTGGGGATTATCACGCTGCGGCAGCTTATGTGATTCGTCAGCGCCAGGAATTGCTTATCGATGAAAGTAATCAATCCCGCTGGAAGGGCTCACAGCTTGGATTGAATCTACTGATTATCGTGCATGGACAAGTCGTGGGTGTCATTGGCA
This sequence comes from Paenibacillus xanthanilyticus, assembly GCF_042682185.1. NCBI lineage: Bacteria > Bacillati > Bacillota > Bacilli > Caryophanales > Paenibacillaceae > Paenibacillus > Paenibacillus xanthanilyticus. Next base: position 2,950,737 of record NZ_JBHUHA010000001.1, on the reverse strand, counting down.
TCTCGGGCAGGATAAAAGAGATCGAACCGATTGCTCAGTTAGTGAAAATGACTACAGAGTTGATGATTAAGCAGAGCCAGCTGAAGCTGCAGCAGGAATGGAGGCAGCTGCATATCGATTGGGTTCTGAAAGAACTTGTGGAAGGTACAGTCGTTCATGAGGGTAAAATTGGTTTGCGGCTGCAAGCCATTGGGTGTAGGATTACAGCCCCTTATCAAGCTGTTGTGATTGAGCATGAACCTTCTCTCCAGTTCAACACCGTCGAGCGATTTTTTGACCTCTTAAGTCGGAGGCTAGCCGGCAGCTCGATCCTTCTTAGCGCCTATCGTCCCCATCGAACCTTGTTACTCTGTTATGGACACGCGACATCGTCATTATCATTAATGATGGATCAGGTACGCCGGATCGTTACCTCTTGTACAGCCGACTACCGCATAGGCGTCGGTTCCTTGGTTCCAACCCTTCATGCGGTGCGTTCCAGCTTTGAAGAGGCAGAAGCCGTGCTTCGCTGTCCTAGCATGAATGAGCGCGTCCTCGCATACCGCCAGGTTATAGGTCCAATTACCATTAATGAACTGCCTGGTCAGGTCAAGGAAAAACTTATTCATGCGTCAAAAGAATACTGGAATGAGAAAATCGAGGAAACCCTTCAGGTGTTTTTTTTATGCGATCTAAATGTGGCAGAGGCCGCTAAGCTCCTTGGCATCCACCGAAATACCATGCAGTATCGGCTAGAGCAAATTCATAAGCAAAGCGGTTATCATCCTCAAAAATTTCAAGAAGCTCAAATTTTGCAATGGATTGTTTGGCTCCAACAGATGGAAAGAAAAGAGGCTGGCTCACCTTGAAACGTTGTAGTCGTATGAATATCTGCCGCTGATGTAACACATAGTATAGTTACTTAAAGGTAATTTAGCTCTGTTGACACAAGGATTCCATCGTGATATATTTAGCGGGCTAAATATTACTGTTTGACTGCTGAGGAGATATATGGATGACAGATACAGTGGACTGTAATATTCGTCAGTCGTTAGATAGAGTTTCTTCCCAAATGCGTCGAGATTATAGCGAATCACTGAGGGAACTTAACCTTTATGTAGGTCAAGATAATTTGCTTTCTCGTTTGTGGTTAGGCGATGGAGTAACGCAAATGCAATTATGTGAACATTTAAAATGCGAACCGCCTACGGTAACAAATATGGTTAAATCACTAGAGCATAACGGGTTTATCTACCGTAAACGTGATGAACTTGATGCAAGGGTTATGAGGATTTTTCTAACTGACAAAGGCAAAGAATTAGAGAAACCGGTTGAATCCAAGTGGAAACAGCAGCAAGAAAAATTACTGCAGTCAATTTCACCGGAAGATCGCTTATTATTAAGACGGCTATTGAAGCAAATGGAGAATAACTTATTCTAAGTTTTCTCTTACAAGTACATTTAGCATGCTAACTTATAATTTAGTAGGCTAATAGATTTCCCATTCAAATGCTCTCTTAAAAATAAAGGGGAAGAGAAACATGAAAAAAGGAAAAGAAATGCAACTAGCACTACAAATGGTTTCGGGGTATGGAGGTGAATTCAGTGCTTGGAGAATGCCCGGCACCGACCCGGCAGCTTACACGAATACGGATGCTTATGTGGAACGAGCTAAATTGGCTGAAAAAGGGAAATTTCAAATGATCTTCATCGCGGATACGCCTGGATTATACAATGACTTGGGACCTCAGACTCCAATGTTCCCTATGGATCCTATGTTAGCGCTAATGGCTGTAGCCAGAGAAACCAAACATATCGGGCTTGTTGCTACGCTCTCAACGACTTTTAATTATCCATATAACATAGCACGTCAGTTCAAAGCACTGGATGTTATAAGTCATGGACGTGTAGGGTGGAATGCGGTCACCACATCAAATCCAGCTGCGGCAGCAAATTTTGGTGCTCAGGTCGCCAGTCGGCAAGAAAGATATGACATGGCTCATGAGTCCATTCAAATTGTCCAGGCATTGTGGGGGAGTTGGGAGCAAGACGCTTGGACGTTAGATGTAGAAGGCGGAAAATTTGCCGACATGGACAAAATTAAGCCTATAAATCTTCAAGGGAAGTATTATGCATCTCGTGGTCCTTTGCCAATTCCCCCTTCTGAACAAGGTCAGCCCGTTATATTCCAAGCAGGCGGAGGAGGTGAAGGATTGGAATTGGCGGGGAGGTACGCATCTGGTGTCTATGCAAATCCTTTTGATATAGGGTCTGCTCGTGAACACAGACAAGCGGTTCGACAAAGTGCTGCCCGTTTTGGCAGAAATCCCGATGACATCAAGATGTATGCAGGTTTTATGTTTTCCATAGGGTCAACGGAAGAAGAAGCTTTAGAACGGCGAAGACAGCTTATGAGTTTTGATCCTCAGGAGATCCCAAGCAGGGTAAGTTACCTTGGTTCCATGGTTGGTTTACCACTTTCGATGAATTCCATAGATATTGATAAACCTTTATCAGAAGACTTGTTGAAGAGGGCGTATGCCAACCCAATGGATCCACGTTCTGATATAGCTTTACAGCGGCTGAAACAAGGGCTATCCATTCGAGATGTTCTTGCCCATGGGGTCATCAACTATCATCCAGTAGTTGCAGGTACGCCTGTACAAGTTGCTGACTTTTTAGAAGAATGGTTTTTGGCCGGTGCTTGTGACGGCTTCTCCGTTGTTCCGGATATCGCCTATGATGGAGTTGCTGACTTTGTGAACCTCGTTGTCCCAATTTTGCAAGACCGCGGTTTATTCCAAAGAGAATATGAAGGAAAAACACTGCGCGAGAATATGGGAGTTCCTTACCAATACGGAATGCTGAAAGATTAAAAAAAGTAATTAAAGAAGCAAACAGTCCTTCATGCTTGATTAAAAAGGAGATTTGAATGATGAAGCAATACAATACGCGTGCCATCCTGTCATCGCTGCTAATCTGCGGTTTTATTGGGATGTTTAGTGAGACCGCTCTAAACATAGCAATGACCAATTTAATGGATGTATTCCAAATTTCGGCGGCAATGGCACAATGGCTAACAACCGGCTTCTTACTGACACTTGGTATTTTAATGCCTATGAGCGGTTTACTGCTGCAGATGTTTACGACTAGGCAGCTGTTCATAGGCTCGCTTATAAGCTTAATTGTAGGTACGTTGATTGCGGCACTTGCGTTCAATTTCGAGATGTTGATGTTTGCCCGAGTTTTACAGGCATTAGGGATGGGCATGTTGCTCCCGCTTATGTTTAACACCATTCTGGTCATCTTTCCACCGGAGAAGCGCGGGGCTGCGATGGGGTTTGTCGGACTTGTTATCATGTTCGCGCCAGCGACCGGTCCGACCATAGGCGGTCTATTAATAGAGTATTTCACATGGCATTATATCTTCTGGTTCTCATTACCGTTCCTGGTTATTGGATTGTTGATAGGGCTGAAGTATTTAGAAAATGTCACTGATGTCACGAAGCCCCGGATAGATCTACTGTCTGTCATATTGTCAACGATCGGCTTTGGAGGAGTTGTCTTCGGCTTCAGTAAAGCAGGCGAAGGGTCTGAAGGATGGGGCAGTACGGTTGTGGTCACCTCAATCGTTGTCGGGCTCATCTCGCTGGTGCTGTTCATACTGCGGCAGAACGTTATGCGCGATCCGATGATGAATCTGAGGGTTTTCAAGCATCCGATGTACGTCGTTGGGCTGCTTATGGTGCTTTCGTGCATGTTGATCATTATGTCGAGCATGATTATCTTGCCGATGTTTCTGCAGACTGGTGCTGGATTGTCTGTGTTCACTGCGGGGCTTATGCTTTTGCCGGGCAGCGCGCTGAACGGTATCCTCTCTCCGCGTATGGGGAGCCTGTTCGATAAATATGGCCCCAAATGGCTCGTTATCCCTGGATTCGTAATCGTATCAGTCATGTTATGGTTCTTTACTACTCTATCTCCTGCTTCTTCCGTGGCCTTTATCGTAGCTTTGCATATCGGACTCATGGTTGGGATCGGCATGGTGTGGATGCCTGCTCAGACGAACGGGCTTAATCAATTGCCGCCGGAGTTATACCCGCACGGCACGGCAGTCATGAACACGCTGCAGCAGGTCGTAGGCGCGATTGGGACAGCTGTCGCAATCAGTATCCTTTCGGGCGGAATGGAGAAGTACTTGCATGGTTCCTCTGCTCCTACCTTAAAAACCGAAATTGCAAACGCGATGACGGCAGGGTCACAAAACGTGTTCTTGTTTACGATGATCATTGCATTGATTAGCGTGGTTATGGCTCTCTTCATCCGCCGCGTTGTGGTCAACCGAGAAACGATCAAATCGATACATTGATGATTTAACTAGTAAAACGAATTACAACTGTTGATTAAGGCTAACTGGAGACGATAGCTCAATCTCGACGCGACGGCAGCCGGCCTTTGATCGGCTGCCGTTTTCTCAACTAAAGGGCAGATTAAATTAAAAAATCCAATTCGGGTTACTCTATTTTATCGCCAAACCTTTTCCCGAATTCCTCCATTAAATCAATGATTGGAATTAATTGCTCTCCTTTTGGTGTTAATGAATACTCAACACGCGGAGGCACTTCGGGATAAACTTTGCGATTAATTAAGCCATCCGCTTCTAATTCTCGAAGTTGCTTTGTTAGAGACCCTTGTGAAATTCCCCATAAAAGAGTCTTAATTTCATTGTAGCGACGAGGGTTAAGCTTTAAAAACCAAAGAATCAAATATTTCCAACGTCCCGAAAGTAAGTTTTGAGTATAGGCAATGCCATATACTTCTCTGTGATCCTTCTTACATTCTTCAGTAAATCCATCTTCATTTATTCTAGACATTTAATCACCTCATTTCTGCTGTTAGGTACGAAAAAGTGTACTATGTCATTTTAAATTGCCTTCTTTAAAAATTGTAGTAACGTATTTATATTAGTACATGTATTCAGATTACTCAATCGAGGACATTAACATAAGATATTGGAGGAATGGAAATGAGATTTGGAATTATAGGTGCAGGACCAATTGGGGCTAACATTGCGAAAAAACTGGTTGAGAATGGGCATGATGTCAAGATTGCAGATGCTCGTGGGATTGAACGCTTGGAGGGAAAAAAACTTACAGGAACACCTGTGAGCGTAGAGGATGTCATTAGAAATATTGATGTTCTTATAACATCTATCCCTTTCCACGCGTTGCCAGGTATTCGCAACATTATAGATCAAGTGGGGGAGGAAGTAGTCGTTGTAGACACTTCAAATTATTATCCTCAACTTAGCGGTGAAATTGAAGAAGTTGAGAACGGGATGGTTGAAAGTGTTTGGGTATCCAATCATTTAGGTAGACCGATCATTAAAGCTTTCAACAATTTCTTAGCCTATACGCTTGAACATCATGGAACTCCAGAGGGCACGAATGGACGCATTGCCATTGCGATTGCTGGTGATAACCAAGCCCATAAACAAATAATCATGGGTGTAGCAAATGATCTAGGCTTCGATGCCGTAGATAGTGGTTCTTTAAGAGATTCGTGGAGACAACAGCCAGGAAATCCTTCATATTGCACCGAGCTTACAAAAGAGGAACTAACCGAAGCCTTAACGAGGGCAAATAGAGAAAAAGCTCCAGTTCTGCGTGATAAGGTGATGGAAATACTATCAGCTTCAGGTGATTTTTCAATTCAAAGCATTATTAAAACAAATAGAGAAACATTCAATTCATAAGTTTTGATGTTTAAGCTCCCTCAAAATGATTCAGTTTCCTCACTCAGACTCATGAATTCGCAGGATTTCATCCTGTAGTTAGAACGAAGAAGAGGATGCTGGAGAAGCCGGTGGCAGGAAGGCGTAAAAATGGGCATGCGGAAATAAAGGTAACAACGCGTCACCCATATTGTTCCATATACGCACGTCTCCACGTCGCCCTAGCGATTCTCACTCCCATGTCTCAACGGGTCATAGCCCTTACATTCCTTCGTCACATCTAACTACGGGGTGGAGGTCGGTCTTTCTAACGGAACGGGTCCGAGCCCTTTTGTTTAACGTTTCCCGATACTCCGTGCATCTTGTCATCCTGCGAATGCTTGAGCTGGTGAGGTACTAAAATTATGCTGCCTGTGGGAATACCTTCGATTTTCTTCGGATTATCGATATATCTGGTGATATTGAATGCACTTGTTCGAAGATCTTGCTGCATCGTTCTTAACAGCACGTTAACCGTTCTGGCGATATTCTCCGAATAATCGTATTGCACCTGGCGTTTCAACACTTTATTGCTAATCGTAAATCCAGAGATGAAGGTTCCAGCAGAAGCCAGCAGGATCGCAACGGTGATCAGCAGCATGACCCAAAATCGCAGCGTTAATTGTCGCATGAACACATACCCCTTGTTTACGGGTTAAGATTTCTTCTTACGTTTCCTCAATTTGGTGGATTGTATGTAAAAAGAAGGGGGCCATTCATGAAACGCTTGTATGATTTGCCGCCTTGCGGCATATTCGCAAAAAATGAGAATAGGCCGCAAAATTCGGGAGGATCGCGGCATCGCCAACAGGTAGACTCTTAACCAGAACTGATTTCTGTTTTGGAGGGATAGAGATGGCCGGATGGGTGGGGTTACAGGAATTATTGCGGGCGGAAGTCAAGCAGCGCGAGGATGAGGATTGCCAGGTGGACGGCTTTCCGGAGCGAATTGAAGCGGCTGGCGAGAACCAAGCCGAATTGATGGCGATATACGGAGAATTATGCGCGCTTGCGCCCCGGCGTCCGAACCGGGATGAGCCGAATGAACTCGAGGCGATCCGGGCGCTTCGTCCTGCGGGTCCGCGCAAGCTGGATCAGGCGTTGAGCGCGGATGAATGGATGGACAAGTTCAATGGGGCTTGGCTTGGCCGATCGATCGGCTGCGCCCTCGGCAAACCGCTGGAATGGCCGAATTTTATGGCAGGCTCGCAGGGGAGACCCGGCTGGGAGAACGTGTATCTCTGGTTCAAAGGCGCGGATGCTTGGCCGATTAACGGCTATACGCCCGGTATCTCTTCAGCCAGAGAAGAGTATGGGATCGAATTGGCGTCCTACGGGCTGGAAAGCACGAGGGAACGTATCGCCTATATGCAGACGGATGATGATATTCGGTACACCGTCCTCGGTTTAATGATGCTGGAGCGAAAAGGGCTGGACTGGGATTCGTGGGATATCGGTAAGCTCTGGCACGAAGTCCTGTCGTATAACCAAGTCTGTACGGCAGAGACGCAGGCCTATTTGAATTTCGCGCAGGTCACGCATCATTACGGCGAAGTTAAACGGCCGGACGATTGGGAGCAGCAGCAACATTGGGTACGCACGTATTTGAATCCTTATCGGGAATTTATCGGCGCCCAGATTCGCGCGGACGGCTTTGCCTACGGTGCGGCAGGACAGCCCGAGCTTGCCGCGGATCTGGCATGGCGGGATGCTTCGTTCTCGCATGTCCGCAACGGCATCTATGGCGAAATGTTCGTCGCGGCGATGATCGCTGCCGCCTTCGTGGAGTCCGATCCGCTGAAGCTTGTCGAGATCGGATTAAGCGAGATTCCGCGTCATTGCCGGCTGGCTCATGACGTGAAGAAAGCCGTGAACATAGCCCAAGGCGCAAAGGATCAGCTTACGTTAGTGGAACAGCTCTGGGAAGCCTTCGGTCACTATGACCCCGTTCATACCAACAATAATGCCGCCTTGGTCGCCGCCTCCTTGGTATTCGCGAAAGGAGACTTCACGACGGCGATCTCGACGTCTGTTCTCGGCGGTTGGGATACGGACTGCAACGGCGCGACGGTTGGCTCGATCATGGGCGCTTCGCTCGGGGCCAAGCTGCTGCCCGAACAGTGGGTGCGGCCGCTCAACGATACGTTATATTCCGCGGTTGTCGGCTTTCATCCCATTGCCATCTCGGCGTGCGCGCGGAGAAGCTATGACGTGTTCTTGAACATTCAGAATCAGCAGCAATCGGATTAGAGGCATCGCGATGACGCCCGGAGTTGCAAGCCACGCGCTTGTCCCGGGCGTTGTTGTGCTACAATGGAGTCGCGAACGGATTTTACTTGGGAGAGAGGAGATCGAGATGATCCTGCCTATTACCTATGACGACCCCGATCTTCCGCTGCATATTTTCCAGTGGACCCCCAGTGTTGAACTAGAGCCGCAGCATCATCACCACAGCTTCGAGATGGGGTTGTGCATGGCCGGCAGCGGGACGTTCTATTTCGGTCAGACCGAGTACCCCGTCGTTCCCGGCGATCTATTCATCGTGAATATTCTTGAGAACCATATCGCCCAGTCGGCGATCGACCAGCCATGCGAGTTTATCTTCCTCAACTTCGATGCTGACTTGTTAGCCAAGGAAGAGCCCGAGCTGATGGTTCCTTTCCGGTACTATCCCTTCCATTTTCGCAATCGGCTGCAAGGCGACGGGGAAGTGATGGATAGACTGCGTTCGATGATCGTGCGCATGTACGAGGAACGAAGCCATCGGGCGCCCGGACACAAGACCGCGGTGAAAAGCTTGCTGTTATCCATTTGCGTCGAGCTGCTACGGATGTCCAAGGAAGAGGTGGACGTCACCACCTGGATGGATGGCGTGCATAACTATGAATCGATTCGTCCGGTCTTGCAGTATATGGAGCAGCATTATCAAGAGGATCTTGATTTATCCCAATTGGCGCGTTGGTTTCATATTAGCCAGTCGCACTTATCCCGACTGATCGCGGAAGCGACGGGCAGAAAGTTCAAAAGCCATATGCTGACCCTCCGCATTCAGCACGCGAAGCGCTCGTTAGCCGTGACGACCGATAGCGTGACCGACATTGCGTTCGACTGCGGGTTTCAGAGCATGGCTGCATTCTATCGGAATTTCAAGGAGGCTGTTGGCATGTCGCCCGAAGCCTACCGTCGTCAAGTGTCGGCGACTCGGTGACCAGCGGAGGCCTCGGAGCGTGAAGAAGCCCGCTCATGGCGCAGTGCCTAGAGACGGGCTGGTTTAAATCACTCCGGATCCGGTTGGATGAGGCCTTTGCCGATTACATTTGCGGAGACAGGCTTTTGGTCAATTTCTCTCGCCCAGACGGACAATTGACCAACGTGATGAATCTGGTGAGCGATAACATGACGGATGATCTCCCCCCAGGCATCAACGGCAACTGTTCCGTCCGGTTGTGGATCATAAAAAGGACGTTTCTCTAGACTTTCGTTCCACGCGTAGATAAATGCCTCTACCTCGGGCCGAAATTGCTTATCTAATCGCCTGACCTTTTCTAAAGTATGATAGCTATCGAAACTTTCTTGGAAATCCGACTTTCCTTGCAGGCGATTAATCCAACTCCACTCCACATCAACGATATGAAATAGGGTGTGTAAAATGCCCCCAACACCACCCGTTCTGTGGCGTATCAACTCCTCGTAGGCGACCTGTTCACACCATTCATACCATTGTTCTCTGACGATCCAGTTATAGCGAAACATCGTTTGCATCATTATCCCTCCAGAATAGGACTAAGCAACTTATCAGACCCTTACATAGACATTGGGAATGTAGTTGAAAAACGACTTCACTGATCTGTGGTTGGCATCTTCGGTGTTCCAACCCCGTTCTGCTTGCTGCGTCAAGCGATATCCAACTCTCCTGTCCATCACTTCATGACAAAAGGAGCGGCTTCCGCGGCGGAAAACTGCTCCTGACTTCAATCCTCTCTAAAAATAACCCATTTACCATGCTCTTTTACCATTATGTAATTTGGGTCAAGCGTCGGATCGCCACCCAACACTAGCATTTCCTGTCGAACAAGTATACGCAGATTACATAGTATTTTATACATATGTCTATTATGAGCCGAAACATACGACACTTTTCAAAGTGAATATATTATTGTCGGATGACAAGAACATATATCCATTCCCGAGAGATCGCCCCTACTCGGCAGCGCAAGCAAACCCCATCATTACACGCATTCATTAGTGGGATTGGCGATTAGATCTTCATAACTGCCGCCAATGAGCGACGCTAGTTTTAAGGAGACCACCCCGTGAGCCCCGTTTCCGATGGATTTAAATGGCAGCCGTTCTTTGGCCGGCTGCCAACGTGTTTTAATTTAGCTATTAAGCTATCGCTAATCTTAAAATTCTACCCGTTCGAGTTTCAAACGCCGAGTTTGAATGAAAATAATGGATCTAAATATTGTTGCAGCTGATCAAAATTGATGGAATCGCTTAAGTATCCGATATATCCATCCGGCCTTATTAGTATCAGACTGTCAGGTCCTATATCATAACGCTTATGAAGTTGGTGAGCAGGATCGAGAATGATCGTACAACCGTGATGGGATGATTGCTCATGATGCTCAGTCATTATCAAATACAAGTCTATTTCGCTCTTCCAGCGATCCAACGCTTCAAGTCTTAACTCCGTAAGTTTGGAACCAGAAGCGACGATAAGTAAAGCATGACGGGTACCTCGCAAGATTTCGAACAAACGCTGTTCCGTTTTGTTAGGCCCTATCAAGGTTTGAACATCCGGTGCTCGATCTCCGGCATGAATGTGATGCGGTTGCAGATGCTGAATGAACGAGCGGTGCTCCTGCACGATGGGACTTTTTCGATAGTTAATTGCAATTTCAGAAATCTGATTTCGAATTCGTTTCTGAACCACTTCTCTGGATGATAAAAAAGGTGCAAGCTGATTCCTCAATTTCTGCGTGATTCTATTCTTAGTGGTTATCATTTTAATCATCGTATCGGTCATTTTCAAGACAGAATGGGCAACAGGCAACCGTTCCAGCGAGTAGGTTTGAAGCAGCGATTCAGCCGCACTGCCCCTTGCAACAAGTGCAAGCTTCCATGCCAGATTAAAGGCATCCTGCATGCCCGTATTCATGCCTTGCCCGCCGGCTGGACTATGGATATGTGAGGCATCTCCCGCCAAAAATACCTTTCCGTGCCTGGTTTCCTTCACATGCCGAAGGTGGGAGCGGAACCCTGCAAGCCATACGGGGTCGCTAATTCGGGTGCCTCGAGGTCCGCGAACATCGACGATGTGCTGAAACTCTTCCAGGGTTGGATCCGGCACTTTTTCACTTTGCAATGGGGTGTTTACCTCAGCCATCAGCCGATATCGGTTATTTCCATAAGGAAATGCCGCAAGCAAACCTTCTTCATGGATAAAAAGATGCATTTCATTCTCTGAAAGCTCCCAGGATACCCGTACATCGGCTAAAATAAAATTCTCCGGATAGACGGCCCCCTCGAAAGGAAGATTCAAAAGATGACGGACAGAACTGTGTGCACCGTCACAGCCAACGAGCCATTTTACCTCTGTGGCTTCCTCCTCGTGATCCGCATGCCGAAGTGTTGCAGTTACGATATCTTCCGTCTGTGAGAAATGGACCAGCTCGACCTGCCGTTCAATCTGCACACCGAATTGCGCCAAATGTTCAATTAAGATTTGTTCCGTTTCGGACTGCGGCAAATCCAAAATAAATGGATAAGGCGAATCCAAATCATCAAAACGAATATTAAGGAGCTGCTTTTCGCTTCCCAGCCAAGCTTGCATCCCGTGAACCTTCAATCCCTGTTTAAGAAAAGGCTCGATAGTGCCCATCCGTTCCAGCATTTCCAACGACCGTGCGTGAATACCGAGTGCTTTGGAAAGTTTGGAGGGCTCCCGGGACTTGTCGATAATACGGAATGAAACACCATTCCGAGCCAGCTCACAAGCCAATGTTAGCCCGACAGGTCCCGCTCCTGCAATTAACACATCCGTCATTTCTACTCCTCCTTTACGCCGTAAAGTAATAAAGCCTGCAAGAGTCATGAAGTATGCTCTAGCAGGCTTAGTGTTATTATATATATTCTATACTCCCATAATAATCGATTACGAATAATATATATCCAAATGCTCCTACAGCACGTGCTCACCGTAATTTATCTTCAACTATCCTTTAGTTCAACGACAAACGGCGGCCGATCGGGTGCCGGCCGCCGCTGAGTCAAGATTGAGCTATCGTTCCCAGTTAGAATTCCTGTAAAACGAATATTTTGGCGTTTGAACAAAAACGAGCGCCTCCGGTAAGATGGGGTTGCACACGAGGTCAAAAGCCTCAAAAAGCCCATCAGGAGGTCGCTCTACTATGAAGTTTAAGGCACAGGACAAGCAAAATCAACTCCTTGAAAACATTACCGTTTCACACTTAGTCATCGGCGTAGATATCGCCCAGGAAGTTCATGTGGCTCGAGCTTTCAGCTTTCGAGGAATTGCTTTAGGCACTCCGCTCGAGTTCGGCAACCATCGTGAAGGATTCAAACTGTTCGAGCTTTGGATCCAAGATCTGCTCAAGACCTACATCTAATATAAAGACCCCAAAAACAAAAGAAAATAAGAACGAAATAAAAGCTATTATTACACCGAGTAACCCACCTAGAGATATTTGGTTTATTGTGCTTCTTATCATACTTCAGCTCCAATTCACCAAAGAGTAGCTGCTCTATAATAATACCATATATTAGGAGTATTCTGCCCGATCGCTTAATTCTATCTACTACATGAGCCTCATGTGGTCATGAGTAAAAAAAGCAAGCCGCTCCTTAGGGGCGGCTCGCGTCTAAATACGGAAGACCAGAATGAGGCCGGGGACCGTCATCCGACGGTCTCTTCTTTTCTTAACGTCGCAATCGGATGCAAGAAACGGTGATCGAAGGCGTTCAACGCTTCACCTGCTTGCACTTTTTTCACCCAGTCGGGATTAACCAGGGCACTGGTACCGATTGCAACCAGATCGGCGTCGCCTTTCGCAAGTAGGGCCGCTGCCTGTTCTGGCTCGCCCAGCTTGCCGTTGGCGATGACGGGAAGGCCGCTGTAACGTCTGGCCAGCTCGGCAAGAGTCGGGCCGCCTTCCCCGAAAGCCGGAGCGAACGCTGAATATTCAGTGGTATGAATATAGTGGGGGGAAGCCAATCTTAACCGTTCGAAAATGATCTTGGCCTCGTTCTCGCCGTCAGCCCATTTGTGATGGAAATCGTTCACCTTTCCTTGCGAAATGCGAACGCCAACCAGATAATCCGGGCCTACGGCAGCGCGAATCGCTTCCAGCACCTCCACGACGAACCGGATACGCCGCTCCGTCGAACCGCCGTATTCATCCGTCCTACGGTTCGTATAGTCAGTGATGAATTGATCCAGAAGGTAACCGTTTGCCGCGTGGACTTCTACGCCGTCAAATCCGATCTGTTTCGCACGGATAGCGGCTTGTGCGAAGCTTTCTATCACAGCGCGGATCTCCGCCAGAGTCATTTCCTTCGGAACGGCGAACTCTCCGCTCCCGCCATGGTCTTCCAGCATCGTCCCGACCGGTTTCACCGCCGATGGGGCGATAGGCGTAAAGCCGTCGTGTTGAACGAGCGCGCCTGCATGCATGAGCTGCGCGACAATCTTGCCCCCTTCTTGCTGAACGGCTTGAACGACAGGCCGCCAAGAATCAGCCTGCTGATCGCTGGCTATGCCGGGCTGGTGATTATAGCTCCGGCTGTTCGCCAGATCTGGATAAATCCCTTCCGTGATGATCAGGCCGAAGCCGCCTTTCGCAAAGCGGGCGTAATAGCGGACCATACGGTCGTTCGCTTGGCCGGATGGTTCCGCACTGGTTCGGGTCATCGGCGACAGCACCACCCGGTTCGGCAAGGTGAATGAACCTAATTGGAATTCTGATAAAAGATGAGTAACGCGTATCATCTCAAAAACCTCCTTCAATAGGACCGCATGTTTAATCGCTGCTTGCCTGCGATTTCGTGTACTTGTAAAGCATTGTAATTCAGCAAATCCATATAGTAAAATGATCAAATGAGATGATGTTATCAAAAAAAATGATGACAAAAGGCGTGGAGATTCAAATGGAACTTACCGATTTGAGAGTGGTTTTGGCCATCATGAAGGAAGGCAACATTACCCGGGCGGCGGAGAAGCTGGGTTATGTCCAATCGAATATCACAACGAGGGTTCGCAAACTGGAGCAGGAACTGGGCGTGCAGCTTTTCACCAGGAACACGAAGGGTGTGGTTCCTACTGAGAAAGGGCGTATATTCAGTCAATACGCTTCCAGCATTTTGCATATGGTCGAGGATGCCGCCCTAGCTGTCAAAGAGCCGGATCAACCTTGCGGGCCGCTTGCCATCGGCGTTGTGGAGACATTCGCATCGTCTGCAGCATTTATGAGCGCGCTAACCGATTTTCAAAGCAAATATCCGGAGGTTGCATTATCGCTTGTGACCGGCACTTCGCCGCAAAATTACGCCAAAGTGCAAAACCGCGAGCTGGACGGCGCCTTCTGCACGGGAGAATTCGATCTGTCTCTAATGCAAGTCGCCTATGAGATTCAGGAAGAAGTATTCCTGCTGCAAGGCGGCCAAGAACCGGATGCCTCCGATCCCGATGTAGCGAAGGCGTCATGGATTGTGTTTCCTAGGGGGTGTCCTTTGCGCGCAGCCATTGAAGACTGGCTTCAAACCAAGGGAGTGGCTTCCATAAATATGATTGAGGTGAGTACGTTGGATACGATGCTGAATTGCGTGCGTTCCGGAATCGGTTACGCGCTTCTGACCGAGTCGGTCGTGTCCGCGGACGATCAGCGGCTCCGTGCCCACACGGTACCGCAGCAATATCGCTTCGTTACCACGCGTCTTATTGCCCGGAAGGAGCAATTCCGCAGCAAAGCGTTCTCGGCCTTCGCGAAATGCCTAGAGACGGCGGGAAAAACTCCGGCGTTGGGATCCCTCTAGAGTAAACGTAAACAACGCCACCAGATGCTTACTATCTGGTGGCGTGCTGTTGTAGGGTGGCAATCACTGGTGCTGGTCTCTATACTGGGACGGCGTGACGCCCTCGGATTTCTTGAACACGCGGTTGTACCAGGAATGCTGGTAACCGACCTTCTCCGCAATTTCGCTGATTTTCAAATCCGTTTCGAGCAGGAGCTTCTTGGACGTCTCGATTCGTACGTTCGTCAGGTAATCCACGTAATTGATGCCTTTCACTTGTTTGAAGAACTTGCTAAGCGAAGATACGTTGACGCCCAGTTGGTCGGCGCATGCTTCGAGCGAAAGGTCGGTCATAAAGCTTTCCTCGACCATACGGACAACTTTCTCGACGGTCTGCGTCAGATGGGCTTGGTGGTTTTGATTCATTTCCTTGACATAAGGAGAAATAATGGTCTTCTGGAGCCATTTGAGCATTTCTTCCGTATGCCGCAGCCCCAGCAGTTCCTCGTATAGACGTTGGCCGGCATGGAACGCGTAAACATGGAACCCGGCTTGCAGCAGGGCATTGTTAATATTGCCGACGAGCTGGGACATTGCTTGATGCACGAACAACTGAACCCCTGCATTGCGCTCCAGTTCCCGAATGAACGCTTCCGCTTTGGCGTTCGCTTCCTCTTCTTGCCCCAATCGAAGCGCATAGATCAGTTCCTTCTCGATCTCGAACGGATATCGGAACGTAAAATCGCCTGTAAGCAGCTCATCATCAATATGAATAATTTGATTGCTCTCCATCAGCCTCCGGAATCGGAGCGTGTGATGGACGTCCTCGAACATGGTTGGCATGCTGCCCAGCTCTGTGCTTAGCTGCCCGATACAGACGGTTAACTGGAGATGCAGGACCGCGTTCAAGGTGGAGATGACGTCTTGCGCGAATTGGGACAATTCCTGTTTCACCGAAGCGATATCCGAGCCCGATGGGAATCCGATCACGATCCCGACCGAGAGGTCCTGAAAGTTAATCACGTACGCCTGTTCCAGCCGAACGCGGGTTAATTCCTCGATAATATTTGCTGCCGCGAACGTAACCAGCTGCTCATCGTCCTCCTTGAACTTCCCTCCGGAAGCGTCAAGTCCGTTCAGCTGCACGACCATGACGGTGAATTGCCGATCGTCCGTGTCCCACCCATAATAGGCAATTCTTGCGCGCAGCTCTTCCTCCGCGAGATAGTAGAGCCGGCCTTGGGCAAGCTGCAGCATGAACCCTTCCCGCAGCGTCGGAAGCTGCTCCTCGACCCGGGTCTGGAGCATATGACTCTCGCGCGAGAGATGCTGCCACTCTTTCTCAATGAACTTCAGCTCGTCCCCATGCTCCATCGCCCGATCCGTCTTATCTTTGCCGATGGCTCGGATCAAGCTGCCGATCGGCTGGTACAGCTTATGGGAAGCTAACCAAGATAAGAGGATAGCGGTGAAGAAGCCGATCATGCTGACGACGATGATCAATCTGGACATGAACATGACCGGTTTGGATAAATTGGAGAGGTCTGAAGCCGTCGTGAAAATCCATTCGGTCCCGAGCCTTGCGAAAGTGTAGTAAGAAACGGTATATTCCGTGTCCCGGAAGGCGGACAGGAAGGTGTCCTGTTTGCGCTGCGGCCAATGCTTCATGACGCTGGCATGCAGCTGGCTTTCGAAGCGGAGGTCGTCGCCTTGCTGTTGATGACCCCGGATTAACCAATCTCCCTGTTGGTCCAATAAGATCGCGAACTGTGCTTCCTCATCCTTGTCGAAATAGGCGCTTAGCTTGGCTGGGTTTAAACGAACGATAAGGACGCCATAGGGGGACGCCGTATTGCCGGTGAGCTTATGAACCAGGCTGTATTTGAAATCCGTCTGGGTTAAAGCGCTTTCAGAGATGCCCGGCAGCTCGAGTGATTTGGTCCAGAACATCGTTTGATCCGCATGCATCAGCCGCTGCAGCGATTCGTAGCGGCCAGCTTCGGATGCCGTTATCACATTTACGCCTTTGGAGCTGCTGATTAAGGCTTTGTCTTCGACATACATATAAATTTCGGCTATGAATGGATTGGTTTCCTGCATGACCAGCAGAGTCCGAAGCAGATCCCTGGTGAATTGAAAGTCGTCGGCAAAGTTCGTCGTTTTGACGCGTTCGCCGAAAGTGGGATTGAACACCCATTTGGCGAGGCGGACTTCCAATAAGGATAGCTCTTGATCGATCTGTTCGGAAATGAGTTTCAACCGGAGTTGATGGGTGCGGTTCACTTCGGCTTCAACTCGGTTGACGCCGATGAAGTACAAGCTAACGCCAAGAAGAGACGTCGGCAAGCAGGTGATCAGCAAGACGATGATCAGACTCTTTCGGAAGAAGGAAGACGAGAAGGCGGTGGCTCTGCTTTTTTTGTAGTGTAGCTTTTCGGTAATGAGATTCAGCACGTTCACACCATCCTTAAGCGCAATAGGCGGGTCTAATATGATTCCTACTATATATGCCCCCCCTTATTCTTGCAACCGGTCACGAGTTTTCCGGTCCTAAGACTTTTTTGAACGTGCTGAGAAAGCCCGCGAAAATCACGTGAATGCCCAAGAAAAGCCCGTATCCAATTAAGTCTTATTGCAGGAAAGACGGCGGCTTCCTATAGTCAAGGCAGGGCAACGGAAACAAAATTGAAAGATTGCGAGGGAGCAGCATATGAGTACGGTGAGAGAGACCATCTTGACGCCGCCTTCCAAGATGAAGTCACAGCTTTGGCGAAGTAAGATATGGCATGCGTTGAGGCGAGATAAATACCTTTATCTGCTCGGACTGCCTGGGTTACTGTGTTTGATCCTTTTTAAATACTTTCCCATGTGGGGGGTATTAATCGCGTTTCAGAATTATTCGCCTTTTCTCGGATTTTGGAAGAGCGAATGGGTTGGATTCGAGCATTTCCAATTCTTTTTCTCCAATCCGGATTTTTTTACCTTGCTGCGAAATACGATTGCGATTAATTTATTGAGCCTCGTTTTCTTCTTCCCGGCACCGATCATTTTGTCGCTCATGTTGAATGAGGTCCGTAACGAACGGTTCAAAAGGACGATTCAGTCCATCGTGTATTTGCCTCACTTTCTGTCATGGGTTATCATTGCGGGTTTGACGTTTACGCTGTTTGCTACGGGAGAAGGGCTTGTAAATAAGCTCTTGATCGGCATGGGCTTCGAGCGAGTGGAGTGGCTGACGACGCCGGAGTACTTCTGGGGCTTCCTCACGGGCCAGAGTATATGGAAGGAAGCGGGTTGGGGGACCGTTATTTTCCTGGCGGCGATGGCGAACGTGGATCCCCAATTGTATGAAGCGGCGCGAATGGATGGGGCGAACCGGCTGCAGCAGATGAGAGCCATTACGATTCCGGCCATCCAGAATGTCATTGTCATCTTGCTGATCCTCAAACTCGGACATATCATGGATGTCGGCTTCGAGCAGGTATTCCTGCTGCAAAATTCAGTCGTATCCGATGTGGCCGACGTATTCGACACTTATATTTATCGCGTAGGCGTCAATCAATCTCAATTCAGCTACACCACGGCCGTGGGATTGTTCAAGGCGGCTGTCGGGCTTCTGCTCGTCGTGATCTCCAATAAGCTGGTCAAAAAAGCCGGCGGAGAAGGTTTTTATTGACATACAAGCTCGAAGCATAAAGAGAGGAGTGCACACCGTGAGAGAATCATTCGGGGAAAGGTTGTTTTCGAACCTCAACGCGCTCGCGTTAGTGTTAATTGGATTGGTATCTATATTCCCGTTTTATTACGTCGTTATCGTATCCTTCTCGGCTCCAGGTGAATATTCGAGCAGCGAACTGACGCTGTTCCCCCAATCCTGGTCGTTCGCGGCGTATGAATACATTCTATCGACGGACACGTTTATTCGCTCCATCGGGGTAAGCGCTTACCTGGCGGTCGTGGGGACCGCACTAAGTCTGATGGTTTCCGCCGCTTTCGCCTACATGATATCCCGAAAACGATTGTTCGGCCGCAAGGTGCTGACATTCGCGCTGCTCATCACGATTCTGTTCAGCCCCGGGATTATTCCGAACTACTTGGTTATCAAAGAACTCGGTCTTATGAACAGTCTGTGGTCCATTATTTTGCCGGGCTTGCTCAGCGGTTGGAACGCCCTGTTGCTCAAAACGTTCTTCGATGGCATACCCGAAAGCCTGGAGGAATCAGCCTATATCGATGGCGCTAATGACCTGAGAATCTTTTTCCAAATTATATTGCCTCTGTCCCTGCCGGCACTGGCCGCCTTCGGTCTGTTCTTTGCCGTCGGGTATTGGAACACGTTCTTTAATGCGATTCTTTACCTCACCGATCCGGATAAGCGTCCGCTGCAGGTTCTCCTGCAAGGCATGCTCGTGAAGTCGGAGACGGGGATCGCGGATCCAACTGCAGCAGCGCAATTGTCATCCGAGCATCAAGTGCCGGCAGATACGATCAAGATGGCTGCGGTTGTCATCGCGACCGTGCCGATCCTGTTGGTGTATCCATTCCTGCAGAAGCATTTTGCCAAGGGAGTCATGCTTGGTTCTGTTAAGGGATGATCACATAGGTTATAGTTCCATACTAGGGGAGAAGAAGGGTGGACAACAAAGTGAAAACGAAAAGATTGAACCAGAAAACGATGATCCTGGCGCTCAGCGCGTCGCTGGCTCTGACGGGAACGCTCGTCGGCTGTTCGGAGAAGAAAGAAACGGAGCCGACATCGAATGCCGGCACCGGTACCAATGACAAACAAGCTGCGCCCACGGAGATCAGCATCACCACGATTAACTATAATACGGAAGCGCCGGTCAACGATAATCCGATTGAGCTGGAGATGGAGAAGCGGACCAATACCAAGCTTAATATTACGTACCTGCCGTCGAACAATTATGGGGACAAGTTCAATGTCATGCTGGCCTCGGGCGAAATTCCGGATGTGCTCTTAACGACATTCATCTATAGCTCGAACGTGACCAGCGCGATCAAAGAGGGCGCCTTCTGGGATCTGACCCCGTACATCAAGGACTATCCGAACCTGCTGGCGACGTATCCGAAGGAGAGCTTTGAGAACTCGAAGGTAGATGGCAAAATCTATGGTCTGCCCCGTCCTCGTCCGCTAGTCGGAGGCGCGGCCTTCCCGGCGCTGCGTCAGGATTGGCTGGAGAAGCTGGGACTGTCGATGCCGAAGACGATGGATGAACTGTACACGGTGCTGAAGGCATTCGCCGAACAAGATCCGGATGGCAACGGCAAAGCGGATACCTATGGGTTTACGGGAGCGGTGGAAGAAGGCTGGATGGGAACGCTTGACTTTGTCGAGAGTACCTTCCATGGATTTAATGGCATGGTGGTGAGCTCGGCGGATAAACCGACCTTCCTCCGGGATGCCCAGCCAGCTGCCCGCGAGGCGCTGTTATGGCTGCAGCGTGCGTATAAGGAAGGGGTACTGGCGCCGGACTTTGCCATCATGAAAGGCAGTCAGGTGCTGGATATGGCCAAGGCGGGTAAAGTCGGCATGTATCCGACCGCCATGGATGCCAAGCAGCTCGGCGAAGTAGTGGCTGCGGTTCGGAAAACAGCTCCGGAAGCCAATATTGCCCACGTGCCTTACTTGATCTCGCCTGCAACCGGTAAAGAATATGCCATGAAGGAAGGCGGCTTCTTCGGGAACTACCTCATCTCCAAGAAAGTGTCGGAAGAGAAGCTGAAAGCGATCCTGGCGTTCTTCGACTACGGTGCCACGCCGGAAGGGATGGAGCTGGCTAACTACGGGCTCAAGGATGTGCACTTCACGATCGCGGAAGATGGCACGAAAGTGACCAATGAGGAGTTCAAAAATATCGCCGGCCCGTCGCTGAGCAATATTTGGACGAACGTCAACCCGTATAGCCGGATTTTGCAAGCGGCGCCCGACTATCCGAAGGAATATTTCGAACGGGATAAGCAAGTGATTGAAGAGCGGTTGAAGTATGGCGTCTTCATCAACAACAGCGGCGTCACTTCCGAGACCGAATTGAAGGTCGGCAATGAGCTGTATAAGAAATTCCAAGACTTGAAGGTCAAGGTCATCATGGGCAAGGAAACGATTGAAGCGTGGGACAAGTTCGTGGAGCAAATGAACAATGACGCGAATCTGCAGAAGATCCTGAGCGAACGGGAAGCCAGCTATAAGGAACTGTTCGGAACGAAATAGAGACCAAGAATGAGGACAGAGCAAAGTGGTTGGTAGGCGGCTATCGCTTACTAACCACGCTGTCCATTCTTATCTTAGGGAGCAGGAAGCGCCGTTCTAATTGTTCAAAATGTAAGCGCTTCATCTTCATCCTTGGGAGGGGGGATGCTTGCACAAATTCGGCTTTTGAAGTGGACAATGCATACGAGGAGGATGAATGACTTGAGGAAGGCTGGATTATGGATCGTCATGGTTGCACTGGTATTGACGGCATGCTTTGCTCCCGTTCTGCCGGCTGCCAAGACTTATGCTGCAGGGGAAACGAAATACGAGGCTGAAGATGCCGCAATCATGGATGCGGAAGTGCGGACGCCTGGCGAGGGGACCGTTTTTTCGGGAACGGGTTATGTCGATTTGGGCGATCAGGCGAATGGCGCCGGCCTAACCTGGAGCAATATCCAGGCGCCTTATGCCGGTAACTATATCCTTAAACTCCATTACAGTAACGATACAACGAACGCTAAGCCGGTAGGTTTGATCGTAAACGGTCAAAGCTATACCGCTTTCGCGGGGGAGCAGACGGGGACGGAGTCAACGCTGACATGGAATTCGCTGACCGCCGTCGTCTTCCTGAATCAAGGAGCCAATACAATCAAGGTCGCTTCGAAGAGCGCCGACGGTCCTGAGGTGGATGTGCTTGAAGTCACGCCTTATGCGACCATTTTTGAAGCGGAGAACGGGGGAGGCGCTGCCCACTTGGAGGCGACGATCGGCGCGAATACGGGGACGGCCGCGGGCTTTTCCGGAACCGGATACGTCAGCATTGCCGCACCCAAGGCCGGTTACCTGCTTTATAATGAGGTGGTTGTGCCGGAGACGGGGACCTATACGATCCGGGTCAGATACAGCTTGCAAAGCGGAACCCGGCCCTATGCGGTAACCGTGAACGATGTCCGGGTTCAAGATGCCAAGGCGCTTGCTACCGGCGGGTGGAATATGTGGAGGTTTGAAGAATTGACCGGCATTCCTCTGCAAGCGGGAACGAATACATTGAAGATCGAACGAATCGGCGCCAATTCGACCCCCGTTATCGACCGGTTCGAAATTGTGAACGAGAAGGCGTTCGAAGTGGGCGATCAAACCTTCCGGACCACTACCTTTGAGACGAACGATGTGGATCCCGTAATCGCGGGAACGGCTGCCAATGCGGCTCTGAATACGCCCTTGATCAATGGATCGGCCATGAAGAGCACGTCGGCTAGCACCGCTAAAATTGTAGAACAAGATGGAAACCGCTGGGCTGAAGTGACGACCCCTGCATTCAAACCAGGCGCCGTGGGCTTCCCGTTCCATTCCAGCTGGACAGCTCCGGTGCCGATGAAGAGCTATACCCTGGAATCCAGTTTCATGCTGAAGGATGATAAGGCGAACTATATCTTCAAGCTGGTCAACGCGGCTGGCGCGGAGAGTCCTATCTTCGTGCTGGGGTTGGATAACAAACTTTATGCGCGATCGGACAATAAAGCAGGCGGCGCATTGGCGGCAAGAGCGGATTGGGCGCTAAATACCCGGTACGACGTGAAGCTGGTGTTTCATCTGGATACGAAGAGCTACGACATGTATTGGAACGGCGCCCGAATCGTAAACAGCGAACCGATGCAGGACGATCCTTATTTAGGCGGATTGAAGGGCTTCTTCTTGGACGTGAAGGACGGCGCCCGGATGGAGACCAAAATTTGGGTTGACGATATCCAGCTGTCCGGTTCGAATGCCGCAGGCACGGCTCCCATCGTCAACCCGAATCCCGGGGCGCTATTTGTGGAGCAGCCTTACATTGGCACCCCTGTCGTCTATTATGTCAGTCCGACTGGTTTGGATACGAATAACGGTCTCACGCCAACGACGCCGTTCAAAACGATCAATAAGGCGGTCAGCGCGACCAACCCGGGGGATACCGTCAACATTATGCCCGGCATCTATTCCCCCGCGAACGATGCGAATGACTTCGTCCTCATCAATCGCTCCGGCGCGAAAGATGTGAAAACCGGGGTTACGCATTACATTACCTACAAAGCGTTTGATCCGGCCAATAAACCGAAGCTGCTGCTTCCCCCGAATATCAGAGGGGTTTGGGATATGGTTCAAGTGGATGCCAACTACATCATCATCGAGGGAATTGAGATCGAAGGCAACAATTTGAATCTTACCTTGGCTGAAGCGGAAGCGAACTACGAACATAAGGTTGCCGGGGGAACCGATTGGTCCAGATATGCATTGACCAATACCAACGGCATTAGCGTAAAAGGACACCATATCATTGTCCGGAACGCCCATGTCCATCATATGGCAGGCGGTGGGATCGGCGGCAGCGGGGACTACTTATGGTTCCACAATAATATTAGTAACAGCAACAGCTGGTACACCATGTTCGCGACGAGCGGCATGGGGACGATCGATAATGTTCCTTTCGACCATAACACGACCGATTACAGAATTATTCTCAGCAATAACATCATCTACGACAATGAAACCAAGGTGAAGTGGGATCGGACCAAAAACTACTCGGATGGCAACGGCATCATCTTTGACGTCGATGACCTGTACGACGAGACGAAGGGCAAGAAACTGGCGATCAACAACATCGTCTACAATAACGGCGGCGGCGGCATTCATGCCTATCGAAGCAACAATGTCCATGTCATCAACAATACGATCGTCCATAATAGCCGAAGCCCGCACCTGAAGTACCCCAATATGGATGCTCAGGCCAGCGATAATTCGGTCTTCCTGAACAACATCTCGATCGCAAGAGACGAAGAGGGCGAATATGCGAATTTGAATAGCGGATGGAACAACCTGTTCGCCAACAATATTTACGGCGGCAGCGTGCGGTTCTTGGGTCAGAATGAGCGGGTGATCGACCCTGGTTTCGTCTCCCTCTCCGAAGGGAACTTCCATTTGCAGCCGGATTCGCCTGCCATCGATAATGGCACAAGGGACCATGGCATCCTTTATGGCACCCCGTGGTTCGGTACGGATATGTCCCTTGCAGGCGACGCGGAAGGAAATGCGCGTCCGTATGCCGGAGAAGGGGCACATGCCCGGGTGGATATCGGGGCCTATGAAACCGCCTTTAACAGTGCTTCGCCGCTAATCGATGATGCGGTGACGTTCAATCCGGCCCCTCCGGATGTCATTTTGGAAGCGACCGCGGCACAAGGCACGCCTTCCATTGACGGGAACATCGATCCAATTTGGTCGTCAACGGAGCCTTTCCAGGCGCTTAAGATCAGCGATACGACCAAAGAAGCGCCGGCAGCAACGATGCGGGTGCTGTGGGATGAACACCAATTGTATGTATTGGCCGAAGTGAAGGATGCCAATTTGAGCGCGATAGGCGGGAATCTGTGGGAACATGATTCGATGGAGTTTTTCGTCGATGAGAACAATGCCAAAGCGCTCAGTTACCAGGCAGACGACAGCCATTACCGCGTCAATTACTTGAATCTTAGAAGCGCAGGCAAAAATGCGACGGCAGACGGGTTTACCTCGTCGGCCAAAGTCGTAGAAGGCGGTTATATCATTGAAGCTGCGCTCCCATTGCGAACGATAACAGGTGCCGTAGGGAACGTGATCGGATTTGATGCAGGTGCCAGCGATGACAGCAATTTTGACGGAATCCGGGATAATGCCACGATGTGGAGCAACCAACGATTCAATTCGCATGCTTCTCCGAAATATTTCGGGAACATCGCCTTCGTCGCAGCACCAACCATAACAGCGATAACGCCGGTTGCGGTAAGCACGACGGCTGGAACGGCACCGACGCTGCCTGCCGACGTGGAGGCGATCTTCAGCAATGGGGTTACATCCACGAAGAGCGTGGAGTGGGAACCGGTGGATGCAAGCCGATATGCAAGCGCAGGCAGCTTTGCGGTCTACGGGACGGTTCAGGGGACGGCGATAAAAGCCGTTGCGAATGTAACGGTAAAAGCGGTGGAAATACCTAACGTACCGCCGACTGTCCGCATAACTAGCCCTGCTAATGGTGCGGCCTATAAGAAACCTGCAAGTATCCTGTTCAAGGCAGCGGCATCCGATCAAGATGGAACCATCACCAAGGTGGAGGTCTATCAGGGAAGCACGCTGCTCGGAACGGCGACGTCCGTTTCGGCGGGCAACTACAGTTTTTGCTGGACCCAGGTTGCTGCCGGAACATACAGCATAACGGCCAAAGCCTATGACAATAAGGGGGCGTCCTCCGTCTCGGCACCCATTAAGCTCACCGTCACAAAAGACGGGAAGTAGAAGAAAAAGAGTCGGGGAATCGAAATGGTATTCCCCGATTCTTATCTAAATACAAGAATTTATAAGTTTCACACTTATAAATCATCTTGTATTTCACCGGAATGAAACGCGCTTCGCTGCCAAGGACGGCGCTAGCCGTTTCACCTTGCTTCATCGCGATCATAAAGGAGGAAATTGATGATGATTGGATTGGTAAGCAGGAAGCCCGCTAGGTTAACGAGCTTGATCGTGTCGATTGCGATATTCTGTTCCGCATTCCTATCCATGGAATCGGTGCATGGCGCAGATCCGAAAACGTATTATGTCGACATCGATACGGGGATCAACCGGAGCGACTATGGAATCACGCCTGACAAACCGTTTAAAAACATCCAGTATGCGGCCGATCTGACGAACCCGGGTGACACCGTCTATGTCATGAACGGCATCTACAACGAGACGAATGATCAGGACGTATTCCACGTTACCCGGTCGGGAACCTCCACCGCATTCATTAACTACTTAGCCTACCCGGGCCATACGCCGAAGCTCATGGCACGGGATGCTTGGAATCATATTGTTGTAAGCGCTTCATATATCCGGATAGAGGGCTTCGAAATGGAAGGCGACAATGCCAATCTGACGTTAAGCGAGGGGGAGGCGCGTTATAATCACTTCGTCCAGCATAAACCGACGGGTACGATCGACTGGGCTTACGTCCGCAAAACCCAAACGAATGGCATTGTGATTAAACCGGAGACATCAACCTCTACGAATCCCCACCACATTGTGATTAAGAACAATACCGTTCACGATGTACCAGGTGCGGGGATTGTCTCGATGGAAGCGGACTATATCACCATCGAGAACAATACCGTGTACAATACCTCTTGGTATACACTCTACGCTACAAGCGGAATCTCTTTGTTCCATTCCGTGGATACGGACACCAATACTTCCGTCTACAAGAATATCATTCGCAATAATCGGACGTATAACAACAAGACAATGGTGAAGTGGGAGAAAACAAAGGATTATTCCGACGGGAACGGGATTATTATCGACGACAACCAGAATTCACAACTAAATGGCAAATACCCGGGCTATAAGGGAAAAACACTGGTAACAAATAACGTGAGCTATAATAACGGCGGGTCCGGTATTCATGCCTACTACAGCTATAACGTGGATATGATCAACAACACGGCTTATACCAACAATGCCAGGTTGAATGAGGGAGAAATCTACGCCAATTCTTCCAACAATGTCAACATACTCAATAATATTCTAGTGGCCAGGGCGGGTAAAAACATCAATTCGAATCATAACAACACGAACGTAACGGTCAACTACAACATCTATCATAACGGTAATCCTGTCGTCAGCGGAGCGAACGACATCTGGGCAGATCCCCTGTTCGTGAACGCAGCCGGCGGAGACTTCCGTGTTCAGATTGGCTCGAGGGCTATCGACACCGGGACGACGAGCTTGGCGCCGGCCAACGACCTCAGCTACAATCCAAGGCCAAGGGGAGCGGGTCCGGACCGCGGGGCGTTCGAGAGCCAGAATTTGATCGGCAATCCGAGCTTCGAATGGACGAACTTGAACGGATGGACCAAGGAACTGAATGGAGCCGGCATTACGATTCAGAATACGGGGGCCTACTCGGGTACCTACAAGGCCGCCTTCAACACGAGCTCCGCTACGAAAATGTCTCAAACCGTGACGGCACCTCAGACGAAGACGTATACGGTCACCGCCTATATCAATACGAATATCGCTAGCGGAGTCTCGTTCGGGGCGGATGTGGCCGGCGTGAACAAGGCTCAGCAAGCCGTCGCTTCAGGCGGATACAAGAAAGTAACGTTGACCGTTAGCGCGACAGCAGGACAAACCGTCAAAGTATGGATCAGCGCTCCGCAGACAGCTAACGGCTGGGTTGCAATCGATGACGTGTCGGTACAGTAGCGACTAACCGGCACGAACCGACGAGCTTTCCATCGACACATGCCCCTTGTGTAATCCTGATTTCGGATTATACAAGGGGTTTTTTGGTATTATCCATCCATTTCCTTCCATAGGATTCTTTTTCATCACGAATCACGCACGATGGCCCCTCGATTAAAATACTCTTATTGCCGGAAACGGAAGCCGAAAGCTATGGTGGGGAAGAACCGATAATAGCACCGACCAAATCGCGCGTATAGGGAGTGTGAACCTTGAATAAGAAAACGATCATTCTTCGTTCATCTTGGCAGATCGTCAATATAGGCGATATCGCCCATGCACCGGGTGTTCTTGCGCTGCTGGAAACCAGCCTGCCGGAGGCGGATGTCATTCTTTGGCCCTCCGTTGACTTCTCCGATGAAGTCTTGGCCATGATCCGTCAACGTTTCCCCAGCCTCCAAGTCGTGAAGGGAAGCATCGGAAGCGACGGAATAGCGTCTAACGCTGAACTTCAGGCGGCACTGGACGCCAGTCAATTTCTGCTGCATGGTCCGGGCCCTCTGCTAGTTGCCCATGAAGACGTATCGGCATACATCAACCACTGGAAGAAACCGTTCGGGGTTTTTGGGATTACGTATGGAGGGTATAACGAGTCGGACTGGCCCGAAGTGCAGCGGATTTTATCCCAGGCGTCCTTTCTTTATTTCCGAGACTCCATTTCTTTGGCGCGCGCCATAAGCGACGGCATATCATGTCCTTTGATGCAGTTCGGACCAGACGCTGCCTTTGCCTTTGATCAAAGAGACGATGCTCGAGCCTTGACCTTCCTCGCTAATCATGAGCTGGAGGAGGGGAAGTTTCTCTGCTGCATTGCCAGAAACAGGTACACCCCGTTTTGGAAGATGAAAGACGTGCCTTTCAGCGAGGAAAAGCATGCCGTCAACGAGGCGATGAAAGAGCAGGATCATGCCGCTCTCCGGCAGGCCATTATCGAGGTGGTCCGGCAGACTTCCTATAAAGTTCTGATTTGTCCGGAAGATCAAAGTCAGATGGAGCTTGGCAAGGAATTGCTGCTGGATCAACTTCCGGAAGATGTCCGGCCGCATGTCGTCTGGCGCGAAACGTTCTGGCTTCCGGATGAAGCGCTTAGCGTCTATGTTCGCTCGGCAGGACTATTCGGCACGGAAATGCATTCGCCGATTATGTGCATCGGCAGCGGGATACCCGCTATCGTATGTCGATGGAAGGAACAGACGACGAAAGGATATATGTGGCAGGATATTGGTCTTGGGGAGTGGCTCTTCGATATGGATAAAGAAGAGGAGAGGCGCGCGGTAGTTCCAGCGGTGCTTGGACTCGTCCACAATCAGGAAGAAGCACGGAATAAAGCCAGGGCCGCGAAAGAGCGGGTAGGAGAACTTCTCCAAGCCATGACCGTGACCTTGCATGAGGAGCTGAACAAGCGCTCGGGCAATGAGGAGACAAAACGAATGTCAGACGGAGGTTCAACATGTTATACCCACTAGACAACGGAATCCGGGAAGTAAAGGAGCTATCGGGCATCTGGCAGTTCAAAGCGGATTTGGCCAACGAGGGCTATGCGCAAGAATGGTATAAAGAGAAGCTGAAGGATGCCATCGCCATGCCGGTTCCTGCCAGCTATAACGACATCACGACGGAAGCCGCCATCCGCGACCATATCGGAGACGTATGGTACGAGCGGACGTTCCACATCCCGAGCTCCTGGAAAGACCGGAGGATCGTGATCCGCATTGGAAGCGCCACGCATCATGCGGTGCTGTGGATTAACGGAGAAGAAGCGGTCCGTCACAAGGGTGGTTTTCTTCCCTTCGAAGCCGATATTACGGACCGCGTATGGAGGGGGGCCGAGAATCGGGTGACCTTGGCGGTCAGCAACGTTCTTGATTGGACCTGCCTGCCGTCCGGCGAGGTGAAAACCTTTGACGACGCTCCGGAAGGCCGTTATCCCCAAGGTCACCGGGTCCAAGAGACGTACTTCGATTTCTTCAATTATTCCGGCCTGCACCGCCCGGTCCGGCTGTATACGACGCCTCTTGACTACATCGAAGACATGACGGTGACGACGGAACTTGAAGGGACGAGCGGCCTCGTCGGCTATTCCGTACAAGCCCAGGGCAATGGCGCTTCGGTTCACGTCCGGCTGATTGATGCGGATGGCGTCGAGGTCGCGCAGGGAACGGGAGCAGCGGGCTCGCTTGCGGTACCGGAACCACACCTTTGGGAGCCCGGGCGGGGGTATCTCTATACCTTCGAAGCCAGCCTGCTGGACAGCGAGGGGACCGTCATGGACAGCTATCAGCTGCCGGTGGGAATTCGGACCGTAGCCGTCAAGGATAATAAGTTCCTGATTAATGGCAAGCCGTTTTACTTCAAGGGCTTTGGCAAACACGAGGACGCGGATATCCGTGGCCGGGGGCTTGACGAGGCGCTCAATGTCCGGGACTTTAATCTGATGAAATGGTCCGGGGCCAACTCCTTCCGAACGTCCCACTATCCATACTCGGAAGAGCTGCTGCGGTTGGCCGACCGGGAAGGCTTCGTTGTCATTGACGAAGTGCCGGCAGTGGGCATGTGCTTTTGGAGCGAGACGAATACGGTATTTCGTGAAGATCGGGTGAATGAGGAGACCTTGCGGCATCATTTGGATACGATGGGCGAGATGATCCGCCGGGATAAGAATCATCCCTGCGTCGTCATGTGGAGCATTGCCAACGAAGCGGCGACCAATGAGGAGGCCTCCGTCCCGTACTTCACGGCCGTGGCGGAAGAGACCCGCAGACTTGATCCTACGCGCCCGATTACGATCGTCCAGACGATGTGGCCCTCGGTCGACAGAGTCGGCGGACTTGTCGATGTGATCTGCCT
Source organism: Paenibacillus xanthanilyticus (assembly GCF_042682185.1). Taxonomy (NCBI): domain Bacteria; kingdom Bacillati; phylum Bacillota; class Bacilli; order Caryophanales; family Paenibacillaceae; genus Paenibacillus; species Paenibacillus xanthanilyticus. Next base: position 2,920,603 of record NZ_JBHUHA010000001.1, on the reverse strand, counting down.
CAATAAGTACTTCGGCTGGTACAGCGATCATGGGCAGCTCTCCGTGATCGAACGGCACATGGACCAAGAGCTGAAGGGATGGCACGATAAGTACGGCAAGCCGATCATCATTACCGAGTACGGAGCCGACACCATACCGGGGTACCACCAGCTGCCGTCGGTTTCCTTCTCGGAAGAGTTTCAGTACGAATTCTTGGCGTCGTATCACCGTTCGTTCGACAAGCATCCGTTCGTGATCGGGGAGCAGGTATGGGCCTTCGCCGATTTTGCCACCAAACAGGGCTTAACCCGGATTGTCGGCAACAAGAAGGGGATTTTCACCAGACAGCGGCAGCCGAAGGCGGCTGCGTTCAAGCTGCGGGAGAGATGGACGGGCGAGAACGCCAAGTGGTAGCGGGTGGCAGGTGAGTAAGGGCTGAGGCTTAATTTATCGGCGAATGGTGAGCGTGCATGGATTATATGTATTTTAACGGCTTTACCCCGCGTATTATCGAGGTGGCTAACCGGAACAAGCAGGTATGGGAGCAGTTGAATGGCGGGATTGACCGGGAAAGGACGGGGCTTCATTCGTTAGCATACGTTTACGGAGGCGAAGGAAGCCTGTCGTTCGCCGGGCAAGAGCAGCTGCTCGTGCAAGGCGATCTGTTCCAGATCTGGCCCGGCGAAATGATGTCGCTCAGATCGAGCCCAGCGGATCCGCTTCACTTCTACTCCTTTCAATTCCAGCACGGCCTCGTTCAATGGGATGGAGGCAGCATAAGCTGCCGCGAGCAGCCGGGTCCGCTTCCCTTGCAGCTCGGGAACGCAGGCGCCGCCCGGAAGGCGGTTGAGTCGGTGTTTCGGGAAGCGTACGAGCTGTGGTCGGAGAAAAACAACGGGTACGAGTGGCATGTAAAGCTCCAGTTGCTGCATGCGATCCAACTTCTAAACCGGCTGGGCAGGAGCAGCGCGGAAACGGCCGGGGCCGCATCCGTCGTGCATAATGCGATTCAGCTCATGAAGACCTCCTTCAAGGAGGCGCTCACGCGAGATCAGATGGCCGACAGCGTTGCGTTATCGCCGGGCTACTTCTCCGTATTGTTCAAGGCGCATACGGGACACAGCCCGATTCAGTATTTGACCAAAATCCGGATCGATCAGGCCAAGCTGCTGCTGCGGAATACGACACTGGCGATTAGCCAGGTCGCCGAGGAGAGCGGCTTCCCGGACTCCTTTTATTTCTCCAGATTGTTTCAGAAAGAGACCGGGATGTCTCCCAGAGACTACCGAAAATCCTAATGGAGTAGAGGCATGGGAATCTGACAATTATCCAGATTTCCATGCCTTTTCTTCATGTACGCCCCCGTGTCACGGATGTAAAGTTAAGCTATGAAATGACATTAACGGATGCGAAGGAGCGGTTAGGAATGGTGAAACCTAGAATTATCGATGCCGACGTGCATAACGCGATCGCCAGCAATACAGAGTTGCTTCCTTATCTCCCGAGGGTATGGCATGAATACTGGCTGTCGGCTGGCCCCGGATATGGCGGCGGCTGGCAGTCCCCGATCGGCGTATTCCGTGCCGACGCGAAGACGGCGGACGGCGGCATCCCCGGCAGCGATCCGCATTTCATGCTTGAGCATCACTTTCGGAAATATGGGATCGATTACGGGATTCTAACGGGCTCAGGCATTCTTGGCATCTCCCTGAATCCGAATCCGGATTACGGGAACGTCGTCGCCAGCGCCTACAATGACTGGCTGGTCGAGAAGTGGCTGAAAGCAAGCCCCGTGTACAAGGGGTCGATCCTTATCAATCATGCGGACCCGCAGGCAGCGGCCAAAGAAATCGACCGGATGGCGGTCCATAAGGACATGGTCCAAGTCATTATGTGCAGCGGTTCACGCATGCTTTACGGCCAGCGTTTCTTCCATCCCATCTATGAAGCGGCCGAGCGGAACGGACTTCCGGTGGCGGTGCATCCCGGAACGGAGGGCAGAGGCATCGCAGGAGCGCCTACGCCTTCCGGCTATCCGACGTCTTATTTCGAGTGGCATAACATCCTGCCGATCAACTATATGGCGCACGTCAACTCGCTCGTATGCGAAGGCGTATTCGAGAAATTCCCGAAGCTGAAATTCGTCGCGATCGAAGGCGGCATCGCTTGGCTGCCTCATCTCATGTGGCGGATGGATAAAAACTACAAAGGCTTGCGCGATCAGGTGCCTTGGCTGAAGCGACTGCCGTCGGAATATATCAAGGCGCATATCCGGCTGACGACGCAGCCGATCGAGGAGCCGGGGAATCCGGAGCAGCTGAACCAGATTCTCGATATGGTGGACGCTGGCAGCACCGTCATGTTCTCGTCCGACTATCCGCACTGGGACTTCGACAATCCGAAGATGGCGCTGCAGCCGATCCGCAAGGATCTCCGGGAGCGGATTCTAGCCGACAACGCGATTGCGCTGTACGGGCTGCATGAAGTGCCGTCCAGCCAGGGCGAAGCGGCGGCTGCGGCAGAAGGGGAGGCCTAACGCATGGAGAAAACACGCATCCGTTACGAGGCGGGGACTGCCGAGGAGCTCTCAAAGAGCGGACGGCTGATCGTAACCGTGAAAGGGATGGAAATCGGCTTGTTCGCGGTCGGGGACCGGTTCTATGCCTGGCGCAATACATGCCCCCATGCAGGGGCGCCGGTATGCGAGGGGCCGGTATGCGGCACGCGGCTGCCATCGCTCGTGTACGAGTACAAATACGGGAAAGACCGTGAAATCGTACGCTGCCCTTGGCATGGCTGGGAGTTCGACTTATTAACGGGCCAGCATTTGGTTGACGGGAAGGTCAAGCTCAGAGGCTACGAGGTCGAGGTCGAAGACGGCCGTGTATACGTGCTCATTTAATACAGGAAGAGACATCGAGAGTGAAAGGGAGGGAATCACGTTGTTCAGCGCGTGTTCAAAAACCAATGCGGTTGATTTTCTCATTATCGGAGGTGGCCCGGCCGGCTTATTCGCAGCCTTCTACGGCGGGATGCGTCATGCTTCCGTCAAGTTGGTGGAGAGCATGCCCCAGCTTGGCGGGCAGCTTGCCGCCTTGTATCCGGAGAAATATATCTACGACGTGGCCGGCTTTCCGAAGGTAACCGCCCAGGAGCTGGTCAATCGCCTGAAGGAGCAATTAAGCCATTTCCAAACGGACATTCGTCTAGAGGAGAAGGTTCTGGATGTGATAAAGCATGACGAGCGGTTGTTCGAGGTGAAGACGGATAGGGCCGTTCATTATGCGAAAGCGGTCATCATTACAGGCGGAGTGGGCGCCTTCGAGCCGAAACGTCTCGAGCTGCCAGGAACGGCCCGCTACGAGAAAACGAATTTGCATTACTTCGTCGACGACCTGCAGCGCTTCAAAGGAAAACGGGTGCTGATCAGCGGCGGCGGGGATTCCGCGGTCGATTGGTCGCTGATGCTCGAGCCGATCGCAGAGCAGGTGATGCTCACCCACCGGCGGGAAAAGTTCCGCGCTCACGAGCATAGCGTGCAGAATTTATTGGCCTCCACCGTCCGAATCCTCACGCCGAAGGAAATCGTGGCGCTGCATGGCGAGGATCGCATTGAGGCGGTTACGCTGCTCGATTCGAAGTCGAACGAAGAGCTTCGTGTCGAAGTCGATGCCCTCATCGTCAATTATGGCTTCAGCTCGTCGCTCGGACCGATCGCACAATGGGGAATCCACATTCAGGACGGCTCTATCGTCGTGGATTCCCGCATGGAAACGAATATTCCGGGTATTTTCGCGGCAGGCGATATTACGACCTACCCGGGCAAGCTGAAGCTGATCGCAGTCGGCTTCGGTGAAGCGCCAACCGCCATTAACAATGCGAAGGTGTATGTCGATCCGGATGCCAAGCTGTCTCCGGGCCATAGCAGCCATATGAAACGGGCATGAATGCGATAGTCAAGAAGCTGCATCGTTAAAAGGAGCACAGGCGATGAAACCGAGGATTGCCGTAGTAGGAAGTATGAATATGGACATCGTGGTTACCATGCTGCGAATGCCGCAAGTCGGGGAGACGGTGCAGGGCAGCGCTATTCATTATGTCCCTGGGGGGAAAGGCGCGAATCAGTCGGCTGCCGCCGCCCGATTAGGCGCGGACGTCAGGATGATCGGTGCTGTCGGTACAGATCCGTTCGGCCAGAAGCTGACGGCTAATCTGCAAGCGTTCAACATCGATCATAAGGGGATCGAAGCGCTCGACGATGTGCAAACCGGAACGGCTGTGATCCTCCATGCCCAGGAAGACAACTGTATAGTGGTGACCCCTGGCGCCAATAGCCGATGCACGCCGGATCTGGTTCGACGTCACCGCGCAATCATCGAGCAGGCGGACCTGCTCCTCGTTCAATTGGAGATTCCTCTCGAGTCGGTGCTGGAAGCACTGAGAATCGCGCGTGGTGCAGGGGTGATGACCATTCTTAATCCTGCGCCGGCCGTCTCTCTTCCCTTCGAGCTTCTATCGCTCGTGGACATCCTAACGCCGAACGAGACGGAATTTGCGCTGCTATCGAACGAGCCTGTGGCCCGGACGGATGAAATGCTCAAGAAACAGCTTGCAGCCTGGCGTTCGCGCTTCGAGGGGAAGGTCATCGTAACCCGTGGCAGGAAAGGCAGTTCATACTTGGATGATGCAGGTGAAATGAGAACGGCTGCCGCATTAGAGGTTGCGGTTGCCGACACGACCGGAGCAGGAGATGCCTTCAATGGCGCGCTCGGTTATGGTCTTGCTTCAGGCTGTGCGCTCGGAGACGCGGTTGATTTCGGTGCCCGGGCAGCATCGCGATCTGTCATGGGATTCGGCGCCCAAGGAGCGCTCCCGACACTCGCGGAAGTAGAGGCCACGTACGGATCATGAAAGGTTTAAGGGGAGCGTGAACAGATGACCAAGCGATTTTTTGCCGAGAATAGCTTCTGGAACACCAAAATTGAGAATAACCCGAAGATCTTAAGCCGTTCTTCGCATTTTATTGACCTTCTCTATGAAGCGGACAAAAAGAACGGCTTTCATATGAATCTGCATGCGTGGACGATACCGGTCTTTGAGGTTACGAAAGATACGCCGAGGTTTAACATCGGCAAGAGAATGATGCACCACACTGGGGAAGGCCGGACGTTCTATATGAATTCCAAACCTTTCATCGGCGAGCATCACCCGCTTGGTCATGGCAAAGGGTTCGGTGAAGATGTTCCGATACCGGAGCATGCCATACCGGATCGGGAGTCCGACTCTCATATGGCGCTCATCGATTACGAGCAAGGCCTCGCCTGGGACATGTGGGCAGCAGAAAAAAGACCGGACGGTTCCTGGTGGTCATGTACCGGCATGAAGTACGACCTGTATGGCAGCGGCGTGTTCGATCCGTCCGACTTTCCAATCCATAACGGTGAAAGCATCCATCTGTATGGACCTTCGCGTGCCTCGGGGGTTCCGATTATCGCCGGATTGATTATGCATGACGAAATTAGGGACGGCAGGATTGAACACAAATTGGCATGCGCCTGCGAAAAAGTCGGGCTCCTGGAGCATTCGTTCCCTCCGGCGATCTGGACGGACGGTGCATACCCGAATGGAATACCGGAAGGAGCGGTGATCCAGTTGGACCCTGAACTTGATCTGGAGGCGTTCGGGCTTTCCCGGGAAGAGAAGATCATTGCTACTGCGCTGCAGGAATACGGGGCCGTTATGACCGATTATGCGGGAGGGGTAACCTTGTACGGGGAAGGCCTGTGGTCCAATCCGGACAAAAGCTGGAACGGCATGTTGGATGAGGACGGATTGAGGAAAATTCCTTTTGACCGTTACCGGTTTATTGAGTCCGGAGCAACGGTAGAGAAGGGGATGGTGCCGATGCCGCATCGTCATCTCTTCCGGGAGTACCACAAGAAGACCGGTTTGCCGGAAGATATTGAATTCAAGTAAAAGTGAAAAATTACACCTGTTCACAATGTCAAAAAATTCGATAACACCGGGGTAACTTTTCAATAAGGGCGATCGCACTGTTTAAGAGCGATCGTCTTTTTGCTTCTGAGGTTAAAATTCTGCAATAGTAAGGCGGGAAGAGTCAATCCCGCTTAGGTCTTACTTTTATATACACGTCAGAAGTAATTTGTTATGATGATAAAAAGTTTGGTTTACAAACGGCTGAAAAGTAAACTAACGACTTGTATTTTAAGTTGCGGAGTGAACATCATGGCTAAGATTAAAAAGATAACAATGCAGGAAATTGCCGATAAAGTCGGCGTATCCAAATATGCGGTATCCAAAGCGCTGTCCGGTAAACCGGGGATTAGCGCATCTACGAGGGAAAAAATATTCGAGGTGGCCTCGCAGCTCGGCTATCTGGATCAGAAGCTGATCAAAAGAACGATGAATCATCAGGAGCCGGATGCGGACGATGAAAAAATGATCGGCATTCTCTTCCCGAATATTCGCAGTCAGAACAGAGACTCCGGTTATTGGGGCAGAATCCTGGAAGGGGTGTTCAGGGGGTTAGAGTCAAGCGGCATAGGCTCTGTTCTCATTACGGACGATTCGCCTCGCAATTTCCATAAAATTATGCGTCCTGAAGGGCTGCTCGGGATCATTGGAATCGGGTTAATCGAAACCTCCATGCTTGTCCATTTACGCAATGAAGGTATACCCTTCGTGCTTGTCGATCACGAGGACGAGCTGGTTAGTTCCGACAGCGTCTTCATGAACAATTATGATCTATTGCGTAAACAGGTTAAATATTTGATCGGCAAGGGCCATACCGACGTTCAGTTCGTCGGAGATTGGCGTTTTGCGAGAAGCTTCGCGGATCGCTGGAACGGCTTCAAATCGGTATTGGCGGAAAGCGGGATTCCGTACACGCCAAACGAGTCGTTGATTCGCGTTAAGCCCACAAACGATCAAGAGAATCTCGATCTCATCCTCTCTACCCTCGCGGAATTGCAAAGCAGCTCGCTGCCTACTTCTTTCGTGTGCGCCAATGACAAGATCGCTTCGCATGTATGGCGCGCCATGCGGCAGCTTGGCATTCGCGTTCCGGAAGATACATGCGTCACTGGCTTCGATCACGATGCGGAAATTATGCTAGAGTTCCCGGAGCTTAGCACAGTCAATGCTGAATCGGAGGCTCTGGGGATCAAGGGGGTAGAGATGCTGTTCTGGAGACTGGCCAATCTTCACATGCCGCATGAAAAGCTTTTGCTGCAAAGCGATCTCATCATTAAGGGCAGCATCGCGCCTCCCCGGACAGCCGGGGAAAAGCAGCATTCCGTTTAATTGCGCATTCTCGCGAATGGATCCTCCAAAATCTCTGATTTGGCAGCTATGCGAATCAGGGATTTTTTTTATGGGTCCATAAGCTAGCTCCACTAAAAGATAATTTGTTATTAGTGAATATATTGTTGTAAACATAAATGATAATTGTAAACATAATAAATCAACAATTTTAGTTGACGAAATGAGACTCGATCAACTAATATGTTCCTGAGGAAGTAAATGGAAGCGCTTTATAGATTGAATTCGATAGAAACGAGGTTATGCCATGTTTGGTAAAAAAAGCGGATCCGGCAAAAAGTTTCAGCATAACACGGCTGGATATCTTTTTATTTCCCCGTGGCTAATAGGGTTTCTTCTTCTGACTCTATGGCCGATTTTGCAATCGCTTTATTTGTCCTTTACCGATTATTCTCTGCTTGATTCTCCGGTCTGGGTAGGAACGGAGAATTATTCGAATATTTTCACTTCCGACAGGCTATTTGTGAAGTCGCTCGCCGTTACGTTTACATTCGTGCTTTTTGCGGTGCCGATCAAGCTGATGTTCTCTTTATTGGTTGCCATGCTCCTCAACCAAAATGTAAAAGGCATGAGCATATACAGGACGCTCATTTATTTCCCTTCTCTAATCGGGGGCAGCATCGCAGTCGCAGCATTATGGCGCAACATGTTCGGCCTTGAAGGGTACATCAATCATATTCTGGGCTGGTTTGGCATTCAGGGCGTCGGTTGGATCGCCAATCCGGATACGGCGCTCGGCACTCTGATTTTGCTCAATGCTTGGCAGTTCGGCTCCACGATGGTTATTTTCTTGGCCGGCTTGAAGCAGATTCCTAAAGATCTTTATGAATCCGCTTCCGTAGACGGCGCAGGGGTGTTGCGCAAATTTTACAGCATTACGCTTCCGATGCTCTCTCCGGTCATCTTTTTCAATTTGGTGCTCGGCATTATCAATGCCTTCCAGATGTTCACCTCGGCATTCGTCATCACGAGCGGAGGTCCGGCCAACTCGACTTACATGTACGTATTGTACCTGTATGAGAAAGCGTTCCGGCAGTATCAAATGGGTTATGCATCGGCGCTGGCTTGGATCCTTCTTCTTATTATCGGCGTGTTCACGCTTATTAACTTCACAGTGTCCAAGTACTGGGTCCATTACGAGTCGGAAGGGGGCAAATCCAATTGATGACGGAAAAACAAAGCTCTTGGAAGAACCATCTGATTCTGATCCCGTTCTCCCTTCTCATGATTTACCCGGTCATCTGGTGGATCGGCGCTTCTTTAAAAAGCCAAGCGGAGCTATCCCTGCCGACGTTATGGCCCGAAACGTTCATGTGGGAAAACTATTCGAACGGCTGGTCGTACTCATCCCAATATACGTTCACAACGTTTTTTGCCAATACGCTCTTCATGGAATTTTGGAGCGTGCTCGGCGGCGTGGTGACGGCCGCTCTCGTCGGTTACGGCTTTGGCCGCCTCGACTTCCGTTTCCGCAACTTCTGGTTTTCCGTGCTGCTAATGACGCTCATGCTGCCATCGCAGGTTACCGTCGTGCCGCAGTACATTCTGTATAACAAACTAGGTTTGACAGACAGCTACATTCCGCTCATCTTGCCGCATTTTTTCGGCGGCGGCGCATTCTTCGTCTTCCTTGTCGTGCAGTTTATCCGCGGTATTCCGCGAGAGCTGGACGAAGCGGCACAAATTGACGGTGCATCGGTTTACGCCATTTTTTTCCGCATTATCGCTCCCTTGATTAAACCGGCGTTATTCACGGTAGGCATCTTCACCTTCTTGTGGAGCTGGGACGATTTCTTCTCTCAACTGCTCTACTTGAGCTCCGTCGAGAAGTTTACGGTAGGCTTGGGGCTGAGGATGTTCATTGATCAGTTTGAAGTGCAATGGGGACAATTGCTGGCGATGTCGCTGCTATCCGTCGTTCCTTCGGCCATCATCTTCTTCCTGGCTCAGAAGCATTTCGTGGAAGGCATCGCGACAACAGGCCTTAAGGGCTAAGCTCATCCATGCTCCATCTGACTTACGGCTTCCCATTTGATTATGGAAAAGGGAGTGTTCACATGACAAAGACTAGACCTTGGTTAAAAACGTTGGCGGTCGGTGCTCTGGCATCCGTCGTCGTATTGTCCGGCTGCAATGCCGGCAGCAGCGGAAGCGGCTCCACCGATAAAGCGGCCAATCTGAAAATTATGTGGTGGGGATCCGACGTGCGTCACGAAGCGACCCAAAAAGCGCTGGATATGTACACGGCGGCTCATTCGAAAGTGACCTTCACGCCCGAGTTCACCGCTTGGGACGGATACTGGCAGAAGCTTCCGACGCTCGCCGCGTCGAAAACGCTTCCCGACATTATGCAGATGGACGCAGCCTATATTCAAGGTTATGTGAAGCGCGGCCTGTTAGCGGATCTGTCCGACATTGACTTGTCCGGTATTGTTGACGAGCAGGTCATCGAGAATATTAAGATCGACGGCAAAGTGTACGGCGTTCCTCTCAGCTACAATGGGCAAGGCATGGTATACGACAAAGTTGCGCTCGAGGAAGCCGGGATTACGCTCCCGACCAACAACTGGACGTGGGAAGACTTCTTCGCCTACGCAGAGGAAGCCCGCACGAAGCTCCCGAAAGACAAATACCCGATCGATGATCTCCGAAACATTTGGGAATGGTACCAATTCTATCAGACGTCCAAAGGACTAGGCCCGATCTTTAAGGACGGCACGACGTTTAACCTGGACAAGGATACTTGGTTTGCATTCAACAGCAAATATGCCGAGTTCCAAAAAGCAGGCATTGTACCGCCGGCGGACCTTCAACTTGCATCCAAGGAGAACGATCCGCAGACGGATACGTTCGGCACTGGACGCGTGATGCTGAGAGGCGCATCGGTAGGCTCTGCAACCGCAATTGAAGCCTTGCTCCCTGGCGGACGCATTGCCGTTAACAGCTACCCGATTGGCGAAGCCGGCGGCGGCTGGGCGCAATCGACGATTTTCTTCTCGGTAAGCGCAGCATCGAAAAATCAGGCTCAGGCGAAGGCATTTATTAAATGGTTCATTTCGAATGCGGAAGCGGGCAAAACGCTCGGCACAGTGCGCGGTATTCCGATCAATCATGAAATATTGAAATCGATCGAAAGCTCTTTTACGGCAGGCGAGCAGCTTGGCCTCGATTTGTTGGACGTGGCCAAAGAAAAAGCGCTGCCGTTCTACCCGGCTCCCGCAGGCGCGGAAGATTTCGTGTCTACGTACAAATCCGAGATGGAAGCGGTCATGTTCAACAAAACGACGCTGGAGCAAGCGTATGAGACGCTAGTTGAAAAAGGAAAAGCGGCGGAAGCCAAACTGAAATAAGTATTCTGGATGCAAACGGTAAACGAATAGACAGACAGCCATTTGGTCCGACAACGCTTACGCAGACTATGGGCGGAGCTTGAGTCGGACCAAAAATTTATGGGGTAACATGGAGGACCTTATGGAACTATCGGGCGAATGGAGATTACAACATTATGAGGTCGGACAGGTGCCGCCGCTTCAGCTCGCGGACGCCGGTCTGGACGATCGCTTCTGGATTACGGCTGCCGTGCCGGGCGACGTTCATTCCACACTGATGGAGAGAAAGCTGATCGAGCATCCCTATTACGGCCATAACGACATCAAATGCAGATGGATCGAGGAGAAGGAATGGTGGTATCGGACCAAGTTCCAGCTGGATGAAGCGCCAAGCCAGGAGGAACGGCTGGAGCTGGTGTTCGAAGGATTGGATACGTTCGCTACCATCTATGTGAACGGTCTGGAGATTGGGCAATCGGCCAATATGCACCGCAGTTATGTTTACGATGTGACGCGCATTGTGCATCGCGGTAAAAACACGGTGGCGGTCAAGTTCGACCCGCTGTTCCTGCATAATCGAGATAAAGCTCAGATGCAATGGTCCTCCTATACGAAGGAGCGCCCTTGGATTCGCAAGGCGGCCATGAATTTCGGCTGGGATTGGGGCCCTCGCATGGTGACGACGGGCATCTGGGGCAAGGTTCATCTAAAGCGCAGCAAGCTCGCTCGTCTGGACAGCGTGTATGCGCGCACGGAGACGGCTGACAAGGACATGGCGACCGTGCGGGCTTCCATTGAGGCTAAATGCTTCAATCGCAGCGTCGAAATGACCTATCGAGCCAGTCTGGTAGACGCTCTTGGCGGCACGGCGGCAGAAGCGGCCGGCAAGCTTGCGCGCTCGCGTGCGGAAGTGAGTTTGAATATTGACCGTCCAAAGCTATGGTGGACCCATGATCTTGGCCAGCCATACCTGTATGAGCTTGAAGTCATTCTGTACGCGGATGGACAAGAAACGGATCGCTACCGCAAGCCTTTCGGCATTCGTACGATCGAGCTGATGCTGCAGGATGAACATGGCCGGCATGCTTTTGCTTTTCGATTAAATGGCGTTCGTTTGTTCGCTAAAGGCTCCAACTGGATTCCAGTGGACAATTTCATCGGCTCGGCGCCCGATAAGCGTTATACGGATCTCATTGAACTGGCCGTTGAATCGAATATGAATATGCTGCGCATTTGGGCCGGGGGCATTTACGAAAAAAGCTTCTTTTATGACGAGTGCGACCGGCTGGGCGTCCTTGTTTGGCAGGACTTTGCTTTCGCCAACGCGCTCTTCCCTGATTACAATGCCGATTTCATGGACAATGTCAGACAGGAAGCGATTTGCAATATTAAGCGATTGCGCAATCACGCATCGCTTGCCTTATGGTGCGGGAACAACGAAATTGATTGGCTGTACGATATGAAGTCGTCGGACGGCGATATCACCTGCCCGTTCTACGGCGAGTCGATCTACCATCAGTTATTGCCTGAGGTGCTGGAGCAATACGACGATTCCCGCCCTTATTGGCCGTCTTCGCCCTATGGCGGCAACGACGCTAACGATCCGGAGGTGGGTGACCGGCATAACTGGCAAGTCTGGCACGGGTCGGTCTATCCGCGCAAATTCGGCGACCCAACGATGCTTGATTACAGCGTCGAAGGCGTCACCTTCAAAAATTATAAAAAAGACGATACGTTGTTCAGCAGCGAATTCGGCATGCATGCCTCGGCCAATCGCTATACGCTGGAGAAATACGTGCCTGACGAGGAGTTCTATTGGGGAAGCGTCGAGATGGCTTACCGGAACAAAGATACGAATCATCAAAAAGGCATTCTGCTGATGGAGGGATTTACCGGCATTCCTTCCGACATCGAGGAATATATGAGGTTTTCGATGCTGACGCAGGCAGAAGGACTCAAATACGGCATCGAGCATTATCGCCGCAACAAGGCCAGAACAAGCGGCTCGCTCATCTGGCAGCATGGCGACAGCTGGCCAGGAACAAGCTGGTCCTTGATCGATTATGAGCTGCTGCCGAAGGCTTCATTCTATTATGCTCGCAAATTTTATCATCCGCTGCACCTTTCGCTGGATCACGATCCCCGAGAGCCGCTCAAGCTGTGGATCGTCAATGACCGTCTGCAAGCCTACTCGGGCAAGGTGACGCTGCAGGTGTACGATTTTGAAGGCAAGCTTGTGAGAACGTTGGAAACGGCTGCCGAAGTTGGTGCCAATACGGCCGTCAAGCTGGGAGAATGGGAAGAGCTCGACATCCTCGGCGGACTTTCTCCAGAGAGGGCGTTGGTGAGGCTATCGGCACCGGGATGGGATTGCGAGGACAACTATTATTATCTCCGGGACCCTAAGGAGCTCGACTTGCCGCAGGCGCAGTTGACGGCAAGCGTGGACGCAGAGCTAGGAGTTGTGACCGTTAGGACGATAGGCGCAGTCGCCAGGCTGGTAACCATTGATATCCCGCAGGGCAACGTCCGGATGAGCGACAATTTCTTCGAGCTGCTGCCGGGAGAGCCTAAATCGATCACGTTAAGGCAAGCTGACGGACAGGCGTTGATGCTAGACCGAATTCGAATTGGCGCGCTGAATGCGGCTTCGACAACGCCGTTATTCCATCGTTAGACCTGTCACTTGGTGTCTGTCTTGTTCGTACTATACCTCGTTCATTGGAGCGCGGCGCAAGCGAGAATGTCTTCGGTCGTACGGATGCGCCCAATGCGCGGGAAGATGACCTTGCGCACGTGATCATGCTCCGCCTGGCTGAAGCCGCTCATGGCGTCGATTGCGAATACCACCTGATAGCCATGAGCGAGCGCTTCACGCGCCGTGGTATCTACGCCGATACCAGAAGCAATCCCGCAAAGCACGATGGTCGTGATGCCCCGCCGGCGCAGCTGTTGATCCAAGTCCGTGCCGTAAAAAGCGCCCCACTGGCGCTTTGTAATCAAGTGGTCGGTGTCGGCGACTCCGATTTCGGGGACGATCTCATCCCATCCCGGCACCAGATTTAAGGGCGGAGGTGCTTGATCCAGCAGCGGGCGAGGCATATCCTTGAAGTCCTTCGTGGAGACGCGAACAATCCCGACAAAAGCGCCTGCCTCGCGGAAGGTTCGAACCATGGCGGCTGACCGGTCGATGACGTGTTCTTTCGAGTAAGGTGCATAGCTGTTTCCAAGCCATTTCTGCAAGTCGATAACAATTAATGCGGTCTGAGGAAAATGAAATAATAGGTCTTCCATGATTGATCACACTCCAACCGAGAAATCGAGCCGTCCCTCATATGACTTCAGGTTTAAAATAATGAACAAAGGGTCAATTGACTCTATGTTCATTATTTTGTACTCTAAGTTCAAAGGTGTCAAGAGGGGATACGTGAGAATGAGCGCAACCAAGCAGGATATCATTCGTTCGGCTTCAAAAATGTTTAAGGAAAAAGGGTTTCTGGCGACCTCGATTCAGGAAATCGCCTTGGACTGTTCCATTGCCAAGGGCTCCGTATACAAATATTTTCCATCGAAAGAGGACTTGCTGTGCGCGGTTTTCGACGAATGCCAGACGGATTATTTTGATCGGGCGGAGCACCTCCAAAAAACCGAGACGGGTACGCCCAAGGAGGGACTTGTCAATCAGATCGTATTTCGCTTTCAGTATTTTATTGAATACCGTCACATTATGGTCGACTTTACAGATCTTCCGATTACGCAGTACCCGGCTTTTCACGCGATAAGGACTCATGTTCGCGCCCGCATGATGGAGTGGCATCGATCTTGGCTGCTTGAGGTCTATGGGGAGAGCATCGAGCCGTTTCTTTGGGACCTCATTTTTATCTATCGCGCGATTCTGAAGGACTATCTACAGCGCATGATCAACGAGCTCACGCAGTTGTCGATCGAAGATACAGCTTGGTTTATCGTCGATAAACTGGATGCGCTAGTCGAGCACATGACGAGATCGGATTCCAAGGGACTGCTTGGGCGAAGCGCTTACGAAAAATTCATTCACTCAGGCGCAAACGACTGGGAGGAAGAAAAAGGCCGGATTGCCAAGGAGCTATTCGGCACAGTGGCCGCACGGCTTGAGGTTTGGCCTGGCGGGACCGCTCGGCGGAAGGAACTGCAAGAGATAGCCCGACTGCTAGGGGAGGAGATCGCTCAAGCTCAGCCTAGAAGGCCGCTCATTCAGGCGCTTTGCGCATACTTGGAACAAGAGCAGGAGCTGAGAAGCTTGGTCATCCAGTTGAGGCAGATCGTTCTGGGAGAGCAGGGGTGAATGGGTTCGTCTCCTCATTCGTCTTTTGACTTTATATCTGGGACGTTTTTTAATGGCTTTTGAAGTGCGTCCACCATGGCTGCGATGATACTTGTTGCTAGAACCCCCATTAGACCTAGAGCTATTGGACCTGCTGCATCATCACCTGTGAATTGAGCATGCACTCTTAAATATACGATTGCTAACAAAATGAAGAAAATAACAGTAAAAGCGCATTTTTTTATGACCTGCAAAGATTGAAAAGATAACGCAGAGAAAGCGTTGTTCTTCTCGATATAGGCTAATAGCTTAAATACGTGGTACAACGCGACCGAAAACGCCATACATATTCCATATGCACATACCAAAAGGGGATATAGCGAATAATCACCTGGACGCTCGATCGCGTCTCTTCTGGCTGCTTCAGGCAGCAAGACGATACACACGGTAAGCACGGCAATTCCAATCAGACAAATGATTCCTTTTAAGAAAGTCGTTGAACCTCGTTTAACCTTCATATCCAACACCTCATTTATATCGTGACACCATTGATTTTAGCAAAAAAATTATCGTGTAACAATAAATTAGTGTCGATTTATATTAAATGAATATGGATCAAAGCGATCGCCGCTCGGTCGGAAAAGGCTAGCCATTTCACACGAGCGCGAGAAATCATACATAACGTCTATACCTGGCAAAACCTTAGCTCAAGCTGACTGAGCTAAGGTTTTTTTGTTTGATTTCATCTCGCTCAAGCCAAAAAAATGTCATATGACATTCCTGCACTGGTAGGGTTGACACAAGTAGTCGTAGGATGCGGATATCACACGGAGAGGAGCGATGAACCTTATGAAATCAGGTTTCATCCAGCATGGTTACTTTTTATTGTTCACGTTCGTTACAGGCTTTTTTTACTTTTGTTTTTATGCGGTGGCGTTGTCGTTCAGTTTAAGTCTTTCCTTTACCGTAATCGGGATTCCCCTGGTTACACGCGTATTGCGAACGACGACGACGTTCATCCAATACGAACGGGCGCAGACGAAATTGTATACCGAGATCACGACAGAGCCTTATGAGAGCAAGGTAACAACAGGCGGGTCGGTCTGGGCTCAATCCAAAGTAGAGCTTACGGACCGCCGCAACTGGCGCGCCGTCTTTTGGTTAATGCAAAAATTTGGGGTTGGACTCGGTAGTCTCGTCTGTGCTGCCGTAATCTATGTAACCCCCGTTGCTTGCCTGTTGGCCCCGCTGTTGTATCGGCACGTCGAGATGAATTTCATTTTCATGAAGGTCGACACGTTTGTGGAATCTCTTCTTTTCATGGCTGTGGGAGTCGTGCTTGCGGCAATTAGCGTCAAGCTGGCTGAGGGTGCGGCGAAAAAATTCGGAGGTTATACACGCAGCATGGTTCGGGAGCTTAATCGATAGTGGTTTGGATGCAAGTCTTCACGTATATAAGGAGGATTAGGATATGAAAAAGAAAATGGTTATCGCAATGGCTGCCTCGGTGATTACACTGACTAGTGTGACAGGATGTACTTATGCAACTCCAAAAGCAGACGCTGCTATTACAGCGTCCTCCAACACCAATCCAAAAGCGGACCAGATCAAATGGTTAGAAGACCATGCAAGCCCATTAAAAACAACGGATCCAGCAGCATCTCTTCATGATTTAAGTCCGCTGAAGGATATGGTAGGGTCAGCAGCAATTGTTGGTCTAGGCGAAGCGACGCATGGCGCGCATGAAGTTTTTACGATGAAACATCGCCTGGTGAAATTTTTGGCGCTTGAGATGGGCTTTAACGCCCTCGTGTTAGAAGAGGGATGGGACCGAGCATTGGGACTCGATCGTTACGTCCTTACGGGTAAAGGTGACCCCAGCCAGTATCTAACGCCTGTATTCAACACGAAAGAAATGATAGATCTGCTTCAGTGGATACGTCAATATAATGCTGATCCACATCATAAATCCAAAATAAGGATCATCGGGATGGATATACAAACCGTAAACGAGCAGGTTTACAACCCTATCCTTGCGTATGTAAAGAAACATCATCCCAAACTTGCAGCTCGTTTGGAAATAAAGATGAAAGGCCTTATTCCGGTCACAAAGGATATCGATACCTTTGGCAGCCTTAAGAAAGAAATGAAAGCGAAATATGTTTCCGATGCGAAACAGATCAGCGCTTTATTAGAACAACATAAACGAAACCTGAATGGAAAATCCCGAGAGTTCGCCTGGATCAAACAAAATGCGCGTATTATTGAGCAATTTACGACAATGGCGGCTTCCTATCCGGATGACCCGAACGACTTTTATTTGAAACATGATAGGGCCATGTATGAGAATGCGAAGTGGACCGAAGAGCATGTAGGAAAAACAATCGTGTGGGGCCATAATGGACATGTTTCGAAAACCAATATGATCCCTTTCGTATACCCTAAAGTAGCCGGGCAGCATTTGGCCGAACATTATGGGCAGCGGTATGTATCCATTGGAACCTCCGTCTTTGAGGGGCGTTACAATGTTTACAACAGCAATCAACAGTTTGGGCCCTATGGCACATTACGATTCGATGACCCGAATACGTATAACTATACGTTTGGACAAGTCAATTACGACCAGTTTTTGGTTGATTTGCGTAAGGCAAGCGGAGTGACAAAAACGTGGCTAAACGAGCAGCATCCCATTTTCGCCGGAATCACGACCGTAGGTCCGGATATCCCAACCACGGTTGATATCGCATTAGGTCAAACATTCGATATCCTTGTTCACATTCAGAAGGTGACTCCATCTCTACTGCATCCATAACGGATCATGTTCAAGATGGCCGCTATACGCTAGCGTCCATCTTTTGCTGTTTTCCCTTCCCCCCAAGTACCGCGAAGGTGTGTCGTTCAGCCTAAATAACAAAATGGGCACCGCATAAGGTATAGACTATAATAGGATGGGAAACAAAACAGAAGCAGCTTAGGAGTGGAACGACTTGTTGGATATGGTGAAACAGTGGATTTGGTATGATTGGATTATGCTGGGGCTTCGCCTTATTGCCAGCGTTTCACTCATCCTTACGACGATACGTTTTCAAGAAGGTCTGGCGCTGCCGTTGTGGACCGTCATTTTTTTAGAGATTGCCGCTTTCTCTATACCATGGGTTTGTTTGCAGCTGAACTATAGCTATTATTTATTCGCGGAAATCCTGCTATTTGGCGGACTATGTATACATTTAACTTCGCTATTTCCGGAGGCCTATCTTACCTTCCTCGTATCCGCGTTTCTTACCGCGGCGAACAGCGCTCATCGATCCTATCGGTGGACGGCCCCGGCGACCGTCTTTCTATTGCCGGGCGTATTCCATGCGGTTGCGCCCAGCAACGGCTATTGGTTCATGGTCACGTACTATGGTCTGGCTTATGTGATGGGATTCGCCTTTCATTTGTTGATCGTCAATCACCGGCAGAATACCACGATCCGCCAGCAAAATAAGGTGCTTGAGCAGTATATGTCCCAAATCGAACGCATTACGCTGGCCGAAGAACGAAACCGGCTGTCGAGGGAGCTTCACGATACCGTCGGCCATGCGTATACCTCTATCCTCATGGGCATGGAAACGCTGCGGTCCGAGCTTGCGACCGATACCGGTTCGCAGCGGCTGGATGCCTTGTTGGAGCTGGGCCGCCAAAGTATCGAGGACGTGAGGCGTTACCTGCATCAAATGGAGTCTGCGCAGCAGTCGCGCTCCTTGGTGCTCTCTTTGCAACAGCTTGGAGATGAATTTCAGGCGCATGCCCAAGTCGAGGTGAACTTTAGCGCGTACGGAGAGGAGTCCCCGCTGTCCCGGCAAGCGAAAATGACATTCATTCGTTGTTTGCAGGAGTCGCTGACCAACGCGGTTCGACACGGCCAGGCAACGGAAATTACCGTTACGCTGCATTTCGGGCAGCAATATACGAGGCTCGAGGTGCAGGATAACGGAAGAGGGATGGAAGAATGGCGGGAGGGCTTTGGCATGAATGCCATGAAGGAGCGGGCCATGAATCTGCAAGGTCAAGTGTCCGTCTATACGAAGCCGGGTGGCGGGACGCTTGTCGTCTGTAATTTGCCGAGACCAGCGGAAGAACAGGCGGACGAACATATTCGTCTGCTGGTTGCCGACGATCAATCGTTTATTCGGGAAAGTCTGCGGACCTTGTTTGACAAGTACCCCGATTTGAACGTAGTCGGGTTGGCTGAGGATGGCGAGCAAGCCGTCGACCTGTGCGAATCGCTTCAGCCCCACGTGGTGCTTTTGGATATCGATATGCCTCGTATCGACGGCGTCCAGGCAACCAAATTGATCAAGCAGCAATGGCCGCATATCCGGGTATTGATTCTTACGACGTTTCAGGATACGGATCAAGCGTTGGACTTATTGCGTAACGGTGCGGACGG
This sequence comes from Paenibacillus xanthanilyticus, assembly GCF_042682185.1. NCBI lineage: Bacteria > Bacillati > Bacillota > Bacilli > Caryophanales > Paenibacillaceae > Paenibacillus > Paenibacillus xanthanilyticus. The sequence goes on along the minus strand of NZ_JBHUHA010000001.1, from coordinate 2,901,218 downwards.
GTTCCTCTTGAAATCGGCCGCACCGCTTGAGCTGGCCGAGACGATTCGGCTTGTTCACCGAGGCGGTACGTTAATCGATCAGGAGATGTCCCACAAAATATTCGAGAGATTCGAGGGGGGCATCCCATCTCCCCCATTGAAAGCGGCCGCTGACTATGAGCTGACAGACCGGGAAGTCGAAATCCTGCAGCTTGTTGCCAAGGGGCTGAGGTACAAGACGATCGCCTCCAAACTGAATTTGTCGGACGGTACGGTCAGAAACTATGCCTCCTCTGCCTATATCAAGCTAGGCGTCAACAATAGGGAAGAGGCTTCCCAGAAAGCGTTGGATCTGGGGATCATTCATTAAGTGAGGGCCGTCTTCAGCGTGCGGCCTGAAGCGCCACTCAACCCCTCGAGTCCAAGATTCGGGGGGTTGTTGTCGTGGCCGCCGCGTCGGGCACTTAGGCTGTATTCACCCATCCCGGGTTGCGCCCGTGCAGGTGCGTTAACGGGGATTGTGCAAGAGGGTGTCGATCGATCCGCCTTCGTAAATAATCCGAATCGCGGTCGCGAGGAGCTGCGAAGCGGAGAGGACGCGCAGCTTCGGATGCCGCTCCGGCGACTGCTGAATCGTATTCGTGACGACGATCTCTTGGATATGCGCTTGGTGCAGCTTGTCCAATGCGCTGTCGGAGAACAGCCCGTGCGCCACGCAGACGTACGCCTCGTTCGCCCCTTGCCGCTTTAAGGCTGCTACGGCATCGAGTACCGTTCGACCGGTATCGATAATGTCCTCAATCACGATCGGCGTTCGGCCGCGCACGTCCCCGATGACATGCGACTCTTCCGGAGGCCTGTCCTCGCGACGTTCCTTCAGCATGATCGCGAACGGCGCGTCGAGGCTCTCCGCCAGTTTCTCCGCGATCTTGGCGCGCCCGGCGTCCGGGGAGACGACGACCGGATTCGGAATGTTGGCCCCCAAGAGATGCTTGGTAATTAAATCAAGCGTGGTCAAGTGGTCGACTGGAATTTTGAAGAAGCCTTGGATCGCATCCGCATGCAGATCCATCGTGATCACGCGGTTTGCGCCGACGGAGGTCAAGACGTCCGCCACCATCTTGGCGGAGATCGGATCGCGCGGCGCTACCTTTTGCAGCTGCCGCGCATACCCGAAGTAAGGGATCAGCACGTTGATGGTTTTCGCGGAAGCTCGTTTGGCCGCATCGATCATGACCAACAGTTCGATCAAATGATCGTTCACCGGGTGGGAGAGCGATTGGACAATGAAGACGTCGCAAGTGCGAAGCGGTTCCAAATATCTCACGTAAATCTCGCCGCTCTTAAAGCGCGAGATTTGGATTTGCCCTTGCGGGGCGCCGAGATTATCGCAAATCTGAGCGGTTAAGGACGGGTTAGACGTACCTGCAAAAATTTTGATTTTCGACATGACACCCTCCAAATGCGTAAAGCGAATGCAGGTTTCGGTCAGAGAACGTTACATTCGCTAATGGTATGTATATTATACACGCAAACGTAAGGAGCCAGGCGGTTATTTCCCGTCCGGCTCCTTGGTTTTTCCTATCCGAACCGTTCTTCACTCTTTTAAGTTATGACCAATTTCATTTAAGCGAGTACATTTTCTAATTTCCTCCAGCAGCTATAATTGAACACAGGATAGCTCCTATGACGACCGGAGGGATGCGAGAAATGAAAGCGGTTTTAGACAGCTCTGGAGCGTATGCGGCCAGAAAGAAGAAAAACAAGTTTCTGCACAATATCAAAAGAGACGCCTGGTTATACGCGCTCTTGCTGCTGCCCTTCGCGTATATTCTAATCTTCAGGTATGCTCCCATCTATGGCGTGATTATGGCCTTCCAGGACTACAACATTTTTGAGGGAATCAAGGGGAGCGAGTGGGTAGGACTCGAGGTGTTTCGGTTTATTTTCCAGCAGGACAGCTTCTACCGGGCGCTCCAGAATACGCTGCTCCTGAATGTGCTGGACTTGGTCGCGGGATTCCCGGCGCCCATTCTGCTGGCTATTTTGCTCCATGAAGTGAGGCTGGCCAGATTTAAGAAAATAACGCAGACCGTCCTGTATCTGCCTCACTTTTTGTCCTGGGTTATTATTGGCGGCATGGTCTATCTGATGTTGTCGAACACCGGCATGGTGAACACGTTCCTGTCGAGCCTCGGTCTGGAGAAAATCGAGTTTCTATCGCAGCGAACGCCTTGGTTGATCACTTATATCACCGTTGGCGTATGGCAGAATATCGGATGGGGCACGATCATCTATCTGGCGGCCATGACCGGAATTAATAAGGAATTGTATGAAGCCGCCGAGATGGATGGCTGTACCAGGCTGCGCAAGATGTGGCACATTACGCTGCCAGGCATTAAGGCCACGATCAATATTTTGCTGATTCTCCAAATTGGCAGGATGGTCTCGATCGGGTTCGATCGTCCCTTTGTGATGGGCAATTCACTAGTCAGCGAGTACTCCGATGTGATCAGTACGTTCGTCTACAGAGTCGGGATTAGTTCGGGGGATTTCTCCCAGGCAACGGCGGTTGGACTGTTCCAATCCGTGGTCGGCCTTATCCTGCTGGTGGCGGCTAACTATATCGCGAAGAAGCTGGGGGAGGATGGGATATGGTGAGCATAGCGGGCAATACGGGCAAAAAGAAACCAATGAGCCTGGCCGATATCGCGATTATCGCATTTATCGTGGCGTTGTCCTTCACCTGCATCGTTCCGTTCCTATACATGATAGCGCTTTCCTTCAGCTCGAATGAAGCGATTATTTCCCAAAAGGTGGGGCTGTGGCCGGTGGACTTCACCGTAGAAACGTACAGAACCATCTTAAGCGATGCGGAGATGCTGTATACGCTTGGGTACAGTATCGTGCTTACGATCGTATACACCGTGGCGGCCATGTTTCTGACCATTTGCGCAGCGTACCCGTTAACGAAGAAGCGGCTGATGGGCAGAAACGTTATGTTGTCGGCATTGGTCTTCACGATGTATTTCAGCGGCGGTCTCATTCCTTCGTACATGCTGGTTAAAGAGCTCGGCATGATGAATACGATGTGGAGTTTGGTGCTGCCGGGCGCCATGAGCGTGTTCAACATGATCATCCTGAAGACCTTCTTCGCCAATCTGCCGGATAGTCTGGAAGAATCGGCCGCCATTGACGGATGTTCGGATATGGGCATTCTCATCAAGATCGTGCTTCCCCTCTCGCTGCCTTCGATTGCCACCTTAAGCCTCTTCTATGCGGTGGACAGATGGAACGGCTTCCAAGATGCGCTGTTTTACATTACGGACAAAAATCTGTATCCGATGCAGATGAAGCTGTACCAGATCATATCGGCCAATCAGCAGCTGGATAGCCAACAAGGAGGCGAAGGGAGCGTCGGCACCTATATTGTGCCGGAGTCGTTAAAGGCGGCCAGCGTGATGTTTACGACCATCCCAATCTTATTGATCTATCCCAAATTGCAAAAGTATTTCGTCGATGGCGTGATGACCGGAGCGATCAAGGGCTGACGGGATCCGGATCCGGATGAAAGGGGGGATTGACGGGGGTTCGGTAGAAAGATCTAGATGCTTGGGATTGATAGCGATAGGCGATTTCATCCTATACAAATTGAAAGGGTGGTTAAGCGTGAATACAGGCATGAAGAATACCGCGCTGCTGCTTAGTTCCGTGCTTCTGGCTGGTGTTGTGGCAGGCTGTCAAAGTAACGAGGCGCCGTCGACGGCGGCATCCAATAACGGTACGGCGGCAGCTCCTTCCGATCCTCCTGTTACCTTGACGGTGGAGGTGTTCGACAGAGGGATTCAGGGACAGCCGGACTTGAACAACAACACGTGGACCAAATATGTCAATGAACATTTCGGCAAGCCCAATAACGCGGTTGTCAAATTTGTTCCTGTCCCCCGTTCCCAGGAAGTCGACAAGCTGAATGTGTTGATGGCGGCTGACGAAGCTCCTGATATTTCCTTCACGTATGACGGGACCACCGTGAACCGCTTCGCCAAAAACAAAGGCCTCTATACACTGGACGAATTGTTGGAGAAGCATGGCCAGCAATTAAAGTCTTACCTGGGCGAGAACGTCCTTGCTTACGGGAAATACGAGGGCAAACAAGTCTCCATCCCCGCCAAGCGGACGCTGATTGCCTGGAGCGGCATGTTCATCCGCAAGGATTGGCTGGATAAGCTGGGCCTGCCCGTTCCGACGAGCAAGGACGAATTATATGAAGCGCTGGTTGCCTTCCGCGACAAGAACCCGGGTAATGTAAGCGGCGTTATTCCATGGGCGACCGCAGCTGCGGGCATGAACTACGGCTTCGGCAACCTGATTCAATCCTTCTGGGGTCCCATGTCCGAGGAGGAATTCGTGACCACGACCGGTTGGCTGAAGCCCGGCAACAAGGAGGCGTTTAAATGGCTGAACCAATTGTACGCGGAGAAGCTGATCAGCCCCGATTTTGCGCTGGATAAGACAACCAAGCAAGCGGATGCCGATGTAACGAACGGTAAAGTAGGCTTCTATGCGGCCAACTGGGATTATCCGCTGCTGCAAAAAATCCGCGATCCGCTGAAGCAAAATGCGCCAGACGCCGAATTTGTTCCGATCGACGCGTTCAAGAACTACGAGGGGAAATACCTCAAAGAGGTGTACAATGAGAACGGGCTGTTCTCGTTTATCCCGAAAAGCAGCAAAAACGCGGAGCTGGCCATCAAGTACCTGAACTGGATGGCGGACCCGAAAGTGCTGTTCTTCCTGCAGTTCGGCCAAGAAGGCGTCAACCACACGCTGGTGAACGGCATTCCCCAAGGAATTGCGCAAACCGGCGAAAATATGCAAATGAGCAATCTGAATTTGGATTATACGCTGGTTGTGAACGGCGCAGAGCTCGGGGATACCGAGAAGAATGTCAGAACGTACGCGGCAGCTTTGGCAACCGGAGAACAGAGCTATGAGAAGATGGCCATCGATTCCTACCGAATCAATACGACCGACGGCTATACCGGCTTCTATTATGGCGTCCCGAATGAAGCGAATATCAAGTACGGCAAAACGCTAGGCGATATGAACAAACAAATGACGGATCGACTGATCGTGGCCAAGCCGGCGGAATTCGACGCCTTGTACGACAAGCTCGTGAAAGAATATATGGACGCTGGCGGTCAGGCCGTTCAAGATGAGAATGTGAAGAACTACAGAGAGATTCAAGCGAATAAGAAGTAATTCATTGCATACGGATAAGCCATCCTTGCTCATCACATGGTTTATCCGTATTTCGTTGCTATTCCCGAACCGCTTTGCTATATTCGGAGAAATCCATATGTTCAGGAGGATGCCCCCATGTACAAGGTCATGATTGTCGATGATGAGTCGTGGGCGATTAGAGGCATACGCAGCGCCTTTGACTGGGATAAGTACGGCTTCGAAATCATCGGACAGTTTACAAGCGCTTACAAGGCGTGGGATGCCATACAAGAGGCGAAGCCCGATTTGGTATTTACGGATATCCGTATGCCGGACATTACCGGATTGGATCTGATGAAGCGGGCCAAAGAACAAGATCCGGATATGGAATTCGTCATCGTAAGCGGGTATGCGGAATTCCAGTATGCCCAGGAAGCGCTGCGCCACGGAGCGTTGAATTATTTCCTGAAGCCGTTGGATATCGATTTGGCGGATGCGTTTATGGCGAAGTTGGCCCTGCATTTCGCCCAGAGAAGCACGGCGCGCAATCACCTCCTTCTGGATGCGCTGACCTCTTCGGATCCGAACGAATTAAAGCGCTTTCTCCCGCATCCCAATGATGCGGCGATCTACTATTACCGGGTGCTCGTAATCCATGTCGAAGGCGAGCATAAGGATTTCGGGAAGCTCATGTCTATGGAGGAAAAGCCTGTTCATGCCGTGGAGGTTGAAGCGGGAACCCGCAAAAGGCTGATCGTTCTGATATCCGAGCATCGAGATGGTTTGGAAGGCCATTGGGATAAGCTAGTCCAAGCTGGAATCTATACCGTGGGCATCAGCAGCATCGGCAGCCAGCTTCACCATATGAGCAAGCTGATGAAAGAAGCAGATCTGTCCGCCTCCCAGGCTTTTCTGGATGCGGCTGCAGGGGCCGTTCTCTACGAGCCGAAGCTCCATCTGGCGAAACCGTGTATTGACGAGCTCTATCGCATCATTCAGGAGAGTCAATTTGACGATATCGATGGGTATATGAATGGGCTGCAGGCATACTTCCGGGACCATCGACTGGGCATGTGCGAGGTCGTCTACTTGTGGAATCAGGCAGTCGGGATCCTTACGAACGCCTATGCGATGGAATTGCAGGATATGGAGCTGGAATTTCTGAATTATGCCGAGATCCAAGATCGTTTTGAATGCTTTGAATCGCTGTGCGGCTTTTTGCGCGACGTCCTCACCTCCATCAGGCAAGGGAACAGCCGCTCCCTGCAGGAAGGGAACATCCTGTCCTGCTTCAACCGGATGATCGCCTACATCGACGGACACTTTGACCAGAAATTGTATTTGAAGGATTTGTCCGCCCAATTCTTCATCAATCAAGTATATTGTTGTCAATTATTCAAGAAGAATCTGGGCAAAACTTTCTCGGAATATATATCGGAGCTCAGAATCAAGAAAGCCCGCAAGCTCCTGAAGCAAACGAACCTGTCTATTGAGGAAATCGCCATTCAGACCGGCTACGTGGAATATTACTATTTCAATAAAGTGTTCAAGAAGCATTGCGGGATGACGCCCGCCAAATTCAGGAAGAGCGAACAGGGACGGAGCGGGGGGCCATGAAGACCAGTACACTGAAATTGAAGCATCAGCTATGGCTTATCTTTCTTTTCTCTATCCTTCTGTTCGCCGTCATGGAATTTTATTTTTTTTATAGTTTCTCTCATTTAACCCAGAGCAGGGCAGCCAATTTCAGCAACCAGATGATCGAGCAAACACGCCGCAAGATCGATGCGGTGTTTGAGGATATCAGGACCAGCACCAGCATTGCGGTCAATAGCAAATTAATTCAGGAATTCGCCGTCGCGACGGATGATTACAAGCGGGCGTTCGATAGCGGTAATTATGCGCTGGATCTCATGGAATATATGAGATCCTTTAATTCGTATGTGGACGGCATCGTCATTAACGACATTCGGGGAATGAGTCTAACGTCTTCAAGCGCCGATGTGTTTTATCAAGCTCGTTATCGAACCTTTATCCAAACGTATAAAGATGATCCTTCGCTTCGGGAGAAAGGGCTATTCACCACCATGTTTAAAGACGACAACACGGGAGCGGAACAGTTCTTTTATATAGCGCCGATCGTGGAATCCATCGGGGGAATCCATTTTGCTCAAATTACGGGTTACTGTACCATAATGGTGAATAGGGACAAGATGCAGGGGCTTGTAGAGAATACGGAACTGACGCCGAACTCGATCCTTTATATGCTGAATAGCCGGGATGAGGTCATTGCGTCCACGAATGCTAATATCCGCGGCGCCTTGATCAAGGATGTTCTGTCGATGGATAAGGAAATCTTGCAGCAAGGCGTGAAGACCACCATCGACGGGGAAGCTGTTCTGGTTCAGGTCAAGGGTTTGGAGCAAGCAGAGGGCTGGCGGGTTGTGAGCATGATTCCGGTGCATGAGCTGACAGCGGACATGTACCCGATGCGGAAGGTTAGCATGATCGTGATGATGGGGATTATTCTCAGCATGATCCTGCTCGGCAGTTTCTTCATGAACAATCTGATGCGACCGGTCATGGGACTCGTGATGGATATGAAGAAGGTGGGGAGGCGAGACATGGGCTTCCGCATCAAAGTCAGGTCTACGAACGAGGTCGGCTCGCTGGCCCGCGATATCAACCGGATGATGGATGAGATGGAGGAGATGGCCCGGGATATGTTCAATACCCAGGCTAGATTATACGAGTCCGAGCTGAGCCAGCGGCAGGTGGAGTTCTCGGCCTTGCAGAGCCAGATCAACCCTCATTTCCTCTATAATACGCTGAATTGTATCAGCAGCATCGGATTGGAATACGGAAGCAGAGAGATCGCGCAGATGACGTCATGCATGTCTAAGATTTTCCGCTACAGCATCAAAAAAGACGAGCTTGTCGAGATCAGGGAAGAGCTGGATTGCATGCAGGCTTATATGAAAATCATCTCCATTCGGTATGAACATAAATTCTCGATGGGCATGGATGTCGAAGAGGGGCTGCTGGAGATGAAAACGCCCAAGATGATCCTCCAGCCCATCGTGGAGAATTCCGTCTATCACGGGCTGGAGCGGATGGACCAAGGGGGGCAGCTCCAAATAAGCGGGTTCATAGACGCTAATGGGGATGTGTGCTTCCGTATTATGGATACGGGGAAGGGAATGGAGCCGGAGGAACTGGCCGCGCTCCAAACCAAGCTGGACATGGCGTATCCGAAGCGCTTGCCAGACGGTCCATCGGAGAGAAGCATCGGACTAACCAATATTCATCTCAGGCTTCGGCTGCTGTTCGGAGAGGGATATGGGATCGTCATCGCGAGCCGGTTCGGCCAAGGGACGACCGTGACGGTGAAAATTCCTGCATTGGAATAGCACCTGTCTTAACCGAGTATTCACGCTGCGGGGGGCAAGCCCCCTTGGTCTGCCTGAGGGTTCTCGGAATTAAGCTCCCGCGGGATGAGTCGCAGGTATAAACCGATTTCCGTCTCGTGGCGGAAGCCGGTTTTTTGCCCGTTATACCCCGCAGCTGCCATCCTTTCGTTACGCCTTCCAGTGCAAGTACGTCCCTGCTCTAGGAAAATGGATCGTCACGCTCGTATACCGGCCTTCCTCCGACAGGATGGACAAATCATGGCCAAGCTTGATCGCCATCTGTTTGGCCAAGTACAGCCCCATGCCGGTTGACTTCGCGTAGCTTCTGCCGTTCGTGCCGGTAAAGCCTTTGTCGAACACGCGCGGGAGGTCTTCCTGCTTGATCCCGATCCCCGTATCTTCGATTCGAAGCCGCCGCTCATAGGCGTCTTCCTCGAAGCGAATCGTAATCGCGCCGTCTTCGGGCGTATACTTCAGGGCATTGGCCACAATTTGGTCGATGATATAGCCCAGCCATTTGCGATCGCTGTGGATGTAGGGGAACGTCTCGTCCAGACGGAGGCGGATCCGCTTCGTAATGAACAGCTTGGCGAATTTCTTGACGGATTCCTTCAATACCGCCTCGAGCGGCACCTCCGAGATGAAGTAATCCTTCGAGAACGAGTCGATGCGGGAGTAGTACAGCGCCTGCTCGACATAATTATCGATCTTGCCCAGCTCGTCCTCCAGCTTGTCGATCAGCTCTTCGGACGATTTGTCCGAGCCGTTCTCCATGACGAGGCGGCTGGCCGCGATCGGAAGCTTCACCTCGTGAATCCACGACAGAATGAAGTCTTGATGGTCCCGGTGCTCGGCGATCGCCCGCTGCATCTGCTTCATATGCTCCCGCTGGAGCTTGGCGATGACGCCGACGAACAGCCGTTGCTGGGCGGTCTGCGGTTCGGGGAGCGCGGCCGCCGTCTGTTCCCCATCCCGGGTCAGGAGTTCGGACAGCTCTCGGTAGAAGGAACGTCGATACCGATAGCCGATCGCCAAATAAGCGGTCACTGCGAGGAGGCAAGCGGCGTTCATATAGATGATGTTGTCCATGCCGAGAGAGGGGCTGACGCTGACGGCCATCAGCAGGGAGACGAACAGCATGATGCCGCCGTACAACGCCAAGAAGTAGCGCTTATCCTTCACGTATTCATAGAAGCTCATGGGATCATATACCCTTCGCCTTTCCGGGTCGCGATGAAGCTTTCTTTCCCGAGCTCGGCCAGCTTCTTGCGCAACCGGGTCATGTTGACGGTCAACGTATTGTCGTCCACGAAATGTTCGTCCTCCCAGAGCGCGCGCATCATTTTCTTGCGGGTGACGATCGAGCCCTTATGCAGCATAAGCATGTGAGTTAAGATGAACTCGGTTTTCGTCAGCTCGGCCTTCCGGTCGCCGCAGTGCAGCGTGGCGTCTTTCACGTTCAGCACGACCCCGTCATGCTCGATGAAGCTATGCGAAGGATCCACATACGTATAGGTTCGGCGAAGAATCGCGTTAATTTTGGCCATGAGGACATCCGTATAGAACGGCTTCTGGATAAAATCGTCCCCGCCCATATTCATCGCCATCACCATATCCATCGGCGTATTGCGGGACGAGAGGAACAGGATCGGCACCTGGGACAGCTGCCGGATCTGGCTGCACCAGTAGAAGCCATCGAACGAAGGCAGGTTGATGTCCATCAGGACGAGATGGGGATTGCTGGTCTGAAACGTTTGCAGCACCTGATCGAACTGCTCCGCCTCGACGGTCTCGAAGCCCCATTTGCGAAGCGTCTCGCCGAGCATGTCGCGGATCGTCGGCTCATCCTCCACAATCATGATTTTCATCCTACATCCCCTCCTACCAAAAAATAGTAGCATTAATCCCATACCCGTACAACCGAATCGGCAAGGGTGACAAAAATGTAAGGCAGCGCCCTAAAGCTGTAAGACCACTCGAGGAAAGCTTTCGATACAATAAAGGTATAAAGCTTAGTTTAAAGCAAGAGTTCAAAAAGACGACTCTTAAGGATAATGGAGGCGGGACGCGATGAGGAACATTGTGGAAACGACGAATGTGACGAAGGTGTACGGCGCGAAGGGCATCGTCAGCACGGCATTGGAGCAGATCGACCTTACGGTGCGGGAGGGCGAATTCGTCGGCATCATGGGACCGTCGGGCTCGGGCAAATCGACGCTGCTGAATCTATTGGCGACGATCGACCAGTCGACGTCCGGCGACATCCGGATTGACGGAACCGACCTACTGGACATGAGCGAGGAGCAGCTGTCGACGTTCCGGCGCGAGAAAATCGGGTTTATTTTCCAAGATTATAACCTGCTCGATACGCTGACGGTCAAAGAAAATATATGGCTGCCATTGGCCTTGTCCCGTACCCCGATCGGGGAGATGGAACGGCGCGTGGACGCAATCGCCGACAAATTCGGGATACGCGGCATCCTGGATAAATATCCGACGCAGCTATCCGGCGGTCAGAAGCAGCGAACGGCCGCTTCCCGCGCGATCATCGCCAGACCGAGTCTCATCTTGGCCGACGAGCCGACCGGCGCGCTCGATTCGAAGTCCGCGACGGATTTGCTGGACAGCCTGCAAGCGCTGAACCGGCAGGATAAGGCCACGATCCTGATGGTCACGCATGATGCTTACGCGGCCAGTTATTGCACGAGAGTGCTGTTCCTCAAGGATGGCCGGCTGTTCACCGAGCTGGCGAAGGGCGACGCGACCCGCCAAGCGTTTTTCAAGAAAGTGCTCGATGTGCTGAACGTGTTCGGAGGTGGCGTCAATGACGTTATCTAGCCTCGTGCGCAAAAACATCGCCGGCAATTTCAAAAGCTATTTCTTATATGTGGCGTCGATGGTGTTCAGCATCGTTATTTACTTTACGTTCGTCTCGCTGCAATACAGCACGGAGATCGCAAATGCGATCCAGTCGTCGCGCGGCGTGCAGTCGATATTTTTGCAGGCCTCGATCCTGCTGATTTTGTTCGCGGCGGTGTTCATTTGGTACTCGAGCTCCTTCTTCAACCGTAGGCGAAAAAAGGAGATCGGCTTATATTCGCTGCTAGGGGTACGCAAGAAAACGATTGGACGGATGCTCTTCTATGAAAATATGATCATGGGCGCATTGGCGCTGATCGTCGGCATCGTCATCGGGGCGCTCTTATCCAAGCTGTTCACCTTGATGATGCTCCGGCTGCTCGATTCCCCGGTTGAGATCAGCTTCACCTTGTCGCCGTCGGCAATCGGGAATACGGTCCTCGTGTTCATGATATTGATCGTGGTCACCTCGATCCATGCCTATCGGCTCATCTATCGACTCCGGCTCATCGAGCTGTTTCAGGCCGAGAAGCAGGCGGAAGCGCGGCCGAACGGTTCGCCGGTCGTCGCCATTCTGGCGGTCTTGGTGCTAGCGGCCAGCTACTGGCTTATCCATCAGCCGATCGCCACCAGTACGCAATTCAGCATCACCCTGCTGTTGTTCATGATCGGCATCGTCTCCGGCACGTACCTGCTGTTCCGATTCGCCGCCGTACGATGCCTCATGCTGTTAGCCAAGGATAAGGCGCGCTATTATCAGGGCGTCCGATTCGTCGGCGCCGCGCAGCTGTTGTTCCGCATGAAAGGCAATGTACGCATGCTGACGATGGTCTCCTTGCTGAGCGCGGTCACGATCATTGCGGTCAGCATTGGGGCCAGCTCGTATGACGAAATCGATCGGGAAGCGGCGATGACGGCTCCTTTCAGTTACACGCACCTTGCCCAGGGCGATAAGCTCGACGCGGAGATCGAGAGGGTAATAGCCGCGGATAAGGAGCATCCAATCGTGGCCAAGTTGGATATTCCGATCATCGGCGCAACGGCGGACGCGTCAGAGCTTACGGTCGTGCCATCGAAAATGTCGGCTCGGGAAATGCCGGTGAAGCTGATATCGGCTGCCGCCTTCAATGCGATCGCCGGCGCGTTGGGCCGAGCGGAGCTGGTCCGGCTGAACGGGCAGGAGGCGGCGATCGTCCAACCGATGAATACGGACCATCAAGCGGATGATTACGTCGGGCGGTCGATCATGTTGAAGCAAGCCGGGGATGACCGGGAAGTGACGTTCGTCCGCTTCTTCGACGAGAGGGTCATGAACGGAAGCTCAGCTGACCTCATCGTCGTGGCGAGCGATGCCTTGTATGGCGAATTCGCCCGCCAGTCGGCGCCCGCGATCTACAAGGCTTATAAAGTCGAGGAGGAGCGATCGGCTCGGGCAACATCAGAAGCCTTGCTAGGTTTGGATGCGAACGAAGCGGAGCTGATCGTGCATTACGCCGTGTATCGGGGGATTTTGGAAGCGGGCGGCGTCAATTTGTTCGTGCTCGGCTTTCTCGGACTCGTATTCATGGCCGCTACGGGAAGCATGATCTATTTCAAGCAGCTGACGGAGGCGCAATCGGATATCCGCCGGTATGAAATGCTGCGGAACATCGGCGTGAGCCGAAGGGAGCTTGCGGTCTCCATCGCGATGCAATCGCTATTCGTGTTCGGACTTCCGCTCGTGGTAGGGATGCTGCATGGCGCGCTATTCCTGCAGGTGCTCATGGATTTCAAGCTGATCGGCAAGGAAGCGGCCGCCCCGATCGCTATGTCGATGGCCGCTTATGTGATCATCTATACGGGCTACTACGGATTAACCGTTCAATCTTATCGGCGCATCGTGAAAGCTTAAGTAATAGTGAAGGGAACAGTAATCAATTGGTACTGTTCCTTTTTGCGTTACGACTTTGGATCGTTTTCACAAAGAGCGACTCCCATATGAGCACGGACTTAGTTAGATATTCGGATGAAAAGAAGATAGATAATTTTCGTAACGCATTTTTTTCTCGCATCATAATCGTCTACACTCGCAACCGATCTCTACCTTAGGATCATTGCTGCGGTGATATAGTGAAGGAGGAAATCATTCACCACGTGTTAGATGCAAATGCCGGTGAAGAGTTGGGGGCATCACGATCATGAGGAAGTAATCGACAGGTCTTTTTGAAAGCGATTACATCCATTTCCATCCGAAGGCGGTGATCTACGCGGCACGGCATTTAAGGAACAGTCTGCATGTTTCGTCAAAGGGTATTCTGTGAAGCTGCCTTTTGGCACGTCATCTCTATTTGATCAATAAGGAGACTGCACATTTCCATGAAACAAACCTATCCACTGAACCGCAAACGGTTCCTTAGTCTGCTTCTCGCGCTGGTGCTGATGGTCTCGGTCGTCTTGCCGGCGACGGCCTTGGCCGAATCTTCAACGGATGTGCCGGCATCGGCGGCCTCCACGGCGAGCAGCGCTACGCCGGAACGCATCCGGGATGGCGTTATCCTGCACGCCTTCGACTGGAATTTAAGCGTCATCGAGGACAATCTGCAGGCCATCGCGGACGCCGGGTACACGGCGATCCAGACGTCGCCCATCATGGGCAGCGCATCGGGGACCAACTGGTATTTTGCCTATCAGCCCCGCAACATGTTCGCTGGCGGCAACGGCAACCGGTACGGCGACAGGGACGCGTTCGTCAGCTTGACCACCGCCGCCGAAGCTCTCGGCATCAAGGTCATCGTCGACGTGGTAGCGAACCACATGGGGAGCACCGCCAACTCGGATGCCCCGTGGAATGACAACACCCATTTCCACAATGTGAGCGCAAGCGTTGGGTATAACGACCGTTTTCTTCTGACCCAGCCGAATATGATCAGCGGCCTGAGGGATCTGAACACGCACTCGAAGTTCGTTCAAGATTCCTTCATCGCGTATCTGAAGGATATGATCGACGCCGGCGCGAGCGGCTTCCGCTATGACGCCATCAAGCACATCGAGCTGGACGACGACGCGCCTTCCCCGGCGAGCATGGCTGCAGGCGCGACGAATGAGCGATATCCGCAAGGGGAGTTCGCAAGCGATTACGTGAAAAACGTGACCGGCGCCGCCAAGTCCTACTTCGAGGAGAAGGGCAAGGAGAACTTCCAATACGGCGAGGTACTGCAAGGGGGAGACCCTGACAACGACAGAATGGCCGGCTATGCCAAGTACATCGACATGACCGCTTCCCGGTACGGGCATGATGTGCGCGGCGTCCTCGAGCTAGGGGACATCGGCCGTCTCGACAAATGGGCGGATTACGCGGCCGAGGGTCTGACGGCCGACCGGCTGGTGCCTTGGGTGGAATCCCACGACACCTACAACAACGAAGGAGAGTCCCTGAGCTTCAGCCCGAAGCAGATCAGACAGGGCTGGGCCATGATTGCCGCCCGCAAGGACGCATCCCCTCTCTTCTTCGCCCGTAATGTCAACGCCGACGGAAGCCAGAGAACCAGCGTGCTGACCGCGGACAACGTAGATAACAACCGGCCGCAGTGGAGCCATCCCGAAGTCGTGGCCGTCAACAAGTTCCACAACGCGATGGCGGGACGGGACGAGAATCTGGTCAGTCTAGGCAGCAATGCGGTCATGATCGAGCGCGGCACAACCGCGGACGGCGGCGGCGCGGTGCTGCTTAACGCGAGTACGACCGACCGTGTTCTGGGCAGCGTGCCGGTGAAGTTCTTGAAGGACGGCTACTATGCGAACGCGCTGAATCCATCCAACGTCTTCACGGTAGCGGGCGGCAGGATCAGCGGGACCCTACCCGGCAACCCGGCGAAAGTATCCAACACCGACACCAGCTCGAACCCCGGCCTCGTGGTTCTGATGGGTCTGGAGGACGCAAGCTCCGCCGTTCTGGCCGCTTTGCCAAGCGACGACGATGTGATCGCCGGCAACAGCTTTACCGGCAACCAGCTCCGGCTCCGGATGTCGGCTGTCCGTGTGACCAACGCCAGTTACGCTATTAACAACGGCGACGCCGTTAGCTTTGACCATGACGATATGATCACCGTGAGCGGCAACTACAACGATCCGATCACCGTGACGTTGGTAGGCCAAGCGGCGGGAGGCAAATGGATCACCAGCGCCTTTACCTACACGAGGGTCGAGCCTGAAGAAGAGGTCGCCCCGCCGGTCGCCGAGCCGACGCACGTCAACGCGTATCTGTCCATCAACCGTAACGCGAGCTTCCAAGGCTGGGCGAGCACGGGAATATGGGCGTACAGCTTCAATCCCGAGCTATTCGGCGGCTGGCCCGGCGGCAAGATGACGAGAATGAAATATAACGGCGTCGATACCCATTGGTACAAAATTACAATGCCCCGGTCTGCCGTCGGCGGGATTATTTTCAACAACAACGCGGGACAACAAACGAACCAACCGGCGATTACCGCCTCCATGCTTAATGATGAGCAATTATATTTCTATGGCAGCAGCGCATCGAACTTGAACATCAATGGCTCCTCCGATAGCGGCAACAACGCCCGCGCTAACTGGGACACGGCGTTTGCCGCAGGCAACAACATCGGCTATGCGGCCAGCGGCATATTCCCGCCAGGGCGCAACGGCGTGATCTTCAACACGTCGGGCGGCAGCACGGTCGACAACCAGTATGTCCGGGAAGGGGAAAAAGCGACCCGTCCGACGGTCGATCCGACCCGCACCGGTTATCTGTTCGACGGAAAATGGTACACCGATTCGGCTTTGACGCAGGAGTATAACTTCGATACCCCAGTGGTCAACACGCTCGGCGACGATCATATCTACGCGCTGACCCTCTACGCCGGATGGATTCAGCTGGAAGCCGACAAATTCCTGGTCGAGTTCAATGCCCAGGGTGGCAGCAAGGTCGCGTCCATCCCTAACGTGGTGAGCGGCAGCGCCATCGCCGAGCCGGCGCCTCCGGTTCGGGACGGTTATACGTTCGGGCGATGGTACAAGGATTCTGCCTACGCGACGGCGTGGAACTTTAGCACCGACACCGTGACGGCGGCGACGACGCTCTTCGCCAAGTGGGACCTGGCATCCTACGCCATCACTTATAGAGACGGTGCAGTCTCCGCCGTTATGCCGGGCAGCGAACCGGCCGCCTATACTATTGAAACGCCGACTTTCAATCTGACCGACCCGAGCCCGAAGGAAGGGCATGCGTTCGACGGCTGGTTTACCGACCCGCAATTCCGTCCGAGCGCAAAGCTCGCCAGCGTTGCATCGGGCTCCGTCGGCGATTTGACCCTCTACGCCCGCTTTACGGCGAATACCTACACGGTTGCGCTGGATCCTCAGCGCGGGTCGGGCGGTACGGAAAGCGTATCGGTTGCCTACGGCGGCAAACTGCCGCTTGGAATCAGCCGTCCTGAAAGAGATGGATATACGTTCCAAGGTTTCTACGCAAACGCAGACGGTAGCGGCCAACAGTATTACAACAGCAACGGCGTCCGAGTATTCGAGGGCAGCTGGCTGACCGCGCCCGCGAGCATCTACGCGCACTGGACAACGAGCCATCCAGGGCCAACGACGCCACCGCCTAGCACCCCTATGCCCTCGACGCCTGCACCATCCGATGTAGTCAAGGACGGGGATAAAGCGATTGTGGAGCTTGGCAGCGGCATGACGTCGAAGTCCATTCCGGTACAGGATATCGGCGGATTATCCCTCCAGGTGAAAGCCGCGAATGCGGTGCTTACGATTCAAGCGGAGGCGCTGAAGCAATGGCTGACTCAGGCGGGCAATCCGCCCGGGGCAAGTATGGAAGTAACCTTCGCTTCGGCGACGGCCGGCGATCTCGCGAATGCTCCGGCCGTTGGCGGTGGGGCGCGCGCGAAAGCTGCAGGCGCGGTCTACGACATGACGCTTAAGCTCAAGCACGGCAACCAAGTCACCGATATCCGCCATGTAGGCGGCGGCGTTGAGATTTCCCTGCCTTATGGTCATGAGGCGGATGAAGACCTGCTGGGCGTCTATTATTACAACGAAGGCACCAAAGCATGGGAATATGTTGGCGGCAGCGTAGATCCCGTCAAGCAGACCGTGACGGTCACGCTTGAGCACTTGAGCAAGTATGCCGTGCTGGAATATGCGAAGTCCTTCGCGGATGTGCCTTCGAACCACTGGGCTGCCCGGACGCTGGAAGTATTGGCGGCGAAGCACATCATTAACGGCACGAGCGATACGCTCTTTACGCCGAATGGACCTACCACTCGCGCTGCATTCACCTCCTTGCTCGTGCGGGCGCTTGGCCTGACGAAAGCAGCCGGCGCGCTTCCGTTCGACGACGTGCAAGCGGGCCAATGGTATGCGAACGAAGTCGCGATCGCTTATGAAGCTGGGCTTGTCACAGGCATATCGGAGACGAAATTCGATCCGAACGGGACCATCACCCGTGAACAAATGGCGGTCCTGCTCGTTCGCGCCTATGCGTACGAGAACAGCGCCAGTGCAGCGTCCGGTCAAGCTGCAGCCGATCTCAAGGATGGCGCAAGCATCTCCTCATGGGCTGTAGAAGGCGTCAATAAAGCCATCGCCGCAGGGCTTCTGCAAGGCAAAGGAAACGGTAACTTCGACCCTGCGTCCAACGCGAGCCGCGCCGAAACCGCGCAAGCCATCTTGAACGTGATCAACAAGCGATAAGATGAAATAGAACGATTGCGAGTCAGGGCCTCCTATGCCGGTTTGAAAGGCGGGGAGGCCCTAAACTCGCTTCCGCCGCAAAGGCAGTCAGCCGTCTCGTTTTGTGTCGAAACGTGTAGTGACAGACCCGCTGGCCGTGTTAATATGGTTGAACGGGAGGGGAACGATGATCAAACCTATACTGCGCGGCGGTTTCAAACAGGTTA
This sequence comes from Paenibacillus xanthanilyticus, assembly GCF_042682185.1. Classification (NCBI taxonomy): domain Bacteria; kingdom Bacillati; phylum Bacillota; class Bacilli; order Caryophanales; family Paenibacillaceae; genus Paenibacillus; species Paenibacillus xanthanilyticus. The sequence goes on along the minus strand of NZ_JBHUHA010000001.1, from coordinate 2,882,836 downwards.
CCTTCAAGAATAGAATCATCTCGATTTTTATCGTGAGCAGCTTGATCCCGTTTATTTGTCTCGGGGTGGTTTCCTTTTATACGATCGATTCCATCATTACGAACAAGGTGGAAAGCTCGATTAAGAGCGAGCTGGAACAGGATTTGCTCGCGATGGAGAACACGCTGAATAACTTAAACCACGTCTCCCAGCAGCTCGCTTTCGACGGCGGGACGAATAAATTGTTCGAACGGCTCGAGCACGCGAGCGCGCCCTATGAGAAATTGCAGCTTCGCAACGAGATCAAGAGCGAGCTGAACGTGATCGTATTTTCCAATCCGAATGTCGGGTTGACCATGTATTATGCCCCGGATACGCATACCTACGATTTCGAGAATTTCTTCGTCCGCGATAACCGCTTCGAGCCCGGCGAGCTTCCCGTCATGGCGGAGTATCCGGATATTACGTATTTCGGTCCGCATTTGAGCATCAATCGCTCCATTAATCAGCCTGTCATCAGCACGATGCGCCGCGTCAATCTGCCGGAGCAGAACCTGTATCTGTACATAGAGACGGGATTCAACGTGCTGAAAAATATTCTCGAGCCTACCCATGGGCAGACGTCGAATCGCCGATTGCTCATTTTGGACAACGACGACCGCATCGCCTATAGTCAACTCGGCGACCGCTTCCCCCAAGATCGGCCGTTCCCGAGGGGCAGCCAGGAGACAGTCTCCGGAACTTATGGAAGCTATGCCTGGTATATCGAGACAAGCAATCAGGGATGGAGTCTCGTGTCCGTGCTTCCCAAAGACGAGCTCAACCGCGAGAAAAACCAATGGCTGCTGCAGATCACCGGCTTCTTCCTCTTCTTCTTGCTGGCCGCGGCGTTAACCGCATGGATTCTGTGGAAGATGGTGTACCGGCCGCTCGACCGATTCAATAAAGAGATTAAATCGCTGCTCCATTCCAACGTAAAGGAGCCGACGGATGCGATTCATATACCGGAGTTCGACTATCTGTTGTACCAGATCCGCAATATGAAGACGAGAATCTGGGATCTATACGGAGAGATCGAGCAGAAGGAGAAGCGAAGAGCCGATCTGGAAGTCGAGAAGCTCTTATACCAGATCAATCCGCATTTCCTGATGAACACGCTCGATACCGTCCACTGGCTTGCGACGATGAACGGGCAGAAAGAGATCGACAAGCTGGTGCTTTCCCTCAACCGGCTGCTCAATTACAATTTAGGCAAAATGGGCGAGGCGACGACGATCGGCGCCGAAATCGAAGCGTTGCAGGAATATTTGACCCTGCAGCAGATTCGCTATGATTTCCGGTTCGATGTCGATATCGACGTGGAAGAGGAAGCGATGTCGCTGACCATTCCCCGCTTTATTCTGCAGCCGCTCGTGGAGAACTCGCTCTATCACGGCGTGAGCGACGACGGTTACATTCACGTGAATATTCAACTGCACGACGAATTGAAAATTACGATTCAAGATAATGGCGCGGGCATGTCTCAAGAGAGAATCGACCAGCTGCTGCTTGGCGAAGCGGAAGCGAGCAAGCGAATGGGAATGGGGATTGGCATGCGTTACGTGAAGCGCGTGCTGGAAGCAAACTACGGGGAACAGGCCCGTTTCGCCCTGAAGAGCGAGGTAGGCAAAGGAACGACCGTCTCGCTGATCATTCCGGTGATTGGAGCTGAAGAGCGATGATTCGCGTACTAATCGTGGACGACGAGAAGATCGTCCGTAAAGGAATTGCGACCTTTATGCCTTGGCAGGATTACGGGATGGTCGTGGTCGGAGAAGCGAATAACGGAGAGAACGCGCTGCAGTTCATGGCGAGCAATAAGGTGGATTTAATGCTTACCGATCTCTCCATGCCGGTGATGTCCGGCATCGAATTAATGCGGGAGACAAGATCGAAATACCCGCATGTTCAAATCGTGGTGCTGACCTTGCATCAAAGCTTCGAATACGTGCAGGAGGCGCTTCGGCTCGGCGCTATCGACTACATTTCGAAGACGCAGCTCGAGCAGGAGCAGCTGGAGGATGTGCTTGGCCGGATTGCGGCCTTGATGCGCCAGAAGGGAACCGAACGAGCTCCGGCAGCGCCGAATAAGGGAGACCTGACAGAGGCCGATGAAGTATACGTGCTGTACAAGCTGGTCGACCAAGGGGCGGACGCGAAGCCGGACGAGACTTGGGAGGAAGGGGCGGTCGAGGCGGATGCCGGCGTCTGGTATTGGACCAGCAGGCCCAAGTCCGTTCCTGCAGGACGGGAGGCCGCCCTCGTCTGCTTCCGCGATCTGGCGGAGCTCGACCATAAATCCGTGATGCAGCTGCTTCGGGTGTACCGGAATCATGACCTATTCTACGATTATGATCCTGCCGCGTCCTGCACCGTTGTCTCCGACTGTGAAGTCCGCTTGAATCGGAATCGAGAAGAAGCGAGCTTCTCCATTAGCGCGATCAAACAAGGCTGGCTGTCCTCGGAGTGGATCTTCGATGAGGCCTTGTTCGCGGAGCGGATCCAGGCGCTGAGAGCGATGAGACTGCCCCCGATTCGGCTGGCGAGAATGTTCTATACGCTGACCGATGAGTGGAATAAGCTGTATCAGCATATCGCGGCGGCGCCGATCGAGATCGAAGATACGTTCGCCAGCTGGGTCCAGTTCGAGGAATGGCTGAGAGGAGCCAGGGAACTTATCCTCCAAGCCAATCTTAAGCCTCAATATTCGGTGGAAATCCAGACGAGCATTACCAAGGCGATGAATATCGTGCAGCAGAGGATGGATCAGTCGGTAAGCGCAGCCGAGATGGCGCAGATGGTCAACATGAGCAGCAGCTATTTCAGCCAATGCTTCAAGCAGATTACCGGTCAAACGTATACGGACTATTCGCGCGACATGCGAATCGAACGGGCGAAGGAGTTTCTGAGAAGCACGACCAAGACGATTCAATGGATCGCGGAGCAGATCGGGTACAATGACGAGAAATATTTCAGCCGTCTATTCCGGGACCATGTCGGCATGCTGCCAAGCGAATACCGCAGACAAAACAGACCCTAGAAGCCCGGTGAAGAAGTGGCCGGAGAGTCGGTATGGAGCTGGAGCAGCTGAAAGCTTTCTGGTAGAAAGCTGCTTCGGAAGCATTTACTTGCGGTCGCCTTTGGTGAATGCTGCGTTCCTGGATGGGGACGCAATCCAATCACCAGATGTAAACGGATTTCTACCTCTGAACAACTTGAAATCAAAGAAATCCGGTTACAACAGCGAGTGGAAGCCCGTACCGACCGGAGGTCACGGGTTTTTCACCACACTACTAAAGGCGCTTAGGGTAGAAAATTCGTCCGAAACAAGGTAGAACTTTTTCGGACGTCTTTTTATTTTGTCGACCAAATTCAACCTGAATCCGTCGCGCGGTCTATCCCGCCCTGCGCCGCATCTTCACTATAATCGAGTTGTACAGCAATTACAGTTGACCTAGGGGGAAGCATGGAATGAAAAAAGCGAAAACCGGTTTGGCGGTGCTGCTCGTGGCGGCCGTTGCGGGACTAACCGCTTGCAGCAGCGGCGGCGAGAACGGCAATAACGCAAATAAGGCCAATACCTCTTCATCCTCGAATACGGGCACCAACGCAGCAGAAGTCATCGATCCGATGGCGAAATTCCCGGAGCCGGTCGAGGTCGGCATCGGCCGGGCCATCGATCCCAACTACAAGTTCGAGGGCAGCGATACGGCGGAGGACAACGCGTATACCCGCTGGCTGAAGGATACCTATAACATTGTCGTCAAGCATACGTGGGAAGCTTCGATCGCGGACTACAATCAGAAGGTAAGCATCTCGATCGGCAGCAACGACTTGCCGGACGCCATGCTGGTGAACGAATCCCAGGTTCGCCAAATGGTGAAGGCGGGCCAACTGGCCGACCTGACCGAAGTATACGGGAAGTATGGCAACGACAGACTGAAGCAAATTTACGCGTCCAATCCGGGCCTGCTCGATAACGTCACCTTCGACGGCAAGCTGTACGCGCTGCCGGAGACGACCTTGCCTTCGGCGCCGCTGACCTGGATTCGCCAAGACTGGCTGGATAAGCTGGGACTTACGGCGCCGAAGACGCTGGAGGACCTGGAGAACATTGCGAAAGCGTTCGTCGACAATAAAATGGGCGGCGACAACACCATCGGCATCGTCGGTACGGGGCAAGGCGGCTCGCTGTATGCGAACTTCCTGGCGTCCAGCGACCATTTCATGAATTTCTCCCCGCTGTTCTTCGCGAATGACGCTTATCCGGGCATCTGGGTCAAGGACCAGGACGGCAATGCGGCATACGGCTCGACCCTGCCGGAGACGAAGAACACGCTGGCGTTAATGAAGGACTGGTACGAGAAAGGCATTCTCGATAAAGAAATCGGACTGCGCAAGAGCAGCCAGGAAGTCATCTCGAGCGGCCAAGCGGGCATCTTCTTCGGTCCATGGTGGTCGCCGTACAACTTGACGGATTCGATCAAGAACGACCCGAACGCGAACTGGAAGCCGTTCGTGGCTCCGCTTGACGCGGAAGGCAAATACAACTCCAACCAAGCGACCGGCAGCACCTTCATCGTCGTGAAGAAGCAGTTCAAGCACCCGGAAGCGGTTATCAAGATGCTCAACATCCACGTATCGGAGAAGGATCCGAGCTATGCGACGGCGGTCGGCAAAGAGCTGACGAGCCAGGAGATCCCGCTGTTCCTGATCATGGGCCACGGCGACCAGCTGGATTACGCGGTCAACACGACGCAGAAGGTATTGAAGGGCGAGATGACGCTGGAACAGGTCGACAAGCTGAATTACGGCTTCACGTACGAGCTGTCCTCCCACGTCAAGGACGTGAAGCTTGAACCTTTCGACAACTACGATATTCAGCATTGGAACAAGGACGACGACTTCTTCTCGCATCTTTACGCACACTTGAACGGCGGTTCTGCCTTCATTAACGCGGACATCAACTGGGTGAGAAGCCTGGCGACGGCCCAGACGCAGACGATGCAGACCAAGTGGACCAATCTGAAGAAGCTCGAGGACGAGACCTTCCTGAAGATCATCATGGGCGGCGCTTCGATCGACGAATTCGATACGTTCGTGACCAAGTGGAAGGATCAAGGCGGCGACCAGATCACGAAGGAAGTCAACGAGCTGAAATAACGGCGCAATCGTTCAACAACGCTCAAGACGGGTGACACGGTTCACTCGTCTTGACTTGATTAAGGGGATCGTCCGCATGCGTAATAAAGCGTTCTATAAACATTATTACCTGATGCTGCTGCCTGGCCTGCTCTGGCTGTTCTTCGTGAACATCTTGCCGATGCACGGCATTCTGATGGCGTTTAAGGATTTCAATGCCGGCATGGGCGTCTTCCGCTCGCCGTGGGTCGGCCTGGACCATTTCCGGTACATGTTCGAGCTGGACGACAGCCGGATTATTTTCATGAATACGATCTTCATCGCCTTATTGAAAATGGTCGGCAATCTGATCGTGCCGCTCATCTTCGCGCTCATGCTCAATGAGGTGCGTCATCGGCTGTTCACCCGGTCGGTGCAAACCGCGGTCTACCTGCCGCACTTCCTGTCCTGGGTCATCGTAGCCGGCATTATGCTGGATATTTTCTCTTACACCGGTCCGGTCAACCGGCTGCTGTCCTCATTCGGCGTGGAGCCGCTCCTGTTCTTTGCGAAGCCCGAGCTGTTCCCGGCCCTGGTCGTAGCCAGCGATATTTGGAAGGAGTTCGGCTTTGCCGCGATCATCTTCTTCTCGGCCCTGACGTCGATCAACCCGGAGATGTATGAGGCGGCCGCCATAGACGGAGCTTCTCAATTCAAGCGGCTGACCCAAATCACGCTGCCGAGCATTGTGCCCGTCGTCGTCCTGGTCGGCACGTTAAGCATGGGGAATATTCTGAACGCGGGGTTCGACCAAATCTTCAACCTGTATAATCCGACCGTCTATTCCACCGGCGACATTATCGATACCTGGGTGTATCGGGCCGGTCTGATTGATATGCAATACGGCTTGGCAACGGCAGTCGGGCTGCTCAAGTCCGTCGTCGGCTTCGTCATGATTTCGATCACGTATGGCCTGGCGTACCGGTTTGCAAACTACAGAATCTTTTAGGAGGTGCTAAGCTTGGTCGAAGAACGCTCGTTACTTTCGAAGATAGGCAACGGACTCAATGTGGTTCTATTGATCCTGATTACCCTCCTTTGTCTCTTGCCTGTCTGGTATACCCTGGTTATTTCGCTTAGCGATAAAGCGCCGGTCGCGGCGGGTCAAGTTTTCGCGTGGCCGAAGCAGTTCACCCTTGGCTCGTATAGGGCGATCATGGAGGACCCGCAGTTTTTCCGTTCGTTCTGGATTTCGGTGCAGCGCGTCGCGTACGGGGCGTTGATCACGTTCATCGTCGTCCTCTTGATGGCGTACCCGCTGTCGAAGTCGTCCGAGGAGTTCAAGCCCCGGAACCTCATCATGTGGCTGCTCATCTTCTGCATGATGTTCAGCGGCGGCCTGGTTCCTTGGTTCATGACGATGCGAGATATCGGGCTGATCAACAACATCTGGGGCCTGGTGCTCGGAGGAGGCCTTCCCGTATTCAACGTCATCCTGGTCATGAACTATTTCCGCAACCTGCCGAAGGAGATGGAGGAGTCCGCCTTGATGGACGGCGCCGGCCCGTGGCGGATCCTGCTCGGCATCTATTTGCCTTTGGCCAAGCCGGTCATGGCTACGATTCTAATCTTCACAATCGTTGGACATTGGAACGAATTTTTCCAGGCGCTTGTGCTAATGAATAAGAACGAGAATTATCCGCTGCAGTCCTATATTCGGCAGGTAGCGGTCGTCGTGAACACTTCACAGATGGATGCGGAGACGGCCAAGCGCATGACCAGCCTGTCTAATCAGACGCTGAACGCGGCTAAGATCTTCATCTCGATGCTGCCGCTGCTCGTGATTTATCCGTTCTTCCAGAAGTATTTCGTCAAGGGCATAACACTAGGTTCCGTTAAGGGATAACGAAGCGTGAAGGAAGGAAGGACAACACCATGCTTACAAGCGAAACGATACATCCGGATAAAGGAGGAATGCTGACCCGAATTGAAAGCAGCTGGCGGATCGGCATGATCCAGGCCGTCCTCGAGCAGGAGGGCGCGTATGTGTTCAGAGGCGAGCAGGCGTCGCTTATGCTCCAGCCGGTCAATGCTTCCATCGTGCGCGTCAAGCTGCTGCCCGACCATCGGGAAGACAGGGGCACGACGATCGCCGTTCAGCCGGAAGCATTCGTGCCGGTCGCGTCGCATCTGGCGGAAGAGCCTGAGCTGTACCGGCTGACCCTGCCGGCGGTCACCGTGGAGATTCGCAAGCAGGATGCCGTGCTGGCATTCTATACGGCGGAAGGCGAGCTGGTCTCGGACGAAGCGGGTCTATACCAGACCGGCCGCGGGCAGTACGGCTGCCGCAAACGGATGGAGCCGGATTCGCACGTATACGGGCTAGGGGAGAAGACGGGCTTCCTGGACAAGAAGGGCGAGAAATACGATATGTGGAATTCCGACATCTATGACCCGCATGTGCCTGAAATCGAAGCCCTCTATGTCTCGATCCCGTTCCTGATCCATTACCGTTACGACAAGCCGGCTTACGGCATCTTCCTCGATAATCCGGGGCGCTGCTCCTTCGACATGCGTTCGGACACCGAGTCCTATACGTTCCAGACCGTCTCGGGCACGATCGATTACTACTTCGTTCTCGGTCCCGATCTGAAGAACGTGATCCAAGGCTACAGCCGATTGACGGGTACGATGGACCTGCCTCCGGCCTGGGCGATCGGTTACCACCAATCCCGCTACAGCTACATGAACCAGGAGGAAGTGCTGACGCTTGCGCGCTCGTTCCGCGACAAGCGGATTCCGTGCGACGTGATTTATCTCGACATCCATTACATGGACGAATATCGCGTGTTTACGTTCGATCCGGCGCGTTTCCCTAACCCCGTGGCCATGATGAAGGAATTGAAGGAGATGGGCATTCGCATCGTGCCGATCGTCGATCCCGGCGTGAAGAAGGATCCGGAGTACGCGGCTTATCAGGAGGGAATCCGGAACGATTACTTCTGCCGCAAGCTCGAGGGTGAGCTGTTTATTGGCAACGTGTGGCCGGGAGCCAGCGCTTTTCCGGATTTCACGGATGAATATGTACGGTCGTGGTGGGGAGAGAAGCACCGTTATTATACGGACATGGGCATCCACGGCATCTGGAACGACATGAACGAGCCGGCTGTATTCAACGAGAGCAAGACGATGGACCTCGATGTCGTGCACCGCAATGACGGCAGCCCGAAGACGCACCGCGAGCTGCATAATCTGTACGGGATGCTCATGTCGATGGCGACGCAGCAAGGGCTGAAGCGTCAGCTGGACGGTGAACGGCCTTTCGTGCTCACGCGCGCGGGCTATGCCGGCATTCAGAAGTACGCGGCGACATGGACGGGAGATAATCGCAGCTTCTGGGAGCATCTGGCGATGTCGATTCCGATGGTGCTGAACTTAGGCCTGTCCGGCCAGCCGTTCGCAGGACCGGATATCGGCGGCTTCGCCCACCATACGTCGCCGGAGCTGCTCGCGCGCTGGACGCAAGCCGGCGTCTTCTTCCCTTACTGCCGGAATCATAGCGCCATCGATACGATCCGCCAGGAGCCATGGGCGTTCGGGCCGGAGATCGAAGAGATCTGCAGAACCTACATCCGTCTGCGCTACCGTCTGCTCCCGTACTTGTATACGCTGTTCCATGAGGCGCACGAGACCGGGCTGCCGGTTATGCGGCCGCTCATTCTGGAATATCCGACGGACCGCAAGGTTTATAATTGCTGCGACCAGTTCCTGGTCGGCCAACACCTGCTGGTCGCGCCAATCCTTCGCCCGAGCACGGAATACCGGACGGTCTATCTGCCTGCGGGCGAATGGATCGATTTCTGGAGCGGCGAACGGTTCGAAGGCGGCCAGCACGTGATGGCGCATGCGCCGCTGGAGCGGATGCCGATCTATGTTCGCGCAGGGGCTGTCATCGCGGAGCTTCGGGACGAGTCATGGAAGCCGGTCTTGGGTGCGGGGGCTCGGATCGTACTCGCCATTCACGGCGCTCAGGCAGGCACGCGCGTAACCGGACGCTGGTATGAGGATGACGCCAGCACCTACGCCTATGAGCAGGGGAGCTTTAACGTGCTAGAAGTGACGGGTCGATTCGACAAGGACGCGATGACGCTCGATCTTCGCTATTTGTCCAAGGGATTGCCTAATTACCGGGAGACGGTGGAGATCGAAGTGAACGACCTGAATTTCGTACCGAAACAGATGCTCGTCGCCGCTTCGGAGGGGGAAACGGAACTGGAAGCGCAAGGCGGAAGCTGGTCGTTCGACGCGGAGTCGTCCAAGCTGAAGCTCGCGGTGCCGAGTGCGTTCCAGAACATCACAGTCAAGGCTGTAAGGTAGTCCCTTCAAGCAGGACGGCGGCAGGCCGCAGCAGGGTCAGTTGTTCATCCTAAACGATTACGGTCTTCGGACTGTGATCGTTTTTTTATTATTTTAGGTTGTGATCAATATCACATCCCTTACGCGGTAGGAAGGCTACAATACGCTTATAAACCGTTTTTGGAGGAGTGAGGGAAATGGAAGTGATGTTCGTCATCATGGGATTCAACGCGGCGCTGATCGTTATCATGGGTATTCTGGTAAAGGGCGCACTGGACATGGAACCGATGGATAAAACCTATCCGACCGGTCAAACCCTGAATGGAGGCGTTAAATAATGGATACGATGGCCATCTACCTTTACTTCTTCGGCATGCTTGCGCTGGTGCTTGTCGGATTGCTAGTCCCGGCTCACTATATCACGATCCCAAAAGACGACGACAACTAGGTGAACGCGGACGAAGCGGGAGGTACGCAGATCTGCGCCAACGGAACGGATAGCGAGAAAAAGGCAGCCCTCTGCAAGTGGTTCACTTGAGAGAGCTGCCTGGTTATGAATCTAGAACACCCGCCCACCGGGCTTATTATTGCTTGTATACCGTTCCCGCGAATTTGCAGTAATACATTGCGCCAGGAACATAAGGGCCGTTATATTGCCAGCCGCCCCCGTCATACAGATACACAACGCCGCTGAAACCTTGTGCATCCGAATAATAGGTGCTAGGTCCGCATTGATTTCTCCAAATCCCAAAGTCTACATATTTGGACTCTTGTGCGAAAGCAGATACGGGAAGGCTCAGCGCCAGTGCCAGCGCTCCCGTAGCAAGGATGGATTTTTTGAAGAGCTTCATTAAGTTTCACCCCCTTTCCTGTAAAGGAATATTCGATCCGAACCGCGCCTCTCTGGGAAGAGGGTCGGATTAGAATCCATCTGAATGGGAAGCTTGAAACCGCTGGAGGTATTGGAAAATTTGTTGTAATTTGATATTACTACAAAAATTCAAAAGCGGAAGAGCCTTCAACAAAGAGGTTGAAAAATTGATATTAAAACAAAAAAATTGGTATCTCACAAGGTTTCGACGGGGATGATGAGGTTTGTATTGCCCCGATGCGCTCGCAGCCAACAAGCCTCTTCCGATTGGAAGAGGCTTGTTGGCGTTCGCGATTGGCGAGGCAGAAGGTCAGGCGCGGCAGGTTAAAACAGCGTTGGCGTCGGGGAACAGTTGAAGGAAACAATATCTCTTAATGCAATCGAATAGGGATTCCATCTTCCGCCGAAGAACCGATAGCCATAGGCGCTGGATTCCCCTACGGTCGTTAAAAAGAACCAGAAATTGTCTCCGTCTCTAAGCCAAATGTAGGTGAAGCGGTACAAACAATTTTGAAGACCAACCGTGGGGAAAAGGGGGGGCGGTTGTATAAATCCCATAGTAGACGTTCACTCCTCGTTGTAAGTAGACTTACAACCAGTTTATGCCCAGGGTCAACGTTTGAGTTGGACGGATGCCTACGGCGCGCCTATGAACACAAGACAACGAAATTTGTAACCACCTGCGTATTCGCCCATACGATGTAGAAAACATTAAATCCTTATAAAAGGAGAAAACTATGTATCCTTACTATTTTAGGGCGGTTGCAGGCGAACCAAGTATCGTTTCTTTTGCCTCGGGAGATGTAACCGGCGACGGCATCGCCGATTATGTCTATCTCACGGGGGTGCGAACGCAAGATAGCCCGTTTATACAGAACATCACGCTGGTCGTCCGAGATGGCGGCAGCGGCCATGTGACCCATGTAGCGCTGAAAGATAACGCGGGATATAATCCAAGATTATTTCTAGGCGACTTTACGGGGAACAGAATCCCGGATATTTTGATCAGCATCGATTCCGGCGGCAGCGGAGGAATGATGATTCACTATATCTATTCGTTCGTAAACGGCACACCGCTGGCGATTTTCGATTTTAACGTGTACAACGAGACCTTTAAATACCAGGTTACTTATAAGGATAATTACAAAGTCGAGGTCGTCAGTATGGCGAACAATTTGACCTATATCCTTGATCTGTCCTACAAAGGCGTTGATTATTTAAACGAAATTTATGACGATAGCGGGAAGCTGAAGCAGCCTATTAGCGGATTTGTGAATCCGCTTAGCGGATTGTATCCGGTCGATTTCGATGGCAACCAGGTCTATGAGCTGCTGGCCTACCAAAAAATCGCCGGGAGATATAACGCGGACGCGCTGGGATATGTCTTGAACACGTTGGCTTGGAGAGAGAACCGGTTTATTTTGGGGAATCAGAACGTAGCGATTAACGGCGCGTAGCATTTGTTGCGAAACAGGCGGAATCGCCTTGTTGAAGTCAGTCATGAAGCCTCTTCCTGTTGGGAGAGGCTTGCTGCGCTGCGATCGATGGAACAAGCCCTCCGTCTCCACTGGTATCCGTTTGCCGGTATTCGTGCGAAGCTGGTTATTGTATGATGGGTAATAAAGCGGCGCTTGAAAAAGCACGAAGTAGGAATCATTGGAGGTTTACATGTCCTGGAGCAAAGTGAAGCAGCAGCTGGAGAGTTTTCTTACGCCCGCGCTAGCGGGGAGGTTCGAGTACCGGGCCACCGGCTACCGTTATTTACCCGACAAAGCAGGGCTTTGTTATATTGCCGTAGATAAAAAGAACGTCTTCAATATGAGTGATGTTACGACTTCCATCCGATGGTATCAGACGGAGCAGGAAATCAAAAATGATGCGCAGCTCCAAATCCCGATCCATCAGGACGACATTGAAGCGGTCCGAAAAGAAACCAACGGGCTCGTTCCGGAGGAACGTCTGCACGTCATGGCACGAGGCCGAAAAATAGCAGCGCTTGCCAAGGAGCTCATATCCGCGCAGTCTGCATTAAGCAAATCCAACTTTATGGTCGTCGCGAATCAATTTTTGTCCAAGCCGATTGAAGAGAGCCTCGAGAGCAAGGAGATCTTGTTGAATATCCTGGCATTGGCGGACAGAAGAGTCGGCAAAAAACGATTGTTAACCATGCGCGAGAAAATCCATTTAAAGCATCCGGTCGTGCAGTATATGTATGAGCTGCGGCTAAGTACGATGTGACTATAGTTAGATCTGTTCGGAGCTGGAATAATGGATTGCGTTCAAAAAGGGGGCCAAATCGTCAACCCAATGACGTTGGCCCCCTTTTGCATGCGCGAAATCATCTCGCTATTTAAACACTTTTACGCGTTCCCAGCATCAGGAAATTTATTGCAATATTCTTTCGAAGCTACTATGGTAGAACTTGGGTGTTAACCCGGAACAAAATCGAAGCAGGTGAATAAATGGGATGGTTTGATTTTTTGAAGAAACCGCAACAGACGGTACTCCTGGACAAGAACGAGTTACATGCAACCGAGGATTTTTCATCGCTGCAACAATTAATCGAGCGATACGGCGGTGCCGCCATTGAAAAGCAATTCGCAATCGGCGATACGATCGCGGACTTGGATTGGAATGTGGATATGACGGTAGGAACCGCGACCTTCGGGTCGGATTTGACGTTCCCCATTCAAATGTTGGGCAGTGTCTCGCACCAATCCGACACCTGGTTATGGGCATGGGCAAACACGCAGGCACAGATATCCCCGAATATTTTAAAACAAGCCCATCTCCTGAAAGCCTACGGCATGAAGAACAATATTCCCGAACTGACGCAGACGAAGGTTTTCGCGACTAATTATGAAGGACATGTACTGGCAAGCATTGCTTCCGGCATGTTTAAAAGCCGTTTTTATTATGCGGGCAATTATGGCGCGGGAACCGCCTTTTTCACGATTGATCTCATGGAAGAGGACTTGAAGAAGCACCCCGAACAGGTGCTGACCGTATTTCCGCAGCTGATTCAAACCTTTGAGCTCGATCACCGAAAAGCGCTGAGCTTCTATCTGAAAGATAAAGGCTTTACCACCAATGAATCCAAGGACAGTATAACAGCCTTTACGGCCGAGCTTACGGTTAAAGCGAATTTCGACGAAATCAATCGGATGACCAATCTAACGGCCTCTTAAACCATCTTCTTCAGTCATGTACGGATGGCGCTCAATCCAGACCGTCATGAGCGCCATCTTCATCGGTTCATACGCCGGGCGTCTGGAAGAGCTGTCATGGACAGCTCTTTTTTATATTCGTTATGGGACTGATCCCCTGTCGATTCACTTCCTCCTCGTCATCTATTTATTACAAAATTATTGTTTTTAATGTTTAAAATTCAAAAAATTCATTGAATCATTCAATATTATTGAAACAAATCATTGACTTTGCCTAGAAAACGCCGATATACTCTCGATATATTAGAGGATTGGAATGAAACGAGGTGAGGAGACAATGGTGTTCGGGGAAGATCATCACGATCAGTCAGCTGAAAGGCAATGATAAATGTAAGCGCTTTAATTTAATCGATGAGGTGATACGTTTGCTGTTGAAACGAAGTATAGCGGCCATGCTGTGCGTGCTGCTCTTGTTTGCCCCTCAGGCGGCATCCGCCTATAAGAATCCGGCAGTGCTGCCGGACGAGTGGGGACAATATGGACTTGGCGACCCTTACGTGATGAAGTTTAACGGTATGTATTATTTGTATGTAAGCACGAGAGATACCGATATCGGAGTCAAAGTGTGGAGCTCGCCGGACCTTGTCCATTGGAGCTATGGCGGATTGGCCGCAACCGATCCGGTAACGAAGGGCGCCTACGCTCCCGAAGTCGTGTACTGGAACGGATATTTCTACATGTATACCTCTCCCGCTGGCAATGGCCATTACGTGCTGCGCAGTGAGAGCCCGACCGGTCCGTTCACCGTGCAGACGGGTAATTTGGGCCATTCGATCGATGGCAACGTCTTTATCGACGATGATGGCCAATGGTATTTCTATTATGCGAACGGAGCGGGGATTCTGGCGGCTCCGATGCCTACGCCGACGACAATTGGCGACAGCGTCCATACAGGCGCCAATATGAACGGTTGGACCGAAGGTTCTACCCTGTTCAAGCGCGACGGCAAATACTATATGACGTATACCGGCAACCATGTATTCAGCAAAGGCTATCGGGTCGACTACGCGGTCAGCGCGGGCCCGCTCACGGGCTTCGTGCGTGATTCGGATAACCCGATTCTGATCAGCACGGAAGGTGCGACGGTCGGTCTCGGCCATAATACGGTTGTCGTAGGTCCGAATCTGGACGCTCGCTATATGATCTATCACAATCTCGAGGGACAGGGCATTGTCGGACCTCTTCGCCATATGGGGATGGACCGGATCGTGTTTAATGGGGATAACATGTCGGTGCTCGGACCGACGACAACCGAGCAGCCGGATCCGGAGATGCCGGATTTCGAAGACCGCTTCAATCGCGCGGAGCTCGGCCCGGCGTGGACGAATGCGGACGGCGGCAGCTGGAGCGTTGATTCCGGCGTTCTGCGGCAGCAAGCCGGCGGTACGCGCAGACTGGTGACCACGGCTTCGGCCGCAAGCAGCTATACGGCAGAATTCAACCTGCAGTTGGCAGAGCCCGGCGATACCGGCAGCTCGCGGCTTGGGACCGTATTCTCATACCAGGATGAGAATAACTTTGGCACGGCGCTGTTAGATCCGGCGAGCAATTCGCTCTGGACGCAGTTCCGGGTGAACGGCGCCGATATGGGATGGGAAGAGAGCTCGCTGCCGGAAGGATACGATTATACGAAGCTGCATCAGATCCGGGTTGAGAAAGCAGGCGATACATTCAAGATCTACGTCGACGGCATGCTGAAGCAGACGCGCGGCGCGATGCTGGGCGGCGGCGGCATCGGTTACGTCACGGAGAACGCGAAGGCGAATTTCGGCTACGCCGCTTTCAGCAACGACGTGAACGGCAGCAGCGATTTTGACGCCGCGAAGCCGGTTCCGGGCCAAGTCGAGGCCGTCCATTACTTGTCAGGCGGCGAAGGGGTCGGGTATCACGACCAGACGCCGGGGACAAGCGGCGATTACCGCGGAGAAGCCATGGATACGGGCAAAGCGGATGACGGGGCGTCATATATCGCCGCATTCGAGAAAGGCGAATGGCTGCAATATCGGCTGAACATCGCGGAGACGGGCAGCTACGATATCGATCTTTCTTATGCGGATGCGGCGCGGGGCAGCAAGGTGCAGCTCACGCTGGATGGCGGGCAGCCGCTGGGCGAGGTTGAGCTGGAAGAGGACGCGGACGCCGCTAGTGCAGGATGGCAGACCGCACAGCTGAATGGGGTACAACTGCCGGCAGGCGTCCATATCTTGAAGGTCGCTGCCGTATCGGGCGCGACTTCACTGGATAAGCTGACGTTCCACCGGCACGCGGACGTTCCTGTTCTCTACGATAACTTCGATGATGGCCAGGATGATGGCTGGAACCGGTATGAAGGTTTCTGGCGCGTGAAGACCGACATGGCCGAGGAGGAGCAGGATTACGATGCCTATCATCCGATCCCGGGCGCGATCGGCACGGTTCATTATATCTCCGGCGGCGAAGGCGTCGGTTATCATGAGCTTACACTCCAAAACATCGGGGGCCAGTACCGGGGAGATTCGGTCGACGTTCGCTCCAATCCGGCCGGCGGCGGTTACAACGTCGGCTGGAACCAGGCGGGCGAATGGCTGAAGTTTAACATTGACGTAGCGGAAGCCGGAACCTATAACGCCGAATTCAAAGTGGCGACTACGCTGGATGGAGGCCAGATCCGGCTGTGGCTGGACGATACGACGGATCTGACCGGTATCGTGGACATACCGAAGACCGGCGACTGGAACATCTGGAATGTGGTGCTCCAATCCGGTGTTGCGCTGCCGGCGGGCAAACATACGCTGAAAGCCGAGACCGTTCGCGGAGAATTTGATTTTGCGGGTATAGCGCTGACGAGGACGGATCAGCCGATACCGGTACCCGGCGTCATCGAAGCCGAACATTACAAGCCCGGCGGTGAAGGCGTTGGCTACCATGACTTGACGCCTGCGAACATAGGGGGCAAATACCGAGCAGATAAGGTCGATATTCGATCCGCTGCATCCGGCGATCAGATCGTAGGCTGGAATCAAACCGGCGAATGGCTGAAGTACAACATCCGCGTCGCGGAAGAGGGACTGTACGACCTGGACTTGTGGGCGGCTACGACATTCGCGGATGCGCAGGTCCGGTTATGGCTGGATGACAAGACGGATTTGACAGGCATCCTTACCGTCCCTGCTTCCGGCGACTGGAATACGTGGAAATCGGCGACGAAATCCGGTATCCGGCTGCCGGCCGGCGATCATGAACTGAAGGTCGAAATCGTCAAAGGCGAGTTCGACATGACGAGACTGTCGCTCACCCGATTCGATCAGCCGCACGCGCTGCCTGGATTTATCCAAGCCGCTGATTATCGGGCAGGCGGCGAAGGTATGGGCTACCATGATCTGACTCCCGCCAACATCGGCACGGAATACCGCAATGATGCGGTCGACATCCGCCGGAATGCGGGCGGCAGCTACAATGTGGGATGGAATGCGACCGGCGAATGGCTGGCCTACAACGTAGAGATTGCCGAGGCCGGCGTGTACAACGTCGATTTCGTGACCGCCACATCGATGGACGGCGCGAAGGTGCGGCTGTGGCTCGACGATGCAACCGATCTCACCGGTGAAGTCGATATTCCGAATTCCGTCACCTGGGAGGATTGGGCAACGACAACGAAGCAAGGCGTCCATCTCCCGGCGGGCGCGCATACCTTGAAGGTCGAAACCGTCAAAGGCGATTTCGACTTCCAGGGCATACGGGTTCACCAGAATCCGATCGTACCGAAGGTTGCTCATGCCGGCGAGTATCAGGCGGCGGTCGGCAGCTTCGCGAAGACGACGATCGGGGATGCCAACTGGTCGAATTACAGCGTGGAGTCCGATATCAGGCTGATCAGCGATTCCGGCGACGGAGGCATTCTGCTCCGGGCGAGCAACCCGGCTCACGGCAAGGAGCTGAATCAGAACAATGCGGACTTCGTACAAGGCTATGTCGTGTACCTGAACAAACAAGGCGTTCATCTCGGCAAGCTAAATTATGGCTGGACCTATTTGACAGGGGCGCCGCTCGAGGTGAGGACAGGGCAATGGAAGCATGTGAAAGTCGTTGCGCAGGGTGCCCGCATTCAAGTCTACGTCGATGATAGGAGCACGCCGGTTATCGACTATACGGACCGCAGCGGCAGTCCGTTCACGCACGGCAAGGTCGGCATGCGGACATTCATGAATGAAACGAGCTACGACAATTTCACGGTTCTGCCTGCCCCCATTATCGCGCCTGCCATCGGTCAGCTGCTGGATTGGTTTGGCTCAGCCGGGCAGTTAGACGAGAACACCTGGAGGCAGTTGGATAAAGAGCTTGAGCATGCTGCCGATGCGGTCGACAAGAAGAAGCCGGATTGGAAACAAGGGATCAAGCATCTGGACCTTTTGCTGAAGCAGCTGAATAAAGGGAAAACGCCGGAAGAGGCATCCGATCAAGCTAAGGCAACGCTCCATCGGAGCGTTAACGCACTCATTGAGGCGTGGAGCGCAAATCTTGGCAAGTAGTCCCTATTAACCTCGCGGTCGAGGAAAATGGACAGAAGAACAGGATAAGACCGGGAAGGACGCGGGAAAGACCGGGAAATTCTCGGTCTTTTCCTATTTCTTGCACACATTCCCTGTCGAATGTTGTATGATGTCGATGCTAGCATTATCCACAACATGGGGGAATAGAGATGAAAGGGTTGCAACGCGTATTATGCCTACTGGCGGGATTGCTGTTATGGGTCTCGCCGACGCTTGCGGAGGCTGCTGCAGCGACGGCCGCGAACGGCAAATCGCCGGATGCCTTCGCCGCGGCATTGGCCGAGATGCCATCCGTTACGGGGGCGAGTGCCGACGGGTGGATCTATTATCAGGAATACGATGCCGCATCGGATACCGCCAAGCTAATGAAGAAGAAGGCCGACGGCTCCTCCGTGCAGGAGGTGAAGGCGAGCGAGCTTCTTATTCAGCCGTATAACTACTCGAGAATGGTGGACTATCGGTACGCGGATCACAACATGATCCCGGCGTCGAACAAGCCGGCGTTCATCAAGCAGCTCGTGCAGAATCCGAATGCCTTCATTATCGACATGATCGGCGACTCCGTCCTCTATTGGACCGGTACGGTGAAAGACGGCGTTTACCAGAGCGGCACGATCAAGAAGGCCACGCTGGCCGGCAAGCAGCCGACCGTCGTAACGGCCGATAACGGGAAGATCGATTTTGCGAGCTTCACCATCCATAAGAATACGCTGTTCTACACGGTGGAAGAGGGCGAGACATACGCGCTGTACCGGGTTGGACTGGACGGCAAGAACAAGAAGAAGCTGGCCGGCGACTACTATAGACCGGTCCAGCAGATGAACAAAACGATGGGCCCGGTGAAGTACTACTCGATGTATCAGCGAGGCAGTATTACAATCTCGCAGGATCAGATCGTCTACCTCAATCACGACGAACATCTGGTCCGGCTGACGACCGACGGCGGCGGCAAGCGGGTGCTGAATCAGGCGGAAGTCAGCAGTCCTTTCGTGGAAGGCGACTGGTTGTACTACAGCACGAAAGCGAATCCGGCCGCAGAAGACTGGCTGTCGAGCTACTATTATTACGGTCCGATCTACAAAGTGAAGCTGTCGGGCGGGAAGCCCGTTCCGATCACCAAAGGGCACAGCAATCTGGTGTTCGTGAAGGACGGCTGGGTTTATTATCAAACAGAGTGGCATGAACTGAATCAACGTCTCATTCGGGTGAAAACCGACGGCACCGGCGCGCAAACCGTGCTGTCCGGACTCGTCGGCGATCAGGAGTTTTACATCCGCGCCGTATTCGGCGATTGGCTCACCTACGCGATCAACGATAACGGGGAACCTGCCGGCGAATACCGCATCCGGCTGAATGGCACGGGCAAGACTAAATTGTCCTACAGCGCGGAGGCCGATGTCGAGACGCCTGCGGACAAGGCGCAGCTGGAGCAGGCGGTGAAGCAGAATTACGGCAAGTACGAAGTGCCCGACATGCTGAAGCAGACGATCGCGCTGGAAGAAGAACTTCGGGAGAAGAAGATGCTGTTGGGCGGCGGTCTCCTCGGTCCGAATTTCGCGGAGTTCGGAATCGGCTATCGCTACGAATCCACGCCGATCGACGTCATCCCGTTCGCGCTCGAAGATTGGGACGACGAGGTGCATTACGGATTTCTGACCGATTTCGGCACCGTGCGCAGCCTTGATGAAGCGGTCATTGTCCGCGTCACGCCGTATGAGGACGACCCCGTGCAGATCGTCGCCCGCAATTTCCGCGAATTCATGCAGCTTCTGGCTTATGAGACGCTGGGCGCGCATTACTTGGATACGCAAATGAGCAAAGCGGATTATGCGGCGCTGCAGGAAGAGGCGGAAGAGGTGGAAAGCTCGCTGACGGCGAAAGAAAAAGACGTCATGCGCATCGTCCGCGAACGTTTTGCCCTGAAGCCGATCGGGGACGTGCACGCCTACTTGAATCAGTTGGGCAAAGAACGCAAGCAGCAGATTGCCGCCGCCACGGAAGACGGTCTCGGCGTCGTGTACGACGGACCCGAGGCGGATTCGGCCAAGCGGCTGGCTTTCGACTTCGAGGAATACGAGGATGGCGTGCACCGCGCGGACGTGAAGGTATTCTTCGATGAGGCCTCGACGCTGGACAAGCTGGCGTTCCTTCGGGATGCGCAGTATAGGTACCTCTGGGAGGGGAACAGCAAGGTCATCGCTTATTTGCAGGAGCAGCTGAAGGCGATGGGGCTGGCAGACGAGGCGAACCGGATCGCGTATCCGGAACCATCGGAGTACGACGATGAATATGAAGGCGAAGGCCAAGGCGAATACGACGATCTTTACGAAAGCTACTTCGGCTCGTAGATCGAAGCAATAGACGCGGCTATGCATAGAGCCCTCCCCGGCACGAGATTTCGTGCCGGGGAGGGCTTTTATGCCTGCATATCCGCTATCTCCGCGCCGCTCCACTTACTCCTTGAGCGCGCCGATCCGATCGCCGGCGGCCGCGCCGGTCGTCATATTATCAGTGCTGTTGGAAATGAGAAATTTCCCGGAGCACCAGCTGAAGCGGGAACAACTCCCGGTCGCGCAAATAAATCAACGCGCTGAAGTACGAATTCCAATGGCCGACAGCGTATCATAGAATCATCACGGCAATGACGGGCATGCCGTCCGCCGTCTCCGTTTCACGGATGATTCGGTCACGGATATCGCGAGGGCTTGCGGGTACTCGGACGTCTATCCGTTCAGCAAGGCGTTCAAGAAGCGCGACGGCCTATCGCCGACCGACTACCGAAGGAAGCAGGGGGGCTGACGGGCTATTCGGAGTTTGGAGGAGTTAGGCAATGCGACTATGGTAGGAGGCTCAGGGTCCCTCTTTTTTGATGGGCTAGTCTATCGGTCTATAGCCATCGCATCTTCCATTGCGTACATGCAATGACAGGAAAATTAACGAGAGAGAATTTCGTGAAAAGAAGGATGACATTTCCTGGTTATATGTTATGATACGTAGAGTATCAAATAACTTTCAAAAAACTCTCAAAAATCTTTCTTGAAACGCTCGAAAACCAAAGGGAGTGGGAGTTCCAGCTAGGAAATGCTGCGGCCCACCCTGCTGAATGATGGCTTCAAGGAGGAGAGCTGTTGTAACATTTTGGAGCATTTCAAGGGGGAGGTGCGCCTTCTAGATTCCAAAATATTAAAAAGAAGTAAAATGGTGTAATTCCTTGTTGGTGATGTTACAATTCAAAACGTGCTTATCCGAATCAAATACACCATCCAAAATCTACGAGGACATGGAGGGGAATTATTTGACGTATTTGTCGTTGTCCGTCAACGATCTCATTGAGCAAGGCATCCATAAGGCCACTCTTCCTTCCCCCTATGGCCAAGCCTATTCGCCTTCGCAGTATAAGGACATGCTCGTCCGTATTGCGGGGCACAATCCCTCGTTAGCGCTTAGCATGTCGATGCACCTGCTGACGGTATGGGGACTCTCCCGCATTCAAACCGATTTCGACCGCGGCCATTACTTCCAAGAAGTCTCTTCCCGCAACTCGCTTTTTGCATCCCCCAATGACCCTGTGCTTTATTTTAGAAAGCTTTCCGACATCAATCCCGACAAATTCCCGGTGAAAATGACGTTCGTGGACGGCGGCGTCCTCGTGAACGGCATCCGGCCCTATGTTTCGCTCGAGCCATTTGTTCAGTTTTTGCCCATCATGAGCATTACGCGCAATCCGGACACCCAAGAGAACGAGATTATTTTTGCCATGGTGCATAAGTCGGACCCCGGCGTAAGCGTCAAGAAAGACTGGGATACGATCGCGATGAGCGAGACGCACAGCAACACGGTCGAACTGAAGCAGGTGTTCCTGCCGACGGAGCGCATCATTTCACGAAATGCCGAGATCCCGCTGGATATGGATATCTTTCCGTATCTGTTTCGCATCGGTATTAGCTCGGTTTATTTTGCCGTGGCCAAAACGGCGCTTGAACATGTTGCCCAAGCGATCGCGCCTTCGATATCCGAGTTTGCGAGCAGGGCGTTCGGCTTGCGTCAGAAGCTGGCCGAAATGAAAATTCTGCTCGATACGAGCGAATCCCAGTTGAACCGGTACTGCCAGCTGGTCGAATCGTATCTTCAAGGCGAGCCGGCGCCTGATATTACCTCGGTCAGCCTGATCACGAAGGAGTACGTGCTCACCTCGGCCGAACGCATCGTCGAGCTGGCCGTCGATACGATGGGCGTTCAAGCGATGCAGCCGCAATCCTTGCTGTACAAGCTGTACCGCGACGTAAAGGCGAACACCTTTCACCTTCCGCGCAGCGACGTCCTGAAAGAGATTATCGCGAAGCAAAAATTAGGCGTACTCACTATTCGATCAAGGTGGTGTTAGGATTTATGGTACTTAAACTGGCGATCCCGGAATCCTTTGACGATCAAAAGCGGGGACTGCTCATTGAGCAAGTGTCCTACGTGACGCCCGGCATTACATCGGTGACGATCGAACAGGACGACCTGTTGATTTCGTTCCAGGTGGGAATGGAGCAAATCGAAGCCTATCTCCAAGCGCAATTCGAAACCATCGTGGGCAAAATCGCGGACTACAAATCGATTCCGGTTCGCACGCTGAAGTCGCATTTTACCTCGGCGAGGGAACAATCCGTCTCCTTATCCCGCGACCATAACGCCGTCGATCCGAGCGCTTATCAGCTGCTGGACGAGTTGTTCTTGGGCATCGCCCGCAAGCATAAGGCCGTCGAACGCCGATACCCGACCTTGCTGCCCAAGCAGGTAATGCATACGTGCGGCTATCACACGAATTTCCCGCAGAACGTGTATGCCGTCGCCGAAATTCCGCATCAATTCGATGTGTTGGAATCCGCCCACCGGCATATGGATACGGTGTTCCAGAAGTCCCCTTATTACTTGCAGCCCTGTATTTGCTATCACGTATACGAGGAGCTATCCGGCCAGCAGGTGAACGGCGTGCGCCTCTATACGGCGGAAGGAAGATGCTTCCGGCATGAGGCGAAGTGGCGCTTGAACGCGTTCCGGCGGAATGAATTCACCATGCGGGAAATCGTCATGATCGGCACGTCCTCGGACATTACCGAAATTCGGCAGCGCATCATCGAAGACGTATGGGAGCTGTTCGTGCGGTTGGGGCTGCAGGGCGCCGTCCAAACCGCGAATGATCCGTTCTTCACGTCGGACGGGCTGGATAAATTAACGTTCCAACTGTTGTCCAGCGCCAAATACGAGCTGATCGCGCAGTGCGGCAATCATTCTTCCGCCATCAGCTCCTTTAACCACAGCGGCGACGTAATCGCCAGAAAGTTTCAAATTACGGGAGCCGAGGGCGAGTCGGTGTACACCGGCTGCGTGGGATTCGGGATCGACCGTTGGGTTCAAGCGCTTTGTCATCGTCATGGCGACGACGTTCGGAATTGGCCGATCGCGCAGCTCGAACAAATTTATTCGTAAAGGGTGTGAATTCGTGACTATTCGCGAGCTGACCAGCTCCGTATCGACTCGCATGGAGGAGCTCATCCTCCAGGAGGCTCATAAATGGACCCTTTCCCGGCCTTTCGGCGACGAACTCTCGTGCGCGGTAGATTATGCCCGGCGTATCGCGGATCTAGCGGCCGGGGATCTGCCCGCCGCGATTCGATTGGCGATGCACCTGACCGCCGCATGGGGGCTTCGCCTCATGCCGTCCGATCTGCCGGCAAACCGCTATTTCGCAGAGGTTCGGAACAACGGGCATTTATTCGCTGGCCTCCATGACATGGATCCGAACGAGCCGAATAGCTCGTCTTTTCTTGCGACGCCGACGGAAGGCGGATTTCGATTCAACGGCACGAGCGGCCAGCTTCATCTGGATTCGCGCGTGCATTACGTGCCGGTCTGCGGGCGGATCGTCCATCCGGGCGAACAGCCGGAATTCGCGTTCGCCGTCATCCCGGTCACGGCGCGGGGCGTTGTCTTGAGCCGCGATTCGGATGCCATGAACGCGAATGAAGCAGAGGGGATGAATTTCGGGCGCGGCCATGTTCAATTGCAGGACGTATTCGTCCAGGCCGACGAGACGGTCCTGTTCGCTTCGTCCGAGTCGGAGATCCTGGACAACTTCGCGCTGCTCCATCGGTTGAACGTAAGCGCGATTTATCTCGGCATCGCAAGGTCCGCTCTAGCTTGCGCGTGCGAGTCGGCGAAAGCCTCCCATGTTCCGCAGTGGGGATTGCCGCTTAGCCGTTTTCCGGGGACGCAGTTCCTAGTGGCGGATGCCGCCATCCTGCTGGAAACGTGCGAATCTCAGCTGTCGACGTACGCCGACCGGCTCAATCGATTGTTCGGCGAACAAGGCGGGGACAGGCGGTTGGCAGCGGATACGGGGCTGATAACGATGGAGTACGCGGTTGATACCACCCGGAAAATCTTGCATCTCGCCATGAAAATTACCGGCATCTCGTCCATACTTTCCGGTCATCCGCTCGCGAACCTGTACGGCCTCCTTCGCTCGCCGATGTTCGATTTGGGGCAAACGGATAGCGCGCATAATCGAGATCGGATCGCGAAGGCCGTCATGGAAGCAACTTCGGTTTCATAGCGCCTAGCGCCGGACATCGCCCGCAATTATTCATTTCCATATTCGCTATAGAAAGGACAATTCATGATGATGAATGCCTCGGAGAAAGCCTTGTTTGAAGTGGTTCAACAAGCCGTCGTGGACGTGTTGAAACGAAAAGTCGAACTGGACGAGCATACGAATTTAAGCCATGAAGGCCTCGATTCGATTACGACGGTTCGTTTGTTGGTGGAACTCGAGAAGAAATTGAACATTCAATTCCAAGAGGAGCACTTGTCGCTGGACAACTTCGCATCGATCCGCAGCATCATGAACACGCTGGATCATTACGGGGTGACGGCGTGAGCACGAAAGTCGTCGTCCTTGTCGAATCCGGCAATCATGCCTATGAAATTCGCGACTTGACGCAGGCGGGTTACGCGGTGGTGTATTTGACGTCGGGCATGTATCGAAATGTTCAGGAATACGTGGACATGGCCGTCGAGGTGATCCGCGACAAGAACCTATTCGATCCGGCGTTCTTTGAACGGCAGATGGAGGAGCTGGAGTTGAAGTATACGGTTGCGTGCGTATTTACGACCGGCGACTTCATGATTCCGCTCGTCACCCGCTATTGCCGCCAGAAGGGTTACCATAACCTGGACCCCGATCTTGCCGAGACGCTGCGCAATAAGCATGCGTTCCGCGAGAAACAGACGCAGCTGGGGTTCAAGACGCCGGCCTTCCGTCTGTGCCGCTCTGTCGAGGAGGGCGAGGAATTCCTCGCCGGCATGAATAAGGCGCTTGTCTTCAAGCCCGTGAACGGCAACCAATCCGAAGGCATTCGGCTAATCTACACCTCCGAAGAATTAAGAGAAGCCTATGAGACGCTGAAGCTTTTGTCCCGGTTTACGAAAGGGGTCGTGGAGAACCGCGCGTATTTGCTGGAAGAGTATGTGCCGGGTCCGATCTACAGCTGCGAGTTCATTAAAGACCGCCATGGCATTCACATGCTCGGCGTGACGAACCGCTACTTGGGGGAACCGCCAAGCTTTGTGGAGTCCGGGTTTATCTTCCCTTATCGGGGCGTCGAAGCCGAAGCGGTGATCAAAGAAACATACGCTTTCATCGAACGGTTCGAATTCGATTTCGGCCCTTGCCACATCGAATACATTATGGATAACGACGGTCAGCTGTATATTCTGGAGGTCAATCCGCGGTTGTTCGGCTTCCCTTGCTACTGGCTCATCAATCAGGCGATGTCGGTCAATATTTTCGCGTCGATCGCGTCCTTCTTCGAGACGGGCGAATTCACGGCGAATACCCAAGCGGAGAGAATCGCGACCTTGTTCGAATATTACCCGCCGACCCAAGGCTACATCTCGATTGATATTCAATCGCTGCAGTCGAGCGAGGAAGGGCCGGTTTGGGTGATGAACCATGCGCCTCAGAGCCGGTTCGTCTCGTCCACCTCGTCCAATAACGACACCCTGCTCTCGGTGCTGACGTGCGCGGACACCGAGCGGCAATGCATCGAAATGGCGCAAACCGTATGCGAATCCGTCGAAGTCACCGTCGTTACGAAGCCCAAGGTGCCCTATTTGGTTTAGCTAGAGCGAGAACGAATAACCAAGACAATATTGGAGGGCTGTCCATGCAATTCTGGAAATTCGAGGCTGAGGGGAATAGTTATATCGTGGTTGAAAGCTCCAATCAACATCCCGTGGACGTCCAAAGCATCTGTTCCCGGAGAGTCGGGCTTGGAAGCGACGGCTTGCTCACGGCGGAATGGCTGGATGAAAGCACGGTCCGCATGCGCGTCTTCAATGCGGACGGAACGGAAGCGCCCATGTGCGGCAACGGCGCGCGCTGCGTGGCGGCTTTCGCGTATGTGAACCGCCCCCACCTGAAGGACCGGGATATCGTCATCCAGGCGAAGGGCGCGACGGTGACGCATCGGTTGGCCGACACGGACGGGATGAAATTCAATGCGGTGATCCGCCTGGATCAAGATCCGCTGATCAGCAAGCAGGAAGCGGAATCGCGCTATCAATATGTGGTCGGTTCTCCTCATTTGGTCATTCTGACCGATTTGGACGCCGTCAATTTAACCGAGGAAGGACCTCGCTTCGAATCCACGTATGACGGGGGGACGAATGTCATGTTTGCCTCCGTGGTCGATCATGGGGTCATCCGGGTGCTGCCGTGGGAGCGGGGCGTCGGCGTGGTGGAGGGCTGCGCGACCGGATCGGCTGCTGCCGTCATGGCCGTCGCGATGCGAACACCGAATTGGCCGACGGAGTCGGAGGTGCTGACGCCCAAGGGCTGCGTGCGCGTGGAATGGAATCCGATGGATCGCATGTTGAGCATGGAGGGCAATGTCAGTCTATTGGCCGAGGGCACTTATTTCGCCTGACGATCGTGGGGAATGGATTCGAATACGGGCTAATTCCATCAGATGGGAGCGATCGATCTGTTTATCTATGGAACGCAACGAATCAACCAAGAAGGGCATCTGGAGATCGGCGGCTGCGATACGGTGGCGCTGGCCAAGCAATACGGGACGCCATTATATGTGATCGATGAAGAGGCCGTCCGTCAGAAGTGCAGGGATTATGTCCGCAGCTTCCGAGCGCATTGGGATCACGTCGATGTGGCTTATGCCTCCAAGGCGTTCATGATCGGCGGGATGGTGCAGCTCGTCCGGGAGGAAGGGATGAGTCTGGACGTCGTCTCCGAGGGCGAGCTTCGTCTAGCCTTGTGGGCCGGCGCTCCGGCTTCCCGCATCACCTTCCACGGGAATTACAAGACGGCGGATGAGATCAAGCTGGCAATCGCCAGCGGCGTCCGAACGCTCGTCGTCGATTGTCTGGAGGAAGTGCAGCTGATCGAGCGGGAAGCCCGCGGCCAAGGCAAGCTGCAAGCGGTCGATGTCCGCCTGAACCTCGGCATTAACGTTAACTCCGATCCCAAGTATACGACCGGACATCTGGAATCCAAATTCGGCCTTGCGATCCATGACGGCGCCGCCGGTCGCGCGATCGAGGCCATTCTTCAATCCCCTTCGCTGATGTTGAGGGGCATTCACTTTCATCTGGGCTCGCAAATTCAGGACGTGAAGTATCACCGGCAGGCGTTGGAGCAAGTAGCCATCTTCCTCCAAGACGTGACGCGCGCTTACGACTGGAAGCCTTCCAGCATTACGATGGGGGGCGGAATGGGCGTGAACTATTCCGGTCATGCGACCCCGCCGACGCCGAGGCAGTGGGCGGACGGCATCATGCCCGTCTTCCGGGAGAAGGTCGTTCCGCTGTGCGAGCAAGACGTCGTCTTCGGCATCGAACCGGGACGCTCGGTCGTGGCCGAATACGGGACAACGCTCTATACCGTAGGTCCGATCAAGCCGGTGCCGGAAAGTCAGGACGTGCGCGCGTTCCTGTCGGTAGACGGCGGGTTGTCGGACAACCCGAGACCGATTATGTACGAGGCGCATCATCATGTGTTGGCCGCGGCCAACCCGGGTTCGGATGGCCGAAGCGTAAAGCCGGTCCGGATTTTCGGCCGTCATTGCGAGACGGATATGTTGATGGAGCGCGTTCATCTGCCGGAGGTGGCGACCGGCGATGTGTTGGCCGTGCAGTGCACGGGCGCTTACACGTACGCGATGTTTAACCGTTATAACCGGTTTATGTGCCCAGCCGTCGTATTCGCGAAAGACGGGGATTCCCGATTAGTCATCCGCCGCGAGACCTTCGAGGACTCGATCCGGACGGAAATGAGGAGCGAGGTGATCAGTTATGAAAGCCGATAAAGCAGCGAAACGGATGCTGATGATCGGAGGATGGACCGATATTTATCGCAAAGCCCATGCCTGCGGGCTGGCAGTGACGCTGGTGCAGGAGAAGAGCAAAATCAAGTTCGAAGATTTGGCTTATATCGAAGAGCTGATAACAGCCGAATTGGACGATCCGGATCTGCTCGATCTATTCGAAGTGTGGCATCGGAAGAAGCCGTACGACTGCGTCGTTTCCTTCCAAGAGATGGGAGTGCTGACGGCAGCCCAGCTTAAGGAAAAATTGAATCTGCCCGGCAATCCGCTGTTTCCTGTCCTGACGACGAGGGACAAAGGGAAGATGAGAGCCTTTATGAAGGCGAACAACTTCCCGTCCATTCCGTACGCGCTGGTTACGGAGCCGGCCGATGTCCTCGAATTTATCGATGCGCATCGGCTGCCGGTCATCCTGAAGCCGAGCTACGGGACGGGCAGCGCTCAAATTCACAAAATTACGGAAGCGCAGCAGATCGCGCCTGCCCTTCAGCAAATTAAATCTGCCTACGCCGGCGGCGACATCCTGGTGGAGAAGTACATAGCGGGCACCGAGGTGAGCGTGGAAGGGTTCACGTGGAACGGGCAGCATACGATCATCGCCGTCACGGATAAGTTCACGACGGGCGCGCCGAATTTCGTCGAGACGGGACATAATATGCCCTCTTCCCTGCCGGCGCACATCATCGAAGAGGCGAAGCATCTGTCTGCGGCGCTCATGGATTTGATCGGCCATCAATACGGACCGTCGCATACGGAGATCATCGTGGCCGAGGAGGGGATGTTCGTCGTGGAGACGCATACGCGCGTCGGCGGCGATTATATCTTCGAGATGGTAGAGCGCGTGTACGGCTTCGATTTATTTACCCAGACGTTCAACGGTTTCCTGAGCGACCGGCCGAATCTCGATCATGGGTTCACCGGAAAGGCGGCGGCGATCCGCTACCTGCAGCTGCCGCCGGGCAAGGTGACCGCCCTGGATGGCGTAGACGCCCTTGGTCAACAGCCCGGCGTGGTCAAATATCAAATCGACGTCCAGCAGGGGGAGGAGACGAAGCCCTTCACGAAATCCATGGAACGCAACGGCTTCATCTTGGCCGAGGGGAGCACGACGGCGGAAGCGGTCGAAGTGATTGAACGCGGGTGGTCCAGCTTGCGGATCGAAGTGAGTCAGCCCGTGACGGCCCAGCATGATCGGCCATGACGATGGACCGATCTCTATCGCGATATGCCAATCGACAATTGGGGAAGTTCTTCGCGGCTTCCCTGATTTCTTCTATCGGGGCGGGCATGCAGTTCATCGCCATGAGTTTATTGCTCTTCAGTATGACCGGGTCCGCGGCTTCTATCGGCTGGCTGCTGCTCGTGCACAGTATTGCCGGCATTCTGGTCTCGCCTTGGATGGGTGTCTATATAGACCGCTGGAGCTTCAAACATATCTGCGTAACCAGCGATGGCTTGCGCGCCTTGGCGTTATGCGCGCTTCCGTTGTTCGCAATGCAAGGCGATATCCCGATCGGGATTATCTACGCGACGGAATTTATTCTGGCTGCCTGCGATCGGTTCCACTGGCCGGCTACCATGGGGCTCATTCGCACGATCGTGCCTGAGAATCAGCTGCTGCGCGCCAATTCCAGACTCGGCATCGCCAATCAATTGGGCATGCTGGTGGGTTCGGCCGTAGGCGGCATGCTCATCTCCGCATTCTCGGCGATGATCGTCATCTATATCAATATTGTGACGTTCGCCTTATCCGGTGTACTGACCGCTCTGGTTGCGATGGTCTATGACGTCAAGAAGAACGGGGCGTCCTCCGCGTCCTCCGCCTCCAGCTTGAAGAAGGATTGGCTGGAAGGGTTAGCCTATATGAGGTCGCGTCCCCAGGTTATCGGGCTGGCCATCATTCAAATCTTCGGCTATATCACGCTGTTCGTGTGCAATACGCTGCTGCCGGTATTTACCGAGCGGGATCTCAAAGTAGGCGCAACCGGGTTCGGCTATATCGAAGCGGCTTGGGCGATCGGCGCGATCGCGGGCAGCTACATGCTCGCGTCGGTCCTGAAGCGGATGAAGCTCGTCTCATACGGGCGCTTCAGCATGCTGATGATCGCGCTCTCGATGATTATCTTTTTGACGTCCGCGCATCTCATTCAGGCCATCATCGGGTACCTGCTGCTCGGCTTCTTCGTGGTGAGCAATCGCATTCATAACGAGACGCTCATTCAATTGGAGATCGAACCCGCGTTTATCGGCCGGGTCAACAGCATGATGGTGATGCTGATTTCGTATATCAGCTTGTTCGTGTATTTGGGCGTCGGTTATCTGGGCGATGTGATCTCAATCCGATGGGTCTATCTGCTCGTCAGCTTCCTCGTCTTGCTCGCGCCTCTGCTGGAAATGCGATTCATGCGAGGTAAGCAGCAGCCGATCGCGCATGAAACGAGAAGCGCTTAAGCGACACGTCGCGGAGTAAGGAGGAGGGGCCGCTTGACGATGACTTGTAAATTGTTTTGTATTCCGTACGCCGGCGGGTCGGCGTCGGAATTCCTGAAGTGGCAGCCAGCCGTGCGCGATTCGGTCACGATCGTGCCTCTCGATCTAGCGGGCAAAGGAAGCCGCAAACAGGAGCCGTCGTGCTCGACGATGGAGGAAGCCATCGAGGATGCGTATCAGACATTGACGGCTCAGCTGGACGGGCGGCCGTATGCCATATTCGGTCACAGCATGGGCGCGATTCTCGCTTTCGAGGTGTCGCGGAGATTACGCCGCCAGGCGGCGTACCCCTCGCCTGTCCATCTGTTCGTCGCCGGCCGCAATCCGCCCCACGTGCCGCGTAGAGCCGAGGCGCCGATCCTGCATGAGCTGGATGACGATGCGTTCATGGAGGAGATCGCGCGATTCGGAGGGGTTCCCGATGAGCTGTTGGCCCATCCGAAGCTTCTTCGGCTGTTCGTGCCGCAATTGAGGCGGGAATACGAGGTCTCCGAGCGCTATGCGTTTCAAGCGGATGACACGATGCTGGATTGCGATATGTCGGTTCTCTATGGGACGGAGGACCATTCGTTGCCGGAAATCATGTCGCAGTGGCAGCGCTATACCTCGGGACGGATGTCCATGCAAGCCTATGAAGCAGGACATTTCTTTATCCATGAACACGGGGAGCAGGTTGCGTCGTGGATCAACGCGAAGCTGCTTGGAATAACAGTAGCGCGGTCTGTGGTATAAGCGGGTTATGCTGCGCCGAAAATGAATAGGTAAGTGAGAAACGGAGCGCGTCAGAGGACGGCTCCGTTTTTGTTTTGTTTAGAATTACTTCAGTAATCGGGGAGGAGTTGGATGTGATCTCAGTGAAATCTGCTTGATCAAAGTGATCGAGTGCGCTTTCAAGTACAACTGAAGATCGAGAAGAGCAAGCAAGATTTTAAAAAACAAGGATGAAAGGATAACCGTGAAAAGGAAGTCGTGGTTGGACGACTTAGGTCGCTAATATCGAATTACCACCAAATTAACTCACTAGCGTGTACGAGTTGAAACGTGTGTTGGAAGTCGCGGGCGTTAAGTTCGTGCACGGCGTGGTAAAAACCGGCGACCTCAGAATCGGCCGTCATGTCGACATTCATAAGCAGGTATAAACCGACTTCCATTTCGTGGCGGAAGTCGGTTTATTTCTAATCCTAAACTAGAACGGATCAAGGTAGCCGGGATTGCCCCGTTATTCATCCAATCCAAGACCATAGGCGTCACATACCCTATAGCGACTGTACCGGGAGAGGAGGAAGAGATCGGTGAAAAACAAAAAAGAAACACGTTCATTCCTTCTAAACGGCATGTTGGGGCAGTCCGGCTTGGGCGGATTGGGGAAGGGATCGCCGCTGCAGAGCATGCTGATGGGGCACATGGGCCAGAAATCGCCGTGGTCCAGCGCGTTCATGGGACAGATGGGTCAGAAATCGCCGCTGCAGAGCATGCTCATGGGGCAGATGGGCCAGAAAACGCCGCTGCAGAGCATGTTCATGGGGCAGATGGGTCAAAAACCGCCGTGGCAGAGCATGTTCATGGGGCAGATGGGTCAGAAATCGCCGTGGCAGAGCCCGCCCATGGGGCAGAAACCGCCGTGGTCCGGCGGACCGTGGGGGCCATATCCGTGGTGAGGCGGCGGTGAATGTCAATCTATAGCCGAACGATCAAGGAGCTATCCATCGTCACGCATCACCGTGGCGAGGCAGGGATAGCTCTTTTTAGTTATTTCGGAAATTATGCAGCACCACATACGAATGAAGCTTTGTCCGCTAGGACAAAAGCGTGCCAGCTCGAAGCAACCCGCCGACCGCGATCAAACGTGCCAGCACGACAGAGGGAGTCCAGAGGGCAAAGTCCTTTGGTTCCCCTCGGCGGAGGGGGAAGGGGGAGGGAGCAACAAAAGCAGGGTCAAAGGGGCGAAGGCCATTGGCTCCCCTCAGCGAGGGGGAAGGGGGAGTGAGCAACAAAAGTGGGGTCAACGGGGCGCAGCCCTCTTAACCTGACAGCATTGCAGCGGAGGGGGAAGGGGGAGGGAGAACTTCCTCTTGCCTGGTGACAACTATTGTGACATGCTGGTGATATCATGAAGGTATTTCCAAGCCCAATTCCGCAGGGGAGGTTATGGAGATGACGATGGCGAAGATGGTGGAGATTGCGAAGGAAAAAGTAAGATTGGCTCGAAATTACCCGATCCTTGTAGAAGACACGATCGGGGTCGACAGCGGCTACCAGCGGCTCCATTGGCATGACGTGCTGGAGATCAACGTGATCAAATCCGGCACCGGGTATTACATCATCAACGGCAAGCGCTACGAGTTCCAGCAGGGGGATATCCTGCTCATCAACTCCAATGATCTGCACTGTGCCTACGAGACGCGAGACCTCATTATGCAGGTGATCAGCTTCGACGGCAATTGGCTCGTCAGCAGCATGCGTCTGGACCCCGAGATTTTAAGCCCTTTCCGCGAAATGAACATCCACTTTGCGAATTTGCTCGATCGCCATCATCCCCAAATCGAGAAGCTGCGCGGCATTCTGCTCGATCTTCAGCGCGAGCACGAAGAGCATCAGCGCTCCTATACGTCCATTGTTTACGCTCATTTGCTGCAATTTCTAGCCCTCGTCAACCGCGAATTCCGCATCCCCTGCAGCGACGCCAATCAGCATGTCATCAGCGAGCGGCAGCTGGAGAAAATCCGCCTCGTCCTCTACGAAATGGAGGAGAAGTTCGCTTATCCGTGGACGCTCGAGGAGCTCGCCGCGCTTGTCTATCTTAGTCCGTCGCGGTTTAGCGATATTTTCAAACGGGCGGTCGGGATGCCGCCGCTCCTCTATCTCATCCATTTGCGGCTGGAGCATGCGGTCCTGCTGCTGGAGCGCAACGAGATGAAAATTACCGACATCGCGCTCGAGTGCGGCTTTCGGACGCTGACGAATTTCAACCGGCTGTTCAAAAAGCATATCGGCGTCACCCCGATGACTTCCCGCAAGCATTAATCGCCCCCCATCATCTAAAACAGGAAGATAGTGCTGGTTATTAATCGTATAAGCAAAGAAATGGTAAAGGGAACGAGCTACAATAGACATAAGGAAGGCAACAGAAGGTGTTAGATAAAGTTACGCATAAGTGACTTCAAATGACGGCCAAGGGGGAAGTCGATGCGCGATTCTGCTACCGCGAAAGCGATGCGGCGAAAGAAGAAAGGGCCGCTGATCACCCGCATCATTCGGCAATGGGACGTACAAGCAATGGTCGTCCCCGCGATTTTATTCGTATTCGTCTTCAGCTACATTCCGATGTACGGCGTCGTGATGGCGTTCCAGGATTACAGTCTGTTCAAAGGGGTGACGGGCAGTCCCTGGGTGGGCTTCAAGCACTTCGAGATGTTCTTTCATGCGCCGGAGTTCTGGGGCATCATGCGCAATACGCTCGTCATCAGCTTCCTGAAGCTGGTCATCGGCTTCCCGGCGCCGATCGTGCTCGCGCTCATGTTGAACGAGATCGGCAGCCGGGTGTTCAAGCGCGGCATTCAGACGATCAGCTATCTGCCACATTTTCTCTCCTGGGTTATCGTATCGGGGTTCATCGTCTCCATGCTGTCGACCGACAACGGAAGCTTGAACATGCTGCTGGAGAAGCTGGGCGTTATTGATGGGCCAATCAACTTTATGTCCGAGCCGAAGTATTTCTGGAGCATCCTCGTCGCGACGAACGTGTGGAAGGAAATCGGCTTCTCGTCCATCGTCTATCTGGCCGCGATCGCCGGCATCAACCCGCAGCTGTACGAGGCCGCTTCGATGGATGGCGCAAGCCGGCTTCGACAGATGTTCTCGATTACGCTGCCTTCGATCACGCCGGTCATCGTCGTTTTCTCCATTCTGGCGATCGGCAATTTGCTCAATGCGGGCTTCGAGGATATCCTGCTGCTGGCCGGCAACCCGGTGCTCCGGGATGTGAGCGACGTGCTCGACACGTACGTCTATCGCGTCGGCATCCAGAATAACCGCTATTCGTACGCGACGGCGGCCGGATTGTTCAAAGCCGTCATCAGTATCGCGCTGCTGGCGTTCGCTAACTACGCGGCAAGACGATCGGGGAACAGCCTGTGGTAGAGGAGAGAGAGGAGGGGCGCGCATGTATTTGACGCGGGGAGACCGCACGTTTATTGGTATTAACTACGCTTTATTGCTGCTGCTCGGCTTCGTCGCGTTCTATCCGTTCTGGAATGCGGCGGTCATCTCGTTCAATCTCGGCAGCGATACGTCGCTCGGCGGCATTACCTTCTGGCCGCGGGTATTTACCTTGCAGAATTACGACGTCGTGTTCCGAGATGAACGTCTGATCGATGGCTTCGTCATCTCGGTGCTGCGGACGGCCATCGGCACCTTCCTGTCGATCATTGCGACGGCCATCTTCGCGTACGGCATGACGAAGCGGGAGCTGATCGGCCGGAAGTTCTACATGATCATGAGCATTTTCACGATGTACTTCGGCGGCGGCCTGATTCCCACGTACCTTCTCATCCGCGAGCTGCAGCTGATGAACACGTTCTGGGTCATGGTCGTGCCCGGCGTGATCAGCGTATGGAATATGATCATCTTCCGCACCTTCTTCAAAGGGATGCCGGCGGAGCTCGAAGAATCCGCGCAGATCGACGGCGCTTCGAATTGGGGCGTGCTCATGCGCATCATTCTGCCGCTGTCCGGCCCGGTTATCGCGACCTTGTCGCTGTTCACGGCCGTCTATCATTGGAACGACTGGTTCGCGCCGAGCATCTATATCTCCAACGTCGACCTGCTTCCCATCCAGACGAAGCTGCAGCAGATTCTGAATTCGAACATCATGCTCGATCAGATGGCCAATATGGACTCCGCCGCGCAAGGCAGACTGAACAAAATGCGGGCCGTGACGACCAAATCGCTGTCGATGGCCACGATGATGGTGGCGACCGTGCCAATCCTGTGTGTCTATCCGTTCGTCCAGAAGTATTTCGTCAAAGGCGTGCTCATCGGTTCGTTGAAGGAATAGGCGAGGTTTTACGGCAATTGCGTTGACATAGAAGAAGGCGGGGAAGGGGTTTTGGCAAATGAATAGGATGAAGTCCAGCTTACTCGCAGCCATGTCAGTCATGCTAGTTCTTGTAGTCGCATTAACGGCTTGTACCGGTTCGAACGGAGGGAATGCGCCAAAAGACGAAGGGGAGAAGACGAACGAGGCTTCTTCGAATCAAGGCGAGACGAGTACCAGCGGCGTCTACGAGCTGGGCAAGGAACCGCTCGAGTTCTCGTTCTACGGCCATTACGACTGGTATACGATGCCGGAGTGGGGCGCGGATCAGGCGACCAAGTGGATCAAGGACAACAAGAAGGTGAACGTCGTGCCGGTCAGCTCCGGCGGCGCGGCGAAGAACAAGCTGTCCACGATGATCGTCTCCGGCGAGCTGCCCGACGTGATCTGGATGGATCGCGGCCCCGACGTGGAGCAGCTGCGCGCCGAGGGCATGCTCGTCCCCTTCGACGATTACCTGGACAAATACCCGAACTTGAAGAAATGGGCGGGTGAATCGACGCTGGATATGCTGCGGTCCCCGGATGGCAAGCTGTACCAATTCCCGAACTGGTATACGACCCAACCGAACGGCAACTCCGGCTACCTGGTGAACAAGAAGATCTATGAAGAACTAGGCAGCCCGAGCCTTGCGACAACGGATGATCTGTACAACTACTTGAAGATGGTCAAAGCGAAATATCCGAACGTCGTGCCGCTCGAAGTCGGCCAGACGGGCGCCGGCATCGACGTCATGGTATCGGCTTTCGCGGAGAATCGTCCATATACCTTCAATACGATGCATGCCGTGCCCAACGGCGACAAGCTGACCTCGCTCTTCACGGACCCGGTCTACCGGGAGCTGCTGCAGTTCGTCAGCAAGCTGTACCGCGAGAAGCTGATCTCGCAGGATACGTTCACGCAGAAGCTGGAGCAGGTGGAGCAGAAAGTCGTCACCGGCAACGTCGCCGTCTATGTCGCATCGAGCCCGACGGAATTCGGCGCCAAGGGTCATGCAGCCTTGACGCAGCAGGATCCGAATGCCGGCTATATCATGGTGTGGCCGGTTCATAAGCAGGGGCTCGACAAGAACAAGATTTTCCCCGGCGATTACAAGCAATTGGGCTGGAACGTCAGCGTCATCACGAAGTCGGCGAAGGACCCCGAAGCGATCTTCGCTTTCCTCGACTGGTTCACGGGACCGGAGGGACAACGCACGATCATGTGGGGACCTGAGGGCATCTATTGGGACGGCGTTAACGAGGAAGATCAACCGCTCTTCACCGAGGCGTTCACGAACGATCCGCACGGCCGCGAAGAGATGATGAGCGCCACGGTCAACTTCCAATGGAACGGCAACACGGTCTATGTGGACAATGCGAAGATGAAATTCGAATCGACGCTGCCGCCGGAGAAGAAGAACTGGGAGACGCGCTGGCAGTCGGAGATTACGTGGAAGACGCAGTTCAATACGACGGAATACGTGAACCTCGATCCGGCCGGCGATACGGAAGAAGGCATTGCCGCACAGGCGGTGAAAGAAATCTATGAGAAAGCGCGCGCCAAAGCGGTGCAGAACGCGGGAAGCGACGAAGAGGTGAACGCCATTCTCGACCAGGCGGAAGCCGACGCGATGAAGGCCGGCTATGAGAAGCTGCTCGCCTACAAAACGACGAAGTGGCAGGAGAACAAGCAGAAGCTGAGCGCGAGCAAGTAAGCGCGGGGATGAAATCGAACAGATAACGGTATAGGAAAGTCTTCATGACGGGCTGGCGCACTTGTCGCTGCTTGATAGCCGCGCCGATCGGGCCGGCTAAACAGCCGCGCGTGCAGCCGGCCCGTCATCATCTTCAATTCATGGGAGCGATTGATTTGACATATTACTTGGGCGTGGATGGCGGAGGCAGCAAGACGCTTGCGGTCATCGCGGATGACAAGGGGCGGGTCGTCGGTCAAGGCAAGAGCGGATGCGGCAACCATCAGATCGGCGTCGCCATCGCGGAGCAGAGCATTCGGGAAGCGATCGACATGGCGCTGCAGGAAGCGGAGCTCGCGCAATCGGACATCGACTATGCGATGTTCGGCCTAGCCGGCGCGGACAGGGAAGCGGATTTTCGGATCCTCCGTCCGCTCGCGGCGGGGCTGGGCTTCGAGCGGCATGACGTGGTGTGCGATACGGTTATCGGACTGCGCGCCGGGACGAGGCAGCCGGACGGCGTCGTCATTATATGCGGCAGCGGCACCAACTGCTATGGCGTCAATGCAAATGGCGAAAGCGTCCAGGTCGGCGGCTTCGGCTATGAATTCGGCGATTTCGGCGGCGGCGGGGAGCTGGCGGTGGAGGTATTCCGAACCGTCATTCGCGCTTGGGAAGAGCGGGAAGAGCCGACGAAGCTGACGGCGCTCACGCTCGAAGCGTTAGGGCATGAATCGGTCGAGTCGATGTTCCATCACTACTTGGATGAGGGCAAGCGGGCGCCGCATACGCTGGCGAAGCTGCTCTTCGACGCGGCCGACGAGGATGAGGCAGCCAGAAGGCTGCTTACGAAGCAAGGGGCCGAGCTTGGACTAGCCGCGCGCGCCGTAATCCGGAAGCTTGGGATGGGCGGGGACGTCTTCGACCTCGTCATGGTCGGCAGCGTATTGACGCGCAGCGACAACCGCCATCTGGTCGCCGCGATTCAGGAGCTCGTCCTGCCCGAGGCGCCAGGCTGTACGCTGCGCACGCTCGAGCTCGAGCCGGCTGCGGGCGCCCTGCTGCTGGCGATGGAACGGGATGGCTGCGCCGTCCCGGAAGCCGTCTACGAACAGCTGTATCTCGACTTGGCCATAAAGGAGCGAATCCGCTAATGACACATCGTCTGAAAATAGCGGTCATCGGCGGCGGATCGTCTTACACGCCGGAGCTGATCGAAGGCTTCATCCGGAACTACCCGTCGTTCCCGGTGACGGAAATCGTGCTCGCGGATATCGAGCAGGGGAAACAGAAGCTCTCGATCGTGGGCCAGCTCGCGCAGCGGATGATCGAGAAGTCGGGCTTGCCGATCACGGTCCGCTTGACGCTGGACCGCCGGTCGGCGCTGGAGGGCGCCTCTTATGTGCTGACGCAGCTGCGGGTCGGCCTGCTCGAGGCGCGAGGCTGGGATGAATCGATTCCGCTCCGATACGGTTATCTTGGGCAGGAGACGACCGGCGCAGGCGGCATGATGAAGGCGCTGCGGACGATCCCGGTCCTGCTGGCGATTTGCAAGGATATGGAGGAGCTGTGCCCGGATGCGTGGCTGCTGAATTTCACGAACCCGGCCGGGATGGTAACGGAAGCGATCCTGAAGCATTCGCGCATCCGCTCGATCGGGCTGTGCAACTCGCCGATTGCCGCGTACAAGTGGCTGTCCGGGCTTTACGGGGTGCCCATCGACCGGATCGCCTGCGAATTCGTCGGGTTGAATCATTTGCATTGGATCAGCCGCATCGAGGTGGACGGCGTGTCGAAGCTGGACGAAATCCTCGGCGGCGGGGAGGCGTACTCGGCGAGCAACGTGCCCCAGTTCGCCTGGAACGAGCGGTTGATCCGGTCGCTCGGCGCGATTCCGTCCTATTATTTGAAGTACTTCTACCTCCATCGCGAGATGCTCGCCGAGCAGCAGGAGGCGCATGGCAAGGGGGAGAACCGGGCGGAGACGGTGAAGCGGCTCGAAGAAGAACTGTTCGAGGTGTACCGGGACCCGGAGCTGTCCCACAAGCCGAAGCAGCTCGAGCAGCGCGGCGGCGCCTATTATTCAGAGGCCGCGGTGCATCTGATGAATTCGCTTCATAACGACGCCGGCGATATCCAGACGCTCAATGTCGCCAATGGCGATACGCTGCCGTTCCTGCCGGCTGATGCCTGCATCGAGGCGAACTGCAAGGTGACGGCAGCCGGGCCGGTCGTACAGCCCGTGACGACCGTGCCGGCGGCGGCGGTCGGGCTCATCCAGGCGGTGAAGACGTACGAGCGGCTCGCCATCGAAGCCGCCGTAACCGGCAGCCGCGATACGGCCTTGCTCGCGCTGGCCAGCCATCCGCTCATCGATTCGGTCAATCGAGCCGAGCAGATGCTGGATGAGCTGCTCATCCAGAACCGAGCTTATCTGCCGCAATTTTTCCAGACCACTCCGTGAATGACGGTGCAGGCCGTCCGCCTCATGAGCATATCGCTCAGAGGCGGGCGGCTTAAACCCGCTGAAGCAATGATAAGAGCGACTTTCTCCGCGCGATATCATTCCTGATCCAACTGCAAGAGCAGAACGATTATCCATGCCGGTTAAAATCAAAAAGAGGATGTCCCGCTATCGGAGCACGATCGTTCAATAAGACAACACGCAGCCGACCACTCGATCGGCTGCTGTGCTAGGAGCGTCTACCGCCTCGCGTCAATTTGTAGAAGCCAGAGGTTTTCCCCGTTCACGACTCCCTCGAATGCATAAACAGGCTGGTAATAGCCCTTGGTATCGTATACATACGATAGCTCGTAGGACGTAATATCGAGCTGATCGCCCTGGCGGAACGCATAAACCTGGTCGAACCGTCCTTTGTGAATCTGATCAAGAGCCTCGGTAGGCGACATAATCGGAACATCGCGCACATACCGGTTCGACATAAAACCATATTGGATAGCAGAAATACCGCCATCCGTCTTCAGGCTCAACCGTGCATAGCCATCCCACCGGTCACGTGGACTGTAAGCTTGCTCGGGAAGCCGCCAATCGTATTCGCCGTTCTCCGTGACGGTCATTCTAGCAGCGGTCGGAAGAAGCGCGAGGCTCTTCATGATTGCTTCCGCTTGTGCCCGCGCTTCGTGAGCCGCTACAGCGGCCGGATGCTCTTCGGGGTGATAATGGTCGTCGAATAGGTCCCAGCTGCCATCCAATACAAAATAGGTGAAGATATAGCGGGTACCATCGCTCTCCTTAAAATGGAATTGGAGATTCGCGCCATCCCGGCCTTCCCATTCAATAGGCGGGAGTCCGAGCTTGTCTTGTAACTGATGGGCAATGGCTTGCCCGCGTTTCCGGTTTAGGCTGTGTTCGTTCTTATATACGGACGACGTGGAAGCGGTATGGCTAAACGGAATCGAGGTAGTGATGGTGACGCCAGACATGTCGGTACCGTATACCGGATGGATGCGCATATTGCCGAAATCCTTTCCGACATAGACCAGATGCGTGCCGAAAAACAGGACACCGATTGCGACCGGTATCGCCAAGCGTTTTGTCAGCTCGGCCAAGCGTAACCGCCGTTCTTGATAGATTCGGGTACCAAGCATATAGA
This sequence comes from Paenibacillus xanthanilyticus, assembly GCF_042682185.1. Lineage (NCBI taxonomy): Bacteria > Bacillati > Bacillota > Bacilli > Caryophanales > Paenibacillaceae > Paenibacillus > Paenibacillus xanthanilyticus. Next base: position 2,841,452 of record NZ_JBHUHA010000001.1, on the reverse strand, counting down.
GATGATAGCCAATCACGCTTCCTAGCGTGTTGTGAAACAGGTCATCCAACTCGAAAATGCCGCGAGCGGTCACAAGTTGTATCGTTTCAATCAGCAGCGTCGTTCCCAGCGAGGCGGCAAACAGGCCCCTAAACCGGCTCAGCTTGCCGGTTAGAAGCGGGAGCAGGATTCCTAGGGGAACGAACATCAAAATATTGAAGACGATCAACTGAAACGAAAAGATAGAATAATTATTCCATGCCTCCATGTAACCACTGAATAGGTGGAAGTTGGTGGCTCCCGCATAATTCGCAGTCCGGCTTAGCCCGGTCAGGCCGAATACGACAAGCAAGTAGCCTAAGAGTAATACTCCTATGAAGGGTTTATGCAAACGCGACATCTGCCATGTGCCGGCACCATGCTTCTTGCGCTGGAGCAAGAGATATAACCCGGCTGCGGATAGCAATGCTAGGATGGCGGCTGCGGCAGGTGCAAGATAAACCATAACTTTCCCGAAAATTTCCTGAATACTCATGCAAAACGTCTCCTTTTTGTAATAAAAGGAGGACGGATAAAAGGTTCAAAATATATCAGCAGATAACACTCGAGCGCGGGATAATTCCAATAGGTGGTATAATAGTGGTATATAAATCTGGAGTAAATTTAGATTGCATCCTTTGGGATAACATGGAGTAGAGACGTTGTAATTAGACAACGAGGAACGCATTTTGCCGGCTGCTGCTTTATTGCTGTGCATGAATAGAACGATAGGACATTTTCAACGTGCATGCCCAAAATAACACCGCTATCATGCTTACCAAGGTCCCCAGAATGCACACGCCGAGCCACCCCGCCCAAGAATAAATCCAGGTTGACGCTACTGCACCTGTTGCGCTTCCAAAGGAATAAAAGATCATGTACCCTGCGGTTAGCCTGCTCCTCGCTTCTGGACGAACACTTAATATCATACTCTGATTCGTAACGTGAACCGCCTGCACGGCGAAATCCAACATCACGACCCCTATGATAAATAGCAACATGGAATGCTGCAGCAACCCTATTGGCAGCCAAGAAAACATTAACAGTAACAAAGCGATGCCCGTCGTCCGTTGTCCTAACCCCCGGTCTGCCCGTCGTCCCGCACTGCTGGCAGCCAACGCCCCCGCTATGCCCGCAAGGCCAAACAATCCAATGACGGTATGGCTGAACGAAAGCGGAGGGGAGCTCATCGGTAATACCATTGAGGACCATAAAATACTAAAGTCCGAAAAAATGAAAAAGGCAAGTAATCCACGAATTCTCAATAGCGGTAGTTGAACGAATAAATCCTTCATGGAGCGGAGCATTCCCGGATACGTGTTTTGACGTGGCGGACGTCGTGCAGCGGGTGTAACGGTTCGGAATAAATAAGCCATGCAGATCATGATTACTGCTGTGACGATGTAAACGGATCGCCATCCGGCCATATCCGCTAAGGTGCCCGAGAAGGTGCGTCCCAATAAAATCCCAATTACGATACCGCTTGTAACGACGCCAATGGCCCGGCCGCGATGATGCAACGATGCCCGATTAGCGGCAAGAGCAACAAGTACTTGTGCCACTACAGCTTGGAACCCAACCATTCCCATGCCGATGAACAGAAACAACGTATTCGAAGCTAACGCAACGATACTTAAAGCAATCGCGATAAACACCAACATTCCCGTTACAAGCCGGCGCGGGTCAAGCAAATCCCCAAGCGGAACGAGGAATAACAATCCAAATGCATAACAAATCTGTGTCACTGTTATTACAGTGCCGATGATCGTGCTATGGATGCCAAAGTCCAAAGCAATCGCATCAAGCAATGGTTGGGAAAAATAAACCGTGGCTACAGCCGAACCGCAGATGACCGCATACAGAAAAAGCGCCGAGCTCGAAAGTTGAACTTCTGACTCCATGTCATTCGGACGGATCTTTGGGGAACTTAACATTGAAAACCCTCCTTTAATTGTACCGATCGGTTTTTTATTTTCGAGTCTAATTTACTCATGAAAACTCAGTTATCTCAACGTAATGTTGACTGCTTTGAATCGTTTCGATATCATATACTATGACTATACAACGAAATTAATGTACCGAACGGTTTTTTATGGGGAGGCGCTATGGCTAAAGCTCGCGAGTTCGATGAACAAAAGGCATTAACAGAAGCAATGCATGTTTTTTGGGAAAAAGGGTATGAGGCAACTTCGCTAAGAGACTTAACATCTCGCATGGGGGTTCAGAAATCTAGTTTATATGCTGTATACGGAGACAAATTGTCTTTATTTGAGTCAGCACTTCGTACTTATAACCAGTTACATGCTAAATCCGTTCGCTTGAAGCTAAACAAAATTACTAGTGTCAAGACTGCTTTCAGGCAGTTGTTTCTTGAAGGGGTATTCCCTAACGGAACGCATGAGCGGGTTGGCTGCTTCTGCGTTAATACAATGGTGGAGTTGGCTCCGCACGATGCGAAGTTTGAAATTTTGACACGAGAGCATCAACAATATTTGGCAGCGATATTTGAGGATACGCTTGAACGGGGGGTAACCTCCGGAGAAATCGATGGATCGGTCAATTGTCGGGCAATAGCTCAGTCCCTTGTTGCAGCTTTCATTGGAATAACCGTATTAAAGAAATCAATGCTTAATCGGGAATGGATCGATAATTGCATCGATTCATCGCTGTCGTTACTCACCGCCCCCACGCACAAGTCTGACGTTGGAACAGAGGCTTAGTAACCTCACGGGTCGTAGTTGTTGGCGGTAATCTGACCTCCATCATCTTAGCCACTTTTCTAGGATTGACAGGGATTTTTATACTGGTCAGATGGTTGTGGATTTATGTCTCTGCTCCGAGGTGACATCTTTACGGGGGCTTTTACGTGAGAAGGGAGTCACACCGAATGAGAAAATTTACTATGCTGCTGGTGCTTGTGATTCTGATTACTCTTGCCGGTTGCGGCGGAGGCGGAAAGGGTGAATCATCCGAAGCTTACCGTTATTTGAAAAGCAAAGGCTACTCAAACATAAAGAGGCAGGACGAGGTTGTGCGATATGTATTGAATAAGGAAGTGCTGACTCGTATGCCAGATATGCTCGAATGGGGACTAATGGAAGGCATTGACCCAGCTAATTACCTCGGAAAAACCATAGTTGTAGAGCGCTTTACTGCGACTGGAAGCATAGCGATAGAGGGGGAATTTATGACGTCGGTGTTCCTTACAGACGGTAAGCCGATTGGTGGAGTCGAAACCGTGTTAGACAGCAAGGCAGAAGGCGTGTTCACGTGGGATGGCATGTTCTCCCTGGAGGGAAAGGCGATGCAGGAGATAACTGGTAAATCCTTCGAGGAGTGGCAGCGAGACTGGTTAAGAAAACCACAATCAAGATAAAGGGAAGGGAAAAGAAAATGCAGACTGGAGATATTATAACCAACACATTGAAAACACTTAAAAATAGGATGGAAGGAGAAAAGAATCTCCTCTTGCAGGTCGAAGGCGGCTATCAATATGAAGCAAGCTGTACTTTTTACGATCCAGTTTGTACGTCCGATCTGGAGAATTTCATGTCTGAGTCCAACATAAAACTTCCCCTGGATTACATAAAGTTTCTTGCGCTCACTAACGGCTGCAGACTATTTGATGATGTTAGGTTCGGTGGCGAGGCCTTTCTATTGAGTCTTCAACAAATAACAAAGTGGAATGAAATAAATAATGGGGATTCATTAATGATTGGGTCAATTTATCAAGATAAGATTTATATTGACTTGAATTCCATCAAGAATAATGAGCCGAACTATATGTTTGTTGGCGATGATTCGAATGATTACCGCCCAATAAATATGAATTTTGAACTTTGGTTCGACAGATTGGTTGTTTCTCAAGGATCAAAATTCTGGACATGGACCTGGGATACAGCAGAACGTTACTATAAAAGACGATAGCATTAAGTGCGAGGATCGTTAAACGCTAACGGAGGAACTATAGCTCAGTGATGACAGACCCAATTAATAAGCAGCTTGGCTTTGGATTTTCCGAAGCCAAGCTGCTTTGGTGATAAGATCTACATGGATTTCTCTTGCGAATTTAGAGTGAAGGAAATTTAAGGTCGCCGTCTGAACGCAGCCAGCGTCATGGTTACGATCCCGAGCAGCATGCATACACTCATCGCGAGCAGAAGGACAGAACTATAGGGAACGGTTGATTGCGCCGTCCAATTTATCCACCCTTCCAGGAATAGCAGCACTTCGTTTCCCGTCAAGCCGGCCAGAAAAATAAAGCTGCCCGGGGGCATGGCCTGCGTCATGCGTTTCCCGCGGTTCAATTGGTGCAACAAGGCAAGCAGCAGACAGCTTACGAACCCGAGCAGCACCAAATGCAAGTATCCGATGACGACGCTCCGATTGTCGAATGCGAGCGATCGCAGCTGGGGGAACGCCGACACCAGCTCCAGCACCATCTTCGCCGCCAGGGCCGACAACGCGAAGGTAAACCATCCGTTATCGGCAGCCTGGCGTCTATATTGCAGCCACAGCAGAAGGAAGATGCCAACCGATAGGAACTGGACCGCCCCGGACAGCACAGCGACGCTGAACCACCCCGCGGATAAATTCATCCCTAACAAGGACAGCAGAAACGAGGGCAATAAGGACCCGACATAAAGCCTATACTGCCTGCGCCCCCAACGTAACGCAGCTGAATTCATATGGTGCTCCAGCTTGTCATAAACCATGGCGAGCAGCCCTAGCGTAAACCAACCGTTGTATTGAAGATGCAAATAAAAGTAAAGCGCCCCATGGTACCAAGGGGATGCCGTCAAATCCATAGCGCTTAATACGGCTAGTGTCCACGGGCCGACAGAGGATAGCACCATGTAGAACAATCCGGCTTTGGCGACGCGTACCGATAACGGACTGCTCCCGCGCCGCCCCATTCTCTTCCACATCCAGTAGGCAAATGCGTAAGACAAGAAGATATGGATCGTGGAGAAGAGGATCGAGTAGAACCCGTAGCCCTGAATCGTAAACGCGACAAACATGAGAACGGTCGTAACCTGCGTAAGCAACCAGTTGATGGTGAGAAAGCGCGAACGCTGCTGCCCGTCCGGCAGGAAATAGTGGACGTAAAGAAGGTACAAGGCGGAATAGCCCCAACCGAGCAGCGCGATATGAGAATGCGCATGAAGCAAACGTTCATAAAGATCCGGCACGGTAGGCAGGAGGGCCATCCCGCGGAGCAGCACGCCGGCCAGAGCCGTGACCAATAAGTATAGAAACGGATAACGAAGCCACGAGCTTGGCATCGGCTAGTCCTCCTCTACGTGTATCAGGGTGATCGTTATTTCGTTCCTGAATGTTCGGCATGCGCTTCGAGCGATTTCCCGGTTTTGAGACCCACGACGAACCATACGATTCCGACGATGCCCGCTGCGAATATGGTGTCTCCGACGGCCCGGAACCAAACCAGGTTTTGCATCGCAGGGGAGTGAAGCAGCTCCACCGAGCGCGCATACCACATCCCGTTCTTCATGCTGCCTAATGCTTGAACGATGCCGACCGGGAGGAGGCTTGTTACGCCCATGACCATTAATCCGATATTCAAAGACCAGAAGGAGAAACGCAGCAGCCTCGTCTTCCATGCCCGCTCGCCGGACAACCCGCGCAAGCAGAAGAGCATCAACCCGATGCCAAGCATGCCGTACACGCCGAACAGCGCGGTATGCGCATGCAATGCCGTTGTGTTCAACCCTTGCATGTAGTACAGGGCGATCGGCGGATTGATCAGGAACCCGAATATTCCGGCCCCGACCAAGTTCCAGAAGGAGACGGCTACGAAAAAGTAGATCGGCCACCGGTATCGGGACACCCATGCGCTGGCGCGGCTGTGCCGCAAATTCTCATAGGCTTCGAATCCGATTAGTAGAAGCGGCACGACTTCCAAGGCGCTGAACACGGCTCCGAAGGCAAGCACGCCCGTCGGCGTACCGGCGAAGTACAAGTGGTGGAACGTCCCGATAATACCGCCGAACAAGAAGATGATCGTCGAGAACAAGACGGTGGACGTCGCCGTTGCCGCGCGAATCAGTCCCATTCTGGCGAATAGGAAGGCGATGACCACAGCCGCGAATACTTCGAAGAACCCTTCGACCCACAGGTGGACAACCCACCAGCGCCAGTACGTTGAGACAGAGATATGCGTATGCTGCCCCCACATCAAGCTAGGGGTGTAGAACACTGGAATCGCCACGGACGCAAGTAAGAACAAGATCAACATGTGTCTGTCCTCGGTCTTCTGCCGAATCGCGGGCCACACCGCGCGGGCCATGAGGAAGAACCAGAGGAACAATCCGACGCAGAGCAGAATTTGCCATGCGCGTCCCAAATCCACGTACTCAAACCCTTGATGACCGAAATAGAAGTTGCTGCTCAGATCGGTAATATAGCCTTGAATGGCCATCCATTGCCCGACCATCGAACCGACGACGATAAGAAGCAGCGCGCCGAACAAGACGTTCACGCCCAGGCGCTGGTATTTGGGCTCATGACCCGAGATGGCCGGCCCTATGTAAAGCCCTGTCGCGAGCCATGCCGTCGCAATCCAGAAGATCGCCAGCTGCTGGTGCCACGTTCTCGTGACGGAGTAGGGGAACCATTCCGCCAGCGGAATCCCGTAGAAGCCGTCTCCTTCGACGCCGTAATGGGCGGTGATGGCGCCAAGTCCCACCTGAACAAGAATGAGGGCGGTGACGATCCAGAAGTACTTGAGCGTCGCCCGCATGGAAGGCGTCACCTTGATCGTTAAGAGAGGGTCGTTCTTCGGTGCCGGTTGTTCCGGCTCCTCCCGATGGCGCTGGACGGCAAAGTACCAGGCTAATGCGCCGACGCCGGCGATGAGCAGGATGACGCTGACGATCGACCACATCACGGCCGATCGGGTTGGCGCGTTATCGATGAGCGGCTCGCCGGGCCAGTTATTCGTATACGTAATGTCCATCCCCGGGCGGTTCGTCGAAGTGGACCAGGTGGCCCAGAAGAAGAACGCCGACAGACTGCGGTGATCCTCGGCGCTCCGAATCGTATTGTCCGGAACGGCGATCTGGGATCGATATTCATCCATCGAGGGATCGTCCCCGAATACACGCCGGTAATAGTCCTGCATCGCTTGGATCGACTGCGCCCGATCGGCGGAGACCGTAATCGATCCGGTGGCGGGGTCGTACGTATTGGTCCGGATTTCTTCCTTCAATCGGGCTTTAAGCGCTGCTTGGCGCTCCAATGACAGCTGATCGTAATCCATTTGATCCTCCGAATGCGCCCAGTAATCGAGCAGCCAGGTTAGTTCCCGATGCAGCCAATCCGCGGTCCAGTCGGGAGCGACGTAAGCGCCATGTCCCCAGATGCTGCCTAATTCCTGGCCGCCCATTCGCTGCCATACGTTCTGCCCGTTTTGGATATCTTCTTTGGTGTAGAGGACCTGGCCATCCGACGTGACCACGCTTTCCGGGATGGGAGGCGCTTTCTGATAAATCTCTCCGCCGTAATAGAGGAGAACGGCGAAAGATCCAATGAAGACGAGCGCTAAGGCCAACCATAGTTTTCTATACTGCATCGCTTCTACTCCTTTATGAAAGGTCTCGGTAAGCCGCAGGCATGTAGGCGCATGCCGGATCGCTCGCAAGATAATCCCCGGTTGTCGCATAAGCCCGCGCGCGGGAGCCGCCGCATAGTTCTTTGAATTCGCATGCGCCGCATTTCCCTTTCAGCAGCGATTTGTCGCGAAGCTCCTTCATGACCGGGGAATGCCGGTAAATATCCAGCAAGGAATCCTGGCGAATATTCCCGCACGCGACGGGAAGGAACCCGCTCGGATAAACGTCCCCGACATGGCTGATAAAGACAAAGCCGTCTCCGTCATTCACGCCCTTGGGCGCTCTTCCGAGTACGTCGAAGCGCTTGGGGCCAGATTGAGCGGGATGAACGCCCTGAAGGGCTTCGGCCTTCTTGGCTTGCGTGACGACGCGGCGGTAGAACGGGGCTTCCGTCGATTTGATGCCGTAAGGCGCGGACTTCCCCAGTTGGTACAGCCAGTGCATCACTTCTTCGTGCTGCCGAGGCAGAATCATGTCTTTCTGCATGCCGCGGCCAGTGGGGACCAGGAAGAATAAGCTCCATAGCACGGCTCCCATCTCGCCGACTTTCTCCGCGATCTTGGGCAGATCCGTCAGATTGTAATTCGAAACGGTCGTATTGATCTGGATCGGAATTTGTAGTTCCTGCAGGCTGCGAATGCCCCGCATCGTCAAATCATAAGAGCCTTTCGTGCCTCGAAAGTGGTCATGGATGTCCGCTGTTGAACCATCCAGACTGAACGCCCAACGCGACAAGCCGACTTCCTTCGCTTTCTCGATCGCGGATTTCGTCACCTTCGGGGTGGCGCTCGGCGTCATGGATACGGGGAGCTTCTTCTCTTTAATGGCATATTCCGCGAGTTGAAATAAGTCAGGACGCATCAGCGGATCGCCGCCAGTGAAAACAAAGAGAGGCTCATCCATTCGGGCAATCTCGTCGATCAGCAGCTTGCCTTCTTCAAAAGTAAGCTGTCTGGGATCGGGTTTGTACTGCGCTTCCGCACGGCAATGCAGACACTTGAGCGCGCAAGCGCGCGTGACCTCCCAGATGACGATAAACGGATATTGGTCGTAGTTTCGTGAACGGAGCTGCTGCATCCCGGTTATCGCTCCTTTCTTATGGAGTAGTAACTTCGTTCGTCTCATTATAGGGAAGGGGCCTGCATCGCAATGTGTGCCAGATCACAAATGCAGACGTTACATGCTTTCTTCACCCTTGTTGTGACGGTTTCTTGATGGGTAAAACGCGAGGAGACTTGAATTACGATCGAATTCGTTTCTCGCCTGCAATGGCTTGAATGGGCTCGATATTCTGGGTGAACTCAAGCGTCCCGATGTAGTCGCCCTTCTCGTCCCGCACGGCAAAATAACGAATGTACGCGTACTTATCGCGGATTCGGATCCAGAAATCTTCGCTATCTTTTCGCCCCGATTTAAAATCGTCCAGCAGCGCTTCAACAATATGCGCGCTCTTCGGGGGATGGCAGTTTTGCACCGTCCGACCGATGACCGCCTTGGTCCTCGCGAATATGCGCTCCTTACCATGCGAGAAATAGCGAACAATATCCTCGTGGTCGATGAAGGTAATATCGACGGGGAGATGATTGAAGACCAGCTCCAGCTGCTTTAAGGACAATACGCCCGTTTCCATCTTGATGTAACCTCCGGTGATGGCGTGCCCGTCCACGTAGGATCTGGTCGGCTTCCACTTCGTCTCCGGTGCCGCTAGGCAATAGCCGATATCGTCGCTTTCCCGAGCGATTTTGACCCATTCATCTTCCGTTAAATTGCTCAGCGCCATCGGAAAAAGGATGTTCTCTTCTCTGTAGATCATCCCGCTGATTTGCTCGACGGCAAATTCAAGTTCCTTGATGACGGCCATTCGATCCCCCGAGTAGCTGACGAGCTTTCGCTTCGCCTCCTTCAACGAATCGCGGATATAATCGTCCAGTCTCCACATGTTCACGGAAGGCCCGGTAATGCCGTACTTCTCTAAATAGGGGAATAGGAGCTGCTCTTTGCGCGTGTAATGCTTGTCGATGTCCAACAAAGCGTTGACAACTTCGTGTAAGGCCCATTTGTTCGGCGGCGAATCTTCGCCCTGAAACGCGTTCATGACGGAAGTCAGCTGCTCGATGACGTTCTCGATGGCCCGATTCTCCAATTTGAAAGTATGGATGGGGTGCCCGGGCTCGTCGGCTGTACTTTCGTTGCCAACGATTTTCCCCTCGATAATGGATAGATGGGCATCGGCTAATCGGGTTATTTCTTCCGGGGAAAGCGCACGGGCTGCCAGCAGTTCTTTCTGAAGCCGTGACAGCTCCGCCGCTTCTTCCACCGTAATTCTTCCGACCGCAGCATCAAATTGCGTCTTTACCTCCTCCACGGATTTGCCGTTGACCAAATCCTGCACCATGTTCTTCAGCAGCGTGTCGCGAGTTGCTGCATGATGCGCTTTGAATTGCTCCCGATTATTAATGAGCTCGCTCATAAGGAACCTCCCGTACTGATGAGAATTATTATCAACGGAATGGTAACACATTCGCCGGATGGGTAACGTGATGCGTATCACAAATGGCGGAAGTATCCATTGATCAGGATCGTACTGTGATGCGGCTCACAAAACATTGCTTCGGTATGGACTATACTTGGCTTATCACGACCCGCATCGGGAAGATGAAGTAGGAGGGGGAGGGAAAAGCGTTGGAGGGAGCAGACCGGATTGCCCAATTGGACGTAAGGCCGCATCTTCGCAAGAAACTCGAGCCTTTCCAGCTTATTATGAATGCCGTGAACAGGCTGCAGAAGGATCAGATATTCGTGCTGCATGCCACCATCAAACCGACTCCTTTGCTGGGCCTTCTCAAAATGAAAGGCTATAGGAACCGCGTGCAATCCGTCGCGCCGGATCATTGGATCGTCGGCTTCCTGCACAAAAGCCAAGGGAAGGCCAGACTGGAGGAGCTTGATTTGCTGCGGTTCGCGAACGTAGAGGAAGGGACGGTCGATGAAGGCGCGACGGAGGAGGGAGCGTCCACGCATCCGGCTGCTCTGCACGAGCTTCCTCTTGGCGACGCCGAACACGGTCGATTGATCGAGCTGGACAATCGAGGGCTTGAGCCGCCCCAGCCTATGGTCCGAACGCTTAAGGCGTTAGAACAATGTGAACCGGGCGACCGCGTCCTGATCCACAATGACCGGGTGCCCATGTTCTTGATCGAAGAGCTTCAGAAGCTCGGATTCGGCTATCGAATCGAGATGCAGCCGGACGGCTCGGCCAAGCTGATGATCACGAAAACGGATAAATAAACGAGGTGGTTCCGATGTTTCGGCTCCCATTGTTATTCATTGCAACGGGTATGATTAGCTTCATTCTCTACCATGCGTTGTCCTTGTTTACGCTGGGCGCGTGGATGATCGAACCGATCCGCAGTCCGGATGGATGGTTCCGCGCCCATCTGCTGATTTTGGACTGGGCGACGATGATTGCGATGGGAGCCGTATATCAGTTGATGGACGTCGTGCTGCAGCGCCGGATTTACAGCGTCAAGCTGGGCTATCTTCACTATGTCGGCTTTACCTTGGGGACGATTCTGCTGCTTGCCGGATTTGCGTCCGTTAACGTGCCGCTGCTGGCGGCAGGCGCGGTTCTGACCTTGCTGGGCATTGGGTTGTTCGTAGGGAACGTAGGGGTGACGATACTTCAAGCGCGGCAATGGAATGCGGTAACGATAAGCACGGCATGCGCGCTTGTATATTTACTATTGACGGCCGTGATCGGGACTGTAATGGGATTAAACTTCGCGTTCCCGATTTGGCTGGAAGGCCATGACCGGCTATTAGCCGCGCATATCTGGATGGGATTGATCGGTTGGTTCGGGCTGCTCATTACGGGATTCAGCTATAAGATGCTGCCGATGTTTTATCTGGCCCATGGACATTCGACGAGACTGCAAGGCTATATCATCGTCCTGATCAACTTGGGGGTCATCGCGGGGGCCGAGACCTTCCTTCTCGGCGGCGGAGGCGGGCCTCAGGCCGTGTCCATCGGTTTCCTCGTGCTGGCTTTCGGGTTGTATGGCGCGTTCATGACCGAGGTCGGCAAGCATCGACACAAACGCAATCCGGGACTTGGCATTTGGTGGACGGTTCACGCGGCTAGAGCGATGCTCATTTTCGGTTTGCTCGTGCTCTTTAGTTGGCTTGCGTTTCCGGAGGCGTATGCGCAGCACCACACAACGCTGATTATTGGGATGGCCTATTTGGGCGGCTGGGTGTCGTTAACGATACTCGGTTATTTATCGAAGATTGTGCCATTCCTGTGGTGGACCCATAAATATGGTCCAAGAGCGGGCCACCCCGATGTGCCCGTCATGTCGAGTTTGATCTCCGAACGATCGATAAGTTATGGGTTAGGCGGCATAGCGTCTGGGGTTGTATTATCCGTGATTGGCCTCTTCTCGGGCATCGAGTGGTGCGTAGAGGTCGGGGGAACAGCCACGTCGGTCAGTTCGCTTTTCTATATCGGACTCATCGCGCGGGTATTTACGAAATAAAAGGAAAGGTGCGTGGCGTCATGATCTCAGCATCGGAAATTACGCAAATTCTCAAACGCGTATATGATCCCGAGCTCGGCGTGAATATCGTCGACTTAGGCCTTATTTATGACGTAACGGTCAGTTCGGGGCAAGTCCGCATCACGATGTCGTTGACTACTCCCGGATGTCCGCTTCATGACACGATCATCGGAGGCGTTCGACGTTCATTAGACGGCGTTATTGACCCGGAACGGCTCCATGTGGAGCTGGTCTGGGAACCAAAGTGGTCGCCGGAACGGATGTCGGAGGCAGCAAGAGAACAATTGGGGTTTTAATTGAAGCCCTGGCAGGGACCGCGACGACGGTCTCTTTTCTCTATGCAAGCAAGTATTACGTGACGAAATGGCGGAGATACGATGGGGATGGAAACGGTTGAACTGCTTCAATGCATGCCGATGTTCCGAGAATTAAATCAGGATGAATTATTCCGTATCGGCCAGGTCGTCATCGAGCGCCGGTTTTATAAAAAAACATACATTTTTCATGAAGGCGAGAGCAAAGAGGCCGTATACTTCATTAAAGAAGGACTCGTGAAAACGTTCAAAACGGATGAAAACGGGCACGAGCAAATCATGTCGTTCCTAAAGCGAGGCGAAATGTTCCCGCATACGGGTCTGTTCCATAATAAGCCCTATCCGGCAACGGCCGAAGCGCTGCTGGATACCGTGCTGCTGGCCATACCCGTCAAATCTTTCGAATCCCTCTTGCTGGAAGCGCCATCGATGGCCATCAAAATCATGAACGTCATGAGCGACAAGATCCAGGAATTGCAGGGGAAAGTACAGGAACTTACCGGCCAGGATGTCCAAGACCGAGGGCATTCGTTTATCTTAAAGCTGGCGGAGTATTACGGCACGGTGAAAGGGGACGAAATCCATATTCCGCTCCCGATGACGCATCAGGACATCGCCAATGTGATCGGGACGACGCGGGAGACCGTGACCCGCTTGCTTAACCAGCTGCGGAAGGCGCGTATTCTGGATGCGGACCGTCGAGGCTTCGTCATTCATAATCCGGAAGGTCTCCGAAATTGGAAGAAGCGATAGGGAGCGGGGGCTAACCGCTCGCCCCGCCAAGAACCCGGGCCAGAGCGCCCGGGTTCTGCTTTTTATCGCGCTGTACCGACGAGTTTTTGGGCGGCGTCCCGACCCTGCTGGATACAATCGGGGATGCCGACCCCCCGGAAGGATTTGCCCGCCAAGACGACGCCAGGATAGAGCTTGGCCACCTGGTCTTCCAACTTGGCGATGCGATCCAAGTGCCCGGGTTTGTACTGAGGCATTGACCCGTCATGCCTCGAGATTTCGCTGAAGAGAGGTTCGTTCTGGATGGATAGCAAGCCGGCTATTTCCCGATAGGCGCCGGCGATTAGAGACGCATCATCCTCTTCCACGTGTTGCTGGTCATCTGAATGTCCGATATACGCACGTACCAACACTTTCCCGGGAGCGGCGGTGTGCGGCCATTTTTGCGAAGTTAAGGTGCAGGCCGTTATTCGCAGCCCTTGATCGCGAGGCACGACGAAGCCGGCGCCTTTGAACAGAGCGGGAATATCCGACTCGTTAAAAGCCATCGCCACGTTCACGACCGAAACGCCAGGCACGGAGACGAGCGCCTCCTCCAGCGGGTCGGACAGATGCTCCCCCAGCATGGCTCTCGCCTGCTCGGCGGGTACGGCGAGGACGATCCGATCCGCCGAATAATCCCTTCCCGCCGTCATGATCTGGTAACCTTCCGAGACATGCGCGATCCGACGAACCTCGCAATTGGTGACGATCCGAACGCCGGAGGATGCCAGCACATCCGTCAGCTTCTCGACAAGCATCATAAGACCTTTCCGCAACGATAAGAACATGCTGTTCCTCAATCCTTCGGGCAGCCCTTGCAGATCGGCATTCGGTTTTGTCCCCTTCGCGGCTCTCCGAGAGGCCAGCATCCCTAGAATAAGGCTGCGATGCTCCCGTTCCATGACGGCCATCTGAGGGAAAGTGGCGGCCGTACTCAGCTGGTTCAGATCGCCGGCATAGATCCCCGCCAAGACCGGACCGACCAGATGGTCAGCCACTTCCGATCCCAGTCTCCGATTAATTAACGAACCGAGCGATTCGTCGCCCGCTGCCGCCCGCCGGGGCAAGAGGAAATCCATTGCCGCCCTGGCCTTGCCCTTGATCGATAGGACATCGGTCTTTATAAAAGGCCCTACTCGGGTAGGGATGCCGAAGGATAAGCCCTCCGGCATCGGAAGCAGCCGCTTGTTCAAATAAATGAAGCTTTTCGAAGAAGCAGGGTTCATCGCCACCAAGTCCTTCTCCAATCCCAGCTCCTTGCATAACCGCACGACGGCCGGCTTTCGGAAGAGAAAGGAATCGGGCCCCTTCTCGATAATAAAGCCATCCCTGCGTAAGGTTTGAATGGCCCCTCCTAGTTGATCGCTGCTTTCCAGCAACGTAATATCCAGAGGACCATTCGGGGAGGCGGACGTAATAAGCTCATAGGCTGCGCTCAAGCCCGTAATGCCTCCGCCAATGATCACGATGCGTTGTCGATTATGATCCACGGTCGAAATCCCCTTCCAATAGATGTCGCCAATCCCTGACGATAACTATAGAGAAATTAGCCCATGCTTACTGTGCGCCAGATCACGAAAATTCCATATCGGGAGAGATACGGATGTCAGCGTTTCTTGGCGAAGTCCAAGTTGTGTTCTCCGTCACTTTATCTCGCTCGTTCTCCGGTTATAGTAAGCATGTAATCCGGCGATACAATTCTCTCGTGGTTGGAGGTAAGGGGAATGAACAGGCGATTTGGAAGGATGACGTTAGCTCTCTTCATTACGATTTCATTGGGTTTGTCCGGCTGCACGCCGGTCTTCCAATATCATCCGGATAGGATCTCCGCCCGCAGCACGGAGCCGGCGAAGATGGACGAAGACGTGCAGAAGTTGAATCAGCCGCCAGTTGAACCTGTTATTCAGCGGATCGGAACCGATGTGTATATCGGTTTGACGGCTCAGGTAACGGATGTCGAAATCGCCAAAGGCGTCTTCTATAACGCGTGGACGTTCAATGGAACGGCACCGGGTCCCGTGCTTCGGGTAAAGGAAGGCGATACGATTCACTTTACGCTGCGCAATATTGATCCTTATATGCCGCATTCGATGGACTTTCACGCGGTGCACGCGGCGCCAAGCAAGAAATTCATTGATGTGCGCCCGAATGAAACAGGTCGCTTCACTTATAAAGCCATGTCGCCTGGCGTATTTATGTATCATTGCGGCACGGCTCCTGTACTTCTGCATATCGCCAATGGCATGCACGGTACCATTATCGTTGAACCGCGGGATGGCTATCCGTCGGACGCTGAAGTCGATCGGGCGTACGTGGTCACGCAGAATGAATGGTACGCGGAGAATGACTATCAAGATTTCGAGGATGGCGCCGCCCGATATGTCGTGTTTAACGGCAGCGCCTTCGCGCTGCAAGATCAACCTCTGCTCGCCAAGGTCGGAGATACCGTTCGCTTGTATGTGAATAATCTGGGGCCGAATCATGTATCCTCGTTCCATGTGGTGGGCACCTTGTTCGATCAGGTGTATCTTGACGGCAATCCGCGCAACCCGCTCTATGGCATGCAAACCGTACTGCTTCCGGCCAGCGGGGGCGCCGTGGTGGAGTTTCGCGTTCTGGAGGAAGGCGATTATCCCATGGTCACGCACCAGTTCAATGATGCTTCCAAGGGAGCGGTCGGAATTATTCGCGTGACGAAAGATGGTTTGGACCATGCAGGCAGCCCCGGTATCATGAATCACTAAGGGCGCGCTAGGGGCTCAATGAGGGCGGCCTTGTTCTTTGCCCCAAGCGGCGGCTTGGTCGTACTTGTTTCCGCCCCGTCTATTCCGCTCCTTGATGGGTCAATCGGAATGGCTTATAGTAGTGGAGCGTCACGATCGCATTCTTCTCTTCCTCTGGCACGGGGAGCGCAGGTATCATGAATGGAATGAACAATTTGCCGCTGCGGAAGTTTTTTATTTTACAAAAGGGGGATCGCATGGCGGGGAATATTCTCTATTACGTTTATAGCGGTTTTCTGTTAGTCGCTTGGATGGTCATTCTTGCGATTGTTGGGAAAATGAAGGGCTTCGCTGCGATCCCAAAAGCGCTGCTTCTCACAACACCTCTGGTTGTTTTAGGTGGATTTTACTATTGGAATTGGGATTTCAACAGTTATGTGAAAAGCTATTTGTTCTCCAACAAGGTTTATACCTGCGACGATAGCGAGGAACTATCGCATCTATCAATCCCACTACCGAGTAGAACGGTTCTTAAGGGAAAAGAGGATGGCTGTTCACCTTTTTACTCCACCTATGCGAATGAAAAAGCATTCACGGCGTTCTATGAAGAAGCATTAGCAGAAATGAAAAGCAGAAAGGATATTCAAGCCTTTCATGCCGTGGAGCAAGGTTTCTTGCTTGAACTTAGGTCAGGGTCTATAATCGATATCTCGCTGAACGAAGGCCATCAGTCCTTGTCGATTGACTACAAGCCGAAAAATAAATAGTGTCTTTTGCTGGAGTGGCACCCTATCGCAACAATATGAATTTTATAGCGCACAAAATTAGAGGGGGGGAATATTATTTGCTAGCTAAGATGTTCAGTAATTTTCCGAGTGATGAGGTGTTGGACCATTTCGGTTGCCAAGTGATCACTTCCCTAGGCGGAAGGACTAATCAGCATTGGCTTGTACACTGTAGGGGGGAATCCCTTGTATTACGGCTATGGTCTAAGGACGCGGATGATATCGAATATGAGGTGCGGCTGCTCAAAAGTATTGCTGCACTTGGGTATCCAGTTGCTCCTGTAATTGAAGGACCTGTGGTCTTGGGCGAACAAATATGGAGCCTCTTTCCATATCTTCAAGGCGATCCACCATCCATCGAAAATCCGATAGCGGAGCAGCGAGCACGTGGACGACTCATGGCTCAATTCCATGCGGATTTATCGGGACTTCGCGGATTCGGGCAACGTAAACCGTGGCGACGCTGCGAAGAGATTCTCGATGATCCGACAATAGACCGAATATTAACTAAAAACGAAAGAGAGAAGTCGGATGAAGTTCGTATTTTGCGATGGCACCTTAACCGGGCACGCGAGCGGATAAAGGGTCTGCAGCTTCGGAATAGAAGCGGCATCATCATACATGGTGATTTTACGCCGTGGAACTTACGCTTCCGAGAGGGTAAGCTTTCTGGGATACTTGATTTCGAACTAGCTCATTGGGATCATCGAATAGGAGATTTCGCTCTCTCATGGCGAGGGAAGTATGATGAAGTTGTATATGGGTACCATGAAGTGTCGCCACTTGACCCCGAAGAATGGGAGCTTCTTACACCATTATGGTGGGCAGGACTTATAGAGCTTGCATGTAAGCATATGGCGGAGGGAACTCAAGACGACGGATGGATCATGAAGAAATTAATGCAACGCTCTCCTTTGATGGGAAAGGATGCAGTGGATTTTCATTGAGGCTGCCGATGGGATTGATCGGCGTCCTATGATGCCCTAGCTGGCACGATAGCTGAATATCCTCGCAGCGGCAGCCGGTCAGCACGATCGGCTGTTTTTGTTGAACGAACGGGCAGCATTCCTATTATGAAGAAATACGAGGTTTGAGAATGAAAAAGACTCCTTGGTATGATGTTAATGGGTCCACGATGCTGGCCAGCGACCGGATCCAAAAACAAACCAAGGAGACTACAAGATGAATTCTACTCAAAATGAACGCATTAATCAAATCACTTCATCTACCTTAATTATCGGTGTGGACATCGCTAAATTCAAACATGTCGCTCGAGCACAAGACTACCGCGGAGTCGAGTTCGGGAAGCCTATTACGTTTGAGAACAACCGTGAAGGCTTTGAAATGTTCGTTGGCTGGTTCAGAAAGATTGCGACGGAGCAAGGATTCCAGGACGTCATCGTTGGGATGGAACCGACCGGTCACTACTGGCTGAACCTGGCCCATTTTCTAAGCGAGCTGCACGTTACGTGCGCTGTGGTTAATCCGCTCCACGTAAAGAAAAGCAAAGAGTTGGATGACAATTCGCCAACCAAGAACGACATCAAAGATGCTAAAGTCATCGCGCAGCTCGTCAAAGACGGAAGATACGCCGTACCTAACCTTCCCCGGGGCATCTATGCCGAACTAAGGGAAGCGATGAAAATTCGCGATCATCTGTCTACTGACTCGCGCGTAGTGCAAGGCCGCGTCCATAACTGGTTAGATCGGTACTTCCCAGAGTTTCTCACGGTGTTTAAGGATTGGGAATGCAAGTCCGCACGTCAAATACTCAGTCTTTGTTTGTTGCCACATGAGCTGGTTTTGGAGTCTGAGGAAGCCTTGCTGAGTCATCTCAGAAAGGTTGCCAAGCGAGGTCTCGGCATCGAACAAATGAGAGGTCTGAAAGCAGCGGCAAGCCGTTCTGTTGGTATACGAGAAGGGACCGCACTTGCAAAACTCGAACTGAGGTTGTTGTTAACGCAGTACGAGTTGCTTGAGAGTAAGTTTGAAGAGCTTGAGGCAAGGCTGGATGAGCTTTTGGGACAAATCCCACAGGTGAAGCAACTACTGGCCATTAAAGGAATTGGCCGGGACAGTATAGCCGGTTTCCTCTCTGAAATTGGCGACATTGAACGTTACCGGCATCCCAAACAGATCATTAAGCTTGCAGGCTTAAACCTCAAAGAAAACACGTCCGGTAAACACAAGGGTCAAACCAAGATCACGAAGCGAGGTCGTAAGCGACTGCGAGCGCTGCTATTTCGCGTGATGATGCCGCTTGTGGCAAAGAACCGAGCGTTTAAGGCCTTGCATCAGTATTACACCAAACGGCCAGATAACCCATTAAAAAAGATGCAGTCGCTCATTGCGCTTTGCGGCAAGCTGATTCGAATTCTCTTTGGTGTCTTGAAAAAAGGTCATCCGTTCAGTGAAGTAAAGATGTTGCAGGATATCCCTCAGTTTAGGGAAGTTTCGTTAGCAGCTTAAATTCATGCATTTCTTAGAAGACGAACGTTAGCGTAACAAAGGTACAAACAATTGAAGCACGGATGAGTCGGAACAGAACTATCATGCGGACGAAGATCCTGCCGGGCAGCATATCCGACCTCCACCTCATGGACAGGTTGAATGAAGGAATGTGGGAGCGAAGACTCTGTGAGACATGGGAGGGTTGACCTCCATGAGGCAATGTGGAGATCCAAAGGTGCGACCATAAATCTCCAGATCGACCACTTTTTTTAAGCCAGTGGTCTGGGTGGGTATGCTCTTTTTACTTTCTCCGCCTCATATTCTGCATCTTCTACAACCTTGTTCCATTCAGTTATTGTTTCGTACGGAAGAAAAACGTTCAAAATCTAAGAAAACAAGCGTATTTAAGAGGAAAGCGATTCTCCATAGAGGGAGTTTAACGCAACTTAATAGATGGATTTATGGTTCTCATCTGATACAATTTATCCCAGATGGTTTCACGGGTTAATGAAAAGCAGTAGTGTTGACTAATGGGAGACCAACACAAAAGAGGGGGAGTTTTGCAATAGTCTACTTTAGGAGGTGCTTTTTTTATGATGAAAGGCGTGACGAAGCCGCCCAAGTGGATATTATTTCTGGCTCTCGCCCTTGTTCTTACTGTTACCCTCTGCCTTACCATCCTATTCCTCGGTTCGTCCGAACCAATAGTAACCGAGATTCATGAAGTGCCTGGGAAGATGGAGATAAAAGTGTTGCCTGACAATGGACAGAGCGGGATTGGAAGAGCAGAAGTGAAGTGGCAAAGCCCGTAAGCGAAGAGCACAGCTCATAAATACGAACGGAGAACTGTAGCTTAATCAAGACATTGCCATTGCGCTAATTGAGAACGATAGCTCAACCAGAACAGGGAGCAGGCCGCCGCGGTGCTGCTCCTTTGCTCGTTGAAGTAACAGGTTAGTGTAATTTGAAAGTGGTGGAATGGTAAAGGTTCAAAGGGATAAGTTTGTGGGAGTATCATTGAAAACAAGGCCTTTAGCGACTGTGAACGCACATTTAATACCAGCTAAGCAAAACAGCCAGCAACCGGGAAACCGGCGGTTGGCTGTTTGGCGATTTACCTGGAGCATTCCCATCGAGTATATTCATAAATAATTTTATTCGCGTACTGAACCTTTTTCCCCGCGAGAGCGAATTAAGGGGTGTAACACGTCAGGGAGGGGCCCCCATGAATGATAAAGATTTACTTTCGTGGCTTGAACAAGCAACGTTAGGCGACGAATCGGCTTTCCAGCTCGTCTATCAGGCGACTCATCAAGACGTCTATCGAACGGTTGCTTTTCTCGTTTACAACAAACCGGACATTGAGGATATCGTGAATGAAATTTACATGCGCATGTGGCGCTCGTTTCACACGTACGACCCGAACCGGCCGTTCCGGTATTGGCTGCACGGGATCATCATACGTCAGGTCCAGGATTGGAAAAGAAAAGCCTGGCGGCGCATTCGCCTATTTGAACGGAACCGCCAGCTGACTTGCGAACCGCTCGAGTGGACGGATAGAGCCGTCCTGCAGTCCGAAATGCAGCACGATCTGTTCAACCTTGTCCGTCAATTGTCGTACAAACTACGCGTGGTCGTTATCCTGCGCTATTTTCACGACTATGCGCTGGAAGAAATCGCAGACATGCTGCAGATCCCCGTGGGCACCGTGAAATCCAGGCATCATTTGGCGATGAAAGAACTCCGGAAACGTTACGAAATGACGGGAGGCGACGCGTATGTCCATTGACAAGGAATTGCGTGAAGGACTCCGTCAGGCGGCAGATTCCATGCGCTGCCCACCCGATCTATATGGACGTGTCCAACAGTCCTATCAACATTATGTACACGAAAAGAGAGGTCGATCTCCTATGAAAAAACGCCTCCTGGCAGGCATTGTCGCGGCAGCAATCCTGATTCCTTCTGCCGTAGTTGCTGCTCCCTATCTGGCCGATGAGATTTTCGGTTCTTCTGCGACCATTGAACAGCACGGTGGTACGCAGGAAGATTATCAAGAAATTGAAGAAGCGCTGCAGAAAGCCAAAAGCAAGCTCACGGAAGACGAATTCAAGACGTATATGGAACTGAGCAAGCAGTTGATGCAATTAAAGCTGAAGATCACCGATGAAAATGGGATCAGACATGAGGAGAAGTTGACCAAAGAAGAGCAGCAGCAGTTTGAACAGCTTGCCTCCAAAATTGCCCCGTACTTCGAGAAGATAAACGGAACCCCAAAACCTTAGGAGGACCAGTGTTACCCTAAAGACCATAGAGCTGCCCCGAAAATTGCACTTAGCTCAGACCCAAAAAGGCAGCACGAATTCTATGATGCCCGTGAGGGCATGGATGGCTAGCGGGGGACTATGGCTCGAAGCCATCCAGGAGCAGTTTGCCCGCTGTGCAGCTGCTCCTTTTTGTCGTAGGGCTATCGGGCAGTTCGGTGATCTCGCAGACGGTATCCCGCAATTGGAGCTGAATGAAGGGGAACGCCACTTGCTGGGGTCAATCGGTGAAATTTATCATGAGCGCGTATTTGCGGCTCCTTCCAATGAGGTCGAAGCAGCAGCCATTTACGAGAAAATGATTAATGGTGAACGAATCGTACGAGTATTCTATGAAAATGATAATTTAGCCAACATTGACTTCCCTTATTCTCCGCAAGCACGTAGGTAGCATCGAAGGGCCGCTATGGAAGCATGAATTTAAGTTGCCATCCTCTCACGCCGACATGAAGCCGTTCCGGGTACTCGACAAATCGACGTTGATCATCAGATTGAAAACATCGCCGCGGCTTACGATGCCACTGAAAAGCCAATCATTGAAGCAATTGATGACTTGTACGGAGAAGGATTACCATGGTTAACGTATTTATAGTCGTTATCAATTCACGCAAGAAAGTTAGTTAAATAAAGACACGATGGCAGCCGATTATGATCGGCTGTTTTTGCATGCGGCAGATGGCCAACGGATGTGCAAGGTTGTTGGAGGTACATCGCTGCTTTACGACGATATGTTGGTCAGGAGGATGTCAATCGTGCTCTTGATAGGGGCCGCGGAACTGAACGAACGGGTAGGATAATCCCAATTATGTTAATATCAAGTTTGTATAGTTTTATTAGATTTGGAGAGCTATTCGGTGCGATCGGCGGCTTCAAAAGGGGTTGAAAAGATGAAAAATGACGATAGGAACTGGACCGTGTTATTTGTTGGTGGAGCATCCGGAATAGGTAAATCAAGTATTGCTTATGAAATTGGCCGACATTATGGTGTGAATGTGATGGAGGTGGATGATGTTCACCTATCCGTAAAAACAGTGACAACAAGGGATCATTTTCCGGCCATTCATTATTTTGATAGCGGTAGTGATTGGAAAGATCTTGGGGTGAACGGTAATGTAAATTGGTTGATTGATGTAAGCAAGGAAATGGTTCCCGTATTAAAAGAAATCGCAAAAAGGCATATTGAGGATAACGTACCGATTATTATTGAAGGTGATTTTATTTCGCCCGAGCTGGCAGCATCTTTCGATCGTGCAGAAGTGAAATCGATATTTATCCAGGAATCCGACAAAAATCAAATCGTACAGAATTATTTAGCAAGAGAAGGCGGCGAACTTCAAGAATTCAGAGCGGAAATAAGCACGTCCTATAATAATTGGATCGCGGAAACTTGTAAAAGTAACGGCATGAAGTTAATTGAATCGCGACCTTGGAATACTGTTCTAAACAGAACGATATACGCACTAAGATAACGGCACCCCCGAATTCGACACCGACAAAGCAGCAGCCGGCCACACAGACCGACTGCATTTCTTATAGCGCTAACGGGGGAACTATTGCTAAATGAATACAGCGGCAGCCGGTCACAGATCGGCTGCCGCTGTTCATTGAAGGAACCGGCAGTTGACCTCCAATAGGTGGTTTAATATGAAATATAATTTCGGCAGTTTACGTTAAAGACGCTCAACTAAGGATTACAAAAGCGATTGACTTGGAGTGAACTCCAAATGCAATAATATCGAATATCAGCTTCAAGATCATGTTTCACAACAAACCAAAGGGAATGAGAGGCATTGACGAAATGGAATATACGAAGCTTGGAAATACCGGGTTAGATGTATCTCGCCTTTGTCTGGGCTGTATGGGGTTTGGTAGGGCAGCTCAGGGGTTGCATCAATGGGTGCTTGATGAGGAGCATAGTCGGCCGGTCATAAGAAAGGCTCTTGAACTGGGGATCAATTTTTTTGACACGGCGAATGTATATGCTGGAGGGACAAGCGAAGAGATTGTTGGCCGGGTGCTTAAGGATTATGCGCATCGAGATGAAATTGTCATTGCGACAAAGGTTTATTCACGTATGCATGCCGGTCCTAATGGTGCCGGTCTTTCACGAAAGGCAATTATGAGTGAAATTGATAAGAGCCTCAAGAGACTAGGAACCGATTATGTGGACTTGTACCAAATTCATCGATGGGATCCCAATACGCCCATCGAAGAAACGATGGAAGCTCTTCATGATGTTGTGAAGGCTGGTAAAGCCAGGTACATTGGCGCTTCCGTTATGTATGTATGGCAGTTTATGAAGGCGCAGCATGCCGCCGAGAAAAATGGCTGGACCCGATTTGTATCGATGCAGAACCATTATAACCTTATTTATCGTGAAGATGAGAGGGAAATGCTGCCGCTTTGTAAGGAAGATAAAATTGGCGTAATTCCGTTTAGTCCGCTCGCATCAGGAAGATTGACACGCGATTGGTCGGAAACAACGACCCGTTCTGAAACCGATCAGGTTCAAAAAGCCAAATATGATGCGACTGCAGACACCGATCGATTAGTTGTAGAGCGAGTGGCGGCCATTGCGGAAAAACGCGGTGTTCCCCGTGCTCAGATCGCGCTTGCCTGGATACTGCAGAAAGAACCAGTAACAGCCCCCATTATCGGCGCTACGAAAATATCGCATCTCGAAGATGCAGCAGCAGCGCTTGCGATTGCGTTAACGCCAGAAGAAATTTCGTTTCTGGAAGCGTCATATGTACCTCACCCTGTATATGGATTTAATGTCGGATTTAATTGATAGGGACGGTGAAAAACTCCAATGCTCATTGCAGAAGTTAGCGAAAAATACGACATATCGCCGGATACACTCCGTTATTACGAGCGCATCGGGGTTATACCACGTGTAAATCGTAATAAAAGCGGAATCAGGGATTATACGGAAGAAGACTGCAGATGGGTCGAACATGTAAAATGTATGCGAGGTATCGGTCTTCCCATTGAAGGTTTAATTGAGTACGCGGGGCTTTATCAGCAAGGTGATGATACCATAGGCGCACGGAGAGAACTTCTAGCCGAGCAGCGTAAGCAACTGCTAACCAAAATAGAAGAGATGAATCAAGTGTTAGCGCGTATGAACGAGAAAATTGAAAGATATGATCAGTCATTGCGCTAACGTAGGAAGGCTAACTCCATACAAAAAACAAGCAGCCGATCAAATTGGACCGGCTGCTTGTTCTTTTAATCAAAATCGTGCCCACACGGCATGTACGGGGAAAGCTGTCGATCGCACCGATCGTTCAGTGCCGCGCACGTCCGCCGCTAGCTTTGTAGGAAGGGGTATAGCGGATTCTCCTCGTGTCATCCTGCTGGTTGAGTTTGACGAAGGCATCTAGCACGAGCTTAGCCAAGACAGAGCCCGTAAAGTAATTCACGAACATGATCCCGTAGTTGAAGCCGCGATACATGTTAAACAGATCCAGCCACATGAGGATCGGATGGATAATAAAAACGAATACCGCGGACACGCCAGCCGCGCACAGATAATAATTGATCCGTTTGCCGGACTGCCACTGGTACATCAGCATGAATCCAACAGGGATCATGGAGCTGGTCAGCGTGAAGCTGGTGGGCAATGCCGGGATCGTTTTGTACGGATAGGACCAGAACCCATAGTTCGTACCGATAGCGTCTACATAGAGGCCAAGCACATGAATGGCAAAACCGTAAAAGCCGATCTGATACACCCGCCTGCGGTCTAACTTGAAGTAGAGAATCACGAGCGGAACGATCAGCAAAACAACCGTCAGCCAGAATTGCCACGAATCCAAGGCAGAGTATTTTAACCAATAGTGGATGGAGTCCAGGTTCGTCTCGCGGTAGCTTTGAATAATGTGATCCAGTTCTTTTTTCTGTTCGCCATTCATGGTGTCAGCTCCTTTACCCCTATGTTTCCCAACTCTTGGCAGCAGTATTACAACGCCATTCGCGTAAAGGATGCATGGTTGTCACAAACGGATGAGGTGCTTCGTTGCGCAGGGGAATGCGGTTTGGGATCGAAGCGTCGTGTTGCAGAAAGCCTATCAAGAAGCGGCCGCAGCGGCCGCAGCGCTCACTGAATCTGGCGCGTGAAGGAAAGGGCATCAGCCGCCGCGGTGATCTATCTTGTTCCAATTTGTGGTATATTGGGGGAAATGATAGACCAAGGAGGGCTTTCGCTTGATTTATGTCGTACGCCATGGTCAAACGAATCTAAACAAAGAAGGAAAGCTTCAAGGCAGGAGGGGGCTGCCCCTAAATGATACGGGAGTCGAGCAAGCCAAGCTGCTGAGAGAGAGACTTGAACCTATAACATTCGATTTCATCTATGCCTCTCCTCAAGAAAGAGCGATCCAAACCGCAGAAATCGCTACGGGCATGACACCCGTGATAGACAACCGACTAGATGTATTTGATTTGGGCGAGGCCGATCTGTTAAAAAGAGACGAAGTCCGCATGAACGGCATCGTGCCGGACGCCAAGATCTATAAAGGAGTGGAGGAGATCCCCAACTTTATCCATCGAATCTTCTCCTTTCTGGAGGAGCTGCAGGCTAGGCATGGAAACAGCGGTAAAAATATATTCATATCCGGACACAGATGCACGACAGGCTGCATCGGCGCTTATTTTGAAGGAATCCCCCATGACGGCAACCTATTGCGATATTCATCCGGTAACGGAGAATACAAAGTCTATTCGCTATCATAACTTGTCCGCAGCTGCACATGCTGAGCTTTGGATTACGGCCCCCGCCTCATCATCGGGGCTTTTTTTGTTTGGTTAACGCGGGGACGAAATCAAGTTTCGGGGAAGAAAGGCGCAATAGCTCTTGTGTTTGTGCGCAAGCAAATGGTAACATTTTACGGGAACATGTGTTTGTTGGGTGTGTTTTCCAATGACGAAGGGGGAATCGGAATGGTGGATAGGATCCAATTGACCAACCGCCAGGCACGGCAATTTCTGCTATTGAAGCACGGGTTGTTGGGCGACTATCGTTTTACCGGAAAGCAGGGCGTCATGGATTTCGTGCGGCAGGTCGGCTGCATTCAATACGATCCCATCGATGTGTGCGGAAAAAACGCCGAGCTGGTGCTGCAGTCGCGAATCAACGGATTTACGAAGAACATGCTCGCCGAACTGCTGTATCAAGATCGAATGCTGGTCGATTATCCCGACAAAAATTTGGCCATTATCCCCGTTGAGGACTGGCCGTATTTTGAGCGGTACAGGCAGGCCGCGAGGCAGCATGCCGAGCGCTATCCCGAAATGGAAGCGTTGATCGAGCAGGTACGAGCCCATATCCGCAATCACGGTGTGCTAAGTTCGGATGATCTAACGTTGGACGGTCAATTCGCTTGGCAATCGGCCATCCACTGGAGCGGGGGCAACAATTCCTCCCGGTCGGTGCTGGAGCAGATGTACTCGACAGGCGAATTGATTATCCATCACAAAAAAGGAACGCGCAAATATTACGATATCGCGGAGAAGCACGTCCCGCCGGATCTGCTGAATGCCCCGGAGCCGCTGGAGAGCGAGCTTGACCATTACAAGTGGCGGGTACTGCGCC
Source organism: Paenibacillus xanthanilyticus (assembly GCF_042682185.1). NCBI lineage: Bacteria > Bacillati > Bacillota > Bacilli > Caryophanales > Paenibacillaceae > Paenibacillus > Paenibacillus xanthanilyticus. The sequence goes on along the minus strand of NZ_JBHUHA010000001.1, from coordinate 2,814,283 downwards.
GAATCGGCGCCGTTGGCCTGCTGTGGAATCGCGCATCCGATGCCTTGCTGAACATATGGGGACTGAAAGCGGAGCAGCGCAACGAGGTATTCCGCCAATTGCTGCACGAAGCTCGCATTGTGGCTGTTGCCGTGGAACATCTGAAGGATCCCCTTTATTGCCGCGTGGAGGACTTGCCGCTTATTGAAACCGTCCTGCAAGATCCTACGCCCAAATGGCGCTGCGAGCTGATTGCCCCGCTCGATAACTTCATGTGGGACCGGAAATTGATCCGCGAATTGTTCGGATTCGATTACACCTGGGAGATTTACATACCTGCAGCCAAACGGAAATTCGGCTATTATGTGCTGCCGCTCCTATACGGGGAACGCTTCATCGGACGAGCCGAGGTAATCGCGGAGCGAAAATCCGGGACGCTCGTAGTTAAAAACATCTGGTACGAGAACGACATCAAGCCAACCAAGCCATTGCGAACAGCCGTGGACCATTGTATCCATAGATTCGCCTTATTCAACGGATGCGAGACGATATCGACAGCGTCTATGAACGGATAGTTCGGCGGTAGTTCGGCGGTTCAAGCGCGGGCCCTGGCGATTCTCGCTCCCCTGTCTCAACGGGTTAGGGAGCAGGCCGCCGCGGCAGTCGCTCCCCTTTTGTGAATCGGATGGAACTAGACTGCCTTATTTTTTACGCTTGCGAGAGGCAATTCTCTTCTTTAGGACGGTTTTCCGGCCGAATCGAAGAATGCGGTCGATTTGATCGTAAGCAACGAAAAACACGCCTTGCTGGTTGCCAAGCCCGAACAAATTGAAATTTTGGGGATGGAGCCGGATTTCGTATCGGAATAGCTCGTCGAAGCCCGCTGCGATCGTTTTGACGCGCAGCTGTTTGCTCGAGCCCCCGCCTCGTACCGAGATCGAGGTCTGGTCCGCCAAGTTGTAACCAAGCTGTTCTTTCAGTCCATCGCCGATGCCGATCTGATTGAAGGTATAGGTCTGGTCGGGAATGACAAGCACGCGCTCCGTCGAGACCGGTTTTCTTCGAATTCGGATGATCTTCGCCACACTGTCATACGTGAAGGCGTATCTCGCTCCGCTTCTAAGCCGCAGCTGTTGAACGACATTCGGACTGGCATCAAACGCGTTGTAGTTACACTCGAACGTTCCTTCGGACTCGCGTACAATGACCTTCACGCGGGTGTTTCCCCGAACCAACGTAACTTGGGTCAGGTTCGGGATGGCGTCCACGTCGAAGCTGGATTGCGGAGCCCCGCCGCAATGCACGAACTGTATTTCATTCCGATTGCCGTACTGCTGACTGAAATCAATCCCGCCCCGCACGATAGCCTTTGCTTGTACTCTTTTTCTCAAGCGTCTCACTCCCCACTGCTAGAATAGGATATGCTATGAAAACTCCGGGTGATCAGCATGGTTGCTTTGCCTGAACCGATGGCCCAATTCGAGGTACCGCTGATAGTAGAAAGTAGAATGATCCGCTAGAGAGTCGACAAAATAAGTGCCGTTCTGCTGTATAATGCGACAAACAAATAGTAAGGGAGGGACTATAATGAAAGCGTTTAATTGAGAAAAGACGAAGGTGATGATCAGGCGATGAAAATCAAAAGCTACGAGACGTTTATCGTACCGCCGCGCTGGCTGTTCCTGAAGATCGAAACGGATGAGGGGATCGTAGGGTGGGGCGAACCGATCGTGGAGGGCAAAGCGCATACCGTTCAAGCCGCCGTGGACGAGCTCATGGACGCGTTGATCGGCCGCAATCCATTGCGCATCGAGGACCATTGGCAGGTGATGTACCGCGGCGGCTTCTACCGGGGCGGCGCCATTCTCATGAGCGCGATCGCCGGCATCGACCAGGCGCTGTGGGATATCAAAGGGAAATATTACAATGCGCCGATTCATGAATTGCTCGGCGGGGCTTGCCGCGATACGATGCGCGTCTATTCGTGGATCGGCGGGGACCGCCCCGACGATGTAGGCCGGGCGGCGCTGGAGAAGAAGCAGGCGGGCTTCACCGCCGTGAAGATGAATGCCACGGAAGAACTGCAGTTCATCGATTCCTACGAGAAGCTCGATCGGGTGGTGGAACGGGTAGCTGCCATTCGGGCGTCGGCGGGGCCGCATTTCGGCATCGGCGTCGATTTTCACGGGCGCGTCCATAAGCCGATGGCGAAGGCGCTGGCCAAGGCGCTCGAACCTTACCGGCTTATGTTTATCGAAGAGCCCGTGCTGCCGGAGCACAATGAGGCGCTTCGGGATATCGCGATGCATACGAGCACGCCGATCGCGACCGGCGAGCGGATGTTCTCCCGATGGGATTTCAAGGCGCTGCTGCAGAGCGGGTACGTGGATATTATCCAGCCGGATTTGTCGCATGCGGGCGGCATTACGGAATGCAAGAAAATTTTCGCGATGGCGGAAGCCTACGATGTCGCCGTGGCGCCGCACTGCCCGCTTGGACCGATTGCGCTCGCCGCCTGTCTGCAGGTCGACGCGACCGCCTATAATGCCGTGATTCAGGAGCAGAGCTTGGGCATTCATTACAACGCGAACAACGACCTGCTGGATTATTTGACAGACCCCACCGTATTCGACTACCACGACGGGCATGTCCGGATTCCGAGCGGCCCCGGCTTAGGGATAGCGGTGGATGAGGACGTTGTTCGCAAAATGGCGCAAACTGGTCATCGCTGGCGGAATCCGCTGTGGAGACATGCGGACGGAACGGTGGCGGAATGGTGAGGGCTCCTGTTCGTCATCCGCGATAACGGGTAGTTGATGGTAGAGCGATTGCAAAGCGAGCGTACATAGAAAGGTGGCGGAAAGCGTGGGAAGCCGGCTGAAGGGCAAAGTCATCGTCATCACGGGCGGGACGAAGGGCATCGGCAAAGGAATCGCATTGTTGTGCGCGCAAGAGGGTGCTACGATAGTGCTTGGCGGGAGGAATGAAGAGGACGGCGCGCGCGTCGTCCGGGAGATTGAAGCGTCCTATCATGGAGAGGCGGTGTTCGTTCAAGGGGACATCAGCCGGGAAGCCGCATGCAAGCAGCTCATCGAGGAGGCGGTGCACCGGTACGGCCGACTCGACGGGCTGGTCAACAACGCGGGCATATTCCCGCGAGGCTCCATGACGGATACGACGGAGGAGCTGTTCGACTCGATTTTTGCCGTCAATATCAAGGGCGCCTTCTTCTGTTCTAAGCATGCCATCCAGGCGATGCGGCAATCCGGCGGAGGCTCCATCGTTCATATCGGCTCGACGAACGGCTACAAAGGCCCGAAGGATTTGGCCGCGTATTCCAGTTCCAAGGGGGCCATGCTGACGTTGAACCGCCACATTGCGGCCCATTACGGCGAAGACCGCATTCGCTCGAACTGGATTACCGTCGGCTGGGTGGCCTCGGATGGGGAGATCGAACTTCACCAAAGCAATGGCGTTAGCCCGGCGGAGCTGCGGAAGCGGGCAGCGTCTCATATTCCTTCCGGCCGCATGCAGACGCCGGAGGATATCGGGTATGGCGCCGTCTATTTATTATCGGATGAATCAAGCCAAGTGACCGGCACCGAGCTGCACATCAACGGAGGGATAGGGTTATGACGAACAAACCGCATACACGGATCGGAGAAGCGCTGATCCGCGAGATTGACGAGACTCGCGTACCGCATGGTATGCTGGCGATCTGGTTTTTGGGCCAATGCAGCATCGTCGTGAAAGGAGGGGATACGGTCATCTACATTGACCCGTACTTGTCCCCGTCGCCGCATCGGGCCTTCGAGCCGCCGATGACGCCGGAACACATGACGAACGCGCACTATGTATTGATTACCCACGAGCATATGGATCATTTGGATTCGGATACGATCGCGGCGCTGGCCAAGACGCATGGCGACACGGTATATATGGCGCCGGGATATTGCCGGGATACGATGCTGGGGCTCGGCGTTCAACCGGACAAGCTGATCGGCGCTCAGACGAATGCGTGGTGGGAGGGCCCGGGCTTCCGGATCAAGCCGCTGCCCGCCGCGCATGAGGAGCTGGAGTATGATCCTGAACTCGACCATCGGTTCGTAAGTTACGTGATCGAACTGAACGGCGTGACCCTATACCACGCCGGAGATACGATCGTCTACCCCGGGTTGATCGAAGCGCTGCAAGCCGAATCGATCGAGCTGGGCTTGCTGCCCATCAACGGGCGCGACCCGTTCCGCAATGCGATGGATATCGTGGGCAATATGAATTACCGGGAAGCGGCGGAGCTCGCGGTCGCGGCCGGATTCGATACCGTCATTCCGCTGCATTACGATATGTTCGCCGGCAACTCGGAGCACCCGGGTTATTTCGTCGACTATCTGTACGATCGGTATCCGACGCAGAAGAGCCATGTCATGGCGCGGTTCGAGCGGTATGTATACGTGGCTGCCGCGGCATTGCGTTAACATGCATCGTTTTCATTGGGAGCAGGAGCAGCTGCAAGGGTGGTTGGAAAGTCAGCCCATGCCTGCAAGCAGGCTCTATGCGAGCTCGGCATGGGGCGGGCGTATCGATTGGGCCGCGATCGGGGCATCTCCGAGCTATGACGAGATGAAGCAGGAGCTGCTGGAGGAAGGAAGAAGGCTTGCGGATCGGCCGATCCCCGAACTGACGCAGGAGCTGTACGGCCTGTTCGAGGCGACTGGGAACCGGCTGGCGTACGAGGGCGTCTATTTCGAGCGGCGCCGCCGTCTGACGACCTTCGCGCTGCTGAATTTGCTTTTCCCGGAGGAGCCTTCCTACGCGCAGCACTTAGAAGAAATCATCGCATCCATCCTGGACGAAACGACGTGGTGCCTGCCCGCGCATATGCAAGGACAGTCGGTCGACCGCGCCATCGACCTGTTCGCGGCCGAGACGGGCTTCGCGCTGAGCGAAGTCGCGGCGCTGACCGGCCAGCGGCTGCCGCGGGAGCTCTCGGACGCGATGAAGGCGCAAGTAAACCGCCGCCTATTCGACCCGTACTTGGGCCGCGGTCCCTATCATTGGGAGACGGCGGACCATAACTGGGCGGCCGTGTGCGCCGGATCCATCGGGGCGGCCGCGCTGCTGATCGAGCCCGACGCGGCCCGAAGAGCGGCGATGTGCGCGAAGGCGGTCGGCACGATGAATCATTATTTGTCCGGCTTCGGTGAAGACGGCGCTTGTCTGGAAGGACCCGGGTACTGGAATTATGGCTTCGGCTACTATGTCTATTTCGCCGATCTGCTGCGCCGCGCGACGGACGGGCGCGCGGACTTGTTCGAGGATGGGAAAGTGAAGCGGATTGCGCTGTTCCAACAGCAGTGCTACCTGTCGGGCAACCGGCCCGCCAATTTCTCGGATGCGATGCCGCGCGTCAACGTCCACCTGGGGCTCTCGGATTATTTGGCCGCCGTGTACGAGGACATGGAGCATCCGCCTCTCGCGGTCCGGGCCGCCTTCCTGGACGATCATTGCGCGCGCTTCGCCCCGGCGCTGCGGAATGTGATCTGGTTTCGGCCGGAAGCGCCAAGAGGCGCGGACTGGCAGCCGGGCAGTTGGTATTTGTCTGACGCGCAATGGATGATCTCGCGCCGCGCGGCCGATGCCGGGACGTTCGGCTTCGCGGCCAAGGGCGGCACGAATGACGAGCCGCACAATCATAACGACGTCGGGCATTTCATCCTGCTCGCGGATGACGATCCGGCCTATGCCGCGGATCTAGGCTGCGGCGAATATACGGCGGGGTATTTCGGCGCGGACCGATACGCGTACGATTGCGCCGGTGCCCACGGGCACTCGCTCCCGACGATCGACGGACGTCTTCAGGCGTCCGGCGCGGCGAGCCGCGCGGTTGTGCTCGAAGCGTCGACGAGCGAGCTGGAAGACCGCTTCGTCCTCGAGCTGGCGGCTTGTTACCCATCCAGCGGATTAGCTTCGCTTCAACGAAGCTTCCATTGGGTCAAGTCTAGTCCTCCGCAGCTGACGCTGATCGATACGTACGAATTCGCAGAATATGCCAAGCCAATTACGGAATGCATCGTCACCCGCTGCCAGCCGCGGATTCTCGCGGACGGCCGAATCACGCTTGCAGGCACGCGGCACACGGCCATCCTGGAATATGAGGCGGGCGTGTTCGAGGCGGCTGTGGAGGAGCGGATGTTCGCGAACCATTATGGAGTGCAGGAGCGCTATTATCGCCTCCAGCTGATCGCCAAACCGAGGACAAGCAAGCAGTTCACGGCGGAGCTGAGATTTGTTTTTCAGTAGAAGGGGAGAACGGCTATTCCGAACCGAACAGGACCGTCAAGTCGAGCTGACTTGACGGTTTTTGTCGTTCGAAGACGCAGGATAGAGGGGGTGAATTGTCGTTTTCAAAGAGGCGGTTATTGTACATGGTACTTTTTATCTGCATAATGAATCTAATGGTGTTACCAACGACTTGGGCTAGCGCTGACCTTCGGGTGATCTGAACGCCGCCGTTGTCTTTTCGATTTCGCCCATGCTTTTTCCTAAAATGGAATTATGTTTAGGCAGACTTTGGGGCGGTTTCGTCCCCGCTTTTCGATAAAATCACATCCTCGAAAAATACAAGAAATTGTTTATTCCACTTTGCTAAAAAGTGAAAATCTGATACGATATAGGATATAGTCTATAGATTTAGTAAGGATTAAAGGGAGGCACTTTTCATGGACAAATTGACGCTTGATTCCATAGATGCAACCACACATCTGGATCAACTCGAAGCGGAAGCGATTTACATTATTCGAGAAGTAGCGGCGGAATGCGAAAATCCCGTCATGCTGTACTCCATCGGTAAGGATAGCTCTGTGATGCTGCATTTGGCGCTGAAAGCATTTTATCCGGAGAAGCCGCCATTTCCTTTCCTGCATATCGATACGACGTGGAAGTTTAAAGAGATGATTGAATTCCGCGACCGCAAGGCGAAAGAGTTCGGCATCAAAATGCTGGTTCACTCCAATCAGGAAGGAATCGAGCAAGGCATCAACCCGTTCGAGCACGGCTCCTCCTACACGGATATTATGAAAACCCAAGCCCTGAAGCAAGGCTTGGATAAGTACGGATTTACGGCTGCCTTCGGCGGCGGAAGACGTGATGAAGAGAAGTCGCGCGCGAAAGAGCGGATTTTCTCCTTCCGTAATAAGAATCATGCCTGGGATCCGAAGAATCAGCGGCCAGAAATGTGGAAGCTGTTCAACACCCGAATCAATAAAGGCGAAAGCATTCGCGTCTTCCCGATTTCCAACTGGACGGAAAAAGATATCTGGCAATACATTCGCAGAGAGAACATTGATATTGTCCCCCTCTACTTTGCGAAAGAACGGCCTGTCGTCGTTCGCGATGGCCAGATGATCATGGTGGATGATGAGCGGATGAAGCTCGAGTCCCATGAGAAGATTGAGATGAAGAAGATGCGGTTCCGCACCTTAGGCTGCTATCCGTTGACTGGCGGCGCCGAATCCGAGGCGGACACGCTGGATGCGATCATCGAGGAGACGCTCGGCGCGGTATCCTCCGAACGGACAACGCGGGTGATTGACCAGGAAGAAGCGGGAAGCATGGAAAGACGTAAACGGGAGGGCTATTTCTAAGATGAAGAGTCTGCTTAAATTTATTACGTGCGGAAGCGTCGATGACGGCAAATCCACCTTGATCGGCCATATGCTGTATGAGGCGAAGCTCTTGTTCGCCGACCAGGAGAGAGCGCTCGAGCTGGACAGCAGGCTGGGCAGCCGCGGCGGCAAAATCGACTATTCCTTGCTTCTTGACGGACTGCTTGCGGAACGCGAGCAGGGGATCACGATTGATGTGGCGTATCGATATTTTACGACGGATCACCGTTCGTTCATCGTAGCGGACACGCCGGGGCATGAAGAATATACGCGCAACATGGCCGTGGGCGCATCCTTTGCGGATCTTGCCGTTATTCTGGTGGACGCCACCAAAGGGATCATTACGCAAACGAAACGCCATACCCGGATTTGCGCCCTCATGGGGATCAAACATCTGGTGTTGGCCGTGAACAAAATGGATTTGGTGGATTTCGACACGAAGAAATTCGATGCCATCAAAGAAGAATTCGCCCGCATCACGACCGAATTCCGGTTTGAGAGCATTCAGGTGATTCCGGTTTCGGCGACAGAAGGGGACAATATTACGACGAAATCGCCGAATACGCCTTGGTATGAGGGTCTTCCTTTGCTGCCGTATTTGGAGAATGTCGATGTTCATGCAAGCGACGACGATAAGCCGTTTATGATGCCTATTCAACGGGTATGCCGGCCGGATCACACATTCCGCGGATTCCAAGGCCAGGTTGAAGCCGGCAGCATCGCGGTTGGCGATGAACTGACCATTCTGCCTAGCCGTGAGAAGGCGAACGTCAAACGTATTTTAGTCACCGATCAAGACCGCAATGCGGCTCATGCCGGACAACCTGTCACGATTCAATTGGATCGGGAAGTCGACGTTTCACGCGGCTGCGTGTTTACGAAGGACGATCAGATTCAAGAAGCGGACAGCTTCAGCGCCACGATTCTGTGGATGGACGATTCTGTCCTGACGCCGGGCAAAAACGTGCTCGTGAAGGTCGGCACGAAGGTTCTTCCCGGTACGGTAACGGCCATCAATTATAAAATCGATATTAATACCGGCAGCACGGTTTCGGCCGACCATCTGGTTAAGAATGAATTGGCGAAATGTGAATTTTCGTTATCGGACGGCATTGTGTTTGACGCGTTCGATCGAAATAAAAGCATCGGCGGTTTTATTCTCATCGATCGTGTCACGAATATGACATCCGCTTGCGGCGTCATTGACGAGGCTCTTCAAAGCGCTAACCAGGTCGTCCGTACGGATACGGAGGTTACCCGAGAGGTTCGTGCCCAGCAAAAAGGTCAGCAGCCATTAACGATCTGGCTTAAGGGATCTTCCGTAGACAACACGGCGATTGCGAAGGAAGTCGAAAAACGGTTGGTGGCAAGCGGCTATCATACGATGCTTCTTCATAACCAGTCTGGAGAATCGGTGCGGCAAACCGCGGCTTATGCCACCTTGCTGAACGATGCGGGACTTCTTGCAGTAGTGTCGTCCAGCGCCGCGAACGACAACGACCAAGCGATCGCGCAAGAAATCATTGGTCAGGCCTTTTTGCCAATCGAGGTGACAAACGGCTCTTCGATCGAGGAAGCGGCCAAAGATGCCGTGAAGCGTGTTTTAAAAGCTCTTATTCAAGTCTAGTTGCATGACACGCTCCGAGCACTGCGTTAGCGCAGTGCTCTTTTTTTTGCTGATTAGTCGATGAGACCGAGGTTATAATGGAGGCAGAAGCGATATTATCACGAGCCCGATGAAGAAGGATGCGGATCATGCCGGTAAATTCCTATGACAACTCTCCCATGAGCTGGAAGCCGTCGATCGATAGAACCCGGAAACCGATTTACAAGACACTCGCCAATCAATTGCAGCAGGATATCTTGGACGAGGTGCTGCTGCCCGGAACCAAACTTCCCTCGCAGCGCGAGCTGGCCGATTATTTAGACTTGAATTTGAGCACCATCTCCAAGGCGTTCAAGCTGTGCGAACTGAAAGGCTTGTTAAGCGCGTCAGTCGGAAGCGGAACATACGTCGCGTACGATGCGTTATCGAATGCCTACTTGCTGGAAGACGCGAAGCCGGCGCATTTGATCGAAATGGGCGCCACGCTGCCCGATCGGGTTTCCTACGAGCCGCTGATGGTTCAACTGCGAAGCATGGTGCAAGAGACGGATTATGAAAAATGGTTTGGTTATGGCCGGCCCGGCGAGAGCCTCTGGCAAAAGGATGCGGCGATCAAGCTCATCCGCAGAGGCGGGCTGGAAACAACCGCGGATCAGATTCTGTTTGCCAATGGCAGCCAAAATGCGATTGCGGCCGCGCTAGCAAGTCTGTGCAAGCCCGGAGACCGCATCGGCGCCGATACGCATACGTATCCCGGCTTGAAGACGGCCGCGGCCATGCTTAGCGTGCAAATCGTGCCGATCAAATCCGAGCACGACGAAATGACTCCAACGGCCTTGGAGCATGCGTGCAAGAATGACCATATTAAGGGCGTGTACTTGATTCCGGATTACCATAATCCGACGGCCGGCACGATGTCGGCAGCGACTCGCCAGAAGATTGCGGCCGTGGCCCGGACGTATAATCTATTCATGCTCGAAGATGCGTCGTATAGTCTTCTAAGCGAAAATCCGCTTCCTGCCGTCGCCTTCTTCGCGCCGGAGCAAGCCGTCTATATCGCGAGTTTGTCCAAAACGATCGCGCCGGGGCTGCGGCTCGCTTATGCGGCGGTGCCGAGCCAATATAAGGAGCGCATGGCCAAGGCGCTCTATAATTTGAACGTGTCCGTCTCGCCGCTGCTTGCGGAGCTGGCCGCGCGCACGATCGTGTCGCATCAATTGGAAGCCTTGATCGAGGGTCATCGGCAGCAGAACATTCGCCGCAACCAAGCCGTCAATCGCTATTTGGGCGATTATGCGTGCGCGGGCGCGGATACGGGCATCTTCCGCTGGCTGCGTTTGCCGGGCGGCATTACGGGCGCCGAATTTGAAGCGTTGGCCGCACAGCAAGGGGTGCAAGTCTATGCGGCTGACCGATTTGTAGTGGGGAACAGTACGCCGGAGCGGGCAGTAAGGATTGCCGTCTGCGCGCCGGAGACGGTCGAAGAGCTGGAGGAAGGGTTATCGATCCTTCAAGGTTTGCTGCGCGAGCTCGCATAAAATTGTTTGCCATACAATTATAATATTGTATGGTTTTTTTGTGCGTGATATGATGGGTCAAATCTTGTTGCAACGGATTGGCAGAGCGTAAGGGAGGTGGCGGCTTGTCGAATCAGACGGCAGTTGGAAAAGCGAAATCGGAAACGAGGGACGAATCGCTAAGGAAGGCGATCGATTCCCCGGAGAAACGGCGTCATTTGTATAAAAGAACGATGATCATCGTCATTGCTTCCCAAATTTTCGGCGGGGCGGGCTTGGCCGCGGGGATCACGGTAGGGGCGCTGCTTGCGCAGGACATGCTCGGCACGGACGGCTATGCCGGCATTCCGATCGCCTTGTCTACGCTAGGCTCTGCCGCCGCGGCGTTCCTCGTCGGCCGCTTGTCCCAGCGCTCGGGGCGGCGCATGGGCTTGGCGGCGGGTTTCATCGCCGGCGGACTTGGCGCCGCGGGCGCCGTCCTCGCGGCGATCATCGACAGCATCCCGCTGCTCTTCGTATCGCTGCTCGTGTATGGAGCGGGCTCCGCGACCAATCTGCAGGCCCGATACGCCGGCACGGATCTGGCGCTCCCGACACAGCGGGCCAAGTCGATCAGCGCCGCCATGGTCTTCACGACGTTCGGCGCGGTAGCCGGGCCGAATCTCGTCAAGCTGACCGGCCGGTTCGCCGAATCGATGGGGGCGCCCACGCTGTCGGGCCCATTCATGTTGGCGGCTGCCGCTTATATTGCCGCAGGCGCGGTGCTGCTCGTATTCCTTCGTCCGGATCCGTTGCTCGCGGCCAAAGCCATCGCGGAAGCGCAGGCCGACCAAGCGCTTCGGCACGGCGCGCCGCAATCGCAAGCGCAGCCGACGGAAGTCCGCGTGAATAAACGGGGAATAGCGGTCGGAGCGTCGGTCATGGTATTAACCCAAATCGTCATGACCGCCATCATGACCATGACGCCGGTTCATATGCAGCATCACGGACACGGACTGGGCGAGGTTGGCATCGTAATCGGGGTCCATGTCGCGGCGATGTTCCTGCCTTCGCTGCTCACCGGCGTTCTCGTCGATAAGTACGGACGATTGCCGATGTCTTACGTTTCCGGGGTGACGCTGCTATTGGCCGGGCTGCTCGCCGCATTCGCGCCCGGCGATTCCATGGTTCTTCTCCTGCTCGCGCTTGCGCTGCTTGGATTAGGATGGAATTTCGGCTTGATTAGCGGGACGGCCGCGATCGTCGACGCCGCGCCCCCGCACGTTCGCGCGAAGACGCAAGGCGCGGTGGACGTGCTGATCGCGCTGGCCGGCGCGTCCGGCGGCGCATTGTCCGGCATGGTTGTGGCGCATTCGAGCTACTCGACGCTGTCCTTGGCCGGCGGCGTGTTGTCCTTGCTTCTGATCCCGATCGTACTGTGGTCGCGGAGGAAGGCGTGATGATGTATTCCTATGCTGCTGCCGCAAATGAATAAGTAATCGAGAACCCATGTCTATTTACGAGACTTGGGTTTCTTTTGTTTATAATCCATAAGCTATGCATCTATTAGTTGGTTTTGGCGAGAATTCTATATCTCTATATACATGGAAGTATAGTATAATCGTAATGATACTTTGACAACAGGTTGAAAACCATCTAGAGGAGCAAAAAAATGAAAAAAAATGTAAAACGTTTCTCGTTATTTTTATTGGCGGCATTGATGCTGGTAACGGGATTTGCGCAGCAAACCTTCGCTTATCAGGAAGTCTTGGTCTCAAACGGGTTCGGGATCGCCTACCATGGCGGTAATATGTACGTGACCGAGGGCCAACAAATAACGAAAATAACGGAGAGCGGGAACAGAGGATATAGAGAGCCTATAGCGAACGGCTTTGTCGGCCTTCTTAGCCTGACCTTCGATTCCGGATATTTGTATTATTCGATCGATAACAATCGGCATATCTATCGCATCGCCGAGACCGATCTGGCGAACGGGCTGCTCAACGTGGCTTCGAATGCCGACAAAGTAACGGCCGTCGTCGATATGGGCGTATATCCCGCAACGGGCAACGCGATGACGGTTTTTGGCCTCGACTTCGACTCGCAGGGCAATTTCTATTTCGTATTGGGGAGCTTCAAGGAGATTTACAAGATTAACAAAGAAGATATGACTAACTTCCCGATCGATATGCGCGACGCAACGAAAGTCAAACATCTCGGCACGCTCCCGGACTCGATCCAATCAGCCGGCGATATCGCCTTCGATTCCATGGATAACCTGTATTTCTTGGGGTGGCTGGACAATGGATATTATAAAGTGCCGCATGCCGATCTGACAGATGACCAAATCGACTTCAGTCAAGTAACGAAGCAAGTCGTTGCAGATCGGATGACGGGTATTGCTTTCATGCCCGGGGATAAATTGGCCTATACCCAGAACGGGCAGAAGCTGATCGTGGAAGACCGCGCCCCGGTGGCCAGCAACGTGACGCTTACGGGCGATGCGGCGGTGGGGTCCGCGTTGACGGCATCGTATACATATAGCGATTTTGAAGGTGCCCCGGAGTCGGGCTACTCGACGTATAATTGGTACCGCGCGGATGACAGCGCCGGAACGAATAAACAGCTTATCTATACGCTTAACAGAAGTTTGACGTATGTGGTCACGAACCAGGATAAAGGCAAGTACATCGGTTTCGAAGTGACGCCGGATACGTTGGTCGGAACCCGGAGAGGACAGCCGGCGGCCAGCAATTATGTCGGTCCCGTTCCGCTTTATTCCAATAATGCGGATTTAGAGAAAATCGATATGACCACCGGCACGTTAAGCCCCGGATTCTCTTCCAGCGTAACGGAATATACGGTGCATGTCGGCTATCCGACGACAAGCGTTACCCTGACTCCGACACCGGAGGATGCAAACGCCGAGATCACCATCAACGGGGAGTCGGTCACTTCCAAGACGATCGACTTGAATGTAGGATCTAACCTGGTCACGATTGTCGTAACGGCTGAAGACGGGACGACGCAGCGCACGTATTTGGTTACATTCGAGCGGGCCGCGCCTTCCGCCGACGCGGATCTGATCCATTTGGCCATTAGCGAAGGGACGCTCTCCCCTGCATTTGCTCGCGGAACGTTGTCTTATGCCGCTAGCGTTGGGACCACGGTTACCGACGCAGATGTGACGGCTACGGTAAGCGATGCCGCATCGACATTAACGATCGAAGGCAGAGCGGCGGCGAGCGGTGTTCCGGTGAACGTACCGTTAAACGTAGGCGTGAATATGATCGACGTCATCGTCGCGGCGCAAGACGGCACGACGCGGAACGCGTATACCGTCGAAATTACGCGCGCGGCGCCATCCGCGAATGCGGATCTGATCAACCTTGCGATAAGCAAAGGAACCCTGTCGCCTGCGTTCGCGGCGGCAACCTCATCCTACGCCGCGAGCGTGGAGCATGCGATCGCGAACGTGGACGTTACGACGACGGTTGCCGATGCCACGGCGACGCTGACGGTCAATGGTTTGCCTGCATCAAGCGGACAAGCGGTCAATATTCTTTTGGCGGTGGGCCCGAACCCGATTTCGGTCGTCGCGACCGCACAGGACGGAACGACCAAGACTTACACGGTAACGGTCACGAGAGCGGCGGCCGCAGCCCCGTCCGTACCGACGAACGATACGCCGTCGAACACAACCGAGGAAGTGACAGTGATCGTCGAAACCGGCCAACTGGGCGATAGCAAGGATATTTCGACGGCGACCATCCTTCGTACCACGGACGAACGCGGACAAAAATCGGACGACATCACCTTCGGTCTGAATAAAGCCATCGAAACGGTAGAGAAAACGATACAGTCCAACCAAAAAACGGCGCGCATCGTCATTCCGGATGCCAAAGACGAAGTCAAACAAGTCGATGTCAAGATTCCGCAGGTCTCGACGAATGAACTGACGAATGCGGCACTGAACCTGGAATTGTACACGGAGAACGTGAGAATCATTTTGCCGTCTTCTTCCATGGAAGGATTCGAGAAGGATATCTATTTCCGCCTCGTTCCCATTAAAGAAAAAACGAAGCAGCTTGAAGTCGAAGAGCGCGCAAAGGTAGAAAAAGTGGTAAAAGAAGCGGCGGGAGACAAGAAGGTTGAAGTGGTCGCGCGTCCGATGACGATCGAGACGAATCTGACGAGCAGACCCGTGAATCTGATCTTGCCTCTCCGAGATGTGCAACTTCCAACCGATGCGAAGGAAAAGGAAGCGTTCTTGAACGATCTCGTGGTATTCATTGAACATAGCGACGGAGAACGAGAGCTGGTGAAGCCCGAGGTTGTCGAATATAAACCGGGTCAACTCGGGTTGGCATTCGGCGTAACGAAATTCAGCACGTTCACCATTCTGAACATGGAGAACTGGGAAGAATACTTGAGCGAACAGGAAGCGAAAGCAGGATCAAAGCAATCCCACCAAGCGTATGTGGTTGGGCTGCCTGACGGAACGTTCGGACCGGAGAAAAGCGTGACCCGCGCCGAAATCGCGGCACTCTTGGCACGTACGAGCACGACGATGGCAAGCAACGGATCCGCGGGGAACTTCCAGGATGTATCGCGCAGCTATTGGGCATCCAATGTGATCCGGCAAGTCGCGGCCGCGGGTTGGATGAAGGGATATACGGACGGCGCGTTTGCTCCGGACCAAGCGATTACGAGAGCGGAGATGGCGGCGATTATTTCGCGTTTGCTTCAATTAAGCGGAGAGAATCAGGCATTCGCCCTATCCGACATCAAGGAAAACTGGGCTGCGAAAGACATTTTGCTCGTGGAGAAGGCCGGCTTCATGAAAGGGATGCCTACGGGGGAATTCCAGCCGAATAAAGAACTTACCCGAGCGGAGACGGTAGCCATTTTTAATCGAATTCTAAATCGGGGCCCGCTTTACGGAATCAATACCCCTTCTTGGAAGGACGTCTCTACGCAACACTGGGCATTCAGAGAGATTGAGGAAGCTTCGGTGAACCACGATTATAAGATCGGTTTAGATGGCAAAGAGCAGTTCATCAACTGATTTTCAAGGATGCGGGTGCGAGGGTGATGCCTCGGGCGCCGGACGGATCTGAGAGAGGCCTATGCGCACGCGCGCATAGGCCTCTTCATTTATCGAAGCAGCAAAAGGGGCGACGTAGTTCGTTTTATCCAACAAGAAGTTACGATCGGCTATTCTTCCGTGCGCCCCACAATTGGTAGGATAAAATCGATTGGATGGAAGCGAAAGGTCGTGATCGGGATGAAACTACAATACAACTCGCCGGCAACCTATTGGACAGAGGCGCTGCCAATCGGCAACGGCAGGCTGGGCGCCATGATATTCGGCGGCGTGGAGCGCGAGCGAATTCAGTTGAACGAGGATAGCTTGTGGTCGGGATACCCGAAGGAAGGGAACAACCCCGAAGCCCGGGCGGTGCTGCCGAAGGTACGGGAGCTGGTCGCGCAGGGCGAATACGGGGAAGCCGATCGGCTGTCCAAGCACATGATGGGGCCCTATACGCAGTCTTATTTGCCGTTCGGGGATTTGCGGCTGTTCATGGAGCACGGCAATTTGTCCCGGTCGTATCGGCGAAGTCTATCGCTTGAGCACGGCATCTGCGCGGTGGAATACGAGATTGGCGATGCGGCTTATTCCCGCGAAATGTTCGTCTCTCACCCGGATCAGGTCGTTGTCGTGCGCCTTCATTGCAGCAAGCCCGGGTTGTTGAACTTCCGCGCGAAGCTGGATAGTCCGCTCCGCTGCGAATCCGCGGTCATGGATGGCGATTATACCATTGGCGGCATTGCCCCGGAGCATGTGTCCCCCAATTATTATCCGGCGGACGCCCCGATCCGGTATGGCGATCCGGCGCGAACAGAGTCGCTGCGGTTCCACGGACGGTTGGCCGCTGCGCACGAGGGCGGCCGAATGCACGTCGGGCATGACGGCATTCACGTGACCGGGGCGACGAGCGCGACGTTATATTTCAGCGCCGCGACCAATTTCGACGCGAGGACCGGAAGGGGCCGCGAGGACCGCGACCCAGCGCAGATCGCGGCCGAGTACGTGCGACGCGCGACGACCAAGCGCTATGCGGACATTCGCCAGGATCACGCGTCCGACTTTGCGCAGCTCTTTAACCGCGTCGCGCTGCGTCTCGGCGAAAGCCTGGCGCCGGCGGACATGGCGACGGACCGGCGGATTGCCGCCTACGGCGGCAGCGATCCGGGCTTGGTGGAGCTGCTGTTTCACTACGGCCGTTATCTGCTGCTTGCAAGTTCCCGTCCCGGCACGCAGCCTGCCAATTTGCAAGGCATATGGAACGAGCATACGCGCGCGCCGTGGAGCAGCAATTATACGTTGAATATCAATGCGCAAATGAACTACTGGCCGGCGGAAACGTGCAATATGGCCGAGATGCACGAGCCGCTGCTCGACTTTATCGCCCGGCTAGCGGTCAATGGCGGCAAGACCGCCGAAGTGAATTACGGCGCCAGCGGATGGGTGGCGCATCATAATTCGGATCTATGGGCGCAGTCGGCTCCCGTCGGCGATTACGGGCACGGCGACCCGGCGTGGGCGCTATGGCCGATGGGCGGCGTCTGGTTAGCCCAGCATTTGTGGGAGCACTATGCCTTCGGTCAAGATCAAGCGTATCTCCGGGACCAAGCGTATCCGATCATGAAGGGCGCGGCGCAATTTTGCCTGGATTGGCTGATACCGAATGCAGACGGGCATTTGATTACGGCTCCGTCCACTTCGCCCGAGCATACATTCATCCACCGGGAGCAGACCTGCGCGGTCAGCGCGGCGACGACGATGGATCTGTCCTTAATCTGGGATTTGTTCGGCAATTGCATGGAAGCCTCCGCGGTGCTCGGCATCGACGAGGCGTTCAGCGAACGACTCTCTGCGGCGCGCGGCCAACTTCTGCCGCTGCAAATCGGCAAGCACGGTCAGCTGCAGGAGTGGTATGAGGACTTCGAGGAGGAAGACGTTCATCATCGGCATGTCTCCCATTTATTCGGCGTCTATCCCGGAAGGCAGATTACGGAAGAGGCCGCGCCGGAGCTATTCGCCGCGGCGAGAACTTCCCTTGAACGGAGAGGGGACGGCGGCACGGGCTGGAGTTTGGGCTGGAAGATCGGCTTATGGGCGAGGTTCAAGGACGGGAACCGCGCGCATCGGCTCATCTCGAATTTGCTCACGCTCGTCCGAGAAGACGAGCCGGACAACTACGAACGAGGCGGCGTGTATGCGAATTTGTTCGACGCGCATCCGCCGTTCCAGATCGACGGCAACTTCGCGGCGACCGCCGGGATCGCGGAGATGCTCCTGCAATCCCATCAAGGCTATTTGGAGCTGCTCCCGGCGCTGCCCGATGCCTGGCCCAGCGGCTTCGTCGCCGGATTGAGAGCCCGCGGCGGATTCGAAGCGGGTCTCCGGTGGGCGCAAGGGAAGCTGACCGAGGCCGAGATCGTCTCGAGCCGCGACCAAGCGTGCACGCTGAAGGGCGGCGAACGCTTCGAGGTGTGGGAGGATCAGCGCCAAATCGAGCTTGCTCGGACGTTGGACGGACTTGTCCAATTCCCTGTCGAGGCGGGGAAGCGGTATCGAATCTTGGCCAAGTAACGAACGAAGCAGCGGACCATGCAGCGAAGATAAGAGGGAGCGATTACTTGAAGGCAGGTCTGCTTTGCGGGCCTGTCCTTTTGTCGTTTGCGGATCGGTACGCTGCTGAAGGGGCGGCCGATTTAGCATTGCATTCCATCCCTATCTATTTTAATATTAATCTTGAATTAATGATATTATCACTGAATTAACTATATTATGAATTCAAGATTCCGAGCAGCTAATTTAGTCGAGGGGGCTTTCTTGTGTCCGTACCGAATTACGATTATGCCGGTTATCTATTGGCGCATTTCATTGGCGAACAGCCGGACGGCGAGCAGGTGTATTTCGCCTGCAGCGAGGACGGCCTGCATTGGAAGGATCTGAACGGAGGGCTGCCGGTGCTGCGCTCCGAGCTCGGGGAGAAGGGCGTGCGGGATCCGTTCCTCGCGCGCTCGCCCAAGGCGGACAAATTTTACCTGATTGCGACGGATCTACGCATTGCCAGCGGCAAGGGCTGGTCCGCCGCGGTGAATGACGGCAGCCGAGACATCATCGTCTGGGAATCCGCCGATTTGGTGCATTGGTCTTCGCCGTGGGCGGTCACGGTAGGCGTGCCGGACGCCGGCTGCGTCTGGGCGCCGGAGGCCGTCTATGACGCAGCCGCGGACGAGTTTCTCGTGTTCTGGGCTTCCGCCACGCAGGAGCCGCAGGAGCACGAACGGAAGCAGAAAATTTACAGCGCCCGCACCAAGGATTTTCGCCGTTTCACCGAGACCGAGAAGTATATCGAACGAGACAACCACATCATCGACACGACGATCATCGCGCATGACGGCGCCTATTACCGGTATTCCAAGGACGAGACGACCAAGAATATCCGGGCCGAGCGGGGCACTACGCTGGCGAGCGAATCGTTCGTTCCGCTGCATGCGCCGGAGCTGGAGGCCTTGATGGGCGTGGAAGGCCCGCAAATTTTCAAGCTGAACGACCGCGAGGCGTGGTGCCTCATCGTCGACCGTTTCATGGAAGGCAAAGGGTATTTGCCTCTGTTAACGACGAATCTGGAAAGCGGCGAATTCACGGTCGTGCCGGAAGGGGAATTCGATCTGGGGCGCACGAAGAAGCGCCACGGCGGCGTCATCCCGATTACCGCTGCCGAGCGGGACCGTCTGCTGGCGGCGTACGGCGATGTCCAGCCCGCAGGGCGTTGATCGGATAGAAGCACGCCATCGATCCAACTTTAGATAGGGTGGGATGAACGATCATGCAAGCGTATTTATTCGTCCATTTTAAGGAGAAGCGCACGCCGGACGGCGAACAAGTCTATTTCGGCATCAGCAAGGACGGCTTTCAGTGGGAAACGGTGAACGAGGGCAATCCCGTGCTGTGGAGCTACTACGGCGATAAGGGCGTCCGGGATTTTACGATTACGCGCACCAAGGCAGGCAAGTTCGTCATCCTCGCGACCGACTTGAGCTTGGCGTACGGGATGTTGAATCAGTATCAACATTCCTGGGCGGAAATTTCCCGGAACGGCAGCAAATGTCTGGTGCTCTGGGAGTCGGACGATCTGATTCATTGGTCGGAGCAGCGGATGGTCCAGCTGGGCAATGAAGACTTCGGCTGTCTGTGGGCGCCGGATATCATCTACGACAAGCACCGCGACGATTATGTCGTGCATTGGTCGTCCTCTCATCGCAGCAATGATTATGGCGAGAAGGGCATCTACTATGCCCGGACCCGAGATTTCGTGCATTTCTCGGAAGCGCGGCTGCTCATGCAGAAGGAAGACAGCGGCATTATCGATTCGGCTATATACGAGGAAGATGGGAAGTATTATTTGTTCCTCAAGAGCGAGAACAACCCGACCGGCATCATCCTGATGACATCCGAGCACATCACCGGACCGTACGAGAAGATTACGGCGTTCGATGACAGCATGGCGGCGCTGGAAGGCGGACATTACGAGGCGCCGACGGCCGTCCAGCTGGCGGATGGCCGGTGGTGCTTGTTCGCGGACCACTTTGGCGTCTCCGCGGAGAAGCAAGGGTACGTGCCGTTCATCGCGGAGAAGCTGGCGGACGGGAAGTTCGTGCGTTCAGACCAAGCCTTCACGATCCCTTATGGCTTTAAGCACGGCACGATCTTGAAGATTTCCATGGAAGAGTATGACCGGTTGAAGGCATTCAAGAAGATGCCTTCGGAGTATTAGCGCCACGGGTTGAGGAGTGAAAGGAGGTTGGGGAAGCGATGAAGCTGGTCGGGGTCAAAGATCCGAATATTCGGTTGGCGGCCGGGGAGCGCCTGCTGCTGCCGCCGTCTGTCGAGGTCGAGCTCGAAGGAGGCATCACCGGGAGCTGTCCGGTCGATTGGGCGCCATTCGATCCGGCGCTGACCGGGAAGGCGGGACGCTTCACGGTGGAAGGGGTGACCGCGGGGGACGACTACCCGAACCCGCTGGTCCCGAACCGGGCCGATCCCTACGTGCTGCAGCATGCGGACGGCTACTACTATTTCACCGGTTCCGTGCCGGAGTACGACCGGCTGGCGCTGCGGCGGTCCCGAACCGTGGCCGGACTGTCGACGGCCGAAGAGACCGTCATTTGGACGAAGCACGATGAGGGCGAGATGGGCAACCATATTTGGGCGCCGGAGCTGCATTGGATGGAAGGGAAATGGTATATCTACTTCGCGGCCGGCACGGCGGAGGACAAATGGGCGATCCGGCCTTATGTGCTGGAATGCGGCGACGAGGATCCGCTTCGGGGAACGTGGACCGAGAAGGGAAGGATCGAGCTGCCGGTCGAAAGCTTCTCCTTGGATGCCACGACCTTCGAGCATCGCGGACGCAGGTACTTGGCATGGGCACAAATTATCGAGGACTCCTGCCTCTACCTTGCGCCGATGGATACGCCGTGGTCCATCGCGGGCGAGCCCGTGAAGCTGTCGGCCCCGGAATACGACTGGGAGACGCAGCTGCATCGCGTGAACGAAGGGCCGGCCGTGCTGAAGCGAGGCCGGCGCGTGTTCATAGCTTATTCCGCCAGCGGCACCGACCACCGTTACTGCATGGGCTTGCTGACCGCGGATGAAGAGAGCGACTTGCTGAATCCGGCCTCCTGGACCAAATCGCTAGAGCCGGTGTTCGTCAGCAGCGAAGCCGCGTCCGAATACGGCCCGGGCCACAACAGCTTCACCGTGTCCGAGGACGGCGCGGCCGATCTGTTCGTCTATCATGCCCGTCCCTACCGGGAGATTGCCGGCGAGCCGCTGTATGATCCCAATCGCCACGCCCGCGTGCAGCGTCTCTTCTGGAAGCCGGACGGGACGCCCTTCTTCGGCGCGCCCGGCTGGAGACCGGTTCCCGCCGGCTGCGCGGTAACCTGCCGCGTGACCGTCGAATAGGCGACAGCAGATCGATTGTCCGCCGCGAGGCGGGTTATGGTCATGAGGCTGCGATTCATGCTCCGTTATCTAGCGAAGACAGGCTCCCGGCGAGAATCGGGAGCCTTTTCTTGGATAGATGAAGCCGTCTTCCTTACATTACCCCCAAGCGGCGAGCTCCATCTCGAAGTCGCTCGCGAAATCCGGACTGACCGGCGTGACCCGGACGTTGACGTTCGACCGCCAGACGTGGCTCGGGATGTCGGGCGAGACGCCCTCGTAGACGTACACGCCCTTGGCCTGCTGCTGGACCTGCTCGAGCTTCGCTCTCCAGATGCCCTGCTTACCGTCGGAGCCGACCGCCTCCACGCGGACGTCCTTATGCCAGATGGCGCCAAGCTGAATCTCCGCGCGGAAGGCCGTCTTGGACAGCCCGATCCGGCTGCTGTGGTCAGCCAGAATCTCCACTTTCCGGACGCGCACGGCGGGCCAGTGGTCGCGAACGAATTGCTTGTAGGCGGCCACTCTGGAGGCGACCTCGAAGTCATCCGCGGCGAACCGATTGCCCCTCGCGCTCGCGGGGACGTACACCTTGTGCCAGTAATCGCTGACCATCCGGTGGGTGTTATAGACGGGCGCGAGCGTACAGATCGACTCCTTCATCATGCCGACCCATTCCGTCGGGATGGCACGGTCGTCCCGACGGTAGAACAGCGGGACAATCTCGTCCTCGAGCAGCCGGTACAGCGCTTCGCTGTCCTGCCGCGCCTGGTGCTCGGCGTCGACGTCCGTCGCGCCTTCGATCGCCCAGCCGTTCCGTCCGTTGTAGCCCTCCACCCACCAGCCGTCCAGCACGCTGCAGTTGAGCACGCCGTTCATGGCGGCTTTCTGCCCGCTCGTGCCGCTCGCTTCCATCGGCTTCACGGGCGTGTTGAGCCAGACGTCGACCCCTTGCACGAGCTTCTTCGCCTTATCCATCGCGTAATTCTCCACGATGTGAACGCGACCCTTGAACCGCTCCTCCCGGGACAGCTCCACGAGCCGCCGGATCAGCTCTTGGCCCGGTCCGTCCGCGGGATGCGCTTTGCCCGCGAAGACGAGACTTACCGGGCGATTGGGATCGCGCAGGATGCGTTCGAGCCGCTCCAAGTCGCGGAAGATGAGCAACGCCCGCTTATACGTCGCGAATCGCCGGGCGAAGCCGATGACGAGCGGCCCTTCGCCGGATGACGCGATCGGCAGGCCCAGCTCCTCCGCCATGTCGGATTTCGCCTGCTGGTGCGCTTCCCACAGCTCTTTGGCCGGAATATCCCGTACCGCGGTCCATATGTCTCGTTCCGCCGTGCGGACGGCCCAGTCGGACGGCAGGTGCCGATCGTACAGCGCCTTGATGCCGGGCGCCAGCCATGTCCCGATATGAATGCCGTTGGTGACCGAATCGACCGGGATATCCTGTCTTGGAATATGCGGCGTCCACCCGTGGAACAGATCGCGGGTTACCTCGCCGTGCAGCTTGCTCACCCCGTTCACCTTGGACGACGTGCTGACGGCCAGCCGCGTCATGTTGAACGCGCCGCCCAGCCGGCCGAGCGACAGCACGCGCTCCCGGTCCGTCCCGAGCTGCCAGTAATAGTCGCCGAAATAGCGGTCCATCATCTCGACGGAGAAGACGTCGTGCCCCGCCGGAACCGGGGTGTGCGTCGTGAAGACGGTGCTCGCCTTGACCGCCTCGAGCGCCGTCTCGAACGGCACGCCTTCGGCGGACAGCATCCGGATGCGCTCCAGCGCCAAGAAGGCGGAGTGCCCCTCGTTCAAATGCCAGACGTCCGGCTGGATGCCGAGCGCCACCAGCAGCCTCGCGCCGCCGATGCCGAGGAGAAGCTCCTGGCGGATACGGACATCCGGATCGCTCGGATAGAGCGTGTCGGTCAAGCGGCGATCCTCGTCGCCATTGTCATCCATGTCGGTATTGAGCAGATACAGGGTCACCGTGCCCATCTGCACGGTATACGCTTTGGCATGCACCTGCCGGCCGGCCAACGTCACGCGGATGACGACCGGACGATCTTCGGCATCCCGCGCCAGACGAACCGGATAGGCGCTTGCCTCAAGGTCGACCTCGGGGTAGAGATGCTGCTGCCATCCGCTTTCGTTAATGCGCTGCTGGAAATACCCTTTGCCATACAATATGCCGACGCCCGTAAGCGGAATATTCAGGTCTGCTGCTGCCTTGATATGGTCGCCTGCCAAGATGCCGAGACCGCCCGAATAGATCGGCAAGGACTCGTCGATTCCGAACTCCGCGGAGAAATACGCCACGCCGCCGTTTGGCATGATCCCACCTCATTTTCACGTAAAATCGCGCTTCGCCATGGAAGCGCCTTCCCGGCATGAAACGCCGTGCCGCTTAAAGACGGCGACAGCCGTTTCACCTTGATGCCCCTATAACTATATGCCGGTATCCGGTGCAAGTGCCCCTAATTCGACAGCGGGCTGTACCTATCGGTGTTGGAAGAAGGGGAAAGGGAGCGGCAACGGCTTATGGATAGGCGCGACCCGGACGCATGCGCAAAAAGGAAATAAACCGGCTCTGCCATGCGACAGAAGCCGGTTTATGTTCGTTGTACATTCAAGATGGCTCGGCTGCTTTCCTGGCCGCATTGTGCGCCATGCGATGCAAAAAGTTGTTCTTCCGATGGCTGCGCATATACGTAATCTGCACCTCAACCTCGGGGAACTGGCTGCGGAGTTCGGCAAGCGCGGCTAGCAGTTGATCGCGAGCTTGCTCGTCGTGCGGATGCGCGAAGCGGTCCTGGTCGAGCAGGCGCGAGATGCGGCTGCAATCGGTATAGATGACGGCATTGTGCGGTCGATGCTCCGATAGCGCGGCGGCCAGCATCTCGAGACTCAAGATGATCGCCATCATCTCGCCGTAGCTCGAACCGAGGTCTTGCCCGATCGGGAGCTTCCGGGCGGCGACGTTGATCGTCCGATTGTACACCATGCAGACGGCCGTGCCGAACGCGGACCGCTCGGCGAAGCCGGCGTAATCGCAATAGAGATACATCGTACCTTTGTTCACGATATGCTGCCTGAGACGAGGGACGGCGAGCGCTTTCCGGACGAGCGGGTCTTGAGTTATATCCATGCGTACATCTCCTATTCATTAAAAGGCGCCGACCGAGGGGCATGCCACCATGTTAACCGAAGCGGTCGCAATTCGCCAGCGCCAGGCTGAGTGGCGAACGCTCTATTAGGAGGAGACAAGTTTCGACTGTGCTGGAGATACGCGAGACGTATAATGGACGTAGGTAAACGAACGCACCGTGCGTGTATCGTATATCTACGAAAAGCTGCCGGTAGAACGGTAATAGGGAGTGGAAGGTAGATGAACAATCCGCGATTCGATTCGTTTCGTCCCATCTTGGAAGCGGTTACCGACCGGATGATTCCGGGGGATGATTGGCCATCGGGTACGGAGGGCGGCGTGCTCGCCTATCTGGAGCGCCATGCCGCCGAGGCTGCCGGCATCTGGAGCGAGGTGATCGCCCCCGGACTTCGTGCGCTGGAAGAGGCGGCGATCGCGCGTTATGCCCGTTCCTTCGCGGCGTTGACCGCAAGCGAGCAGGAGGGACTGCTGCAGGAAGCGGAGCGGGACGCGATGCGGAATTGGCCTGTTTCCTCCCGGAGCTTCTTCAATACTCTATTGTCCTTGATTATGGAAGGCTACTATGGGAGCCCGGATTCGGGCGGGAATCGGGAGACCAAGTCGTGGACGATGATCGGCTTTCGTCCGGGGACCGTCGGTGAACAGCAGCCGCGGATTCCGGAGACGGAGCTTAAACAAACCTCGCTCGACGACCTTCGCGATGCGTATGACGCCGTCATCGTGGGGGCCGGAGCAGGAGGCTCCGTCGCGGCCGCGGTCTTGGCCGAAACGGGGCTTCGCGTGCTGGTCGTCGAGCGCGGCAGCTGGCTTCGATACGACGACATCGGCCGCGACCATCTGCGCAACCATCGGTTCGCCCAATACGGGCACAACACGGGACCGGGGTTGGACGGCCATCCGCGGACGATTGTGCTCGCAAGCGGCCAAGAGCGGATCACCTCGCCCATCGACGGCGACTACCATAACAACGTGATGACGGTCGGCGGCGGGACGCGAATCTATGGGGCGCAGGCATGGCGCTTCCATCCGGATGACTTCCGCATGGCGAGCCGCTACGGGATTCCGGAGGGGAGCTCGCTCAGCGATTGGCCGATTCGCTATGAGGATCTCGAGCCCTATTACGAGCGGGCCGAATGGGAAGTGGGCGTCTCCGGCGATGGCGATGCTCACCCTGGCCGCGGGAAGCGGATGCGCCAGTATCCGATGCCGCCGCTGCCAAGCACGCTGGAAGCGCAGCGGCTGGCCCGGGCGGCAGACAAATTAGGGTGGGATGCGGGAGCGGTGCCGCTGCTCATCAACTCTATGGAGCGAGACGGCCGGCCGGCGTGCGGCCGATGCGGCCAATGCGTCGGATTCGCCTGCCCGACGAACAGCAAGAACGGCGGACATAACACGATGCTGGTGCGGGCGATGGCAACCGGCAACTGCGATCTGATCTGCGATACAATCGTGGCCGCCATCGATACCGAAGGGGGCAAGCGCGCGACCGGCGTACGTCTTATTCAGGAACGGAAGGGCGTCATCCGGCGGCGGAGCGTGCGGGCAGGCCATGTGGTCGTGGCCGCGGGCGCGATCGAGAGCGCGCGCCTCTTGCTGAACTCAGCCAGCGATTCGGAGCCGGACGGGATTGGCAACCGGTACGGGCAGGTCGGGCGTCATCTTCAAGGTCATGTGTATTCCGGCGCATACGGACTGTTCGATGACCCGGTGCAGGACGGTCTTGGTCCGGGAGTCAGCATCGCAACCTTCCGCTTCGATCATCGTTCCGATAGCCGCATCATCGGGGGCGGACTGCTGGCCAACGAGTTCACCCGGCTGCCGATCCTGCATTGGTATCGGGCGCTGGCGCCGAGCGCGCCCAGATGGGGAAGCGCCGGCAAGGCGACGATGCGCGAGACCTACCTGCGCACGAGCCACATTCAGGGGCCGATTCAAGAAATCCCGAACGCGGATTCTCGCGTGCGGTTATCCGGAACGGTGCGGGACCGATTCGGCCTCCCCGTCGCGCAGCTCTCCGGCAGCGTGCACCCCGAGTCGCTGCGGGCTTCGGCCATGCTGGCCGAGCAAGCGGAGAAGTGGCTGTGGGCGGCGGGCGCGCGCGAGGTATGGCGGACCGTTCCGGGCGGCGGTCTGAGCGCCGGACAGCATCAGGCGGGCACGCTGCGCATGGGCGATGAGCCTTCGACGTCCGTGACGGATCCGTCGGGCCGCGTGCATGGCTACGATAATCTCTGGGTCAGCGACGGCTCGGTGCATGTCACCAACGGCGGCGTGAACCCGGTGCTCACGATTCTCGCCTTGGCGTTCCGGACGGCGGAGAATCTGGTGAAGACGAAGTGAACCATTCCGTACTTTGAGCAGAATGAAATGGACTAGCGAGGTCGCTCGCTAGTCCGTTTCTGTTTGTTCATTTTTCTCCTTTTTGCGCTGCTTTCGCTCGATATGAGCTACTCCCCATTGATGTAAGGTTTCCAAAATTGGAGACAAACTCATGCCGTATTCCGTGATGGAGTATTCCACTTTCGGCGGGATTTGCGGATAAATGACGCGTTTGACGATCTCTTCCTCTTCCAATTCACGCAGATAGAGCGTAAGCATCCTTTGCGTGATATCGGGCAGCAATCTTCGCAGCTCATTGAACCTCAGTGGTTTACCTTGAAGCAAATGATACAGGATAATCGGCTTCCATTTGCCGACGATCGAATCCAGCGTCACAACGAATTGACATTGGTCGGATTTCTTTGACATACGTTGGCCTCCGTTACAGTACCTTTTTTCATACTATAGCACATTTATGTTCCTACTTAACATAAGTAAGTTAATGCTGTAAGATCACAACGAGAAGTGAAATTACGCTGACTATAGAAGGGAAGATTTGATTCATGGCAACTGTACTGTACATCACCGCACATCCGCTTGATCCTCAAGCCTCTATTAGCCTCGCGGTAGGAGAAGCATTTATTGACGCGTACCGCGAAGCCAATCCGGCAGATGACGTTGTTTTGTTGGATCTGTACAAAGAGGATATTCCGCAGATAGATGCGGATGTTTTAAGAGGTTGGGAAAAGCTCCGGTCAGGTACGGATTTCGATCAGCTGACTGATGCGGAGAAGTCAAAAGTGGCTCGTCTTGAATCGATTGTGGATCAATTCGTAAAGGCAGATAAGTACGTGTATGTTTCCCCGATGTGGAATTTCTCGATCCCGCCGGTTTTGAAAGCATACACTGATGCCACTTCAATTCCGGGGAAGACGTTCAAATATACCCCTAATGGTCCGATAGGCTTGTTGCCCGGCAAGAAAGCCTTGCATATTCAAGCTAGCGGTTCCGTTTATTCGGAAGGTCCTCTGGCCCCGCTTGAAATGGGATACAACTTTTTGAAAAAGGTTTTACAGTTCTATGGGATTTCATCTATGGAGGCTATTCTTGTCGAAGGAACGGCATCCGTAGAGCAGCTTCCGGTTATTAAAGAAAAAGCAATTGCACAGGCTAAGGAAGCTGCCACACGATTCTAATAGGGAGTTTGATATCAAGATGAATTCTACTCAAAAGGAATGGATTACTCAAATCGCTTCTTCTACCTTAATTTGAGTTCGTTAGCAATTCGTAAGAAACATCGCTAACCTTTATATGGTACCTTATAGTCAATACATGACATCCTATTATCAAAGGGGAATTTCAATGAGAAAGCTTGTTTTATTTTTGCATGCGTCTCTTGACGGTTTTGTAGAAGGCCCCAATGGCGCAATGGATATTGGCTGGGTTTCTTACGATGAGGATTTAGCGAAACACGCGGCGCAAATTTTGAGTACGGCCGACACCGTCATCTGGGGTAGGCGCACATATCAAATGATGTTCGACTATTGGCCCACGGTGCCGTCGAACCCCTCAAGCTCGCAGCATGAACTGGAGCATGCCGCATGGATTGAGCAAACATCGAAAGTTGTTTTTTCCAAGACGCTTGATAACGTGGAATGGAGCAATTCCAGATTGGTGAAAGAGAATGTCAAGGAAGAAATCCTGAACTTGAAGGAGCAGCCAGGCAAGGATATTGTCATCCTAGGTAGTCCCAGGTTTGCGCACCACGTGATGGGTCTTGATCTAGTCGATGAGTACAAAATTACGGTTTCTCCTGTCCTGATCGGAAGCGGGCTGCCTTTATTTCAAGGACTTCAGGAGAAGACCCATCTTAAACTTATCGAGAACAAAACATTCGACTCCGGAGCCATTGGTCTCTATTACAAGACGGTTAGATGACTTGCCTCGTAAAGTAGTTTGCAAAGAGTTGAATTGAAGTCTACGTATCGGCTCAGTTGGAAGCATGGCAAAAAACAGGGGACAGACTGCCTTGGCAGCTGCCCCCTGTTTCCTTACCTTCTGCTAATTCCAAATCTAACGGCGGCTAACCGGCGTTCCTTGCGCTCCGTTCGAAATAGCTTCCCATGTCTCCCAAGTGGCTAAACGATCCGCATAGACTCCGCGCACCAATGGCAAGACCCCTGCGCCGACCGCAAACCGCAGAGGTGGGTCCTCGGCGTCTATGATTTGAAGAATCGCTTCGGCCGTGGCATTCGGATCGCCTCGTTCTTCTGTCGATAACCGAACGGACACCCGATTTCGAAGTTCAGCGTAGACTTCCAATCCCTGCGATGTCTTCATGGACAGAGGGCTTCCAAAGTCGGTTGCAAAGGCGCCCGGCTCCAGCAACGTGACCTTAATGCCGAAGCTTTTCACCTCTTGAGCGAGGCTATCGTGCAGTGCTTCGACTGCCCATTTGGAAGCGCAATAGAAGCCGATGAGCGGCGCCGCAACAATCCCCATGGCACTTGAGACGCCGAGAATGTGCCCGCTGCCCTGTCGTCGAAGCAGAGGCAGGGCGGCTTGGATGACACGAAGCATACCAAAGTAATTGGCGTCAAATAGTTCGCGGACGTCGGATTCGTCAGCCTCCTCAGTCGTGCCAACCAGTGTGTAACCGGCATTGTTTAGGACGACGTCCAGCCTGCCGAAATGCGCATGAGCCTGCTGAACGACATGCTCGACCTGCCGGGAATCGGTTACATCGAGCGCTAGAGGGAGAACAGCATCTCCAAAACGTTCTTTAAGTTCGGCGATGCTTTCCGGTGTGCGAGCGGTCGCGGCAACCTTATCCCCGCGAGAGAGTGCGGCCTCCGCCCAAATGCGCCCTAATCCGCGAGAGGCTCCTGTAATGAACCAGACTTTGCTTTCCATCGTTTTCTCCTCCAATACAGTTCCTGTGTGCAGCTTTTTTAAAGCTTCTGTTTTCTCTTTCGTTCTTCTCTAATGTTACGGATTAGCAGCTTGATACGGAATTTCAAATAAGTTAGCATGGTATTAACTTATGGTTTATGCAAAAGGTGGGCTGTCTGAATGATTGAGCAGCTGAAGACGTTTGTTCAAGTGGCGGAGTCCGGAAGCTTCTCTAAGGCAGCCGAAAAGCTTTTTATTTCTTCAACCGCTGTGATGAAGCAAATGAATGTGTTGGAAAAGCAAGCCGGAGTCCCGCTTTTTATCCGTACCAACCACGGTGTCAGCCTCACGAAGGCAGGAACTGCTTTTATCAAAGATGCGAAATATATGCTGCGATATTTTCAAGAATCTCTTATCCGCATGCAGCAGTCCGCACAGACCAATCGGCATATTGTTCGGGTGGGTACTTCTATGCTTAACCCCTGTAAGGTTTTGATTGATTTGTGGAATGGAATGAGCGACCTATACCCGCAATTCGGAATAAACATCGTTCATTTCGAAGATGACGCACATACACTCCCAACGACTTACCGCATGATCGGCCAATCGCTCGATATCATTGCGGGGCCATTTCTTACAGATAACTTGAAGGATTACTACCGTTTGCTTGAACTGGGGAGTTACCGCGTTTGCTTTGCCGTATCTCGGCATCATAGGCTGGCTTCAAGAAAAACACTTTCTGTCAAAGATTTGTATGGGGAAAGGCTGGCTCTAGTGAACGGTGGGGAAAGTGCCGTCATTCATGACCTACGTGATTTCCTGATCATGAATCATCCTCAAATACGAATTAAGGATGTTCCGCGTCTCTATGATCTTGATGTGTTTAATCGCTGCGAGGAAAGCAATACGGTTATGTTAACTTTAGAGGCGTGGGCAGATATTCATCCATCCTTGGTGACGATCCCTAGTGATTTAGATTTCGAGGTTCCATATGGTTTGATATATCCATTACATCCATCCAAGGAAGTTGGTCATTTCTTAGAAATCATAAAAGACATGCAAGTACCAAGATAAATATGAACGTTGGTGAGCAGGTAGACACTGCCCCGCCAGGGGCATGGATGGCTAACGGAGAACTTTAGTTCAATGATCAGGGAGCAGTTTGCCCAGCTGCTTCTTTTTGAATGCTATCGGGAGAACGACAGCTCAACAATAAGAGGCAGTCTACGACTTGTTTTCTAAGTCTGCAGACTGCCTTTTTCGTTATGACAGGAATGGAGTCAAACATTTTTTCTGGGATGCTTGCAGATGACGTTGCGTAACCCGCTATACTGGTTTTGACGAAGCTGACATGTAAACCAAACGGAAGGAGGATGGAATTGAGCGAGCCGACTTATTTCACGACAGGACAGCTGGCCAAGCGGACCGGGCTCACGCTGCGAACGTTAAGGTATTACGACCAGATCGGACTCTTGCGTCCGGACAAGGACCAAATCGGGGCGGCGCGGCGATACAACGTGAACGACCTCGGAAGGCTCCAGCAAATCCAGACGCTCAAGTATGTAGGGCTATCGCTGGAGGAGATCGGACAACTTCTTGCGGGCGAGGCGGACTCGGGCCTTGAGATGCGGGATTCGCTTCGTGCTCAGCTGGACGTGCTGCGGCAGAAGATTGTGCATGCCGAGAATGTCGTCAAGGCGATCCGGCGGGCATTGACAGATGGCGATGGGCTGGGCGAGAGAGGCTGGATGCATCTGGCGGAAATTATTCAGGCCGTACAGACGGAGCAGTCGTGGGGCGAACAATATCGGAGTGCCGGTCGGCTGCAATCCCGCATTCATTTATATGACCGATTCTCGACCAATCGGCACGGCTGGCACAGATGGGTATTCGAACAACTGGGAACGGAACGGAATGTTCATGTGCTCGAGGTCGGCTGCGGGGATGGTTCCTTGTGGCTACGCAATGCCGACCGCATTCCGGCGAGCTGGCGCATCACCTTGACGGATATTTCCCAGGGCATGCTGGAGGAGGCGCGGAACCGGTTGCAAGGGCTGCCCCAGTTCAAATTCCTGCTGGCTGATGCGCAGGACATCCCTTTCCATGACGAGCAATTCGATAAAGTCATCGCGAACAATATGCTTTACCATGTGCGGAACATCCCGCAAGCAATTCAGGAAATCCACCGCGTCCTCAAAAAAGGCGGGCAATGCTGCGCGACGACGATGAGCTTGCGGCACCTGCAGGAGGTGGAGCGGCTGGGGACGGAATTTGACCCGGCCATGGAGGTGCTGGATCGCGTGCTCGAACGATTCCACTTGGATAACGCGGCCGATCAGCTCGCGCCGTTCTTCGATGAGGTCCAACAGCTCGATTATGAAGACAGCCTAACCATCACCGAAGCGGAGCCGCTGATCGACTACATCATCTCTACGCCTATGAATGCGAGATCGCGGCTGCAGGGAGCGTCGTTGGAACGTTTTCGCGCCTATGTCGGCCAAAGGCTGGAGAAGGAAGGCCCGCTGCGGGTTACGAAAGAAAACGGCATGTACAAAGGGAGGAAATAACAGGATGGAGAATCAGCCTCGAATTCGCAACCTAACAGAGGAAGTCCTATCGAACAATTGGTATGTGCTGAAGAAAGTGACGTTCGAGTACCGCAAAGATAACGGGGAATGGGAGAAGCAGGCGCGCGAAGTTTACGACCGCGGCAACGGCGCGACCATTCTGCTCTATAATCGAAACAAACGAACGGTCGTGCTGACACGCCAGTTCCGGATGCCGACGTACAAAAACCAAAATTCATCCGGGATGCTGATCGAAACGTGCGCGGGCTTGCTGGATCAAGAGACGCCGGAAGTCAGCATCATTCGCGAGACGGAAGAAGAGACGGGCTACAAGCTCGCGAAGGTGCACAAAGTCGGCGAAGCCTATATGTCTCCAGGGTCGGTAACGGAGATCGTTCATTTCTACGTCGGCGAGTACGACGACACGATGGCCTCGGGTAAAGGCGGGGGACTCGACGAGGAGCAGGAAAACATCGAGGTGCTGGAGCTGCCATTCGACCAGGCGCTGGAGATGATCCGGACCGGCGAAATCCGAGACGGGAAGACCATCCTGCTGCTGCAATACGCCAAGATTCAAGGGCTGCTGGAACGGGAGGAAATACCGGATGAAGCGGCCGGCGAACCGCTGCATATTCTCGTCGCGGGACCTTACCGATCGGGAACCGGCGACGATCCGGCGAAGATCGAGCAGAACGTCCGGTTCATGAACCGAATCGCCCTGCAGCTTTACGAAGCGGGTCATATGCCGGTATTAGGGGAATGGTATGCCTTGCCGCTCATCGCGACTGCTGGTTCGGCCGGAATAGGGGACGAGATCTTCAATCGCATCTTCCACCCGTCGTCCGAAAGACTGCTCCGGCATTGCGACGCCGTCGTGAGAGTAGGCGGTCCGTCTTCGGGAGCGGATGACATGGTGAATGCCGCGAAGAAGATGGGGAAGCGCGTCTTCGAAAAGCTGGAGGACATCCCGAAGCTGCACGCATGAGTGATGCCCGATATCGTTGCTTATGCTGGTCGTATTAATCGGCGCGATAGGGTGGCCGAATGAGTACATACCCAAGCGGGATACGGTCACCGTGGATACGCCTTTCAAAAAGGAATCAGGCGACGACATCTATCGCTGATTATGCCAAATAACCCACTCCTCTCCAGGATGTGGGTTATTCGCTTCTCGCCTACGTTCACCATGCCTACGCCCATCTAAGCATTCCGGCTCACGCGGAACCCCTGGTCCGGGCCAAAGCCGTTGGCTTCGAACTTGCCGCGGTACGCGAGCTCGCTGCTCTTGACGTCGCCGATCCAGCCGCCGCCCTTATTCACGCGCCGGGAGCCGTCGCTGGCAGAGGCACCCGTCTCCGCATACCAATCCCAGCACCATTCCCGCACATTGCCAGACATATCGTAGAGGCCCAGCTCGTTCGGCTTCTTGCCGCCGACGGCGTGCGTTCGGCCGTGGTTACTCTCGATGATCGGCCAGCTCCAGTCGCCGGATAAGTACTTATCGCCGGCATTGCGCCAGTACCAGGCGACTTCGTCGACATGGTTGCCTCCGCTGTACGTATAGCTCTTGCTGAGCTGCCCGCCGCCAGCGGCGTACGCCCACTCGGCTTCGGTCGGCAGGCGGTAGCCGTTCGCGTCCGCCTGGATCGTGACGGTCCACTTCAACACATCGTGCTCGCTCTTGTTATTCGGATCTGTCTTCGTCTTGTCGATCTGATAATAAGGCTGCAGGCCTTCCTGCAGACTCCGCTTATTGCAGTATTCCACGACGTCGTACCAGCTGACCATCTCGACCGGCAAATCGTCGCCCTTGAAGGCGGAAGGATTGCCGCCCATGACCGCCGTCCATTCTTGCTGCGTGACTTCGTATTTCCCGATATAAAAGCTCGCTATTTTCGTTGCTTTGCCATAGTGCTCGGACTTCGCATGCTTGAAGGCGCCGCCTTCGACGAGGACCATGCTGTCCGCCTTGACCAGCGCTTTTGACGTTGGTTCCACGTGCGTCTGTTCGGTCTGCGGCGGGGGGACGGGCGTCTGCGCGGCTTTACTGGACGAGCAGGCGCTGGCGACTATCGTCGTCGCGGCGAGAACCAACAGAATTTGCCCTCTCATGAATGGATCGCCCTCCTTTCGTACGGATGGGAAAAGGTATAGGCCATGACAGCCTATACCTGAAGACGCGCTCGATCTCCCTTTCCCGAAAACGGACCTTCCGTCGCCGGTGTGGTTACCAAGCTTGCGGATAGCGGTCGATTACCACACCGTGACGTTCGAGCTGCCGCTGCTCTGATAGCCTTCCGTCGCCAATACCTGGTACGACCAGCTGCTGCCGAGGTTCATGCCTTTGCTCTTCCAAGCGTTCACGTGGTTGGCGAACGTAATGGCCACGTTGCTGCCGGTCGGCCGCTTCGATTGACGGACGCTCCAGTACTGAGGGAACGTTTGCGTGCCGTCGATGGAAGGGGCGTTGTAGCGCATCGTCGTGTAGATGTCGTACGTGCCGCCGTCGCTCGTGACGGTGCCTTTGTACGTGCCCGTTGGTCGATACGTGCCCCAGCTGTCGACGACGTAGTATTCGATGAGCGAATTGCGTGTCCAGCCGTAGAACGTCAAATACCCGTTGCCGCTTGGAGCCCATACGCCCGCGTTGTAGTTGACCACGCGGTTCGGCGTCCCGGCATTCCAGCCTTTGCCGACGACGAAATTGCCCGTGTTCGACCAGTTGACGCTGTAGTTGCCGCCGGATCCATTGACCGCGTTGACCGTGCCGCCGCCATCCGTCCAGTTCTGCCAGTAGTCCGTCGCAGCGCTCGCGGAAGCCGCGAACGCGCTAAACCCGATGGAAGCCGCCATAATGCCCGTCAACATTTTCTTGTTCATTTTCATCATCATCAATAACCTCCTAATATGGTTGGGTTGGAACAACATGCCTGCTTTCGATTCATCTGCCGATTCGCGCTGCAATACATGTGAACCTTGCGCCGGCGTCCGTCGCCGGTTACGATCACCTCCTCGCTAGGAAAATGATAAAAGAAAGCGCATACAGTTGAACTTGAGAAATTAAAGATTAACCTATACTTATTTAAGTTTTTACAGATCATGGGATCGGGTAGGGGGGAGTCGTAGACATAAAAAGGAGCTTATGGGGCGAGAGCTGCGCCTGGCAGGTATGAGCCTTATGAAAATTTAGTTAGTTTTGTTTAGTTCATTTCTAACTTAATTCTGCTATAGTAGGTGGATATTGGAGACGAGGAGAAAACCATGACTGTGGCAAAATCAAGCAAGCTGGACCGCTTGCGGTTAGTGTTGTTATTAGGCGCTTTCTCGGCGCTCGGCCCGCTGACGATCGACATGTATTTGCCGTCGTTCCCGGAGATTACGGCCGATTTCGGGACGCAGGCTTCGCTCGTGCAGCTTAGCTTGACGGCCTGTCTGATCGGGCTGGGCTTAGGACAAATCATTATGGGGCCGCTGAGCGACGTGCACGGCAGACGCAAGCCCGTCATTATTTCGCTTGCGATCTACCTGATCGCATCATTCCTCTGCGCGATCTCGCCGAACATTTACTTCTTCATCGCGGCGCGATTCCTGCAAGGGTTCGCGGCCTCCGCGGGCATCGTCATCTCGAGAGCGATCGTGCGCGACTTGTACAGCGGGACGGAGTTGACGAAGTTCTTCTCCATGCTGATGCTGGTCAACAATCTGTTCCCGATGATCGCCCCGATGGCCGGCAGCGGCGTCATCTCGTTTACGACGTGGGTCGGCGTGTTTATCGTGCTGAGCGTCGTCGGACTGGGGCTTACGATTCTGGCCACGACGAACTTGAAGGAAACCTTGCCGGTGGAGAAACGGGTATCCGGCAATTTCGGCGAATTGGTGAGCGGTATTCGGCAGCTGATCAAAGACCGGCATTTCATCGGCTGCGCGCTCGCGCAGGGGATTATGATCGGGGGCGTATTCGCGTACGTATCCGGGACGCCGTTCGTGTATCAGAATATTTACGGCGCGTCGCCGCAGCTCTTCGCGCTGCTGTTCGCCTCCAACGGCATCAGCCTGATTATCGGTTCGCAGGTGGTCGGGCGGTTCAGCCGGGCGTTCTCGGAGCGGAATTTCGTCATTCTCGGCCTGCTGATGTCCTGCGCGGCCAGCTTGACGGCCTTGCTCGTCATTTTGCTGCAGGGGCCTTTGTTCGCGCTCGTCATCCCGCTGTTCTTCTTCGTCGCCTCGATCGGGATGACGGCGACCGCTTCGTTCGTGCTGGCGATGGGCTCGCAGAGCGAACGGGCGGGCAGCGCCTCCGCGCTGCTGGGGCTGCTGCCTTTCGTCATCGGCTCCATCACGTCGCCGCTCGTCGGCGTCGCGGGCGAGTATTCCGCCGTGCCGATGGGCGTCATCATCGTGTGCACGAGCGTGCTCGCGCTGCTCGCGTTCTTCGGCTTGGCCGGGAAGGCGACCGTGAAGGCTGCGAAGGAGCAAGCGGTGGCATAGCCGTTTCATGAAGGCGGCAATTCGCCGATCGGCGTGAGAGATCGACCTCGTTTTGAGGGCGGTCTCTTTTTTTGCGTTATCGAGCGGCTAGAGGTAGGTGTCGGATTCTTCCTGAAGGGAACGTCTGCCCCTTCCCGGGGTTGGCCCAATCGCCTCTCCGTCTCTGGCATATGCTAGTGACAGAGATAGGAAGATTCATACATTCATAGACCAATGGAGATGACAGCATGCCGAATCAATCAGAGGGAGCCGGTGCGTCAGGCATCCGGATCGACGTTCTTATTCCTGCGATTAGCAAAGATCTGAAGACGCTGCCGCACGTCGTGGAGGCGGTGCGCCGCCACGCGCGTCATCCGATCGGCGAGGTCGTCATCGTCGCGCCGCGCGAGGAATCCATCGTGTCCGCCTGCCGCGCTCACGGATGGCGATTCGTGGACGAGAATACGGTGCTGCCGATTACGAAGAAGCACATTCACTACCGTTCGGCACGCTGGGAGCGCTCGGGCTGGCTCTTCCAGCAGCTGCTGAAGCTAAGCGGCGATAAGCTTGTGCAATCGGAGCATTTTCTCGTCATCGACGCGGACACGGTGCTGATCAGGCCGCACCGATTCCATACTGGAGGCCGCACGACGTTCTACACGCGGGGCTGGAGCCAGCCGGAATATTTCCGCACCTACCGGAAGCTGATGGGAAGAGAGGCTTCGTCGCCGCGGTCCTTGGTCACCCATTACATGCTGTTCGAGAAAAGCAAGCTGCGCGAGCTGAAGCGCATCATCGAAGCCAGACACGGCGCGCCCTGGTACAGAGCCATCATCGACAGCATCGACCGGACTAAGCAATTCGGCTTCAGCGAATACGAGACTTACGGCAACTACGTGTATACCCGTTATCCGGATCGCGTCCGCTTGCTTCCGGCCCGCAACCGCGCGCTTGAAGCCCGCGTGGACCGGATGACGGATCGGCGCTATAAGAAACTGGCGGCGCGGTATCGATCTGTCAGCTTCCATGAGCGTAAAGGCTATGTCCGGAGCGCGGAGTCCCGTACCGCGGCTCGCCCACGACCTCAGAGCGCAATCCGGGCGATGCGCGGCAAGACGGCCAAGCCGGCAGCCGCGCGCAGGGGCTGAGCGGATGGCGACGAACAAACCTGGCAAAGCGAGAGTGGCAGGCAGCGGCGTGGCGGAGTCGGGCGGTTCCGGGCGATCGCCGCGCTACCGGGTGTACTGGCACGGCCCCCTTCACCGCAAAGGAGGGCTGGGCGGAGCCAGCAAGGCTTATGCGCGGGCGCTTCGACGGCAAGGCATACCGGTTCGCGCCAGCTCATCCCGGAAAGTGAAGCGGCCGATCGCCGCCGATCGCGGGAAGCGCGTGCTGGTCTATCACTATCCGCCGCATACGATGAACCCCGCGCGCGCGAAGGGGCTTGGCTACAATAAGGTCGTGCTGAACACGGTGTGGGAGACGACGCGGATTCCAGCCCGCTGGCGCCAAGCGATGAACCGCTATGACGCCGTGCTGGTGCCGAGTCGCCATAACTTGAGGGCGATGCAGGACAGCGGCGTCAAAGTACCCGTGTATGTGGCGCCGCACGGCGTAAATACCCGGGCCTATCGCCCCTCCAATCCGCCTGCCCGACTGCCCGGCGGCAGGGGGCGGTTCGTGTTCCTCTCCGTCTTCGGCTTCCAGCATCGCAAAAATCCGGAAGCGCTGCTCCGCGCGTACTGGGAGGAATTTACGGAGGCGGACAACGTGCTGCTAGTTATCAAGACGAACGGGTGCGGCCCCGGCGAGGACGGCACATGGATCCGGAGCCGGATCAGCCGTTACCGTGCTTCGCTTTCGATACCCCATCGCACGGCGCCGCTGCTGCTCTTGACCCGTCATCTGGACAGCCGGGAGCTCAAAGGTCTCTATACCGCGGCGCATGCATTCGTGCTCCCTACCCGGGGCGAGGGTGTCGGCATGCCGTTCATGGAAGCGATGGCGAGCGGCATTCCAGCGGTCGCGACCGCATGGGGCGGGCAGATGGACTTCTTGACGCCATCGAATGCCTTCCTCGTCCCTTACCGGCTTGAACGGCCCGCGGTCTCCATGGGCAAGCGGTCCGCGATTTCCCGTTCCTTCCGCGAAATATTCGCGGAGAAGGATCAGCTGTGGGCCGAGGCCGACCTTGGCATGCTGAAGATGCAAATGCGCCGCGCCTATGCGAATCCTTCGCTCTGCCGGGAGAAGGGAAGGCTGGCGCGCCGGGACATGAAGGCCCTTGGCTGGAAAGCGGCCGGGCGCGCCATGGCATCCGCGCTGGACCGGGTCGCGGCGGGTGCCGTCAGTCGGCGGGAGGCGCCTCTGGCCGACGGGACGGCGCGGAAGCGGCAGGCCAGGAAGAAGACGGCCGTGCCGAACGCAGTAAGGGCCGGGCGAGATCGCGCAGGGGAGCCGGCACAGCACCGCCGCCCGTGGATGGGCAGCCGCTTCAGGCAGTCCCCCCGCTAGGCGCGGTCAGGTAGAGAAAGGAGGCGTGGCATAACGTTGCGGATCGTGCTGTTATCCGGAGGATCGGGCAAGCGGCTGTGGCCGCTGTCCAACGAAATTCGGTCCAAGTTGTTCTTGAAGCTGCTGCCGGGCGAGGATGGCCAGGCGGAATCAATGATGCAGCGCGTCTGCCGTCAGCTTGCGGCGGCCGGTCTGCTCGAGCGGGCCGTCATCGTGACCCATCGCAGCCAGACGGAGATCACGCGCGGACACGCCGGGGCAGACATCCCGATTATCGAGGAGCCGCTCAAGCGGGGGACGTATGCAGCTATCGCGCTGGCCTGTTCGTATCTATCGGCTAAGATGAATGCCGCGCCGGACGAGACGATTCTCGTGCTGCCGGTCGATCTGTTCGTGGAGCCGTCCTTCTTCCGCGTGCTGAGCCAGCTTCCGGAAGCGCTGCGGCAGGCGGATGCCGACATCGGGCTGATCGGCACCCCGCCTTCCCATCCTTCAAGCCAATACGGCTACATGGTGCCGAAGCGCAGATCGGCTTCCGGACGCAGGGGGCGTACCGTCCCCGCGTCCTCCGGAGCGGGCAGTACGGACGCGCTAAGCTGGATCGGGATCGAGCGGTTCACCGAGAAGCCCGAACCGCCTGCCGCCGCCAAGCTGATGAAGCAGGGCGCGCTCTGGAATTGCGGTGTGTTCGCCTTTCGGTTAGAGCATATGTTGGAGCGAATGCGAGGGGAAGGACTGCCGACGGCGCCGGGGGAGTGGGCGGACAAGTACGCCGGCCTGCCCGAGGCGAGCTTCGACGAGAAAGTCGTCGAGCGATCCGCGCGCAGAATCGCGCTGGTCTATGAGGGGCCATGGCAGGATCTCGGCAGCTGGGAGACGTTCGCGCGGCAGATGGAGGCGCGGCGGATCGGCCCGGGACACGTCGGCGAGAATTCGCCGAATACGCACCTGGTCAATGAGCTCGATC
Source organism: Paenibacillus xanthanilyticus (assembly GCF_042682185.1). Taxonomy (NCBI): domain Bacteria; kingdom Bacillati; phylum Bacillota; class Bacilli; order Caryophanales; family Paenibacillaceae; genus Paenibacillus; species Paenibacillus xanthanilyticus. Next base: position 2,773,617 of record NZ_JBHUHA010000001.1, on the reverse strand, counting down.
GTCCGATCTATGTCGTCGGGGTGCCGGACGCCATCGTCGCGGCAAGTCCGGACGGCATTCTCGTCGCGAGCAAGAGCGACGCCAATCTCGTCAAATCGCTGTTGGGCGAGGAAGCGCGCATGCCCATGTACGAGGAGAAACGATGGGGCGTCTGCCGGACGCTCGATTACGTCGAGACGGCGCAGGGCGGCGTGCTCACGCGGCGGGTCGAGCTGCATCCGGGCGGCCGGACCAGCTACCATTCGCATGCGGGGAAAGAGGAAGTGTGGACGGTGCTGTCCGGGCAGGGGCGCTACATCCTGGAGGATCGAATCCACGCGGTAGGCCCGGGCGACGTCATGCGATTCCCGCCCGGCGCGCGCCATGGCGTACAGGCGGACACGGCGCTGCTGTGCGTGCAGGTCGAGATCGGCCAGGTGCGGGACGACACGGACATCGTGCGGCTGTCGACGACCTGGTAGAGGTCGAGATATAATACAAGCATATCGATCGAGCTAGCTCCATCGCTTCCAAGTGTCGACTAGAAAACTAGAGACATGGCAGGTCTATTCTGCCATGTCTTTTTTCATTGTTTAAGTAACTATGATTGATTTAGATAAGTGGAAAACGTAAAGCGTGTCCGCGCAAGCGGACAACCTGCATGATACCATCCCAAGGCTGAACGTAACTACTTCAAACCCCATTGAAGCTTTGTCCGCTAGGACAAAAGCGTGCCAACACGGACGCCACCGCCAACCGCGAACAAATGTGAAAGCACGAAATAGGGAGTCCAGAGGGCAAAGCCCTTTGGAGCCTCCTCGGCGGAGGAGGTGGGAGGAGGGAGCAACAAAAGTGGGATCAAAGGGGCGGAGCCCTCTTAACCTGACAGCATTGCAGCGGAGGGGGAAGGGGGAGGGAGCAACAAAAGTGGGATCAAAGGGGGAGCGAGAAAAAGCATGAAGGATCTAGGTCACGAATACGCAGATATTCTATTCTACACGCCGAGCGAGTTTGAGAAGCTGGGCGGCCTGTGGCCGCTTCGCACCGGGCACAACGTGGCAAAGGCCAACTACAGCGTGGGGCCGAGGGTAATCGAATGTTTTTCCTTTCATTTCGTGCTGAGCGGCGCGGTTACGCTGTCCACGGCGGGAGAGACCGTCACCTTGACGAAGGACAGCATGTTCTGCCTCTTCCCGGACGTGAAGCACAGCTACTGGGTGTCGCGATACGACGCCGAACAGCCGCTGCGGCTGCGCTGGCTGGCGTTCACGGGCGCGCAGGCGGAGCTATTGGTGAGGCGAATCGGGCTGACGGAGCGCAAGCCGTATATGCGCAGCAAGCTCACGGCCGAGCTGGCCGAGCTCTTGGAGAGCTGCATGCAGCGGATGAACAGCGCGCAGAACGAAGGGGATTTGCAGCTGCAGATCATGCTGTACCGGCTGTTCGAGCTGCTGTCGCGGCCGCTCCCGCATGCGGTAGAGGACAAGGATTGGCTGCACGCTTGCTTGCGGCACATGGAGACGCATTACGCCGAAGGCATCACGGTCGCGGACGTCGCGCAATTCGCCCGGATGAACCGCTCTCATCTGTCCAGCCGGTTCAAGGACAGCGTCGGCATGAGCCCGCGGGATTATTTGATCAAGCTGCGGATGGAGCGCGCGGGCGACATGCTGCGGAGCCGGACGCTGTCCGTCACCGAAATCTCGCATTCGCTCGGCTATACGGATTTGTATACGTTCTCAAGGGCGTTCGGCACGTACTACGGGATGTCGCCTTCGAAATACCGCGCACAGCTCTTCCAACCGAACAAAATGCTAAATGAGTGACAACGAAATGTCATTTCTATTTACCGCCCGGTACATTATGCTAAATATAGTACTTAAAACCTACTATATAACTTAGAATACTATGATATTGGGGAGGCGGCAGTAGATGAGCAGCCATTGGAGAAAAACGACGTTAGGCGCGGTGATCGCATTCGGTGTCGTGCTTGCGGGGTGCAGTTCGGAGTCGAACACGGACGCGAAGGCGGATGCGAATGCGAATGCGAACGGGGAGAACAAGCCTAAGGGAGAGGCGGCGGTGGACGTGAGCAAAACGGGCTTCCCGATCGTCGCGCAGCCGATCGTGCAGAAGATGTTCGCCCGAATCGCGCCGGTGAACGGTCCGTTCAAGGATATGCCCGTTTTCCAAGATTATGAGAAGCTGAGCTACGTGCAGGCGGACTTCACCGAGGTGCCGACGGACGGTTTTCAGGAGAAGAAGAATTTATTGTTCGCCGCCAACGAGCTCCCGGATGTCCTGTTCCGCGCCGGATTGACGCCGCTCGAGACGATCCGTTACGGCACGGCCGGCCAGCTCATTCCGCTGGAGACGCTGATCGACGATTACGCGCCGAATTTCAAGAAATTGATGGACCAATATCCGGAGATCCGCTCCGCCATTACGACGCCGGAAGGCCATATTTATTCGCTCCCGACGATCGTGACGCTCGGCGCGGCGCGGACGGACAAGAAGTGGATCAATCAGGCTTGGCTGAAGAAGCTGAACCTGAAGGAGCCCGAGACGACGGAGGATCTGTACAACGTGCTCGTCGCGTTCCGGGACGGCGATCCGAACGGCAACGGCAAGCCGGACGAAATTCCGATGACGGCGCGCGCGAGCGGCGGGCCGGGGCTTGGTCTGCCGGTCGTCGCCATGATGAGCGGATCGTTCGGCCTGGACAATCAGCTCGGCTACAACATCAACCTGACGGACGGCAAGGTGGACATCTGGATGGGCAGCGAGCGCAACAAGGAGCTGCTGCAATATTTGAACAAGCTCTACAGCGAGAAGCTGCTCGATCCCGAGGTGTTCTCGCATAAGGAAGCGGATTATCTCGCCAAGCAAGGATCGGGCAACGCGGGCTTCTTCTTCGACCAGACGAACAATCCGTTCCTCGAAATCGCCGATCAATATACGGGCATCGCGCCGCTCGAGGGTCCGCACGGGGACCGGCTGCAGAGCCAAGGCGCGCCGGTGCCGCGGGACTTCGGCTCGTTCGCGATCACCTCGGTCAACAAGACGCCGGAAGCCGCGCTGCGCTGGGTCGATTATTTCTATAGCGACGAGGGCTCGACGCTGCTCCGGTTCGGGCGGGAGGGCGAGCATTACGAGCTGAAGAACGGCATGCCGTACTACAAAGAGGAGTTCCTCAAGTCGGGCAACCAGGCGAAAATCACGCCGTATGCCGGCGGCGGGGCGCCGCATCTGATCAGCGAGAAGGTCGCGTCCTTCATTAACCCGCCGCAGGTGCAGGAAGCGCAGAAGAAGCTGGACCCGTACATGCCGAAGATCCGCTACGCCGCCCCGATGTTCGACGAAGAGACGGCCCGGAAGGTCGACGTGCTCCGCACCGACATCGATAAGTATTACGAGGAGCAAAGCACCAAATTCATCGCGGGCGCCATCAGCTTCGACGAATGGGACAAATTCGAGGCGACGCTTGCCAAGATGAACCTCGACGAGCTGGAGCAGCTTTACCAGACGGCCTTTGACGCCATGAAGAAATAGACCACGGGAGGAGCAAGCCTATGAAGACGGCGCAGGCCGGGCGGGCAACCGCCGCCGCACCATCCCGTTCGCGATCCGCTCCGCGGCTGCTCAAGCAGGCGGCCAAGCGATACGATCTCTACCTGATGCTTCTGCTGCCGGTCGCCTGGTACGTGATCTTTCATTACGGGCCGCTGTACGGGCTGCAGATCGCGTTCAAGCATTTCAATCCGGCGAAAGGAATCATGGGCAGCGACTGGGCGGGCTTCGAGCACTTCGAACGGTTCTTTAACTCGTATTACTTCTGGCGGCTGCTGTGGAATACGCTCTCCATCAACCTGTTCTCGCTGCTGATCGCCTTCCCGATCCCGATCTTCCTCGCTCTGCTGATCAACGAAATTCCGAGCAAGGCGTTCGGCAAGTGGCTGCAAAATATCACCTACCTCCCGCACTTCATCTCGATCGTCGTCATCGTCGGCATGCTGACGCTGTTCCTCTCGCCCAAGGGCGGGCCGGTCAACGGGCTCATCGAGACGTTCGGGGGCGAGCCGATCCGCTTTCTGGAGGAAGCGGGCTGGTTCAAGACGATCTTCATCGGCTCGAACATCTGGCAGAACATGGGGTGGCAGTCGATTATTTATATCGCGGCGCTCAGCGGCGTCAATCCGCAGCTGTACGAGGCGGCCAAGATGGACGGAGCCTCCCGGCTGCGGCGCATCTGGCACGTCTCGCTGCCCGGAATCGTGCCGGTCATCGTCATTCTGCTCATCCTAGACATCGGCCACTTCATGAATATCGGCTTCGAGAAGGTGCTGCTCATGCAAAACAATTTGAATCTCGAATCGAGCGACGTCATCTCGACGTTCGTGTACACGACGGGCATTCTCAAAGGGGAATACAGCTATACGGCGGCGATCGGACTGTTCAATTCGGTCATTAATCTCGCGCTGCTGCTGCTGGTGAACCGATTTGCGCGCAAGACGTCCGAGACGAGTCTGTGGTAAAAGGAGGCGACCCCATGCCTAAGCCAACTGCGGTCCGCCGCCAGTCGGAGGAGCGGATATTCAACGCGGCGGTGTATGCCGTCGCATGCATCATTATCGCCGTCGTGCTGTACCCGCTGTTGTTCGTCGTCAGCGCCTCGTTCAGCGATCCGGCGAAGGTGCTCGCCGGGGAGGTCTGGCTGCTCCCGAAGGGCGTCTCGGTGGAGGCATATACGAATATTTTGCAGAACGAGAAATTGTGGATCGGCTATCGCAATTCGATCCTCTACGCTTCGGTCGGCACGGCCATCAACCTGATCATGACGATCTTGGCGGCTTATCCGCTGTCGCGGCCGGATCTGCCGGGGCGCAAGGCGCTCATGCTGTTCATTACGCTCACCATGTTCTTCGGCGGCGGGCTCATCCCGACTTACTTGCTCGTCAAGTCGCTCGGCATGGTCGATACGATGTGGGCGCTCATCGTCCCCGGCGCGATCTCGACGTACAATCTGATCGTCATGCGCACGTATTTTCAGTCGAGCATCCCGTGGGAGCTGCAGGAAGCGGCGCTCATCGACGGCTGCACGAACTGGCGGCTGCTGTGGAACATCATCCTGCCGCTGTCCAAGCCGATTATCGCCGTCATGGCGCTGTTCTATGCGGTCGGCCATTGGAATTCGTTCTTCAACGCGCTGATCTACATTCGCAATGAATCGTTATATCCGCTGCAGCTCATTTTGCGCGAAATCTTGATGATCAGCCAATCCGACGCCATCGACGGCAACGTCGGGCTGGAGGACAAAATTTTGCTGGCCGAAAGCATCAAATACGCGGTCATCATCATCTCCAGCCTGCCGGTCTGGCTGATGTATCCGTTCGTGCAGCGCCACTTCGTCAAAGGCGTCATGATCGGGTCGGTCAAAGGCTAACACATTTCGGGAGGTAGAGGTTCATGACGAACGCGAGAATTACGATCGACGGCGGGGCCAGGAGCGGGCATACGATCAACCCGTTCTTGTTCGGCCACTTCGTGGAAGATATTCGCGACCATATGGACGCGATGCTCGCTTATCCGCTCCAGGATATGGATTTCGAAAGCGAAGCCCGCGCGGGGGCCTTGGTATCCGGCAGCTGGAGCGCCTATACGAACGGACGGAATACGCGCTATGCCCTCGAATCGCCGGCCCCTCGGCATTCGGGCCGCGCCCAGCGCATTCACATCCGAAGCGACGACGAGGCGTATGCCGGCCTGGCGCAGCGCGTCGCGCTTAAGGGGCCGCTCGCCTACGAGGTACGCTTGGTCGCGCGAGCTTCGATCGAGCTCCGCTATGTGCTCGTCGAAGCGGTCGACCGGCGCTCGGAGGAGCAGCTCGGCTTGGTCCGCATCGACCTGGGCAGCCATAATTGGCGGACATACGAGGCTAGGCTGGACATCGTCCGCGCCTGTGCCGATGCCGAGCTCCGCGTCTATGTGCCGGCCGAGCACCCGAGGTGGCGCGATCACGTGTCGACCGGCATGCTCTGGCTCGACCATGTGTCGCTGCTGCCCGAGGATCACGTCGGCGAGGTGAAGCGCGAGGTCGTCGAGATGGCCCGGCCGCTGAACGCGGGCATGATGCGGCTCGCGGGGAATTACATCAGCGCCTACCATTGGGAGGATGGCGTAGGTCCCGTGCTGGAGCGGCCTGTCAATTACAACGAAGCGTGGGGCGGATGGGCGAGCAAATATTTCGGCACGGACGAATTCATCCGGTTCTGCCGCGTGCTTGGCGTCGAGCCGCTCATCTGCGTGAATGACGGCTCCGGTACGCCGGAGGAAGCAGCCCGGTGGGTCGAATACTGCAACGGCGGCGCCGATACCCCGATGGGCGCGCGCCGCGCGGCGAACGGGCATCCCGAGCCGTACAACGTCCGGTATTGGGAGATCGGCAACGAAGTGTGGGGAGAGTGGCAGGTCGGGACATGTTCCGCGGAGGTATTCGCGGAACGCTATCTCTCGTTCGCGCAGGCCATGAAGGCGGCAGACCCTTCGGTTATTCTGCTCGCTTGCGGGCACACCGACCAGGCGTGGAACCGGACGTTGCTCGACATCGCCGGCGAGTATATGGATTATTTGACCTTGCATCTGTACCACGGCTACGGACGGTTCGGGATGAACCGGGACGCCGACGCGGAGGAGCGGTACAAGGCGATCGCGTCCTATCCGGAATGGACCCGGGACAACATTCGCCAGACGCAGACGCAGATTCGCGCGCATGCCAAGCACCGTCACGTGAAGCTGGCTATTACCGAGTACAACACGATGTATTATCCGAACACGATCCGCAAGGGGCTGCCGGACGAGCACACGCTGGGAGCCGCGGTCGCGAACGCGGCGAATTTGAACGAGATGCTGCGATGCAGCGACATCGTCGACATCGGCAGCTTCTCCGATCTCGTGAACGGTTGGCTCGGAGGCTGTATTCGGGTAGGCGACTATTATGCGGATCAATACTGCGGCAAAGTGCCGGGGTGGAGCGGCCATCCGCTGACCGTATACGGGACGCCTACCTATGAAGTGCTGAAGCTGTATGCGGGCCGGGACATCCGGCGGATGCTGCACGCCGAAGCCGACTGCGGCACGTTCGCGGTCCAGACCGCCAAGCCGGCGCCGGTCGCATTGGACGCGCTGCCCGATCTGGACGTCGCCGCCTGCGCGAGCGAGGACGGACGCGTCGTCACCGTCTTCATCGTCAACCGCAGCCTGCGGGAGGTGACGGCCGAGCTGAGCTTGCGCGGCCTCGAGCCCGAGGCCGACGCGGTGCTGCATGAGATAACGGGCGAGTCCGTCGACGACATCAACTCCGTCTTCGCCCCCGATCGCATCCATGCGCGGGAACGCGTCGTGTCGGTAGAGACCTGGACGCGCGGCGGATACCCGCTGCGCCCCGCCTCGGTGTATGCGCTCGAGCTTAGAGCGAAGAACGGGGGAGGAGATGCGGAGGAATGGCGGAGAGGAACGCGCGAACGGAGGGGGACACAAGCATGAGCAAACCGAATATTCTGTTGATCACAAGCGATCAGCAGCATTGGAATACGATCGGCGCATTCAATCCGGAGCTGCGGACGCCGAATTTGGATCGGTTGGCCCGGGAAGGGACGACGTTCGACCGGGCGTATTGTCCGAGCCCGGTCTGCACGCCCAGCCGGTCGTCGATCATTACGGGCATGTATCCGAGCCAGCACGGCGCGTGGACGCTCGGAACGAAGCTGCTCGAGGACCGTCATACGGTAGGCGAGGACTTGCAGGCCAGCGGCTACCGGACCGCGCTGATCGGGAAGGCACATTTTCAGCCGCTCATGGGGACCGATGAATATCCGTCGCTGGAAGCGTATCCGCTGCTGCAGGATTTGGAATTCTGGCGCTCCTTCCACGGGCCATACTATGGCTTCGATCATGTGGAGCTGGCGCGCAATCATACGAACGAAGCGCATGTCGGCCAGCATTACGCCCTTTGGATGGAGGAGAAGGGCTGTACGAATTGGCGGGATTATTTCCTGCCGCCGACCGGCACGATGGATCCTTCCGTGACGCACACGTGGGCGATACCGGAGGCGTACCATTACGATACGTGGATCGCGGAGCGCACGAACGCTCGGCTGGAGCATTATCGCGATCAAGAGGAGCCGTTCTTCCTGTGGGCGAGCTTCTTCGATCCGCACCCCGATTATTTGGTCCCCGAGCCTTGGGATAAGCTGTACGATCCGAATGCGCTGACGATCCCCGCGGTCTCGGACGGCGAGCATGACCGGAATCCGCCGCATTTTCGGATGACGCAGGAGTCGGAGCCGGACTTCGACCACTTGAAGGAGACCGGGCACGGCATCCACGGCTACCGCTCGCATCTGGTGCCCGAGGACGAAGCCAAGCAGCTGGTCGCCACCTACTATGGCATGATCAGCCTGATGGACAAATATATCGGGAAGATTCTCGACAAGCTCGATGAGCTGGGACTCGCCGACAATACCATCGTCGTCTTTACGACCGATCACGGTCATTTCTTCGGCCAGCACGGGCTTCAGCACAAAGGCGGGTTTCATTACGAGGATTTGATCCGGCTGCCGTTCCTCGTGCGGTATCCCGGACAGGTGCCGGCGGGCGCCCGTAATCCGGCGATCCAGTCGCTGGTCGATCTGGCGCCGACCTTCCTGTCGCTGTGCGGCATACAGCCGCCGCCCGGCATGACCGGCGTCGATCAGAGCGCCGTGTGGCGGGGGTTCCAATCGTCGGCGCGCGACCACGTGCTGTGCGAATTCCGACACGAGCCGACGACGATTCATCAGAAGACGTACGTCGACGCCCGCTATAAGCTGACGGTCTACTACCGCCAGACGTATGGCGAGCTGTTCGATCTGCAAGAGGACCCGGGCGAGCTCCGCAACCGGTGGGACGATCCGGATTACGCCGCGCTGAAGTCGGAGCTGCTGCTAAAATACGCCTGGGCGGAGCTTGGCAAGGAAGCGATGCCGATGCCGCGCATTTGGCATGCGTAGGCGGGGGGGACAGACTAGAGCAGTCAAGGGTTAGCGCTTTTTCAAGAGGTCGCCAAGCACGCTTTGGACGGCCTCTTTGGCCATACGGCCATCATTTTGCGGGCAAATGACAAGAGGGACGGCGATGAAGCAGACGTAAGCGTCCTACAGCCCCGTGTGGGCCATTCAACCAAATCGCAGTGGTGAAAAGTAAAAACGGCCGTTATCATGAGAATTAGAATCTCATGGAATGGAGCCGTCAGCGATGCTTGTAAATGCCGGAAAACGCGGTCTACATGGGGGTGCGACGCGATGAACCCGCCAACTCCAGTAATGGCCGCGAAACTTTATATTCCCTCGCCAAGGGTGAAGGCCGTCCATAGACCGCGTTTGATCGAACGATTGAACGAAGGGCTGGATCGCAAGCTGACCCTGATCTCGGCCTCCGCCGGTTTCGGCAAGACGACGCTGGCCGGCGCGTGGGCCGCCGGCTGTCCGCGGCCGCTCGCCTGGCTGACGCTGGACGAAGGAGACAACGAGGTTTCGCGTTTCTTGACCCACGTGGTCGCCGCGCTGAAGACGATCTCGGAGCCAATCGGAGACGACGTCCTGCGCCTGCTCCAATCGGAGCGGCCGCCTTCGGCCGAATCGATGCTCGCCATGGTGCTGAACGACCTGTCTCGCCTTGCGTTTCCCTTCGTGCTCGTGCTGGACGATTATCACGTCCTAAGCGCGCGGCCGGTCACCGAATGCATGAATGTTCTGCTTGAGCATGCGCCGCTGTCGATGCATCTGGTCATCGTCACGCGTGAAAATCCGCCGTTCCCGTTAGGACGGCTGCGCGCCCGGGGGCACTTGACCGAGCTGCGCGCCGCCGATTTGTGCTTCACGCGGGAAGAGGCGGCCGAGTTCTTGCGGGAGATGGTGGGCTTCAGCCTTACGGCCGGACAAATCGCCTCGCTGGAAAGCCGAACCGAAGGCTGGATCGCGGGTCTTCAGCTGGCGGCGCTCTCGATGCGGGGACGCGAGGACATTACCGCCTTCATTCGGGCCTTCGCCGGGGACAACCGCTACATCGTGGACTATCTCGTCGAAGAGGTTCTGGAGCGCTTGCCCGAAGAGATGCGGGATTTTCTGCTTCACACCTCGATCCTCGATCGGCTGCACGGCCCGCTGTGCGATGCCGTTACCGGGCAGGAAGGCGGAAGCGCGAGGCTCCGGCATCTGGAGGAGGGAAACTTCTTTGTCGTCGCGCTGGACGACGCGCGGCAATGGTATCGCTACCATCATCTTTTCGCCGAGGTGCTCTCCGCGCATTTGAAGGCGGACCGGCCCGAGCGGGCAGCCGAGCTACATTGACGCGCGAGCGCGTGGCACGAACGCCACGGCTCGGGCGACGAAGCGATCCGTCACGCGCTGGCCGGAGCGGATTACGCGCGGGCGGCAGACTTGGCCGAGCTGGCGTGGCCTGTCATGCGCAGAGGGAAGCGGGGGGCGGCGATGCTGGGCTGGCTGAAGCCGCTCCCGGACGAGCTTGTCCGCCGCAGACCCGTGCTCGGCGCCGCATACGCTTGGGCGTTGATGGCCGGCGGCGATCTTCAAGCCGCTCAGGACCGGTTGCGGGACGCCGAGCGATGGCTGGCCGCGAAGCAGGGCCCGACAGCAGGGCCAAGCGACCTATCGGGCGAAATGATTGTCGCGGACGAAGAGGAATTCCTTCGTCTCCCGGGCACGATAGCCGGCTATCGCGCCGCGCTGGCCCAGGCGAGGGGGGACATCCCTGCCGCCGTGCGCCACGCGCGTCTGGCGCTCGAACTTGTGCCCGAAGACGACCATCTTCGGCGCGGAGCGGCGAATGCGCTGCTGGGGCTCGCGGCTTGGACGAGCGGGGATCTCGAAGCGGCGCACCGCACGTTCTCCGATGGCATCGCCGGCGTACGGATGGCCGGCAATATCCGCGACGCTATCGGAGGCGTCGCCGCGTTGGCCGATATCCGGATCACGCAAGGCTTGCTTCGCCAGGCGATGCGCACCTACGAGCGCGGATTGGAACTTGCGGAGGAGCATGACGGGCAAGTATTCCACGAAACGGCGGACATTTACGCAGGCATGAGCGAGCTCTATCGGGAACGCGACGATCGGACGGCCGCCATGGACCTTCTGTCGAGAAGCCGTGAGAAGGGCGAAGTCCGGTATCGCTGGCTCGTCGCTATGGCTCGCCTTCGGCAAGCGGAAGGAAATCTGGGCGGCGCGCTCGACCTTCTTGATCAAGCCGAACGCCGTTATGCCGGAGGCCTCTTCCCGAATGCGCGTCCGGCCGCGGCTTTGAAGGCCCGCGCGTGGCTCGCGCAGGGCAGGCTGGACGAAGCGCTCGACTGGGCGCGCGAGCGGAGCCTATCCGTCCGCGATGACCTATCTTACCTGCGAGAATACGAGCACATGACGTTCGCCAGAGTACTGATAGCCCGGTACCGGCGCGATGGGGAGGAGGGCGGAATGCGGGAAGCTTTGGGATTCGCGGCGCGTCTCCTCCAGGCAGCCGAAGAAGGCGGGAGAATGGGAAGCGTACTCGATATCCTTATCGTTCAGGCGCTGGCTCATCATGCGCGAGGCGACGTCCCGGCTTCGCTCGCCCCGCTGAAGCGCGCGCTGGCGCTGGCCGAGCCGGAAGGCTGCGTTCGCGCGTTCGCGGACGAAGGCCGGCCTATTGCCATGCTCCTCGACGCGGCCGCCAAACAGGGGATCGCGCCGAGCTATATCCGCAGACTTCTGGCCGCTTTCGGCAAGGCCGACACCCGGGCGGCCGCCAGCCCAACGCCGATCGAGCAGTTGAGCGAACGAGAACGCGAGGTGCTTCAGCTGCTCGAGACCGATATGAGCGGCCCGGAGCTTGCCCGCCGGCTGCATGTGTCCTTGAACACCTTGCGGACGCACACCAAGAACATCTACGACAAGCTTGGGGTGAACAACCGGCGCGCGGCGGTCCGCGTGGCCGAGGAACTCGGTCTGCTGCGGCAAGCCGTACCCCCCATCGAATAGCGCCCCGCCCCTGCAGGTTTAACGACCGTGCAGGGGCTTTTTATCTTCCGAACGAACGCCGCCGGAATGAATGATCACCGCCTAAATCACCACATATGGTGATGCCAGCTCCCCACCTGCTCGTGTATCTTCGAATTAAGCAAAGGAAGTTGAGCCCGAGAACGGCCGGATTCGGAGGCTCGGAATGAGAGACATGCACGCTTCAAGGGCGTACGAAATTTGGGTCAAGGGACATTAAGGAGCGAATCACAATGAAAACTTCGAATTTCGCCCGCTTGGCGGGAATAGCCGCCATGTCGGCCGGAATCCTCTTCATCGGCATCCAGGCGGTCCATCCGCCCGAAACCATTTCGTCCGTCACGACCGGTACGTGGGCCGTCGTTCATTACTTGACCATCGCCATGGCGATCTTCGGGTTGATCGGCATAACGGGGCTCTATGCCAAGCAAGCGAAGGAGGCCGGATGGCTTGGTTTGGCCGGCTTTTCCCTACTCAGCCTCTTCTGGATCGCCACGATTGCCTTTACCTTCGTCGAAGCGTTTATTTTGCCGCTGCTGGCCAGCGATGCGCCTGAATTCGTAATGGGCTACTTGGGCATCTTCAGCGGAGGAACGGGCGAGGCGAATCTTGGCGTCCTGCCGGCGATCGCTCCTTTGGCAGGCGTCGTCTACATTCTGGGCGGTCTGCTGTTCGGCGTCGCGACGCTCCGCGCCGGCGTCCTGCCTCGCGGGGCTGGCGCTCTCCTTGCCGCCGCCGCCGCGTCGACGCTCGCCTCCTCGCTCATTCCGCACCCGCTCGACCGGTTATTGGCGGTGCCGATGGGATTGGCGTTGGCATGGCTCGGCTATGCGCTTTGGTCGGGGCGGTCAAGCCATGCGCGTTCCCCTTACCGGGCAGGAACCGCAAGAGGCGCCGCGAAGCGCAACGCCTAATAACCTCATCCGTTCATGGACAGCGTATTCGACCGGGCGACCAAACACCAACAACCTCTTTGTTGGTGTTTTTTTGGTTTAGAAGCAATGGGCGCTAAGCTCGCGTATTCTGCCGCCCCCTAACGCTCGCCTTCCCGCTGCCCCGCCAGCTGGTTCTGGTTCCGATAAGCCAACGGCGTCATGCGGTAGTGGTCCGCGAACGTCTGGTAGAAGAACCCCATGCTCTGATAGCCCACCGCATGCGCGATATCGGCGACGGACTGTTCGGTATTGGCCAACAGACCGGCGGCGTGAATCATCCGCTGCGTCTTCACGAGCTCCATGAACGTCTTGCCCGTTCGTTTCTTCAGCAGATTGCCCAGATAGTTGGCGTTGAAGTTGAAGGCGTTCGCCAGTTCGGTGAGCGTGCAGGTCTGATGGTGTTTCTCGATGTAGTCGAGGATCTGAATCAGGTCCGACCGCGAGTGGCGCTGCCGGTGCTCGTCGTTCGACCGGTACGTATAGACCCGCATGAGCTCGGTGTAGATCAGCATCATGTAGTTGTAGATCATCTCCTGGGCATAGGCGCGGCTGCCGAACGCCTCGCACATCATGTGGCGCATGAACAGCTGCAGATCGGCGTGCTGCTCGGACTCGAACACGATATAGCGGTTGTGGTTCGTATTCGCCGCGATGGCGTTCGCCAGGAAATCGGAGACGATCCCGCGCGAGCCGAAGCGGCTGAGGAAGGAGGACAGGAACGTGCTCTTCTTCATAATGATGTTGATCAGAATGTCGCCTTGGCCCATCGGTTCGATGCTATGGACGACCTCGGAATCCAGCAGGCACACCTGTCCTTCCCGCAAGACGACCTTCTCCCCGTTAATGTGCTGCACGCATGTCCCCGAATAAATATAGTTCAGTTCAATGAAGCTGTGATAGTGCGGCGGCATCGGCGCGAAGCGGTTGTGCTTGCGTACATGGATCGGCCCGTTCTGAAAGAAGGGCGTATCCGGCATGCGAAAATAAGCTTCTCCGTCACCCGGCCGATTCGGGAACGGCAGGTCGTTCACGTTCTCCCCGCTGGCAAGCTGCTCGGCTTCGGTCTCGTTGATTTCCCTCAAATACTGATCCAGCATGTCGTGATCCACGAATATCCTCCGTCCCAACGAATCTGTAAAAAGAAGAATGAAAGCCGTAGAAGCGGAATTGTGGTCCGCGCGCGAAAGCGTTTTAATAAAGATACCGCGATACTAACAAAAACAGTCGACGCTTGCAACAACCGTAAGCGGAGTTATGGAATGACCTTTGAACGGTTGAAGCGTTCATGTGAATAGAAAGGTTTGTTGCAAGACTGTAAACAGAGAAGTCGTCAATAGAGAAAGGGTGGATGAAGCATGAAGCCTTGGATGAACGCGTTACTGTCATTGGATGAGCGGGTGCAGCTGCTGCTGGAGGCCATGACGTTAGAGGATAAGCTGGCGTTGATGCACGGAGGCACGCCGGATGCCGCGCTCGGCATCCCGGCGCTCAAGCTGAACGACGGTCCCGGCGGCGTAACCGGTCCGCAGGAAACGGCGGGCACGCAGCTCCCGGCGCCGATCGCGCTGGGCGCCGCATTCGATCAGGACGCCGCCTATCGATATGGCGAGATCGTCGGCAAAGAATCGCGGGAGCGAGGAACCACGCTGCTGCTCGGACCGACGGTCAATATCGCGCGCACGCCGCTGAACGGCCGGACGTTCGAAGGGTATGGCGAGGATCCGTATTTGTCGGCCGCGACGGGGACGGCGGTCATCCGGGGCATCCAGGAGCAGGGCGTCATGGCGTGCGTGAAACACTACGCGGCGAACAATCAGGAGGCCGACCGCTTCACGCAGAACAGCATTATCGACGAGCGGACCCTGCGCGAAATGTATCTGCCTGCCTTCGAAGCGGCGGTGAAGGTAGGCGGCGCAGCTTCGGTCATGGCGTCCTACAACAAGATCAACGGCACGCACGGCGCGGAGAACCAGCCGCTGCTGACGCGGATTCTGAAGGACAATTGGGGCTTCGAAGGGTTCGTCGTCTCCGACTTCCTCGCCACGCAAAGCACGGTGAAATCGATTCATTCGGGATTGGATTACGAGCTGACGATCCCGTTCAAGCGCTATTATGGCCAGCCGCTCAAGGAAGCCGTCGCCGGCGGCCTCGTGCCGGAGCCGATGATCGACGCGAGCGCAGGCCGCATCTTGAAGGAAATGTTCCGCATCGGCTTGTTCGACCGCGCGCCGGGCGAAGGGATCGTGCCGGCCGGGCAGCTGCAATCGCGCGACGAGGAAGCGCTGCGCCTGGCTGAAGAATCTATCGTGCTGCTGAAGAATGACGAAGGATTGCTCCCGCTCGGCGCCGAGCCGACCCTTGCCGTAATCGGGCAAGCGGCGGTCAATCCCATCGCGTCCGGAGGCGGCAGCGCGCATGTTCCCTGCAGCGCCGTCGTGACGCCGCTGCAGGGAATCGAACGCCGCGCGAAGGCGCAGTACGCGCCGGGCACGGCTCCGGTCCCGACGGGTCCGTCTTTTATTTATCCTTCGCCGCTCGCATTCCTCACCGTACCGGCTGAAGCGTTCGAGCACGGACTGCTCGCCGAATCGTACGATACGCCCGATCTGAGCGGCGAGCCGGTTCGCGTCGATACCGTGTCGAATTTGAACATCAACTGG
The DNA here is from genome assembly GCF_042682185.1 of Paenibacillus xanthanilyticus. NCBI lineage: Bacteria > Bacillati > Bacillota > Bacilli > Caryophanales > Paenibacillaceae > Paenibacillus > Paenibacillus xanthanilyticus. Next base: position 2,757,960 of record NZ_JBHUHA010000001.1, on the reverse strand, counting down.
CAGTTCGCCGGGGTACCGCATCCTGTCTCCGCCAAGTGGACCGGGACGCTCCTTCCGCGAGAGACGGGTGTGCATACGTTCTACCTGCCGACTTCCGGCGCGTCCCGCCTTTGGATAGACGGGGAGCTGGTCATCGAAAATTGGGAATCGCGCTCGCTCTACAAGACGGGGGTCAAGCGGCTTGAAGCCGGGCGGCCGGTCGCGATCGAAGTGCATTACGCATCCGGCGGCGGCGAAGCCCAGCTGCCGTCGATCGCCCTGGAATGGTTCGCCGGCGAGGACGAAGCGCTCATCGCGCAAGCCGTCGAGATGGCTTCGCAGGCCGATATCGCGGTCGTGTTCGCGAACGACTATATGACCGAGAATTTCGATAAACCGCACCTGGACTTGCCGGGTTCGCAGAACCGACTCATCGAAGCGGTAGCCGCGGCCAATAAGCAGACGATCGTCGTGCTCAATACCGGCGGACCGGTGGTCATGCCTTGGCTGGACAGCGTGACGGCCGTCGTCCAAGCGTGGTATCCGGGGGCGCAGGGCGGCGAAGCGATCGCCAAGGCGCTGTTCGGCGAGACGAATCCGTCCGGGCGTCTGCCGATGAGCTTCCCGCGGTCGGAGCGTCAAGGTCCCGTGAAGACGACGGGGCAATATCCCGGCATTGGACAGGATACGGCATACACGGAGAAGCTGCAGGTCGGCTACCGGTGGTTCGCCGCCAATGGCGAGCGGCCGCTGTTCCCGTTCGGACACGGCCTGTCGTATACGGATTTCCGTTACGGCAACCTGCAGGTGCGGGAGACGAGCATCAAGGGGCTGCCAAGTCTGCAAGTGAGCTTCGATGTCAACAATGATGGCGAGCGAGACGGCAAGGCAGTGCCGCAGCTATACGTCGCCTTCCCTTCCGAGACTGGCGAGCCGCCGGCGCAGCTCAAAAATTACGCGAAAGTGTCGGTGGCGTCCGGTCAGACGGTGACCGTGGACTTGATTTTGAACGCAAGAGCGTTCAGCGTTTGGGATACGTCGACGGACCAATGGGTCGTCCCGGCAGGCGCGTTCCGCATTCTGGTGGGAGAGTCGTCCGAGAAGTTCGCGTTGGAAGCCGAGATCGTCCCGTCCCTTGCCATAAGGGAAGCCGCTAATCAATGCGATACCGTGCTGGATGGAACAGCGCAATCGATGGAGAAGGAAGTGAGCGCGCCGTGACCGATCAGGCCAAAATGCAAACCGCAACCGCCATTATCGTACGTAACGAAGCTTTTCTGGCAGAAGCGGACCGCTTAAAGCCGGAGCTGCGCGAGAAAGCCGTTCGGCCGGGGCAGCTCGTCCAGGTTGAAGAGGATTCGACCGCCGTGCATGGGTACCGCAGCAGGCCGGTCGCGGATGCCGCCGAACTGGAAGAACGCAGCTTCGGCAGAGGGGAATCGTTCATTCTCGACTTTGGCGATCATCGGGTCGGCTATCTTTCCTTCGCGATCCGCACGGTCGGCAGCCCGCCCGACGCCCCGCTCAAGGTCAAGCTGACCTTCGGCGAAATGCCGGTCGAGGTCGCGGTGCCTTTCGAAACCTATGACGGATGGATTAGCAGCGCTTGGCTGCAGGAGGAGACGTTATTCGTCGACGTCATGCCGCATCGCGTCGAGCTGCCCCGCCGCTATAGCTTCCGATATGTGAAAGTGGAGGTGCTGGCTACCTCGCAGAAGTACGCCGTCTCGTTCCATGACTTCGCGTGCCGGACGGTTACTTCCGCCGACAGCGGTCAATTGACCCCGCTGCAGCATGCAGACCCGGTGCTGGAGCAGCTCGACCGGATCAGCATTCGGACGCTGGAGGATTGCATGCAGGACGTGTTCGAGGACGGACCGAAGCGGGACCGCAGACTATGGTTAGGGGATCTTCGGCTGCAGGCGCTGGCGAACTACGAGACGTTCAATCAGAATGAGCTGGTGAAGCGGTGCCTATATCTGTTCGCCGGCGTGCCGGACGAGAAGGGCCGCGTATCGGCCAACCTGTTCATCCAGCCGACGGTCATCGCGGACGACACGTACTTGTTCGATTATTCGCTGTTCTTCGCCGCGAGCTTGTACGATTACTTCGCCGCCACGAACGACCGGCAGACGCTTCGCGAGCTGTGGCCGACCGCGTACAGGCAGGTGGAGCTGGCGCTCGAGCGGGTGGATGAGACGGGGATTGTCCGCGACGACGAGACATGGTGGTCGTTCATCGATTGGCATGACCAATTGAACAAACAAGCGCCTTCCCAGGGCGTGCTGCTCTATACGTTGAAGCGCGCGGTTCTGCTGGCGGAAGCCGTCGGCGAGCCGAGCATCGCGGCGCAGCTCACGGAGACCATCGCCGCGCTGACGGCGGCCACGCTGCGAGAATTATGGGACGCGGAGCAGCAATTCTTCGTCAGCGGCGCGCTGCGCCAAGTGTCGTGGGCGGGTCAAGTATGGCTGGCGTTGGCCGAAATTCTCCCTCCTGCGGACAACCGCGACCTGCTGCTGCGGCTGCAAGCCGCGAATCCGGAGGTCGGGATGACGACGCCGTACATGGTGCACCATTTCGTCGAGGCGCTCTTGATCGCCGGTTGCAAGGAGGAGGCGATCGCGCAGATGAAAGCGTACTGGGGCGAGATGGCGCAGGACGGGGCGGATACGTTCTGGGAGCTGTATGATCCGAACGACAAGAGCTTCTCGCCTTACGGCAGCCCGCTGATCAACAGCTACTGCCATGCCTGGAGCTGCACGCCGACGTACTTGATCCGGCGATATGGGTTATAGCGGTTCGCAATCGCGCATTAGACAATGGCTGCTCGTCAGCCATTGTTTTTTGCTATCGCGAGGCGTTACCGATACGCAATCAATCATTCATTCATAAGGAGGGCAAGCTCTCATGAACAAGTCTCCCAAGGTCAAGGGCTGGTTGACGCGCTTTCGCTTTCGCAAATTACGAACGCGCATCTTCGCGATGATGATTGCCCTCTCCCTGCCGCCGCTTTTTATACTGGGCTATGTGTCGTTCAATATTTCGAAGGAGACATTAACCGAAACCAATTCGAATGTGTATCGGGACCATCTGCAAACCTCAAGCGAAGTCGCGGACTTGTTATTTCGGAATATTACCAGCTTAAGCCGGTCGCTCGTGCTGAACGAAGACGTCCGCAAGGATCTAATGGATAGTTCGTTGAACGCGGTGCGGAACGAAGCGGAAGTCCGGGCGCGTACGATTAACCGGCTGAAGTCGATTATTAATCATAACCTGTTGGACCTAAGGCATATTGATTCCGTCTGTCTACTGGACATTGCATTCACGCCCTACTGTATTGGGAGATCGGACAATGCGGGCATCTACGAGGGAGAGCAGAAGCATCAGGCTATCGAACAATCGGATTGGTACAAGAAAACGGTCGCTGCCCAAGGACGCGTCATTTTCTATGGTCATAACGTGCTGGAGCCCGCAAAAAAATCCTTCTCCACGATCAAGCTGTTTCGCAATTCGGAGACCGCGGCCGGCGAGGCCATCGGCGTATTGATCATCAATATTAATAAAACGATATTCGATAACATCTTCAGCGAGAGCGATAACAGCGGGGAATTCCTCGTGTTGAACGATTCGCGATCGCCCATGGAAAGCGTCTTCGCGCGCAAAGGCATCCATACCGAAGCTTACGAGAATGAATCGGGTTTCGCCCAGTCGCTGAAGGACGAAGGTTACCTGGTTTCGCGTTATCGCAATCCAACCACGCATTGGGTATTCGTCCATACCGTTCAGGAGAAGACGCTCCTCAAGCAGTCGAACCGCATCGGAACGGCCACGACCGTCATCGCCTCGACGATTGCTTTCGTGGCGCTGCTCATCTCCTACATCGTCTCGGGCGGGATCACGCGTCCTTTGCTGCGCTTGAAAAAGATGATGGTGGAGTGGACGAAAGGGAATCGCAACTTCGAGGAGACGTTCGGTCCGGATGAGGTTGGCGTCATCGGCGAGACGTTCAAGCGGGTGGCGGCGGAGAACGAGGAGCTCGTCGAGCGGCTGCTTCGATCTGAATTGAAGGAGCGAGAAGCGGAGCTGCGGGCGCTGCAAGCGCAGATCAAGCCGCATTTTCTATATAACACGCTGGATTCGATCTATTGGATGGCCGCCATACAGAACAACCAGGAGATCGCGCGAATGGCCGTCGCCCTCTCGGAGAGCTTCAAGCTGAGCTTGAACAAAGGGCGGGAGGAGATCCCGGTGTACAAGGAACTGAAGCATATCGAGCATTATATGACGATTCAGAACATCCGGTTCAAAGACCGGTTCGCCTACATCGAGGAGGTGGATCCGGCCATCAAGAGCGTGGAAATCATGAAGCTGCTGCTGCAGCCATTAGTCGAGAATTCGATCTATCATGGTCTCGAGAAGAAGGTCGGGAAGGGCACGATCCGGCTTACGGGTATGCGAGAGGGTGAATTCATTCAATTCATCGTCGAGGATGATGGGGTGGGCATCGCCGACATGTCCGCATTGGAGCGCGGCTACGGGCTGCGTAATGTTCGCGAGCGTCTGCACCTCTTTTACGGCCCGTCCAGTTACTTCGAAGTGTTCAGCGAAGTGAATAAGGGAACCCGGATCGTGATTCGGTTTCGCCCGCAGCCGATAAGGGAGGATAAGCATGCTTAAAGCCTTGATTTTCGATGATGAATACATCGTGCTCGAAGGTCTTCAACGAATGATCGACTGGACCCAATTCGGCATCGAGATTGCCGGGACGGCATCGGACGGCCTATCGGCGCTGGAGCTATTTCGTCAGACTCAGCCGGATTTGATCTTAACGGATATTCGGATGCCCGGCATGGACGGCCTACAGCTGATCGAGCAAGTGCTGAAGGAGGCGCCGAGCACGTACTGCATCGTGTTCAGCGGGTTCAACGAATTCGAGTACGTCAAGCGCGCGATAGAATTAGGCGTGTCGGATTATTTGGAGAAGCCCATCACGATCGACGCGATCGAGAACGCGATCCGGAAAATGGCGGAGCGTCTTCAGAAAATTCGCGATATGCAAAGCTTAGGGCAGAAGTGGGTGAAGAACCGGCAGGATCTGTTGGAGAAAGCTGCCATGGATCTGCTCCTTATGGGCGGCGAAGCGGCTTTGCCCAAATGGGAAGGGACGTTTGGCGAAGAGGCGGCGAAAAATAAAGGCGTGACCATACTCGTATCTTGGGATAAAGGCGTATATAGCCTGCCCCTGCATGCCGCTATCCAACAGGTGCACATTCAGATCGAGGAGCTGTTCGTGCTTGTCGTCTACTACAAAGAAACGCCGACTTCCGATCTGTGGGCGTTTATCGAGAGCGAACTTGATAGCGCGGCACGCACGATCGGAGCAGGCATGACCCGTCAATTAACGGATGCGAAGCTTAGCTTCGTCGAGGCCAAGCGTGCCTTGAAGGTCGGTGAATACCTCGGGCAAAAAGGAATCGTGCGCTACGAAGAATTAGGCGACCTGGCCACGGCGGCGACGGGCATGTCCGAATACGAAGAAGGGATTCTGCTCAGCATTCGCTCGGGCAGCCAAGCGAGTCTGCTGGAGCAGGTCGAGCGAACGATCGCGTGGCTGCAATGCTGCAAGCTCGAGCCCGAGGTGGCGGAGCGCGAAGTGCTCCGCGTCTTTTATTTGATCGTCGAGGGGTTCAGACAAGCCGGCTCGGACAAGCTCCTCGCGGAGATGGAGAACGCGCATCTGCTTCCCCATGTCGAGGTCAGGGAAGCGGCGGCTAAAGGGCGGTTGTTCGACTGGTTCCGCGACAGCGCGAAACAGCTATCGAATTGGGCTATCGAGCGAATGGAGCCGTCGCGGCACGCGGCGGTCGAGCAAGCGTTGCTCTATATCGAGAAGAACGGGGGAAGAGATCTCTCGCTGCAAGAGGTGGCCGATCATGTCGGGATGAATGCGACCTACTTAAGCGTGTTATTCAAGGACGTCGTCGGACAATCCTACATCAAGTATTTGACCCGCCTGCGGATGGAAAAGGCCAAGACGCTGCTGGCCAGGGGGATGAAAGTCAACGAGGTCAGCGAGAAAACCGGCTATGTGAACTATCGGCATTTCTCGGATGTGTTCAAGAAATATACCGGCGTAAGCCCGGGGCAGTACAAGGAACAGTCACCCGACCCAAAAAATTAAGACGCGAATCAAAAAAATGACGCACTGCCGCAAGCAACTTGAAACGCTTACAATAAAAGCACAGGGACCGGTCCTGCACACGAGGAAAGCAAATAGGGGGCATAAAAGATGAGGAAACGACACGCAAAAAAGATTTCCGTTCTGTCATGCTGCGTACTCTTGGCAAGCGTTGTATCCGCATGCGGCGGCGCAAACGAGGGCAATAACACGAATCAGTCCGGCAATGCGAACACCAACGCGACGGCCGAAAAAGTCACGCTTTCCCTGCTCGTCGACAACACGCAGGATTCGGTCAATATCGCCAAGGCGCTGACGGAAGCATTCGAGAAGCAAAATCCGAACATTCACATCGAGACGGAAACCCGTCCGGGCGGCGCGGAAGGCGACAACCTCGTGAAGACGCGCTTGTCGACCGGCGATATGACCGACGTATTCTTCTACAATTCCGGCTCGCTTATGCAAGCGCTTAACCCGGAGCAAAACCTGGTTGACCTGACGAACGAGTCGTTCATGAGCAATATCCTCGATTCGTACAAACCGACCGTTTCCTTTAACGGCAAAGTATATGGCGCGCCGGCGGCATCCTCGATGGCGGGCGGCTGGTTCTACAACAAAAAAGTCTATGCCGATCTCGGGCTGTCCGTGCCGAAAACATGGGCCGAGCTGCTGGCAAACAACGAGAAAATCAAAGCGGCGAACATTACGCCGGTTATCGGCTCTTATAAAGACGATTGGACGTCCCAGCTCATCGTGCTGGCGGACTACTATAACGTGCAGGCGCAAGTCCCTACGTTCGCGGACGACTACACGGCAGGCAAAGCGAAATACGCGACGACCCCGGCAGCGCTTCGCAGCTTCGAGAAGCTCGCCGAAATTCAAGCCAAAGGCTACATGAACGAAGACGCGACGGCTACGACCTATGATGCGGGCATGAAGATGCTTGCCGAAGGCAAAGGCGCGCACTATCCGATGCTGACGTTCGCCATCCCGGCTTGGGCGCAGAACTATCCGGATCAACTGAACGATATCGGCTTCTTCCCGCAGCCAGGCGACGGCGCGGATCAAAACGGTCTGACCGTGTGGATGCCTGCAGCAGCCTATATTAATAAAAATACCGAGCATGTTGAAGAAGCGAAGCAATTTCTAGCGTTTATGGCATCGGTAGAAGGTACGGAAGCGATCTCGACGGCTTCGACGCCGAGCGGTCCGTATGTGATCAAAGACGCTTCGCTTCCGGACAATGTAGCGCCAGCCGTGAAAGACATGATGCCGTATTTCGATCAGAACAACACGGCAGCGGCGCTGGAATTCCTCTCGCCGATCAAAGGTCCAAGCCTGCCGCAGATTACGGCCGAAGTCGGTCTTGGCTTTAAATCCGCCCAAGAGGGTGCCGGGCAATACGACAAAGACGTCGAGAAACAGGCCAAACAGTTGGGTCTTGCCGGCTGGTAAATAGAAACGGAACCGGCCGGCCCTAGCAAACCAACGAAGGGCCGGCCGAGTTTCATTGGTGGGATGGAGGTTAAACCATGACAAAAATTTTCAAGAACACATACTCGTATTACTTCCTGCTGCCGGCAGCCATCATTTATACGATCATCTTCCTGGTGCCGACCGTCATGTCCTTCTTCTTCAGCATGACGAGATGGTCGCTTCAAGAATGGGATTTCATCGGCCTTGAGAATTTCCGCATGTTCTTCGAGGAGCCATCGCTGATTATCGGCTTCAAGAATACGTTTATTTATGCGGCGGTGACGTGCGTGCTGAAAGTCGTGCTTGGTCTTCTGTTGGGCGTATTTCTGACTTCCAAGATCAGATCGAAAGGTTACCTGCGGTCGGTTATTTTCTTCCCGACGCTTGTCAGTACGATTGCGGTCGGACTCGCGTTCAGCATGATGATGCATCCTTCTCAAGGTTTGATTAACACGACGCTTGCTTGGTTGGGCATCAATGGTCCGGACTGGTTAGGCGATCCAAGCATTGCGCTTCTCTCCGTTGCGTTCGTCGATGTTTGGAAAGGCGTCGGTTTTGCGACCGTCATCTATATGGCGGGCATTTTATCCATTCCGGCTGAATACTACGAGGCGCTTCAAATCGACGGGGGCAATGCGTTCCGGAAGTTCTGGAACATCATTGTGCCGCTAAGCCGTCCGGCGACGAACTCGGTTATTATTCTTGCATTCATCGGCGGTTTGCGTTCCTTCGATTTGGTTTGGGCGATGACCAAGGGGGGGCCCGGATTTACGACGGACCTCATTGCCTCGATTATTTATAAGCAATACCAAGGCGGATTCTACGGCTTGGCGACGGCGGGCAACGTCATCCTGTTCTTGTTCGTGAGCGTGCTGGCCTTCCCGCTGTATATGTTCCTGAACAGAAAAGAGGTTGACCTATGAAGAAGGGAATCCGGCAGTTTACCGTCGAAGCCGCTGCCATATTGCTGTCCGTCGTTATTTTCTGGATTCCGTTCTACTTCATTATCGTGAACGCCATCAAGGACGAGAAGGAATCCTCGCTGCTCAATCTGAGATGGCCGTCGACGATCCACCTGTGGGCGAACATGAAGACGGTGATCGAAGCGAGAGATTACATGCTGCTGCGCGCCTTCTATAACAGCACGCTGATTACCGTCTTCTCGATCGTGGTGCTCATCGTTATCTGCGCCATGGCCGGCTTCATCCTGCAGCGCCGTACGGGCAAAGCGACGCCATGGCTGAACTTCCTCGTGCTGTCCGGTCTCATTATTCCGCCGGCGATCGTGCCGACGATCTGGGTGTTGGACGGCCTCGGCCTATTCAAGACGATGACGGGGCTAGTAGCGGTTGAGGTCGCGCTCGGCTTCCCGTTCTGCGTGCTGCTCTACAAAGGCTTCATGGCGACCATTCCCCGGGAGATCGACGAAGCGGCCATCATGGACGGCTGCTCCGGCTTCGGACTGTTCTATCGGATGATTCTTCCGCTGTTGAAGCCGGTGACGGCGACGATCGTCATTACCCAATCCGTATTCATTTTTAATGACTTCACGAATCCGCTCTACTTCTTCCCGGGCGCGAAAAACGCCACCGTACAGCTGACGCTGTACAACTTTCAGAGTCAGTTCGTCACGCAGTGGAACCTACTGTTCACGAATATTCTCGTCATTACGCTGCCGATGCTGATCCTGTTCGTTATCTTTAATAAGCGAATCGTAGAGGGCATGACAGCCGGATCCGTGAAGGGCTAAACGCAACCAATCCGTCTGCTGAAGCGATGGCAAGAAAGCAGAAGACCGAAGGGAAAGCCACCTCGGTCTTTGCCTATGTGCGGGGATCGCATTCCGATCAAAGGGCAGCCAGCTTACAAGCGCGGCACATTGGTTAGCGGGCTTCGGTTGGCGGTTAAGCCGCAGCTCCGGCCTAATGGATCACCCCTTCGGGGTATACATTTTGCGTATGGAATCATGGTAGAATGGCCTCATAGAATCTTAACTTTAACGGAGGCACCGTCATGACTGATAGTCAAAAACATGAAGAACAGCAGCCAAGCACGACAGAGATTGAAGATATTTCCCAAGAGCTTTCGGAGAATGAAATGGAAGATGTGCAGGGCGGCCGCGTCGTGACCAAGGGCCAAGACTTTAGCAAATCGAGAGCTTCCCGCGGTAGAGGAGCCTAAGAAGAGGACGAGCATCCTCTTCTTTTTTATTTTCAGCGCCTTCGTTCTTCCCTGCTGGCACGATTAAGTTAGGAATAAAATCCAATCGTCAGGGAAAATTAAAGAAAAAACTTTCGAGGCCGACGATCATGAATGATAAAAAGGAAACCGCGCGATTAATCGACGAGAATGTGAACCAGATTTCTAAACTAATAAAAGAAAAAATAGAAATATGGACTGATCAGGTTGTATTCTCGAATCTATGGTGGATGGGCGTAATCTTGTCGATTATCCCTTGGGTAATTTGGATACTCTACCGCAAAAAGAGCAGCACGGATCGATTGCTCTATGCCGGATTCTTTGCTTCCCTTGTAGCAGTTGCCTTAGATTTAGTTGGCGATCAGTTTGGCTTTTGGCACTACCGGTTTAACGTCATTCCTGTGGTGCCTACCTATTTACCTTGGGACTTTACTTTGATGCCCGTTACCATTATTTGGCTTATTCAATTCAAACCAAGCGTGAGCCCTTACCTTAAAGCGGCGGTATTTGCTTTATTAACTTCTTATGTGGCCGAGCCCTTTTTTAAATGGCTCTTAGTCTATAACCCTGTGAATTGGAGATACACCTATTCCGTGCCCATTCAGTTTGTCCTTTATCTAGCGGCGCACTATATGTCGAAGAGAAACGAGTTCGATAAGATAAGTTGAGCGGGGTTAGCCGGCGGAAGAGATGCCTTTGGCTGCCTCGCTGTTCGTCGTGATCCGGCTCTCCGTCAGAAAGTACCCCAACGCCATCAGCGGCAGCGCCGTTCCGATCAACGAAGCGAGCGCCCAGCCCCCTTGTTCATACGCCCACCCGCCTACGGAAGATCCGATCGCGCCGCCCGTGAAGAACACCGACATGAACAGGCCGTTCAGACGTCCTCTCGCTTCATGGCCCAAGGTATAAATCGCGCGCTGTCCGACGACCAGGTTGCCGGATACGGCCATGTCGAGCGTAAAGGCCGAGATGAAGAGAAGGATGAGCGCCGGTGTAGCGTGACGGTCGAACAGATGAATCGCCAAAAACGAAAGGACGGCCACGACCATCGCGCTCCCCGTCATCGCCTTGCTCCAGCCGCGATCCGCCAATCGTCCCGCGATCGGCGCGGCGATCGCGCCGCCGACCCCGACGAGCGCGAACCAGGCGATGCCCTGCTGGGACATGCCGAACCGGTCGGCCAGATGCAGCGGCACGACGGTCCAGAACAAGCTGAACGCCCCGAACATGGACGCCTGATACAACGCGCGGCGGCGCAGCACGGGCGTCTGCCGCCAGATGGCCCCCAGGGAGACAATCAGCTTGCCGTAACGAACGGACTTGGTCGGCTTGCGCGCCGGCAGCGTGTAAGCGAGCAGAACGGTTAACAGGAGGATTACGGCGGCGGACAGCACGAAGATGGCGCGCCAACCCCATAAGTCGGCGACGAAGCTGGCGGCCGGCCGGGCGAGCATAATGCCGAGCAAGAGACCGCTCATGACGCTGCCGACGACACGTCCGCGCTGTTCCTCCGCCGCCAAGGAGGCGGCCAGCGGGACGAGAATTTGCGCTACTACCGAGCCTACGCCAATGATGAGCGCGGCGAGGAGAAACAGCGGCGCGGTGGCGGCGAAAGCGGTCGTTAATAGCGCAAGCGCAGCGATAAGCAGCATCGCGACCGAGAGACGCCGATTCTCCACGATGTCGCTGATCGGCACGATGAACAGCAGACCGATGACGTACCCGATCTGGGTCACGGTCACGATGAGTCCCGCAGCCGTAGAAGACAGGCCGATCGCATCGCGAATCGGTCCAACCAGCGTCTGCGCGTAATACAGATTGGCGGCGATCAGTCCGCACGCGGCCGCCAGCAGCAGCACCATCCATTTCGAAATGCGACGTTCTTGATTTCCGGATTCGTTTCGCATTCTCATCTACCTCCGCAATATACTGAACGCAGTGTTCAGTAATTCTTTGTTCTAAACAATATACTGAACGTATCGTTTTGTAAATAGGCTTTTTTTCGCTGCTTGTCTTTCGTATACTAAACGTATCGTTTAGATGAAGAGCAGACGGAATGAAGCAGGGAGGACTAGCAGTGCAGGCGAAAAGAGGACGACCTCGCAATATGGACACGCACGACGCGATTCTAACCGCGTCCTACGATCTATTGCTCGAAAGCGGTTTTGGAGAGGTTACGGTCGAGAAGATCGCCGAGCGGGCTAAGGTGAGCAAGGCGACGATTTATAAATGGTGGCCGAACAAGGCGGCGGTCGTCATGGACGGCTTCCTATTCGCGGCGACCGCGCGATTGCCCGTGCCGGATACGGGGTCGGTCAGCGGCGACGTGCTGGCCCATGCGACCAACACGGCCCGATTCACGAGAAGCCGGGAAGGCGTTGTGCTGCTGGAGATCATCGGGGAAGGACAGATCGACGCTTCCTTGGCGGAAGCGTTACGAACCCGATACATCCAACCGCGCCGGCTGGAGTTTCGCGGCATACTGGAGAAGGGGATGCAGCGCGGGGAGCTGCCGGCCAGCCTCGACGCGGCCTTGATTACCGATATGATCTACGGCTCGATCTTCTACCGGCTGTTGGTATCGGGCGACCCGGTAGACGATGCTTACGTGAAGCAGTTGGTGACGCATGTGCTCGAGGGAATTCAAGCGCGGGCTAAGTGAAGCCCGATTCGTGGAAAGGGAAAAAGGCATGTATGCTGCCCGGCTGGCAGAACACATGCCTTTTTCGTTTACAGATGGGATTCGCCTGTCAGATAGTTATGGAACGGATGGTCGACCCAGAACTCGTAGGAGATGACGTTCGCGTTTGGATTCAGCTTTTTGAAACCGGCGATGACGGCCGCGGAATCTTTGTTCAGCGAGAACGATTGGGCATACACATACCCGTCGCCCAGCAGCTTGTTATTCGTGATGACGTCGTAGTCGGCCAGCTTTGTATGGGAGTAGTAGAGCGGCTGCCACCAGGACCCGCTGATGAGCCCTTGCGCGTCTTCGCTGTTCTTCTTCGCATACTTCAAAATAACCGGCTGGAAGCGTTCCTTATCCGCGGCTGTTTCGAATTCGAAGGCGATATCGTATTCCTTGGCAGAGGCGATATAGTTGCCGTTATCCAGCTTCTCGTACTGGTAATCCTCCGACGGCTGAGGCTCGCCCCATTCGATGAGATGGACGAACGCGGAGGTTTTCGGCTCGAACTGCACCTTCGCATCGATGCCTTCGCTGCGCAGCAGACCGATCAGCTGGATCGCATGCTTGAGATCGGAATGCCCGTACGTCAGCGACAGCGCATCCACGAAATTCGCGTCGTAGCGGCTGTCCTTCAGGTTATAACCCGTAACGAGTCCTTGCTTGAGAGCGCCGCTTGCGATCTCCTCGAGTTCGCCGCCATCCAGGATGTCGGACGTGCGGTACGCATCGGTCAGCTTCGCATAAATATCGTAATCGGACGTCTCGCCGAGGTAGTGCTTGTACAAGCCTTTCGCTTCAAGCACGCGGCCGAGCAGCGCTGCGGAGAAAGCGGCGGAAGCCTTCGTCCCCGGCGACAGCTGGTTGTAGAATGCAGGGTCGACGAGTCCCGTATCGATCGCGGCCGCGACTTCCTGAGCAGCCGTGAGCGTGCCGAACTGCGCGAGGTTGAGCTTAGCGCGCTTCAGCGAGGCGGCTGCTTTCTCCTTCGGATACGTGTAGGCTAACTCCTTCAGCTCCGCGGCTTTGACGGCTAGAAATACGGCCTGCAAGGAAGTCAGCGCTTGATCGGCTTGAATGTCCGTCGTGCTGACGATCCCGTTCTTACGAAGCGCTTCGATGGCCGAAGCTAGGCGGCTTTCATCGGTGTCGGCTGCTGCATCTTCGCTCTTCGCCGTCAGCTCCAGGGCGGTTACAAGGGCAAGGATGAAGCTGCCGCGCGTTGGGCTCGAATCGAATTGAATGCCGAACTTGTCCTGCAGAAACAGTGCATAGTTCTCGGTCAATGCGGCTTTGGAGCTGGAAGGATGGGCTGCTGCGGATGGAGATGAGATTGGCTTTGCGGCAGCTTCGGCTGCCAGGGCTTGCGCGGGAAGCGCGGCAACCAGGGAGAGCGAAAGAGCGGCGGCGAGCGCTTTCTTCGAACGAATGAACGGATGGACCATCGGACATGCCTCCTGAGCGTTTATTATTCCGACTAAAAATGTAGGAATTTGTTGCTAGCATTCTATCACTGGTCAAAAATGGTTGTCAATATAAATTGATCATAGCTTGACTAAGTACCGGCTGTTTCCGGGGAAAGACCAGCCACAATCGATAGACATGACCTTTAACCCGCATGTGAGCACACCACTCCATGCGGGTTCTTTTGATTGCCCCTACTCTGAGCTGCGTCCCCACAAACGCCTAGCCGAATCTATTAATTCTCAGTACAATTAGTCCCAACACAATAGCGACGCCTGAACAGGTGTCTGGCGAACATGGAGGCGAGCGCGGCATGGGCATGAGGATGCGATATGCGAGGAAGCTTACGTTGCGGGCAAAGTTTATTCTGGTGCTGCTGGTCGTCGGCATCGTGCCGATGCAGTTGATCGGCTGGGCGGGGTATTATTTCGCACAGAAGACGATCATCAGCCAAGCGGGCCAAATCCGGCAGCAGGCGCTCCAGCAGAGCATCGCCGCGGCCGACGACCGCCTCTACCAGCTCCAAATGCTAGCGGCTGCTGCTCGGTGACATCCACGGTTCGTTCCTCTTTGTAACAATACGCCGCATCAAAATTTCGACAGCTTGAATACCGGCCGCAAAGCCAGTCTCAACAGCTTGCGAATCCAATACGCCATTACGGTTTCCGCGGTCCACGAGCTGCGCTTGTTCTGGATGTATTGATCGTTGATGATATAGGTCCGAGTGGACGTAGGACTCTTCAGACCGAACGTTTCCCACTGCGCCGGATCATTTGAACCACCTAGCCTTGCAAGCATAAGCGTCGATGCCCGATTTATACGATCCGGAAGCTGCTCGAAGGCTTCGGTGATTTGCACATGGAATTCGTCGATCGGACTTCGGCTCGCCAGGCTCTCCAGGTGAATGCCTTCGCGAAGGTAAGACACGTATGCCAGATGGTCGGCCCAGAACTCGTCGATATAAAAAAGCCGTACCCGCTGCTCCGACGGGCTCATCGGCTGCGCGCCTTTCAGAATGCCGAGCCGCTCCTCGTATAGAATTCGCCTCTGATCCTCGACCATATCCGAATAACGGTGCAGTTCCTGGCGGAGCTGGAAGTTCTGACCCATCATAACGCGCTGAATATGCGCGATTTTGCCGCGGAGCGCCGAATCTTCGAGAGCCTCCTGCTGCCTAGAAGCGCGAACCAGGTTATGGATGCCGAACCGAATCATCAGCTCATCCTCCAAGCTTACGAAAAAGACGGAAGCTCCCGGGTCGCCTTGGCGGCCGGAACGCCCGCGCAGTTGGTCATCGATCCGCACGCTTTCATTCACATGCGTTCCAATGACGTACAACCCGCACAACTTGGCGACGGCCTCGGCTTGAGCGGGATTGCCGCCGCCGAGCCGAATGTCGACGCCGCGTCCCGCCATGTTCGTAGACACCGTGACGGCGCCGATTTCTCCCGCTCTGGCGATAATCTCGGCTTCTCTTGCGTCGTTTTTCGCATTCAGAACCTGGCAAGGGACGTCGGCAGCCGCAAGCGCCGCAGCCAGTCTGTCAGACTCCTCGACGCTTGACGTGCCAATCAGAATCGGTCGTCCCGTCGCATGGACGGACGTGATTTCGTGTACAAGCGCTGTAAGCTTGGCTTCTTGATGGGTAAAAATGCGGTGCGGATGGTCGATCCGTATATTCGGCCGGTGAGGCGGGATTGGGATGACCTGCAGTTCATAAATAGCCTCGAATTCCATCGCGGAAGCGAGCGCCGTAGCCGTCATTCCGCAAATCCCCGGATACAGGCGAATGAAGTGCTGCAGGGTGATCGTCCCGAGAATTTTCCCGCCGGCCGTCGACTGCAGTCCTTCTTTGGCCGCAAGCGCGGCTTGCAGCCCGTCCGGCAAATACTTGTTCTCCGCCACGCGGCCGGTATATTCTTCGATCAGCTCGATGCTGCCGTCCCGGACGAGGTAATCGACGTCTTTCTTCAATAACGATTCCACATGCAGCGCGCAATTCAGCGACGTTAACAAATGACTGTTCTGGCTATCGTACAAATTGCCGCATCCCAGCAGCGACTCCGCTTTCAGCGCCCCTGCTTCATTCAAGTACACGTTGCGCCGGAACTCGTCGAAGTCGTAGTGCAGAGCCGGCTCTAGTTGCCGAGCCACATCCGCGAAACGGATGCCGTCGTGGCCGGAAGAGTCCGACTCGCCGGTGATGACTAGCGGCACCCGCGCTTCATCGAGCAGCAGCGAGTCCGCTTCGTCGACGAGGACGTAGTGGAAAGGGCGATGCACGGTATCGGCTTCGTTGAGCGCGATCGTATCGCGCAAATAATCGAATCCCGCCTCTTTGGCCGTCACGTAGGTTACATCCTTGTCGTACGCTTCCCGTTTGTCGATCAGGCTCATGCCCGATTGAACCGCGTGAACCGTCAGCCCGAGGAAACGATAGATCGGACCCATCCACTCCGCATCCCGCTTGGCCAAATAATCGTTAAACGTCAGCACGTGGACGCCTTCGCCGGTCAGCGCATTCAGATAAGCGGGCATAACGGCGGAGAGCGTTTTTCCTTCGCCCGTATGCTGCTCGATCAAGAATCGCTCGTGCAGCGCGATGGCCGCCATGATCTGGACATCGTAAGGCTGTAATCCGAGCGTTCTCTTCGCCGCTTCGCAGACTAACGCATACGCATCGATAAGGAGCTCATCCAAGGACGTGCCCGATTTTGCTTCTTTTCGCAGCCGAAGGGATTCCGCTCGAAGCTGCCCGTCGTCCCTTGCTTCCAAATTCCGTTTCTTGATGAGCTCCGTTTTGTTTCGATAGTCGTTGAGCTTATTCTGGTAATCGCGGTCTTTGAATCTATGCAGCAACTGGCTTGCAAATTTCATCGGAATCTGATCCCTCCTCGATAGCAACGCGAAGATTCTCTCTACTGTTTTTTAGTATAACACTCAGATCCAATATTTTGTATTGTAGGAAACTTTTATAATTACTCGGTTTGAAAGGCTTCGACGTCAACGCGAAGAGCCGGTCATCTCCAACGCGGAGAAACCGGCTTCATTTCGTTGCCTGTATGAGGATGACAGATGCCCAAATCGACAGCGGGATGCCTTTGACGAAGCCGTGGTAGATGAATACCGCCAGCGGCCATGGTCAGTAACCGAGGACCACGTTCAGATAATTGTATCCCCTCTATGCGATCTGCATAATAACAAGGTGCGCGGAATCTGCCCGTGTTCCTCCAGCTAATGGGGTGATGGTGAGCGCCGTGGAATTGCCCGCAGGATTTCGAACCGTGAGTACTGAGTTAATGGCCGTTGTTTGCACAAGCGCCATTCCTACGATCTGAGAGGTTCCCGTTGCACGCCCGACCACCGTATAGGCCAGGTCGGCGCCATTTAGCGTTAAGATCAATTGGCCCGCTTCGCTTACATTGACCTGAAACAATACTTGGTAAGCGCCAATTTCAGCCAAGTTAAAAGAGCTTGCAGTTAAACGGGTAATGGCAGTCCCGCTAATTAGACCATCTTGCGGAAAACTTACGTCCGTATTGGGAGCAACGGTGGCTGCATTATCAGGAGGCATCAAAGCAAAGAAATCCGCAAAGCTTAACACGCCGCCTGCCGGCCCAATCGGTCCTGCTGGCCCCACATCCCCTGCTGGTCCAGCTGGTCCGGTTGGCCCGGTTGGCCCGGTTGGTCCGGTTGGTCCGGTTGGTCCAGCTGGTCCAGCTGGTCCCGTCAGTCCAGTTGCGCCAATTGCTCCTGCGAGTCCTGCGACTCCTTGAGGACCAAGCGCGCCCGCGATGCCTTGGGGTCCAAGCGCGCCAATCGCTCCTAGAAGCCCTGCTGCACCTTGAGGACCAATCGCGCCCGCGATGCCTTGGGGTCCAAGCGCACCAATCGCGCCCACAAGCCCAGTTAACCCTTGAGGACCAAGCGCGCCTGCGATGCCTTGGGGTCCAAGCGCGCCAATCGCTCCTAGAAGCCCTGCTGCTCCTTGAGGACCAAGCGCGCCCGCGATGCCTTGGGGTCCAAGCGCGCCAAT
The DNA here is from genome assembly GCF_042682185.1 of Paenibacillus xanthanilyticus. Classification (NCBI taxonomy): domain Bacteria; kingdom Bacillati; phylum Bacillota; class Bacilli; order Caryophanales; family Paenibacillaceae; genus Paenibacillus; species Paenibacillus xanthanilyticus. Next base: position 2,739,939 of record NZ_JBHUHA010000001.1, on the reverse strand, counting down.
CGCTCCTAGAAGGCCTGCTGCTCCTTGAGGACCAAGCGCGCCTGCGATGCCTTGGGGTCCAAGCGCGCCAATCGCGCCCACAAGCCCAGTTAGCCCTTGCGGCCCAAGCGCGCCTGCGAGTCCCCGAGGTCCGGCTTCTGCAATTGCACCCGCAAGTCCTCGAAGGAGCTGCCGTCCGTTAGGAGGGGGGCACTTTTTATAAATAATCTTCTTAATCACCCGAACACGAAGCTTCCTTTTTTTTCTTTTTGGACGACACACAATTATGGTTTTCTTTTTACACCGTTTTTTTATATCGGGACAACTCAACTACGACACCTCCCCATAAGATGGTTCAGTGTACGCGAGTCGCTTTTTTTAAGCATGGACGAATAGCTCGTCATCGGCTAGACCGATAACTAATTATTGGAAATTGGGTTTATGCTAGGGGGGTGTTCTATCACGATATCCCACACTCTTTCATTTGAGATGACATATTTTAATAGTTTGCAACTCTACCTTCATGCAAAGGAGAGATAGTTGAATCCTGAATCAAGAAGGATGCTTCCGGCAGGTTCGTTTCCTTCATCTGGCGAATACGTTACGCAGACAATTTACGCAACGAAGGGAAGTGCAGCGATGCCCAAGTCGAGACGGCTCATGGAGCTCATGATGACGGTGAACCGTAAACGGCGCTTCAAGGTTCAAGAACTGGCGGACGAATTTGGCGTCTCCGCGCGGACGATTTTGCGGGATTTGCAGGAACTGAGCGAGCTTGGCGTGCCGCTGTATTCGGAGGTGGGGCCGCACGGCGGGTATCAGGTGGTGAGGGAACGGGTGCTCCCGCCGATCGCGTTCACGGAAGGGGAGGCCAGCGCCATGTTTTTTGCCGTGCATGCCCTTCGCCACTATTCCTCGCTGCCGTTCGATGCGGAATCCGCCTCGGCCTTGAGCAAATTTTACCTGCACATGCCCGGCGACGTTCGGGACCAGATCGACGGCATGAAGGAGCGGGTTGATTTCATAACGCCGACGCGGCGGTCCGATGCCCCGTTCCTGGCCGCCCTGCTGGATGCCGCCGTGAAGCAGAAGGTGCTGGCTGTCTTATATGAGACGAAGGAAGAGGGCGCGGCCAGTCGCCGGATTCAGCCGGTATTCCTGTATGCGCACAACGGTCTCTGGTACTGTACGGCTTATTGTTTTATGCGCCAGGACTACCGCACCTTCCGCTGCGACCGGATTCGCGACGCGGCCGACGATCCGACCGAGCCGCTCAAGCTGAGCGATATCCGCCTGATCCGGCACGAGGCGGCGTCGCCGGCGGATGCCGTAAGGTTGAGCGCCGAGCTGACCCGCACCGGCACCCAGCGCTGCGAAGCCGAGCTCTGGCTCTCCCCTTTGCTTCAGGTGCGCGAGGACGGGACTGCAGCGATTGATGCGGACGTCGACCGGAGCGATATTCCGTTTTACGCCGATTTTTTCATCTCCTTGGGAGACGAGGTCAAGCTGTACGAGCCGGCGGAATTGAGAGCTTCCATCCGCAGAAGGCTGCTCGAGCTGCTTGAGAGCTATCCGGAATGAAGACGGGCGGTGGTCCTTATCGTACCGCCCGGTCCTATGCTTGTTCTCTTGGGGTAAAGATCTGGATCGTGATGCCGAACCGGTCTGTTAGGACGCCGAAAGCCGGGCTAAAGTAGATTTCTTGCAAAGGCATGACGACTTGGCCCCCCTCCGAGAGCGCCTTAAAGAAGCGGTCCGATGTGGCGGTATCGGGGGTCGTGATGCAGATCTGCAGGCGGTCGCCGGCTGCATTCGGCTCGTCCGAGATCGAATCCGCCACGAATAATTCCGCCTCTCCGATCCGTAATACCGAGTGCGCTACCCGGTCCTTGGCGTGCGGCGGCAGCGGGTGCGCCGGATCCTCGGGTCCTTCTCCGTACGTCTGCAGGAATACAACGCGGGCCTCCAGCGCGGATTCGTAAAATCGAATCGCTTCCCTGGCCGTTCCGTTCAGCGTAATGAAAGGCGTAACCTGAAACGTCATCCTCACAACAACTCCTCTTGATTCGTTTTGCTCGGACCATTATGCCGGGCTCGAGGTCTATTGTATCCGCTAATGGTGACAGCTCTTGTCATAGACTTTTAAAAGAGAAAAGGATCCGAACGTCATCCAAGATGACGTTCGGATCCTTTTTCTGCGTCATAGACTTACCCCTTCACGGCCCCGGCTACAACGCCCTTGACGATATACTTCTGCAGCAGCATGAACACGACGATGGACGGGAGGACCGCCATCACCATGGCCGTCATCGCGTACTGCCAATCCGAGGTGTATTGTCCGACGAACGTGTAGGCAGCCAGCGTCAGCGTCTTCGTGGACGGGGAGCCGTTGACCATGAGCAGCGGCAGCAGGAAATCGTTCCAGATCCACATGACGTCGATGATGATGATCGTCGTCGTCACCGACTTCAGCAGCGGGAAGATGACGCTGAAGAACAGGCGGAAGCCGGAAGCGCCGTCGATCTTGGCGCTCTCGTCGATTTCCAGCGGGATGCCTTTGACGAAGCCGTGATAGATGAATACGGCCAGCGGCGCGCCGAAGCCCCAGTACAGCAGGCCGAGCCCCCACGTGCTCTCCGACAGATGCAGGTCTTTGGCCAGCTGCAGCACGGTGAGCATGATCGATTGGAACGGAATGAGCATCGGCATGATGCAGAGCATGTAGATCAACGCGCTGATCCGCGTCTTCGTCCGGCCGAGCTTGTAGGCGGCGATCGACGAGACGAGGACGATGCCGGCCAAGCCGAGCACGGTAATGATCGTATTGTTCAGGAACAGCCGCGGATAATCGATGAAGTCCCAGACGTACGCGTAGTTCGCGAACGACAGCTTCTTCGGCAGGGCAATGACGTCGGTCATGACCTCCTGGAAGCTTTTGAACGCGTTGATGATCGTCAGCAAGAGCGGATAAATAAAGACGAGCGACAGGAGGACCATGAAGACTTCGAGTAGGAGACGTCCGGTTCTATTGCGCTTCATTAGGCTTCAACCTCCCTGCGTTTGAAGATGGTTAATTGGACGATCGTAATGAGCAGCACCGCCACGAACAGAATGAGCGCCTTCGCCGTGCCGTAGCCGTACAGATTGTTCTGGAACGTGTCGCGGTAGATGTCGTAGGCGACGCTGTACGTGGTGCCGCCCGGTCCGCCGCCGGTCAGCGACAGAATGACGTCGAAGATCTTGATCGAGTTCGTCAGCGCCATGAACACCGAGATCGTGATCGACGGGGCGAGCAGCGGCAGCGTGATGCTGAAGAACCGCCGGATCGGGCCGGCGCCGTCCATGACCGCCGCTTCCTTCAGATCGTCCGGCACGGATTGGAGACCCGCGATGTAGATGACCATATAGAAGCCGATCGACTGCCAGATGGATACGCCGAGGATGGAGACGAAGGCAAGTCCCGGCTCCCCCAGCCAGCTGAGGCCGAAGATGCCCCATCCGGTGCTGGCGCCGAGCGACTCGAAGCCCTGCATGAAGATGAATTTCCAGATGAAGCCGACGATGACCAAGCTGAGAATATATGGCGTGAAGAACGCCATCCGCAGCCATGTCGACGACTTCAGCTTCATATCGAGCACGAGCGCCAAGAGAATCGCCAGCACGTTGACGAGCACGATGTACAGCACCGCGTATTTGACCGTGAACCAGGCTGCGTTGGCGAAGTTCGCGTCGTGCAGGAAAATTTGCTTGAAATTGTCCAGACCGACGAATTTCGGGTGCTTGGAAATCCCGTTCCACTTGGTGAGCGAGTAGCGCACCGTCATGGCGAACGGAATGTAGAACGCGATGGCCACGCATATTAGCACGGGCAGCGTGAAGATGCCGAATTCGAGCTTGTCGCCCCATTTTCTACCTAGTCTGCGCATAGAGCACCTCTTTTTTTGTCTTTGCTTCGGGATGGATTTCGTTATAATGGATTATAAATTAGGGGGCCGGGCGCGCAGAATGGAGGAAAGGGGACTGTTAAGGGTAAAAAGGTGAACTGTGCGAACGGGCAATGAGAGGGGCGAAGCGAGTGATCGACCGCATCAAAAGAGGCCTGACAGCTGTTGTCGACCGGGCGACACGTCGACTCGTCAACAAGCTGATATTGCTGTTTACGAGCATTATTATCCTCGTCGTCGGCTGCCTGACCGTCATTTCGTACCAGATGATCCAGCGGGAGTCGGTCGAGAGCAGCATCGCCAGCACGACGAACAATCTATATCTGGTGAACAAAAACATCGAGGGCTATCTCGCTGGAATGGAAGCGCTATCCCAGCCGCAGCTGCGCTACGACGAGATCGTGCATGCGATCAAGAACGAAGCCGAGAATTATGCGTCGAGGCAGTATTTGGAGAACTACCTGCGCGACCTGTTCTTCTCCCGGAACGATCTGGAGGCGATCTATCTCTATCTCGTGGAAGAAGGCAAATATTATGCGATCTACCGGGAGACGTACACGATCTCGAGCCGGACCGGCACGGATGCGTCGATCGAGGGGCAGCGCTGGTACAAGCAGATGATGGCGAGCAAGCAGAACCGCGCGTTCCAGTCGTTCGTGCTGCCCGGCGAGACGACCGGCTACGACGTCCATACCGACAAAGTGTTCATGGCGTTCCACAAAGTGCTGCGCTCGATCGCCAGCCGCGAGCCGCAGGCGGTGCTGTCATTCTACTTCAACGATAAATCAATCGCGGAGACGATGAAGGACGTGCCGCTCGGCGAGGGCGAGCATGTCATGCTGCTCGATCCGTCGCGGACGCCCTTCTACGTCGACGACGCGTTGTTCTATCGGCAAGCGCGCGAGGAAGGATTGACGGATCGTCTGCCCGGCAGCGGCGACGGCCAGTTCGATTGGGACGGGGCGGATGACCCGTATATGGTCGTCCACAATGCCGGACAGGTGGAGGGCTGGTCGCTGGTCAAGCCGATCCCGTACCGCGAGATCTACGCGGCGGCGACGACCACGCGCAATGTCAGTTATATGATCGGTCTGATTTTCCTCGTCATCGCCGTCATTCTCGTCGCCTTGACTGCGAACGCCATCACGCTGCCGCTGAAGAAGCTGTCGGTGCAGATGCGCAAATTCGGCGAAGGCACGTTCGACGCGGCCGCGCAGGTGAAGGGCCGGGACGAGATCGCGTTCCTGACCCGGCGCTTCAATCAGATGGTCGTGCGGACGAACGAGCTGATCAATGAGCGGTTCCGGATGAAGCTGGTGGAGAAGAACGCCATGCTCAAGGCGCTCGAGGCGGAGATCAATCCCCACTTTCTGTATAATGCGCTGCAGGCGATCTCGACCAAGGCGCTGAAGCAAGGCACGGACGACGTGGCGGATATGGTCGACGCGCTCGCGCTGACGCTGCGGTACTGCATTAGCGGCAAAGATATCGTCCTCGCCGAAGAGGAGCTGCGGCATATGGAACGGTATCTGTCGCTGCAGAAAGCGCGGTTCGGCAGCCGGCTGCTCGTCGCGACGGAATGGGAGCCGGTCTTGAAGGAGCTGCGGATGCCGAAGCTGTCGCTGCAGACGCTCGTGGAGAACGCTATCAAGCACGGCGTCGAGCGCGTATCCCGGCCCGTAACCGTCGTCATCCGCGCGGAACTTGCGGACGAGCAAGCCGTCATCGTCGTGGAAGACGACGGCCCCGGCATTACGCCGGAGCGGCTGGAGGAAGTCCGGCGGCTGCTCGCGGCCGATTGGGACGAGCGGGAGAGCGACAGCATCGGCCTGCACAATTTGCATATGCGCTTGAAGCTGCTGTACGGCGAGGCGGCGGATTTGACGATCGAAGCAACAGAGAGCGGCGTCCGCATGACGATGACGCTGCCGATAGGAGGCTGACAACGAGATGGTAACGGTCTTGATCATCGACGACGAGGAGCACGTCCGGGAAGCGATCCGCATCCTCGGAGATTGGAAGGGCCTGGGCGTCGAGCGGATACTAGAAGCGGCGGACGGCAGAAGCGCGCTCGCCATGCTGGCGGCGCATAAGCCGGACGTGGTCATGGTGGATATGAAGATGCCGGAGATGAACGGAGTCGAGTTTCTTCGGGAGGTGGAGCGGGACTATCCGGAGCTGCTGACGATCGTCATCAGCGGCTACGACGATTTCGAGTTTACGCGTCAGGCGATACGCTCGAAGGTCGCCGATTATTTGCTCAAGCCGGTGAATCGCGCGGATCTCAATCAGGCGCTGCGCAAGGCGGTACAGGTGCTCGAAGCCAGGCGCGAGCGCCAGAGCGAGCTGGTCAATCGCAACATTACGCTCAATATGTCGCTGCCGAAGCTAAAGGAGAAGCTGTATCTGTCGATCTTCGAGCGCAGCTTCAAGCGGCAGCCGAACGAGGCGTTCCTGCCGCTCATCGGCGCGGACAAGACGAACGGTCGCCATATGGCCGCGGTGCTTCGGGTGATGAACTTCGACGAGGTGTGCGCGAGGCGCTTCAACAAGGAGAACGCGCTGCTGCAGTTCGCCGTCGCCAACGTGCTGAGCGACGTAGGCGGCGAGCGGCTGCAGGCGTTCAGCTTCGCCGACCCGGCGTTCGCGCGGGAGATGATCGTCGTCTATTCCGCCGATGGCGGCTACGCGGACGAGCTGGCCTTCACGGCGGGCATTCTGGCGAAGAAGGCCGTCGCGACGCTTGCCGCTCTATTCGGGATGCAGGTCGCCGCCGGGCTCGGCTCGCCTTGTACGGAGGTGCCAGAGCTCGCCGGTTCCTATGAAGAAGCCAAATCCGCGCTGAATCGGATCAATCTGCTGAAGCCCGTCGCGGTCGCGGAAGCGGTCGGCGGGGCCGCCGAGAGAGAGGCTCGAGGCGCGACGCTGGGACTCGCGAGCCGGATGAGCCAAATCTGCGGCGCGCTGGAGTCGGGCAACCTGCCGCAGGCGCGAAGCGTGCTGGCCGATTATCTCGGGCAGCTGCGGCAAGCCGCATCGTTCCCCTTGGCCGAGGCGGATGTGCGGCTCCGCGAGTTCCGGGTGCTGCTCGCCGATCTGGCCGCCGAGCTCGGCGCGGGGTCGGAGCCGCTGCCGGGGACGGGAGCCGGCGGCCGCGCCGAAGGCGGCGGCGGACCGGACTTCGCGGATTTCGCGCAATACGAGGAAGCCATGTCGGAGCTGCTTCGGCAGTACGGGGAGCGCATTCTGGCGCGGACGTCCGGCAGCCGGCCTTTTCAGATCGCGGACGTGCGGGACTATATCGACCGGTATTATTTCGAGGATATCAAGATCTCCATGTTCACCGAGAAATATTACCTCAGCCGCGAATACCTCATGAAGCTGTTCAAGCAGCAGTACGGGGTCGGCATTCACGAATATATGCAGAAGGTGCGGATGGACAAGGCGAAGGAGCTGCTGGGCGATCCCGCGCTGAAGATCCAGGAGATTTCCGAGATGCTGGGCTACAAGGACAAGAATTATTTCAGCAAGGCGTTCCGCAATTACTTCGGACTTTCGCCGTCCGACTACCGGGCCGCCCATTGCGACGGCTAAGCCGAGAGCAATGCTGTCAGGTTAAGGAAAAAGTCGGGTGAAGCCATCCGTGACAGGTTTATGTCTAATAATTGCCTTAAAACCCCACTGAAGCTTTGTCCGACAGGACAAAAGCGTGCCTCGATCAAGCCTACCCGCCAACCGCGAACAAACGTGCAAGCACGAAATAGGGAGTCCAGAGGTAAAAGTTTTCCGGAGGAAAACTGCTTCGGAAGCTTACGCTTAGTCCTTTGGTTACCCTCAGCGGAGGGGGAAGGGGGAGGGAGCACCAAAAGGGGGGTCAAAGGGGCGGAGCCCTACTTAACCTGACGGCTAAGCCGAGGGCGGAAGAGGGAGAACACTTTTTTACCCTTAACACTTCACTTATGTGCATTTCGATCGCGCGCCGCTTTCTTTAGAATAGGCATCGAGAGGTTCAACCGATAACGAAAGTGGGGCGTAGACATGAAGAACAAAATGATGGCGCTGTCATTGAGCATGGCGATGACGATGGCGTTGCTGTCCGCTTGCGGCGGCAATAATAACGGCGGCAACGCGGCGGGCGCGAACGGGAATGCGGGTGCCAATGCGGGCGAAGCGGCGGACGCGTCCAAGCCGGTCACGATCAATATGTTTACCGCATCGCCGGAATATACGCAGGCCTTCAACGCTTACATCGAGGAATATAAGAAAGTCAAACCGAACGTGACGATCAACCTGGAGATCATGCAGGCCGACTACAATACGGTGCTGAAATCCAAAATCGCGGCCGGCAGCACGCCGGACGTGTTCCAGACGACGGCCGGGGGCGACATCGATACGTTCGCCGAATACAGCGCCGACCTGACGAACGAGCCGCTGGCTGCGGCGATGACGGACGCGGTGCGTGCGAATATGACGTCCACGGACGGCAAAGTGCTCGGCCTGCCGGTGAAGGGCAATCTGTTCACCTTGATCTACAACAAGAAGCTGTTCGCCGACGCGGGCATCGCGGCGCCGCCGAAGACGACCGCCGAGCTGGAGGACGCGATCGCGAAGCTCGAAGCCAAAGGCGTCACGCCGTTCGCGAATGCCTACAAAGAGTGGTGGGTATGGAAGCACATCTTCCAGCACTACGTCGACGCGGCCGCGCAGGACGCGGGCCAAAGCGCGCAGGAGCTCGTGAAGGCGTTCATCGCCGGCGAAGCGAAGTTCCAGGATCATCCGCTGCTCTACAACAACTTCTTCAGCTTCATCGACACGACGGTGGCGCACGGCACGCCGAAGCCGCTTGAGCGCGACAGCAACGCCCAGGTGAGCGACTTCGCGGCCGGCAAAGCCGCGATCCTGACGGGCAAGGGCGCATGGGACGAAGAAGCGATCAAGAAAATCACGCCGGATTTCGAGCTCGGCATCATGGGCTATCCGGTCAGCGACAAGGCGGAGCAGGCGCAGATCATTACCGGCGCGGACCAAGCGCTTCGCATCAACAAGGATTCGGCGGTAGCCAAAGAGACGATCGAATTCTTCAACTGGCTGTACACGTCCGACTATGGCAAAGGCTGGTTCTCCACAGTGGCGAAGGTCATCCCGCCGATCAAGGACGCGCCGCTGCCGGAGCTCGACATGCCGAAGCAAATGGACGAGATTCTGAAGACCGAGAAGTCCGGCGATCTGTCCGTCAACTACTCGCTCGATACGTTCCATCAGAAATTCGGCGAGATCATGCAAGCCTATATCGGCAAGTCGAAGACGAAGGATCAAGCGGTCGAGGAAATCCAGCAAGCGTGGATTCAGCTGGGTTCCGCGCAATAGCAAGCGATGAGCACACACTCCTGCCCGAGTCACGGGCTGGAGTGTTTTGCCGTTGGGACATGGCAAGAAGCAGGGGAGCATCCCCCGACTAGCCTGTGCTATTATAGGGCGAGTGAGCTATAACGGGTGAATGGGCGGGGATGCGCATGAAATTGGAACGATTGATCTCGATTATCTACAAGCTGTTGAACCGCGAAGTCGTCTCGGCCACCGCGCTGGCCGAAGAGTTTCACGTGTCGCCCCGAACGATCTACCGGGATATCGATGTCATCTGCGCCGCGGGTTTCCCGATCGTCTCGTATCAAGGGATGAATGGCGGGTACGGCATGATGGACGGGTTCAAAATGGACCGCAGCTTGCTCGGTTCGTATGATGTCGCTTCCCTGGTCACCGTGCTCGGCAGCCTCTCTTCCGTGTTTGAAGACGAGCGCGCGCAGGGCACGATCGATCGGCTGCAGGCGATCGAGACGGAGCACCGGATTCCCGGTCTGGCGGTGGATCTGGAGACCCGTCGCACGGAGCCGGGCGCGCTGCCTCGGCTGCGGGCGGCCATTGCCGAGCGGACGGTCGTCCGGTTCGATTACATCAATGCGAAGAATGAGCGAACCTCGCGCGAGATGGAACCGGTGCGGCTTCTTTTTAAGCATCGCGAGTGGTACGTATATGGGTATTGCCGAGCGCGGCGGGATTACCGGGAGTTCCGGCTATCCCGGATGCTGCATTTGGCGCCGACGCCGGATACGTTCCAGCCGCATCAAGAGGCGCCGAACGAGACCGCATGGACGGATGGGGCATGGCAAGAGAAGGTGGAGAGCGTCGTCATCCGGGTGGGACCCGAAGGGTTGGCGGAAGCGATGGATCAGTTCTCCCGGGCGGATAAGCAATTCCATGCCGATGGCGGCATGACGATACGGATTCCCGTATACCAGCCTTTGCAGGCACGATGGCTCTGGTCCATCCTGCTCAGCTTCGGCGGCGATGCCGAAGTGCTCGAGCCTCGTGCGCTGCGCGGCATCTTGAAAGAACGGCTGCAGTCCGCGCTGAAACATTACGAAGAAGTATGACAGTCTGTTGTCATACTTCTTTTTTTATAATGATCACGTAGAGCAAATTCAGCGCAAGTCAAAAGGAGAGGTTACCAAATGATGAATCATCCCGCGGAAATGTATCGCTATCACGCATGGGCCAACCAAACGATCTTGGAGAGACTCAAGGAACTCCCGTCCTCCGTGCTAAGTCAAGAGGTGAACAGCTCGTTTCCTACCATTGCCCACGCGCTCTCCCATATTTATGCGGTCGATCGTACATGGTATCTGGTGTTAACGGGCATGGGCATGCCAGAGGCGGTGCAAACCGGCATGCCGCTAAATGCGAACATCCTGCATACGGTAGACGAATACGTCGATCTCTTCGCCCGGTTATCGGAACAATTCGGCGCATGGTTCGAAAGCGAGGCCGATCTGGAACGAACGATCCTGCTGGACAATCCATTCGCCGGTCTGCGCCAGACGCGTTTATCGGAGATCGTGCTGCATCTGGTCAATCACGGGACCTACCATAGAGGCAACGTGTCGACCATGCTGCGCCAGCTCGGCCATGCCTCCGTTATGCACGACTATGCGCTTTTCTGGTATCAGGAGCCTGCGCGGTCCATCTAGTCGAGGGTGCCGGAAGAGGGCAGCAAGGATACGCCAAGCCTAGAGAGGAGATGCGCGCAAATGGAAACGGATCCGCTGCTGACCGTCGCGTCGAGAGAAGAGTTGCGGAACTGGCTGCAGGCGAACAGCCGGACCGCCGCATGCTGCTGGGTCGCCGTTCGCATGACGCCAAGCCCGCAGACGCTGCTCTACTTGGACGCGGTCGAAGAAGCGTTGTGCTTCGGATGGATCGATAGCGTCAAGAAGAAGCTGCCGGGCGGGCAGACCGCGCAGAGGCTGTCTCCGAGGAGCAAGAGAAGCTCGTGGACGGAATTGAATAAAGAACGCGTCCGCCGTCTCGAGAAGCTGGGGCATATGACCGATGCAGGAAGAAAGGTTCTTCCCGACATGCGCCTCGAATCGTTCGAAATCGATCGGGTGATCGAACAGAGGCTGAAAGAGGACCGGCAGGTTTATGCGAATTTCTCTGCCTTCCCCGCGCTCTATCGACGCGTTCGGATCGACACGATCCAAAGCATGAAGCACGAGCCGGATGTATTCCAGCGGCGGCTGGACAAATTGATCGCGAATACGAAGGTTAATAAAATGGTTGGTCAATGGCACGATTCTGGGCGGCTTCTCGATTATTGAGGCGCAATAGAAGAGGCGTCGCGAACATCATCTCGGATGATGTTCGCGACGCCTCTTTGGGCATGATGGCCGCCGATTCGGGGGTTCACACTTCCATATCCCGTTTTATGCCGTTATGCCGTCGCTCCGCTTCGGAAGCCGGATCATGATGCAGGTGCCTTGACCCATGGCGCTCTCGATCTGGACGGACGCCTGGCTGCCGAACCAATGCTCCAGCCGCTTCTTCGTGTGGCCGAGGCCGATGTGCCTTAATCAGGGGCTGCCCTTCTTCTCGCGCGGTTCCCAGATCGTATGCAGCCGATCCGGCTCGATGCCGATGCCGTCATCTTCGATCCGAATCAGCAGCGCCCCATCCGCCTCCGAAGCGAATATTCGGATCGTGCCCGGCTCATCCTTTGGACAGATGCCGTGAAAAATGGCGTTTTCGACGAACGGCTGGATCAGGACGCGCGGCACGAGACAATCGAGCGAGCGCTCTTCCAAGGCCCACTCCACCCGGAACATGTCGGCGTACCGGAACGATTGGATCTCGATGTAGCTCCGCAGCAGCGCGACTTCTTCGCTCAGCGGGACGAGCGACTGATCGCCGCCTATTTTCACGGCGTCCTGCAGCACGCGAATGAAAGCGGAGACCATGCGGGCGATGTCCGCGTTGCCTTGCTTCTGGGCCATGTAAATGACGGCGTTCAGCGTGTTGTACACGAAATGCGGATTGAGCTGCGACAGCAGCAGCTCCATCTCGAGCTCGCGCTTGTCTTTCTCGTGGCGGATCGACTCCTCGATATGCGTCCGCAGCTGGCTCGTCATCCGGTTGAACCCGGTGCCGAGCTTCTCCAGCTCGTCCCCGGTCTCGATCCGCACGAACGTCTGCAGGTTGCCGCTCGACACGGCGTTCATCGCATGATACAGCCGCATGATCGGCCGCGTGATGCGGAAGATCGCCGGCATCATGAGCGCCAGGATGAGCGAGGTGCTGACCAAGGTAAAGAAGGCGAGCAGGTACAAGACGATCTTGGCCCGATCGAACAACGACGATTGCGAGATGAACGTGGCCAGCCGCCAGTCGGTCGATTCGAATCGCTCGACGAGCAGATAGCCGTTGCTCACGCGGAAGGCGCCTTCCTTCTCGGCGGCGTCCCCCAGCTCGCGCACGAGATCGACGGCCGAAGGTTCGCCGCGGCTCGGCTTGGCGTACAGCTCGCCGCCGGATTCGTCAAGCCAGGCGAGGTTGCCGAACGGGCTAAAGTCGAGCAGCGCCTGAAAGTGGCTGTAATCGAGATTGACGATGAACCGGCCGATCGTCCGGCCGGGCTTCTCGATGTCGCGTACTGTCACGACATAGCTGATGATGGCCGTGTCGGAATCGGGCGTCTGGTCCGCGAGCATCCGGTGCGGCCGCGTGAAGCCGAACTCGGCGTCGGAGCGGATGAAATTCAAGTACCACGGCTCCTTCAAGCGCTCGCCGAAATAACCGTCGTTGCCCGCCACGTTCCAGAACGCGCGCCCGTCCGGGAGCACGAGCGCATAGCTCGTTACTTCCTTGCGCAGCCCCTTGTAGCCGTCCACGAACGTGAACGTGTCCTGCAGCGACTTGAACTGATCGAACGTGTCGAGACGATCGTACGTTTTGTAGAATTGCTGCACCCGTTCGGCGATGATCAGCGTCAGCGTGAAATTCGAGATGTCATCGGACATATAGTCGAGCTGGCGGACGGTCTGGCTGAGCTTCGCCTTGTCCTCCTGCATCATCTGGCCGATCAGAATATGATTGTAGTAGTAATACGTGAAACCTGCCGAGAGCAGGAAGCTGATGGCCGCGACGAGCACGATACGGCGGAAGATGACGGTCCGCAGCCGGGTCATCGGGCACGCTCCTCCGCGCGGAACTGATGGGGGAGCATACCGGTCAGCCGCTTGAACACCTGGCTGAAATGCTGGGGCGAACGGTAGCCGACGCGGGCGGACACTTCCGTCATTTTGGCGTCCTCGCGCATGAGGATCAGCTTGGCCTGCTTGACACGGTATTCGGTCAGATAGTCGAGGAACGTGCGGCACAGCTCGCGTTTGAACAGATCGTGCACATACCTTACGCTGATCCCGCTCGCCTGCGCGACGTCCTCGATCCCGATGTCGTCTTGGAAGTGGGCATGGAGGAAGCGCAGCGCCTGCAGCAGCTTCGGCGACAACCGCCTGAGGGCCGCCGTGCCCTGCTCGCGCAGCGCGCCGAACGCTTGGATAAGCCGTTCTCGGATCGCGGCCGCGTCGTACAGGGGGCCGGCGACCCGAGGATCGAGCGGATCGGCTTCCGGCAGTCCGGCGGCCGCCAGCCGATCGCGGTACAAGACGCTCAGCGCGCCGACGGCTTCGTACAGGCCGGGCAGGTCCCATACCGGCCGCGCAAGGTCGTCGAACAGTTTCGTGACAGCGGTTTCAAAACCGACGAAATCGTCTTGCTTGAGGCAGGAGGCCGACTCGTCGAGCCAGCGGCTGCGACCATGAACGTCCATGGCCGTCGCGGCGCTTGGCAGCGGCAGATCGTCTGCGCACGCAAGGGCGCCCCGGCCGGCGAAGACGGCGTGCCGCGCCGCGTATTCCGCCTTCCGCATCGCTTCGGGCAGGTGCGCGCCGTCGGCGCATTCGAACGCATAGTAGAGCGATATGGTGCGGCTATGCAGGTCGCAGAGTTTGCGCTGCAGCGCCGAGGCGAACGCGCGGAAGGCGTCTCGCTGCAGCGGGGCGCCTCTGTCGTGCTGTTCGAACAGCGCGACTAACCGGCCTGCCCCGTGCGAGAATTCCCCGATCCGCGCCCAGCCGCTCTGCTCCGCCATCTGCCTGCATGCTTCCGTCCAGCCGATGGTTCCGCCGGCGTCCTGCGGTTCGGCGGCGGTTGGAATCGGCGCGAACGGCGCGTCCGCCTGCAGGAACAGCGCGCACAGCGGCGGTCTACCGAACGGTTCGCGGGATGCGCGGCCGCCGCGGAGGAACGCTTCCTTGAGCTGCTCGGAGCGGGCGAGCTGCCGCTGCCGCTCGTCGAGCTCCCAAGCGTGCTTGGCTTTCGCAAGCTCGCGCACGAGCTTCTCGCGATCGACCTCGTGCTTGACGAGATAGCTTGAGACGCAGCCGAGCGAAATCGCCTGCCGGGCGTAATTGAAATCCTCGTAAGCGCTCATCACGATGAATTTGACGCCCCAGCCGCGCTCGGCTACCGCCTGGATCAGCTCGAGCCCGTCCATGACCGGCATTCGGATGTCCACGACCATGATCTGGGGCCGATGCTCTTCGCAGAGCCGCAAGGCGCTGCGGCCGTTCGTGGCCGCCGCCGCGATTTCGTAGCCGATGTCTTCCCACGGAATCAGCGTTCGCATGTGATCCAGCGCGATGCGTTCGTCATCCACCAATACGACCTTCATCTATTACGACCTCCCGCGTCAGCATGTAGGTTGATTATACCGCAGCGGCTTAGGGCGTTGAAGCAAAGTGCAGGATCTCGACCAAAAGTGCAGGTTTGCAATGTTTACGCTTTCATGACGGTTCCGGTATGCTTGTAAACGTAACCAAAAGCTGCGGGGAGGATTGGGGATGCGTAAATCGAAATGGGGCAGGGGCATGGCGCTGGCCATCGCCGTGTTGATGCTTGCCGGCTTGCTTGCCGCATGCGCGGGCAATAGCGGCGGGAATGCCGCCAATAATGGAGGCCATAACGGAGGCAATGGCGGCAACGCGGGGACTGACGCGCCGGCGGCGGAGGGCGCGAATAACGGCGGGGCGGAAGCCGGCGGGAACGAGCTGTCCGGGGAATTCGTGCTCTGGACGTGGGAACCGGAACATCCGACCGCGCTGGCCGCATTCCAGGAGCAGTATCCGGGCATCAAGATCAAGCGGGTGCAGGTCGAAGCGGCGGACGTGCCGCAGAAGCTGCAGACGACGATCGCCTCGGGCGGCGAGCTGCCGGACGCGATCCGGATCGAGCGCGGCCAGAAGGCCAAGATTTTCAATATGGATATTCTCGAGAACCTGGAAGCCGAGCCGTATAAGGCCGACCGGAACCTGCTGTTCGAATACGACGCGCCGGTATTCGCGGTGGACGACCACCTGGTCGCCATTCCGGACGATATGAGCGTCGCCGGTCTAGCCTACGTCAAGACGCTGGCGAAGGAGTACCTGGGCACCGACAATCCCGAGGAGCTGGAAGCGCTCTTGACGGATTGGGACGTATTCATCGGCAAGGGCAAGGAAGTGCTGGAGAAGAGCGGCGGCAAGGTCATGATGTTCCCGAGCCTCGGTGGCGTCTACGATATTCTGAAAGGCCAGCGGGACGCGTCGTACTTCGACGGCAACAAGCTGAACGTCCCGCAGCTGCAGCAAATCGTGACGCGGCTCGTTCAGTTCCGCGACGCGGGAATCGTCGACAAGCTCGATCAATGGACGCCGGCCTGGAACGCGTCGTTCGGCGGCGACAAATACATGTTTACGCCGAGCCCCGTCTGGATGCCGCAATACGTGATCAGTCCGAACGACAAGAAGCCGGACCGTTGGGCGCTCATGGTCGCTCCCGAAGGCGGCTACATCCGCGGCGGCTCGTCGCACGGCATTCCGAAAGGCGCGAAGAACGCCCAGCTTGCATGGAAGTGGATTGAATTCACTTCGATGACCCAGAAAGGCGCGGAAGCGCAGAAGAAAGACGGCGTATTCACCCACTTCAAGGCGGCGTACCAAGATCCGGCGTTCTCGAATTGGACGTGGGCGAACTTCGGCAGCCAGGATATCGGGGAGAAATTCTTCAACGACATCTCCGCGGTTACGACCGACGTGGCCGAGAACGTGAACGACCAGGTGCTCGACGAAGCGATGAACATCGTGCTGCAGACGCTCGCGAAGGACAAGAAATTCGGCGCGGAGCAGGCGATGGAGCGGATCCAAAAAGAGCTGAAAGCGAAAGCGCCGGATATCGCGTTCGAATAACGGCGAACCATATACACAAAGGAGACGCTGGGAGCGGCCGGGCGGCCGCTCTTTGGCGCAGCTTCCAACGAACAAACAAATGATCGGAGTGGGGAATGATGAATGCCGCGAAGCGAAGATGGGTGCCCTACCTGTTTCTGTCGCCGTACATGCTGTTCTATGTGGCCTTCGGCCTGATTCCCATCCTGTTCTCGTTCTACGTGAGTCTGACGAGCTGGGACGGAATCGGCGAGAAGACGTTCGTCGGGCTGGATAATTACGCGTTCCTATTCAACCCCGATTCTTATTTCTTCCAATCGGTCGGGAACACGCTGCTGTTCGTGGCGGTGTCGCTGCCGCTGCAGATGGCGTTCGGCCTGGCGCTCGCCGCGCTGCTCTACAGCAAATTCGTGAAGTGGAGAGCCTTCTTCCAGCTCGTCAACTTCTTGCCTTACATCGTGACGCCGGTCGCGGTCGGCCTCATGTTCAACCTGCTGTTCGACTGGCAAGCGGGGTTCGTCAACAAGGTGCTGCTCGAATTCGGCCTTATCGACGAAGGCATTTATTGGCTCGGCGAGCCCCTCTATGCGCGCATCGTCATCGTGCTGATGCTGTTTTGGAAAGGGTTCGGCTACACGATGATCTTTTACCTGGCGGGTCTGGCCAATATCTCGAAAGATTTGCACGAGGCGGCGGCCGTCGACGGGGCGACCGGCATGAAAGCGTTCTGGACCATTACGCTGCCGCTGCTTCGTCCGGTCACGACCTTCGTGGCCATCACAGGCATTATCGGAGGATTTCAACTGCTCGAGGAGCCGATGCTGCTGCTCGGCGGCGCGGGCATGGGCTCGGCTTCCGCGGTCATCGGCGGCCCGGAGCGCTGCTGTCTGACGACCGTCTGGAACATGTACGACACGGCGTTCGGCAGCACGACCCGTTACGGGCTTGGTTCGGCGATCGCTTATGGCTTGTGCGTCATTATCGCGGCGTTTTCGTTTCTCGGCACCAAGTTTTACAAGGAGGAGTCGTAAATGAGCATACGATCGCGCACGTTGATCGCGACGACCGGCATTGCGCTGTTGTCGGTTATCGCGCTGCTGCCTTTCTATATTATGGTCGTCATGGGCACGTACCGGAACGAGGATCTCTTCGCGCAAATCGTGCTCATCCCGGGCAACTACCTGATGGAGAACCTGAAGACGGTCATGGCGAGCCGCTTCGATCTGGCCTACTGGAACAGTATCGTCGTCTCGGCCGCCAGCACGGTGCTGTCGGTGTTCGTCAGCGCGTTCGCCGGATTCGCGTTCGCGAAGTACGAATTCCGGTACAAGTCCAAAATTTTCGCGGCGGTGCTGCTGACGATGATGATTCCGGGGCAGCTCGGCCTCGTCGCCTATGTCATCGAGATGCGTTACCTCAACCTTTCCGGCACGCTGATGCCGCTTATCCTGCCTTGGGTGGCGAACGCGTTCGGCGTGTACTGGATGACGCAGTTCATCCGCGGCGCGGTTCCGGCGGAGGTGATGGAGAGCGCGCGCATCGACGGCTGTTCGGATCTCGGGATCTTTTTCCGGATCGTGCTGGCCTTTATATTCCCCGCGGTCACGACGCTGTCGCTGCTCGTCTTCCTCTGGTCGTGGAATAACTATCTGCTGCCGCTCATCATCATCAACAAGCCGGAAATGTACACGATCCCGCTCGGCATCACGACGCTGGGCTCCGCGTACCGAACCGACCTTGCGGCGCAAATACTGGGCCTGTCGATCGGCACGCTGCCGGTGCTCGTCTTGTTCGCGCTCGGGTCGAAAAGCTTCATCCGGGGCTTGACGGCCGGTTCGGTCAAAGGGTAAGACACGGGCACGGCATCAACGTTCGATTGTTCGTCTGCTCGCTGGTAGGGCCGCCCGTACTGTTAGCCGGTCGGCCCACTTCCTCTTCCGCCAGCGATACGCCATCATCAGACCCCGCGTCCATTCATCCACGACGAAGGCGGCTAGGATGCCCGGCAGTCCGAGGCCCATATGGATCCCGAAGAAATAAGCGGAAGGGACCGCAAGGCCCCACATGAAGATAATGCCGACATAGACCGGATACCGGACATCGCCCGCGGCGCGAAGCGCGCTGATCAGAATCAGGTTGAAGGCGCGCCCGGGCTCCAGGAGGAACGCGAGCAGCAGCAGCTTGCGCCCGAGCGCGATCACCTCGGGATCGTTCGTGAACAAGCCGAGCAGGAAGCCGCCGATCAGATTATAGAAGCCGGCCATCAGGACGCTAATCCCGATGCCGCACGCGAGGCTGCGTAAGCCGACCCGGTACGCGCCGCCATGATCGCGAGCGCCGATGAGCCGGGCGACCAAAATTTGCGTCCCTTGCGCGATCGCCAGCGAGAACAGCGTGATCAGATAGATAATATGGAACGTATACACGCGCGTGACCATCGCCGTCACGCCAAGCGTGGCGATGAACCCCGTGATGACGAGCTGCGAGACGTTGTACGATAGCTGTTCGCCGGCCGAGGGGATGCCGATGCCGAGCAATTGTTTGATCGGCTCCATGCGCAGCTTCACGAAATCGGACCAGTCCGGCAGCCGATCGAGCGCCCGCAGCAGCAAGACGAGCATGATCGCCAATCCGATCGCGCGGCTGCCGACCGTCGATACCGCTACGCCGTGCACGCCGTACACCGGAAGGCCGAAAGGAGCGTTCAGCGCGATATAGTTGCCCGCGATATGGATCGCGTTCATCGCGATCGAGACGTACATGACGTGCCGCGTCATGCCATGGCTCTTGAGTCCGGCCGAGGCGGTCAGCAGCAAGGCTTGCACGAAAATAAACCCGCCGGTGAGGTTCAAATACGGCATCGCGTAGGGCATTAGCTCCTCTTGCAGCCCCATCAGACGGAGCAAGAAACCTCCGGCGCCCAGCAGCAGCAGGCTGATGATGAGGCCGAATACAAGGTTCATCGTCAGCGCCGCCGCCGCAAACCGGGGAATGCCGGCGCGTTCGCCGGCCCCGATGCGGCGCGCGATGACGATCGTCGTTCCTGCCGCGACAACAGTAAACAGCAGATTCATCGTATTGTTGAGCTGGTTCACGACGCCGACGGCCGCGACGGCTTGGTCGCTGAATTGGCCGAGCATATACGTATCGACGATGCCCATCAGCATATGCAGAGCCAGCTCGATCAAGATCGGCCAAGTCAAGGCGAATAGAGTCGACATGCGGGCGTGGCGTTGTTCGGTGAGAGCGGTCATGGTTGGGTTCCTTTACCTCACGATCGGATTTACCCGTTATACTAACAGGTCCGCTGCCCCGATCGAAGGGAAGAACTAAAGATGTTCCGGTAGATTGTTTAGATCTTTTGCCGATCGGGTTCGGAGAGAGCGTTTATCCGCCCCACGAGAATTGCGCCTTGCGATTGCGCTCCGGCGGATCCGAGAAGAACAGGGCGACGAGATAGACGAGCAGCGAGAGCGCGATCGAACCGATGACGCACCACAGCATGGGCAGTCCCAGATTCCCCAGATAACGCATGCCCGCCTGGCCGCACAGCGCCATGACGATCATGCAGAGGCCGACGCGGAAATAAGGACGGATATTCCAATAGAACCCGATCGCGCCGGATATGGAGAAGAAATTCAGGATGGTCTGCACCACGATGCCGATGCCCAGCCCGTAGGCGACGCCTTCGATGCCGAGCTTGCTGCCCAGCACGAAGATGGCGGCCGTCTTGAAGGCCGTGGCGATAACGAAGTTCCATAACGACGCGTTGGCGCGGCCCAGACCCAGCAGAATGGCGTGCAGCGGCGCATCGAAATAGTGCAGGAAGAACATCGGCGCTAGGATGCGGAGCAGCGGTCCGGCCTCCGGCGCATGGTAGATGAGGGTGGTGAGCGGCGTGGCCCAGACGAATAGGATGACGGTCGCCGGCGCTCCGATTAGGAGGCCCAGACGCATCGCCTGCTCCATTCGCTCATGCATGAGCAGCTTGTTCTTGTTCGCGGCCGCTTCGCTGATAGCGGGAATGAGGGCCGTGGACAAGGAATGCGTAATGAAGCTCGGCATGAAGAGCAGCGGGAACGCGAAGCCGGCGAGCATGCCGAACTGCTGGGTCGCCATCGCCGTGCCGATCCCGGCGAGCGCCAGGCTGGTCGTAATCAGCAGCGGCTGAAAGGCGCCGTACAGCGATTGGACGACCCCGTGCCCGGTCGTCGGCAGGCCGATGCGAAGCAGCTCCGAGAGCGTGGGGCGGCCCTGCTTGAGATGGCTCGACCACGTCTCGCCGGGCGAAGGGGCATCGCGTCTGAGTCTGTAGCTCGCGAGGAGGAACAGCAAGCTGAACGCTTCGCTGATGACCGAAGCGGCCATCGCGCCGGCCGCGGCGTAGGCGATGCCGTACGGCATCAGCAGGTGAACCAAGGCGAGCACGCACGCGATCTGCACGGTATACTCCAGCACGTCGGACACGGCGATGGTCTGCATCCGCTGTTTGCCGCGGAAGTAGCCCTTAAGCACGGCGGACACGGCGACGACCGGCGCGATCGGCGTAATCGCGAGCATGGCGTAATAAGCGCGCTGGTCGCTCAGCAGGATGGAGGCGATCCATTCGGACCCGAGCAGGGAAATCGTCGTCAGCGTCAGGCTCAAGAAGCCGGTGACGGCGAGGGAGACGCGCAGTATTCGTCTCACCTTCGCGTGCTCGCCGCGCGCGTCGGCTTCGGCGACGAGCTTGGAGATCGCGACCGGCAGGCCGAGCTCCGTAAGGGTGATGACGAGCGGCACGAGCGGATGGGCGATCATGAGCAGACCGATTCCCTCCGCGCCCAACAGGCGGGCGACATACATCCCGCTGACGAACCCGAGTATGCGGTTGATGAACGCGGCGACGGACAACACGAACGTTCCTTGGATGAAGGATGACGACGGCTGCGGCATTAGGCATACCCTCCCGATGATCAAATACTTCATTGTATTCGCGGGCTTGGGCGAACATGCGGACATCCCTTTTCTCCCCCTGAAGAACGGTATCGGATCGGAAGCTATCCCCTTATGTGAATGCATTGGCCAAAAGCCAGAAAAGCCAAATGCTTCCGGTGACTTTCGCACGCAAACCTACCCGGCAGCTCGACGCTAGCGCCCTCGCAGTTCTATTCCAGCGTCTTGGTCATAATCAAGTCCAGTTGTTCATCATCGCCCATGAGGAACGTATGAGCGCCCGTTTGTTCGAAGCCCATTTTCTTATAAAAGGCAATCGCGCGCTCGTTGTGCTCCCACACGCCGAGCCAGATTTTCGCTTTGCCCCGTGCTCTGGCGATGTCGGTCGCATAATGGATGAGGTGCTTGCCAAGCCCTTGACCGTGATGCTGCTTCCGGATATAAATCCGTTCGATCTCAAGCGCGTCAGAACCCATGTTTTCGGTTTGCGCCGCGTCGAGATTGATCTTCATATATCCGGCGATATCGTCATCGGCGTAAATCAGATGGAAGGCCGAAGAAGGCTGGCGCAGCTCGTGCTCCAACTGGTTGTCGTTAAAGGCTCGATCCAAATAGGCCTGCATAGTGTCGGGCGAATTCTGGTGCTGGAACGTGTCGCGGAAGGTCTCGATGCTGATATTTTGAAGCAAGCGAAGATCGGATAAGGTGCATGCTTGGATGTGAATCGTCACGATTTGTGGCCTCCATGTCGTTGCGTATTCTTGAAAATAGATAGACTCAGCCTCAGCGGCGGTTAAAAAATCATACCCGATTATTGTTGCATTTACAACAAAAAAATGCGCTAAGCTTGTGATGCGCAGTCAAGCGAGCATCGATTCGGCCCAACGTCAAACAACCCGGTACGCGTCTGCGTTCCGGGTTGCTGCGCGTCATCCGAGCGGGCTGGTTCGGGCCGCACCCGCTACTGCAGCGCCGCCCGCTTCAGCGGAAGCGTGCAGCAGTGGATGCCGCCGCCTAATTTCTGAATCTCGCTCACGTCCACGGGAATGACCTCGACGTTATTGCGGGCCAGCAGGTCCATCGTGTAGGCACCCCCTTCGGCGA
This sequence comes from Paenibacillus xanthanilyticus, assembly GCF_042682185.1. Lineage (NCBI taxonomy): Bacteria > Bacillati > Bacillota > Bacilli > Caryophanales > Paenibacillaceae > Paenibacillus > Paenibacillus xanthanilyticus. The sequence goes on along the minus strand of NZ_JBHUHA010000001.1, from coordinate 2,717,381 downwards.
ACAAGACGCGGCCGGGCGCTACGGCCAGACCGTTGATCGTCAAAGGCGGATCTCTCGGATCGACGTGCAGCATCTCGATGCCGCGGCGATCAAGCTCCTCGAGAAACCAGAAGGGGAGCAGGGCGATGTTCACGAGCGCACGATGCCGATCGATCATCAGGAAGGCTTCGTCCAGATGAATGATCGATGCGGGGAGATCGACGACGATGAGCTCGATGCCTTGGAACGCCAGCAGCTGCCGGATCTGATGGATGCCCTCGGGGTTGACGCGCTCGGAGCGTCCGATGACGGCCGTGGCGGGTTCCAGCATAATAAAGCTGCCGCCTTCGGCGAAACCATGTCCTTGTACCATCCCGATCATCGGGATGCCGATTCCGGCAAAAGCTTGCGCCGCTATTGGCGTCTCACCGTGACGAATGTACAGCGCGAACCGGGAGAGGATAACGCCGCCCGGGACGATCATCCCCCAATCTCGCGTGAAGATCCGCTCCGGCCAGTCGGTACGATCTGCGGCGTCCGCGAAATCGACCGTCGCGCCGTTCTGCTCCAGCGCCCGAACGAGGGCGGCATGCTGCGCGTGCACCCGTTCGAGATCGGGCAAGGGGGACGGCCGGTCGGAAGCGGAGTTGCGTTTCATCCGGTTGAGCAGCAGAGGACCGGCTTCAATTTTATCAGCCGCCTCGTGCAAGACCGCAAGTTCTTTCCCTGGTTTATGCATGAGCACCCGCTGGATTTGGCCGACGGGGTTGTCGATGCCCCAGCGCTGACCCCATATCGACTGCTGCAGCCACGAATCATGGAAGGCTTCCTTCACGAGTTTGCGGGATAGATGCGGATAAGAATGGGACATGCTCCGGCTCTCCTTTGCCAACGACGTTAGTAAAGGTTTCCACGGGGAGCCCGATTTCATAAAATAAATTCGCGAAATAAATTCGCGGCGTCTGTTACACCCGAACATCCCGCTGCCGAATCGGGAGCACGGTCGATTGGTACCAGGATTCCCAATCCGCCGGATCGCCGGATCGCGCGTATTCGGCAAGCGAAGGCGGACAATCGCGGAACGCTTGCCCGCCCAAGACGAACGCGATGCCGGGATGCTCGGCCCGGCAGGCTTCGATCCATGCCTCCAGCTTCGCCAGCAGACGCGGGTCGCTGACCGACACCGCGACGATCGATGCGCGCTTCAACGCAATGAGCTGGGATAGTCCGGCGAGCGGCGTATTCGGACCTAAGTACGCGACGTCGAGCCCCTTGCGGCGCATGAACAGGCTGAAGAGCATGAGCCCCATATGATGATGCTCGCCCTCCGGGCAGAACGCGATCGCCGCCGGCAAGTGCGCCTGCACGGGCAGAATCCGGTGAAACTGGTTGAATCGCTCCATGACGAGCTGCGAGGCGAAATGCTCCTGCGCGACCGTGATCAGCCCGCTCTCCCAAGCATCGCCGATGCGGTACAGAACCGGAGCCAACAAGCGATGGAACACATCCTCGAAGGGAGAAATCGAGAACGCGAAGTCGATCGTGCGATGGGCTTGAACCGCGTCGAGCGCGGTCAGCTCCTGGTAAAGCCGTTCGCCGAGCTCCGAATAGGACGATCCCATCCCGGGTTCCGCTTGAACGCCGAAATCCGCGGTCGTCGCAGCCGTCTTGTTATTTTTGAGCTGGAACGCAATCTCGCTGATTTTGAGCTGATGGAGCTCCATCTGGGCTTTGATCCACTTCAAGGTCTCGATATCGGCCTCGCTATATAAACGGTGTCCCCCGCCGGTACGCAAAGGGGTAACGATCTGATATCGATTCTCCCATGCCCGGATGGTGACGATCGGAATGTCCGTCAATTCCGACACCTTCTTGATGCTGTACATGCACGTTCACCTCCATGCTATTATACCTAAACTTCGCAAATCCGGTCTCCCCACAAATGAGCCATTTTAAACGATCGAAGACAAGAAATGCTTGCTAAACGAAAGGCCTTTACGTATAATTTTACACAAAATACTATACACAATCTATACAAAATTGCTTAAATTAAGAGGAGATGCACCATGTTGGGTCTAATCCATCCCAAACCGCATGTCAGCACGCAGGTATTCGATCTCGGCGCGGCCATGGCGGCGGTCGAACATACCCTTGCCATGATTGAGTTCGATCATCAAGGAAACGTACTCTGGGCGAACGCGAACTTCGCGCGGGCGATGGGGTACTCGCCTTCCGAGCTGCCGGGCATGAAGCACCGTCAATTTTGCACGCCAGAATACGCGAACAGCCCGGCATACGGGAAGCTGTGGCAGGAGCTGAACAGCGGACGTTCGTTTCAGGAGAAAGTGATGCGCGTCGCGAAGGATGGGCGGGTATTATGGTTCGAGGCGACTTATTCGCCGGTATTCGATGAATCCGGCCGCGTGCAAGGCATTATTAAAGTGGCGACCGATATTACGGCGAGAGAAGAGGCGGCGGTCGAGGTGATCGGCCGCCTGCAAGCCATGGCGGAGAGCCTGCTGACGCGCGCCGAAGGCGGCATTGCGAGCAGTCAAGCGATTGAAGCGGCGATCAACGGCTTGGTGGCCGACATGGATGAGAATATCAAGGTTCTGTCCACGCTGGAGCAGAATGCCGGCGTGGCCCGCGAGCTTATGGCCACGATCCGCGAGGTCGCTTCGCAAACGAACCTGCTCTCGCTTAATGCGGCGATCGAAGCCGCGCATGCGGGAGAGCATGGATTAGGCTTCGGCGTGGTGGCAGCGGAGGTGCGCAAGCTCGCCAAGCAGGCCGAGGAATCGACCAGGAAGGTACGGACGCACTTGGCCGGCATTACCGAACAGACGGAGAAGATCGCCAGCCGCGCGAAGCGGTCGCAGTCCGCGATTACGGGAAGTCAGCAGCGGATACGGCAGGCGGTCGATGAATTTTCGGATATCGGCCTCGCCGCCCGCGAGCTGGAGCGGCAGGCCAGGAAGGTTGCCGAAATCCTGTAATCGCGAAAGGGGAGCGCTCGTTGTGAGAAGGACGCTTCAACAATACATTCAAGATGCGCTGGCCGTAAGCCGCTCAAGTTTTGAACCTACGGAGAAAGATCGTCATTATCGGGAATTGCTGGCTCATCTGAAAGGTCAATTCGGCGCTGCCGTCATGGAGGACGAGCACGTGCGGCGGACATACAGTCAAATTGAGGCGATGATGATCGGAAAGAGATGACCGGGCCTGCGGAAGACTGAATTGTACGCATCTGAGGGGACAAGAGACAGCGTCTCGCCGTCTCCCCGGTATGGAGTTAGCATGCAAAACAGACTGCTCGCGATGAGCAGTCTGTTCGTCGTATATGCGTTGCCCTGTCGGAGCTGCCGCCCATTATAGCGAGGCCGATGCCTCCCGCAGCCAAGCGGCAAGCGCGTCCGCATCATAGGCATCGCCCTTGCGCAGCTTAAGCGTCTTTCGCTCCGGCGGCCCGTCGAACGTTTCCGGCAACGCGAGGTCGGCCGTGTTAAATAGGGTGAGGCTGACCGCGTCCTTCGAGACGGAGACGACGGCGGCGTATTTGCCGTTCTTCAAAAAATGCGGCTTCTTGTATTGCAGCCGCTCTTGAACCTCCGGGATCGTCCGGTGGATGAGCGCGCGCAGGTCCGCGGCAAGCTCCCGCTGCCAGGGCTCTTGCAAAGCGTCCAGGTAAGCGGCGACTTCCTGACTCATAGGATGAAACTCCTCTCTCGGGCTGTTTCGTGCGCGAACTAGGCTTGATGGGATTCCGGGTCCGCCATGTAGAAGACTTCCCATAGGTGGCCGTTAATGTCCTGGAAGCTGCGGGTATACATGAACCCCAGATCCTGCGGATCATTGGAATGGAGGCCGCCCGCCGCCATCGCTTTGTCGGCGATCTCGTCCACCTGCTCGCGGCTGTCAGCCGCCAGCGCCACGATAACCTCCGTGCTGCGCGTCGTATCGGCCAGCGACTTGGAGGTGAAGGATTGGAAGAAGGGCTCCACGAGCAGCATGGCATAGCAATGCTCGTTGATAATCATACAGGTGGCTTTATCGTCGGTGAATTGCTTATTGAATTCAAAGCCGATTGCGGAGAAGAAGTCCATCGATTTCTGCAAATCTTTGACGGGCAGATTAATGAACGTTTTGCCGAGTTGGAGCGCCATATGAAAGTCACCTCGATCGAAAATTAACTTTACAAGTATAAAGTTATTGAGATTACTATAAATTCTAACTTACCAACTGTCAAGTTGTATCAACGGTTCCGTCGCATTAAAATTGACTTCGACGCCATCTCCAACTACCATATAATCTAACGATAAGCCGGAGGGTCATGCATGGGTGAAATACGAAATGCGGAACGCACGCGGAATACGATACTCCAGGCGGCGAAGGAAGAGTTCTTCGAGAAGGGCTACACGGGCGCGCGCATCGAATCGATCGCGAAGCGGGCAGGCATCAACAAACAGCTGATCTACCATTACTTCAAAGGCAAAGATTCGCTGATCAACGAAGTGATCGACAGCTTCATCTCTTCGCTGCCGTCGGGCAATTTCGTCCTGCCGGCGGACCCGGCCCATATCGCGGATTTCCGGTACAAGGTCAATCTGGAGCATCTGACGGAGTTTCTGAAGTTCACCGCTTGGGAAGCGATCGATCAAGTGCCGGAGAACAGCAACGGCGAGGAGCGAAGGAAAGCGATTCTCCAGTCGTATGTGGCGGATATGCAGGAGAAGCAGGAGAAGGGCTTGGTGCCGAAGGAGCTGGATCCTGCTCTGATCACATTGATGATCTCGAGTCTGACGATCTATCCGCTGCTGTACAGCAATGTGACGCGCATGATTACGGGACATGCCGCCGAGGAGCCGGAATTTCAAGCAAAGTGGGGGCAATTCCTGCGCTTGATCAGCGAGCGGCTGTTCGAGCATCGGCCATAAGGAAGTGGATCTAGATGCGCAAAAGAACCCGGAACGTTTGATGTTCCGGGTTCTTTCGCATACTAGAGACAACAGGGGGCATTCCGCCGCCGTGCCGCGATGTGCGGCGTAGTTGTCGTCAACGGTCCAGCTTCAATAACCCCCGCCACGCGGCATCGATGTTGCTCGCGGCTTGCTGAGGCGTGATCTTACCTAGCAGCATCTGTCCCAGGTTGGGCGAGAAGTCGTCGAACATTTGAGCCCCCTCGGAAATACGCGGACGCGGCTTGGCCAATTCGAGCACGTTCTTGAAGTCCTGCACGATCGCATCGGAGGCGAGCGCGGAATCTTCATAGACGCTCAGCCGGCTCGGCAAGGTCTTGAGCTCCTTCGCCTGGCTCGTCTGGGTCTCGGTGTTCGTCAAATAGTGAATCAGCTTGTACGTCTCGTTCGGGTGCTTGCTGTACTTGGATACGACAAGACTATGGCCACCGGCCGGAGAGCCTTGTCCGCCCGGGCCCGCAGGCACGGCGGCGATGCCGAGGTTCGCGGCATTCTTGAATTCGGTCCCGTTCAGCAGATCGCTTACCGCCCATGGACCGTTCACGATCATCGCGCTCTTGCCTTCCTTAAAGTCGTTCATCATCCGGTTATAGTCGTCGGCGAAATCCGAATAAGGCTGCGCGGCGCCGCTCTTGCGCAGCTGATACATGAACGCCAGCCCTTGTACCGACTCGGCGGAGGCAATATGCGATTTGCGTTCGTCGGTCATCGTGTCGCCGCCGAAAGCCCACACGTAAGGAAGCGCGAAGTAAGAGTTGTCGGATACATAAATGCCGTAGCGCCCGCCAGCCGTCATTTGCTTGGCCATGGCCATCAATTCGTCCATCGTCTTGGGCGGCGCGGCATATCCGTTCTCCTGAAGAAGCCGCTTGTTGTAGAGAAGGGCCGGCGCTTCCATTACCGTAGGCATGCCGTAGAGCTTATCGCCGATGGTGACGGATTGCAGCGCGGTTGGATTGAAGTCCGCCGCATCCTCGGGCGAAATCAGGCTGTCGATCGGCTGGAGAAGTCCCAGCTCGACGAATTCAGGCACCCACGAGTTATCGGAACGGAATGCATCGAGCGTCTGATCGCCGAGCAGGGCGGTCTTGAAGTAATTAGACGCCGAACCGAAGGCCACTTCCTCGACATTGACCTTGATTCCCGGATTCTCTTGCTCGAAAGCCTTCACGCGGGCTTTGATGAGCTCGGCCTCCTTGCCGTCATAGGTGCTCACGAAGGTTAACGTCACCGTATCTTCGTTCTCTGCTTTGGTGCATGCGGCCGTGACAGTTAAGGACATGACCATGAACACGGATAGGATTTGCTTTAACACATTTTATCCCCCTTAGCCAAGGAATTATACTCGAAATTTGCCGATAAGCGTCTTGAGCTCGTCCGCTAGATTGGCGAGCGCGTTGGAGGATGCGGCGATCTCCTCCATGGAAGCAAGCTGCTGCTCGGTAGAAGCCGCGACGCTTTGCGTGCCGGACGTATTCGTGCCGGCGATCGCCGAGATGACGGTAATGCCGTCCACGACGGTCTCGGTATCGGCCAGAATGTTGGTCGTCGATTCGGTCACGCCCTGCACGTCCTCCTCAACCTGGCGAATGAGCGCGATAATGCCTTCGAACGACTCGCCGGCCACCTCGATCAGCTGAATGCCCTTCCGAACCTCGAACGTTCCGCTTGCCATCTCGGAAGCGGCGACCGTAGCTTCCCGTTGAATGCCCGCGACTAGACCGTGAATTTGGTCCGCGGATACGCGCGATTGCTCTGCCAGCTTGCGGACCTCTTGCGCGACGACCGAGAACCCGCGCCCTTGTTCCCCGGCTCTAGCCGCTTCGATAGCCGCGTTCAGCGCGAGCAGGTCGGTCTGCCTCGCGATGTCCGTAATTAACTGAATCGCTTGACCGATCTGCAAGGCCTGCTGCTTCAACTGTTCGATCACACCGGCTAGCTTGTCCGTGCTGGTCTCGATAATGCGGACCTGCTGGATGGCGTTGGTCAAATCGTGCTTCCCTTGCGCCGCGGTGTTGGACGTATGGGTAACGGTGCGAAGGACGGCTTCGCCGTTGCTCGCGATAGCACGGACCTTCTCGGACAGGTGCGTGATGGTCGTCATATTCTCCCCGACCTGCTCCGCCTGACGCTGCGTGCCCTCGGTGATGTCCTGCATAATGGAGGCGATGTATTCGGTTGCCTGGCTTGTTTGTTCCGCGCTTGCCTGAAGCTGGGCTGACGAAGCGGCGACTTGAAGCGACACGGAGTCGGCGCTGCCGATGACCGAACGGAGCGACTGCGTCATCGTATTGAACGCGGCAGCAAGCTCCGCAAGCTCATCCTTGCCCTTGAACGCCAGCGGCTCGGTTTGCAGATCCCCTTGCGATACGGCCCTCGCGGACTGAATCAATTTGTTCGTGCGGCTGAGCAAGTAGCGGGTGAGCATGAAAGCGATGACGAGCGAGAGCAGAATCGCGATGCCGACCAGCGAGTAATTCACCAGCGCTACCTGTTTATTTTTGGTCGTGATGTCGGCCTTGTAGGCTTCGATTTTGGCCTGCTCATCCTTCATAAAGGCGAGCAGCGCGAACGCGACCGGGTCGAACGAATCCTTGGTGTACTGCTCTTGCGCGGGGATGATCTCCCCGGCGGCTTTCCGCTCCATGATCTTGGTCTTATACGCCACGTTCTCGGCCCATAGGGCGCTGAAGGCTTCCAGCTGCTTTAAGCTCTCCGGATCCGTCGTCATGCTTTTTAGCTTGGCGAGCTCTTCATCCAGGAACTTGACGGTTTCCTCGAAACGGCTTTTATAATTGCCCATCAAATGGTTGGGCGCCAGCAAATAGTGCGCCCCGTTATCGTTGGCCGTTCGCGCAAACAAGTTCAGCCGCTGCACGACCTCCATCCGCTGCTGCGAGGCGAAAATGTCGTCCGTAAGCGAGGTAATGCGGTGACTCATGGTCGTCGTTACCGTGACGGTGACGAGGAATACGGTGATAATCATAAGAAAGCTGAACAACAATCTGGTGCGTAGTTTGAGTGCCAATGCGATGCCCCCTCGTTGTAGGAATAAATGGATGAATGGCGAGCGAATCCCGTTCAATCGTCATTTGTGCAAACGTATGCGCAAATAGCCATGGATTAGACATGAATAGGTATTGAACGGCAATAGACGTTGAAGTCGGAGCATCCATGACGCGCCGAAGCCGATATACCAACAAATGTCTAGTACGGACGGGGGTTCCCCTCGCTATGAAGTGATATTCTGGTTATCGGCATCTGCTGTCAAATATTTAACTGGGACGGTTTGGGAAGTCGGCGAAAGGAGGGTGAGAATCATAGAGAGGAGAAACAATGCAAACGTTTGCATTTAAAAACGACCCAATTTCCCGTGGCAAAACGCGTCTGAAGTGATCGTGCCTGATAAAAATTCAAGCCAACGATATCCGCTGCTCGGAATTCGTTGGCTGCGAGCTTTCCGAAAGGATAACGGAATCCCGTTAAATCCATCGTTGAAACGATCGATGGACGATGCGAACCTGATTGCGTTCCGCCCAGTTCTTCAAGTCCGCGAAGCCTTTGTCTTCATCCGACGTGAAACGAAACACCATCTCGACGGGAACGATCCTCTTGCCATGCGGCAATAAGCCGACGATCGGGTTGAAATACCCTTTGATCATGATCGCCTTGATGTCCTCCGGGCGGACGGTGCGGTCATAGATGACGAGCTGGTCGCGGTCGAACAGGAGGTTATCCCCCAACTTGGACGTTCTGAATAGCGCGATGATCCATAGGACAATGTTGGCGAGTATGGCAACGAACGCCAGTACCAGAAGCACCCTAACGCCTACCGCGCGAACTTCACCGCGTATAAACATAAACATCCAGAACAACACCCAAAACGTGCAGAACATCACCCCGATTGTAGCTCCGACCCTAGAGGGATACCTAATAGCGTGCTTCGCCGTTTCCAATTCCGACACCTCCTCAACACTTCCATTTTAACATAAAAGGGGATTACTGGAATCAAGCGTTCTGCCTAAAGATTCCGCTCCTGCAGCGCGTCCGTCTGCTCCGCCGGCACTTCACGAGGATCGTTCCGACCCTGCTTGGATTCGCCTCTACATGCAGTCCGCCCCCTAGTCGGCTTCCAGCATTTTATAAATTTTGGATAAGACAGAGAAACTTTTTCGCGATTGCAGGCGTTTAAGATGGCGTGGGTTCAACGGGCGGAGATCAGCCATCCCGCCGGCAAGAGGCAAGGAAAGTTTCAGATCGCGCAAGCAGAAGCAGAAGCAGAAGGAGACGAGACATGAAAGCTTTGAAATGGGTGCTGAGTTTGTCGCTGTTAGCCGCCCCGATCGGGGGCATCGGCGCCAACGAAGCAAGAGCGCAAGAAGCGCTGAATCAATTGACGCTGCAGCTGAACAGCAACGTCATGATCAAGAACGGCGTCAGCTCGCTGACGGCGCAGCCGGTCACGGCGAAGAGCGGCACGTCGTTCATTCCGCTCAAGTCGGTCGCCGACCAATACGGTTATAAAGTATCGTTCGACGCGAAGACGAAGGAATCCGTCGTGAAGAACGAGCAGCACGAGTTCCGCTTCAAGGCGGACCGGAAGACGATCACGCGGGATGGCCAGGCGGTGAGCGCCCCGCTCGCGCCGTTCGCGCTGAAGGGCTCCATGATGGTGCCGATTCGCACATGGTCGAACATGACGGATAGCAAGCTGACTTTGACGGGCACGACGATCACGCTCGCCTGGGGCACGAAGCCGACGGCGACGTTCGAAGTGACGCCGGCCGTGATTTATGCGGGCGAGACGCTCGTGACCTATACCGACCGCTCGACCAACGAGACGGGGGAGCCGTTCGTGAACGAGCAATGGACCGGCCGGCAGGAAATGTTCGCCGAGCCCGGCACGTATACGATAACCCGGCAAGTGCAGGATTCGGCGGGCCAATGGAGCGATCCGTATTCCGTCACGGTCGAGGTCATTATGCCGAATCAGCCGCCCGTGGCGAACTTCCAGGTGGACCGCGACGCCTATCGGATCGGCGAGCGGATTACGTTCACCGACCTGAGCACGGATGACGAGAACGCGATCACGAAGGCGAAATACACCGGACGTCCGGCAGGCGACGCGTTCTTCGAAGCGGGCGAGCATGCCGTGACGCTCGAAGTGACGGACAGCCACGGCTTGACCGCTTCCGTGACGAAGACGATTACGGTGACGAGCGAGGTGCTCTATACGAAGGAGGAATACGGCCTTCTCTTCTCGGTCGCCGGCGAGAAGTTCACGGTCAGCGGCGCGGAGATTCGCAATTACCCGGAAATGAAATACAACATTGAATCGGATACGGCGCAGCTGATCCGCAGCAACAGCCCCGAGGTGTTCGTGAGCGAAGGGGTCGCGTACGAGGAGCAGCTGACGGGCAGCGTCCGGTATTTGTTCCACAACGTCAACCAGGTCGGCTATCCGGTGCGCATGTACTTGATGGCGACGAACAAGGGCAATACGACGGTCAATGTCAACACGAGCACCTACGGTTACGGCGGTCCGGACATATACGTGGCGAACTCCGCCAAGCTGGCCGCGGTCCGATACCTGCAGGCGATCAAGGACGGCGCGCCGCCGAAGGCGATGACGGTGAAGCCGGGCGAGACGATCGAGGTGCTGCCGGAGCTGAGCAAGTATCCGATTAAGCCGAACCAAGTCTTCTCGGCTTACGCGGATCTCTACTCGGACCAGGAGCTGTATTACTACGTCGTCGTCGTGGCCGCGGACAAGGATCCGAAGGCCGAGATGCCGCTGCTGCCTGTGATGCCGCGCGACGGCAAGCATGTCCGCGGGACGTTCAATAACGCGAACCGGACGCTTCAGACGAGCGAGCTGCTGGGCGAGCAGCCGGCCAAAATGACGTTCGGCGACGGCAAGCTGGACCCGTACTTGTTCGGCTACGACTACTCGAGCGGCGTGAACGAGCTGAACCTTGGCAACTTCGGCGTCATGTATACGATGAAGCTCGATCGGGTCGCCCCCAATACGGTCATTGCGCTCAATCCGCGCGGCGGCATGTACACGGGCGCGTTCCTCGTGAACGGCCAGTTGGTTACGGTCACGAACAACTCCGTGCTGCTGAACAACAACGAAGCGGGCTTCCTGTACCGCACGGGCAGCACCGAGGAATCGGTCGAGATCAAATTCACGCTTGCGTCGGGCAGCTTCCTGCCGCTGGCGATGGTCTTCCTGCCGATGCCGGCGCTCAAGAGCTAGCGATTCAGGTTATAGGCAATTATCCATTATTTGAAGTTAAAAAGACGGGGGTGTCCCAAAAGTCATCAAAAGATGACCTTGGGATACCCCCGTTTTTTAAAAACAATGTCTGGGTTACCGCACCCACTGCGCGGTCACATGTTCTTCCGATCGCTGTTGTTCCCGGATTCCCTGAATGTAATGGGCGAAGGTAGGAATCCGCTCACAAAGGCGAACGCTGACGCTTCTCCAGAATCATGCGACCTGCTCCGTTTTGGCTAACCATTCATTAAAATTTCAAAACAAAAGAAGCCTGTCCTTGCCAATGGACTTGCAAGAAGATATCCCTCAAAACCATCTCGTTCGCATCGTCAATGATGCGGTCGACCGCTTAAATATGAACCTCTTCACTAAAGCCTATCCCGGCGGCGGTCGGGACAGCTACCATCCCAAAATGCTGACGAAAATCATCATCTACGCCTACACGCAGCAGATTTACTCCTACGCCAAATTGCCAAAGCGGTTCGGGAGAACATCATGTTCATGTGGCTGGCCGCGCGGCAGCGCCCAGATTTCCGTACCATTAACCGGTTTCGTTCCGAGCGCATGAAAGACGTGCTCGAATCAATCTTCACGGCTGTTCTTCAGTTTCTCGTCGCAGCCAAGTACGTCAAGCTCGAGCATTACTTCGTCGATGGAACCAAGATTGAAGCCAATGCCAACCGCTACACCTTTGTCTGGGTAAGGCAGTCGTCAAGCACAAGATGAGGCTGCAGGAGAAAGTGCAAACCTTGTTCGCGACCATCGAAGAAGCCGAGAAGCAGGAAGATCATGCGCTAAGCGGCATGGATCTAAGTGAGCTTGGTGAACCAGCAGACATGACGAGCGAGCAACTGGAACATGCCGTGCAGCAGCTCGAACAACGACTCGAAGCGAAACCAAAGGACAAGCCGCTCAAGAAAACAGTTCGCATCCTTCGTAAAGACCTGCTGCCGCGACTCCAAAAGTACGAATCCCAGCAAACCATCTTGGGGAGCCGCAACAGTTTCAGCAAAACAGATCCAGACGCCACCTTCATGCGCATGAAAGAAGACCATATGCGAAATGGTCAGCTCAAACCCGGCTACAATGTACAGATCGGAACCGAGAACCAATTCATCCTAGGATACAGCGTTCACCAGCGTCCAACGGACACCAGATGCCTGAAGCCGCATCTGGAGAAAGTGAAACACGCATTAGGTGTACTACCTGGCACGATCATCGCGGACGCCGGCTATGGCGGAGAAGAGAACTACGCGTACCTGGAGCAAGAAAACGTGGAAGCCATTGTGAAGTACGCAACGTACCATCGCGAGAACACCAAGGCTTGGCAGCAAGACGTGAGCGAACTAGATAACTGGACGTACACCGCTGAAGAGGACAGCTGGGTATGTGTGGCGGGACAAACGCTTACCTTCCGCAGAGAAAGCAAAGAACGTACGGAAAGCGGTTATGAACTTCGCCACCGTCATTACCGTAGTGCCAGCTGCGAAGGATGTCCGCTAAAAGTAAACTGCACAAAGGCAGCTGGTGACCGCGAGATTAAAGTGAGCTTGGATTATCTTCGCTACAAGCAACAGGCACGTGAGCGCTTGAAGAGCGAAGAAGGCTACGCGCTCTCGGTTCGACGAATGCATGAACCCGAGAGCGTATTTGGACAGATGAAGAACAACCGGGGATTCCGAAGATTCCTGCTTCGGGGCTTGCCAAGAGTGAGCCTGGAGGTCGGGTGGCTTTCGCTTGCCCATAATTTGCTGAAGTAAACCGCAATGGACCGAAAATGGCAAATGGCGTCACAGGGATAAGACCCTGTAACGCCATTTTTGTGCATTGGGGGACCATTCGCAAGGTAGGGGTCACTTACTCAACCCTTTTGAGACGGCCTCGTTTTTTAGATGTTCCCCGCACGCATGAAGCTTTGTCCGTCCGGACAAAAGCGCGCCAAGCTCGAAGCCACCCGCCGACCGCAAACAATCGAGCTCGCACGAAGAAGGGAGTCCAGAGGGCAAAGTCCTATGGTTCCCCTCAGCGGAGGGGGAAGGGGGAGGGATAAGTCTATTCGTGCGAGGTAATAAGCACCAGCTCGCCGTCCAGCTCATAAGGCCCGAAGCCGGCCGGCAGGATGAGGTGGTCGCCGATGCGCAGCGCATATTCGCTGCCCTCGGCGCGGAGCGTACCGCGGCCGGCGATGACGCTAACGAGCGTGTAGCGCTCATGCGCAGCCAGCTGCGCGCTGCCGGACACGTCCCATTTCTCGACGGTGAAAAACGAGTTGGACACGAACGAGGTTACGTTCAAGCCATCGCGCGTCCGCGTCTCGAAGGCGGCGGGTTCATAGGCTTGCGGGACGGTCGTAACGTCGATCGCTTTCGCTAAGTGCAGCTCGCGCAGGTTGCCGTCCTTGTCCCGGCGGTCATAGTCGTACACCCGGTACGTCGTATCGGAGCTTTGTTGGGTCTCCAGCACGACGATGCCTCGGCCCAGCGCGTGGATCGTGCCGCTCGGGACGTAGAAGAAGTCGCCCGGCTTGACGGGGATCTTCGTGAGCAGCGCATCCCATTGGCCGCCTTCGATCATGCGCGCAAGCTCCTCCTTGGAGGCGGCTTCATGGCCGAAGATGATCGAAGCGCCCGGCTCGGCGTCCACGATGTACCAGCATTCCGTCTTGCCCAGCTCGCCCTGCTCGTGCTCGCCGGCGTAGGCGTCGTCCGGATGCACCTGAACGGACAGATCATCCGAGGCGTCCAGCAGCTTGATAAGCAGCGGGAACACCGGGGACGCGGAGCGGAACAGCTCGGGATGCGAGGTCCAGAGCTCGCCGAGCGTCATGCCTTGATACGGACCTTCCTTCACGACGCTCTGGCCGTTCGGATGCGCAGAGATGGCCCAGCATTCGCCGGTACGGTCGCTCGGGATGGCATAGCCGAACAGGTCGCTTAATTTCGTGCCGCCCCAGATTCGCTCTTGAAAGACGGGCTGGAGAAAGATCGGTTGATTCATGGTTTATGGCTCCTTTGGCGGATTAATAGTCGGTCAAGACGAGCGCGGCGGCGCCGATCAAGCCGGCGTCCTGATGGAGCGCGGCGGGGACGACGGGCGTGCGCCGCCCGGATGGATTGAGCGCGTGGTCCCGAATATAGCCGCTCACCGCGTCGAAGAGCGGCGCGCCCACCTGGGAGACGCCGCCGCCGATGACGATAAGCTCGGGATCGAACGTGTTGATCAGCGTCACACAACCGACGCCGATGTGGCGGAAGACGCGACGAACCAGCTGCTCCATCGCGGCATCCTGCCCGGAGAACGCCAGCTCGAACGCTTCCTTCGTGGAGACCGGCCGTCCGAGCAGGACGCTTGCTTCCCTGGCGATCGCGGTTCCGGAGGCGATGTGCTCGAAGCATCCGCGCTGCCCGCAAGGGCAGTCGCCGCCGGCCGGGTCGACGACCATATGCCCGATGTCGCCGGCATTGCCGGTCGCCCCGGTGATGAGCCGGCCATGGCTGTAGATCCCCGCCCCGATGCCGGTGCTGATCGTGACGTAGACGAAGTGCTCCGCGTCCTTGGCGGCTCCGGCCCGCTTCTCGGCGAGCGCCGCGGCCGTCGCGTCGTTCTCAAGCACGATTCGCGCGTCGTAATGGCGCTTGAACGCGTTCACGACCGGGAAGCCCCACCATGCCCGGAGGTTCGGCGGCTCGGCGATTTGGCCCAGCTTCGTGTTGAGCGGTCCCGGGGCGCCGATGCCGATCCCTAGAAGGTCGGAAGGACGCAGCTCCTTCTCGGCCATGAGCCGGTTAGCGGCTTCGGCGATCCGGTCTACCATGTCATAGGGAGAGATGGTAAGATCCGTTGGCAGCGAAGTTTTGGCGAGCACCGCTCCGTCCGAAGCGACGAGGCCGATGGCGGTCTTGGTGCCGCCGATGTCAATGCCGATGGCAGTAGTCATAAATCTAGTTCCTCCTCCTAATAGTCCGTCATTACTTGACAAACTTGACAAAATTAAATTGTGTAAAGTAAAATTACGATAAGTTTATCACGGTTCGGAAGGAATGAAAAGACGAATGGCGCGCAAAAAAAAGGTGTCCATGCAAGATATCGCGGATCGGCTGAACATCTCGAAGAACGCCGTCTCGCTGGCGCTGCAAGGCAAGAAGGGCATCGGCGACGAAATGCGCTACCGCGTGCTGCAGACGGCGAAGGAGCTAGGTTACGGCATCTACGCGGAGAAGCCCGCGTCTAGCGGGAACGTGCTCGTCCTCGTGCCGGAGCGGATCATGAGCTACCAGGACAACGATCACTTCCAGTTCTTCCACGACATGATCTGGGGGCTGGAGAAGAGCATCCGCAAGCGGGGGCGCAATGCCGTCATCGCGCCGATCGACGCCGAGATGGAGGCCGCGCTTCAGCTGCCTCGGCATTGCCGGGAGATCGCGTACGAAGGCATCATTCTGTTCGGCATCGTGGACAAAGCCTACGCGGAGCAGGTCTGGAAGCTCGATACGCCGCTCGTCCTGCTGGACTCCTATCACCGGGAGCTGCCTTGCCCGGTCGTGGCGTCCGCCAACGTCGAAGGCGCAGGCGAAGCCGTGCGGACGCTCATCCGTAACGGTCACCGCAGCATCGGCTTCATCGGTCCGGCTAACTTGACGACCAGCCACGAGGAACGCTGGCTCGGTTACTGGGCCGCGATGCAGGAGCACGGGCTGCCGATCGATCCGGATAAGGTGCTGGTCCGTTCGGCGGGCTTCGGCGACACGGAGCGGGATATCGAGGATTTCTTGGACCGCATGGGCGGGCTGCCGACGGCGTTCTTCTGCGGCAACGACCGGATCGCGTATTTGCTGGCCAGACAGCTCCGGAAGCGGCGGCTGCGGATTCCGGAGGAGGTGTCGATCGTCGGCTTCGACGATCTGCGTTACGAGGAAGACGGCGGCGTTGCGATGACGACGATGCGGGTGGACAAGGAGCGCATGTGCGAAGCGGCCGCCGATCTGCTGCTGTCGCTCAAGGAGCCCTGCCGGGAGATGCTGCGCTTATACGTGCAGCCGAAGCTGGTGGAGCGCGATTCCGTGCGGCGCATCGGCGGCTAGTGACGGCCGCGGCAGCCTTTACGAAAGTTTCGCAATATTTTCCGGCTCGGCCTGTTTCGGGCTTGTCCGTCCGGGTTAATAGTAGTCAAGTGGGAAGTGGTTAAAGAAACACCGTCAGGAGCACATGACCCTCGCGTCATTCCGAAAGGTTGTTGATTTCCAATGAGCCCAACATTAAGAAGGACGAAACGGTCGAGATTTCTTCGATACTTTTCCGGTAAAGCACCCTAGCAGTTGGACAATAGCTTGTTAAGCCGTCATTGATTGCGCTTCCCACTAACAAAGGCTCCGCGACCTTCAGGTTGCGGAGCCTTTCCTGTGCTTGCCCGCATCCAAAATAATCGCACCTTACCTGAAATCCCCACCCTTACGGTCCCGTCCTCGCCGTCATATAATCGAAGCGCATGTACCAAAAGCAACCCCGCTAACCACTCATTTCGCATAAAGGGTGATCAGACGATGAACGAGAAATTCAGCAGGTCAAGAGTGAAAGGATTTCTGCGGGCGGAAGGCCGCTCGATCGTGAACGAGGACGGCGAGGAGGTGCTGCTCGCGGGCTGGGGCTTGGGCAACTGGCTGCTGCCGGAGGGCTATATGTGGACCGCGCACAACGGCCGGTTCGACCGTCCGCGGCGCATGGAAGCCGTCATCCGCGAGCTGACGGGCAGCGCTTACGCCGAGCGGTTCTGGGCGGAATTCCGCGAGCATTACGTCACCCGGGAAGATATACGCGCGATGGCCGAGCAAGGCTACAATTCGGTCCGCATCCCGATCAATTGGCGTCTTCTGATGGAGGATGAGCCAGGCATCGCCTGGAAGGAGGAAGGCTTCCTGCTGATCGACCGCTGCCTCGACTGGTGCGAAGAATTCAAGCTGTACGCGTTCCTGGACCTGCACGGCGCGCCGGGCGGGCAGACCGGGGCGAACATCGACGACTCGATCGACGATGTGCCGCGTCTATTCACTGATGCGGACAGCTGGGACAAGGGCATCCGTCTGTGGGAGGCGCTCGCCGAGCGTTATAAGGACCGCTGGATCGTGGGCGGTTACGACCTGCTCAACGAGCCGCTCAAGCAGACGTACGGCGGCGAGAAGAGCGTCGATTACCTCGTGCCGAAGCTGATCCAATTCTACGAGGAAGCGATCGCCGCCATTCGCGCCATCGATACCAAGCACATGCTCTCGATCGAAGGCCATCATTGGGCGACGAATACGAGCATCTTCTTCAAACGCTACGACGATAACATGCACATTCATTTTCACCGGTACGCCTGTCTGCCCGACATCTCCGCCTATGAGGAATTCCTCGCATTGTCGGAGCGCCTGAACCAGCCGCTCTGGCTCGGCGAGACGGGCGAGAACGTGACGGAGTGGTTCGCGGCGATGTATCCGCTGGCCGCAGATCTGAACATCGGGTACAACCTGTGGCCGTGGAAGAAAATGAACTGCGCCAACTCGCCGTACTCGATTCCGCTGCCGGACGGCTGGGATAAGATCATGGACTATACCAAAGGCGGCGTCCATCCGGGGCACGAGCAGGCGCGCGCGATTCTCGACGACTACCTGGCGAACATCAAGCTGGCGAATTGCGTCTATAACGCCGAAGTCGCCTCGGCCGTCTTCCGCACGCCGGGCTGCACCGTCCGCGCGACCGATTTCGACGAGCTGCCGGGACGAGGGGAAGCCTACAGCGGGCTGCGCGCCGAAAGCAATCCGTACCGGTACCGGTCGAAGACCGGCATGCGCATCGTGGAAGACACGCCGATCGAGCAGCTGGAGAAGCGCTTCTTCTTCGACGTGCTGTGGGATCGGTTCCTGCTGGAGATGGGGCCGGAGGAATTCGCGACGTATTCGATTAACGACACGACGGCGGACAGCACGGTCGCCTTCGATTACCGCTGCCTGACGCCTGCGGAGGTAGCGGTGGCGCAGGACGGCCGCGAGCTGTGCAGGCTGACGCTGGAACCGGGCGACGGCAAACAGCGGTCGGCCGCGATTCCGCTGCGGGCACGCAGCGAATCGACCGTTCGAATTGCCGTTCTGTCCGGTACGGTGCAGCTTGAGCGGATTCATTTTAACTAGTTAGGGAAAGGGAGCAGGCTGCCGCGGCAGTTTGCTCCCTTTGCGCGCGGAGGGAGATGTTTACAGCTATCCGGGGGAATGCGTATGATAGGGACAATGCGTCGTGACGGATAAACCGGCGCTTGATGGGTTGCGAGAGCTGGGTAATTTGGAGAGGAAAGGCGGGGACGCGGCATGCAGGCCATATCGTGCAAGCTAGAAGAGGCGCGTATGCTACTCGATGAGTGGGTTGGAGGGCTAGCTTCGCCGTTCGATTCGTTCCTGGAATCGTATATTCGGGATTCGGCGTTCTACGTGCTCGAAGCCGACAGCGGAGAACAGGCGGGTTATTACGCGATTCACGACAAGGAACGGTTAACGCAGTTTTATATGAGACCGGCGTACCTCATGCACGCGCAGCGCGTGTTCGGGGAGGTGCTGGAGCGACATGCGGTCGCCTCCTTATTCGTGCAGACCGGCGACGAGCTGCTGCTCGGCATGGCGCTGGACCGGGATTTGACGATACATAAGCAGGCGTATTTCTTCCAGGATTCAGGCGCGGCGATCGATGGGGAAGGGCTGCCGGATGGCGAAACGTTCCGCCCGGCGGTCATGGCGGACGCGGTCGGCATCCGTCGGATGTGCGGCGATTTCCTCGACGCGTACGAGCGGCGGATCGGAGACGGCGAGCTGTTCGTATACGAGCGGGACAGCATGCTGGTCGGCCTCGGGATCGTCGAGAGGTCCGGCCTGCTTCAGGACGCGGCCAGCATCGGGATGTTCGCAAGCGAGGCATTCCGGCGGCAGGGAGTCGGCCGGACCGTCATCCGGGAGCTGATGCGCTGGTGCAGGGCGAACGGCATACGTCCGCTCAGCGGCTGCTGGTATTACAACGAGGCGTCCAAGCGGACGCTGGAGCGCGCCGGCATGGTGACCAAGACTCGGCTGCTGCATGTGGAAGTCGCGGGCGGCGGGACGGGCGATTAGCGATAGATCGAGCGC
Organism: Paenibacillus xanthanilyticus; assembly: GCF_042682185.1. NCBI lineage: Bacteria > Bacillati > Bacillota > Bacilli > Caryophanales > Paenibacillaceae > Paenibacillus > Paenibacillus xanthanilyticus. Next base: position 2,698,002 of record NZ_JBHUHA010000001.1, on the reverse strand, counting down.
TGGGTGGCGTACCGGCTGCAACACGAAAGGAGAGGGCGCGCGGCCCTCTCCTTTTTGGCATGTTATCGGTCGGATGGATCGCCATTGTCTGGCTGGGCGGGTTCCGCGGCCGTCTCGCCTTCGACGCGCGGCGGGTTCGCGGCCGGAGTCGGGGCAGCGGGTTCGGGAGCGGGAGGGGAACTCTTGCGCTCCACCTTGAAGTTGAATTTCCGCAGCAGCAGGAGGAGCAGCACGACCAGGATGGCCAAGAGCAGGACACCGCCGGCGATGATCAGGTACAGCTGCCAGTTGATGCCGGAGTCGGCGGGCTGGTTGTTCACGGCCATCCGCGAGTCGGAGATGAACGTCTGAATGTACGGATAGCCGGGATTCAGCTCGTTCACTTCGCGGAATTTATCGAGCGCTTTGGCGTATTTCCCCTGATTATAGAGCGTGAGGCCTTCCTTATACAGCGTCGTCAGCTGGCTCTCGGTCGGCGTGACATTCAGCTCGTTCAGGAATTGCGTGGCGATGCTGATCGGCACGACGAAGTTCATGCCCTGCACGGCGGTGCCGTCGCTGGAGTCGATGCTGCCGAAGGTCGCAATGCCGATCGCTTCCCCTTTGTCGTTGAAGACGGGCCCGCCGCTATTGCCATGCGTCATCGCGGCATCGACCTGCATGATGTCCCAACCGCCGGGCATCGTTTTGCGCGCGCTGATGAGTCCGGACGTCAGCGTCGATTCGACGACGCTCTCCTCCGCGAGCATCGGGTTGAAGGTCGCCGCGCCCGGATAGCCGATGACGTAGATCGGATCGCCGGTCCGAAGCGCGCCGTCGTCGCCAAGCGGGACGGTCGGCAGATTCTCCTTGTCGATCTTCAGAATCGCCACGTCCTTGCCTGGGCTCGGCTCGCCGCGGCTCTTGATCTCGCTGGCGAAGCCCTTCTGCATCGTCTGCACGCCCGGGATCGCCACGCCCATCTCGGTGTACACTTGCGTTTGCACCTCGCTCAGCTTCGCGTAACGAACGTAGAAGCTCGCCGCCGCTTGCCGCAGCTGCCGCAATATTTCTTCGGTCGGCGTGTAGTTGCTGGCCTTGACCTCCGCGATGAAGGCCGTGACGTCCTGCTCGATCAGCTCCTGCAGACCGGTCGTGATGAGCGTCTCCTTCAGCTGGTCCTCGGGCGTGTAGACGACGTGGGCGTTCGTCAGAATATAGCCGTCCGGCGTAATGATGAAGCCCGTGCCGGTCGCGCCGGCCTGCACCTCCTTGGTCGTGTACGTATCGGTCGGGATGAGGTAGAGGAGCGGGTCCTTGAACATTTCCTTGAAGATCGCGTCGATCACGGCGTTCGGATCGTTGGCGAGCGCGCCGCTGACGATATCGTTCGCGAGCTTATTCTGCAGCTTGGTTAGCGCCTCCTGCGACATCGTCACATCCGGGATGGAGATGTTCGCGGAATAGAGGGTGGCGATCATCACGACGCCGGGCTTGTTCGTATCGGCGATGATGCGCGGGTCCATCGCGACGGGCTCGCCGGCCGCGGCCGCAGGGCTCTGCAGCAGACCGCACAGACTGATGGCAAGGGCAATAACGAGCAAACGGTGAAGGAACCGCCACAGCCCGGGGTTCCTGATCGTTACATTCATCATAAAACGCCTCCTTCCGTTATTCCTGCGTGGAAACCGATGGCAGAAATCAGTCCTGAACGATTGTATTATCGGCGCGGGCCGATTAGACGTCGCGGACGAACCGGGCGGACCTAAAAGCTTTGTTAAGGGCGGCGGAGGCGCGTCGAGCAAGCTTGCAGGAAAATGTGGAAATGGCTAGAAAACGTAGGGAGTGCGAAAAGACGAGGGGGAGCAAAACGATGAGCGAGTTTACCGCAGGCAGTTTGACGATCCAGCGTTATAAGACGCAGTTGGGCGAATTGAACCCCGGCTATATAAGGGACCTGAACGACAAATGGGTGCTCTTTATGACCGCAGATACAGAGGTCGGCGAAGAGCTGCCGGAACAGGTGCGGATGCTATCGGCCGCGATGCCCGTGCTCTACTTTTACAATTTCGAGGATCACGCGTGGGGGTATCGGATCGTTAATCAAGGCGAGGAGTTGGCCGCTCTTCACGTCTCGTATGAATTAAAAGACGAATTCATCCTAAAATTAGCCGCCGAGCGGTATCCGGATGAAGATCTGTTCGAACGGGTCTATGTTGATCCTAGTCAGACGGTGTATAACCAATTGGCGCAGGAGATCAATGGTTGGCCGTCGTATGAAGAGGCGGTAGCGAACCAGTTCGCCAATCGCAACGTGGAACAGTTCCGTTGGTTCGAAGTGGACGACGCGGGTATCGAGCAATTACGGGCAATCTTGAATGCGGATTACTACAGGACGCTGGGCTCCTATCGTCAGCTGGTGAGGGAGTTTAAGGAACTGCTTGATATGAAGGAAATGAGCTGGATTCGTTATGATGATCTGGGTAGGCGGGACCGGTGAAGTCATTGAAATACTAGGTAGCGGTATGGATACGGAGTTCTTCATCAAATTCGCCGATAAAGATCGGAACACGGAACAGATTGAGGTGAGACCCTTGATAAACGCTTATCTGCCAAGCTTGCTTATCGGAGGTGCATGCGCCGTTTTGCGGGTGCTGTTCGGGGTTCCGATCTACATGAACACGTTCGCCTCGCTTCCGAGCTTCGGAACGACCTTCCTCGTTCATTTCCTATGGGGCGTGCCTGCGCTACTGGTTGTCTTGGGAGCCATGGTCCTAAAGAACGCCCGCTCTAAAATGTGGTTGCTGTCGTCGCTGGCATGGACTGTGCTGATCACATGTGTGCCTTCCTGGCTAGAATGACGGTAAGCCGCGCCCCATCAAAAAGAAACCGGCAAGCCGAGGCTTATCTGCCCCGCTTACCGGTTTGCTTATTTATACGTAATCGTAATCTTCTCTTCCTGCTGGTTCCAATCCACCTTGGCCCCCAGCTGCTCGCTGACGAAGCGCAGCGGCAGGTACGAGGTGCCGGCCAGGCCGAACGGCTTCGTGCCGGTATCGACTGCTTTGCCATTCAGCGTCGTAACGCCCGTCATATAGTTAATCGTGATGGTTAGCGGGCCGGACGCTTCATTCCCCCCCTGGAGGGTGACTTGCTTCTCGTCGTTGTTCCATGTCACTTTCGCCCCGAGCTTCTCGAAGATCGAGCGGAGCGGCACGAACGTCTGGTTCGACCGGGAGACGACGCCATTGGTCAATTCCACGGCTTCGTCATTTAGAATAACCTCGATTGGCTTTTGCACCGGCACGGGCGTCCAATGCTCGAATTCGTAATCGCCGTAACCGAGCTCGGAGCTTTTATTAACGCCAACGCCCCACAGCGAGCCGTCCGTCTTCTGGAAAAACAGCTGACGGGGGGTGGCTTCCGCGGAATCCACGTCCGAGGCGATCAGTTTGAAGGACGGGTTGGCCGGCAGCTTCTCCGTCTCGACCGACGTCATGTACAGCTTGCCGCTATGCGTCAGGACGAGCAGCGCGCGCTCGACGGCAAAAGCAGCCTTAACGTCGTTGATCGACGTGATGCGAACTGGCGCCTGGCTGTGCACGGTCGTCGCATCCGACCAGCCGGTTCGGGTCTGACCCCAGAACCACAGCTGGGACTTGCCGTCGATCGCCACGGCGGCATTGAAGGACCGAATGTCGGACAAGCCCTTGACCTGTTCCGGCTTCGCGTCGGACTTGGCCACCTCGGTCGCGAAGCGCCAAACCGTGCCGTCGTTCTTGAGCGCGAAGTTATCTTGCAGGTCGACGACGCCGCTTAAGCCGGCTACCGGTTTGGCGGTCGTCTCTTCTCTGAGCTTGCGCAGCACGGTGCCGCCCTTCTTCAAGAACAGCCACTGCTCGCGCCATTCCGCCGGGTCGCTCTCGCTGTACACGCTGATGTCCGTCACGCCCTCAAGGCCAGCGACTTTGGAGGCTTTCGACGGAATCGGATCATAAGTATCCGGATCGAGCGGCATCGTATAGACGGCTCCGGCGCCGTCGACGACGTAGAAGAGATCGCCTGACCGTATGGAGAGGGTGAGGCCGCTCACCCCCGTGACTTCGGAGACGGCGATCTTACCGGTACGCGGGTCGATCGTCCAGTGCCATACGGTATTATCCTGCTTGAGGACGAGTCCGTTCCGGAATGCTTTCTTCACGCCGGAGAGCGCGTTCACCTGCGTCGGCACGGCGCGCTGCGCGAGACCCCAGACGCCCCAGTTCCAGAAAGTGCCGTTATGCTTGACGATGGCATTCGGTTCGTAATCTTGAATCGTCCCGCCGGCGGGCGCAGCGGATACGGATGCCGCGGCTTGAAGCGCGATCGCGGATGTGGCTATAAGGGAAAAGATGCGTTTTTTCATGGGAAACATTGTCCTCCTTCTGTACATGGGAATAACGGGAACACCGAATAGACGCTTCGACCCGTCAAAAGGTTCCCAGTCACTAGGATAATCGCATAAAAAGTTGTTGCTCCTAATGGCGAAAAAAGAGCAGCCCGCTTAGGCTGCTCTGTGCTAGTTTAGTCAAGGCTTGTTCTGTGCATGGGCGTCATGTCTCGATAATATAGCTCTTCGAGGATGATGGCCAGGAACGCGGGCTGCGTTTTTTTGTGCAGGGTGCGCGTTAACAGGTGCTGCAAGAATGAGTCTTCTACCGTCTCCAAAATGCGTATCTTCTGGTTTGTTCGCATAGGCGGAATCAGTCCTTCATCGAAGATCGAATATGGTTATCTTTAACCGCGGGCACTTGAGGTTGAAACAAGCCCGAGCGTCATTTATTCGATTGTAAGGAAGTGCGCCGCGGAAATAGCAAGCATCTTCCAAACGAGGTAGAATGGTAGGAGACCGCATGTGGCATAAGTATGTGCGATGTTCGCGTTCTTGTTCCTGCGCTGCTGTGGCAGGCGAGGAAGGAGCGGCAGCCGAGAGCGGCGTAAGAGGTCGAATAGCCCATGATCCTCGCAAAATCGAAAAAAAATACAATTTTCTAGAATCTGATTCTATGGTAATATGAGTTGTATATTTGCTAATATATTAATCAGTTAATTGGATTGGAAATCATGAACGATGATGGGGGATTAGGCATGAGTCTTGATGTAAAAAACGCCATTCTGAGCGGGAAAACCGTACTTGGCATCGAGCTTGGCTCCACGCGCATTAAAGCGGTGCTCATCGGCGAGGACCATACGTCGATCGCGTCCGGCAGCCATGACTGGGAGAATAGCCTCGTCAACAATTTCTGGACTTATAGCGTCGAGGACATTTGGAAGGGCATTCAAGACAGCTATCGCAAAATGGCCGCCGAGGTGAAGCAGCAGTACGGCGTCACGCTCCAGACGATCGGGGCGATTGGCTTCAGCGGCATGATGCACGGCTACATGGCGTTCGACCAAGCGGGCGAGCTGCTCGTGCCGTTCCGCACGTGGCGCAACAATTTGCAAGAGCAGGCATCGTCGGAGCTTACCGAGCTGTTTAACTTCCACATTCCGCAGCGCTGGAGCATCGCGCATCTGTATCAGGCGATTCTGAACGGTGAAGAACACGTCGCGAACATCAGCTTCCAGACGACGCTGGCCGGCTACATTCATTGGATGCTGACGGGCGAGAAGGTGCTCGGCGTCGGCGAAGCATCCGGCATGTTCCCGATCGATATTCATACCAAGACGTTCAACACGGCGATGATCAATCAGTTCAACGAGCTGATCGCCTCCCGCAATCTGCCTTGGCAGCTGCAGGATATTCTGCCGCAGGTGCTGTCTGCGGGCGAGCGCGCGGGCGCGCTGACGGCGGAAGGCGCGAAGCTGCTCGATCCGTCGGGCGAGCTGCAAGCCGGCATTCCGCTCAGTCCGCCGGAAGGCGACGCGGGCACGGGCATGGTCGCGACGAACAGCATCGCGCAGCGGACCGGCAACGTATCCGCAGGCACGTCGGTATTCGCGATGGTCGTCCTGGAGAAGGAGCTGTCCAAGGCGTATGACGAGATCGATCTCGTGACGACGCCGACCGGCAACCTGGTTGCAATGGCGCATTCCAACAACTGCTCCTCCGACCTGAACGCATGGGTCGGGCTGTTCGAGGAATTCGGCAAGGCGATGGGCATGAACCTGGACAAGAACGAGCTGTACGGCACGCTGTACAACCTCGCGCTCCAAGGCGATCCGGATTGCGGCGGACTGCTCGCGTACGGCTATCTCTCCGGCGAGCATATGACGCATTTCGAAGAAGGCCGTCCGCTGTTCGTGCGTTCTTCGGGCAGCAGCTTCAACCTGGCGAACTTCATGCGCGTGCACTTGTCCACGGCGCTCGGCGCGCTCAAGATCGGCATGGATATTCTGCTCAAGCAAGAGGCGGTCAAGCTGGATGAAATTCTCGGCCACGGCGGCTTGTTCAAGACGAAGGGCGTCGGCCAGCGCATCATGGCGGCCGCGCTGAACGTGCCGGTCTCCGTCATGGAGACGGCCGGCGAAGGCGGCGCTTGGGGCATCGCCCTGCTGGCTTCGTACATGGTCAACAAAGGCGAGGGCGAGACGCTGGAGCAATATCTGAACGAGCGCGTATTCGCGGGTCAGACGGGCGAGAAGATCGCGCCGGACGCGAAGGACGTGGAAGGCTTCGAAGTGTTCATGGATCGTTACAAGCAAGGACTCGCGATCGAGAGAGCGGCCGTTACGCATTTGGCGTAGAACGTTCATCGGCGTTGCAATGATAACATACAGTATGGCTAAAAGCCCGGAGAAGCGTATCGTTACGCTCCTTCGGGCTTTAAGTTGTTTAGGAAATAAAACGTAAGCGTGTCCGCCGGAGCGGACGAAAGCGAAGGCCAGCACGATGTCCCGCCACGTGCTCGAAGCGACAGGTTTACACCCCAAGCCCAACCGTCTCGAACGAAGCTAGAACAGAAGAGGCCGTCTCAAAAGGGTTGAAGTAAGTGACTCCTAACTCGCGAATGGCCTCCAATTGCACAAAAAATGGCGTTACAGGGTCTTATGCCTGTGACGCCATTTGCCATTTTCGGTCCATTGCGGCTTTCTTCAGCAAATTATGGGCGAGCGAAAGCCACCCGACCTCCAGGCTCACTTTTGGCAAGCCCCGAAGCAGGAATCTTCGGAATCCCCGGTTGTTCTTCATCTGTCCAAATACGCTCTCGGGTTCATGCATTCGTCGAACCGAGAGTGCGTAGCCTTCTTCGCTCTTCAAGCGCTCACGTGCCTGTTGCTTGTAGCGAAGATAATCCAAGCTCACTTTAATCTCGCGGTCACCAGCTGCCTTTGTGCAGTTTACTTTTAGCGGACATCCTTCGCAGCTGGCACTACGGTAATGACGGTGGCGAAGTTCATAACCGCTTTCCGTACGTTCTTTGCTTTCTCTGCGGAAGGTAAGCGTTTGTCCCGCCACACATACCCAGCTGTCCTCTTCAGCGGTGTACGTCCAGTTATCTAGTTTGCTCACGTCTTGCTGCCAAGCCTTGGTGTTCTCGCGATGGTACGTTGCGTACTTCACAATGGCTTCCACGTTTTCTTGCTCCAGGTACGCGTAGTTCTCTTCTCCGCCATAGCCGGCGTCCGCGATGATCGTGCCAGGTAGTACACCTAATGCGTGTTTCACTTTCTCCAGATGCGGCTTCAGGCATCTGGTGTCCGTTGGACGCTGGTGAACGCTGTACCCTAGGATGAATTGGTTCTCGGTTCCGATCTGTACATTGTAGCCGGGTTTGAGCTGACCATTTCGCATATGGTCTTCTTTCATGCGCATGAAGGTGGCGTCTGGATCTGTTTTGCTGAAACTGTTGCGGCTCCCCAAGATGGTTTGCTGGGATTCGTACTTTTGGAGTCGCGGCAGCAGGTCTTTACGAAGGATGCGAACTGTTTTCTTGAGCGGCTTGTCCTTTGGTTTCGCTTCGAGTCGTTGTTCGAGCTGCTGCACCGCATGTTCCAGCTTTTCGCTCGTCATGTCTGCTGCTTCACCAAGCTCACTTAGATCCAGACCGCGGAGGACTTGATCTTCCTGCTTCTCCGCTTCTTCGATGGTCGCGAACAAGGTCTGTACTTTCTCCTGCAGTTTCATTTTGTGTTTAATGACCGCCTTACCCCAGACGAAGGTGTAGCGGTTCGCATTGGCTTCAATCTTGGTCCCGTCTACGAAGTAATGCTCGAGTTTGACGTACTTCGCTTCGATGAGAAACTGAAGAACGGCGGTGAAAATGGATTCCAATACGTCTTTCATGCGCTCGGAACGAAAGCGATTAATGGTACGGAAGTCTGGGCGCTGCCGCGCAGCCAGCCACATGAACATGATGTTCTCCCGAACGGCTTTGGCAATTTGGCGTGAGGAGTAAATCTGCTGCGTGTAAGCGTAGATGATGATCTTCGTCAGCATTTTGGGGTGGTAGCTGTCCCGACCGCCGCCGGGATAGGCTTTAGTGAAGAGGTTCATATTTAAGCGGTCGACCGCATCATTGACGATGCGAACGAGATGGTTTTGAGGGATATCTTCTTGCAAGTCCATTGGCAAGGACAGGCTTCTTTTGTTTTGAAATTTTAATGAATGGTTAGCCAAAACGGAGCAGGTCGCATGATTCTGGAGAAGCGTCAGCGTTCGCCTTTGTGAGCGGATTCCTACCTTCGCCCATTACATTCAGGGAATCCGGGAACAACAGCGATCGGAAGAACATGTGACCGCGCAGTGGGTGCGGTAACCCAGACATTGTTTTTAAAAAACGGGGGTATCCCAAGGTCATCTTTTGATGACTTTTGGGACACCCCCGGGCTCCCGCCGAAAGGACACATCGAAGACGGCCGCGAACCGAGTCACGCTTCATTGCGGAGTCCAGAGGGTGCAAACCCTCTGGTTCCCCTCCAATGGAGGGGGAAGGGGCGAGGGTGAAAAGAATGGGTTCTCAAAGGGCGAAGCCCTTAAATTGGTCAAACCTCGATTCGAGGCTTGGCAGGATCGCAGGACGGCGGCGGGACGGCTCCGCTTTGGGCGAGCTTCATCAAGTAGTAGCATTCTTCGCGAAACATATGATCCGGCATGAGCGGGTTGATGCGGCTGAGCACCTCGGCGCTAAGGTCGAGCTGCTCGATCTCTTGCAGAAAGCCCTTGAAGACGTTCATCTCCATATCCACGTCGCGGTGAAATTTGGCGATGGCGGGATAGTGTTGTCTCATCGTCCGCAAATAGCCGGCCAGTTCGACGGCCTTCAAATAAAATTGCTCGAAATGCTTCTCGAATTCCTTGCTTTTCTTCATGAGCCGCTTCTCGACGCCGTCAAGGTCGCTGGCGATCGCTCCCGCATGACCTGCGGCATCCGGGAGCCAGACGAGATCGTAATGGAGCGGATGATAGACCGGAACCTCCTGGCCGCTTCGCAGCGCCTGCAGGATTTTCGCGTATTCGTCCAGCTCGTTGACCATGTGGTTGAGAAAGGTGGGGGTCAGCGCCAGCTGGATGCGGTTCAGCAGCCGGCGGTCCAGCAAATTCAGCTTGAAGGCGCGAAAAGCCGTGACGGCTTCGTCCGCTTGGGCGTTCAGGGTTTCCAGCGGAAGGCCGCCTTGCCTCGACTGGGCCAGGAGATCGTCGAAACTTTTTTTGAACGCCTCGGCCCTCTCGATATCCGGCTTTTCGTTCGGGGCCAGAGATTGAAGGATGAACCGCGCATGATCGCCAAGAATTTGAAGCCAGAATCGATGCTCGAACCATGCTTGCTTGGACAATCGGTTGTCTCCCCTTTCGCCGCCTCTCGAATGGAGAGGCGCGCCGTTGTTTCCATAGCTACACTATGAAGAGGCCGCAGGGGATATACGTTGTTCGGGTAGGAGCGAGCTTGACTATGAGGGAATTGAATCTCAGTAGTCGTGCCGCTTGTTCCCAGCTTTACAAAATATTCGGACCAATCTAACGAAACGACGACGTTTTCCCGGTAATATAGGCGGTGGACAATCTTATTCGCGGTGAGCGAAAGGGGAGATGAACGCATGAAATTGGTGTTGATGGGCGATTTGCATTTTCATGACATCGACGAGTCGGTCGAAGGTTGGCGGGAAGCGCGGGCCGGTTTTTATGAATCGGTGCTGGGGCGGTTCCTGGAGGTTGATGCGGATTTCCATATCTCGCTGGGGGATTTGACGAATTACGGCACGACTTCGGAGCTGACGGAAGTGTATGAGATTCTGCGCCGCAAGGACCGCAATTTCATCCATGTGCTGGGCAATCACGACCTATATGCGCAGACCCGCGGCGAGGTGCTGGCCATCACGGGCGGCCGGCGCTACCATGCGATCGACACGGAGGAAGCGATGCTCGTCTTCCTGGACACCGCCAAAGAGATGGATCATGCGGATTGGGGCGGCTGGCTCGACGACGAGCAGCTGCAGTGGTTCGAGGGCATCGTGCAGACGTCCGGCGCGAAGCCGCTGCTCGTCTTCGGCCACCACCCGGTCTACCAAACGACGACGCGCTCCGAGACGGACAAAGGCTCCATTCACCCGAGCATCGACATGTGGCGCATCCTAAGACAGAAGGAAGGAACGGGCGTTTACTTCAACGGCCATACGCATGTCGACTCGATCGTCCAGCAGGAGAATTGGACGTTCGTGCAGCTGTCGGCCTGCATCGATCAGCACGGCTTCCGCGTCGTCGAGCTCGGCGAGCGGGACATCCGCATCGCGGCGATCGACTGCGATGATGCCGACATGGCGGCCCATGCGCGGACGCTGCACGGCCATATGCCGCATTTCCGGCACAACCCGAACGCGCGAGGGCAGGCGGAGGAGCGCGAATGCCTCATCGCGTGCGCGCCCGCGCTGAACGCGCAATGAGCCAGCGGATGAAGCAGCCTGCCATGCCGACCGACTTCTACGACCGGCTGGCCGCGAACCGGATGATCGCTTCCATTAAGGAGCCGAAGCATATCGAGGTGGCGCTCCGCCATCGGCAGATGCTGAGCGGCGTCTTCCTGCTGACCGGGCACATCGGCGTGCTGAAGGGCTACGTCGATCTGTTCAATGAGCACGGGCTGCCGGTCTTCCTTCATCTGGAGAAAATCGGGGGACTGAGCACCGACCACCACGGTCTCGACTTTTTGGCCAAGACGATCAAACCGGCCGGCATCATCACGACGAAGACGAGCGTCGTGCGCACCGCGAAGAAGATGGGGCTGATCACGATTCAGCGCTTCTTCCTCGTCGATTCGGAAGGATTGGACAATATCGCCAAGAGCTTGAGTCAGACGGAGCCGGACATCGTCGAGCTGATGCCGGCGCGCATTCCGGAGATGATCGGGCTCGTCAAGAGCTTCACGGACTTGCCGATCATTACCGGCGGGCTGTTATATGAAACCGAGCACGCGCAGCAATGTTTAAGGTATGGCGCGACCGCGATCTCCGCGTCCAAGCCGGAGCTGTGGACGGCGGTCCATCAGCTGCGGGCCGGCCGCAACGTCAGACAGATGGCGTAGGGGGATTGCTGAACGCAAACCAATCTGCTTTGCTTCTTGTCAAGAGAGCACCCCATACGAATGAAGCTTTGTCCGCGAGGACAAAAGCGTGCCCAACTCGAAGCCACCCGCCGACCGCGAACAAACGTGCCAGCACGAAAAGGGGAGTCCAGAGGGCGGAGTCCTTTGGTTCCCCTCGGCGGAGGGGGAAGGGGGAGGGACACATGTTCATATATTCTTCGCAATTCGGTAACGCTCGTTTAATAGTTGTCCGGTAGTATTCAAGGTGACAAGTAAATAACCAATGAAGGTTGGAGTTCACGGAGAAACCTGATCGGGCTGTAGGCGCTGTCGCCGCAGTTCTGATTCAGGTTTCTTTTTGCTGCGCCCCAAACCTCAATTTGGACCATGTGGAGGGTTTAGAAGATGAACAAGAAGATTGCAAGCGTAACACTGCCGGTAGCGATGTCCGTCCTGCTGGCGGCATGCGGAGGCGGCGGCAACACGAATAACGCGGAGAATGCGGGCAGCGCGGGCAATGCCGCGGAGACGGCAAGCGCGGCGGGCAATGCGGCGAAGACGGAAGCGGGCGGCGAGAAAATCACGCTCAAATATTGGTACGCGTTCGGCGGCAAAATCGAGGAAGCAAAGAAGGAGCTCGTCAAGCGCTTCAACGAATCGCAGGACCGTATCGAGATCGTCGCCGAGCATCAAGGCGGCTATGAAGATTTGCACGCGAAGGTACAGGCGGCGTTCGCGGCGGGCAACGCGCCGGCCATCACGGACCTGGAAATCGCGTCGACCGGTGTATTCGCCCGCTCGGGCATGATCCAGGAGCTGACCGAGCTCGCCGAGCGCGACAAGGACAAATTGAAGCTGGACGATTTCAACCCGGGGCTGATGGGCAACGCCTACGTGGACGGCAAGCTGTACGGTCTTCCGTTCATGCGCAGCACGCCGATTCTGTACAAGAACGTGACGATGCTCAAGGAAGCGGGGCTCGACCCGGCCGGTCCGAAGACGTGGGATGAACTGGAGCAATATTCCCGCACGCTGAAGGAGAAGGGCAAAGTCGGCATGACGATGCCGGCGGATATTTGGTACTACGAGGGACTCGTGGCGCAAAGCGGCGGCACGATGCTGAGCGAAGACGGCAAGTCGGCGGCGTTCAACTCGCCGGAGGGCGTGGCGCCGGTCGAATTCTGGAAGAAGCTCGCGAGCGAAGGGCTGATCAAAATTCCGGTCGGCGACGAAGCGGGTGCGACCGCGGACAAGGATTGGTCGAACCAGCTGGCCGCGTTCAAATTCGGCTCCACGGCGGGCGTATCCGGCAGCTTGGAGATCGCCAAAGGCAACAACTTCGAGATGGAGACGTCATTCATGCCGGCGAACAAAAGCTACGGCGTGCCGACGGGCGGCTGTCAGCTGGTCATCACCTCGAAGCTGGACGACGCGCAGAAGGAAGCGGCTTGGGAGTTCGTCCAATTCATGACGACGGCGGAAAGCACGATCTACCAGCATAAGCATGTCGGCTACCTGCCAACGCGTCTGTCTGCGCTCGAGACGGATGAGCTGAAGGAGCACTTCAAGCAATTCCCGCAATACAAAGTCGCCGTAGACCAGCTGGAATACGCAAGACCGCGTCCGATGGAGACGGCCTATCCGGAAGTGGCCAGCATCCTGAAGACGGCGATCGAAGAAGCGATCCTCGACGCGAAGGTAACGCCGCAGGACGCCTTGAACGAAGCGGCCGAGAAAGCGAATAAGCTGCTGTCCAAGTAAGCCAAGGCAAGCTCGAAATAGGCAAGCAAGCGGGCGGCGCCGTCGTTGCTGTTCGACTTCGGGGCCGCCGCGCTGCTGCACACTACATCTTACGGGGGTGCTCAGATGGAGCCGGAACGTTGGTTGTCCGACCTCAAAGTGATCATTTTCGATATGGACGGCACCCTGTACCAGGATCATACGTTCATGGAACGCTACATTCGTTATCTATTGGAAGATACCGAGGCCGATGCGCATACCGAGGCGGCCGTCTCGTTGGGCATGGCGATTCTCGCCGGCGAGCATCCGGTGCAATGCGGCTATTTCTACGATGAAGCGCGGGATCTGGTGCTTGTGCGCGAAGCCGATCGCTTCGTGCATGCGTTGAATTGGGACGGAGCGGCGCTGCCGATCGACGCCGCGATGGCGGCCATGCCGGCCGGCGATACGGCGCTGCCGGAGCAGCTGATCCCGTTCGGCGACCCGTGGGGCATCGCGGCGATCATGGGCCGACGCTACAAGCTGCCGGAGCAGAAGCGGCTCGAAGCGTTCCGGCGGGTGCGCGAGGAGATGGTGCGGGAGCCGTACATTTTCCCGACCAGCCGCAGCCTGTTCGACGCGCTCGCCTCGCTGACGGCGATCGAGAAGAAGGTCGTCATGACGAATACGTACCTCGAATCGGGGCTGGCGTTCCTTCATTTCATGGACATTCATCATCTGTTCGACGAGGTATACTGCGGGGCCGAGAAGCCCGAGGGCATTGCCCGATATATGAAGGAGCTGCTGGCGCAGGGCTATAAGCCCGAGGAAATTCTGTCCGTCGGCGACAACGCGTGGAACGATCTCGAGCCGGTCCATCGGCTGGGCGGCCGCACTTGTCTGATCTCCCCGTACGCAAGCGCCGAGTCCATGCGTTGGGATCTTCGTCTCACCGAGCTGGAGGAGCTGGAACAGCTGCTTCGCCAGGTACAACAGGCAACGACAAGGAGGATGGCGGATCATGGCCAAAATCGAGCTGATCAACATCTGCAAGAAATATAAAGACGAGACGGTCATCGACGATTTGAATCTGACGATCAAAGACGGCTCGTTCACCGTGCTTGTCGGCCCAAGCGGCTGCGGCAAATCGACGACGCTGCGCATGATCGCGGGCCTCGAGACCGCGACCGGCGGCGAGATTCGCATCGGCGGCAAGCGCGTCAACGACACGGCGCCCGGCCACCGGGACGTGGCGATGGTGTTCCAGAATTACGCGCTCTACCCAACGATGACCGTGCGCGGCAACATCGAATTCGGGCTGAAGAACCGGGGCGTCGCGAAGGCGGAGCGGGAGAAGCTCATTGCCGAGATCGCCGAGATCGTCGGCCTCGACCAGCTGCTCGACCGCAAGCCGCAGCAGCTCTCCGGCGGCCAGCGGCAGCGGGTGGCGCTCGCCCGCGCGATGGTGAAGAAGCCGAAGGTGTTCATTCTCGACGAGCCGCTCTCCAACCTCGACGCGAAGCTGCGCAACCAGATGCGGACGGAGCTGATCCAGCTGCACCGCCGCCTCGGCACGACGTTCGTCTATGTGACGCACGATCAGGTGGAAGCGATGTCGATGGGCGACGAGATCGTCGTCATGCACAAGGGCGTCATCCAGCAGGCCGACACGCCGATGAAGCTGTACCACGAACCGGCGAATCTGTTCACCGCGCAATTCATCGGCACGCCGGCGATGAACGTGCTGGATACGCGCGACGCGGCAGGGCTTGCGCTCGAGAGCGAGAGCACGGTCGCGAAGATCGGGTTCCGGCCTGAGCAGGCGGTGTTCGATTGGGGCGGCATGCACGAGGGCTATCGGCTGACGGGCGAGGTCATGACGCGAGAGAGCCTCGGCGCGGAGAACATCTATCAGGTCAAGGCGTCCGGCGGCATATTCTTCGTCAAGACGTTCCTTGAGCCGCTGCGCGAAGAGCAGACCGTCAGCGTCGTCGTCCCGTACGAGCAGCTGTACTTCTTCGGGCCGGAGGGCAAGCGCCTGTATGGCGTGCGCATTCGCGAGCGGCAGCTCGCGGCGGCCGGAGGCGTGTAAGATGACCGTCTGGGAGAAGCTGCGTCCGTATGGCATGGTTGCGCCGTCGATCATTATTTTCGGCATGTTCTTCATCTATCCGATTTTCTACATGATTTACCTGAGCTTCTACGATTGGAACTTCGTCAGTCCGGACAAAACGTTCGTCGGGCTGCAGAACTTCAAGGATCTGCTGACCGACGAGGATTTCCGTCAGGTGCTCTCCAACACGACGCTCTATACGCTCATGACCGTGGCGCTTACGACCGGGCTTGCGCTCTTCCTGGCGCTGTGGCTGAACCGCAAAGGCGTGTTCCATGCGTTCGTGCAGGGCGCGATTTTCAGTCCGCATATCATCTCGCTCGTCTCCATCTCGCTCCTGTGGAGCTGGCTGATGGACCCGGAGTACGGGCTGCTCAACTGGGTGATCGGGCTGTTCGGCTTCGAGAAGCTGCAGTGGCTGTCGCATCCGGGCACATCGCTCGTATCGCTCGTCATCGTGGCGGTGTGGAAAGGGATCGGTTATAACACGCTCGTCTTCATCGCGGGCTTGCAAAGCATCCCCGCCGACATCTACGAAGCGGCCGCGCTCGATCAATCTAAGCCGTGGACGACGCTGCGCCGGATCATTCTGCCGATGCTGTCGCCGACGATCTTCTTCCTCGTCATCATCAACATGATCGGCTCCTTCCAGGTGTTCGAGACGATCGCGATCATGACGCAGGGCGGACCGGTCAACTCGACGAACACGCTCGTCTACTACATTTACGAGAACGGCTTCCGTTTCTTTAAGATTGGCTATGCCTCGGCGGCGGGCGTCATTCTGCTGGCGATCGTCGGGCTGTTGACCATCGTCTACTTCCGGCTGCTGTCCAGCCGCGTTCATTACCGTTAGAAAGTGGTGAATCAAGTGAAAGCAACCAAATCCGGCATTCTCGCCGAAAGCGGCGACGCCGCGCTGACTCGGAGCATGGAGCGAAGCGCAGAGACCCCGGCTAGCCTGGCCCGAGTCGGCCGCATGGCGCTGCGCGTGCTCAACGTCCTCTGCTTGCTGCTGCTCGTGCTCGTGTTCGCGATGCCGTTCGGATGGATGCTCTCGACGTCGCTGAAGACGCTGCCGGAGACGATGATTTTCCCGCCGGCGTGGATTCCGAAGGAGCCGGTGTGGCAGAACTACGCCGAGGCATGGAAGACCGGCCCGTTCCTGAAATATTTCATGAACAGCTTCATCGTGGCGATCGGCATTCTGGTCTGTCAGGCGCTGACGATCATTCCGGCCGCTTACGCGTTCGCCCGTTACCAATTCGCCGGCTCGAACCTGCTGTTCGGCGTCGTCATGATCACGCTCATGATTCCGGCGCAGCTCATCTTCCTGCCGGTGTACCTGGAACTCAGCGCCCTGAAGCTGCTTAACACGCACCTCGGCCTCATCCTTCCTTTCGCCTCGAGCGCCTTCGGCATTTTCCTCTTGCGCCAAGGGTTCATGCAGGTGCCGGAGGAGCTGATCGAAGCGGCCCGGCTGGACCAGGCGAGCGAGTGGAAAATCATCGTGCGGCTCATGGTGCCGCTGGTGAAGCCGGTGCTCGTCACGTTCGCGCTGTTCAGCTTCATCGCGCATTGGAACGACTACTTCTGGCCGCTCGTCATGACGACGAACGAGACCGCCCGCACGCTGCCGCTCGGCATCGCCAAGATTCGCGAGGTCGAGGGCGTCGCGACGTGGAACGTGCTCATGGCCGGCAATCTCATTCTGGTGGCGCCGATTCTCGTCGCGTTCTTCTTCTCGCAGCGTCACATTATCCGCGCCTTCGTCTACAGCGGCGTGAAATAACTCCATAACGGAAAGGTTGGATGAACCATGACAGTTATCGTCGCGCATCGAGGCTGGTCGGGCGCAGCGCCCGAGAACACAATGGCCGCTTTCGAGCTGGCGCTCAAGGAGCCGAAAATCGATTACATCGAGCTGGACGTGCACCTGTCGGCGGACGGCGTGCCGGTCGTCATACACGATCATACGTTGAACCGGACGACGAGCGGGTCGGGTCCCGTGCGCGAAGCTTCGTATGCGGAGCTTGCGCAGCTGGATGCCGGCAGCTGGTACGCGCCGGAATTCGCGGGGGAGCGGATTCCAACGCTTGAAGAAGTGCTGGAGCTGTGCAAAGGACGCGTGCGCCTGGCTGTCGAGCTGAAGACGATGGGCGAGCTGAACCGAGGGCTGGAGGAGAGAGTCGTCTCGCTCATCCGGCAGCATGGGATGCAGGAGCAAGTCGTGCTCTCTTCCTTCGACCACGATTCGATGAAGCTGGCCCATGAGCTTGCTCCCGAGATCACGACCGGGCTGATTATGCTCGGCAAGCCGACGCTGCTGCTGGAGCAGCTCGCGTTCACCGGCGCGACGAGCCTGTCCATCCACTATGGATTCTTGACGCCGGAGCTGCTCGCGCAGATGACCGAAGCCGGCATCGATACCGGCGTATGGACCGTGGACGATCCGGATCAATTAAACCAACTGGTCGGCCGCTACCCGGAGCTGCGCATCACGACGAACTATCCGGACCGGCTGCTGGCGGCGATCGGCGCCCAAGCGGCGAGCGTCCGCTAACGGAGGCGGGTCATGACGCGCCGAGCGAAGCGGATGTCGCTGCTGCGCGCGGGGGCGGCGGGGCTTGCGGCCGCGACGGCCGTGCTCGTCTTAACCTCGTTCATGCTGTCGCCGCGCCTGTCCGACGGGATGACCGTCATCGCGCATCGGGGCGCATCCGGGTACGCGCCGGAGAATACGATGGCCGCCTTCGAGCTGGCCGTGGAGATGAAGGCGGACTATCTCGAGCTCGATGTGCACCTGAGCAAGGACGGCGAGCTCGTCGTCCTGCACGACGAGACGCTGGAGCGGACGACGGACGGCGCCGGGATGGTGAAGGAGCGTACGTGGGCGGAGCTAAGCGCGCTCGATGCCGGGGGCAAATTCGATCCGGCCTACGCGGGCGAACGAATCCCGCTGCTGCGCGAGGTGCTGGACCGCTATGCGGGCCGGATCGGCATCTTGATCGAGCTGAAGAAGACGGCGCTCTATCCGGGAATCGAGGAGAAGCTGGCGGAGCTGATCGAGGATTATGACGTTGCGGCACGGGCGCTCCAAGCGGGGCAAGCGTCGCCGATCATGATCCAGTCGTTCGACCGGGAGTCGGTTCGGCTGCTGGCGAAGCGGCTGCCGGATATCCCGCGGGCGGTGCTCATCCATCCAGATGAACATCCGCTCTCGCCAAGCACGCTGGCCGACCTGGCGACGTACGCGGATTATATCAACTGCTATTTCGAGGTGCTCGACCGCAAGCTCATCCGGGACATTCATGCGCTAGACCGTAAAGTGATGGCGTGGACGCTCCGCGACGAGCGGGAGATGGAGCGCATCGCGCGGCTGGGCGTGGACGGGATTATTACGGATTACCCGGTGTGGGGGTATGAGGGGAAGTAGTAGAGCGAATATCTGGCAAGATCGGCGTTGGGCCTGGAGGGGGCTGGCGCCTTTTTTGTTTTGGCGTGGTCATGTTAAAGACTCAAGTATTCATGTTACACTTGTGAGCAAGACTTGATTTTGAAAGAAGGGGATTCTCATCGCGTTCACCCATCTGATTATTGAACTGCATTGTTTGTATGGAATCGGTGACACGGAGGAGAAAGAACCTGTCCCTGCATTCTGCGAATACGGTATAAAAAGACCAGGTTATCATTGCTTGGGAAATGAATGTCAGTTCGCAGGGCATGTTCCTGCACCAAACGAAATTGCCTACGCTCATGAAAATGGGGAAGTCGGGCATGATTGTTGGATCGGTTTCGGCGGTGATATGGAACCAGAACCCTATAATGAACAACTGGTTGCCAAACTTAAGGATACTTGGCAAAAGGTGTGTAAAGAAAAAGTTGAAGAAGCGTACGAGGAATACATGACGAGAACCCAATTAAAAGAAGAGTCCTCTCGTAGAAACGAGGGTCTGTAGTGAAACGAGTAAACGTAAGAACGTTCATCCTATCCATTCTAGCTGCGTTGTTATTCGTTAACTTGCCCCCGGAAACTGCAGCCGAACCGAGCATGCATCCAGCTCAAGTCGGCAGGGTGGTGCGCGATCTGAAGCTGACGGTCCTGCATCGCGTAGACGGCCGAACGGCGGTCATCCGAATGGGTATGACCAAGGCGAGCGTCGACAGGCTCCTCGGCGAGCCGGAAGCGTACCGTTCTCCGGACGGCGGCGACTATTACATGTATGGCGATGTCATGGCGGGGTACATGAACGGCCGGTTGGCCCTGTTCTCGCTGGGTGAGGCGTCGTCGCTCGCAAGCGGCGTGAGCGTGAACACCAGTCTGGCGAACGCGTCCCAGAAGCTTGGCGCGCCTTCCGTTCCGAATACGCTGACCTACGGTTACCGTCGGGATGCGAAGTTGGGGACGCTCGTACTGCTGAAAGGGGCGCAGGAGCTGCAGCGATATGCGGGCCGATCGGACTTTTATTTGCTCGAGCTGTCCGTGAATGGGCTAGGGAACTTGTACGGCATTCAGCTCACGCGTAGCGATTACACAGCGAAGGCCAAAGCACGTATCGAACGCAACAATAAGGCGTTAATGCCGACAGAGGCCGCGAAGCCGATGACGATGGCCGATCTCGCTTTGGTACAAGAAGGCACGCAATCCCGCGTGTCCTTGGGGATGACGAGGAAGGAAGCCGAGGCGATTATCGGCAAGCCTACCGACGAGTCGCTGTTCGGCACATGGTACGACGGCATTAGAATTGGTTACCGGAATGACCGGGTCGTCGCGCTTATGCTGCAGCTGACCGAGGCGAAGACGCTGTATAAGACGCCGCGGGGAGCGGGGTTGCTGACGAGCCGAACGGTTTTCGAAGCGCTCTACGGTCAACCCAAGCATAGCGACGATTCTAGTCTGACGTATGTCCTTATTCCGTCGCCAGGGGCAGGGGACAAGCTGGTTCCGCTAGGGGACGCCGATCCTTTCAATCTGATGGACAACAAGCCCGCTTATATTATTAGCCCGCTGTTCACGGAATCCGGGGACGGTCTGGTGGAGTTCCTGATGATCAGCGACGCTGAATATGCGTATACGGGGAAATAGCGACAGCGATGTCCGAGGATCGAAAAGAAGGAGCAGCCTGCAACGGGCTGCTCCTTTCCAGTATGTGGTATGATGAATCAAAGACGATCGCATGCGGCGATAGAGTTGCAGGAAAGGAGACCTCGCGATGAGAACAGGTCAGCTCTTGGGCGTCGGGAATACGGCACATGTGTATGAATGGGGCGCGAGCGAAGTAATCAAAATATTTCATCTTCGGGAGGGTTCACGGGAAGAGGCGATGAAGGAAGCGCGAAATGCGGAGCTCGTTAGCCGGCTTGTCGTCAAGGCGCCTCGGTTCTCCGGAATGATAGAGTACGAGGGCAAGACGTGTCTCCTCTACGAGAAGATCGATGGGCCGACGATGCTTGCCTGCATACAGCCGACGAAATCAGGCGTGACCGAATATGCCCGGCTAATGGCGCGGCTGCAGGCGGAATTGCATGCGGCAGAGCTGGACATCTCCTCCAATTTAAAGTTCGAATTGGCCGCGCGCATTCACCATAAGGCGGGCATCGCCCAACCGGACAAAGCGGTCGTGCTCGGCAAGCTGGAGTCGCTGCCCGATGGCAATGCGCTCTGCCATTATGACCTCCATCCAGGCAACATTATCCTGTCCCCGAACGGGCCGGTCATCATCGATTGGATGAACGCGTTGGTCGGCGATCCGCTCGCGGATGTCGCCCGATCGTACATGATGATCAACTCGAGCGCCCAGCCGCCGCAGGCTCCCGTGTGGTTGACGGAGCGGGCGCTGCGCGACCTATTCGCTGAAGCGTATGTAAGCGAATATGTCAGACTGACAGGGATCGATCGAAGCTTGCTCGATGATTGGCTGGCACCGACATTGGCGGCACGGATCTGCGAATTGCGTGGCGAGGAACAAGTCGAGATCGTGAATCGGCTGCAAGCGGCGATCGATCCAAGCTGAGCGCTAATGGAGACGGGATTAAGTCCGGCTAACCAAGGAACGCTACTTGTCGTCTAATCAGGAAGGGCCATACCGGGGTCATCGGCGATGACGATCGGCATGGCCCCTACCTATTTTTCAGAACACGTACGACTCCCCGTCTTCCGGCACGAGCACGCGCGATGTCATGCCTTTCTCCGCGATGAAGTCTCTTAATTCCGCTCTCGACAACGTCCAATGATTGACGGCTTCCATATGGGTGGCGATAATCGTCGCTTCGGGCGCAGCCTTGTGAACCTCGTAAATATCCTCCTTGCCCATGACGAGCGAGCCGCCCTGCAGAAACTGATTGTCGCCGCCGTTGACCGCGATGACGTCGGGCCTATGCGCGGCGATCTCCTCTTGTACGCCTTCATACCAGACCGTATCGCCCGCGACGTAGAGCGTTTTCTCGCTCGGGTGCTTGAATACGACGCCGCTGACGGGACCGGCGAGTTGGACGAGCGCGCCTCTGCCGTGTTCGCCTTTCGTTATAATAAGCTGGATATCCTCGAAAATCGTACTCGCCGTGAGCACCTCGACGTTCTGGAAACCGGCTTTGCGAACTTCAACCGCATCCGCGTCGCTTTGCACGAACAGCTTGATATCCTTGGGCAGCGCCGCTTTGGCCGCATCGTCGAAATGGTCTTGATGGAGATGGGTTACAAGGATGGCATCGGCCTTTATAATAGTGTCGATGGGAAGCGGCAGGTCGAACAACGGATTCCGTTGATCTTGACGGACCGAGTTGGGAATTGGCGGATAGGCGCCTTTCTCCGCCAAGAAGGGGTCGATGAGGAATGTTTTTCCGGAATATTCGACGATCAACGTGGCATTTCTCACTTGGGTTACTTTCATTTTATCAGCTCCTGAATTTTTATATGTAGAGTGTACACGAGGAACGGCAGACTGTTACAGAGCACGAATCAAGTCATTTGCGCATTTGGCTTGATTTTTGAAAGTATCGATTCAAGATAAGGACGTGATGGCGTGTTAGATCAGACCGATCGACGCATTCTGGAAGAGCTGGCGAAGAACAGCCGGATTACGATGAAGGAGTTGGGTGAGAAGGTTCATCTCACGGGGCAAGCGGCCGCGTCGCGCGTGGCTAAGCTGGAGGATAACGGGGTTATCGAAGGGTATACGATTAAAGTCAATCAAGCCAAGATCGGGTGTTTCATGCACGCGTTCATTACGATCTTCACCAAAAACGTACAGCACGAGCCGTTCCTCTCCTTCATCAAGACGCAAGAGGCTCACGTGCTGCGAAACTATAAAATCAGCGGCGACGGCTGCTATTTGCTGGAATGCCGGTTTCCGTCCAACGAGGTGCTGGATGAGTTTCTGGTGCGGCTTAACGAGTATGCGAATTATAAGATCTCGATGGTGATTAAGAAGCAGTGAGGAGGCGACGCCGAAACCAAAAGTGGGAGGGGTACGAAATCGCGGAACTTCGAAGGGTTCTCTTTCTCTGATAAGCTGAAATCAATTCAGAGAAGGAGTGATAAACATGAAAACAATCAGCGTACTGGGAACAGGCAATATGGGCAAAGCTTTGGTGAAACAAGCGGCGGCGAATTTGGAAGGAACAGTCTTCTGGGGTTCGCGCAATCCGGAAGAAGCGGGGGAGCTGGCCAAAAGCTTCCGGCAGGAACGAATCGTAACCGGCACGTATGAGGACGCGCTGCAGGCGGACATCATCATTCCGGCTTTCCCGGCCGCGGCGATGATGGAATGGGCGCAAGCGAATCGAGATCGGCTGAAGGATAAAATCGTCGTCGATATCGCCAATCCGTTCAACGCCGACTTCAGCGGCTTCACGACGGCATGGGGCGAGTCCTCCGCCGAACGGCTGCAGGCGCTGCTGCCGGAGTCGATCGTCATCGGCGCCTTCAAGAATACGTTCTTCCATGTCTTCGACAATCCCGTCTTCCAGGATCGCCAAAGCGACGTGCTCGTCACCGGGGATGACGAGGATGCAGTGCAGCAGTTCATCCAGCGGTTCAACCCGCTTCCGTTCCGTTTCCTGCATGCCGGACCGCTCGCCAACAACCGGACGATCGAACGATTCACGCTGCTGGAGCTCGAACTGGCTGTCCGCTATGGCACGTATCCATACATTTCGCTCCAAGTGTTCGGGATTCCGGAAGCCGTCCCCGTGATTTAACGGAGCAGCTGGACCATCTTCTTGCCTTTCTGCCGGTTCGTGCTGAACACGGCGATCGTGCGCACGGCATCCGGATGACCGAGCGGAACGCCGACTAATCGCTCCGCAGGCAGCGAGCTCATATGGGACTCCGGCAGCACGGTCAGTCCCGCGCCATGATCCACATAACCGAGGATGACTTCTTTGAAGCTCACCTCGGTTTTGATGTGCATGGGGAGATTCAGGGTGAGGAATAAGTCCGTCAATTTGGCGCGAATGGTGCAGCCTTCCGCGTACAGGACGAGGGGCTCGCTGCTTAATTCGTCCAACTCGACGGCGGTTTGCGCTGCGAAAGGGTGCGCCTTGGGCACGACCGCGAATAACGGCTCCCGATCCAGATCCCCCATCCATAATGCCGGGTGCATCGAGATGCGTTCGGCCACGAGCAAGTCCACTTCCCCGTTCATCAACATCTTATAGGCCTCCGCCGTAGACTGCCGATAGACCAACTCCGCTTGATGACCATGCGCCTCCAATTTGTGAAGCGAAGGCAACAGATACCGGGAAGCGATATCCGGCACCGTCCCGATCCGAATTTGCTTCCACACTTTATGGGGCTCCAGCGCCTTGGTCAGGACGGCCAGCTGCTCCAGCAGTACCGTCGAGGAGTCGTACAAGACCTTCCCGGCCTCCGTCAATTCCACCCCTTGCGAAGAACGGGTGAACAGCTGGACGTCGAACTGCTGCTCCAAGCTGCGCAGCTGCTTGCTGAGCGCGGTATGCGACAGATGCAGCGCCTCGCTCGCTTTCGCGATGCTTTTGGTGCGGGCCGTCTCCATAAAACCGATTAGAAAATCCGTGTTCACGTTCGTGCGCCTCCGATATCCATTTATTGCTATCGTACCATAATCTCGGTGCGGTGGCGGGCGAACAGGAATTGATTTATATAAAAACGAGTTGATGACACGCGTTAACATGATCGGTTAAGTGCTGTACCATGGAAAAGAAAGGGCAAAAATCACTTTACTTGAATCTCGGGGAGGATAAAATGCGACGCGTAAATCTACGGTACAAGGTCGGTTTCCTCTTGCTTATTTGTCTCCTCGCCAGCAGCTGCACCTCAGGCGAGCCCAAGGGCCGAACGCAAGCCGAGCTCTATCAACTCGCGCACGGCAACTGGGAGGAAAAGTTCTATCAAATTTCGGAACAGTTAAAGGTGATGGCATGGGAATCGCTGTCCGATGAAGAGCGGCAAACGGTCGTCGGCGGAAGCGGAGGGGCTTACCTTGCCGTGATTTCATGGGCGGAGGTCCCGGACCGCATCAAGGGCATTTTAACCGAGCAGCCCATTTATAAAGTCAGCTTCAAGTCGATGAAAGGCGACGAGGAAGGCGCGATCGGTATCTATTTCGATCCGATCAACAAGATCATTCTCGGCTATGACGACGAACAAGCGACTCCATAACGTTGAGATGAGACAAGGCACTCTGATCGGGCATCTCCCTTCAGGGTGCCTTCACGTTATTCCTGATGCAGCCTCCGAAAATCCAGCGGCGTCATCCCCTCTGCGCGCCGGAAGCATTTGCTGAAGTAGCTCGTCTGCGAGAAGCCGGTCTCCATCGCGATCTGCTTGACGGACAGGCGGGTGGAGGCGAGCAGGCGCTTGGCCTGGAGAATGCGGGCTTCCAGCACGAAATCGGGGAACGACATGCCGAACGTTGCGCTGAATTTGCGGCTGAAATAATGCGGGCTGTAGCCGGCGATCGCCGCCGCCTCCTCGAGCGTGAACGGCTTATGGCAGTGCGCGCGCACGTAGTTGGCGGCCGCCCGGATTTTGTCCGCGGCCAGATTAACCGGGACGTTGAGCCGCGTCGCCATCGCCTGCAGCCGGGTGAGCAGCTCGTACAGCGTCCCGGCGACCGCGTATTCGTCCTCCACCTCGTACGTCCTCCCCAATTCGAGCAGCCGCTCGACCGACGAAGCGATCGGATCCAGCTCCGATAGTCCGAACAGCCACGGCTCGTCCAACCCTTTGCCATTCAGCAATTCCTCCACCCGGGAGCCATAGAAGTGCACCCACCGAATGTTCCACGGCTCCCGCGCGTCCGCGTAATACCGCTGCCGAAGGCCGGGACCGTACAGGAAGCCTTGCCCGCGCGTCAGCTCGTACGTTGTGCCGCCTTCCTGCACATATCCTTTGCCTTCGAGCACGATGTGCAGGTTATAGCAGCGGTCCAAATTAACGTCCGTGGTCGCGAATTCCCGATGGACGGTATGCTCGGGAAAATCGCTGTACCCGCCGATGAAATCCGGGAAGCAGACATGCCGCGGGAAGATCGGCTTGGGGAGGAAAAGGTGTTCTTTCATACGGTGCTGCACCTCCAGAAGAAAACGCAATAATTTTCAACGATAACCACTCTACCCGACATTATAGCAAGCATTCCGCTATCATGCATGACAACAATTTCATATCTTTCGCATGAATTTGTCATATCCATCCGACAGGGGCGTCCTCTAGAATGAAGGTACGAGAACCGATAAGGAGGCCGCATCAGATGGCAAAATCGATACAGGTGGACGAATTAACGTTAGGCGTATGTTATTATCCGGAGCATTGGCCGGAGGCGCTGTGGGAGGACGATTTTCGCCGTATGCGGGAGCTGAACATCTCGGTCGTGCGGATGGCCGAGTTCGCGTGGGCGATCATGGAGCCGGAGGAAGGGCGGTTCGATTTCAGCTTTTTCACGCGGGTCATGGACTTGGCGCACCAATATGGATTGAAGGTCATTCTGGGGACGCCGACGGCGACGCCGCCCGCATGGCTCACGCACAAATATCCCGAGGTGCTCAATGCGGACGTGGACGGCACGCTGCACCGGCACGGCATGCGCCGCCATTATAACTACTCCAGTCCGAAATACCGGGAGCTGTGCGCGCGGATCACGCGGAACATGGTCGAGGCGTACAAGGACCATCCGGCCGTCATCGGCTGGCAGATCGACAACGAGTTCAACTGTGAATCGAACGTGTATTATGCCGAGGCCGACCATGTCGCGTTCCGGCAGTGGCTGAAGGCGCGCTACGGGACGCTGGAGAAGCTGAATGAAGCATGGGGCACGGTGTTCTGGAGTCAGACGTACTCGGATTGGGAGCAGGTCTACCTGACGCGGCCAATGGCGAATCCGTCGCCGAATCCGCATCTCGCGCTGGACGAGAAGCGATTCATCTCGGACAACACGATCTCGTTCGCGAAGCTGCAGGGCGACATTATCCGCGAGCTGGCGCCGCAGCATTGGGTGACGACGAACGGGCTGTTCGGCCATCTGGACAACCATGCGATGACGGACGAGGTGCTGGACTTCTTCTCGTACGATTCATATCCGCAGTTCTCGACGATCTTCCAGGGAGACGACGAGAAGCCGCTCAAGGACCGGGCGTGGAGCATGAACCTCGCGAACGTGCGCTCGATCTCGCCGAACTTCTGCGTCATGGAGCAGCAATCCGGCCCGGGCGGCTGGGTGAACCGGATGGAGATGGCCTCGCCGAGACCGGGTCAAATCCGGCTCTGGTCATACCAATCCGTGCTGCACGGCTGCGACCTGCTCGTCTACTTCCGCTGGCGCACGGCGACGATGGGCACCGAGATTTACTGGCACGGCATTAACGACCACCACAATCAGCCGAACCGCAGAGTGCGCGAGGTCGGGCAGGTAGGCGCGGAATTCGCCAAGATCGGCGGGGCGATCGCGGGGACGACGTACCAGGCGGACATCGCGCTGCTGTCGGACTACGACAACCACTGGGACGGCGAATTCGACGTCTGGCACGGACCGTTCCAATGGCAGAGCCAGCGCGCTTGGTTCAAACAGCTGCAATACCGGCACATTCCGGTAGACCGCATCACACTGCGTCCGGCGACGACGCTAGCGGATCTGGCGAAGTATAACGTCATCGTCTATCCGCATGCGGCGATCATGACGGAGGAGACGGCGGATCTGCTGCAGCGGTACGTGGAGCAGGGCGGCAAGCTCTTCTTCGGCGCGCGCACGGGGTACAAAAATCCGACCGGCCAAGTGAACATGCGTCCATTGCCGGGTCCGGTCGCGGAGCTGTGCGGCGTGACGGTCGAGGATTACACGATGATCAAAGGCACGGCGAAGGCAGCGGACATTAAGGGCGCCGATGGTCGTCTTGCCGCGGGCACGAAAGCGGTCGGCTTTAACGAAATTCTGCGCGTAGACCATCCGGACGTGGAAGTCGTGGCGAAATACGCGAGCGAATACTATGAAGGCGAGCCGGCATTAACCCGGCGCAAGGCGGGCAGCGGCGAAGCCTGGTACTATGGCGCGGCATACAGCGAGCAAGTGGTGGATGCGCTGATCGACGAGCTTGGACTGGTCTCCCCGGTTGCGGACTGGCTGGACGTGCCGGCCGAAGTGGAGCTTGGCATTCGCGCTTCGGATGCGGGCGCATACGTGTTCCTGCTGAACTATTCGGATCGTCCGGTGGCGGCCTTGCTCAAGCAGCGGGTGCAGGATGTGTTGACAGGCGCTTGGCTGGAAGGCGAAGTCGAGCTGCCGGCGTTCGGGGTGTGGGTGTTGGAGAAGCCTGTTTCAGAGTTTCATAGACACTAGCACTTTCGAAATCTTCGATCAGACATACAATGCTACCATCTTCCCTTTAAGGAGTTGAGTGCATTGGCAAATGTCAAGAAGAGTAGAGCCATCCCCAGCAAGGTCGTGAAGTTGAAGCGGAGTGCGGAAGCGAAAAACAAAATCATGGGCATGTACCGCCGTCATGTCAGCCGTTTGCGGGCAGCTCGCGCGGCCCGTCCGATCGAGGTCAACCAGACGACGACGATCATCGGCACGGACGACACGTGGTTCAATGCCGCCGTCATCACGAGAGACCCGGCTTGGGTGGAGGTTCCCGGCGCCAATTACGTGTGGAATGCCCGCGATCTTGGGAGCCAGACCGCGATCATATCGAATACGTTCCGGATTACGAGACGGATCAACTCGGCACGCTTGCTGCTGTCCGTAGACAACTACGCGGCCGTCTTCATCAACGGGCGAGCCGTCGTATTCGACCAGCCGCAGAACACGCCGTCCTTCTTTAATCCGGGCCGGTCCCTGAACATCGCGAGCTTCTTGAGAAGAGGCAGCAACGATATCGTCATCATCGCGTTCAACTTCGGCGCTCCGCGTACGCCGGCCAATCCGGCGGGCGTAGCCGCAAGATTGACGATCCGGCTGCGGTAGGTTTATTGACCGAGCCGCGACAAGAAGCAAGATGCAATGAGCAAAAGCCGCCGAATTGGCGGCTTTTGCTGTTCGACGCGGGCAGCTTCGGCACCGAGCGGGATTATGCGGCTAGAAGCAGGTAAAGGATTCGATGCTTCTCAAGCTAAGGCCCGAGTACACCCAGAAGCGTCCATTCCATCGGTAGCCGGACACGGAGGTGCGGCCGACGAAGGTCGGGTAGAACCAAAATCCGTTCCCGAATCTCGGCCAGACGTAGGTATTCCGGTATAAACAGCCCGATATGGCGCCTGGATCGACCGCGAACGTCGAGGCGGCCGGCTGCTGCGGCGCGAACTGAGGGGGAGGAGCCGTGGGCCCCTGCTGCATGCCCGGCGGTCCTTGCGGCGGCATGAATGCCATGTTAACCACTCCTTTGTAAGGATCACGAATTCCGATCAGTCGTGTAGTAGCGGACAACCGTTACAGCAGCATCAGCGTAATGACGAGAAGCTCGTATAGGACAAGCGGCAAAATGACGTCGTTATAGTAGTTTTGCGAAAAGCTGCGCCCCATGCCTTTCCCCGGCTGCTTGAGGTACAGAATGCCCTTGTCGCAATGAACGATGATGCCTTCGAACACATCGCCATCCATCGTCTCGACGCGCACATAACGATTCACATGCTGTCTGCATACGTGGTGGATATGATCCCGAATGGATTTCAACGTAGGGTTTACGTTCGGATTCGCGTGGTAAATGGTCTGTTCTTGAAGACCAGGTGAATGCATGCTCAAAGCTAACGCCCTCCATCTCTCATTTAAAGGTACACCTCATTGTATGCGGAAGCCTAAGCGGCGCGCTGGTTAGGTGCCTATTATGGAAAGAGGCGAGCATTTCGCGAAGCGCAATAGATGGCGAACGGCAAAAAGGGCGCGGCAAGGAATGAACCTTGTCGCGCCATTGTCGTTTGATGCGTCGGTGCAGCGTAATTACGTTATTCTTCCTCATATAGGTTACGGGCTTGTTCAAGTGTGGTTATGACTTCGTCGTTTATCGGGATCTGAAGCTGCTCCATGGCATAGAGGATAGCGCCTATGGCGGGCGGGAATTGGGTAGTTACGATTTCGAAGCCGGCGTCTGCCGAATCGCCTGAAAGTTCGACGAGCCGATGTTGAAAGTAGGGACTCAGGATGACGCTCCCGATGCAGGCGACCGGAACGGGATCGCTCGAGAAATTGCGGGCAAGCAGTTTGATGCCGACGAGAAGCTGATGGATGGCGCGGTTACATACGCGCTGCGCCAGCGAGCCGCCTTCCAAAGCGGCTTGCGTCACGGTCGGGGCAAAGGAAGCGAATACCCGATTTCGCTCTTGCTCGCCAAGTCGAAACCCATTCAGCCCGATCCGGTTCAATTCCATTAGGCTCGCTGCGCCCCAGTACCTGAGCATGGCATCGATGAGCGGCTGGTCAGAAGAGTCGGTATGGCCCGCGAGAACTTCATAGACCGTCTCGTACGATAAAAATCGGGCTGCGCTGGGAGCGTAATGATAGTAGTCGTAATTACGCAAATGGGCGCCGGACTCATTGATGCTGAAAATGTTCGAGCCGGTACCGGAAATGGCCACGATTCCGGGTTTGGCGACAAGCGCTCCGTAGTGGGCGACGATCGCGTCGTTCACATGCCACCGCGGACACGAGAGGCCGGGCAAGTTCGTGAGTTCCTGCACCCACACGAGATCCTCGTCCTTATCGAACCCGGCTACCCCAGCCGCAATGCCGCCAACGTCGGACAGCGAACGGCCCGCCTTTGCTAGCGCAGCATGAATCGCGGTATGAACATTCTCTTGAGCCGCGTGGTCTTTATAACGCGAAGCTGCTCGCGGATATTCATGATAAAGCAGAAGGCTGCCCGCCATGTCCGCAATGGCTACGCGAGTCTTGGACCCGCCTCCATCGATTCCGATGATTAGATTTCCGCTCGACACTCCAACTCGCCTCCATTCCATTCTGGTCATTCGGTTTCTTCATTCCTTGACCGTATCGAACCTACCAGGTAACCATATTCGCAGCGTGACTCGACTTTCCTGCCGATTATTTCAAGCCAAAACGAATCTTTCGTCCGCCTGACCGCTAGGGCGTAGAGAAGGCAGCCGATCGCGACGAACGGCTGCCTTCGTATTTTTATGAGGCCTGGTTTAATTAAACCCGCCGTTCACCCGAATCGTCTGGCCGGTGATCCAGCGCGCTTGGCCGCTGACGAGCAGCTCGACCGCGTTCGCGATATCCTCCGCTTCGCCCAGCCGCCCGAACGCGTTCATCCGGCGGTACGAATCCACGAGCTCCTCCGACTTGCCGGTCAGAAATAACTCGGTCGCCACTTGCCCCGGCGCGATGCAGTTGATGATGATATCCTTGGGACCAAACTCCTTAGCCAACTGGCGGGTAAGCTGTTCGACGGCCCCTTTGGTGGCCGCGTAGACGCTGTACGTCGGGATCATCGCGCCCGACACGGAGGTGGAGAAGTTGATGATCGTCCCGCCCGGCGACATATGCCGCATCGCTTGCTGGCAGGCGAAGTACGTCCCTTTCACATTGATCGCGAACTGGCGGTCGAAGATCTCCTCGGTCACGTCGGCGATGGCTGTACATGTCATGACTCCGGCGTTGTTGACGAGTATGTCGACGGCGCCGAATCGTTCGAGCGTCTCCGCGAACAGCGCTTCGACCTCCTTTACTTGGCCGATGTCCGCGCGGATGGCGGCGGCTTCTCCGCCAGCGTTCCGGATCGCCTCGACGACCTCATCCGCTTTCGCCGGGTTCGACGTGTAATTGACGGCGACCTTGGCGCCGGATTGCGCCAATTGGATCGCGATCTGCCGTCCGATGCCCCGCGACGCTCCCGTGACGATGGCTGCTTTTCCCTGTAAGTTCGTGTTCATGTACATACGCTCCTTTATTTTGGAAATGGAACCGTCGTTCGTTCGTGTGCCCGGTCCTTGTGCTTTTATCTTACCGAAGGCCTGGGGCCGACCGTTAGAATAGATCTCTCCGATCCTTGCCTAATCCTCTTCAGGCCCGCTATGATAAGCGTAAAATGGAATGACTGCGGGGGAGGGAAGAAAAGATGATGGATGATGACAGGTACCCGTCCCGGGTGTTGCGGGAAATGACGAGCCTGATCCGTCGGCATGCGCCTTCAACCGGCACATACCGGACGGCTGTGCCCGGATTGTCCCTTATGCATGCCGATCGGACGTCGGAACCGCTGGAATCGGTGTATAAGCCGTCGATTTGCGTTGTGGCGCAAGGCGCCAAGACAGCCGCGTTGGCCGACGAGACGTACCGCTACGATCCCTCGACGTACCTGGTCACCTCGGTCGAACTGCCGATCATCGGCCGGATCGTCGAGGCGTCGCCCGAGGTGCCGTATTTGAGCTTGAAGCTGAGCTTCGACGCCGACGTCATCCTGGACCTCGTCCGGGAGACGAATCGGCCGCCCACCCTGACAACGGAGATGCCGCGCGGAATAACCGTCCATCGGACGTCTCCCGCCTTGCTTGAAGCGATCGTGCGGCTGATGCAATTGCTGGATGAGCCGGACGACGTTCCGGTGCTCGCGCCGCTGACGATTCGCGAAATTTTGTACCGGGTGCTGCAGAGTGAACAAGGCGCGCTCATTCATCCATTCGCGATTCACGGCAGCCAAGCCAACGCCATCGCGCAGGCGATCCAGTCGATCAACCGGCAATTCGACCGGCCGCTTGCGGTCGAGGAGCTGGCCAAGTCCGTCCGCATGAGTACCTCGGCCTTCCACAAACACTTCAAGCGCGTCACGGCACTGAGCCCGCTGCAATACCAGAAGACGGTGCGGCTGCAGGAAGCCCGGCGTCTCATGCTGGCAGAGAGCCTGCCAGCCGCAGATGCGGCTTTCCAAGTCGGTTACGAAAGCCCGTCCCAGTTCAGCCGGGAATATGCGCGAATGTATGGACGGCCGCCGATGCAGGACGTACAGACGCTTCGTGCTTCTATTGCAAGCTCCGATGTGCGCGGCTGAACTTGGCGTGCAGCTGTAACTTTGGCACATCAGGGTACGTCTAGACGACATAACGTACGCGCACAATTATGAGGGGACCAGTAAGCGTGGTTCCAATATGTGGTATAGTGAGCGTATAGCGGTCTATTGAAACTAAGGATCACTCTTGGTGATGCTAGAGGGTCGGACCTTGGCTTACTATTTAATTCCACTTCAGGATTAGTCGAGGAGGGCCAGGTGAAACGCTACGTAAAGGCAATAACAGGTATCCTGTTGCTCGTATTAGGTTTGCTTTATTTCACATGTCCAGATGAGGAAGATTATAAATTATGGCTTGAACAGGAGCATGGTATTACGTGTGAAGTAGGCGGTCCAAGTCAAATTCGTTTATGTACACGAGGTCAAGCTCCTATAGAATGGGAGAGCAAACACGTTCGAACCCTCCCGTTCTACATTCAGGTTGAAGATAAATACGCTGACGACAACATGGCGTATACTGTCCGCGCTACCGGGGTTTTCAACCATTTTTTTGATAAATCTAGTATCGTGTACAAGTAGTTGAAGTTGAATCAATCCGACAAAAAGGTAAAGATCGGTATAAGTTGGAATTAAGCTCCCTCTTACAGGAATTCAATCTAGGAACTTTAGTTCTATGCTCAAGGAGCAGTTTGCCGTGCAACTGCTCCCTTTTCGCATGAAGGAATCGGGGCAGGATAGTTGAAGTTCAGAGCCGGCCAGGAGTAGTTTGCCATCGCGGCAAGGAGGATTATATGAACACCATCATCTATATGGTTAGGCATGCCGAATCACCCTACAATGAAGGAACAGAAAGAACAAGGGGACTTACCGCTAAGGGCAAGGGCGATGTTAAACAAGTTACAGAAATTCTTAAAGAAGAAGGAATTGATGTCCTTGTATCTAGCCCGTATAACCGAGCAATTCAGAGTATTGAGGGATTGGCGCAACACCTGGGATTAGATATCGAAATATTTGAAGATCTCCGGGAAAGGCATTTTGCTGAAGAAATGATTGATAATTTAATGTCCGTCATTAGTGAGAAATTTGATGATTTTGATTATTCTTTACCGGGTGGGGAGTCTAATTTCGAATGCCAGGATAGATCGGTATCCGTGATAAAAAACATTTTAAAACAACACGCTGGGAAAAAAGTAGCTATTGGAACACATGGACTTGTCATGACGTTGATGATGAATTATTTTGATTCAAGTTATGGTTTGGATTTTTTAAACCAACTGCAGAAACCAGATATTTATAAATTAAGTTTTGAAAATTTAGAACTAAAAGAAGTAATAAGACTGTGGAACGGGGATTTTTGATTAGGTTTATGCGCGTTTACCTAATGGGATTCAGATGGGGTAGAGGGTGTCAGAACGATGAGTTTTCGGAAGGTTCGGCTTGTTTATGGGGGAATCGCCCTGTCATTGATCATTTCTGGCTGTGGGTCAGCGGAAGAGGAGAAAGCCGATCATGGAGCAGCCAGTAAGCCGGCCGCTGTTCATTCCACTGCTGCATTACGGGAGCATATTCTGAAGGACAGCTCAATAACGGTGTTGACCCCGGATCAGATCGGCAGTCTGGACAGCCGTATTCTGGAGCTGGCGCGCAATGAGATTTACGCGAGGCACGGGTACGTGTTTAAGCGGAAGGATTTGAAGGACTATTTTTCAGCCAAGCCCTGGTATCAAGCAGATCCTGCCTATAGGGAACAGCTCAACGCGGTGGAGAAGCAGAACGTTGCGCTCCTTCGCACCTACGAAGCCAAATATGCTGCCTATCAGCTCGATCCAGCCCATGCGGATGATGTCCATTTGCGGCATTATACTGGTGATTCGAGCTTTAAACAGAAACAGGTGAAAGTGGATCTGAACGGGGATGGCCGTGATGAAGCGATCGAGTTGATTCCGCCGTTAACGGAATTAGGCGCATTCGAGCTGAAAGTGAACGACATTCGTTTGGAGGTGGCCAGCGAGCTTCTTCCTTACCTTGATATTGTGGATTTGAATATCGACGATCCATATTTCGAGATTGCGCTTCAAATGAACTCGCAAATGGACTTTCTACGAGCCACGTATTTCTATGCCTATGATGGCCAGAACCTCAAGCAGATTGGTGAGCTTCCCGATTTCTCGGCACACAGTTCGATGTTTGACGGTCATGGACGCGTTGTTAGCGCAGAAGAAAGCAAGGACTTCCAAACCTGGTTCCGTGACGTCGTGTTCCAGCTAGATGCTGACCATACGCTCCATGAAGAACAACTGGATTTTTATCCGATGGAACCACCGACGCCTTTGACGATCAAAGAGGAAATTACCGTGCAGATTCGTAAAGGTAGCACGGACGGAGCCGTTACGCTGGAACCCGGCGAAGACGTGATGTTCCTAGGAGATGACAAGCTCGGCCATATCATGCTCCAGACGAGCACAGGCAAAGAAGTCTGGTACACCATGGGCGATGAGTACGTTGAACATAGTAGATTTTTTGACGGGCTGATTTTATATGACTAGACGGTAAATGATGGCGTGAAAGTTAGACAAACGGAAACAGCTTTTCTGATTGCTTGGAGAAAACCAGTCAGCACCTAACAAACGGGCAACAAGCTGAAGGGAACTAACGATAACCTTAGATGAAATCAGCCCCAGCTTATTAATAGACTTAATAAGAGGAGTGATATCACGTGATTATCATGATAAACGGGGCTTTTGGTTCAGGTAAGACTACCACAGCCCAAATGCTACAACCGTTAGTTGCCAATAGCATGATATTCGATCCTGAAGAAATTGGACTTATGATTTGGAAATTGATACCGGAATCCATGAGGCCCATCCATGAATTAACGGATGATTTCCAGGATATTGAGCTTTGGAGAATGTTGACCGTACAGGTGGCAGGAGAGATAAAGAAGAAGTATCAAAAGCACTTAATTGTACCCATGACCCTATATAAAGAGGAAAACTTCAATTACATTTACAATGGATTTAAAGAACTGGATGAAGAACTGTATCATTTTTGTTTGGTCGCTTCAGAGAACACCCTTTATAACAGATTAGTCAAGCGCGGCGACAAAGTAGGAGGATGGTCATTCCAACGGACAGCTACCTGTGTCGAAGCTTTCAGGAAGGACATTTTTCAAGAGCATGTAATTACGGATCACTTAAAACCCACTGAAATTATAGATCTTATTTTGAAGAGAGTACACAACAATGATGAATGAAATTCGTCGAAGTGACTGACTTCACCTAGGCCCCCAGTCAATTGTAATAACATTTTCTTTTGAACCTTTAATAAAGCCGACACTACCACCCAAGGTCTCGCTAATAAATCGCAGACCAACATAGGTAGTTCCATTTAAGGAGAACGGAGTGCGCGTTAATGTATGTTTCTGATCATTAACATAGGCATCGAAAGAATCTAAAGTAAGTTTAATGGTAGTGGTCTCTGTTTTAGCGATAATGGTTTGTGTTTCATCAATATAATCGACTTCAGCATCCAAGGCCTCAAATAGTTGACGAAATGGTACTACCGTTACACCACTACGAGCAAACGGTGCGGGGGAAAAGTCTAAAGGACTGCCATTAAGAACGACACTAATAGGAGGGATAAAAGGAGGGGCCGGGTACGCTGCTGACACGACTGTCAAAGGTGAAATAGAGGCAAAGGCCATCATGGACAAGAGAATTTTTTTCATTACCTATTCTCCTTTTTTCTTTTAAAAGTACAGACGACTATACGTCCGCTTGGGTTGCACAATTAATGCATAGTTTTGGCCCCCCCCCTTTCTTTAAGCTCTATCTGGAGACTATAGCTTAATGATGACCTGAAGGCAACCGACTATGAGCGGTTGCCTTTTCTTACGTCCGACAATAATTAGGAATATTAACTAACAATAAAATACTAATATTCCTAAGAAGTATTTAGGCTTAGACAATTAGCAGTAATAAGTGAAACTGCATGTTACTACGTAATAAAGGAGATTATTCGAGATGTTTAAGAAAATACTATCGTGGTTCAAGTCATCCAACGACAAAGATCCCCAAAAGGCTTCTAGGAAATCCTCATCACCAAAATCAACTAAGAAACGAACAATTGATTCATCTAGGATTGGAGAACTCGGTGAATATAAAATAAACATTCAACTGGATCAACTCCCAAAGGATACAAAATATCTTAGTGATATTATGATTAAAAACCCCAAATCTCGTACAGGTTATTCCCAAATTGACCACATTGTCGTTTCTCCGTACGGATTATTTGTCATTGAAACAAAGAATTACAACGGCGAAATTAAAGGGGGCCGATCCGATAAGTACTGGAGGGTCAGTAATAGATTTAACATGTTCAATCCTTTAAAACAGAACTTTGGACATATTAAAGCACTTGAACGTGTACTGTCAGAATTCCCTGATTTACTCTATATCTCAATGATCTCATTTACTATGCGATGTCGCTTTAGTATTGACCCAGAATTGAGGAAGATAGAGTCTAATGAGTTAATTGTTTACGATACAGAACTATCAGAGTTTATTCACCGTAAGATAAATCGGATTAGAGCAACTTCAGATAAGGAACTCTTGACCGAAGTAGAGATGCAGAATATACAAGACATCATTCATAACTCCAATATTACTGATCCTGCCCTCAGATCAGAGCATGTAGATAAGATAAGAAAGGAATAAACAACACAAATCAATTATCAAACTAAGAGAACGATAGCTCTACAAGCACTCATAAACGGTAGCTCAAAAGGCTACCGTTTGTTAATCAATGGACAACATTGTTGGATATTTGGGATCTAATAAAGTAACCCAACGTACCTAATGTAACAGGTGATTGAGGGAGTGATTCCGTATATGGTGGCATTCTCTGAATGGATATCGCAGCATTTCGTTCTTTTCGTAATTCTGATATTTACATTTCCCATATTGGGCGGAGCTATTACGATTGCGTTAATCAAAAAACGATTTAGAAGATAAAGAGGCCGATTAAACGAACGGAAAACGATAGTTCTATAAAGATATAAAGACAGCCGGTCTGCGCGATCGGCTTTTTTCGTTGAACGAAAGTGCAGGATCGCTCCCGTATTCAGGTCCTGGCGTGAGGTATTTATTCGGATTGAGGCTGTTCGTTTCATTGCCTATAATGAAGGTACCACCCTTCGGGGAGATCGTTAAGGGAGGCCACGATGAACGAGACCGCATTTGACGAACCATTATTTGCAAGCTTGAAGCCGGGTTTAACCTCGTTCTGTTACCGAATGCTAGGTTCCATGGACGATGCGGACGATGCCGTGCAGGAGACGAGTATTCGGGTCTGGCAGAGCTGGAGCACGTTCAGACAGGATGCCTCGTTCAAAACCTGGGTGTATCGGATAGCCTCCAACCTGTGCTTGGACAAGCTGAGACAGTCCAAACGCCGGGCGCTTCCCGTTGACCTGTTCGACCCGGCCGTCGCCATCGTCGAGCCGCGCGACACGCGGCCGAATTCTGCCTGGATCTGGCCGTCTCCCGACTTTGGGGGCAATCCGGAGGATCGGCTCGTCCGCAGAGATACCCTTCAACTGTGCTTCATCGCGCTCCTGCAGACCTTGCCTCCGCGGCAGCGCGCGGTACTCATTTTGAAGGATGTATTTGAATGGTCCTCCAAGCAAATCGCGGAAACGTTGGCGATGTCGCCGGCAGCGGTGAACAGCGCCTTGCAAAGAGCCCGAGACACGATGGACCGGGCGCAGCTTCGCTCGGATGAGCTCAGCAGCATGGACGTTCAACCGGAGCAGGAGCTGCTGTCCCGGTATGTGGAGGCCTTCGAGCGATTCGATATTGCTGCGCTCGTCGCGTTGTTCCACGAGGAAGGCTGTATGTCGATGCCGCCCTTCGAGATGTGGATCCGCGGCAAGGAAGATTTGTCCGCCTTCTATTCGCTTACTCGCTGGCATTGCGAAGGTTCGCGATTTGTGCCCATTACGGTGAATGGCGGTTATCCGGCGTTGGCCCAGTATATGCCGGACAAAGAGGGCTCTGGCCTGGTACCCTGGGGCATCCATGTCATCGAAACCAAAGAAAATCAAATCCTGCACGTGCAAAACTTCATTCATACGCCATTATTTTCACGATTTGGGCTGCCTGCGCGAATGGACCGATGAATTTCGTCATTGGCTTACGTCTATATGATCGAGAATAACCAAACGACGAATATCATGAGAGAGGTGTCGATTTAAAATGGAAACGAGTCAACCGACGAAAGTAACCGTGCAAGCCGTCATTCAAGCCCCTGTCGAGAAGGTATGGCGCTATTGGACCGAGCCGGATCACATTACGAAATGGAATCAAGCGACCGAGGAGTGGCATGCGCCGAGAGCCGAAAACGATCTGCGGGTCGGCGGCAAGTTTCTGACACGGATGGAAGCGAAGGATGGCAGCATGGGCTTTGATTTTGGCGGCGTCTACGATGTCGTGAATCGGCATGAGGCGATCGGCTACACCATGGAAGACGGAAGAAGAGTGGATATTGCTTTCGTCGATCAAGGGAATGAGACGAAGGTCTTGGAAACGTTCGACGCGGAAAGCTCCAATCCCGTGGAGTTCCAGCAAGCAGGCTGGCAAGCGATCTTGGACAATTTCAAAGCCTATACCGAACAAAATTAATCATCGCAAAGAAGACGCCTGGGAAGACCTGGCGTCTTTCTTTGTGAACCCTAGTACGAGCGGCGCGCGCTCCGCTAGCCTTAACCTTGTGCCGCGTCCATGTTCATGTAATTAATCGCCCACAGATGGCCGTCCAAGTCCACGAAGCCCCAATGATACATGAACCCATGATCTTCGGGTTCAGCGTGCAATTTCCCGCCCAAGGAGACCGCGGTATTCACGATTTCATCGACCTTTTCCCGGCTCTCGAAGGCCAATGCGATCGTCAACTGCGCATACTTGCTCGTATCGACGGATTCCTTCTCCGTGAGCGTATTGAAGAAGGCTTGGTTGATCAGCATGACCTGCAGGTTGTCGCCAATCACCACCGCTGCCGAATGCTCGTTGTCGGGGAATTGCGGGTTGAGCTCGAATCCGAGTCCGGTGAAGAACGCTTTCGATTGTTCTACGTTTTTTACAGGCAGGTTGATGCTCGTGAATGCGGACGATAATGCCATTTTCAAAACACCTCTTCGTCAAATTAGTTTGTGTTCACTGATGCCTCCTTTATATGGACGACAGCCGAGCCGTGAATTCATCGGTCCCATACGTTTTCGAGATAGCCTTGTAGCCTCATTCACGAATGCAAAGCGTGCCGTTGCAAAAATTCGTCCGCATAAATAGCTTGAATCCGCTCCAGCACGTTCATCGCCTGGTCGTTGAACTTTAATTCCGTCACCTGCCCCTTCAGCAAAAACACGCCGGTCTTATGCCGGTGTTCCCCGAGCGCGCCTTCATACAGCTTGTTGGCGCCGTGGGAAGGCGGCGAGAAGAATAGCTTCATGAAGATTTCAACCAAGAAAGGAAGTCCGGATGGTTTCCCTTTTCGCAGCGTATTGTTGCCGCCTGGGTCAACGCTTCGGATCAGGATGCCGTCCTGGGCAAGCTGCGGTGCGATCGCCTGCGTCCACAGCGAGAGAGCTAGCTTGGAGGTGGCGTAAGGTCCAAGCAGCTTGCGGAAGGTTTGGGGACGCTCCAAGATGTCGATCGAGAACTCTTTCGTGAATTTAAACGCGGATGACGAGGTATTGATGACCGTTTTGAAGCGGCCGCTTTTGAGGAGTTCCTTCAACTCGGCCAGAATAATATACGGTACGACCGTTAGCAGCTCGTAATGCCGCTCGCGTCCTTGCTTCGAATAGCTCAGTTCGGAGAAGGAGCCTCCGGCGTTATTGAACAAAATATCAATCCGACGCTCGCTGCGTTTGATCTCTTCCAACGCGCCTCTCAAGCTGGCATAATCGGCAAGATCATCGATTTTGTACGGACGCAGCGATCCCTTCTTGACCGCGCTGCGGAGGTTCCCATCGTCCGCCGGGAAGTCTGATCGATTCAGCGCAACCACCTGCCAGCCCTCCGATAGCAATTTCCGGGTCAATTCCAACCCGATTCCGGCGCTGGCGCCTGTAATGAATGCGATCGATTCATGCGAATTCTCGTTCATTGTGTCTCTCCTCCTATTAACGGCAGCATTGCCTGAGTAGAGCACATCTTATTACTTGAAGTCGACTCCAAGTCAAGACGCGAAAACACGTTACTTTCCAAGTGAAACGGACGCTTGACTTGGAGCCAGCTCCAAGATGTATAATGCAAAAAACAAACTGCGGAGGGGAACGGAATGAAGGAAGAGCCATCCTTTACAATCAAGCAAACCGCCGAGCAAACGGGAATTACGGAGGATACCATCCGTTACTATGAGAAGATCGCGCTGCTGCCGCGTGCGGAGCGGAAGGACAACGGGCACCGCATCTATCGAAGGGAGGACATCACTACAATCCAGCTGATCGCCTGCCTCAAAAAGACGGGGATGCCGCTTGAGGAAATGCGGCCTTTTTTGACGGTCTCGGCCGATGCCGATCCCGCGGAATATCCCGAACTGGTGGAACGCTTAAGGAGCCATCGGGAACATATTGTCGGCCAAATCGCCTCGCTGCAGCAGGTGGTCGATTTTATCGACATGAAGTTGGAGGAGGGGCGATACCGGCAGGTCTGCTCGGATGAAGCGCAAGAGAGCTCGCAGCCTATCTCCCCTGTCGAGATGCGTTATTTTCCTCTATCGGCCAAAGCGAGCAAGTGACCCGCCAAGCTTTCGTCTCTATGGTGGGTGAGAGAGTTGGTTAGATCTTCACAATCACGTTACCTCTTTTACGTTCGGTCTCCACATACATCTGGGCGGCCGGGAGGAGCTCCAGCGGATATTGACGATCGATTACGGCGTAGATCGCTTCATTTTTTGTAAGTTCCAAGAGAAACGCCAAATTCGCTTTATTTTGCATAAGGCCGGCTGTCGCGAAAATAGCCCGTTTGCCTTTAAAGAGGGACGTCCACAGCATGTGTAAAATGGTCGACAGCTTGGGTGAGGTAGTCAGATAGATCCCTTTCTTCATAAGTACACGCTTACAGGCGACAAAGGAGCTTTTGCCCACCGCATCAAAGATGATATCATACGCGTTGTCCCCTTTCGTAAAATCCGCTTGGTTGTAATCCATCACATGATCGGCGCCTGCTTTTCTTACCAGCGCTTCGTTGGCAGCCGAGCAAACGCCGGTTACTTCCGCGCCATAGTATTTGGCTAGTTGTACGGCGTAGATGCCTACAGCCCCGGAAGCGCCATGAATCAGCACATGCTGCCCCTTGCGGAGCTTCGCCTTATCTCTTAAAAACGTCAATGCCGTGGCGCCCCCGTCACAGACTCCGACGGCTTCTTCGAAGGTGACGTTGCCCGGAATAACCGCAAGGGGGCTCTCTTCGGAAAGACACTTATATTCCGCGTACGCTCCGAAGTTTTTGACGCTCATTCCCAGAACACGATCCCCGACTTTAAAATGCTTTACTTCATTGCCGACCGCTTCGACCTCACCGGCAAATTCGGTTCCCCCGATTGCATAGTTCGGTCTGGACCATCCGTATACCCATCGAATCATTCGCGGATCGCCCTTGCGAAAAGCGCAATCCGACGGCCCTACTTTGGCCGCATGGATACGCACGAGAACTTCAGTGTGTCCTGGCGACGGTTTCGCGATTTCCTGCGGGACCAGCACTTCCGGTGAACCATACGCAATTTGAACCATGGCTCTCATGGGTTTCTCCTCTCGTTTACGTTATGATTACATTGTAACGATGAGGTTGTTAGCGTACATTGACTTAAGTCAAGCGTGGATCAGTACAGCAACCTTCTGAAAGAAAAACCGTTACTTGTATGTAAATAGATGTAAAATTCACACGGGTGGAGGGTTGATATGCGGCCCAAAGTTTACGGACCCGTCGTCGACGAGGCGACGAGGTGTAAGCATTATCATTCCGATCTGGACATTATCGCGCTCAAATTCGGGTGCTGCGAACGCTATTATCCATGCTATGAATGCCATCTGGAGGCAGCGGATCATCCGCCGAAGCCATGGCCGAGGTCGCGCGCGGACGAGCCTGCCGTATTATGCGGCGCCTGCGGTCATGAAATGACCGTTCAGGCTTACAAGGGAAGCGGCTTCCGCTGTCCGTCGTGCCAAGCGGCGTTCAATCCGGGTTGTCGGCTTCATTACGATCTTTATTTCGAGGAAGACTGCGACAAGGACGGGAACCAACGAATTTGACGCTTTCCCCATTTCGGGAAATCATCGAGAACTGGACTTTTGAGCAATCCATGAGAAACCGGTCATGCAGTTGGAAGATAAAATAGAGATATAAAAGAGGCTGCAACTAGAATGTTTACGCTTGATGATGAATGAGCGAGAAAACCAGGGAGGAGAGCCAGGCGCATGGCAAAGATTATTTTCGCATTAAACCAGTCACTGGACGGATTCGTCGACCACATGGCATTTGTGCCAGACGCTGTGCTGTTCCGTCATTTCATCGACGACGTGCGCGGCGTGGCGGGAAGCGTATATGGGCGCCGTATGTACGAGACTATGCGGTATTGGGACGAAGACCACGCGGAATGGGATGCATCGGAACGAGAATACGCAGCGGCGTGGCGAAGCCAACCGAAATGGGTCGTGTCGAGGACGTTAAAGTCCGTCGGTCCCAACGCCTCGCTGATCGAGGGCGACCTCGCAGCGGCCATACGTGAGTTGAAGGCTCAGCATGAAGGCGAGATTGAGGTTGCCGGGCCGGAGTTGGCCCACAGTCTAACGGAGCTCGGTCTCGTTGATGAGTATCGCCTCTATCTCCATCCCGTCGTGCTCGGTCACGGCAAGCCGTTCTTCGCCGGTCCGCGGCCGCCGCTGCGCCTCGTGGCAAGCGATCGAATTGGCGAGCAGGTGATCAGATTGACCTACGTCCCCGTTTAGTCGTGCGGTTGACCCGGGCGGCCTAAAGAGC
Source organism: Paenibacillus xanthanilyticus (assembly GCF_042682185.1). NCBI lineage: Bacteria > Bacillati > Bacillota > Bacilli > Caryophanales > Paenibacillaceae > Paenibacillus > Paenibacillus xanthanilyticus. The sequence continues at coordinate 2,654,230 of NZ_JBHUHA010000001.1, read as the reverse complement.
ACTGTCAGCAGCGTGCTGTAGGAAAAGAGGAGAACCCATGACATTCGAAGTTGGTGAATCCCGCATTGCGTATCGCGACGAGAAGCATTACATGGGCATACGCCTACAGACACCGTTTAAAGGAATGTTTGGCGAGATCGACAAACTCCGGAAGGAGCTGCATACGTGGTTCAAGGTACAAGGTGTCGAGCCTGAAGGACCCGCATTTCTGCGTTATCATATCATCGATATGGCCGGGGAGATGGATATCGAATATGGCATTCAGATGAGCCAGACCCTGCCTGGTGATCTGCGCGTCACGCCAGGAGTGCTTCAAGCGGGATATTATGCGAACTTAATCTATCGCGGCTCTGGCATGAGCGGCAACAAAGCGCTCCTTAGATGGGCCAGAGAAAACGGTATCCGATGGGATCGCTGGGATGATGCGAAAGGCGACGCGTTTCGCTGCCGATATGAAGCCTATCTCACCAATCCCAACATCGAGCCTCGAAAGTCAAAATGGGAGGTCGATCTGGCGATCAAGATCGCAGATGATCAGGATGGGGTAGTGAGCAAGAATGAGAGAGGCGGCTTGAAGCTTGAGACCTCGATTTTGACAGGAGAGTGAACTCCGTCACGAGCCCTCCCGAGGCCTCGACCAAAGTCTGGAAACAAAACCATGCTGCGGACCATTATCCGGTTGCTGCTGCTCCTATACACTTACGTCATGGATGTAAGGACTAATGGAGTGAGGAGTTTTAGCGATGGAGTGGATGCGTCAGCTGTTTGAACAGTATGGTGATTTTGTTTTGTTTGGCGGACTCTTCTTGGAGTCGTTGGCCGTTCCTTTCCCGGGCGAGCTGGCGATGGCCGTTGGCGGGTATATGTCTTCGCTTGGTACAATGTCGGTCTTTCACGTGATGCTTCTGTCTTATCTGGGCGCAATTATCGGAACGACGCTCTCCTATGCCCTGGGGGCGAAGCTCGGCGCGCCTTTCTTCGAGAAATACGGGAAGTACATGCTGATGCACCCTAAGCGGATTAACAAAATTCGGAGCTGGATGGAACGATACGGGAGCGGCGTCGTGCTGATCAGCCATTTTATCCCAGGCTTCCGGCATTTCACCGGTTACGTGTCCGGCATTACGGGTTTCCGTTTCCGCACGTTTCTGCTCTTCAACCATACGGGGGCGGTCGCGTGGGTCGCCGGTTATGTATGGCTGGGAAGATTGCTCGGCAAGCGGATGGAGGATGTCCTGCATGTCTTGGAGAAGTTTGGTTTCTGGGCGTTGTGCGGCATGGCCGGCCTGCTGGCGGCATTCGTGCTGATCAAGCGAGCGTGGCAAGCTTCTAGGGAGAAGGTGCGGCAAGCGCAGGACCAGCCGGGATCGTAAAAGGGTCGATGGGTATGAAAAGATGCGAGTAATGGGACTGGATAGAACCTGCATCATAACGCGATCGGTGACGATCATGCGGCAGCCGGCTAATGGACGGCTGCCGGTTGTCGTTGAACGAACGGGCAGGACGCTTCCAATATATGTTAGAATAGAATCAGTTTCTGAAAGGAAGATGGCAATTGGATTTCGGAAACAAAAGTTTCTATATTGTTGCTGAAACAGAAAGGTTAGTTGTAAGGCCACTGATAAAAGCGGATTACAATAATTGGTTGAGTGAATGTGAGAGCAGACTTCCTTCACAACATCAATATGATGAAGGAAGTTCCGACATGAGTGAACGTACAGTTGAATGGTTTTCGGATTTCATTAACTACCATCAAGAATTAGCTGTAAATGATAAAGCATATATATTCGGCGTTTTTCGCAAGGAAGACGGAAAACATTTAGGTATGATTGACTTCTCTACAATAGAGAGAGATGTGTTCCAGTGGGGAAAAATTGGTTATTCTATTCATAATCATCATTGGAATAATGGGTACGGAAAGGAAGCCGTAAAAGAAGCAATAAAAGTAGCATTCAATGAGCTTGGTTTCCATAGAATTGAAGCGCACATCAATGTAGATAATGGCCCCTCAATTAAGTTGGCGGAAAGTGTGGGAATGGAATTTGAATGTATACGAAAGGGATTCATATTTGAGTTTGGCGAATGGACGGATAATTTGATTTACTTTAAGAACTCTACCTAAAACATTCATCTTTCAATTCTAAGACCGACCGTAACAACCTCCCTGCTTTTATTAAGCTCAGGGCATTAATGAAGAGTAGGTGATTCAAATGAATAGGAAGTTAGGCGTCTTACATCATGATCTGCTTGCCACGCAAGATTTAGTTTATACCGTGTGTAAATTTGATTATTCCGAGCCATGCATAGAAGTTCAAAATGCGGAATATGGAGCCTATTTGTTTCAAGTAAATGCACGCTTGATTCGATTTCGCGCAGCAAAAGTGACGCCCGCAAAAGTTGGGCAATTCGTTACCTTATGGCGAAGAATGGAGGATGGTACAACCCGACCGTATGATGTGTCGGAGGAAGTGGATTACTTTGTAATTAGTACGCGAGATGGTCATAAGTTTGGTCAATTCGTTTTTCCTAAAGATGCGCTAGTACAACACAATATTGTTTCAGAGAACGGGAGCGGCGGGAAGCGTGGAATACGAGTTTATCCGTCATGGGATATGCCAACAAGCCATCAGGCTCTAAAAACGCAGCATTGGCAGTTAAAATACTTTTTCGAAATCCCACTCAACGAACCAATAAACGTTGATCGAGCAGCAATGCTCTATAGCCAATGAGCGATAAATATTATGTTCGGCGCTCGACTAACGAAGACGTTAGTTTCCTGTTTCCAAGAGCCGTTTGTCGCTGCTTGGCGGAGCCCTAAACCATCAGAAGAAAGGATGACGGAAATGCGAGATGATAAACATGCTCGCCTCTCAGCTTCTGTTAGAGAAGCCGGTCGTTATCTAATCGATTTGACGGGTCCTCACAGCCACGCGCTTGTCATTCAGCCTGGTGTGGGCAGCCTATCGATCGGACCGTCGAGCTTGGTCAAAAAGGCAGATCTTATCGTCGCATCCGACGCACGCATCGATTGGACCGAATTCGATGTCTTTGCCACACCGGCGGGCTCGCCCTGGCCGCGATTTCTGCATTATACAGGCAGTGACGCGGGCTTCTTTGAATGGGCGCGCAACCAGGTTGGCTAACGAAGCTTACAATGTTGCTGAGGCTTCCTTGGCACAGGCCCGCAGTCTTTCTGAGGCAGAGGCAGCTATTACTGCCTTCACCGCGCGCTTTAACACCCTCAAGGGGATCGAAACCACCGAAAGAGAAGACCTCGGTGAAGCAGTATGGCAACTCAGCCAGTCCAATCACAGGATCGGCCAGCCCATACAAGAGGAAATGGTTCTACGCTGGTTCGATGCGGCGCGCGAATACTGATTTTGGATTTTCAGCACCTTTGCTGGGATGAGAGAGGTAGACGCAAATAACTACATGATATGCAACTGAACACTGACACTATGTTGTCAGTTGCACGGGTCTATACTCGGGAATAGAACGCTCTACAGTTACTCTAGCACATATCCTTGAGGAGGCCCCCGCATGTTTACAACCATTCCATCTTTTCTTGAAGAATGGAACAACGAAACGCTTTCGACCCAGCGCGTACTGGACACACTTACGGATGCTTCCCTCCAGCAGCGAGTAGCACCGGATTTTCGTTCCATGGGTCAAATCGCCTGGCATATAGCCACCATGATCCACGAGATGCTCTCGCAAACCGGACTCAAATTCGATGCGCCCGAAGGTGACGAATACGCTCCTGCTTCCGCGAAGACGATTGCGGACACCTACCGTACCGCCTCCGCTGGACTCGCGGCAGCCATCCAGTCGCAGTGGACCGATGCTTCACTCGCCGAAAGCTCTGAACTGTATGGCGCTCTTTGGGTAAACGCGCACACGCTTCGCTTTCTTATTTCGCACGAAATTCATCACCGGGGCGAGATGATTATCCTTATGCGCCAAGCGGGATTATCCGTCCCGGGCATATATGGGCCGACCCGAGAATATTGGCTGGAGCGTGGAATGCAGCCTCTGGTATAAAATTAGCGCAGCGAAGATCGATAACTCCATGCAAATCATGTTGAACCTTGGCAGTTGATCATACGATCGGCTGCTTTTTTCATTGAAGCAACGGGCGGGATAGTAAGAAAAGGTATATATTTACAACGGAACATGCGTTCTGTATGATTAAGGGGGAGCCTATCACGATCGGCTGCCGTTCGTCGTGGAACGAACAGGCAGTTTAGATTAGCAAGCTGTAAGAAATACGCCGAACTGAAATATCCTAAAATGCGGAATATAGGTCCCCCATAAACCGCTTTAACAGGAAGGATGATAAGCAAGGTGGGAAAACTCATTGTGCATATGTTCATGACCTTGGATGGCGTTATCCAATCTCCCGGGTCAAGAACATTCTCCAAAGGGGCGGTTCTATTGCGCTACCGACTTGTAGGGAACCCCTCATTCGGCAGCATGTAAACGAAGCTTAAGTTTTTGATTCAGCGAACGAAGAACTACTTGGTTGGATAATTTAATAAACTTTGAGAATTTTCGAAAGGAGATGCAGTGACGATGCTGAGTGCCCAACAAGTGTTGACCAGTTATTTTCAAGCATTGGGAAGCAAACAGATGGATAAAGTGGTCGACTTGATTCATGAGGAAGCGAAATTTATTATTCTAAAACAAGAGCCCTCCGACAAGATCCCTTTATACGGTACTTATTATGGTAAAGAAGGGGTTAGAACCTATTTAAATCGCTTAGCAGAAACAGAACAAATCGAACGGTTTACGCTGTATAAACTCATCGGTAATCAGGAAGCCGCGTGTGCATGGGGGAATTTCCGCATCAAGGTCAACGTAACCGGTAAAGTATTCGACAGTGATTGGGCAATGGTTTGCGAAGTCGAGCAAGGGAAGATACGATTTTTTCAAATCTTTGAAGATACGGCTGCATTAGAAGAAGCGTTTAGTTAATAAATATCGGAGAGGAAGTTTTGTCTATGAAAGCGCAGGTAACCGTGATTACGTTGTTAACCGATGACATTCCCCAGATGCGTCGATTTTATGGCGATGTGCTTGGATTCCCCATCCTTGTAGACTCTGAGGAGTATGTGGAATTTGCCAATAGCGGCGTACGCTTGTCCATTTGCGCCAGACCATTAATGGCCGTCAATACGAATGATCATCCTTCTTATTCCGAAGCGCTTAGGGGACAAGCCGTGGAACTGTGTTTTCCATGTGATTCGCCCGAGCAGGTTCAAAGCGATTATGAGACCATTATTGCGAATGGCGGTACGGGCATAAAAGGACCCGCGCTCATGCCATGGGGACATACCGTCGCTTTTTTTGCCGATCCCGAAGGAAACATCCATTCGATCTATGCAGAATAACGAGCACCTCTTTGTCCATTTCCAATAGGAGGACTTCGAAAGGTGCCTTCAAAGCGTTTCTATGACAAGCAAGGTTTTAAGGGGTTCAGGGAATACGTATCGAAGCGAATAGAGGAACAAAGGGTCGACCAAGCGGTTGGCCCTTTGTCATTCACACGCCGAACGGAATCCGGTATGATAATCGTGGTCGTGAATGACGTCGGAGGTGCCCCACCTATGTTCACATGGAAAGAAAAAATATACCTGCTTAAGCTGTTGAAAAAGGAACGCCGCTGGGCATTCCTCCGTTTTCGCCGCACGCCACCGGAGCATGCCGCAATCATCGAGAAGCTGGAGCAGATGATCCGCAACGAACAGGTCAACCGCGAACACTTGAAGGAGCGGTAACGGCAACGTTTGCTATCGATGAAGGACCACCATTTAATTTCAAAACTACCAATAATGATGGATCGAAACATGAAGAAACCCGTGTCTCATAAAAGATATGGGTTTCTTGCCATTTGTGATTTAAAGGAATGTTGATTTACATATTGCTTCGCAAGATAGAGTTAACCGGCGGAACACGATCCGTAATTAAACTATTGGTTTGCAACCGCCTCGGATATTAATTCCATCAGGTGTATGAACTCATCCATGTTAGTACAAAGGTACAGCAAGCAAGCCGCGATAATTGTCAGCAATATAGTGGTAGCCCATTTAAACCAATCATTGTTCATAATTCTGATGCCCAACCTTTCCGGTTCTCAGTTAGTAGTCAAGCTTCACCTGTATCGATTGATCGGTATTTGCCTCAACACCAAGCCTAGATTCCCCCCAGTGACTACCCATTTTCAGTATCGTTTGTTCAATCCTCTGATAAATCAAGGGTAGGTTCTGAGCCGGATTTACATTAATAATTACATATACCAGCGTTATCTAATTGCTAAACAACTCGCCCGAGACTGTGTTGTCCAGCAGATCTGTGTCGCGATTTTGAAACAAGCAGTTTTTTATCGACTTTATCCGGCCTCCGCTCCCGATTTCTACCCAAGCGTTCGCCAATCTCGCCATTCTCCCGGTTCGTTCACCTCGTAAATGTCATTTTCCCGATTGACGAATCTGTGGATATACAGCTCCCGTCGGATCGTTGCGTAGTCCTCGTTCAGCGGCTTGAGAAAGGCGTTGATTTCGAGTTCCGTGTACGTCCTGGCGGCATCCAGCCGGCCAGCGAGATATTCGAGGACGATGATCCGTTTCTTCATTTGGGACGGAAGATGCGTGATGGCGCCTTCCTTGGTGAGGAAATTTCGAAGCACCGACTGCTGAAGTTTATCGTTCTTGGACGGCGCGGGCGTGTTTGGTTCGGACATGATAACTCGCTCCCTTGATATTAGATATTAATCTAATTAGATATTAGTTAAATTTGGTGACGGTGTCAACATCCCATTAACCCAACTCGCCGCGTCCAAAGAATAGCGTGTGCCTCTGTTAATCTTGCATGGGTCCGCATATGAGGGAGGTGCGCACCTTTGTGAGTCTCGTCTCCATAATAAGCTTGACAGGTAAACATTTCGCATGCTAATCTCATATCACACTTATCAGATAGGATTAATTTAATACTGGTCTACCATACCTGTGGTGGCTTTCGATGGCTTGTTCCGATCGAAAGCCTTTTTTATTTGTACCGGCAGGAACCGGGTTCGACGACGCGTACGGCTTTATGCTTACGACGGGCATCGAAACTCGGGCAAGGAAGCGAGCAGCCGCCGAAAGCACGAGCTTTCGGCGGCTGTCCGACTGTATGCGGATTCCCTCTAACGAAGGGGAGACGACTTTATGAGAAGGTGGTCATATCCATGAGTCAAATCGTTCAACCGACAACGTCCCTGACGGACGGCTACGAATCCGAGGTCGCGGAGCACCGCAAGCCGGATTATCCGGTTCACCCGCTCATCTTGAACCGATGGTCCCCGCGCGCGTATGCGAATACGCCGGTCACCGACGAGACGCTGTTCACGATTTTGGAGGCGGCCCGGTGGGCGCCGTCGTCGAGCAACGAGCAGCCATGGCGGTTCTACGTGGCCCGCACCGAGGCGGAGCATGAGACCTTCCGCGCATTCATCAAGCCGGCTAATCGGCTGTGGACCGATCACGCGCCGGTGCTCGTGCTGATCGTGTCGGCGAAGGAGAAGGCAAACGGCGATCCGAACGGCGCGCACGCCTTCGACGCGGGCGCCGCATGGGCGATTCTCGCGCTGCAAGCCAGACTATTGGGCTTATCGACCCGCGCAGTCGGCGGTTATGATCGGGCTTTGGCCCGGGAGGCGCTCCAGGTGCCGGACGATCTGGAGCTGCACGCGATTATCGCGCTCGGTTATCGTGGCGACGCGGAGCAGCTGGAGCCGTCGCAGAAGGAACGCGAGAAGCCGAACTCCCGCCGACCGCTGCAGGAGAGCTTGCTGGCCATCCCGGTTGCGGACGCCGAGTAAGCCTGCTAGGGAATGGACTGTCATTCATAGGGCTGATTCAAGGAGGCAGAGCAGATGGGCAAACTTTTGTCCTACATCAAGCCCTATCGGGTACCATCGGCCATTGCGCTCGTGCTGATGTTGGTCGAATTATTCGTGGAGCTGTATCATCCGCTGTTATTGGCGAAAATCATCGACGAAGGGGTAGCGGCGCGCGATCTGCATACGGTCGCGGTGTGGGGAAGCGTCATGATCGGGCTTGCGCTGCTGGGATTCGGCTGCGGCATCGTGAATACCTTCTATGCGTCGAAGGCGAGCCAAGGGTTTAGTTACGACGCGAGGCAGGCGTTGTTCGAGAAAATCCAGTCGTTCTCCTTCTCCACGTTCGACCGCTTCCCGACCGAGACGCTGCTGACCCGGATGACCAGCGACATGAATCAAATTCAGATGGCGATCTTCCTCGGCTTGCGCGTGTATATGCGTTCGCCGCTGCTCATTATCGGCAGCCTGGCGCTGGCCGTCATGATTAACGCCCGGTTGGCGCTGGCGCTTGCGATCGCGACGCCGCTCGTGCTTGGCTGCTTGTACCTGACCTTGAAGAAAGGGATGCGGCTGTTCGAGCACGCGCAGCGGAAGCTTGATCGGATGAACGGCGTGATCCGCGAAGCGCTCATGGGCATTCGCCTGATCCGGGTGTTCGTTCGGAGCGAGCGGGAGCGGGCACGCTTCGACGACGCGAATGGCGAGTTGGCCGCGAGCACGACGGCCGCGCTGCGCCTGGTCGAATTCGTGCTGCCGCTGCTGCTGTTGGCGATGAACCTGTGCTTGCTGTCCATTCTATGGCTCGGCGGCGCGCAGATGAGCGTCGGCGGCATGACGATGGGCGAGGTGGTCGCCGTGGTCAACTACGCGGCCCGCATCACGGCCGCATTCTCGCCGATCTCGATGATGATCAATAATTTGGCCCGGGCCCGGGCCGCGACGGGGCGCATCGCGGAGGTGCTGGAAGCTCGGCCCGATGTCGTCGAAGCGGGAGATGCGGATGATGCGCTGCGAATAACGGCGGGTAGAATCGAGTTCGACCGCGTCTCCTTCGCCTATGCCGGCTCCTCGGGCCATGCGCTGCGGGACGTGTCGTTCCGGGCGAGGGCCGGCGAGACGATCGCGATCATGGGGGCGACCGGCTCCGGCAAATCAACGCTGCTGCAGCTCATTCCCCGCCTGTATGACGCGGGCGAGGGGCGCATCCGAATCGACGGCATCGAGATCAAGCGGCTGCGCTTCGGTCATCTGCGGGGCGCGATCGGCTATGCGCCGCAAGAGGTGCAGCTGTTCTCGGGGACGGTCCTGGACAATCTTCGGTTCGGTAAAGAAGACGCCAGCGAAGCCGACGTCGTGGAAGCGGCGAAGCTGGCCCAGATTCACGAGACGATCGCGAAGATGGAGAGCGGGTACGACACGGCGCTCGGCGAGCGGGGCGTTAATCTGTCCGGCGGACAGAAGCAGCGGCTGTCGCTTGCGAGGGCGCTGCTTCGCAAGCCGAAGCTGCTGCTGCTCGACGATTGCACCAGCGCCCTGGATGCCGTGACGGAGCGGAAGGTGTTGGACGTGCTGCGCGCGCTTCCGTGCACGACGTTATTCATTACGCAGAAGGTCGGCGCGGCGCGGGAGGCGGACCGTATTCTGCTCCTTGCGGACGGCCGCATTCAAGGTTTCGGCACGCACGCGGAGCTGCTGGCGGCCTCGTCCGCGTACCGGCGAATCGCCGATTCCCAAGCGAGCGGGGAGGCGGCTGCCCATGCCTGAACCGAAACCGTCCATGAACGCTCGCCGGTCCATGAGCGCGCTGCGCGGCATCTGGAGCTACATGGCGGGATACCGCCGGCTGCTCGCCGTTGTCGTCGGGCTCGTCGTCCTGAGCTCGGCGCTCAGCTTGCTCGGTCCTTATTTGATCGGCTATGCGATCGATCACGAGCTGGCCGGGGGCGACCGCAGCGGACTTGTCCGGATGGTCATCCTCCTAGCTGTCGTCTACGCACTCGGCTCGGTCAGCGCGATCGCTCAGAATACGCTGATGATCGGCATCGCGCAGAAGACGGTCGCTTCGATCCGCGGCGCGCTGTTCCGCAGACTACTAGAGCTGCCGATCGCTTTCTTCGCGCGGCGGCAGCAGGGCGATATCCTGAGCCGGCTGACCAACGATATCGACAGCATCAGCCAGACGTTGAACACCTCGATCATCCAATTAAGCAGCAGCCTGCTGACCTTCGCCGGCATGCTCGGATTGATGGTCTGGCTGAGCCCGGTCTTGACGCTGCTCACGCTGATTATCGTGCCGCTCGTCTATGTCGGCATGAGATGGATTACGGCCCGCACGGGCCGGCTGTTCAAGGAGCAGCAAGCCCGGGTCGGGGAGCTGAACGGCTTCATGGCCGAGACGTTGAGCGGTCAGCGGATCATCACCGTCTATTCGCGCGAGCAGCAGGCGATCGAGCAGTTCCGCGAGCGGAATGAGCAGTATAAGCAATCGGCTTATTGGGCGCAGACTTATTCGGGCTTCATCTCCAAGTTCATGATCGTCCTGAATAATCTGAGCTTCGCGATCATCGCCGCCGCTGGCGGACTTCTTGCCCTGCATGGCCAGGTGACGATCGGCGTCATCGTGACGTTCACGGAATATGCCCGGCAGTTCGCCAGGCCGCTGAACGATCTGGCGATCCAGTTCAATACGGTGCTGTCGGCGGTAGCCGGGGCGGAGCGCGTCTTCGAGACGATTGCGGAGGAGGCCGAGACCGATGGCCGGGACGCGCGGGGCGTGCCAAGCATGCGGGGCGAGATCCGCTTCTCGCGCGTCTCGTTCTCTTATAGCGGAGAAGGGAGTCCCGTTCTGGCCGATATCGATTTCCGCATCGCGGAGGGCGAGACGGTCGCGCTCGTCGGGCAGACGGGCGCGGGCAAATCGACCATCGTCCAGCTGCTCTGTCGGTTCTACGATGCGGACGAAGGAGCAATTCTAATCGATGGGCAGGATATCCGCTCGCTGCGACGCAACGAGCTCCGGCGCCAGCTGGGATTCGTCCTGCAGGAGGCGTTCCTGTTCGAGGGCACGATCCGGGACAATATCCGGTATGGCAGTCCGGACGCCTCGGATGAGGAGGTCGAACGCGCAGCGGCCATGGCCAACGCGCACGGGTTCATCGCGAAGCTGCCGGACGGTTACGACACGCAGGTGAGCTACGACCGGACGCGTATCAGCGAAGGACAGAAACAGCTGATCGCGATCGCGCGCGTGATGCTGTTAAACCCGGCGATTCTGATCTTGGACGAGGCGACGAGCAGCGTGGATACGGTGACGGAGATCCACATTCAGGACGCGCTGTCGAAGCTGATGCGGGGGCGAACGAGCATCGTAATCGCGCACCGGCTGAACACGATTCGCCAAGCCGACCAAATTATCGTGCTCCATCAAGGCCGCATCGCGGAGAAAGGGCCGCACGCCGCGCTGCTCGGGAAACGAGGGTACTATTATGATCTCCATCACGCCAAGCAGCCGGGATGATAGCGGTCCTGCTGCGAGCGGAAGAGGGCAAGGGGGAATGAGATGAGCGTGGAGAGCGGGAAGAGTCATATTCGGCTGGATGCCGACGTGCTGATCATTGGCGGAGGACCGGCCGGCGCTTGGGCGGCCTGGAGCGCGGCCAAGCAAGGGGCGAAGGTCGTGCTGGCCGACAAAGGATTCCTCGGCTCGAGCGGGGCGACCGCGCCGGGCGGAACCAATCTGCTCTATCTGCCGCCGAACCCGGCGCAGCGCGAAGCCGCCGTGCAGCAGCGTTATCGCGAGAGTGGCTATCTGGCCGAGCCGGCCTGGATCCACCGCGTGTTGGACCAAGTCTACGAAAGCTTGCAATTAGTCGAGTCCTGGGGTTATCCGTTCCGCCGGGACGAAGCGGGAACGCCGCTCCGCGACCATCTCCAAGGGCCGGAATATATGCGCATCATGCGCCGCGCCGTCAGCCGCGCGGGCGTCCGGATTCTCGACCAGTCGCCGGCGCTGGAGCTGCTGGCGGATGAGCACGGCGTCGGAGGCGCCCGCGGCATCTCGCGGCTGGATGGCCGCGACTGGGAGGTGCGGGCGAACGCGGTCGTCATCGCGACGGGCGGCTGCGCCTTCTTGAGCAAGGGGCTCGGCTGCAACGTGCTGACCGGGGACGGCTTGCTCATGGCGGCCGAGCTTGGCGCCGATCTGTCGGGCATGGAGTTCACCCGGCAGTATGCGCCGAGCGCTTCCTTCGCGTCCGTGACGCGCGGTCGGCTGCTGAATTGGGCTACGTATACGAACGCAAGCGGCGAGGTGCTGCATGCCGGCGGACCGCGCGCCGGGGATTTCCTGCCGCGCATGCTTCGCCAAGGTCCGGTCTATGCGGTGCTGGACAAAGCGGATACCGAGGAGAAGCGGACGATCCTTCGCAACTCGCACGCGATCTTCTTCCTGCCTTACGATCGCGCGGGCATCGATCCGTTCACCGAGCGGTTCCAGCTGACCCTTCGCTACGAAGGGACGGTCCGGGGGACCGGCGGAATCCGGCTGGCGGGCGACGATTGCTCGACGACGGTCGGCGGGCTGTATGCCGCGGGCGACGCGGCGACGCGTGAGCGGATTACGGGCGCGAAATCCGGGGGCGGCGCGTTCAATGCCTCGTGGGCGATCTCGTCGGGCACCTGGTCGGGCGAAGCCGCCGCGAAGTTCGCGCTGTCGCAAGAGAAGTTGGCCGCGCAGCGGAATCTCAAGCCAGCCGGCCGTTACGGCCTGGCAGCCGGAGGAGCGGCGGACGCCGGGGATGGACTCCCAGCCGATGCCTTGATCGAGGCGGTGCAGCGGGAGGTGTTCCCGCTTGAGATTAACTACTTCCGCAGCGAGCCGGTCGTGGCGGCTTCGCTGGATCGGCTGCATCGGCTGTGGGAGCAGCTGAAGGGGCAGACGACAGGCGCGTCCGTCCGGGAGCGTGTCCGGGCGCGCGAAGCCGCGGCCATGACGGCAACGGCAAGGTGGATGTATACGGCGGCGCTGGCCCGCCGGGAATCCAGAGGCTTGCATGCGTTCGCCGAATATCCGCAGACCGACCCCGCGCAGCAATATCGGCTGCTGGTGTCCGGGCTGGAGATGATCCAGGTGCGCCCGGAGCTCGTCGGCGGATTCGCCGCGGACCCTGTGCCGACGAGTAGCCCTGAACAACATTCCGATTTCAAGAAGGAGGCGGCTCGTCCATGATTGAAGTGGTCAGCTCGGACCGCTGCGTCCAGTGCGGCTTGTGCGTGAAGGTATGCCCGACGAACGTGTTCGAAACGAGAGAGGACGGGGTGCCCGTCATCGCCCGGCAGGAAGATTGCCAGACGTGCTTCATCTGCGAGGCCTACTGCCCGGTCGATGCGCTCTACGTCTCGCCCTACGCCGAGCAGGCCGTCGCGTGCGACGAAGAAGCGCTCGCCGCCGCGGGCGCGCTCGGCAGCTGGCGAGCGACGATCGGCTGGGGCCGCGGCCGGACGACGCTGGCCGCGATCGACACGACGCCGTTCATCGACCGGGTCTTGCCGCCGCGCCCGGCTGTTCCGGAGCGGAAGTCGAGTTAGTGTAGAAGTGAATAGCGAGTCTGCGAAAAGCGTTCTATGCAACCTAGACGGGTTGCGTGGGGCGTTTTTTTATTACCTTTATCCTGTCGCTTATTTATATATTCCATCACACAGTTCCAGTTGGAAACGCAAAAAAATTGGCATGTACCACAAAAAAATGGCATGTACATCCAAAAACAGTGTGCTAACATTTTGTGTAAATATATAGGAAATGAGGTTGATATTTGGGTGGGTTTGTCGTAGGAAGGATGGACTAAAAGAAATAAGTCGAAAGGAAGTTAGGTATGAAGAAAAACAGGAACGGTATAGTAACGATGATCGTCGCGATGATGGCCGTAATCTTGGCAGTTGGCTCCCCAATAAGCTATGCGGCAACCACGCAAACAGCGGAAGCTAGTGGAGCAGAGGCTTCGAGGGCGGCTAAGCGGGAAATCGCGGAGTTAAGAGGGAAAAACGTTAAACACTATGAAATGGGCGACGGATCCAGGCTGGCGGAAGTTTTTTTGAATGAAGTTCATTATGAAGATGAAACAGGGAAACTAGAGGATATCGATACGCGTCTGTACGATACCTATCAACTGGATCAAGTTCAGGTGCCATTGCCCAAATCGAAAGCCAATAAATTCAACAAACTGAAAAATCAAATCAAGAGCCAGAAGCAAAATAAAACATTGGACGTTTCGACGACGGCTTATACTCCGCTACAGGTACCGTACGATGCGGACATTCCGAAGAAAATAGCCAACGGTTACCAGCTTACCTACGGCCAGAACAGCTTTGTATTCAAACCAGTAAGCGCTTCCCCAAAGGCAATCGCCAAAATAACGGGGGACAAAGCATATTACGAAAATGTCTGGGCCAATACCGATTTGGAGCTCATCGTTATGCCGGATGGAATAAAAGAGAATATCATTTTGAAAAATGACAAGGCCCCCAATTCGTTTTCCTTCGAGGTTCAAGGCCCTCTATCTGATTCTTTGTTCACCGATGACATTCAGATTTGGCCGGCTTGGCTAGAGGATGCGAAAGGCGAGAAGCGGGATGTCGCGCTCATCATACGGACGGCCAATAAGCGAACGTACTTGGATCTATCATGGGATGACAGCGGTCTTGCGTATCCCGTCATCATCGATCCTACCATCAGCTTTAATGCAAAAGATGCGTTTTATGTAGATTCTCGCTATCCGAACAATTACCCCGACGGTTATTTTGATCTTCGCGCAGCGTACGGCCGCTATGGCAGCGTTCAAGAAACCTTCATGCGTTTTTATTTTCCTGAATTACCCCTTGGCAGCAGCGTCATAAGCAGTACGTTGTCTATGTATCTGTATGACGCAACTGTCCACACCGGCATCCCGGGCGCCAAATCCGCATCAATTAATGTTCGGCCTCAGTCTTTCGAGCTTTGGTCGACTTACCCTAGCCGTGGAGGGACACCTTTTACGTGGACGAGCCGCCCGACAGTGACATCTGATTTTGTGGGCAGCGATGCCATCATCCTGAATACGGCCAAAAATCAGACGTTTGAATGGGACATCACCTCGTATGCCTCGCTCATAAATAACCAGCGCAGCAAATACGGGACGACGATGCCAATCGCGTTGCTCTCGACAGGTTCATACGGCGCTTACTTAATCGATGCGCGGTTCGCCTCCAACTCCACCACAATCGCGAATCAACGGCCAAAGATTTCCGTCCAGTACACGGTTCCGAGCTCGATTCCGACCATCAAATTGCTATCGCACACAGACGGCCAGAAGGCCGCAACGAAACTTCGGTTCTCGTGGGCGTTCGCCGAAGATCCGAACAAAAAAGCTCAACATGTCCATATTCGGGGGACACGGAACAATTGGCAGACGACGGAGTACGAACAGTACGCCTACGACATCAATCGAAACACGTTTACCACCGGAATATTGCCAACCGGCAAGTGGCAGTTTTCCATACGCGTCTATTACGGGTCGTCCTACAGCGACTGGGTCACGGTCAAGAATATCGAAGTAGCCGATATTACCCATTACGCCTATGATGCGAATAATCAAGTGGATTATGTGGTGTCCAAAGGGAAGGTGTACAAATATTACTATGATCTGAACGGCAATTTAGTCCGGGTTGCTATGGAATAGTGCCTTGGCACATATCGCCGAATTATGCTCGAGGAGGAAGAAAGTTGAATAAACGGATGCGATCCCTATTAGCTATTATTTTATGTGTTAGCTTGCTATTCAATAACGCGCCGGTCTTTGCGGAGCAAGACAACCCGGTAACGAACGAAAACACTGTGACAACCGCGGAGGAGCCTGAGAAATCCGCCGGTAACGAACCCATCGCTTCTGAGGAGGCCGAGAGCACAGCGAAGGCAGCAGCGCCGTCTGAATTGTCACTAGGCGAAGAGACTGACTATATCATCAAGTTTAAAGACGGGCAAGAGGGCAAGAAACAGCTGGACAAGCTGATGAAAGACAAGAAAAAGAAGCGATTGAAGGAATTCAAACATTTGAAGTTCAGCAGGGCGAACTTGACCGAGAATGAAGCGAAAGAATTGAAAAAGAACAAGGACATCCAGTATATTGAGCCGGATCAACCTATTACCAAAGCCGGCGATATCATTTCCGCCCAGTTAAAACAAGTTCATGCTTCCGAAGCGCTGGCGCTCAAACTAGGCGGAGCAGGCGTGGATGTCGCGATTTTGGATACGGGCGTGGATTTGCAGTCGACGGAGGTTTCGGTTCAAAATGCCGTCTCTTTCGTAGAAGAAGAAGTCGACCCGGACGACCTGAACGGCCACGGGACGATGGTAGCCGGAATTCTGGCAGCCGCTCAAGACGACCGAGGGCTTGTGGGCGTGGCGCCCGGGGTCAATCTTCATTCGGTGAAAGTGCTGAATCAGAACGGCCTTGGTACATACAGCGGCGTAATCGAGGCGCTAGAGTGGAGCATCGAACACGGCATCGACATCGTCGCCATGAGTTTTACCGGCACGGCGGAATCGGAAGCGCTGCGTGAAGCTGTCGAACTGGCGCACGACAATGGCATTCTGCTTGTCAGCGCCGCCGGGAACGAAGGAACATCTAGCGTAGGGTATCCGGCCAAATATGACGCAGTCCTGTCCGTAGGGTCGGTAGACGAGCACAAACAGCTGTCTTACTTCTCGAACCGAGGCAAAGTGGACATCGTCGCCCCGGGCGAGCACATCCAAGGCTTGTCCGCAAACGGCGGAAGCTATGTGACGGGCAGCGGCACATCGTACGCTGTATCCTATGTTACTGGAGCCGCGGCGTTGGTCAAGCAAGCGAAATCAGAGCTTACCAATGAACAGCTGACCGGGATATTGAAGGCCGGCGCAATCAATCTGGGGAGCGAAGAACAGTACGGCAGCGGCTTGCTGAATGCCGTACGAGCCTTGCAACAAGTCGGCGTTGCCATTGAAGAGTCCACGGAAGGTGACGTCGTACCGAATATTCCGCCAACGGATGTTTCCGGTACCGGCTTGTTTGCGCAGTATCCGCCTTATGAACTGGACGCACCGATCGACGAAGAGACCTTCCTAACCCAACATCCCGAGGCGCGGGGGAAGCCCAAAGTTGAGGGTTCCGAAGTAATGGCCTTGGCCGGCACGGATCCATCGGTAGATAATGCCATTCGGAGTATTAATGTGAAGTCGGACGAAGCGCCGTTCTCGGTAAACACGGAGTCGGAACAAATCTCCACGGTAAGCGGGAATTTCACGACCCGGGCGACGGATATCACGTTGCCGGGGCGTAATGGATTGTCGTTCGCGTTGACCCGAATCTACGATACTTCGTTGGCTTCCCTGTATGACACGCGCACGGAGCCGGATATTTTATGCAATTGCTCAATTTCGTTCATCACGACCAACTGGTTCGAGAAGGCGAAGTTGGATGCGCAAGGAAACGTAATCCCTGAAACGCGAACATTAGATTATAAAGGTAATTCAAGCGTGGGTTATGACGCGAATCACTACGACTTTATGAGTGATTTAATGGATGCCTCTAGATGGACTAGCTATGTTAGCTCGCAAGTAGCGTCGAACGGTAAGCATTATCTCCAAACGGAATGGTTGCCGGTTGAAGGCGAACCGGGTTATTTTAGACGATTCTATCAGGAAATCGCATCCGATACTTTTCAATTCAATGTTTCTTTCACCTATTATATTGGTATGAGAACGATCTCCACGGGCAAAACGGAAGAGGAGAAACGGTTCCCGCTCGGCAAAGGATGGACCTGGGACATCCCTTACATCAAGACCGTCGAGGGAAAGAAGTACATTAATATCGGCGGCAACTCCATCTACGAAATCAATGGTACGCAGCTAAAAGATTACACTTGGAAAGACCTGAGTATCGGTTATGACTCCTCCGTGATCGTGAACGGACGTTACTCCAGCGATACGCTTATATCGAATAAAGGCATTACCCACTACTTCGACAGCGATGGGCAATTAATTCGAATCGCGGATCCGTACAAAAACTCCATCGATTTTCATTATTCCACGCATGCTACCTACGGGAAAGTATTAACATCCGTGAAGGACAGCATTGGGAATTCCATCGATATCACGTATTCGGAGAAAGAGGTTGTCTTGATGCAGGGGACGCGCAAAGTCGTCTACCATAAGGACATCCACACCTACCAGAAATTAAGAGAAGTGCCGATTCCGCAAACGACGGAAAGGCTGGCCGCGGTGACGGATGTCGGCAATCGTCTGACGTCCTACCAATATGACGTCAAAGATGCTTATGTAACGTTTACGTACGAGGCGGGATACAACCCCTATATGCTGCTTAAGTCGATCACGTACCCGACCGGAGCGATCACGGCCTATGAATACGAAGGGCCGGTAATTCGATTCACGACGGCGATGGCATTCAGGCAGGTCTATAAAGCAAAAGCCCGCTATGATTTGGCCGCGGGGAAAACATACAACCGTCTGGATTTCACTTATACGGGGGATATGGATGCGCAACCCGAGCTGGAGACCGGCTTCACGCAGACATTCCAAACCAAAATCTCCGACGGACGAACCGCCACGACTTATCATAACCGGAAAATCTACACGAATGACGAGACGCCGAATGCGTATTATACGGATCAAATCATTAAAGAGGGAGCAGGACTTAAGCAAACGACAACGCAAACGTATGACGAAACGAAACGCATGCCCGTTCCGCATTCGGTCTCGACCGTAACCAGTAAAGATGGACAGTCGAGCACGCCGGTTGTAACGAACGTCACGTACGATGATTACGGGAATATCCTGACTTCGACCGATCCCTATCAGACGACAACGACGATGACTTACGACGCCAAAGGTCTTCTCGATACGGTCACGCAGCCGATCGATAGCCAGAAGACGCGTTTCACGGACTATACGCGTAACGACAAAGGAACCGTAACGCAGGCGATTGTTAAAGAAATGACAGGCAGTACCGGAAAAGTGCTGAGTGACGTGAAAGTCGACAGCATTGATCCAAATACGGGCAATATTCTAAGCGTGACGCAACGCGATAATAACCGAAATATAACCAAGGTAACGGAGTATAGTTCCGAATACAACTATGCCTTCCCGACCAAAGAAACGATTACCGCCAAAGACGCAAGCGGGAACGCCGTTCCTGTAAGCGTGCAATACCAATACGATAAATCTACCGGACTTCCGATCAAGTTTATCGACGGCAAAGGAAATGCGACGGAATACCAGTACGATTCGCTAGGCCGGATTAAGAAGGTCATTCATCCGGATTTAAGTTCGCAGAGCATGGAATACCTGGATGCCCAGAACCTGGTCCGGGTCAAGGATGAAACCGGACTTATAATGGAGAAGCGTTATAACGCCTTAGGCTGGCTTGTCGAACAAGGCAATCTGACGAGCACCGGCGCATTTAACCCGCTTGGCAGCCTATTCTACGACCAATACGGACAGCTCGACTACGAGAAGGACGCATCTTCCCGTCTAACGGACTATACGTATGATGCGTGGGGCAGACTGCTGCAGACCGCCTATGGTCCGAGCGTAAGCACCGTGGAGTATGACGACGTCAATCGCATCCAGAAGTCGACAGATCCCGAAGGGAACGTGACGAAGGTCGAGACGGATCTGCTTGGCCGCACGATCAAACAATATGAGGTCCAGTCGGCTCAAGAGGTGCTTGCGGCAGACCTGCTTTACGACAAGGTCGGCAATGTCGTTCAAAGCAAAGATAGCCAAAATGCGGTAACCACGTACAAATACGACGGATTAAACCGCTTGGTCGAGCTGACGAATCCGCTAAATGAAAAAACGGCTTATACGTACGGCTTGCAAGGCACGTTGACGCAAATCAAGTTCGCGGATGGTTCCGTTAAGTCGATGGGCTATGACGAGCTGGGCCGCGTGATCACGAAGATTGATGCTTCCGGCAAAGTAGAGAAGCTGTTTTACGATCTTAACGGTAATTTGGAGAAGCAGACCAAGGCGAATGGCACGGACTTAAGATATGTATACAACGTACGGAATCAGTTGAAGGATCGGATCTCCCCGAGCGAGACGATCAGTTACGCGTACGACTTGGCTGGCCGTCGACTGTCGATGACGGACAAGACGGGGAAAACGGAGTATGCGTATGCCAAGGAGACCGGGTTGTTGGAGAAAGTAACCTATCCGAACAAACGAACGATCACGTATACCTACTATAACTCAGGCGATCGAAAAACCATGGTCGACCCGTTCGGTCAGCAACAGTATTTTACGTACAATAGCCAGCGGAGGCTGCTTGAGTCGGTCGGCACGTCCGCGACCGCGCGGGAAGTGACCTATACGTACGACAAGAATGGCAGACTCATGGATTCCGTCTTTAAGAATGGGATCACGCAATCGATGCAGTACAAGGGGCTAAATCTTGAGGCGGTTACGCATAAGAATGCAGCAGGTACCGCATTGAATCGTTATGGTTACACCTATGATGCCAATCGCAATATTTTGACAAGAAGCAACCAGACGAAAGGCACCACTTATACCACGCAGTATGATGCATTGAACCGAATTCAGACGGACAGCCAATTCAACGAAGTTTACTCCTATGATGCATTGGGGAATCGGGTCGGTCTCAAAACGGATCAAGCGCAGGAAATATCGCCTGTCGAGTATAAATACGATGAGTGGAACCGTCTCGTCCAGGTCACGAAAAAGGACGGAGGCATCGTCACCTATGCCTATAATGGAGATGACCTGCTGACTAGTCGCAACGAGAACGGCGTGACGACCACCCTTTATTATGATGGCGACCAAGTAATTGCCGAGGGTAAGATCGCAAGTGGCGTCGAAATCCATAAAGCCAGTTATTACAGGGGCACTGGTCTTGCGGCGCGTAAGGCGGCGGATGGTTCCATGGCTTACTACTTGTCCAACGGGCATGGGGATACGGTGGAACTTCGCGGCAGCGGCGGGCAAGTGTTGAACCAGTATGACTATGACATGTGGGGTAAAGTTCTCAGCAAGCTAGAGAATGTCGAGAATCCGTTCCAGTACGCCGGGGAATATTGGGATGACAGCAGCAAATTACAGTATCTCCGGGCGCGTTGGTATGACCCGTCGGTCGGTAGGTTTATTAATAAGGATACGTATGAAGGGGAATTAATGAACCCACTGAGTATGAATCTTTATTCATACGTAGAAAACAATCCATTAGCTTACATCGATCCAACGGGACACTATAAAGAAATTGATGAAAATCAGGTCAACTATTTATTGAATACGGCTGGTACCAGTGAGGGCAATCGTGATTGGGCACTTAAGGAACTGTCTCAAAGCGTCAAATATTACGGTGCTTTCGATAAGAATCAATTCTTATATCTATTCAATCTCGCGGTTGACGGGCAAGGGGGGGAAGCTAGTTGGGCAAGGTTAGAGTTAATTAACAATGTTGTCAATGTTACAATCGATGATCTCTATTATCTGTATGTCATGGGTGATAAGACGGTTACGCAGAATGACCGAGATATTGAAATTCTGGTCAAACAAAAGTTATATGCCCCCGTGTTTGAAGATGGTCTTACCATATTTGCTTCAGGTGTATTTGTTGGATTGTCCGCGATAGAACTTTTATATCTTGCCCCTATAGTGGCAGAGAGAGTAACGACGCGGGCGTCAAGTCTGACCTCGATTGGAAAGCCATTTAATCCTAATGGTCCTAAGGTCCAGATGGGGATAGATCCTCGGACGCTTACGCCAACTAAGGACTTGAGCACGCTAAATTCACAAAGATTGAAAAATGCTGTTCAATATGGAGGAGATAAGACTATTATCGTAGATTCGAGCGGAAGAGTTCTTGATGGACACCATCGATTAAAGTACGCTTTGCAAACAGGGAAGGCAGTCGATATCCAGGTTGGTTATTAATGGAGGGTTGATATGGGAATTTCGGAATTCTGCATTGTACTACACCGATTACTGGTTTTGATTCGAGCAGATATAAAAAATCCGCAAAGTGTCCGCATACTTCGACGAATAATCCAAAGCTTAGATGATATGCTTCACTCGCCTCCGGATAAGGTTGAGCTAATTCTAACTCAATTACAAAAAGATATTATCGTTATGGAGTCGTTAAACTTATCCGTTAAATCTGTATTTGACAATGTAACAATGCTTCATACACCAATTAATCAAATGGAAGTATATAATTACCTGAAGGTAATTAGGGACGGTACAAGCGATATCATATTAAAGCTAGAAGAAGGAGACTTTGAACTCGCTTATGGTATGGTGGATGCCATTCATGCATTACCGGAGATGGTCTTGCATTCAGAATCTTGGAATGCCAAAGATTTTTGGAAATCTTATGTACACCCCATACGAAAAGGAGAGAATAAGAAATTCTTAACAGAATGGGAACGAAAACTGGTGCCGCGGTGGTCGCTTTTTAATTAGTAAGAAAGGCAAATCTAATATCATTCGAATTAGAAGCATGGCGAAAGGTTACTTATTTACCGAGGTCTGGGATTCAGAGGAATAGTTTAATTTTTGTGGCACCTCCATAATTCCTTTGTAGGGAATTATGGAGGTGGTTTTGCATTCTTTCACCTAGCCTTGACTTTCAACCAACACCGCCACAACCTTCGCAGCCTCCGCTCTAGTCGCGCCGCCTTGCGGATCAAACGCCCCATTGCCTTTGCCAGCAAGAAGTCCCGCTTGACTTAACGCGCTCACAGCCTCAGCCGCCCATGCGCTAATCTTCGCTTGATCCACAAAACTCGCCGCGCCGCCGGAAGTCGGCAAGGCCACGCCCGTCGCATCCGCGAACCGCTTCAGCATGACGGCCATTTCCTCGCGGCTGATCCGCGCGTTCGGCTGGAACTGCTGCTTCTCGTTGCCTTTGACAATGCTTTTCTCCGCCGCCCACGCAACATACGGCAGATGCCAGTCGCCAGATTTAACGTCCGAGAACGTCGAAGACGTATAGCCACTCACATCCACATTCGCAATGCCAGCCAGCATCTTGGCAAATTCGGCGCGCGTGATGTCCGCGTTCGGCGCGAACGTGCCGTTGCCGGAGCCGGATGCGATGCCGCGTGCGCTCAGGTAGGTGATGTAGCTGCTTGCCCAGTGGTTCGTCGTATCGCTGAAGCTCATGTGGTTATAGCTGACTGCATACGTACTGAGATGATTCGTCCTGAAAATCACCTGTCCAGCGGCCGCGTTGTAGCTCGAATTCATGAGAATCTGCGGCTTGCCGTTCGCGTCGATGAAGCTGACGACGATCGCGTTCATGTCTTCGTCTTGCGTCGGTTGGTACGGAATGCGGATTTCCACGCTGCTGCCGTCAAAGCTTGTGACGTTCGTCGACCCCGACTGGATGGACACGTTTACGACAGGACGCGTGCCGATCAGGCTTGCCGCTTCGGAAGAAAGCGTCGCTGTTCCCGCTGCAGCCAACTCGATCCGAATCTTGTCTCCTGTCGTCTTCTCCAATCCTTCCAATACCGCTTTGTCCAGCGCGATGATGCCGAACGGCGTCGTTACTTCCACCGTCTTCGCTTTGCTGTCGGCCAGCTTGCCGATTGCCGATTTGGACAGGGTGAGGCCGACCGATTTTGCCTCTGCAGCAGCCTCGACTCTCAGCTCCGCCGTCAGATCGGAACCCGTCAGGGCATTCACTTTATCCAACAATGCGTTCACTTGTGCGTCTTGAACGTCGACACTTGCTTTGCCAGCTGCGTCGGCAGTCGCTTTCACCGCCAGTGTCTGACCATTCGCGTCGCCCGCGATTGCCGAATCCGCTGCTGGCGTCGTGACGACCGGCGTCGTCGGCGTGCTAGGGCCTGGCGCGGAGACGCCGTCGTCGATCGCGACTTTGATGCCGTCCGCTTGGTAGCTTACCGTCGCGGTGTAGCCGCTTGGCAAACCGGTCGTCTCGACGGCCGCGAACTGGCCGGTGCGTTGACCGCTGCCATGGGTGATGAGCGCGAGCGTGCCTTCAGCCGGCACATAGCTCGACGCGAATTTAAGACGCAGCTTGCCGTCTGCCTTGACCGAGCCATTCACCTCAAGCACGTCGCCGGCGCTGCCGACGTTCAACTCGAGCGTGCCGGTCGCGGCTTGCTCGAAATTGCCGCCGATCGTCATTTTGCCTGCGACTTGCTCGACCAGCGTGCCTTCCGTAACGGCAACATTGCCCGCACCGAGAGCCGTCGCGGATTCGCCTTCGAGCGTACCGCCGCTTACGACCGTGCCGCCGGTGTACGTGTTGTTGCCCTGAAGCTCGAGCGTACCCGATCCGGCTTTGGTCAGCTTGCCGGTACCGGTGATGTTGTTCCTCCAGTGATCCTGCGCATGGAAGCCGCCAAGCGCTGCATCCATCGTCACGGTCACGTCGCCGTTAAATGCGCCGTAGCCGTCCGCCGCCGCGAACAGATTGAGGCGTCCCCAGCCTTCGGGATCGTCGAGCACCGGATAGCCGGAAGGCAGACCCGTCGTCGCGAGCACCTCGCGGCGCTGGTTGGCGTCCAGATAAGGGAGGCGCGTCTCGAGCAGCACTTCGGCGCCTTTCGGCACGGTCATCGCTTTGGTCGTGTCCCCGATCGGGGCGAAGCCGTACGTCAGCCGCTCCGTGAATTGCGCTTTGTTCTTCGCGTAATCCGTGAAACGGTCTTCCGCCGTACCCGTCTGCGTCAACAGCTTCGTGCGCGCTTCTTCATAGGCCGCTTGCTTCACGGCGGCGTTGTCCGGGTCCGAGAGGATCGCCGCTGACAGCGCCGTCGCCATGACGCGTCCGCCGATGACGTCGAGCGGGGAATGCATGCCGGCGACGACGCGGCTGTTGCCCATCTCCGATGCGCGCGTCAGCAGCTCTTGGAAACGCTCCGGCACGGCATAGGCCATGGCGTATGCGCTCAAGTACGAAGCGTTCGTATGACCGCTCGGGAAACCGCCGTCCGTCGCAGGCGTCGCGCTCATCGCCGGGACCAGCGTCGGTACGATGACCGACGTGTCATTCGCCCAGCGGAACGGACGCATGTAGCTGTAGAAATTTTTTGCCGGATTCGTGGACGAATAGTTGCCGCGCAGCGTTTTGACCAGGGTCACGATGCGGCCAAGTTCGGAGGCCGGATCGCCCGCGTCGGTGCCGCCGTCGTCGTATTTCTTCGTCGTGGCATCGGCTGGAATGTCGTTGATCGTCGTCGTGGAGCCGGCTTTCGTCCGGTACACCTCCGTGAGGGAGCCGAGCCCTTCGGCCGCCCCGTAGCTTTGCTTGCGGCGGTCGTCGAAATAAGCGCGGTCGGCTTCGGCTTGGGTGCGCGTCTTCGCGATATCGACGACCTTCTGGATGTTGGCGTCGAGCACGGCGCTGTTCAGCTTCGTGCCGTTATCCCACGAGCTGCCCGGCGTCCACAGCTTCAAGAACTCGGACAGCAGGCCGATTGCGGCATTGCCCTCGACCGTGGTGTTGCCGGCTTGGTTCGTTTTGTACGTATCGGCAAAATAGCCCCACGCCGGCGCCGCCGGCAGTTCAACGGGCACCGGACCGGCAAGCGCCGCCTCGATGGAGGGGAGGGATTCGGCGCTGGCATAGCTGCCAAGCATCGTATTCATTAGTAGGAAAAGTCCGGTTGCAGTTGCGAAATTACGTTTGATCGTCATGTGGATGTGACTTCCTCTCTGTGTCTTTTTTAGTAGAAGGGCACGTTCAATGCGTGGCTTGAACGCCGCATTCGATGCCGAGCTGCTTATTGCTTCTCTGCTTCGTGATCAAATGTCGTCCCTTACAAGGAGCGGTAGATGACCCCTAATTTGTCGACATTCTCGCCGGCGCGTCCGAAGAAGCCCGCGATCGACTTACCGGATGGAGCCGTGAACGTGGTAGCTGTACCGCTCTTCGTGCCGGCTGCGACTTTGCGACCTTGATTCGTCGTCAGCTCGACGTAGAACACGCGGACGCTGCCGTTGTACGTGTTGTGGTAGACGAGCGCGCTCGTGAAATATTCGCCGCTATTCAGCGTCAGCGTCGCCGCCGTGCCACCTGTGCCGCCTTTGGTCAGCGTCGTGCCATTCGCGTACGTCATCGATACGGCGTCAAGACGGCTGGCGCCGCGCAGCGTAACGGAGGTCGGCATGCTCGAGACCAGGGCTGCATTTCCCAGGAAATTAAACGCCGTGCCGCCATCGCCGCCAACGAAGTCGCTGTATGCAACGCTTGCGCTCGTCGAGAAGGAGAAGTTGGTCGTAATGGCGAAATGGTCAGACAACTGATTGCCGGCCGAATCGGTGAAATACGTATTTTCGACCTTGTACGTATTCGCCGACAGCGTGACGCCCGCGCCGCTGCGATAGAAAATTTTGTCCACCACCTCATTGTCCGGGCTGGTCGCGCCAGGCGTGCCGAGCAGTGCAGCCGACCCCATCGCCGGGTAGCTGCCGCCGCGGATCTTCTCGATCCAAGCGTCCTTCATCCCAAGCCGGTCGAGGAACAGCGCCTTCAAGTTATCCTCTGCTCGCGTGTACCGGCAGTTCGTATCGCCGAACACGATGACGGCGTGGCCCTGCGAGTTCGCCTCGATGTAAGCGGCCAGCTGGGTTAGGTTGTCGCGTCTGGCTTCGTTCGACTTCGTATCCGTGTTCGCGTCGGCATGAAGATTGTAGATGTCGATATACGCGCCGTCGGCCACCTCGACCTGCGAATAGGTGAAGCCCTTCGGAGTCAGCTCGTCCGAACCGTTGTCGAAGAGTCCGTACCGTTTGTTCCAAGTGACTCGCTTCAAATCGTTAATCGGGTAGTTGGACAACGTGTTCAGGCCGCTGCCGATGCCGGCGCCTCCGGAGGTCGCGGTGCGGTAAGGATGGGCGTCATTCGCGTACAGCGACGCGTGATAATTGAAATCCTCCTGCACGTTCACCAATTCGTAGGGGCCGAGCTTCGCGCCGATCTGCGGCGTGTAGGCTTCCGGGTCCGCGCTGCTCGAGAGGATATCCGGCAGCCCGCCGATGTTGTACGACAGCACATCGAAGCTGCCCGCCGCCGCGCTCGCCGATCCGACGAGACTCGTCACGCCCAGCGGTACCATTAACGTACACGCCAGCATCAGATTCAGCGCTTTTCTACCTTTTCGCATTCTCTTCCATCACCCTTCTTCATGCCGATTTGGACTACGACCTCAGCCTATCATCCGAGCCGCGGCGGCTCTATAGAACGATTTCCGGATCATACGAAAACGGTACGATCTACGCCAATTGGTTTGCCTCCAGGTGACGGGAGGCAGCATTTGGCTACATGCCAATTGGTTTGCCTCCACGGTAGAGGATAATGTTGTCAGGTCAAGGAAAAGCGTCCGATGAAGCCACCCATGGCCTAAAGTGGACAGGCTTATGACTTAGGCTAGACTTCAAAATCCACTGAAGCTTTGTCCGCGAGGACAAAAGCGTGCCCAGCTCGAAGCTACCCGCCGACCGCGAACAATTGAAGTTGCACGAAGAAGGGAGTCCAGAGGTAAACGTTTTCCGTTTGGAAAACGACATCGGAAGCATATGCTCAGTCCTTTGGTTCCCCTCGGCGGAGGGGGAAGGGGCGAGGGGGCACCCCCCAATTTTGCATGCGCTTACATCAACAAACGCGTTTTTTTCCAACACCTGGAACCGCCATGTTAAGTTATCGTTAATCGGCTAAATAGCCGCGAACTTTGCTGTATAATCGGGAATTGGAAGGAGGGGGACATGCGATGAACGCGTTAAGGGCGATGAGAAGACCGAAGCCGGTGCTGGCCAATTTGGCCATATCGTATGTGACGATTGTCGTCGTGATCGTGCTCTTGCTCTGTTCCATTCTCTATCTGGTCGTGCCGGCGAACTACGAGGAACAGATTCGGGCCAACAATACGATGGTATTGGACAAAGCGGCGCAGCGAATCGAATCCGACGTGGTCGAGCGGATCAATCAAATCTATCTGGATCTGACCTTGGAGCGAAAAAACGAGGTCGAGCTGCATACGCGCGATGCGTTCGAGGGAGAGCGCAGTTCGATCATCGATATTCAGAACCTGCTCAAACGCGAGGTTATTCAACATGCGGATCTCGTGCACGCCATTCATTTGTTCTATCCGAAGTCCGGCGTCATGATCTCTTCCCTTTATGGACTGCAATACGAGGCGGGCGCGAAGGAAGAGGCGTCCCCGCGCGCGATGGACTGGATCGACGCCATGCGGACAAGCCGACAAACGTCGCTGTGGACGGCGCCGCGGCTGGTCCCGAAGGACATCTACGCAAGCGTATCGGGCAGCAACGCGATGCTGCCGCTCATGACGTACGCCCGCAGCTATCCGTTCAATGCGCCTGGCAAGGACAGCGATCTGCTCATCGGCATCGACATGAAGGAGTCCGCCTTGAGCGCGATGATCGGGCAAATGATGCCGTCCGACTATCCGAACACCTACGTCATCGACGCAAGCGGCATCGTGATTGCCGCGGCCGACAAAACGCTGCTGGGCAAACGGCCGGCGCAAGCGCCTTATATTGACAGCCTCCTCACCTCCGACGCCAAAGCGCAAAGCTTCAGCATGGACATCGATAACACCGGTTACGTCGTATCGAGCAACAAGCTCGCCGCGAACGGATGGAGCCTGTACAATGTCATTCCGGAGCGTCGCTTCTACCAGAAGTCGATCCTGCTCCAGCAAATCATGCTCGCCATCTGCGGACTCGCGATCGTGGTCGGACTGGTGCTGTCCGGGATCTTCACGGCGGTCATCTATCAGCCGATCAAGCGTTTGGTGGGCCGGATCAAGGGATTGTTCGACGATCCCGCCGAAGGGAAGCATAACGAATTCAAGCTCATCGATACGGCCATCCATCAGCTGAGCAGCAAGGTGGACACCCTTGAGGAGACGCTGCAGGCGAACAAGCCGGTCATCAAGCACAACGTCGTGCTGAACATGCTGCACAACCGCTACGGCGCCGACGAACTGTACGAGCAGCTGGCGCTGTTGGACCTTCCGCTCGCGTTCGCCGGCTACTGCTGCCTGGTCATCGATCCGGTTAACGAAGGCTTCAAGGCGCTCGGCCCCAAGACGAGTCAGTACGTCATCTACAAGCTGATCAATCAGCTCGAAGCGGCCGTCCAGGAGGAGGCCTGCCTCATCGCGGAGGAGCTGCCGGATCGCCGAATCGCCGTCATCGTCGGTACGAACCGGCCGGGCGACGCGATGCTGGACGCCATCGCGGATCTAGTGCTTGCCGAGGTGAGCGCGGAGTTCAGTCTTGAGGTTCGCATTGCTTACGGGCTTTGGGTGCCGGAACGCCTCGACGTGCATCGGAGCTTCGCGGCCGCGCAGACGCTGATCCAATACGGCTTCTTCTATCCCGAATCGCCAATCGTGAAGGATTACGTCCTGCTGAACCGGGAGCAGAGCCAGCTGGAGCTGCCGCCGTCCGTCCTGCCGAAGTGGACGGAGAAGCTGCACGCCCGGAGCTTGGAGGGCGTGACCGCGGCGACCGACCAGCTGCTGCGCGACGTGAAGGAAGGGTCGTATACGGCGGAATACGGAAGGTTCGTGCTCATGAAGCTGATCTCGCTGTACTCGGATTTCCTGAAGAACGTGCGGTTCAAGCAGTCCGCCCAATTCAAGATCGACCTGTATAAGCAGTATCAGGAGATTTACGACATCGATCGCTTCCGCGAATGGCTCGTGCAATCGATCGCGGCGTGCTTCGAGCTGATGGAGAAGCGCAGCGACGAGCGGGCGACGGATAGCGTGGAAGCGGTCAAGGCCTATGTTCACGCGCATTTGGGAGAGGATCTATCGCTGGATGCGGTGGCCGCTCACGTCTATTTGAGCCCGAAATACTTGAGCAAAATGTTCAAGGAAGAGACCGGCGTCGGCTATACGGATTACGTGACCCGCAAGCGGATGGAGCGCGCGCTCGAGCTGGTGCGGACGAGCCAGCTGACGGTGGAGCAGATCGCGGGCGCCGTCGGCTATGGCACACCGGCTTATTTCATTAAGAAGTTCAAGGAAACGTACGGCGCCACGCCGAAAAATTACGTCCGCACCCTGCTGAAGCAGGAGGAGCCCATCGAGGCTTCGGGAGAGGTCATGCGCCTATGAAGAACAAACAACGGTACGGCAATCGTCCCTTCGCGCTCTTGATGATGACGGTGCTTCTCGTCCTGAATGGCTGCGGATTGGAGACAGGCAGCGGCGCGCCCGCCACAACCGCGACGGGTACAGGTGGCGACGCGCAAGCAAAGCGATACACCATCTCGTGGACGATGCACATGAACGAGAACGTGCCGGCGGACGCGGAGATGATCCGCTATCTGGAGGATAAGTTCAACGTCGATCTGGACGTGTGGAACCTCGAGAATGCGAATTACGAGGCGCTGCTCGATCTGAGACTCGCACAGGGGGAAATCCCCGATCTGTTCCGCATCCGCCAGCCGCAGGATTTGCTCAAATACCAGGAGCAGCAGGTGCTCGCCGACATTCCCGACGGGGTGCTGGAGCATTATGCGCCGAATCTGAATCGCCTGCTCCAGCAGAACGCCCCAGGCTATCTCGCTTACGGTCAGCTGGATGGCAAGCAGTACGGCATCCCGGTCGTCAATGCGACGAACAAGTTCCGGGTGCCGGTCGTCTACCGCGAGGACTGGCTGCAAGCGCTCGGGCTTTCCGTGCCGACCACGCTGGCCGAATTCGAGCGGGTGATGTACGCCTTTGCCAAGAACGATCCGGACGGCAATGGCAAGGACGATACGTACGGGCTGTCGAGCGAGGGGATGAACGTCGTGTTCGGCGCGTTCGGCCACATGGTGTTTACCGAGCAGCTGTATTTCGCAGAGAAGAACGGCGGGCTCGTCATCGGGGCGCTGGAGCCGGAGATGAAGGACGCCCTTCGGTATTTGCAGAAATGGTACAAGGACGGCGTCATCGATCCCGAGTTCGTCACCGGCGAGAACAAAGGCGGGTACAAGCATCTATCGCACGCCTTCATTAACGGCCGGATCGGCATGACCTCGATGGGCAACTATTATCACTGGGTTCAAGCAGGGGACTACAAGACGATCAATGCGCAGGGCGAAGAAGTGCCCGTGGAAGCGGCGTTCAACGCGCTCGAGCTGAAGAAGAAGAACGGCAGCGCGCGCATCGCCTTCGGGCCACCGGTCACCGGACCAACCGGACAGAGCGGCTCGAAAGCCTACGATCTGCTCATGAGCTACACCGCGATCGGGGCGAATGCGGCGAAGGAACCGGGCAAGCTTGCCCGCATCCTCGAGATCCTCGATTACGTCAGCGCCAATCCGAATCTGGAAGAGAGCATGACGATGAAATACGGGGTGAAGGACAAGCATTGGACGTGGCCAGGCGCATCGAAGGACGATGTCGTCGTGCTGCCGCCTTACGACGAGCAGCCGAACTATACGAATCAGATCGGTGCCAACATCGGCATGATGGTGCCCGCCGCGCCGACGAGCAGGAGAGAGCAGTGGGCGGCTACGCTGGGGCTCGACCGGCACGGCATTTATAATGCGCTCAAGGTGTCTTTCCCGTCGCTGATCAAGAACAGTCCCGAGCTTATCAAGCTGCGCAACAAGGCGTACATCGCGTTTATTACCGGCGACCAGCCGGTCGAGGCATTCGACGCGTTCGTGCAGTCGTTCTTGGCGGCGGGCGGCAAGCAGGCGGTGGCGGATGCGAATGCGTGGTATGGCGGACAATTGAAGCCTTAATTGTACGCCCATTGGCGGCCTTGGTTCTGAATAACTTCAGAGCCAAGGCTGCTTCTTTGGTTGTCCTATATCTCGCAGACGAGGTATCGGTTAGATGGTTGAGTTCGTCGCGGAGTCCTTCGTCTTGATTTGAATGACGACCTTTCCTTTGGCGCGTCCGCTTTCCAAGTATTGAAAGGCTTGCTCGGTCTCGTTCAACGGATATACCTTATCAACGACGGGCTTAATAAGACCCTCTTCCATAAATCCCTTTAAGATCTTCAATTGTTCTCCGCTCGGTTTCATAAACAGGAAGTGATAACGTGTTCGGCTCTTCTTCTCCTGAGCGGTGATCTTACGGCTCGCCATGGACAAGATGAAGGTTTTCATCCACCCCAATTTCGCTTCTTTGCCGAATCTGGCGTTGGGGATGCCCGAGATGGAGACGATTTGTCCGCCTGGCTTCAGGATGCGGAAGGATTTGTCCAAGGCTGCTCCGCCTAAAGTATCAAACACGGCGTCAAATCCGGTAAGCATGTCTTCGAAATGCTCTTCCTTATAATTAATAATCTGATCGGCCCCCAACGATTGGACCAATGCATAGCCCTTATCGCTTGCCGTCGTGGCGACAAAAGCGCCCATCAACTTGGCCAATTGGATGGCGAATGTTCCGACGCCTCCCGAACCGGCATGAATCAAGATTTTTTGACCCTTCCGGAGATCTAGAAGATCAACGAAAGCCTGGTACGTGGTGAGGCCAATCAGCGGAATCGAAGCCGCCTCTTCGAAGGTTAGATTCTGCGGCTTCAGCCAAATATCGTCCTCGTGCACGGCGATGAATTCGGCTAATGTGCCGATTCGGTCTTTGCGGGGGCGCCCGTACACTTCATCCCCGGGCTTGAATGTATTCACTTGATCCCCAACTTTAACGACAACACCGGCAAAATCATTTCCTAAGATGAGCGGGAATTTGTAATTCAACAGAAATTTCATCTTGCCTTCCTTAATCTTGAAGTCAATCGGATTTAAGCTGGCTGCATGGATTTCGACAAGCACATCATGTTCTCCGACCGTGGGCAGGGGTTGTTCTGACATCACAAGCGGAACCTGTTTCCCGTATTTCTCGATGGTTATGGCCTTCATTTCGTATCACTCCATTTATGATTATTGGTTTAAACAAACGAACCAATTACGTAAAATAAACTGCTCGCCGAGGGACGAGCCTCAAATCTTAGGGGATCATTGTGGCGAATTGCATGCGGATTCCACGGCGGCAATTAAGGTTTTGAGTTGTTCGAGCGGTTTGCGGACAGTCAAGACGTAATAGTTCTCTACGCCTTTCTTCTCCGATTGAATATAGCCAGACTGCTTCAACACCTTCAAATGATGGGAGACAGCCGGTCTAGACAGATTCATATGGCCCGCTATTGTATTCACATTCAGACCGGACTTGTTCTGTGCCAATAGCAAAATAATAGCTTGACGGTTCTCATCCGTCAGCACTTCCAATAGCGGAATACAATCTTTAAATTGCTGCATAACGGACTCGGTATGTTGGTTCATAGCCTCCACCTATTCGTTCATTGGTTTAATCTCTTGAACCTAATTATAAGGATTAGCTTCCTAAAATCAAGCTGCCTTGTCCCTTACGTAGACTAAAACGACGAACGAGTAAAAAACGACCATCCTGCCGGCTTGGCAGGGCGGTCGTTGGCGATTGCGTCACGGTTAATGACTATCCAAAATGATGAAAGGTAGGATATATATAGTAATAGTAGTTCGCATCGAGCACCGTGGAGCTGACGGCTTGGTTTGATCGCCCGAATACGGAATAGGGGGAAACACGATATGTCTCGAACGAAGGTTGACCTGATCGCCTTTGCGGTAACATCCATATTGAGCGCGCTATTCTTTTTGGTTGTGTATATGCTCACGTTCACTTATCGGGGGGCGGGTCACGGCGTTTCCGGCAACGGCAACCCGGCGATTCTGTTCGTCTTCCCGGCGGTCCCCGTCTATCTGGTAGCCGTTATTTTTACATATCGGATCAGCCGGCGTTTCGCGGACCATGCTCGGTATAGGAGGGAAGCGGGATTTGCGCTGCTCATACTCGTCGTCCTGTGCGGTCTCGGCGAAAATGCGTTCGTCGCCAGACTAATCCGGCATTTGGGAGGAGGTCCGGACAACCCCGACTCGGTCATCTACCGTTTCGGCTGGTTGAACCCATACACGAACACCCTCTATTTTAACGCCTACACCTTTCTGTTCGGTCTGTCTCTGGCGGCGCTGACAGCGCTGGCGGTAAGCGGGAGTCGTCGTTGAATGAACCTCCCGGCATCGAGGGTTTTCCCGCCTCATCCCTGCCCCTTCCGATACTCCGACGGCGTCATCCCCGTGATCCGCTTGTACGTGTTGCTGAAGTACGCCAGGTCCGAGTAGCCGACGCGCTCGGCGATCTCGGAGATGCGCAGCGTCGTGCGGGACAGCAGCTGATTGGCGCGCTCCATGCGCTGCTCGAGGACGTAGTCGATGAAATTCATCTTCATCTGCTGCTTGAACAGCTGGCTCAAGTAAGAGGGATTGAGGTGCACCTTGGCCGCGACCTCCTGCAGCGTCACATCGCCGGGCAGCGCCTCCTGGATGTACCGGACCGCTAGCTTGATCGGCGATTCTTCCCGTTCCTTCTCCGCCTTGGCAGGGGCGGGCTCCTCGCTCATGCCGCCTGCCGACCGGCGGGCGCGGATCGTCTCCAAACACTTGCGCATGTCGTCGACCTCCACCGGCTTGAGCAGATAGTCCACGACCTGCGCCCGCAGCGCGAATTGGACGAATTGGAAATCGTCATACCCGCTGATCATGACGACCTCGGGCGGCTTTGGGCGTTCGCGCAGCTGCTGCACGAGCGTCAAGCCGTCCATCACCGGCATTTTCACGTCCGTCATGACGACGTCCGCCTCATGGTAGTCCAGCCAGTCCAGCGCTTCCTGTCCGTTCGCGCATTCCTTCACGACCTGATAGGGCGAATCGCTGCGCTCGATCACCTTCCTTAGCGCGGTCCGTACCCAACGCTCATCATCCACTAGCACGATGCTTGGCATAACGCTACCCCCTCCGTCGTATTAACCGGCCCGATGCTCGGCATGGCCGCAGGGCAACCGCATCGTCACGCGCGTCCCTTCGCCCCATGCGCTGTCGACCGACAGTCCGTACCCTTCTCCGAACAAATGCACGATGCGCCGATGCACGTTCGCCAGCCCGATGTGGCTGCCATCGTGCGACGCGCCGATCTCCAGCAAGCTTTGTTGAATGGCCGCCAGCCGCTCATCCGGTATGCCGGCGCCCGAATCCTCGATCGTAATCGTCCATGTCCCGTCCATCTCCGCGCGGGCGATAATGCGGATGCGGCTCGTGCCGCCGCCGGCTTCGAAGCCGTGCACGATGCAGTTCTCCACGAGCGGCTGGAGCGAGAACTTGGCGAAGGGCTGCTCGCGGAGCAGCTCCGGCACGTGGAACTCGTAGGCGAGCCGGTCTTCGAACCGGTATTTCATAATGCGCAGATACATGTCGCAAATATCTAATTCCTGCTGCAAGGTCACGTAAGGCGACGGATGGCGCAAATTGTAGCGCAGCAGCCGGGAGAGGGCGGACGCGACGTCGGCGATATCGTCCATGTCCTGCTCGAGCGCCATGCCGCGGATCGTCTCCAGCGAGTTGTACAGGAAATGCGGATTGATCTGCGCGATGAGCATCTTCAGCTCCATCTCCTTCTGCTGCAGCGTCATCTCCGTTTCTTTCAGCTTCGAGAAATAGATCTGCTCCAGCAGCTCCTTCAAATTCCCGACCATCTTGTTGAAGCCGTGTGTAAGCAGGCCCAGCTCATCCCTGGAGGTGACGTGCGCCTTGCTCTCGAAATCGCCCATCTCCACGCGCTTCATGAGCCGCTGCAGCTGACGGACGGGATTGATAATGCTGGACGCGAGTCCGATCCCGAGACAGTAGGCGACGCCGAGCGTGATGATGACCGTCCATAGAATGGTCCGGCCAATATACCCGATGCCCGACGTCAGCTCCTTGTACGGCACCGCCGTGACGAGCGTCCAGCCGAGGAAGGAGGAGTGGCTGAAGGTGAGAAAATTTTGCTTCCCGTCCGAGGACAGGATCGAGCCGCTCTCCATCTGTTGGATCTGATCCAGTCCATCCAATCTCGCGCGGCTCCCCAGCTGCGTCAGATCGGGATGGTACACGTAATGGCTCTGCGAATCCAGGATGAACATATAGCCGGTCTTGCCGATCGTGACGAGGTCGGCGATCTCCTGAAAGCGCTTGTAATTCACGTCGATAATCAGCATCCCGATCGGCTCGAGCGTATGGGGGCTGACGAGGCGCTTCACGATGGAGATGACCGGCTCCTCGCGATCCTTCCACTTAATGACGCGGCTGACGAGCATCGGCTCCCCGTTGGCTGGCGCGAGCTGATACCAATATTCGTCCATGAGCGGCGCCAGCGGCTCGATACTGTCGTCTCCGCGCAGATCGAGAATGAGGATATTGCTTAAGAATAAGCTGATGTTGGAGATATCCGACCGCGAATAGCCGGAATCCCGCAGCAGCTGCATGATCGGCTGGCGAATCTGGGACTGCTCGATTTCCTCGAGACTGTTCATCTTGAGCAGCTTGCCCATGTCGGGGTGATTGATCGTCTTGAGCGCGATGATCTCGATATCCCGGACGTAATGCTCCACGTGGGATTTGACCTGCTCGATGATCTGCCAGCTGTACTGCCGCGCTTCGTGCTGCAGGACGCCGGACGAGCGCTGATACGAGATGAGGCCGACGACGAGCATCGGGATGATGACGAGCACGGCGGAGAAGACGAGCAGCCTCGCGCCGAGCGAATGATCGCGCAGAAACACCGTGTGCATGAACCAATGGCGCGCTTTGTTCCAGACCATGCGGGCAGCTCTCCTTTAAGAGGAAGTTCGACAAGTCGCCAAGGGTCAACTTGTTGAACTCGCATTCTATCCACCATACATTCCTGCCAAAGTGACGATTCTCCTTCATTATGCATGGCCGACAGGAATTCCCGCAACAGACCGCGGTGGGAAATAGCGTGCGCCGGATGCGATACCCGCTTGCGTTGCGGCGGCGCGAAAGGAAAGAGGGAGGCATGGGCCTCCCGCTCACGGTTGTGCTATAAGGGGAATCGATGATCGAATAGCGAAGCTGCTGCGTATGCGTGATGAGCTGGAGAATGAACCGATTACTTCGAGCCCTCGATCGCCGCCAGGACGTCTTTGTAATCCGCGCGGTACTCTTCGATCATCGGCTTGACGGCATCCTGCCAAGGCTTCAGGTCGGTGACATCCGTGACGGTGACGCCCGCCGCGCGGACTTTATCCTCGGATTCCTTCTCGAACTGCTTCCACTGCTCGCGCTGGTAGGCGATGGACTCGGTTGCCGCTTCCTTGATGATCTTCTTGTCTTCATCGGACAGTTTATCCCAGGTCACTTGGCTGGCCATGAGCACTTCCGGCACGCGCTGGTGGCCGTCGACGATGATGTGCTTCGCCTGCTCGTAGTGTTTGGAGGTGTAGTAACTCGGCCAGTTGTTCTCCGCCCCGTCGATGACGCCGGTCTGCAGCGCGTTGAACACGTCGCCGTACGGCATCGGGGTGGCGCTGGCGCCGAGCGCGTCCATCAGGTCGATGTTGACCTTGTTCTGGATGACGCGGATTTTCTTGCCCTTCAGATCCTCGATGCTCTTCACCGGCTCGCGGGTATAGAAGCTGCGGGCGCCGGAGTCGTAGTAGGCGAGCCCCATGAATTTCGACGAGCTCAGGTCTTCCAGCATTTTTTGCGCTTCCGGACCGTTCAGAAACTTCCATTCATGCTCCTCGTTCTCGAAAATATACGGCAGGCTGAACACGCCGAACGCCTTGTTGAATTCCGCCAGCGGGCCGGTGCTGACGCGGGTGAATTCGATCGCGCCGAGCTGCACTTGCTCGATGACCGCCTTCTCCTCGCCCAGCTGGGCGGAAGGGAAGACTTCGATTTTGATCCGGCCATCGGACTTCTCGCTCACGAGCTCGGCGAACTTCTTGTCGGCCAGCGTCGTCGGGTAATCCGCCGGATGGGATTCGGCGAGGCGGAACGTATAGGTTGGCTGCTTCTTGCCTTCATCGCCGGAGGATGCGCCTTCGTTAGCGGGAGCATTCGCGTTATTCGCGCCGCTGCACCCTGCGAGCATCGCGCCGGATACGAGCACAGCCGTAAGGACCCCAGTGAACCGTTTCATCTTCATCGTTCATCATCTCCTCAGTTATCGTTCGTCGTTCATCGTCCAACTTCCTGTGTCAGGTGCCAATATTAATGAAAGCGGATACACATTTCAGAGAGAAAAGCCTCGGTTTATGGCGCGCCATTGACCAGATGCGGCAGCCATAACGAAATTTCCGGGATATACGTGACGAGCAGCAGGGCGACGCACATGGCGAAGAAGAAGGGCCAGGAGGCTTTGGTCGCTTGACTGACCGGTACCTTGCCTAGCGCGCAGCCTATAAATAAGACGGTTCCAACCGGCGGAGTGATTAACCCGATGCCGCAGTTCAGGATCATGATGATGCCGAAGTGAATCGGATCGATGCCCAGCGCCGTGGCGACCGGCAGCAGAATCGGCGTCATGATGAGGATCATCGGCGCCATGTCCATCGGGAACCCGATCAGGAGCAGCAGGACGTTGATCATGAGCAGGATGACGGACGGGTTATCCGAGACGCTGAGGAACATGTCCGTCAAGAGCACCGGCACCTTTAAGTAGGCGAGAATCCAGCCGAACGCGTCGGAGGCGGCGATCAGGAACAGTACCATCGCGACGGTGCGGAACGTCCGTTTCAGCACGATGCTGATATGGCGGAGCGGGACGTCGCGGTACACGAAGAACGTCAGGATAAAGGCGTACACGCATGCGATTGCGCCCGCTTCCGTCGCCGTGAACCATCCGCTCAGGATGCCGCCGAGAATGATGACGCCCGTCATGAGCGAGAGGAAGCCGTCGCCGATGATCTTCGGCACCTGCGACCATTTGATCGGCTCGCCCTTCGGATAGTTCCGCTTCACCGCGATCGAATACGAGATGATCATGAGCGTGAACATGAGGAGCAGGCCCGGCACGATGCCGCCTAGGAACAGGTTGGAGACGGACACGCCGCCGGCCGCGACCGAGAATAATACCAAGTTGTGGCTCGGCGGGAAAATGACGCCTTGAATCGAGGCCGACGTGGTGACCGCCACGGCGTAATCCGCGTCGTAGCCTTTCTTCTTCATCGCCGGGATGAGCACGGAGCCGATCGACGACACGTCGGCCGCGGCCGAGCCGGAGATGTTGCCGAAGAACATGCAGGCGACGCAGTTGACGAGCGCGAGCCCGCCGCGCACCGCCCCGACGAACAGCTGGGCGAAGTTGACCAGCCGGATCGCCATGCCGCCGGCGCTCATGATCTGCCCGGCGAGGATGAAGAACGGAATCGCCAGCAGCGAGAACGAGTTGATGCCTTGAATCATGCGCTGGCCGACGACGACCCACGGCAGGTCGAGGTAGATCATCGTGACGAGAGCCGACCCGGCGAGCGTAATCGAGATCGGGAACCGCAGCAGGAGCAGGATGACAAACGTGCTGGCCAGAATGATGAGTGCGATCGTGTTCACGTTTTCGGCACCTCCTCGTCGATATTCTCATGGCGGATCGTCTCGATGCCGATCAGCTGGAGCAGGGTGTAGACGCAGATCATGACGCCTGTGATCGGCATGACGAGATACATGACGCTGTTCGGCAGCTTCGTCGCGGCGAGGGTGGACTCGTTCATGAGCACGGTGAAATCCCAACCGTTCTTCACGAGATAGAGGCCGAAGCCGAACACCGTGATCAGAATGAGCTTGTCGATGACCCAATTGACCTTCTTCGGCAGCAGGTTGGTGAAGCTGTCCATCGCGAGATGGAGCTTCTCGCGGAACCCGATCGCGATGCCCATGAAGGAGAACCAGACCATGAGCAGCAGCGTGACCTCCTCCGACCAGAAGAAGACGAAGCTGAACAGCTTGCGGGTAATAACCTGAATCGTCACGATGACCACCATAGCAACGATGGCGATTAACGCGAAATGTTCAAAGAACGAGTCGATCGCCAGCGCTATTCGTTTTATGGTCTTTTTCAACCGGATGCCCCCTTTGCGATAGTCCCAATTTGCTTTTGTTCAATGTAAGTGCTTACATGAACTAAGTGTACGGGAGGACGCCGGTTTTGATAATGCGGCCGGTTTTAGGTTTTTTTGTAACTTTTTTAGGATCTGTTCCAAGTGTCTGGTGCGGTACGGGCGCGAACGGTATGATAATCTCGCAGATGAAGCGAAGGGGAGGAAGTGGAAGATGGCGAAGGAATTGAACGTATGGGAGCCTGCGGAGCCGGGCGTGAAGCGCAAAATTTTTAATCCGGGCGAGTCGATCATGATGATGGAGGTCCACTTCGAGGCGGGGGCGGAAGGGTATCAGCATAGTCACCCGCATGAGCAGTTCTCCTATTGTCTGGAGGGACGGATCGAGTTCACGGTAGACGGCGAGAAGACCGTCATCGCGCAGGGGGAGACGATCTTCATTCCGGGCGGGGCGAAGCACGGCTGCCGGGCGCTCGTGGCGAGCAAGCTGCTCGATACGTTCACGCCGCTGCGGCTGGATTTGCTGGGACGGGCATGAGGGACAGGATGCTCCGGCGCTTGTGAGTTGATAAGTAAGACGCCAGGGCGGTTCGCGGGTGATCGGCATCGTTCAAGATGCTATTTGGATCGGAGAATGAAGATTGGGCATAGATTCGGCAAGGCGCTCTCGTTTCGGCGGGGGCGTCTTTTCGTGTTGGAGAAGCATAATCCGGTTAAAAGTGGGATAAACCTATAACAGCAAACATGTATTTATCATCAGCAATTTTTTATTGTAAAACGATAAATGATGTGGTAAAGTCAAATTAACTTCAAGCAAAGTGAGGGGCTTTTCATGAAACGAGGAACAACGCTCTTTTTAAAGGCGGCCGTCATTCTCATGGGTATTCCGGTGCTGGCGCTGTGCATCTTCTTGGTGCCGCAGATTGCGGATTTTATCGTCGAATTGTATCCGGATCATGGGTATTTGCGATACCTGGTGTATCTCATGTTCTACGGGTCGGCGGTTCCGTTCTACATCGCGCTGTACCAGTCGTTCAAGCTGTTAACGTACATCGACACGAACCAAGCGTTCTCGGACCTGTCCGTGCTGGCGCTCAAGAACATTCGCAACTGCGCGCTGACCATAAGCGGCATCTTCGTGGCGGGCCTGCCGCTCTTCTACCTGATCGCGGAGCGGGACGATGCCCCGGGGGTTATCCTCGTCGGCATGGTCCTGATCTTCGCCTCGCTGGTCATTGCCGTATTTGCCGCCGTGCTTAGACGGCTGCTGCAAGAAGCGATCGATATCAAATCCGAAAACGACTTGACGGTCTGAGGTGAGAACATGGCGATTATTATCAATATCGACGTAATGTTGGCGAAACGGAAAATGAGCGTCACCGAGCTGGCGGATCGGGTCGGCATCACGATGGCGAACCTGTCGATCCTCAAGAACGGCAAGGCGAAGGCGGTTCGGCTGTCCACGCTGGAGGCGATCTGCAAGGCGCTCGACTGCCAGCCGGGGGATCTGCTGGAGTACCGAAGCGACGAGAATGGCGGAGATTAACGGCTGGCGTGAGGCATGGAATCCTGCGCAGCGATAAGAATGCGGCAGCTGGTCAAGGGACCGGCTGCCGTTTTGTGTTGGGCCTCTCATCATCTCGGGCATCGTTTTGCTCTTCAATCTCACCGTCGGCAATCTCTTTCTCCTGAAATCGCCAAGTGCGAGATAATTATGTAGTTTGCTATAATCATATCGGTTATCCAAGGCCGATAAGAATGGCCTAGCAAATGAAGTCGACTGTTAGAGAGGACGTATAGCATGGGCACTTGGGGAGAAGGCATCGCGCAAGACGATGTGGTTTTAGATGTAATCGGAACCTATCAGCAAATCTTGAAATATACGCAGGATATCGCCGAAGCAACGCGTATTTGCTTGGAGAATTACCGGGACGTATTGGAGGACGAGGACGAAGGGCCTCTCGTATGGCTGGGCATCGCGAAGGCGCAGTGGAGTTACGGCAAAGTCGATGAATCGATTATCGCGCAGATCGAGCAGGATTTGGAACAGGAGAACGGCTTGGACAGCTGGAAGGACGTATCGGAGAAAGCGCTGCTGAAGCGTAAACAGGCGCTCCAGACGTTCCTGGAGCAATGTCGACAGCCGAACCCGAAGGTGAAAAAAATTCCAAAACTCGTCATCCGCAAGCCTTTGTTTCAAGACGGGGATTGTTTGTCCTTGCAGCTAAGCGAGACGAAATATGGGGCGGCCGTCGTGATCGAGACGGATGAGAAGGATCCGGAATACGGGAAAAACGCCGTGGTGGCGCTTGAATACTTCGGTTCGGAACCTCCTTCCGCGGCGATTTTCGCAAGTGCTTCGATTATGCAGTTCGCTTATCCGAACGGTCGAACAGTTCCCTTAAGTTCGTGGTGTTATTCCCAGGGTTTTCGACGCTTCAAGAAACAGGTGCGGGCCGTTGGAACAACGGATACGGCAAGGTTTGAGACCGTTAGAGACCATCGATACTCCGACTGGCCTTATCTCTTCGCCAGCGTGCAAGAGCTGGGAGAGAAGCTGCCGCAGCCTGGACGACATGAGTGACGGGCTCCAAGGCTCGACGGTATGATGTTCGCACGTCTTCAATTAACGTTGTTAACTAGATCAGAGAGCATACCTTCAAGGTAATGCTCTCTGTATCATTCCGCCTTCAATACGCCTTTAACTCAATCCCATTAGCCGCCTTCTCGATCATCTTGCCGATCATGTTGAACGTCGCGGTCATCAGGAACGGTACGCGGAACATCCAGTCTTGCAGCATAATCTTGAACCGGGAGGTCGCAACCATGCCTTGGGCCGCAGACTGCCCGATTTTCTGATTCTTCTCCACGAACGTGCGCATCTCGTTCTCATAGGCGCGGAAGGCCTTGGCATAATCGCCCTGGGCGGCCTTCAACTCGCCAGCCAGCACATAGGCGCCCACGAGCGCGAGGCTCGTGCCTTGGCCGGAGAGCGGTGAAGGACCATACGCCGCATCGCCGACAAGCGCGATTCGGCCTTTCGACCAAGCGGGCATATGGATTTGGCAGATCTCGTCAAAATAAAAATCTTCCGTTTGCTTCATCGCCTGAAGAAGCCGCGGGGTTTCCCAGCCCGTTTCGTTCCCGAAAACATCGGCGACGAGTTTCTTTTGCGCTTCGATGTCGTGCCTGTCGTATGGCAAGGGCGCCGATTTGAAGACGAACAATCCCTTCGCTTCGCGGTTCGCTTGCGTACTATACATCCCCGCCGTCTTGCCGGGAATGGCATAGAACTGCTGATGATGGTCGAGGTTAAGGAAATTGGGAGCGGCGAATATCGAGATGTAGCAGCCGAGCGTCCGTTTAAACTGCGATTCTTCACCGAACGTCAGCTTCCGCACATGGGAATGAAGACCATCCGCCCCAATCACCATATCGAACCTTTGCGGCTCGGCATGAAGGAATTGAACGAATGCGCCTTCCTCCGACTCCTCGATGGCGGATATCGAATCACCCCAAATATAATGAACCGAATCCTGGGTCGCCTTGTACAAAATGTCCGTCAGATCGTCGCGCATCACTTCGATGTCTACGCCATGCTGGTTACCCAGGCTAGCTTCGCTGATGCGCCCTTTGACCTTCCCGCTGCGATCGACAAAATAAACGCCGGTTATCTTCGTGTCCGCCGCTTGGACTTGAGGCAGAATCCCCATTCGTTCCAGTACCGAAATCGCCGCGCCTCGCATATCCACGCCGTATCCGCCGCGCCGAAGGGCAGGGGCGCGTTCCACGACCGTCACTTCAAAGCCGTAACGATGCAGCCAGTAGGCGAGCGCCGGCCCCGCAATACTTGCTCCGGAAATCAGAATTCGCTTTTTTATCGACATTGTGCGATACCGCTCCTATCTTCTCGTGAAATCCAATCAGGAGTCCTATCGATGCGCGTTTCTCTCATGTCCGTTCCATCCATCGTATAAGACCTATACAATCTATGCGCGAATTCTCAGCTTATAACGGGTGATCTCGTACGTGTGCTTTGCCTCGTTCTTCATCTAGTCTGGAAATTATTTTCCCATCAAATCCGACACCGTCTTAAACGCATACCCTTTCGCCTGAAGCCCGTCAATAATGCCTTTCACCGCCTGCATGGACGGCG
Source organism: Paenibacillus xanthanilyticus (assembly GCF_042682185.1). Lineage (NCBI taxonomy): Bacteria > Bacillati > Bacillota > Bacilli > Caryophanales > Paenibacillaceae > Paenibacillus > Paenibacillus xanthanilyticus. The sequence continues at coordinate 2,610,211 of NZ_JBHUHA010000001.1, read as the reverse complement.
TTCGGCTCTCGTACATGACATGGAGGAGGATGATCGAACCCGGCTTCGCGTGCTGAATAGTATGGTCGATCATGCGCTGCGCATCGCCGGCGATCTCCCCGATCGAATCAGGCTCGACATCCCATAGAATCGTTTTGCGATCATGTTCCTTCAAGTAATGAGGCAGCACCAGCAGCTTCTTCCCATAAGGCGGCCGGAACGGGATCGGACCTTCGTACCCGTACGAGCGGATAATAGCGTCCGTCTGCTCGATTTCCTCCTTGACGAACGAGGGAGATTTGAACATCATGCGCGTATGCGAATACGAGTGGTTGCCGATCTCGTGACCCGCCTCGATCAGCCGCTTGGTTGCCTCGGGGCTGGCCTCCATCTCCGAGCCGGTCAAGAAAAAGGTCGCCTTCACATCCGCTTCGTTGAGAATCGCGAGTATCTCTTCCGTCCTGCCGGTAGGGCCGTCGTCGAACGTGAGCGCCACCGCCTTCTCCGGCGTCTCCACGTGGTTAACGATACCGCCATAGAGTTGAAACTCGCGGGACCCCGACAACTTTATCAGCCCATAGCCGATGAGCGCGAGTCCCATGACCGTACCGAGGGTAATGAGCAGCAGTCTTCGCAACAACCTGATTTGTTTATGCAAGGGATTCACCTTCTTCTGTAGTCGTCTCTCTGATAGGTTGACGATAACGGGGGTTGAAAGGATGTTTCGAAAAGCGTTGCCGTACAGATGGAGCAGTGATTTCCTGGTTTTTCCCAAAAAAGGAGATGGAGCTTGACGCTTAGGTTGAGACATGAATCGTAGCGTTATTAGAAAGCTGGAAACCCCCAAGTCCTTGCAGACGGTGATGCAACTATTTAGGCATTCCGCCGTCTGATAGATAACTGGATAATGAAGGAAAAGAAAGCTGCGGAGGTCTGATCGATGCCCTATCCCATGGTTCATTTTGCAATCGCCTCAGCGCTCTGCTCGGGCAATCCGACACCTGCTTTCTTGATCGGAAGCCTTGCGCCGGATGCCGTCCATGTCCGAGGACAGGTGACGAGACAGGAGAAAGGCGTAACTCATTTCGTGCATGAAGGTCAATTCCCGTCCCTTGAAACGCTGAAGGAGAAGTGCCTGCATTATGTAAGCTTGCACCATGAGCCGGGCTGGAAAGACTACGTTCTCGGATATTTGGCGCATATCTATGCGGACATCAGGTGGACGGAGACGGTGTACGCGGACTTCGAGCAGGCGTATCAGGGAGATCGCGAGCAGATTAGAAAGACCTATAACGCGGAGTCGGATCAGGTGGAATTCGAGCTTATGCGGGAAGCGGAATGGACGGATGGCATGCTGAACCGACTGCAAACCGCAGCCGCTTATACGATCGAACCGCTATTAACCGATCACGAAGTGAGCCAGTACCGGGACGTTAAGCTAGCTTGGCTGCGCAATAAAGATCATGAACCCCGGATCACCCCTGCCTACTTGAGAGAGGACGTGATCCAAGCGTTTGTGTTACGGACTGCGGAGGAACTTCGCGTTCTCTATCAGGAATGGGGGCTTATGCGTCACTGATGATTGGTCGCCGCCCTCAAATAAAACGAGGCTGCGCGAATTTATCTCGGCAGCCTCGTTTGCTTCGGATATCGGCCATCATCGCTTACGCTCGTTTTCCCCGGGCTGAACCAGGGGTACGATGTTCGAGGCTTCGCGGCCGGCCCATGGATTTTTGTCCTCGAATCGCGTGGACAGCACGACAAGGGTCGTCGAGAAGCCGTAGGCGTTGCACGCTTCCAAGAAGGTTTCCAGCGTCTCGCCGGTCTCGGTGACCACCTTCAGCAAATAATTGTATTCGCCGCTCGTGCGGTAGAAGTCGACGATTTCGGGGGCTGCTTCGCTGAACGCTTCGAATGCCTTGCAGTCATTCGATTTGAACAATATGAACGCCGTCGTGTACTTGCCCAGCTTGGACGGGGAGATCCGCGCGCGATAGCCCGTGATGACCTCCCGTTCCTCCAATCTCCGAAGCCGTTCGGTCACGGCCGGCTGCGACATCGCGATCATGCGGCTCATCTCCGAGACCGTAATTCTCGCATGATCATGCAGAATGGATAAAATTTTCATGTCGATCTGGTCCATGAACAGGTCACCTCATTTTGTTAAAGTTTGCTTCGGAAACGGCGATGAAAATAAGGTTTTGCGCCCCGAACGCCTTCATCTTCTTATTCAAATTGTAGGGGGCATTCCATAAAATGTCACTATAAACGAAATGAACGAGAGAGGGAGACTGAGGACCATGATCATGAATGAATCGAAGAAAGCCGAAGGTTTGAAGGATTATGTAACGACCGGCGATGGCGTACGCATTGCCTATCGGATCGAGGGATCGGCCGAGAAGCCGGTGCTTCTGCTCGCGAACTCGATTGCGACCTCGATGGACATGTGGGCGGGACAGATCGCCGAGCTTACCCCACACTTCCGCGTGCTTCGCTACGATTATCGGGGACATGGCGACTCCGATACGGTGGACGGTCCGTATTCGTTCGATAGACTGGGGCGGGATGTCATCGAGCTGCTCGACGCGCTTCAGCTCGAACGCGTGCATGTGCTCGGGCTGTCGCTCGGCGGCGTCATTGCGCAATGGCTCGGGATCTACGCGCCGGAGCGGGTCGACCGGCTCATTCTGAGCAATACCTCATCGTACTTAGGGCCCGCGGACCAATGGGAAGGCTTGATCGCTGGCGTGCAGGAGCCGGGGAAGCTGCCGGAATTCGCCGATAGGTTCATCCGGAACTGGTTCCCGGCGGACATGCTGGCATCTGCCAATCCGATTGTCGGTGCATTTCGCGAGATGGTGCTGGCGACGCGTCCGCAGGGCATCGCGGGCAGCTGGGCGGCGATCCGCGACATGGATATGCGCCGGACGACCGCGCTCATCGACCGTCCGACGCTCGTCATCGCGGGGCAATATGACACGGTCACGCTGCCGGAGCACGGCGAGCTCCTCGCCACGACCATCCCCGGCGCGAAGCTGCTCGTCCTGCCGGCGGTTCATTTGCCGAACGTGGAGCTTGAAGCTGAATTTCTGCAGGCCGTGATTGCGTTTTTGCAGGGAGAGTAAGGGGTGCCGATCTCGACAAAAGAGCAATCGAGGAGAAATGATGGGTCGCTCGGAAGCGTATAGTTAAGGCAGCAAGCCCGCGGAGCAAACCACTCGGGATGACTCCAGAATAAGGAGGAAGATGGATGCTGTTTATGATGATTATCAAAGCGTCGAACCATTCCGAAGCCGGCCAACTCCCGAGCGCGGAGCTCATGGAAGCGATGAGGCAGTACAATGAGGAGCTCGTGCGGGCAGGCGTGCGGGTTGCGGCGAAAGGTCTTCATCCCAGTTCAAGCGGGATGCGCTTCTCGTTTGTGCGACCAGGGGAGAAGCCGGTGGTGACGGAAGGCCCTTTCGCGGCGACGAACGAATTGATCGCCGGGTTCTTTTTGATCGAGGTGAAGTCGAAGGAAGAAGCCATTGAGTGGGCCATGCGGATGCCGGACCCGCAAGGACATGGGGAAGGTCAGGTAGAACTGCGTCAAGTATTCGAGGATCCGGAGAGCTGACGGAGGCGTAATCGACGATATGCGAAGCGCTTGCCACGCAAAGGGGGATTTACATGTTTGATGGAGGCGTCGAACTGAACGGGTTGGCGATTATTGCAGCGGCTCTCGCGTATTATGTTCTTGGCGCGGTATGGTTTACGCCGTTGTTCGGCGCTCTGTACGACAAGGCGCTGGATACCAAGCGATCCCCGAATCAGAAGTGGCCCATGCTGTACTACATCGGTCCGCTCGTTAGCGCTTTTGCCGCTTCGATCGCAACCGCCTTATTCGTCGATGCGCTTCAGATCGTGCATTTGTCGGACGCGCTTCTGCTAGGCTTGATCGTAGGTGTTGGCTATGCCATGAGTATTTCGTTCAACAATGCGATTAACCCCAAGACCCCTCGGCCGTTGTTATATGGCGCCGTAACGGGGAGCTACCATGTCGTGGGCATGATGCTGACGGCGGCCATCCTGTACTGGATGAGCTAGTGGACTTCACTCCAATACAACCCCACTCAGCTGCCGCCGCACCGGCAGCTTCTTTGCGTTCGCGGATAAGCCTGTCCCCTCCCATGTGGGCGGTCGTGCCCTATTCCGGAGCACCGGCTGAATGCTGCATCCCCGGTTTCGACCGTGTACGCAAACCAATCAGCCCGGTTACCGATCAACGCCCGCCGAATATAATGCCAAGAACGCATGCCTAATAAAAAGGAGGAGCGAATCCTTTGCCTAGACCCTTACTAAATGCACGGGCGCGGGTTAACGTCACCCCTTCGAAGCCGCGCATCATCGCGACCATTCCGATTAGCGGGCAAGTGGGCGATATAGCGGTGAATCCGGTGACGAACCGGGTGTACTTCGCATTGAAGGAACGCGGGCTCGGCATCTTGGACGGGAAGACGAACAAGATCGTGACCACCGTGCCAACCGGCCAAATGCCGCACAGCGTGGCGGTGAATGCCAGAACCAACCGCATCTATGTGACCAACTGGCTGGATGGCAGCTTGACGGTCATCAACGGCCGCACGAACCGGGTCGTCAAGACGATCCCCATCGGCGAACGCTGCGACGTCATTGCGGTCAATCCAGCGACCAATCTCATCTATGTCGCTTCGATCACGCTCTCGTCGAGCATGGGCAGGTTGACCGTGATCAACGGCAAGACGAACGCCATCGTCAAACGCCTCTCCATCCAAGGCCGGTTCTCTACGCTCGTGGTGGACGAGGAGACGAATCGGATCTATTTCACGAATACGAGCAAGGATACCGTCTCCGTGCTGGATGGCCGCAATCAGAAGATTATCCGAACGTGGAAAGTAGGCAGCAATCCGGTGGTTACGCCGGTCTTGAACAAGCAGACGAAGCAGCTGTACATCCCCAATAATTTGAGCCGGTACTGTTCCATATTGGATACGCGTACGGGTTCGATGCGCAAGCTGCAGCTCGGCCGACTGCAAAGCGAGATCGCGCTTAACCCGGTGACGAATCGGATTTATCTCACGACGGCACAGGAGGCTGACACGGGACGGCTGTACGTTATTAACGGAGCTACGGACCGCATTGTCCGGAGGAAGACGATTCCGACGTATACGAGGATGTTCCTTCATTCGAGGACGAATCATCTGTACCTGAACGGGGATGTCGACTTTGAGGCTGACCCGTTGACCGTCTATAACGGCAGCAGCCTCAAGCGGCTCGCGGCGCTCGAGCCCCGAGATTGGCTGGGCGGCACGGCCGTCAACGCGCGGACGAACCGCATCTATAAAGGCGGAGAAAAATCGCTGATCGTCATTCAGGATAACTAGGCCAGCGCAAACGAACGGCGGCGAACGATGAAGCAATATCATCGTCCGCCGCCGGTACCGCGTTTCCGCGGATTTATTTATTGATCAGCACTTTGCTCGAGTCCAGGTCATGGTGCAGCTCCGGCGCCGGCACCTTTGCAACGGGAGCTTGTCCTTCCGGCAGCGGCTCGTCGATGTAGACGAACTCGCCCGATCCGTCGGGAGCATTCCCGGCCGCCCACGGACCGCTGGCGGATTCCACGCCTTCGGACAGGTTCCAGAATGCGTATGCCTGCGGCTGCGCTTCCAATTCGGCCTCGGCGGGGAACGACGCAGGCACGACGACGCCGTTCTTCTCTTCGAGCTCGGCGATCGCGGCCATCCATTGATATTGGTGGTAGCGGTCGCGGGCCAGCATTTTGCGTAATGTGGCGCGTACGCCTTCATCGGTCGTCATATGGTAGAGCCGGGCAACCTGAAGACGGCCTTGGCTCTCGGCATGCAGATTCGAGCGCATATCCGCGAGCAGGTTGCCGCTGGCCACGATATACGCGCCGCTCCAAGGAACGCCGGTCGAGCTGGTCGGGAGCGCGCCCAATCCGCTGACGATCAGATGCTGCGGATTGATCCCGCCCATGATGGCGGCCATCGCAGGATCCTTGGCGGCCTCGGCTTGCGCGGCCGGCGACGCCCCATCCATTAATTGGCTGATGAGCGAACAGAGCATCTCGACATGGCCGATCTCCTCCGTGCCGATATCCATCAGCATATCCTTGTACTTCTCTTCTCCGCGGCAGTTGAACCCTTGGAAGAGATACTGCATCATGACGGTCATCTCGCCGAATTGTCCGCCCAGTATTTCTTGGATCTGCCGGGCAAGCATAGGGTCGGGACGCTCAACTTTGACCTCGAACTGCAGCTGCTTCTGATGTCTAAACATGGCATGTCCTCCTTTTTGCTTGAAAGTCCTCTTTTTTCTACCCCTGTCGCTAATCCCCAAAACTTTCCTGGTAATGACGCCGCCGCGCGCTCCACAGTGAAAGCGTTTTCTTATGCACGCTGCCGAAAAACCGCCTGCAGCATTGACCCTGGGCACGCTAAAACCTACAATGTCAGTATAGCTAACATGAATCGCGCAAGCAGGTCATCACGACAGCTGAGGAGGGACGCCATGTCCAACAAACGGGAACAGGAAATTTATCGAGAAATCAAGCTGGCGATTACGCAGCACAAGCTGCTGCCGAACACGCAGCTCATTGAAGACGCGCTGGCCGAAGCCTTTCGGGTCAGCCGGACGCCGATCCGCAACGTGCTGCGGCGCCTGGCGATGGAGAAGCTGGTGACGGTCATTCCGTACCGGGGCTCGTTCGTCTCGTGTCCGAGCGTGGAAGACGCGAGAGCGGTGTTCGAGATGCGACGTGTCATTGAACCTTCCATGGTGCGAAAGGTATGCGCGGCGGCTTCGACGGAGCAAATCGCCCAGCTGCGCGTGCTGCTGCAGGAGGAGCATCAAGCGAGCCATGCGGGCGACGTCGTCGGCGCGCTCGACGTGACGGTCGATTTCCACTTGAAGCTCGCCGAGCTCGCGCACAACTCCTACTACTATACGTTCCTGGAGGAGCTCATCTCGCTGACGTCGGTCATCATCGCGCTCTATGGCACGAACCAAGCATTCTGCGGGGACCACGAGGAGCTGGTGGAGGCGATTATGCTGAAGGATGGCAATCTGGCCGCCCGCGTCATGACGGATCATCTGCTGCAGATCGAACGGTCGCTGGATTTCTCGATCGCGACGGGCAGCGTGGCCAATTTGTCGGAAATTTTTCAAGGTTAACATTTTTTTTGCCCTAGATTGTATCCAATTTCGGATGCCAAATTGTAGCCGTTGGATCGCGGGAGAGAAACCATTGGGGAGTGGGGACTATGGAAAAAAGGTCGGCTGTACTGGCATTAAGCGCTGCCGCGGCATTGCTGCTGAGCGCCTGTTCGAACGAGGCGGCGCCAACGAATGAAGCGTCGTCCGGAGAAGGGGAAGCGGAAGGCGCGGGCAAAATCTCGATCACGCTCATGCACCGGTATCAAGCGTCGAATATCGGCAAGAGCCCGGAAGACACCGCGGTGCTGGACGGGGTGGAGCGGTTCAAGAAGGATTTTCCCGACGTCGAGATCGTCGAGGAGCAGCTGCAGAACGAGGATTACGCGATCAAGGCGCAGGCGCTCGCCGCCGCGGACGACATGCCGGACGTATTCATCGTGCCGGGCTCGTGGATGACGAACTTCGTGGACAACGAGATCGTGCTGCCGCTGAGCGAGGAGCTGGATAAGCGGCCCGAATGGCGGGACGGCTACCGGGCCGGCACGCTGGACGCGGGCACGCGCGATGGCAAGGTGTTCGGCATTCCGATCGCGGCCGGCCCGACCCATCTCATCTACTACAATGCCGATCTGTTCGCCGATATCGGCTACGACCATTTCCCCGCCACCTGGGACGAGGTGATGGATGCCGGCCGCAAGCTTGCGGACAAAGGCGTCAACCTGTTCTCCTACGGCGACAAATCCAAAGGCTATGCGATGTCCAGCTGGATTAGCGCCCTGACCGACCGCCATACCGGACCGGAATGGACTGCGTCGATTCTGAGCGGCGGCGGCGCGGCGTTCACCGATCCGGGCTTCGTGAATGCCATCTCCATCATGTCCGATCTGTCCAAAGCCGGCTATCTGAACAAAGACATGAACTCCGTCGACGGCGACACGATGGTGTCCTACTACTTCGAAGGCCGCTCGGCCGCGTTCGTCAGCGGCATCTGGTCGGCGATGAACGTCGTGAACAACGCGCCGGAAGCGGTGCGGGAGGCGACGAAGGTCGCGGTGTTCCCGGGCGTCGAGGGCGGCAAAGGCGATCCGCTCGCATCCTCCGGCGGCGCGGGCGTCTACTACAGCGTCCATGCGGGCATCGAGCCCGGGCCGAAGCTGGACGCCATCATGACGCTGCTCGATTATATGACAGGCTCGCAGAGCGCCAAGCTGATGGCGGAGGTCGGGGGCTTCCCGGCATACGACCCCGGGCAGTTCGATACGAACAAGCTGCACCCGGTCGCCTTGGCCGCCTATGAAGCCAGCGCCGCTGCGGATGCGACGAAGATTTTCGACCTTTGGTTCGATGCGTCGATCGTTGAAGTCATCAATACGGAGATCCAAGGCGTCATGTCCGGGGCGAAGACCCCGGCGCAATTAGCCGAAGCGGCGCAGCAAGCCTACGAAACCTTTCTTGCCAAGCCATGACGGAATTCGAACGAGGGAGGTGACCGCATGGGTAAAGCATTGCGTCCTTCCGGCTGGCTGGTGCTGCTGTATCTCCTGCCGGGTCTGGCAATCTATTCGTTCGTCGTGCTCGTGCCGATTCTCTCCGCTTTCCGCTACAGCTTCTTCTCGTGGACGGGCGGACCGAAGAAGAGCTATATCGGACTGGACAATTACGCGGAGATCCTCCGCGACGAGGTGTTCTGGCACGCGTTTTGGAACAACGTAATCATGACCGCTTACGGCTTGGTCGGGCAGGTGGGGCTGGCCTTCATCTTCGCGCTGTTCCTCATGTCGAAGGCGGTGAAGTGGAAAGGATTCCACCGTACGATCAGCTTCTTCCCGTCGACCTTGGCGCCGATCATCATCGCCTTCCTGTGGACGCTGATCTACAACTACAACTATGGCTTGTTCAATGAGTTCCTGCGGATCGTCGGGCTTGAACGGTGGATCCAGTCGTGGCTGGATTTGTCCGGCCCGATCGTCCTCCTCGTCTCCATTCCGCTCTCCTGGCAAAATATCGGGTTCTACACGCTGCTCATGCTCGCGGGACTTGCGGCCATCAACAAAGAGGTGCTGGAGGTGGCGGAGCTGGACGGCGCGACGGGCTTCCGCAAAGCATGGTACGTCATGATCCCGCTCGCCAAGCCGACGCTGATCGTCTCCTCGCTGCTCTGCATCGCCAACAACATGCGGGGGTTCGAGCATATCTACGCGATGACGGGCGGCGGTCCGGGGAACGCGTCGTCGGTCATGGCGCTGTACGCCTACGAGACGTCGTTCCTCCGCTTCCGCTACGGGTACGGCTCGGCGCTCGCCATCATGATCATGGCGCTGACGCTGCTCATTATTCTGATCAGTACGGCGCTGCTGCAGCGCAGGCGCGGCGCGGAAGGAGTGGAGCACTAATGGAGCAAGCGATGAACATGGCCGCGGCCGAGCGCGGGAGCGCGAATCCCGTCAGGTTGATCAAGAAGCTGCTGCTCAACGGCATCATGCTGCTGTTTAGCGCCAGCTGCATTTTCCCGCTGATCTGGATCGGCTATTCGTCGCTCAAGACGCAAGCGGAGTTCTCGAACAGCATTATTAGCCTGCCGCAGAAGCTTCACTTCAGCAATTACGCGGAGGCGATCAAGCTGACCAACATGCTTCAGCTGTCGTGGAATAGCGCGCGTGTCACCGCCGTATCCGTGCTGGCGATTGTGCTGATCGCGTTCGTGACCGGTTATCTGATCGCCAGAGTCGGGTTCAAGGGCAAGCGGCTGATGGTCATCTATTACTTATTCGGCCTGCTCGTCCCGATTCACGCCCTGCTCGTCCCCGTGTATCTGCTCTTTAAAGAAACGGGGCTGGCCGATCAATGGCACACGCTGATCATCCCGTACGTGGCGTTCAATCTGTCGATGCCGATTCTGCTCGTCGCCAGCTACATTACCGGCATCCCGAAGGAAATCGAGGAAGCGGCGGCGATCGACGGGCTCGGCTTCAGCCGGACGATGTTCACCATCATTCTGCCGATGGCGATGCCCGTGCTGACGACGGTGGCGATCCTGCAGTTTTTCTCCTGCTGGAACGAGTTCTCGTTCGCGCTCGTCCTGCTGAAGGACGAAGCGCTGCGCACGGTGCCGCTCGGCATGTCGGTTTTCAAATCGCAGCACAGCACGAATTATCCGCAGCTGATGGCCGGCATGGTGCTGTCGATTTTGCCGGTGGCCGTTATCTATTTCGCGTTCAGCTCGCGTATCGTCGCGGGCGTCATGGCCGGCGCGGTGAAAGGGTAGCCGCAAACCGCGGCGACCCCGGCAAGGAAGCCCCCATTCAGAGGAGGAAGAAGAGATGTTGAATCAAGAACAAGCGATTGTCCGTACGCCCGATAAGTCCAAATGGAACGAGTCGTTCTACCGCCGCTCGATGGAGCTGCCCGACGAGCTGCTGATCGGCGCGATCGACAGCCATGTACACGCAGGGCCGGTGCTGAATTCGAACCCCGGCCATCTGGACCCGATCCAAGTCGCGCAGGAAGCGGCCGCGGCCGGGATGCGCAGCATCGTGTACTACGACGTGTTCGGCTGGGCGTCGGGCATGGCGTGGATCGTCAACCGCCACGTCCCCGGCATCCATACGTACGGCGGCTATCTGATGAACTCCTGTCACGGCGGTCTTAACCCGCGGTCGATCCGCACCGCGCTGCACATGGAGGAAGGCTGCCGATTCATCAGCTTCGGCTCGCACTGTACCCGCCACTCCGCGGAGCGGGAGTCCACCTTGATCGACGGCAAGCTCGTTCCGTTCAAGGACGCGTTCCCCAAATTCGCCAAGGAGGAGCTGCCGGTCGCGACGTCCGTGCCGCTCGACGGCTCCATTCCGGAGGCGCTCGACGAGATTCTCACGATGATCGCCCAGCATCCGCAGGTGTATTTGAACACGGGGCATGTGTCTGTTCCGGAGGCGCTGCGCCTGCTCGACCTGGCGGAGCAATACGGGATCAAGAAGGTGCTCATCGCCCACCCGGTGCGAGGCAAGATGACGGTGGAGCAGCAGAAGGAGGCCGCGGCCCGAGGCGCTTTCCTGGAAGCGTGCCTTGTCGATTGGCTGTACCCGGACGTGCCGCGCACCCACTATTACGTGGAGCGCGAGTATATGGATATGGGAGCCGAGCTTGGCCGCCATACGAACGCCGTCGCCTGGATGAAGACGATCAAGGAGGTCGGCATCGATCGCTTCGTGCTCGGCACGGATTACGGCATTCGCGCCGCGTCCACGCCGGTTCAGGGCATGAGGACGATGATTGCGTCGATGCTCGATTACCAATTTGCGCCGGACGATATTTACCATATGGTGGCGACCAACCCGGCCAAGCTGATCGGCCTGGACGATTAACGTGGCCGGTACATCGGGGTGCGCAGGCAAGTCGAAGCCGGATAGGAGTGATAGGGCAGCATGAGAGAGAGAAGCGCTGCGGGGCAGCCTTATGAGCTCGTGATCGCGAACGGGGAGGTCGTGCTGGAGGATCGGACCGCGGGGATGGACATCGGCATCCGCGACGGCCGCATCGCGGCGATTGCCCCATCCGTCGAGCGAGGCGGCGCGCGGATCGTCGATGCGGCCGGGCTCGTCGTCATGCCGGGGATGATCGACGCGCACGTCCATCTGAATGAACCGGGGCTCGGCCACTGGGAAGGCTTCGTCACCGGCACGAACGCGCTGGCCGCGGGCGGCTGCACGGCCTTCATCGACATGCCGCTGAACGGGATACCGCCGACGGTAACCGTCGAGGCGCTCGCGCGCAAACGCAAGCTGGCCGCGGGCTCCGCCTTGATCGATTACGCCTTCTGGGGAGGCCTCATGCCGGGCTACATCCGAGAGCTGCCCGCTCTCGCCCAGGCGGGGGTCGTCGGCTTCAAGGCGTTCATGTCGTCGCCGGGCGACGAGGATGCGGACGCGTTCCGGCGTTCGGACGACGCGACGCTGCTCGAGGGCATGAAACGGATCGCCGAGCTGGGCAAGATTCTCGTCCTCCACGCGGAGGAGGAGTCGATCGTCGCCCGGTTAACCGCGCTCGCCCGCGCGGAAGGCCGGCATTCCGCGGCGGATTACACCGGCACCCGCCCGATCGACGCGGAGACGGAGGCGGTCGGCCAAGCGCTGGACTATGCGAAGCAGACCGGCTGCCGGCTGCATTTCGCCCATATCAGCAGCGAAGCGGCCGTGCGGATGATCGGCGAGGCGAGGCGGACGGGCGTCGATGTCTCGCTCGAGACGTGCCCGCATTATCTCGCGCTGACGGATGCGGATCTCGCGAGGCTCGGTCCCGTCGCCAAATGCGCGCCGCCGCTGCGCAGTCCGCGGGAGCAGGCGAAGCTGTGGCAATGCCTCGAGCGCGGCGAGATCGATCTTATCGCCTCGGATCATTCGCCCTGCCCGGGCGAGCTGAAGCAATCGCCCGATCTGTTCGCCGCTTGGGGCGGCATCGCCGGCGCGCAGAGCTCGCTTACGCTGCTCGTGGACGAAGGGCATCTGAAGCGCGGCATGCCGCTTCACGCCATCGGCCGCCTGCTCGCCGGCGCGCCGGCCGCGCGGTTCGGGCTGGACGGCCGCAAAGGCGCGGTCAAAGTCGGAATCGACGCCGATCTGGCGCTGGTCGACCTGAACCGGAAGTACCGTTTGACGGCCGAGCAGCTCCATCATAGGCACAAGCACACCCCTTACCTCGACCGGGAATTTGGCTGCACGGTCGTGGCGACGCTGCTTCGGGGTACGATCGTATACGCCGAGCAGGAAGGATTCGCCCCGATACGCAATGGGAGGGAGCAGGATGCGATTGGAACCCGTCTCGAATAAGGAAGCCGGAGAGGAGCAGCTCATCCGCGAATGGGCGGCGCTGTTCGAGCAGCTGCCGCGCGCGAGCATGAGCGCCTACGTGGAGCAAGTATTAGGACCGCTGAGGCCACTGCCGCCCGCCGATCCGCGAGCAAAATTATCGCTGCGCGAACGCAATGAGCGCAGACAGCGGGAGGAGCTGCTGCTTACGCTCGAGACGCTGATCGCCTGCGACGGGCAAATCGCCGAGATGTCCAGCCGATTGTTCATTCACCGCAATACGGCTGCTTACCGGATCGAGAAGCTGGAGAAGCTGCTCGGCATGCAGCTGAAGCAGACGGAGAGCCTGCTAAGGCTTAAGCTCGCATTCGTCTTTCGGCGGCTGCTCGCCGAAGAGGCGGATGACAGAAGGGCGGACGGCAAGCGGTGACAGGGATGTCGCGTAATCATAGTATGGGGAGACAGGCCGATGGACACCATCGGCCTGTTTGAATTCCCAAACTTACCCTTCCCTATTTCCTCGAGCTGATTTATTATAATGTTATTGGATTTCGTTATCTATTAATCCATTTTTCGACAAGAGTCGACGAATGCGAGCGTTCAACGCGCGATGATCCGCCTCGGCTCTCGTTCTGCAGGAACCTATTCAGTCGTCGGGGGCCACGCGGCAGAGGCTAGGAAGAAATCGGTACGGACTGAAATGTAAGCGCTGTCTTATGGGGTGGGGTCTGTTTTGCTTGGCTGCAAAGCCAACAGTAGAGAGGAGAGGTTTCATGAAACGGTTTCCGATGATGCTGCAGCTCACGCTAATTTTGTTCTGCGTCATGGCCATTCCGATGGCCATCCTGACGTGGTACAGCAGCGCGCGGATCGTGCAGCATTCGGAGAGCGCCATCGCCGAATCGTCGCTGGCGGGCTTGAACGCGAACCGCCGGCTGAACGAGACCGCGCTGGGCAATATGGCCCAAGACGTCGTGCGTCTGGCCACGAGCAAGGTGTTCGACCGCATACGCGGCTTCGAGACGTTCGCGGAGGCGAACGCCAACTACGGCAACGTCAGCAGCACGCTGGTCGTGCTGTCGGAGCTGCAGAACCTGAACCACCGCGTCGACGGCGTGTATTCGTCCATGTTCTACTTAAGCGATTCGGACTACGTCGTCTCGACGGACAAAGGCATTACGCGGCTGGACCGCTACGAGCCGCTCGATTGGATGGCGAAGGCGCTAGAAGGCAGAAGAGGAATCAGCGGCGTGTGGGTGCCGCGCAAGCTGTCGTCGGGCGTCAACGTCGTGACCTACGTGATGCCGCTCAACCGGCTGTCGACCACGACGCGCGGGACGATTGTCGTGAATTTGCAGGAGAGCCGGATCAGCGACTATCTCCGTTCCAGCGAGCCGGGCAAGCACGGCTACTTCCTGCTGGAAGCGGACGGCACGATCATTTCGCATAGCGACAAGAGCCTCCTGCTGACAGATGGCGGGGAGCAGCCCTACATTCGGGAGATCCTGGACGCGGGCTCGAAGGAGGGCTACGCGTTCCGGGAAGTCGAAGGGGAGCGGCTGATCTACACGTGGTCCAAATCAGAGCTCCTCGGCTGGTGGAACGTGAACCTGTATTCCACGGACGAGCTGATGACCAAGGCACGCATGCTGCAGCGCGGCTTGATCGGACTGACGATCGTCATTATATTCGCCGGCGCGGTGCTGACCGTCCTGCTGGCGACGTGGCTGTCCAAGCCGCTGCGGCAGCTCGTGCGGGCCGTGAGCGCCCGCGGCCATATCGGCGTCTCGAACAAGAATGAGCTGCTCTTCCTGGACGCGGCGTTCAAGCGGATGCAGGAGGAGGAAGAGGGCCTCTACCAGCTGCTGAAGGAACGAGAGCAGGATACCCGCAGCCTGGCGATCCACAACCTGCTGCGCGGCGACGTGTCCAAGCAGATCGCCGAGCTGTTCCCGGCGTCCTGCTTCCGCGCGGCGGTCGTCTCCATCGACCGCTACCGGCGGTACGTGAGCCACGCCAACCCGGAGACGCGCAACTACCATCGTTACGTACTAATCTCCCAATGCGACGGCTTGTTCCCCGATACGATCGGAGCGCGGTGCGTCTATCAAGGGGACGGCTGCTTCGTGATCGTGTTCAATTATAGCGACGAAGAGCCGGAAGCGACGTCGGCCGCCATTGACCACGCGCTCGCCGCGATTCGGGATTCGGCCGCGGAGCTGCTCGGCCATACGGTCACCATCGGCGTTAGCAGCCAAGCCGAGGACAGCGTCAGACTGTCCGATCTTGCCATAGAAGCGATGGAGGCCATTAAGCATCGCATGATCGCGGGGAGCGGCGGCATTTTCTACTGGGGGCAGCAGGCCGACCGGGGCAAGAAGTACATGTATCCGACGAACAGCGAACGGCGCATCGTTAATTTTCTGGATAAAGGCGACCTGGGCAGTATCGAGGACGAACTGGCGAGCATCCGCGTCGAGATCGAATCGGCCGAATATATCTCGTACGACAATATATTGTTCATCTACAACCAGCTGGTCGGCGTCACGATCAAGCATCTAAGGGAGAACAACATCAGCACATCGCGCATATTCGCGGGCAGAGGCAACGTCTATTCCGCCATCGCGTCCATCGATACGCTTGACGAGCTGGAAGACTACTTGCGCGGCTTCTTCCGCGACATTACGCAATATCTGGCGCGAAGCTCCGGCGAAGCCAATTACGGCGAACGGATTATTCGCTATTTGGAAGCCCACTTCCGGGAAGAGATCGTGTACGAGGACATGGCGAAGGAAATCGGCATCAGCTATTCGTACATGCGCAAGATCGCGTACGAGGTGACCGGCAAGAGCTTGATCGATTACGTGAACGCGCTGCGGATCGAGCGCGCGAAGCAGCTGCTGCTGGAGACGAACTTAAGCATGACGCAGATCGCGGCGGAGGTAGGGTACAGCAACGTCCAAAGCTTCAACCGCTTCTTCCGCAAATTCGAGGGCATGCCGCCGAGCGGCTTCAAGGCGTTAAGAGGCGCCGCCGCGATGCCGGCCGCAGACGGATTGGAAGAGCACCTATAAGCATGCCGCTTGCGCCGTCTCTCCGGTCCGTATCGGGCCACGAAGGACGGCGTTTTTCTTTTAATTGCATGCGCCGCCAAAAGACGGCCACAGCCGTTTTGCCTTGAAATGAAAGAATTTATATCTTCTAATTGGCATGCTTAAAGTTCTACCCCGACGCTCCGAGCGCTCTGTCACCCGGTGGTGGACAGGGAAGGGGAAGGGCACCAACGCATGAAGCTTTGTCCGTCAGGACAAGAGCGTGCCGGCTCGAAGCAACCCGCCGACCGCGAACAATTGAGGCAGTACGAAAAAGGGAGTCCAGAGGGCAAAGCCCTTTGGAGCCTCCTCGGCGGAGGAGGTGGGAGGAGGGAGCAACAAAAGTGGGGTCAACGGGGCGCAGCCCTCTTAACTTGACAGCATTGGCGGAGGGGGAAGGGGGAGGGAGAGACGCGCTTCAAAATTGATTATGGGACATCAAAATTGATTATGTAAGCCTTACCAATGCGCGAAATGCCGCCTTTGCAATCAAAAATGACGAGCGGAATCAAACCTCACGATTGTCGGGGACGAAATGAAGCGGCTATGATGCAGACATGACCCGCCGGCCCTGTTGGCTCGGCGGCGAACGATTAGATGCACGAGATGGGGGAGGTGAGTCCGTGAAAGTTGAAAGCGCTTCAGCGAATTTTGAAACCGCTTTAAAACCATCTAAAAAGGAATCCAAGGGGATCGCTCATTATCTAAGGCGAGATTGGCAGCTGTACTTGCTCCTGCTGCTGCCGCTGTCCTTCGTGCTTGTGTTCAAATACGCTCCGATGTCCGGTCTTGTCCTTGCCTTTAAGGATTATAAGATCGCCAAAGGATTCTGGGGCAGCGAATGGGTCGGCTTCGAGGTGTTCCGGGATATTTTCGCCAAGCCCGATTTCGCCAAGGCGGTCCGCAACACGCTGCTGCTGAACTTCCTGGATCTGATCTTCAGCTTCACGATGCCGATCGTGCTCGCGCTGCTGCTCAACGAGATCAAGAGCATCCGGTTCAAGCGCGTCAACCAGACGCTGCTGTACCTGCCGCACTTTCTATCGTGGATCATCATCGGCGCGATCGCCTACCAGCTGCTCGGCGAGGGCAGCGGCATGGTGAACAACGCGATCGAGGCATTGGGCGGCACGCGCATTCCGTTCCTGCAGGACGATACCAACTGGCTCATCAGCTATTTGGCGATCGGCGTCTGGTATAGCATGGGCTGGGGCACGATCATCTACTTGGCTTCGATCAGCGGCGTCAACCCCGACCTGTACGAGGCGGCGACCGTCGACGGCGCAGGGAGGTGGCGCAAAATGTGGAACGTGACGATCCCGTCCATTCGCTTCACCATCGTGACGCTGCTCATCATGAACCTCGGCAAGGTGATGGACGGCTCGTTCGAGCGGGTGTTCGCGCTGCAGAACAAGGCCACGACGGAATACACCACGACGATTCCGGTGCTTGTCTACCGGTGGGGCATCGAGAGCGGCAACTTCAGCCGCGCGACGGCGCTTGGGCTATTCCAGGCGGTCATCGGGCTTGCGCTCGTGCTGCTCGCCGACCGGATCGCCAAGAAGCTTGGCGAAGACGGATTGATCTAGAGAGGAGGCGTTACCATGAAAGCAACCGGCGGCGCGTTAATCGCGTCTCGCAGACGGCGCTTCGACCTATGGGATGTGCTGATCCGCCTCACTCTGATCATCGCTTCGCTAGCCTGTCTGCTGCCGTTCGTGCACGTTGTTTCCAAGTCGTTCAGCGAGGACGCGTACGTCATCGCGAACAAAGTGTTTCTGTGGCCGGCGGGCTTCACGACCGAGGCGTACGGCAAAATTTTCGCCGACGCGAGCATTCTGCGCTCGTTCTACGTGTCGGTCGTCGTCACCGCGCTGTTCACCCTGCTCGGCATGATCCTGACGATCTGCGCGGCCTACCCGCTATCCCGCAAGCAGCTCAAAGGACGCGTGGCGCTGACGATCATCTTCACGTTCCCGCTCTTCTTCAGCGGCGGGATCATTCCCGAGTACATGCTGATCAACAGCCTCGGCATGCTGGATACGATATGGTCGCTCATCCTGCCGCTCGCGTTCAGCTCGTTCAACCTCCTTATTATGAAAAGCGCGCTGACCAACAGCATTCCGGTCAGCCTGGAGGAATCCGCGCGGATCGACGGCGCCGGCCACTTCCGTATCCTGTGGAGCGTCGTCCTGCCGCTCTCCAAGCCGATCATGGCGACGCTCGCGCTGTTCTTCGCGGTGGGGCGGTGGAACGCCTACATGGACGCGCTGTTCTACATTAAGCAGAACGTCGACCTGCGCCCGCTGCAGCTGAAGCTGTACTACCTCGTTATTCAAGCGACCGAGAGCTTCCAGCTGGAGGCGACGCAGGTGTCGCTGAGCAATCCGGAGGTGCTGAAGGCGTCGTGCGTCGTCTTCGCGACGGTGCCGATCCTGTGCATCTATCCGTTCATTCAGAAGTACTTCGTTCAGGGCGTCATGCTGGGCGCGATCAAGGAGTAACGCGGCAATCCAAAACTATGAATCGATGGGGGAAAAGGCGATGAGAACAAAGAAATTCGCATCCGTGCTCATGTCTGTCGTGATGGCGGGCGGCATGTTGGCTGCCTGTTCGAACAATGGGGGCGGCAATTCCGAAGGCGGCAACAACAAGGGCAGCGACCCGGCGCCGGCAACAACCAACACGGGCACGAAGACCAACAATGCCGCGGCCGAGGGCGGCAAGTATCCTGATTATTCGAAGGGCTTCCCCGAGAAGGTCAACCTCGACATCCCGGTCTACGAGCGGGCGTTCGAGGGCTGGAACGTCACCGACAACTTCTACACGCGTTGGATTCAGAAGGAATTCGGCGACAAGTACAACATCAACGTGAAATTCGTGCCGATCACGCGCAGCAGCGAAGTGAAGGACTACCAGCAGCTGCTCGCCTCCCATAAGGCGCCGGATATCATTTTCCACTACGACATGCCGCAGGCGCTCGCTTACTACAGCGAGGACGTCATGCAGGAGCTGGATCACGCCGAGATCGCCAACTACGCGCCGACCTACTGGAAGAACATGAGCGCCACGATCGAACAATACGGCAAGGTCGACGACAAGAACGCCTTCTTCTTCGCCGCGCGTCCGGCCGCGGATAACTTCGTGAACATCATCCGCAAGGACTGGGTGGAGAAGGTCGGCATGAAGGTGGAGGACATTACCTCTCTCGAGAAATACAACGAGATGCTGGCGAAGTGGAAGGAAGCCGGACTCGGCGTCGGCGCCCAATCCTTGCTGAAGAACAACTACATCTACAGCTACGCCTTCCGCGACTGGCCGGTCGATCCGAAGGAACGCGCGCTCTATTCCGATCTGGGCGTGGCCGATCTGACGACCAAGGCGTCGGAAGACTACCTGCGCAACCTGAACGACCTGTATAACAAAGGCCTCATCGACAAGGAATTCTACCTGCGCGACGACGAGCCGAAAATCAAAGCGGAGTTCGTCGCCGGCAAAACGGGCAGCTTCGGCTTCTACCTCGCGAGCAACACCGACGTGCTGACCGCGACGCTTGCGAACAACCCGGGCGCGGAATTCGCCGTGCTGGACGCGGCGGCGGGCGTGCCGGAAGGCAAAAAGCCGCAGGCACGCGCATACTGGCCGTTCGGCTTCATCATGGGCATCAACTACGAGTCCACCGAGCAAGAGCGCGCGGCGGTCTGGATGTACCTGGAGTGGATGAGCCAGAAGGAGAACCTGTTCTTCCTGCAGAATGGCGTGGAAGGCCAGAACTACACGCTCGACGCCGACGGCATCGCGGTCAAGAACCCGGATTTCAAGGGCGAATCTGTCCTGGCGCAGAACAATAACAAGGACTATTGGGCGCTGGTGACCGAGATGGTGCAGTACGACGATCCTGC
This sequence comes from Paenibacillus xanthanilyticus, assembly GCF_042682185.1. Taxonomy (NCBI): domain Bacteria; kingdom Bacillati; phylum Bacillota; class Bacilli; order Caryophanales; family Paenibacillaceae; genus Paenibacillus; species Paenibacillus xanthanilyticus. The sequence continues at coordinate 2,590,237 of NZ_JBHUHA010000001.1, read as the reverse complement.
CGTGACGCGCAAGGCCTATATTCGCCAATGGGCGCCTGCAGGCTATGAGTACCTGGCGGAAGATCTGTTGAAGTACTACGATAAATATGCCGAGTTCCGCACGCCGGACGCTCTGTTCAGCGTCGTGCTGGAGAAGGTGAACGAGTACAAGGCCGATCTGAACGCCCTCTTCCAAGAGCTGTACGTGAAGTGCGTGCTCGCGAAGCCGGAAGAGTTCGCCGCGACGTACGAGGCGGCCAAGAAAGCGTACCTCGAAGCGGGCTACCAAGAGATTCTCGACGAGAAGCAAGCCGCGATCGACGCGGGTAAGTTTAACTAGAGGTAAATTTTCCAAAGCCCCAGCCCCCAGCTGGGGCTTTAAACAAGGAGGCGCATCATCGTGAAAATTTCGATTGACCAATCCGAGCTGAAGCAGACGATCGACCGCGTAGTCGAATACACATTCGGCATGGACCTGACGTGGGATTGGCCGGGCGGCGTCGCTTACTACGGCGTGAGCCGCGCCTTCGAGGTGACGGGCGAGCAGGCGTATTTGGAGCGGATGGCAGCATGGGTGGACGAATATATCGAGGCGGGGCTGCCCGTCTGGACGGTGAACACGTGCGCGATGGGACATATGCTGATCACCTTGTACGAGCAGACCGGGGAACAGCGATATCTCGACCTCATCATGAGCAAGGTGGACTACTTGGAGAACAAGGCGCTCCGTTTCGGCGACCGGGTGCTCCAACATACGGTGTCGGCGAAGAACGACTTTCCGGAGCAGTGCTGGGCGGACACGCTGTTCATGGCCGCCTATTTCCTGCTGCGCGTAGGCATCATGCAGGGCGAGAAGCGGCTCGTCGACGACGCGCTGCACCAGTTCTTCTGGCATATCAACTACTTGCAGGACGAGGACAGCGGGCTATGGTACCACGGCTATAACAACATCAAGAAGGATCACATGTCGGGCATCTATTGGGCGCGCGCCAACGCGTGGGCGGCTTACACGATGTCCCGCGCCGCAAGAGTGCTGCCGGAAGCGTATTTGTATCCGCCGATGATGCATATTTGGAGTTCTCTGCGGGATCAGCTGGCCGCGATCAAGAAACTGCAGAAGACGGACGGTCTCTGGGGCACCGTGCTGGACAATCCGGAAGCTTACGGGGAAGTGTCGGCAACGGCAGGCATCGCCGCCGCCATGGTCATGCAGCATAATCCGCTGCACGCCAAATACGTGCAGAAGGCGCTGGAAGGCGTCATCGCGAATATTGCGGACAACGGCCGGGTCCGGAACGTATCCGGCGGCACCGCCGTTATGAACGACGTCGCCGGCTATCTCGCCATCGACCGCAAATGGGCGCAGGGCTGGGGCCAAGGGCTGGCGCTCGCGCTGTTGACGGCGGTGCTGGAGGCAGCGCCGCAAGCCCAGGCCAAGGAACAGGTCAAGGAACAGGCTGAAGAAGAGGCAACGGAACTTTCGAAATAAAGGGTTCAGACGCTTGCTCCCAACGAGGAGCAGGCGTCTTTCGTCTGCGGCGAGACGGTTCAGCCGCCTCTCGCCAAGCGAGCGCTTACAGGCTTTAACAGCAAGTAGGCGGTGGACGGGAACAAGCAATAGTACCAGGGATCCCACCACACATGGATGCGGAGCAGCTCCGTCGCCAATAAAACCCGGGTTACGATGAAGATGAATGAGGCGATCGCGAGGAATTTGACCCACGTATGGCCTCGTTGTATTTTCATTGTCGTCACAATGACCAGCGCCATCACGACGTAATACACGGAAGAGAAGGCGGTCGTATCATGCGGCGGATCGCCGAACCAGCCCGGATCGTAGCTGCGGTTCATGACCAGCATGATGGGGACGATGTGCAGCGTTCCCAGAATCGGTGCGACGACCAGGAAGAGAAGCGACGAATGGAGTATCCCGGCTGCCGGACGGCGGAGGCGGTCATAGACGAGGCGCGCGAACGGGAAGTACATGGTCAATCCGATCGCCGTATATTCGATACGCCACCAATTTAACGTGTACAGCCCGAGCTCGACCCACAGCCACTCGATTGCCCCGATCAGCGCGATGGCGACCGCGATTCCCTTCCAGCGCAGGCGATAGACGGCGATGACGAGCGCGGCCGTCGGGATGACGAGCATGTTGGAGGTAAGCGCCCCCATATTGCTGTCGAAGTAGGCGCTGTCTTTCAGAAACCCCGGACGATAAAAGTAGCTGCTGCCAAATATATAAATGACCGTCTCGATCAAGTACGCCATCTGCGTCATCATGAATACGTGGAACACGGCGCGAAGCGACTTGGCCCGCGCCAGCGCGATGGTTAACACGAGAAGACTGACGATGCTTAAGCCAATATACCAATAGGCATTGCTGGACATAGCAGGTTCCTTCCTTGTTAAGGAGTTGACCTATGGCAAGCTTCTGCGCGATGCATGCCGCGAACGCTCGCTTGGATGAATCTGGTACTACGTAGTCATTCCCCAAGGAAGAGGCAGACATTCACACAGGCCGTCGCTTGAGCTTAAAAGCCAATTGGACATTGTCGCCCCGCTAGAATCGGATTACAATGGCTACGAGAGTACATCGAAAGCGATTGCAGCCAAACCAAAAGGAGGGCATGATCGTGCGCGTCGAACAAAGCAAGCTGTGGGAATCGGACAGCGAAACGTATTATGTGAAGTACTTGTTGGATAACTCGGGCGAAATCGAGGCGGATCGGAAGCGTCCCGCCGTCATCGTCTGTCCGGGCGGCGGCTACATGTACACGTCGGACCGGGAGGCGGAACCGATCGCGATGACGTTCCTCGCCGCCGGCTACCACGCGTTCGTGCTGCGCTACACGACGACGGCGAACGGGAATCCGGCCTATCCGAATCCCGTGTACGATGCGGCCCGCATGATGCAGACCGTCAGAGCGAACGCCGCGGAATGGGGCGTCGATCCGGACAAAATCGCGATTTGCGGCTTCTCGGCCGGCGGTCACTTGGCGGCTTCCCTCGCGACGCGCTGGCAGGACGCCTTCCTTAGCGAGAAGCTCGGCACAGAGCCGGAGCAGCTCCGTCCCAATGCCCTCATCCTCGGCTATCCGTGGCTGGACGTCGCGCACACGAACGCGATCGCGCTTCGCGGTGCCGACGACGACTTCAAGGCGTTGATGCGGAAGATCGACACGGCAATGCTGGGCGAGAACTTCACGGAGGAGACGATCACGCTGGCGAATCCGATCCATCACGTGACCCCGAACGTGCCGCCGACGTTCCTCTGGCACACGGCGGGGGACGGGCTCATCCCTGCGGGCAATTCGCTCAAGCTGGCGCTGCAGCTCGAGAATCACGGGGTTCCTTACGAGCTGCATGTGTTCGAGACGGGCGGTCACGGCCTCAGCCTCGCGACGAAGGTGACGGGGAAGGACGAGCAGCTGAATGCCGACGCCGCGCAGTGGCTCGGTCTCGCGCTCCGGTTCCTCGCCCGGCATTTCGAATCGTAATTGGAAGATTGAACCGAGAACCGCGCACGCCAAAAGCCGCCCCGAGCGTCATTCTTCGAGATGGCCCCGGGGCGGCTTAATGTCTATGGGCTATCGCGCGGCGCGAAGCTAATGGACGGCGTCGGCCGTTTCGCCTTGGGCGAGCGGCTGGGAAGCCGCGGCATCTTCCGGCTTGGCGATCTTCATGCGGAGCGCGACGGGAGCGGCCAACAATACGATCGCCGCGGCGATGATGTACGTGGGGACGAGCCCCGTCAACTTCATCAGGAAACCAGAGAGCCCCGAGCCGATCAGCATGCCGGCCATCATCACGGGCACGATCGTTCCGTTCACCCGTCCGATATACGCTTCCGCGACCATCGAGATGAGCGCGGTGCCGAGAATAATCTGCATGAAGGTGACCGCGCCGCCGACCAAGAACCGCATCGTCGCCGTCAAGCCGACCCATACGGACAGCGCTTCGACGACGATGGACGCCGCCAGGAAGACGATGGCCGACGCGACGACGATGCGCGGATTCGCCTTGCGGCCGAATGCGGCCGCGGCTCCGCCGCCGACGAGCATGCCGATGCCGGACAGCGCATAGAACCATTTCAGGTCCTCTTTATCCAATCCGAGCCGCTCGGTAATGAGAAAGACGTCCAGCGGTTGGATCAAGCCGGAGCCGAGTCCGATCAGCGCGAAGGCCGCGGTGATAAGCAGCAGATTGCGCTGACTGCCCACGTAGCGCAGCCCCATCATCATCTCGCTCCATACGGAGCTATGCTCGGTCCGCTTCTCCCTCACATAGGCGGGAAGCGCCAGCTGAATCAGCGCCGCGGCGGCGAAGGCGATCACCAGGATCAGCAGCGACGTGCTTACGCCGAGCCAGACATAGACGGTCGTGCCGATCATCGGCCCGACGATGACGAACAGGGACATCAAGCTCTGCGTAATGCCGATCGCCGCCGGCACCAGCTCATCCGGCACGTGCCGCTTGAACATGATGGAGGACGAAGGCTGCGAGAATTGGCTGACGATCGCCGACACGATGGTCGCCGCGAATACGGCCTGCCACCATCCCGCTTCGATGAAGACCAGGATGACGGCGATGGAGACGGCGCTCAGGGCATCGCCCGCGATCATCGTGCGCTTGGGGTTCCAGCGGTCGGCGAGCGTGCCGCCGATCATCGAGAAGACGAAGATCGGCAAGTATTCGAACACCGTCAGCAGCGACACGGCGACGGGATCGTTGCCCGTCTGTTCCATGACGTAGAACAGCAGCGCCATATTGCGTACCCAGATGCCCAGCTGTTGGATCAGATCGACCGAAGCGACGATGAGGAACACCCGATTGCGGAACAATTCTTTCACGTCTCATCACTCCTTATTATTAATCCGACTAGTCAGTCTATTAATTGCGCAAAAAAATTTAGCGTTCTTCGGGCGTCTATTTTTTCTGTATGCCCCGGAGCAGAATATCGATCGATTTGCGATAGAGGGGAATGATTTGCTCGGTGCCCAAGTCGTAATAGGCGACCCCGAGACCGCCCAGCAGCCCGAGCACGATATACATGAGTTCGCTCGTATCGTACGGCTCGAACTCCCCGCTTGCCATTCCTTCTTCCAGCAGCTCCTGAAGAATGGGATATTGCATCCGCGTCATCTCGATCAGGCGGGCGTGAATGTCCGGGTCTGCCATCTCGCTCCCTGCGAACTCCTCCGCCGCTTTCAAGAGTGGATTCTGGAAATCCGTCGCGAACAACTCGGCCAAAGCATACAGCTTCTCGGTCGCGGTATGGAGAGGGGTGGAGACGCGCGTCCACTTATCGGTCCACTCCTGCATCGTCAGCTCCAGTATGTACAGGAACAGCTCTTCTTTGCGCTTGAAATGGTAGTAGATGCTGCCCTTGCTCGATCCGGCGGTGGCGACGATCTCGTCCATCGTCGTAGCCGAATACCCTTTCTGCTCGAACAGCGGTTTCGCCTTTAGCGCGATCCGTTTCTTCGTTTGTTCCCCCGCTCCGGCAGGTCTTGCCATGATGCGTTCACCTTTTTCTCTGCGGCGTAATAATAAACCGACTATCCAGTCTACAAACTCAGTATAGGCGTTAACCGGTCGCAATTCAAGGGGCGATCGCGGATCGGATTCATCGGATTGGGGCAAGCGCGTGATTGACGTCATCGTGGACGATTACAGAACGTCATGAGCAGACATGGCGCGCGGCCATCAGGACTGCTGGCGCGGCATTCCATTCTCCTTGGCGGCCTTCACCTTCTCTTCCATCTCTTTCATCAAGGACTGGATGTGCTGCGAGGAGTAGTGCAGCACTTTGTCCTGGATCCGGGCAGGGAACAACGCTCGAACATCGGGTGCATAATAGCTGCCGTCCCGTGGCGTGGTGTGCCCGGTAATCGCGAGCGATCCGTTCGTTCGGCTGACTTTCAGGACGACCGGAATGGACACGCCTCGAGTGGACTCCGAGGCATCCCGGGCCAGGTCGTACGCCTCGATTAAGCTCCAGGCGTACATTTTGCCTGCCTGCGTATCCTCTTCCAATATTTCGAAGGCTGCGAATTTGACATCGCCCGTTGACGGGCTCATGAGCTTGTCGGTCAGATAGGCTTCGATGACTTGTTCCTCGCTCGCGGGCTGCCTTTCTTTCTGGTGCTCCTCCAGATTAACGGCAACGTCCTGGACGTTCACGGCTTCGTTGGCGCACCCCGTAACTAGAATCGCGCCGAGCAGTATGCCTGCTAAACCAAATTTCATTTCCAGCACCTCCTCCAGCTTAGACGACGCGGAGATGAAAGAAGTTCCAAGTAAACCGATCCTCGGCCCCGTTTCCGATTCCGCGATGCGCGCCCGTTGTCCCGATGTGATCCGATCTACCGCTTATGTTGATTGGGTTCCTTAACAGCTGGTTAGTCTTATTACGATGGGCTAAATTGCGATTAAGGAGGCGAGGCAATTGAGGAGAAAGGTGATTCCCGTACTAGCAGCTACGATGGTGGCGGTTGCTGTCATGGCACCTGCGATGCAAGCTTCGGAGGGGACAAAGCGAGCGGCGAGTGTCTCGATCGCGGTCGATCTCGATCCGAATAGCGCGACGGGCATGCGCGTCGAAGGCATCACCGGGGACAAGCAGGGGCGCTTGTACACGATCGACATGGATTCGAAGCGGCTGTTCCGGTTCACGCCCGCGACGGGGCAGCTGGAAACGCTGACGGTTCTGCCAAGGTCCGCGACCGGCATGGCGTTCGACGAGCAGGGCAACTTGTACATGGCGAGCGGTGGAGGCAGCGGCGTGGACGGCGTCATTCTGCGGATCTCCGCCGATGCGCTGGTAAGCGGGCCGGTCGAGAGCGGGAAGGTGGAGACGTTCGCGCAGGATGTCGACGGCGCGAATGGATTGGCGTTTGATCGCGACGGCAACCTGTATGTGAGCGGTGGGGCGACGGGCAATATTTACGTCATCACCCCGCAAGGGGAGCGCACCGTATGGGCGAGCGGCATCGCAGCCGAGCGGCCGGAGCAGCCGATTACCGTGAACGGACTGGCGTTCGGCCGGGACGGTCGGCTGTATATGGCCAACACGAGCGCGGGCGAGATCAATCGGGTCCGAATCAAGAAGGACGGCACCTTCGGCGATGTCGAGCGCTTCGCGAAGGACCCGCTGCTCTACGGCGCGGACGGCATCGCCTTCGGACCGGATGGCGACTTGTACGTGGCGGCCAATGAGCGCAACGCGATCGTGAAGGTGTCCCGTTCGGGCAAAGTCAAGGAAGTGGCCGCCAACGACAGCCGCGGACCTCTGGAATTCCCGGCCAGTCTGCACGTCGTCGGCGATACGATGTATGTCAGCAACTTCGACGTCGCCCGCGGCGTCAACGCGCCGAACCAACCGGGGATCGGGGCCTCCATCGCCAAGATCGAACTGGAGAAGAAACACCGGGGGCATCACCATAAGCGCTAGTTTGCGATCGTGAAAATTATCCTTGAATGGCGAAGTCCGCCTGAACGTGTTCGTTCGGGCGGACTTTGTGGCATTTCAGCAGCTTCTAACGGCAACCGTCGCAGCCGTTACGCCGTCGCTTGAGCCAATTCGAACAAATTTCCCCACGGATCGGCGAAGAACGCGAGGCGGCGGTGGATCGCTTCCACCTCGAACGGCTCTCCGACCAGCGTCACGCCTTGCGCGGCCAAATACGCGATCGCTTCATCCACGTTGTTCACGTTCCAACAGAGATGATGATGACCGGGTTGGCGTAAGCTGCTGCCGAGATCCTCATACTGGGGCGCTTCGCTCGCTTCTCCGTCTCCGATCAGCTCGATAACGAACGAATCGTCGTGGGGCGGGGCTACATAAGCCAGGTTCATATCGCCAAACGGCCATTCTTGCAAGACGCGGAAGCCCAGCTTTTCCACGTACCAGTTCTTTGCAGCCTCATAGTCCGGCACGCGGATCGCGATATGGTGACCTCGAATCGAGGCGATCGGGTTGGCGGCAGCGTCCTGCCGAAGGGTGAGATCGGACATGCGGATTCCTCCTTAAGTTCAATGGCACAGCACATCATCGGAATGACAGGTATAAGCGTACCAGACGATGGCGCATCGAGCTTTGTTCGGAGGCCCAGATTCGTTGTTCATTTCGCTCAGCTTGATGTCGGAGGAAGCGACGGCTGTTTGAGCGCGGACGGCGGAAAGCCGAATTTCAGCTTGAATGCCTTGGAGAAGTGGGAGACGTTCTCGAAGCCCGTCCGGAAGCACACCTCGGTGACGGATAGCGACGAATGGGCCAACAGATCTTTCGCTTGATCCAATCGAGCATTCCGGATCCACTGCAGCGGAGATGTGTTATAGATCGCCTTAAAATCGCGCTTGAAGGCGGAGAGGCTGCGTCCGGCTAAATAGGCGAGATCCTGCACGGAGACGGGATTGGCGAGATTGGCTTCCACGACGTCCGCAATGCTTCGTCGCGCTTGGCGCTTCATCTGCGAGAGCTCGAACAAGAAGCCGGCATTCCGGTCGGCGATGCCGAACAGCAGCTCCAGCAGCTTCACCTTGACCAGCCCATCCTTCACCCGCTCGGGTTCATGGAAGTACGGCTGCAGCGACGCGAGATAGCTGAACAGCCGGTCATCGATCGGATGGACGGAGATCGTCGACTTGCTGTCGGCTTCGGCAGAAGCCGAATAGTCCGCCATCCGGACAAACTCGCCGATGACCTCGTCTTTCAAGAAGAACATGATGTAGTTGAGCGTATAATCGGAATCCGGCTCCCCGCTTTTCTCGTATTGGATCGCGACGGACTTATGGATCAGCACCATCTGGTGTTTGCGCGCCGTATGGACCTCCGCTCCGAACCGAACCGTGTACACCCCTTCAAGCACGAACAAGAGCATATGGTCTTCCAAGAAAAGCGTCCCGGTTGCCCCTTCCGTGCGCGTGCACGATTCAATGGCGGACATTCCGTTGAGGCGCAGTATTTTTTGTTGATGGGTAGCGGTCTTCTCTAGCGTACCGGGAATCTTCTTCATTCTGTTCGAGGGCGCAGCCATTGGACATGACTCCTTAGGAGAAATTTGCAGGTATGCGTCCCGATTTTAACATATTTCTCCACCTCCAAGGCGGAAATAAATGGTGTTAATGCAAGCGTCTTACGCGATGCACGGCTCTAGACTATAGGTATCGGATCTTGGGCAGGTTTTGGAGTAAAATGGTTTTGACAAGCGATATCCCCAGAGGAAGGAGGACGACACCATGAACGAGAACGGACCATCCCCCGTATATAAAGCGCTGCCCTATTTGAAGCCGATTGCGATCGAAGAAGCGGAGGACGAGCAAGGCTATGCGCTGTCGCCGGAAGACGACATCGTCGAGCTGCCGTGGAACGAAGGATTCATCGTCACGTTCCTGTGCGACGATGAAGGCATGGACGTCTACCGCTACGTGCAAAATCGCGACCTTCGCGAGCTTGGCCTGACGCCGGAGCAGCTGCTGGCCCAAAGTCTCGATCATTTGTACGACCGAACGGAGAGCCATGAGCTTCAATTGCAGGAGCTGCAGGATGCCGCGTATACCATGCTGCTGATGGACGGCAGCTTCGAAGCGAGCCTGCTGCTGCTGGATGATCTGTGGGACGGAACGCTGAACGACTACGCGCCATCCGGCTATGCCGTGGCGTTCCCTGCGAGAGATGTGCTGATGTTCAGCGATATCCGATCGGAGGAAGGCATAGCGCAAATGCGAGCGGTCATCGAGCGGATTTGGGTGAATGGCGATCATCTACTGAGCAAGGCGATTTGGACGCGGAACGCCGGGAAGTGGGTTCGGTTAGACGCATAGCAATCGGCAACCAGCCAGGGGGATGGCGCCTCCTCCTTCATTCACGCAGTTTGACTCCCTTGATTAAGAGCCACAGCGGAAACACCAGCTCAAATATAGCCCCCGGAATATACAGCACGGCGCCGGTGTCTAGACCGGCGATCGCCTGACAACTGCTAGCCAGCAGCCCGATATACCCGATGAAGCCGATCGCGGACAACCCGCGCGGAACCAACTTCGACCGGTAGAGAACCGAACATAAGAGCAAGCTGCCTAAACTGAGCACGGCCATCGCCAGCTCGAAGAGCAGGTCATGCGCGTCCACGGCTGCATGGGCGATCGCTTGGAGGTGCGAACGATTCGAGGCTTCCGCCGCCGCGTACTCGTCGCCGAGCGCCAAGAGAACGAGCGGTCCGGCCAAACTAATAATGAGGATCGCGGACTCGATGAGCCGGGAACCGAAATAGCCGAGCGCGAACGCCTCGTGATGCTTTCGGAGAATCGGGTAGAGCAGCATACCAATCCCCACGACCGCGACCGCGTTAATCAACTCCAGCAGCAATCCCGCGATTACATTTGTTCGGTCCGCATCCAGACCCGCGAGCAACTCGGCACGCTGGAGAACGGGATTCAACAGCCCGCTCCCGACCAAGTAAGCCGCCGTTGATATTAGAAACAATGCCCCAGCCACCCTTGCCATCCTGTTCAATCTCATCTCCCCTTCGCTCATGTTAGTAGGATTATAGCGAAGGAGGCGGGAGGGGCAGTAGACACTTTAGTGTGGTTTAGGAGGGGGCGGGAGTAGATTCAGCGCCTGGGCGCGCGCGATCGCTTCCGTGCGTCTTTGCACATGGAGCTTCTCGAAAATTCTGCGGTTGTGCCCTTTGACGGTGTCCACGGCCAAGAAGAGCTTCGCGCCGATGTCGCGGTTGGAAAGTCCCTCGGCGATGAGCGCGAGCACCTCGAGTTCGCGTGGGCTGAGCGGCTCGATCAGACCGCGCTTCCTGCCAGATTGGAGGGCCGCCCGAATGCGCGCCAGACCGGCGTGCGCTTCGCGAAGCGCCGGAAGCGGCAGATCGCCGGCTAGCCGAAGCGCCTCTTCGTAGCATTCCTCCGCCTGACGCGGCCCATTGTCCGATTCCTCGATTTGCCCCAGTCCGATCAGCGACATGACCGCCATCAGTTTATGACCCATCTGATGACTGTACGCGATGACATCGTGGTAAGCGTTCCGGGCCTCGGCATAATCCCCGCGCCGTTGGAACGCGACGCCGAGCATCCATGCGGCCGACGTCCGAACGGGGAGATTATCCGGACGAAGATGGTCTAACGCGCGGCGCGCCTGGGTCACAACGTGTCCGAGCTCGCGGCTATCGTCCGCTCCCGTATCCTTCGCCGGGGCAATCAGCTCGATAAGAGCATCGGTCTTATCCTCTTGCGCCGTCATCTGCATGGACGATTCCGCGGCCAGCAGCTCCCGTCTGGCCGCATTCGACTTTGCCGCCATCAGGAGCGAGGCCACCGCGGCCCAGGTTGCGGCGATCATCCCGATCAAGTCTCGCACGCGGAAGTCCCGGTCGGCGCCGTCCAGCGCGGCCTCCGCCGATCTCAGCTTCGGTTCGACGTGCGATGGTTTCCCCGTTATCAGCAGCACGGAACCATACATCACCCATAAGGCGGGTCTGGCGTCCAGCTCCGCGGCGGGCAGCGACTCCAGCCATTTCAGCGTAAGGCCTGCCGCCCCGCGGAGATGAAGCGGCATTCCGCCCCCTTCCAGCAGTCGCGCGGCGCGTTCGTGGTCGGCCGCTTCGATGGCATGACGCAACGCTTCGATCTCGGCACCGTGGGTTTCGTTCCATGCGCTTGCTCGCGCATGCAGCTCTGCGATGCCGCTTCGGTCCAGGCTATCCTGCAGCCGTCTCTGCAAGGATTCGGCAAACAAGCGATGGTAGCGATACCATCGTCGTTCATGGTCCAACGGAATGACGAACAAGTTCCGGCGTTCAAGCTCAAGCAGCCGCTGCTGACCTGACATTCCGGAATCGGGCACAATCGCATCGCAAAGGGAACCGCACAGGCGGTCTAAGACGGAGGTTCGCAGCAGGAACTGCTGGACGGCTTCCGATTGCCGCTGCAGCACTTCTTCGACCAGATAATCCAGCACGAAATGATGACTGCCGGTGATCGATTGCAGGAAGCGCTCGGCCCCCCGATCGCCTTGAATCGAGAGTGCGGCCAGCTGTAATCCGGCAATCCAGCCTTCGGTCCGCGAAGTCAACGTTTCGACTTGGTCCGCGGGGAGACCGAGTCCCAGGCTGCCGTTTAGAAATCCTTCGACTTCGGCGGAAGTGAATCGCAGGTCCGCCGCGCGCAGCTCGGTCAACTGATCTTGAACCCGCAGCCGGGCTAATGGAAGAAGAGGGTCCTCGCGGGTGATCATCACCAGGTGGATGTGCGCGGGAAGATGATCCAGCAGGAAGGCAATGGCCTCGTCGACGGGCTTTGATTTTGCTTCGTGATAATCGTCGAGAACGAGTAGGAAAGGGGCCATAGCGGCGGCGTCCCGAAGAAGCGCCGCCAGCATCGATTCCGCGGGAGGCGGCTCGGGGGATTGGAGCACGGCGAGCACGCCTTCCCCGATCGTCGCCTCGAGCGTCTGCAGGGAGGCGACGAGACCGGACAGGAAGCGCACCAGATCGCCGTCCCCTTCCTCAAGCGACAGCCAGGCGACGGGACGCCCGCAATCGGCGATCCATTCGCCGGCTAATGTCGTTTTCCCGTAACCGGCGGGCGCGGATATAAGCGTTAATTTGCGGTGCAAACCTAGATGCAGCTTCTCGACCAACCGCTGCCGGAGAACGCTATGGAGCCGACGGGGCGGAATCGTAAATTTGGTGGTTAAGTTAGGGGTAGACATATCCACATCTTACCATCGGGTGTACTCGCCATCAACGCGAGGAATCGTGCTGCCTGATCGAGAATAGCCATAAACTTTGCGTCGCACCTTGCCTCGGAGCTTTAACCCGCTGGTAAGCATGCCCGATTGTCAGACGTCCGCATTCGCACTACAATAGATAGACAACGACGATTGAAAGTGGGTTACGTCAACTTTGAGCAAAGCCATCATCAATACACTCGAAAAATACGCGCCGAATCTGGTGGCCATTCGCGAGCAGCTTACGGGCCGGACGATGGACGAAGAGATGATCAAGGGGCAGCTGGAGGTAGAGGCGGATACATACTGCACGCCGCTTTTGAACAAACGCATCTACGAGCTCAAGCGGGTGCATCTGCAGCTGATGGAGAAGCGCAACGATCTGTCAGGCCAGTTCTTGAACACGCGAATGGAGCAGAAAAATCCGAGCGACGAATTGATCGAGCAGCTCGATACGGTCGAGATGCAGATCCTTATGCTCGAGAAGGCGATCCATAAGAAGCAGGAGCAGAACCGCCAGCTGAGTCATAGCGTGGAGCGGAACTTCATCGACCATCCGTTCATCTCCTCGAGCAGTCCGAACGAGGCGACGCTGAAGAAGAAGCGCAAGGAGAACGGCGTGCTGGAGATGAGCAAGACGGGCTTCCGCAATCTGTTCTACCAGAACGGCAACGGGAAGGTGCTGCTGCCCTCGGACGCGCGCAACATGCTGGGCATCTTCAAAATGTGGGAGCAGAAGGGCAAGAGCAAGGAATTCGCCTTCGAATTCCGGGAGCTGCTCAAATGCGTCCAGGCCGATATTAACGGCGGAGAATACGAAGCGCTGCACGACAGCCTCGATAACTTGGGCAAGACGTCGATCGTCATGGAGGAGTATTACGATGCCGAGGCGAAGAAACGGAGAAGAACGAAGATTCATAATCCGTTCCAGACCGTCGAGATCGACCGGGACTCGAATCAGGCGTACGTGAAGCTGAGCGACGATCTATTCAAAAACCTGCTGCTCGGCAACGTCGTCTCCATCAGCATCTCGCTCTTCAACGATCTGGCTACGCCAACCTCGAAGAACCTGTACCTCGTCGTCGTCAACAAGACGAAGGACAAGGAATTCATCTTGGAGGTCGAGCCGCTGATCGGCCACTTGGGCATCAATTCGAACGAGAAGTCCAAAGCCTACTCGCTGCTCAAAGCATCGTTCGAGGAGCTGCAGAACTTCGACGTTATTCAAAGCTTCACGATTTTGAAAAACGGCCGGACCCCGGTTAAAATCATTTTTCAACCGAGCGACTGGCTGCTTCAAGCGAACAGCTATGACGAACAGCTGCTCATCGACAATGCCAACGCGCCGATCTATATTTAGATCGGCGTTTTTCGTACGCAGCGAATGCGATCGTAAACGCCTCTGCATTACGAAGAAAACGCCTCTGTATTACGAAACTCCTCTGCATTACGAACAAAAACACCTCTGTGTTACGAAACGCCTCTGCATTACGAAGAAAACGCCTCTGTATTACGAAACTCCTCTACATTACGAACATAACGCCTCTGTATTACGAAACTCCTCTGCGTTACGAATACAACGCCTCTGCATTACGAAATTAGGGGAATTCATGTTCGGGTGCCCCAAAATTTTTTTTCGCGATTTCGCTCCTCTCGATTACGAACCAAACGCCTCTGTATTACGAAACGCCTCTGCGTTACGAGCCAAACTCCTCTTTGTTACGAGCGATCATCCTTTCTGCTACGAAACCCCTCTGCATTACGAATGAAACTCCTCTGTATTACGAAAATAAGTTTCGCATAGGCGAAAAGCCCTGTTTTACGGCCGGCAACCTCCTTTGCATTACGAACAAACCTCCTCTGCATTACGATTGACCGCCGATTCGTCGTAATGATATTGTCGAAACTAGGCGACCTGAGTCACCTGTTTTGTGATGAGCGCAAGGCGAGACATGTTGTCTTGCTTACATAAGATGAACCGGCCGGCGCCGTCTTGAGCGGCGAGGCGCGTTACATACGGTAGAAAAAGAAAAACCCCCGCTGCCCGCGGGGGATAAGAACGCAAAGTCGCCAAACTTTGCGCGAGCTGCTCCGGCGCCAACCGGAAGCGGCGAATAGATGCAGATGCGATACATAAGATGGCTTCGAATCCGCGCCAACGGATTGAAGCAATGGTGAATACAATTCTACCATGCATTCGTCAGACGTCCTTTTTTCGCGAAAAAACGCGATCAAAAAGGTCTGCTTTCGCTTTGCCATTTTTATGGTCTGCCCTCTATTATACCGCCCGAATAGCTTGGCGTAAATATGATTGCACGCTAGTTTTGACACGACACCGAGGGAAGGAGGCAGCAGACGCAGGATGAGTAAAAAGCAGCAGCCGAAGGGTACGCAAACCTATAACTACATGATCTTGAACAACAAGAACGAAGGCGCCACCTACCCGGTTGCGGTCGATTATTCTTTCCTGCAGGCTCTCTTCCAGATCGAGCGCTCCTATCACGAGGATGAAGTCGTCTTGTTCCGCCGCAACAGCCATCCGGTGCGGAAGTTCCATGTCACCGAGATGTCCCTCCGTTTAATGATGACGATCTTCCGCCGCTTCAATACGGAAGGATCGCTTATTGGCGTATCCATCCACCGTCTCTACCGCTTGATGAACGAAGAATACGAGGATGCTGGCTCCAAGGAGCAGTTCTATGCGGAAGTACGCAAATTCATCGAGCTGAAGCTGATCTCGACGAACCGCAGCGGCATCATCTCGCAATGGCGCGTCGAATCGTTTAAGAAGGGCACGGGTCGCTTCGTGCTGTTCAATCCGGTCGTGTTCACGAAAGCGTTCACGGATTTGCCCCTCGCCGCCCAAAAGCTATACCTCTACGTCATGAGCCGGAATGGTCAGAAAATAAATACCGAATTCAAGGAATTCCTCGGCGAGGATTGCTGGCTCTATACGCTCACGCACAAATCCCGTCCGGCTCAGGTGCGCGAGCTGCTTCGTTCGCTTGCCGCGCTCGAGCCGATCGCGGGCGAGACGCTGCTGAGCGAAGCTTCCGTCGACAAGGATGCTTTGGGACGGTGGTCTTTGCGCTGCGTGCCGAACCCGGTCTATCTGGCGCGTCATGAGGCAGGCCGGCATTACCGCTCGATTCCGAAAGCCAAGGTGCCGTACTCGAGAACGGTAGGTCGCCTTCGCATGCTGCTGCATAGCTTCAATATCGGCGATTTCGAATTTATGGAGCATGGGCAAACCTTCCTGCGGCTCGCGCAGCTGCTTCATAATAGCGGACTGAAAAAGCTCCGTTTCGCCGCGCGCCGGCTCCAGGAGATGATGCGGCGCGATCCGCTGCTTACAGCCGACCCGATCCTCGTCCTGCAATCAGAGCTGGCGGACCGCGAGTTCGTGCAGTTCATGGAGCTCGCCAAGAGCACGGGCATCTATCCGTTCATCGTCTGCGACGAGACGGATGAATTCGGACTGGCCCGTCCCGTTCAGTTCTACCGGGCGGTCCGGACGTATTTCTCGCTCAAGCGCTTCGCGGCGATCTGCCGCCGGGCGCTTCCTATGCTGCACGGACAAGCACCGACGCTTGGCGGGGCAGGGGGAGAAGGCTTCTATCTGGAGGACTTCCTGATCGAGAACTTCGCGACAACTTAATCGAGCAGCCTCATCCCATCTTAGCCCCTGCAGTAGCGCGGGGCTATTTGGCGTTGGTTCGCGAGGAAGGAAGCGCGGTGGGCCGCGAAATCAGGAGGCGGGATAGGGGTATTTGCGCGCATCGGGGATGAGAATGACAGCCCTCGAATGCGCAAGGATTTTCAACAATGGTTATAAATACAGACGTTAGCGTCATGTTTTAACCCGGCTATTCCGTGGATCGTTAACATTTCAGACGCAGCCTGTGAACTGGGGATAAAAACGGTGGTTAACCGATGCTCATCCGGAACAGCCGCGCGAGCATGTCGCATGAGGTAGCCTTTGTCTGTTTCTTTAACCAATGGTACGGCTTGTCTGCAAAATTGACCCGATCGATCGCGAGGGCTGAAAAAATAGCGCTAGACTCGCGGCAAAGCCTTATATATCAAGGGTTTCAACGGAAAAGCGGCAGCCCTAAAAGATAATGATTTTAAAAGATACTCTTCTTTAAAAGATAAATATCATCATCGCGAGCGCATGGCTTACCCTGATTACGGGATTAATCTTCTAAGAACGATTCCGCGTTGATCCGCCCAAACGAACCGCTTATCTGAGTCGCATACATCAGGGAATCCAATAGCGTATTTTGCCCACGGAACTCGTCGGTTGACAAATGCCGGAAACCTGAATATCATTTATGATAATGAGAATCATTATCAACAAATGCATGGAGGTTACGCAATGTCCTCGATTTTAGTTGTATATGCAAGTCTGACCGGCAATACGGAAGAAGCAGCGGAAGTGATCGCCGCGGCCGCTCGGGAAGCCGGCGCCGATACGGTGCTGAAGGAAGCCTTCGATGCGAACGCGGAAGAGCTGCTGCAATACGACGGCATCATCATCGGCGCCTATACATGGGGCGACGGGGAGCTGCCCGACGAGTTCCTCGATTTCTACGACGGGATGGCAGGCTTGGATTTGACGGGCAAGAAGGCGGCGGTGTTCGGCTCCGGCGATACGTCGTACCCCATTTATTGCGGGGCGGTCGATACGATCGAGAACAAGCTGAAGGAGCTTGGCGCGGAAGTCGTGTGCGAGAGCTTGAAATTCGAATACGGCGCTTCCTCCGGCGAGAAGGAGCGGGCGTCCGAGATCGGCAAGCTGCTGGCCGGACTCCTGTCGGTCGCCACATGAAGCAGGATGAATTCCGAAGCGGCGACCTTCAAGCGATGGATCCGCTCGTCCGCCTGGAGGACGATGCCATGGAGCGGATGCTGCGCGGGGAGCGCCGCCCGGCGTCCGGCAGCCGATTCACTGCCGGCAAGCCTTGGAAGCAGCTCGTGCTCGAGTCGGCGTGCGCCTGCTTGTACGACGTGCTTAGCGGCGGCAGCCGGACGGGTCGCGACGCGCAGCTGGAGATGGCGGTCATTCGCAGATGGAACAGGAGGTACGAACGTTTTCATTCGCCCGAGCATTATTTGCTGACCCGGGAGGCGGTCGTCGGCCGCATGAGCGACTATGTAGAGCGGCTCGCGGGCGCCGTGCCGATCGTGCTGTTCGAGACGTTCGTCCACTACTTGCCGGAGCTGGACATGGAGGTCAAGCAGACGTTCCACCTCGTGCTGCAGGAGGAGACCGATCAAGGCGGCATGGCCGTCCATAAGCTGATCGTGGACGAATCGCCGGAGGCGCTCGAGCTGTACGCGCACATGACGACCGTGTATTTCCGGGCGTTGTACGGCGTGATGCCATCCCGGATCGAGGCGGTGTCGCTGCTGACGGGCAACGTCTATCAATGGCGGCCCGACGAGGCCGATTGGCAGACGTCGGTTGACTATTTGCAGGTCATCAAGAGCATGCTCGCGGCGCCCGACGGAATCGCGCATTAGCTTCCAATAACACACAACACCAACAACCGAGGGGCCGTGTTCGGCATCCTCGGTTGTTGGCGTTCAGCGGATAGACTAATCCGCGGCGGGAAGCCAGCCCGTCACGATCGCGCCCCCGTCCGGATCGTTGCCGGCGGCAAGCTCGCCGCCGTGCCTGGCGACGATGCGCCGGGCGATCGTAAGTCCCAATCCGGTGCCCCCGGTCGCGCGGTTCCGCGAATGTTCGCCCCGATAGAGCGGCTCGAAGACGCGCGGCAGCTCCTCAGCCGCGAAGCCGTCGCCGCTATCGCGCACGGCGAAGAGGACGCGGTCGCCCTCCCGGCGGCAGCGAACCTCGATTCGCCCCTGCGCGGGCGTATGCCGCACCGCGTTGTCCAGCAGATTGACCATGGCGCGTTCGAGCAAATGAGCATCCGCGCGTACCGCTAGCATCTGCGCGTCGCCGCAAGCGGCGGCGATCTCGATTCGCCTCTCGCCCGCATGGGGGAGTACGGTGTCGATCGATTGCCGCACGATGGCGCGAAGGTCGGCGACCCGGAAGGTGTCCGCGGTCGCCTCGTCCGTCACGTCCAGCTTCGCGAAGGCGAACAGATCTTCGACGAGCCGGTCCAGCTGCGCCGACTTTGCTTTGCAGACGGCGACGTATTTGGCGGCTTGCTCCGGCGTGCGCGCGATGCCCTGCTCCAGTCCGTCCAAGTAGCCGCGCAGCGCGAAGAGCGGCGTGCGCAGGTCATGGGCGACGGCCGCGATGACGAACAGGCGCTGCTCCTCAAGCTCCGCCTGCTTCCGGTGCGAGGCCGCAAGGCCGCTCGCCATCGCCTCGAAGCCGGCCTGCACGTCGGCGATCTCCCGAATGGCCGACGGCGGTAGACGGACGTCCCAATCGCCCTCGGCGATCTGGCGAGAGGCGGCGCTCAGCTTCTCCAAGGGGGCGAGCAGAAGCCGCCGCAGACGGACGCCGACCAGGAAGAAGGCAAGCAGCAGTCCCGCGAACGCGGCGAAATGCGGGATTACGATCATATACGAATGCTGCCGGTTCGCGCCAAGCTGCAGCGATTGGGTCGTCAATAGCAGCGCGACGACGAAGAACATCCAAGGCAGCGTGAGCAGCAGCAGCAGACTGAGCAGCGCATAAGCGCGAATGCGAAGCCTTCTCATGGCGCCGCCTCGAAGCGGTAGCCGACGCCCCAGACGTTGGCAATGAAGCGCGGCTGCTCCGGATTAGGCTCGATCTTCTCGCGAAGCCGGCCCATATGGACGCGAATCGTATGCTTATCTCCGACGCCGTCCCAGAACTTCGCGAGCAGCTGGTCGTAGGTGAACACCTGTTTCGGATGCTCGGCGAACAGGCGCAGCAGGTCGTATTCTTTCGGCGTCAACGAGACGATTCGGCCCCCGGCGAACACCTCCCGCGAATTCAGGTCGAGCTTCAGGTGGCCGTAGTCGAGCGTTCTCTCCGCGGTGCTCCCTTGCGCTGCGCCTGCCCGCCGCAGCACCGCCTTCACGCGCGCGACGATCTCGCCGGGCGAAGCGGACTTGACGATATAATCGTCGCCGCCGAGCGTGAGGCCGCGGATTTTGTCCACGTCGTCGCTCCTGGCGCTCAAGAACAGAATGGGGACGTCGCTCGTCTCGCGTATGCGCCGGCAGAAGTCGAAGCCGTTCTGCCCCGGCATCATGATATCCAAGATGATGCACCGTACCTCGTTATCCCGGAACGCGTCCCACGCCTCCTGCGCGTCGTTCGCCGTCACCGCCCGATAGTGGTCGTACTCCAGGAAATCCTTCAATATGTCAACGATGCTCGGATCATCATCCACGATCAGCACCGTAGGCCGTTCATTCACGCCCATCCCGCCTTTATGTTCCGTATTCGTCATTTTCTCTCCCAGTGTACCATTCCCGAGGCGGTAAAAAGCGGCTTCGCGCGAATCGTGATCGCTTGTTGATGAATTTGTGACCTTTTGGGCGCGTTGTTCGTGATGTTGGGCTGGTATGCTGGTACCCATCGCAAGCAAATGGAGTGGAGGAATGGAATATGTTGACGGTACAAATCGTGCTCTTTGACGGCTTCGACCTGCTGGATGCCATCGCGCCTTATGAAGTTTTTTGCGCGGCGGGGATGTATGCGAAGGGCGCGGTTCAAGCTGAATTCGTCACGGCGGAAGGCGCGAGAGCGGTAACGAGCGGCGTGGGCGGCACCCAATTGGAAGCGCGCGGCCAACTCGATCCTGCCCGGCCGGGCATCGTGCTCGTTCCCGGCGCATCGGGCGAGCTTGCGGGGAGCGGTCCGGAGGCCATTCCCGCCATCCTCGCCCGGGCGGCCGAGACGGAACTGACCGGGATGGTGAAGCAAGCGCTCGGCAATTCGGCCATCACCGTGGCGACCGTCTGCGGCGGCTCGCTGCTGCTGGCGATGGGCGGGCTGCTGGAAGGGCGGCCGGCGGTCACGCATCACATGGGCATGGAAGTGCTGGGCGCGACTGGGGCGGTGCCGATCCAAGCACGAATCGTCGATGACGGCAGCTTCGTCAGCGGCGGCGGGGTCACCTCGGGACTGGACGTCGCGATCTACTTGGTCGAGCGGGAGCTGGGACCGAGCGTCGCGCTGGCGGTGGAGCAGCTGTTCGAGTACGAGCGCAGAGGCACGGCATGGAAGAGCGGCGGTATCACGCCGAAGGCAAGCGTCGCGGAGGACGCCGCGGCAGCGGGCGCGGTCCGCGTCCACGAGGCTCCGCCGGTTGTCGGAGCGCGCGTCAGCGGCGAGGAATCGGTTTTCGACGGAGATTGGGAGGTGACGATCGCCACGCCGGTCGGCAAGATGGCCGTCCTCTTCCGCATCGAGACGGAAGGGGGGCTCGTACGCGGCACGGCGACGCAAGGCGAGGAGCGGAGCGAATTTATCGATCCGGTGCTGGACGGCGGGACGCTCCGATGGTCGCTGCGCATCGCGAAGCCGATGCGGCTCAACCTGGCGTTCGAGGCGCGCGTCGACGGCGATCAGATGACCGGCACGGCGAAGGCGGGCGTGCTGCCGGCATCCAAATTGTCGGGAAGGCGGGTCTATTGATGCCCGTACGGCCGGAGCGGCGCCGAAGGGTCTACTTGCTCATCGCCGGCGTCGTTCTCCTCTATATCCTGTACGTCGTACTGAACAATTACGTGATCGATCCTGGCGCGGAGACGTTCCTCGGGTATAAAACGGATCTGGGGCGCGAGCTGAAACTACGGATTTGGCTGAAGGTCATGTATGTGCACGTCG
Organism: Paenibacillus xanthanilyticus; assembly: GCF_042682185.1. NCBI lineage: Bacteria > Bacillati > Bacillota > Bacilli > Caryophanales > Paenibacillaceae > Paenibacillus > Paenibacillus xanthanilyticus. The sequence goes on along the minus strand of NZ_JBHUHA010000001.1, from coordinate 2,568,728 downwards.
GATTCGCCTGCTTGGCCATGGCTTCGGGGCTGGCGAACTTTTCGTCGTGGAGCTATGTCCTTCACCGCCATTTTCACCGCGCGAACGGCTGGTTGTATGTGTCATCCGTGCTTATCGTGGTGCTGACCTCCGGCTACATGGCTCCCTATGCAAACGGCGGGAAAGTTAGCAGCATGGGCTTTAATCTGCTCAATATGTTGTGGCTGATCGCGACGACGACGGCGCTCGTTTATATTTTCAAGAGGCGGGCAGACCGGCATCGGCAGTGGATGCTGCGCAGCTATGCCTTCTGCTTCACGAACATGCTGATTCATCTGTTGGCTTTCGTGCTTCACGATATCATCGGTATCGCTTACGCGGAGAGTTATACGATCGCCGTGTACGGGGCGATCGCGCTCGTGCTGGCGGCGCCGGAGCTGCTCATTCGAGCAGGAGCGGGAACCAAGAGCGGGTAGTTCGTCATCGGCATATTCGATTTTGCGAATCCCGAGGACCGTTATATAATAGAGCCGACTCGCGGGCAATCGCGAATAGACGGCTGCGAAGCGGGATTGAGGGCTGGCGGCAGGAAAGGGTGCAGACAAATGAGTATTGCCGTTATTTACGGGGGAACGCGCGCCAATGGCAACACGGAGCAGCTGGCCGAGCAGGTCTTGAATGGCTTGGAGGCCGAGCGCATTTATTTGAAGGACTACGATATTCGGGCCATCGAGGATCATCGGCACAGCGAAGAAGGCTTCCGTGATCGGGGCGACGATTATAACGCGATCATCGACCGCGTGCTGCGGCATGATATCCTGCTGTTCGCGACGCCGATCTACTGGTACGGCATGTCGGGTCCGATGAAAAACTTCGTCGACCGCTGGTCCCAAACGCTGCGGGATGCGAATCGGCCGGACTTCCGGGAGCAGATGAAGGCGAAGACCGCGTACGTGATCGCCGTGGGGGGCGACCAGCCTTTGTTGAAGGGACTGCCGCTCGTGCTGCAGTTCCAGCATATCTTCGGCTTCTTCGGCACGACGTACGGCGGGTATATTCTCGGCGAAGGCAACCAGCCGGGCGATATCGCGCAGGATCGGGAAGCGATGCGCAAGGCGGAGCTGCTGCATGAGCAATTAAAGGCGCAATGAAGCTGACGAACGACGGCGCCGCAGGCAGGAATGCTTGCGGCGCCGTTTTTTTAATTATAGGCATTTAACGGATGGTGGACCCAACGTGGCATGCTTAATCGATCGTGAGCACGATTTTGCCGCGTCCGTGGCGGGTTTCGATTAACCGGTGCGCGTCCGCCGAGCGCTCGAGCGGGAACGCCTCCCGAATCTCGATGCGCAGCTTGCCTTGGGTGTGCAGTTCGGCCAGCTCCGCCAGGCGGGCCGCGGAACGTTCGCCCCGGACGACGCGAAGGCCGAGCTCCTCGATCCGGTCGTAGGCGAAGAAGGTGCAGACGCGATTCTTATCCGGCACGAGCGCGACCGCCGCTTCCAATCCTTCCCCCCCGGCCGTATCGAACGCCGCCTGAACGCCGTCCGGCGCGATGGCCCGGATTCGTTCGGCGAGACCGGCCTCGTACGTGAGCGGGACAGCGCCCAGCGACCGCAGATAGTCATGGTTGCGCAAGCTGGCCGTGCCGATGACGGTCTTGGCGCCCCACTCCTTGGCAAGCTGCACGGCGAACGCGCCGAGCGAGCCGGCCGCGCCGTTGATCAGCACGGTATCGCCGGGCTTGACGCCGATCGCCTGCAGCGCGATGTGCGCGCCTTGGCCGTTGCCGGTCAGTCCGCCGGCTTCCTCCCATGTCATCGACGTCGGCTTGTCGACGATCTGATCGACGCCGACGACCACGTATTGGGCGTAGCAGTTCAGCAGATTGAAGCCGAGCACCTCGCTGCCGATGGCGAATGCCGTGACGCCCTCGCCGACTTGGTCGACGATGCCGGCGAATTCGTTGCCCGGAATTTGGGGCAGCCGGACCGTCAGCCCGTAGGCCGGCGTCCAGCCGCCGCGTACCGCGCAATCGTAATGCTGCACGCCGGCTGCTTTAACGCGCACCCGCACCTGTCCCGGACCCGCTTGGGGCTCGGGCGCGTCGATCAGGCGCATCACCTCCGGTCCGCCGAATGCAGTAATTGCCGCTGCTTTCATATGATCGTCCTCCTTGGTTATCGAATCATGGCGCGGCGCGATGCCGCCTTGCGCTTGCGCTCGGCTCTGCCGAATTGCACGTCATAAAAGGCCAGGATAAGCAGATGCAGCACGGCCAGAAGGAAATAAATGTTGCTGAACACGTTCGCGGCCGGATCCGCCGGAATGCCGTTCCAAGCGAAGCCTGCGCCGCGGTCGACGGCCGCGCCGTACAGACTTGCGGCTACGGCCCCGGAGATAAAGTTCAGCATGGAGAGCAGCCCCATCCCGACGCCGGTCTGCTCCGGCGGCAGCGTCCTTGAGATCGTATTCGACATCGCGATCATAAGGAACGACTGGCCGACATTGCCGAGAATCAGGAGGAGGGCCACATAGAGGGACGAACGGGCTGCCAAGGCGGACAGCAGCAGGAAGCAGACCAGCAGCAGAGCGGAGGCGGTATAGAAGAGCGCCGCATTCCCTTTGGCATCCGCCAGTCGGCCTGCTTTGCGTCCGAGCAGGGCGGTCGCCGCCGCGGCCGGGAACATCGCGAAGCCGATCATGCTCGTGTCCAGCTGATGGACGCCGCCCAGCAGCTGGGGACTTAAGAAGGCGAGCGAGTATCCGATGCCGGACGTCAAGCTGGCCATGATGAGCACGAGCGTGAAGCTCTTATTACGCAGCAGCTCTGGACGGATAAAGGGGCTGGCCGCCGAGCGGATCTGGGCGATGAACAGAACGAGCAGCAGAATGCAGCCGGCCGCGGGCAGCCATGCCGCGTTGGTGATCGCCAGGAGCAGCAGCGAAGCGGCGCCGGCGATCAGGCCGGCGCCTACCCAATCCATGGCGGGGGCGCGCCCGCGGGCGTCGTCCAAGTAGCGGCGGTAGTAGGGCAGGGTTAGCAGGGTGAGGAGCGGCATGCAGAATAGCCACCGCCAATGCACCGCGCTTGCGAGCAGCGACGCCGCGACCGGCCCGATCGCGCCGCCGATCGCCAGACCCGTCATCGCGATGCCGATCGCCTGGCCTCTGCGCTCGGGCGGGAAATACCGGACCGGAATGATGCCGGCCGTGGCCGGGATGACCGCGGCGCCCGCCGCTTGCAGGATTCGGCCGAGCAGCACCATCCAATATGCTTGGGCGGCCAGACCGACGATCGATCCGAACGCGAAGAAGAGGAGACCGAACGTCAGCAGATTTTTGAGCGGATAAATATCGGCCAGTTTTCCGTAGATGACGGTTCCGACCGCATAGATGAGCAGGAAGGCCGACGTCACCCAGCTGACTTGGGCGAGCGTGAGGCCGAATTCCTCGCGGATGTCGGGCAGGACGATATTGAACATCGTCGCGCTCATGACGGAGATGACGAGCGTGAAGGCGAGCACGCGCAGCAAGCGTTCGCCCGGCTGCCGCGTCTTGTTCGGATTGGTTTCTCCTTGGTTCACGGCGCATCTCCCTTTCTGTTGCATGCGTCTGTATGGCCTGCTGCCCGAGCAGGAGCTTCTTCACGGGAAGTTTGGCTCCCGCTTGCATACCCTGATTGTATAGCCGATAATTGATAATGAAAAATACATCTTACTTCATATCATTCATTCCGTTGAGTATATAAGGAGGGTCGGCATGGAGCTGCTGCAGCTGCAATATTTTCGCACGGTGGCGAGGCTGGAACATATGACCAAGGCGGCGCAGCAATTGCGGGTGGCGCAGCCTGCGCTCAGCAAGACGATCGCTCGCCTTGAGAAGGACGTCGGCGTGCCGCTCTTCGATCGGGAAGGCCGGCAAATCCGGCTTAATGCCTTCGGCAAAGCTTTCTTGTCGAAAGTGGAGGCCGCTCTCCTCCTGCTGGAAGAGGGGCAGCAGGAAGTCGCGGACCTGGCAGGTCTGGAGCACGGCAGCATCCATCTGGCGACTCCGACGCTGGATCGGCTGTCGGACCCGCTCAACGCTTTCGTCGCCCGTCATCCGCAGGTGAACTTTCGGATTACGCAAGGGGCCATGTGCGAGATGACGCAGCTGATGGAAGCCGGCGAGGTCGATCTTTGCTTTACCCCGATGCCGATAGAGCGCACGCATTATAGCGCGGTATCCGTCCTGCGCGAGGACGTCTACTTGGCCGTGCCCCCCGGCCATCGGCTGGCTGGCCGTCGAAGCGCGCGCTTAAGCGAAGCGGCCGACGAGCCCTTCATCGGGTACAAGGAAGGATTCCATTTTCAGCAGATGAACGACGCGTTCTTCCGCGAGGCCGGCTTCACGCCGAACTTCGTCTGCCGGGTTGACGAAGCGGCATCGATCGCCAAGCTCGTCGCCGCGGGACTCGGCGTGGCGCTGGTCGGCAATTGCGGCGGCGCGCAGACCCGGCTGAACCTGCTTGCCATCGAATCGCCCGCGTGCCAGCGCCACTTCCGCTTCATCTGGAACGATAAGCGTTATCTGTCCAAGGCGGCCCGCGAGTTCAGAGATTTCGTCGTGGCGTATTTTGCCAATGAAGAGAAGTCGGTTGCGAGTGCAAGCGGGTGAACGCAAGCCAAGTGGATAAAAGCGATTCGGAGCTTTCCTTGCGGGAGAGCTCTTTTTTTCGTGCGAGATGAATGGGGTGCGAGGTCAGTCTACAATCTAGCGATTGCCGCCTGGGCGGCGCGCTTGGCGCTTGCCATTCCCGCGTCGGCGAGTCGTCCCTCCGGACCGACCCAGTCGCCAGCGACGTACAAGCCGGCTACCTCCGGAACCGTGTGATCGGGAGCGGGGCCGGCTCCGTTATGGATTGCCGTGCGCGCATCATGGGCGACGAGGATGTTCGGCGAATAGCGAATCGCGACGACTTCGCGCTCCCAGCCGGGCTGCAGCAGATCCATAAGCCGGGTTAAGGCTAGTTTGTCGCATACGGCATCCCGCGCGCCGTCCCCGTTGTTATAGCGCATCGCATGCATGACCTGAGCGCCGTTGTCGCTTAAGGAGACGGGACCCGAATGCTTAGAGAAGTAGAAGGGTTCATCTAGTCCGAGCGCGAACACGCGCTCCGGACGTGGCACGCGCCTGAGCGCGACGTCCAAGCAAGCGGCGTACAGCGGGCTGGAGGCCGATAGCCACCTACCAAGCGACATCTGTTCGAAGTCCTTCACGAGACGGCACGCTTCGCGGATTCCTGCGGCGGCGATGACCGAGGAGACGCGGATAAAGGCGCCGTCCGACAGCTTCAGGCCTTCGACCCGCCCGTCGGCGATCAGAATCTCTTCCGCGCCGCTCCCGGAAGCAATTGCAGCTCCGGCTTGGAGCGCCGCTTGACGCAGCTGGTCGACGACGGTCTGCCAGCCGCCCTCGACGTATCGGACGCCTTGGCCGGCCAGCTGGCCTTGCCGGATCGCGTATCCGGCGCTTAGGCGGCTAATATCGTCGCAATAGGACCACTGCCGGCACATGGCGTAGAAGAACAGGCGAACGCGCTCGAGGCGAATATGCTGCTCCGCCCAAGCTTGAACGCCGGTGGAGCGGATCGGCTCGGTATCGATGTCACGCAGACCAGCCATAACGGAGTTCCACTCCTCGTTTTCCTCTGGTGTTAACCCGGATGGAACCTCGAGGATCTGGCCTTGCAGAACCCCGATCAAACTTCCTTTCGCAGCGTGCCCTCCCGTCGGCAGGCAGCCGAGCTCGCCTAGGATGCAGAGCGCGGCGCCGCCTTCGTACATCGCATGCGGCCCTAGATTGAAGAGGGCTCCGTTCAGATTGGCCGTGCGGGCTAATCCGCCAAGCTCGCGTTCCTTCTCGAGGACCAGGACGGATTGGCCCGCTCGGGCCAAATACACGGCCGCGGTCAAGCCAGTCAGCCCGCCGCCGATTACTGCGACATCGTAATCGTTCGCATTCCGCTTCATAATCATCATCCTCTCAATGTGGTTCGTCCGGCGTGATGGACGAATGGAGTAACTCGCAAGTGATTGGGAGTCAGTGGTGACTGACATTCAGAAGAAAAAACGGCTAGGGAGTCAAAGCCCTAGCAAACAATTGGACGCTGGCCTTCATGTAAGGCTCCAAGGCGATATCCGGGTAGTTGTCTCCGGCTTCCAGATCATTGAGGAACGCCCCGAACTGGGACATCATGAACGTAAAGGCTTGCATGCGAGGGTCAGTTGCAACGAGTTTGCCTTTCTCGCCCATTGCGATGAAGTAATTCGTGAGGAAATCCAGCAGCTGCATAGGGTGCTGCCTGGAGCGCGCTTTAAACCCCGGCAGTTGCGCCTCGTCCTTGATGCTGATCTGAATCAGCTTCCGGTTGCGGTTCATCACCGCGTGGTAGGTACGGCAGACGGTAAGCAGATCCGTCTCCAGCTCCCAGACAAGCTTCTCCTCGAATAGCGTACGCATCTCCTCTCCGTAATGAAACCGGTCGAGCGCTGATTCGAGCAGGTTCTGCTTGCTGCCGAACTGCCGGAACAGCGTCTTCTCGCTTAGTCCCGCAGCCGCGGCGATTGCTTGGGTCGTAACGCCGTTGTAGCCCTGCTCGGCTATTAAGTCGATCGCCGCCCACAGCAGCCTGTCGCTGCTGCTCAACTTAATGGGATCCATCCAGGAATCCTCCTTATGACCAAGGTGTCTGTCAGTGGTGACTGACATCAGAATACATCGCGCTTGATGAAACGTCAAGCCTTAACATCGAAGGGGACAGCTCATGGCGCGGAAGGGCTGCGAAGAAGAGTTGGTCCGGCTCGCAGGGAGAACCCGGCCCGGGAGCGGCGTCCGCCGTACCGAGCGGGAGAGTCGCCAGTCCGGCCGCGATATAGGGACAAACGCGCAAAGACGCTTCCGAACCGCCGCAAGCGGCAGAGGAAGCGTCTTTGACTTTGTTAGGCTCCGGCTTGAAGCGACTAAGCCAGAATTAGGGTGTATAGAAGAGCCGCGAGCTCTTGACGATTAAGCGCCCGCTTGGCCTCGAATTGATACACCCCGTTCTGGGTCGTGACCTCCGGACCGTGCAGGCCAAGCTTAATCGTCCGCCGGATCGCTTCGACGGCCCACTTCCCGGTATCCGGCGCGAGCTTGATCGCGGCATCGCCCGGCTCCTTGTAGCCGGAGAGCTCGAGCAGACGGCTGACGATGACCGCCGCTTCCTCGCGCTTGATCGCCCGTTCCGGCTCGAACTGCTTGCTGCTGTTGCCCGTGACCAGCCCAAGCTCGGCTGCGCCTTGGATTTCGGCTTCGTACGGATTGCCGGCCGTATCGGCGAAGATGGAAGCATTGGGGGACGGGGACAAATTGAACCGCTTCATGACCGCATGGACGAACTCGGCGCGGTTGACGGACGCGGCCGGGTCGAAGGAGGTCCCGTTCTCCCACTGACCGAGCGACTGCAGCGCGAGAATCGGCTCCGCGTACGGATGGCCGGCCGGCACGTCCGCGAATCCCGCCGGTTTCGGCAGCTTCGCCATGTAGCTGCCGAAATTGTTGTATTTGGCATACGTGATCTGTCCGTCCGCCCCCAGCTTGAACGCCATCGGCACGCCCTTCTCGTCGAGGAAGAGCAGCTCGTCGACCTGCTTCAGCGTCTGCTTGCCGCCGATCGCGTCCTTCACCGCTAGCGTCCCGTCGCCGGCGACCTTGACGTGCGTCAGGAGCAAGCCTACCCGCAAATCCTTGTAGATGCCTTCGAACTTGCCGAGCTCCGAGGCCGGCTGCGGCTTGAAGCCGGTTACGCCGTATGTATCCTTGGCGCCGGCGAAATAGCGATCCATGAACGCCTTGTACAGGTCGTCGCGGATATCGCCGTTCGCGTTGTAGGTGATGAACACGCCGGTCTTCTGATCCGGGAGCAGCCAGACGAGCGAGCTGAAGCCGTCCAGGTCTCCGCCCTTGATGATGACGTGCTGACCGTTCGTGCCTCCGGGCACGGACGGCGCCTCGAACCCGTAGGTCGTATCGAGCACCTGCTTATGAATGGAGCTGCGGTAGACGGACATGGCCGCAATGGAAGCCGGGGTCAAAATGACGGTGCCGCCCGGCGCCTTGCCGCCGGTCAGGAAGGCGTTCATGAACTTGCTCATGTCCGACGCGGTCGACAGCATGCTGCCCTCCGGAATTTCTCGCGGGGACAGATAAATGAGCGGAAGCAGCTTTCCTTCGGCGTCATAAGCGGAGGCGAGCCGCTCCTCCAGCTCCTTCGGCTGGACGAAGCTGGACGAGGTCATGCCGAGCGGCTTGAAAATATGCTTCTGCATATACGTCTCGAACGGTTCGCCGCTCACCTTCTCGACGATATACCCTTGCAGGCTGGACGCGAAATTATCGTACATATAGGATGTCCCGGGCTCGCGGACGACGGGCGGGAAGACAAGCTTGACCTGCTCCTCGAGCGTCCGGGGTTTCGCTGCCGGGTCGTTCAGAATATTGTCCGCGGTCGGCTCGCGTACCTCGAATCCGGTCGTATGCGTGAGCAGCATCTCGATCGTAACCGGCTTGCCGAACGGATTGACGACCTTGTAGCCGCCGAGGTGCTTCTCGATATTATCCGTCAGCGATATTTTGCCTTGTTCGACTAGCTGCATGACGGCGGTCGCGGTGCAGATTTTGGACACCGAAGCGATCCGGAAGACGGTCTTCTCCGGGTCGACCTTGGTGCCCGACGCCTTGTCGGCGATGCCGTAGCCTTTGCTGGCGAGCAGCTTGCCGTCCTTGACGATGCTGACGGCGACGCCGCTTGCTTTGGCCTTCACGCTCTCTTGGGCGAAGAAGGCGTCGAGGAACGCCTCGACTTCTTTGGCGTCCTTCGGACCGAGGCTCGCGGACGCAGCGGCGGAGCTGGCGGCAGCGGCCAAAGGCGCGGCGTGAGGCGCGGCCGTGGCGGCCAGGGCACCGGCTTCCAAGGATAACGTGACGATGAGGGCGGCGGTTAACAGACGGACGGAACGGCGGCGGCGTGTTGCGGACATGGTTGGATCCTCCTAACAGATGGTTGGTTTCGTAGTATTTTCATCCGCCATGGCAGACGGATGTTTCAACTAGCACAACCACATTTTACGAAACCGCTCTTGGACTGTAACCCGTCTCGGGACTGATATTGGGAATATGTGGGGATGAAAATACCGCGAAAGCGGTATGGCGCGGCGTGTGCGAAGCGGCTATAGTTGGCAGCAAAGAATGCGAAGGAGTGTCGTTCATGTCCGAATGGTTGGCGCCGGATTTCGATTGCGTCGTCTTGACCGATCCGTCGGGGAAAATGTTCAGTTACGGCGACCGTTTGACGGTCGTCGATAAAGCGTCCTACGGCCTGACCGAAGTGGTGGCCGTGCGCAAGAAAGGCGAGAATTATCTGCTCGGGATGGGTATTTACTATTTGGCTGCGGGAGCGGACAACCGCGTGCTCCTCGTCCCGGAAGAAAGGCACGCGACGCCGTTCCGGATTCAGCCCGAAGGGGTGCGGAGATGGACCATCCAAGCGGCTGGCACAGCAGCCTTCCTAACCCCGGGCGATCATGGCGAGGTGATCCTGAAGGATGTCGGCGCGCCTCCCGCGTACCGGCTCGAATCGGTGCTGGGCGACTTACGGCAGCTGACCTTCGGCTGTGAATGTCACCATCAAGACGGGCCCAGCCCGCGCGACTTGAAGTGGGATGACAAGGGTCACCAGTTCGTCGTGGGGAGAGCCGTCGAATTGATCCGCTCGCGAAGCGAACAACTTCCTTATGCCAGCTTGTTCCTACGCTTCTGGGACAATATGGAATTCCGGGAGGCGCTGTATCAAGGGCTGCATGATTGCGACAACAAACAGCCGTACGTCGGGACGATGATGTTCATGGGCTATTGGCAAGAATCCTACGACAGCCACTTTTACGATCCCGATACGAAGCAATCCTATAACAAAGGCAAGCTGTTCGGCGGCCGCTCCAAAGAGAACGCGCTGGAGCGCTGCCTGCATTATCGCGGGAAGCATCTCGCGTTGGCCGCCGAGACCAAGACGCTGCTCCTGCAAGGGCACGGCTTTCGGCTGGGCCACCTCGCGGATATCGGCTATTCGCTGGGGCTGGCTTTGCATTATTTGTCGGATTTATCGCAGCCGATGCATGCGGCCAACTTTACGAACGTCTTCGGCGAAGACCAGGATCATCCGATTCCGATCGTTACGGTCCGCGACCGGCGGCATTCCAAATTCGAGCACTATTTCGACGCGCATTACCCGGCGTTTTCGCATTTTGCCGAAGACGCCCCGACTGTCCGCCTCAACCAGGGGACGAAGGTTACGCCCGAAGCGATCATTCACGGGTTGGCGCGAAATTCCAAGGACGTGTATAAGCAGCATCTGGAACCGATCATTAGGCAGACGAAGAATAACGAGGCGTTCGGACCCGAGGTGGACGTCGCGTTAATGGCATGCATTCCGGCCGGCATTCAGGCAATCGCGTCCTTCCTCGTGGATTGGACGGCTGATTTCGGCGAGGGTTCGAGAACGGCCATTGACATGATCTACCGGCAGCTGTTGTTTCGTCCGGCGTCCGAGCCGGAATACGAGCGCGATCGCGCGTCGCTGCTGGACGGAACGCGGCACGTTAAGGACGTGGTCTACCAAATCGCGGTCTCGCCGGATTATCGGTTATATGGCGTCTCAGGAAAAAGCTTCGAAGAAGCGCTGGAACGGCTGCTGTCGATCCTGCTGCATCGTTCCATGCGCGAGGGCGACCGGGAACGATTTTACGTCGAGCATGTTGAGCGGGACTGGGAGCTTGTCGTTCGGAAGGTGATGGATTCCGCGGAGTACATGGACCGGTACGGCATCCGGCATTTCCCTTGCCCGGATATCACGAAGTTTCCGCAAACCCGCGGATTCGGGGGGACGGAGGGCACGTTTTTCGCCGATAATATCTATACGGCTCGACGGATGGCCGCCTTGACGATTCGCGCCGGCCAGGTCATCCATTCCATCGCGGCCGAATACGAGGAGGCGGACGGCCGGATCGTCAAGCAGGGGACGCACGGGGGGACGGCGGGCACGCCGCACCGGATTGAATTCGAGCCGGGCGAGCATATCACCCGGATTACCGGGTACGCCGGGACGGTCTCGGCCCGTCCCGAACGGCGCATGGTCGTCCGGCAGCTGACCATTCGGACGAATCAGCGCACGTACGGACCGTTCGGGGGACCAGGGGAAGGCTATTCGTTCCGGATCGATTCGGATTCCGTGCTGGGACTGTTCGGCCTAGCGTCGAAGGATGCATTGGAGCAACTTGGACTGTTCGTCGTCGTGCCGGAGTCCACGACCGAATGGATACGCGGCCCGGTGCACGGGTTGGATGAAGGCATCGCGTTCAGCGACCCGATCGCGGAATCGCGGCGGCTCGCCGGGTTTGCCGTCCGCCATGGCGTCTATAAGCCGCTGAAGGGGAACAAGAAATTCGTGTTCGATATCGTCGGATTGCTCCGGCCCGAGCGCGGCTCCAGCATGCAGCGCATGTGGAGACCGGCCAAATCGGGCGCGGTGGAGACGTTCGGCTTCGACGAGGATGAATATATCGTGCGCATCTCGGGTAGAAGCGGCAATTGGATCGATCAGCTGACGATTCATACGAATAAGCGGTCGTACGGGCCGTTCGGCGGCGACGGAGGCTCGCCCTTCGCGTACGACTGCGCCTTGACCGTCGAAGGCTTCTATGGCAAACAAGATTCGGGCAGCCTGGATGTGCCGATGCTCCAATTCGGCTGCATATTCAAACAAACCGGAGGGCAGTCCGGTTCGTAGGCGGCCAGCTTGTCATTGGCGCAAATGCTAAAAAGGCTTACCCTCTTCATCCCGGGATGAAGGAGGGTAAGCCTGTTCGTCATGGCGCGATTCGATTACAGCTCGATATCGACGCCGATGCTGTCGAGTCTGCCGGATTCGCGGATGAAGGTGGCGACGGCCTGGTGATCCTCATTGGCCGTATACGCGTCGAGTGCTTGTTGGTTCTCGAAGCGAACCATGAGAATCACTTGATATTCCTTGCTTTTCTCGGCAATATTCAGTCCGGCTTGGATCTCCACGATGCCGGTCAATACTTGATCCAGCGCTTTGAAGCGGCGGATGACCTCTTGCAGTTGTTCTTGCGTCGTCGTGTCGGCGAATTTGAGCAGTACGGTACGTTGGATCATGGGGAAGCCTCCGTTTTTTCTATCATTCTACCGCCGAATGCCGTCAAGATCAATGATAGATCGGTGAACAAGCGGGCGTCCACCGAGTTTCCGAGTCAAGCAATATCGCGTTCGCTATACTTCGTATAGCAATCGATTAGCTAATTTCTATACGAAATTTGCAGCGATGGGTGTGACAAAACGAATAGGCAGCCGAGGCGAGGCTGTGATATAGTGGTCCCTGCAAAATACTGCTAATTTTGAATTTGGAAAGGGGACACCCGCATGTCTAGCCAATTGCCTCAAGTACTGAACGTTCAAATCGCCAACTGGAGCCTGCTTTTCACGAAGCTGCACAACTACCACTGGTACGTCAAAGGACCGCAATTTTTCACGCTGCACCTGAAATTCGAAGAGCTGTACACGGAAGCGGCGCTGCACGTGGACAACCTGGCGGAGCGCCTGCTCGCCCTGGGCGGCAGCCCGGTCGCGACGCTGCGCGAAATTCTGGAGCTGGCTACCGTCCGGGACGCGGAGGGCGGGGAGTCGGCGACCGACATGGTGAGCGCGATCAAGGGCGACTTCGGGCGGATCGTGGACGAGCTGAAGGAAGGCATGCGCATCGCGGACGAGGAAGGCGACGAGACGACGGGGGACATGCTGCTGGCCATCCACAGCTCGCTCGAGAAGCATGTGTGGATGCTGAAGTCGTTCCTTGGTTAATCGCGCGCGAACCGAATATCGACATGGAGAGCCGGGGCTTTGCGCCTCGGCTTTTTGTCATGCCCGGACGCGCCCGGTCATGCCGTAAGCAATCTCGCCATATTGGAAATCGTTATATCAGCTATAGAAAGATCGGAATTGTTCGCGCTTCGTCGCTTACCTGTAGTTAAAATCAAAAAACGGTCATCTGTCGTCATGACGGTCGCGGTTTCGAATGACAAAAATGATGACAGCCGGTCACTGGCTGGCCCCGCCTGCGAGCGTTTACGATGAGTAGCATAGCAGCGGCATGCGCGGAAGTCGCGGCATGCGAGGCGTAGACGGGGAGGAACGCAAGAGTGGGAATGGACAAACGCAAGCGAAGCTTCAGAAAACGATGGAACTGGATCCCGATGCTGCTCATCGGGTGTTTGCTGTTCGGCGCGGTCGCGCAGCCGGACGCATACGGCGCGGATGCCGCGGAAGAAGCGGTCAACCCGCAGCTGCAGGAACTGTTGGAAGGGCTGCAGGACATCACGGCCGGTGAAGGAGATGTGACGATCGAGCATTCAACGACGGGTGATCCGGCGGCGGAGGGCCAGGTCGAAAGCGAGCCTGGAGCGGGCGGTTCGGCGGCCGACGGCCAGCTGGAATCGGATGATACCGCGTCAGGAGAGGAGGAAGAAGGCCTGGCGGAGGAGAACGCCGTGCTCGCGAACGTAAGCGGCGGGTTGTACAAGGCGAGCTCCTCGGCGGGTGGCGTCTCGACGGGCGACAGCCAGACGGCGTCGGTCAGCGGGGACGGCGCGAAATTCGCGTTCGCCTCGAAGGCGAGCAATCTGGTCGATGGCGATACGAACGGGTACGCGGATATATTCCTGCATGACCGGGGGAGCGGAACGACCAAGCGGATTAACCTCGGTCCCGGCGGCCAGCAGGCGGACAACCACAGCTATTTGCCGGTCATCAGCCTGGACGGACGTTTCGTGCTGTTTACGTCGAAGGCGCAGAATATGCCGGGCAATACGAGCGGGCTGGAAGATCTGTACCTGTACGACGACCAGAAGGGGTCGATCGAGAAAATCTTCGACAACGTGCAGGCATCCCTGTACGGGGCGGCGGGCAGTCCGTTCCAGATGAGCGCGGACGGGCGTTATATCGCGTTCGCCGGGCCGAAGCCGAATTCATTCAGCGGGTGGGAAGTGATGGTGAAGGACCGGGTGACCGGCAACGTGCAGCAGGCGTCGGACCAGGTGTTCGTCTTCGGACAGCCGCCGCTGCCGCGCGTGTCGATCAGCGCGGACGGCCGGTACGTCGTCTTCGATTCCTATTACAAAAGCCTCGTGAGCGGCGATACGAACGAACGAAGCGACATCTTCCTGTACGATACGAAGCGCGAGAGCTTGAAGCGGATCAGCGTATCGGCCGAGGGCGCGCAGGGCAACGGCGACAGCCGCTTCCCGTTCATCAGCGCCGATGGCCGCTATGTGGCCTATCAATCGTATGCGTCCAATCTGGCGCCCGGCGATACGGACGCGCAGCAGGACGTGCTTGTCTACGATCGGCTAACCGGATTGACCGAGGTTGCAAGCTATGGTTCCGACGGGGTCAAAGGGAAGCTGTCCAGCAACGACGCGACGATTAGCGCCGACGGGCGGTTCGTCGCGTTCCATACGGATAACGCGTTCGATCCGGCGGATACGGGCGTGGCTGATGTGTACGTTCGCGATCGCGCGCTCGGCCGGACGTTCTGGGCCAGCCGGGCGGCATCGGGGGGCTCGGGCGATCAGTGGAGCGTGCGCGCGTTCATCAGCGCGGACGGCCGTACGGTGGCGTTCGAGTCGCACGCGGCGAATTTGCTCGACCCGGCGGATACGGACGGGTTCTACGATATCTACGCCGCCGCGCTGCCGGATCCCGGTACGAGCGCGCCGGCTTGGAGCGCAGGCGCCGAATTGACGGCGTCGCGCCTCGGCGCAACGTACATCGGCTTATCGTGGCCGGCTGCTGAAGGAGCCGCGCATTACCGGATCTATCGGAACGGCGCGCTCGAAGCGATCACGTCCGAGGCGAGCTACGTCTCGGCGGGCCTCGCGCCGGAGGCGACCTATTCCTTCCGCGTACAGGCGGGAAGCGCGGACTTCGTCTGGTCCGCAGCCGCGCTCGAGCTGACGGAGAATACGTCTGCGCAGCCGGAGACGGAGGCGCCAGGGCAAGCGTCGAACGTCCAGGGCGCGCCGATTCCGGGCGGGATGCGCGTGACGTGGCAGGACCCGGACGATCTCGACGTGACCGGCGTCAAGCTGCAGTGGCGCAAGGCCGGAGGCGAGCCGAGAGAGACGCCGATGTTTGCCCGCGGAGACGAGTGGGCGGAGGTGCCGGGTCTCATGAACCGGACCGCCTACGAGTTCCGGGTGCTCGCGTATGACGGCGACGGGAATATGTCCGCCTCGGAGTGGGCGGGCGCAACGACCGGAGCGGGTCCGCGCGTGGAACGGGTTAACGTCCGGCCGGGCAGCGGCAAAATGTCCGCGAGCGATATCGACGAATCGAGCATGAGCGACGACGGACGTTACATTGTCTTCGCGACCGACGCGGCGGACATCGCGGCGCGTGACGACAACCGCGAACAGGATGTGTTTCTGTACGACCGCGAGCTAGGGCGCACTTCGCTAATCAGCCGTGCGCTGGGCGATGGCGGCACAACCGCCAACGGCGCCAGCAGCGGAGCTAAGATCAGCGGCAACGGCCGGTTCATCGTCTTCGGCTCCGGCGCGACCAATCTGACCGCCGCGCCGGATACGAACAAGAACTGGGACGTCTTCTTGCATGACCGCGATCCGGATCAAAACGGCGTGTTCGACGAGGAAGGCGTAACGCTTACGAAAATCACGCTACTGCCGGACGGTGCGCAGACGAACGGGGGCAGCTGGCAGCCGACGATCACGACGAACGGCGACAGCATCCTCTTCATGAGCCGCGCGCGGAATTTGACGCCGGATGCGCCGGACGACTACCACTACATCCGCTATGAGCGAGCGGATCGCTCGTTCACCCGATTAACGTTGGCCGACGGCACGACGCCGGAGCTGTCCAACGGCGCGATCAGCGGAGACGGCTCGCATGCCGTGTTCGCGACGCTCGGGGAGAATGCGCCCGGAGACGAGAACGGCAAGCAGGATATTTATGCGTACGCGTTCGCGACCAAGGAGCTGACCTGGATCTCGAAATTCCCGGAAGGATTCCAGCGCGGATGGGCTTCTACTTACGACATGAGCGAGGATGCGCGCTACATCGTGTTCGGCATCGGCGAGCTGGAGAACCGAATGGGCGGCGTATTCCTCGTCGATCGCGAGGCCGCGGCAGGCGCGACACCGCAATCCGTCGTCGTCCCTTACGACGGCAGGTCGCCGATGGGCTACAGCGAAGGCGCCTCGATCAGCGACGACGGGCGTTACGTGGCGTTCACCTCGAACGACCAGACGTTGGTCAAAGGAGATACGAACGCCCAGGCGGACGTCTTCGTGCGGGATTTGGTGAAAGGCACGAACATCCGGGCCACGCTGCCGCATGATCCGGCGCAGCAGGGCAACGATTCGGCGGTGCGCGGCGACTTGAGCGGGGATGGACGTTGGATGACGTTCCAATCCAGCGCGAACAACTTCGTGACCGGCGAGCTGCGCAAGCAGCTGGATCTGTTCGTGACGAGCGTCGAAACGGCGGAGCCGGCTGCGGCCGCATGGCCGGCGGGCAGCGCGCTTACGGTGACGGCAGCCAGTCATGACTCGCTGACCGTCAGCTGGACGGCGGCGGAGCGCGCGACAGCTTACCGGATCCACTACGGCGGCGTCGTCAAGGATGCGCCTAACGGCGCGACGACGGCGAAGCTGACCGGACTTGAGCCGGATACAGCTTACGAATTGAAGGTTGAAGCCTCGTCGGGCAGCGGGACATGGACGACGGACGGTCCGACCGCAAGCGCCCGGACGATGGCAGTGCCCACGCTCGCCGAGTTGAAGCTGTCGCTGCCCGCGAGCGGCGGGGTTCGGCTGGAGTGGGACCCGCCGGCTGCGGGTCGAGATATCGCGTCGCTGGCCGTCATGCGCCGCGAAGGCGATCAGGAGCCGGTGCAGCTGGCGGCGCTGGAGGACGTCACGGTCCGCTCGTATACCGACGAGACCGCGCAGGCAGGCAAGACCTACCGATATGCGCTCGTCGCGAAGGATAGCAGCGGCATCTCGGCGCCGTACACGCATGAACGCGGCATCACGGTGAGGACCTTGGCCGTGACCGGTGTTCATTATGTCATGCCGCTGTATGCGAATACGTACGCCGGCCTCGGCGACCGCGTCGACTTCGGCTTCATGTCGGAGCCGGGAGCGGAAGCGTCCGGAACGATCGTCTACGAAACCACCGGCGGCGCGACCCGGGAGCTGGCCGTGTCGATCAAGGCGGAAGGCGTTACCGGGCGCTATAAAGGCAGCGTAACGATCCCCGGCGACGCGGCTCGGCTCCTGAGCGCCGAGGTTTCGGCCGAGAAGGACGGACAACGCGCGAGATCCGCGGTATGGCGCGAGGCGATTCCAGTCGGCGGGTCGCTGCAGATCCATATTACGGGCAATCGCACGCTGGCGCAGCAGGCGATCTTGACGGTGCAAAGCGTCCGGGCGGAGGCCGCCCGGACGACGCGTCCAGGAGCTAGCGGCACGCTTCTGCTGAAGGGGCTTGCGCCCGCGGAGGATTATGCAGTGACGCTTAATCACCCCGAATCGGGTGACCTCCTGCTCGATGCGCCTCCGGCTCCCGTTAAGGTGTCGGCAGGGACGCGAACAACGGTCGGGATCGAACCGGAGGATACGGTGCGTGTGACCGTAACCGCGAGAACCCCTTCCAATCTTCCAGCGGGAGGCGCCAAGGTCACGATGGTGGAGCCGGGCAGCGGCCGCAGCTATACGGCGGTCACGAATGGGAGCGGCCAGGCGCAGTTCGGCGGATTGCCGGATATGGACGGGAGGACGGTTCGCCTTCGCGTGGAGGCGGGATCGGACCGGCTGCTGCCGGCCGAAATAACGAGCAAGCTGGCAAGGGGCATGAACAACGCCGCGATTGAGCTGCCGTGGAACGCGAACGCGGTCGTACGCGGAACCGTGACCGGACAGGGCGGCGAGAAGATCGCCGGGGCGACCGTAACCATACGGCAAGGCGATGGCATCTTCTCGTCGCTTACCGACCGCGAGGGACGCTATGAAGCACGCGTCCTTCGCGGCGAGGCTGCAATCCAGGCATCCATTCCGCCGTATACGCACGGTCCTTGGATCTCGAAGACGATGGCGGAAGGTGTCAACGACGTCCCGCTGCACATCACGGAGCAGCTTCCGTCCAAGGTCGAAGTCGAGCTCTTCACCCGCGCCGCGGGGGGAGCGTGGATCGGTCCGCACGAGATAGATTGGCGGACGTTCGTCCATTATCATATCGATTCCTCGCACTTGCTTCTATCTCGGAGTAATCCGCTGGTCGTGAAGGCGAATCCGGGCGAGAAGGTGCGAATTTGCGCGGACGGCCTGGAAGCGGGCATGCCGCTCGTCTGCGGCGAGGCGGTTATCTCCGCCGAGCGGACCGGCCAAGTCGAGCTTTGGCTGGAGGAATCAGGTGCCGCGGCGGTAGCCGATTGGAAGGAGCCGGTTGATCCCGAGGCGCCGAATACGTGGAAAATGTTCGGCCGCGAGCGGAACGGCGCCCGCCGGCTGATTGCGGACGGCGCCTGGAGCGAGCGCCGCATGCAATGGCAGCTGCCGGAGGCGGGCGAATACGAGCTTGAGGTATTCAGCCCCGACCACAACGGATACGTCAAGCGAACGTTCCAAGCGGCGGCGGACCAGACGGTCAATCTGGGGCAGATCGCCTTCGCGGGCGATGGATGGTTCGGCGGTCGGGAGGGCAACGAGGTCACGCTCGATCGCGATGTATTGACGCCGGGCACCGACATGCTGGTGAGAGCGAGCGTTCGGAATCAAGGCAGCCAAACCGTAAAAGACGCCAAGCTGGTGCTCGATGTCCCGGCGGGCACGTCGCTTGTCGAAGGCAGCGTCCTGCACGCCGGTCAGCCGCAGCAGGTCATCCGCGAAGGCGGGCGGATCGCGGTTGCGCTCGGCGATTTGTTGACGCGTATGGGGGGCGTCGTGCAGTATCGTCTCCAGGCGGCCGAGAACGAACCGGCCGAGCCGCTTGCGATCGTGCCGAAGATCGTCTATACGGTCGGCGGGGAACAGCGGGAAGAGGCGATCGGCACGGTGACGGCCGAGCTGCAGCATTTGACGCTTGAAGCGCCGGGCACGATCGGACGCAAGGACGTTCGTCTTGGCGGCCGGGCGCCCGCGGACAGCCGTGTCGTCGTGCTCGAGGGGGCGCGGTTGCTCGGCGAGACGACGGCGACGCCGGGCGGCTTCTGGTCGTTGAAGGCGGAGCTTGCCGGAGTAGGCGCGACCGCGATTCATCGCATTCGGGCGGAAGCGGTCAAGGGCGAACGTCACTACGCAAGCGACCCGGTGATGATCCGCTACGACGAAGGCCATCCGGAGATGGTGAGCTTCACGATGAAGCAGACGGACGGGCGGGAAGTGCAGCTCGATCCGGCCGATGGCACAGGGCGATTCCCGTACGTATATGTGCCGGGCATGCCCTTCACCTTCGCGTTGAAATTCAACAAGCCGGAGCTGGTGCGCGACGTGGTGTTCCGTTTCGGAGACGCGAGCGTGAAGGCCAGTCAGGACGACAAGGGCGTCTTCCGCGCGGTCGTCAAAGGTTCCTACGGCCGCGTGAGCGTGTCCTACCGGACGATCGAAGCGCCGGCTACGGATGCCGCGCAGGCGCCGCCGGCCGAAGAACTGAACGGCCAGCTGCCGCCGGCCTTCCAGAATGTAAAGGATAAGGAGCTGAACGTGTCGGAACGAACGCCTGGCGCAACCAGGCAAACCGCTACGCTGAAGGGGACGATCCCGACGTCGGGCGGCGATGTCGACATGCGGCTGGGCGTCACGATGGAACGGAAGCAGTACGTGCCGACGGCCGCCGATCTGGCGCGCGAGCGGGAGACCGGCGTGGCGCTGTACGGGCTGCAGATGAGCCACGGCTTCCGGGACGGCAAGCTAACCATCGAGCTGAGTGCCTATATGCCGGATACCGGCGAAGGTCTGACGACGCAGCGGGCGATGGCGCTCCTGACCGAGGGCGGGCTTGGCCTGCGGAGCGGCGCTTCCGGATCGCCTCGCACGGCGGCGCTATCGGGCGCGGCGGTGAACGCCGCGGTCAACGTCGTGGCGACACGGCTCAGCGCGGCCTTCGCCTCGCGGGCAGGCGATCTGACATGGAAGACCATGGATGCGGGCTACAGCCTCGTCGACGGCTTGGGCGTGAACGAGACGCTCGCCGAGATGAGCGCGATTCTGGATCAAGTGACGGACGGCTGCTCGACGTCCGCCGTGAACCGTTACGTGAATGAATTGGATTCGCTGTATACGCGCCTGATCGCCTATGAATCGACGAAGGCTGCCCTGATGATCATCGGCGTGCTCGCGGGGCCGGAGACGTTCGGGCTCGGCACGATCGCTATGTTCATGGTAACCAACGCCGCTGGCAAGGTGCTCGACGGCGAGATGGCCGGACGTCTGCAAGGGCTGCGCAACGCGATCGCCAATGATGCGGAGTGTCGAGACGAGGAAGACGACGATGACGATCGCCCGGACGACGACTTGGCCGATCCGGAGTGGATTCATGATCCAAGCGGCTACGTGTATGAAGTGACCGAAGATAACCGGATTCCCGATGTGCGGACGACGGCGCTGCGGTGGAACGAGGGAGCGGGCGCTTGGCAGGTCTGGAACGCCGAATGGTACGGCCAACTGAATCCGATGCATACGAACAATGCCGGCCGCTATGGCTGGGATGTGCCGGAGGGCAAGTGGAAGGTGCGGTATGAGAAGGAAGGGTATTTGCCGGCCGAGAGCCGGGAGCTGATCGTCCTTCCGCCGCATTTCGACGTGAACGTGGCGATGATCTCGACGCAGCCGGCCAGCGTGACGCGCGTCGGCGCGGCTCCCGGTGGCGGGTCGGTCGAGGCGGTGTTCAACCGGCATGTGCTGGCGGACGACGCGAACGGACAGCTATTCGCGGTAACCGATGCCGCAAGCGGCGAGACGGTGCCGGGCGAGTGGGCAGCCGTCGATGCGATCGCCTATGACGGCAAGCAGGTCGCGCGTTCCGTCCGATTCACCCCGGCTGCGCCGCTGACCGTCGGCGGAACGTATAAGCTCGCGGTCGACGGCGCGGTTCAAAGCTATGCGGGCGTGCCGATGGCAGCCGCATATGAAGCGGAGTTCCTCGTCGCCGAAGCGGATGAGACGCCGCCGCTTGCCGTAACCGAGGTGAATGCAGAGGCAGATGCCTCGCAGATCATATTAGGCTGGCAGGAGCAGTTCGATCCGGACTTGTCGCGGGTCGATATTCAATACCGCGTCCAAGGCTCGGCGGGCGAGCCGAAGACGGCATCCGTGGAGCCAGGCGTGAGGTGGACGCTGCTGAACGGTCTGGCAAGCGGCACGGTCTATGCGATCGACGTGCTCGCGGTCGACGAGGCAGGCAATGCGTCCAAGACGGCCATCGAGGCAAGAACCGCCGGCGAGCAGCTTGCGGGCGCCGACGTGCTGGGACCCAAACCGGCAGCTTCAATACAGCTGACGCCGGGCAGCGGCAGCATCGCCGTCAAGTGGACGGATCCGGCCGATGCCGATCTGGACGTCGTCACCGTGAGCTGGCGCAAGAGCGGCGATGCGGTAGCGGCAGGGACCGCGCAAGTCGCGAAAGGCGTGCAGCGGCATGTCATCGAAGGCTTGACGGCGTCGACAGAGTACGAAGTAACGATATTAGCCGTCGATAAGTCGGGCAATGAATCGTCCGGCGTGACGCTGACAGCGCGCACGTCTGCCGGCACCTCCGGCGGACCGGGCGGCAATCCGGGACCAGGGCCGGGGCCGGTGACGGGCGGCCAGACCGGGGAGCCGGACGACAAACCGGAGGCAAGCGTAAGCGAGACGATCGAGCTGACGGCCGAGGGCGGGAAGCATCGATTGCTTGACGGCAAGCTGACCTTGCGGCTGGCGGCGAATGCGGTTGGAGAATCAACCGAGCTGACCGCCGAGCAGGTCGGGAATCCGGCGGCGCCAGCGGGATGGACTGTCGCATCGCCGGCTTACCGGCTGCATGTCGGTAGCGGGTCGCTGCTGAAGCGTGCCGAGCTCTCGGTGTCGTATGATGTATCCTTGCTGAAGGGAGCCGACCCGCGCAAGCTTGGCGTGTATCGCCAAGCTGACGACACTGCTTCCGGGTGGTCGTACATGGGCGGAATCGTGGATACGAAGAACCGGCTCGTGACGGCGCCAATGACCGATTCCGGCACGTACGCGGTCATGCTCTATGAGCCTTCGTTCCGAGACTTGACCGGCCATTGGGGCCGGGAAGCGGTCGAGCTGCTGGCCAGCCGCCACCTGGCGGCCGGCGCGCCGGACGGACGCTTCGATCCGAACCGGGCGATCACGCGGGCCGAATTCGCCAAGCTGCTCGTGCTGCTGGCGCGCGCGCTGCCGGAGACGCAAGCTGGGGCAAACATCGGCGAGTCCTTGCCGCAGCCGCAGCCATTCGCGGACGTCGCGTCCGGCGCTTGGTATGCCGGCTACGTGAACGAAGCGGCGGAGCTCGGCCTCGTCCGGGGCGCGGACGGCAAGTTCCGTCCGAACGACGCGGTCACGCGCGAGGAGATGGTCGCGATGCTGGCGCGCGTGATGGGCGCTGCACCGGGGGCAACGTCGAACGCAGCCTCCAACCTAGCCGAGTTCCGCGATGGCGCGTCCGTATCCGATTGGGCGAAGGATGCTGTCGAGACCGCCGTCCGGGAGGGCTGGCTGACCGGCGCAGCCGGACAGCTCGCGCCGCAGCGCACCGCTTCCCGCGTCGAGGCGGCCGCGCTGGTCGCGCGCGTCATGGAGCGGTCGGGGGCGGTTATCGCCGACAGCCCGATGTAAGCAAGACCGCCCGGAGGAAGCTGCGGCTTTCTTCCGGGCGGTTTTTATTTACAAGGCAACGTAGGTCATATCAACGATAGGAGGATGGATGGCGTGAAACGAACGATCGATGTCAGACTAGTTATCGCGCAGCTGGGCTTGGAGCATCAAAATCCGGAGCTGTTGCGGCACCTCGATGAATGGATCGCGAAGGGTGAGATGCCCGGTGGGTGCAGGGGACATGAATTGCATGCGGCGGAACGGTGCCCGCTTATTCGGCGAGATGCATCTTGAGGCAAGCTTTAATCGTCTATTTGATGAAGAAGAGCAGCTGATCCGGTGATCGGCTGCTCTTCTTATCCGTTCGCATCAACTTAAGGTTGGTTTTGGGCCTGGGCCGAAGTGTTTTGGTCTAGCTCGATCTCGGTATAGAGGGCTCTTCCCCAATTGCCGACGAGGAGCAGCTGATGCCCGCCGGTAATGGTATAGACCGCGTTCGAATTGCCGCTAGACTCGTTTGTACGCTCGAATACGCCTTCTTTGCACGTCACCGATTCGAGCTTGACGGCGGGGTCGATGGCGGTACTCTCATTATACAGCCGGTAGAAACGACCGTCGCTCGTCCTGATTTCCCGCGGCGGAATGTCGCACGTATGCGCGATGCCGAGCACGGTGGTTTGCTGCGACGGATTCGCATTGAAGAGCTTGATTTCCTCGGTTTGCCGATTCCAGTTGAGCTGGATCTGGTAGTAAGCGGATATCGTCTCCGGACCGCCTCCATGCCCGGAAGAGCCGAATTCGAACACCTTCTTCCAATCGTGCGTTTCTGCCGCAGAAACCGAACTGCTACCTGTTTGGACGCCGCGGGGTTGCGAATACGAATAGTAGCTGATGCGGCCCGTCGGCTTGGGTCCGTCGCCAATATACCGATACAGCACGCGTTCGGTATGCAGTGCTTCCCCCTTGCGATGATAATCCACGTACACGACCGCCCAATTGTCCGTATGTCCGCGGTATTCATGAATCATTTCAATGTCGGGATCGTTATAGAGATCTCGCAGCACTTCATCTTCAATCTGTGCATAGACGGGATCTCCGCTCGTCGTGGTGTAATCCGCCTGTTCAGCCGGGAAGTAGTAAACGGCCAAGATGGCCAGCATGACCGCGCATGCCGCTCCGACGATCGGCTTCATGAACCGGAATGGATTCGGCTTCGCCTGCAGCTTGCGCTCCACTTCGAGCCACATGTCCTCCGAGAACCTGTCGGCCGTCGGAGGCTGTCTCAACTCGCGTTCCCAGTTCCGTTCGGTTTCCTTCATCGCCATCCGCCCCTCTCGTTCATGGCGTCCGCCGCCATTTTTTTCGCCCGACGCAGCCTGGATTTGCAGGCGCTCACCGAGATGCCCAATGCGCGGGATATTTCGCCCAGTTCGAGCTGATGATGCGCATGCAGCAGTAGCACCTCCCGGTATTTGGCGGGCAGACGCAGCACCGTTTCCCAGATTTCGCTCGTGACGACCTTGTCCATATACGCGTTCTCCGCCGAAGGTGCCGTCCCTTTGACGGCTAGAAAAGGAGCCAGCACGACTCTTCGGAAGAAAGCCGAGTTGCGGTGGGTCAGCCACGTATTTCGCGCGATTTTCAGCAGCCATGTTTTCATGGACGCTTCGGCCCGATAGGTCTGAAAGGACTTGTACGCCTTGACGAACGTATCCTGCGCGATCTCGTCCGCCAAGTGCCGGTCGCGCGTCAGCACGTAGGCATAATCCACACGTCGTCGCCGTAGGCTTCAACCGCCAGCCGGAAATCCGTTATACTAATTTCGGATAGATATCTCATATAATCGCCCTGCACGTTTCGCCGGCCTCCTTTCTTCACATGAATATAGACTAGGCAAACGGAAAAAAGCGTCAGGCTGGGAGCCAATAATGATTCGGGATATCTGCTAGGACAAGATGGAGGAGATAAGAGCCGCATGAATAGAGAACCAAACTATATCATACCGCCTTTGCTCGACGAGTTGATGCAATGGGAGAAAGAGGTCAAGCCCAACGTCCCTTATTTGGAGACGCCGACCGGATACTTTCTGCAATTCGATCCGGCTGACAACGGCGGGTACCAGAGTTCGCCTGCCGATGCGATCGTATTCGCGAATACGGGGATGGATGGCACGCATTATTCGTTTTTGACGGATTTCGGTGCCGTAACGGATTTGAGCGAAGCCCCGATCGTTTGCGTCGACCCGATGGATTTCGGGAACTGCACGCGCATCGTTGCCAACAATATACGCGAATTTTTCGCTCTCCACTTCTCGGATCATCAAGGTTTGCTGCTGAACGATTTCGATTCTGAGGCGCGGTACCTGCAGTATTTGAAAGAGCAAGAAGTAGACGAGGAAGACGAGGACGAAGAAGAATCCGGCGGTTATTTCAGTCGAGCGCAGTGGAAGCGAGAGCGGGGCATCGTTCGCGACTCCGCCCTAGAGCGCTTCGGCTTCCAACTGATTCCGGACGGCTATGCTTATATGCAGGAGGCGCGGCTGACCCGCTCGCTCGCCGCAATCCTCCCCACGTCTGACGGGTTGGGCGTTACGCTTCATGGCGCAACAGACGCTGCATCAACGAAACCGGCGGCGCATCCGTGGCAAGGGAAGCCGATTCCGGAGCGGGATGCCGAGCAGCTGGTCGCCTACGTCGAGAATGCGGAGCAATCGGGCTTGTTCGGTTTTATCCGGGACTGTCAGGCGCAGGGCGTGGACAACTACGAGGTCGTCCGGGCGGTTTGCACAAGGCTGTTCGCGCTCGGGCTGCCGCTGGAAGCAAGACGGCTGGCGTCCTGCATGGGAATTTGACGAAATCGAAGACATCGGGCAACATGGTAAAAGAAGCAGAGCTTGAAGAACCGGGACAAGGAGGGAAACCCTATGATGCTGTTACGGCTTGCGCTGATGTTCGTGCGCGGAGATTTCGGCCGATTGGCGTTCGAACTGAAAGACCGGATGCCGATCTGTTATCTGCTCGTCATCGAGTGCGCCGGCGCTCTGCTCGTACAGGTTCGTTTGGCAGACCCTCCTTCCCGGGCCGTTCCCGGGGTTAGTCGATCCAATCATGGCGTCCAATCGCTAGCGATTCTCTGGCAGGAGACCGAAGCGATCTTGTCCCGCTTTCAACGGTGGAAGGAGCCGTCTGCCTTCATCGGTCGCGATTATCGTACCAGATGATCATGCGGACCTGTGTGCCGAACGATGAATTGGGCACAGCAGCCGAGAAGGGGACGGACCAATGGACTTCAGCGTTTATATGATACTCGGGGCCACGGGCAGCATCATGCTGTTAGGCGGAGCCGTGTTGATCCAGGCCGTGCGGAACAAACGATGGCCTTCGAATGACTACACGCCCTTCGACTACATTACCGCGCAATCCAAGATCGAATTCCATGACGCGAGACAGGACAAAGACGACGATGACGACCACGGCGACGACAAGAACAAGAATGTAGCGAAGCGTAAATAATGGCAAAGCCCCTTTCCCGCAAGGACCGGATCGAAACCGGCGCGCGGGCAAGGGGCTTTTTAGCGGGCAAGTTGGACAGTTGAGGCCAGAGTAACGCTATCGGCGCCTTTTTCTTCGCAACCGCCATCGTACCCCGACAACCGCCAGCGTAAGGATAAGCAATGCAGCGCCGCCGACAATCCATAAGTCGAGGTCGTAACTTGTCATGAACCACATTTTGTAGGCGAGATTCACCTCGTCTCCCGGCGGTAGACCATCCCCCAGCAACCGGGACGCCTCGGCCAGCCCTTCCAGTTCATACGTCGGACTGCATGGGCTGCTGACCAAGCGGCCGCGATCGTCGTACACATAGACGAGATAGGATCGGCCCTCCTTGAAATCAAAGCCCCAGTCGAAATCCGTCGCGACGATGACTTGGGAGTCGAACGCCATGTTCCAGCTTTGTTTCACGTCCAGCAGTACATTCCGCACGAATTCCTTGTTCCCAACGAATCCTTCCTGAAGCAAATCGTCCTTGACCTGCTTGACCTCGCCGAATATCGCGCCGCCGTATAGCTTCAACGTTTCTTGCGGACCGCCTTCCCGCTCGACGCAGGACAACGCATGCGCGGTCGAGCCCGACGACGCCAGCGTCGACAGGGTAAGCGCGAGCAGGACGACAACACGCAGCTTGAGAGTCAGATGAAATGTCGCGTAGGGCATGTTCAACCTGTCGCGAATTACGCCTTGTCGCGGAGTCTGACGTACAGAATGTAATCCAAGGTCGCGGGCTCGAATCCGCCGGCGCGCAGCGCGGTGTTGATCTGTGCCCGATGATATTGGCCATGTAGGGCGACGTGGGTCAAAATGTCCCGCACTGTCGACTCGAACGGATCGCCAGCCTGACTGCGATAGGAGACCGGCTGATCCAACGCGTCCTCGTGCAGCGTGTCGAACAAGTCGCGGAAGCCGGCGGCATTCGCGACGATCAGCGACGCACAGGCGTCGAGATCGACGTCGTCGCCCCACAGCGGAAGGTGCCGGCTATCCTCGCGCCGCAGGCGGGTGAGCCAAATTCGCTCGGCCTGCAGCAGATGCTGAAACAGCGGCGCGGCCTTGCCGGCTTCATCCAACCGGGCAGACCGCAGCGACTCGAGCAGCCGGCGGTTCGCCCAATCCAAATGCGCGAACATCGTTCGAATGGTTTGCATGAATCCTCAACTCCTGTAGGTGTAATCGATCGCCCTAAAGGGATCGTATTGCGTGGGAAGGAGGCGGCCAACTACTCGACCGTCGGAATTTCTTCCCGCAGATCGCATATTGCCATTCGCTCATGAAATAAACGCCTATTTCTTCCAAATAGTTGCGAACGACGGCCGCTCTTTTCGCAGCAAAAAACCGAACGCCAACCGGGCCCTTAACGGCCGGGTTGGCGTTCGGTTCTATAGTCGCAGCTACCGCTCATCCGACAATGGCAGCGAGATGGCCAGCCGGCAGCCCTCGGGGGCGCCGGCGGCCTCGCCGCTGCGCGAGCCGATACGGACGGAGCCGCCGAGCAGATGGACGCGCTCCATCATCGACGTCAGGCCGAAGCCCGGGCGGGCGGTGCCGTACGGTTCGCCGTCGTTGCTGAGGTCGAAGTAGACCCAGCCGTCCTCGGCGTACAGCTCGAACGCGAATGCCGTGCAGCGTCCGTGACGGATGCCGTTGGTCATGCCCTCCATGAGCGCGTGATAGATGACGCGCTGCGTCAATCCGCTTAGAGGCGGCAGCGGCTCCGGCTTGTAGTCGATCGTGACGCCGGCGTTGTCGCGCGTATCCTGGATCAGCTCGTTCAGCGCTGTGGCCAGATCGAACGGAGCCCCTTCGTCGCTGAGCATGCGCACGGCGCGGCGAATCTCGTCCAAGCCTTTGCGCACGAGCTCCTTGGAGACGTCGAGCCGCTCGACCGACTTGCCAAAATCCCGGTCGGACAGCTTCTTTGCCGCCTCCAGCTGGACGATCGCGGCCGTCAGCGTATGCCCGACGACGTCATGCATTTCATGGGCGATCCGGTTGCGCTCCTCGAGCACCGACACTTCGGTGAGCGCTTCGGCCGTCTCGCGGACGGAGCCCGCGAGAATGCGGTTCGCTTCCTCGAGCTCGCGCGTTCGCAGCACGACCTGTTCTTCGAGCGAATGGTGGAACTGCGCCAGCTTCAGCTGAATATGAACGCGCGCCAGCAGCTCGCCCTGCGAGAATGGCTTGGAAAGGTAGTCGTTCGCCCCGGCGTCGAAGCCTTGCGTCATATCGACGATCCGGTTGCGCGCCGATAGCAGGATGACCGGCAGCTCATTGGGGGTCCATCGCTCGCGAATGCGCTGGCACACCTCATAGCCGGTGAGGACGGGCATCATGACGTCGAGCAGGACGAGCTGCGGCTTCTCGCCGTCTTCCAGCAGGCGAAGCGCCTCCTGTCCGTCCTTGGCTTGCACGAGCCGGTAAGGCTCCCCGCGGAGAAAATGCTGCAGCACCTGAAGATTGATCGGCTCGTCATCGACGAGCAGAATCGTAGGCGCGCCCGGACCGCCTTCGAACGCCGTCGCGGCGACGGTCACGCGGGCATCCTGCTCGGCATGCACCCGCGCTTCGGCTGCATCTGCATGATCCGTCGCTTCAGCAGCGCCCCATCGGGATTCGCTGCCCGCGGCGGCATCGTCCCGGCCGTCGTCGAAGACGGGCGCGAGCGGCAGCACCGCCGCCGGCTCGCGCGCGAGCGCGGCCAGCTCCGTCCATGCGGCCGCGGCGCCTTCGGCCGCCGATTCCTCCGGCGAGGCCGGTGCCGCCGGCAGGGTGAAGCTCGCCCGCGTGCCGCCGCCGGGGCGCGGGCCGATCGCGAACGTGCCGCCCTGCATCTCGACGAGCTGCTTCGTGATCGACAGGCCGAGGCCGGTACCGCCGCCCGAGCTGCTCTCGGCAGCCGCGAACGGCTGGAACAAGGTCGTCATCCGCTCCGGCGTGATGCCTGGTCCGGTATCCTCGACAGCTACGGTGACCATGCTGCCTTCGGCCGGTTCGGCGACGACCGTAATCGTCCCTTCGACCGTATACCGGATCGCATTGCCGATCAGGTTATACAGAATTTGCTCGAGCCGGTTCGGATCGGCATGGACGGCCAGGCCGCTGTTCGCCGGGATGTCGACGCGCGTGGCCAGTCCTTTGCGCCGCGAGAGCGGGGTGAGCGCCGCGACGACGACGCCGGCCGCTTGGCGCGGATCGACGGGCTCGGGCTTCAGCTTCAAATCGCGGTGCATCATATGGTACAGGTCCAGAATATCGTTGACGAGCCGAAGAAGCCGGTTCGAGCTGTCCAGAATAAGCTGGAGATTGCCCTTCATGTGGCCGTCGACCGGACCGGCCGCCCCGTCGAGCAGCGACTCGGTCAGACCGGCAATGCCGTGCAGCGGCGTGCGCAGCTCGTGCGACGTATTCCGGAGGAAGTCGTCCTTCAGCTGGTCGTACACGGCCATCTCCTCGTTCTTCGCCGCCAGCTCGCGCGCATAGCGCTGCAGCTGCCGGTGCACCTCGGAGAAGCGCCCGAAGATGACCATGGCGAGCGAGAAGAGGAACAGCAGAATGCCGATCGGGAGCATGTGCGGGCTGAGCTCCAGCACGAACCGCGGCCATTGGAAGCGGTCTTGCAGGAACGCGAAATAGTTCATCAGGACGTGCAGAAACCCGAAGATCAGCAGGAACACGTACCCGAAGCCGAGCCAGAACGTCTCGCGCGTCCGTTTGTGCCGAATATACCGGGCCAGCGTGTAGGTCATGACCGAGAATAGCGCAATCATGATATAAGGCAGCCATTGCACGATCAGGCTGACGTACAATCCGGGATGGATGAAGGACGCGATGACGGTGATGAGCGAATACGCGCCCATGACGCCGATCAGCACCCGGTACGTCCGCTGGTATTCCTTGCCGAGCGCGACGGTGTAGAAGCCGATGTTCGCGGTAATGCCGATCGTCAGCAGCGCGTCGCGGAAGTAATACAGGCGGTAGATGCCGCTAAAGAACCACT
Organism: Paenibacillus xanthanilyticus; assembly: GCF_042682185.1. NCBI lineage: Bacteria > Bacillati > Bacillota > Bacilli > Caryophanales > Paenibacillaceae > Paenibacillus > Paenibacillus xanthanilyticus. The sequence goes on along the minus strand of NZ_JBHUHA010000001.1, from coordinate 2,538,213 downwards.
GCATGGAGATGATGAGCGTAATCATCCCGATGCCGGCGCAGTAGGTCAGAATCGTAAACCAGAAGTACAGCAGCTCCTGTCGGCGCCGGAGGAACATGAAGAGCGAGATGGTGCCGCTGACCAGGAAAATGACGCTGTACACGACGAGAATCCAATCGCGCCCGATCATCGACTTGAATAGCGTGAACCGGTCGCCGATGTTGTTCCAAAAGGAAGGCATCGGCTTATGGTCCCACAGCAGCTTGATCGCCACCGTCTTGCCTCCGTCATCCGGCGACAGGCGGACCGGCAGCAGCGCGGCGGCCGGGTTCATGTATTTGTCCGGCTTGCGCATATTGAATTCGTAGATGGACTTGCCGTCCACGAACACTTCCACGTGCTTGAACTCGAAGAGGAAGAGATACGGGTCGCGCGGCGGGAGCTGGGGCAGCTCGCGCTTCAGCCAGAGCGTACCTTCATAATCGGCCAAGCGCTTGCCGGCCGCTTCGTCGAGCGGCTGCCATTTCGCATCCGGACCGGGCTTCTCCCCGAGGTACAGCTGCCAGTTGATCAAATAGCGTACCGGATATTTGTCCCAGTCCAATCCCGACGACTTTACCGGGCGGCTCGGGCTATCGGCTTTGACACTGCTCGCGGAGTTGGACGTCTCTGCCGAGGAGGCGCCGCCGCTGCTCACGCCCGTTATCGGCAAGGCCGTTTCCTTGTCTCCGTCTACCCCCGCCGCCAGCGCGAAGTCCGCGCCTGCCCAACCCGCGCTGAAGCTCCATCCGCCGAGCACCGCCGCGGCTATGAGCAGTCCCGCCGCCGCGAATCGGCCTAACCGTCTCATCGGCTTACAGCGCCTCGCCAAGCAGAAGGTCCTTCAGCTTGGCGATGGCGGTTTTGCGATCGTTCGTGCCAATCTTGTTATAGACGACGCTGATGTAATTCCGGACCGTCCCTTCGCTCATGAACAAGGCCGACGAGATTTGGCGGTTGGAGTAGCCCTCGATCATGAGCAGGACGATTTTGCGTTCCCGTTCGGTCAGCACGAGGCCTTGGCGGCGCAGCTCCGTCTCGTCGAACGCGTCGGCGCCGGTGTCCGATAGGACGGACAGACGAGCGGCCAGCTTGGCGGCGATCGCCGCCGGCAGGATCAGCTGCCCTTTGACCGCCTCCCGCACGGTTTGAATCACTTTGTCCGCGGGCATGTCTTTCAGCAGGAAGCCGTCCGCCCCGCCCGCCATCGCGTCGACGATGAATTTATCCTCGGCGAATGTCGTTAAGATCAGCACGACCGTGGACGGATAATCCCGCTTGATCAGCTTCATCGCCTCGATTCCGTCCAGCACCGGCATTTTAATGTCCATCAAGACGATGTCGGGCCGCTTCTCCCGCACGGCTTCGTAAGCCTCTTGCCCGTTCTCCGACACGCCGACCACTTCGAGATCGTCTTCCAGCTGCAGAATCGTCTGCAGGCCGTCCCGGAGCAGCCTTTGGTCATCGGCTATCAATATTCGTATCATCCGTTCCCATCCTCTGCGTTCATGAAAGTAATAGACGGACCGCGCGCTGTCATTTTCGCCCGCGCAACCCGCCGCTGCTCAAATTCTAACAAACTATGCCGCGCCCGCATAGTGACGAGAGCGCCCAATGACGCGCTGTGACAAATGTTGTGACAGGGCGTCACTAGTGCCGGAGCGCGCGGCCCCATACGATGAGAGGGAACACAAACAGGGAGGGAACGATGATGAATCTAGCAAAAAGATGGAGCGCTAGGCGCGTGCTTGTGCCGATGACGCTCGCCGCCGCCGTGCTGCTTGCGCCGCTGGCGGAGATCCCGGCGAAGACGTACGGCGACGCGCCGCGCATGCTCGCCGTCTACGACGACGCGCTGGCGGCCGAATTCGCCGATTACGGCTGGGCGGACAAGAATCTCGCGGAGAGCGGCACCGTGCACGGGGGCGGCCGTTCGATCCGGATGGAGCCGGACGAAGGGCAGGCGCTATATTTCTATAAAGACCGGGTCATGAACGCGGACGATTACGAGTCGCTGCGCTTCTGGGTGCACGGGGGAGAGACGGGCGGGCAGACGTTCAAGCTCGTGCTGTCGCTCGGCGGCCAAGGCGTGGCCGAGATCGACTCGAGCAGGCTGCTGCCGGCTGGCGCGCCGGCGGGCGAATGGCGGCAGGTCGCCGTGAAGCTCGCCGATTACGGCGTGCGCGGCATTATTGACGGCATCTGGATCTGGGGCGGGAGCGGCGATCAAGAGGCGCTCTTCCTTGACGACATCGCCTTCTACGCGAAGGGCGGAACGGGCGAGCCGGGCGAGGAGCCGGAGCCGTCGCCGGTGGCGGCGGTCCTGTTCGACCAGCCGCAGCTCGTATTGAAGGCGGGACAGCTGCGCGCGGCAGCGCTGACGGCCGTTCATGAAGACGGCACGCAGAAGCCGGTGAAGGAAGGCGCGCAATGGAGCTCGTCGAACGAAGCCGTCGCGACCGTATCGGACGGGCTCGTGTCGGCGGCCGCGCCAGGCGAAGCGGTCATCCGCGTGTCCTATGCAGGCTTCGAGGCGCAGCTGCAGGTAACGGTCGTCGAAGGGACGCCGGCGCCGCCGATCGACCCGGTGGAAGGCGTCTATCTGTTCGATGACGCGCTTGGCCAAGGGATCACGGACTACAGCTGGGCCGAACATAGTCTGTCGGAGACGGAGACGGTGCATACCGGCGAGCGTTCGATCCGCTTCGCGCCGGACGGCGACAAGGCGCTGTACTTCTATAGCGACCGGCCGCTTACGACAAAGGAATACGAGAAGCTGCAATTCTGGGTGCACGGCGGCGCAGTCGGCGGGCAGGAGCTGCGTCTGGAGTGGAAAGCCGGCGGCCAGACCGTCGCCGCGAAGCAGCTGAGCGAGCTGCTCCCCGAGGGAGTTCCGGCCGGCGAATGGGCTAAGGTCGAAATTCCGCTCGCGGACTTGAAGCTGCCGGGCGGCTTGTATGACGGTCTCTTCATCGCCGGTACCGAAAATGGCGGGCTGCAGCCGGATGTATATCTGGACGACTTGGCGCTCATCGCCAAGGCCTCGGTTCAGGCGAAGGTGGTCGAGCTGCGCACCGACCGTCCGCAGCTTGTCATGCTGCCGGACGAAGAGCAGGCGCTGCAGGCCGAGACGTTCCTGAGCAACGGCTTGACGGAGACCGTGACGAATGCGGCGGAATGGACGGTCGATCGGCCGGAGCTGCTGGAGGTGCTCCCGGGCGGTAAGCTGAAGGCGCTCGCGCCGGGCATCGCGAAGGTAACGGCAACGTACAAGACGTTCGCGGCCGAAACGTACGTGCAGGTGACGGAGGTCGCGGCGGAGGCGGTGTACGGCGAGGAGCTGGCGGAAGGTTTCCGCAACCTCAGCTGGCATGAGAAGGACTTCGCCAACCGGGAGCAGGCCGCAAGCGGCGAGCTGTCGATCAAGTTCGAGCCGGACGGCTGGGACGGCGTCTGGATTGCAGGCGACAACAAGCGCAGTGTCGAGGCGTACTACGGCCTGCGTTTCGCGATCCACGGCGGCAGTCAAGGCGGGCAGCAGCTGCTCGTGCACGCGTACGACGGCAACAGCGGCGTGGGCGCGATCGACCTTGGCCATTATTTGCCGGAAGGCGGTCTGAAGCCGGGCGAATGGACGACCGTGACGGTGAATCTGGCCGATCTGGGGCTGTCGTACGGCCAATTCGACGGCGTTATTTTCCAAGCGGCCACCGAAGCGAATCAAGGCGCGGTGTATATCGACGACATCTCGCTGCTTCGCAATCTTCATGCGGGCGAGCTGCCCGAGCCGCAGCTGCCGGCGGTCAGCGTCGGCATCGACGCATCGGCGGACCGCAAGCCGATCAACCCGGAGATCTACGGCATCAACTACGACGACATGCATCCGACCGAATCGGAGCTGCCGTTCCCGGTTCAGCGTTGGGGCGGCAACCAGATGACCCGTTACAATTGGGAGCTCGACACGTCCAACCGGGCGAATGACTGGTATTACATCAACTATCCGAACGACAACGCCAATCCGGAGCAGCTGCCTTCGGGTTCGACGAGCGACCGGTTCATCGACGACGTGCGCGGCAAAGGCGGCAGCGTGCTGCTGACCGTGCCGACAATCGGCTGGACGCCGAAGGACCGGACGGTCTCGTACGGCTTCTCGCAGCAGAAATACGGCGCACAGCAGAGCGGCGCGCAGGAGCTGCCGGACGCGGGCAACGGCGTCCGTCCGGACGGATCGCTTGTCACCGGCAATGATCCGTCCGATACGTCCAAGCAAGTCGGGCCGGAGTTCGTCACCCGCTGGATGGATCACATCGCCTCCCGAACGGGCGAGGACGGCGTGAACTATTACGCCTTGGACAACGAGCCGGAGATTTGGTACGTGACGCATCGCGACGTGCATCCGGAGCCGCCGACCTACGACGAGCTATGGAACAAGACGCTTGAATACGGCACGGCGATCAAGGAGAAGGATCCGGACGCGAAGCTGTTCGGCCCGGTATCCTGGGGCTGGTGCGCCTACTTCTATTCCTCGGCGGACAACTGCGCCGAGGGCCCGGACCGCCAGTCGCACGGCGGCACGCCGTTCCTGGCGTGGTACCTGCAGCAGGCCGCGCGGCATGAAGAGCAGACCGGCACGCGGTTAGTCGATTACCTCGACGTCCATTATTATTCGCAAGAAGACGTCGTCGGCTCGGGCGAGGAAAGCCCGAATGCCGCGAAGCGCCGCTTCCAGGCGCTGAAGTCGCTGTACGATCCGAACTTCATCGATAACTCGTGGATTCAAGAGCCGGTGCGGCTCATCCCGCGCATGAAGGAGATTATCGCGGAGAACCTGCCGGGGACGAAGCTGGCGATTACCGAATACAACTTCGGCAACGGCGACGGCATTAGCGCCGGGCTCGCGCAGGCGGAGGCGCTGGCGATCTTCGGCCGCGAGGGCGTCGATCTGGCGACCCGATTCGGCACGCTGCCGGCCGGCACGCCGCTCGAGGACGCGTTCAAGCTGTACTTGAACTACGACGGCCAAGGCTCGCGCATCGAGGGCACGAGCGTCAAGGCGGCATCGAGCCTGCACGACGCGGTCGGCTCCTATGCGATCGTGGGCGACAACGGCAAGCTGTATCTCTTGCTCTTCAACAAAGATACCGTCTCCCGCGAGGTCAACGCGAACGCGGGCGCAGACCGTGGCGGCGCTTCGGCGCAGCTGTACCGGTTCGACGCGAAGTCGAGTCTCGGCGCGATCGGCGCGGCGTCGATCGGCGCAAGCGGCGAGCTGTCCCTGAAGCTGCCGGCCCGCTCGGCGACGCTGATCGTGGTGGAGTAACGCTTGTAAAGAAGGAACGGAACCGACGGATTTACCTGTCGGTTCCTTTTTTTTTGCCGTTGGAGGGGCCCAGGCAGGAGTCGTGTCGCGGACCGAATGTCGATGCTCCCGATCGTTTCCGCTCGGCCGCGTTGCGAACCTCCCTGCGTTTTTGTATAGTGGACGCAGTAATAGCTAACGAGCAGGAGGAACCACGAATATGAGCCAACCCTTCATCAAAGGCGCGGATATTTCGATCGTCAAGGAAATTGAAAGTTTGGGCGGGGCGTACTTCCTGGACGGGGCACGCAGGGATTTGTTCGATATTCTCCGGATCAAGGGGCTGAACGTCGTTCGGCTTCGGCTGTGGGTCGATCCGTACGCGGAAGACGGCACGCCGTACATGGGCGGGACGAACGACCTGGCGACGACGCTTGCGCTGGCCAAACGAGCCAAAACGCACGGCCTGCAGGTAATGCTGGATTTCCACTACAGCGATTTCTGGGCCGATCCGAAGAAGCAGTACAAGCCGAAGGCATGGGCATCGCTGACCGGCGAAGAGCTGGAAGCGCAGGTATACCGCTACACGGCGGACGTGCTGGCGCGGTTCAAGGCGGAGGCGGCGCTGCCGGAGCTCGTGCAGATCGGCAACGAGACGACGAACGGCATGCTGTGGCCGGAGGGCAAGACGCCGAAGTATCATTTCGAGGACAAGCGGTTCGAGGAGGTCGAAGCGGGGGAGTGGCAAGCGGCGTTCGACCGGCTGGCGCGCCTGGTGCAAGCGGGCATTCGGGCGACGAGGGAAGCGGGCGATTCCAGCATTATTCTCCACCTCGACGCGGGCGGCTCCAACGTGCTGTACCGGACGTGGTTCGACGAAATGCAGGCGCGGCAGGTCGATTACGATATAATCGGCTTGTCCTACTATCCGATCTGGCACGGCAGTCTGGACGAGCTGAGCGCCAATATGACCGACATTAGCGCGCGCTACGACAAGGACGTGCTCGTCGTCGAGACGGCGTACGGCTTCACGGCGGACAGCAAGCACGGCGCGGATATTTTCACGGCGGAATCGGCGCGCGTCGGCGGCTATCCCGCGACGGTGGAAGGGCAGGCGCGCTTCCTGTCCGATCTCATGACGATGGTGCAGCGCGTGCCGGGCGGCCGCGGCCGCGGCATTGTCTATTGGGAGCCGGCATGGCTGCCGCTTGACGGCACCAGCTGGGCGAGCCCGCCAGGCATGGAATACGGGCACGACATCGGCGCGATGGGCAACCATTGGGGCAATCAGGGGCTATTCGATTTCGAGGGCAACGCGCTCGAATCGCTGAACGTCTTCGCGCGATTCTAATGAAGCTAGGCGAGGGAGACGGGGGGAGGCGAGCGCCATGCTGAGCAAGCTGCTATCCGAATCGAGCCGGACCATCGTCTTCACCGGCGCGGGTATGTCGACCGAGAGCGGGTTGCCGGATTTCCGCTCGGCGGACCGGGGCATGTGGAATAACCGCAATCCCGCCGAATTGGCGTCCACCGAGGCGATGGCGCGCAATCAAGACGAGTTCGTGCGCTTCTACCGGTGGCGGATTGCGTCCATGCGAAGCTGCCGGCCGAATAAAGGGCATCGCATCCTGGCGGACTGGGAGAAGCGCGGCAAGGTTCATGGCATCATTACGCAAAATGTGGACGATTACCACGAGCAGGCCGGGACGCGGCGCATCGCCAAGCTGCACGGCGACCTGGGGAGTCTAAGGTGCATGGGCTGCGGGAAGCGCTATGAAGCGGCGCTTTATCTTCCGCCGGAAGCGCTGACGAACTGCGCGTGCGGCGGCTTCGTGCGGCCGAACGTCGTGCTGTTCGGGGAACGGCTGCCGGAAGAGGCGCTTGCGTGCGCAGAGCAGTGGGCCGCTGGCTGCGACCTGCTGGTCGTGCTCGGCTCCTCGCTGGCGGTCAGTCCGGCGAACCAAATTCCGCTGCTCGCCAAGCGGCGCGGGGCGAAGCTCGCGATCGTCAACCATGATCCGACGCCGCTGGACGGCTATGCGGACTTGGTCCTTCACGCGTCGATCGGCGAAGCGCTGAGCGGGGCGGCGAAGGCGTTTGAGGAAGAAGAAGCGTAAGGCGACCTTGTGGCTGCGTACGAGTAACGGGAATCGAAGCGTGGATAATCGAACAAACAGGTCACAAGAAAAGGCTGCCGCGGGCAGCCTTTTCTTGTGTGCCTTGCTGTGCCATGCTTCAAAGCCAAGTAGCATGCGGCCGGAAGGTGGCGATACTCGCGTACGCCAATACCGCCCGGCGTCTGGAATCGCCGGAACGCCGATACGACACCGGCTCGTGCGACTAACGTTGTGAAGTTTGCTGTGCGTGCGACAGCCTGCAGTCGCCTACTCTGCCGACAGCTGCGCCGCCAGCGGCACTAGCGCCGGATGCCGGCGAATTTCCTCCGCCGCGAGCTGGGCTATGGCCTCGGCGCCTGCCTCCGAGAAGTGCGTATCGTCCGTCAGCCCATCCGGATAATTGGGATGTTCGCCGGGGGCGAGGTGGACGAACAGCGCTTTGGACGCCTCGACGCCGGTCTCTGCGTACAGCTGCTGCGAACGCGCGAACAGGTCGAGCAGCGGCGCATCCAGCTCCGCGGCCGTCTCGCGCATCGCCTCCGGGTATGGACCAACGGCCAGCGGATCGGCCTGCCCGTCCGAGGCGAACCAGCGCCGGCTGACCGGGGTCAGCAGCACCGGAACGGCGCCGGCTCCCCTTGCGGCCTCGACGAACCGGCGCAGGTTGGCTTTATAGCTATCCGCGTCGCAATACCGCGACGGGTCCTCGGCCTTGCCGTCGTTGTGGCCGAATTGAATGAACCAATAGTCGCCAGGGGCGATCTCACGCGAGATCGCGGCCAGCCGGCCCTCCGCCATGAATGATTTAGTGCTCCGGCCGTTGATCGCCCAATTGCGCACGGTCACCCCGGATCGGAAGCGGAAGGGCAGGAATTCGCCCCAGCCCGCCATTGGTTTCTCGGCGCCGCTCTTCTGGGCGGCGGTGGAATCTCCTGCAATATAAAGGCTAAGCATCGTTGAAAAAACCTCCTCGGAAGATGAGTGGCTATCGGTAGCACGCAGGCTAATCTATTTGTCAAAAGCTTAAACCTGCCTATATAATGGGGCAAGGCCCAAATATTCGGCGGCAAAGGAGCTCGTGATGAAAAGAGGAACCACGTTCACCCGCATATTCGTGTCTATTCTCGTTTTGGGAATCGGCCTCGTGGCCAGCTTCGGCACGTACATCTATATGACGACGCAGCAATCCGTTCTGGAGCGGGTCGCGATCAGCAAACAAGCGTTCATCACCCAGACGAAGAACAGTCTGGAGCAAAAAGTGAAAACAATTGAATACGCTTTCAGTACCTATAGCACGACCAGCTCATTCCGTGACGTCATCAAGAATCCGATCACGGAGCAGGATTTCGAAGCCTATCGGAGCGTCAACACGCAGCTGAATTATATCGCCTCGATGGGATTGGACGGCGCCAAATACACGCTGATCAGCCTCGTGCAGAATTGGGAAATCGCAAGCGGCAAGCTCTCTCAGCTGACCGCGGACAGACGCGAGGAGCTGATGGCGGCCTATATGAACAGCCGCCCGCGCGGCCTGTTCTGGCAGCGGACCGACAGCGGGCTCCGGTTCGTCTACACGCTGCCGTCCTTCTCGAACAAGAAGGAGGCGATCGCGCTGGCGGATCTGTCGCTCGCGGGCCTCAATCGCATTATGCGGACGGACGACGGAGCGGCGATTTTCATTCTGAACGGCCAGGGCGAGCTGCTGTACGAGAATCGCGCCCTCGGGCTCTCCGAAGCGCAGCTGACCGGTCTTGCGAGCGCGGCCGAGGAGAGCGGCGCCGCGCGGAGCGGACTCGTCGAGTTCACAGCCGAAGAGGGGAAATACGCGAGCGTCGTCTTTGCCCGTTCCGATTATAACAACTGGATTTACGCGACGCCGCTCGAGCCGGCCGAGACGACGGAGGCGCTGCGGACGACCCGCATCGGCCTCATCGTCATGGGGCTTGTCATCTCGGCGCTCATTGCCGTCGTGGCGTATTTCATCGCCTATTATTTCGCCAATACGATCCGCCGCATCCAGCGCCGTCTGCCCGCCGTAGCTCCTGGACCGCGGTCGAACGAGATCGATTGGATCATCGGCTCGATCGATGCGATTCTGGACGAGAAGCAGGGGCTGGAGCAAATGATCGAATCCGAGCTGCCGAAGCTGGAGACGCAATTCGCGCTGAATCTGCTGCGGGGCCGGATCGCGCCCGAGGAGCTCGGCCATCAGCTGCATCGCTTCGGATACCGGCCGGAGCCGGGCTGCCGCTATGCGGTCATGCTGATCCAGCTCGACAGCTACGGCGGGCGGGACGCCGCGGACAAGGACATGCTCCTGCTGGCGTTAAGCCAGCTGATCGCGGAACTCGTGCCGCCGGAGCGGCGGCTCATCCCGATCGTTCTGAACGATACGACGCAGGCGACGATCCTGATGCCAGGCGGAGAGTCGGAGGACGACGTCCGAAGATCGCTGCTCGATACGGCCAAAGCCGCCGTGCGCCGCGCGCGCGATGTGCTTGGCGTATCGGTCAGCGTCGGCTTCGGCAGCCTGTACGAGGACTTGGCGCTCGGCAGTAAGGAAGCGTGCGAGAAGGGCAAGCAGGCGCTCCACCAGCGGCTGAATCTCGGCAAGGAATCGATCATTTTCTACGAGGACGTCTCCGGCGTCGTCTCCGGTCCCGTCGTGCTTCATTATCCGGCCCAGCTGGAGAACGCGCTGTTCGACGCGATCCGCCTCGGCGACGAGCAGGGCGTCTCCCGCGCGCTGTATCCGTTCCTCGCCGAGATGATGAAGTCGAGCAAGGATTCCGCCGATTTCGAGATGACGCTCATCCGCTTGGTGAACAATCTGATCCAGCTCGAGCAGCTGCTCGGCATCCAGGTGCTGCTGACGCCGGACAACCGCACGCTGTTCCAGCGGCTGCTCCAAATCCGCAATCCGGAGGAGATCGAACGCATTCTGATCGAGGAAGCGATCCAGCCGATGGTGCGCGTCATGAAGGAGAAGACGAACCGCCAATTCCGCTCGCTCTCCGATCAGGTGGCGGCCATCGTGCGCGAGGAGTACGACCGGGAGCTGTCGCTCGAGCTGATCGCCGACCGGCTCCATTATAATCCGAACTACCTGAGCAGCATTTTCCGCAAGGAGTACGGCATCACGTTCAGCGAATACTTGATGAACTACCGGCTGGACATGGCCAAGAAGTGGCTGATCGAGACCGACCTGTCCGTGAAGGACATCGCGGAGCGGCTGCAATACCAGAATCCGCAGAACTTCATTCGTTCCTTCCGCAAAAAAGAAAACGTGACGCCCGGCGCCTACCGGAAGGAGCAGCAGAGCTCCTAGCCGTCCCAACATACGTATCGCCGCATAACGAAGCCGCACATCCACCGGGGATTGCGGCTTTTCATTTGCCAATAGTCCTATGGATAAGTAAAGCGTGTCCGCAAAAGCGGACGAGAGCGATGGTCAACGCTGAGCCGCATCAAGCGCATACCCTGCAGGATACCATCCCCAGCACAAACAATGACGTTAGCTTTGTCCGCAAGGGCAAAAGCGTGCCCAGCTCGAACGCAACCGCCACCCGCAACCCATGTCGTCAGCACGAAAAGGGAGTCCAGAGGGCAGAGCCCTTTGGAGCCCCCTCGGCGGAGGGGGTGGGGGGAGGCGAAAAAACGGGAGTCCCCTCGGCGGAGGGGAAAGGGGGAGCGACATCAGTCACCCCTTGACCGCCCCGAGGAGCGCGCCCTTCACGAAATGCTTCTGCACGAACGGATACGCGATGAGCATCGGGAGCGTGGCGACGACGATGACGGCCATCTTGATCGTCTGCGCGGGCGGGATGACGTCGACCGAGGTACCTTCGGCCTGCATGCCGCTCGAGACGAGCACGATCTGGCGCAGCAGCACCTGGATCGGCCATTTGGCGGAATCCATAATGTAGAGAATCGCGTTCATGTACGTGTTCCAATACGTGACCGCATAGAACAGGGAGATCGTCGCGATCGATGGGATGGCCAGCGGCAGCATGATGCGGAAGAAGACGCCGAAGTCGTTCGAGCCGTCGATTTTGGCCGATTCTTCCAGTCCCTCCGGCAGCGCCTGGAAGAAGTTGCGCATGATGATGAGATTGAAGGCGTTGATCGCCACGGGCACGATCATCGACCAATACGAATCGATGAGGCCGAAATATTTGACGACGAGGAAGGTCGGGATCATCCCCCCGCTGAACAGCATGGAGAAGACGACGACGAAATTGATGAAATCACGGCCGTACAAATATTTGCGGGACAGGCCGTACGCCATGAGGGCGGTCAGCGCCATGCTGACGACCGTGCCGACGACGGTGACGCCGATCGAGACGGCAAGTCCCTTGAAGAGGGTCGGCGTGGAGAGCACGTACCGGTAAGCATCGAGCGAGAACGTCGTCGGGAATAAAATGAATTTCTTGGCGACGACCTCCTGCGTGGATGCGAACGAGCTTGCGAATACATTCAGAAACGGAACCAGGCAAATAAGGGCGATCAGCGTTAAGGCCGTATTGTTCGCGGCGTGGAACAGCCGGCTGCCCGCGGACGATCGTTGGCGAGATGTCGACATGCGGTTGTCCTCCTTGGGATGTGAGATATCTCGACTGTACCAAGCCCCTCGCATTCCGTATATAATCCGCAGCCGAGGTGTTCCCCCGGGAGGACTTGCAAGGGGCGGAAGCGGCGATCCGGGGGCGATAATCATCAGCTTAGGCGGTTGTCATCAGCCCAGATGCGCGTGTCCAAAACGTTGCAACGACGGGCTTCGCGGTGGTTCGTGTACTAATGATTATGTACGGAACGCCTCGGACGCTCTACGATGAGGACATGAAAGGCAGCGCTTACAAGGAGGAATTACGAATGCAGGAAACCGTCGCGACGCAGGTCTCACTCTCGCCTGCCCGCAACCGCAAGAAGAGAGTCGCCATCCCCTGGAAGGAGATCCGGCGCAACAAGCTGCTCTATTTGATGATACTCCCCGGCTTCCTATTTTTTATCGCGTTCAAGTATTTGCCGATGGGCGGACTCGTCATCGCGTTCCAGGATTACCAGCCTTTCCTCGGCGTCAAGGATAGCCCGTGGGTCGGCTTCAAGCATTTCGAGCGCCTGTTCACCGAACCGACGTTTTGGATGCTGCTGCGCAACACGCTCGTGCTGTTCTTCATGAACATCGTCTTTTTCTTCCCGCTGCCGATTATATTGGCGCTGATGCTCAACGAGGTCCGGCATCGGTTCTTCAAGGGCGCGGTGCAGACGATCATCTACATTCCGCACTTCCTCTCCTGGGTCATCATCGTCTCGATCTGCTACGTGTTCCTGACGGTGGACGGCGGGGTCGTCAACGAGCTGCTGGCCGCCATGGGCTTCGCGAAGATCAACTTTCTCACCTCGGCGGAGTGGCTGCGCACGATGTACATCGGCCAGATCATTTGGAAGGAGCTCGGCTGGTCGACCATCATCTTCATCTCGGCGATCACGGTCGTCGACCCGCAGCTCTACGAGGCGGCGGAGATGGACGGGGCGGGCCGTCTGCGGAAAATGTGGCACGTCACGCTGCCCGCGATCCGTCCGGTCATCATCACGCTGCTCATCTTGAAGATCGGCAGCACGCTCGACCTCGGGTTCGAGCATATGTACCTGCTGCTCAACTCGCTCAACCGCGAGGTGGCGGAAATTTTCGATACGTACATTTACACGGCGGGCCTCAAGAACGGCCAGCTCAGCTACAGCACGACCGTCGGCTTGTTCAAAGGACTGGTCGGCCTCATTCTCGTCATGCTCTCGAACAAGCTGGCGAAGAAGATGGGCGAGGACGGCGTGTATTAAAAGCTGAACGCGCTTGGTTGCGCGATCATCTCGAATTCAACCCGTAGGCCGACACCTGTCGGGAGGAAGATAGCATGAACACGACGGCATGACAGGACATAAGGACGTTTATTCGATCAAGGGGGAATGTAAACGATGACGAAGAGAACATGGAAGCAAACGGCGGCCCTGCTGCTCGGCAGCGCGATGCTGCTCAGCGCTTGCGGCGATGGCGGCAATTCCGGCGGCAACGGCAACTCGGCCGAGCCGGCCAAGACGAACAACGGGGCGACCGGGGCCGCGAATGGCGCGAATGCGGGCGACAAGCAAGCGGAGAAGGCCAAGATCACCTGGCTGAATATCCTGCATACCGCCTCGCCGCCGACCGATACGGTGCTGAACAAGATCGAGGAGCTGACCAATACCGATCTCACCTTCTCCTGGGTGCCGGACGCCTCCAAGGAGGAGCGCATCAATACGTCGCTCGCCTCCGACTCGCTGGCGGATATCGTGACCCTGACGATTCTGGACAACTCCTCTGTGCGCAGCGCGCTGAAGTCCGGCATGTTCTGGGACGTGGGTCCGTTCCTCGACGAGTTCGAGAATTTAAGCCAGATCTCCCAGGATACGCGCACCTCGGCTTCGATCGAAGGCAAGCTGTACGGCATCCCGTTCCAGAAGGCGATGGCGCGCAACGGGGTCGTCATCCGCAAGGATTGGCTCGATAAGCTGAAGCTGCCGGTGCCGAAGACGACCGACGAGCTGATGAACGTCGCCAAGGCGTTCACGGAGCAGGATCCGGACGGCAACGGGCAAAAGGATACGACGGGCTTCGTCGACCGCAGCGACTTGGTATTCGGCGCGTTCAAGACGCTCGGCTCCTATTTCGGCACCCCGAACATCTGGAAGGAAGAGAACGGCAAGGCGATCGCGGAGTTCGAAACCGAAAGCTACGTCAATACGATGAACTACATGAAGCAGCTGTACGACAACGGCTATATTAACCAGGATTTCGCGGTGACGGCCAAGACGGACCAGCAGCAGAAGTTCGCCCAAGGCAAGGCGGGCATCTACGTCGGCGCCCTGTTCGACAGCAAGAACCTGCTTAACATGGCCAAAGGCGTGCAGGACAACATGCAGCTCGTCATGGTGAACGACATGACGGCGCCGGGTCAGCAGCGCGCGATCTGGAGCGGCAACAACGGCATCGGCGGCCTGCTCTCGTTCCCTCGTTCGGAGGTGAAGGACGAAGCCGAGCTGAAGCGCGTCCTGCAGTTCGTCAACGATCTGATGAGCGAAGAGGCGTACGCCCTGATGACGTATGGCATCGAAGGCACGCACTATACGAAGGACGCCGAGCAAGCCGTCACGATCAGCAACACCGATCTGTGGCAGCAGGAGGTGCAGCCATTCGCCGCGTCCCGGCCGAAGGAGGTCGGCTACAAGATTCACGACGCGGACCCGCTCAAGAAGGAAGCCGACAAGCTGATCGCGGACAACGCGAAATACGCGGTGCTGAATCCGTTCTACTCGCTGGAAGCGCCGACGTGGTCCTCGCAGGGATCCGAGCTGCAGAAGATCATTACCGACGCGACATATAAGTACATTCTCGGCAAAGCGACGCTGGACGATTTCAAGGCGGCGGTCGAGAACTGGAAGAAGTCCGGCGGCGCGAGCGTCATCAGCGAATATGAAGCGGCTTTCGCCAAGGTGCAAGGTTAACGAACAGACTTTCGTCATGGAGAGGGTCCTGCCCGCCCGCAGCTCGATGGGTGCGGGCAGGACCTCCTTACGAGAACGAGGAGGTTATTATGGAGCGATCGAAATGGGCGGTCCGCACGGCGGAGACGATCATGGCGCGCACGCCGCGCCTGGGCGAAGACAAGGGGTACGGAGGCAAGTGGTCCTATGATTACGGCGTCGTGCTGAGGGGCTTTCGGCAGATGTGGACGTTCACGGGCGACGAGCGGTATTTCCGTTACATCCAAGACAATATGGACGCGTTCGTCGGCGAGGACGGCGCTATTCGCGGCTACCGGGCGGACGAATACAACATCGACCATATCAACAACGGCAAGCTGCTGATCGACCTGTGGCGCGAGACCGGCGAGGAGAAGTATAAGCTGGCGGCATCCTCTCTCCGGGACCAGCTGCGCACGCATCCGCGGACGGCGGAGGGCGCTTTCTGGCACAAGCAGATCTATCCGTACCAAATTTGGCTGGATGGCTTGTATATGGGGGCGCCGTTCTATCTCGATTACCTGCTGACGTTCGAGAACGGCGAAGGGCTTGATGACGTGACGAAGCAGTTCATCCTGTGCGAGAAGCATACGCGCGACGCGCGGACGGGGCTGCTCTACCATGCCTGGGATGAGAAGCGCGAGCAGCCGTGGGCCGATCCGGCGACCGGCCTGTCGCCGAGCTTCTGGGGGCGTTCGATGGGCTGGTTCGTCATGGCGCTGGCCGACGTGCTGGAGCTGCTGCCGGAGAGCCATAAGGACCGCAAGGAGCTGGAGCGAATTCTCCGGGACACGCTGACGGCGCTTCGCAACGTGCAGGACGCCGAATCGGGCGCGTGGTATCAGGTGTTGGATCAAGCGGGTCGCAAGGGCAATTATCTCGAGGCGTCGGCGTCGTCCATGATCACGCTGGCCATCGCCAAGGGGCTGCGCCTCGGCGTGCTGGATCCGGCATGGAACGAGACGCTGGAGCATGCCTTCGCCGGCCTCATCGCGGAGTTCGTGCTGGAGACGAAGGAAGGCTGGATCAACCTGAACAAGAACTGCCAGGTGGCGGGTCTCGGCGGCGCGGACCGCCGCGACGGGACGTACGCGTATTACATCAGCGAACCGATCATCGCGAACGATCTCAAGGGGGTCGGGGCATTCCTGCAGGCATGCGCGGAATACG
Source organism: Paenibacillus xanthanilyticus (assembly GCF_042682185.1). Lineage (NCBI taxonomy): Bacteria > Bacillati > Bacillota > Bacilli > Caryophanales > Paenibacillaceae > Paenibacillus > Paenibacillus xanthanilyticus. Next base: position 2,522,052 of record NZ_JBHUHA010000001.1, on the reverse strand, counting down.
AGCATGGCCGAGCGGTACCGGCGGCTGCGGGGGAGGCGGGCAAGGCATGACGATCTACAACATCGCCGACTACGGCGCGGTCGCGGGCGGCTCGGAGCTGGCGACCGGCGCGTTCGCGGCCGCCATTGAAGCGGCCTCCGCGGCGGGCGGCGGTACGGTCGTCGTGCCCGCCGGCACCTTCCTGAGCGGACCGATTCGCATGCGCAGCCACGTGGAGCTGCACCTGTCGCCGGGCGCGGTGATCGCCTTCAGCAACGATCCGGCCGATTACGCGCCGGTCGACTCCCGCTGGGAAGGCGTACGCCGGCCTGTCTACGCGTCGTGCATCTACGGATCGGACCTGACGAACGTCGCCGTCACCGGCTTCGGCAAGCTGGACGGACAAGGCGAGCCGTGGTGGAAGCTGCACCGGGAACGGCGGGAGGCGCTCGCTTTCCCGCGGCCGAAGCTGATCAGCTTCGATCGGTGCCGCCGCGTGACGCTGCGCGATCTGACGCTCGTGAACAGCCCGAGCTGGACGGTCAATCCGATCGAGTGCGAGGACGTGACGATCGACAACCTCAGCATCTATAATCCGGCGGATTCGCCGAACACGGACGGCATCAACCCCGAGTCGTGCCGCAACGTGCGTATTAGCGGCTGTCATATCGACGTCGGCGACGATTGCATCGCGATCAAGGCGGGGACGGAGGATACGGCCGAGCGGATTCCGTGCGAGAATATCACGATCACGGGCTGCACGATGGTGCACGGGCACGGCGGCGTCGTGCTCGGCAGCGAGATGAGCGGCAGCATCCGCCGGGTGACCATCTCGAACTGCGTCTTCATGGGCACCGATCGTGGCATTCGGCTCAAGTCGAGGCGCGGGCGCGGCGGCATCGTGGAAGACATTCGGGTCAGCAACATCGTGATGGAGGACGTTATTTGCCCGTTCATTCTGAAGCTATATTACTTCTGCGGCCCCAAAGGCAAGGACAAATACGTCTGGGACAAAAATCCGTACCCAGTCACGGAAGAGACGCCGTGCTTCCGGCGGATTCATTTCAGCGGGATTACTGCTCGCGGCGTGCGCGCTTCGGCCGGCTTCCTCTACGGCCTCGCCGAGCAGTACATCAGCGAGATCACGTTCGATAACATCGACATCTCCATGGCGAAGGATCCCGAGCCGGAATACCCGGCGATGATGGACGGCATTCCGAAGATGAGCCGGCGCGGCTTCTATCTCGGCAACGTGCGGGATATCCGGTTCAGCAAGGTGACGGTGGAGGATCACGACGGGCCGGCCTTCTATTTGGAGCATGCCGAGGGCGTAGAGCTCGACGGCTGCCGGTCCGTGCGGACGCGCAAGCCGGAGCCGCTCGTCCAGCGGGCGGAGGGAGCGCGCGGCGACGGGATCGCCGCAGAGACGACGCAAGCGGAGATCGCGGCGGGCTCGCAGGCTGCCGGCGGCGGGGAGCCGTCTTGAGCCGGCGGGCAGAGCTGCTTCGGCTGCTTGGCATTGCGAGCCGATCCGATCGGGACGCGCATGACGCGAGCGGACGTGCGGGAGCGACAGGACTTGCGGGCGGTTCTCCGGCCGGGCAGGACCGGCTGAGCAGCTTGCCCGAACCGCGGCTCGAGCTGCTGCGCAGCGAGACGCGCACGGGTTATCGGCTCGATACACTGCTGCTCGAGGTCGGGGACGGGGAGCTCGCCCCGGTCGATGTGGCGCTGCCGCTCCAAGGCGAAGGACCGTTCCCGCTCGTCATCGTGAATCATTCGCACGGCGGGGATTACGAGCGGGGACGGCGCGAGATGACCGTGAGCAGCTCGTATTTGCAGCAGCCCTCGTACGCCGAAGCGCTCACGGGGATGGGGTACGCGGCATGCTGCATGGATATGCGCCTGTTCGGCGACCGCGGCGGCCGGACGGAGAGCGAGCTGTTCAAGGAGCTGCTCTGGCAGGGCAAGGTGCTGTGGGGACTGATGGTCGAGGACACGCTCCGACTTGCGGACGCGATGGCATCGCGCGAGGATATCGACGCGTCGCGCATCGGCACGCTCGGCATGTCGATGGGCGGCCTCATGGCCTGGTGGCTGGCCGCGGTCGATACGCGCATCCGCGTCGTCGTCGATATTTGCGGTCAAGTGGACGCGGAGACGCTCATTATGAAGCGAGGGCTTGATCATCACGGCTTGTATTCGTATGTACCCGGTCTGCTGCAAGCGTTCGCCACGCTCGATATTCAGCGGCTGATCGCGCCGAGGCCGCGGATGAGCTTGAACGGCCGGAGCGACCGTCTCTGTCCGCTCGAAGGCGTGCAGCTGCTGGACGCGGGACTTCGGGAGACATATGCGGAAGCGGGCGCGGCCGGCAGCTGGCAGTCGGTCATCGGAGGCGGCGGCCATCGAGAGACGGCGGAGATGCGGGCGCGCTGGCAGCGGTTTTTGCGCGAGCATCTGTAGCTGCGGGAGAGCAAGGCATGGCCGCAAGAGAAGGAAGGAGCATCGCATATGCTTGTTGGGCCTTATCCCGGCTGCGATTACGCCACCATTCAAGCGGCGGTCGACGAGCTGGAGCGACGCGGGCCCGCCTCGGCGGACACGCTGACGATTCTGCCCGGCGTCTACGAGGAGAGCGTGCGCGTCTATCGCTCGGACCTTCGCATCGTCGGGATCGGAGAGGTCATCATCCGCGGCCGGTTGTCCGCCCGTCAGCCGGATGAACGGGGCGAGCCGCTCGGCACGTTCGGCACGGCGACGCTGTTCCTGGGCGGTTGCCGGGTGGAGCTTGCGAACGTGACGGTTGAGAACGCGGCCGGCTGCGGCGACCTCGTCGGCCAGGCGGTGGCGCTGTACGCCCACTGTGACGAAGCGGTGTTCCGCAACTGCACGTTTCTAGGCTACCAGGACACGGTGTGCACCGGCCCGCTCCCGGAGATGTCGATGGAAGGGAAGCCCTTCGGCGGCATTCCGATCCGGGAGCGTCACGCACGCTGCCGCCAGCGTTACGTCGACTGCCGGATCGAAGGCACGGTCGATTTTATATTCGGCGGGGCGACGGCTCTGTTCGAGCGCTGCCATCTTCATGCCCGCAAGCGCAGCGGCGGGGGGGCCGGTCTACGTCACGGCGGCTTCTACCCCGGCGGGCCGGGAGCATGGCTACGTGTTCCGCGATTGCCTGCTGACGGCGGAGGCGGGAGCGGCGCCCGTCTATCTCGGCCGGCCGTGGCGGGACGCGGCCAAGACCGATTGGGCCGGCTCTCTGTATGGCGCGCCGCTGCATCCGGACCGCTGGGACGATTGGGAGAAGCCGCATGCCCGCGCCACGGTCCGGTACCGGGAATTCGGCTGCCGCTCGCTCGTCGAGCCATTGGCAGATCGTTCGGCAGATCGTCCCGGTTACCAGGTGGACGGACGGTCCGATGAACCGCCGGCGGATGTTCCGCCGGGGAAGGACGGCTTCGGTTTTCGGACGGACCGAATCCCGGCCGGATTGGCGGCGGAGGTTCTGTTTCGGGACAGCGCATTTCTTACGATGAAGGGAGTCTGATGAGCGAGATGAACGAGCAAACGACCGCCGGCATCGCGAACACTGCGGAAGGAAGGGGCGTCATTGCCAACCCGGTGCTGCGCGGCTTTAACCCGGATCCTTATCTGCTGCGCGCGGAAGGAAAATACCTGATCGCGGTGTCGTCCTTCGAGTGGCTGCCTGGCGTGCGGGTGTACGAATCCGCCGATTTGAACAGCTGGACGCATCGCGCGGATTTGCTGACGGATCAGGTCGATCTGCGCGGCAATCCGAAGAACGGCAGCATTTGGGCGCCGCAGCTGAGCTGGCGCGACGGGCTTTACTACCTGGTTTACACCGACGTGAAAAGCACAAGGCGTCCTTTCAAGGACAGCCACAACTACCTGATTACCGCGCCGTCTCTGGACGGCCCGTGGTCCGAGCCGGTCTATCTGAACAGCAGCGGCTTCGATCCGTCCTTGTTCCATGACGATGACGGCCGCAAGTGGCTGCTGAACGAGATTTGGGATTACCGGCTCGAGACGAGCAACAAGTCGGCCGGCATCGTCATCCAGGAATACGACCCGATCGGGCAGACGCTGATCGGCGAGCCGGCGAAGCTGTTCGACGGCACGCATCTGGCGAAGACGGAAGCTCCGCATATTTACAAAAGGGATGGCTGGTATTACCTCATCACCGCCGAGGGCGGCACGGGCACGGGGCATGCCGTGACGGTCGCGCGTTCGCGCCAACTGGCGGGGCCTTACGAGATCGATCCGGATTTCCCGATGATGACCGCCAGCGACAGGCCGGACTGGCCGCTGCAATGCGCGGGTCACGGCAGTCTGGTCGAGACGCCGGAGGGCGACTGGTATATGGCGCATCTGTGCACGCGGCCCGTGGAGGGCCAATACGCGATACTCGGCCGGGAGACCGCGATCCAGAAGGTGGAATGGACCGAGGACGGCTGGCTCCGCCTGTATGGCGGCGGCAAGCTGCCGCTGCTCGAGGCGCCGGCTCCGGCCGGCAGCGCGAATGCCGCAGATGCGGGCGCCGCGAAGGAATTGCCGTCCGCGCATGCGCCTTGCCTGTTCGAGGACCGCTTCGACGGGCCGGCCCTGCACCGAAATTGGAATACGCTGCGAATCTTGCGGGACGAGAGCTGGTGCACGCTGGCGGCGCGTCCGGGCTACTTGAGAATCACGGCCGGCGAGTCGCCGCAGACGTTATTCCGCCATCATATGGTCGCCATTCGCCAGACGGAGCTGCGCTTCCGGGCCGAGACGACGCTGGATTACGCGCCGACCTCCTATTTGCAGATGGCCGGTCTGCTGCTCTATTTGAATGACGAGAATTATGTGTATGCCTGCGTCACCCGCGACGAGCGGCAGGGGCGCGTCGTCCGGCTCATGCGCTGCGCATCCGACGTCTTCACGCTGCTGCCGGATGCCGTCTTGGTGCCGGGCGGCGGGGAAGTTAGTCTCGCCGTGGAGGGCGACGGCATCCAAGCGAGGTTCTCCTGCCGCCTGGACGGCGAGGCCTGGCAGCCGCTCGGCGAGGAGCTCGCGATCGACTTCCTGAGCGGTGGCTTCACCGGCAACTTCATCGGCATCGCCGCGCACGACATGTACCGCACCGGCGGCAGTCATGCCGATTTCGCGGCGTTCCGCTACGAAGGGCGGGCGTAGTCGGGAGTCTGAATGCGCGCAGGCTGTGCGGGCAAACGATGGCGGAGAACAAATAGTAATGGCAGTCGAACGGCGCCGCGGGCTCGAACCCCGCGGCGCCGTTCGGCGTTATCGGCCTCAAGGGAATCCGGGGCAGACGGGCGCCTGCCTGTTGGCTTCGATATTCTCCCCCTGCTCGTACGCCGAGACGGCGCGCCTGCGGTGCAACATGTACTGTTCAGAAGAGGATAAAGCGTGTATACTCTCGTAAATGAAATTTCGCTTATTTTGTGATCCGACGCATGGGAGGGCTCACCGTGCAGCTATTGACGACGGAACGATATTTGGCCTTATATAACCGATTCTCGCCGGACGTCGCCGCCGGCGTCCCGATCGAAGCCACGCTGGACGATATCGCGGCGGCGCTGTTCTGCACCGCGCGCAATGCGCGTCTTATCGTGCGGAAGCTGGAGGAAGAGAGGCTGATCGAGTGGCGGCCGGGGCTTGGCCGAGGCAATCGGTCGCAGATTGTTTTTCGTAAAGACCAGGAAGCGTATCTGCTCGAGGTCGCGCGCGGCCAGGCGGAGACCGGCGACTACAAGCTGGCGTTCGATCTGTTGGAGACGTTCGGGCAGGGACAGGAGACAAGGGAACGCTTCCTGGATTGGCTGAACGGCCAGTTCGGCTACCGGAAGGAAGCGATCGGCGAAGAGGGGCGGGCGATGGACGCGCTTGTCTTCCCGGTCAATCAGCAGACGAGCACGTTCGATCCGGCCGAGCTCTATTACGCCATGGACGCGCAAATCATCCGCCAAGTGTTCGACCGGCTGCTGCATTACGACGCGGAAGGCAGGCGGATCGTCGGCGGGCTCGCGCATCATTGGACGTCCGGTGCGGACGCGACCGAGTGGACCTTCTATTTGCGCAAAGGCGTGCGGTTCCATGACGGGCGGGAATTAACCGCAGCCGACGTCCGCTACACGTTCGACCGGCTGCGCGGCGCCACGAGCAACCGGTGGCTCATGCGCGGCGTCGCGGCGATCGAGACCGCGGGGGCGCTGGTCGTCCGGTTCCGCTTGCTTCGGCCGAACCGCATCTTCGACCGTTTCGTCTGTTCGGCGGCCGCCTCAATTATGCAAGCCGGTTCGGGTGGACCAGCAGAGACCGGCGAATGGAGGGGACAGCCGTCCGGAACAGGGCCGTTTCGCCTCGCGCCAGGCCCGGCTTGCCGCATCCGGCTGGAGGCGAATCCGGACTATTTTCAAGGCCGTCCCTATCTTGACCGCGTCGACATGATCGTGATGCCGGATTATTGCCGTTCCGAATCCTTCGGCGTGCCGGCGGACCGGCATGAAGACGATGCCGATCCGTACGGCGAAGCGACGGATAGTTGGCAGAACATCGAGCAGCTCTGCCGGGGAAGCACGATGCTGAGCATGAACCTTAGGCGTTCGGGTCCGCAGCGCAGCGAGCGCTTCCGCCAGGCGGTGCGGATGATTCTGGACGCGGGCGACATGATCGCCGAGATCGGCGGGGACCGGGCGATGCCGGCCTACGGATTCTGTCCCGAGACGAGCAGCGCCTACGAGCCGCCCGACTTCGGCGAGGCCGACATCCGCGACGCGCTGCTCGGCGCCGCCTATGACGGCGAGCCTTTCCGCCTGTCGGTTCACGAGAAGCATAAGCTGGACGCCAGCTGGATATGCGAGCGGCTCGGCCGCTGGGGCATCCGGACCGAGCTCGTCGTGCCGCCCGGCGGTATTTGCGGCGCGCAGGACGAAGACGCGGACGGCACGATCATGAACATCGTGCTCGCCGAGGACGAGGTGTGCGAGATCGAGACGTACGAGCATGAGTCCGCCACGCTGAAGCGCTATTTGGACCCGGAACGGATGGCGTGGATTACGGGCCGGATCGACGAGGCGCTAGCGGCGGAATCCTCGGACGCGCGCCGCCGGATCTTCCGCGGCATCGAGAGCCGGCTGCGCGAGGAAGCGTGCGTCGTGTTCCTGTACCATCGAAGGCTGAACACGCTGCTGCACCCATCGGTGCGCGGGGTCGTGCGGTTGAACGCGCTCGGCTGGATCGACTTCAAGGATGTGTGGATGGAGCAGGCGGAATGAGCGGCATACAAGACTATCAAGAGGAAGGGCACCCGGATCGATGAACGTCATCAAGGATTTTTTATTGCAAATCGCGCTGATCGCCATGCCCGTGTTCGGCCATCAGATGCCGTGGGAGAAGAACAAGAGAACGATAATGACGGTCTTATGGGGCATTGCGCTCGTGGCGTGCATGACGTTCCCGGTTAATTATGGGATACAATTCAGGCTCGACATCCGCATTATTCCGCTGCTGCTCGGCTTCCTCTACGGCGGACCCGGAACGGGACTCGCGCTGACGGCGCTGCTGCTGTCGTTCCGTCTATACTTGGGCTTGGATATCGGCTTCTATACGACGCTGCTGACGGCGCTGTGCGGCATACCGCCCATGGTGCTGTTTCGGCGGGCGTTCTTGAAGGGCGATCTGCAGCGCAGAGTTCTGATCGGCTGCTCGCTCGCGAGCTTTTATTGCTTCGCCGGCATCGGATGGTCGATGCTGCTGCGCGGCTTCGCGCTCGACAGCTTGAAGGTTCAAGCGATCCAGCTCCTATGCGTGCTGTTCACCACGTGGGTCGCGATACGGTTGAACGACTTCGTCCATGAGGTTCAGTTCGTGCGAATGGAAGCCGAGCGGCTGCGGACGATCAGCGAGCTGACGAGCCTGTTCGCGCACGAAATCCGCAATCCGATGCAGACGACCAGAGGGTTCCTCCAACTGCTGGACGACCCGGCACTCCCCGAGAAGAAGAAGCAGTACATCCGGTTGTCGATCGGCGAGCTGGACCGGGCGAACGCGGTCATCGGCGATTATCTCTCCTTCGGCAAGCCAGCTTCGGCCGAACGCGGCGTCGCGGAGCTGGCGCACGAGCTGGACCGGGCCGCGAACGTGATGCAGCCTTATGCGGCCCATCAAGGGGTATCGATTCGGACGCTCGCGCTATCGGGCTGCAAGGCAAGCGTCAACCGGCAGCAATTCGGCCAGCTCGTCATCAATTTGCTCAAGAATGCGATCGAATCGATGCCGGAAGGCGGCGTAATCGAATTAAGCTGCAGACCAGACGGGGACAGCGCCTTGATCCAGGTCAAGGACGAGGGGGTCGGGATGACGCCGGAGCAGCTGGAGCGGATCGGTTCGCCGTTCTATTCGCTGAAGGAGACGGGGACGGGACTAGGCATGATCGTCTGTTACCAGATCGTCAAGCAGTTCGGCGGGACCATGAAGGTCGAGAGCGAATATGGAGGCGGGACGGAAGTGACCGTGCGCCTGCCGCGTATCGAGGGGCAGCCAGCTGAATAAGCGAAGGAAGACAGCTGCCGCATTGCGGCAGTTGTTTTGGTTTGCCCAGCTTGATCGACGGCATGACCGGGCGGAGCCCTTCTCCCGAAAAAACGGCACCTCCCCTTAAAAATGGGTCCTATTTTTCTTTCTGGCCGCGGGGTACACTGGGGTTCAAAGGAGGTGGGCGTACGCGTGTGCTGCATGGAATTGTAATCGATTTCAAGAATCTTGCGGGATGAGAACCGCGCGAAAAGAGGAGGATCTTCATGAACAAGCATTTGCGATCCGCATTTATGAAAGCGCTTGCGGGCTGCGGGGCAGCAGTTGTGCTGCTGACGACGGCGGCGCCGGCTCCGGCGATCGCCGCGAACGAGTCGGCCGAGGTATGGCTGACCGATCTGAGCACGGGGACGCGATTGGCCAAGCAGGCCAATCTCACGTTCGGTCCCGACGACGGGGCGGCCGGCACCTCGATCGTCGTCGACGAGAATACCCAGTACCAGCAGATGGACGGCTTCGGCGCTTCGATCACCGATGCTTCGGCTTGGCTGCTGAACTACAAGCTGACGTCGGCGAAGCGGGCCGAGGTGATGGAGAAGCTGTTCGGCCAGACCGGCATCGGGCTCAGCCTGCTGCGCCAGACGATCGGGGCGTCGGACTTCAACTGGGAAATCTACAGCTATAACGAGACGGCCGGCGACACCGCGATGAACAACTTCTCGATCGCCCGGGATATGCCGTACATCGTCCCGATGGTGAAGCAGGCGCGCGGCGTCAACCCGAACCTCAAGGTGATGGCGGCGGCGTGGAGCCCGCCGGGCTGGATGAAGAAGGGCCAGTTCCCCGACGCCGTCCACCCGATGGCGACCGGCTACTTGGATCCGCAATATTACGGAGCGTATGCGAACTACTTAATCAAATTCATTCAAGCGTACCAAGGCCAAGGCATTCCGATCTACGCGATCAGTCCGGTGAACGAGCCGGGCTTGCAAATCAAGGATTACCCGACGACGTACATGTCGATCTCCGACCACAACAATTTCATCAAGAACAACCTCGGTCCGGCGATGCGCAATGCGGGACTCGGCACGAAAATCATGGCGTACGACTTCAACTGGGACAACGTATCCTTCCCGGATCAGGCGCTGGCCGACCCGGCTGTAAACAGCTACGTGGCGGGAACCGCGTACCACCATTACGGCGGCACCCCTTCCGCGATGACGACCATTCACGACAAATATCCGAACAAGGACATCTGGTTCACGGAGGGCGGCTACGGCTCCTGGAATCCGAGCTTCAACGGCATGATGCGGGAGATGATCGCCGTGCCGCGCAACTGGTCGAAGTCGTATATCCTCTGGAATTTGGCGTTGGATCAGAACAACGGACCGACCGTCCTGCCGAACAGCATCAACTGGGGCACCGTGACCATTCGTTCCGAGGCGATGGACAGCGTCACATACAACGATCAATATTACGCAATCGGCCATTTCAGCAAATTCGTCGTGCCGGGCGCCCATCGCATTGCTTCCACGGGCTATAACGGCGGCACGCTCGATCACGTCGCGTTCAAGAATCCGGACGGCTCCAAGGCGATCGTCGTCTTCAACCACGGCAGCGCGAGCAACTCGTTCAAGCTTGTCTGGAACGGGCAAAAAATCTCGTATACGCTCAAAGCCAACTCGGCCGTCACCTTCAAATGGAACAATAACGGCGGAAGCGGCACAGCCGGCGCGGTCAGCTTGAAAGCGAGCGCCAACGGCAGCTTCGTCAGCGCGGACAACGCGGGCGCCGATCCGCTCGTGGCGAACCGGACGGCCGTCGGCGACTGGGAGAAGTTCCGGCTCGTCTCGAACAGCGACGGCACGGTGTCCCTGCAGGCGGTGACCAACAATAAGTACGTGATGGCCGACCTGAACAACGGCGGGCGGCTGATCGCCGCCTCGACCGCGATCGGGACGTGGGAGAAGTTCTACCGCGCCGACGCGGGCGGGGTGACAACGCTGCGTTCGGCGGCGAACAACCAGTATGTCACGGCGGACCTTAACCTGGCGTCGCCGGTGCTGTACGCGAACCGGGCAACGGCGGGCGGCTGGGAGCAGTTCGCGATCGCGAGCGCGCCGTAAAGGCCGGCAATGTATGGGATTTTAAATGAAGAAGGGGCCGGCGGTTGCCGGCCCCTTCTTCGTATGGAGGTAAGCGGCGTATAAGCAGCGTCTGCATCCGGGAGGGCTAGTCACCCTTTTAATTCCAGCGAAGCGCCCGTCCCCGGTCCGCCCAGTCCGCTCTTGATCATGCAGAGGATCGCGGTTAACACGAGCGCGACGGCGATGAGGAAGATCGACGGCGATATGCCTTTGATCGCGAGGGGGAACACGTAGCCGATCATGGTCGCCGCCTGGGTGATCAAGACGTACAAGCTGGCGCCGAACCCGGCGCGCGCGATGAACATGCGCTGGACGTACCCCATCGCGACGCCGTAGAAGATGGATACATAGAAGGAATGCAGCGGCTGCACGAGAAAAAACAGCGGCAGCGGGGGGCCGCTCGCGTACACGACATAGCTGATCAGGCCGAACAAGCTCCCGAGCAGAATGACGCGCTTGCTCCCGTAGCGCATGGCCCAGTAACCGGTCACCGTCATGAAGAGCAGCTCAAAGACGGCCTGCACGCTCCATAAGTACGACATGATCTCCGCTTGCCCAAATAATTGGTTGACGACCAGCGGCAAATACAAGCCTCGGATCGCGTCCCCGCAGCCGAGCAGCAGCAGCGCGGCGAGCATCCACGCCGAGAACGGCTCGCCCGCCGGCTTTGCCGCCGGCTTGGAACCTTCATCCGCGGCAGGTTTGTACCGTGCGAGCAGGAGGAACAAGCAGGCGTATCCGGCCAAATTCCCCCACAACACCCCTTGGAACGATGTGACCAGATAAAGATTCGCCCCCAGTAAAAGCCCGCCGAAGAAGCCGACGCTGAACGTCGCCCGCAGCCAGAGCAGCGCCATCTCGACGAGGTCGGCCGCTTCCCGCGTAAAGCGGTTTCTGGCCAGGGCGTACAGCTGGCCGAGAATCAGCCCGGACGGCGAAGTCGCAAGCGCCATCCCCGCCAGGGCCGAGCCGAAACTATCCGCCCGCATGTACAGCAGCAGGCCGGCCATGCAAGCTGCGGAAGCGACGAGCGGGAGCGTCTTGCGATTCCGCATGCGATCGCCATAGATGCCCGCGATAAGCGTGGCGACCATGTTGAGCAGCAGGGCGATCGCGAAGACCGCGGCGATCTCTCCTTTGGCGAGGCCGATCTGCTCCCGCAAATAAATGGCGTTCATCGGGGCTAAGATGCCGGTTCCGACCCCATAGCAAAGCATACCGGCCACGAGCGGCCGGGTTCCTTTCATCCGTACGAACCGGGCGAGATCGCCGCGAGCGGCCGTTCCTATTCCGAGCCTCATGACAAGCGTCCTCCTCTTCGAATCTCATGCGGCTATTATACCATTATTTAGCAGCAATAGAGCAGGCGGCATTCGACGCCGACTAGGGCTAGCGGCCTGATTTTTCAGGAGATTCGATTCGAGATGGGCAAATATAGTAGAATAATGTCTAGAGAAGCGATTTACTAGGGGAAAGGATGATCGAACGTTGAACGCAAATCAGCCAAGCAGCGGCCTCCAGCCGAGATCGGCGCGGAGCAAGAAGAACAAAACGCCTGCACCGCCCCAGATGATCCTCGTTTGCTTTCTGGCCTTGATTATTTTCGGCGGACTTGTATATACCCTGACGTTATCGCCGAACGGCCCCGAGGACGTCTTGCAGCAGACGGCCGGCGAAAGCGCCGATGCCGGAGCGGTCAATGAACCCTCGGCCGCCTCAGAGGGCGGCGAGGGAGAAGCGGCAGACCCAGCGGAGGAAGGCGCGGATTCGGCACCGGCAGGCGGCGTGGACGGCGTGGACGGCACGGTGGGGGACGGAGCCCAGGAAGGTGCGGGGCTTGGCGGAGACGACGAATCTCCGTCAATGGGTACGGACATGGGAACAGGCGTGGACGATGCAAGCGAGGCCGGGAACGCAGCGGTAGAGACGCCTTCGTCGGCTGCGGACGAGCCGGTAGCAAGCGAGGGGAAGACGGACATTGAGCCGGAGCCGACGACGGCTAAGCCGGTCGCGACGGCCAAGCCCGCGACGACAGACTACTCGAAGGTGGCGCTCCCGTATTCCTACACGGTGCGCAAGGGCGACACGCTATATCGGCTCTCGCAGCTGTTCTACGGCTCGAAATCGCATGTCGGCGACATCGCGTCGCGCAACAAGCTGAGCAAGGACGCGGAACTGACGGCCGGAACCATTATTGTGATCCCGGCGTTGTCGAAGTCGCAAGACGGCGATACGAGCAGCTCGGACAAGCCCGCATCCTCGGGAGCAGCCGTTGTGCATACGGTGAAAGAAGGCGATACGCTGTACAGCATTTCCCGGACCTATTTCGGGTCCAACAGCTACGCGAAGAAGATCGCCGCGTACAACCAGCTCGGCGACGGGGACGACGTCAAGGTCGGCACCAAGCTGAAGATTCCGCCGAAGTCTTAACGAGTTGCAGCCGATTTCGGTAAAACGCCCAAATAAGCGAGCCAGCGCATGACGCGCAGGCTCGCTTTTGTTTGTTGTATGACACTAATCTACGCCTAACGGAACAGACCTGACGCTATTTCCGCACCAACTGCCACGTCTGGGCGGCGTTGTTCGCATCCTGCCAAATTTGCACGTTGGCGCCATTGGCCGTCGAACCGCCCGCGATGTCGAGCGCCTTGCCGCTGTTCGGATTAATCAGCTTGAAGGCGCCTCCGTTGCGAATGATCGCCCAGCGCTGTGCGGCATTGCCGCCGGAGTCCTGCCAGATGTGCACGTTCGTGCCGTCGGCTGTCCCGGTGCCGGCCACGTCGAGCGCTTTACTGCTGTTTGTGTTCACGAGCGTATAGGCGCCATCGCCAAGACTTGTCACGCGCCACTCCTGAGCAGCGGTGTTGTTATCTTCCCAAATCTGCACGTTCGTGCCGTTCGCCGTGGCACCGCCCGAGACGTCCAGCGCCTTGCCGCTGGCCGGGTTGATCAGCTTGTAGACGGCGCCTGTGAGCGCGGACGGTTGGTAGGGCGTCAGGTCGAAGAAGTCCAGCTCCGCATAACCGTCCCCCTTACCGAAGCGAACCGTGTTCCAGCCGGCGTTCAACATCGTGCGGCGGGTCGACGTCCCCCAGTTCTCCCACCCCTTATTGGTCACATGGAATGGCGCCGATACGCCGTTGATCGTCAGATTCAGCGTCGCCCAGCCGCCGCCGGCCGTGCCGTTCGCCGTGCGGGCCGACAGCACGTATTCGCCCGCGGCCGCCGCATAGACCGAATATTCCACATAGGAGCTGGCCGTATCGATATGGCCGGCTTTGCTGCCGCCCGAGGCGCTAGTATCCGAGGAAGCGTAAGCGCCGCCGCCGAACGTGCCCTCCTCGCCTTCATAGCGGACGCGCTGGGATTCGCCCGACGGGATCGCGATCGGGGTGTTCGCCGGACTAGGCGCGCCGAGATTCGGCGTATTGTCGCCGTTCCAGCCGAAGCGCTGGGCGCGGATCTCCCGGTTCCAACCGGCGTTGTTGTATTTGGCGACATGATAGACGATCCAATCCTCCTTGCCGTCCGGCGAGGTGGTGAACGAATGATGGCCGGGACCGTACAGCCCGTTGCCGGACTTGAAGACCGGCTGGCTGCGCTTCGCCCAAGAGGCGGCGTTCAGCAGATTGCTGCTCGCGCTGGCCGTGATGAGTCCGAGGCAGTAATCGTTCGTCCAGCTGCCGCTGGCGGAGTAGACGAGGCTGATGACCCCGCCGCGCACGATGACTTGCGGCCCCTCGTTGACGTTCGGCGAATGGTTCGTCTCCCAGGCGTGGACGGGACGCGCGATTTCCGTCCGGCTCGAGCTGATCGTCCACGGGTTGCTCATGCGGGCGATGTACAGATTTTGCCGCACGTTCGTATCGCCCTCCCAGCCCGACCAGATAAAGTAGAGCTGGCTGCCCGTCTGCAGCACGGTGCCGTCGATCGCCCACTTGTTGGTCGCGTCCGTAATTTGTCCTTTGTTGACCCACGTGCCCTGCATCGGGTCGGGACTGGTGTTCTCGAGCACGTACATCCGGTGGTTGACGTTGTCGCCGTTATCCTTGGCGTAGTAGATGTACCAGGCGTTGTTGACGTAGTGAATTTCCGGCGCCCAGACGTTGCAGCAGCCCGTCTCGATGACCCGCGACGGCGCGGCGTCGATGCCGGTCAGGGAAGGACTTTTCCAAATCGTCACGTTGCCGCCCGTCGTCTTCGTGAAGTAATAGTAACCGTCGGTGTGCTTATAAACCCACGGATCCGCGCCGTCCTGCACCAGCACATTGTAAAAATTGCTCTGGTGCGTGGCCGCGAAGGCTGAACCGTAGGGGATGAGCAGCATGCACAGGAGCAGCATGGCCAATGCCAGTCTACCGGTTCGGGTTAACGTTCTTCTCATCAATCATCATCCTCTCCGCTTGTCGATCGTCGCCCGCAAGGGCGGGCGCACTTCTATCTATAGCAGGAGGCCGCGGATTAATAAACAGGGTCTCACGATGTTCAAAAAATTTGTCTACGTTTTCCAACATATATTAACCCGTTGATTTATAAATTAACTTATGTATTGTTAAAAAACGGTCTTTGTTCTAAACTAGCCTTGAATAAGCGGTTACATACGCGATTAGTTAACTTCGATGTTGATTCACGCCATGGATGAATCCGCTCCCACCTCCACTACCAAGCAAAGGATGTGTTCGATCGATGACAACCCAAACGACATCGGCAGCAACCGTAAGACCGGAGTTTCCCCGCCCGGACTGGCAGCGCGCGGACTGGCATAATCTGAACGGCGCCTGGGCCTTCCGATTCGATCCGCTGGACGAAGGGAGCGTGGCGTCGTGGCAGCTAAGTCCCGCAGCGGCGTTCGATCGCGAGATTACGGTGCCGTTCTCCTGGGCTAGCCCGCTCTCTTGCATCGGCGAGAATACGGCGGGCATCGGCTGGTACCGCCGCACGGTAGACTGGCAGCCGAAGCAGCGAGACAGCCGGTTGTTCCTGCGCTTCGGCGCGGTGGACTATACGGCCGAAGTGTGGGTGAACGGGACGTTCGCCGGCGTTCATCATGGCGGTTACGGCAATTTCGAGTTTGAAGTGACGGAACTTTGGCAGGCAGGCGGCGGCAATACGATCGTCGTGAAGGCGCAGGATCACGACCGCGACTACCAGGCGAGAGGAAAGCAGGGCTACGGCGAAATTCGCGGCATTTGGCAGCCGGTCTGGCTGGAAGCGAGACCGCGGACGTTCGTCCGCGACGCCAAATTCACGACGTCCCTGGACGGCACGATTCAGGTGAAAGCCCGTATCGAGGCATTGTCGGCGGGATCGGGGACGCTTTTGTTCGACTTTGCGCAAGGGGACGTGAAGCATGCGGCTCATGCGGCGCTGTCGGCGGGGGAGAACGTGATCGAGACCTCGTTCCAAGTAAGCAGTCCGAAGCTGTGGTCGCCGGAAAATCCGCATTTGTACGAAGGGGAGCTTCGGCTTCGCGAGGACGCGGGCGGCGAGGACGTCGTGCAGACGTATTTCGGCATTCGGGAGATCGGCACGGCGCATTTCGGCGAGCGCGGCTACCGCTGGATCACGTTGAACGGCAAGCCGGTCTATCTGAACGGCACGCTGGATCAGTCGTACCATGCGACCGGCTACTTCACCTATCCGTCCGACGAGGAGATGCGGGACGAGATTTACCTCATGAAACGGCTCGGCCTCAACTTCGTCCGCATCCACATTAAGCCGGAGGAGCCGCGCAAGCTCTACTGGGCCGATAAGCTCGGCATTCTCGTCATGGAGGATATGCCGTGCTTCTGGGGCGCGCCGGGCGAGCAAGCCCGCAGCAGCTATGAACGCGAAGCGCTGGAAGTAATCGAGCGGGACTGGAATCATCCGTCGATCTTCTCCTGGGTCATGTTCAACGAGACATGGGGCCTCAAGACCGAGGGCGCTGGCGGCGGCCTGACGGGCGATGCGGCGCAGGCGAGCAGCTATCGGCCGGAGACGCAAGAGTGGGTCAGAAGCATGTATCATTGGGCGAAGCGGCTGGACCCGACGCGTCTGGTAGAAGATAACTCGCCGTGCAACGGGGATCATGTGGAGACGGATCTGAACACGTGGCACTTCTATATCAACGGCTACGAACAGCTGCGCGGCCATGTGGAGGAGGTCGTCGCGAAGGCGGTGCCAGGCTCGGCGCACAACTTCATCGGCGGCAACGCGCAGACGGACGCCCCGCTCATGAACAGCGAATGCGGCAATGTATGGGGCATCGAAGGCGGCGCGGGCGACAGCGATCTTGCCTGGCATTACCGGTACATGATGAACGAATTCCGCCGGCACGACAAGCTGTGCGGCTTCGTCTTCACCGAGTTCCGCGACGTGACGAACGAATTCAACGGGTACTATCGGCTGGACGGGACGGAGAAAGATTTCGGCTACGAGGCGTTCGTGCCGGGCATGACGGTCGCGGATTTGCATGCGCCCGACTTCGTCGTCATCGACGCGCCGCCGTGCCAGACGATCGCGGCCGGCGAGAGCGCAACGGTGACGCTGCTGCGTTCGAGCTTCTCGGACCGGTATCACGGACAGACGCTGACCGTAGCTTGGGAGCTGTCCTACGACAGTCTGGGGACGCGCACGACCGCAGCGACCGGGACGCTGCCCGCGTCATGGGAAGGATATGGCGTCGCATCGGTAGGCGAGCTGACCGTCTCGATGCCGCAGGAGGATGCGGTAGCCGTGCTCGCGATCAAGCTGGTGGACGGCGATGGCAAGATCGTGACGCGCAACTTTACGACGTTCGACGTCCGCGGCGATCGGACTTCCCGCGCGGATGGGGACGCCCTGTTCATCCAGCTGCCGGTCGGCGGCTTCGGCAACCACACCTTCGCGCACCAATGGCAGGCGGTCGGCGGCGCCAAGACGACCGGTGCGGGCGCGGGCCGCTTCGCCTACGACATTACGCTGCCGGGCCGGGACGAGTTGGAGCTGATCGGGGAACTTGCGATCGCATTCGAAGCCGCCGCGTGCCGGCCGCTGGCGCGCCATATCGAAGGCGCGAAGCTCGAGCAGCACGGCATCAGCATGATGCACGGCGCGTCTGCGCGGGTGGAGTACAATCCGAATACGTATTACATGACGGATGAAGAACGCCACGAATCCCGCGTGCATGTCCTCGTCGACGGCGAGCGGATCGGCTCGTTCGTGCTGCCGGACGATCCGGCCGACAGCCGCGGCGTCTTGTCCTGGCATTACCAAGCCAAGCCGAATCGGCTGGACGAAGCGGGCTCGTACGGGTATTTGATCCAGGCGAAGGTGCCCGGCCGTCTGGCCGCCAAGCTGGACCTGCGGCGGTCGATCAAGCTGGAGCTCGAGGCCGAGGACGGCGGCTTGTCGCTCTACGGCCGCAATGCCGGCCGATATCCGGTCGATCTGCTTATCCGCTGCAAGTAAGCCCTGCGTCGCATCCGCCTGGCTAGTCGCGCACAAAGGGTTGCTATGGCAATCGCTCGGCTTTACGTTCGGCGTGTACGTCGGCTCGATCAAAGGGGAAGGAAGAGCTGTCCACCGTCATTTGGCGGTTGGGCGGCTTTTTGCTGTTAAGTAGAGGAGAAGGAGACGATAACGACACCATGATATGGTAGAATTGATCAGAATGGGCATTGGCGATTCACGGGGGGAACAAACAGGGGGGATTAGGAATGGCAAGCCGGATATTTAGTTTTCTCGATGAGCTGCAGCATGATTTGTTCCGGGAAAAGTTAGCGGCGATTGAGCCGAAATATTTCGAACTCTGTTCAGGGCTAGCGGGCAAGAATGAGGCTGATAGAATTCAGAGTATAGAACTGGCCGACTATCAGGAAACACTTCGTTCAGCCTTAAATAAGGCTATTTCTTTGGCGGATGATTCGAGTAAGGCGATTTATTTTGAGTACGATCTTGATAATGACTGGAAGAGCTGCTTCTATTTGTGTAATCAATACAACACGCTTGAAGAGGAAGACGAAGATTGGGCCAGCGAGTGGGAAAAGCATGTTGAAGGCCCTTCTCATATCGAATTCGCCGAAATTTACGCCGAATACGGCTTTGATCGCTCAGAAGCAGCAATCGGAAACACGCTGTACTTAGTTGCTAGAACGGTAGTTGCTTTGGCATCCGTTTGTCAAACGGTAGAATCCCATCTGCCGATAAGTATCGCATTTCATGATCAGGACCCCATCATGAGAATCCGGAC
The DNA here is from genome assembly GCF_042682185.1 of Paenibacillus xanthanilyticus. Taxonomy (NCBI): domain Bacteria; kingdom Bacillati; phylum Bacillota; class Bacilli; order Caryophanales; family Paenibacillaceae; genus Paenibacillus; species Paenibacillus xanthanilyticus. The sequence continues at coordinate 2,503,155 of NZ_JBHUHA010000001.1, read as the reverse complement.
AACTGTATTTCATAAGCGAGAAGTTTTATAAGTTGATTGAGAGTCAGGTTAGTTGTTAGTTAAGCCAAGGACTGAATAAAGGGGAAGGCATAGTGGAGCGAGAGGTTACGGAAGGTGAATTTGTTCAGCTGCTTCGGCAAGGACAGCGGGTTTTCAACCGGATTTGCATCGAAGAAGGAGCATATAGAGGTTTTGATTTAACAAACTTAACTTTTAACGCTTGTATCTTGTCTGTAGATTTTTCAGGTTCTAACTTTCAAGACACTCGCTTTATCGAATGTAATTTAAAATCATGCGACTTCTCTTACTGTAATTTTACTCGTGCAAGAATGCAGGGGAATGCCCTAGACGGTGCCATTTTTAAAGGCGCTCATGTGAAAGGAATAACCTTCTCGGAAAATACGTATCATTCCGTCACGATTACGGAAAGTCATCTGAGTGAGATGTTGCTTTAGAGTTAGATTCTCAAATCAAATGAATGGGAGGCAAACAAATGAGTACGACCTTTCAAGTATATCCCACAACAGCATACATCCCACAAATGCCGGAACTTTTGGCGCTCGCGAACGAAAAGCTGCATGCTTTTTTGATGCCGCTCGAGCTGGAGATCACCCCGGTGATCGGCGTGCGGATCGGGGAGGACATCATTGAAAGCGGTTCGTCGAGTGCGCTAACGGCTCGTTGGGATGCGGACTACGCATGGTTTTTTGTCACGCCTAATGAGGATGGAGGGGGTTCGGATGCGTATTATAGAACCGTTGACGAGCTTACGAGCGAAATGTGGGAGGAATACGAGGATCAAGAAGGACCTTACGCGGATGTTTTTACGTCCCTTTCTATCGGGCACTATTGGGAGTTCCGACGGTCGGCCGGACAGCCATCCATTATCAATGCGACATATGGTTTCCTCGCAGCCGCGCTGGCGGAATTGACGAACGGTTTGATCTTTTCCGATGATGGAGCTTGGTCGGGGCCGCCGATACGGGCAGAAGAGTTTGGACTGAAGTACTTTAATCCTTCTGAAGCTCCTAACTACGGGAAATTAGAATGGTATGCAAACGGTCTTGAGATTATTGCCGAGACGTATAAAGGCAAGCCATACGTCTCACCGGTACGCCTGCTGGTCGAGCATGAGTGGCCGTTGAATGAGAGAATTCGCTATGCACCTTCCGGTCGAACGCTGCAGGAAGGTCCGAACGAGGAAGATCATCTGGTCGTCATGCATAGCGAATATCTCGATTTTCCATATCTAGCGGCGCAACGAAATGTGGTGAAGGCAGACGAACAAGACTTGCAGCGTATTCTTATACATTTGGTGATAAGAGGAAGCAATCGGATCGGCCGGTTGCCTGTCAAGAGCATCGAAGAAGTAGAACGAAGACCAATTCTAGAAGATCGTAATCTCGCCTTCTGGGCGAACCCCCTGTTGGTCAAGGATATTGAGTCGCTTCGCCAACAAGTCCTTCAAACATAGATCATTCCCAAGCTTGCATTTGCTTACAGTATTTGCAAAAGGAGGTGCTCTCATGAGAAAGCCGATTGCAGGACTAGCGCCATTAGCTCTTTTTCTCGCGGCATTGCTAGTCTTGAGCGCATGCGGCAGCGGCACGAAACACGTGGAGCATGTGGAAGTATTCATCGTGGAGACGCTGGAGCAGAATGAAGCGGGCTTCTACGAGGCGATCGGCTTCAAGAAGGTGAACGCGGTCACGACGATCGAAGAAGGGAAGAACCACGTGAAGACGGACACGAAAACCATCGAGGACTACTACGATACGGCAGGACGGCACATGAAAACCGAAATCGTTCACTCCTCGCTGCATAAATCACACGTGACGTTAGCGGAAGACAAGGACCACCGGACGGCGACGCTCGAGGAACCGGCGGCTATCCTGCTTCCCGACGGCGAGTCCGGTCCGTTCAAGATGAACAAGATGACGGAAGCCGAAAAGACGAAAGTTCGGGCGCATGTGCAGTCGTTCATCGATCAATTATAAGCCGAGTATCGATGAGACTGCGCGTGTTTGATCGCCCCAACCGGTGAAGTTCATGCTACAATGAAGCATCTTGATTCCTAGGAGACCAGCCATGATCACCCAACTCAAAACCTGGGCGAAGCAGCTCAAAAAGCAAGTTTTCGTTCTCTATTTCGCCTACAAAGACGACCGCACATCATGGTACGCCAAGCTATTCGCGATCTGCGTCGTCGCGTATGCGTTCAGCCCGATCGACCTCATCCCCGATTTCATTCCGATTCTAGGTTATTTGGATGATGTCATCCTCGTTCCGCTGGGCGTCTTGATCGCGCTCAAAATGATGCCGGACGCCGTCCTCGCGGAAGCGCGGGGGAAGGCGGAAGAACGCATGAAGGGCGGCAAACCGAAGAACTGGTTGGTCGGAGGTCTGATCATATTAATTTGGATCGCTGTCGTCACCGGACTCTTGTTGGTATTCGTGAATCGATAGGGGGATACGCTGGACCTGGATTTCATCTTAGCGAAGCCGCCGTCATGGACCAGCGTCAATATGTCTTGTTGAAGGAAGATTATCTTGTTCGACTGGACATCGAACTGAAAGACCCGCCAAAAGCAACCGACTAAGCGGTTGCTTCTGTGTTTTTTCAGCAGCAATGAGCAAACTCGTGCCTGCTCTTCACTCCATCATTCGCTCCCGCGATTCTCTTCTCCTGAACGGCAGCGACAACCCGACCATAACCAACATCAGCAGCCCAACCCCGGCGCTGGCGAACGGATACAGAATCGGGAAGAACAGACTCGGCCACACCTGCAAAATGCCGGACCGATAGCCGACCGAGACCGGCGAGGCGTTCGACTGATTCACGTAATTCGCGAGCTCCGGCTCATCGCCCCATTCGCCATAAGCCACATGCTTTTCCGTAACGGTACCGTCCGCATGAACGTCGACCATCCGCCAAGCCAACGTGTCCGGCTTGAAATTAAACCCGACCCCGTCTACCCGCTGCACGAGGACAAGGCGTTCCTCGCCTTCCTCCCGTACGAGCAGCATTCCGAAATACCCGTGATACCGGTTCTCGTCCAAGTAGGCGGGACGAACCTCCGCTAAGCTAGCGGACGACCAGTCCGTGCCATTGATCGTCATCTGCAAAGCCGACTGCGCTCGGCTGTCCCTCGTCACGCCGCCGGTCGAAAAGCGATCCGTCACGCGGATGGACTGTCCCTTCCACCTGTATTCTCTTACATAGGCCACGGCTTCATCGGATAGCGGGGCAAGTTGAAGCTCGTATTCGACAAGGTTACTAATGACGACAGTTACCCCTTCTCGAATAAGACTGTTGCGCAGCGAGAAGCCGGGGATCGGCATCCCTGTCCCGTCTCTCAACACCTCGACATCGCCGGGCTGCGCGGAATTGACATAGATACGGTCGATTTCGAAATGATTCCGCACCTTGGCGCTCGCCGCGTATTCCACTCCCATCGCCACGATCGGCGGCGCGGAGAACAAAAGCAGCAGCACCGCCCAGCCGGTGACCCACCATCGCCATTTGAACATGTTCACTCACCTCTTGCACTCAGTATAGGAACGGACGCGGCTTGGCGTAAGTTCTAAGTTTTGTAGAACCCGCTCGAGAAGGTGATTCGCACCACATACGCGTACTTTGCTCCCATTCAATAATTCAATCCGCGCATATTGCCCCGGTTCGCCGTTTCTGCTAAGATGATCTGGACTTATTTAATGTGTTTAAAAAGTGCGGACATCCCATTACGCGACGGAAGGCGTTGAAACGACATGACCGATTTGCACACGACGCCGAAAGAAATGAAGAAGGCGATTATTCAGCGCATCCGGGCAGCGCTTATTATGATGGGCAGCGCGACGAAGGCCGAGCTCAGCCAGCGCCTGGGCATCAGCTTCCCGACGATCAGCAAATTCCTGGCCCAGATGGAGCAGGACGGCGAGATTCGCTGCTCCGGGGAGGACGATTCCAGCGGCGGCCGGCGGGCGAAGCGGTATGCGTACGACCCCGAATACATGCTGGGCTTGGCGATCTTCGTCGAGAAGACGGAGACGAACTACACCATCTTCGACTGCGTCGGGGACATCAAGGAGCAGGGGACGACGCCGAGCGTCCTGCGGGAGGACTCGCAGCTGCTGGCCGATCATATCGAAGGGCTGATCGAGAAATATCCGAAGCTTCGCTCGATCGCGATCGGGGTGCCGGGCGCGGTCAACAACGGACGTATTATTTTCATTCCCCCGTACCCGCATTTTCACGATTACGACCTGAAGGGCACCTTCGAGTCGCGCTTCCAAATCCCGGTCGTCGTCGAGAACGACATGAACGCGGCGGTGCTCGGTTATGCCTCGAACATGGAGATCGAGGACGAATCGCTCGTCTACCTGTACTTCGGCCAGAACGGACCGGGCTCCGGCATTATGATTAACGGCGACGTCGTAAGGGGGAGCACGTTCTTCTCCGGCGAAATTTCGCTCGTCCCGCAGTACGACGACCGGAACTTCCTCGAGGCGCTGCAGGACGGGGATCGCAGCCGCCGGGCCGTCCTGACCGGGGAAGGACAGATCGACGCGGTCGCCCGGCTGATCGCGACGTACGCCGTCATCACGAATCCGCGGGCGGTCGTCTTTTGCGACGACGAGGTGGATGAGACGCTGCTGGCCCGCATAACGGAGAGAAGCGCGGCGTATATTCCGCGGGAGCATGTGCCGCTGCTGACGATGAGCGACTGGAAGCAGGATTACTTGAGCGGACTGCAGCATTTGGCGCTCGATCTGATGATTGCGGGAACCGATGCCTAAGCGTAGACGCATGTGAACGAATGGGGGAGCAGCATGGCAACGTTTTTCTTGATCATTATTTATTTGGCTTTCATTAGCTTGGGACTGCCGGATTCCTTGCTCGGCACCGCGTGGCCGGTTATGCGCCGGGAGCTGGAGGCGCCGCTCGGCGCGGCCGGTCTCGTCTTCATGACGATCGCGGCCGGCACGATCGTGTCGAGTCTGCTGAGCGGCCGCGTGTTGAACCGCTTCGGTACGGGGAAAGTCACGCTGATCAGCTGCATCATGACCGCGGGGGCGCTGCTCGGTTACGCCTTCGCGCCTTCGCTGGCGTGGCTGTTCGTCTTCGCCATTCCGCTCGGACTCGGCGCGGGCGCCGTCGATTCGGGGTTGAACAACTATGTTGCCGCCCATTACAAAGCGCACCACATGAGCTGGCTGCACAGCTTCTGGGGCGTCGGCGCCACGCTGGGGCCGATCATCATGGCGCAGTTCATCACGGGCCGCAGCGACTGGCGCGATGGCTACTTGACCGTGGCCGTCATCCAATTCGCGCTGGTCGTGATTCTGCTTTTCACGCTGCCGCTCTGGGATCGGGTCGCGCGGTCTGGCGGCTTGAACGGCAGCGATAAGGCGGAGGAAGAAGCGACGATCTCGCATGCGATCGACGCCGGTACGACGAAGCCGCTGCGGGTGAAGGGCGTCAAGCTGGCGATGCTGTCGTTCTTGTTCTACTGCAGCGTCGAGGCGACGGTCGGCTTATGGGGAAGCAGCTTCCTCGTCGGCGTGAAGGAGCTGTCTGCGGCGCAAGCGGCGCAGTGGGTGTCCTTCTACTACTTGGGCATCACGGTCGGCCGTTTCGTTACCGGCTTCATTACGTTCAAGGTTAGCAACCGCCAGCTCATCCGGAGCGGACAGCTGACGGCGATGGCCGGCGCTTTGCTGCTCCTGCTGCCGCTGCCTTCGGCGTTCGCGCTCGTCGGTCTGATCGTGATCGGCTTGGGACTGGCGCCGATCTTCCCGTGCATGCTGCACGAGACGCCGGTCCGGTTCGGGAAGCGTCATTCGCAGACCATCATGGGCTACCAGATGGCGATGGCTTATACGGGCAGCACCTTTCTGCCGCCTTTCTTCGGCTTCCTCGCCTCCGCTGTCTCCATCGGCGTATTCCCGTGGTTCATCGCCGCTTCGGCGGCGGCGCTTCTGCTCTGTTCGGAGCAGCTGAACGGACTGTTGGGCGGAAGGGGAGCGCGGTCGGATTCGTAATAATTATGGGAAACGTGCCGTTCGATTGGTTTTCTCGGGCCTCTTCGTGGTAAAATAAAGCGAGACTGCATATTTTTCCATGAGAAAAAGGAGCTTGCAATGAAATTAACACCAGAGTACGGCCGTTTAAGAATGGATATCACGGCCCAAGGCAAACCGGATAGGCGGAAGAGCATCTGGCAAATGGTAAACACCATCATTCCCTTCATTCTGCTTTGGGCGGCTGCCTATTTATGTTTGTCGGTTTCCGTTTGGCTCACATGGGGACTGGGGATCGTAGCCGCCGGTTTCCTGGTAAGGATTTTTATTATTTTCCATGATTGCTGTCACTTCTCGTTTTTCTCGAGTAAGCGCGCCAATGCGATCGTCGGCACCATCACGGGAATCCTTACTTTTTTCCCTTATGAACAATGGAAGAACGAGCATGCCATTCATCATGCCACGAGCGGGAACTTATCCCGGAGGGGCACTGGCGATATTTGGACGCTGACGACGGATGAATACGCGGCGCTCTCCTTCTGGAAGCGCCTCGTTTACCGGTTGTATCGCAACCCGCTCGTGATGTTCGGACTCGGGCCGATCTATATTTTCCTGGTGGCGTATCGGGTGAACCGGCGGGAAGCCAAGCGCAAGGAACGGTTGAACACGTATTTGACCAACTTCTCCATCGCGCTGATGATGGGTATTCTCTGCTGGACGCTGGGATGGCAGGAAGCGCTGCTCGTTTATGTGCCGATTCTTTACGTAGCGGGCGCGGCGGGGATTTGGCTCTTCTACGTGCAGCATCAGTTCGAGGATACGTATTTCGAACACGCGGAGGAGTGGGATTACGTCAGCGCGGCGATGCAAGGGAGCTCCTATTACAAGCTGCCGAAGATCCTGCAATGGCTGACGGGGAACATCGGGTTCCACCACATTCACCATCTCGTGCCCCAGGCAACCAACTACCGGCTGGAGCAAATCCACCACAGTCATGAAGTGCTGCGGAACGTGCCGGCGATCGGCATCCGAATGAGTCTGCAATCGCTTCGTTACCGGCTGTGGGATGAAACGGCCAAACGTTTCGTCGGGTTCAGAGCGGTCAGAAGGTAAACGCGCAACAAGGTCGCTTCGAGGAAGCGGCCTTTTTTATTGCGTTCACAGGAGGCGGGCGTCTCGGGGATAAAATGGATATAAATGGGGCATCCTACGCGGCAAACGAATGTGATGCGGAGGGATTGCAACGATGGAGTTTTTCAAAAGCCAGGAGTCGCTGACGGCGCTGCAATGGATTTTGCGCAGCATCGTCGGCTTCGTCTTCCTGCTCGTCGCGGCCAAAATGCTCGGGCAGCGCTCGATTTCGCAGCTTCGCTTCCTCGACTTCATCATTGCGCTGACGCTCGGCAATATCATTGCCCACCCGCTGTCGGATGAACATCTCGGGCTGAAAGGCTCGATGATCACGACGGTCAGTCTCGTGGTGCTCTATGTCGGAGCGGTCTGGCTCAGCTTGAAGGTGCCGCTGCTGAAGCGATTCTTCGACCCGCCGGCGCTTACGCTCATCGAGGGCGGCAAGCTGAATTACCGGAATCTGGTCAGGGCGAAGCTGCCGATCGAATTTCTGTACGCCGAGCTGCGCAAGTCGAATGTGGAAGATATCGCGAAGGTGGCGTACGCGGCATGGGAGCCGGGCGGCACGCTGTCCGTCTTCGTGAACCCGGCGAATCAGCCGGTGACGCCGTCGGACTTGAAGCTGCCCGTGCAGCCGTTCAACCTGACGAGGCCGGTGATCACGGACGGCCATATGGACCACGATCTGCTGCGCGACATCGGCAAGGAGCAGGCCTGGCTCGAGAAGCAAATCCAGCCCGCGCGCTTGTCCGACGTTATCCTGGCAACGGTGGATAATAAGCATGCGGTGCAGGTGCACGCGGTGCGGGAGAACGGCAGCGGGGCTTCGCGGCCTGCGACATCATGAGGGGACGGCGGGCTTGCCCTGTCGTCTTTTTTTGCGCTGCAGAATCCAACTCACGACCGTCCGCGGAACGCACCCGCGAATCTGACGCCATCCTCGACGACTTGACGGCACATGCTCATTTTATACTTAATTAAGGCTACTCGTCCGTCCCAGGCCCCGGTATGATGGTGTGGCGTACAGCGCATCGAATACGAGAAAAGGGGATAGCGATCATGACAGCCACCTTCACGAACCCGATTATGTCGCCCGGTGCGGACCCTTGGGTGCTCCGGCATGACGACGGCTTCTATTATTTCATGGTTACGCAGCGAGACCGACTGACGCTCTGGCGGTCCCGGTCGCTCGCGGGCATCGCGGACGGGGAGCAGCGGACGATCTGGCAGCCGGAGCAGCCCGGCCCTTACAGCTTCAACCTATGGGCGCCTGAGATTCATCGGCTGAACGGGCGGTGGTACGTCTATTATACGGCCAATGACGGCGGCGGAGACGAGACGCGGCGCGTATGCGTCCTCGAGAACGAGGCGGGTAATCCGCTGGAAGGCGAATGGATATGGCGGGGCGCGCTTGCGACGGAGCGGCCGGGGCTTGACGGCTCGGTGCTGGAGCATGGCGGAGCGCTCTATTTCTGCTATGCGGGGTATGGTCACTTCCCGGATTACGGGTCGGCGTTGTATCTCGTGCGCATGACCGACCCATGCACGCTAGCCGGACCGGAGGCGCTGCTCACGGCTCCGACGCTGGAATGGGAGAAGCAGGGCGGGATGGCGATCAACGAAGGTCCCGTCTTCCTGAAGCGCAGCCACCGCGTCTTCCTGGTCTATTCCGCCAGCACGACCTGGTCGGAGGATTACGCGCTTGGCCTGCTGACGATGGCGGAGACGTCCGATCCGATGGCGCCAGGCGCATGGACGAAGACGCAGGAGCCGGTTTTCCGCAAATCCGTCGAGGCCGGGGTGTACGCGACGGGCCATAACAGCCTTACCGTCTCCCCGGACGGCACCGAGGATTGGATCGTCTACCACGCGCTGCCGGAGGCGGGCGCGGATACGAAGCTGCGCAGCACGTTCATCCAGCCGTTCGGCTGGCGGGAGGACGGCACGCCGGATTTCGGCACGCCTGCCGGATGGGGCGCGGCGCTGGCGCTGCCTGCCGGCACGGAATAAGAATACGCAAGAGCGGGACGATTCCGCGGCCGTCTGGTAATGGCTGCGGGATCGTCCCGCTCTCGTTCCGGCTTGCCTGCAGCATGCCGTCCTGCCGCAAGACGGCGCTGACGCGCTAGCGGCGCGCCCCGCGCCAAAGACGGCATTGTCCGACCGGCGTCGCCCGAAGTATAGTTAAAGTGGTGATCGCCATGAAGGACATGCCGTTATACAAACAAATTCAACACGCCATTAAGTCCCAAATCGCGCTCGGCAACCTTCGTCCAGGCGACCGGATTCCGTCCGAGAAGGAGCTGGCCGAGCAATTCCACGTTAGTCTGATCACGACCAAGAATGCGCTTGGCGGCTTGGCCGACGAAGGCATCGTCGTGCGGACGAAAGGCAAGGGCACCTTCGTCGCAGGGGAGGCCGCTTTCGGACTGCGCATGCCGCCGCCCGGGGAAGCGCCGTCCGGCAAGCCGTCCGCGGCTCCCGTCGATGAAGCGCCGCCCGCCGGCGCGATGATCGGGATGATTATCCCGTCGATGCGCACGAAGGTCGAGCAGCGGCTGCTGGACGGCATTGAAAGCGCGGTCAACGAGCGTGGTTATACACTCGTCATCCGCGTCTCCCGCGGCAGCGCGGCGAAGGAGCGCGAATCGATCGCCCAGCTGCGCGCGCTCGGCATCGCCGGTCTCATACTGTTCCCGATCGGGGCGGCGCACGAGCGCCAGACGGTCGATACCGCGCTCGCGCTCGGCTGCCCGCTCGTCCTGATCGACCGTTATTACGCTGATCTGGACGTCGCCAGCGTCAGCTCGGACAATCGGGCGGGGGGGCGGATGGCCGTCGCGCATCTGGCGGGCCAAGGGCACCGTCAGCTTGCGCTGCTGACGCCGCCGCCGGAGCATAGCGTCGTCGTCGACCGGCTTGCGGGCATCGAGGAGGCGTTGGCGGAGCATGGCATTGCGGAGGCGTCACTCCTTCGGGTGACCGTGCCCTATGATTGGTTCAACGTCCCGCAGGAGTCGGCGACCGCTGCGCTGGAGGGTTGGATTCGCATGCGCCAAGCGGCGTTCGCGGCGGTCGTGGCCGTCGACGTCGAGCTGGCGCGGGCGGCCTATCGGGCGCTCGTCCGCGTATTCGGGACGGGCGAGGCACAGCGCAAGTCAATCGTAACGTTCGACGATCCCGAGATCGAGGGCATCGCCTACATCCGGCAGGCGATCGCGGCGATCGGCGAGCGGGCCGTCGCGCTGCTGATGGACCAGCTGCGGACGGGAACTTCTTCGCCCGGGCAGCACGTCGTGCCGACGGAGCTCAAGACGTCTCCGTAACGAGATCACGACAATCGAGCGAGAGACGCGAATACGCGAAGGGGCTAACCCAGGCGTTCATCCAAGGAGGATGCGCCGGGCTGGCCCCTTTGTCATGGTATGGAGCTTGTCGTCTCCGATCCGTTCTCCCGACGTTAGTTAAGGCGAGACGCGGAAGTTATCGAATCGCGTGGCGTTGTTCATCGTCCGTAGCCCGACTTTGCCGTGCGTGAACGGATTCGCGCTGTTATCCGTGTACGTAATCTTCGGCGTATTCATATCGCCGACATATACGCGGATCGTCGTGCCGCTCGCGATGACCTTCATATGCTGCCAGGCATTCGCGGGAATCGTCATCGGCGCGGACGCAAGCGCCTGGTAGCCGTAGTTTAATTTGCCCAAATAGACGCCGTCCGGCTTGAGGAACGCATAGTAGCCCTGCACGTAATCCGGATTGTTCGCGAGCACCGTGCCGTTGGCCGGGTTGTTCACGCGCACGAGCATACCGGCGTCGCCTGTCGTGTCGACCAGCTTGATGTCCGATTCCACCGTGTAGTCCGCCCACCGCTCGTTGCCGATCGTCGTCTTGGCGAACGCGCCGGCGCCTGCCGAAGCCAGCTCCCCGCCCGTCACCGACCAATTGCCCTCGAAGCGCGTCCAGCCATTGTCGTTGCCGTCGTTGAAGTCGTCGAGCAGCGCCGTCGTCGCGTCGCCGCGCGAGAACGTCAGGCCGCTGAGATCGAATTCGCCCTTCACGATCTCGAAGCGCAGCTCGTGGTTGCCGGCGGTCAAGTAGAGCCCCTTCTTGCCGACGGTCTTCCAGCTCTCCCAGTCGCCGGTGCTTGGCGCGGCCACGATGCCGGTCAGGTCGGTCGCCCCGTCCCAGACGCGGAAGGTCGCATCCGTGAAGGTCGTCGCCAGGCGCACGTCCAGATCGTAGTAGCCGGTCTCGGCGACGTTGACGCGGTACTTCAACCATTCGCCCGTCTGGTTCCAGCCGACGATGTTTTTGCCCTCCGCGGCGGAGTTCCGAATGTCGACGTCCCCGCTGCGGTATGTACCGCCGAGATTGCCCGCCGACAGGTCGTGGTACGCGCCGCCTTCGCCGCCGTTCATGTAATGCACGGCTTCGATCTTGCCGGGCAGCGGCTTATAGGCGTTCCAGGCGCTGCTGCCGTTCACCTTATTGCTGAAGGCCGCATAGCCGAAGTCGGCGTGGGCGTCGGTCGTCGTGTAGCCGATTTTGCCTCCGCCAAGTCCGCTGACCGTTCGCGTCTGCTTCTTCATGCCGTCCACGTAGACGGTGAATGCGGCGCCGGCTTTCTCCACGCGGATGCTATGCCACTTCGTGTAATCGTAGCCGGTCGGCAGCGCCGCGTGCTGCCAGCCTTGACTGACGCCGCCGACGACGAAATTCGTCTCCAGCCGGTTCAGGTTGCGGCTCAGCACCGCCACGCCGTAATTGCTCTCGTTCGTGTAGGAGAACACGGCGCCGTAGACGGGATTCGCGCTTGTGCCTTGCTTCAGCTGCTTGGCATGGAATTCCGCGGTGTAATCGGCGGCGGAGCTCGCGGCGGTCACCTGCCGGTACGTCGTCGTATTGCCGATCGTATCCTGCCACATCAGCTCCTGGTTGTAGATGCCCCACGTGCCGCCGCCGACGTTCGTCCAGCCGGCGCCGATCGCGGTCCGGTTGAAGCGGTCCTCGAAGTCCGGCAGATCGGGATTCTGCTGGGCAGTCGTCGTCGGCCCGAGTACGAGCAGCTTGTCCCCGTTCCAGACGACGCGGTCCATGTTCATTTTGCGTCCCGGATAGACGGCGTTGCCGCCGTGGGCGTGCGAGTGGTAGACGATGTAATCGGAGTCGAGATCCGGGCCTTGGACCATGCCGTTGTGCCCGAGTCCCACGTTGGCGCCCTCGGTATCGATCAGCATCGGATTCTGGCCGGCGGCCGGCGCGAAGCCGGTCGTGGGACTTGAGCTCGTCGCGTAATCGACCCGGTAGGCGGTGCTCCAGACATGGTTGCCGGTATACGTCATGTAATACTTCCCATTCCGCTTGAACGTCGTCGACCCTTCGGTCCAGCCGGCCATGGACAGCCCAGTCGCGACCGGCGCGCCGAACGTCGTCGGCGTCGGCATCGGGCGTGCAATCAGCGTATCGGCGCCCGTCGCGTAGAAATACCATTTGCCGTCGTCGTCGATGAAGACGTTGCCGTCGATGCCCATGCCGAGGTTGCCGGTCTGCACCGTGAACGGACCGGTCGGACTGTCGCTCGATAGCACGTAGTGGCCGCCGCCGCCCGGCGACGTGTACATGTAGAACTTGCCGTTCCAGTAGAAAACCTCGGGTGCGTAGGCGGCTTTGGTGACGGCCTCGGTCGTGCAAAGGCCGCGGTACGTCCAGTCGACCAGATTGGTGGACGACCATACCTTCACGCCCGTCTGATCGTCGACCGTACTAACGTACAGATAGTAGGTACCGTTGAACTTCAGGATGTACGGATCGCCCTCGCCATAGAAATCGTTATTCGCCCATCGCCAGGAGCTCGTTAGGTTAAACGGGTTGCTGTAGGCGTAAGTTTGGACCGGCAGCAGCATGAGCGCCGCCGCGCCGAGAATCAGCGTTCGCCAAGGTTTCATATCGGATCATCTCCTCAAGTTGGATATGGATGGGTCTTGCGCCTGTCAATCCGGAGCTGCGGCACCTCCCTGCATCGAAATGATAGCGTTTGCAAGATGGAGTATAGCAAAGGGAAGATACATCCGCTTATAACCGATTAGATATATTTTTTTGGGAATCAAAGGGAGGAGGGAGGAAGAAGAATCCGTGCAAGGCGGTACGGTACATTAGAGTTGACGCTCCTATCCGGGGTCAACTGGAATCGATCGGAGATTTTAGGTCTGATTTGACATCAGTTAAATGTTAATTGGTTAATAAACTAATTTTTTATTACAAAATATATGGACAAAATGACGGAGGGATGATTAAATAACGGTAAGAAAACAAGAAAAAGGAGGTCTATCGTTGTTAGAACTGACCATCGAAGAGCCGGACCGTCTGGTCAAGGTCGCGCATGCTTTGAGCACGCACACGCGAATCGGCATCATCAAGCTGCTGCTGACGAAGCCCAATGTCAATATTATCGAAATTGCGGAAGAGCTGAACATCCCTGTTTCCACGGCCGCCACGAACGTGAAGGTGCTGGAGGAGGCGGAGCTGATCCTGACGGAGCTGCAGCCGGCCACCAGGGGGGCGATGAAGGTGTGCAGCCGCAATTTCGACGACGTGCGCATGATCCTGAATCCAATCGCATTCTACCAGAATACGAGCAAGCTGATCGAGGTCGAGATGCCGATCGGGCACTTCATCAATTTCGACATTCAGCCGACATGCGGGATGGCGAGCGCGGCGGGCATGCTGTTCGCCGAGGACGAGCCGGACAACTTCTACCATCCGGACAGCCGGACGGCCGAGATCATCTGGCTGCGCAAGGGCTGGATCGAGTATCGGTTCCCGAAGAAGCTCCCGCCCGGGGCGCGGGTCGTCTCCCTCGAATTCTCGCTCGAGCTGTGCTCGGAGGCTCCGAACTATAACAACGATTGGCCGTCGGAGATTACGGTATGGATCAACGACGCGGAGATCGGCTCCTGGATCTCGCCCGGGGACTTCGGCGATCACCGCGGCAAGCTGAATCCTTCCTGGTGGAACGATTCCAGCACGCAGCACGGCTTGCTGAAGACGTGGGCGGTCGACGCCGCGCGCAGCACGGTCGACAGCGAGCGCTGCTCCGCTACCAAGCTTGCCGACCTTCGGCTCGACGAGAAGCCGTACATTACGTTCCGAATCGGGCTGAAGCCCGACGCCAAGCACCAAGGCGGCATGAACCTGTTCGGCCGGCAATTCGGCGATTACCCGCAAGGCATCATCATGCGCATGCAATATGAATAGCGCCCACCGGCCTTCATGCAAGGCCGGCCCCAAGTTTCAGATCATTCGCGCAGGCGAGGGTCTGAAACTTTTTTGTTGAGCACTTTAGAAGCAAAACGTAAACCGTGCCGCGGAAGCGGACAAAAGCGAAGGTCAGCACGATGTCACAGGGACTGAAGCTTTGTCCTCAAGGACAAAAGCGTGCCCAGCTCAAGCCGACCCACCGAACGATGTCACGGGGACTGAAGCTTTGTCCTCAAGGACAAAAGCGTGCCCAACTCAAGCCGACCCGCCGACCGCGAACAATTGTGTCAGCACGAAAAAGGGTGTCCAGAGGGCGAAGTCCTTTGGTTCCCCTCGGCGGAGGGGGAAGGGGGAGCGGTAACGTGAACAGGTTCTCCAAGGGCAAAGCCCTTTTTCATCGATTGATACACTTTTTTTGAAAGAAAGCGTTGACAAGAAGAATATGGCGCATGTATATTTTGGATACAAACAAATAAGTTGTAACAAAACAAAGAAACTAGATGCAACCGCGAAAGCAGCTTATTTGTTTCAGACGGAATCATTCATCCTTAAGGGGGAAGGCAAATGGTGATTTGGAAGAAGAAATGGTCTCATATGTCCGTGGCGGCGATGCTGGTGCTCGCGATGGGCGTAACCGGCTGCGCATCGAACAACAATAACGGCGGCGGGAACGCGAATCAGCCGGCGAATGCGGGCAGCAACGCGGAGCAGGGGACGAACGACGGCAAGGCCGCGGAGGGAACGAACAACGGCGGTGCTGAAGCGGCCGCGGACGCGAAGTCCCAGATCGAATTCATGGGCTGGGGCGGCGACACCGAGAAAGCGGTATTCCAGAAGCTGATCGACGAATACATGAAGAAATATCCGAACAAGAAAGTCAAATATACGGTCGTGCCGCCGGGCGAATATTACCAGAAGCTCGATACGCTCATCGCGGCGAAGAAGACGCCGGACGTATTCTACGCGGGCGGCGCGCACTTCAACAAGCTGGTCAGCAGCGATCAATTGCTGAATCTCGACCCGCTCATCGAATCGACCGGGGCGGTCGATCCGAACAACGTCTGGAAGGCCGGTCTCGACCGTTACCGCTTCGACGGCAAGACGGTCGGCACGGGCAGTCTGTACGGCCTGCCGAAGGACGTCGGTCCATGGGCGATGGCGTACAACAAGGACCTGTTCGACAAGGCCGGACTTCCTTACCCGAGCGCCAAAGCAGGGGAGTATACATGGGACGACATGCTGGCTGCCGCGCAGAAGCTGACGGTGAAGAACGCGCGCGGCAAGATCGATACCTTCGGCATCGCGGGCTTCTCGCTGGAAGCGGCGGTATGGGGCAACGGCGGCGACTGGATCGACTACAGCACAGGCACCGTCACGATCGACACGCCGGAGTTCGCGGAGGCGATGCAGTTCGCGGCTGACCTGGGCAACAAATACAAAGTAAGTCCTTCCCCGGACGACGAGAAGGCGCAGAACGGTTACGCGCGCTTCGTAGCCGGCAAGATCGCCATGTTCCCGATGGGGCCCTGGGATCAGCCGGGCTTCTGGAACCTGCCGTTCAAGTGGGACATCGCGGCCTGGCCGGCAAGTCCGAAGACGGGCAAAACGGCGACATGGCTCGGCTCGCTCGGCTTCGTCGTCGGCAAGAACACGGAGTTTCCGGAGGATGCGTTCCAGCTGGCGGCTTACCTGAGCTTGGACCGCGATTCCCAGAAGCAGAACTACGAGCTCGGCCAAGCGGTGCCGAACCTGATCGACATGGCGAAGGGCGAATTCCTCCAGATGGACAAAGCGCCGCAAACCCGCCAGGTGTTCATCGACATTATCGAAGACTACGGCAGACCGCCGGTCGAAGTCGGCTCCAAGAACCTCAAGTGGCTGGATACGTTCAACCAAGACGCCAGCCAAGTGTGGACGGGCAAGAAGACGGCCGCGGAATTCCTCAAGGAAGAGCAGCCTAAGCTGCAGAAGCTGTACGACGAAGGCAACAAGTAAGGCCCGAATGGCGGATGGGAGGGGCGAAGAGGTCGGGCATCCGCACCTTCGCCCCTTTCCGCTTGCTTGAGGCAGGGGAGGATACTAATGAAGAAGAAAACGACCGGCTTTCGGCGCAAGGAAATGCTGTGGTCCTTGGCGTTCGTGGCGCCGCCCGTGCTGGGCTTCCTGATCTTCGGCTTGGCGCCGCTGCTCACCTCCTTCGGGCTGAGCTTCATGTCGTGGGACATGATGACGCCGGCCAAATTCGTCGGGGTGGATAACTTCGCGAAGATGGCGGAGGACGAGAAGTTTTACAAGGCGCTGTTCAACACGTTTTACTTGCTGCTGGGCATTCCGCTGGGCATGATCGTGGCGCTCGTCTTGGCGATTATGATGAATCGGCCGCTCAAGGGCATCTCGATATTCAGAACGATCTACTATATTCCGGTCGTCTCTCCGATCATCGCGATCTCGCTGCTCTGGCAGTGGCTGCTCAACTACGATTACGGCATCATTAACGAATTCATCTGGCGCATCTTCGGCGTGCAGGGCCCCAATTGGCTCGGCGATCCGAATTGGGTGAAGCCGTCGTTCCTGATGCTCGGCCTGTGGGGCGGCGTCGGCGGCACGATGGTGCTGTATCTGGCGGGCTTGCAGGGTATTTCCTCGACGTACTACGAGGCGGCCGAGGTCGATGGCGCGAGCCGCTGGCATCAATTCCGCCACATTACGCTGCCGCTCCTGTCGCCGATTCACTTTTTCGTCGTCGTCATGGGCATTATCGGCACGTTCCAGGCGTTCAGCCAGATGTACATTTTGACCCCGGACGGCGGACCGGAATACAGCGGGGGCACGATCGTGTTCTACATTTTCCAGGAAGCGTTCAAATACTTCAACATGGGCTACGCGAGCGCGGTCGCTTGGGTGCTCGGCATACTTATCTTCATCGTGACGCTGATCCAATTCCGCTTCTCCAAGCGTTGGGTGTATCAGGACTAAGCGTAAGCACGACCGTTAGGAGGCGTGAAGGACAATGGCGAAAGAACGCCGGCTTATTAATGCAATCATTTATGCCCTGCTGCTCGTGGGCTCCGTATTCATGCTCGGACCGCTCATCTGGACGATATCGACGTCGCTGAAGACGCAAGCGCACGTGTTCGACGTGCCGCCGCAGTGGGTTCCGAATCCCGTCACCTGGGCCAACTACTCGGATGTTTGGGATAAAGCGCCGCTGCTGCACGGGTTCATGAACAGCGCGATCATCGTCGTGACGGTGCTCTCGGTCGGCTTGTTCGTCGCGGCGATGGCGGCCTATGCATTCTCCAAATTCGATTTCCCGTTCAAAGAAGCGATCTTCATGGCGCTGCTCGGTACGATGATGATCCCGTATTCAGTCGTCATGATTCCGCAGTACATCGGCTTCTCCGAGCTGGGTTGGGTCGACACGCTGCTGCCGCTGATCGTGCCGGGTCTATTCGGCAACATCGTCACGATCTTCTTCTTCCGCCAATTCATGCAGGGGGCGATTCCGAACGACCTGATCGATGCGGCCAAAATCGACGGCTGCGGCTACTTCCGCACGTTCACGACGGTAGCGTTACCGATCGCGAAACCCGCGATCGCGGCGCAGGCGGCGCTCGGCTTCATGGGCATCTGGAACGATTTCATGGGACCGCTCATCTACCTGCATACGCCGGAGAAGCAAACGATTCAAGTGCTCATCGCGAGCATGCAGTCGAACTATATTTCCAATTCCAACTACCCGTCCATGATGGCGGCCTCGATTATCGCTTTGCTTCCGGTTATTATCGTGTTCTTCCTGGCGCAGCGCTATTTCATCGAATCGATGGCGATCAGCGGGATCAAAGGGTAGCGCATGAAGAGCCCGGCGAAGAAGTGGACGCTCATCGGCACGGGCGCCGTGGTCATCGCGGCCGCCGCTGGCGGCACGCTCTGGATGTCCACGGACAACAACGAAGCAAGCGACAAGGTGGCGGTGACGATGGAGAGAACCTACGAGAACCCGATGACGCTGCCCGAAGAATGGGAGGATTACGGCATCGGCGACCCGTACGTGCTGCGTCATAACGGCAAGTATTATCTGTACTGCAGCACGAAGGATTGGCGAATTGGCGTCAAAGCATGGAGCTCGGACGATCTGGTCAACTGGACGTATGCCGGACTCGTGACGGAGGAGCCGCTGACCGAGGGCGCTTATGCCCCGGAGGTCGTCTATTGGAACGGCTCCTTCTATATGTACACGTCTCCGGGCGGCAAAGGGCACTACGTGCTGCGCAGCGATAGCCCGACCGGGCCATTCGCGATCGAGACGGAGAACCTTGGCCAGACGATCGACGGCTCGGTGTTCATCGACGACGACGCCAGCTGGACGTTCACCCGGGCGGAGTCCGGCGGCATCGTCGCCAGCCGGATGAACGATCCGTACACGATGGACGCGGGGACGAAGCTGAACAGCTCGCTCGGCCATTGGACGGAAGGGTCGATGATTATCAAGCGGGGCGGAACGTATTTTCTGACGTACACCGGCAACCACGTATTCAGCAAAGGCTATCGCGTCAACTACGCGGTCGGGCACGAGGCGCCGGACGGGATGTACACGATCGCGGCGAATAACCCGATTCTCATCTCGACGGCCAAGGACTTCAGCGGGCTTGGCCACAGCGCGACGGTGCTCGGTCCGGACATGGACTCTTACTACATCGTCTATCACAATCTGATCGGCCATTCGGCCGAAGGGCCGCCCGTGCGTATGCTGAACATGGATCGGCTGACCTTCAACGGGGACAAAATGGCGGTGCTCGGCCCGACGCACGGCGCGCCAACCGAGGCGCCGGCGCTTCCGACGTTCCGCGATCCGCTCGGCGGCGATCCGGCGGCGGACAAGTGGGAGCAGGCGTCCGGAGCGGATGGCGGCAGCATGTGGGTGACGAAGGAGCAGACGGGATCTCGCTTCACGGCGGAATTCAATGCCATCATCCAGCCCAAGGGGCATCGCGCTCCGTCAGCGGCTGGTGAGCGGTTCGAGACATTATTCTCCTTCAAGGACGAGCGGAACTACCGCAGCATCGGCATCGACCCGTCGGCAGGAACGCTGTCGCTCCGGGAGATGCGCGAAGGTCAAGCGGCCGCGCTGCAAGAAGCGAAGCTGCCGGACGGCACCGATCTTGCTGCGCTGCACGCGGTTCGGGTCGAATCGGACGCCGCGGGGACGCGCGTCTATTGGGACGGCCTGCTGCTGGCCGAGCGTAAGGAATGGCAAGCGGCGGCCGGACGCATCGGCTACCGGTATGCGGAAGCCTTGCAGCCGGAACTGCATTACACCGCCTTCTCGGGTGAAGCAGGCGGCAGCAGCGACGCCAAGGCGATCAAGCCGGTGCCGGGTACGATGGAAGCGGCGCATGGCGTCACCGGCGAAGGCGCGACGGCTCCGGTATCCGCGGCCGAGACGCCTGACGGCAGCCGAGCGGCCAAGCTGGTCCAAGGCGGCGAAATAGCGTTCCCTGTCGACGTGAAACAGGACGGGACGTATGCGATCGCCGCGATGGTGACCAAGGCATCGGCAGGCGCAAAGCTCAAGGTTCATGCAGGCGATGCAAGCGGGAGCGTCACGCTGGAGGAAGCGTCCTTCGCGGGCGAGGAAGATTGGGCCAAAGTACCGATTGCGCGTCTAACTTTGAAGAAAGGCACGCAGTGGCTCACCTTGACCGGCATCAAAGGCGAAGCGGACATTCGTTATCTCGAAGCCGCCTTGTCGGCCGAGATAGGCGAAGCCGCGCCGGTCGAATTCGATCCGGAGGCGACCTTCGGCGAATGGCAGGCGAAGGACGGAAGCTACGCGCTGGCGAGCGACGACCGGGATAGCAAAATGTACGGCGGCGATGTGCGCTGGGGAGACTACGAGGCGTCCTTCGGCTTGACGAAGACGGCGGAACCGCTCGGGGAAGCGGCGATGCTGCTGCGGACGACAAGCGAGTCGGATTTCCCGGATCAGGTCGCCGACGCCTTCATCGGCTACGAGCTGGCGTTCCGCAACGGACGCGTCATTCTGCGCAAGATCAGCTACGAGCTGAACGAAGAGCTCGATTCCGCCCTGCTGGAGATCGGCGAAGGCGAGACGGCCCGCGTCCGGGTGAAGCTGGATGGACCGCGGCTGACGGTCTACGCGGACGGCAGCGACGAGCCGCTCCTCGTCTATGCGGATAGCAGCGCGTTCCTGCACGGACGCATCGGCCTGCGCGCGAGTTCGGCCGGCTGGTCGTTCTCCGAGGTGACCGTCTCGCCGATTGGCAAGGAATAGAACGGCAAGACATTATAAAGCGCTCCGCACCTGGCGAGTGCGCGATCATGGAGTAGGAGATCAGCATATGACGACGAAGATGTATATCAAAGATTACCCCCGCCCGCAGTTCGTGCGGGAGAACTGGACGAACCTGAACGGCGCGTGGCGCTTCGGCTTCGACGACGCGAACGAGGGCGAGCGCAATGGCTGGCCGTCGCATTTCGGCGGCGACCGGACGATTCTCGTTCCGTTCACCTACGAGACGACGGCAAGCGGCATCGGCGAGACAGCTCATCATCCGAACGTCTGGTACAACCGCGCGCTGGATATTCCGGCGGAAGCGGCGGGCAAGCGCGTGCTGCTTCATTTTCAGGCGGTCGATTATATCGCCAAACTGTGGGTCAACGGCAGCTACGTCGGCAGCCACCAAGGCGGCTACGCGGCTTTCAGCTTCGACATCACCCCGTACCTCGCATACGGCGCGGAGAACCAAGTGACGCTGAAGGTCGAGGACAGCCTCGACGCGACGCAGCCGCGCGGCAAGCAGCGTTGGGTGCAGGACAACTTCGAGTGCTTCTATGTACAGACGACAGGCATCTGGCAGACGGTGTGGATGGAATTCGTCGAGCCGGTCCATGTCGATACCGTGAAAATAACGCCGGACTTCGATGCGAGATCCGTCCGGTTCGAATATCAAGTGAAGGGCGATCTCGCGTCCGCGGCGGACCTTCGCCTGGAGACCGTCATCAGCCTGAAGGGCAAGCCGGTCAAGACGGCCAGTCTCGTCATCGACCGTCCTTGGCTGCGGCTGGACGTCGATCTCGTGCATGAGGCGAACGGCCCGTGGAAGCATTGCCACTGGTCGCCGGCGCATCCGAACCTGTACGACGTGGAGTTCCGTCTCTATCGGGGCGAGGAGCGGATCGACCATGTCTACTCATACTTCGGCATGCGGAAGATTTCGATCGAGAAGGGCAAGGTGCTGCTCAACAACGCGCCGATCTACCAGCGGCTCATTCTCGACCAAGGCTACTGGCCGGAGTCGCATCTGACGCCGCCGTCCGAAGAGGCGCTCATTGCGGATATCGACCATATTCTCGCGATGGGGTACAACGGCGTGCGCAAGCATATGAAGATCGAGGACGCGCGGTTCCTTTACTGGTGCGATGTGAAAGGGCTGCTCGTCTGGTCGGAGATGGCCGCGACCTTCGAATTCAACGATAACGCGGTGCAGAAATTCACGAACGAATGGATGGAGATCGTGCGTCAGCAGTATAATCATCCGTCGATCGTCACGTGGGTGCCGTTCAACGAATCGTGGGGCATCATGAACATTCGGCACGACGTCCGGCAGCAGCAGTTCACCGAATCGGTGTACCACCTGACCAAAGCGTTCGACCCGCATCGTCCGGTCATTACCAACGACGGCTGGGAGCATACGGTCTCGGATATACTGACGCTGCACGACTACGTGGAGACGAAGGACGAATTCCTGAAGCGGTATGCGAACAAGGGCGAGATTACGGACAACGAGAAGTCGTTCAACCACTGGAAATACGCCTATGCCGACGGATATCGCTACGGCGGCCAGCCGATCATCGTCAGCGAGTTCGGCGGCATCGCCTTCAAGTCGGAATCCGGCTGGGGCTATGGCAATCAAGAGGCGTCGGAAGAGGCGTTCATCGCGAGATTCCGGGGTATCCACGAGGCGATCAAGGAGACGGATTACATCGTCGGCTACTGTTACACGCAGATTACCGACGTGCAGCAAGAGGTGAACGGCCTCTTGACCGAGGACCGCAAGCCGAAGGTGCCGCTCGAACTCATCCGCGAAATCAACTTAGCTTAAACGTCATTGCCGATAGGCGCGAAAACAGGCTCCCTTTAAGGGCAGCCTGTTTTCGCTGCTCGCTTGCTATCGCGGTACATTAGAGGGGAGCAAGCACAGGCGGGTGATATAACTGGTTCATCAAAAACGCTCATGATTGGCTCTTTTTTCTGGTCGCTTCTTCCGCTATCGTTAGCCTGAACGAGCCTATGAAGGAGTGAACCGGGATGAGTGTCACCATCGCGCAAACCGACGAACAGATCCGCGCGACTTTCGCCGTTATGAAACAGCTTCGCCCGCATTTGGCCGAGGACGACTACGTCCAGACGATCCGGAGTTTGCAGGAGCAGGGCTATCGGCTGGCGGTCATCTTCGAGCAGGGGGTGGCGAAGGCGGCGGCGGGCTATCGGCTCGGCGCGAACCTGGCCTGGGGCCGGTTCCTGTATGTGGACGATTTGATTACGGACGAGAACAGCCGCGCAAGCGGATACGCCGGCGAATTAATGAATTGGCTCGACGAGGAAGCGCTTCGCGCCGGCTGTCAGTCCCTGCATCTGGATTCGGGCGTGCAGCGGCATGACGCCCACCGCTTCTACTTGAAGCGGCGGATGCGGATCGCCGCGCATCATTTTGACCGCGTGTATGAAGGTACTAAGCGTGTACGATGACCGATATCGGCTCCCCTGCGAGCCGTCATATGAAGTCACACAAGAAAGCCGTTTTTGCTTCGAATGTCCCTCAAGCGGGCGTTCGAGCGGACGCGGCTTTTTTGGCATGCCTCCCCAAAAAATCGTTGACAAGTTCGACAAAGGCGATTAATGTTTGAGGTGCACTAGTGAGATAGTGCACTGGTTCGTTGAGGTGAAGGAGGATAGAACGTTGCAGCTGAATTTCAACAGCCCCAAACCGATTTATTTGCAGATGGTCGACGAGACGAAGAAGGCGCTCGTCCGCGGGGAGCTCGCTCCCGGAGACAAAATTCCTTCACTGAAGGAAAGAGCGCAGATGTCCAATGTCAATCCGAATACGGTACAGCGGGCATATCAAGAAATGGAGCGGGAAGGACTGACGGAAACATTGCGCGGACAAGGGACTTTTATTAAGAACGACCCGGCGCTGCTGCAGCATATTCGTTCGGAGATGGCGCAAACCGCCGTTTTGCATTTCATCGAGGAGATGCGCGGCTTAGGCATAGAGGCGACAGAGATCGAGCGGATCCTGCGCGACCAATTACAGAAAGACAAGAAGGAGGGTTAGCGTGTCCACGGAAGTTACGGAGAATATGATCGAGCTGTCCGGCGTGCACAAGCGTTATTTGCTCAAGACCGCCTTGACCGGCATCGACCTTCAGATCAAGAAAGGCAGCATCGTCGGGCTGCTCGGCCCGAACGGAAGCGGGAAGTCGACGCTGCTGAAGATTTTGGCCGGCCTCATCCATCCGACGTCGGGCACGATCCGCATCGCCGGACGCGCGCCGGATGCCAGCTATAAGAAGCAGATCGCTTATTTGCCCGAGATCGATCATCTGTACGGCTGGATGACGGTCGACGAGACGCTGCGCTTCATCGCCGGCTTCTACGACGACTGGCAGGCGGATAAGGCGGCCGAGCTGCTCATGACGATGGACCTCGACGGCAGGCAGAAGGTGCGCAATCTCTCCAAAGGGATGCGCGCGCGGCTGAAGCTGATCGCGGCTCTGTCGCGGAATGTGCCGCTCGTGCTGCTCGACGAGCCGTTCTCGGGCATCGACCCGTCGTCCCGGGCGAAAATCATCCGGTCGATCATCAGCGAATTCCAGACCGGGGAGCAGACGATCCTCCTGTCGACGCATTCGGTCAGCGAGTCGGAGCCGATGTTCGACGACGTCATCTTCCTGCACCATGGCAGCGTCAAGCTGTTCGACACGGCCGACAACCTGCGTTCGGCGTACGGCTGCTCGCTCGAGAACATATGGGAGAAGGTGTACGCGTAGATGGGCTTCCGCAATTTATTCCGCAAAGAAGTGAAAAGCCTGTTCCCGCTGTTCGCCGTTTACGGCGTCGCCGTGACGGTGCTGCAGATGATCGTGAAGTTCAAAGGCGAGGCCTGGGGCGACGACGCGATGCTGGTCATCTCGATCTTCATGCCGTTCCTGTTCGCGTCCATGCTCGTCGTCGGCGTAGGGTTCTTCCAGCTGGGCACCGAATGGCGCACGAATACGATCTACTTGCTGATGTCGCTGCCGATGCGGGGGTGGAAGGTGCTCGCGGCGAAGCTCGCCGCGCTTCTGCTGCTGCTCGTCGGGACGCTGGCGTGGATGGGAGTCAGCTTCAGCCTCATTCTGCTCCGCAACCTGTGGGAGGCGCTGTTCAGCGACCAGGCGTTCGGCGAGATTTCCGCCACGCTGCTGAACATGGCGGGCAACAGCTCCTGGATCTACTTGCTGGCGATCGCGCTGCTGGTGCTGCTTGCGCAGTTCGCGTTCTTGTGCGGTCAGCTGGTCGCGCGCTTCCGGTGGGTCGTGGTGCTGGCTGCCTTCTTCGGAGGATTATGGCTGATCTTCCGCGCCGCGCCCCTTCTGTCGATGCTGCTCGCCTGGCTGCCGGATCTTCGCTTCGGCGGCGAATTGGCCGACGTGATCTATCTGCATTCGGGCATGTTCGTCGCGCTCGCGCTGCTCGGCGCGGGTCTAATCTGGCTGAACGGTTATTTATTCGAGAAAGTCGTGGAGGTGTAAGGATGGCATTGCGAATGAACCGGATCGTCCTTCTCCTCTTGGTGGCGGTCGCGATGGCCGGTATGATCGTCGACATCTGGATCGGGAAAGAAGAGATGTTCGAGGATTTCGGCCGAAAGCTGGTCAATGAACAGAAGACGAATGTGTACGGAGAAGCGCATCAAGATTCAACGAAGACGAAGGAAGGCGAGCTGACCGTCGAAGCCGATGCGATCCAGAGCGTGTCGCTAACGGGCTGGCACGGCGATATCGACGTCAAGCCTGCCGACGGCAAGACGATTCGTCTGCGCTACAAGATAACGGTCACCGCGCCAAGCGAGGAAGCGGCCGACCGGAAGCTGGCGAAGCTCAAAGTCGGCGACACCCGCGAAGGCGAGGGGCTGACGCTTGCGGCGGCATTGGGCGGCGAGCCCGTTGAAGACGGCGAGATTTCGCTCGATTATGAGCTGCAGCTCCCCGCGGGCTTGAAGCTGATCGTGAAGAACCAATACGGCGCCTTGACGATCGCGGACACGAAGGGCGATCTTGACGTCCAATTGGGCAGCGGCATGCTGGAGATCGCCGGCGTCCGCGGGCAGATCGCCGCGGATGTGTCATACAGCAACGTCTACCTGCATGACCTTACGGGCAGCGTCGCGCTGAAGAACGATACCAGCGACATCAATATGGAGGACGTACGTGGCGCCTTACAGCTGGAGAGCGACAACGGGGTGAACTATATCCGTTCGGTCGACGGACCGGTTACGGGCAGAGCCGAGCAAGGTTCCGTCGTGCTAAGCGACAGCGGCGATACCGACCTGTCGGTCGTAGCCGGCAACGTCCAGCTGGTCGGCATGAAGGGCGATGCGCGCATTCGGCCCGAGTCGAGCGACGTGACGGTCATGCTGGATGAGGGCGCAGGCTACGCCTTGGACGTTTCCGTCCAGGACGGCGGCATCCGCACTCGTCTGCCGCTTCCGATCGAACGCGATTCGCAGAACGTCGGGTTGAAGCGGCTCCGCGGCACGGTAGGCGACGGCGCGAAGTCGATTGCCATCGACGGCGTCGCGTCGGACATTCATCTTTATACCCATGCGGCCGAGCCGCAGAAGAACTAGGAGGCAGACCATGAGTAGCGAACCTATCGTAAGTCTTCGCAACGTAACGAAGCGAATCGGACGCAAGACGATTATCGATAACGTCTCGTTCGACGTGCCGAAGGGCGAAATTTTCGGCTTCCTCGGCCCCAACGGCGCCGGCAAGACGACCACGATCCGAATGATGGTGGGTCTGATGTCAATCAGCTCCGGCACGATTACGATTCAAGGCAAGAACGTCGCCAAACAATTCGAACAGGCGATCAGCCACGTCGGCGGCATCGTCGAGAACCCGGAGATGTACAAATTCTTAAGCGGCTACCATAATCTCGTTCACTATGCGCGCATGGTGCCCGGCGTCACGAAGGAGCGCATCCGCGAGGTGGTGGAGCTCGTCAAGCTGGAGGACCGGATTCACGACAAGGTGAAGAAGTATTCGCTCGGCATGCGCCAGCGGCTCGGCGTCGCGCAGGCGCTCCTGCACCGCCCGTCGCTGCTCATTCTGGACGAGCCGACGAACGGCCTGGATCCGGCGGGTATCCGCGAGCTGCGCGACTACCTGCGTCAGCTGACCCGCGAGGAAGGGATCACGGTCATCGTCTCCAGCCATCTGCTCTCCGAGATGGAGCTCATGTGCGACCGGGTCGCCATCATGATGGGCGGCAAGATCGTCGACGTGAAGCCGACCCAGGAGCTGATCGGGTCGCGGGATGAAGCGGCGTCTTACTTGATCGAGGCGTCTCCCGCCGATCGGGCGTTCGCGTCCGTCGTGGAGATCGCGGGGGCGAGCGCGGTGAAGGCGGTTCCCGAAGGCGTGGAAGTGACGGCTGACCGTGATCGGGTACCGGATATACTCGCCCATCTGATGCGCGCGGACGTCCGCATCTACGGCGTGACGCCGATGCGGCAATCGCTGGAAGACCGGTTCTTGGAAATTACGGGAGGTGAGCGCATTGGTTAACTTGATTCTCAACGAGAACATGAAGCTGTACCGCCGCTGGCGCACGTGGGTCATGGTGGCGCTCATGATCGGAGCCGTGCTGCTCGGCAGCTTCGTCGAGTGGTATTACGACGACAAAGACGCCCAGCCGGACGCTTGGCGCACCGAGATTGCCGAACAAAAGGAGCACTTCACCAAGGCGCTGGCCGATCCGGATACCGAAGAAGAGTCGAAGGTGTATATCCAGGATCAGCTCGCCATTATTGAATACCAGCTTGCGCACGACATTAGGCCCGAGTCGGGCACGATGTGGGACGGCATTAACGGCTCGGCGACGCTCGTCATGCTCATCACGCTGTTCACCGTGATCGTGGCCGGGGACAGTCTAGCCGGGGAGTTCTCGACCGGTACGATCAAGCTGCTGCTTATTCGTCCGGCGAGCCGGCTGAAGATTCTCGTATCGAAGTATATTTCCATGATCCTATTCGGACTGCTGCTGCTCGTCGTGCTGTTCGTCGTCTCCGTGCTCATCAACGGGCTGCTCTACCAGTTCAAGGACATGGCCCTGCCGCTCGTCACGACCGACGCGGCCGGCAACGCGATGGAGAAGAGCATGGTTGCTAATCTATGGCAGACCTATCTGCTGAATGGGGTATCGACGATTCTATTCGTTACGATGGCATTCATGATCTCGGCAGCGTTCCGCAGCAGCGCCATGGCGATCGGGTTCTCGATCTTCGCGCTGTTCGCGGGCACGCTCTTGACGGAGCTCATCCAGATCTACTCGTGGAGCAAGTACGTGCTCTTCGCGAACCTGGACTTGTCCATGTACTTGGACGGCCGCCCTTATCAGGACGGGATGACGCTCACGTTCTCGATTCTTGTGTTGACTGCTTATTTCGTCGTGTTCAATCTCGTGTCTTGGCTCGTATTTACGCGCAGAGACGTCGCGGCCTAAACCATGACGGGTCTATTCTTTCGCCGCGCTCGCGGACGGAATCGAGCATGGATTCGGCGAATAACGAAAAAGAGGCGGGTCGCCTTAGCGACCTGCCTCTTTTTAATTTTGCGCACAGCTTGCTTGATTTCTAACCGGCCGATTTATCTTTGCGCAGCAGCAGATAGACGAAATACGGACCGCCGATCAGGGCGACGATAATGCCGGCCGCCACGCCTTCCGCGCTGCCGATGTTGCGTCCGATCGTATCCGCCACGAGCAGCAGGAAGCCGCCGGTGAGGACAGAGACCGGCATGAACAGCTGGAAGCGCGGACCGACGAGCGCCCGGGCGATGTGCGGCGCCATCAGCCCGACGAACGTAATGCCGCCTGCCACGGAGACGGCGGCCGAAGCCAGCGCGACCGCGGCCAGCAGCAGCCACGAGCGTTCCCTGTTCATCGAGACGCCGACGCCGATGACGACGGGATCGCTCAGGCCGAGAATGTTGAGCCGGTTCGCCTTGTAGAGGGCGAACGGCACGAGCACGACGAGCCAAGGAAGCAGCGCGTAGACGAACGGCCAATCCGTTCCCCAGATGTTGCCCGCCAGCCATTTCGCGATAAAGTCGACCTTCTCCCGTTCAGCGGAAGAGATGAGGACGAACATAAGACCCGAGAGGGCGAAGGCGAAGCCGATGCCGTTCAGCACGATCGCGATCGGCTGAAGGCCGTGCTTGCGGCTGTACGAGAACAGATAAATAAGCAGCGTCGTGATCATCGCGCCGATAAAGGCGACGACCGGAATCATGTACACGAACGAGCCGGGCTCGATCGGGAAGAACAGGAAGAACACGGCCACCCCGACGCCTGCCCCGGCGTTGATGCCGATAACGCCGGGATCGGCCAGCTCGTTGCGCGTTACCCCTTGCAGGAGCGAGCCGGATAGCGCGAGCGCCATGCCGGCGAGCAGCGTGATGACGATACGCGGCAGACGGATGGAGAAGAGGACGAAGTCTTCTTTGAACGTTCCCTGCCCGAACAGCGTCGGAAGCAGGCGGTCGTACGAGAGCTTCGCGGCGCCAAGCCCCATGCTGATGACGATCGTCGCCAAGATGAGCGCAAGCAGGACGACGAGGATAATACGTTGTTTCGCGATCACGGATTGTCTCATGCGAATGCTTTGCCCCCTTTACGCGCGACGTACAGGAAGAAAGGCAGGCCTATGATCGCGACGATCGCCACGACCGGCGTCTCGTAAGGCGCGTTCATCGTGCGGCCGATCGTATCGGCGAGCAGCATGAACGTCGCGCCGATGACCGCGGCAAGCGGCAGTATGTATCGGTAATCCGTGCCCGCGAACGCGCGCACGAGATGCGGGATCATGAGACCGACGAAGACGAGATTGCCGACAAGGGCGACCGCCGCGCCGGAGAGCAGAATGATGACGACGAAGAGGGCCATTTTGATCTTGGTCGTATTCTGGCCAAGGCCAAGCGCGACCTCTTCATTCAAGCTTAGAATCGTAAGCTGACGCGACAGCAGAATCGCGACCAGGATGCCGAGCGCGACGATGGGCACGATGATTTGCAGCTGGCTCCAGGTCGTGCCGACCATGCCGCCCGCGGTCCACGAGGAGACGAATTTGGAAATTTTATAATGGATGCCGACCCATTGCGAGAGCGCCAACAGGAACGCGGATACCGCGGAGCCGGCCAGCACGAGGCGCACCGGCGAGAAGCCGCCCTTCTTCAGCGCGCCGATGCCGAAGACGAGTCCGGCGCCGACGGCCGAGCCGATGAAGCAGGCGACCATCGTGGAGAACATGCTGCCCGCGCCGAAGGCGATCGCAACCGCGAGCGCCGCGTTGGCGCCGGACGTGAGACCGAGCAGGCCGGGATCGGCGAGCGGATTGCGGGTAATGCCCTGCATGATCGCGCCGGCGACGGCCAGCGCCGCGCCGACGACGATCGCCGCGATCTCGCGCGGCAGCCGCATTTCCCGGATAATGTTGATGGACTGGCTGCTTTCGCTTGAGGTCAATGCCGCCCATACGTCCCGGACGGCGATGTCCGCCGCCCCGAAGGCCATGGCGACGACGAACATGGCTGCGAGCAAGAGGAGCGAGCCGATGAATTTAATTGTGAACGGAATCGAACGCTGATTTTTTTTCGTCATGATCACTCATCTTTTCCTTCTTAGAATAGGGAAAAAGGAATTCTTAAAGTGGCTTTAAGAATTCCTCCCGAATGGTGTATTAGTTGCCGAGGAAAGATTTTTTGAAGAACTCGAACTGCTTCTCGAGCGTTACAGGGTCGCTGAACGAAGCGCCTTCGCCTTGCATTTCGAAGACGTGGTTGTTCTTCACGGCCGGGATGTTCTTGTATGTTTCGGTTTGCTGGAAAGCAGCGTCGGCATCGGAGTATTTGCTCAGGATGACGTAGTCGCCCATGTAATCCGGAAGCACTTCCGCGGAGAGGGTGTAGTAACCGGCTTCAAGCGCGTCGGTTTTGACTTTCTCCGGCATCTTCAGCTTCATGCCTTGGTATAGGATTTCGGTGCCGCGGGCCCAGTTCGCGCCGTACACGTACAGATCTTTGCCCCATGCTTCGATGACGGATACGGTTGCGTCTTCGCCGATTTTGGCGCGAATCTCGTTGCCGGCTTGCTCGACGCGGGATTTGAAGTCATCCACCCATGCTTGAGCTTCTTGCTCTTTGTTCAGCAGCTTGCCGATTTCGACGTGTTGCTGCAGGTAATCCAGCTTGCCCCACGTGTACGTAACGACCGGCGCGATTTCCTTCAGCTTGTCGATGTTCTTGATCGTGGAGAGACCGATGATCAGGTCCGGATTCAGCTCGATGATCTTCTCGAGATTCTCGTCGGATACTTCCACGACGTCCTTCATTTCTTCCGTGAACGTCGGGTTCGTCTTGGACCATACGTCCGCGCCGACGACAGGAACGCCGAGCTTGATGACGTTGCCCGTGAAGCCGGAGAGCATGACGACGCGCTGCGGGTCAGCAGGCACTTCTACCGGACCGGTCTCGGATTGGTAGGTGACGGTGCCTGTTTTTGTTTCGGTCGTTGCTGCATTGCCTTCTGCTGCGTTGCCTTCAGCCGCTGTATTGCTCTCGGTCGCTGTGTTGCTGCCGGCCGCCGAGTTGGCGTTGTTCGATGCGTTGTCCTTGCCGCCGCATGCGCTCAGAACGAGCACAAGGATCAGGACGAATGGTACGAGTAACTTCTTCATTGCTGTGGTCCCCTTTAGTGTTGTATAGGTTGTTTCCTTGCTCACTGCTTCTCGATATCGATGATAATGATTATCATTTCCAACGAAAACAAATATATCGCGATTCCCATACCGTGTCAACGGGTTTTGACTTAAATTTGGACAAATCAAGGGTTTAGTTTGCCCAACCCATTTTAAAATTTTCATTAAAGGAAATGTAAGGGTTTACGACAAATGTTGACAAGGTTCTACCTATCCACGAAAATGTGGAAGGCGGCTGCGTGAATGAGTTTTCACCATACTTATTGCGATAATTGCTTCTTGGTACTTGAAAAGAGAAGGGGGCCGTAATTTGAACATCTACAAGCCGCGGGATATTCTCGCACGAATCGAAACGCTCGAGCTGGAGCTGACGAAGCTGAACGCAGCCCGGTCGCTGAGCGCCGTGCCTAGGCGTCTGGAGATCCGGCATGCGGGAGATTGCAAGCTGTTGATGGACCACGCCGACACGGCATCGCCCTACTATAATCGGATTAAAGGCTTCGGAACGCAGCACATCGCCGAGCTGGACAAGCTGCTGGCCGAATACGGCAAGGCATCCCCGTCCTTCGAGCTCACGCCGGAGGGCATGGCGGAATCGGTGGCGCGGTCGTTGGGCGAGCGCGGATATTGGCCGGTTCAACAATTGGTCTACATGTATATGGAAACGCTTGACGATGCGGGTGGGCATTCGGAGTTTGAGATCGAGCGCGTGACGGAGGAGACCGCGGAAGCATTCGTCGGTTGGATTCGAGATTCGCATGGCGACATGGTCATTACCCAGGAAATGATGGCGCGCTCCAAGCCGTTCTTTCATCGTCCCGACTTCGCGAATTATATGCTGCGGATCGATGGAGCCCCGGCTGCGATGGGCTCGATGTTCATCTATGGTCGATCCGGGTATTTGGCGAACGATTATACGTTCGAGACTTACCGCGGAAGGGGCTGCCAGACGTCGCTGATTCGCCGCCGGTTGTCGGATGCGAGAGCGCTCGGCTTGGACTTCGTCGCGACGGACGTGGAATTCGGAACGGCGAGCCACGGCAACATGCTGAAGGCGGGCTTCAAGACAGCGTACTTGAATACGTTCTGGATGAAAGGCTAGTCGACAGCGGCACTGACGAATGGAAGCTCGATCCCATGGGACGGGCTTCCATTTTATTAATTGACAATAATACGATATCGTAGTAAATTAACGTCATAACTACTACGAAATCGTACTAAAAATGGAGGTTCAATAAGTCGACGAGTCAGCGCCTTGATCTGCTTCGCGATCAATTGGAGACTCTTTGAACCCCTCTAAAAGGAGCTTCCGGCATGCATCAGCTATATGACCTCTTCCTTCGAACCGGACTGCGCCCGTTCGCCTTTCTCGATTCCCACCCGCTTGAACAGAAGGTCACGCGCTCGGATTTGTCGACGCTGCTCATTCTGCTGTTCCGCGGCGATTCGACGATGACGGAGCTGGCTTCCGAGATGGGCGCGCCGCTCAGCTCCATGACGAGCATCGCCAAGCGTCTGGAGCGCAAAGGATACATCGCCCGCGCGACGTCCGCGCAGGATCAGCGGGTGAAGCTCGTCACCCTTACGCAGGAAGGTCGCGCCATCGCCAAGGAGTCCGAGCAGATGATGATGTCGGTGCTGGGCAAGCTGGAGACGGCGTTCACGCCGGAAGAGATGGAGCAGTTCACCGTGCTGCTGCTGAAGGCGGCGAAGGTGCTGCAGCAGGAAGGACCGGCGCGGGCGGCGGAGACGCGCGCGCAAGCGGTCAAGATTCGCATCGAGGAGTAACCGGGTTGAACCGGTTTCTTTTTTCGATAATTACTACGAAATCGTACTAAAAGGGGCGAAGGCTATGCGGATTATCATTTACACGGGCAAGGGTGGCGTCGGCAAAACGAGCATCGCGGCGGCGACGGCGGTCAAGCTGGCGAAGGCTGGCAAGCGTACGCTTATTCTCAGCACGGATGCGGCACACAGCTTGGCGGATTCGCTCGCCATGCCGATCGGGCCGGATCCGGTCGGTCTCGGACCGAATCTCTGGGGCCAAGAGGTCAGCAGTCTTCGCGAGACGGAGAACAATTGGGGCGCGGTGCAGGGATGGCTGACGGCGATGCTCGACAAGGCGCAGCTGCGCGACGTGACGACCGAGGAGATGCTCGTGTTTCCGGGCTTGGAGGAGCTGTTCAGCCTGCTGCAGATCAAGAAGCATGCGCAGAGCGGCCAATTCGACGCGCTCGTGGTCGACTGCGCGCCGACGGGGGAGACGCTGCGGCTTCTGAGCTATCCGAATGTGCTGAACTGGTGGCTGGACAAAATTTTCCCGCACGAGCGCCGGCTGATCAAACTCGTCCGCCCGGTATCGAAGCTGGTGGGAAGCGTCGAGCTGCCGTCGGACGACGTGCTGGATACGATCGAGCGGTTCGCGCGGGGGCTGGAGGACATGCAGCGGATCATTCTCGACCCGGCCGTCACGTCGGTGCGTATCGTCATCAATCCGGAGAAAATGGTGCTGGCGGAGGCGAAACGCTCGTTCACCTATTTGAATTTGTTCGGCTTCCACACCGACGCGGTCATTGTCAACCGGGTGCTGCCGGATGAGGCGGGCGAGGGCTTCTTCGCGCATTGGCGCGCTTTGCAGAAGCAGTACGAGACGGAGATCCGGGAGAACTTCGAGCCGCTCCCGATTCTGAAGGCGCCGCTGCTGCCGAGAGAGGCGATCGGCACCGAGGTGCTCGGCGAGCTGGCAGAGCTCGTATTCGGGGAGCTCGACCCATCTGCGATGCTGTTCGCCGGCAGAACCGAGACGATCGAAGAGGCGGACGGTGAGCTGCTGCTTACGCTGAGCATCCCGTTCGTCAGCAAGCAGGAGCTAGATCTGACGCAGAACGGCGACGAGCTGACGGTCAACGCGGGCACGTACAAACGGAAGGTCGTGCTTCCAAGGACGCTGATGGGGCGTGCCGTGCTCGGAGCCCGTTATGCGGAAGATCGGCTCGTCATCCGGTTCGGCAAGCGGGAAACGGCGGGAAGGAGCTGAGTTCAGGCATGCGAAGAAGAAAGGCGAGGCTCGTCCGGCTGGCCGGAGGGGCGTTCCTTGCGGCGGAGCTGTTCGAGCGGATGGAGGAGCGGGGCGCGTTCCGGCATGCGCGGTCGGCCGCCAAGGAGTGGCTGCTTGCGTCCCGCACGGTGCTGGATAGTTTGATCGACGTCTTGGATGACGACGCAGAGGCGGGCCGGGATGCGGCTGAGGGGAGCGGCGCGTCGTCCGGCTCCATCGCTTCTCGCAAGCCTGCCGCGTCGAAGATGGCGAGAGGCGCGCGCAAAATCGAGATCGCGGAAGAGTAAAACGATGAAAAGGAGCGGGAAGTCATGACGAACCATGTAAGCGGACTGAAGAGGCAAATGGGGTTATGCCTCGTGTTGACGGGGCTGCTGCACACCGTAGTAGGGCTGGCGCTTTTCACTCCGGATTTGATCCCGATCGTAACGGAGGGCTTCTGGGATACGGTGGTCGGGGAGGAGCGGCTGATCCATCGCGAGAACGCCTTCTGGTTCATGATGTTCGGTTTCGTCCTCATGCTGCTCGGTTATGCGGTGGATTGGATGCTGAAGAAACTTGGGGCAACCCCTCCCGTGGCGCTGGGGTGGCTGCTAATGGCGACGTGCCTGCTCGGCGCGGTCATTATGCCGGTGTCGGGTTTCTGGCTGGGGCTCCCGCAAGCTTGGATTCTGGCAAGGAGATAGATGCGCGAACTGCGAGGCAGAACGAAAAAAGGCTGTTTTCCGTCACCTATGGATGACGCGGAAACAGCCTTTCGCTATGACAGGGGGACGGCGGCAGCCTCCTGGGAAGGGAACCAAATTTGCCGAAAATCGACCCAGCCGTACGAATTGATGCGCACGCCTCGCACGGCTTGGTGGTACTGCGTGTTGTTCTTCTTGTGCACGAGGAACAGGACGGACGCGCTGTCCTTCAGGAGCGCTTCCAGACTGGCCAGATGCCGAGCCCGTAAGCGCTCCTCGGGCTCTGCGCATGCCGAGCGCACGATATCCCATACAAGCGGCAGCTTCGCCTCATCGATGGCGGACAAGAAATAATTCGGCTACAAGTAAGCGCCCATCTCCGTAATTTCCGGGTGGATCGGCACGTAGCCGAATAACCGGCAATCGAAGTCGTCCGGTTCGCCGGCCCCTGCCTGACCCGGAACCTCGTTCGTAATGCGGAGTTCGACCTGAATGCCATACGCTCGGCAGCAAGCGATGATCCAGTTGGCTTCCGTCTCATGATAGGAATTGGAGGACAGCCGCAGCGTCTCGCCCGCATACCCGCTTTCGAGAAGAAGACGGCGGATGGCCCCCGTCTCCTCCGTTGTCGGACGGTCGGCCGCCATTGGGGCGGCGATCGCGGCAGGCCGGAACCCGTCCGCCGGTATGATGAGACTATCGCCCAGATCGGCGATCATCCGCTCCCGGTCGAGCAGACGGTCCATCGCGTGCCGAAAGGCCGGATGCCGGTGCGGCCCGTCCTTGCGGAGGTTGAAGGCGAGCACGCTGCAGCAGATGCATCTGGCCTCCAGATCGTGCCAATCTTGGGGCGGATCCGTATCGGCGGGCGAAGAAGGCCGCTGCGCACGACCGTCCGAGGACAGGACGGAGTTCCAGTCCGGCTGCCGAATCCGTCCTTCCTCGACGCCGGGCAAGATGTAGACTTCGACACGGTCGAGCAGCGGGCTTCCGCGAAAATGACGCGGGAACGATTCCAGCGCGCACAGCCCTTCGTCGAGCTGCGTGATGCGGAACGAGCCGGTGCCGACCGGCTGTCGGGCGAACGCGTCGCCGGAGGCGCGCGCGAGCTCTTCCGGGACGATGCTCATCGCCGCCGTGCTCAGGAAGCGCGGCAGCAGCACGTTCGGTCGCGCAAGCGCGATGCGCACGGTGCGCGAATCGACGGCTTCGATGGACACGACGTCCTGCAGCATCCACGAGGCGGAGTACCGGTCCGCATGCTGCCGGATCCGGTCCAGCGAGAAGACGACGTCGGAAGCGGCCAGCTCGCGGCCGTGATGGAACAAGATATGTTTGCCAAGATGAAAGGTCCACGTCGTGGCATCCGGGCCGCTCGTCCACGTATGGGCAAGACAAGGCTTCAGTTCGCGGGCGTCCGGGTCGTACTCGACCAGCGTGTTGAACACTTGGCTAATGATATGCGAGTCGAACGCATAATACGCGAGGGCGGGGTCCAGCGTCTCCAGCGCCCGGTGGACCGGGAAGCGCAGCGTATCCTGTGCATCGCCCTCGACGCGCCTGCGGGAGAAACCCATTTCGCCGGACAGCCAGTCGATGAGCAGCTCCCGCGCGGCGGGCGTGCCGAAGCGGTTCATCCAGTCCATCGCTTCCTTGATCTGACCCTGCGCCATTTTGCGCTTGATCTCCGACGACAAGAGTTCGTTCTCGTCCGCGATGAACGCCAGCTGCGACGTGTGCCCGCGCCCTCTGCCGGCCTGCCACTGAATCCACCCCTGCTCGGACAAGTCGCGGACGATTTTTTTGACGTTGCGCGGCGTGCAGTACCACACCTCGGACAGCTTCTCGACGGTAACGGGGAACAGGAGTCGATCGGGCTGCGCGCGGTAATGGGCGCGAAGCTCGAAGAAGTGCTGTGCGATGTGCATAGGCGTGAATCCTCTCTTCGTAAAAGGTGAACGGTTCTATGCAAATGATACACTTTTTGCTCCTCCGCGGATACGCCATACTGAAGTTCGCGAGGCGCCTTGGCGCGAACAAAAACGAAGCAGAGGATGAGGACCATGAACACGATTCGAGTATTCGACGATTTGCACCGCAAGGATGAACTGTTGTTTCTGGGCAATGCGTGGGACGTGATGTCGGCGCTAGCCCTGGCGAAGGCGGGATTCAAGGCGATCGGCACGACCAGTTGGGGCGTGGCAAGCACGCGGGGATTCGCCGACGGCGAGCGGATCGGATTCGAGGTGCATGTGGAGCTGATTCGGGCGATCGCGAGCCAGGTGAGCATTCCGGTCTCCGCGGATATCGAAGCGGGATACGGCGCGGATACGGAGACGGTGGTAAGCCACGTGCTGCGCATTGCGGAGGCGGGGGCGGCGGGGATCAACATCGAGGATTCGTCGAAAGGGCCGCGGGCTCTGAAGCCGCTGGGCGAACAGGCGGCGCTGCTGTATGCGATTCGCTCCGCGCTTGATGCTAACGGGTATGACGGCTTCTTCATGAATGCGCGCACCGATACGTATCTTCTCCTGGAGCAGCCGCTCGGGGAGACGATCGCCAGAGGGAAGGCGTATGCCGAGAGCGGCGCCAGCGGCCTCTTCGTACCCGGTCTTCGGGAAGAAACGGACATCGCGGAAGTCGTCTCGGGCGTAAGCTTGCCGCTGAACGTCATGTCCCTGCCGGGTATGACGGACGCGGTCAGGCTGCAGGAGCTCGGCGTGAAACGGTTCAGCATCGGCAACGCGTTCTCGGATGCGGCGACGGCTTATGTGGAAGCCATGGCGGCGGAGCTGTGGCGGCTGCGGGATACGTCCGCGCTTTATGAGCCGGGCGCCGGCGTGTGATCGGAAGACGCGGATACGTGGGCGAAGAGTGGCGGATAAGCTGCAGGCGCGAGAGGAAGCGCTTGGGACGCAATAACGGCGCGGAACCGGTATCGCCTCCCATCGATAGACGAGAAGCCGCTCGCACCGGGCGGACAGGCTGCCTTTTCCGGTGCGAGCGGTTTTTTGGAAATAAAATCGGAGAGGTGAAGCGGGGATAATCGGTTGTGGGCGCGTGATGCGCGATGGGGAGCGGCCATACCATTACGTTGTTTCCCTGTGGGGATGGCCGGCTGCGTTGCGTGGATATCCAAAGCTTGAGGGGGCGTAGTGATTTCGTGATGCTGAATAAGCCTTAGGTTAAGCCGCGAACTTCCCGCCTTCGACCGAGCGCGGCGTCAGTTTGCCGATCCAGATGCACAGGCCGGCGCCGACGTAGGACAAGCCCCAGAAGAACGCGAAGTACTTGTTGTCTTCGATCGGTAGGAAAATGCTCAGCAGCATGACCACGTGAAGCACCGCGACCCAGCGAGGGAACACCTTGGCGCGGAAGGTGACAATGGCGTACAGCAGCGTGCCGCCGGCCATGCCGATCATGCCGATCATTTGGGTAATGCCCGTAATGGCGCTTCCTTCGGCGATTTCCTGGAAGCCGGGCAGGAACGAGGTGAATACGAGCGCCGTCGTCATGACGTTGCCGACAATAATGGCGAGCGTGCTGATAAAGCCTAGGATGCCGGTCTCGCGGGATTGCACCATATACAAGGCGATCGAGCCGACGGACATGAGGATACAGGCGATGAAGCCGAACGTCAGCTCCTGTACGCTGTCCGTGCCCCAGATGAGCGATGTCGGGGTCATCCCCATTCTCGCGATCCCCGCGATCAAACAAATCAAGCCGAGCCATTGAATTACGCGATTAACATTCATTTTGTTTATTGCCTCCTAAGGTTGGTTTCGATCTGTTCTCATCATACCTCCGGCGCAATCACGGTTGGCAGGGTAGGTCATCCTCGGTTTTCCAGGAAGATGAGGCGCCCGGAAATCGGGAAAACCGGGCATGACCCGGGAAAACGCGATTTTGGCATATTCACCCTCCAACAACCGCGCTATAATGAAGCCATGAAAACGACGCGAATCTATATGCTGCTCGTCACCGTCTTCTTCCTCTCGACGGCAGCGCTCTACATCAATTGCATACCAGATTATTACCATGCCTTAATCGACCGCTGCATTACATCAGGATGCGGCTTGTCGGTGCCTGTGCTCGAGATGGAGCCCGGCGGTGTATCGGTCCAGCAGACGGCGCTGTGGCTCGTGCTGATCGACGTCTCCTTCACGATGCTGTTCTACGCGTCGGCGGCCATCATTCTATGGAAAGGCGGCCGCGAGCCGATGGGACTGCTGGGCGCGCTCGCGCTCGTCGCCTTCGGCACGACCTTCCCTTCATTGTCTTTCGTCGGCTCGGAAGGCACGCCGCTGCTAAAAATGTGGTTCCTGGGCGTCTCGACGGTCGCGTGGACGGCGATTTCGCTGTTCTGCCTGCTCTTCCCGAACGGCGCATTCGTGCCGCGCTGGAGCCGCTACGCCTTCGTTCTAATCGTGATTCAGAATCTCGCGAACCTTTTTACCGACGGCAGCATGTGGGCGTACTATGGCCTGCCGGTCGCTTCCCAGTTCGTCTGGTTCTTGTCCACGGTGTCGCTGCTCATCTATTCGCAAGTGCACCGGTTCCGCAATGTCTCCACGCCTGAGCAGCGGCAGCAGACGAAATGGGTCGTGTATGGCGTCACGATTATGTTCATCGGATTTGCCATCATCACGCTCATGTTCAGTCCCGTCGTGAACGATGGTACGGCGATCATGTTCATTTGGCTGAACGCCGCGCTGCACGTGACGCTAACCGCCCTGCCGATTACGCTGACGCTTGCCCTGTTAAGACGGCGGCTGTGGGATATCAACCCGCTCGTTAACCGCACGATCGTGTACGGGGCGCTCACGCTCACCATCGTCCTGTTGTACGCAGCGGCGGTGTTGTATTTGGGCAAAGTGCTGAGCAATTGGAACCCGCTCATCGTCTCGTTCATCGTCACCGCGCTTGTGGCGGTCGTGTTCGCGCCGATTAAGGAATGGCTGCAGCGGCAGGTGAATCGAATGCTCAAAGGCAGGCACGACGATCCTTACGCCGTTTTGCTCGAGCTGGGGGTCCAGATGGCGGAGCCGCTCGCGCCGGAGGCGATGCTCGAGGTGATCGCGGGCAAGGTCAAGGAAGCGCTCCGTCTGCCGTACGTCGGCGTCACGATCGGCGTCGAGGGGCAGGAGACGGTCATTGCGGAAGCAGGCGAAGGCCGCGGGCAGCATGAGCTGCAGGCGTTCCCCGTCGTTCACCGCGGACGGACGCTCGGCACGGTGTATGCCGCCAGCCGATCCCCGGGCGAGTCGTTCTCCGCCGAAGATAATTTGTTCTTGGAAGTGCTGCTGCGCCATGCCGGTCCGCTCGTCAACAATGCCGACATGCTCCATGCGATGCGCAAGCTGGCCGAGGATCTGCAGGAGTCTCGGGAGAAGCTGGTGCTCGCCCGGGAAGAAGAGCGGCGGCAGATTCGCAACAATTTGCACGACGACCTGGCGCCGCGGCTGGCCGCGCTCGCGCTCAACGCGGCGACCGCCCGCAAATTCGTCGAGCGGGATCCCGCCGCGGCGATCGCGATGCTGGATGAGCTTCGGCAGACGATCCGCTCCACGGTCGGCGATATTCGCGTGCTCGTGCACGATCTGCGCCCGCCGGCGCTCGACGAGCTGGGACTCATCGGGGCGATCCGCACCCGCATGGACGAGCTGAGCAAGCCTGCCCTGCTGCTGGCCGGGGAGGAGAGCGCGAAGCCGCTGCGCTTCGAGCTGGACGTGGACGGCACGCTGCCGGCGCTGCGGGCGGCGGTGGAGGTCGCCGTCTACCGCATCGTGACCGAATCGATGGTGAATACGGTCAAGCACGCCAACGCATCCCTGTGCCGGGTGCAGCTGGCCGTTTTGGAGCGGGGGTGGCTGTACGTCGAGATTTCGGACGACGGCGCGAGCAATCCGCAGCATCCGATTTGGTCGGGGATGTCGAGCGGCATCGGGCTGATGTCGATGCGGGAGCGCGCGGCCGAGATCGGCGGCGAATGCGGCTTCGAACGGCTGGAGACGGGCGGCATGCGGGTATGGGCGCAGCTGCCGCTGAATCAGGCGGAAGCAAGCAAGGATAAAGGAGAGAAGCTGGCATGAGAATCGTGATAGCCGAGGATCACCCGATGTTTCGGAACGGGGTGCGCAGCCTGCTGGCGACGATCGACGGCATGGAGGTCGTCGGAGAAGCGGCCACCGGCGAAGAAGCGGTCGCGCAGGCGGAGAAGCTGATGCCGGATTTGATCCTGATGGATATCCGGATGCCGGGGATGAACGGCATCGAAGCGACGCAAGTGATCAAGGAGCAGTACCCGTCGATCAATATTCTGATCCTGACCATGTACCGGGACGACCAGTCGGTCTTCACCGCGATGCGCGTCGGGGCCAAAGGCTACGTGCTGAAGGATGCCGACGAGGAGGAGCTGCTGCAGGCGATCCGGATGGTCGGCAGCGGCTGCGCGGTGTTCAGCACGGAGATCGCCGAGCGGATGATGCATTATTTCGCGGCGCCTTCCGCGCCGGAACCGGCCGGGATCGGCGGCTTGTCCGCCAACCCGCTGTTCGCCGAGCTGACGCGCCGGGAAGCGGACATTCTGCAGTGCATCGCCGGCGGCGAGACGAACGCGCAGATCGCGGCTCGCCTGCACATTAGCGCCAAGACGGTCGCGAACAATGTCTCGAACATCCTGAACAAGCTGCAGGTGCTCGATCGGCACGAGGCGCGCAAGCTGGTCGAGCAGTCGAGGACGATGCCGCAGCCGGGACGGCTGGGGTAAGCGCAAGCGGGAGCGACGAACGGAAAATAGCGATGAGATGAAGGGCCGCCGCGGAGCGGCCTTTTCGCATTGGATATCCGCGAAAAGCGACCGAACTATCCAATCCGGGCCGGCCTGTAGTACAGTATGTATGCGGTTACAACCAAAAAACAATAAACTAGACAGGTTCCGATACGGAGGAGATAGCGATGGCGGCGAGAGAGCTGTGCAAAGTGTTGATCGTGGACGACGAGATCTTGATCCGGCAGGGCATTAAACATTATATGAATTGGGAGCAGGAGGGCTTCAGCATCGCGGGGGAGGCGGGCAACGGCAAGGAGGCGCTGGAGCTGATCGAGAAGGTGCGGCCGCATATCGTGCTGACCGACATTGTCATGCCGGTCATGGACGGCAACGAGCTGACCCAAGCCGTCAAAGCGTCGTATCCTGGCATCGAGGTCGTTGTGCTGAGCAGCTTCGGCGACTTCGATTACGTGCGGGCGACGTTCCAGAGCGGCGTGGCCGACTATATCCTCAAGCCGAAGCTTGCGACGGAAGAGCTGCTCGGCGTGCTGCGCAAGACCGCGGGCCGCATCGGCTCGCTGCGCCAGGTGGACGCCGAGCGAGAGGACAGCCCGGATATCCGGCGGGAGATCGAGCGCATGATCGCCGGCTATGAGATGGAATGCGATCCGGAAGCCATTCGCCGGACATTCCCGCACAGCGCGTTCCGTCTGCTCGGCTCGGAATGGCCGGCGCATGGGCGGCAGAGCGAAGGCGAGGCGGCGCTGAAGGCATTGACGGAGAGTGCCGCTTGCGCGTCCGGGGCTTCGGGCTCCGATGCGGCAGGCATTCGAATCTACGCGGTTCAAGCAGAACCGAACGTCGCGCTCGTCGTGCTGAACTACGATGCCGCGCAGGCGGAGCGAGAGGCGGCGGCCTTGGCGGAATCGGCCGCGGCAGCCGTACGCGAAGCCGCGCCGCTTGCCTTCGTCGCGCTGACGGAGCCGTTCCAAGATTTTCGGAGCTTGGGCGAGATGTATCGCGGCCGGCTCCGGGAGCTGCTGGAGGCCGGATTTTATTTCCCGGAGCTGCGATTGCTCGAGTCGGGCAAGCTCCCCGCATCCGGGCGGGCTGCGCCTACGTTCCCCCTGGACCGGTTCGCGGCGGACTTGGCCCGCCGCCAATTCGAGTCCGCGTTCGGCCAGCTGCGCAAACATGTCGATGCGATCAGCGTCTCCTATACGATGGACGCGTTCGAGTACAAGTCGTTCCTGAGCAACATCATCTTCAACATTATCGTCCTGCTGGGCAACGCGGGGTACGACGTGAAGCCGCTCGAGCGCATCAAGTTCGCGTCGTTCAACGCGATCAACGAAGCGCGCTGCGCCCAGGAGGCCGCGCGGCGGCTGTTCGAGTTCGTGGAGGAGGCGATTCGCGC
The DNA here is from genome assembly GCF_042682185.1 of Paenibacillus xanthanilyticus. Lineage (NCBI taxonomy): Bacteria > Bacillati > Bacillota > Bacilli > Caryophanales > Paenibacillaceae > Paenibacillus > Paenibacillus xanthanilyticus. The sequence goes on along the minus strand of NZ_JBHUHA010000001.1, from coordinate 2,459,765 downwards.
GGCGAGCGCCGCTCCGGCGGCGGCCGACGGCGGGACGGGAAGCGCAAACATGAAACGGCTGCTCGACTATATGGAGGCGCACTATGCCGAGCCGCTGACGCTGAAGGAGATGGCGAAGCATTTTCACTTCAACCCGTCGTATCTGTCGAGCATCTTCAGCGCCCACAATCCGGATGGGTTTGCCGGGCACTTGAACAAGATTCGCATCGGCAAGGCGGCGGTCCTGCTGCGCGAGGGCGATCTGCCGATCAACGAGATCAGCGGTCTGGTCGGCTACTCGGATCATAGTTATTTCTGCAAAGTATTCAAGAAACTGACGGGATTGTCGCCGAGCAGCTATAGGCGCCAGCCGCTGTCGTAGGGAAGTGGCGCGGATGAAACGATACCTTGCGCGGCTCAAATACCACGGCCTCTTCCTGAAAATGTTCATCATTCTTGTCGTCAGCATCATCGCCGTGTCCGTCTCGGTCTCGTGGACGACGATTCGGATTTCCGAGCGGCTGTTCATCAATACGTTCAGCATTACGAACGCGAAGGTCATCGGTCAGATCAAATCCGGCTTCGAATCGCTGAATACCGCGGTCGTCACGGCCGTCAACAACATTCAGCAGAGCGGCACGGTGAAGCAGTTTCTGACCGAAGGGGGCGGCAGCTCGCTGGCGATGTCCAAAACCTACTACAACATGAACAAGCAGATGAATCAAATCGCCTATAACGTGGACGCGTTCGAGATCGACATCAGCATCAGCGGCGCGAACGGACGCGTCTTCGCGACGAAGCGGGAAAACTGGCCGATCGCCGACGAGGCGCTGAAGCGCGAGCCGATGACGGCCGCCGCCAAAGCGCAGCCAAGGCGGCTGCTCTACCAATACAGCGACGGGCTGGAGAACGAGAACGGCGAGCGGGAGCCGATCATCGCCGCGACGAAGGCGCTGATGGAACGCTCCAGCGGGAAAATATACGGCGTGATGTACCTCGTCATGAAAGAGAGCCGGTTCAAGCGCTATTACGAGAGCTATACGAGCGAGGGCAATCATGTGGTCGTGCTGAGCAAAGACGGCGTCATCGTCTCGAGCGACCGCGAGGAGCTGATCGGACAGCGGGCGCCCGAGCTGCTCGGCCACGCGCGCGATATCGAGAAGCGGGGCCTTGACTACAAGGACGCGCGGTTCATGGACAAGGACAACATTATCCTGGCCGATTACCTGTCCTTCTACGACATGCATGTCGTCAATCTGATCGATAAGCAATGGGCGCTCGGGCAGCTGATCGATACGAAGTCGATCGCCCTCATCTGCATCGCGATCGTCGGCGTCGCGCTCATCATCGTGTTTCTTATCTTCCGCCGGTTGACCCGGTCTCTGACGCGGCTCGTGAAGCAAATCTCGAACATCTCCAAGTACGACTTCCATCATTACGTCGCGGTGAGCGGCAGCTTCGAGACGCGTCAGCTGGCGCACGCGTTCAACTTCATGCTCGACGAGCTGCACGTCTATGTCGACGAGCTGGTGAAGACGCAGAAGAAGCAGCGCAATGCGGAGCTTGCGGCGCTGCAGCGGCAGATTAACCCGCATTTCCTGTACAACACGCTCGCCTCGATCAAAATCATGGTGCAGCAGGGCAGCCGGGAGAAGGCGGCGGAGACGATCAACGCGCTCATCGCGCTGCTGCAGAACGCGATCGGCAATGTCAGCGAGACGGTGAGCATCGAACAAGAGCTGGACAATTTGAAAAGCTACGTCTTCATCAATCAGGTCCGGTACGGCGAGCGGATCAAGGTCAATTATTTCGTCGCGCCGGATTGCATGGAGGCGCATGTGCCGAAGCTGATTATCCAGCCGTTCATCGAGAACTCGTTCTTCCATGCGTTCAATGCCAAGCAGGAGGGGTACATCTACGTGCTCATCGCCCGGGAAGGCGGCGACCTCGTCTGCGAAATCGCCGACAACGGCGACGGCATGGAGCGCGGCGACGGAAGCAAGCTGCCGAAGGCATCCAGCAGCCGGCAGCTGTTCACCGGCATCGGCGTGAGCAACGTGAACGACCGGCTGAAGCTGCTGTACGGAGAGCCGTACGGCATCACGATCGCGAGCGAGCCGGGACAGGGCACGCAGGTGCGCATTCGCTTGCCTTTCCTGCGCGAACCTGAAGATAATGCCAGTTTCCAACAATCTTCCTAGGGACGGACCTGTACGGACAGAAGAGAGACGATAATAGTCCAATTCCGTTCAAAGATATTCCTAACGGTCGCCGAAGGCGGGATGATACGATGACGTTGTCAATAAGTAACCGCTTTCATTATGCTTTCGACAGGGGGAAGATGGATGAAGAAGAAGTTGGCGACGGTGCTGTTATCCGGGATGCTGCTGCTCAGCGCATGCGCATCGAATACGAACAACGGAGCGGGAGGAACGAACGAGGGGGCTGCGGGCGGCGGGAACGCGCCGGCGAGCGGCTCGGAGGTGACCGTCTGGGCGTGGGATAAGAACTTCAACATCAAGGCGCTTAATATCGCGGCCGAGCTGTACAAGAAGGATCATCCCGATTTCAAGCTGAACATCGTCGAGAACGCGCAGGAGGACGTCGTGCAGAAGCTGAACACGAGCCTCGGCTCGGGCACGACCAAAGGACTGCCGAACATCGTCCTCATCGAGGATTACCGGTCGCAGAGCTTCCTGCAGGCGTTCCCGGACATGTTCCACGAGCTGACGGGCACGTTCAAGGCCGACGATTTCGCGCAGTACAAAATCGGGCCGACCAGCCTGGACGGCAAAAACTACGGCCTGCCGTTCGATTCCGGCGTCACGGGACTGTTCGTGCGGACGGACTACCTCGAGCAAGCGGGGTATAAAGTCGCCGACCTGCAAAATTTGACGTGGGACGACTTCATCGAGATCGGCAAGAAGGTCAAGGAAGCGACGGGCAAGCCGATGATCAGCTTGGACCCGAACGACCTCGGCATCATTCGCATCATGATCCAGACGGCCGGCTCCTGGTACATGGACAAGGACGGCAAAGCGCCGTATCTGGCGGGTAACGCGGCGCTGAAGGAAGCGTTCGACGTCTACAAGCGCATTATGGAAGCGGACATCGTGAAGCCGCATTCCGACTGGAGCCAATTCCTGGCGAACTTCAACAGCGGCGAAGTGGCGTCCGTGCCGACCGGCAACTGGATCAACGCCTCGATCAAGGCCGAAGCGTCGCAGTCCGGCAAATGGGCGGTCGTGCCGATCCCGAGACTGGCCGGCCAGCCGGACACGGTGAACGCGTCCAACCTCGGCGGCAGCTCCTGGTATGTGCTGAACGTAGAAGGCAAAGAGACGGCGGCCGATTTCCTCGCGAAGACGTTCGGCGCGAACGTCGACTTTTATCAGCAGCTCGTCACCGACATCGGTGCGATCGGCACGTATTCGCCGGCGGCGAGCGGCGCGGCGTACGAGGCGGCCGACCCTTACTATGCTGGTCAGAAGACGATCGCGGACTTCGCGAAATGGACCGATTCGATCCCGCGGGTCAACTACGGCTCCAGCACGTATGCGATCGAAGACATCCTCGTCGTTGAAATGCAGAATTTCCTGAGCGGCAAGGCGATCGACGACGTGCTGAAGGACGCGCAGCAGCAAGCGGAGGCGCAGACCCAGTAAAGCGCGCCGGCATTCCCGCTAGCACACCGGCATTGGCAAGCCGTGCCTGGGGCGCAAGTCCCGGCGCGCGGCTGCCGACGCCGGCCGAGAGGAGAGAATCTTATGAGAGCTGCCAGACCCGCCATGAGCATGCAGCGAAAGGCGAGCGCGGTCGGCTGGGCATTCGTCGTCTTGCCCGTCGTGCTGATCGCCGCCTTCTACTTTTATCCGATGATCCAGGCGTTCCTGCTGTCGCTGCAGAGCGGGAAGGGAACGAACCTGAGCTTCGCCGGCCTTGCGAACTACAAGCGCCTATTCGCGGATTCGACGTTCATAACCGCGGTCAAGAACACGTTCGTCTATCTCATCGTCCAGGTGCCGGTCATGATCATGCTCGCGCTGGTCATCTCCGTGCTGCTGAACGATAAGCACTTGAAATTCAAAGGCTTCTTCCGGACGGCGATCTTCCTGCCCTGCGTCACGTCGCTCGTCGCTTACTCCGTCGTGTTCAAATATTTGTTCGGCCAGGACGGCCTCGTCAATGTGATGCTGATGAAGCTGTCGCTTATCTCGGAGCCGATCGGCTGGATTACCGACCCCTTCTGGGCGAAAATCACGATCATCATCGCGATTACGTGGCGCTGGACGGGCTACAACATGATTTTCTATTTGTCCGCGCTGCAAAATATCGACCATGCGATCTACGAGGCCGCCCGCATCGACGGCGCTTCGTCCATGGCGCAGTTCTTCCGCATTACCATTCCGATGCTCAAGCCGATCATTCTGTTCACGTCGATCACGTCGACGATCGGCACGCTTCAGCTGTTCGACGAGGTCATGAACATTACGAAAGGCGGGCCGGGGAGCGCGACGACGACGATCTCCCAATATATCTACAACCTTTCGTTCAAATACACGCCGGACTTCGGCTACGCGGCTACCGTCTCGTATTCGATCGTGGCGTTGATCGTCGTCTTCTCGTTCCTCCAATTCAAAGCGGCAGGTGATAAGCATGCCTAAGCTGAGACGGGCGTTCGCCTATGGGTTCTTGATTATCGCCGCCGTCGTTTCGATTTTCCCGTTCCTGTGGATGCTCGTCAGCACGACGAACAAATCGGTCGACGTGACCAAGGGCCGGCTGCTCCCCGGCGGCGAGCTGACTGGCAACGTGAAGCGGCTGCTCGATACGGTCGATCTCGTGCCCGCCTTGCTCAACTCGGCCAAGATCTCGATCACGACGACGCTGCTGGCGCTCTTGATCGGTTCGCTAGCCGGCTACGGCTTCGAGATCTACCGGAGCCGCGCGAAGGATATCGTGTTCAACATTCTGCTGCTGTCGATGATGATCCCGTTCGCCGCGCTCATGGTGCCGCTGTACCGGATGTTCGCGACGCTGTCGCAGCATGCGCCCGGCATCGGGATCGATACGGCCGCATCCGTCGTGCTGCCGACGATGACGACCGCGTTCCTCATCTTCTTCTTCCGCCAGAGCACGAAGATGTTCCCGAAGGATATGCTCGAAGCGGGTCGCATGGACGGCCTGAGCGAGCTGGGCGTCTTCTTCCGCATCTACGTGCCGACGATGAAGACGACCTACGCCGCCGCGGCGATCATCACGTTCATGTCGAGCTGGAACAATTATCTGTGGCCGCTCATCGTCCTGCAGTCGGAGGAGAACAAAACCATTCCGCTCCTGATCTCCAATCTCGGCTCCGGTTACTCCCCGGACTACGGGGTCATCATGACCGCGATCGTCATCGCGACCTTGCCGACGGCGCTCGTCTTCTTCCTGATGCAGAAGCACTTCGTGGCGGGGATGATCGGGTCGGTCAAATAACGTTCGTCTCGAGCGTCAGAGCCGCTTTCCATTAACGGGAGGCGGTTTTTTGGCATTCTACTTGATCAAAATCCACCTTTTGGGAATGAGCGGAGCGGATTGAAAGCACACTAGTAAGGTTTCGGAATGAAAAGGCGCGATCAACGACCGGAGGTTGGCAGCTTGGCACTGACGTTGCGCAAGAAATTATACTTAAGCTTCAGCGCCATTATCGCGCTATTTGTCGCGACCGTTATTTTGTCGGCCTATCTATCCGGGCGGATGGTGGAGCTGACGAACGAGAGCGGCGAATCGGGCAAGCGGATGGAGGTGCTCCAGCGGCTGAATTTGTTCGCCCGCGCGGCGAACGACAACGGCGCGCATTATCTGCTCGCGCCCGGCTACCTCGAAGCGGATTACGACTCGAGATTCAGTTCGAACGTGCGATATGTGAACGCGGAGCTGAAGCGGCTGACCGAGACGACCAGCGATAAGCAAGGCCTCGCCCAAATCCAGCGCTTCAAGGAAATGTGGGCGGACTATGTAACGGACAAGCGTAGGACGATGGCGCTTAAAATACAAGGGGAGGCCGAGCAGGCGCGGGAAGCGTACGCGAAGGATAGCTTCGACCCCATCGCGTTCGCGCTGCATGCGTTCTTCAAGAACGAGCAGGCGCGGGTGGTTCGGAACAACCGCGAAATCCGCGACAGCGGCAAGCTGATTCTTAAGGTGAACTATACGATGGCCGGCTCCGCGTTCGCGCTGTCGCTGCTCATCGCATATCTGCTGTCCAACTACCTCGTGCACCGCATCCGGCTGCTCAAATCGTCGGCGCAGAAGGTGGCGGAAGGCGATCTGCAGGTGGCCGATTTAAGCTTCCGGGGACGCGACGAGCTGCGCGAGCTGGCGGAGGCGTTCAACCGGATGACGCATTCGCTGCGGACCGTGATCGACTCGAACGCTTTTCTGACCCAAATTTCAAGCCGGGACCCGCTGACGGGAATCCCGAATCGCCGATGCTATGACGAAACGCTGGAGCGGGAATGGCGGCGTCTCGCCCAGGAAGCGAAGCCGCTCTCGCTCATTCTGTTCGACATCGATTACTTCAAGCGATATAACGACCACTACGGTCATCAGGCGGGCGACGAATGCTTGAAGCAGGTGGCCGCGATCGTGCAGGAGCAGGTCGGTCCGGGGGAGATGGCGGCGCGCTACGGGGGCGAAGAATTCGTGGTGCTGCTTCCGGATCAAGATCAGGCGGACGCCTTCCGCGCAGCATCCCGCATACAAGAAGCGCTGGCCGCACGGCGAATTCCGCATGTCCGCTCCGAGGTGAGCGACATGGTGACGGTGAGCATCGGCGTCTCGACCGCGCCGGCGCATGAGCTGGAGCATCCGCACCTGTTGCTCTTCGAAGCCGACCAAGCGCTGTATGCGGCCAAAGAGAGCGGCCGCAACCGGATTCGCCTCTACGCGCCGGCGGACGCCGGCCAAGGAGGGGGAGAACCATCATGACGAAACGCGGAGCGCGCTTGTCGGCATGGCTGACCGCCATCGCGTTGATCGTACTGCCGCTTGTTTCCTGCTCTGGCGCCGGCGAATCCGACGAGCCCGTTCAGCTCGTGTTCTGGACGACGACCGACCAAGCGCAGACAACTTTCTTCCGCAACCGGATCGAAGCATTCATGGAGGACCATCCCGGCATTCAGGTGAGGGTGGAGCAGCATGAATTCCCGTTCGCCACGAACGAATTCAAGACGGCGGTGCTTGGCGATCAGACGGTGGACGTCTTCCGCGCGGACAACTCGTGGGTGCCCGAATATGCGGATCTCGACATTTTGTATCCGCTGGACGAGCTGGCGCCGGCATCCCGGTGGGGCGGCTTCTCAGCTTCCGCGATCGACCCGCTGTTGTACGAAGGGCGGTTGTACGGACTGCCTTCGGTCATGGAGGTACCGGCCTTGCTGTACAACAAGCGGCTGCTGAGCGAAGCGGGCTTTACCTCGCCGCCGGCTACGATGGACGAGCTGCTGGTCATGGCGAAGAAGCTGACCGGGGGCGGCCGGTACGGGCTGTTCGTCTCGGAAGACTCCTACTATGCCCTGCCTTACCTATGGGCCTTCGGCGGCGGGATGCTCACGGAAGAAGGCGAGATCGAGATCGCGTCCGACAATTCAAGGCGCGCGCTGGCCTTCATGGTCCGTCTTCGCCAGGAAGGCGTAACGCAGCCCTACGCGGATTTCACGGATTGGTACAGCCGGATGATCGGCGACTTTACGAGCGGCAAATCCGCCATGATCATGAACGGCCCCTGGGCGATTGGGGACATCCTGTCGACGGGCGGACAATTCAGATCGAACGACTATCTCGGCATCGCGCCGATGCCGAAGGGACCGGGCGGTCAAGGCTCGCCGATCGGCGGTCACAGCCTGGTCATCAACAAGTACAGCCAGCATCCGAAGGAAAGCATGGAATTGATCGCTTATTTAACGGACAGCGAGACGCAGGTGCGGCAGAGCCTGGCTTTCAAGACGCTGCCGACGCAAACCGCCGCTTATGCCGACACGCGTCTGGCGAAGGATCGCATCGTGCAGGGCTTCATGAAACAGCTAGCGACGGCGAAAGCCGTGCCGTCCATACCCGAGGCGGCAAAGCTGTTCATGGACTTTACGCACCAACTGAATGCGATGCTGCTTGGCAAAGAGACGGTTGATACGGGGGTCAGGGAGATCGAGAAAGCGTGGGAGGAGCTGATGAATTAGGAGCAAGAAGAAACCAGCCGATCACGACGGCTGGCTTGCGAGTGGCGATTTACTTCATATAGTACAGCAAGGGCGAGCCAAGTCGGCTCGCCCTTCGGGTGTTTCGTCGATTTAGGGAACTAAGAGGCCGTTCCCGTCACGCTCGCACCTTGCTTCGTAATCGTGTAGTTGACGATCTCGCCGCTCCAGAAGTGGAGCTTCAGGTTCACGACGCCGTCGCTAACCTCATTGAAGAAGTTCGCGGGCAGGATGATAGTGCCCGCCGCGTAATCCGGCGAGAACGCGTAGCCGAATTCTTTGAACGAGGTCCAATTCTGCGGTCCGGCGTTGCCGCCTGCGGCATAGACGGCTTCCATCGTGGCGAGGCGATCGCCATTGAAGACCGTCGGAATCGCGAAGCTTTCGGTCGTGCCTTCGGCGCTTGCGAGCGTCGGCGTGTTGTACGCGATCACGTCGAACGTCCAATCCGCGCCTTTGTTGAATTCGGCGACCAGCTCGGCGTTCTCGCCCAGCTTGCCGGAGGCGGTCAGCCTCTTCAGCAGGGCGGACTTGAACGTTAACGTATCGCCATTCAGCTCGTAGTCTTTGCCTTTCTTCAGCTTCTCCTTGTCCGCGCGGATCGCGGACAGCTTGTTGCCGTTCAAGTTCAGCGTCACGGACGCGTCCTGGAGGTCCGCGCCTTGCTTCAGGAAGATCAGATCGCTCGCGGCGGTCGCGGAACGGCCTTTCCAGCTCGCTTTCATGAGATCGAACAGCTGCTGATCCTTCCACGTCAGCTTCAACCGGTCGAAATGCTGGCCGTTATCCCACAGCATGTGAGTAATGTTCTTCTGATTCAAGTAGTCGATCAGAAACTCGAAAAACTTCAGCTTCTCGCCTTGTTCGATCGTGCCGGTGTTCTTGTCGAATCCAAGCAGGCCGAATTCGCCGAGGATGACCGGAATGCCTTTGGCCACGAACGTATTGTAGACGCGGTCGAACGTGTCGGTAATATCCTTCTGCGTCTGCTCTTCGAAGCGGGTGAAGCCGGCGATATTCACGCTGAACGGCCAGAAACCGTAATAGTGGACGGTCGCGATCAGATTCGGGTCGTTCAGGCTTTGGATCGTGCCATACAATTGATCGAGCCGGTCCTGGTTGGCGTTCGTCTCGAGCGTCGGCAGCACGAGCGGACGGACGTCGTTCTTGCCGCCGGAGCCGCGGACGATCTCATGGAAGGATGTGTTCAGCTCGGCCAAATACGTGAAGAACGCGGACGAATCTTCGCCCCAGCCGCTGCTGAAGCGCGGCTCGTTGATGCTTTCGAACGAAAGCTTGGCCCCGTAGTTCTTGAACCGGTCGGCAATCTGGGTCCATGCGGCATTATAGCGCGCGAGCACCTCGTCGTGCGCGGTGCCCATGTTTGTCACCCACAGCCAGGAATCGTGGTGAAGGTTGATCATGACGTATAGCCCTTCGTCCAGCGACCAGCCGACGACTTCTTCGACGCGGTCCAGGAAGGCGGGATCGATCGTATAGTCCGGCGCGGCGCCCATGCGCTGCTGCCAGGTGATCGGGATGCGAATGCTGTTGAAGCCTTGTTTGGCAATGGCTTTAATTTGCGCCTTGGTCACGCGCGGGTTGCCCCAGGAGGTCTCGTCCGCGCCGGTGGCGTCGAACGTATTGCCGAGATTCCAGCCCGGCTGCATTTTCTTGACGTAGGACTGGATGCTGCTGGCGCGCTCTTGCCCCCGCTCGGCGTCGTCCGAGGCGGAAGCGACGGCCGGGGTGAGCATGGCGACAAGAAGAAGAAGGGTGAGGACGAGCAGGTGTCTAGGTCTGCGAAGCAATGGCATGATTCGATAAACCTCCTTGATAAAATGTCGTCATCCGGTATGTAAGCGTTGTCAATTGAAACTATAGCACAGCGCGCGAAGGACCCGACACCCGGACAATTAGGCCGTATTTCATGAGGAAATTAGTGGCAAAAGGCTGATTGGTTTGCGTTCTCAATCCAAAGATTGAGAATGCAGCATTCAGCCGAGGCGGATTGGTTTGCGTTCACAATCGGAAGATTGGGAATGCAGCATTCCGCGAACAAAAGGCGGATTGGTTTGCGTTCTCAATCCAAAGATTGAGAATGCAGCATTCAGCCGAAGCGGATTGGTTTGCGTTCCAATTTGAGATCGCAGCATGCCGCGAACAAAAAAAGACCGGACAGCGCGTGTCCGGTCTTCTTGTCTTCTATGTGTATTACGCTTTGCCGGACGAACCGAACTCGCGCATTTTGCCGATAACCGTTGCTTTGATCGCGTCGCGGCCTGGCGCCAGGAATTTACGCGGATCGTAAACTTCCAGGTCTTTCGTCAGGATTTCGCGCGCGACTTTCGTGAAGGACATTTGGTTCTCGGTGTTGACGTTGATTTTCGCTGTACCCAGGGATACGGCGCGTTTGATGTGCTCCGTCGGGATGCCTGTTCCGCCGTGAAGAACGAGCGGCAGGTTGATCGTTTGACAGATTTCTTCCATTTCTTTGAAGCCCAGTTTCGGTTCGCCTTTGTAAGGGCCGTGAACGGAGCCAAGCGCTGGCGCGAGGCAGTCGATGCCCGTGCGCTCGACGAGCTCTTTGCACTCTTTCGGATCCGCGTAGATAACGCCGTCAGCTACGACGTCGTCTTCTTGGCCGCCGACCGTACCGAGTTCGGCTTCAACGGAAACGCCGCGCTCGTGCGCGTATTCGACGACTTGCTTCGTGATGCGGACGTTGTCTTCGAACGGACCGTGCGAAGCATCGATCATGACGGACGTGAAGCCCGCGTCGATCGCCGCTTTACATTTCTCGAAGCTGGAGCCGTGGTCCAGGTGGATCGCGACCGGTACCGTGATTTTCATTTCTTCGACCAGGGATCTAACGATTGCCGTTACAACCGTAAAGCCGCCCATATAACGAGCAGCGCCTTCGGAGACGCCCAGGATTACCGGGGATTTCTCTTCTTCGGCTGCCGCGAGGATCGCTTGCGTCCATTCCAGGTTATTGATGTTGAACTGGCCAACCGCATAACCTTCCTTCAAACCTTTGTTCAGCATGTCTTTCATCGAAACCAATGCCATTTTCTAGTCCTCCCTCAAGATACTTAAAGACGAATTCTTGTCCTATCCCAGTTTATTATACTCATTTGTCTGTCAAAAATCGAATCATTCTGGCAAGAAATGCACCCGAAAACCTAAAAAACGCGAAAAAACAGCCCGAATGGCTGCTTTTCGGCGCCGGCATGCCTTCATTTGATGCCGGAAATATTGTAATTCTCGATCATATGCCGAAAGGCGCCTTTTACGCGAATATTGCGGGAAGGCGCCTTTGTCGTTATTGTTTCACTTTCTTATACTCGTTCGGCGTGCAGCCGACCACCTGCTTGAACAGCTTGGAGAAATACGAGTAGTTGTCGTAGCCGACTTTGCTTGCGATCGCGTAGACGGAGTGCCTGCTCGTCTCCAGCAGCAGCTTGGCCGCCGAGATGCGCGTCTGGATGACGTAGCTGCCGAGCGACACGCCCGTCTCTTTCTTGAACAGCCGCGCCAAATAATCCGGATGCAGGTACACGGTCTCGGCCAGCGCGTTGCGGGTGAGATCGCGGCCGTAATGGGATTGGATGAATTGCTTGACGGCTTCGACCACGGACGTCGGCTCGGCGGCGCCATGCCGATACTGCATGGCGGTGTTCACCAAGTAGCGCAAATATTCCTCCATGTCCTCCAGCGAGTTGAGCGACTGCATGAGCAGCTGATCATGGGTTTTGCCGGTATACAGTTGATGGACGGGGATGCCTTTATTTTTCAGGAAGGCGTAGACAAGCTGGACGATATCAAGCCGGAAACGGCTCAAGGCCGACGTGCTCGGCATCATTCTCATATAGCGGCTCGTCTCGTTTAGGAAGGCGGCCGGCTCGTTGTGGTTGAGCAGCTCATCCAGCAGCGCCAAATCCGGCGGCGCGTAAGCGGCATCCTCCGTCAGGCGGTCGCGGGAGACGTGCAGGATGCGATTACGGGATTTAGTAACCGTTTCGTTCATGTCCAGCAGCTGCTTCAGAATAGAGCCGATCCCGCCCAGCTCGCCGGCGGGCGCGACGTTGCAGCAGGCATCGCATTTGAGGGCGCGATTGGCCTGATGGATGAAGGAAGCGCACAGCTCCTCGATCAGGCGGGCGTCGGGCGGCTGCGTCCATTTCAAGACGGCGATCCAATTGCGGGGCGAATGCTCCAGCATCGTTTCGACCGCGAAGGCGGGATGCCGGAACAGCTCGCCCAGCACGTTGAGCAGCGCGAAATCGAACAGATCCTTCTCTTCCTTCCCCATGCTTCCGTCATAAGGGAACAGATTGAGCAGCAGCGGCTGGAATAGGTCTGTCATGCCATAGTCGAGATGCTGCTCTTGGACCGCATTCGCGATCGCGGCCGGCTTCATCGGGACGGAGCTGCTGCAGCTGGCCAGCTTGCGCCAGAAGTGTTCCACGATTTTGCTTTGATTCTTTTGCCAGAAGTAGCCTTCCTGCTGCGCTTTCGCCGCATGCCGCTGCTCGTTGGCCTTCGCCACGGCCTTCTGAATGATCAGCATCAGCTTGTCGAACTCGATCGGTTTCAGAAAATATTCGAAGCTTTGCAGCTCGATCGCCTTCTGCGCGTAATTGAAATCCGCGTAGTTGGTCAGGAAGATGGTTTGCACATTGTATTTCTCCTCCCGAATCCACGCAAGCAGCTCCAGGCCGCTCCCTTGGGGCATTTCGATATCCGAGATCAGGACGTGAATCTCCTGCTGCTTAATGATTTCCCGTGCTTGGGCGACGTTGTTCGCGGTATAGACGCCGTCGATGCGCAGGGATGTCCAATCGATCTTCTTCTCCAACGCGGTCACGACGAAATAGTCGTCGTCGACGAGCAGCACGTTCATGTTCAGGCGCTCCTTTCTTGCGGTTCGGCCGGCAGGTCCGGAATCGTCAGCGTGACGCTGGCGCCGCGGCCTTCCCGATTGCCGAAGCGGACCGTCGCTTGCTTGCGATAGAGGTACTCCAGCCGATGAACGGTATTCATAATGCCGATCTGCGTGCCCAGCGTTTGATCCAGCGGCTGGCCTTCGTTCAGCTTCTCCAGCACCTCCGGCGAGAAGCCGGGTCCCGTATCCGTAATCCGGATGACGGTGCAGGCCTCTCCTTCCGCGCGGCTTCGCTCGACCTGTACCCGGATTTGAACCTCCTGCTCCCTGGATACCGCATACTTGATCGCGTTCTCGATGAAGGTTTGCAGCACGAGCGGAGGTATTCGGGCGCCTTCCGCGCCGTCGTCTTGCTCGATCCGGTAGACGAACGCATCCCGGTAACGATGCTTCTGGATTTCGAGATAGATGCGGACATGCTCGAGCTCGTCGGCCAGCCGGACGAAATCCTGTTCGTTTTGGAAAATGTAGCGGAAATAGCGGGACGTCGATAACGTCATCCGCTCGATCTCCGCGTGCATTTGCATTTGCGCCATGCTGTAGATGGTGGTCAAGCAGTTCAGGAAGAAATGCGGCTTGATTTGCAATTTCATGTAGTTGAGCGCGATTCGCTGCTTCTCCAGCTCGCGTTCATAAATATCGATTTTGTACGCTTTGATCTGCCGCACCAAATGAAGGAACTGTTTGTTCGCCTTCTCCAGCTCGATGATTTTGCTATGCTCCATATCAATCGGTTCGCCGTCTTCCGTCCAGCAGGTCAAGTTGTACGAGAAGTTCTTGATGGGGCCGAGCACCTTGTTCTTGAAATACAGCAGGATGAAGCACAGATTGCACGCGATAATGACGGCGAGCAGCACGACCAGCAGCTGGGCGATCATGATTTTCTCGAAGGCGCCGAATTGAATGACCAGGTTCACGTGGAACGAGGCGTTCGTGAACTCGGCGTCGACCGTCGTCCGGGTCTGCAGGATATCGAGCAGGAAGGACGGTTTCGAATCCGCGTCTCCGTTGTCCTCGTCGTCCCCGTGAGCCATGCTTGGACTCGTCACGAATTCGCCCTGCTCGCCGACGAGCGAGGCCAGCCCGTGCTCGCCGAGATTGATCTGCCGCAGCGGCTCGATCAGCTCGTTGGCCGCGATGAGACAGATCATGTAGCTGTTATGGTAAGGCACGATGTTCAGGACGTAATAGGTTCCGTTCAGATTGAGCGTGGACCATCTGGAGTAGAACTTCTCGTATAAGTTTTTGTCCTGCACGTAAATCTCGATCTGCCGCTTGAGCGACTGGTATTGCGGATAGGTCATGGTGATGGGCGCGCTGTTCAGCAGCTTGTTCTGCTGGTCCAGATAGAGGAAGAAATGATAGTCCTCCCCGTAAAATTTCTGAAGCTCGGTGAACCGCTTATATAAATTCCGGTTGGCTTTAATGAACGCATAGTCGTTCGCGTCCAGCGCGGACATCGTCTCCACGTTCTCGTCGTTGGCGAGCGTCCAGCCCATGAAGTGATTGATATAGTTGAAGTCTTTGTTGATCCGGTTGATATACAGATCCGCGGTGTCCCGCAAGTAGCGCGAGGACTGCTGCTTGACGATCGTGATCGTGGCGAAGCTGATCGCGAAATCCAGGATGAGGGCGGAGAACGAGATGAAGAGCATGATTTTGACGTAGTGCTGGATCGGGTAGGTTTTGCCTTTCGCATGGTTAGCCATAGGCCGGCGCGCTCCTTTCCGGTGCCTCTTGATTTCTGAATAAAGCGGTTTCAATTGATGGATAGGGTCTATTATAAGGCTGGCTAATCGAAAAACCTATCGCGAATTGCCGCTTGCGGCGGCAAAGGTCCGGATAGTGGCAGGAGAAGTCCGAATTCCGTCAGACGCGGCGGCGGCCGCGAGGTTGGCGAAGGGTGCGGGGACCGCACAGGTCCGGATAGCGCGCGTACGAAGTCCAAATAACGGCGAAGCGGCGTTCTATACTTGAACTATCAAGGTGAAACGGCTAGCGACATCCTTTAACGGCGCGGTGCCTTTCATTCCGGAAAAAGAGAGAAGGGGGATTGTATTGAAAGCCAGCCAACCGAATATAAGCCTGCAGCGCGCGTTCGCTCGCATCGGCCGGAACTGGGGTCTGTATCTGCTGCTGCTGCCGGCCGTGACGCTGCTGATTTGCTTCACCTACAAGCCGATGTACGGCGTCGTGATCGCCTTCAAGGATTTCAGCCCGGCGCTCGGCATATCCGGGAGCCCGTGGGCGGGATTGAAGTACTTCGAGAAATATTTTCATTCCTATCAATTCTCGGTCACGATCAAGAATACGCTCATCATCAGCCTGTACAGCTTCGTATTGTTTCCGATCCCGATCATCTTCGCGCTGCTGGTCAATCAGATGCGGCAGAACTACTTTAAGCGCGTGTTCCAGACCGTCACCTACATGCCGCACTTCATCTCGACCGTCGTCATGGTCGGGCTCATGATGATCCTGCTCTCCCCGGGCAACGGGCTGATCGGGCATCTCTACGGCTTGTTCGGCGCGGAAGCCCCGAACGTCATGGGTTCGGCGGGCCTGTTCAGCAGCGTGTACGTCTGGTCGGATGTGTGGCAGCACACCGGCTGGGACAGCATCATCTACATCGCGGCGCTGTCGGCGGTCGATCCGAGCTTATACGAGGCCGCGACGGTGGACGGGGCGAGCCGATGGCAGAAAATCCGCTACATCGACATTCCGATGCTCATCCCGACGGCGATCACGCTGCTTATTCTGCGCGTGGGCGGACTGCTCGGCGTCGGCTTCGAGAAGGCGTATCTGATGCAGAACAATCTGAATATTTCCGGCAGCGAGGTCATCTCGACTTACGTGTACAAAATCGGCTTGTTAAGCGCGCAGTACAGCTTCTCCTCGGCGATCAATCTGTTCAACACGATCATTAATTTCGTCCTGCTTATCCTGGTCAATTGGGTATCGCGAAGATACAGCGGGCAAAGTCTCTGGTAAATGGAGGAGGGAGGGAATATGGCAGCAACGGCAAAGCAAGCCTGGCCCAAGAGCGCCGGACGCTCGTCCGATAAGATGACGGAGGTCTTGCTGTATGCATGGGCGGCGGTCACGCTGATCGTCGTGTTGTATCCCATTTATTTCATCGTCATCGCGTCGTTCAGCGACCCGGCCGCAGTCGGCAATGGGCAGGTGTGGCTCTACCCGAAGGGCTTTACGTTCGACGGCTATCTGGAACTGCTGAAGCACGCCAACATTTGGATCGGCTACCGGAACACGATTCTGTATACCGTCGTCGGCACGGCGATCGGGCTGGCGGTCAATCTATCGGCCGCTTACGCGCTGTCGCGGAAGGACCTGTTCGGCCGAAAGGCGTTGACGCTGTTTTTTATCTTCACGATGTTTTTCAACGGAGGGCTGATCCCCACGTTCCTGACGATTCGCGACTTTCATCTGTACGACACGTTCCTGGTCATGGTGCTGCCGTTCGCCGTCGGGGTGTTCGATATTATCGTCGCCCGGACGTTCTTCCAGACGAGCATCCCGGGGGATCTGTGGGAAGCGGCGCAAATTGACGGATGCGGCAACCTTCGTTACTATGTGGGGGTCGTCCTGCCGCTGTCGAAGGCGGTCATCGCCGTGCTGGCGCTGTGGATCGCGGTCGGCCACTGGAATTCGTACTTTAACGCGCTCATCTATTTGCAAAATAAAAATCTATATCCGCTGCAGCTCGTCCTGCGGGATATTCTGATCACGAACCAGATGCAGTCCGGCATGGGGACCGGCGAGGCCGCCCAAATCGCGATGCGTCTGGCCAATATGCTCCGGTATTCGGTCATCGTGGTGTCGACCATTCCGATTATGTGCTTCTACCCGCTCGTGCAGAAGTACTTCAATCAGGGGGTGATGATCGGTGCCGTGAAGTCCTAGCGCAGCGAACCGCATGATAGAGCAACGAATCATTCACTATGAACGTTCAGGGGGATTGGACATGGAGATTAGATCGAGAAAGACGGTACGCAGGAGGCTCATCGTCCTCGCGATGGCCACCACGCTCGGCACGTCCGTACTGGCAGGCTGCAGCGGGGATAATACGAATAACGCCGGCACGGCCGCCGTCGGCGAGGGCGGGAATTTCAATCCCGAAGGGCTGCCGATCGTCAAAGAGCAGGTCACGCTCAACGTGCTGACGGTCCGCTGGGGGAATATGGGGGACAGCTTCGTCAAGAATACTTGGCTGCAGGAGCTGGAGAAGAACTCGAACGTCAAAATCAATTGGCAGGTCATGTCCTCTAACGATTGGAACGACCAGAAGTCGGTCATGCTGGCCAGCGGCAAGCTGCCGGACGTCATTCTGGGCGATATCGCCTACGGGGATTCGGATATCGTCAATAATGCGGGCTCTTTCCTGGCGTTGGACGACTTGATCGACAAGCATATGCCGAACCTGAAGGCCGCAATGGAACAATCGCCGGAGCTAAAGAAGATCAGCACGTTCCCCGACGGGAAAATCTACTCGCTGCCGGCGCGGCTGCCGTCCAGGCCGGTGTCCCAGAACCAGCCGGTCATCAACAAAGCGTGGCTGGACAAACTGGGATTGCAAGCGCCGACGACGATCGAAGAGCTGTACCAGGTGCTGAAGGCGTTCAAGGAGAAGGACCCGAACGGCAACGGCCAAGCGGACGAAATTCCGACAAGCAGCGCGGGCGATCTGGATCTGTTCCTGCTTACGCCGTTCGGCATTACCGATCTGCGGGCGAACCATATGATGATCCAGGACGGCAAGACGGTTTATTACCCGACGTCCGAGGCGTATAAGGAATCGCTCAAGTGGGCGCGCAAGCTGTACGAGGAAGGCTTGATCGACAAGGAATCGTTCACGCAGGACAATACGATGCTGACGGCCAAGCGGCAAAATCCCGACGTCCCGCTAATCGGCTTCACGTATCAGTGGACGCCGGACGCGGTCTTCGGCAAGTGGAGCGATCAGTACGAGACGATCGCGCCGATCGCCGGCCCGGACGGAAAGCGCTATCAGGAAGGCGATCCGAGCGGTCTTAGCTTCAGACGCAATCAGCTGCTCATTACGAGCTCGAGCAAATATCCGGAGGTCGCCGCACGCTGGGCCGACCAGTTCTACACGAACGAGGCGAGCATTCAGAATTTCTGGGGCGCGATCGGCACCTCCATCGAGAAGGGGGCGGACGGCACGTATTCCCTCATGAAGGCGCCGGAGGGCACCAGCGCGGACGCCTGGTATTGGGATAATTCGTTCCGGGACTTCGGGCCGAAATACGTCAGTCCGGACTTCGAGAAGAACATCAAGCTGGATCCGACGACCGGCGACGGCTTGAAGCTGCAGCTTGATGAGCTAGGCAAGGCGCATGTCACCGAGCCGTTCCCGAGCGTCATGTATACGGCGGAGGAGTATCAGGAGCTGCCGACGCTGACGACCGATATCGACGGTTATATCGCGAGCACCCGCGCCGAATGGATCACGAAGGGCGGCATCGACGAGAATTGGGACGCTTACGTGAAGAAGCTCGAAGAGATGGGACTTGCGAAGCTGATCAAGATTTACGAAGATGCGTACGAGCGCTATATGAGCGTTAAATAAAGGCGGCATGCCCTTAGCGTGCGACCGAATGCCCGGCGGCCGAGTGCCGCCGGGCATTCGCATGCGCAACATCATAATAAAACACCTCATAATCCGAATAGGAGAACTCTTGCTGTAAGCCCTTACACTTTATGATGGAACATGTAGGCCATGCACGAATACGACCGAGGAGGAATAGGAATGGCGAGCGGCAAGCGGATGGTTTCGGCCATCCTGGCGTTACTGATGCTGTTCATGACGTATCCGGCATATGCGGCGGATAGCGGGGCGGCAGGCGAAGGAGACAACGGGGCGGTCTCTTACGTCAGAATCAAGAACAAGTGGAAGAGCAATTATTTGTACGAAGGATCGGATGGAGTCGTCCGGTACGGGCTGACGTCCATGGGCGATCAGACCTCGCACTGGAAGATCGAGGAAGCGGACGGCGTCAAGCGGATCAAGAACCGGGCGACCGGCCATTACATCACGATGGCGCAGACGCCGCAGCGCCGCGATCCGCTCTACAGCAAGGCCGCGGCGGACGATCGGACGGAGGATCGATGGCTGATCGAGGCCGCCAGCCGGCCGGGCTACGTCATTATCAAGAGCGCGGTCAATCCGGCGGGGAATCTGGTCATCCATCAGGAGGATCAGCTCGGCTTCGCCGAAGTAAGCGGCGATATCAACAT
This sequence comes from Paenibacillus xanthanilyticus, assembly GCF_042682185.1. Taxonomy (NCBI): domain Bacteria; kingdom Bacillati; phylum Bacillota; class Bacilli; order Caryophanales; family Paenibacillaceae; genus Paenibacillus; species Paenibacillus xanthanilyticus. The sequence goes on along the minus strand of NZ_JBHUHA010000001.1, from coordinate 2,440,325 downwards.
TACTTTCGAGAGCCCGCAGTGGATGCTGGAGCCGGTCGACCCGGCAGGCGAACCTGTGCGTATCGTCAATCAATACAAAGCCGGCCAATATCTTTTCGAGGATAAGGATGGGATGGTCAAATTCGGCGGCGATCGCGGCATGACGGATACGGCGACCCATTGGTTCATCGAGCAGGTCCAACCGGGGCAGGACGTCTCCAACGTACGCCTGCGCAACCGGGCGACCGGCCATTACATCACGCAGGGCGCCGAAGGCTGGATGCCATTGGCGGCAGGGGCGATGGACGGCATCAAGAGCGAATGGATCACGGGCGAGGCGTCCGCGGAAGGGTTCGTGACGTTCGCCAATGCCGGCGCGCCGACTTACGTGCTGAACACGCAGTTCCCGGATGATACGAACGTGCGGGCGAATGATTGGGCACAGCCGGCATGGGGCAGCGCGCAATGGCGAATGGAGCTGGCTGCGGATGTGGAGCCGGTGTGGATCTCCAACTATACGGACAACCCGGCAGCGGCCGTCTATCTCTACGAGGATGGCGGGATCGTCAAGTATGGGCCGATCACGGGCGACAATCGCGGCAGCTATGCTTATCGATGGATGCTGGAGGACTACGACGGCAAGAAGCTCATTCGCAATCTCGCGACCGGTCATTACATACGCGTCGGCGCATCGGCTGGTCCGCTGCAGGCCGGGCCGATCGAGGCCGTGGACGCTTCGTATCAGTGGTCGATGGCGTCTTCCGCCATCTATGACGACTACAAGACGTTCCAGAGCGCCGCGCTAGCGGGCGCATACCTGAACATGGAAGCGGCCGCCGGCTCGGCGGAGGCGGGCGCGATCGATCCGAACACGAATGCCGCGCAATGGCTGCTTGGCGATCCGGCGGCGAGCAACGACGGCTCTCCGCAATACGTGCGCATCATGAACGAGTGGCAGTCCATGGTGCTGTACGAGGATGCGAACGGGCTGCTCAAATACGGCAATGCGCGGAGCGGCGACCAGCGAGACCAGTGGCTCATCGAGGTGTTCCAGGGCCGCAAACGCATCAAGAACCGCGAGACGAACCACTACATCAATCTGCAGCGTGTAATCGACGGCCATATCGGCGTTACCGACGTGGAGGACGAGTGGAAATCGGCCGTGTGGGTCATCGAGGATACTGGCGGTGGCTCCAGGCTTATCCACAGCGTGCTGGATGCCAATAATCAGGAAGGCCGGAAGAAATATTTGCATGTGCAGAATGTAATGAAGTTCGCGGAGTACGGCATTATCAATCCGAATTGGGGCAGTCCGCGCTGGCGGTTCCTTCCTGTTCCGAAGGAAGCCCCGGACTATATCCGGCTGAAGGGCAAGGCGACGGGCCAATATTTGGTCGAAGCGACCGAAGCGGGCGACGATCTGGGCAAGGTAAAATCGGCTGCGGCGCCGGTATCCGACACGTCTTCCATCTGGTTCCCGGAAGATGCCGGAGATGGCGTCGGTTCCGTCCGATTGAAGAATTTGCGCACCGGGCACTACCTCTCGATGGAAGGCGTCGGCGGCGCCGTCGAGCAGGAAGCGCCGGCTTTCAAGCTCGTGGCGGAGACGATCTATCCGCAGTGGGGCAGCGCCAAATGGTATATGCTAAGCAGCGCGAATGACGGCTATATCAATATTAAGAGCGCGTGGGCCGGCCACTTCGTCTATACGACGAGCGGCGAGGACGCGGGCTATACGAAGGTCAGCAAGCTGGCGGCGGACACCGACGAGGGGCAATTCGCGGTCGAGCGCGTCACGCCGCCGAAGACGCCGCTGCCCTCGGCGCCGGTCCGCATCAAGAACGCGGCGAACGGACAGTACCTATACGAGAACCGCGGCGGGATCGTGCTGTACGGCGAAGTCGGCGAAGACAACGGCTACGCCCATTGGCAGCTGGAGACGGAGAATGGAATCAGCCGCATCCGCAACCGCGCGACCGGGCATTACATGACGGTCAGCGGCGACTACGCGTATATCGCCGGCCGGGAACTTGCGCCTGGCGGCGAAGCGGCTGGGCTATGGTCCATCGAGGAGCAGGGCGCGAGCTATCTCATTCGCAGCACGGCCGCCGGCTTCGACGACGAGTACATCCATGTGCAGGGAGGGGCCGGCTATGCGGAGCGGGGCTTGTATCCGTCCTCGTTCGGCACGCTGCAGTGGTCGTTCGAAGCCGCGCCGGAGGAATTCACGAAGCCGGAGATGGGCGAGGCACGCAACGAAGCGACCGGCACGCCGGTCTTCAGCGATACGAACGACGTCTTCCTCACATTGGGAGGCAAGACGCTCAAGGAGGAGAACGGCAGCGCCGCCTTGCTGAACGGGAATGCCGCCGGGGCCGCTTCCGCGCAATGGCTGCTGCAAGATTATAACGGCCGGAAGCTGATCCGCAACCGGATGTCCGGCAAGCTGCTCTCGCTGAATCTGGTGCTCAAGGACGGGGGGCATCCGACGGATGCCGAGCAGTGGCTGCTCGAGGAGCGCTTGGGGCGTTTCATCATCGCGAATGCCAAGCAGTCCGGGGCGCTATTTATCGGAGACTCCGGGTTGGCGTATGGTGAGGCTGGTCTAACCTCGGGCGCTGCATGGGAACTGACGCCGGTAGTCGGTGATCCTGTCTACGAAGCCGAGGAGGCGTTCCACAGCGGCACGCTCGCGGTCGTTTCGGAAGCGAAAGGTTTTTCCGGAACCGGTTATATCGGCGGCATGGCAAGCGAGTCGGATTTGGTGCGCTTCAGCGTCAACGCGGGCGAAGCCGGCGCGTATCAGGCTTCTATTCGGTATCTCGCGGACGCCTCGTCCGAGCTTCGCATCGCGATCAACGGGGAGCCGGCCGGCACGCTGACGATTTCGAGGGCCGACAGTTGGAGGAACGCGGCGTTGAAGCTTGATCTGCGCGCCGGCATCAACACGGTCACCGTGCGCAAGGCTGGCATGGCGGGCGGTACCTTCGCGCTGGACGCTTTGACCGTGCGCGGCAGCGTCAACAAAGCCTACCGGGGAGCGACCTTGCCGTACGTCTCTTATGAGGCCGAGCATGCCGCCACGAACGCGACGCGGATCGGGCCGTCGCGCGTCTATCGCGAGATGGCTTCCGAAGCTTCCGGCCGTCAGGCGGTGCAGCTGGATGCAACGGGCGAATACGTGGAGTTCACGCTCGCCAAGCCGGCGAACGCGATCGTCCTCCGGTACGCCATGCCCGACAGCGCGGACGGCAGCGGCATCGAGGCGACGCTAGGACTTTATGTCAACGGACAATTCCGCCAGAAGCTGCATTTGACCTCCAAGCATGCCTGGGAATACGGCAGCTATCCATGGTCGAATGATCCGAAGCAGGGCAGCGCGCACCGTTTCTTCGATGAGATGCACGCGCTCATCGGCGACGTGCCGCAAGGCGCCACGATCCGGCTGGAGAAGGATGCGGACAGCGCGGCCGATTATTACGTCATCGACTTGGCGGATATGGAGCAAGTTGAAGGTCCGCGGAGCATGCCGCAGGGTTTCCTAGACGTCGCCGAATTCGGCGCGATCGCCAGCGACGGCGTCGACGACACGACTGCGTTCAAGGCTGCCATGGCGGCCGCTAAGGAAGCAGGCAAGGGCGTCTGGTTCCCGGCTGGCGTCTTCGAATTGCGCGAGGGTCTTCTCGATCTGAGCGATATCGTCATCCGGGGTTCGGGCATGTGGCATACGATGCTGCTCGGCGCCAAATTCGCCGGACGCGGCGGACGCATCGAGGTGTACGACCTGCTTGTCGACGGCGACCTGAACGTCCGCGACGACGAGGCGAGCACGCACGGCTTCGAGGGCGAATTCGGTCCCGGCTCGCTCATCCAGCACGTATGGATCGAGCATGCGAAGACAGGGCTGTGGCTGACCCGCATGAAAGGCAGCGAAGGGATCACGGACGGTCTGCACATGGTCGGCCTGCGGATGCGGAATCTGATGGCCGACGGCATCAACTTCTGCGTGGGCACGAGCAACAGCATGCTCGAACAAAGCGATATCCGTTATCCGGGCGACGACGGCATCGCGATGTGGTCGACCGGCGGTCTGGCCAGCACGAATAATACGGCCCGGTTCAATACCGTCTCGCTCCCATGGCTGGCGGATAATCTGGTCATCTTCGGCGGGAAGGACAACAAGATGACCGATAATATTGCCAAGGACACGATCGTGAACGGCGCGGGCTTGGCGGTGTCGACCCGGTTCAATCCGGTGCCGTTCAGCGGCACGACGATCGTCGAGCGCAATACGCTCATCCGCACCGGCAGCAAGGACAACGGCTACGGGGTGAACCTCGGCGCGATCTGGCTGTTCGCAAGCGACAAGGACATGAACGCAGATATTCGCGTCCGCGACAACACGGCCATCGACAGCACGTATGCGGGGCTCATCGTCCATGGTGATTTCGCGATGAACGGCGTGGTGCTGGAGAATATCGTGCTGGACGGCGTCGGCACCAATGGCATCGATGTCACCCCGAACGTGAAAGGATCGATCACGGCCGATAACGTAATCGTGCGCGGGGAGCGGATAGCCGTCGTGAACGACGTCAATCCGCAGTTCGAGTTCACGGAGCGCAATGAAGGACTCGCCAGTCTTCGGAAGCCGTTCGGCATCCGGTTGGGCGAAGCGGGGGCGGGACCTTTCGAGCTTACGGCGGGTCAGGATGCATCGCTGCGCGTCTTCGCCGCCGATGGGACCGAGGTGACGGCAGACGCGCAAATTACGATGGCCGACGATACCGTCGCGGTGCATGCGAACGGACGGTTGAAAGCCCTCAAGCCGGGCGTAACGGAATTTAAAGCAGCCCATGACTCGCACATTCGCCAATTTACGCTGCGCGTGACTTCCGTTCCGGCGGATAACGGCAACGGCAATGACAACGGCAATGGCAATGGACAGGGTACTGTCTTCGGTCCGGGAACGTCCGACCGAGACGGAATTACCGCCTCGGCCGACCGCAAGGCGAACGATCAAGCGTTGGAACGCGCGGTCAACGCAGGGGAACAATCCATACGTTTCCGCGTGGATTCTCCGTCTACCGGCGGCACGGCAGCATTCGGCGTGAAGGCGCTGCAGCATGCCGCGCAAGCCGAACCGGCAGCCATGCTCGTCATGGCGGCCTCCGACGCCACCTATCGCTTCCCGCTCAGCCTAGTAGAGCAGGTGCTGCGGGAACATGGGATCGCGAATGTGGAGGAGGCAGTCATGCAGTTCACGATCCAAGCCGCTGCGTCCGATCGAGCAGCCAAGCTTCAGAGCGATGCGGCGAAGCAGGGCATTGAGCCCGTCGGCAAGCCGACCGAGTTCGGCGTGACGATTCAAGCTGGCGGACGAACGATCGAAGTCGCAAGCTACGGCGGCAAGTACGTCGAGCGTACGCTTACGATCGAAGGCAAATTGGACCACACGCAAACCACCGTATTGATGTATGATTCGGCAAGCGGCAGCTTCCGGTTCGTGCCGGCAACCTTTGCCTTCGCGGACGGCGCGACGGTCGTCACGATCCGAAGCACGGGCAACAGCGTGTACACCGCTGCGAAGCTAGCCCGCGCGTTCACGGATACGGCTGGTCATTGGGCGGAGCGCGACATCGTGCTGCTGGCCGGCAAGGGCATTCTAAGCGGCGTATCCGCAGAGACGTTCGACCCCGTCCGCGCTGTTACGCGGGCCGAGTTCGCGGCGATGCTGGCGCGCGCGCTGGGACTTCGCGCTAACGGCAAGCCGCTGTCCTTCCCGGACGTTGCGTCCGGCAGTTGGTACGAGGAGCCGGTTGGGATGGCGGTCGGAGCGGGGTTCATGAAAGGCTACGCGGACGGCCGCTTTGGTCCGGACGACCGGCTCTCGCGCGAACAGATGGCCGTCATGGCCGTCCAAGCGCTGGCTTTCGCGACCGGATCCAAGCCGTCTTCCACGGAGATTCGCTACGCCGATGCCGCGGCTATTCATGCCTGGGCGGCGGAGGCCGTGGCCCAGGCGACCGCGGCGAAATTGATGAAAGGTACGGCGGCAGGGAGGTTCGAGCCGGCCGGAGTCGTATCGCGCGGAGAAGCGGCGGCCGTGCTGAATCGGCTGCTGGTCGCATCGGGATTGTTGAACGCACGTTAGGATCGAAGAGGAAAGAGGTCGTGGTCTACCGCGGGAGCGGCTAACCACGACCTCTTTTTTGTCCAACGACTGGCATTTATCCGTAATAAGGCGAGATCATCAGATACACGATGACGCCGGTCAGCGAGACGTACAGCCAGAGCGGCATCGTCCAGCGGACGATCCGGCGGTGCTTCTCCACCTGCATGTTGAGGCCGCGCGCCGTCGACACGAGCGCGAGCGGCACGATGACGATCGCCAGCAGGATATGCGTGATCAGGATGAAGAAGTAGACGCCCCGCAGAATGCCTGTTCCGCCGTACGACGTCGACTCCGATAGTCCATGGTAGGTGACGTACGAGATGAGGAACAGCGTGGTCGACGTGAAGGCGGCGAAGATGAACCGTTTATGCAGCTTGACGTTTTTCTTCATAATGGAATACAGCGCCGCGAGCAGGAAGACGAACGTGAAGCTGTTGAAGATCGCGTTCAGCATCGGCAGCAGGTAGATATCGAAGCCGACCTCTCCGTCGTAACCCGGCAGGAAGAATAGAATCGCGACCAGCACGTTGATGCCGATCGACAGCGCGACGATGAGCGGGGCGTAATTGCGCGTCCGGCCGGCCGGGACGTCCGGATGCGATGACTTTTTCGAAGACATGGGCGGTGCTCCTTTTCGAAGTTTGTCCTACCCCTCTACAGTAGTCGATCGCGCCCCTGCCCCGCAACCGGATCGGGCAGGGAGATCTAACAGATTTGTGGCGTCACGAGATTGACAAAAAGCGGACCGCCCGGCTATGATGGCTCACAATCCACCATTCGGAAGGGAGCGTGCCTCATGTTCGGCATTATGAATTACGAAGTGTTCCTCATCTCGTGTATGCTGCTCAATCTTATTCCCGGCGCGGATACGATGTACGTGCTGGGCCGCAGCGTCACCCAAGGCCGTAAGGCCGGCGTCTATTCCGTGTTCGGCATCGTTAGCGGCGCGCTGATTCATACGCTGTTCGTCGCATGCGGCTTGTCGGTCATTTTGATGAAATCGATGCTGGCGTTCAACGTGATCAAGCTCGCGGGCGTCGTCTATCTCGTCTATCTGGGCATCCGCATGTTCCTGGACCGGTCGTCCCCGGCGTCGATCGAGGAAGGCGGACGGCCTGGCAGTGTTCGAGGCGTCTTCATGCAGGGCATCCTGACGAGCCTCATGAATCCGAAGGTATCGCTGTTCTTCCTGGCGTTCCTGCCGCAATTCCTCGCGCCCGGCGCTTCCGGACCGGTGCCATTCCTGCTGCTCGGACTGACGTTCTGCACGACCGGCCTGCTATGGTGCCTCGTCGTCGCATACGGCTCCTCGTACATGAGTGGCTGGCTGAAGGGCAGCCCCCGCGCCGTCGGGATCATGAACAAAGTGACCGGCGTGATGTTCATCGGGCTTGGCTTGAACCTGCTGCGGACGAAGGCGCCGCAATAACGGCCGCGGTGGTCGCGTTCACCGATGGGTGATGCCGGCTAGCAGCGCCCTCCAGTGCGAATCGTTATCGTGAAAAGGGTCCGCGCACAGCGGAATCTGCAGCGCGCATACATGCGGGATGTGCCAGCCCATCGGCGTGACGGCGGAGACGGGGCCATGCTGCACGAAGAGAATGCGGAATTCGCCGCGCACCATCGCCTGCAGCGTGAGCGACAGCTCGAACAGCTCCGGATACGTGCCTTCCGCGCGAATGAAGAGTAACCGGTCCTTGGTCTGCATGTCGTCCAGCATCCGATCGGTCCGGCGTTTCATCTTGGCGCTGAACGCCGGGTAAGGCAGCAGCGGATCGGCCGTTCCCGTCCCGACGGGAAAATCGTGGTTGGACACGATACCGTAGGCGAGGTCCTTCACCAGATAACAGCCGGCGTTCGGATCGATGCCGACCACGCTTAAGTTGGACAGCTTCATAAAATGCGCGAACCGGTCGTGAAGCGCCCTGGTGACGCCCGACAGCGCCGGCGATCCCATCCAATCGATCGGCCCGGCGTTCCGCCGCAGCCCGCTGCGCGTCATTTGCACCCCCGGCAGGCAGTTGTGCCCCAGACTATAGATGGCGTCGTATACGCCCCGTATCTGTTCCAGCGTCAGCATGCCGCACCCTCCTTCAGCATTCGTATCCTATATATAATGCGAGAATCGTAGATTAGGAGACAGGCGGGAGACGGGGAGCGGGAGAAGAGGGGCGAGTGACGTCAGGCAAACGATAACGCCTTACATACGGAAAGACCGCTCCCCGCGAGCGGTCTTTTCTCATTTCCTATATCGGAAGACGCATAAGATTCCACCTGCTGATCGTAATAACGCACATTCTTCGCCATGAGGCGAACTGATACAATTAACATTGTAATTAGACAGCGCTTACATGCAATGAAAGGAGCTGATTTCGACATCGGCCCGACGGTCAGACCGACGCTTGAATACGACAATTAAAGGAGACCCGAATAATGAAGAAAAAAAGCTTGTGGCTGTGCCTCTTCGCCATGATCATCAGCCAAGTGTTCCCGCTGCTGCAGCCGACGACGTCGCTGGCGGCGGGCGGGACGAATCTCGCCCTCGGCAAAACCGTGACGGCGAGCGGCTACGCGGACGTCTACAATGCAAACAATGTCAAGGACGGCAACCAAGGCACGTACTGGGAGAGCGTCAACAACGCCTTCCCGCAGTGGGTTCAGGTCGATCTCGGCGCATCGGCCAGCATCGATCAGGTGGTGCTGAAGCTGCCGGCCGGCTGGGAGACGCGGACGCAGACGCTGGCCGTTCAAGGCAGCTCGAACGGCTCTACATTCGCCAATATCGTCGGTTCGGCGAGCTATGTCTTTAACCCGGCCGTCGCCGGCAATTCGGTGACGATCAACTTCTCCGCGGTCAGCACGCGCTATGTGCGCCTGCATTTCACGGCGAATACGGCGTGGCCGGCGGCGCAGCTGTCCGAATTCGAAATCTACGGCGCCGGCGGTACAACGCCGCCCGTCGACCCGCCGCAGGGCACGAACGTCGCGGTCGGCAAAGCGATCTCGGCATCCGGCAGCACGGGGGCGTTCGTCGCGGCGAACGCCAATGATAACAGCACGTCCACGTATTGGGAAGGCGCGGGCAATCCGAGCCAGCTGACGCTCGACCTCGGCGCGAACCACAGCATCTCGTCGATCGTGCTGAAGCTGAACCCGGATCCGGTCTGGGGATCGCGCAGCCAGACGATCCAGGTGCTCGGCCACAATCAGGACACGACGACGTTTAGCAGCCTCGTGGCGTCCCAAGCCTACGCGTTCAATCCGGCGACCGGCAACACGGTCACGATTCCGGTGACGGCGACGGTCAAGCGCTTGCAGCTGAATTTCACCGGCAACACGGGCGCGCCGGCCGGTCAAGTCGCCGAGTTCCAGGTATATGGCACGGCTGCGGCTAATCCGGATCTGACGGTTACGAGCGTGACTTGGGCGCCGGCATCCCCGTCCGAGAGCAGCGCGATTACGCTGAGCGCGGCGGTGAAGAACAACGGCTCCGCCAATGCGCCGGCGACGACGGTGAACTTCTACCTGAATAATTCGCTCGCGGGTTCGGCGCAGGTCGGCGCGCTTGCGGCCGGCGCTTCGACGACGGTAACGGCGAACATCGGCGCCAAGCCGGCCGGCACCTATTCCGTCAGCGCGAAGGTGGATGAGACGAACGCCATCATCGAGCAGAACGAGACGAACAACAGCTTGACGAACGCCTCCTCGCTCGTCGTCGGCGCGACGCCGAGCTCCGATCTGGTCGCGACGGCTTCCTGGTCGCCATCGACGCCGGTGGCGGGCAACGCGGTTGCCTTCAACGTCAACCTGAAGAACGAAGGCACGGTCGCGGCGGCTAGCGGCGCGCACGGCATTACGATCGTGCTCAAGAACGGCGCCGGCACGACGCTCCAGACGCTTACGGGCTCGTATAGCGGCGCGCTCGCAGCCGGCGCATCGGTCAACGTCGCCATTCCGGGCACGTGGACGGCGGCGAACGGCAGCTATGCGGTGACGACGACCGTCGCCGTCGACGCCAATGAGATCGCGGCGAAGCAAGCGAACAATACGAGCAATTCCACGCTCACCGTCTACTCCGCGCGCGGCGCGAGCATGCCGTATTTCCGCTACGATACCGACGACGCCACGCGCGGCGGGGCAGCCGTCCTGAAGTCCGCGCCGACGTTCGACCAGTCGCAGACCGCTTCCGAGGCATCCGGCCAGCGCTACATCGCGCTGCCGTCGAATGGTTCCTACGCGCAGTGGACGGTTAGACCCGGCCAAGGCGGAGCGGGCGTGACGATGCGCTTCACGCTGCCGGATTCGGCGGACGGCATGGGCCTCACCGGCGCGCTGGACGTCTATGTGAACGGCGCGAAGGCGAAGACGATCTCGCTGTCTTCCTACTACAGCTGGCAGTATTTCTCGAGCGACCATCCGGGCGACGCGCCATCCGCCGGCCGTCCGCTGTTCCGCTTCGACGAAGTGCACTGGAAGATGGATGCGCCGCTACAGCCGGGCGACACGATCCGCATCCAGAAGAACAATGGGGACAGCCTGGAATACGGCGTCGACTTCCTCGAGATCGAGCCGGTGCCGACGGCGATTGCCAAACCAACCGGCGCGGTGTCCGTGACGGATCACGGCGCCATCGCAGGCGACGGCCAAGACGATCTGCCGGCCTTCAAGGCAGCCGTGAACGCGGCGGTCGCTGGCGGCAAGACGCTCTATATCCCAGCGGGTACATTCCACCTGGGCGGCATGTGGGAGATCGGCTCCGTCAGCAGCAAGATCAACAACCTGACGGTAACCGGCGCGGGCATCTGGCATACGAACATCCAGTTTACGAATCCGAATGCGGCGGGCGGCGGCATCTCGCTGCGCGTCACCGGCAAGCTGGACTTCAGCAATGTCTACATGAACTCCAATCTGCGTTCCCGTTACGGGCAGCAGGCGATCTACAAAGGCTTCATGGATAACTTCGGCACGAACTCGGTCATTCGCGACGTCTGGGTCGAGCATTTCGAATGCGGCTTCTGGGTCGGGGACTACGCGCATACGCCGGCGATCTACGCGACCGGTCTCGTCATCGAGAACAGCCGGATTCGCAACAACCTGGCCGACGGCGTCAATTTCTCCCAAGGCACGAGCAACTCCACGGTCCGCAACAGCAACCTGCGCAACAACGGCGACGACGCGCTGGCCGTCTGGACCAGCAACACGAACGGCGCGCCTGCCGGCGTGGACAACACGTTCTCCTACAACACGATCGAGAACAATTGGCGCGCGGGCGGCATTGCCTTCTTCGGCGGCGGCGGCCACAAGGCGGACCACAACTATATTATCGACTGCGTAGGCGGGTCCGGCATCCGGATGAACACCGTATTCCCGGGCTACCACTTCCAGAACAACGCGGGCATCACATTCTCCGACACGACGATCATCGCCTGCGGCACGAGCCAAGACCTTTACAATGGCGAGCGCGGCGCAATCGATCTGGAGGCGTCCAACGACGCGATCAAGAACGTGACGTTCACGAACATCGACCTGATCAACACGCAGCGCGACGGCGTGCAGTTCGGCTACGGCGGCGGCTTCGAGAACATCGTGTTCAACAATCTGACGATCGATGGCACCGGGCTTGACGGCGTGACGACCTCCCGGTTCTCGGGCCCGCATAAAGGCGCGGCCATCTACACGTATACCGGCAACGGCTCCGCCACGTTCAAGAACCTGGTGACGCGCAATATCGCGTACCCGACGCTGTATTACATTCAGAGCGGATTTAACTTGACGATCCAATAGCATATCGGAATAGCAAGAGGGGCGTTCTTATGAACGTCTTTTTTGCTTTGGTGATGCGCCGTGGCGACCGGTCCAGAGGATGGTGAAAGTCAAATATCCCCGATCAATGCGCTTTTTTGAGCGAATCGTCGATTCGGTTTCCATTTTGGTCGATTCGCATACGTTTCCGTCAATCGCAACGCGCGTTTTGCCCATACCAAACAAATTCCATATCGTTCCATACTATTGGGGCTGGGCTATCGCAAACGGGAAGGGGGACCGGACGGGACATGGTTCGTCGATACACGCATAGCTATTAGAACAGGAGGAGGAAGTTCACATGAAGTAGGAGGACGGGGAACGCGAGAATGCCGGGGCGAAATTAGCCTCGGCATTTTTAGATTGGAGAGTCACTATTCCGCGGTCGCACCGCTCAGCTCGGCCCGCTTTCCGCCTCCCAATCAACCCGATTGTCGATTTCGTCACTCCCCGCCGTGCGAAATCCACATGGCATTGGCGTTTTTGCGCATATCGGAAGCGCGGCCGGACGGGGTAGTCTGAAGGCGTGGGGCAGGGCTCACGACAGACTTTATCGGAGAGGGTTGAATACAGATGAAACACGTGCTGAGAACCGGCGTTATCCTCATGTTGGCCGGATCGCTGCTCGCGGCGTGCTCGAATGGCGGCGGCGATAATGGCGGCGCCAACGGCAGCGACACGACCAACAAGCCAGCGAACGACGCATCCGCGGGCAATAATCAGGCGGCGCCCGAGGCGACGACGTACCCGATCCAGACCGACAAGACGCTGACCTATTGGAGCGAAATTAGCGCCAACTTGATCGGCCTCAAGGCGACGCACGACGAAGTCCCGTTCTTCCAGGATTGGCAGAAGAAGACCGGCGTGAAGCTGAGCTTCATCGCGCCGCCGACCGGGCAGGCGAAGGAAGCGCTGAACGTGCTGCTCGCCTCGGGCGACCTGCCGGACATGCTCGAATTCAACTTCCTCTCGTTCCCGGGCGGACCGGAGAAGGCGATCGGCGACGGCTACATTATCAAGCTGAACGACCTGATCGACAAGCATGCGCCGAACCTGAAGAAATTCCTGCAGGACAATCCCGACATCGACAAAATGGTCAAGACCGACAGCGGCAGCTACTACGCCTTCCCGTTCATCCGGGGCGACGAATATTTGCGCGTCTTCCAGGGCCCGATTCTTCGCAAAGACTGGCTCGACGAGCTCGGGCTGCCGGTGCCGGAGACGATCGACGACTGGACGACGATGCTGCGGGCGTTCAAGGAGAAGAAAGGCGCCGCCGCGCCGCTGTCCTTCGCGAGCAAGCCGCGGTTCTTCAACGAGTCCGGCAACGGGGCGTTCATCGGCGCGTTCGGCGTCAGCCGGGGCTTCTACCAGGAGGACGGCCAGGTGAAATTCGGGCCGGCCGAGCCGGGCTTCAAGGAATATCTGCGCCTGTTCCAAGGCTGGTACAAGGAAGGGCTCATCGACAAGAACGCGGCCACGGTCGATACGAAGGCGCTCGACGGCAACATCGCCTCCGGCGCGACCGGCGCGACGATCGGCAATGCGGGCGCGGGCATCGGCAAGTGGCAGCCGCTGGTGGCGGCGAACGATCCGAAGGCCGTGCTCATCGCCGCGCCGTATCCGGTGCTGAACAAAGGCGAGACGCCGAAATTCGGCCAGCGCAACCAGGCGTATTCATCCGAAGGCACCGTCGCGATCACGTCGTCGGCGAAGGACCCTGAGCTTGCGGTACGCTTGCTGGACTATGGCTACAGCGAGGAAGGCCGGATGTTCTTCAACTTCGGCACCGAGGGCGTCAGCTACAACATGGTGGACGGCTATCCGACGTACACGGACATGATCCTGAAGAATCCGGAGAAGCTCGCGCCGGCCCAAATGATCTCGACGTACGCCCGCGGCAGCTACAATGGCCCGTTCATCCAGGACAAACGGTACGCCGAGCAGTTCTTCGCCCTGCAGACGCAGCGCGACGCGATCAATGTGTGGGCGAAGACGGATGCGGCGAAATACCAGCTGCCGCCGATTACGCCGACGCCGGAGGAGAGCTCCGAGTACGCGGCCATCATGAACGACATCGATACGCTCGTGGACGAGATGACGCTCAAAATCATCCTTGGCACCGAGCCGGTCGACGCCTACGAGAGCTACTTGGACAAAATGAAGTCGCTGAACCTGGCGCGCGCCATCGAAATCCAGACCGCGGCGCTCGAGCGGTACAACAGCCGATAAGCTAGCGGAGCGTGGGGGACGAATCGGCCGAGACAACATCCCGGAATCGGCAGCTAGCCGGTTCTCCCCGACTTCCGACTTGAAAAGAGGTGAGCGCTACGACATGGCCAATCCACAAACGTTCAAACACCGATTCGTCCGGGATTTCCTGCTGAACAAATATTTGTATCTTATGATGCTGCCGGTCCTCGTCTATTACATCGTGTTCCATTACGTGCCGATGTACGGGGCGGTCATCGCATTCAAGAACTATTCGCCGATGAAAGGCATCCTCGGCAGCGATTGGGTCGGACTGAAGCATTTCGCCGACTTCTTCAACAGCTACTATTTCTGGCGCATTCTCAAGAACACGCTGCTTATCAGCCTGTATTCGCTGCTGTTCGAATTCCCGGCGCCGATCATTCTCGCGCTGCTTATTAACGAGGTGCGTAACCGGGCGTTCAAGCGCACCGTGCAGACGATCACCTACATGCCTTACTTCATCTCGCTCGTCGTCATCTGCGGCATCATCACGGATTTCACGAACGCCGACGGCCTGATTAACCGAATTTTCGTCTGGCTCGGCTATGACGGGCAGGCGATGCTGCAGAAGCCAGGGCTGTTCCGCCCGATCTATATTCTGTCGGAAATCTGGCAGCGGATCGGCTGGGAGTCGATCATCTACATCGCCGCGCTCATGAGCATCGACCAAGAGCAGTACGAGGCCGCGCGGATGGACGGTGCGAGCCGGCTCAAGCAAATCATCTACATCACGCTGCCGGGCATCATGCCGACGATCGCGATCATGCTCATTTTGCGAATGGGCAACCTGCTCAACGTCGGCTTTGAGAAAATCATTCTGCTCTATAACCCGATCACCTACGAAACGGCCGACGTCATCTCCTCCTTCGTCTACCGCAAGGGGCTGCTGGAGTTCGGCTGGAGCTACAGCTCCGCGGTCGGTTTGTTTAACTCGGTCATCAATCTCGTGCTGCTCGTCACCGCGAACGCCATCAGCCGTCGGGTGAGCAAAACCAGTCTATGGTAGGGGGGAAAGGATGCATACGCATACCGGTTTTTTCGATCGCGTCTTCGACGTCGTCATCTATGCGATTCTCACGCTGCTCGTCGTGGCGACGCTGTATCCGCTGCTCTACGTGCTGTTCGCCTCGTTCAGCGACGCCGGGCAGCTCGTCGTGAACAAAGGCATCCTCTGGAAGCCGCTCGGCTTCAGCCTGGAGGCGTACAAGAGCGTGCTCGCGAATCCGGGCATCGCCAATGGCTACCGCAATACGCTGTTCATCGTCGTCGCCGGCGTGCTCGTCAACCTCCTGATGACGTCGCTCGGCGCATACGTGCTGTCCCGCAAGAACGTCATGTGGAACAACGTCTTCATGTTTTTCATCGTGTTCACGATGTTCTTCGGCGGGGGCCTCATCCCGCTGTACCTCGTCGTGAAGGGCGTCGGCCTGCTCGATTCGCTCTGGTCGACGATCATTCCGTTCGCCGTGAGCACGTTTAACTTGATCATCATGCGCACCGCGTTCATGGGCATCCCGGATAGTCTGGAGGAATCGGCCAAAATCGACGGGGCGAACCATTTCACCATTCTGTTCCGCATCATCATCCCGCTGTCCATGCCGGTCATCGCCGTCATGATCCTCTATTATGCGGTGGACAAATGGAACGGCTGGTTCTACGCGTCGATCTTCATTAAGAGCCGGGAGCTGTTCCCGCTGCAGCTCGTGCTGCGCGAAATTCTCATCGCCAACTCGACCGACAGCATGGCGGCCGGCGCGTCGGCGAGCGACCGGTTCCAGATCGGCGAGACGATCAAATACGCGACGATCATGGTCGCCACCGTGCCGATCCTGTGCATCTACCCGTTCGTCCAGCGCTTCTTCGTGAAGGGCGTCATGGTCGGGTCGCTGAAAGGGTAGATTGAATGGCAAGCCTTCAGGTGATAGTCGCTTCCCATACACCCAGCTTCAGCCCGATCGGACACCCCCAGTGGCCCGCCCGGGCATTCCGCGTTCGCAAAAAGGGAGTCGGCTTTCGGATAAAGTGGCGATTTGATCAATCGATTTGCGACTTTTAGCTATTCCGGGAGCGGGACATAACCCGGTATAATGAAGGTCTCAAAGGCAGGCGGACGTCCAATGACGAATGGCGTTCCTTGCGCGAAATGATCGATGTCCAACTTTTTGCAACCGGGGGGATGAGCGCTTGCCGACAATTCGTTCGTTATGGCACAAACGCAAAAGCATCGTCGTCGCGTGGCTGCTGTCGTACAGCGCGGTGCTCTTCGTCCCGATTCTCATCAGTCTCGTCATCTACGGACAGGCGAGCGGCGCCCTCAAGAGCGAGATTCACCGCGCCAACGATTCGCTGCTCAAGCAGATGCGTTACACGATCGACAACCAGGTGGATCTGATGAAGCGGCTCAGCATGGAGATGTTGTGGAACGAGAAGGTGCGCCAGCTCATGTACACGAACATGCCGGCGAAGGAAATGCCGTTCGGCGCTTACGAGGTCGCCAAGGCGCTGCGATTCTACAAGACGTCGTACGCGACGATCGACGAATTTTACGTGGTGTGGAATGAAGGCGCTTCCGTGCTGCGGCCGGGCAACATTCGGGATATGAAGACGGCCTTCCGCACGGTGCACGACACGGGAGCGATGACCTTCGAACAGTGGTCGCAGGCGGTCGGGCAGCGGGGCGGCAGCCGGTTCGCCGTGCTGCCTCATCTATACGCGAAGCCCTCGCAGTCCTCGATCGCTTATATTGCCACCCTGCCGAACGATCTGAGCGGACGCGGGACAGGGACGGTCGTCGTCATGGCCGACGCGGCGAGATTCCTCGGCGGGATCGAGAGCATCTCCGGCTTCAGCGGCGGACTCCTGCTCATTCTGAACGAAGACGACAACGTCCTGCTCCAGAGCCGTCCGGACGCGCCAGAGCTTGCGCCGTTCATGGAGGGAAACCGGGTCAAGCTCGCTTCCTCGCGGATGGGGGAGTCCGAGCTGTTCACCATCGAATCGGACGTGTCGGATTTGAAGTACGCGCTTATTTTGCCGGCCGGGCTCTATTGGGAGAAGGCGGAATACGTCCGCCGGTTCACCTATATCAGCATGCTGATCAGCGTTATCGGAGCAGGCATCCTGACCTGGTTTTTCATGCGCCGCAACTACTCGCCGATCCAGGAGCTGATTCGCCTGCTCGGCGGTCGGAGCGCCGCGCCGGAGCGGGAGGATGCCAACGAGCTGCGGATGATTCAGCGCGCGATACTTCGCGCCCGCAGCGAGAAGGACGAGATCGCCAGCCAGCTGCAGAAGCATCAGCACGCGCTGCGCTCGAACATGATCAACCGGCTGCTCAAAGGCCGGATGGATACGCCCGTGCCGTACGAGGAAGCGTTCCGCTCTTTCCGCATGACGATGCTGTCCGACGAATATGCCGTCCTGTTGTTCGTGCTCGAGAACGAGGCGGAGCTGGACGCGAAGCTGCCGGGCATTGACGCGAGCGAGCGGAGAAGGCTCATTCCGTTCATTATCGCCAACGTCGTCGAGGAGCTGGCCGGTCGACACGGCCATGCGGGCTACATGGCGGAGGCGGACGATATGATGGTCTGCCTGGTCAATCTTCACCCGGATGCCCGCGATGCCGGCGCGGATCTAAGGAGCATCGCGGCCGAGGCGCAGAACTTCCTGCGGCGGTACGAGATGGAGATGACGATCTCGCTTAGCGGCGTGCATGGGGCGCTGCCGGGCATTGCCGATGCTTATCGGGAGGCGGTCGACGCGATGGAGTATAAGATGGTGCTCGGCAAGCAGGGCATCATCGCATACGAAGACATCCGGATCAGCCCGGCCGGCGGCGGACAGACGGGTTATTATTATCCGCTCGCGGTCGAGCAGCAGCTGATCAATTTCATCAAGGTTGGCGACCGGTGCCAGGCTGCCGCGTACATGGACGAGATTACGAGCCGCAACTTCGACCAGCCGCGCATGCCGCTGACGTTGGCGCGCTGTCTAATGTTCAATCTCGTCGGCACGATGGTCAAGGCGGTCAACGAGCTGGGCGAAGCGGGCGGCGGCCCGCTGGCGGACGATCCGCTGCGGATGGATCGGATTCTCGCCTGCGATACGATCCAGGAGATGCGCGTGGAGCTCCAAGCGCTGCTGCAAGATGTATGCGCTTTCGCGGAGGCGAAGCGCGCCGCCAACGTGTCGCAGGAGCGGGACGATTCGCTGCGCGACCTGACCGCCCAGGTGGCTCGTTATATCGAGGACAACTACACGGACGCGAACCTGAATGTGAACGGCATCGGCGACGCGTTCGATTTGAAGGGCAGCTACCTGTCGCGGCTGTTCAAGAACCAGACTGGCGAAGGGCTGCTCGATTACATACACAAAACCCGAATCGCCCAAGCGAAGGCGATGATCCGGGCCAAACGGGATTCAATTACGGAAATTTCGCGCATGGTGGGCTACAACGACGCCGCCACGTTCATCCGCGTGTTCAAAAAATACGAGGGCGTCACGCCGGGCAAATACAAGGAGATCTACTAGGGAAGGAGATCTGCTATGCGGGGGATCAGATGGAAGATTGCGTTCGGCTTGCCGCTGGCGGCGGCATGTCTGTCCTTGCTGCTGCTGACATCCTGCGCCGGCGGAGCCGCAACGGACCCGGGCGCTGCCTTGGTAGGCGGGGATCAAGCAGCCGAGGCGGGCGGAGAGGGAGGCGCGGCGCTGACATATTGGGCGGAGATGAACGGCAACGCGGCCGGCATCCGGTCCGACTTCAGGGACGTGCCGTTCTTTCAGGAATGGCAGAAGCAGACCGGCGTCGAGATTTCGTTCCTCCGGCCGCCCGGCAATCAATCGAAGGAGGCGATCAACGTGCTGCTCGCCTCGGGCCAGCTGCCGGACATGATCGAACACGAGTGGATCAACTACCCCGGCGGGCCGGAGAAGGCGATCCGGGATGGACATATTTTGCGGTTGAACGACCTGATTGAGCGTTACGCCCCGAATTTGCGCCGCTATCTGGCCGAGCATCCCGACATCGACAAGCAGATCCGGACGGCGGACGGCAGCTATTACGCCTTCCCGTTCGTGCAGCGGGACGAGCGGCTTCGCATCTACCAAGGCCCGATTATCCGCCAAGACTGGCTCCATGAGCTGGGGTTGCCCGTGCCGGAGACGATCGATGACTGGCATGAGGCGCTCCGGGCGTTCAAGGAGCGGAAAGGCGTGGAGGCGCCGCTGACCTTCCTCGGCGTGCCCAATCCGCTGAACGGCATCGAGAACGGCGGTTTCGTCGGCGCGTTCGGCGTCAAGAAAGGATTCTACGTCGACAATGGCCAGGTGAATTACGGGCCGCTGGAGCAGGGGTACAAGGCGTTCCTCGCGCTCTTCCGCGATTGGTATGCCGAAGGGCTGATCGACCGGAATTTCGCCGCCGTCGATTCCGTCACGCAGGATGTCAGCATGCAGACGGGGCGCAGCGGGGCCAGCATATGGAATGCCGGCGCGGGCATCGGCACCTGGCTGCCTTCGCTGCGGCAGCAGGAGCCGAACGCCAAGCTGGTCGCCGCGCCGTATCCGGTGCTGCGCAAGGGGGAGCGGCCGAAATTCGGCCAGCGGGCGCCGTCCGTCGGCGCAAGCGGCGGCGTCGCGATCGCGGCGACGAGCAAGAACGCCGAAGCGGCCGTGCGGCTGCTCGATTACGGCTACGGACCGGAAGGGCATATGCTGTTCAATTTCGGAACCGAGGGTGTAACGTACGAGATGAGGGACGGCTATCCGAGATACACGGATCTGATTCTGCGTAATCCCGACGGGTTAGCCCCTTCGCAGGCGCTGGCGTTGTACACGCGGGCGAGTTATTTCGGCCCGTTCGTGCAGGACGTCCGGTACATGGAGCAGTATTACGCGATGCCGGAGCAGCAGGAGGCGATCCGGGTGTGGGCGCGCACCGACGCGGCGGAGCATGCGCTGCCCGCCTCGCCGAAGACGGAGAAGGAGAGCGCCGAACTGGCGGCGATCATGCAGGAGGCGTCGGCGCTCGTGGACGATTTTTCGCTGAAGATCATTCTCGGGATCGAGCCGCTGGAGAAGTTCGACGCTTATGTACAAGAGCTGCATGCCCTGAACATCGGCCGAGCGATCGAGATTCACCAGCAGGCGCTGGATCGGTATAAGCAGACGGAGTAAGCAGTCAAGCAGGAGATAAGGGCATATAGATCGAAAGAGTGTTGTGGAAGGATGCCTGCCGAGGCGCAGGCTCCAAACCGCTAACGGCAAGGGAGGGCTTTCGCATGGCGGAGGTTGCATTTTACCGCGACGAGGCGCTGCCGTTCCTGGAAGGCAAGCGCTGCACGCGCGGCGATTTGGCTTACCGGAAACATTTTCACGAGGAGCATTCGATCGGCCTGATCGATTCGGGGCGAACCCGCGCCTGGTGCGACGGGGACGTGCATCAGGTCGAGAAGGGGCGGGTCATCAGCTTTCCGCCGCTTATGCTGCATGCCTGCCAGCCCGAATCGGAGTCGGATTGGGCCTACAGCATGCTGTTTATCCGCCCGGAGTGGATGAAGCTGTCGGAGTGCGGCGAGGCGGATCGGCTCGACATGCCGTACTTGCCGGGTGACGGGAAGAATGCGGCATGCGCGGCGATGATTCGGGCGGCGATGGACGCCATATCCGGCAAGGGCACGCCTCTTGAGGCGGAGACGGCGTTGATCGGGCTGGTTCAGACGTTATCCGGTCACGGCCTCGGCGACCGCGGGCATGCGCGCCGTCAGCTCGGAGAGCGTAAGCATGCGGAGCGGGTGAGGGATTACTTGCAGACGCATTACATGGACCGCGTCACGCTGGCGCAGCTTGAGGAGGCGACGGGCATCAGCCGGTTTCACCTCATTCGGTTATTCAAGCGGGAGTGTCATTTGCCGCCGCACGCGTATCAGAACTTGCTGCGGATTAATCATGCCAAGGCGGAGCTGGCGAAGCGGCGTCCGATCGCGGATATCGCGGCCGAGACGGGCTTCTACGACCAAAGCCACTTCTCGCGCGAGTTCGCCAGGATCGTCGGGGCCACGCCGGGGAAATACGCGGTTTCCCGCTAGAGCGCAATTTCGTACAATACGGCGATCCTTTGTTCTTGTACCTTGAAGAGGTATAGAAGCGAAGGAGTGGTTGCCATGAATCGAATTATAGAGTGGGAATGTCAGGCGGCGGATGCGTTGAAGTCGATTGCGCGAAGGCAGGATCTGAAAGCGCAAGTCGAGCGGACGCCCGCGTTGAACGGGCTGCTGCGGCGCGCGGCCGCGCGCTATGTGGCCGGGGACTCGCGCGAGGACGGCATCGAAGCCGGTCGAAGGCTGCTAGGGCAAGAATATGCGATCTCGCTCGAATATATCGGCGAGAATACGCAGGACGCCGAAGCCTGCGAAGCGGCGGCGGAGGAGCTGGCGGCGCTCGTCGGCGAGCTGTGGCGGCTCGGCATGGCGGCGCGCGTCTCGTTCGACCTGTCGCATATCGGCTTGGCGGCGGACGACGAGCTGGCGGTCGCGCAGCTGCTGGGGTTAGCCCGGCGAGCGCGGGGAACCGGCATCGAGCTATTCGTCAGCATGGAGGAATCCGCCAAGACGGACCGCATTCTGGCCGTCTATAAGCGAGCGGCCGCAGAGGAGCCGGGCATCGGCATCACGCTGCAGGCCTACTTGAACCGGACGCCCGGCGACTTGGCGGGTCTGGAAGGGATAGGCGGTCCCGTGCGCATCGTCAAGGGCGCCTACCGGGAACCGGAGGAAGCGGCAATCGGCCGATCGGAAGCGTTGAACGAGCGGTACTTGTCGCTTGTCGAGGCCGCGCTTGCTCAAGGACGGCGCGTTTCGGTCGCGACGCACGACGAGACGCTCATCGAAGCGGTCGCCGCGCGCGGCTGGATAGGCCAAGGGCTCGAGTTCGAGCTGCTGTACGGCATCCGCCCCGATCTGGCCGGCCGGTTAAAGGCAATCGGCTATCCGGTGCGCGTCTATATTACGTACGGCGATGAGTGGTATTTGTACCTCTGTCACCGCATCGCGGAGTTCCCGCCGAACTTGTACCGCGCGATCGCGGATATCGCCGGAGGTACGGCTGCCGACCCGCTGTCGGAATATGAGTGAGCGGAAGGTCGGCGGCACGTCGGGGGCTTGCCTCGTGCGGCGGCACGAAAGGCGGTCGGCATTCCTGGCTGCCGCATCGATGAATCATGTGCGATGAATATTGACCGCGAATGAACGACAAAGGGCGAGCCCCGCCGATCGGCGGGGCTCGCCCTTTGTTTAGTCGCGCTCCCGAACGATCCGGTTCGAGAGCAGCAGCATGAGGAACGACAGCATTAGCATCGCGCCGGACCACGCCCAGGCCATCGTCATGCTGCCGCCGTCCGCCGCCACGTAGATCGCGGTCGGAATCGTTTGCGTCTTGCCGGGGATGCTGCCGGCGATCATAAGCGTAGCGCCGAACTCCCCGAGTCCGCGGCAGAAGCCGAGGATATACGCCGACGTCAAAGCGCGTCCGGCGAGCGGGACCGAAATGTAGCGGAACACCTGCCATTCGGTCGCGCCCATCGCCCGGGCCGAGTCCTCGAGGTCGCCGTCGACGCTCTCGAAGCCCGTCTTCATCGCCCGGTACGCGAGCGGGAAGGCGACGACGACGGCCGCGATCGCGGCGGCTCCCCACGTGAAGATGATCGGGCCGCCGAACAACGACTCGTACGCCTGGCCGATCCAGCTGCGCCGGCCGAGCGCGGCGAGCAAGATCAGACCGACGACCGTCGGCGGCAGCACGAGCGGCAGCAGCAGCAGCGTCTCCACCAAGCTCTTGCCGGCGAAGCGGGCTCGGGCCATCCGCCAAGCGGCGGCCAGCGCGAAGAAGAAGACCGCGATGCTTGCCGCGATCGAGATTTGGATCGACAGCGCGATGGGTTCGAAGAAGGTGTTCCAGTCCAAGCCGTTTCAGTCCCGTCTATGAAGAATTAGTCCGTTATAAATCCGTATTGCGCGAAGATGGCGGCGGCTTCCTCCGTCTGCAGATACGCGAGGAACGCTCTGGCTTCCTCGGGATGCTCCGTCTCCTTCACGATGCCCGCCGGGTAGACGATCGGCGCGTGTACGCGGGGGTCGACGTTGACCGCGATGCGTACCTTCTTCGACATTAGTGCGTCTGTCCGGTAGACAAAGCCGGCGTCCGCGTTGCCGGTCTCCACATAGTTTAGCACTTGGCGGACGTCTTTGGCATACACCAGCTTGTCTTGCAGCGCATCCCATGCTTTGCGAGCCGTCAGCGTCTCCTTCGCGTATTGGCCGGCAGGTACCGTCTCGGGCTGGCCGATCGCTATTTTCTTAATTGATTTGCCGGTTAGTTGCTCTCGATCAGCTTCTCTTTTTTTAGCGCGTCCATCTGCTTGCGGCCCGCCGAGAAGAACAGGTCCACAGGGGCGCCTTGCTCAATCTGCTTCTGCAGCGTGCCGGAGGAACCGAAGTTGAAGCTCAAGTCGATATTCGTGTGCGTCTTCTCGTACTGCTTCTCGATATCGCTAAGACTGTCTTTCAGGCTGACCGCCGCAGAGATGAGCAGCTCGGTTTTCTTCGATTTCGCGGCGCCGGCCGGCACGGCCTGCGCGGTTAGAGCTGCGAAGGCCAGCACAGCCGCAAGCGAAGCAAGCCATTTGGTTCGCATTCGGATAACGCCCCCCCGGTTGAATATGTCCATCATGGTAACATAATCCTGCAACATTTAGTAGTGTTTAGTTATAATTAAATATAAATAGATATAATTAGATGGTGTCGTTGCGCATTTCACATAACCGTCAGAGCATGCCTGTCTACTCGCCCCCTTGTTCGTGTAAAATGGTCGGTAGCGAGCTAAAATTCGAACGTCAGGAGAATGCGCATGTTTATCGTCATCGGCATCATCGCCCTGCTGTTGTACGGCGGGCTGGTCTATTATATTGGCTGGCGCGGCTTCCGCTGGATGCGTCCCGGCGCGTCGAGCCGCCGGTTCAAATTGTTGTACGGCGCCGTCGTCGCGCTGGCCGCGAGCTCCCTTATCGTGGGCCGGATCTCGGAAGCGCGCATACTGGGGATCATCGGCGCTTATTGGATGGCGGTATTCTATTTACTGCTCCTCCTCGTGCCGCTCGCGCATTTGACCGTCATCGCGCTGCGGCTGACCCGGCTGCCGAGACGGGGGACGCAAGTCTGGGCCGGTTTCGTCACGCTGGCGCTGCTGTTGGGTTTTTTGGCTTACGGTTCTTATAACGCTTATAGCCCCGTCGTGCGGACGTACGACGTTCAGATGAAGAAAGGAGCTTCCTCGTTAGAGAAGCTGCACATCGGGATGGCGGCGGATACGCATTTCGGCTTGTTGTCGGGGAAGGATCACGCGCGGCGGTTGGTGGATGAAATGAACCAGCTCAAGCCGGACCTGATTTTGCTGCCCGGCGATTTGTTCGATGATGACATCCGGCCGTTCATCGATCAGAAGATCGGCGATATTTTGGCCGGCCTGCAGGCGCCTTATGGCGTCTACGCCACGCTCGGCAATCACGACAAGCACGACGGCACGATGGAGGAGCTGATCAGGACGCTCGAGGCCAGCGGCATCGAAGTGCTCTATGACGAGACCGCGGTCGTCGAGGGACAGCTTACGCTGATCGGGCGTAAGGATCGCAGCGACCACGAACGGAAGCCGCTGTCCGAGCTGATGGAAGGCGTCGACATGACGAAGCCCGTCATCCTGCTCGAGCATCAGCCATATGAGCTGGATATGGCGCAAGAGGCAGGCATCGGTCTCATGGTATCGGGCCATACGCATCGCGGGCAGGTATTCCCCGGCAATCTGATTACCGATGCGATCTACGAGAACGATTGGGGCTACGTGAAGAAGGAGCAGCTGCATTCCATCGTCACGAGCGGCTTTGGCTTCTGGGGACCGCCCATCCGGATCGGGACGCGGTCGGAAATCGCGAGCATTCGCGTACAGTTCGAATAAGAAGCGGAGGCGTTTAGATGCGGATCGTAGTCGTTGGCGGAGGAATCGGAGGCTTATGCGCGGCGATCGCTTTGCGGCGCAAGGGCTTCGAGGCGGTCGTGTACGAAGGGGCGGAGCGGGTGGAGGCGCTCGGCGCAGGGCTTACCGTCGCGCCTAACGCTTGGCAAGCGCTCGATAAGCTCGGATTAAGCGAGCGGGTCATGCAGTCCGCGAACCTGCTGCGTGAGCTTCGTATATTGGCGCATCGCGGCCAGATGCTCAGCGAGGTGAATTCGGCGGTTATCCGCGAACGGTTCGGCAACGACAACGCGTCCATTCATCGGGCGGCGCTGCACCGGGCGCTGCGCGGCGAGCTGGCCGAAGACGCGCTCGTCACGGGGAAGCGCGCCGTCGATTTCTCGCAAACGGAGCAGCGTGTGGACGTCGCCTTCGCCGACGGGACCACCGTCGCGGCAGATGCGGTCGTAGCCGCGGACGGGGTGAATTCGGCCTTCCGACGCAAGCTGCTGCCGAAGTCGCTCCCCCGTTATGCGGGGTATACGTGCTGGCGGGCCGTCGTTCCCGGCGACGGTCTACCCTTGGACCGAGCCGTGGCGACGGAGACGTGGGGGCCGGCGGGAAGATTCGGTATCGTGCCGCTTCCGGGCGGCAGCGTGTATTGGTTCGCCTGCGTCAAGGCCGGTCCGCGCGATCCGGTCATGGCGGCTTTGCAGCCATCGGATCTTGCCCGCATGTTCGGCCGCTATCATGCTCCGATTCCGCAGCTGATCGAGCGCGCTAGCCCAGAGGCGCTCATCCATAACGATATCGTGGATATGAAACCGATCTCCCGTTTCGCTTTCGGCCGCATTGCGCTCCTCGGCGATGCCGCCCATGCGACGACGCCGAATTTGGGGCAGGGCGCGAGTCAGGCGATCGAAGACGCGGTCGCGTTGGCCGCGGCCTTTCGCCGTCGAACGCCGGATGTCCGGGCCGCCTTAGCCGCCTACGAACAGACGCGAGTTGAACGGGCCGGGAAAATAATCACGCTATCCCGCAGGGTGGGGATGGTAGCGCAGCTGCAGCATGAATGGCTCATTCCGCTGCGCGACGCGCTGCTTCGACGGGCGCCCGCATCCGCGAACGCAGCCCAGTTCGAATTCTTGTATGGCATGAACGTGGAAGAATAGAGAGACGGAAGAACCGTTCTTAGGCCGCGGCCCAAGAACGGTTCTTTGTCGTTTCCGGCTGCGTCGCAGGACGCGAAGCGCCGGCATCGGCGTGCCGGTCAGCTTGTTTACTGTCGAAAAAAGGAAAAACCGTTCGAACTGCGAATATATGGGAGATAACCAAAAAGAGAAAATTTGCGCCATATCGACGCACCGGCTTCCGTATATAACCAGACCCGCATCTTTCTGGATAGATGCTCTTCTATCGTTACGTTATAATTGGTTCAATTGGGAAGAAGATCTTGGCAGGAAGGCATTTCGGCTTAAATCGATAGACCTGTTTGACTAATCATAGAGCGGATATATGGAACCGGGAGCATAGACAAGAGGTGAGACGCAATCGCATCGATTGACAATAACCCGCCTAATACCCGTCTGTTCTCGTTCGGCGACGAGAATGCCGTCGGAATCTGCTTGTCCAAGGCGGGAGCTTGGCCGGCGGCCGGACCGCTGCTGGCAAGCTTGCATCCGGAAGAGCGGCGGTATTGGGACCAATTGAAGGCCGACAAACGGAAGACGGCGTATCTGCTCGGCAGGCACGCCGCCAAGCTGGCCGCGGGCTGCGTCGCGTCGAACATCCCGCTCGCGCGCATGCTGATCAGGCCGGGCATGTTCGGGCAGCCCGTTCTCATTCATCCTGAGCTTGCCAACCGGCAGGTGAGCATTGCGCATACCGACCGGCTTGCGGCATGTCTGGCTTTTCCCGAATCCATCCCGGCGGGGATCGATATCGAGGAAATGTTGAGCGAGGAACGAGCGGAGCTCGTGAGATCGTATTTGACGCCAGGCGAGCTTGAACGGACGACGGCGGCGGGACTTTCGTTCCAGGAGGCCGCGACTTTGCTGTGGACGGCGAAGGAGTCGTTGTCCAAATGTTTGCGGACCGGCCTGACCACGCCGTTGTCCGTCTACGAGATCGACCGCGTGGAGAGGACCGGACGCTGGCTCGTCGCGGGATTCGCGAATTTCCCGCAATACCGGGCCTTCTCCTGGCTGTTCCGGGAGACGGCGATGTCCGTCGTGCTGCCGGTCAACTACGAGCATGAGCCGCCGGACCTGTATCGATTGCTGGAACCCGGATGGATGGACCGGGACGGGGAGTCCTCTTGTTAATAAGGCGTTATGGGGAGATGAGAAGCATGCTCGTATATTTGTTTCCCGGGCAAGGCTCGCAGCATAGAGGGATGGGCGGCGAATTGTTCGGGCGTTTCAGGGCGTTGACCGAAGAGGCTGACGAGATCTTGGGCTATTCCATCGAAGAGCTGTGCCTGCGCGATCCGCGCGGGCTATTGGCGAATACGGCTTACACGCAGCCCGCGCTGTACGTTGTGAACGCGTTGACCTATCTAAGCCGGATCGAGACGGCGGGGCGGCTGCCCGACTTCGCCGCGGGACACAGCTTGGGCGAATATTCGGCCTTGTTCGCGGCAGGGGCATTCGACTTCGGCACGGGGCTTCGGCTCGTGCAGCGCAGGGGCGCGCTGATGGCTGAGGCGCCGGAAGGGGCCATGGCTGCCGTGATCGGCCTTCCGGGCGAAGGCGTGCGCGATGTATTGGAGAGCGGGGATCTCGAGGGAATCGACGTCGCGAATTATAATTCGCCGACGCAGACCGTTATCGCGGGCCCGAAGGCCAAGATCGCTCGTGCGCAGTCCGTGTTCGAGTCGGCTGGCGCGAGCATGTACATTCCTTTGAACGTGAGCGGACCGTTCCATTCCCGGTACATGAAGGAAGCGAGGGAGAGCTTCGAACGGTTCATGCACCCGTTGGCGTTCCGCGAGCCGTCGATAACGGTGATCTCGAACGTGGAGGCGCGGCCATACGAAGCGGAGCAGATCAAGGCTGGACTTGTCAATCAGATGACGAGCCCGGTCCGATGGACGGATTCCGTCCGCTATCTGCTCGCGCAAGGCGGCGAGACGGTCATGGAAGAGGTAGGGCCGGGGAACGTGCTGACGAAGCTCGTGCGGGCGATCAGACAGGACTTCGAGGCGAATCGGCCGCCGGCGACCGATGCTGCACGCGCGGATAACCCGGTGATCGCGGCGCGAATGGAGACGGCCGCAAGCCGACTCGAAGATCACAGGGTCGAAAACACGCCTGGTGCGGAACTAGCGCGGGTATCGCCATCTGGCAGCGCGAGCGCCGCCCTCATTTCGGCCGAATCGCTGGGAGATGCGAGCTTCAAAGCGGACTATCGCTTGAAGTACGCCTATATGGCGGGCGCCATGTACAAAGGAATCTCCTCCGCTTCGTTCGTCGTCCAATGCGGACGTGCCGGGATGCTCGGTATTTTCGGCGCAGGCGGGCTTAGTGTGAGCGCGATTGAACAAGCGATCGCGGACATTCAATCCGGACTTGGGAAAGACGAGCCATATGGATTTAATGTGCTTCACCGGCCTGGAGATCCCGCGGCGGAGGAAGCGCTCGTCCGATTGTACGCGAAGCGGGGCGTTAGCGTAGTCGAAGCGTCGTCGTTCTTGACCGTCACCCGCGCCTTGGTCTGGTATAAGGCGAAGGGCTTGCTTCGGGATGAACAAGGACGCTGGACGAATAACCACAGGATTATCGCCAAAGTCACAAGACCCGAGGTCGCCGAGGCGTTCATGAGTCCGGCGCCGGAGATGCTCGTGCAGGAGCTGCTGCGCGAAGGGCTTATCACACCAGGCGAAGCGGAAGGACTGCGAAGTCTGCCCGTCGCGGACGATGTGGTCGCGTTGTCGGATTCCGGCGGCCATACGGACCAGGGCGCGACGGCCGTGCTGCTCCCGGCGATCGCGCGGCTAAGGGACGAGCTGACGAGGCGACACGGTTACGCGCGGCGGATCCGCGTCGGAGCGGGCGGCGGCATCGGCACACCCGAATCGGCCGCGGCGGCGTTCATGCTCGGCGCGGACTTCATCGCGACGGGTTCGATCAACCAGTGCACGGCGGAAGCGGCCGCGAGCGATGCCGTCAAGGAGCTGCTGGCGCGCGCGCAGGTGCAGGATATGGCT
This sequence comes from Paenibacillus xanthanilyticus, assembly GCF_042682185.1. Taxonomy (NCBI): domain Bacteria; kingdom Bacillati; phylum Bacillota; class Bacilli; order Caryophanales; family Paenibacillaceae; genus Paenibacillus; species Paenibacillus xanthanilyticus. Next base: position 2,410,911 of record NZ_JBHUHA010000001.1, on the reverse strand, counting down.
TACGCGCCGTCGGCTTCGGGCTTCGAGAACGGCGCGAAGGTGCAGGTTGCCGGGCGCGGCACGTTTTTCCCCTATCGGGCGGATAAGCTGGCCAAGCTCTACGACAAACACGAGTCGTTCGAGTCGATCGACGACAAGACGCGCGAGGCGATACAGTCGAAATATTTGAAACGAAGCTTCAATGAAGCGTACGAGGCTGCCAAAACATCGGCGACGCGGGAGGAGACGGCAAGGGCGGAACGCGATCCGAAGGCAAAGATGGCGCTCGTCTTCAAATGGTATTTGGACGAATCCGCGGACAGAGCGCTGAGCGGCGATCCGGACTGGCGGACGGACTATCAAATTTTCTGCGGTCCCGCGCTCGGCGCGTTCAATCAGTGGGTGCGGGGAACCGAATTCGAAGGATGGAGAAGCCGGCATGTCGACGAGCTGGGACTACTGCTCATGCGAGAAGCGGCAGCATACCTGAACCGGCGTTTCGCCGCGATGACCGGCCTATAGATAGAGATCGAATGGGAGGGAAACCGATTGTTAAGTATTTTGCACAATTACGCGAACGGCCTGATCGCCGTCCCGGTCCTGCTGGCCTGCAGGCAGCACGGCTTATTCGAGCTGCTGGGCGCCGGGCAGCCGGTTCCATTCGCCTCGCTCGCGCAGCGGCTTGGCGCCAACGGCGGCCATTTGCGGACAGCCCTCGCGATGCTTGAATCGCTCGGGTGGGTGGAACGGGACGACCAAGACCGTTATGCAGGCACGGATGAGCTTGCGCGACAGCGGCTTATTCCCGCGGATATGACCGAGCTGCTCGATTTCCCGATGCGCGCGTATGTTGAAGGCGAGGATTCCTCGCTAACTTTGGCCAACTGGGCATCGCGCGCCGCGGCAGGCTGGGGAATCGACGACCCGCTGCTCGCCGAATTTCTGGATGGAATGCTGTTCGTTCCTCTGATCACGCAGCTCAAAGGCCGGGCCGATCTGGACAGCCGACGCGCCTCCGACCCGAAAGCGCTGCTCGCGGGGCTGTCCGGCCGCGTCCGGGACGAGGTAGTCGGATTGCTTCTGGCCAAGGGCTGGCTGACGCGCAAGCCGCAGGGCGACGAGCTGACCGAGCTGGGATTTTTTCTGATCGACCGCATGTATAACACCGCCATCCTTTATTCCTATAAGCCCATGCTGCGGCAAATGAATCAGGTCCTCTTCGGCGATTGCGAGGCGGTGTTTCGACGCGGCGATGACGGGCACGAGGCGCACATCGACCGGACGCTGAACGTCACCGGCAGCGGTTTTCAGCACGAGAAATATTTCGCGGACCTGGAAGCGGCCGTCCTGGCGATCTTCGACCGGGAGCCGCTCGACGAACAGCCGGACTATATCGCAGATATGGGGTGCGGCGACGGCACGCTGCTGTACCGGCTGCACGAGATGATCTGCGCCAAGTCGGTGCGGGGCCGGCATTTGGACCGCTATCCGCTGCGGCTGATCGGCATCGACTACAACGAGAAGGCGCTGGAGGCGACGCGGGAGACGTTGCGAGGACTGAACCCGCTGACCCTGACCGGAGACATCGGCAATCCGGCGAAGCTAATGAAGGATTTGGCGGCGCTGGGCGTCGACCAGCCGGAGCGTATTCTCCACGTGCGCTCCTTCCTTGATCATGATCGGATCTATTTGCCGCCTGCCGAGGGAGACGGGGCAGCCGCGCACGGCGTGGACGAAGGGATATTCGTCGCGGCGGACGGGCGTGAAATCCCGGCTGGTGAGGCGTTCCGAAGCTTGACCGAGCATTTGCGCAAATGGGCGGACGTCGTATCGGAGCATGGTCTTCTTGTCTTGGAGGTCCATAATTTAAAGCCAACCGCGCTGCGAGGGCAAATCAGCAAGAGCGAAAGCTTCCATTTCGACGCGTTCCACCGGTTCTCGCAGCAGCTGCTCGTCGAGGCCGATCAATTCCTGCTGGCCGCCGCGGCCGCGGGCTTGTTCCCGCACGAGAAATACGGGCGCAAATATCCGAAGACGCTTAATTTTGCGCGCATTACGCTGAACGGCTTCGAGCCGCGCGGCTACAGCGTCCGCACCGCGTCGCCGGCGGATCTGGACGCGCTCGAGGAGCTGGAGCGGCAATGCTGGGATTCGTCCATTCGCGCCTCCAGGGACACGCTAGCCGCCAGAATCGCCCGCTATCCAATGGGGCAGCTGGTCGTCGCGAAGGAAGGGCGGATCGTCGGATCAATCTACAGCCAGCGGATCGCGAGCGCGGACCAGCTGCTTCGCGCGCGCATCGACGATGTGGAGTCGCTGCATCGGCCCGGCGGAAGCGTCGTGCAGCTGCTGGGCATTCAAGTGCTGCCGGAAGCGCAGAACGAAGGCATCGGCGACCAGCTGCTTGAATTCGCGCTGCAGCTGGCCTCGGTGACGAGCGGCGTCGGCGAAGCAGCCGGTGTCTCCCGGTGCAGGGATTACGCCAAACAATCGGAGCTTGCCTACCCGCAGTATGTACAGGCGCGCAACCAGCTCGGACTGCCGAAGGACGCCACGCTCCGGTTTCACGAGATGCACGGCGCCCGGATCGTCGGAATCGTGCCCGGCTACCGGCCGCTGGACGCGGCGAACGAAGGGAATGGCGTGCTGGTGCGCTACGATCTTCGCGCGCGGCGGCGGTACGAGCGCGCGCATTCGGCGAACGCGGAGCAGCCGGATAAGGTGCTTGGCGGACAAGCGGCCAAGACGAGGGACACGCAGCCGTATCGCCGGTTTCTGGAGGCGACGATCAAGCTCATGTTGAGCGACCCCGATAGCTGCGAGCCGCATGTCCCGCTCATGGACATGGGGCTGGATTCGGCCGATCTGCTGGAATTAAGCGAGCATATTAACGCCAAATACGGCGTGACGCTCGGCACGACGTTCTTCTTCAAGCACGGCACGGTCGACAAAATGGCGAAGTATCTGAGCGAGCATGCCGCCGTGCAAGAGGCGGAGACGGAGGCGCCTCGGCAGGAAGCGGAGCAGGTCGAGCCGCATGCCAAAGGAAACGCGGCAGCGGCCGAGGCTGTCGCTGAAGGCGGCATCGTGCTCGTCGGAGCGGCTTGCCGGCTGCCGGGGGGCGTTCGCGATTTGGAATCCCTGTGGGAGCTGCTGCTCGAAGGACGAGACGCGGTATCCGCGATGTCGGACCGGTGGCGCTGGCCTACGTCGATCGACCCTTCGGGCGAGCACGAGGGCATCGATCGCGGCGGCTATTTGGATCGTATCGACGAGTTCGATCCTGCGTTCTTCCGCATGCCGGCGAGCACGGCGGAGTGGACGGACCCGCAGCAGCGGATGCTCATGGAGCTGAGCTGGGAATGTCTCGAGCATGCAGGGTATCCGCCGAGCTCGCTCGCCGGCTCGCGCACCGGCGTCTACATCGGCGCCAGCGGCTCGGATTATCATTTGCTGCTCGGCCGTTCGGCAGAGGAGGTGGATGCCCGCTTCGGCTTGGGCAGCGCCATGTCGATGCTTCCGAACCGCATCTCGTATTATTACGACCTGCTCGGACCGAGCCTGTTAATCGATACCGCGTGCTCAAGCTCGCTCGTTGCCGTCCACGAGGCGGTGCGCGCCATTCGGCGCGGCGATTGCGACCAAGCGCTGGTCGGCGCGGTCCATCTCATGTGCGACCCGTCCAATACGGTCTCCTACTATAAGGCAGGCATGCTGTCCAAGGAAGGGGCGTGCCGCACGTTCGACCAAGGGGCGGACGGTTACGTTCGCGGAGAGGGCGCGGCGATGCTGCTGCTCAAGCCGATTGAACGCGCGCTGGCGGACGGCGATTCGATTCTGGCCGTGCTGGAAGGGACGGCCGTGAACCACGGCGGTCATGCAAGCGGCCTGACGGTGCCGAATCCGTCGCAGCAGGCGGCACTGGTCAAGGATGCGCTGCGCGATGCCGGGGTGCCGCCGGAGAGGATCGGATACGTGGAAGCCCACGGCACGGGAACCCCGCTCGGCGACCCGATCGAAGTGAGCGGGTTAACCGAAGCGTTCACGGACGAATCGAAGAATCCGATCGCGACGCCTTATTGCGGCCTCGGCTCGATCAAGACGAACATCGGGCATCTGGAAGCGGCGGCGGGAATGGCCGGCCTGCTCAAGACGGTGCTGGCGATCCGCCACCGCACGCTGCCCGCGAACGTGCATTTCAACCGATTGAATCGGGAGATTGATTTGGCCGGCAGTCCGTTCTACGTCCTCGACCGTGCGCGGGAGTGGGAGTTAGCGGGCGGCGGACGGCTGCGTTACGCAGGCGTCAGCAGCTTCGGCTCGGGCGGCACGAACGCGCATGTCGTGCTTCGGGAGCAGCCGGAGGCATCCGTGTTGCCGGGCATGAATCGGCCCGCCTATCTGTTCGCGCTGTCGGCCAAAACGCCGGAGGCGTTGGCGCGCCGAATACGCGACCTTGGCGGCTGGCTGCGGCGCGAAGCCGGACGATGGACCCCGGAGCAGGTCAGTTCGGCGCTGGCGATGGGACGGGAGCATTTTCAAGCGCGCAAGGCGTACGTGGCGGCCAATCTGGAGGAGCTTCTCCGCCTGTTGGAGCAGGAAGCCGGCACGGGAGCGGCTTATGGGCAGGCCAATGGGCAGGAAGGTTGGACGCCGGAGCCGGAGCAAGAAGGACGCGCGCTTGCCGCGGAGCTGGCTGCCGGTGACTTAGGGGCGGATGATTACGCGCGGGGCATCAGCAGGCTGGCCGATTTGTACGAAGCCGGCTGCGAAGTCCGCGCGGTGATGGGGCCGCTGTTTGAAGGCGTCGCCTGGCGCAGCGTGCGCCTGCCGGCTTATCCGTTCGCGAGAGAGCGATACTGGCTGCCGAAGGCGATTCGGACGGCGCAGCAGGCTCGGGAGGAAGAACGAGCCGGCCGTCGGGACGAGCTGGCCGGTCAGAAGGGCGGTCATAGCGGCGGTAATAGGGAAGCGCTGAACGTCTCGACTTTCTCCCCGGCAGAGAAGGAGAGAACGCTTGAGGCGCGAGTGCTGGATCTGCTGCTCGATACGGCGGCGGAGCTGCTGAACGCGGAACGGTCGATGCTGGGCGGTGACACGGAGCTGGGAGAGTACGGCTTTGACTCGATTTTATATTTACAGCTTTCCAGACAATTGAACGGCTTCTATGCGTTCGGACTAACCCCTGCCGATTTCTTCACTTACTCGACGTTGGGCCGGCTGGCGTCCTATCTCGCGGATCAGGGCGGAGACTCGCTATCTCGTCGACTGTCGGAGGATGCGCGCCGGATCACGGTGGTTACCCCGCCGCTTGAAGAGCAGGCGAGCTTCCATGCGGGCGAGAGCGTGCCGCTCCGCTCGGAATCGGACGCTGCCAAGACGGAATCGGGGCTGGCTCGGGCGGGAATATCCGAACGGGCGGAACGGACAAGCTCGGAAGAGGAGCTTGTCGCCATCGTAGGCATGAGCGGCGTCTTCCCTCAGGCTCGGGATGTCGACGAGTTCTGGCGCAATCTGCTGGAAGGGAAAGATTGCATCGGCGAGCTGCCGCGCGATCGGCAGACGTGGTTCAGGCAGAGCGGCGATTCGGAGGAAGCCAGCGGGAACGCGGTGCGTTGGGGCGGCTTCGTCGAAGACATCGACCGATTCGACCCGCTGTTCTTCGGCATCTCGCCGAAGGAGGCGGAGCTCATGGATCCGCAGCAGCGCCTGCTGCTGATGCACGCGTGGAAGGCGCTCGAGGACGCGGGCTGCAATCCCCGCTCGCTCTCCGGCGGCAATACGGCGGTATTCGCCGGCATGATGAGCAACGGGTATAACGAGCTGATCGCGAAGTCGGGTCATCCGATCGACGGCCACTACGCGTCCGGCACGATGGCTTCGGTCGGTCCGAACCGGTTGAGTTATTTCCTGAACATCCACGGCCCGAGCGAGCCGGTCGAGACCGCCTGCTCGAGCTCGCTCGTCGCGATCTACCGCGCGGTGCAAGCCATCCGGAGCGGCGCCTCAGACCTGGCGCTGGCCGGCGGCGTGAATACGCTGATCTCGCCGGACTACTACGAGAGCTTCATTAAGGCGGGCATGCTGAGCCCGGACGGCCGCTGCAAGACGTTCTCGGCCAAGGCCGATGGTTACGTGCGCAGCGAAGGGGCGGCGATGCTCGTCCTGAAGAAGCTGAGCGCGGCGGAGCGTGACGGCGATCATGTGTATGCGGTCATCCGGAGCGCCGCCGTCAACCACGGCGGCCGCGCCAGCTCGCTGACCGCGCCGAATCCGAGAGCGCAGGCCGATCTGCTCGTGGCCGCTTACGCGCAATCGGGCATCGACCCGCGGACAGTGACCTATATCGAGACGCACGGCACGGGAACCGAGCTGGGCGACCCGATCGAGATCAACGGGCTGAAATCGGCGTTCCGCGAGCTGTATGCGCAGCATGGCGGCACGGCGGAAGCAAGTCCGACATGCGGGTTAGGCTCGGTCAAGAGCAACGTCGGCCATCTGGAGCTGGCGGCCGGCGTGGCGGGCGTCGTCAAGGTGCTGCTGCAGATGAAGCATAAGAAGCGGGTCAAGAGTCTGCATTGCGATACGATCAACCCTTATATTCAGCTGGAAGGCAGCCCGTTCTATATCGTGCGGCAGACGGAGGAGTGGACCGCGCTGACGGATCGCGACGGGAATCCGATCCCGCGCCGCGCCGGCATCAGCAGCTTCGGCTTCGGCGGGGCGAACGCCCACCTGGTGCTGGAGGAATACGTCCCCCGCAGCCGCAGGCACACGGACGTCGCCCGCATTACACCGGCGCGGCCCGGCATCTTCGTGCTCTCGGCCAAGGAGGAAGACCGGCTGCGCGAACAAGCGGAGCGGCTGCTTGCCGCGCTGGGCAGTTTGCCGGAAGACCGGCTGGCCGATGCCGCTTATACGCTGCAGACGGGGCGCGAAGCGATGGAAGAGCGGCTGGCGATCGTCGCCGGTTCCGTCTCGGAGCTTGCGGCGCGGCTATCCGGCTATTTGGAAGGACAGGCGGAAGGCGTCTTCCGGGGAAGCGCGAGGCGTGCCGCGCAGCGGCAGCCGGAAGCCGAAGGGATGACGTATGAGCCGGCCGACTTGGAGCTGCTTGCCGCATCGTGGGTACGCGGTACAGAGACGGACTGGACGCGGCTGTATGAAGCGGATCGCCGTCCGAGTCGCATTCCGCTGCCGACATATCCGTTCGCGCGGGAGCGCTGCTGGGTCGATCCGCAGCCGAGCGGCATGATGGGGGGCGCCGGACGCGCCGGCAGTCTGAGCGGCGCGCTTCATCCCCTTGTTCGCCGGAATACGTCCACCTTCGCGGAGCAGCGCTACAGCACCGCGTTCGATGGCGGGGAGTTCTACCTCCGCGACCATCGCGTGGACGGCCGGAAGCTGCTCCCTGGCGTCGCCTATCTGGAGATGGCCCGCGCGGCTTCGTCGCTGGCTTCGCAATCGCGTACGGCACGTCTCGAGGACGCGGTATGGATTCGTCCGTTCTACGTCGATGGCGGCCCGCGCGAGCTTCATATCCGGCTGCAGCCCGGAGATGAAGGAAGAATTGCGTGCGACATGTTCAGCATCGCCGCGGATGGCGAAGAAGTGCTTCATGCCCAGGCGATCGCCGTCGCGGGCGAGTTGGACCGCCGCGTCCGGCCGGATGCAATCGACGTGAACGAGATGCTGCGCCGCTGCACAGTCCGGACCATGAACGCAGAAGCCTGCTACAAGCTGTTCGACGCCTCTGCCTTGCAATACGGACCGACTTTCCGCGGGATCGACATGCTCTACGTAGGCGACAAGGAAGCGATCGCTAAGCTAACGCTGCGCCAAGAGACGGTATCCGGCACGGAAGAGGGCTTCATCCTTCATCCGGGCATGATGGACACCGCCATCCAAGCGTGCGTCGGTCTGCTGGCCGAGAAGCTGGACAAGGAGCCTCACCCGTTCCTGCCGTTCACGGCGGCGGCGATCGAAGTATTCGGGGGCACGGCGGAAGTTGCTTGGGCCCATGTCCGGCTGGCCGAGGGCGCGATTGACCTGTTCGACGTCGCGTTATGCGACGAGCAGGGCCGTATGCTGGTATACGTAAGGGAGCTGGTGTTCATGAAAGCGGCGGACGGCAGTCGTACGGGCATGCAGAAAGCGGGCGCGGCCGTCGAAGGCGAAGCGCTTCTTGCAGCGCCTGCGCGCGGCGTCCCGTGGGACGAAGCCAGCTTGGCGACGCTCGCCGAGACGGAGCAGACCTTTGCCGGCCTGCTGTGGGGACAGCTGCACGCGGCCGGATTTTTCGAGCCGGGACTGACGCCTGCGCGATTGTTGGAGAAGACATCCGCGCTTCGGGCGCCGTATGATAAATGGATGCGGGAGAGCTTGGCCGTGCTGGCGCGCGCCGGTTACCTTGTCTCGGCCGGCGACTCGTATGTGCCTTCGCGGCAGGACCGGCCGGATAACGCCGCGCTGTGGGAACAGTGGCGCACGCACAAGACGCGCTGGCTGGCCGATCCGGATTTGGCTGCGCGCGTGAGACTGGCCGAGTCGACGCTCCAGGCGCTGCCGGACATTCTGGCCGGAGCGGTGAAGCCGACCGAGATTTTATTCCCGGGCGGATCGATGGAGCTGGTCGAAGGCATCTACAAGCATAATGCGCCGGCCGATTATTATAACGCGGTCGTGGCGGATGTAGTGGAAGCGTACGTGCAGCGCAGCGTAGAGGCCGGCAAGCCGGCCGTCCGGATTTTGGAAGTGGGGGCAGGCACCGGCGGCACGAGCGCCGAGGTGCTTCGCCGGCTGCAGCGTTACGGGGCGCGGGTGAAGGAGTACTGCTACACGGATTTGTCCCGGGCGTTCTTGATTCATGCCGAACGGGAATACGGCGCGGCGAACCCCTATTTGACTTACCGGATCTTGAACGCGGAGCAGCGGTTCGAGGAACAAGCGCTGGACTGCGGGGAATACGATCTCGTGCTGGCCACGAACGTCCTGCACGCGACGCGCAACGTTCGCCGGACGCTGCGCCATTGCAAGAGCGCGCTCAAGAAGGGCGGGCTCCTCGTCCTGAACGAGCTGACGGAGAAATCGGTATTCGCCCATGTCACGTTCGGCTTGTTGGACGGCTGGTGGCTGTACGAGGAGGAGGATGTCCGACTGCCGGGCTCGCCATGCCTCTCGGCCGAACAATGGACGCGCGCGCTAACGGACCAAGGCTATCGGAACGTCCGTTATGCCGCGAACGATCGGGGCGGCCAGCAGATTATTTGGGCGGAGAGCGACGGCGTTATCGGGGATGAGGCTGCTATCGAGCAACCGAATCCGAGACCCGAACTTGCGGCAGAACCGGCGATGTCCGCGGAGCGGAATATCGCGGCCGTACCGCCTGCCGTGCAGCCCGACGCGGCTGCGGACCGGCTGCTGAAGGAGCGCTGCAGCGCGTACATCGTGCAGATTGTCGCCGAGGCGGTGCGCCTGCCCGCCGGCAAAATCGATCCGTCCGAGCCGATGGAACGGTACGGCATCGATTCGATCCTGATCGTGCAAGTGAGCAACAAATTGGAGAAAGCGTTCGGCCATGTCGGCAAAACGCTGCTGTTCGAGCATCGGACGATCCACGAGCTGTCCGACCATTTCGTCCAGACCAGAGCCGAGACGCTGCGGGCGCACTTCGGGCTGGCGGCCGCGCCGGCGGCTTCGGCCGTCCAGACAACGGCAGCCGTGGGCAACGGAGCTGGCGAGGCAATCGATCATACTCCGGCAAGCAGATCGCTCGAGCCGAAGACTACGCCTAACAGCGCGCCTGCCAAGAACCGCTTCCTGTCTGCCGCTCCTAATGCTGCGGCGCGTGCTTCCAAAGCCTTCGCTTACGAGGACGAGATCGCGATCGTCGGCTTGGCCGGCCGGTACCCGGGCGCGGCGAACGCGGACGAGTTCTGGAAGCTGCTAAGCGAAGGGCGCAGCGCGATCGCGGAGGTCCCGGCGGATCGTTGGGATTGGCGGGCGCATTACGCGCCGGGCAAAGGGCGAAAAGGCGTCGCTTATACGAAATGGGCCGGCTTCATCGATGGCCTGGAACGGTTCGATTCGCTGTTGTTCCAGATTTCCCCGGCGGAAGCGGCCGAGATGGATCCGCATGAACGGGCGTTCCTCGAGGTGGCCTACGAATGCCTGGAGGATGCCGGATATGCCCCATCGTCTATGGGAGCGAACGGCAAAGTAGGCGTATTCGTCGGGGTCACGCATGGGGCGTCCGGCCGGGGCAGCCGCAACTATTCCGTCGCGAACCGGGTCTCGTACGCCTTCGATCTGAAGGGACCTAGCCTCGCGGTCGATACGGCCTGCTCGTCATCGCTTACGGCCTTGCATCTGGCGTGCGACAGCCTGCGCAGCGGATCAAGCGATTGCGCGATCGCCGGCGGGGTGAATCTCATTATCAAGCCGGACCATCTGGTCGTGCTGTCCGAGTTCACGATGCTGTCGGAAGGACCCGAATGCAGGGCGTTCGGGGACGGGGCGGACGGGTTCGTCGACGGCGAAGGCGTCGGCGCCGTCCTGCTGAAGCCGCTCGCTCGCGCCATCGCCGACGGCGACCATGTCTACGGCGTCGTCAAAGGCAGCATGATCAATGCAGGCGGTCGAACGAACGGCTACACGGTACCGAATCCGGCGGCGCATGCCAAAGTAATCGAGGGCGCCTTGGAGACGGCGGGCGTCAAGGCCGACGAGGTGTCGTACATCGAAGCCCATGGCACGGGCACAGCGCTCGGCGATCCGATCGAGGTAAGGGGACTTACGCTGGCGTTCCGGCAGCATACGGACAAGACGCAGTACTGCGCGCTTGGTTCCGTTAAGACCAATATCGGCCATGGGGAGAGCGCGGCCGGCATTGCCGGGCTGACGAAGGTGCTGCTCCAAATGAAACACGGCCAGCTGGCGCCGTCCTTGCACAGCGCGACGCTTAACCCGGACATTGATTTCCCGTCGACGCCGTTCCGGGTACAGCGCGAGCTGGCGGCGTGGCATCGACCGGAAGTCGGAGCGCCGGGTCTGCGAGGGCGAGGCGTCCGCATCGCGGGCATCTCCTCGTTCGGAGCGGGCGGCGCGAACGCCCACGTCGTAATAAGCGAATACGCGCAGGAAGAAACCGGCAGCGCCGGATATGGACTCCCCGCGGATCGTTATGTGATTCCCCTTTCGGCGAGAAGCGAAGGACAGCTGCTGGAGCTGGCCGGGCGTCTGCTCGAGGCCATCCGGCAGGGCAAAATTTCGGATGCGAACCTTCGGGATGCCGCCTACACGCTCCAGGTCGGCCGCGAGCCGATGGAGGAACGGCTGGCTTGCGTCGTCGGAAGCGTATCCGAGCTGGACGGTCTGCTTCGCGGTTATTTGGCAGGCGAGCGTCAGCACGTTCACCGCGGCCAAGTGAAGCAGAACAAAGAGCTGCTCGCGCTGCTCCAGGACGAGGAGGCGCTCGGCGACGTCGTCCGGTCGCTCGCGGGCAGCCGGAACAGCCGCAAGCTTGCCGCGCTGTGGGCGCGCGGGTTCGCCGTCGATTGGAGCCTGCTCTACGAAGGCGCGAGGCCGCGCAGGATGAGCCTGCCGACGTATCCGTTCGGCGGACAGCTGTATCCGATCTGGCGCGGGGATGCCCCTGTGGCATCGTCGGATGCGGGACACGCGGCAGCCGGCTCCGCGGCGTATGGGACGGAGCCTTCATCCGTCCGGACGCCGCCTGAACCTTTGGCGGCGTCCGGGACCGAGCTTGCTTCGGCGCAGCACGATGCGGATCCGAACCAGGACGCGGAGGCGTTAACGCTGATTCCCGTCTGGGAGACGGTCGAGGCAACGGTAACAGTCGCGTCGGAAGCACCCGGACGGACCGTCATGATCGGCGGGAACGAGTCGGTTCGCTTGGCCGTGCGTCGTCGTTATGCCGATGCGATCCTGTTGAACGTCGAACCGCGCGCATCCGTTGAGCAGCTGGTCGACAAGCTGGCTGGACTGGGTTCGATCGGCCGCGTACTCTGGGCGGCACCGGAGGAGCAATTCGGCACGGCGTCCGACGAACGGTTGATCGATGCGCAGGAGGAAGGGACGCTTGCCGCCTTCCGAGTCGTCAAGGCGATGCTGGAGCTCGGCTACGGCACGAAGGAGCTGGCTTGGATATGGTTGACCTGGCAGTCGCAGCAGGTCCGGCCGGACGAGCAGGCGGCGCCGCATCACGCGGGCATTCACGGATTAGCCGGCGTCATGGCGAAGGAGTACCCGTTCTGGAAGGTCGTCTCGCTCGATCTCGAGGGCGGCGCGGTTCCCGATCTAGACGCTATCCCGGCTTCGGCGGGCGGCCAAGGGTGCTTTGCAAGACGGGGCAATCAGTGGTATCGGCAGCGATTGATTCCGCAGGAATCCCCGGCCGCTCAGCCGGCGGGCAGCGCCTATCGCCATGGCGGCGTCTACGTGGTCATTGGCGGGGCAGGCGGAATCGGCGAAGCGTGGACCGAATATATGATCCGCCGCTATCGGGCGCAGATCGCTTGGATCGGGCGCAGAGAAGAGGATGAAGCGATCCGCGGCCGAATCCGGGAGCTGTCCCGATTCGGACCGGCGCCGTTCTATGTCAGTGCCGATGCGTCCGACCGCGCTGCGCTGGAGGACGCCCGTGCGATCATCCGCCAGCGTTTCGGCGCGATCAACGGCATCGTCCATTCGGCGATCGTGATGCTCGATCAAGGGCTCATGCGGATGGAGGAGGATCGTTTCCGCGCTTCGCTTGCCGCGAAGATCGACGTCAGCGTGCGGCTGGCGCAAGTCTTCGGCCGGGATACGCTCGATTTCGTCCTGTTCTTCTCCTCGGTCAACTCGTTCATGCGCGCGGCAGGCCAGAGCAATTACGTCGCGGGCTGCCTGTTCAAGGATATGTTCGCCCGGGCGCTCGGCCGCGAGTGGCCATGCCCGGTGAAAGTCATGAACTGGGGGTATTGGGGCACGGTCGGTATTGTCGCCTCGGACATTTACCGCGATCGGTTGGCCCAGTCCGGCCTTGCGTCCGTAACACCGGAGGAAGGCATGCGGGCGCTGGAAGCTCTGTTGAGCGGGCCCTTCGTTCAAGCGGCGTTCATGAAATGCAATTCGCGTTTCAAGTTCGAGCTGATCGACCGGCGAACACGATTGTCGTTCAACCCGGCAGCGGGAGCTTCGCGCATGGAGGCCATGCGCCGAAGAGCGGGCAGCGCGCGGCTTGGCGATCTGGTCCAGCCGAAGGCGGTACTCGCAGACAGCCGCGCCGCCGCGCAGCTGGAAGCAGCAATTCTGGAGCTTGCGGCGGCTGGCATGGGTGTCGATCGCTCGGCCATGGATGCCGACGCTTCGCTCGCGGAGCAGGGGATCGATCCCGTCGCATGGGTACAGCTGCTCGGCAGGTTGAGCGAGGAGCTTGGCGCTCGGTTGACCGCGCTGCCGGAAGACGTTCGGCTGACCCTTCGGGAGGCGGCGGCCGCGCTTGGCGAACGTCATGGTCTCTAAACGAAGGGGCGCCTTTCGCGGGCGGCTTGCGGATTTATGAAGAAAGGATGCATGGAGCTCATGGAACAGATGTTAAACCGAATGCTATGGGGACAGCTTCATGCGGCCGGCTATTTCGGGCGGGGGCGCGACCCTCGCTCGCTCATGGAGCAGACGAATGCATTACGGGCGCCGCACCGGCGATGGATGCGCGAGAGTCTGGACGTTTTGGCGCGCGCGGGCTTCCTCGTCCGAACGGGAGAGGGCTACGCCGCGGTGCAGGCCGATCCTCCGGATGTCAGGGAGCTGTGGACGCAGTGGGACCGTCTGAGCGCGGGTTGGCTCGCGGATCCGGATTTGGCGGCGCAAGCGCGCCTAGCCGAACGGACGCTGCGCGCGCTGCCCGATATTTTGGCCGGGCTGGTCAAGGCGACGGAAATTTTATTCCCCGGCGGAACGATGGAACTCGTGGAAGGCATCTATAAGCACAACCGGACCGCGGACTACTATAACGGCGTGCTGGGCGATATGGTCGAAGCGTACATGGAAGAGATCGCGGCGGAGCGACGTACGTCAAGCGCCGCAGATCGGCCCGGCATTCGCATTCTGGAGGTAGGGGCCGGCACAGGAGGGACGAGCGCCGAGATATTCCGCAGGCTGCGGCCTTATCGGGAGCTCGTGCAGGAATATTGCTATACGGATATGTCGAAGGCGTTCCTGGCGCATGCGAAGCGGGCGTACGGCAGCGAGAATCCCTACTTGAACTGCCGCCTTCTGAATGCGGAGCTTCCGTATGGAGAGCAAGGACTGGAATGCGGCGCGTATGACCTCGTCATCGCGGCCAATGTGCTGCATGCGACGGCCAATATTCGCCGGACGCTGCGCAATTGCAAAGCGGCGTTGAAACAAAACGGGCTGCTGCTGCTGAACGAAATTACGTCCAATACCGTGTTCGCCCACGTGACGTTCGGGCTGCTGGACGGTTGGTGGTTGTACGAGGACGAAGCGATCCGCATTCCGGGCTCGCCGTGCCTGGGCGAGGCGGAATGGAAGCGGGCGCTGGAAGATGAAGGCTTCCGTTCCGTGCTGTTCGCGGCGGACGGCGGCAGAGGGCAGCAAATCATCGTCAGCGAAAGCGACGGATTCATTCGGCAGCCGGCGACGGCTTCGGAGACTTCGGAGGCATCGCGACTAGCGGTTGCCGAGGCGGTGGGACTCGTAATTCCGCAGCGCCAAGTTGCGGACTTGAATGTCGACCATGCTGCAGCGGCAATATCGGCCGACCGCCGAACCGGCACGGGCATGAGCGAATGGACGCCGGACGAGGTCCGCGCCTATGTTCGGACGGTGATCCGGGGCCAGTTGGAGCAGTCGCTTCAGCTGACGGATGACATGATCGACGACGACGACGCCTTTTCCGATTACGGCCTGGATTCGATTACCGGCATTCAGCTGGTCAAAGGGCTGAATCAAGCGCTCGGCTGCAAGCTGTCGATCACGGACATCTTCGACTATAGTTCCGTTCATCAATTGGCCGGTCACCTCGTCGATCGACATGCTTCCGATATCAGGCTGCCGAAGACTGCGGAGGATTCTGGCCTCGAGGAGGCGGCGGCTGCCCGGGAATCTCGCTTAAGCGACGAGGCTGACGCGATCGCATCGAGCTGGGCTGCTCGGCGCGCGGCAGCGGCGTCCGACAATCGCGCCAGCATGCCGAAGGGAGACGTCAGCGCAGCGACCGATCCTTCATGGGTTACGCAAGAACAGGCCATGTTCGACGGTTATGAAGTCGCGGGATTCGTCGGCGAATCGGCCGCGGAGACCGCCGCGAGCGCGGAGAGCCGCGAAGCCGGCGGCGCCGCTTCGACTCCCGTAGTTGCGAAAGGGCCGATCGCCGTTGTCGGGATGAGCGGCCGATTCGCCGGCGCGGAGGATGTCCACCAGCTGTGGGCGCATCTGGCGGCCGGCGATGATCTCGTCAAGGAAACGACGCGTTGGGATCTTGGACGGGCGTTCCCGAATCGCGAGCCGTTCGCGCTGTATGGGGGCTTCCTAGAGCGGATCGACGAATTCGACGCCGCATTCTTCAATATTCCAGGGCAAGAAGCGGACTATATGGACCCGCAGCAGCGCATTTTCCTGGAGGAAGCGTGGAAGGCGCTGGAAGATGCGGGCTATGCCGGCGAAGCGATGGAAGGCCGTCGCTGCGGCGTCTACGTCGGCTGTCAGAACGGCGAATACCATCAACTCTACGGCGAGGACGCGCCGTCGCAAGCGCTGTGGGGAATGTCGCCCTCGCTCATCCCGTCGCGCATCGCATATGTGCTTGATCTGCACGGGCCTGCGATCGCGGTGGATACCGCTTGCTCAAGCTCGCTCGTGGCGATTCATCTGGCCTGCCAAGGCCTGTGGACGGGCGAAACGGAGATGGCGATCGCGGGGGGCGTATCGGTGCGGCTAACACCGGACTTCCAAGCGACGGGCTCCAATGCCGGTTTGCTGTCTACGCGAGGACGCTGCTTCTCATTCGACGACCGTGCGGACGGCTTCGTGCTGAGCGAAGGCGCGGGCGCCGTCGTGCTGAAGCGGTTAGAGGACGCGATCGCGGACGGAGACCATATTTACGGCGTGATCCGGGGCTCGGGCATGAACCAGGACGGCAGAACGAACGGCATTACCGCCCCGAGCGCCAAGTCGCAGGAGCGGCTCGTCCGCGGGGTATACGAGGACTTCGGCATCGAACCGTCGACGATCCAATTCGTGGAGGCGCACGGGACGGGCACGCAGCTCGGAGACGCGATCGAGGTCGAGGCGTTGAGCCGCGTATTCCGCTCGTCCGCGCCGGCGAACGGATATTGCGCCATTGGGTCGCTCAAGTCCAATATCGGCCATACGGCGACCGCTTCCGGCGTGGCGGGGTTAATCAAGCTGCTGCTGGCCATGCAGAACCGCCAGATGCCGCCGACGCTCCACTTCGAGAACAGGAACGCGAATATCGATTTCGAGCAAAGCCCGTTCTATGTCAATACCGAACTGACGCCTTGGGAGGCGCCAGTTGGAGGGAAGCGCAGAGCCGCGCTCAGCGCCTTCGGGCTGAACGGCACTAACGCGCATCTCGTGGTGGAGGAAGCGCCTGATCGGCCTCATCCGACCGCGGACGGCCGTAGCCGGCTGATCGCGCTGTCGGCGAGAACGCCGGATCAACTGCGTCTGCAAGCCGAACGTCTGGCGGATTACATTCGCCGGGAGCGGCCTGAGGGGTTGGCGGACATCAGCTTTACGCTGCTAACGGGAAGAAAGCATCTCGGACACCGTCTGGCATGCGCCGCGCGTACGCCAAGCGAGCTGCTGCACATGCTTGAACGTTGGCTGGCAGCGGGGAGTAGCGAGGACGTCCGCGTATCGGAAGCGGCTGTCCGCGGCGGAAGCAAGGATGAGGCCGCGCTCCGGCTGGGACGCGAGTGTCTGAGCCGATGCGCGGGGGCTTCCGCCGGAGAGGCGGGCGACGAGCCTGTTCGAACGCTCGCGCGCCTCTTTGCGGAAGGCTGCCCGCTGCCTTACGGCGAATTGTTCCGGGGCGGGCGATACGTTCGCGTCCCGCTGCCGGTCTATCCGCTGGCGAAAGACCGGCACTGGCTGCCGAAGCGAGAACCGCAGCGCGAGGCCGCTCACGGCGTTGCCGTGACAGGACCCGTCTTGCATGAACCGATCGCGATCATTGGCATGAGCGGCTCGTTGCCGTTCGTCGCAGGCGCGGATGAACAAGGGCTTCAGCCGCAAGCCGGAGAGGCTGATAACGCCGAGCGGGAGCGGTTCGATCCGCGGATCTTCGGCTTGTCGCCGGAGCAGGCTGCGCTTGTGGAGCCGCTTCATCGGCTGGCGCTGATGCACGGCTGGAAAGCGGTCGAGGCTGCTGGCTGCGCGCCGGGCGCGCTTGCGGGCAGCCGAACGGCCGTCTTCGTCGGCATGGACGGAGGCGCTGCCGCCGATTCAGCCCGGCACCTAGACCCAGCAATCGGAGACGGCTTGGATGCCGGTTGGCCCCCGCTGAATGCGGCAAATTCGCTCAGCTGGCTGCTCGATCTTCGCGGACCGAGCGAGGATATCAATACGGCCGGTTCGAGCGCGCTCGCGGCCATCGATCGCGCGGTTAAGGCCATTCGCGCAGGCGAATGCGAGACGGCGCTCGTCGGCGGAATCGACGCTGGTGCCGCCGTACAGGGCGATCAACAAGGCGTCATGCTGCTGCTTAAGAAGCTGAGCGCGGCTGAGCGCGATGGAGACCCGATCGCCGCGGTGATCCGTGCTTCGATCGCGAGCCATGGCGGACGTTCCAGGTCGAATGCCGCGCCAAGCGAGAATGCGCTGTCCGAGCTGATAGCGGATGCTTACGACCAAATGGACATCGCTCCTTCGGCGGTTGACTACGCGGAGCTGGACGGGAAGGCTTTCGGATCAGAGGCGCAGGATGCGCTGCAAGTGCTGGCGGAAGCCGCGTACGGCGAGCTTGGACGGGCGGCGGGAGATACTGGTCGGCTGGAGCCGCGACACGGCCTCCGTACGTCGAGCGCCGCAGGTCAAGCTGCCGGAATGGCGAGCGTTATGAATGCGCTGGAATTGTTGCGGCCGGACCTTTCCGATCCGTCGCGCGATTCCGCCGCGGAGCCTTTCGCTGTGGACCGAGAGAACGCGAATCGGGATGAGCAAGGCCGGAAGGCGCCACGGCTGGCGGGCATTACGGCACTGGGCCGCGGCGGAGTCAACGCGCATGTCGTACTGGAAGCGTACGAGCGGAGACCTCGGAAGCCAAGAGCCAGCGTCATTGCGCCGGAGCAGCCGGGCGTGTTCCTGCTGTCGGCGATGGACGAAGCCGCGCTCCAAGCGCAGGCAGTCGAGCTGCTCGCCTTCGTCTCCACGCTTCCGGAGGAGCGGATCGACGACGCGGCGTTCACGCTTCAGACAGGCAGGGATGCGATGGACGCAAGGCTTGCGGTTGTGGCCGGATCGTTCCGGGAGTTAAGCGCTAAGCTAACGGCCTTCGTCTCCGGCAATTGCGGGCAGGAAGGCATCTATTACGGCCGCGTAAGTCCGGATAACGAAGCGGTGCGCCTGTTCGCGGCGGACGACGAGGATTGCGGCGAGCTCGTTCGCCGCTGGCTGGCGAAGCGCAAGTTTGACCGCTTGCTCCCGCTATGGGTACATGGACTTGGCGTCGATTGGACCGGGTTGTACGGGGAAGGCGAGATGCGGCCTAGCCGGATCACGCTGCCGACTTACCCGTTCGGCGGGCTGACGGCGCGCATGACGGAGTTACCTGCGGCTGAGCTCGCGAGCGTCAAATAACGGCTCTGATTCGAAGCGCCAAAAAAGGCCTGAGCGGCGTCCTCCAAGGACGTCTCGCTCAGGCCTTCTTATTGTCCAAATAGGCGAGGCTGCTGCAACCGCTAGGAAGAGCGGCTATCCAGTTGCCACATGACGGCTTCCGTCCGCGATGCCTCGTACGGCATGCCGAGTTTGCGGGCTTGCTGCAGGCTGCGCTTCCACAACTTGCGGGCGCGTTCGCGGTCGCCTTCATGCCAAGCGATCGAGCCTTCGTAACCATGGAGGCGAGGGAGCGCGATCGGGAACGTCTTGGCGAACCGGCGCAGGATGCCGATCGCCTCGTCCATCGCGGCTCGGCTCTCGATCCGATCGCCGCTCTCCCGCTGCCACAGATCGATCAGCGTCTCGGCAAGCGCGGCGTAGCCGTCGAACGAATAATACGTCGTCGCCGCGGACTGGTTGGTCAGCGTCAATCCCTGGCGAGCGTAGCGCTTCGCCTCGTCGAGACCGCCGGTGCGCAGATGGACGAGCGCGAGCAGATTGTGCAGGCGGATTTCCTCCGTCAATCCGATATGGATCGGAATGAGCGCCTCGGCTTCGGACAGCAGGCGCAGCGCTTCCGGCGGTTTGTCGTTGTAGAGCGCATTCTCCGCTTGCGCCAGAAGCCCCCAAGACTTGGCTTGCGCGTTGCCGCTAAGACGGCCGGACTCGTAGATTTTCGCCGCGAGCGCCGTGCTTGCCGGGAAGTCTGCATGGTGGTAAGCCAGCGCTTTGACCATCAGATAAGAACAAGCCTCCCAGTAGCGTCTGTTACCCATTTTCTCGTAGATATCCATCGCGCGGCCGGAATAGTCCATCGACTCCTTCCACTGCGCGGTGCCGGTGAAATAAAGCGAGATGTTCATGCGCACCCAGGCTTCGGCCGACAGCTCCTCGATTTGGTTCATCGTCCGAAGCGACTGATTGATATAGGCCTTCGCGAGCTTATGTAAAGACATGATGCCGGCCGTGACGCACATGTTGCCGGAGATTTGGGCGAGCTCCGGCGAGATGCCGGCGCGCTCGGCCAAATTCAGGCCGTGCAGCGTATGGTACAGATTATCGCCCGGCTTGTTCACGAAGAACGCGATCTCCGCCAGCCGCCAGTAACACCGCGACTGCTCCAGCAGCAGCTCTCTTCGGCTTTGCGAGAAGGGACCGACCAGACGCTCCGGGATGACGCGATGCAGCAGCTGGCGAGCCGCCTGTCTGGCGATGTCCCGCTTGAAGCGGCCAGGAGTCGAAGCGGGCGGGCGCCCGTACAGCGTCAGCGCGGCGCACAGCTGCTCCGAGGCGTTGGCCATATCCCCGATGCCCATATACGCTTCGCCAAGCATGCGGCGCCACTTCGCCATCGAGGCGGACGATTCGGCGAACGTCTCTCCGCCGACGAGCGCGGTGAACGCGCCGACCGCTTCCTGATAGGCACCCGTCCGCTGCGCTTGTAATCCGACTCGCTCCAGGTAGTAGGCGGTCTTGTCGGTATCCTCGGCCTTCGACCAGTGGTAAGCGAGCAGACCGTAATACGGCGACAAGTCGGAGTACTGCGACTCGTACCAGCTGGCGAGCGTGCCGTGCAGCTGTTTGCGCTGGGAATGCAGCAGCAAGTTATAGCTGACCTCTTGCGTGATGACATGCTTGAACAGGTAGGTAAGCTCCGTATCGGACGGTTCGCGGAGCGTAAGGTTCGCTTCGGTCAGCGTCTCCAGCAGGGCCAACAGCTTCTCGCCGCCGCCGGCGACGGGCATCGTCCCGTCCAGCGCCGCATAAGTGAAGATGCGTCCGATGACGCTGGCGACCTTCAAGACGAGCTGTTCCTCCTGGGGCAGACGGTCGATGCGGCTTCGGACGATGCCTTGGATGGTCGTCGGAAAATGCACGTCGGACAATTCGTCCAAGTTGCGCAGCACGCGGCATTGGCCGTCGTGGATCTCAAGGACGCCGCTGTCGCGCATCGCATAGGCGAGTTCTTCGCTGAAGAACGGATGGCCTTCCGATTTGCTCAGAATAAACGCGCCCACCTCGTCCGGCAGCCGCTCGACGCCGAGCCGGTCGGCGATGAGCGCGAGCGATTCGTCCCGCGACAGCTCCATGAGGCGCAGCGTAAGGGAGGACGGAAGCTGCAGGCTCGCCTGCTCGCCCGCCTCCACTTGCTCGCTCTCCGGCCGGGAAGCGACGATAAGCAGCGCTTGCGGCAGCGCGCCCGCGGCTTGCAGCAGCAGCGACCAGGAGGACGAGTCCGCCCAATGGCCGTCGTCGAGCACGAGCACGGTGCGCGTTGCTTCGGCGAAGTGTCCGAGGAGCCGCACCATCAAGGCATGCGCGTTATCCGCTCGGATCTGACCGGTCATCGGTTTGGTCCACGCATTGTCCGCGATCGCGAATGGCAGCACGGGCGTCAGCAGGGGAGCCAGGTGCTCCAGGTCGGGAGCGGAACGGCGGATCGTGTCCAGAACGGCCAGCTGCCTGGCGTCCTCGTCTTCGGGAAGCGCGTCCAATCGCAGCAGCGCGTGGAAAATGCTTCGCCACGGATAGTACGGCGTTAACTGCTCGGCGGCGTCCGCCGCGCCGCGAAGGACGGTCACATCTCGGGCGGCCGCTTCGCGCAGGACGAATTGGAGCAAATGGGACTTGCCGATGCCGGCTTCGCCGATGAGGCTGACGTAGCTTCCGCTTCCTTGTGCGAGCAGGTCTAGCCTCTGCCGCAGCTCGGCGATCTCGCGCTCCCGGCCAACTAGCGTCTGCCCGCTGCTCCGGGCTTCTCCCGTTAATCCGAGCGGGGTAAACAGCGGCTGCGGCTCCTTCAGCCCCTTAAGCATGACGGGCGCTTCTTCGCGGAACCATACGCCGCCTCCGGCGGCCTCGCGCGTCGCGGCGTCGCACCGGATCTCCTGCTCCGGCGCATGCTGCATGAGGCGGGCCGCCAAGTTCATGGCGTCGCCGAGCATGGTGTACTCCCGCTTCACCGCGTTGCCGATCGAGCCATAGAACACGAGACCGGTGGAGATGCCGATGCGATGGCCGAGACCGAGAGCCTTCAAGCGCTCCTGCATCGCCAGCGCGGCCCGAACGGCGCGGAACGCGTCGTTCTCGTGGGTGTGGGCGGGAAGCCCGAGCGCGGCGATGACGGCGCTGCCCTTATCGTCGTGACTGATCTTGTGGATCGTGCCGCCGTGCAGTTTCATGGCCTGCTGAATGGCGACCGTCGCGGGCTGCAGCTGCCCGATGTCCAGCTTATTCGCGGATTGGCTGAACTTCACGAAGAGCACCGTGATGAGCCGAAGCTCGGCGGACCAGTCGACCTGGGCAGCTTGGGCGGGATCTTGAAGGAGGGTTCCTTCATTATCCTTCGACTCGGATGGAGGCTCATCGTGCGCCTCCTCGGAGAAGAAGGCGCTGCCGGCTTCGGTTAATTCCGAAGGATAGCGCTTCCCGATGAGCGAGCGGGCTTCCGGAGAGAGGAGAACCCTGCCCGCCTGGGCGTAGGCGCTGCAGGCGCGAATCTGAGAAAGCGCTTCGCCGGCCAGCGCAAGCTCCCACTCCTTATCCAGCCCGCCGACAAGCGCGCTCTCGATATCGCCCGCCCCGATGCTCATGCGAAGCGAGAGCAGGAGCCCGGGCAGCATCTCCCGGTCATGCAGCTGGCGCTGCAGCAGCAATCCGCAGCGGGCGGCCGAGAGAACGGCTTCCTCCAGCGAATGCTCGTCCGGGTCGACGGTCCATACGGCGAGCAGGGCGTCTCCTGCGAACTGCACGACCTCGCCCCCCATGCGGTCGATGGCCGAGAGCATGCGGTCGAAATATGTATTCAGTAATATAGAAATTTGTTCGATGCCGGCTGCTCCCTGCGCGGTAAGCTGCTTGCTTAAGGAGGTGAAACCGTAAATATCGATGAACAGCGCGGCACCCGGGAACTGCATGCTGCGCGGCTCCATCCAGGATGAAGAATGGTCGTTCTCATGATTTAGGCTCATATGGTAGCCACGACTCCCCGGTAGATTGATAGATACTACTATTATGACATCAATCGACATAAAGCGGGAGGGGGGCGGCGAGAAAAAGAAAGCAGCCGAACAAGTAAGAGAAAAGCGGTAATTAAGAAGGCAAGAATATAAAGAACGAAAAAGCGGAAAATGGATAAGAGGGTATTGACAATTGATTCAAAGTAAAGTATCTTTAATTCAAGATAATTAAAACAAAGACAACAACGAACGGACACGGCGACGAGGCAATAGATGGATCACCCAACAACTAACCTATATTAAGGGAGCGATTAAGGATGACGAACCGGACGGCAGGCATTCACCACATTACGGCTTTTGCAAGAAACCCGCAGGAGAACGTCGATTTCTACTCGGGGGTGCTCGGGCTTCGCTTGATCAAAAAGACGGTCAACTTCGATAATCCGCACACGTATCATCTCTACTTCGGCGACCAAGCGGGAACGCCGGGCACGATCATCACGTTCTTCCCGTATCCGCACGCCCGGCAGGGACGCGTCGGGGGCGGGCAGGTCGGCGTCACGACGTTCGTCATCCCGCAAGGCGCGATGTCGTACTGGGAAGAGCGGCTCGCGCTGCTGGGCGTGAGCGCGTCGAATTCGGTACGGTTCGGCGAGACGTACTTGCAGTTCGCCGATCCGGACGGCTTAAGGCTGGAGCTGGTGGAGCGAGTGGAAGGCGCGACGCAGACGGCGACGACGGGCGGCATCCCGGCGGCGAAGGCGATCAAAGGCTTCGGCGGCGCGGTGCTCTACAGCGTGGATCACGCGTCGACGATGCGTACGCTTGCGCAGGTGCTCGGATTCGTGAAAGTCGGCGAAGACGCCAACTACGCCAGATTCCAATCGAGCGCCGAACTGGGCAACCGCGTCGACGTGCCGCTCCGCGACATGGAGTGGGGCGCAAGCGGCGCAGGCACCGTTCACCATATTGCATGGCGCGCGCGGGACGATCAGGACCACGAGCAATGGAGAGACATCGCGATCCAGCACGGATTCAAGGCGACGCCGATCGTGGACCGCAACTATTTCAAGGCGCTGTACTTCAGGGAGAGCGGCGGCATACTGTTCGAGATCGCGACCGACCCTCCAGGTTTCGCGCGGGATGAAGAGCCGGAGAAGCTCGGCGAGAAGCTGATGCTGCCGGAATGGTTCGAGGAGCAAAGAGCCGACATCGAAGCGAAGCTGCTGCCGGTTACGACCGTAGCGCCTTATTAATACATGCATGCAAGGAGAGATGAACGATATGATGATCCCGATTTTGGACCGGATTAACGAATTGAGCCGCATGCAGCGCGGCGGCGGATTGACGGAGGATGAACGTCTCGAGCAAGCGAGGCTTCGCCAAGAATATTTGGGCTATATCCGCGGACAGGTGAAAACGATGATGCGCAGCGTGTCCGTCATGGATGAGCGCGGCAATGACGTCACGCCGTTGAAACTCGCCGCCGAGAAATTCGCGAACGGCGATCATGACTAAACTTGCGCTATATATCTTTAAATAAAGATAATTAAAATAAAACGAAAAAGGAGATGGGTTTACATGATGGATCTCGGGTTGTTGATTGTACGCGTCGTGGTAGGGGTATTGTTTGTTGGGCATGGGGCGCAGAAGCTGTTCGGCATGTTCGGCGGCTACGGGCCGAAAGGAACGGGCGGCTGGATGGAATCGGTGGGCATCAAACCCGGCGTCGTCATGGCGGTATTCGCCGGCTTGCTGGAGCTGGCGGGCGGGGCGCTGTTCGCGGCGGGTCTGTTAACGCCGATCGCCGCGGCCTTCATCGCGTTGACGATGATCGGCGCGATCGTCAAAGTGCACTGGCGCAACGGCCTGTGGTCTACGGCAAACGGCTATGAATATCCGCTTGTCCTGCTCGCCGTCGCGATCGGCGCGGCGCTGACGGGTGCCGGTGACTACTCGCTGGACGCGGTATTGGGATTATTCCGATAAACCGCGTAGGGGCTGATTCGAGCTAACGTTACCAACAAGAAGGAGACCATGTGCTCCTTCTTGTTGGTGCTTCTTGTGGCCATGAACATGCTAAGCTCGCTCCGCGTGCATCGCATCCATCGGGAAGACGCATATTACCGGTGCGTATGGATATGGCGCTGCGGTTCCATCGCGGTGCAACCTTGACGCATCGTTAGCCGTCTAATAGCTACTTAGCAGGATGTAGGAGGGATTCGCTTGACAAGACAAACACAATGGCGTTCTTATACGGCGCTGCTCATGGCGATTATGCTTGCCGGCACGCTGCTGGTCGGCTGCGGGAAGGCATCGGATCCGGGCGGAGACACCGTTCATAACGAGCAGACGGGCTCGGGCTCGACTGGCAGCGAGACGACGAACGGAGGCAATGGCTCGAACGATGCGGACAGCGCCGATCAAGAGAAGACCGAACGGATCGTCGCCGAATATGAAGCGCTGAAGACGAAGCAGGCGGACGCGAAGGAGCGGCTCGCGTTCTTGGATGCGAATCTGGCCAAGCTGCCGGCGGACGAGGCGGATCGAATCATGCGGGACATGCTGGCGTTCTACGAGCAGGACCTGGAGCCGGCTCAACAGCGGTTGGCCGATCAGCGGATCGACGAGCAGCTGGCGGCGATCGAATGGCCGATTACGCCCGAGAAGCTGAATCAGGTGACGGACGACAAGGTGAAGCGGGCGATCGAAAACGTGTGGGCGGAAGGCTACAAACTGGAGGCGACGGAGGGCATGATTTTCCCGGTGGTCGATTACGGCCTGCTGAAGAAGCATGCGGGCTCGCTATCGCCGCAGCTTGTGGATTATATCGCGCTGCTCGCCTTGGAGTCGGACGAGAAGTCGTCCAGCGATGCCGGTCTTGTCATCAGCTGGGACCAGCTCGCCGAGCGGACGCTCGCGCATGAAGCCTATCTGACCCGGTATCCGGATGCGCCGGAGTTTGCTCGCGTGAAGCAGCTGTTTCAGAACTACCTGTCGATGTACCTGTATGGGTTGAATAACACGCCGGTCTTCGATTTCGATACGTACAAGCTGGCGGAGGAGGTCAAGGCGAGCTACACGAAGACGGTCGCCGCGCACCCCGACACGAAGACGGGCGAGATCGTGAAGGGATTTTTGGCGGTGCTGGAGCGGAACGATTGGCAAGTATTCGTGAAGAAGAACGGAGAGCAGGCCGACGTGCCGGAAGTGAAAGCTTACCGGGAGAAGGCGTTGGCGGAATTGTAAGGACTTCGGCATTTGCGGACCAGGCGATTTGATGCTTGGTCTTTTTTTATGCCCTTATGCTAGAATGAAGTGAATTCTTGTTATGGATAGCGTTTCAGAGCAACGGAATATCTAAATATAGGGGAGGACCTTGAGATGCTGGCTAATTTCGAACAAACGCAGAGCGGTTATATCGCCCGTTTCGAACGGCGGTTCCGTCATGAGGCGCAGGACGTCTGGGCGATGCTGACGGATAACGAGAAGCTGACCCAATGGTTCGGCGAGCTGCGGGTCGAGGAGCTGCGCGAAGGCGGGGCCATGCTGTTCGATATGGGGGACGGCGCGTTCGAGCGCATGACGATTATGGCGATGACGCCGCAGGCCGTCCTCGAATACGAGTGGGGCGAGGATCGGGTCCGCTTCGAGCTGGAGCCGCAAGACGAAGGCAGCAGCCTTATTCTGATCGAGACGATCGGCACGGTCACGGCGCACACAGCCAGGGACTTGGCCGGTTGGCAGGTTTGCCTGGACGTGATCGCCGCTTTGCTGGACGGCCGCCCGATACCGCAGCGGAAGGAAGAGTGGGCGCGGCAATATGCGGAATACGCGAAACTTACGGAGTCCTATCTCGCTTAATCAGACGAAAAGGAAGGGGTGCCTCTCGTGTCGATTCGGTTTCGGCTGCTATTCTCGTTGACCTCGGTCGTCATCGTCTCGGTGACGCTGTTCATGCTGGCGGCCTACCTGTTGTCCGTCGCGGCGACGGGCGATTACCGGAGCGTGCGAAGCTTTTATACGATCCATTATTCGCTTCATCCCTTGTCGGAGGAAGAGGAGAGCATCTTCCTCGATCTGAAATATCTGGCCAAGCACGATCCGGACAAGCTGACGGACCCGGCGCTGCTGCAGGATTACGATCTCCAGCTCAAAATGGTGCAGGCCGGACTGCTCGTTCGCAAGGACGACGAGCTGCTCTATGCGACGCCGAACATGAAGGAGACCGATTTCGCCGGCGCGCTGCCCGCCTACGAAATGGGGAATTATCGCATTCGCGAGACGATGAACGTCGGCAGCCGCTTTTTCGCCTACGCCAAATTCGATTTCTACTTCGATGCGGCGCAGAAGGAGAAGGGGAGCATCTTCGTCATCCGGGAGCGGAGTCCGTTCGCGGAGGTCGTCCGCAAAATGCTGCCCGTCCTCGTCGGCTTGTTCGCGCTGATCGTGCTGTTGACCGGCATCGTGCTGTACCGGTACGTCACGCGCAAAATCGTGCTGCCGCTCGAAGGGCTGCGCAAGTCTGCGGAACGGATCAAGGAAGGCGATCTAACCGAAGAGCTGCGGCCGACGTCCAAGGACGAGGTTGGACAGCTTACCGCAAGCTTCGACGAGATGCGGCGCCGGCTGCAGGAATCGATCCGGCTGCAGCTGCAGTACGAGGAGAACCGCAAAGGGCTGCTCTCGAATATCTCGCACGACCTGCGCACGCCGATCACGACGATCAAAGGGTACGCGGAAGGCATACGGGACGGCGTGGCGCGGACGCCGGAGAAGCTGGACCAATACGCGCGCGCCATCCATACCCGCGCCTCCGACATGGAGCGCATGGTGGAGGAGCTGTTCTACTACTCGAAGCTGGATTTGAACAAGGAGCCGTTCACGTTCGAGGACGCCGAAGCCGCCGTGCTCATGCGAGGATTCGTCGAGGAGCACGCGATCGACTTCGAGCGGGCGGGCATCGAGGTCGAGTGGGAGCCGCTGCCGGAGAAGCCGGTCTTCGTGCGGGCCGACCGGGAGAAATTGAAGCGCGTCGTCCGGAATCTGCTCGGCAACAGCATGAAGTTCATGACGCGCGAGCCGAAGCGGATTACCGTCGGCATTCGCCCGGACGAGCCTCATGGCCAGGTGACCGTCATGATCGCGGACAACGGGCCGGGCATCAAGGCGGAGGCGCTGCCGTTCGTGTTCGACCGGTTCTACCGGGCGGACGACTCCCGCACGCCGGGGTCAGGCGGCGGGAGCGGGCTGGGGCTGGCGATCGCCAAGCAGATCGTCGAAGGACATGGCGGGACGATTACGGCCCGCAGCGAAGAAGGCCAAGGAACCGCGATTTATTTTACGCTGCCAATCTTACAGGAACGCCGGTGATACGAACTGATGAAACGCATACTGATTATTGAAGACGATCCTTATATCGCCGAACTGCAGAAGGACTACTTCGGCTTGCATGATATCAACGCGGAGATTTGCCATGATGGCACGGAAGGCCTGAGGCTTGCGCTGGATGGCGGTTTCGATCTGCTCATTCTCGATTTGCAGCTGCCGGGCGCGAGCGGCTTCGAGATTTGCAAGCAGGTGCGGGAGAAGCTGGATATTCCCGTGCTCATCGTGTCGGCCAAGAACGAGGAAGTGGATAAGATAAGAGGGTTCGGGCTCGGCGCCGACGATTTCGTCACCAAGCCGTTCAGTCCGAGCGAGCTGGTGGCGCGGGCGAAAGCGCATTTGGCCCGGTACGACCGGCTATCGGCACGGGATCGGGATGCGGAGCGGAAGACGGCCGAGCCCGAGGTGATCCAGGTGCGCGAGCTTGCGATCCACAAGGCGGCGTACCGCGTCTTCGTGCGCGACCGAGAGGTGCCGCTGACCGCGAAGGAGTTCGAGGTGCTGCTGTTTCTGGCCGAGCATCCGAACCGGGTATTCAGCAAAGAAGAGCTGTTCGAGCGCATTTGGGGAATGGAATCCAATGGCGAGATCGCCACAGTCACGGTGCACATTTCGCGCATTCGGGAGAAGATCGAAGCCGACCCGTCCAATCCGCAGTTTATCGGGACGGTATGGGGAGCAGGCTATCGGTTCACGGTGTAGCGGGCCATCGGATGAATCTGTTCATGCTAGGTTTCGGACTTGTTTATAAATTGTTTAGATCTCCTTTGAAGCGGGTTTAGGGTCGTCCCTTATGATGAAGTAGTCAAGGGAAACACCACTAAATCAGAGCCGAGAGGAAGAGGAATAGATGAAGAAGCGTAACCAGCAAGCAGCCATGATCGCGATTGCCATGATGATCGGAGGAGGCGCGCTGCTGCCGTTCCAAGCGCCGCTATCGGCGGCAAGCGCGAGCAACAGGGCGGCGGTAAGCGTCGAGCAGGCGATGGCGAAGCTCGCGGAGCAAGGCGTCCTGCAAGGCGGGGGCGACGGAAAGCTGCACGCGGAGCGGCACCTGACGAACGCGGAATTCATCAAGATGGCCGTCTTGGCGCTGGGCTTGAACGTGGAGGCCGCATCGGAGCTGCCGAACGCCAAGTGGTACGACGCTTACGCGAGCGCCGCGCTCGCCGGCGGACTGCTGACAGAAGACGCGCAATTCCAGCCGAACAAGCCGCTCGCGGCCGCCGACATCGCGCCGATGATCGCCAAGGCGCTGCAGCGCGACGTCAAGTCCGTGCAATATTGGATGGACGGTCTGAGCATCGGCCAAACTAACCTTACGCGCGGCCAAGCGGCGCAGCTGCTGCTTCAAGCGCAGCAAGCGGTACGCAGCGAAGCGGCCTCGATCGTATCGATCAGGGCGCTCAACAAAATTACGTTCGAAGTCGTATTCGACCAGCCGATGACGCTGGCGGACGAAGCGACGGCAGCGGCGCAGGCGAACTTCGTGTTCAGCAACGGCTTGAAGCTCGTGAACCAGCCGAGACTCAAGACCGGCTCCATCGCGACTTATATCGTGCCCGTCCAAACGATGAAACCTGGCGAGAGCTTCTCGCTCACCTATAAAGGCAATCAAACGTTCAACCTGACCGGTGCCGAGGAAACGATTAAGCTCAAGGATGTCCGCCAAGTGACGAACGACACGTTCGAAGTTAGCTCCCTGCGCGAGGACGGCGTCATCGATTACGGTTACGTGATCTCCGCTTATTCGGGAGGCCGTGGCGCCAATGCCATCGTGCTCGAAGCGGATAACACGTTCCAAGGCAAGCCGCTTCAAATCATTTCTTCCTTGGCGACCCGCCAAGCGGTGCTCACGCCGGAGAACGGCGCGCCGATCACGGTCAACTACGTTGGCTTCACGCAATCGACCGACGGCAAGCAGGAGCCGAAATTCCGTCTGCCGGCCGGCACCTCGCTCCAACCGGGCTTGACGTATACCGTTACCTCCGATTGGTTCGAGCTTGCGAATAAGACCTTCACCGCTGAGCAGGTGGCGCCGCTTACGATCGCTTCCGCGGCCAACATCGACGACGCTTCGATCCGCATATCGCTGACGGCCGATCCGGGCGACGAGCTGTTCGCTTACCGCTCGGTGCAGCTGAAGGGCAAGGATGGCTCGGTGCTGACGGCGCAATACCGGGTGCAGACGCGCAAAGGCGAGACCGGCATCTTCGATATTCAGAACGGCGGCAAGCTGACGGCCGGCATGACGTACGAGGTGACGCCGGTCGGCGCGTGGGCGACGGCAAGCGGAATCGTGCTGGATGTGAAATAAGCAAGGACAGACGAAGTAACCGGCTCGCGGGGCGAGCCGGTTTTTTTGCCGTTGGCCAGGCTGGACCGGCGCGAATCGGCTGGATTTCATGCTATGCTAGTCTGTAGCATGCGTACATACTTATTTCCGTCCCTAATCCCCATGAAGGAGGCACCATCCATTGAGCATCACCGTTCAAACGATTATCGACCGTCTCGTCGCGCCGGTCGGACCGCTCGATCAGACGGTCGACACGCTGAAGAGCGGCAGCCCCGACAAGCCGGTGCGCAAGGTCGCGGTCGCGATGACGGCGACCTTCGCGATCATCAAGCAGGCGGTCGACACGGGCGCCGACCTGATCATCGCGCACGAGCCGACGTTCTACAACCATCTGGACGAGACGAGCTGGCTCGAGGGCGATCCCGTCTACGAGAAGAAGCGCGAGTTGATCGAATCGACGGGCATCGCGATCTTCCGGCTGCATGACTATATTCACGAATACGAGCCCGACGGCATTCTCAGCGGCATGCTGCAGGAGCTCGGCTGGTCGGCGTATGCCGATCCCGACCACCGCCACCTGTTGACGCTGCCGCCCGGCGAAGCGGGGAATGTCGGCGCCGTCGCGGATCATCTGAAACAGCGGCTCGGCATCGACAGCCTGCTGCTGGCCGGCGATCCCGCCATGCCCGCCCGCCGGATCGGGTTCCTTCCCGGCGCGCCGGGAGGACGAATTCAGATGGACGTCCTGCGCATTGGCGGCATCGATCTGCTGATCGCGGGCGAGACGAACGAGTGGGAGACGAACGAATATGTTCGCGACGCGGTCGACATGGGGTTGGCCAAGGCGCTGCTCGTAACCGGTCACCAAAAAAGCGAGGAGGCGGGGATGGCCACCGTGGCGGCGATGCTCAGGGAGCAATTCCCCGAGCTGCTCGTCGACGTGATCGCGGGTCCGTCGGCCGTTAGACGAGTATAGCCGGCCGCGAACCGACTCCATTTGCGCTTGCCCCTATAAGACAGTGTTTCGCCAGCTTCCGGTTCAACCTTGCAAAGCCCTCGGCCAGACTCGCGTCAACGCGACTGGCCGAGGGCTTTCGTCATGGTCTCGCATGCGCATAGTAGATCGATTCATACGCTTCCGCTTCGACGCCGACGTCCGAAAGCGGCATGGCGCGAATGTTGTCTTTCAAGCCGTTAAGCAGCGCGGGATCGCGCGCGACCATGCTGATGCGCTCCGCCAAATGTCTCGCGTCGCCGGCGCGGAAGGTGTAGCCGTTTAGCCCATCGACGATTTTCTCCGCCATGCCGCCGATATTGGACGCCAGTACCGGGACATGGGCGGCGAGCGCTTCGTGCAGCGCGAGCGGGTAGTTCTCGTACCAGACCGACGGCACGACGGCCATATCGGCCTCTTGATATAGGCGGGGGATGTCGCCCTCGGCATAGGGGCCTCGGAACGAGATGCGCGCGTCGCGGGCGGCGGCACGGCGCAGCGCGGCTTCATAGGCGGGTTCGCCGGACCCGTAGATATGCAGGCGAAGCCGGCGCGAGGCGACCTTCGACAGGGCGGCGATGAGCACGTGCACCCCTTTATGCTCGTTCAACGAGCCGCCGTAGATCAGCGTGATCGGGCTGCCTTTCCCGTAGCTTTTGGCATTGGGGACGACCGTCTCATGGCGAATGCCGTGCGGCAGCACTTCGATCGGCAGATCAGGCAAGGCCTGTTTGACGAAGGAAGCGAGGAAGACCGAAGGCG
The DNA here is from genome assembly GCF_042682185.1 of Paenibacillus xanthanilyticus. NCBI lineage: Bacteria > Bacillati > Bacillota > Bacilli > Caryophanales > Paenibacillaceae > Paenibacillus > Paenibacillus xanthanilyticus. The sequence goes on along the minus strand of NZ_JBHUHA010000001.1, from coordinate 2,378,666 downwards.
ATAGAATCCGGCTAGCCCCGAGAAGCAGCGGCATCTGGGTCTGCAGCCGGTCGGCGGCGTAAGGGATCTGACAGCGCGTCATGCAGGCCGTCCCTCCCTCGGGCCCGGCGCACAGCTGCTTGTCGACCTGCAGCAGGTTCGAACGGGGGCAGGCGAACCAGAAGTCGGTTAACGTCATGACGTAAGGGATGCCTAAGTTCCGGGCGGCTTGCACGAATTCCATGCCGCGCATCGCATGTCCGACGTGCAGCAGGTTCGGCTGCTCGCGGATGAGGATGCTTTCGGCCAGCGCCAGAAGCGAATGATCGCCGAAGCCGGCGGCCTGCGCGGGATCGTGTCTGCGGTGACGGTAAGCCAGCACCGGGATGCCTTCGAATTCGTATTCGCTGCCGAGCACGTCGCCGAATGTCAGCGGCGCTTCCTCCGGCACGAGGCCGCTATAGGTGGCGACCTTGACGCGGTGGCCCCGCTGCTGCATGGCCTTGGCCATGTTCAGCACGAATTTCTCCGTGCCCGTGTAGGACTCGGGGAAGAAGCCGTGCACGAGATACAGGATGGACAGCTTCGCTCCGGACAGCTGGCGTTCGCCCGGCGGGGCGGGGGCATATCGCGGCACGTCGGGCAAGTTTAATGCGGGCACCGGCAGCGCGGAGACCGCGAATCGCGCTGGGCGCCGCTTCTTATGCGAATGCTTAAGCGACCCGGCGCCTCGTTTGGTTCGTTTCGATACCGAACGTTTGGGGCCGAATCGCGAACGTCCTGGTTTTACTCGTAGACGCTTGGCTGCGGCGGCAATGCGCTTGGCAGCCGGCTTGCGGTTAAATGTTCGCGCCATGGGCGTTCTCCTTCCCAGCGTTGTTCCGCTTGCAGGTATCCCGATATCTTATGTGCGGCTGCACCGGTTGTCGAGGGCGTTCGCCTCGTGGTAGAAACGCCCGACTCATTCGGACATCGTACATAATTAAGGCCGGGCAAGCGCAATTTACCATGTATAGACGCGTTCGAGAGGAGCATGGAGATGACGGCGCTTGGCGTTTGGATCATCGCTTCGATGGGACTAATCCTGCTGGCCGGGCTGGATATGCTGGTGTACCGGAAGAGCTTGTACGAGACGTGTCGGCATTTGTTGTTCGATTATACGCACGGCCCCGCCTTCATCATGATCGGCGCGGCGCTCCTGCTCGCCGGCTGGGGAGACATGGGAGCAGCCATCCTACGCCGCCTGCGAGCCATTCGGATTCAGGACGAAAGGAAGTGATCTAGCTTTGGCGGCCACTACGAGAATGAACGTGGTGCACGGGTATACCATCCTGCTCGTCTTTCTGCTCGGGACGTCCATCATTTTCGGGCCGCCCCGGCTTGTGCCCGATGCTTGGCTTGTCGAGTTGATCGCGGTCGTTCCCGCGGGCGCGCTCTTCCTTCTCTTCGCGGGACTGGCCGCGGCCGGGAAAGGGGGCGGGTGGTACGATATTCTAGACAAAGCGTGGGGGAAGACGCTTGGGCGCGTGTGGGCCTTGTGCTATCTTGTCTATTTTCTCTATATCGCCTCGCGCAACGTCCGCGACATGATCGAGCTTGTCATGACCTCGATACTGCGTGCCACACCGTCTTCGGTCTTGATTTTTATGTTCGTGCTGGTTATCGCCTATGCCGCGTCCGGAGGAATAGCGGTGATGGGCCGATTATCCGTGCTGATCGCGGCGCTTATCGGCTCCTTTTTCTTTGCGTTGGCGCTTCTTCTCTTGTTCAGCGGCTCCGTCGACACGGAGCGGCTTCTGCCGTTTCTATCCGAAGGGCTGACGAAGGTGCTTATCGTTCCACTGAAAAGCTCGGTATGGTTCCCGTACGGGGAGCTGATCGTCTTTCTTGTCTTTAGCTCCAGCTTCGGCACGGTTCGTTCATTCCGGCGCACCGGCTGGGTGGCGATGATCAGCGCCTGTCTGCTGCTGACGTTCTCGGACATGCTGCAAACGAGCGTGCTGGGGATGGAAAACATCGTGTTTTCGGTTTTCCCGCTGCTGGACGCGGCGAGGATGATCAGTATTTTCAATTTCATCACCCGGCTGGACGCGTTCGTCGCGCTCATTATCATCTCTGGCGTTCTGATCAAATGCGCCGTCTTCGTGCATGCCGCCGCCCTCGGGGCGAACCGGGTGTTCGGGCGCCAACGCCGCTTCACGCTGCCGTGCGCGCTGCTCGTCGGCGCTTTCTCGATTCTGGTGACGCATAACAATGCCGAGCATTTCGAAGAAGGGTTGAAGTACGTCATCTATTGGCTTCATATCCCGGTCCAGCTCGCGGTCCCGGCGGCAACGCTCATCCTGCTGCGGATCCGCTTTCGCAAAGGAGAACGCACATGAACCGTGGCGACAACACAACCGATTGGAGCCCGACCGGACTAGACGGGGGCGGGCTGACGCTTGAGGCCGTGCGAACCGCGCTGCAAAGGACGTTCGGCAATACGGACGATCTGGCGCTCGTATCGCTCCGCTTCTGCGGCAAGGAAGGCCTGTTATGCTACTTCACGACGTTGACGAGCGCGTCGTTCATCATGGATTACGTGATCCAGCCGCTCGCGCAAGCGGGCGACGATCTGGCCGGCGAGGATGCGGATGCGCTGCTGAAGCAGGTGCGGGAGCGCTGCTTAAGCGGATTAAGCGCCGAGCTGTCCGGCCAATTGCAGGTCCTGCCGATGAAGCTCGGCCGCGGGTATGCCGCGCTGTTCGCGGAAGGAGCGCGCGATTGCCTGCTCGTCGACGTGAAGGAGCTTGTAACCCGCTCCGTGGAGGAGCCGACTTCGCAGAACGTCGTCCGGGGGCCCAAGGAAGGCTTCACGGAATCGGCCGCGACGAATATGAGCTTGATCCGAAGGCGCATCAGGACGGACAAGCTCCGGTTCGAGCGATACGAGATCGGAGAGAAGACGAGAACCGAGGTGTACCTCGCCTACATCGAAGAGGAAGCGGACGAAGAGGTGCTGCGGCAGGTGAGGGAACAGGTGAGCTCCTGCAGGATGGTCAGCCTGTTCGATTCGGGAAGTCTGGAGTCGCTGTTCCGTCCGCGCGGCTATTGGCTGTTCCCGACCGTCTACAACAGCGAGCGGCCGGATTCGGTCTGCTCCTGCCTGCTGGATAAGCGCATCGCCGTCATCGTGGGCGGCAGTCCGTTCGTGCTGGTCGTCCCCGCGATTTTTCGCGATTTCTTCCAGTCGCCGGAAGATCACTATCAATGGTTCCTGGTCGGCATGTTCGCCAGGGTGCTTCGCTACGTCGCGTTCCTGTTGTCGCTGGTCGTCCCTTCGCTGTACGTCGCCATTACGAGCTATCATCAGGAGCTCATTCCGACGATTTTGCTGACGAGCATCGCGGCCCAGCGGGAAGGGATTCCGTTCCCGGCGGTGGTTGAAATTCTGCTTATGGAGGCCGCTTTCGAGATTTTGCGGGAAGCGGGTACCCGGATGCCCCGCCTCGTGGGACAGGCGATCTCGATCGCGGGCGCGCTCGTGCTTGGCGAAGCGGCGGTGCAGGCGGGCATCGTGTCGAACATCAACGTCATCGTCGTCGCGCTTACCGTCATCTCGAGCTATGTCGCGCCGGTCTATACGTTCGGCTCGAACATTCGCCTATTCCGATTCGGTCTCATCTTGCTCGCGTCGTGCACCGGCTTGTACGGCGTCATCCTCGGCTGCGCCGTTCTGATGATCCATCTGTCGCGCATGGAAACGTTCGGTGTCCCTTATATGTCCCCATTCTCGCGGATCATCGGCGGGAAGACCTCATGACAGGCATTCGCTGGTTGTTGAGGGGGCTGACGCTCGCGGCCGCATGCGCGATGCTGGCCGGCTGCTGGGATTTGACCGAGGTGAACCGGTCGGCGCTGCTGACCGGCGTCGCGGTGGAGCCGGGCAAGAACGGCCGGCACCGCGTCACCTTCGAGGTGTTGAACGCGGCGGGGGCGACGCCATCCCAAGGTCAGGGATCTGGCATTCCGACCGTTCTCTATACGGTAGAGGGAAATTCGATCGCCGACACCGCGTCAAGGCTGAACGAAAATGTCGAGCGGCTGATGATGCCTTCTCACGTGCGGGTCATCGTGATCGACGAGCGAACCGCGCGCAAAGGGTTGAACAATTTCATCGACCTCGTCCAGCGCTCGCGGTACGTACGCGAGGACGTGCTGCTCTTGGTCGCGAAGGATGTGCCCGCCTCGGACGTGCTGCAGGTGCTGTCGCCGGGCGGCGTGTACGCCAGCTGGAAGATTCAGTCCCAGGTCGAGAATTTCCGCCAGGAATGGGGAGGCGTTCCGAACAGCCGATTGTTCGACTACACGCAGGCGATTTTGATCGACGGGAGAGAACTCACGCTTGGGGCGATCACGGTGATCGGCAATGTCAAGGCAAACGACGCCGGACAGAACTCCCAGTCGGCTATCCCCAAGTCGAATTTGAAAGTCGCGGGATCGGCCGTATTCAAGGACGATAGGCTGATTGGGTTCCTCTCGGTCAATGAGACGCGCATCTTGAATCTCGTCCGTAACGAACTGAAGCAGACGGGAATGACGTTCCCGATTCCCGGCCATGCGGGCCAAGCTTCCGTCCGGATCAACCGCGTGCACACCCGCGTGCGCGTCGCGATGAAGAATGGCGCGCCGTTCATTCAATTGCGAATTCGAGGGGAAGGCCAGCTAAACAGCCTGGATGCCGATCTGCCCGTTCATAAGGTGCAGGGATTTCAAGCCTTGGAGCAGGCGTTGTCCGATTATATGCAGCAGCAAGTCCTGCACATCATCGGCCGCGTGCAGGATCAATACGGCGTGGATATATTCGGGTTCGGGGAAAAGCTTTATCGCTATCATTACCGTCAGTTCAAACCGCTCAAAAAGGATTGGAACGACTTGTTCGCCAAAGCAAAGGTGGAAGCGACCGTTTCGATCGTTATTTCAGGTTCCGAGTTGAAGAATCGGCGAATCCGCAAAGAGCCCTAACCTTAGCCGCGTCGGCCGGTTCGCCCAAGGTTTGAACCAGGTTTGTTTTATCCAACAATCGCTTAGGATCGTGGATGTCGGTTCGGCTGCGCTATCCCTATAATCAAGGTGAAAGCGACAACACCATTCCCATAGGGAGGCAGCCGCCATGAGCCAAGCGCCGATATTGCTAACCGACGAGCAGATGAGGACCTTTATCGCAGAAGGATTTCTCATTCTGCGCACCGATTTCCCGGAAGCGTTCCACCGGAAACTGACGGAGGAGCTGGACGCCATCTACAAGGAGGAAGGCAATCCGGGCAATAACCTGCTGCCGCGCGTTCGCGAAATCCAGCAGGTGTTCGACCATCCGGTCATCACGGGCGCGCTGACGAGCGTGCTGGGCCGCAACTACATGCTGCATGCGCACCGTCATGGGCATTACAACGCGCAGCCGGTCGCCGGGGGCTGGCACAAGGACAGCTACTGGGGCTACTCGCGCATCCGCAATCACCATCCATGGTGGGCGATGATCATGTATTTCCCGCAGGATACGCCGGTGGCGCTCGGGCCGACGGGGGTTATGCCGGGCACGCAAAACTACGAGACGCGCACATTCGCGGCCGACGATACCGAAGACGAGCAGGTGGCCAGCGGCGGCGCGGGGACGTTCGCGCTGATCCATTACGACATCTGGCACCGCTCGACCCCGAATGTGCTGGGCAGCCCGCGGTATATGTTGAAGTTCGAATTCATGCGGACGGAAGCGCCGACGGCGCCTACTTGGGCAAGCGAGGAGCGGCAATGGCGCGAACCGGCCGGGCTGCGCGCGCCGATCGCTCGCCACGAGGCGATGTGGGAGGAGAATTGGAATTGGCTGCACGGGCAAATCGGCAGTCTGGCGAATACGCGTAAAGCGGATGCCGCACACATTGCGGAACTTGAGCTTGGGCTTGCCGACGCGTTCGAGCCTGCCGCGCTGAATGCGGCCTACGAGCTGGCGCGCTGCGGCAAGCCGGGCGTAGAGGCGCTGCAGCTGGCACTGCGGGGCGAGCATGCTGCCGCATCGAGGCTGGCCGCCTATGGTCTGTCCGTTGCGGGGGAAGAGGCGGTGCCGGGGCTGCGGCAGGCGCTGCAAGACGGTCGCGAGGAGACGGTCCGGCACGCGGCGTTCGCGCTCGGCGAGCTGCGCGACGCGGCCAAGGAAGCGCTGCCGGATCTACTCGCGCTGTGCGCCCATCCGTCCGCGCCGGTGCGCCGCACGGCGACCGAGGCGCTCGGCATGATCGGCACGCCGGAGGCTGCGGTCGTCTCGGCGCTGGCCGACGCGCTGACCGACGCGGACACGCAGGTTCGCTTCACCGCCGGCTTGTCGCTTGCGCAGCTCGGACCGGGCGCCGGCGCGGCTGTGCCAGCGCTGGCGGGGGCGCTCGCCGACGACAACCGCTACGTGCGCGCTCACGCTTCCGAAGCGCTGCGCTACATCGGCACGGCCGAAGCAAAGGACCTGCTCATCGCGGAACTGTTCAAGTCCAGGTGGTGCGCGAGCACGACGCCGGCCAGCACGTTCTATCCGTAACGCATAAGGGCCTCCCCGTCATCCGCAATGGTGACGGGGGAGGCCCTGTTCGCGCTTCGTCGCTCAAGCGAAGCTCTCCCGGTATTCGCTCGGCGCAAGGCCCGTATGCTCCTTGAACATCCGGGAGAAGTAGGTCGGCTCCATCCCGAGCGACAGGGCGATGGCCGATACGCTCATGCCGGTGAAGGCGAGCTGGTGCCGCGCCTTGTCCATCCGCTTGCGGTTCACGTACTGGATCGGCGACAGGCCCGTCGTCCGCTTGAACACGCGGCTGAAATAGTTCGGATGAAAGTGGAGCAGGGCCGCCAGCTCCTCGACCGTCAGGTTATCCGCCAGATGCGCCTCGATATACGCCAGCACGCTGGTCATCTTCTGGATTGCGCCTTCGGGCGACGCGACGGCCGCGACTGGCCGGGATTGCTCGAGGAAAGCGGCCAAGATTTCGAGCAGGGCCGCCTGCTCGAGCATGCCGGCCGTCCAATCCGGGCTCTGATGCGCGGCGATCAGCCGGTCGAACATCGCCTTCAGCCGGGGCGGATCGTCGATCCGCACGACGACCGGCACCTCCAGCGCATGGAACAGATGCAGGCCGCCGAGCTTCGCCGTGAAGTGGCACCAATACTTACTGAAGGTCTGCTCGCCGGTCGTGCCGTACGACTGCCGCCGCTCGGCCGGCAGCAGGCACAGGCTGCCCGGCTTCGGGTAGTAGCGGTCATCGCCGACCGCGACGTAGCCCTCCCCGTCCTCGATGAAATACAGCTTGTTAATGTCCGGCACGTAATCGTCGTCCCGCCAGGTGAGCGGCACCTTCGTGTAGGCGGCGACCGCCACGCTCAGCTGGAGCCCGGACAAATACGAGCGCCAGAACGTTTGCTTCTCGTTATCCACGCGTTATCCTCCGTCTTCGGATCCGGTTGTGCATGCCCTCCTATTCTACCATTATCCTGCCGGCGGCGGGGAGAGATCTCGCGTCTGCGATCGGATATCCAGAACTGGCTTCCGTTAGCAAAAATGGCTATTGAGGATGCATGTAATCTATGCAATCATTAGATGATCCGAGTTTTATTTGCCATATAATGGATCTTTGATCCGGGGGGAGCTCATATGGAGCTGATTATCGAGCATGTAAGCAAGAAGTATAAGGGGGACTTTTATGGTCTTCGCGATTTGTCACTGCACATCCGCACCGGCATTCTAGGCCTTCTCGGCCCGAACGGAGCAGGCAAATCGACGCTCATGCGCATTTTGTCTACAATCACGGAACCGACGTCCGGCAAAATCACGTGGAACGGGGTCGATATCGTGCAACAACCGAACGCGGTGCGCGCCGTGCTCGGCTATCTGCCGCAGGATTTCGGCGTGTATCCGAATTTGAACGCGGTGGAGTTCCTGGACTATTTGGCCGCCGTGCGCGGACTTGACGCGCGCATCGCCCGGAAGCGCATTGAAGAGCTGCTGCATCTGACGAACCTCTACGAAGCGCGCAACAAGCCGCTGCACGGCTTCTCCGGCGGGATGCGCCAACGGGTCGGAATCGCACAGGCGCTGCTCGGCGATCCGAAGCTGCTCATCGTCGACGAGCCTACGGTCGGATTGGATCCCGAGGAGCGCATCCGCTTCCGCAACCTGCTCGCCGAGCTGTCGGGCGACCGGATTATCATTCTCTCCACCCATATCGTATCGGATATCGAAGCGACCGCCACGGATATCGCGATCGTCAATAAGGGACGCACCATTACTCAGGCCTCCCCGAGCGCCATTCTGGCCGAGGCCGAAGGAAAGGTATGGGAGTGGATGATGACGAGCGAGCAATGGGTGGCCAAGCGCGGCGAGCTGTTGATCAGCGGCACCGTGCAGAGCGGCGAAGGGGTGAAGGTCCGCGTTATCGCCGATTCGCAGCCTGCGCCGGAGAGCGTGCCCGCGGCCCCTAATCTCGAAGACGCCTACTTGTATTACATCGCGGCAAGCAAGCAGGTGGCCGGCGCATGAACCGCTCCCGTATTTTGTTCCACATGATGAAAGCCGACTTCCTCGAACGAACCCGCAGATACAGCTTTCTCATCACCGTCCTCGCGTCGGTCTTCATCGTTTATAAATTTATTCCGTCCAGCTCGGATAGCTATTTATCCTTATCGATCGATGACGTGCGCGGTATGTACGATTCCGCTTGGGTTGGCAGCGCCGTCGCCGTCCTCGCCTCCATGCTGCTCAGTCTGCCGGCTTTCTATCTGGTGAAGGATGCGGTGGAGCGCGATACGCGAACGGGGGTCGGCCAAATTCTTGCTTCCACGCCGATGACAAGACTGCTCTATACGGTAGGTAAAATGTGGAGCAGCTTCGTCCTCTTGCTGACCATCGTCAGCGTCTTGATCGTCTCCGCCCTCGCCATGCAGCTCCTGCGCGGGGAGGTACGGTCCGTCAACGCCCTGGAGCTGCTGCTCCCGTTCCTGTACGCGGCCGTGCCGACGATGGCGCTGGTCGCGGCGCTTGCGATCTTGTTCGAATCCGTCCCGCTGCTGCGCAAGGGGCTCGGCAACTTCGTCTATTTCATGGTCTGGATCGGCCTGCTGCGCATGTCGACGTCGGCCACCCGGCCGCTCGCCGACATGATGGGCATCTCGCCGGTGCTGAACGATATGTCGGCCGAAGCGAATGCGGTGGCGGGAAAGGCAGGCTCAGAAGCGCATGTCTTCGGCTTCACGCCGGTGAAGAACGAGCTCGTCACGTACGACTGGCAGGGCGTCGATTGGACCTTCGCCATGTTCGCCGAACGGTACATTTGGCTGCTTGTCGCGATCGGAATCGCCGCGCTCGCGTCGTTGTTCTTCCATCGTTTCGACGAGGCCAAATACGCCCCGAAGCGAAGCCGCGGCAGAAGCAAGAAGCGGGCCAAACGGCTGCAGGCCGAACGCGAGGAGCTTGCGCTTCAAGCGAAGACGACCGGAGAGAGCGGCATGCGGATCAAGCTGACCCCTTATGCGGGGGGAACTGCCTCCGGCAGGAAGCTCTTCCGCACGTTTGCGATGGAGCTGCGTCTCATGCTGAAGGGGCTGCGCGTCTGGTGGTATGGGATCGCGCTGCTTTTCATCGTGCTCGGCGTCAGTCTGCCTTACGAGGCGGTCGTGGAGATCATCGTCCCGCTCACCTTCGTCTGGCCGGCCCTGATCTGGTCCGTCATGGGGACGGGCGAAGCGCAGCACCGGACGCAGCAGCTGATCTTTACGGCAGCGAATCCGATTCGCAACCAGTTCCTGGCGCTGGCGCTGGCGGGGATCGTCGTGAGTTTTCTATGCGGTTTCGGCGCGCTCGTCCATTTCTTGTTCGTCGGCGCGTGGGACAACGCGCTCGCGCTGCTGGCCGGAGAGCTTTTCATTCCCGGATTGGCCTTGGCGCTCGGCATCTGGTCGGGCAGCGCGAAGCTGTTCCAGGTTGTATATTTGCTGATTTGGTACGTGGGGCCGCTGAACAAATTGTCCGGGCTCGATTTCCTCGGGACGACGCGGCAGGCGCTTGATCAAGGAATGGCGTGGTACGTGCTTGCGGCTGCGGTTGTGTTGTTCGCGGTTGCGGCTGCGGGCAGGCTGCGCCAATTTCGAGGAAGCCGATAAAACGGCTCGTTTTTTTAAAATCAAACGCTCGTATCTAGTTCTAAAGTCGTGGTATAATTTGTCTAATCTATGTCATCTATCTTGAGGGGGAATTAGGATGTCCGAACAAGAGAAGCGGGAGCAATCTTCCGACGAGGCATTGTTGTCCGATCTGGCGCAGGAACTGACGGCCGACGAACAGCAAGACGTTCAAGGCGGCGCGGTGACCGTGACCGGCACGAAACCCATTATAAAGAAAGTCAAAATTAATCCGTAAGACGCGGCGAATTGCCGCGAACAGGCAGTCCTTCCAATTCCGGAAGGGCTGTTTTTGTTGCGCGCGACCGTTCGATTGGGGGACAAGTCCGATCTGGATGAGTAAAAATGGATTGCCGGGAAAGAATAATTTCGACTACAACGAAAGCAAGGCGAGGGTTGCCACTTGGATAATACACAGGAACAAACATTGAAGGACCTCATGGACGCGCTATCGGCTAATGTGAGCAAAGAAGCTCAATATTGGGAAACCTATTCGGGCATGGGGACATGGCAGTTCTGGGTCGTGCTTGCCATGCTTGTCTTCCCGCTGGTCGTGCTGGCGCTGAAGCTTGACCGCACGAAGGCGCTCCGGATCGGCTTCTATGGATTCGCCATCCATATTATCGCATTCTACTCCGATCTGTACGCGACGGCGCATAAACTGTGGGCCTATCCGTATCGCCTCACGCCGTTCCCGTCGATGAGCTTTAGCCAGGAGGCCTCGTTAATTCCGGTGACCTATATGCTGGTTTACCAGTGGACCATTAATCGAAGAAAAAATTATTATTTATATTTGCTGCTCCTTTCGCTCGTTTTCACGTTTGGAGTGAAGCCGCTGCTGGGCGCGGCCGATTTGTTCTGGCGCTATAATATAGAGTACTGGTATCTACTGCCGTTGTATTATGCCGGCGGTTTGGCGGCCAAATGGGTCACCGACCTGTTCGAATGGGCCGAAAGGCATGCCCGCAGAACGTAACGCCGTCGGTGAATGGTGCAGCAGCTAAAACCCGGCGAGCGAACTCGCCGGGTTTTTTCCGCTTGGCCGATCCCGTCGCGACGGAGCACCGTTCGGAGAGCGGTGCGGGCCGGCGAGCACGGCAAGGCTTCGCCGTCGTGGCCGATGAGGTGGACAAGTTGGCCGAATTGAAACAGCCTCGCGGACGATCGTCGCCCGCGAGGCCGTTGTGCGTTGTGCTGCGCGTTAGGGACGCGTGTAATGCGACCGCTCGCCGCGTATCGCGCTGACGATAAGCAGAATCCCCGCAACGGCGTGCATGAACCAGCCGAGGAACGGGATCCAAGCCAGCAGGCTGGTTAGCAGTCCGAAGACGGAGCCGTATTTGGACGAGCGCTCTTTCATGGACAGCAGCAGCGTAACCGCATGCGCGATGAACATGATCGTCAGCGGGACGTAGCCGTTTGCGATGACGATGGCGCCGCCCAGGATCGGAATGGCGAGGAACAGCTCGGCTGCGCCGGTAAGCCACTTGAGCAGTTTGGCTGGGCTCATCAGGAAGACCTCCTTTCCGGGAAACGGAAGTTCGATGCTGGGCAATGCCTTTATTTTACCATATGATTGATGTATCCATGCCTATGAAGCAAAGGGGGGTTAACATGGAAAAGCGCGGATGCGCGTCGCTTTGGACGGGACGCAAGCCGTCCTCCGCTACGAAGGCTCGGCCAGCTATTCGGACGATGGCAGCCGCATCTAGTCGCTATTCACCGCCGCGGCCGCGCCGTGAAACGCCCGGCATAGGGGCCATCACAACCGACCGCGGTCGTTTAGGGGCTTCGATCCGATCAATACGGGGGAGCTGACTTATTCGGAAGCGCCTTCGATCACCAGCTCGAGTCCGCTAATCTCGCCGGCCGCGTCGCGCAGCGTCTGCGCGATGCTATGCGCACGTTCGCCCAGCAGGCGCACGCTTTCGTCGTAATGCAGCCAGCGGATCGTCAGCGGCGGGGCAGCGTAATCGTGCAGGCAGTCATACAGCGCGTCGAGATTGCGGCCGTAGTAACCGGGGAAATGCAGGCGGGACTGGAACAGGTCGTGGAAGTCGCCGACGGTCGTCAGCGTACGGCCGTCCAGAACGATTTCGGATACGGTCATGATCGGTTTCACTCCTCAAGGATGATGTCTGAAGTAAACGGGACTTGCGCCGGCGGCGCAAGTCCCGTTCCTATCTTACCATTTCGTGAACGTGGCGTAATGGTCGCTTGTCGTGTAATACAAGCCGTCGTTCGACCAGACGACGCGCTTCGAGCCGCGGCAGCCCGATACGTAGTACGCGTCCGCTTCGTAGTAGACGCGGCCGGATTTGGCTGGCAGCAACCCTTCGCGGTTGCCGAACACGTCGCCGCCGATGCTGTAGCCCGGCGCCACTGTCGCCAGATTGCACTTGCTGGATACCCAGCCGCGCGCCGTCGCCTGGCTTTTCGTCAGGAAGTTGGGCGGCAGCTTGCCATTGGCCTTTAAGTAATTGATGATGCCCGCGAAGTCGGTCGGACCGAGCGCGGCCGCCTCGGCGACCTGGTTCCCCTGGAGCAGCGGCGACGCGGCGCTGCCGAAGACGAGCGTCAGCGCCATGGCGATCGAGGCGATCAGCCGGAGCCATTTGTTCATTACGGGTATTCCTCCTTCGATTGGAACGATTTGGACTGCAAGCATTATTATAGCGGGCTGCAGGGGGATGTCCCGTTATTTTATTGTTAAGGTGTAGGCGTGCTTTCCGTGAAGCCGTGGATTCGTTCGTCGTTGAGCGGCCGATATTCGACAGCGCCTCCGTCAAAATCATCATCGCCCCGATAATTCGTAACTTTCCTTCCTGTGCCCCGGGGCGCGGCGTATAGAAAAATTCTATGCGATCCTCGATATCTATCAACTTCTTTTAATAATCTCTTAGCTTCTCGTTGATCATCGCGTGACACTCCGTCTGTACGCTTAACGTGTAGAGGGACAAGGAAGATCAATCGGGAGGGTATACGATGTTGAACCGTTATCGAAACAAAAGCATGACCTTGGCGACTGCGATTCTGTTGACCATGGCGCTGTCGGCTTGCGGCAGCACGAACAACGCCGCGAGCGGGAATGCGGAAGGCGGCGGCGCGCAGGCGGCCAACGAGTCGACGAGCACGACGGGCGCGGGCGGCAACGCGGCGGCAGCGGAGGCCGGCGCGAATACGGCGGAGAACGCATCGGCGAACGCCCCGAAATCGGATGAGCCGCTCGTCGTCTACTTGAACGATTTCGACGAGATCATCAAGCCGATGTTCGAGGAAGCGACCGGCTACAAGCTGGAATTGGTGACCGGCAACGGCGCGGAGCTCGCTTCCCGCATCGAAGCGGAGAAGGGCAATCCGCATTGGGACGTGCTGTGGATGGACGCGATGCCGATGATCGACCAGCTCGGCAAGAACGGCCAGCTGCTGGAGAACTGGACGCCGGCCAACAAGGAGGGCTTGACCGACTTCGCCAAAGGCCTGATTCCGGCCAGCGGCGCCTATTATCCGACCGGCGCGCACGCGGCTTCGGTTATCGTGTACAACACGAAGGCGTACGACGCGGCCAGCGCGCCGAAGACGTGGCAGGAGCTCGCGGACGCGAAGTTCAAGGACGCGGTGGGCATGGCTGATCCGGCCGTCGCCGCGCCGGCGTACCCGTTCGTCGCGTGGTTCTTCCAGTCGCAGGGCGCGGAAGCGGCGCAAGGGTATTTCGAGAGCCTCATGAAGAACGGCCTGCGCGTCTATCCGAAGAACCCGAATGTCGCCAAGGCGCTGACCGGCGGCGAGATCAAGGCGGCCGCGCTGCAGGAGAGCAACGCGTATACGCTGAAGGCGAAGGGCGAGCCGGTCGACATCATCTGGCCGGCGGAAGGCGCGCCGGCTTCGGTCCGCGTCGCGGCGATCCAGAAGGAGACGGAGCATGCCGACGCGGCAAAGGCGTTCGTCGAGTTCCTGCTCGATCCGAAGACGCAGCAGGCGCTCATCGACCAGGGCGAGGAGAGTTATTTCGAGCCGTCGGCGCAAGGCGTGAAGGCGAAGGCGGACCGCGCGGCCGAAGCCAAGCTGGTCGTGGCCGAAGCGGCATGGGCAGGCGAGCACGAAGGGGAAATCAAGCAGTGGTTCGCGGATCAAGCGGTGAAATAAGCGATGCGCGCCCTGTTCAAACAAGGCGACCGGTTGGGCTGGCTGATGCTGGCCCTTCTCGTCGTTCTCATCCTGCTTCCGCTTGCCGCCGTCGTCATCCAAGTGCTGCTGCCGGGCGTGTTCTTCGGCCGCTTCGCGCTTGGCGACCTGTCGCTCCTGCTCGATATTTTCAAGCGGCCGCTCTGGTTCGCCTCCTTGAAGAACTCCCTGCTGCTCGGCGTCGGCACGACCGTGCTGGCGACGCTGCTCGGCGGAGGACTCGCCGCCGTGCGTGCCCGATGGGCGTTCGCGGGCGCGCGGCTGCTGGACATCGCCGTTTGGCTGCTGCTCGTGACGCCCTCGTTTATTTTGGCGCAAGGCTGGGTCATGTTCGCCTCCGCGGACGGACTGGCGGCTTCTTGGCTCGGTTGGAGATGGCTGCATGATCTCGTCTTTCAGCCGGCGGGACTGATCGCGGTCATGACGCTGAGCAAATTCCCGCTTGCGTATTTGGCGATTCACGGGGCGCTCGCGTGGAAGGCGAGTCGCCTCGGAGACGCCGCGCGCATGTCCGGCGCCTCGCCGTGGACGGCGTGGCGGACGATCGAAGCGCCGCTGCTGCTGCCGGCCATCGCGTCGGGCGCGATGCTCGTGTTCGTGGATACGGTCGGCGATTTCGGCCTTCCGGCTTCGATCGCGACCGTGTTCCGTTTTCCGACGCTGCCGTATTCGATCTACAGCGCGCTCTATACGTCGCCGATCCGGTTCGATATGGCGGGAGCGCTGTCGTTCTACCTCGTGCTGCTCATCGTCTTCGCCATGCTCGTGCAGCTGCTGGCGCTGCGCAGGGCGCGATTCGATTTTCTCTCCTCGCGGGCGGTGAAGAACGAGCCGCGCCGACCAAGAAGAGGCGGCTGGCTGCTGGCCTCCGGCAACGCGTTATTCCTGGCGGCAGCGATCGGCATCCCCCTCGGCTCCAACGCCTTGATGTCGTTCACGGGCAGCGCGGACGCCGGGGCAGGCGGCATGACGATGGCGCACTACAAGGCGCTGTTCAACGAGAACGGCGCGCTGCTGACCGGTTTGCTGCATTCGCTCGAGATTGCCGCTGGCGCCGCGATTATCGCGCTGCTGATCGGCTTTCTCGTCGCTTACGTGCTGACGTATTCGCAATTCAAGTTCCGCCGGACGATCGACGCCATCACGCTCGTGTCGCTGGCGGTGCCGGGCATCGTACTGGGCATCGGCTACATCTTCATCTGGAATCAAGCCTGGCTCGAGCATGTGGGCTTGCTGCTCTACGGCACGCCGTGGATTCTCGCGCTGGCCGGCATCGCGGGGGCGATCCCGGTCGTCACCCGGATGATTACCGGAGCGATGGCGCAGGTGCCGGGCCAGCTGCTGGCGGCGGCGCAGATGCAAGGAGCGGGCTTCGCGCTTCGGCTGCGGACGATTCTCGCGCCGCTTACGAAGGGCGCGCTGCTGTCGGCCGCGCTGACCGCGTTTGGCTCGAGCGTCTTCGACCTGGCGATCTCCTCGATCCTCTATCCGCCGAATTACATGACGCTGCCGGTCGTCATTAACAAAGCGTTCGAGGATTTGAAATTCGGCTACGCCGCGGCGGCGACGCTGACCGGGGCGGGACTTGTCATCATCATCATACTCGTGCTGGAGCTCATCGTGAGGCCGGCTCGACGAACGGAAAGGAAGACGGCGGCATGAGGAAGCCGATATTGGAGGCGGTCGGGCTCGGCAAGCGGTATGGTAAGCAGGCTGCGCTGCAGGGCGTCGGTTTTGAAGTATACGCAGGGGAAATCATCAGCGTGCTCGGCCCGTCGGGCTGCGGCAAATCGACGCTGCTCCAGCTGATCGCGGGGCTTGCGCAGCCGGACGAAGGCGAGCTCCGCATGCGAGGGGCGGTCATCGCGAACGCCTCGCGAAGCGTCCCGCCGGAGAAGCGGGGCATGAACATGGTATTCCAGGATTACGCGCTCTGGCCGCACATGTCCGTGTTCGATAACATCGCGTACGGCCTGCGCAGGCAGAAGAAGGCGGAAGCGGTCATCCGCTCGGACATCGCGGAGCTGGTACGGCTGCTGCATCTGCAAGGACTGGAGGACCGGCTGCCGCCGCAGCTCTCCGGCGGGCAGCAGCAGCGGGTAGCGATCGCCCGCGCGCTGGCGACGAAGCCGGATCTGCTGCTGCTGGACGAGCCGCTGTCCAATCTGGACATGCGGCTGCGCATCGAGATGCGGGCGGAGATGGCGTATTTGTTCCGCCGCTTGGGGACGACGGTGTTCCACGTTACGCATGACCCGGACGAAGCGTTCTCCATGGCGGACAGGATCATCATCATGCGCGCCGGCGGCATCGATCAGATCGATACGCCGCAGGCCTGCTACAGGCGGCCGGCGACCCGTTCGGCGGCGCTGCTGCTCGGCGCGGGCAATCAGCTGCGCGGCAGGGTGCTGCGTCATGGCGAATATGCGAGCTTGCAGGTGGACGGCGCCGAGATCCAGGGCGTACCACCGGCACTCGGCGCAGCGGTTAGACCAGGGGAAGAAGCCAGGGTGCTGTGGCGGCCGGATGCGGCGCAGTGGAGCCCGGATCCCGACTGTGCGGGGGAAGCCGTCGAGCTTGTGACCTCCGCGCAAGCGGAAACGGCGGCGGGGCAGGATTCCGTGAGGCGTTCGAACGGCCGGGAGGCAGGCGCGGCGGTTTTGGCCGAGGCTCGTTCGTCTGGCGGCGAGGCCGCATGGCCGCTTATGGCCGATACGTTGGCAGAAGTGCCCAAGGGCGCGAGCGCGCTGCCTGTCCGCATCGTGCACAGCGTGTTCGAGGGCGGCCATTGGCGGGTACTAGCCCGGACGGCGGAAGACCAGTCGCTTACGTTCCTCCATGAAGAGCCGCTTCCTGCGGGCGCAGCCGGACGTCTGCTGCTGCAGGCGGCGCGCACGTTCATCTATCGAATCGAAGAGGAAGGGTAATATGGGCAGCTCACGTTTATTTGCGATTTCGGATATACACGGTCACGTCGAGGGGCTTCGGCTGCTGCTGAAGCAGGCGGACTATCGGCCGGGCCATGACGCGCTCGTGCTGCTCGGCGATTACATCGACACGGACCCGGCGACCTATGCGGCGCTGCGGACGATCCGCGAATTGGTGGCGGAAGGCGCCGTCGCGCTGGCGGGCAACATGGAATGCGCGCTGCTCGAGCGGTGCGCCCGCAGCGGCGGGGACGGACTCGTGAGCAAGGCTTTGCTGCAGTTCGCCAAGGCGCTCCCGCTCTATCATCGGCAGGGCGGCTGCGTGTTCGTCCACGCGGGGCTGCGTCCGGGCGTGCCGCTGGAGCGGCAGCTGCCGGGCGATCTCGTCGGCATCCGCGAGGAATTTTGGACGACGCCCTATACGGGGGAGGAGACGGTCGTGTTCGGCCACACGCCGACTCGCCGTCTAGGCGCGGAGCCGGGCGAGCTCTGGCAGGGCGCAGGCATGCTCGGCATCGATACGGGCGCGAAGCACGGTCTACGGCTTACCTTGGTGGAGCTGAACGGGCGGATGGCCTACTCGTGCGCGACCGTTCACGGGAATCGCTACGCGGACTATCGGTGCGCGGCGTGGTGAGTGGAGCAACCGGCGAGGAAGAGCTTGATTCCGGTCGATAGCTAGCCCCAGCGTACGATTAAACGGATGAACCTAAAGGAGGCGCCGCGTGAACATCAACCTGCTGAAATTTCAAATCGTGGAGCTGGTGGACAAACACCGCCGCATTACGGCCGTGGCCGACCTGCTCGGGCTGAAGCAGCCGACCGTCACGTACCATATGAAGACGCTGGAGCAGGAGCTGGGCGTGAAGCTGTTCGAGCCGCGCATGGACAAAATCATCCTCACCGAAGCGGGCAAGGCGCTGCTCCATTACGCGTCCAAAATCAACGCGCTCGCGGCGGAGGCGGAGCGGGTCGTCGGCGAATTCGGCGCGCTTGCCCGGGGAACGCTCCGGATCGGGGCCAGCTACGTGCCGGCTACCTATATGCTGCCGCGGGCGATGACCCGGTTCGCGGCGCATTTTCCCGGCGTTACCGTCCAGGTGGCGGTCAAGCCGTCTCCGATCATTCAGCAGATGCTGATGCAGCACGAGATCGATCTGGGCGTCATCTCCACCGAGCCCCTCCAACTGCCGCCGCTCGCGCTGCGGACGATCTGCGAGGACAAGCTGGTACTCATCTGCGCGCCCGGCCATCCGCTCGAGGCTTACCCGGCGCTTACGCCCGCGCTTATCTCCACCGCCAATCTGATTCTGCACGGCAAAGATTCAAGCACGCGCCAAATGACCGACCGCTGGCTCGCCCGATGGGGCATCAAGCCGCAGAGCCATCTGGAGCTCGATTCGCTGGAGGCGATCAAGCAGGCGGTCATGCAGGGCGGCCACGCGTCGTTCATCTCGAAGCTGGCCGTTCAAAGCGAGGTCGAGCGAGGACTGCTCGTCGCCAAAGAGATCCCCGAGTTTCAATATGCGCGGAGTATCTGCTGCGCGTATAACCGGGATCGGCATACGTCGGAGCTGCTGCATCATTTTATCAGCTACTTGACGCCGGCTACGACCGATTCGCCGCCGGCTCCCGCAAAGGAAGTATTGGAGCGTATATAGTTTTTCTTTGTATTTTTAATGCAACAACCGATCGTCCTTCATTCCCGATTGACAAGCCGCCTCTATGCTTAACCTGTACGCGAGAAACCAATCGACAAGGGAGCTGAAGGAATGAAAACACGGACATGGACGAAGAGAGTGGCGATAATGATGGTGGGAGCGGCGCTGCTTGCCCCGGCGCTGCCGGCGCAGAAGCCGGCGCAGGCGGCCGGCGCGAACATGACGCCAACCTACGAGGTGAAGCTGCTGCTGAACCCGAATCTCGTGCTGGGCTCCGACCATAAGCCGACCGCGGCGCTGAAGAGCGCGTTCGGTCTCGGCTCGGCTGCGGCGATCGGCGTGGAGTATTTCGATACGGACGAGCTGGATCTGAACGGGGAAGGCTGGGACGTGCGCTTCCGCAAGAAGGCGAGCAAGAGCGAGTTCGAGATCAATTACAAGAAGCGGTACCCGATCGTAAACGGAGATATTAACGCCGCGCTGACGCAGGCGAATCAGGACGGATTCGACGCGGGCGACGAAGATTTCGAAGCCGAGATCGACTGGAACTACGGCAAGCAGACGCTCAGCATTTCGACCGAGGCGACGAAAAGCGCATCGGGGTACAGCGGCACGACGCTGCCGTCGGAATCGAAAGCGCGGAGCATCGCGGTCGACAAGATGCCCAGCGAGCTGGCGGATTGGAACGAGGACGGCTGGGGCGAAGATACGCTGGAGAATTCCCGCGTGCACGGTCCGATCGCGGTAAGCAAGCACGAAGGCGCGTTCGGCAGCGTGGAGACCGACCTGGAAATTTGGCCGATCCGCAATGCCGCCGGCACAGGTACCGAACATATCGTGGAAATTTCGTTCAAAACGGACAGCGCGTCCGAGGCGGCATCGGAGCGCGCGGCGCTGATCGCCTACTTGCAGAGCCAAGGCTGGCTCATCACGGCCGATTCGCTCAAGACGCAGCTGATTCTCGAGCGTTATTAAGCCGCGAATCGCCGACAGAGACCGGTCCGACGCCCGCTGCTCCTCCTAGTTGCCTATCCTCGTGACAGAACGCGCTCCGATATAGCCGTTTAGCATGATTCGACAACCGATTACAATATGAAGTAGCGAGAGAAGCATGGCAAACAGAAGGCGCGAGGAGCAAACGAGGATGAAGCACGACATGGACAGGTACAAGCGCGAGGGCCGCCACGCGCAGACGCAGCCGCCCGGCGGCAGAGACGGCAGGGCGGCTGCGCCATCCCACGCGATGCACGCCCTGCAGCGGAAGATCGGCAACCAGGCGCTGCTTCAGCTGGCGGCGGATCAGGCCGTGAAGCCGGGGGCGGCAGCTAGCGGGCCCGTCATGCAGCGACGGGTGATCGAATACGTGCCGACCCCGACGCCGCCGGTCGTCTCGAAGGAGCTGAACGATGACCAGAATCGGGCGTTGGCGGGACTGATCGCAGGGGCGAGATCGAAAGCCAAAGAAATCGACGGCCACGTCAACAAGGCGCGAGATAACGTGCAGAAGGTCGTGAATGACGTCATCGCCGGCCGGACGAAGGTGACGGAGGTTGCCGCCAAGTTCCCTTATAGCGGGCACGCGGATAATTTCCAGAACAAGCTGATGGATCATATCAGCGGCAGAGCCAGCGTGCATCCATCCGCTCCGGGCGGTTATCTCATCGAGGATTACGCCTCCTCCAACATGAGCGGCGTCGACATCCAAGCGACGCCGGGCAATCTTCGCGGATCGCGGCCGGATTTCATGATCCCGATGGCTGCCGACAGGAAGGGACCGGGCGGCAACGATTACCATGGCCTCGTGGATGCGACGGCAGGCTCGTCGTCGTCGATCGGTCATATCTTGCGCAAAGGAGGCGGCGTCTGGACCAAGCGGACCGGCTACCCCTACGTGGCGGAGTCCGTCTATGATCCCTTATCCTTCGGCAAGCCGACGCGGCCGCTGACGGACGACGAGATGGAGGCGGTCCGGGAACGGGAGCTCGAGAAGCAGGCGGCGATGGACAATGCGGCGGCCGAGGAAATCACGCGGCTGCAGGCGCAATACAAGGAGACGCACGATAGCATCCTGGCCTATCTCGGTTCGGGCGAAGCGGCGAATATGGCCTCCGTCCTGCGCTTGACCGGCAAACGCGCGCAGTCCAAGCTGTCGGTCATCGGCATCGAATATAACCCGGATACGAACGAGGTGGAGACGTCCGAGCCGTTCGAGGACTGGGTGAAGGATACGTACGTCGATTCGATGTTCCGCACGCCGACCAAGCGGGAGAAGACGCGCACGCTGCTGGAAATC
The DNA here is from genome assembly GCF_042682185.1 of Paenibacillus xanthanilyticus. Classification (NCBI taxonomy): domain Bacteria; kingdom Bacillati; phylum Bacillota; class Bacilli; order Caryophanales; family Paenibacillaceae; genus Paenibacillus; species Paenibacillus xanthanilyticus. Next base: position 2,357,433 of record NZ_JBHUHA010000001.1, on the reverse strand, counting down.
ATGCAGCTGATACCTTGATAACGGGCATGCGATTCATATTCATCAGCCGCGGGCCGTCATCGAAGCGGTCGCGGGACTCATCAGCGCGGGCGTGGCGGGGATCATGTTGGACGAGTAGAGCTTGGCGCACGGTCATCCTCGATGGCGTGCGCAAAGAAGGCAGACCGCGGGGTCTGCCTTCTTTGCGTTTCTACTATAATCTGGCCCGGCGGTTCCCCTTTTTCATCGAATCGTTGAAAAAGTATCGGTTTTCGTTGCTGGCCTCTATGCCGCGCGCCGCGAGGGTCGTTTTACAATGAAGAGATTAGTTCAAGAAACCGTCGAGCGCGATCGTCGGCTTGCCGTCGGCCTGCCAAGCGCCTTTGTTATAGCCGCCGTTGTAGCCCGGCGTCGCTTGCGGTTCCCAATAGAACACGCCAAGGCCTTTGCCGCCGGAGATGCTGCGTACCTTCGTCTTGATGTCGGCAATGAAGCTCTTCGCCGCTGCCGGCTGATTGTAGTCGAGTCCGATCTCGGAGATCATGATGCTTTTGCCGTACCGGCTGATCATGTTGTTCGCGTTGCTGATCGTCTGCGTCACCTTGGCGCTCCAATCCGACGCGCTCGGATAGAGCGACATGCCGATGATGTCGAAGGTCGCGCCGTTGGCGATCAAGCCGCCGATGTTCCAGACGTACAACGCGTTATCGTAGCCGTTGGCCAGATGGACGATTGTTTTGGTGGACGGGAACACGCTCTTGACCGCGTTATTGCCCGTGTTGACGAGCCAGGCGTAATTCTTCATGTTGACCGAAGCCCGGCCGTCGCTCCACAGCATGCCGTCGTTCGTCTCGTTGCCGACCTGCACCCAATCCGGCGTGACGCCTGCAGTCTTCATCGTGTTCATGACGTAGACGGTGTGCGACCAGACCGCGTCCATCAGCTGGGTGAAATTATAGGCTTGCCACGCATACGGCTTCGTCTGCTGGCCCGGATCGGCCCACGAGTCGCTGTAGTGCAAGGTCAGCATGACGCTCATGCCGAGGTCCTTGGCGCGCTTGGCGAGCTTCGCCGCCGTGTCGGCGTTCATGTAGCCGTTGAAGTAGTCGCTCATGTTCGGATTGACCCAGACGCGCAGGCGCACCGAGTTCATTTGGTAATCGTTCTTCAAAATTTGCAAAATGTCGCGCGTCGTGCCGTTCTTGTCCTTCCACTTGTACCCTTGCGCTTCCATCCCGGCGACCCAGCTAATATCGGCGCCTTTGGCGAACGTTGGCGCGGCGGCGGCTTGCTGACCGGCGGTATACGGGAACGAGGTGGTCAACAGCAGCGCGGCGAGCAGCAGCAGGAACGGCTTCCATAACCTTTTCGAATGTTGAGACATGATGATTCCTCCTTTTGAGCGGTGGGGTAGTTTATCGGTTATTAGGGTCGCGACCTTCCGACATCTCAAATTGTAAGCGCTTTGATAATGCGGCTGTAGATGAGGGCATCAACGTTTTGTTATACTAATGCAACAATTTCCATCGTTCGCGGCGTCACGGGGCATACTAAGCCCGGGAAGACCGCGGGGGATACGAACGGCCGGGGAGCGACGCGGAAGATGAAGCGATACATGCCTTTTACGTACAAAATGATGCTGCCTTATCTGATTCTCGTCCTGTTGACGGATATCTTGATCGGCTATATCTCTTACACGATGCTCATCCAATCGCGAACCGAGATGGCGGAGACGAACATCCGCACGGCGATGGAGCAGTCGCGCAACAATATGACGTACAAAATGTCCGAGATGCAGCGCATTTCGGACACGCTGTTCAGCAGCGTGCCGTTCCAGCGGGCGATCCAGACGCGCGGCGAGCCGCTCGAGATGTATTGGACGATGCTCGACGAGATCGTGCCGCAGCTGCAGGGGCCGCTCAAGCTGTACGGGAATAATTTGCGGCTTATGCTATTTACGATGAACGACGATCTGAACGTGGTCGAAGGCGACCCGGTGGCGGCGCCGATCCAGAAGAGCGACTATTACATCGTTCCCGCGCAGCGGTTGGCCGAGAGCGAAGGCTATCGCGAATTCCGCCAATCCGGCAAGGACAATACGTGGGTGCAGCTGGACTCGGACGAGCGGCTGGAGAACATTTCGCATCTGCGCAAGCTGGTGTCGTACAGCGATTACTTGACGGTCATCGGCTACGTGCGCATTACGACGCGGCTGGACGATTTGCTCGGCGATTTCAACGCGTTCCCGCTCGATGACGGCATCGTGCTGCGGCTCCAGGAGACGACGACCGGTCGGACCGTGTTCCAGCGGGGCGAAGCGAGCTCGAGCCTGGGGGAGCGTTCGCTGACGCTGATCGAGCCGATACCGCGGACGGGCTATTCGATCGAGACGCTCGTGCCGTATTCGTATTTGAAGAAGGACGCGGGCAAGCTGCGCAATTCGATCATGCTCGTCTGCGCGGCCAGCTTCGCCGTCATGGCGTTCATCGGGGTCATCGTGGCCAGGCTATCCGGACGCAAGATGAACCGCATCGTCAAGATGCTCCGCTCCTTCCAGGAGGGCAGCTTCCAGAAGCGGATCCGGTTCAGCGGCAGCGACGAATTCGTGCAGATCGCCGATGCGTTCAACGTCATGGCCGCGAACATTCAAGAACTGATCAATCGCGTGTACGTGCAGGGGCTGCACAAGAAGCAGGCGGAGCTCGAGGCGCTCCAGGCGCAGATCAACCCGCATTTTCTATATAATACGCTCTCGACGATCAGCTCGCTGGCGAATCTCGGGGAGACGCGCAAGGTGACGGAGATGGTGAAGGGCGTGGCGAAGTTTTACCGGCTGACGCTCAATTCGGGCAAGGTGTTCATCCCGCTGGGCAAAGAGGTCGAACAGGTGGAGACGTACCTGGACATCCAGCGGGTGAAATACGCCGACGCATTCGCCGTCTACATCGACATCGAACCGGGCATCGAGGACGTGCAGGTGACGAAGCTCATTCTGCAGCCGTTCGTCGAGAATATTTTCAAGCATGCGTGGTTCGGGGAACGGATCGCGATCCGGATCACCGGCAGACGGGTCGGCCAGTCGATCGAGCTGAAAGTCATCGACAACGGCGTCGGCATGAAGCCGGAGACGGTGCGGGGGCTGCTTGTCGGTCCGAGCCAGTCGGACAGCTACGGGCTGAAGAACGTCAACGAGCGGATCAAGCTGCGCTACGGGGACGAATACGGCGTCACGATCAAGAGCGTCTACGGCGGCGGCACGACGGTGCAGCTGCTGCTCCCGTTCGAGCATCGCGAGGAGGCGGGCGCGGAGGATGCAAGCGGCGGATAGATCGGCCATGCGGACGCGAAATACGCGGATTACAGCAAGCGAGGTGCATACAGAATGAATATTTTGTTGGTGGATGATGAGGCGATCGATCTGGAATGGCTGCGGCGGCGGGTGGCGGGCAGCCACTTGAACGTGCAGGTCGTGGGAACGGCGAACAGCGGCTTCGCGGCGCTCAAGCTGATGGAGGAGCAGCATGTGGACGTCATTCTATCGGACATCCGGATGCCGATCATGACGGGGCTGGAGTTCGCGCGAAAGGTGAGAGAACTGCATCCGCACGTGCAGATCGTCTTCATTAGCGGGCACGAGGATTTCGGCTACGCGAAGGAAGCGATGCAGGTGAACGCGGCAGGCTATCTGCTGAAGCCGGTCGACGACAACGAGCTGCACGAGATGCTCGAGACGTTGAACGCGAAGCTGAGCCGGCAGCGCGAGCAGGACCGCTCCATGTCCGAGGCGCTCTCGCTCGTCAGTCAAGAGCTCCTGCTGCGATGGTTCCAATCCGGCGATGGGGGCGCGGTGGAGCCGCATATCCGCGACTATTTGCACCCGTTCCTGCAGGCGGGGGCGACCGTGGCGGCGATGGAGATCGACGATCTGGAGTGGCGGGTGCCGGAAGAAGAGCGGGCGGGCGCGGCGCGCCGGATCGAGCTATTGATCGCGGGCTTGGTCCAGGAGCGGGCGCTCGGGACGCTGCTCATGAGCGGCGCTTCGCGGTTCATCCTCGTCTCCTCCGTGCCGGAGGAGCGGCTGACGGCGATGCTGGAGGAGCTGATCGCCGATGTGCGCGGCGGATCGCCGCTCACGATTACGGTCGGCCTTGGCCATTATACGACTTCGCTGACGGGGCTGCACGAATCGTACCGGCAGGCGCAGGCGGCGATCAGCGCGAAGTGGTTGCTCGGCAAGAGCCGGCTTATCCGCGACGGCGCGGCGTCCTCGCCGCGTCCGGCGCTGGCCGGAAGCGACGACGAGGTCGTCGACCGGATGCTGGAGGCGATCCTCGAATACGATCTCGTCGCCATCGACGATTGCCTGCTCCAGCTGTTCAACCGGGATGTCTCCGGCAGCCGGAAGAGCGAAATTTATGACCTCATCATCCGGATCACCTCCAAGCTGCACGCGGATTTGCAGCGGCAGGGCGAGAACCTGTACGAGCTGCTCCAGTGGGAATCGCATCAGCCGGTCATGCTGTTCCAATTCGAGACGATGGGCGACGTGCTGTCCTGGCTGCGCCGCCGATTCTTCGAGCTGTCCGAGATGCTGTACGCCAAGAAGCAGCGTCAGAAGCGGAAGCTGATCGAGGAGATCATCCGCTACGTAGACGACCATCTGGAGCACCGCGTCACGCTGAAGGAAGTCGCGGCGCACTTCGATTTCACGCCGAACTACCTGGGGCACGTGTTTAAGGAAGATACCGGCCAGCACTTCAGCGATTTCCTGAACGAGCGGCGGATGAACCGCGTCTGCGAGCTGCTGCGCGACCCGCTGCTGAAGGTGTATGAGATTGCCGAGCGTGTCGGGTATAAGAACATCATTTACTTCAACCGGCAGTTCAAGCAGGCGATCGGCATGTCGCCTGGGGAGTACCGGAAGAAGCATAAGATATGAGTGGGGACCCGCGTCCGGGAGGATGCGGGTCTTTGCCTTTGGTCTTCCCGGGGCAAATGGACGGTCAGGCGAATGGCGCATCGCATAGGATAGCCTGAAGCGGCCTGCTTCAATCTAGACCCGGCGGCGCGGAAGGCGGACGTCGGGGGAAGAGGTGGAACGAGTGCCCGGGTATGTCTGGAGCAAATGGAAGAAAACCGCCGCGCTTCGCAAGGAGCCGCGCATCGCCCGCTGCATTCCGGAGACGGCGCGGATGCGCAAGTCGACGCTGAAGCGCATGTTGGACCGATACGGCATGGTATACGTCAAGCCGGAGAAGGGCATGTGGGGCAACGGCGTCATGCGGGTGGAACGACTCGGCAGCGCTTTCCGGTACCAGCATGGTACGAAGGTGAAGGAACACGGTACTTACGATTCGCTCTATGCCGCGCTCTTGCGAGAGACGCGTCAGCGCAACTATTTGGTCCAGCGCGGCATCAACCTGTTGAAATATAAAGGCCGGCGGTTCGATCTGCGCGTCATGGCCCAATACTCGCCTCGCGGAACCTGGGAGACGACCGGCATCATCGGCCGCGTCGCCGACAAGCGGAAGATCGTCACGAACGCGCACAACGGCGGCGAACTCGTCGCGGCAGAGCGGCTGCTCGCGCCGCACGCCAAGCAGGCGGACGCGAAGCTGAAGTCGCTGGCCGAGCTCGGCGTCTTGACCGGCCGGACGCTGCGGAACGCTTTCCCCGGCGTGTACAAGGTCGGCCTCGACATCGCCATGGACGCCACGCTCAAGCCGTGGATTCTCGAGGTGAACACGATGCCGGATCCGTATTTGTTCCGGAAGCTGCCGGATAAGCGGATTTTTCGGAAAGTGATGCGGTATGAGAAGGCGTATCGGGCGCGGTAGATATGTGGCGGCACAAGTCGGAATCACTTAATATGAGGAAGCCCCGGGCATTCGGGGCTTAACCCTACATATAAGAAAGGTTAAGATACACATCTATAAGGAACTTGCGGCATCCCGGTTAATTTCAGCCTGGGGTGCCGTCTTTTTATCCCGCTCAACTCTAAACTAAACTTCGAATCGCAAATCATTGTTTTTGTACTACTTTTAGTTGCCCCCCTCAATCTTGTCGAAAGCGCTCCCTCGCTATAATTAGCTTATACACACAGAGAGCAACACACGAGAGGAGACATTCGGATGAACCGGAATGGACTTTGGGGGGAAATCAGGAAAAACCGGGCGCTGCTGATCATGCTCGCGCCGGCCGTACTGTTCTTCCTCGTATTCGCCTACGTCCCGATGGCGGGTATCGTACTGGCCTTCAAGCAGTACAACCATACGGGCGGCATCTTCGGCAGCCCTTGGAACGGATTGGACAACTTCCGATTCTTCTTCGAGTCCGGCAACGCCTGGCTCGTTACGCGGAACACCGCGCTCTATAATATCGCGTTCATCGTCGTGAACAACGTGCTCCAGATCACGGTCGCGATTCTGCTGTTCGAGGTCGCGGGCAAGTGGTTCCGCAAAATCGCGCAGTCGGTCATGTTCCTGCCGTACTTCATCTCCTGGGTCGTCGTCGGCGCGATCGCGTACAACCTGTTCAACTATGACGTAGGCACGATCAACTCGATCCTGACGACGTTCGGCATGGAGCCGATCGACATCTATAACACGCCATCCTACTGGCCGGTCATTCTCGTCATCGTATCGGCTTGGAAGACGCTCGGCTACGGCACGGTGATGTACCTGGCGGCGATCACGAGCATCGATACGGAAATGTACGAGGCGGCGGAGATCGACGGGGCGAACATCTTCCAGCGGATCTTCAAAGTGACGATCCCGAACCTGTACCCGACGATCATCATTCTGGTGCTCCTGGCGATTGGCAACATTTTCCGCGGCGACTTCGGCATGTTCTACAACATGGTCGGCAACAACGGCCTGCTGTTCTCGAACACGGACGTCATCGATACCTTCGTCTTCCGTTCCTTGACCACGTCCAACGAAATCGGACTGTCGGCGGCGGTCGGCTTCTATCAATCGATTCTCGGCTTCGCGACAATCATGCTCGCCAACTACGCGGTGCGCCGCTACGACAAAGACCGCGCATTGTTCTAACAGAAGGAGGAATTGTACATGAGCGCATCCGCAGCGCAAGCAAGCAGTCCATCGAAGACCGCCGCCAACCGGCGCGGCAAAGACGTGCTGCTGCTCCAAATCATCGGCTATATCGTCATTACCGTACTCGCCGTGTTCTGCTTCGTTCCGTTCCTGCTGGTCGTCTCCTCCTCCTTCTCGGCGGAGCAGTCGATCATCGAGAATGGCTTCCAGCTGATCCCATCGGCGTTCTCGACGGAAGCATACAGCGTTCTATTCAAGTATCCGGAGCAAATGCTCCGCGCTTACGGCGTCACGATCGCGGTGACGGCCATCGGCACCTTGGTCGGCTTGTTCCTCACGGCGATGACGGCCTACGTCCTGCAGCGCAAAGATTTCAAATGGCGCAACCAATTCTCGTTCTTCTTCTTCTTCACGACGCTGTTCAGCGGCGGCTTGGTGCCATGGTACCTCATGATCATCAAGTACCTGCATCTGAAAGACACGCTGCTCGTCCTGATTCTGCCGATGCTGCTGAACGTCTTCTACATCATCGTCATGAAATCGTTCATGAGCAGCATTCCGGAAGCGATCACGGAATCGGCCAAGATCGACGGCGCCGGCGACTTCCGCATCTTCCTGCAGCTCATCCTGCCGCTGGCCAAGCCGGCGCTGGCGACGATCGGCTTGTTCATCGCGCTGGGCTACTGGAACGACTGGTACAACGCGCTCTTGTTCATCTCCAACGAGAACCTGATGCCGCTACAGTATTATTTGTACAAAATGCTCGGCAACATGGAGGGCATGCGCAAAGCGATGATGCAATCCGGCGCGGTCGTGAACGTCAGCCTGCCGACGGAGAGCCTCAAGATGGCGATGACGCTCGTGGCCACTGGTCCGATCCTGCTCGCGTATCCGTTCATTCAGCGCTACTTCGTGCAAGGTCTGACGATCGGTTCGGTCAAAGGCTAAGATTTGGATGACCCTGGGCACCGCCCGGTTATCATATACTACACTTATCTATATTTTTAGGGGGAAGCGGTTCATGCAAACCAAGAAAAGATCAGCGATTCTTCTGCTGACGATCATCATGATGTTGTCCATTGTGCTCACCGCTTGCGGAGGCAACAACAATACCGCAGGGACGAATAACCAAGCAGCGAACAACGGCGCTGCGAACGGCGAGACCGAAGGTGCGGCGAATGCCGGCACTTCGGATACGAGCGAAGAAGTGACGCTCAAAATGCTGCTCGTCGGCGGCAAGCCAGCGGATTACGACCAAGTTTTCGGCGAGCTCAACAAGCTCGTGAAAGAGAAAATCAACGCGACGGTCGAAGCCGAATTCCTCGACTGGGCGGACTGGTCGCAGAAATACCCGCTGAAATTCGCGGCGAATGAAGATTTCGACATCGTGTACACGGCGAACTGGGCGTTCTACAATGACCAATCGCTCAAAGGCGGCTTCCTGGAGCTGACCGAGGACCTGCTTTCGAAGTATGCCCCGCAAACTTGGGCGAATATGCCGAAAGTCGCTTGGGAGCAAGCAAAAGTCGGCGGCAAGCTGTTCATGGTACCGAACAACAACGTGGAAATCACGGACAAAGTCGTCCTGATCCGCGAAGATCTGCGCAAAAAATACAACCTGGAGCCGGTCACGAGCCCGGAGACTTATGCAGCGTACGTCAAGGCGATCGCGGCGAACGAGAAAGGCATCAACGCGTTCCAAGCGAAAGCGGCCGACGGCTGGAAATGGCATGAGCTCGACCAAATCTTGCTCGAGCAGCAAAACGAGTGGAACCTGGTCGACTACAACTTCCCGCTGGCTTACAAAATGGACGATGCTACAGGCAAAGTGTTCAACGTGTACGACACGCCGGAGTTCAAGCAGCTGCTTGCGTACTACAAAGATCTGGCCGACAACAACGGCTGGTCCCGCAACGTCGTCAGCAACAAGAACGACGTATGGCAAGACATTAAAGCAGGCAAAGCGGCTTCCTATGCGCAAAACATCGGCACAGTCGCAGCGAACATCATGGAAGCGACGCGCGAGAACGTCGGCATCGAGCTGGCCATCGCGGACCTGACGCCAGAGAAGAAGAAAATCAGCGCGATCTCCACGCAGAACGGCCTGGCGATCCACGCGACGAGCAAGAACGTCGAGCGTTCCCTGATGCTGATCGACCTGCTTCAGAACGACAAGCAAATTCACGATCTCTCGATGTACGGCATTGCCGGCACGCACTACGAGCCGGTAGGCGAAGACAAGTATAACGCGGGTCCTAGCGCGGCGAACTACTCGCCATCGGGCTTCTCCGCATGGGGTTGGAATTCGGAGCTGAACCGTCAAGACGCGGCGTATCCGAAAGTGGCGGACGACATGTTCAACACGTGGACGAGCAAAGTGTATCACTTCCCGCTCGAGACGTTCGTGTTCGACGACTCCAAAGTGAAGAACGAAGTGGCGAACATCGGCAACGTCATGCTCCGCTACGCGATTCCGCTCGAGTACGGCCTGATCAAAGACTTGGACAAAGGCCAAGCCGACCTGATCGCGCAGCTCAAAGCGGCAGGCATCGACAAGGTGCAAACCGAGCTGCAAGCGCAAATCGACGCGTTCCTCGCGGCGCAAAAGTAATCGGCAATTGAAGTGAATACGGCTGTCCCGCAACGAAAGTTCGGGACAGCTTTTTTCAAAAGCAAAGCAGATGGCACATATTGGAATCCGGGAAGAGAGAAAGGAAACGAACGGCATGCCGTTGGACTCAACTAAGGTTGCATATGCAAAACCCAATCGCTTAGGCAAAAGGCCTTTATTTTTAGCTTTTGCGATAGCGCTTACATATGGGGTTGAGTCAACGGCGACAATACGTGATATGAAGGAGAGGCTCGAATGCGTCGAGGTAGAAAGCATTTCGCACTGATCATGTCGTTACTCCTTGCATGGGGAAGCATGGTATGGACCGCGCAGCCTGCACAAGCGGCGGACGTTAATTTGGCACAGGGCAAGACGGTTACCGTGAGCGGGGAAGATGCGGCGAATTGGAATTTAAAGGACTATGCGGTCGATGGCAAGTCGGATACGAAATGGGCCGCGCCAAGCGCGATTCAGGCAGGAAGTACGCACTGGCTCACGGTAGATCTGGGCCAATCTTACTCGCTCGCAGGCTCGGAGATCACCTGGAAGGATGACGGGCAGAACGTCAAATACAAAATCGAAGTGTCTGCGAACGGCACGGATTGGACGACGGCGGTCGATCAATCCAACAATACGGCGGCATCGACGGTTGCGACGGACTCGTTCCAACAGCTCGGCGTCCGTTATGTGAAGGTGAATATCTCGTTCTATGCCGGCAGCGGCTGGTGGCCGGGCATTAAGGAGTTGAAAATCCGGGAGCTCCAAAATGACCATGCGCCGAGCGCGATTACCGGCTACGATCCGGTTGCGTTGACGACCAAAGTCGGCATCGCGCCCGTGCTTCCTGCCAAAGTAACCGCTCGTTACGCGAACGGAACGAGCGGGGAAGTGAACGTCGCATGGGGCAGCGTGAGTGCAAGCCAATATGCGGCGGCAGGCAGCTTTATGGTCGCTGGCACGGTCGCGGGTGCGTCGGTTCAACCTTCTGCCTCCGTTACAGTCTCCTGGTACCGGGACGATTTTGTGCGCGGCGTCGATATCTCGACGTTGACCGCCATCGAAGACAACGGCGGCCGGTATATTGACGAGAACGGGACGGAGCGGGATCTGCTGGACATTCTGAAGGACCGCGGCGTCAACTACGTCCGTCTGCGGCAGTGGAACGCACCGACGAAGTCGGGCGGCTACAACGATATGGAAGATGTCGTTCGGATGGCCGCACGCGTGAAGGCGAAAGGCATGAAGCTGCTCGTCGATTTCCATTACTCCGACGATTGGGCGCATCCGGGCCAGCAGGTTCGTCCTGCGGCATGGAAGGATTATAATTTTGATCAGCTGAAGCAAGCGGTCTATGATTACACATTCGAAACGTTGACGGAATTGGAGAAAGCAAACGCGCTGCCGGACATGGTTCAGATCGGCAACGAGATCAACTCCGGCGTCTTGACCGGACTCGGCGGCTCGGTTAATTTCAACGAGCAGGTACAGCTGCTGAACAGCGGCGCGAAGGCGGTCCGCGATTCACAGATTGACGGCAAGAAGATCCAAATCATGATTCACTTGGCCGAGGGCGGCCAAAACGGCACGTTCCGCAATTTCTTCGACGGCATTAGCGGGATGACGGCAGGCGTGACGGGCAAGGTCGATTATGACCTTATCGGACTGTCGTATTATCCGTTCTGGCATGGCACGCTGGAAGCAGTCAAGAGCAACATGGACGACATTTCGAAACGTTACAACAAAGATGTCATTATCGCCGAAACGTCGTATCCGTTCTCGTATAAAGACGGCGACGCGCACGGCAATATAATTGGTTCCGATGCTAATCTGGTCGGAGGGGCGATCTGGCCGGCCACCGTGCAGGGACAATACGACGCAATCAAGAAAATCATGGAGCTGCTAGCTTCCGTGCCAGCAGACAAGGGCGCCGGATTCTTCTACTGGGAGCCTGCCTGGATTCCGGCCAACGTCGGCTGGATCGCCTCCGAAGGCGATGCGTGGGAGAATCAGTCGATGTTCGACTATGATTCGTATCCGGAGAACGGCGGCTATGCGTACAAGGGCTATGCGCTAAGCTCGCTCGACGTGTACAAGGTCGGCATGGCGCAGTCTCCGGCGAACCGGATGGAGCTCGCACGGGTGCTGGCGAAGGCGAAGGCGCTCAAGGCGGAGGACTTTACGACAGCTAGCTGGCCATCGCTGGCGCCGGCGATCGCGGCCGCAGATGCCGTCAATGCCAAGGCGTACGGCGCGTCCGCAGCGACGCAGCAGGAAGTCGATTCGGCTGCGGCGGCGTTGACGTCCGCGATCGGCGCGCTTGACGTGATTCCGGCGGTAAAGACGACGCTGGCCGCAGCGATCCAAGAAGCGGAAGCGTTGGAAGCGTCCGATTGGACGGCGCAGACGTGGAGCGTCCTCACATCGGCGCTCGAGACGGCGAAACAAGTCTTCGCGAGCGCGAAGGCGACGCAGACCGAGACGAACGAGGCGGCGGCGAGTCTGAATGCGGCCATCGATCAATTGTCCAATGTCGACAAGAGCGCGCTGCTCGTGCTGATCGCCAATGTTCGCAAGCTGAGCGGCTCTGATTATGTGGGCTCGACTTGGCAGTCGCTCCAAACGGCGCTGACGTCCGCGATCGCGGTACAAGCGAATGCAGATGCCACGCAGGCTGAAGTGGATACGGCGCTGAGCGCTTTGGAAGCGGCTAAGACGGCGCTCCGCCCGCTCGTCGACCTGACGGAAGCCGAAGGCGTGATTGCAACCGCATCGTCGAGCGCGGGCAGCGGCGGCGGACAGAACAATTCGCCGGAAGGCGCGATCGACGCGAATCCGAATACGTCTTGGGGCACGGACCAAGGCGTAGGCAGCTGGTGGAGCGTCGATCTGGGCAAGCCGGCGCTCGTGAAGAAAGTGTCGATGAACCTGTGGTCCGGTATGAAGAAGTTCAAAATCGAAGTCTCGCAGGACGGCGAGACGTACACCGTGGCGGCGGACACGACGAATGATGTCATCGACCAATCCTCGGTCGTCCTGCCGGCGAATACGATCGCCAGATACATCAAAGTTACCGTTACGAATGGCGGCGACTGGGTCGGCTTCATGGATCTCAGCGCAACCGGCTTGTTCCTGACGAACAAGACTGTCCTTGAAGCGGAAATCGCCAAGGCGGATGCGCTTCAGCAGAGCGGATATACAAGCGACAGCTGGACGAAGCTTGCGGCCGCGCTGCAAGCGGCGAAGCAAATTGCGGCGAACCATGAGGTCCTGCAGGACGAAGTGGACAACGCGGCTCAGCAGCTGAAGACGGCCCTCGCCGGACTTGTCGCCGGTCAGCAGCAATCCGGCGGCACCGTCGTGGTCGGCACGCCAAGCGGGCCTTCCGTAACGGTCGATGGCTCGCAGGTGAAGGTAGCTGCGGCCGGCCAGCCGGACGCGGAAGGCAAGGTGAGCGTCGAGTTAAGCTCGAGCAAGCTGCCGCAAACGGCGGCAGGCGATGACAAGCGCATCGCCATCGCGATCGAGCTGCCCGCCGGCGCCAAGGGAGCGGACGTCTCGCTGCCTGCGGACTGGATGGCGAATCTGACGCAAAAAGAAGTGAAAGCCGTCGAGGTCGCGATCGGCAGTGTTCGAGTCAGCCTCGATCCGTCGCTGCTGGACAAAGCCGCAGGCTTGGCCGGCAAGCCGATAGAGCTTTCGGTCGCGCAAGTGAACGTGGAGAACCTGACAGCAGAAGCGCGCAGCCTGGTCGGCGACCGTCCGGTCTATGACTTCCACCTGGCCGTGGACGGCAAGAAGCTCGAATGGAAAGGCAACAAAATCGAAGTTGGGATCCCGTACACGCTCAAGGCAGGCGAACGCGCGGATCAGCTGACCGTGTACTACGTCAACGAGCAAGGAGGTCTCGAGGCGGTTCGCCAAGTCCGTTATGACAAAGCGACGTCGACGCTGTACTTCTTGCCGAAGCATTTCAGCCGATATGCGGCGGCCTATGCGAACCTGACCTTCAAGGACGCGGAGGCTCACCCATGGGCGCAACCGGCGATCGCCGCGCTGGCAGCGAAAGGCATCGTCCAAGGCGTAAGCGCGGAAGCGTTCCAGCCGGGCGGCCAAGTCACACGATCGGCATTCCTGCACATGCTCCTACAGGCAATCGGCGGCTCCGCCGAAGGCCAAGCGAGCACATTCGCGGATGTAAAAGACGGACAATGGTACGCCGCATCCATCGCTGCCGCCGAAGCGCTCGGCATTGTCAAAGGCAAAGCGAACGGCACGTTCGGCGTGAACGACGCGATCACAAGAGAGGAGATGGCGGTGCTACTTCACCGCGCCATCCAGGCATCCGGCGCCGAGCCGGCCGCAGGAACGGCAGCAAGCTTCACCGACGAAGCCGCCATCTCCTCCTTCGCCCGCGAAGCGGTCAAGGCCGTCCAAGCGCAAGGACTCATGCAAGGCACAAACGGCGGCAAATTCGCCCCGAAAGCAACCGCAACGAGAGCCGAAGCAGCCGTGGTGATCCATCAGCTGATGGGCGTGTTGTATGGGGAATAAAGTTGTAAACAAAAGCGCGGACCCGACAATGGGTTCGCGCTTTGTTTTATGTAAAGCTGTCCGCGAAAGCGAACGTAAGCGATAGTCACCAACGCAGCCTGCATAATATTCGCCATGAAGGATCAGCCCAACAAGTGTAAGCCTTGTCCGTCAGGACAAAAGCGTGCCCAGCACGAAACCAACCGCCAACCGCGCCCGAACGCGATGCTGGAAAAGCGGGTGTCCAGAGGGCGGTAGCCCTTGGAGCCTCCTCGGCGGAGGGGGTGGGGGGAGGCAACATGCAACGTAAGCCTTGTCCGTCAGGACAAAAGCGTGCCCAGCACGGAAACCAACCGCCAACCGCGCCCGAACGCGATGCTGGAAAAGCGGGTGTCCAGAGGGCGGGAGCCCTTGGAGCCCCCTCGGCGGAGGGGGTGGGGGGAGGGAACTCGCAACGTAAGCCTTGTCCGTCAGGACAAAAGCGTGCCCAGCACGGAAACCAACCGCCAACCGCGCCCGAACGCGATGCTGGAAAAGCGGGTGTCCAGAGGGCGGGAGCCCTTGGAGCCCCCTCGGCGGAGGGGGTGGGGGGAGGCCAACAAACGGGGGATTCCAAAGGGGCGAAGCCCCTTTCACTTACTATACTGTTTAGGCGTCGTCCCATAAGTCCGTTTAAACATCCGTATAAAGTAGCTCGTCTCCATGCCAATAAGCTCGGCAACCTTCTCGACGGAGATGCCGGGCTGCTCCTCGAACAGCTGGACCGACCTTCGCATGCGCAGCTGAAGAATATACTGCTGCGGCGTGATGCCGAAGCTCTCGACGAACAGCCGGTGGAAGTGCTGCACCGAATAGCCGGCGGCGCGGGCGACGTTGGCGAGCAGCAGACGCTCGTTGTAATGGTCGTGGATCAGCTTGACGGCCGTCTGGAGCGCGGCGTTCGATTGCCCGGCGGGATAGACGTTCGTGGCCGGTCGCTTCGCGGCGGTCTGTCCCTCCAAGGCGGAGAGCAGCAGGCTGTACATCCGTTTGGACGATTCCCAGTATGCCTGCTCGCCGTTCAAACTGATCAAATGCCACAGCGATTCCAGCTGGCTCCACAGATCATCGAAGTTCGGCGCCGGAAGCACGGTCGTCGTCAGATGGTTCATCTGATTCAGCAGCAGCGCGGCCGCGGAGCCGTCGAACGCGACGAATCCCAGGTCCCAGATCTCGTCCGAACGGTCGGGATAGTATTCGTGCGGCACCCCGGCGGGCAGAAGGAGCATCGTGCCCGGCGTCATCTTCAGCTCCCCGCGTCCCTCGATCCGGAAGACGCCTTTGCCGCTGCGGGAGAGCAGAATTTGGTGGCCCGTATACCCGTCCGGCCGGTCGAGATGCTTCTGGGCATGGCTGCCGACGCACGTGACGTAGAGCGGAAGGAGTTGCTCGAGATTGGCGAATTCCGCCAGCAGGAATGGCATCATCAGGAAGTCAGTCCACCTTCCATGTTAAGATCGTACGATTTTTTGAAGCATCTGTTCTATGAGTATAAAACGATTTCATTTTATAATCAAAAGTAGATAAGCGGATATGACGATAATGCGAGGAGCGATCGAAGATGACGACCAAATTTGCCCCGATAAGCGATAAACTGACCGTGCTCATGCACGGCGCCGACTATAATCCCGACCAATGGCTGCACGATCCGAAGGTGCTGGAGGAAGACATCCGGCTCATGAAGCTGGCTGGCTGCAACGTGATGGCCGTCGGCATTTTCTCCTGGGCCGCATTCGAGCCGACCGAAGGCAACTTCAACTTCGAATGGATGGACAAGGTGCTCGATTCGTTCGCGGCGAACGGCATCTACGCTTGGCTGGCGACGCCGAGCGGCGCGCGTCCGGCATGGATGAGCGCCAAGTATCCGGAGGTGCTCCGCACGGAAGCGAATCGCGTTCGCAATCTGCACGGCATGCGGCATAACCACTGCAACACGTCGCCGGTCTATCGCGAGAAGACGGCGATCATCAACGGCAAGCTCGCGGAGCGCTATGGCAACCATCCGGCCGTGCTCGGCTGGCATATTTCGAACGAATTCGGCGGCGATTGCCATTGCGACTACTGCCAAGAAGCGTTCCGCCAATGGCTGCAGAAGAAATACGGCTCGCTCGATGCGCTCAACAGCGCATGGTGGACGACGTTCTGGGCGCACACGTACACCGATTGGAGCCAAGTGGAATCGCCGGCTCCGCACGGCGAGAACATGGTGCACGGCCACAACCTCGACTGGCGCCGCTTCGTGACAGACCAGACGGTGGACTTCTGCCGCCACGAGATTGAATCGGTGCGCAGCGCAAATCCGTCGCTGCCGGCGACGACGAATATGCACATGATCGAAGGGCTCGACTACCGCAAATTCGCAGAGGTGCTCGACGTGATTTCCTGGGATGCTTACCCAACGTGGCACGAGCAAGTGGACGACAGTCAGTTGGGCGCATCGGTCGCGTTCTACCATGACTTGTACCGCTCGCTGAAGCACAAGCCATTCCTGCTCATGGAGAGCACGCCGAGCTTGACGAACTGGCAGCCGGTCAGCAAGCTGAAGCAGCCGGGCATGCACCAGCTGTCGTCGCTGCAGGCGATCGCGCACGGTTCGGATTCCGTTCAATACTTCCAATGGCGCAAAAGCCGGGGCTCGAGCGAGAAATTCCACGGCGCGGTCGTCGACCATGTCGGTCACGAGCATACGCGCGTGTTCCAAGACGTCGCGAAGCTCGGCCAGACGATGAAGGACATTTCGGCCGTCGTCGGCACGGTAACGCCGTCTCAGACCGCCATTCTCTTCGACTGGGACAACCGTTGGGCGATCAAGGACTCGCAAGGTCCGCGCAATATGGGCATCAAATACGAGGAGACCGTCTACGCCCATCACCGCGCACTGTGGGAGCAGGGCGTGCCGACCGATATCATCGGCTCGGAACAGGATTTCGCGGGCTACAAGCTCATCGTGGCGCCGATGCTGTACCTGTGCCGCGAGGAGACGGGTCGCAAGCTGGAGCAATTCGTGGAGCAGGGCGGCACGCTCGTGGCCACGTACTGGTCGGGCGTCGTCGACGAGCATGACCTGTGCCACCTCGGCGGGTTCCCGGGTCCGCTGCGCAAGACGCTCGGCATTTGGGCGGAGGAGATCGAAGGCCTGTACGACCATGACCGCAACGGCGTCGCGCTGGCGG
Organism: Paenibacillus xanthanilyticus; assembly: GCF_042682185.1. Classification (NCBI taxonomy): domain Bacteria; kingdom Bacillati; phylum Bacillota; class Bacilli; order Caryophanales; family Paenibacillaceae; genus Paenibacillus; species Paenibacillus xanthanilyticus. The sequence continues at coordinate 2,340,046 of NZ_JBHUHA010000001.1, read as the reverse complement.
AAGGCAATGCCCTCGGCCTGCAAGGCGAGTTCGAAGCGGGCGAAATCTGCGAGCTGATCCACACAGAAGGCGCGGAGGTGCTCGGCACGTATACGAGCAGCTTCTACGCGGGACGTCCGGCCCTTACGTTGAACCGGTTCGGTCAAGGCCGCGCCTACCATATGGCGACGCGGCTGAAGGACGACTTCCTGGGCGCGTTCTACAAGCGGATCGTAGAAGAAGCGGGCGTGGCGCGCGCGATCGACGCGGAGCTGCCGGCCGGCGTGACGGCACAGGTACGCACGGACGGCGAGACCGACTTCGTCTTCCTGATGAACTTCAGCGGCTCGGAGCAGCAGGTTGAGCTCGATGCGCGCGGCTACCGCGACATGGAGAGCGGCGAGCCGGCCGGTACGGCGGTGAAGCTGCCGGTCAACGGCATTCGCCTGCTGACACGCCAAGCTTAAGCGAACATAGCAGGTACGATAAGCCGGAGCGAAGCGCTCCGGCTTGTCTTTTTTGAACGTCCGGTACCCACAAGCCTCACCTCGATACGAAAAGAGCTGATGAACCAAAATGGACCGCGAATTATCCAAACAACAGGGACGGCAAAATGAACGGGAGCAGGATCGAGATGGAGATGCCCGGCATGCGTCCCTTCCCTTAGCGGCGTCCGAGACGCCGGCGCGCTCATCTCGTTCCCTTGGCGATTCGGCGGATGAAAACAACCAACTTGGCCTGTGGCGCTTGTCCTGGCCGATCGGCATCGAGCTGATGCTACAGTTTCTAATGGGCACCGTCGATACGCTCATGGTCAGCCGGATCGGCGATAACGCGGTGTCTGCGGTCGGCGTCTCGAACCAAGTACTGCAGGCGGCAATGATGCTGTTCACGGTCGTCAACGCGGGGGCGGGCGCGATTTTGGCCCGGATGTGGGGCGCTCGGCAATGGGATAAAGCCCGCAAAACGGTGGCAATCGCGATCCAGGTGAACATCGCGTTCGGGCTCGCGGGCGGGTTGTTCTTCGCCTTCGGCTCCGATTGGGTGCTGCGTCTGATGGGCGTGCCGAGCGAAGTGCATGATTATGCAAACGACTACTTGAGCATCGTAGGCACGGCGCTGATCGTCATCACGCTGCATCTCGTCGTGAACGCCTTGATCCGCAACACGGGCAACACCAAGAGTCCGATGCTCATCACGGTCGCCATGAACGGGCTGCATCTATTGTTGAATTACGTCTTCATCTTCGGAGCAGGCAATTTCCCGGCGATGGGTGTCGAAGGCTCGGCGCTCTCTACCGTCGTCAGCCGGCTTGTGGCGCTGGCGGCCGCGCTCTTCGTCCTGTGGCGAGTGTTCCGGCCCCGCTTGGGGCGGGCGGATTTCCGCGGCGCTGATAGTGATCTCGTGCGGGAAATCTTAGCCATCGGCCTGCCGGTCTCTATAACGGCGATGTCGTGGGGCTTCTCCCAGCTGGTGCTGATGGCCGTCATCTCGTCGCTTGGCCCGGTTCCGCTCGCGGCGTATACCTACTTGCAGACGGTCGAGCAGTTCCCGTGGATGATCGCGTCGGCGGTCGGCGGCGCGTTGGCGATTCAGATCGGACATTGGCACGGCGCCGGCTTGCATGAACGCGTGCGAAGGGGCCCTTACAGGGCGATCCGATCCGGCACGGTTCTGATTCTCGCGGCTTCGACGGCGCTATGGCTGGCGGGCGAACCCGTCATGCGCCTATTCACGGAGGATGAAGCGATCATGGAGGCATCGCAACCGCTGCTGGCGCTTTGCATCGCATGGCAGGCGCTCCGTGTCCTTCCCTTCTGTCTGTCGGGCGCTTTGAATATCGTCGGGGGCGCGCGGCCGGTGGCGATGATGTCCGTCATCGGCATGTGGTTCGTCTCGACGGGCGGTTCTTATGTGCTTGGGGCTGCGCTCGGCTGGGGGCTGAAGGGCATCGTGCTGGCCATGATGCTGGACGAGATCGTACGAGGCGTCTACTTCGCGTTTTTATGGGGACGGCGATCCCGCTTAAAGATGGACACGGTGCATGTGTTCCTTGATGGTAAAAAGGAAGAATATTCCGTATAATGGAAAGCTCGAAGCCGTCACCTCGTAACGCGAGGATCGGCGGACGCCCAAAAGACTTGCCCTGCGGCATACCCGCGCGGGCAAGTCTTTTGAATTATTCGCCGGACTTCGGCTCATCTTCCGATTCCGCCTTTTCCGCCGAAGACGCCACGATCGTCTTGTTGCGGCCGTTTTGTTTGGCCAGATACATAGCCCGATCCGCCGCGTCGATCAGCGCTTCCATGGTCTCGGCATGGACTGGATAGGATGCGACGCCCATGGAGATCGTCACGTTCCGGCCGATCGGCGTTGCCATCCGTTCCACCTTCCTGCGAATTCGCTCGGCCTGGGCGAAGGCTTCGCCCGGGTGCAGTCCCGGGAAGAGGAGGACGAATTCCTCGCCGCCATACCGGCAGCATACATCGCTGCGGCGCACGGATTGCCCGAGTACGCGCGCGAGGGATTTCAGCACCTCGTCGCCCGTGGAATGTCCGAATGCGTCGTTGACGGACTTGAAATAATCAATGTCCAAGATGACGACCGAGAAGCGCAAGCGCGCTTCGAGCCAGCCCTCCATCATATCGGTCATCGTCCGGCGGTTCAGCAGACCGGTAAGCGGATCGGTGGAAGCCTCGCGAATGAGCTGCGTGTTGTTCTTGCGCATCTCCTCCATGGCGAAGATGACCGTCTTCGTCAACAGCTCCGCCTCCCGGTTCCAGTGCGGCTTCGTATGCGCGATCGGGGCATACGTGCCCTCGGACATCTGTTTGACCGTGTCGGCAAGCGAGACGAACGGATGCGCCAGCTTGCGCGCGACAAAGACGACAACTAGAAGCAGAATTAGGAATGGCGCAAGCATGTAGAGCACCTGTTGGCGTAGATTGGCGTTAAGCTTGTCCTGCACCGCGTCGATCGGCGTCTGCTGGACGACTCCCCACCGATTCTGGTGGACGGCTACGTAGGCGGCCAGCATCGGCACACCCTTGGTATTGGTCACCTGCTGCTTGCCGTTCAGCCCTTCCCGAAGCTTGCGGACAACCGGATTCGCGCCGGTATTGTCGCCGATGCGGGCATGGTCGGGATGATACAGAATTTGTCCTTCCGGTCCGGTAACATAGAAGTAGGAACCGGTTTCGTCCACGCTGCTGTTGCCGAGAATTTCATAGAGTATGTTGCTTTCCTGCAAGTAGATGGAACCGATCAAAATGCCGCGATACTCGCCGGCGCGATTATACAAGGGTTCCGTCAGCATGACGATTAAGCGGCCGCTCGGGGCAATGTAAGGCTTGGACAAATAGGGGCGTCTGAGTTGGAGCGCGACGTTCGTGAGCCCCGAATTAACCATCTTGCCCTTGAGGCCGACGCTGGCCGGAGCGATATTGAGCACATAGCCAGTCTCATCCACCCAGGTCAGCGAATTAAAATACCGGCTGGTCACTCGAATCAGCTCCAGCTCGGTTTGGATATCACCGGCTTCGAAAGCGTCCGTTCCGACGACATAATCGGCTGACGCTTTGAGACTGCTGCGCATCGACGTGAATAATGAGTCGATCGTGCCGGCGATTTTATGGGCGTTCGAATAGTTGAGCGTCAAGGTCGTATCGATTAAGGAGTCTTCCTCGGAATGGTACGAAGCGATCAGTTGGATAAGCAGCGCGGACATAACGGCAGTCGCGACCAACAGCGTCAATACCGTGGCCAGCCGAATGCCTCGCGACTGAAGTTTGGGCAAAAGATTCATGCTCGCACATCCTAAAACGAATTTATTGTATTCGACTATATTCGACAAAAATCAAAAATATCCTTTGTCGCTTCCGTGGGTAAAAGTTCCACGCCGGCGGCTTTTGAACAGGTTCGGAACCGGAAGCAGGCCGCCTATCACGATCATATTTTGATCCCGTCCAAGGGTATGAAGGAGGAGGACATGTACGTTATAATAGAGGAGATAGCTTAGATGTACATCTAGAGAGGGTGTCCCCATGTCGAAGTTCGCGCGCTTCCTGCCGCCGATCCGTATATTTCGTCCCAAACGCGATCTCCTCATGCGGCGGATGATCACCATTTCGATAATAGCCTCGGTCCTACCGATCATATTCGTGGGCATCTTCAGTTACCTGTATTCCTCCTCCACGATCAAACGCGAAGTGAGCGAATCGAACATCCGTTTACTCAGCAATGCCTCCGCGACGATCGACCAAACGCTCGACCGGGTGCAGAATAACGCGATGCAGCTTATGCTGGGTTCCTTCTTTTCTTCCGACCTGCAGGAGCTGCGCGACGTGAATTACGCCTCCTTCTATTCCGGCATCTTTCAGAATCTGTCCGCGTTCCAAATCGCCAACCAGGAAATTCGCGACATTGCCATGTACACATGGGCGGACAGCTACATCCAGTCGCCGACGTTCGGCGGCGTGCGGGTGGAAGCGACCGATCAGATCCAGCAATTATATGAGGAATTAAGCGGGGAAGTCCGCTTTAAGTGGACGACCGAATCCTATCCGTTCTTGTCATCGCCCAAGCCCCCGGAGGTGACGCTCGTGCTGCGCGCGCCGCTGCAGACGGGGGCGGCCGTCGGCCTCATTTTCATCCGCATCGACGACGCGCAGTTCCGCACGATGATCGAGAAGTTCCGTACGTACGAGGGGGAGCGCATCTTTATTTTTGGCGCGGACGGAACCATTATTGCCCATGTCGGGTCCGATCAGCCGCCCGAGCCTTTATATAAGAAGATTCATGCGCAGGCGGAATCCAAGCAAAGCTTCATCTACGAGTGGGACGGCGTCGACTATCAGGTCACGCCGATCAAGTCGGCCTTCAACGGCTGGACGTACACCGATATGATCCCGGTTCACCAGCTGAACAAGCAGGCGAACGGCATCGCTTATATTACGCTGGCGATCGTCGTCTTCTTCCTGCTGCTCGGCATTGCCATCTCCTCGCTCGGGACGCGAAAGGCGTACCAGCCGGTGGCCAGTCTCCTGACGCTCGTGCGCGGCGGGAAGGACGGCGAAGGCATTCAAGATGAGATGGGCTACGTTAGCCGAAGGTGGAAGGAACTCAGCGAGCAGGCGGTTCATCTGGAGGATCTGGTCAACCGGCAAATTCCCATCATTCGCGAGAGCTTTGCGCTTCAACTGCTGCAGGGGCATTTCTCCCACTATTCCGAGCCGCAGCTGGCGCAAGTATTCCAGCGCTACAATATTCCGGCGTACCGCCGGCACCGCGTGCTGCTGGTGGCATACGATCCGTCGCGAGACGGGGAGAAGCGGTTCACGGAGAAGGACAAGGACCTGATCGTATTCACGATCAAGAACATGGCGATGGACACGATCGCCGCGGAGGAGACGGGGCTGGACGGCATCGTCATTCAGCTGCTGGACGATCAGGTGGCGATCTGGCTCATGAACGACGAGGGCGAGGAGAGCGGATGGCGCGAAGGAACGGAAGCGGCCGCCGAGCTGATGCGCGAGCGGTTCGCCAACTACCTCAAGGTGCCGATCACGATCGGACTCAGCGAGATCGCGGAATCCGTCGCCGCCCTGCCTCAGCTGTACCAGGAGGCGGTGCTCGCGGTTCGATCCCGCTTCCTCGTCGGCAGCGGCAAGCTAATTAGCAGCTCCGACCGGTCGTATCCGACGATTCAGTACCGCTACCCGGTCGAGATCGAAGCGCAGATCGAGAACTCCCTGCAGCTGGGTGATTTGGCGGAGGCGCGGCGCATGTTGGACGAGTTCTCCCGCGCGCTTGCCCCGAACGTCAACCGGCCGGAGCTCATCCGAATGACGTATCAGCAGCTGCTGACGACCTTGCTGCGCATGGCGTATCTGCTTGGCATCCGGTCGGACCAGCTGTTCGCCAAGGAGTCGAATCCGTACGAAGAGATGATTCGCCATACGACGGCCCAAGAACTGCACGATTGGATCGACGCGCGCCTGTTGACGCCGATCGCGTCATCGGTGCAAGGCAGCCAAAGCCAGGCGTACGAGCACGTCGTCGAGCAGGTGGTCCGCTATTTGGACGAGCATTTCGCCACGGACGTGTCGCTGGACCAATGCGCGCAAATGTGCGAGATCAGCTCGCATTATTTGAGCAAACTGTTCAAGAAGAAGATGGGCATTTCCTTCATCGAATATTTGACCGGCATTCGAGTCGACCAAGCGAAGCGTTACCTGACGGAAACCGATCTGCCCGTCAACGTCATCTCCGAGAAGGTCGGCTACCAGCCGAAGAACTTCATCCGCGTCTTCAAGAAACAAGTCGGCGTCACGCCAGGCCAGTACCGAGAGACAGCCTCGTAGGTTCATCCATCCATAGCTTGGAGCCAAAAGAGTCCGCCAGCGGGCTCTTTTTTTGTTTTAGATTTGTGATCATTAGCACCGGCCGCACGCCCTCCCCTAGCGATGCGCCTAAGGATGCGCATTTTTTAACATACGACCATTGGCATAGCAAAAAATGCGACTGGCAAAATCAGCAGCCCTCCTCCGCCAAGGAGGTGGGAGGAGGATCCACCAACGTAAGCTTTGTCCCAAGGACAAAAGCGTGCTCCGCACGAAGCAATACGCCAACCACTAACCCAACACGCAGCACGAAACCGGGAGTCCAGAGGGCAGCGCCTAAGCGGTTTCCGATGGAAACCGCACTTCGGAAGCATAAGCTTGGAGCCTCCTCGGCGGAGGAGGTGGGAGGAGGGACACTCTTTTTTTGCCAAAAGGCATTCAATCGCCTATCGCCTGCACGACATGCGGTGTCATCTTTTACGCAAAAGGGGGTCCGAGGGGCGAAAACGCCCCAAAATGGGATACCCATTTCTCGGTTTGGACCCGGTCGAAGCGGCAAATCTTGCGACCTGGCACCCGCAAAGCCTAGCTGCTGCGGGATGTCAGCCAACTCGACCCTTACGGCCGAACCCGTTCAAATAATGGTCATTGCCGCGTTTCTTGGCGGCACGATACGATGCAGACATCACAAGGAGCGAGCGAATCCAGCTCGATCGTTACGGAGGGATGCTCAGTTGTCGTTACCAATCGAACGTGTGCAGGAAGGGGCCTCCTATCTGCCGCATGCGAAACCCGGACACAAGCAAGGGGCGCTGCAAGAGTGGAAGAAGGCGTTCAAGCGGGATAAGTTTCTGTACCTGCTCGCCGTGCCCGGCCTGCTGTTCTTCCTCGTCTTCAAGTATTTTCCGATGTGGGGCCTTAGCCTGGCGTTTCAGAATTACTCGCCGTTCCTCGGCTTCTGGGACAGCGAATGGGTCGGCTTCAAGTATTTCACGGAATTCTTCAGCAACCCGGACTTCATGATCCTGTTTCGCAACACGATGGCGATCAGCCTGCTGAACATCGTCTTCTTCTTCCCGATTCCGATTATATTGGCGCTGCTGCTGAACGAGGTTCGGCTCATGGTGTTCAAGCGGATCGTGCAGACGATCGTCTACCTGCCGCACTTCCTGTCGTGGGTCGTCATCGCGGGGATTTGCTTCCTGCTCTTCGGCCAGGCGGACGGCATCGTCAACAAGCTGATCGAGCAGTTCGGCGGCAAGCCGGTCGCGTTCCTGATCGAGCCGAATTACTTCTGGGGCATGCTGACGGCGCAGAGCATTTGGAAGGAAGCCGGCTGGGGTACGATCATTTTCCTCGCGGCGCTCTCGGGCATCAATCAAGACCTGTATGAAGCGGCCCGTATCGACGGCGCCAACCGCTGGAACCAGATGCGCTACATTACGATTCCGGGCATCAAAAGCACGATCATCGTCCTGCTCATTCTGAGGCTCGGACAAGTAATGGACGTCGGCTTCGAGCAAATTTACCTGATGATGAGCGGACCGGTCGCCCACGTCGCGGACGTCTTCGACACCTATGTGTACCGGGTCGGTATCCAGCAAGGCCGTTTCGGCTACGCGACGGTCGCGGGCATTTTCAAATCGGTGGTCGGCCTGATCCTCGTCATCATGACGAACCGGCTGGCGAAGAAATTCGGAGAGGAGGGTCTCTACTGAACCGCATACACGAAGGCGCGAAGAGCGTCACGTTCCTTACCTATCTCATCCTGACGCTGGTCGGTCTGGCGACCTTCCTGCCGTTCCTGTACGTCATTCTCGTCTCGTTCACCGATCCGGTCGAATACAGCAGCAAGTCGTTCGTGCTCATACCGGAGACGTGGAGTCTCGCGTCGTACGAATACATTTTGTCGACCCAAACATTCCTGCGCTCCATGGGCATCAGCGGCATTCTCGCCGTCGGCGGCACGCTGCTCTCGCTAGTGGTCACGAGCTCGCTCGCCTACGTCCTCTCCAGAAGGCGGCTGAAAGGCAGAAAGTTCATCCTGTTCGCCATTCTGATCACGATGCTGTTCAATCCGGGGATGATCCCGAACTATCTGCTCATCGACAAGCTCGGCCTGATGGATTCGATCTGGGCGCTTATCCTGCCGTCGCTGACCAGCGCGTGGTACGTGTTCCTGATGCGCAACTTCTATCTCGAAGTGCCCGACGAGCTGGAGGAAGCGGCGAAAATCGACGGCTGCTCGGATATCGGCGTCTACTTCCGCATCATGATACCGGTCTCGGCGTCGGCGATGGCGGCGTTCGGCTTGTTCTTCGCGGTGGCGTATTGGAACACGTATTTCGCCGGGGTGCTCTACATTAACTCCGACTCGCTCCGTCCGATGCAGGTCATTCTGCAGCTGATGCTCGTTCAGTCCTCGACGCAGGTCGCCGATCCGTCGGTGGCGCAGATGCTCGGCAGCGAGCAGGTCATGCCGCCGCAGGTCATCAAGATGGCCGCGGTCGTCATCTCGTCGATTCCGATCGTCGTCGTTTATCCGTTCCTGCAGAAATATTTCACGCAAGGGATGATGGTGGGCTCTGTTAAAGGCTAGTCCGCCTGCCCTATACTTGAGAGGTGGTGGTATCCGGTACATTGTGGAGCAACACGAGCGCAATTGGGAGCATAGGGTCAAAATCATGTACGAATACCAGGGAGGTCATTCCATGAAAAAGCTTCACACTCGTCTTGCGGTCTGCGTCGTCTGCGCCGCTATGCTGACATCGCTCGCGGCTTGCGGCGGCACTAACAATAACGGCGGCAATAGCGCGGCGTCGAACGCGGGAGCAAACGGCGAATCGAACGCCAGCGCCAATGCCGGCAAAGAAGAGACAAAAGCCGAGCCGACGGATATTACGATCACGACGATCACGTTCGCGGAATCGCCGCCGAACGATCTGGAAGCGATCAAGCAAATCAACGAGAAGCTGAACATCAACCTGAAGGTCAACTATATCCCGGCCAACAACATTACCGAGAAGCTGACGGCGCTGCTTGCGGGCAACAACCTGACGGACGTCATGTTCGTCGAGGACCTCAACTTGACGCCGACGTACGCCAACGCGATCGACCAGGGCGCCTTCTGGGATTTGACGGACTTCATTAAAGATTATCCGAACCTCGCTGCGTATCCGGAGAACATCTGGAGCAACGTGAAATACAAAGGCAAAATCATGTCGCTGCCGCGCGTCCGTCCGCTGAACGGCCAATCCGCGCTCATGTTCCGCCAGGACTGGCTCGATAAGCTCGGCTTGAAGGCGCCGACGACGATGGAAGAACTCGACAAGGTGCTGACGGCGTTCACGCAGAACGATCCGGACGGCAACGGCAAGAAAGACACGTACGGCGCCGTATTCATGGGCTCGCCGAACCCGAATCTGCCGTACTATATGTTCGGCACGGGCACGAACTGGAAGGACGACGGCAGCGGCAATCTCATTCCGGACTGGTGGACGCCGCAGTTCAAGGACAATCTGGCGTTCTTCAGCGAAGAGTTCAAGAAAGGCAACATCATCCCGGATATGCCGGTGCTGAAGAGCGTGCAGGTCAAGGAGAATATCCTGCAGAACAAAGCGGGCATGTGGTTCGGCAACGTCAACGACGGCTGGAACTTCCAGTTCGAGCTGAACAAAACGAATCCGAACGCCGTCATCAAGGCGTATCCGTTCCCGGCCGCGGCCGACGGCAAAACGTACTACAACGAAGCGCCGGGCTTCTACGGCCAGCTGTTCATCAGCAAGAAAGTCAGCGAAGAGAAGCTAAAGAAAATTCTCGAGTTCTACGACTACACGGCGACCAAAGAAGGCTACGACCTGATCTCGTACGGCATCAAGGATAAAGACTACACGGTCGACGAAGCGGGCTTCATTACGCAGACGGACGCGGGCAAAGCAGCCGGCTATGGTCAAACGAACCAAATGCTCTCCGGCTACTTCAACGAGTACGGCCGCGCCGAAGCGGCGGGCATGCCGGCTGATGTGCGGGAATACAATCACCAGCTCGTGGATTCCATTAAGCCGAACGCGGTTCCGGATCCGACGTACGGACTGCCGGCGACAGACGGCTTCAAGGAAAGAGGCGCAGACTGGAACAAGAAGCGCTTCGACATGATCGTGAACGTCATCATCGGTCAAAGCAGCTTGGAGGATTGGGACAAGTTCGTCGAGTCGTTCAAGAACGACGCCAACTTCAAGAAGCACGTGGAGGACACGAACGCGATGTACAAAGAGAAAGTCAGCCAGCAATAAAGAGGCCATGCGCCTGCGACAAAGCACCTTTCATTTTTCGAAATGAAGGGTGCTTTTTTGTCGTCGCGATTTTGGTACAGATTGCTAAATTTAGGCTTGGAAAATTCCCAATTCTCCGGAGGGCAAGGCCGCCATAACGCCGAGACTTGGCTTACAGCAAGATCCTGAGAAACCCTAATATTAGGAGATTCGGTGTTAGAATAGCCTTCATCTTTATCCGGGCACCGTGCTGACGCCTCAACGTCAAACGCTTTCATTTGACATGCCCGAGGTTGCGGGGGCGAGTGAGGGCGGAATTGTAATAAATACTGAGCGTATGGCTGCAACAGGGGTGAAATTCGAATTTGTAAGCGTTATTATGCAATGCATAATCATAAAAATACGAAATGTCGAAGTAATATCGTTGATCAACCCCTATTTTTCTAAATGTAATTAAATTCCAAACGAGAATATGTGAATAAATATTAGCATCCTTGTATAACGTGAAAAATGTTATTTAATATCACATAATTCATGCAAAAAAATGAATTGACATAACTTTTAGTCTATTAATATACTGTTACTACGCAAAAAATAGAAATTAATACCGAATTGAGTCATGATATATTACATAATTTAGTTTTTTGCAGGTGTCTTCATAGTTTACATAGAGTTGACACGTAATAGGGGGTAGAAAATGGGTCAGACGTTACTCGAAATTGCCAACCTGCAGACTCATTTTAAGACGGACCGGGGCGTCATTCCCGCCGTCGACGGCGTCGATCTGACGATTCGCAAAGGCGAGATCGTCGGCATCGTCGGGGAATCCGGCTGCGGCAAGAGCGTCACCTCGCTCTCGATTATGCAGCTGCTGCCCAAGCCGGTCGGCAGCATCGCGGGCGGCTCGATCCGGTTCAAGGACGAGGATATCGCCAAGGCCGGCGAGAGCCGGATGCGCCGGATCCGCGGCGAAGAGATTTCGATGATTTTCCAGGAGCCGATGACTTCGCTCAATCCGCTTCTCACGATCGGCGATCAGATCGCCGAGACGCTGCGCATCCACCGCAAGATCAGCAAGAAGGACGCGAAGGCGCACGCCGTGGCGATGCTGAAGAAAGTCGGCATTCCGAGGGCCGAGCAGATTGTGAACGAATATCCGCACCGTCTGTCGGGCGGCATGCGGCAGCGGGTCATGATCGCCATCGCGCTCTGCTGCGAGCCGGAGCTGCTTATCGCGGACGAGCCGACAACGGCGCTCGACGTGACGATCCAAGCGCAAATTCTCGATTTGATGAAGAAGCTGAACGAGGAGACCGGCACGGCGATCCTGATGATCACCCATGATCTGGGCGTCGTCGCGGAGATGTGCCAGCGGGTCGTCGTTATGTACGCGGGCAAGGTGGTCGAGGAAGGTACGGTGGAGGAAGTGTTCCGCAACCCGCAGCATCCTTACACCAAGGGGCTCATTCGCTCCATCCCGCGCATGGAGGACGACGTTCACCGCTTGTACTCCATCAAGGGGAGCGTGCCGCTTCCGGGGACGATCAAGCAGGGCTGCCGGTTCGCGCCGCGCTGCGAATTCGCCATGGACCGCTGCGCCGCCGAGCTTCCGGAGCTGGTGCAGTCGGGCGAGGGAGCGGGACACCGGTCTCGCTGCTGGCTGAACGGGTAGAGAGGGGACGAACACATGACACAGAACTTGCTGGAAGTAAACGAATTGTCCACTTACTATCCGATTCGCAAAGGACTGATGCAGCGGGAGGTTGGACATGTCAAGGCGGTCGACGGCGTATCGTTCGCGGTAAAGGAAGGAGAATCCTTCGGCATCGTGGGCGAGAGCGGCTGCGGCAAATCGACGACGGGCCGGTCGCTTCTGCGGCTGATCGAGCCGACCTCGGGACAAGTGCTGTTCCAAGGCGAGGACGTGACGAAGCTCTCCAAGGAAGAGATGCGCCGCAAGCGCAGAGAGATGCAGATCATTTTCCAGGACCCGTTCGCTTCGCTTAATCCGCGCCACAAGGTTCGCAAAATTTTGGAGGAGCCGCTGATCGTCCACGGCATCGGCGATGCCAAGGAGCGCAGGAAGCTGGTCGAGGAGCTGATCGTCACGGTCGGCCTCAACGTCTCGCAGCTGGACCGCTACCCGCATCAATTCTCCGGCGGCCAGCGTCAGCGGATCGCGATCGCCAAGGCGCTTATGCTGAAGCCGAAGCTGATCGTCGCGGACGAGCCGGTATCGGCGCTCGACGTCTCGATTCAATCGCAGATCCTCAATCTGATGCAGGACCTGCAGGAGAGCTTCAAGCTCACCTACGTCTTCATCGCGCACGATCTTAGCGTCGTGAAGCATTTCTGCGACCGGGTTGCCGTCATGTACCTCGGCCGCATCGTCGAGATCGCGGACAAGCATTCGCTGTACCGCGATCCGCAGCATCCGTATACCCAAGCGCTTTTGTCCGCTGCTCCGTCACCGGAGCCGGGCGCCGCGAAGGAACGAATTCTGCTGCAAGGCGAAGTGCCGAGCCCGGCGAACGTGCCGGCAGGCTGCGTATTCAATACCCGCTGCCCGGCCGCGACCGACCGGTGCCGCACCGAGCGCCCCGTGCTTCAGCAGACGGGCGGCGATCATTTCGTGGCTTGTCATCTCTATCCCGCCGCAGGGCAAGGATGAGATCGCGCAATCATACATAGCGTTATCAACTTAAAGAGGAGTGGGTCTCATGAGCAACAAACAATGGATGAAGGGCGGCGCGGCCGTCGTGCTGGCCACATCGGTCTTGCTGGCAGGCTGCAGCAGCAACGAAGGCGGCAACGCGGCGAACAACCAGCCGAAGACGGAGAATACGAACGCGGGCACCGAGGGCGCGAACAACGGCGCGGCATCGGGAGCGTCCACGCAGGATACGCTGATCGTGGCTCGCGGCGGCGACTCCGCGGCGCTCGATCCTTCGATCGTCACGGACGGCGAATCGTTCAAGGCGACACAGCAAATTTTCGATACGCTGCTCGATTACAAGGAAGGCACGACGGAAGTCGAAGGCGCGCTCGCGGAGAGCTGGGAGACATCGGCGGACGGCCTGACGTACACGTTCAAGCTTCGCCAAGGCGTGAAATTCCATGACGGCACCGACTTCAACGCCGACGCGGTCGTGTTCAACTTCAATCGCTGGCTCGATCCGAAGAGTCCGTTCAAATTCGAAGGCGATTCCTTCGACTACTTCGACTCGATGTTCGGTCCGGACGGCAGCCGCGTCATCAAAGAAGTGAAGGCGGTCGACGCAAGCACGGTTCAGTTCACGCTGAACAAACCGCAAGCGCCGTTCCTGCAGAATCTGGCGATGCCGGCATTCGCGATCGCTTCCCCGAAGGCGGTCGAAGAGAAGAAGGAGAAGTTCAAATCCGAGCCTGTCGGCACCGGCCCGTTCGTCTTCAAAGAGTGGAAGCGCAACGAATCCATTACGGTGGAGAAGAATCCGGAGTTCTGGCAGGAAGGTCTGCCTAAGCTGAACCGCGTCATCATTACGGTCATCCCGGACAACTCCGCGCGCTTCACGGCGCTGCAGAACGGCGAGATCGACATGATGGAAGGCGTCAACCCGGACGATCTGGGCAAGCTGGAAGGCGATGCGAATCTGCAGAAGATCGAGCGCGCGTCCTTCAACGTCGGCTACCTCGGCTTCAACCTGAAGAAGGCGCCGTTCGATAACGTGAAAGTGCGCGTCGCCCTCAACCATGCGGTCAACAAAGAAGGCATCATCAATGCATTCTACGGCGGCCTTGCGGTGCCGGCGAAGAACCCGATGCCGCCATCGACGCTGGGTTACAACGACGACGTGCAGGATTACCCGTATGACCTCGAGAAAGCGAAGCAGCTGCTCGCCGAAGCCGGCTACCCGAACGGCCTGCCCGATCCGCTGACGTTCTACGCGATGCCGGTTGCGCGTCCGTACATGCCAGACGGCAAGAAGGTGGCGGAAGCGATCCAAGCGGACTTCGAGAAGATCGGCGTTAAGACGAACATCGTCTCGCCAGAGTGGGCGACATACCTGGACGACACGCAGAAGGGCGAGAAGGACGACCTGTACATGCTCGGCTGGCAGGGCGACAACGGCGACCCGGACAACTTCCTGTATGCGCTGCTCGACAAGGACAGCATCGGCAGCAACAACTACAGCTTCTACAGCAACGAAGAAGTGCACAAGCTGCTCGTAGCCGGCCAGTCCGAGACCGATCCGGCGAAGCGCGAAGCGCTGTATAAGCAAGCGCAGGTGCTGATCAAAGCGGACGCGCCATGGGTGCCGCTCGTTCACTCCACGCCGCTGCTGGCGGGCAAGGCGAACATGGACGGTTATGTTCCATCGCCGACGGGCTCCGAAGCGTACGACACGATTTCCTTTAAATAAGAACAGCAAGTTTGGACTCCACGCGAGGCGGTAGGTCACCTACCGCCTTCTACTTTCTAATAAAAGGGTGACGGTTGCATGCTAAATTACACCGTTCGACGCTTGCTGATGCTCATTCCGGTTCTGCTCGGCATGACGATCATCGTCTTCGCCATCATCCATGCCATTCCCGGCGATCCGGCTGACGTCATTCTCGGGGAGAAGGCAAGCCCGGAATCGAAGGCGGCGCTGCGGCAGGAATTGAAGCTGGATGAACCGCTGTACGTGCAGTACGGCGACTATCTGAAAAAGCTCGTAACGGGCGATCTCGGCACGTCGATCAAGACGAAGGAGCCGATCGCCAAGGAAATATGGCCTTACCTGGCGGCAACGCTCGAACTCACGCTCGTCGCAATGGCGCTGGCCGTGTTCGTCGGCGTCAACGCCGGCATCATCAGCGCATGGAAGCACAATTCGTGGTTCGACTACTTGTGCATGCTCATCGCCTTGATCGGCGTGTCGATGCCGATTTTCTGGATCGGTCTGATGGAGCAGTGGATCTTCGCCCTGAAGCTGCACTGGCTGCCTTCGATCGGGCGGATGAATCCGCGTGATCCGATCGACGCGGTCACGAATCTGTACGTCATCGACGCGATGATCGCCGGTCGATGGGATCAAGTATGGACCGCGATCAAGCACTTGATCCTGCCGGGCATCGCGCTGGGCACGATTCCGATGGCGATCATCGCCCGGATGACGCGCTCCAGCATGCTTGAGGTGCTGCGCTCGGACTACATCCGCACCGCGCGTTCCAAAGGGTTGTCGCAATTCTGGGTCATCTATCGCCATGCGCTGCGCAATGCGTTCATTCCGGTGCTCACCATTATTGGTCTGCAGACGGGGCTTTTGCTCGGCGGCGCGGTGCTGACCGAGACCATCTTTGCTTGGCCGGGCATCGGCCGGTATATTTTCGAAGCGATCAGCTCCCGGGACTATCCGGTCATCCAGTCGGGCATTCTCATCATTGCGTTTATTTTCGTCATGATCAACCTACTGATCGATCTGCTCTACGCGGCCGTCGATCCGCGGATCAGCTATGAATAGGAGGAGTGCGCCATGTCTCAAACCGTAACGAATCTTCAACCACAGCAAGCGGGCGCGGCGGCTTCGACCTCTCCATGGCTGGAAGGCTGGAGAAGTTTTCGGAAGAACAAAATGGCCTTGGTCGGTCTCGGCATTATCGTCTTCTTCGTCCTCGTCGCCATCGCAGCGCCGCTGCTTACGAGCTATGACTACAAAGCGCAGGATCTGATGAACCGGCTGCAGAAGCCGAGCGGCGACCATTGGTTTGGCACGGACGACCTCGGCCGCGATATTTATACCCGGATTGTGTATGGCACGCGGATCTCGCTCTGGGTGGGCATCAGCTCCGTCATCGGCTCCATCGTCGTCGGCACGCTGCTCGGCATCGCCGCCGGCTATTACGGCCGTTGGCTGGATATGCTCATTTCCCGCACGTTCGACATTCTGCTCGCGTTCCCGGGCATCCTGCTCGCGATCGCGATCGTGGCGGCGCTCGGTCCGTCCCTGCAGAACGCGCTCGTGGCGGTCGCCATCGTCAACGTGCCGGTGTTCGGACGCCTCGTGCGCGCCCGTGTGCTCAGCATCAAGAACGAGGAGTATATCACGGCCGCGAAAGCGCTCGGCATGAAGACGCCGCGCATCCTGCTGCATCACATCCTGCCGAACTGCATGGGGCCGGTCATCGTGCAAGGCACGCTCGGCGTCGCCACCGCGATCATCGAAGCGGCCGCGCTCGGCTTCCTCGGCATGGGCGCTCAGCCGCCCGATCCGGAGTGGGGCAAGATGCTGTCCGACTCGCGGCAGTTCATCGCCAACGCGCCGTGGACCGTTATTTTCCCAGGTCTGTCGATCATGCTGACCGTGCTCGGGTTTAACTTGATGGGCGACGGCTTGCGCGACGTGCTGGATCCGCGGATGAAGAGCTAGGCTGTTCCATAGCAATAAAAGAGACCACGGCGGCGCGGTCTCTTTTGCATGCTGCGGCTTACCCCCACTTCATGAGCACGAACCCGCCAACCACGGCGGCCACGCCCGCGTACGTCTTCCAGCTCGGCACCTCGTGCAGGAATACCCAGCCGAGCAGCACGCAGATGGCGATTTCGATCCCTTTGGCGAGCGAGAGGGAGAACGTCAGATTGTCCGTCGTTCGATAGCAAAATTTGATGCCGAACCCGATCATGACATTGGCGGCGAACATGAGCGGCACCCACTTGAGCTGGAACCAGACCGTCGGCCAGAAGGTCGGGTCGATGTGCTTGCTTTGATAGGCGAACAGTCCGTTCACCGCCAGAAGCCCGCCGAACAGCAGGGCAATGCCGTACGCCATCGTCATTTTGGTGCGCCTCCTAAGCGTTGTCGTCTGCCAATAATGTTTCCCGGGCGCAAAATAATAATCGGATAAGTTCGCACGCCCGTTGTGGAAAACGGTGGCATGCCAATCGAAGCGCTTCAGTTCATCCACGCCCGCACCGCCGGGATTTGCCGCAGCACGAGCCGGTCAAGCAGCAGCGCCGCGAGCAGCGTAATCCCGACCAGCGGCAGCAGAACCGCGAGCGCGAGGATGATCGCGACCGCCCCCTTGCGCAGCTTGTAATCCGCTCGGGCAGCAGGGGCGCCGAGCTTAATTCCGCTCGGTCTCCTTCGCCACCACATGACAGCGCCCAGCAGCGAGCTTGCGGCGAGCGCAGCGCAGGCGAGCAGGCAGACGAGGAAGTTCGCGATGCCGAAGTAATGCCCTTCGTGCAGCGCGATGCCGATTTCGATCGCCTTGGCGGTTTTAGAGACGGTCGTGTCGGTGGAAACGCCGCTGCCCGCCGCTATCGCCGGTTATATGCTGCGTGAATTCGCTAGGCCGAAGGAAGGTTCGCCGTGTCCGGTTACGCCGAGAGAACGGGAAATATTGGGGTGGATATCCAAGGGACTGACGAATAGGGAGATTGCCTTCGAGCTCGATATATCCGAACAAACGGTCAAGAACCATTTGAAAAACCTGCTTGGCAAGCTTGGGCTGGACAACCGGGTCCAACTGGCGACTTACGCGCTCGAGAAGGGGTGGCGGAGATAGAGAGGTGAGAAAAAGGAAATCGCTCCACGCGCGCCGAAAGCACTAAGGTAGACAAGAAAAAGGAGCGACCGAGATCATGCAAGAGATTCGAGTTTCCGTCGTATTAACGTTTCGCGATTATTTCCGATTGAACCTGTGGCACAGCAGGAAAAGCCGCCTGGCCTCGCTGCTGCTGTATTTCGCGAGTTATATCGGCGTAGTGCTGTATTTAACGCGGGATATCGCGCTCGCCGACTCGCTTCCGCTTATTATGGGCAGTGCCGCTGCGCTTTGCGTCGTGATCTACGGGCTGACTTACGGCAGTTTGTGGCTGAGAAGTAAGCGGATTTTCGGGTCGGACCGGCTGCTGAAGCAGGAAATGCGTTATGCGTTCTCCGATGAAGGCATTGCGTACGAGCAGTCTTCCGGAGCGGGAACGCTGTTATGGGGGGACGTGTTTAAAGTAGCGGAGAACCATGATTTTATGATCGTCTATATGGGTCGCGCCCGGACCGTTATCGTGCCGAAGTCCGCGTTGGGCGGTGAACAGGTGGCAGCGCTCCGTGCGTTGCTGCGAAACGCGATGGATCCCGCCAAATTGAAACTCCTTGCCTAGCGACGGGGAGGACGATTTTATTGCCCGGGAAATTTCGACAAACCCCAACAGGCTGCCTTCCAGGCGGCCTGTTTGTCGTTCATCATACATAGCCCAAACAAATAGTGGAACATTAACTGCAGCATGTCGAGTTCGAAGGTAGAGAAGGAGGGCCTATGAGCGCAGATCAGGAAATGTCGTATGGCGAGGATTACGGGTTCATCCCGGCGACCTCTGTTCGAAGCGGAGAAGGAGTCGAGGTCGCGGAGGATTTGTACTGCCACTCGGTGCAGATTGTCAATATCGCCTTCATCGGAAAACCGGATCAAGACGAATACGTGTTGGTCGACGCCGGCATGCCCCATTCAGCGAATGCGATCATCGAAGCGGCAGAAGGTCGATTCGGCGCCGGCAAACGTCCCAGCGCAATCTTGTTGACGCACGGTCATTTTGATCATGTGGGCGCCATAATCGAGCTCATTGAACATTGGCAGATACCGGTCTACGCGCACAAGCTGGAGCTTCCTTATTTAACCGGCGTCAAGTCGTATCCCGAGCCGGATCCAGGCGTGGAAGGCGGCATGGTGGCCAAGTTGTCCGGATTTTTCCCGAATGAGCCCATCGATCTGGGCCAACATGTGCAGCCCCTGCCTGACGATGGAACCGTCCCGTTCCTGCCTGATTTTCGCTGGATAGCGACGCCCGGGCATACCGATGGCCATGTCTCGTTCTATCGGGAGTCGGATGGCGCGCTCATTGCGGGCGACGCGTTCGTCACGGTGCGGCAGGAGTATTTGTACAAGGTGATTACACAGCAGTTCGAAATTAGCGGACCGCCGCGTTATTTCACGCCCGATTGGACGCTGGCCAAAGCTTCCGTAGAGCGCTTGGCGGCGCTGCGGCCTCAGTTCGCCATTACCGGACATGGTCGGCCGACAGCCGGCGAAGAACTGGCGGCGGGTCTGCAGAGGCTTGCGAACGAGTTCGATATCGCAGCCAAACCCGATTATGGCAAGTACGTGGAAGCGTAAGGCAGCGCGACCATGATTTTGGTCACGAATGTACTATTTGCGTTGGCTGTCTTGTTCACCGGGGCATGGCGCAGGTGGCGGAAATATTATGATACGATTTTGCTGGTGTCGTTTTGGAACGTGTTCTACAACTTTATTTGCCATGATTATTTGACTTGGAAATTCCAACCTGATTTTCTGCTTGCCCATAAGCCCGCGGACATGACGAATACATTCGTGCTGCTTCCGTCCGTAACGCTGCTTTATTTGGGGTTCTTTCCTTCTCGTCGGAAGCCGATGCTCGTCTATTATATTGCATGGGTGGCTGGCTTCAGCGCGTTAGAGGGGAGTTGGATGCTGTCAGGTTATATATCGTACGAGCACGGGTGGTCGCTCTGGTGGTCCGTCGCCTTTTATTTCGTCATGTTCGCGATAATACCGCTGCATGCGCGCAGGAAAGGGTGGGCGCTAGCGGCTTGCGCGGTTTTCGTGCTGTTTCTGCTCCTGTATTTCGATGTTCCGATGCGGGAATGAAAAAGGCCGCAGCCTTCAGCAGCTGCGGCCTTTTGCATCATAGCGCTTCCTTGCTCAATGTTTCCAGCGTCGGGGGGTCTTGTTGCTGGTTGCTGGGAATGCCCTCCATGACGAGTGATAAGGTTGACACGCAACCGAATGGTATCCTATTATTAAAACGAAATGAAACCAAAAGGTTTCGTATTAAACGGGATGGCATTCGTGCATCCGAATCCATAACGAAATGGAGCGATTGACACATGAGTACGCAAACTTTGCCCGACATTCGCAAGACGATCACGCTGCAAGCGCCGATCGAGAAAGTGTGGAAAGCCGTCGCGACCGCCGAAGGCATTTCCGCCTGGTTTATGCCGAATAATTTCGAGCCCGTCGTCGGCCACGAGTTCCACCTGGAAGCCGGTCATTTCGGCAAATCGCCTTGCAAAGTAACGGAAATCGATGAGCCGAACCGGCTGTCGTTCACATGGGGGAAAGACTGGACGCTGACGTTCGAGCTTGCCGCCGAAGGAGAGGCGACGGCGTTCACCCTTATTCACGCCGGCTGGACCGCCGAGCAGGTGACGGAATTCGGCCAGCCGCACGAAGTGGTGCGCGATACGATGTCTCAGGGCTGGGAAGGCATCGTAGGCAAACTCGCCGAGTATGTCAAGCGTTAAGCCGGACAAGCAGCCGCAGCATGATGTCTTTCAGGCGATCGCCGACCCGACGCGGCGGTCGCTCCTCCAGCTGCTCGTCGATCGGGAGCTCCCGGTAACGACGTTGACGGGACATTTTCCAATGAGCCGCACCGCCGTCTCGAAGCACCTTCGCATTCTTTCGGAGGCCGGGCTCGTCAAGGAGCGCAAGGTCGGCCGGGAACGCCGATACCGGCTGGAGCCGGAGCCGCTCCTTGAGTTGAAGCGGTGGCTGGCGTTCTACGACCGGTACTGGGACCATAAGCTGGAGGCGCTCAAGCGGCTCGTGGAGAGCGACGACGCCTGAAGCCCCGAGAAGGTTAGCGGACCCATTCGGCCTAATTGAGAATCGGTTGAGAATAGAGCTTCCGGTTTGCTACAATGGGATGAGCGTGTCCGACTAATTGAGAAAGACGGGAGTGGGCGACAATGGAGTTGTTCGAGGCGATACACGGCCGTAGATCGGTTGGCAAGGTGAAGCAAGATCCGATCGCGCGCGAGAAGATCGAGCGTATTTTGGAAGCGGGCATTTGGGCGCCGAATCATAGGCTGACGGAGCCGTGGCGGTTTTTTGTAATGACGGGCGAGGGCCGAGGCAAGCTCGGCAATGCTTATGCGGCTATCGCGCGGGAAGGCGAGCCAGAATCGGAGAGCGAGGAGAGCCTCGCAAAGGCCGAAGCGGCACGGAAGAAAGCTTACCGCGCGCCGCTTGTGATTGGGGTGGCCGTCGTGCCGCAAGATCGATCAGGCGTCATCGAGATTGAGGAGTACGGCGCGGTGTTCGCGGCGGTGCAGAATATGCTCCTCGCGATTCATGGTCTTGAATTGGCTGCTGTCTGGCGGACGGGCGAACCGTGCTATCATCCGCTCATGAACGAGGCGTTCGGCCTGCGCGAACAGGATCGCATGCTGGGGCTGCTGTATATCGGGGAACCGGATATGGATGTACCTGCGTCCCGTCGGCAGCCGGCGTCATCCAAGACCATTTGGATCGAGGACGCGAAATAACAAAACCCGCTTGACATCTTCTTCCATAGCACATAATATATAACTAATCCAATCGGATTAAATTGCTTACGAATAATCAGCCCACCAGGTGACTGGAGGCCGGACGCCGCTTTTTGCGGCGAACCGGCCTTTTTTATTTGCCGAAGCGGCGGGCGGATGAACGGAAAGCGCCATTATGAGGAGGTAACGAGATGAGCACAGTCGAACAAAGCCTAGCAGCAGACCAAGGAATTGAAGTGGTACGGGTAGCGGGGAAGATCGGCGCCGAAGTGAAAGGAATCCGGCTAGCAGCTGATTTGGAACCGGCCAAGCTGGAAGCGATCCGTCAGGAACTGCTCCGTCATAAAGTGCTATTCTTCCGCGGTCAGAACCATCTGGACGATGCTGGCCAAGAGGCGTTCGCGAAGGCATTCGGCGAGCCGGTGGCGCATCCGACCGTGCCGATCAAGCAGGGAACGTCGTACGTGCTCGAGCTCGATTCTCAACATGGAGGACGTGCCAATTCTTGGCATACAGACGTCACGTTCGTCGCCGCTTACCCGCAGGCTTCGATTCTGCGCGGCGTGGTCATCCCGGAGGCGGGCGGGGATACCGTCTGGGCGAACGCCGCCGCGGCTTATGACGACTTGCCGCCTCATCTCAAGGAGCTAGCCGACAAACTATGGGCGATTCATACGAACGATTACGACTATGCGGCGCGTAAGACGGAAGCGACGGCGGACGACATCAAACGTCACAAAGAGGTATTCGCTTCGACGGTCTACGAGACGGAGCATCCGGTCGTGCGCGTCCATCCGGAGACCGGCGAGCGGTCGCTGCTGCTCGGCCACTTCGTGAAACGGTTCGTCGGCTTGCCATCGTCGGATTCGGCTCATCTGTTCGCCGTACTGCAGAGCTACGTGACGCGGCTCGAAAATACCGTTCGTTGGCGTTGGGCAGCAGGAGACGTCGTCATATGGGACAACCGGGCGACGCAGCACTATGCCGTGAACGACTACGGCGACCAGCATCGCGTTGTGCGGCGCGTGACGATCGACGGGGACGTGCCGGTCGGCGTAGACGGCCGCCGCAGCGTGACGCGCACGCCGCAATCCGGCGAAGACGCCGCGTCTTCGGCTTCGGCGTCCTAGGCTTCGAAAAAAACCTTGGCACTTCCGCTTCCGCCCGGTCGCCTTTCTGCATACGATGGACTATAAGCCCATTTTGACGCAAGAGAGGAGACGCGATTGCGTTGCCACGGGAATCGTTCTTATTGCTTATCTTGATTTTGTACGTGCTGCTTGTCGTGCTGCTGCTGATCGCCTTGATGTGAACCGAACCTCCGGATGCTGGACTTCCGGAGGTTTTTCTGTTTCCGGGTCCTTTACATAAGGTTAGCGGTTTTTACAAATACTTTTCTGTAGCGCAGACTGCCGCCGCGGCCCATGAATCGGCTGCAGCGGCGGTAATCTTCCAGGAAAGGGATGAACCTCGGGATGGCTACGAAGACCGGATCGAAATATAAGAAAATGACGATGTCTCCGCAGGAATACCAAACCTATGCGAAGACCCGGGAACCGGCGCGTTCCGTGCCTCAGAATTGCCTCCGCGCCTTCCTCGTCGGCGGGCTTATATGCACGCTCGGACAAGCGGTGCAGGACTTTTTCGCCTACGCGTTCGGGATGACCCAGCAGGAGGCGGGGAATCCGACGGTCGCGGTCATGATCATGATCTCCGTCGTGCTGACCTGTTTGGGCGTCTATGACAAAATCGCGCAGTGGGCCGGCGCCGGGTCGGCGGTTCCTGTAACGGGATTCGCCAATTCCATGTGTTCCGCCGCGCTCGAGCACCGTTCGGAGGGACTCGTGTTGGGCGTCGGCGGGAACATGTTCAAGCTGGCGGGCTCGGTCATCGTCTACGGCACCGTTGCGGCCTTTTTCATCGGCATCATTTATATGGCGCTCGGTTTGGAGGGGCACTAACCATGTTGAGGGGCAAACAGACTTGGTGGTTCGATAAGCGGCCCGTCATTATCGGGGCGGCGACGGTCGTCGGTCCCGATGAAGGCGACGGACCGCTGGCTGCGGATTTCGATCTGGTGCACCCCGAGCTGGACATGCAGCAGAAGAGCTGGGAGAAGGCGGAGCGCCTGCTCATGGAGCAGGCTTCGGATTTCGCCCTCAAGCATGCGAAGGTGAACAAGCAGGAGCTGTCCTTTTACGTCGGCGGCGATCTCATGAACCAAATCATCAGCAGCACGTTCGCGGCCCGGTCGATCGGCGCTCCGTATTTGGGCGTCTTCGGCGCCTGCTCGACGTCGATGGAGTCGCTGGCCCTCGCCGCGATGATCATTAATTCCGGTTCCGGGCAATATGCGCTGGCCGGCGTCTGCAGCCATAATTGCACGGCCGAGAAGCAATTCCGGTACCCGACCGAATACGGGTCGCAGAAGCCGCCGACCGCGCAGTATACGGTGACCGGCGCGGGCGCAGCCGTATTGGCGCCGGACGGTGACGGCCCGGTCGTCGAATGCGCCACGATCGGCAAGATCGTCGATCTGGGCATCAAGGACCCGTTCAACATGGGCGCCGCGATGGCGCCGGCAGCCGTCGATACGATTCAAGCGCATTTCAACGACACGGGCCGTGAACCAAAGGACTACGACTTGATCGTGACCGGCGACTTGGCGACCGTCGGACACGGCATCGCCAAGGATTTGCTCAAACGCGACGGCGTGCCGATGGAGGACACCGTATTCGGGGATTGCGGCTTAATGGTGTATGATGTCGCGCGGCAGAAGGTGCAGGCGGGCGGAAGCGGCTGCGGCTGTTCGGCCGTTGTCACGTACGGGCATTTGCTGAAGCGGCTGAAGCAAGGGGATTTGAAGCGGATTCTCGTCGTCGCCACGGGCGCGCTGCTCTCGCCGCTGTCGTTCCAGCAGGGCGAAAGTATTCCGTGCATCGCGCACGCCGTCGCGATCGAGGCGAAACCATAAAGGGACAGGAGGATTAGCGATGCATTTTCTGTGGGCCTTTCTCGTGGGCGGTGCCATCTGTGTCATCGGGCAGCTCATGTTCGACGTCGCGAAGCTGACGCCCGCCCATACGATGGCGACGCTCGTCGTGGCGGGCGCCGTCATCGACGGCCTCGGCTTCTACGAGCCGCTGGTCGATTTCGCCGGCGCGGGCGCGACGATCCCGATCACGAGCTTCGGCAATGCGCTCGTGCACGGCGCGCTGACCGAATATTACCGGGACGGGTGGATCGGCGTCATCACGGGCATTTTTGATTTGACGAGCGCGGGCATATCGGCGGCGATCATCTTTTCGTTTTTGGCGGCGCTTGTCGTCAGGCCGAAAGGCTAGGGCGCGCCGAAAGGCGGGACTGTATATCGTAAGGAAAGAGACGGTTGGGCGGGTAATTTCGCACAGCCGTTTTTGCGTTTTTCGCTGCGTTGTCTTGTTCTTCAGGAAATAAGAGCTTTTTGTAACAAAATGTGGGTTTGTCTCGTTGTTAGAATAGCCCCTGCGAAATCTAGGTCCATCGTAACGCCGAATGTCCGGGACCGTTCCCGCCGCTGTGGACGTATACGGCGATATTGTACGACGCTTCGCGTAACGCAAGAAGCTCGGCGGCTGTAACAACCTCCAAATTTTTTCGGCAAAACCTCGTCTATACGGCCGTCTGAACATTTTGTAAAATAATAACATGGCGTTCATTTTCTATCATCCGGGAGGTATACCATGGAAGTAACACGTAAGGACTTTTCGCTCATTCAGCTTATACGCGGCAATCTGGAACGTTGTATCCTGGGGAAGAAAGTGGAAATCGACCGTCTGCTGACCGCGCTGTTAGCCGGCGGCCACGTATTGATCGAAGATGTGCCGGGCACGGGCAAGACGCAGCTTGTCAAAGCCTTATCCCGAACGATAGGCGGACAATTCCGCCGCGTGCAGTGCAACCCGGATTTGCTTCCGACCGATATAACCGGGGTGGCGATCTATCATCCGAAGGATGAGACGTTCGTCTTCCGCCCGGGTCCGGTCATGACCAACCTGCTGCTCGTCGACGAGATTAACCGCGCGACGACGAAGACCCAATCGGCGCTGCTCGAGGCCATGGAGGAACGTCACGTGACGGTGGACGGCGAATCGTACGCGCTGCCGAGGCCGTTCATTCTGATCGCCACCCAGAACCCGATCGAGTTCGAAGGCACGTATACGCTGCCTGAAGCCCAGTTGGACCGCTTCATGATGAAGCTTTCGCTCGGCTATCCGGACGCCGCGACCGAGCGCGAGATGCTGCTCGCGCCGGATTCGACATCGCCCGCGGACAAGCTGGAACCCGTCGCGGACAGCGCGGAAATCGCGGCGCTGATGGAGAAAGTCCGCCAAGTTCACGTCGACGAGGCGGTAGGCGATTATTTGGTTCGGCTCGTGCGGGCCACTCGCGACCATTCGGGCGTCCAGCTGGGGGCGAGTCCGCGGGCGGCCATCTCCCTGCTCGCGGCGGCGAGAGCCTCCGCGTTCTTGCAGGAGCGGGATTTCGTCATTCCCGACGACATCAAGGCGCTCGCCGGCACGGTGCTGGCGCATCGCATCGTGCTTCACACGGAAGCGCGGCTCGGCGGGTTGACGACGGACGAAGTGATCGAGGCCGTGATCGGCCAAACGAGCGTGCCGGTCAGAATGGAAAGGTAAGCGCATGCTGACCTTTAGCCGCGCGCTCACCCGATGGCGGGTCATCGGTCTGCTGTACGTCTTTTCGCTGCTTTTCCTGCTCTTTCAAGGCGGGAAGACGTCGCTGATGTTGTTTTGTATTTTCAATGTGCTGTTGGCGTATTTGCTGCTCGGCCGGTTCAGCGGAATCGGCAGCGTGGTCGGCGAGCGGAAGCTCCAGTTCGGCGGTCAATTCGCGGGCGGGGAGCGGGTGTTGTCGGCCGGCTCCAGAGTCGAGGTCAGTCTAGCGGTGCAGCTGCCGGGCTTCTGGCCGGCGCCCTACGTGCTCGTCCGCGATCGGCTCGTTCGCCAGAACGGATCGGAGCTGCCTTTCGAAGCTTCGTTCGTGCCCAATTACAAACGGATGGGCGAAGTCTCCTACACGACGCCCCCGCTGGAGAGAGGCATTTACCGCTTCGCGCCGACCGTCTGCTCCACCTGCGATATATTCGGCTTGTTCGAGCATTCGGGGAGCTTCGTGAACGCCGAGCCGTTCAGCGTCTATCCGCAGACGGTGCCGATTCGCTATTGGCCGCAGCTGCGCACCGGGGCCAAGGGGCCATACTCGACGTCGGCGACCCAGCGCGCCGCCAAGGAGACGACGCAGATCAACGGCGTGCGCGAGTATATTTACGGCGATCGGCTGTCCCGCATTCATTGGAACGCGACTGCTCGTACGGGGCAGTGGAAGTCCAAGGAGTTCGAGCGGGAGTCGCTGCCGCGCACGGTGTTCGTCCTGGACCGTTATGCGGGCGCTTATGCGAGCGGCGACGAGTTCGAGCTGGCCGTATCGGTCGTTGCCTCCATTGCGCAATTTTCCTTCCGCAGCTCGACGTCGATCGGATTGTTGTCGGCGGGCGCCGCAAAGGAAGGCTTCTCGGCCAAAGCGTCTCCCGATCAGCTGGAGCTGATGATGAATCATTTCGTGCGCGTCCAGCCGGACGGCGCGACGCCGCTGTATCGGACGCTTCGCCAAGCGGACGCGATGCTGCCGCACGGCTCGTTCGCGGTGATCGTCTCGCCTCAGGGCGGCGAAGAGACCGTGCGCGCGATGGAGTGGCTGAACCGGCGGGGCATCGTGCCGCTGCTGATCCATATCCGGGGCAAAGAAAGCACCCAAGGCATGAACACGGAATGGCTGAGGCTGCTGCGCCGCAGCGGGTTTGGCGTCTATTCCGTCGCCAGCCTGCAGGAGCTGCCCGCCGTGCTGGAAGGAGGTAGCCAATGAGAACTTCGCCGCGCCGCATCGCTTCGTATTTGATCGCCAACGGATTCGAGCGGCTTTCTTACTTGTTCGCGGCCGGAATCATCGCCTTATGGGTGCAATGTTTCGGCGACTGGTGGTGGGAGGAGACGTTCGCCGTTATTTACGGACAGCTGGTGGCGACCTCGCTTATCGCTTTGGCTGTTCCAGGGAGAAGGCTGGCGATTGCGCTGCAAGCGCTTGCCCTGGTCGTCGTTAATCTAGCGTTCACCGATTTCCGCTGGTTTGCGGTGTATCCGAAGGAATTCGGCCCGGGCCGGGTTCAGGCATGGTTATCCGATCTGATCGCGCCGCTGTTTCCATTTTTCTGGATCAGTCTCGGCGTATGGCTGATCGTGCTGGCTTCGGTCGTGCTCAGCAAGCGGAAATCCGGTCTCATTACCGTGGTCGGCGCCGCCCTGCTGTCCCTATCGGTCATCGATTCTTTGTTCACGCCGATCTTCCTGTGGCAGGAAGTGGCGCTGATCATTATGATCGGTCTGCTCTGGCTGGTCGCCAGCCACTTCGAGCAGTTCAGGCAGAAGCATCCGGAGAGCTGGCACGACCTGCTGAGCTATCCGCTTGGCCTGGTCGCCTCCGTCGTCCTGGTCATCGCGATCGTCATGGGCGCAGGCGTATTCGTGCCCTCGATCGATCCGATCGTGAAGGATCCGTATACGGCCTGGAAAGAATCGCGGGGCGAAGCGGTTCCCTCCATGATCGGCGACAAGATCGGCATCGAGACGGTTGCCAAGAAAGGCGACAGCCGCTCCGGCTATGGCCGCAATGACACTGCGCTTGGCAGCGGCTTTACGTTCGACTACTCGCCCGTAATGGAAGTGACGACGAACCAGCGCAGTTATTGGCGCGGGGAGACGAAGGCGCTCTATACGGGCAAAGGCTGGGAGGATGCCAGGGACGAACGCGAGGAGTCGACCGTCACCGGCATCAAGGCCGAGCAGCAGCTCGAAAGCGGGCAGCCGGAAGGGATCAAGACGACCCAGGTCTCCCAGACGGTCACGATGCTGCGCGAAGACAAGTTTCCGGTGCTCTTCGGCGCAGGTCCGATCTCTTCCGTCGTCATGGTCGAGGAGGAAGGCAAGCCGCTGCCGCGTCTTCGCTGGCTGCCGCAGTCATGGGAGCTTCGTCTGATCGGCAGAACGGAGACGATTCAATATCCGCAGACGTATTCCATCGTATCGGACGTGGCCTTGCTTGACGAGGCGGCGCTCCGGAATGTGCCTGCGGGCGAGGGCGACGGCAGCGTCGGCGCCATGTACCTGCAGCTGCCGAACACGCTGCCGGAGCGAGTCCGTACGCTGGCGGCGGACATTACGCGCGATCAGACTTCGGCCTACGATAAGGTCAAGGCGATCGAGGCGTATCTGCAGAACAATTATACCTACAATAATGAGCCGGATCTGACCAACCGGACGAGCGAAGATCTGGTCGATGGCTTCCTGTTCCAGATGGAGGAGGGCTACTGCGACTACTTCTCGACGTCGATGGCGGTCATGGTCCGCACGCTCGGCATTCCCGCACGCTGGGTCAAAGGCTATTCGCCGGGCACGCTGCCGGTCGATCCTTCGATGGCCGGCTTCCGCGGGGAAGAGATGGAATTCATCAATCCAGAGGGCGAAGGCACGTATGTGGTGCGCAACTCCGACGCGCATTCCTGGGTCGAGGTGTATTTTCCCGGCTACGGCTGGCTGCCATTCGAGCCGACGACCGGCTTTAGCTATCCGTACGCGCTGCCGGAAGACGCGCCTGAACCGGCGCCGGTCGAGCTGCCCGCCGATCTGGAGGCTTCGCCGACCGTAACGGCTCCGGAAGCGGCGGGTACTTCCCCATGGGTAACGGTGGCGATGATCGCTGGCGCCGTCGTGCTGGTCGCGGCAGCCGCGTTCTTCCTGTTCCGCTTCCGCCAGTCGCTGCCGCTATGGCCTGCCCGGGCGGTTCGCTACAAGAACGCCAACGAGCGCGTCGTCCGCGAGACGGAGCGGCTGCTTCGCTTTTGCCGCCGCAAAGGATACGACCGCATCGAGCACGAGACGCTGCGCGAGACCATCGACCGGTGGTCGTCCCGCTTCTCGAGCTTGCAGCCCGAGTTCAGACGCGTGCAGCACGCGTTCGAGAAGGCGAAATACAGCCGGGCGACGCTGTCGGAGGAAGACGTGTCCCGCTTCGAGCAGGACGCGAAGGCCATTCGCGAGCGTTTGTCTTCTTAATAATGTAGCAATCGCGTCCGGGCTGAATCGCTTAGCCACGGACCACGTCCGAACCTCCCTTGCCGCGGTTGCGCAAGGGAGGTTCTTCGCGTCTGACTGCGGGGCTTGCGGGCGGGCAGACAAGTTTTGCATGCTCTTCCGGTTGTATGGTATAGTTTCGGGTATAGCGATAGCAGGGGAGTCGAAACCATGTTTGAACGGCTGTTGCCGCATATGCGCGTCAAAACCATATACGATATTGATCTCCATGCGCTGAAGGAACAGGGCATGAAAGGCATTATTACGGACCTGGACAATACGCTGGTCGGCGCCAAAGAGCCGCTGGCCACGCCGGAGTTGGTCAAGTGGCTGGACGTCGTCCGCGACTTGGGCTTCAAGGTCGTCATTGTCTCGAACAACAACGAAACGCGCGTGTCGAAATTCGCGGTGCCGCTGAACATTCCGTTCATTCACGCCGCCCGCAAGCCGTGGAACCGCGCGTTCAAGTCCGCGCTCGCGGTGCTGGATTTGCCGGCCGCACAGACGGCCGTCATCGGCGACCAGATGATGACCGACGTGCTGGGGGGCAAGCGAATGGGATTGTATACGATCCTCGTGCATGCGATATCGCCCGCCGACGAGGGCATTATGACGCGTTTCAACCGCTTGCTCGAGCGGGTTGCGCTATCCAGGCTGCGCAAAAAAGGGCTATGGCCCGAGGAGGATCGCAAGTGACGAAATTGCAACAAGAAACAAGCAGATGCGCCGGATGCGGCGTAACCCTGCAAACGCAGACGCCGAGCCAACCAGGCTACGTGCCGGAAGCCGCGCTCCAGAAGGAGCCTGTCATCTGCCAGCGCTGCTTCCGCATCAAGAATTACAACGAGGCGGCTTCGGTCGCGATCGATCAAGACGACTTCCTAAGGCTGCTTGGCGGCATCGCCGCTACGGACAGCCTTGTTGTGCATATCGTCGATCTGTTCGACTTCGAGGGCAGCATTATTCCCGGCCTGCAGCGCTTCGTCGGGAACAATCCGGTGCTGCTCGTCGTGAACAAGATCGATTTGCTCCCTAGAGGCATCAATACGAACCGGCTGCGCAACTGGGTGCAGAAGCAGGCCAAGGCGCAGGGTATCAAGCTGATGGACATCATCTTGTGCAGCGCCAAGCGCGGCACCGGTTTCGAATACGTCATCGAATCGCTCGCGAAGCACCGGGGCGACCGGGACGTCTACGTCGTCGGCGCCACGAACGTCGGCAAGTCGACGCTGATTAATCGGCTTATCCGCGACTATTCCGATCTGGAGCGCGAGCTGACCACGTCCCGGTATCCGGGGACGACGCTCGACGCCGTTCATATCCCGCTCGATGACGGACACGATATAATCGATACCCCGGGTATCGTTTACCAGCACCGGATGACCGAGATCGTACCGCGGAACGTGCTCCAGGCGGTTCTGCCCGAGAAAGAAATCAAGCCGGTCGTTTATCAGCTTAACGCGCAGCAGACGCTGTTCATCGGCGCGCTGGCCCGGTTCGATTTCGTCGAAGGTGATCGACAGTCGTTCACGTTCTACGTCGCCAGCGGCTTGAACCTGCACCGGACGAAGCTGGAGCGGGCGGACGAGCTGTTCGCGGAGCATAAAGGGGTCCTGCTGGCGCCGCCAACCGCGGAGCAGCTCGAGGAGATGCCCGCATGGACGAGGCATCGCCTGAGCGTCAAACGCGGCGCCGAGGTGGACGTGTTCATCTCCGGGCTCGGCTGGATTCACGTGAACAGCCAGGTGGGCGCGCTCATCGACGTCCACGCGCCGAAGGGCGTCCGCGTCATGCTTCGCGACGCGTTGATCTAGCGCGGGGTTACGTCAAAGTTCGGCATTCTTATTAACGCATGGGAGCGTGAACGGATTTGTTGGGGAACGAAGCGAAAGCCGCTGCCGGCGGCAATGCCGTCGACAGCCATACGGTGCTGTATAGCGTGATCGGGGATCCGATCCGGCACTCCAAGTCGCCGGTCATGATGAACCGGGCTTTCCGAGAGACCGGGCTGAACGGCGTATATACGGCCTTTCACGTCACAAGCGACCGGCTAGGCGATTTCGCCGCGGGGGTTCGCGCAATGGGCATCCGCGGGGTTAACGTCACCATCCCGCACAAGCTTGATATTATGGATCATCTAGACGCGATCGACGAGAGCGCGCAGATCATCGGAGCAGTCAATACGATTGTCAACGACGAGGGTAAGCTGACCGGCTACAACACCGACGGATTGGGTTACGTGCGTTCGCTCAAGGAAGAAGCGGAGCCCGATCTGGCCGGCAAACGGGTGCTGATCGTCGGAGCGGGAGGCGCGACGCGCGGCATTCTGTACGCGCTGACCAAGGAAGGCGTCCGCGATGTGACGGTGGCCAACCGGACGGCCGCCCGCGCCGAGGAGTTGGCGGAGCTGTTTCACGGGCGCGCCGATATCCGAACCGCCGCGCTCGATCGGCTGCCGGCCCTGTGCGGCGAGGCGGATATCGTCATTAATACGACGTCGATCGGCATGTTCCCGAATACGGACGAATCGCCGGTCGAAGCGGCTTGGCTGCGGCCGGGAGCCATCGCGAGCGACCTCATCTACAATCCGCTGAAGACGAAGTTTCTGGCGGAGGCGCAGGAGCGGGGGCTGCGATTTCACGGCGGACTGGGCATGTTTATTTATCAAGGGGCCTACGCGTTCGAATATTGGACGGGCGTGGACGCGCCGGTGGCGGCGATGCGCGAGGCCGTGCTCGACGCGCTGGGCGCAACCGCGACCGGCTAGGCAGAAGCAAGCTTTTATTAACGGAAAGAAGGAATCCAGCACATGTTGACAGGCAAACAGAAGCGTTTCTTGCGCTCGCAGGCGCACCATCTTAACCCGATTTTCCAAGTAGGCAAGGGCGGCGCCAACGACAATTTGGTGCGTCACGTCGCCGAAGCGATCGAAGTGCGCGAGCTGATCAAAGTATCGGTGCTCAACAACTCGACCGAAGATCCGAAGGAAGTTGGCCAATGGATCGCGGACGAAGCGGGCGCGGAGCTCGTACAGGTCATCGGCAAGACGATCGTCCTTTACAAAGAATCCAAAGAGAATAAAACGATCGAGCTGCCATAAGCTTGACTAGGCGCGTTTGCA
Organism: Paenibacillus xanthanilyticus; assembly: GCF_042682185.1. NCBI lineage: Bacteria > Bacillati > Bacillota > Bacilli > Caryophanales > Paenibacillaceae > Paenibacillus > Paenibacillus xanthanilyticus. Next base: position 2,306,818 of record NZ_JBHUHA010000001.1, on the reverse strand, counting down.
AGGGCGAGCGCCGCTTCGCTAGGGAGGCTAACCGAACATGTTGAAAGTCGGCATTATGGGCGGCACGTTCGATCCGATCCATGTCGGCCATTTGATAGCCGCGCAGACCGCGCTGGAGGCCGCAGGGCTCGACGAAGTATGGTTCGTGCCCTCTTACGCGCCTCCACTGAAGGATCATGAGCCGGGAGCGGACGGACTTGCCAGGCTGGAGATGACGATGCTTGCGACCGAGCCGGAACCGCGGTTCCGCGTCCTGGATATGGAGCTTAAGCGCGGTGGCGTCAGCTACTCCATCGATACGGCCACGGAGCTTGTGACGCGGCATCCGCAGCACGAGTTCGCCTATATTATCGGCTCCGACCGGGTGAACGACCTGGCGAAGTGGCACCGGATTGAGGAGCTCGCCGCAAGGGTCCGGTTTATCGGGCTGGAGCGACCGGGCCAGCCGCTGCCAGACTCGTCGGCGCTGCCCGCGTTCTTGCAGGGGCGCGTCGAGTTCGCGAGGATGCCGCACATCGAGATTTCGTCCACGGTCATTCGCGCGCGGGCGGTGTCGGGCTTGTCGATCCGGTATTACGTGCCGGATAGCGTCTATTTTTATATCCAAAGGAACGGTCTCTATGAATCGTAATACGATGATGGAAAAGGTAAGCGCGGAGATGCCGGCGAAGCGCTGGACCCATACGCTCGGCGTAATGGAGACGGCGGTCATCTTGGCCAAACGGTTCGGCGCGGATCCGGACCAAGCGGATCAAGCCGCCATCCTGCACGACGTCGCCAAATATTGGCCGACATCCAAGATGGAGGCGATCATCCGGGAGCAAGGCATGCCGGAAGAGCTGCTGCGGTTCGACAAGGAATTGTGGCATGCGCCCGTCGGCGCGTTCGTCGCGGAGCGGGATTACGGCATCGCCGACATCGAGGTGCTCGATGCGATCCGCTATCATACGTCCGGGCGCGAGCGGATGACGCTGTTGGATAAGATCGTCTGTTTGGCCGATTATATGGAACCCGGCCGGGATTTCCCCGGCGTGCATAAAATTCGCGAATTAGCCGAGCATAGTGTTGAGAAAGCGCTGATTGCCGGATTCGATTCGACGATTTCGTATTTGCTGGCCCAAGGGAAGCGGATTTTCCCGCTGACGGTGGCCGCGCGCAATGATTTGATCTTACAATTACAGGAGGCTGAGCTATGACAGTAAACGCGGATGAATTGATGCGAATCGTCGTCGCGGCGGCGGAAGACAAGAAAGCGCACCAAATCGTGGCGCTGGATTTGAAAGGCATTTCGCTGGTGGCGGACTATTTCGTCATCTGCCACGGTAATTCGGACACGCAGGTTCAGGCGATCACGACCGAGATTCGCAAGCGGGCGCAAGAGAAAGGCGTGCAATTGCGAGGCATTGAAGGCGCGGACGCAGGGCGCTGGGTGCTGGTCGACGTCGGCGACGTCGTCGTGCACGTGTTCCATCGCGACGAGCGCGAATATTACAACATCGAACGGCTCTGGTCTGACGCGAAGGTTGTGGAATTCGCATGACGTTCGTCGCGGGAGAGTTCGCGAAATTAAGGGTGGCACGCGAAGTGTCGCCCTTCGGCTATTTTTTGACAGATGGGACAAGCGAAGTGCTGCTGCACTACACGGAGCTGGTCGGCAAAAAGCCGAAGCCGGATGCGGAGCTCGAGGTATTCCTGTTCTATGACACGGAGGACCGCATTGCGGCCACGATGCGCAAGCCGCTCATCACACTCGGCGAGATCGCGCGGCTCGTGGTTGCGGACACGCACCCGCGCATCGGCGCGTTCCTGGAGATCGGCCTTGGCCGGCAGCTGCTGCTGCCGCTCTCCGAGCAGCCGGAGCTGAAGACGCTTCGTCCACAGCCGGGCGACGAGGTATTCGTGAAGCTGACGCATGACAAAATCGGACGACTTGTCGCGAATGTCGCGACGGAGGAAGATTTGTCCGCCCTCACGTTCCGCGCGCCGGAATCGTGGAAGAACAACTGGGTGGAAGGCTGGGTGACGAAGACGCTGAAGATCGGTTCGTTCGTGCTGATCGACGGGGGCGTGCTCGGCTTCGGCGCCTATGGGTTCATTCCCGCCGAAGACCGCACCCAACCGCTGCGCATGGGCGAGCGCGTTCGCGCCCGCGTGACGTTCGTCCGCGAGGACGGCCGCGTGAACCTGTCGATGTCGCAGCGCAAGGAAGTCGGCCGCGTGGAAGACGCTGACCGGATTCTGGATTTTCTGAAGTCGCGTCCGGCAGGGTCGATGCCGTATTCGGACGAGACGCCGGCCGACGTCATCAAGCAGAAGTTCGGCATTAGCAAGTCGGCGTTCAAGCGCGCGATCGGCAAGCTGATGCGCGAAGGGATCGTCACGCAGGAAGGCAACTGGACGAAGCTCAACGCCGAAGCCCCACAGCAAGCGGAGAATTAACAGGTATCCGACATGGAGCCGGGAAGTCCGAGAGGGCTTGCCGGCTTTTTTGCGCGATGAACCAAGGAAGAGGCTGTATGCAATTCCGTCCTTCGCAGTGCTATAATGGAGCGATCAAGATGAAGTAGGAGAGAACATGATGCAGGCTTATGGGCAATTTGCGTTCGTTTACGACCGGTTAATGGAAGACATGCCGTATCCCGACTGGATCCGGTTCGCGAGCGAGGCTTGGAGCAAGCTGGGCGAGCCGAAAGTCGTGGCGGACTTAGGCTGCGGGACGGGCAGCATCGCGATCCCGCTGGCGCAGGCTGGCAAGCAGGTGTATGCAATCGACCTGGCCGCGGATATGCTGACGGTCGGCCGGGCCAAGTGGGAGTCGCTGCCTCAGCGTGCGCTGCCCGCAGACGCCGGCTCCATCCAATGGCTGCAGCAGGACATGCGCGAATGGGAGGTGCCGGAGCCGGTTGACGCCGCGATATCCTTTTGCGACTGCGTGAATTATTTGACGGAGCCGGCGGACGTGGAGGCTGCGTTCCGGGCGACGTGGGCGGCGCTCAAGCCGGGCGGCACTTTTCTGTTTGACGTGCACGCGCCGAGCCAGCTCGAGCGCTACGCCGAGGAGCAGCCGTTCACGTTGGACGAGCGGGACGTGGCGTACATTTGGACAAGCAGCTATGACGAGGATCGGTTGGAGATCGAGCATCAGCTGACCATTTTCGCGCGGGACGCAGAGGCGGAGGATGCCAAATACGTCCGCATCGAGGAGACGCATGTCCAGCGCGCGTACGACCGGCATTGGCTGCAGGACGCGCTGTACGAGGCGGGATTCAGCAAGGTCGACTGTTACGCGGACTTCGCATTTGAAGCGCCTAATCCGGGGAGCGAGCGGCTGTTCTTCGTGTGCGTGAAATAAGCATGGCATCGCGTTGCGGGGCGATTGCGACCTCGATCGACCTCGAAAGTCATCGTAACTTGACAGGCAAGCCGTTGCTTCTTTATAATCGAACTAACCATTTTTATGTAATGGGCGTCGATAAGGAGCAGTAGCTTCGTACACGGCTGGTTCAGAGAGACGGCGGGTGGTGGAAGCCGTACCAGCAGAGGAGCGAACTCGCCTTGGAGCCGCATGCGCATTCAGCCGTTCGTTCGCGGCGACTGACGAAGCATGCCGTATCATCTGCGTTAAAGATGTCGAGTGAGCGGGACGCCTTCGGGCCGAACCGCTAACTAGGGTGGTACCACGGGAATTTCAACCTCTCGTCCCTAGCGTTATACGCTTGGGCGGGAGGTTTTTTATGTTGATCAGGAGGGACTAGTCATGGCACAAGAACGCCAAGAGCCGCAAGGCTACAATCCCCAGTCTATCGAGCCAAAATGGCAGAAGTTCTGGGATGAGAACAAAACATTCGCAACGACCGAGGACGCGGGCAAACCGAAATTTTACGCCCTCGATATGTTCCCTTATCCGTCCGGCGCGGGCCTTCACGTCGGGCATCCGGAAGGCTACACGGCGACCGATATCGTCTCCCGCTATAAGCGGATGCGCGGCTACAACGTCCTGCATCCGATGGGCTGGGACGCGTTCGGTCTTCCGGCCGAGCAGCACGCCCTTGATACGGGCGAACATCCGCGCGATATTACGGTAAAGAACATCAACAACTTCCGCCGCCAGATCAAATCGCTCGGCTTCTCGTACGACTGGGACCGCGAGTTCAGCACGACCGACCCGGACTATTACAAGTGGACGCAGTGGATTTTCATCCAGCTGTACAAGAAAGGTCTCGCCTACGTGGCCGAAGTTCCGGTCAACTGGTGTCCGGCGCTCGGGACGGTGCTCGCGAACGAAGAGGTCATCAACGGCCTTAGCGAGCGCGGCAACCATCCGGTTATCCGCAAGCCGATGCGCCAGTGGGTGCTGAAGATTACCGAATATGCCGACCGCCTGCTGGACGATCTGGAAGAGCTGGACTGGTCGGAGAGCATCAAGGATATGCAGCGCAACTGGATCGGCAAATCCAAAGGGGCGGAAGTCACGTTCGCCATCGACGGACAAGAGGATGCGCTCGTCGTGTTCACGACGCGTCCGGATACGCTGTTCGGAGCCACGTACTGCGTGCTCGCGCCGGAGCATGAGCTCGTCGCGAAGATTACGACGGCCGAACAGTCGGATGCGGTGAAGGCGTACCAGGAGAAGGCATCGCACAAGAGCGATCTGGAGCGGACCGATCTGGCGAAAGAGAAGTCGGGCGTGTTCACAGGCGCGTACGCGGTTAACCCGGTTAGCGGCGCGAAGGTGCCGATCTGGATCGCGGATTACGTCTTGGCCGGCTACGGCACGGGCGCGATCATGGCGGTTCCGGGCCACGACCAGCGCGACTGGGAGTTCGCGAAGCAGTTCGACCTGCCGATCGTGGAGGTTGTCCAAGGCGGAGATGTCGAGAATGAAGCCTATGCAGGCGACGGTCCGCACGTCAACTCGGACTTCCTGGACGGCTTGAACAACGAAGCAGCCATCGCGGCGATGATCGAGAAGCTGGAAGCCTCCGGCAGCGGCAAAGGCAAAGTCACTTACCGCCTTCGCGACTGGCTGTTCAGCCGCCAGCGCTATTGGGGCGAGCCGATTCCGATCCTGCACCTGGAAGACGGCACGATGAAGCCGGTTCCGGAAGACCAGCTGCCGCTGCTGCTGCCGGACGTGGATCAAATCAAACCTTCGGGCACAGGCGAATCGCCGCTGGCGAACGTGACGGAGTGGGTCGAGACGGTCGATCCGGAGACGGGCATGAAGGCTCGCCGCGAGACGAACACGATGCCGCAGTGGGCCGGCAGCTGCTGGTACTACCTGCGCTTCATCGATCCGCACAACGACAAAGAAATTTGCTCGCCGGAGAAGCAGAAGGAATGGCTGCCGGTCGACTTGTACATCGGCGGCGCCGAGCATGCCGTGCTTCATCTGCTGTACGCGCGTTTCTGGCATAAGGTGCTGTACGATCTCGGCGTGGTCGCGACGAAGGAGCCGTTCCACAAGCTCGTCAACCAAGGCATGATCCTCGGCACGAACAACGAGAAAATGTCCAAATCGCGCGGCAACGTCATCAACCCGGACGATATCGTCGGCGAGTTCGGCGCGGATACGCTCCGGATGTACGAAATGTTCATGGGTCCGCTGGAGGCGACGAAGCCTTGGAACACGAACGGGGTCGAAGGGATGTACCGCTTCCTGGCCCGCGTATGGCGTCTGTTTATTAACGAGGACGGATCGGTTAGCGCGAAAATCGGCGCGGGCGAGACGACGGACGCGTTCAAGCGTGTATGGCACCGCACCGTGAAGAAAATTACCGACGATTACGAGCACCTGCGCTTCAATACGGCGATCAGCCAGCTCATGATTTTCGTCAATGAAGCGTATAAGACGGACGTCCTTCCTCGGGAAGCGATGGAGCATTTCGTCCAGCTGCTCTCGCCGCTCGCACCGCATATCGCGGAGGAGCTGTGGCAGAAGCTCGGCGGAGAAGGCTCGATCACGTACGTCGCTTGGCCGACGTATGAAGAGGCTTGGACGATCGACGCCGAAGTCGAGATCGTCGTCCAGGTGAACGGTAAAATCATGGACCGCATCTCGATCGCGGCCGACACGAACGAAGCGGACATGGAGCAGCTCGCCAAGCAGTCCGATAAGGTCGCGGAGGCGATCGCGGGCAAGACGATCCGCAAAGTGATCGCGGTCAAAGGCAAGCTCGTCAATATCGTCGCGAACTAACGCGGCGGTCGAAGGATAAAGAGGTGAATGGCAGCTTAACGCAAAGCATGCGTTAGGTGCCGTTCACCTCTTTGCCGTATAAAAGGTCGTGCACGACGACGAGATCCTCCTCGTATTTGGCATGCGTCGTACGGACGACCCCGTTGAACACGCCTTCGAGCTCCTTGTGCAGCAATGCTAGCGCCTTGGCCGTAATGCCGCCCGGCACGGCGACGCGCTGCTGCAGCTGCTCCGGCGTCATCTCGCCTTCGGTCAGCAGCTTGCCCGTGCCATGCAGCATGGCGCTAGCGATCGCCGTCGCCTGCGCGCGGTCGATGCCGGTCTCTTCGACGGCGGCGTCGATAAATTTCTGCAGCACCAACGCGATGAACGCCGGGCCGCAGCTGGACAGGTCGGAGACGATGCGGGTATGGCATTCCTCGATCTCGAGCGGGTCGCTAATGTAGGTCAGCAGATCGAGCAGCCGTTTGCGGTCGGTAGGCTCAACCCGGGTGCCGAACATACATAACGTCGCGCCCTGGTGCACATAGTTGGTGATGCTGGGGATGACCTTGGCGATTTTGCAGGGGAGGCAATCCTCCAGCTGCTTAATCAGGACGGGGCTGGTGATCGAGACGAGCAGCTGATGAGGCTGGAGGCCGTGGCGCAGCTCGTCGATGACCTTCTTATATTCGTGCGGCTTGACGCACAGAAAAATAATGTCGCGCCCCGAAGCCGCTTCGGCGTTCGAGGGCACGGCGTTCAGCCCGGGATGCCGGACGGCTAGCGATACAGCTTTGGCGAACGTCCGGTTGCTGACCGTAATCTGGGAGGGGTCCAACGCGCCGGTCGCAACGAAAGCGTCGATGAGCAGGCTGCCCATGCTCCCGACTCCGATAAATCCGATGTTCATGGTAATCGACCTCCTAAAGCGTTTCGCGTAAGCGAAACGCAGCATCGAAAGCATAAGCTCAGTTTCGCGTAAGCGAAACGCAGCATCGAAAGCATAAGCTCAGTTTCGCGTAAGCGAAACGCAGCATCGAAAGCATAAGCTAAGGGGTTTCACGAACGTGAAACGCAGCATTTTTCCAAAATCCCATGGGCGGCTCTTACTACCGTATGCGGAGCGGCCCGGCCAACATGTCGCCGATTTACAATTAGAACCATTTATCGCAAAGGAGAGACAGAGATGAAGACGCCTCGATTGGCGAAACAGGGCAAGGCGAATCTGTTCACCATCGTCCTGATGCTTATCGGCGCAGGGCTGATGATCGGCGCCTGGGGCGAGACGAAAGCACAGCCGCCCGCTGGGTGGACGGATGTAAGCGAAGAGGTCGGGGCCGCGCTGGATGAGCTGGAATCGAACGCGGACCGGCAGAACGGTCAAGACGTCGGCAAGGAGAGCGGCGGCAGAATGGCTTCTACAGACAAAGGGACGAATAGCGGGCCAACGGATGCGGCCGGTGAAGCGGTCATGAAACAAGCGTCCGCTGGCGGTCCGAGTTCAGCCGCAGACGCGACTGGGCATGCCTTACAAGGAGCCGCAGACGGCGCGCGGCGCACGGAAGAGCACGCGAGTCAGGCGCAGGATCCAGCCGCTGCGGATGCGTCCGGAACCGCAGCTGGCCCATCTACCGCATCGGGGGCGTCGCAGGAAGGCAAAATCGACATCAACCGAGCCGCGGCGAACGAGCTGGACGCGCTGCCGGGCATCGGAGCTGCCAAAGCGCAGGCGATCGTGGCCGAGCGGGAAGCGGGAGGCCCCTTCGGGTCGGCCGACGATTTGCTTCGTGTGAAGGGCATCGGGCCGAAATTATTGGCCAAGCTGAAACCGCACGTTGTCGCTTTACCGTAATTATGCGACAATAGAAGGCAACATTACCGGCGGATGCGGATTTCGGGATAGGGAAGCCGCATCGCGAGTCCGACGTACACGAGTCGAGGGTACGTCAGGCGGCTCAGTCTGCGGAGAGAAGGAGAAAGACAAGATGGAAACGTTCGTCCAAGACCCGGCGCGCAAGGATTGGGATACTTACTTTATGGACATCGCCTACATGGTATCGACCCGTTCGCGCTGTCCGCGCAGGCATGTCGGCGCACTGCTCGTACAAGGGAAGAAGCTCCTCGGGACCGCCTACAACGGCGCGCCCATGGGCGTGGCCGATTGCTCGGAGGCAGGCTGCATGATCGTGGAAGAATATGAGCTGATGGTGGTCGAAGGCGCCGAGAAGGTAACCAAAAAGCAGCGCTGCATCCGCACCATTCACGCGGAGCAGAACCTGCTGCTGTTCACCGACCGGATCGACCGCGAAGGCTCGACCGTGTACGTGACGGACCAGCCGTGCTGGACATGCGCCAACATGCTGGCGAACAGCGGGGTGAAGGAAATCGTCTATCATCGGGCTTATCCGAAAGATAGCGAGAAGGTGCTGAGCCTGATGGAACAGAAGGGCATCGCTTTCCGCAGGCTCGCTGCTTACGAGCCGCCCTCCCAGAGCGGCGTGAGCGTCATTTCATAAGAGGAATTGAAGAGGAAGAACCTCTGAATGTTCGCCGATCAGGCGTATTCAGGGGTTCTTTTTTGCATAGGAAGACGGCGCAGCCGTTTCACCTTGTCTCGTCAGGAAAGGAGGCCGGCGAATGAACCGTCCTATTGTTTGGTTTACGATATGCTGGATCGTGGGCAGCGCGGCGGCCGCCGAGCTATCCATGACCGGCTTTGCCATGACCGGAATCGGGATGACGGTTCTGCTGTCCGCCTTGTTCGGCTTTAACCGCCGGGAACTATCGGTGATGCTCCTCTGCGCGTTAGCTTTCGCGGCAGCCGGCGCCCACCGGATGTGGGCAGATGCCGGTAATGTTTCGGCCATGCATTTGACGCAATCGACCCCGGAATTCGCCGCCGAAGCATATGGCATGCTCGTCTCGGCCGTCGAGATCGATGGCGACCGCGTCCGATTCACCTTGCGGACCGAGGAGATCGTGCTACGAAACGAGAAGCAGACGCGGAGCCTGGGAGGGGAACGACTGCTCGTCCAAGTGAAGCTGGCGCAAGAATCGGAATTGCGAACGGCGGGAGCTTGGAAGCGGGGCCAGCGCATGCGGATTAGCGGCATCGTAAGCAAGCCTGCTAGTGCGACGAATTTCGGCGGCTTCGATTATGCCGCTTACTTGAAGCGTCAGCGCATTCATTGGATAACGTCCGTACAGGGTGCATCCTCCGTCATCGTTAGCGACGCGAAACTAGACACGACGGCAGCTTGGCTGGGGATCGTCGACGGCATGAGATCGGCGATGGCGGCCAAAATGAACGAGCTATATCCGGGCGAGCAGGGCGGGTATATGCAAGGGCTCGTGCTTGGCATCGGAGACGAGCTCGATCCGGATCGTTTCCGGCAGTTCAGCCAGCTCGGGCTGACGCATATTTTGGCCATATCCGGCCTTCATGTTGCGGTTTACCTCTATTTGCTGAGCATCGTCTTGCGGCTCATTCGTCTGACCAGGGAGCGCATGCAGACGACGCTTATCGCGATGGTGCCGCTCTATGTGCTGCTCTCCGGATGTTCGCCTTCGGTCGTGCGGGCAGGCTTAATGGCGATGCTGGGGCTTGCGGCCGCGCGCTTTGGCAAGCTGAAGGACGGGCTGCATTTGCTCGCCGCCGCAGCGCTGCTCATGCTCATTTGGGATCCTTATCTGCTTTATAACGTCGGGTTTCAGCTCTCATTTTTGGTGACGGCGGGGCTGATCGTCTTCGTGCCGCCGGCGCGGCGGCTCCTGCCGTCAGGGGGCAAATTCGGGTGGCTGTACGATGCCGTGACGGTGACGGTCGTAGCGCAGGCGGCCTCCTTCCCGTTGAGCATCTATTACTTCAATCAGTTCAATTGGCTGTCGCTGCCGGCGAATCTGGTGCTCGTGCCGTTCATCAGCTTTATCGTCATGCCGATCGGCGGCGCTTCGCTTCTGCTGGCTTCGCTCTGGCAGCCGGCCGGGATGCTGCTCGCGGCGGCGGCAAGGGCGGCCAACGCGGCGACGTTCGCGGGCATCGACCAACTCGGCGAGTGGACGTTTGGCAGGACAATTTGGGCAACGCCGCCGATTTGGTGGGTCGGACTCTACTATTTGGCGTTGTATGCGATGCTTCAAGGAGCATGCCGATTGCAGACGCATGACGAAGACGTTAGACACGCAGGGGTAGATGATCTCGATGCCGAAGGTTACGGACATTGGCGTGCTTCACAAGGGGGATCGAACAGAATGTCCCCGATCTCCATTTCCCATCCGGCGCAAGGAATCGATACGATCCCGCTCACGCCCGATAGGGAATCTCTCCAATCTATCCAGGACATCGGTGGGTCTGCATCGAGAGGCAGCCGCAGCGTTCGATGGCCAACCTATGCCGGCGCAGTCGTATTCGGCTTGCTGCTGTGGTGGGCGTACAATCCGCATTGGAACGACAGATCCGCCGCGGTGAGCTTCCTAGATGTCGGGCAAGGCGATGCGGTACTGATCCGCACGGCTTCGGGCAAACACGTGCTGGTCGACGGCGGCGGAACCGTTCGTTTCAGTCGGGAAAGCGAAAGCTGGAGGGAGCGGCGCGATCCGTATGAGGTCGGGCGCAAAACCGTCGTGCCGCTGCTCTATAAGCGAGGCGTTCACGAGCTGGATTTGCTGGTCATCTCCCATCTGGACAGCGACCATATCGGCGGACTGAAGGCCGTCGCCGACAGCTTGCCCATCAAGGGCGTACTGTGGAACGGCACGCTGAAGGAATCGGACGATGCGACGTCGCTCATGCAGGAACTGGAGCGTCTCGACATACCGTTATATCGGGCGACCTTGAATAGCGAGCTGCAGCTGGATTCGGCATCGTCGATCCGAATCGTCGGCGGCACGGTGGAAGGAACGGCGCGTCTCGACAAGGCGGAGGACGGAATTCCGATGGTCGAAGAACAGAACGGCCATAGCGTCGCGATGGTCGTTCGGCTGCACGGCCGCTCCTTTCTGCTGGCCGGCGATGCCGACGCCGACCAGGAGGAGCGCATCATTGCCGAGCTCGAGAAGGGTAATGCTTCAAGCGCGGCCGATTCGGATGCGGCAGCCGGCATCGATGTCATGAAAGCCTCGCATCATGGTTCCAAGACCTCGACCGCGCCCGAATGGCTTGCGTATTGGAGACCCGGCACCGCTGTTATTTCGGCAGGACGCAACAATACGTACGGTCATCCGCATCCGAGCGTTCTGCAGCGGTTAAGCGAGGCGGACATTCCCGTGCTGCGGACCGATTTGGGCGGCGAAGTGCAATGGCGGGCGCTGCCGGACGGCACGCTGTCCTACCGGACGAGACTAAGCGCCGCATTGGATTGACAGGCTATCATACGGCGTGCTAAAGTGTCAGTACTTAATTGGAGCCATCGACAGGCGCATAGCCGAACCGACCCGACCACTGGAGGCAAGAAATCCGCTGCACGCACGGATCTTTCGAGCCTCTTTTTTCATGCGGCGAAGGCGGGAGTCAACGCGGGCTTAAGGAGGATGGAACGTATGGGGAAAATCGTAGTCGTCAATCCTATTAAAGAAAAGCATGTGCGGCAAATTCGCGAGCAGGCGCCCGGCTGGGAGGTCGTCGCGAGCGAAGAACGGTTCGAGCAAGCGAAGCTTCGCGCGCATTTGGATGGAGCGGAGATCGTCGTCGGCTGGAACCGCACGGTGGAGGAAGCAGTCTCCGATCCGGCTTCCCGTATTCGCTGGATTCAGCACTGGGGAGCGGGCGTTGAGCACTTGCCGCTTGCGCTCTTGAAGGAGAGAGGCATCCGCCTGACGAACGCGACGGGCGTTCATGCCGCGCCGATCTCCGAGACGATCCTCGGACTCATGCTGGCGTTCGCGAGGGATCTGCATAAGGCGATCCGCAGTCAGACAGTACGCAGTTGGGGCTCGTACGGCGAGCTTGGGGAGATTCACGGCAAGACCATCGGCATTCTCGGGGTCGGCGCGATCGGCGAAGAGACCGCCCGCATCGCGAAGGCATTCCAGATGCACGTACTCGGCGTGCGGCGTTCCGGGTTGCCCGCCGCGGGCGTTGACCGCATGTATGGCATGGACGGGCTGCATGAAGTACTCCGCGAAAGCGACTTCGTCGTGAATTGCCTGCCGCATACGGCGGAGACGGACCATCTTCTGGATCGCGCGGCTTTCGCGGTTATGAAACCGACCGCATATTACATTAATATCGGCCGCGGGAAGACGACGGATACCGCGGCCCTGATGGAGGCGTTGACCGCCGGGAAGCTCGCGGGCGCCGGGCTGGACGTATTCGAGGAAGAGCCGCTGCCGGCCGATCATCCGCTGTGGGGAATGGACAACGTTATCGTCACGCCTCATAACGCGGGCAGTACGTACCGGTACACAGACCGGCTCATCGACATTTTTGCCGCAAATCTGGCGCAATATGCGCAGGGACTTGATCCTGCGATCAATGAAGTTGAGCTTTCGCTCGGATATTAAGTCGCGTAAATGTGACGGTAGTCCTGGTCGGGCGTCGTTCGGGCGGAGTTAGCTAAGAGTATACGGTTGCATACTTTTCTGATATCCTAAAGGTTGGGAATTAGGCACTATGCCCGTCCCAACCTTAAATTTTTTTAAAGACAATTATCATTGCACTGCAACTTTATTACCGTCCTTTCCGTCTGAAAGGGTGCAAGAGAGGGGGATCCTTCGTGGTAGAGCCCGGCCTTATCAAAGCCGCGCAAGCGGGCGACGGCGACGCTCTTATATCTCTATTGCGAGAGATTGAAAACCATGTTTACCGGACAGCCTACTATATACTGAATAACGAGCAGGATGCGATGGATGCCGCCCAAGAGGCGCTCATCCGCATTTATACCAAAATCGGATCCTACGAAGAGAAGGCTCAGTTCAAAACGTGGGTGCAGCGAATCGTGACGAATATCTGCATCGATAAATTCCGACGGACGAAACCGACCGTTTCGATCGAGGAGCACGAAATGGTCTTCCGGGATACGCACAGCGTCGAGGAAGAGGTGCTTTCCGCTTACGCGAGCGAAGACATTCGCAACGCGATCGATAAACTACCCGAGCATCATCGCGCGGTCGTCGTGCTCCGGTATTTGCAGGACTTCTCGTATAACGAGATTGCCGACTCGCTCGACCTGCCGTTAAACACGGTCAAATCCTATTTATTCCGGGCAAGACAACAGCTCCAAACTTACTTACACGATTATCAGAAAGGTGGTGTCCGAGGATGAATTGTCAAGAGGTGATGGATGATATGCAAAGACAGCTTGACGGCGATCTCGACGATCGCGAGAGCGAAGCCTTGATGACTCATTTGCGGCATTGCCCGGATTGCGCGGCCATGTTCGAGCGTCTGCAGCTGCTGTCGAGCGGATTGGAAAATTTGCCGAAAGTAACGCCGCCCTATAGCCTGGTCGATGCGATCCTTCCTCGGCTGCCGCTGATCGCGGCGGAGACGGAGGAGACGCCGGAGGCAGACGCCGCGATCGCGGAAGCTCCAGCTGCCATGGACGAGGTGATGGAGCGCCGGGCGAAGCGTGCGCGCAAATGGACGGACAGCTACGCGGTGCGTGCGCTCGGAGGCGTATTCGCTGCAGCCGTCGTGGCAGGTCTGTTCATGGTCACATACTCGCCTGGGAGCTCCATGGACGATCGCGCGAACACGTTGCAATACGCGGCAGACGCGTCGGATTCCGGCGCAGACGAAGCCGCATCGGAGAGCGCGGCGATCACGCCGATGATGGAGAAATCGGATGCGCCGCAAGCCAATGCGGCTCCTTCCTCCGCCAACGAGGAAGAAACGAGCGGCGGCGCCGATCCGCGGGCGAAGCTGCCGGAAGAGATCTCGCGTTCAGCAGACGCGGGGGATGGCGGCGCTGCGCCGGCCCAGGAAGGCTCGACGATGGATTCGTCGGGCGGTTCCGAGCCCGTTGTCAGAAGCCAGACGCCGAACCAGGTCATCGAGGTTCCGTCCGATACGGACGCGGGCGCGAAAGGTTTGGATCGCGGTGATTTGGACGCGAAAGATGCGGGTAATCAGCAAGACGCGGAGGAAGCCGACGTTCTGGCGCTCGGAGAGGAAGAGACGGACACGGACAAGAAATTGGGCATAACCTCCACGACGGATGGAGCCTTGCTTCAATCGCCGGACGGCGTCTACTCGGCCAGCATCGAGCAGAACGTGCTGACGATTTTCCTAACCGCGGACAATCGCTTCGTGCTCAGCACGAACGCGGCGCCGGGCGGTATTCGAATTATCGAGTGGGCGAGCGACAGCAAGTCGCTCACGTACGAAGCGGCAGCCGAGGACGGCACCAAGGCGACGTATCGCATTGACCTTGTCAAAGAAACGATCACGCCATTGCAGAATACGCCATAACCCGCAATAAACTGACGTATCGGATGCACACTTTTCGTGATACCTGCGTATACTGGACTATCGATACAACGTCAGAGGGCGATGCCTTAACGTCGTATGACCATTCGCAGCCCAGTACCATGGGCTGGACGCTGCGGAATGTTTATATAGATGTTCAGGGACAAAGGGATGAAGCCGCTAGTCACGCTTCATCCCTTTGTTGCGTTCGGCGGGCGGGTGTGCGCGAAGCGCATGCCATGGTATGATAGACGGTAACAGTCAGGGAAAGATGGGGGAATTACGCGTGGAAATGAAAGACGCCGTCAAAGAATGGAAATCCGGCAGCTTCCGCCCGGTGTACGTGCTGTACGGGAAAGACCGGTATCGCATGCGGCAGTTCGTGCAGCAATTGACGGAGAAGCTGCTGCCGGAGGACGAGCGTGAGCTGGGCATCGTGAAATATGACATGTCGGAGACGCCGGTGGAGGAAGCCGTGGCCGAAGCGGACACGCTGCCGTTCTTCGCTTCCCGCAAGCTGGTCCTCGTGCGCGATCAATCGGTGCTCGCGGCGGCGGCGAGCGCCAAGGAAGGCGGCAAGATCGACCATCAGACGAACGCGCTGATCGACTATATCAACCGGCCGAACGAGACGAGCGTGCTCGTGTTCCAAGTGCATGCGGAGAAGCTCGATGAACGCCGCAAAGTCGTCAAGCTGCTGAAGGACAAAGACGCCTTGCTCGCGTTCGCGGAGCTGTCGGAGAACGAGCTGCTGGCCTGGACGATGAGACGGGCGGAAGAACAAGGCCGCCGAATGCGCAAGGAAGCGGCGGAGCTGCTGCTCGCCCGCACCGGCACGAATATGCAGCAGTTGGCCCATGAGGTGGACAAGCTGTGTCTGCACGCCGGCGAAGGCGGCGCAATCGACGAGCAGACCGTGGAGACGTTGATCGCTTCCACAGTCGAGGAGGACGTATTCGCACTGATCGACGCGATGGCTTCGCTTCAAGTCGAGCGGGCGCTCAAGCTGTACGGCGAGCTGCTGCTGCGCCGGGAAGAGCCGATCAAGATCGCGGCGCTGATCGCCCGGCAGCTGCGCATCATGCTCCAGGTGAAGGAGCTCGAGCAGCATGGCTATTCGCCGCAGCAGATGGCCGGCCAGATCGGGCTTCATCCGTACGCGGTGAAGCTGGCGGCCGAGAAGGGAAGACGGTTCACCGTCCCGGTGCTGGGCAAGCATCTGAGCCGCATAGCCGAATTGGATTACAAAATGAAGACCGGCCAGGTGGACAAAACGCTGGGGCTGGAGCTTTTCCTGCTATCGCTCGCCGCATGAAGCGGCGGGTGGATAGCAGGCAACAAAAAAGTCCTGCCGGGCTCCCGAGGGAGCAAGGCAGGACTTGATTTCGTTTAATTAAGCTTGAGCTGCAAGAGCGTTCAGCTTCTTAGCAAGACGAGACTTTTTGCGGGCAGCCGCATTTTTATGGATCAGGCCTTTCGTCACTGCTTTGTCCAGCTTCTTCGTAGCGACGATCAGAGCTGCTTTAGCAGCTTCTACATCAGTAGCGACAACAGCTTGGTCAGCAGCTTTAACGGCCGTGCGGAGCGCGGATTTTTGCGAAGCGTTCAAAGCGCGGCGTTTCTCGATCGTTTTGACACGTTTCACAGCGGACTTAATGTTTGGCATAGCATTCACCTCCCGTAAAAGGAAAACCATTGTTACAACACAACTCTGAACATTCTATCATGCGCTAGTCCAAAAAGCAAGAGCCAAGCGGGAAGGGGGCACGAAGCGCTTTTGATTGATAGGGGCGAGGGCGGCGGCATGGCCCGGTGCGAATCGAATAAGAAACATCCGCATTGGCGCACACTAACTGTAAACGGTAATGGAAGGGGCCCTCGACAGGTGAAGGAACGATTGGATTTGCAGGAGTATTCGACGCATATCGATTTGGCGTTGGAAGCGAAGGAACTGGCGGAGGCGGGGGGCTCGGGTCCGATCCCCGGCATTGTGTCGGACTTCTCGGAGGATAACGGAATTAAAGTTACGCGGTTAGAAGTACAGAACGAGCAGGGCTCGAAAGCGATCGGCAAAATGCCTGGACATTACGTCACCTTCGAGGTGCCGGAATTGCGCAAAGGGGACTCGACCCTGCAGGACCGCGTAGCGACGGCTCTTGCGCAGGAGTTCGCTTCGTTCCTGCAGCGGATCGGCATCCAGAAGAAGGCCAACGTACTGATCGTCGGCCTCGGCAACTGGAACGTGACGCCGGATGCGCTCGGACCGCTCGTCGTCGAGAACGTCATGGTGACGCGTCATTACTTCGAGCTGATGCCGGACCAAGTGGCGCCCGGATATCGCAGCGTCAGCGCGGTCGCGCCGGGTGTGCTCGGCATCACGGGCATCGAATCGAGCGAGATCGTGCAGGGCATCGTCGAACGCTCGAAGCCCGACATCATCATCGCGATCGACGCGCTGGCCTCGAAGGCGCTGGAACGGGTCAACACGACGATCCAGATCGCGGATACCGGCATCCATCCGGGCTCCGGGATCGGGAACAAGCGCCGTGGATTGACGAAAGAGATTCTGGGCGTGCCCGTCATTGCGATCGGCGTGCCGACCGTCGTCTACGCGTCGACCATCGTGAACAACAGCATTGATCTCGTTCGCGAGCATTTGAAGCAGCACACGTCGAACACGAACTTCGGCCTGCTCGATTCGGTCGATGCGCAGGAACGGCTGCAGCTTGTCCGCGAAGCGCTCGGACCGCTTGGCCATGACTTGCTCGTCACGCCGAAGGAAATCGACCAATTTATCGAAGATATCGCCAATATCATCGCGAGCGGCTTGAACGCGGGTCTGCACGACGCGGTGGATTCATCGAACGTCGCCGCCTATACGCACTAAGCCTAAGCCGTAGCGCCAAGGAAGACCGACGCCCCGAACCTAGACAAGGTTCAGGGGCGTTTTCGCGTTTTTGGCAGGAACGGAGGAGCGAGCATAACCAACCTTTTTGAAATCTTCATCATTGGCACGTTACGCTCGATGTGTCGGGATTATCGATAGCGGTCGGTGAGCGTCCTGATATCCCAAGATTCGGCTGCAAGATTGAGACGTATGACGCTTGAAATGAAAAGTTACTCGACTATTTACAATGTAAATTTTGGTATGCTATAAACTAGTATTATCAGATTTTGTCGAATGTAGCGATTCGACGAGCAACCAGAGGAGAGAACCTATGAAGCACAGCCCATCCGTATCACTCTTGTCGAGCACGAGTTCCTTGCTGCTCCGGCCAGGGGCGGCGGTCATGAAACGACTCAATTACCTGTTCAAATTTCTAGTCATCGGCATCATTCTTCTTGTTCCGCTTGTAACGGTGTCCGTGCTCTATGGATTGAACGTGAACGCAAGTCTGCAGGTGAAGCAGGAAGAACGCAAAGGGATGGCGTATTTGCAGCGCCTGGAGCCGGTATTCGCCTCTATCATTGCCCACCGCTCCATGCTGGTGACTGATGTCCGGACGGAGGCGCAGCAGGCGCAGATCCAGGCGGTGCAGCAGCAAGCGGCTGCCGCGATTCAAGCTTTGGATCAGGTTGCGGAAGGCGGTGCCATCGCCGGATCGGCGGACCAATGGGAACGGGTGAAGAGAGGATGGGCGGAGATCGTCGCGGAATCGGCTGATCTATCGCCTACGGAAAGCTTGAGCTGGCATAAATCGCTGCTCGACGACGTGCTGCGGCTCGTCGATCTCATCCGGAACGAGCAGCATCTTGTGCTGGACTCGTCCTTGGACCTCTATTATTTGAAGGACAACGCCACGCGTCAGCTCCCGTTCCTGCTCGAGCAGACGGGCGAGCTGCAAGCGCGCTCGTACCGGGTTGCGTTCGCGCAGGCGTTGGAGGATACGGATCGGAAAGCGCTCGAAGAGCTGCTGAATGCGATTCGGATGACGAATCGGACGTTGGCCGCGAATACGCAAACAATGCTCGCAGCCGATCGCAACCCGCAATTGGCCGCACTCATGGAAGCCAATAGCACCGCCGTTACGGGCTTGGTCGACAAGCTGAACGCCGGCATGATCAATTCGTCCAGGCCGCAGCTGAGCGGCGAAGAATTAACCGCGCTGTTCGGCGGCGCGCTCGGATCGCTGCAGAAGGTGAGCGCCTATCAGACGCAGCTGTACAGCGTCAAGATCGCCGATGCGATCGATGATGGACGTCGCGACTTGCTCGTCGTAACGATCGCGATGACCGCGGTAATCGCGGCGGCCTTCTATTTGTTCCTCTCGTTCTATTGGACGGTGCGGGCGAACGTGAACGAGCTGCGCGGCGCTTCGGAGCGGCTGGCCGAAGGAGATTTGACGGCGCGCGTCGAGCTGGATACGAAGGATGAGATGAAGCATATCGCGCACGCTTTCAACCGCATGGGCGAAGCGTTCCGGACGATGATCGGCGCGAACAAGGAGATGTCGGCGCAGGTTGCCCTGGCTTCCGATAACTTGGCCTCCTCCTCGGGCGAATCCTCCGCCGGCAGCGAACGGATCGTAGAGCTGCTGCAGCGCATCGCGTCCGGCTCGGACGAGCAGGAGGCAACGGCGACCGGCACCTCGCGCGTCATCGGCGAAATGACGGCAGGCATTGCGCAGATGGCGTCCGCGTCCGATACGGTCGCGCAGTCGGCGTCGGAGGCGGAAGCAGCCGCGCTGTCCGGGGTAGAGACGGTGCGGCAGGCGTCGCGCCAGATGGAGGAGATCGGCCGAAGCGTCGAAGTATCCGCCGATATCGTAAGGCTGCTTTCGGAGCAATGCAAGGAGATCGACGCGATCGTCAACTTTATATCCGAGATCGCCTCGCAGACGCAGCTGCTGGCGCTGAACGCGTCCATCGAAGCGGCCAGGGCGGGCGAGCATGGCGCGGGCTTTATGGTCGTCGCCACGGAAGTGAGGAACTTGGCCGAGCAAACGAAGCAGTCCGCGGGCCGGATCGTCGGGGTCGTGCGGGCGATCAACGCTTCGGGCGCCGAGGCGCTGCAGTCAATCGAAGCGGGCGTAAGCGAGGCGGGCAAAGGCCGACAGTCGATGGCCGATACGGCGGCGGCCTTCGAACGCATTAAGGAAGCGGTGCGCAGCGCGGCCGTTCAAATGCAGGAAGTATCCGCCGCCTCGCGCCAAATGGCTTCCAGCACCCAATCGGTATCGGAGGCGATCGCGGATATGGTACACGTGGCTTCGGAAGCGAAGGCGCATACGCACGCGGCATCGGCATCTTCGCAGGAGCAGTTGGCCATCATGGAAGAGATTACCGCTTCATCGGAGGATCTGCGCGCTACGGCGCACGAGCTGCAACAGTTGATTGCTAGATTCAACGTATAATCATAGGGATGTTACGTAGGGAAAGCGCGCTCGCTAGAGCGCGCTTTTTTCACGTTCCCTCCTTTCTATCTAGCAGCACAGGTTCTATCGCTAGCGTTTGTCCCATAGGTTAGTAGTGGCCAACAAGTTGAAGGAGGATGCGCGTTTATGAAACCACCTATCCTGACATGGAACCTGGGTAAAGGAAGCCGGCGTCTGAAGCAGCTGCTCGTGACCGGCCGGATGTTCGCGTTGTTGTCGGTCGGTTCGATGGTCATGGTCCTCGTGATCGGGATCGGCCTGATGCTCCAGCAGAAGTCGCAGACCTCGCCTGTCTCGTCCATGAAAGGGTTCGCGGCTTCGGTTTCGGACGGAACGTTCTCCGGTATGCTGGCGATGGAGGTGCCGGGGACGGAGACGGCGGGCGCGCCCGCGTCGTTCTCGACCAAGCAGATGGGCGCATTCCTCGTGCGCGTGCTGACCGACATTAATCCCAATGATCCGAGAAGCCTGCTTGCCACGGAATATCCGGGCATGGCATCCGATAACACGGTCTTGATTCGGCCGGGCGAAGTCGCCGGCGCGGATGTAGAGCCGGAAGACAACCAACCGATCCACGACGGCAGCGACGATCCGGCAGATTTGGGGCCGGATGGCCAGGACGGAGAACTTCCGGGCGACGGCTCCGGCCGGCCGGGACCGGAGGGCGAGCTGCCCGCCGAGGAGACGACGGAGCAAGGCGACGGCGCAGCCGGTCTGCCGGACGCAGAGGCGACATCGCCTGAAGAAGGCGGAACCGACGTCGACGGAACGCCGAACCCGGCAACGCCGAAGCGTAACGCGGTGTTTATTTATCACTCGCATGCCCGCGAATCGTGGAATCCGGTCTTGGGTAAGAACGTGACCGACCCGCAATCGACGGCCAAGAACATCTCCTTGCTCGGCAAGCGGCTGGAGCAGAAGCTGGAGGAGCAGGGGATCGGCGCGATCGCGTCCGCGACCGATTATCCGACGGCGATTAAATCGTACAAATGGGTGCTATCCTATAAATATTCCAAAAAAACGGTAACCGAAGCGATGGCGCAGCACAAGGATCTCCAATATTTCTTCGACATTCACCGCGATTCGCAGAAACGGAAATACACGACGGCGACGATCGGCGGCAAAGATTACGCCCAGGTGTTCTTCATCGTCGGTCACGGCAATCCGAACTGGGAGAAGAACGAAGCCTTCGCGAGCCAAATTCACGAGGCGCTGGAGAAAGCCTATCCCGGCATCTCGCGCGGCATCTGGGGAAAATCGAGCAAGAACGGCAACGGCGAATATAATCAGTCGCTCTCGCCGGAGAGCCTGCTGATCGAAGTCGGCGGCATCGACAACACGCTCGAGGAGTCGAATCGGACGATCGACGCGTTGGCCAAAGTGATTGCGGGTCTTTATTGGAAGGATGAGAAAGTAAACGCGAAGGTAGCGAGCTAATTATAGGCGCGTCGGCGCGCCGGATGATGTGGAAAGGAGCGGATGAGATGCGCAAGCAACCGTTGAAATGGGGAATCGTCGGCGGCATGATCGTCTTAATGGTTATGTTCGGCATCGATGTGGCGACGAGCGGAGTGGAGCGGATATACGGTCCGGTAGAGCAGCAGGAGGCGACGCCGATCGCGAGCCAAGGGCCCAGCAGAGCGGAGTACCCGGCGCTGCAGCCGGAGACGGAGACGGGATATCATCCCCGGCAGACGGCGCAAGAGCAGGACGCGCCTGTCTACCGGCCGACCGTCGCTGAAGCGCAGCGCCATCCCGAACGGGCGGCTGAACGTTATACCGAGATGACGCAAGTCGAGAACGAGCGGCTGCCCGGCATACCGGATTTGCGGGATGATACGACGGTCGACAAGCTGGCCGACGGCACGGCGGGCGCACTGCAGTCTCTCTCGTCGCAAGGCATCCGCTTTGTCGTTTCCCTCTTCGAATCCGTTACGGATTGATGGCCGCCACGCGAACTGATATACTGTATGGAATGGCTAGCAATATCGTAATTTCTGGGGGTTAGGCATGGCTGACGTACGTGACCGACAAAAGAAAATCCGCAATTTTTCCATCATTGCCCATATCGACCACGGCAAATCGACCCTTGCGGATCGGATTCTGGAATACACCGGGGCGCTGACTTCCCGCGAAATGCAGGAGCAAGTGCTCGATCAAATGGATTTGGAACGAGAACGCGGCATCACCATAAAGCTGCAAGCTGTCCGCCTTAATTATAAGGCTGACGACGGCGAGACGTATATTTTGAACCTGATTGATACGCCGGGACACGTCGACTTTACGTACGAGGTATCCCGAAGCATGGCGGCCTGCGAAGGCGCGCTGCTCGTCGTCGACGCGGCGCAGGGCATCGAAGCCCAGACGCTGGCGAACGTATACTTGGCGCTCGACAACAATCTCGAAGTGCTGCCAGTCATCAACAAAATCGACCTGCCGAGCGCGGAGCCGGAGCGTGTGAAGCAGGAAGTCGAGGACGTGATCGGCCTGGACGCGAGCGACGCCGTGCTGGCATCGGCCAAGGCAGGCATCGGGATCAAGGAAATTCTCGAGCAGGTCGTGGCGAAGGTGCCAGCGCCGAACGGCGATCCCGACCAGCCGCTGAAGGCGCTTATTTTCGACTCGCACTATGACCCTTATAAGGGTGTAATCGTGTACGTGCGCGTCATGGACGGCAGCATCAAGGCCGGCAAGAAAATTCGCTTCATGGCAACCGGAGCCGAATTCGAGGTCATCGAGGTCGGTGCGTTCAAGCCGCGGATGGGCATTGTGGACGAGCTGGCCGTAGGCGACGTCGGCTTCATCGTTGCGGGCATCAAGAATGTTAAGGATACCCGCGTCGGCGATACCGTCACCGAAGCGAAGAATCCGGCGCCGGAGCCTTTGCCGGGTTACCGGAAGATCAACCCGATGGTATACTGCGGCTTGTATCCGATCGAGACGCAGGACTACAACGATTTGCGCGACGCGCTCGAGAAGCTGGAGCTCAACGACGCTTCGCTCAGCTACGAGCCGGAGACGTCTACCGCGCTCGGATTTGGCTTCCGCTGCGGCTTCCTGGGCTTGCTCCACATGGAGATCATCCAGGAGCGGATCGAGCGCGAATTCAACATTCCGCTCATCACGACCGCGCCGAGCGTTATTTACAAGGTCACGCTGACCAACGGCGACGTGCTGTCGATCGACAACCCTTCGAATTATCCGGAGGTCGGCAAAATCGACTTCGTCGAAGAACCGTTCGTCAAAGCGGGCGTCATCGTCCCGAACGATTTCGTCGGCGCGATCATGGAGCTTTGCCAGAACAAGCGCGGCGAATTCGTGAACATGGAGTACCTGGATACGAACCGCGTCACGCTGACGTATAACCTTCCGCTGTCGGAGATCGTCTACGACTTCTTCGATCAGCTTAAGTCGAGCACGAAGGGGTACGCTTCGTTCGATTACGAGCTGTCCGGCTACCGCCAATCGAAGCTCGTCAAGATGGACATCATGCTCAACAACGAGCAGGTGGACGCCTTGTCGGTCATCGTGCACCGCGACCGCGCATACCAGCGAGGACGCATCATTTGCGAGAAGATGAAAGAATTGATCCCTCGCCAAATGTTCGAGGTTCCAATCCAAGCTTCCATCGGCAACAAGGTTATTGCCCGCGAGACGGTCAAAGCGATGCGCAAGAACGTCTTGGCCAAGTGCTACGGCGGCGACATCAGCCGGAAGCGGAAGCTCCTCGAGAAGCAGAAGGAAGGCAAGAAGCGGATGAAGCAGGTCGGCAGCGTCGAGGTACCGCAGGAGGCGTTCATGGCCGTCCTCAAGATCGACGAATAGGTTGGCCGCGCACCATCCATATCAACGAGAGCTCTTACGAAAGGGTCACCGCCAGCGTGGCCCTTTTTTCAATGGAAAGGGGGCAGGAGGAATGCTGCTTCATGCGCCGCGCGCGTTATATATTCACATTCCGTTTTGCACGAACAAATGCCACTATTGCGATTTCACGTCCTATATTTTGAAGGGCCAGCCCGTCGACGAATATTTGGAGGCGCTCGAGCGGGAGATGATCGCGACCGTGGAGGCGATGCCGCCGGAGGAGATCCGTACCGTATTCGTGGGCGGCGGGACGCCGACCGTGCTGACGCCGCCGCAGATGGAGCGGTTCTTGGCGATGGTTAAGCGGCACTTCCCGCTATCCGCGGACGTCGAATTCTCGATGGAAGCGAATCCGGGGACGGTGGAGCCGGACAAACTGGCGGCGATGCGAGAAGGCGGCGTGAACCGGATCAGCTTCGGTGTGCAATCGTTCGATAATGCGCTGCTCGAGCGAATCGGCCGCATTCATAACGTGGACGACGTCTATCGGAGCATCGAGCAGGCGCGTCATGCGGGCTTCTTCAATTTGTCGATCGATCTCATGTTCGGCCTTCCGGGCCAGTCGGTGGAGACACTGGCGGACAGCGTGACCCGGGCGCTCGCGCTCGAGCTGACGCACTACTCGCTGTACGGGCTGAAGGTCGAAGAGAACACGCTGTTCCACAAGCTTTACGAGCGCAACGAGCTGCCGCTGCCGCCCGAAGAGGACGAGCTGGCGATGTATATGCACCTGATCGACCGGCTGACCGGCGCAGGCTATGGTCATTACGAGATCAGCAACTTCGCCAAGCCGGGGTTCGAGAGCCGGCATAACATCACGTATTGGCGCAATGAGCCTTATTACGGTCTCGGCGCGGGCGCGCACGGCTACGCAAGAGGCTTGCGTCACGTGAACGTGAAGGGCGTGCAGCCGTATATCGACGCCACCGAGTCTCGTCTGCCCCGCCTAAGCACCGAGACGGTGGAGGAGCGTGAAGCGATGGAGGACTTTATGATGGTCGGTCTTCGCATGCTGCGCGGCGTCAGCAACGCGGACTTCATGGCGCAGTTCGAAGGCCGCCGGATTGAGGATGCGTTCGGAGAGACGATCGGTCGCCTGGTGACGGATGGACTGCTCGATCGCGTGGCTGACGGCGAGGGAGGCGGCTACAAGCTGTCGGCCAAAGGCGTGCCGCTCGGCAACGAAGTGTTCGGCGCTTTCCTGGGCGAATAGCGGCGGACGATTGCAAATAGAATGGCTAGCGTATGGATTGACAACGAAAGACAACCATTTTCTCGACGGAGAGAATGGTTGTCTTTTTTCATTTCAAGGACTAGCCCTTATGGCGTTCCGCTGCTTCCTCGCCTTTGGCGGCATTGAACGCGCTCGATCCGCCTTTGGGAATGCTCAGCGTCCGCCAAGCGGAAGAACGGTACGCCTTTGCCGCATAGACAAGCTGACCGACGTGATAGCCGTAATGCGAGATTTGGCGGTGAACCGCCTGCACGACGGTATGCCCTTCGCCGCGAATCGTGACCGTCCGCAGCAGATCGTCCGGCGTCAACGTCTTCAGCGTCCCCAGCAGCGTTGCCCACCCCTGTTCCCACCTGGCGATCAGCTCGGCGGAGGAAGCGCCGTCATCCTCGAACTCCGCGTCGCGGTTGCGGTCGGGCTTCTCGCCGTCGGTGGTTAGAAAGTCCGTCCAGCGGGAAAGCATATTGCCGTGCAAATGATTGATGATGATCGCGATACTGTTCGACTCCGGATCGGGCACCCAGCGGAATCCGGCTTCGGACAATTGCGCGAGCGATTTGTCGCCGAGTTTTTTCAAACTCTCGAAATCTCGAATCGATTGCACTAAGACATGTTCGGCAAGATCGAGCTTGGTTTCGGGATTCATCGAATCACACTCCCATCTATTTACCAATAGAATATCGTCTAGGCGTTCCGGTGAACAGATAAAATCATTTATCGCTCCGATTACTTCTATTTTGCGAGGCGGGCGAGCTACTGGGGGACAGGGAAATTTATGCTTGTGTACTCATACACTCTGTTGTATATTTATTCATATTGAAAAGACGGACACCGGGTGGAGGCGAGCGCGATGCAAGCAGTGGTCACATGCAGAAAAGCGGGAACGCAGGATGTAGAGGCGTTGTTTACATTAATTGAAGGTTATGCAAAACAAGGGATCATGCTGCCGCGATCGCGCGCCGCCCTGGAACGGATGATTCACACGTTCGTCGTAGCCGAAGTGGACGACGTCGTCGTCGGCTGCGGATCGTTGTTTAAATTGGGAACCGACCTGGTTGAGATTCGCTCGCTGGGGATGACGGATGGGTATCGCGGTCTTGGCATCGGCAACAAGCTGGTCGAGTTCTTGCTTCAAGAAGCGAAGGAGCAGGGGCTGCATAAAGTGATGGCGCTGACGTACGCGGTGAACTTTTTCGAGCGCAACGGCTTTCACGTGGTAAACAAAGAGATTTTCCCCGAGAAAGTATGGACCGATTGCGTCAACTGCGCGAAGCAGCACGCGTGCGACGAGATCGCGGTATTGAAGGTGTTGAACTAAATAGCGACCGTTTCATTCCGAGCAACACTTGAATGAAGCGGTCTTTTTAAATGGGGCATATCGGTCCTCGCCTGCGGCGAAAATACAGGTAATGCATTCGCCCCCCATTCGCAACTTTAACGGCCGAACCGACTTGACAATCCGCGAGCGGGTTTGGTATTTTTGTATTAGTGATTAGCACTCGACGACACTGAGTGCTAACGAAGTGACGAAGCGGTATGTCAGCAAGGGAAGAGGGGGAGTATGGATGCTAACAGAACGCCAAAGAATGATTTTGAACGCCATCATTGACGATTACATCCGCTCCGCTGAGCCGGTCGGCTCGCGCAGCATTTCCAAACGGGGCGATGTCGGATTCAGTGCCGCCACGATTCGTAACGAAATGGCCGATCTGGAGGAGCTTGGTTTTCTCGAGCAGCCTCACACGTCGGCAGGTCGCGTCCCTTCCACCAAAGGCTATCGTTATTACGTCGACCATTTGGTGAAGCTCGGCGAAGTGAACGACTCCGATCTGACGAAGATCCGTTCTTTCTTTACCGAGAAAATGACGCAAATGGAGGAAGTCATTCAGCACGCGGCAACGATATTATCGAGCTTGACCAATTATACGTCGATTGTGCTGGGGCCGGAATCATATGCGAATTCGCTCAAGCATTTTCAGCTTGTGCCCATTAGCGACGATGCCGCCGTGGCGATCATCGTCACGAATACGGGCCATGTCGAGAACCGGACGATTTCGATTCCGCCGGATATGTCCATGTCGGACATCGAGCGGGCTGTCAACATTTTGAACACGAAGCTGATCGGCGTGCCGCTGATCCGGCTGAAAGCCAAAATGCACACCGAAGTCGGCCAGGAGCTCGGCCGCTACGTCGACCAGTGCGAGCGTCTGCTTGGCGTATTGGACGATGCGTTTAATACGGAGGACGAGAACCGCGTATTCTTGAGCGGCACGACGAACATGCTCACCCAGCCGGAATTCAAGGACGTCGACAAGGTGAAGACGCTGCTCGACCTGTTCGGGGAGACGCCGACGCTCATGCGCATGTTCGCGGGGCAGCCGGGCGGTATTCAAGTCCGCATCGGCAGCGAGAATTCCCATGAGGCGATCAGTAATTGCAGCTTGATAACGGCTACTTATTCGGTAGATGGCGTGTCCGCGGGTACAATAGGAATATTAGGGCCGACGCGGATGGATTATGCGAAAGTCATCGGGCTGCTCGACGTCTTGTCCAAGGACATGGCGGTGCTGCTCGGCCGTTGGTACAAGTGATCTTATACGATTAGCAGGAGGTGAAGCGACACGTGAGCGCGAACGAACAGCCAGTAACAGAAGAAGTGCAGAACGAAGAAACGACGGTGGACGCTTCCGAGGCGGCGCAAGCCGGGGAAGAGCAAGCGCAAGGAGCCGAGACGGCGGAAGATCCGCGCATCGCCGAGCTGATGAAGCAGGCGGAGGAGAACCAGCAGCGCTATTTGCGCGCGCAAGCGGACTTCGACAACTTCCGGCGCCGCACGCAGAAGGAGAAGGAAGATTTGGCCCGCTACGCTTCCGAGCAGCTGATCAAGCAGCTGCTGCCGGTGGTCGACAACTTCGGCCGCGCGCTGGAAGCGTCGAAGAACGGCGGAGATGCCGAATCGTTCGCCAAGGGCGTGGACATGATCTTCCGCCAGCTGGAGCAGACGCTCGAGTCCGAAGGACTTAAGCCGATGGAGACGGTGGGTCAGCCGTTCAACCCCGATTTTCACCAAGCGATCATGCAGGTGGAGTCGGACGAGCATGAGGAAGGCATCGTCGTCGAAGAAGTGCAGAAGGGCTACGTCCTGAAGGACCGCGTCCTGCGTCCCGCGATGGTGAAAGTAAGCGGCTAATTCGGCGCTTCATATAGCGAACGACAACCTATACTTATTGAGATCATGAAGGAGGACACTTATTATGAGTAAAGTTATCGGTATTGACTTGGGTACGACCAACTCCTGCGTAGCAGTAATGGAAGGCGGCGAAGCCGTCGTCATCCCGAACCCGGAGGGCAACCGCACGACGCCTTCGGTCGTCGGCTTCAAGAAGGACGGCGAGCGCATCGTCGGCGAATCCGCCAAGCGCCAAGCGATCACGAATCCGGACCGCACGATCATTTCGATCAAGCGCCACATGGGCACGAACCACAAGGAAACGATCGACGGCAAGGACTACTCGCCGCAAGAGATTTCCGCGATCATCCTGCAGAAGCTGAAATCCGACGCCGAAGCCTACCTTGGCCAAACGGTAACCCAAGCGGTTATCACGGTACCGGCATACTTTAACGACAGCCAGCGCCAAGCGACGAAGGACGCGGGCAAAATCGCGGGCCTCGAAGTGCTGCGTATCGTCAACGAGCCGACGGCAGCCGCGCTCGCATACGGTCTGGAGAAGTCCGAAGACCAAACGATTCTCGTGTATGACCTTGGCGGCGGCACGTTCGACGTCTCCATCCTGGAGCTGGGAGACGGCTTCTTCGAAGTAAAAGCGACGAGCGGCGACAACAACCTCGGCGGCGACGACTTCGACCAAGTCATCATCGACTACCTGGCGACGGAGTTCAACAAAGAGCACGGCATCGACCTGCGCAAAGACAAAGCGGCTGTCCAACGTCTGAAAGACGCGGCCGAGAAAGCGAAAAAAGAACTGTCCGGCGTCCTGACGTCCACGATCTCCCTGCCGTTCATCACGATGGTAGACGGCGTGCCGCAGCACTTGGAGACGACGCTGACGCGCGCGAAATTCGAAGAGCTGTCCGCTTCGCTCGTCGAGCGCACGCTCGGCCCGACTCGCCAAGCGCTTAGCGATGCGGGCATGACGCCTTCGGATATCGATAAAATCGTCCTGGTCGGCGGTTCCACGCGTATTCCTGCCGTGCAGGAAGCGATCAAGAAGCTGACGGGCAAAGAGCCGCACAAAGGCGTTAACCCGGATGAAGTCGTTGCCCTCGGCGCGGCGGTTCAAGCCGGCGTCCTGACCGGCGACGTCAAAGACGTAGTCCTGCTCGACGTGACCCCGCTCTCCCTCGGCATCGAGACGGCAGGCGGCGTATTCACGAAAATGATCGACCGCAACACGACGATCCCGACGAGCAAATCGCAGGTGTTCTCGACGTACGCGGACAATCAGCCTAGCGTAGAGATCCACGTACTTCAAGGCGAGCGTCAAATGGCGGCCGGCAACAAAACGCTCGGCAAGTTCACCCTGGGCGATATTCCGCTCGCGCCGCGCGGCGTTCCGCAAATCGAAGTCACGTTCGACATCGACGCCAACGGTATCGTGAACGTATCGGCCATGGACAAAGGCACGGGCAAGAGCCAGAAGATCACGATTACGTCCTCGAGCGGCCTGTCCGACGAAGAGATCGAGCGCATGATGAAAGACGCTGAGCTCAACGCGGAAGAAGATCGCAAGCGCCGCGAACTGGTCGAAGCGAAGAACAACGCGGATCAACTCGTGTATTCGGTCGATAAGACGATCAAAGACCTCGGCGACAAAGTAGACGCCGGCGAGATCGCTAAAGCCGAAGAAGCGAAAGAGAAAGTGAAAAAAGCACTGGAGTCCGACAACCTCGAAGAGATCAACGCGGCAACGGCCGAGCTGACCGAAATCGTGCAGCAGCTGTCCGTGAAGCTCTATGAGCAAGCGGCGCAAGCGCAGCAAGGCGCGGAGGGCGCGGCGAATGCTGGCGGCGAAGCGAAAGGCAAAGATAATGTTGTTGACGCCGACTACGAAGTCGTGGACGATAAGAAGTAATCGAAGCGTGACGGGGGAGCTCTTCCGGGCTCCTCCTCCGTTTTAATCAAGATCAGAGAGTGACGTTTTTTCTCGCGTACACTCGTCTGATCTTTTTGGCGAGAAGGGTTCGGTCGAATCGGCGAGGATGGCGAGAGAAGAAACCGCGGCTTTCGAGGCGATATTCGCGCAAGGGACGCCGGCGGGTTAAACAAGTGGACGGGGTGAACGGGTTTTGGCAGACAAGCGGGATTATTACGAGGTGCTCGAGCTAGGCAAGAATGCCTCGGAGGACGAGATTAAGAAGGCGTACCGGAAGCTGGCGCGTCAGTATCATCCGGACGTGAACAAGGCGGCGGACGCGGAAGCGAAGTTCAAGGAAGTGAAGGAAGCGTACGACGTCCTGAGCGACAGCGGCAAGCGGGCGACCTATGACCAATATGGACACGTTGACCCTAATCAAGGGTTCGGCGGCGGCGGAGCGGGCGACTTCTCGGGCGGCTTCGGCGATATATTCGACATGTTCTTCGGCGGCGGCGGCGGCCGGCGTGATCCGAACGCGCCGCAGCGCGGGAACGATCTGCAGTATACGATGACGATCGAGTTCAAGGAAGCGGTATTCGGCAAGGAGACGGAAATTACGATTCCGCGCACCGAATCTTGCGACACGTGCCACGGATCGGGTGCGAAGCCGGGTACGAAACCAGAGACCTGTTCGGTATGTAAAGGCTCCGGCCAGCAGGAAGTCGTGCAGAACACGCCGTTCGGCCGCATGGTCAACCGCCGGGCGTGCTCGAACTGCAGCGGCTCCGGGCGCATTATCAAGGACAAATGCGGCACGTGTCATGGCGCGGGTAAAGTGAAACGCCAGCGCAAGATCAACGTTCGCATTCCGGCCGGCGTAGACGAGGGCGCTCAAATCCGCCTCTCCGGCGAAGGCGAAGCAGGGCTGCGCGGCGGTCCGGCAGGCGATCTGTACATCGTCATTCGCGTGAAGTCCCACGAATTCTTCGAACGCGAAGGCGATGACATCTATTGCGAAGTGCCGCTCACGTTCGCGCAGGCGGCGCTTGGCGACGAGATCGAGATTCCGACGCTGACCGAGAAGGTGAAGCTGAAGATTCCGGCAGGCACGCAGACGGGCACGTATTTCCGACTGAAGGGCAAAGGCGTTCCGCGTCTTCGCGGCTACGGCCAAGGCGATCAGCATGTCAAGGTGACGGTCGTCACGCCGACGAACCTCACCGAAGATCAGAAGGACCTGCTTCGACAATTTGCGGGCGTAGCCGGCGAGTCGACAGGCGAGCATCACGAGTCGATCTTCGAGAAGATGAAACGCGCGTTCCGCGGGGACTAATCTGCATGGCGATCAAGCATAGTTTCGGCTATCGCTGCTCATCCTAGTTGTTGGTGAACATTCCGAACTAGGAGGCGGCAACAATGACGGAACAGGAATTCAAAGAAGGCAGCTTTAGCCATCTGCCGATCGGCAAGAACGAAGACGTGGAATTCTCGGCCGAATTAGCGGATGCGGACGATCTTGAAGCTCAGAAGCGCGCTGCGGCAGCCGACGCCCGCGCCGAGAAGGCGTAAGGGAGCGTGCCGAAAGTGGCGACACAAATTGAGGCCAGCTTTCCTGCCGGAGGCTCCACGCGTGAGGCGGAGCTGAAGCTCCAGGCGCTGCGCGCCCGCGAAGTGACGGCCGGCGGAGAAGGCGTGCTTATGGCGACCGTCGACGACGAACAGGTCGACCGCGTGCTGCACGTCATCGCCGAGCTGGGCGGCACGCCGCAGCTTCGTTAGGTTAAGGCGCGACGTCGGTCAAGATATGGGATGGAGAAGGTCATGTGCGAAGCGAAGCGGTTCTAACCGGCCGAGCTTCCGCGCATGACCTTTTTGTGCGCGAGGCGCGTTCTGTTGTAATATAGAGAAGATGGGTTGACGAGCTTACGGGCAATCGGACGCCACTACCATTATCGGGAGGCAGTACATAGATGAAATGGCATGAGATAACGGTCGAAACGACGGAAGAAGCGACCGAGATGATTTCGAATTTTTTGCATGAACTGGACGCCGGCGGCGTATCCATTGAAGAATCCGGGACGCTCAACAAGCCGCGCGACACGTCGCTCGGCCAATGGTACGAGCATCCGCTCAACGATATTCCCGAGGGCCAGGCGGTGATTAAGGCGTACTTCTATGAGGAGGCCGATCCGCAGGAGATCATGGCGGCGATCCGTCCGCGCATCGAGCAGCTGCGCGAGTTCGACATCGATCCGGGCGAATTCACAATCTCGGCGGCCATGGTCGATGACGAGGATTGGGCGAACGCGTGGAAGCAATATTTCAAGCCGATTCGAGTATCGGAGCGCTTGACGATCAAGCCGACATGGGAGGACTATACGCCTGGTCCCGACGAGCGCATTATCGAGTTGGACCCGGGCATGGCGTTTGGCACCGGGACGCATCCGACGACCGCGCTGTGCCTGCGCACGCTGGAGTCCGTTATCCAGGGCGGCGAAGAAGTCATCGACGTGGGCACCGGCTCCGGCGTTCTCGCGATCGGCGCGATGAAGCTCGGCGCGAAGCGCGTGCTGGCGCTGGACCTCGACCCGGTTGCCGTATCGTCGGCGACGGAGAACACGAGGCTGAACGGGCTGGAAGACAGCATTCAAGTTCATCTGAGCGATTTGCTCGGCATTTTGCAAGCGAAGGAAGAGAGCGGCCCGGTGAACGTGTCGGTGCCGGTCGACGTCGTCGTCGCGAACATTTTGGCAGAGATTATTCTGCTCTTCATCGATGACGTATACGCGGCGCTGAAGCCGGGCGGTACGTATATCGCGTCGGGTATCTGGAAGAACAAGGAAGAGGACGTCGAAGCGGGCTTGCTGAAGGCGGGCTTCACGATCAAGGACCGCCAGCGGGATCAGGACTGGATCGCGTTCGTGGCCGTGCGTCCTGAGTAAGTCGATAATTTGAAGCGGGAATGGGGAGGGGAACCTTCCCAAGCCGCATTGTGGGGGGCGAAGCATGAATTTTTTGTGGTATCCGCTGGAGGATTTGCCCTTTATTTTTATCGTGCTCGTGCTGGCGTTTTCGATTCATGAGTTCGCTCACGCATACAGCGCATATAAGTTCGGGGACCGTACCGCGTATGATGCGGGACGTGTGACGCTAAATCCGCGTGCTCATCTAGACGTGCTAGGCACCATTTTAATTCTGATCGCCGGATTCGGTTGGGCCAAACCCGTGCCGGTCAACCGTGGACGATTCAAATACCCAAGACTGATGGGGATCGTCGTCTCGGCCGTCGGTCCTCTTAGCAATCTGCTGCTGGCGGTTATCGGCATCTTGGCCGTGTTTTTGCTCAATGAATTCGGCGTGCTGGAATCAGCGTCGGTAGGCGTGAGGCAGGCGATCGGCCATTTTACGTATTATTTGATCACAATGAACATATTGCTGTTCCTCTTCAACTTGCTTCCGCTTCCGCCGCTCGACGGTTACCGGATCATTCAGGACTTAGTGCCGCTGCGCGTGCGCTATACAATGGATCAGCATGCGCAGTGGGGAATTTTCGTCTTCTTGCTCATCGTATTTATCCCGCCGCTTCGCGAGCAGACGCTGGATCCGTTGTTCGCGCTTTGGTTCGATATATTCTTTAATACGATCCTCTTGTTCCAGTACGTGTTCGATCCTGTCCCTTGGGGCGAGCTTTGGAGCGATTTCTTCGGATTGAGCGGGGCAAGTCTGTAGCCAGTTATTACCGATCTATTATCCGCAACGGATTCGGAGCTTTTCACGTTTAAAGAACTAGCGTGGCGGGCATAAAACGTGTATGATGTAGGTTGAAGTTTTTATGCGGCTTACAGTTTACGATGAAGGGTATTTCGAACCATGCAGCGATACTTTGTAACGCCGGAGAGCATGACCGATCACGACGTCGTGCTTACCGGTGACGATGCCCATCATGCGGCGCGCGTCATGCGCATGGAACCGGGCGATGAAATGTTCGTCAGCGATGGACAGACGAGAACCGCGCGTGCGTCCGTACGTGCGGTTTCGCCTTCCCGGGTGGAGGCGGATATCGTGGAATGGCTGCCGATGAGCGGCGAGCCGAACTGGTCCGTGACGGTGGCGCAGAGCTTGCCGAAGGGCGATAAAATGGAACTTGTCATTCAAAAAGGCACGGAAATCGGCGCAGCCGCGTTCGTCCCCTTCGAGTCGGAACGGATGATCGTCCAATACGACGCGAAGAAGGAAGCGAAGCGGCTCGAGCGCTGGGGCAAAATCGCCAAGGAAGCGGCTGAGCAAGCGCACCGCAGCCGGATTCCCCGGGTGGAAGCGGTCCGTTCCTGGCGAAAGCTGATCGAATCGGTCGGCGAGTATGAACTAGTGTTATTTTGTTACGAGAAGGAAGGCGGATCAGGCGGCGCGGGCATTCGCGACGCGGTGCAGGCTTATCGGAACGGGGAGCGAGCCGCGGCGTCGCCGCGCGTGCTGCTGATCGTTGGGCCCGAGGGCGGCTTTACCGAACGCGAGGCCGACGAAGCCGAAGCGGCGGGCGCTGTCATCGTCGGTTTGGGCAAGCGCATTCTGCGCACCGAGACGGCGGCCATGGTCGGACTCGCCTGCCTGATGTATGAATCCGGAGAAATGGGAGGCGTTTAACAGACATGCCGTCAGTTGCTTTTTACACGCTGGGCTGCAAAGTAAACTTCTATGATACGGAAGCGATTTGGCAGCTGTTCAAGAATGAAGGGTACGAGCAGGTGGATTTCGAGACGACGACCGCCGACGTGTACCTGATCAATACATGCACGGTTACCAATACGGGCGACAAGAAGAGCCGCCAAATCATCCGCCGCGCGATCCGCCGCAACCCGGACGCGATCGTCGCCGTAACGGGCTGCTACGCGCAGACGTCCCCGGCCGAGATCATGGCGATCGAAGGCGTCGATCTGGTCATCGGGACGCAGGACCGGGACAAGCTGATGGATTACGTCGCCCAGCTGCAGGCCGAGCGCAAGCCGGTCAATGCCGTGCGCAACATCATGAAGACGCGGGAGTTCGAAGAACTGGACGTGCCGGATTTCGCCGACCGGACCCGCGCATTCCTGAAGATTCAAGAAGGGTGCAACAACTTCTGCACCTTCTGCATCATTCCTTGGTCGCGCGGTCTATCCCGCAGCCGCGAAGCGGAGAGTGTCCTGAACCAGGCGCGTCAACTCGTCGCGGCCGGCTACAAGGAAATCGTCCTGACGGGTATTCATACCGGCGGTTACGGCGATGATATGGAGAATTACAAATTATCCGATCTGCTGTGGGATTTGGACAAGGTGGAGGGACTGGAGCGGATCCGCATCAGCTCTATTGAAGCGAGCCAGATCGACGCCGACATGATCGACGTGCTGAACCGTTCGCCGAAGATGTGCCGCCACCTCCACATTCCGCTGCAGGCGGGCGACGATTCCGTGCTCAAGCGGATGCGCCGCAAATATACGACGGCCGAATTCGCCGAGAAGATCCGACTGCTGCACGAAGCGATGCCTGGCGTGGCGATCACGACCGACGTCATCGTCGGATTCCCGGGCGAGACGGAAGAGATGTTCGAGGCCGGCTACAAGTTCATGGAAGAGCTGGGCTTTGCCGAGATGCACGTCTTCCCGTATTCCAAGCGGACCGGCACGCCGGCCGCCCGGATGGAAGACCAGGTCGACGAAGAAGTGAAGAACGAGCGCGTGCACAAGCTGATCGATTTGTCCGAGAAGATGCAATTGGCTTACGCGCAGCAGTTCGTCGGCGAAGTGGTCGACGTTATTCCGGAGCGCGACTACAAAGGCGCGCCGGGCAGCGGCTTGGTCATGGGTTATTCCGGCAACTATTTGCAAGTCGTCTTCGAAGGCTCGGAGACGCTTATCGGGCAGCTGTGCCGGGTAAAAATAACCGAAGCGGGCGTGAACGAATGCAAAGGCCAGCTAGTTCGTGTCCTTGACGAGCGTGCGGTAGCCGTGCGCGGCACCGAGGCCAGCTAAGCGTCCACGATACTGGCGATAGCGCGGATACGCGACGCGAATAGCAACACCCGAGTCTACAAGGATTCTGTCTCCTCTTGCGGGAAGGCGGAATCCTTGCTCTACATACGCGCTTATATCGGATGACAGGAGGCGAAGTGCATGAAGGAAATTTCGGCGGGCGGCGTGGTGTTCCGCCGCGAGGGCGGCGTTCTGCAGGTGCAGCTCATTCAGGACCGCTACGGCAAAATTTCGCTGCCGAAGGGCAAAATGGAGCCGGGCGAAACCGTGGAAGAAACCGCGCTGCGGGAAATTGCCGAAGAGACCGGCCTGCAGGGAATGATCGTCGCGCCAATCGACCAAATTAAATACAAGTACAATCACGAGTCCAAAGGTACCGTCGACAAAGAGGTTCACTATTATCTCGTGGAAGCGATCGGCGGCAAGCTTCAGGCGCAAGTCGAAGAAATTCGGGGCGTGGAATGGTTTGAGCCGATGGAGGCTTGGCGGCGACAGCGTCAGTCGGGGTACAGCAACAACGACCAAATTTTGTCGGGGGCGCTTAGGCTGCTCGGCCTGGAGGTTTAACGACGAATGTTAGAGAAATGGGAACCGGGTACTCCGATCGCGAAGTTTATCGACCATACGCTGCTGAAGCCGGGCGCGACGGAGAAATACATCATCAAGCTTTGCGAAGAAGCGGCCATTCATCAGTTCTACAGCGTGTGCGTCAACGGGTCATGGGTGTCGCTTTGCCGAGAGAAGCTTGCCGATACCGGTGTCCATATCGCGGCTGTGGTCGGTTTTCCGCTGGGAGCGATGTCGACGAAGGTCAAAGTGTACGAAGCGCAAGCGGCGGTTCAGGACGGCGCGGACGAGATCGATATGGTGCTGCCGATCGGCGCCGTCGTCGACGGCCGTTACGGCGTCGTATCCCATGATATCGCGTCGGTCGTCCGTGCCGTGGAAGGCTCGGCGATCGTGAAGGTCATTCTCGAGACAGGCATGCTTAACCAGGAACAGAAAGCCGAAGCATGCCGCGTGGCTGAGGCCGCCGGCGCACACTATGTGAAGACGTCAACCGGCTTCGGCACCGGCGGAGCGAGCGAAGCCGACATTCGGCTCATGCGGGCGTCCGTCACCTCCGGCATCGGGGTGAAAGCATCGGGAGGCATCCGCGACATGGAGACCGCCATCCGCATGCTGCAAGCGGGCGCGAACCGTCTAGGCACGAGCGCAGGCGTGGCGATCGTCAGCGGACAGTCATCCGCCGAATTATCGGAAGATAACACAGCGGAAGAGCAAGGAGCGAGCACGCTATATTAAAAATCGTCTGCGCATGGGCGATTTGCGCAGCAGGCGAGGCGCCGAACCAACTGGCGGCGGCTTGAAGCTCGGCGGTGAAAGGGGCGAACAGCGCCGCTCCGCCGACGTTGAGCAGCGCATGCGACCAGGCGACGAAGCGCCCGGATTTGGGGCCGCCAAGCGACACGAGCAGCGCGGTGACGCACGTGCCGATGTTGGCGCCCAGCACGATGGCGATGCCGATCGGCACGGGCAAAGCAAGCGCGCTGGCCAGCCCCATGATAATCGCGATGACCGCTGCCCCGCTGTGCACGGCTGCAGTGAGGATCGCGCCGGCCACGATGCCCCAGAGCACGCTGTTTTCCGCTCGGCTTAGGAAGGCGTCGAACAAGCCGCTCGCTTCGACCGCGGGACCAACGGATTGCATGAGGGCCATGCCGACGAGCAGCAGCGCGAAGCCGCCGGCGATGACGGAGCCGCTGCGAGCGGCCTGCAGCCAGCGCTCGCCGGCAGGTGTCGCACCGGAGGCGGTACCGCTCCCGAGTCGAACGCTGCGAAAGCCCATCAGCAGCCGGCCGAGCCCGAGCTCGCGCAGCAGCGCCGTCGCCATCCATAGCGCGAGCGAGGTCGCCAGCAGCGGCCAAGCCATACGGGTGATATTGAGACCGATTAATTCCGTCGTCAGGCAGGTGCCGATATTGGTGCCAAGGATTATGCCGAGCGTTCGCGGGAACGTGAGCAGCTTGGCGTTGACCAGGCCAATCGTCATGACCGTAACGGCCGTGCTGCTCTGCAGAACGGCCGTTGTTGCTGTTCCGATGAGCAGCCCATGGAGCGGCGTGGCCGTCATGCGTTCCAGCACCGTTTGAAGATGGCGGCCGACGGACTGATGAAGCGCGAGCTCCATAGCTTTCATGCCAATCAGGAAAATAACGAAGCCGAGCGTCATCGGCAGGAGAATGTCTTGAACCATGAGGCTGCACTCCTTTGAACAGTAAAATCAACATTCAGATCAATTTATGCGGACGAAGAAACAAGCATGACAAGCTCAAGTCGCGAGACGTCGAACAAGTACTAGCGTCTTGCAAAGGGATTAGGGGAGAGGACGGATGATGGCGATGGAACGGGTAAAAGCCATTTTGAAGAAAGAGAGAAAGAAGCGGACGGAAGGCGGTCACCCATGGGTATTCGCCAGCGAAATCGAGCGGATGGACGGTGAAGGACGTCCGGGGCAGCTGGTGGATGTCGTGAACCATCAAGGACGCTACTTGGCGACGGGGTATTGGAATCCGCAATCCCAGATCACGATCCGAATTATCGGCTATAAGCCGACCGAAGCGATGGACGAGGCGTTCTTCGCCGAACGCTTCCGGCAGTGCGCGCAGCACCGCAGCCGCTTTGTCAACGGTGAGGACTGCCGGCTCGTATACGGCGAGGCGGACTTCCTGCCGGGCCTGATCGTCGACCGTTTCGGCGGCGTGCTCGTCATTCAGGTACTGACCCTCGGGATGGAGGCGCATCGCGAGGCGCTTGTGAACGCCCTCGTGAGCGTGTTCGAGCCCAAAGGAATATACGAGCGGAGCGACGTCTCCGTTCGGAAGCTGGAAGGGCTGGAAGAACGGACGGGCTTACTGTACGGGGATTGTCCGCGGATCATCGAGATCCGGGAGAACGGCCTTCGGATGGAAGTGGATATCGTGGAAGGACAGAAGACGGGGTATTTCTTCGATCAACGCGAGAATCGGGCTTCGATCGAGCCGCTTATGCGCGGCTGGGGCGCCCGCAGCGGCATCAACCTGGAACGCCGCATGCGCGAGGAGCTGCCGGACGGCGGCGAAGCGGTCGTACGCGAGATCGGCGGAGCGGCTGGCGACGACACCGGCGCAGCGCTGGCGCCCGAAGTGCTGGTGCCGGTCAACGCGAACGGCAAAGTGGTGACGTTCCCGCATTGGGACGGGGCCACGGTGTTGGAATGCTTTGCGCACACGGGCAGCTTCACGCTTCACGCCTGCAAGTACGGAGCCAAGAAGGTGACCTGTCTGGACGTCTCCGAGCACGCGATCGAGACAGCCCGGCGCAACGTGGCCCGCAACGGCTTCGAGGACCGCGTGGAGTTCGTCGTCGCGGACGCGTTCGATTACTTGCGGATGCAGGTGAAAGGGCAGGAAGAGCGCGCGGAACGCGCTCGCGCCGGCGCGGCAGGCACGGCCAAGACCGACACGTCGAAAGCGCTCGGCGGCGGCGGCCGAACGTGGGACGTCGTCATTCTCGATCCGCCTGCCTTCGCGAAGACGAAGAGCGCGGTGGCCGGTGCGGTGCGCGGCTACAAAGACATTAATTTGCAGGGGCTCAAGCTGGTGAACGAGGGCGGTTATCTGGTGACGGCCAGCTGTTCGTACCACATGCAGCCGGACTTGTTCCTGGAGACGATTCAGGCGGCAGCGGCCGACGCGGGCAAAATTCTGCGCTTGATCGAATGGCGCGCGGCGGGCAAGGACCATCCGCAAATCGTCGGCGTCGGCGAAGGCCACTACTTGAAATTCGGCATCTTCGAGGTGCGCAGCCGTTCGTAGATAATAAAAAGGCTTCCCAACCGGCGAAATCGATTCGCGGGCGGGAAGCCTTTCTTTATGAGTAAGCGCCATGGGCGCTGGCCTGATGTATGGAAGTGCGGCGCATCTTCACGATGATCTTGCGAATGCTCTCGCCGGAGAGATGAAATTTGCGCTCCAGCTCCGTCATAGTCGTGCCGCCGATGAAGCAGCTGTAAATCTCCTGGTTGCGAAGGGTCAATTGCTGGCGTGAGCCGCTCTTCTCGCCCCATGCCGCCCGCTGCTCGGTCTGTTTCGGGATATAGACTAGTTCCCCTTGTATGTAATGCTGC
This sequence comes from Paenibacillus xanthanilyticus, assembly GCF_042682185.1. NCBI lineage: Bacteria > Bacillati > Bacillota > Bacilli > Caryophanales > Paenibacillaceae > Paenibacillus > Paenibacillus xanthanilyticus. Next base: position 2,266,485 of record NZ_JBHUHA010000001.1, on the reverse strand, counting down.
AGCTCTTTCAGTAAACTAGGGGGCAGCACATCTTTTCCATTTTTGTAGTTCAAGGTTAAGCTCCTCCTCGGATGGGTATCGAACTTGAGTGCCTACGGTCGTTGTTACGGTCCATACCATGCTTAGCCGCCTCCTTTAGTTTAATGGTGTAGCCTAAAACGCAAAAATCACGATACGTATGGCGCATCGTGGCCAAGCAACGGCGCTGCTCGCGTCCGTCCTTGTCATTATCGGGTATCGGTATATGGAAGGAGACGGGGTTAGCCGCCTCCTCCGGAACGATTTTCGCGATTAAGCGAAAATCACCTCAGCGCTTTTCAATGCAATCAGCTCCTTTCGCGCGGTATTCGTCGGGCCCGACATCTATATTAACTCATATTTCCAAAAGGGTCGCAAGCGAAAAAACGGCTATAACCGTTCTTTGCCCGCACCCTCCAGAACTGCATCCATTTACCGGTCCATAATGCGAACGTTTGTTTGTTTTTCGGCGTGAAATGGGAGACTCGCTGTGATAGAATAGAACAATCGAATAGAATCGGCCGCTCTACGGGTAGATGCGGCTATCAGAATGAGGTGAAGGTATGACGCTACGGTTTGTGATCGGACGGGCGGGCGCGGGCAAGACTCATTTGTGCCTGGAAGAGATCAGGCATCGTATTCGGGAGCAGCCGGACGGCGCGCCGCTGATCATGCTCGTTCCCGAACAGGCGACGTTCCAGACGGAATATGCGATGCTGGGCGGAGGCGTCGCGGGTACGATCCGCGCGCAGGCGCTGAGCTTCCGGCGTCTGTCGTTCCGCGTCATGCAGGAGACGGGCGGCACCGCGCTCGTGCCGATCAGCGAGAGCGGCAAGAACATGCTCTTATACAAGATCGTTAATCGGCTGCGTAACGATCTGCTGCTCTATCAAGGGAGCGAGAGCCAGCACGGATTTATCGAGCGGTTGGGCGAGCTGTTGACGGAATGGAAGCGGTACGGCGTGGACGACGAGAGGCTGCGGCAATTCGCGGACGACGGCCTGGCAGGGCCCCAAAGCGCGCTGCTGCGCCGTAAGCTTCACGACCTGCAGCTTGTCGGCGTGCAGCTGGAGCAGGAGCTGGCGGGCTTGTATGTCGATTCCGAAGCGTATCTGGATTGGCTCGTGCGGGGCTTCCCAGAGTCTCCGATCATGAAGCAAGCGGAATTCTGGATCGACGGCTTTCATGGCTTTACGCCTAAGGAATACGAGGCGCTGGCCGCGATCATTCGTTACGGCGCGAAGGTAACGGTAACGTTGTGTCTCGATCGGATCTACGGCCACGGCGAGGCGCCGCATGAGCTCGAGCTATTCCGCCCGACGGCGGAGACGTATTTGAAGCTGCGGGAAATCGCGGAGCATGCCGGGGTGGAGGTTGCCGAGCCGGTGCTGCTGCCGGACGAGCCGCCGTACCGATTCCGCGGACGTCCGATGTTGGCGCATGCGGAACGCCATTACGCTGACCGCCGGCCTCTGCGGCTTGCGCCGGGCGAGGAGTACGACGGCAGCGTGTCTCTGCATGCCGCTGCCAATCGCCGGGCGGAGGTCGAGGCGGTCGCGCGGGATATCACGGAGCGGGTGCGCACGGAAGGGCTGCGCTACTTCGACTTCGCGGTCATGGTGCGCAATGCCCCGGATTACGCGGAGTACTTGAAGGCCGTCTTCGACGATTACGACATTCCGGTCTTCATGGACCAGAAGGAGGCGGCGCTCCATCATCCGCTGTCCGAGTTCATCCGTTCGGCGCTTGAGATCGCGGTTAGGGGTTGGCGTTACGAGGCGGTATTCCGCTGCATCAAGACCGAGCTGCTCATGCCGGACGAGGCGTCGGATAGCCGGCTGACCCGGGAGACGTTCGACCTACTGGAGAATTACGCGCTAGCGGCGGGCATCGACGGCAATCGTTGGCTGAACGCCGAGAAGTGGAAGCCGCTCGTGCGGGATACGCTCGAAGGCGAGCCGGCGCAAGCCGGGGAGCGCGACCAGCGCCTCTTCCAAGCGATTCTAGCCGCGCGCGAGGCTGTCGTCGAGCCGCTGCTGCGGTTCTCGAAGCGGCTGAAGAAAGCGCCGGACGTGCGCGGCATGTGCGTCGCGCTATACAAGCTGTTAATCGAGATTGGCGCGCCGGACCGGCTGGAGAAGTGGAGCCTCGCGGCCGCGTCCAAAGGCGATACGCTGCGGTCGCGGGAGCATCGCCAGCTATGGGATGGCGTGCTTGGGCTACTCGATCAGCTGGCCGAGATGACCGGCGGCGAGAAGCTCCCGTTCGAGCTGTTTGCGGGCATGGTCGACACAGGACTCGAGAGCTTGAAGCTGGCGGCTGTGCCGCCCTCGCTTGACCAGGTGCTCGTGGGCAGCATGGACCGGACGCGGTCGGGCAAGGTCCAGGTTTGTTATTTGCTCGGGGCGAACGACGGCGTCATGCCGCAGCGGATGCAGGAAGACGGCGTCCTGACGGAGCAGGAGCGCGAGACGCTGGAACGCGGCGGGATCGCGATGGCGCCGGGCGTCCGGCGAAGACTGCTGGACGAGCGGTTTCTCATTTACAACGCGTTGTCGACGCCTAGCCGCCACCTCTGGATCAGCTATCCGCTCGCGGACGAGGAGGGCAAGAGTCTTCACGCTTCGGAAGTGATTCGTCACGTGAAGAGCATGTTCCCAGGCATCGCGGAGCGCCAGATCGCCATCGAGCCCGCTCACGGCATGCCGCCGGAGGAGCAGCTTTCCTATATTGCGCATCCGCACCGGACGTTATCTTACTTGACTGCCCAGCTGCGCGCTTGGAAGCAAGGCGCGACGATCGCGCCGTTGTGGTGGGAGGCGTTCAACTGGTATGCGGTTCGCCCGGATTGGGAAAGCCGTCTGAAGCGCCTCGTCGCGTCGCTGGATTACGCCAACGAAGCGCAATATCTGACGCGCGATACGGCCGACCGACTGTACGGCGAAGTGCTGCGCGGCAGCGTGTCGCGAATGGAACGCTTCGTAGCGTGCCCGTTCCAACATTTCGTCATCCACGGACTGCGGCTGCGGGAGCGCGACGTCTTCAAGCTGGCGGCGCCCGACATCGGACAGCTGTTCCATGCGGCGCTTAGCAAGCTTACCGAGAAGCTGGGCGACCGGTTCGGCGAATTGGACGACAGCGAGATCCGCGCGGCGGCCGCCGGCGTCGTCGACGAACTAGCGCATCGGCTGCAGTCGCAGATTCTGTTCAGCAGCCGGCGCCATCAATACGTCGCGCGGAAGCTGCGGGATATTATCGCGCAAGCGGCCGTCATTCTGGGCGAACATGCTCGCCGCGCGGCATTCAAGCCCGTGGGGCTGGAGATCGGGTTCGGTCCCGACGGACCGCTGCCGTCGCTTAGAATCCCGCTCGTTCGCGAGCGCACGCTCGAGATGGTCGGACGGATCGACCGGGTCGACGCGGCGGAATCGGAAGGCGGTCTGCTGCTGCGGGTCATCGATTACAAGTCGAGCGCCAAGCAGCTGCGGCTGGAGGAGGTCGCATATGGGCTCGCGCTCCAAATGCTTACGTATTTGGACGTGCTCGTGTCCGCCTCGGAAGATTGGCTCGGCCAGCCGGCGAGAGCGGCGGGGGCGCTCTATTTCCATGTGCATAACCCGATGCTCTCTTCCAGCAATACGATGTCGGCGGAGCGGGCGCGCGCGGATATTCTGAAGCGGTTCAAGCTGAAGGGGCTTATTCTGGCCGACGAGGATACCGTTCGCAAGATGGACGGCGGCTTGACGACCGGGTACTCGGACATCCTGCCGATCGCGCTCAAGAAGGACGGCGGATTCTACAGCAGTTCGTCCGTCGCGACGGACGAACAATGGGGAACGCTGCGCAGATCCGTTCGCTCCACGCTGAAGCGCATCGGCGACCGGATCGTGGATGGCGACATTTCGATCGCGCCGTACCGGCTCGGGCCGCGGACGCCATGCCAATTTTGCGCGTACAAGCCGGTATGCCAGTTCGATCCGCTCATCGAGGGCAACGCGTTCTCGAAGCTTGCGAAGCCGAAGAAGGACGAAGTGTGGGAGATGCTGGCAGCCGGGTCCGAAGAGACGGATGCGGCTCACAGAACAACGCAAGAGGAGGGGACGCCATGAGCGGCGGCACGGTGATGAACCAAAAGCCGGCGGGCAGCACATGGACCGACGATCAATGGAAAGCGATCGTCTCCGGCGGACGCAATATTCTAGTCGCGGCGGCGGCGGGTTCCGGCAAGACCGCGGTACTGGTCGAGCGGATTATTCGCAAAATTTCGGCCGATACCGACGTGGATCGTCTGCTCGTCGCCACCTTCACGAAGGCGGCCGCCGCGGAGATGAAGGAGCGCATACGGATCGCGCTGGAGAAGGAGCTGGTCCGTAATCCGGAATCCGAGCATTTGCGCCGTCAGCTTGCCCTCATGGGCCGGGCGTCGATTACGACGCTCCACTCGTTCTGTCTGGACGTGATACGCCGGTATTATTCGCTTATCGGGCTCGATCCGGGCTTTCGCATCGCGAACGAGACGGAAGCCGAGCTGCTGCGCATCGACGTGCTCGACGCGTTGTTCGAGGAACGCTACGAAGCAGCCGAGGCGGGCGAGCCGCAAGGCTTGGCGTTCGCCTCGCTGGTCGACCGCTTCGGCGGCGAACGGGGCGATGAGCCGGTGTACGGTCTTGTCATGAAGCTGTACCATTTCGCGCAGAGCAATCCATGGCCGGAAGCTTGGCTGCGGGAGACGGCTTCATCCTTCGAGGTCGAGGATGCGGCCGCGCTCGGCGCTTCGCACTGGGTAGAAGGGCTGCGCGGCGTCGTGACGCTGGAGCTGGAGGGCGCGATTGCCCAGCTGGCGCAGGCGATGGACGCCACCCGGCAGCCGGGCGGTCCGAGCGCATACGCCGTTACGTTCGAAGAAGATAAGGCGGTCGTGCGAAGCTTGTTGGCGCAGGTGACGGACAAGCCTTGGGAGACGTGGCAGGAGGCTTTCGTCTCCGCGGCTTTTGGCAAGCTTAAGAGCCAGCGCGGCGACGACGTGGACAAGGCGATCCAGGAGCGGGCGAAGGAGCTTCGGGAGAACGCCAAGACGATCGTGGGCGATCTGAAGGACAAGCTGTTCGGACGCTCGCCCGACGCGTTCGCCGCGGAGCTGCGGGAGCTTGCGCCGTTCATGCGGGCGCTGGCTGAGCTTGTCATCGCGTTCGGCGAGCGGTTCGAGGCGGCCAAGCGGGAGCGCGGGCTGCTTGACTTCGGCGATATGGAGCACTATTGTCTGCGAATTCTGCGCGATCCGGCCTCCACGCCGGAACTGACGGTCCCCTCGTCGGCTGCGCTGGAGTACAGACGGCAATTCGATGAGATTCTGCTCGACGAATATCAGGATACGAACATGGCGCAGGAAGCGATCGTGGAGCTAATTGCACAGCCAGGGGCGGGCAACCGCTTCATGGTCGGCGACGTGAAGCAGAGCATTTACCGGTTCCGCTTGGCGGAGCCGAATTTGTTCCTGCGCAAATACAAGGCTTACGGGACGGGAGAAGGCGAAGCATCGCGAATTGCAGGCGCCGGGTTGGTAGACTCCGCTGCGTCGGCAGGTGGATCAGATGGAGCGCAATCTCCTGAGAGCGGGCTCCGCATCGATCTCGCCCGCAACTTCCGCAGCCGTCAGGAAGTCGTCGACGGCGTGAACGTCGTGTTCCGCGCCATCATGCGCGAGAATGTCGCGGAGATGGATTACGACGCCCGTGCCGAGCTCGTCTGCGGCGCTTCGTATCCGCCCGCGTCAGACGGAGGCCCGCCGGAGCGGTACGCGATCGAATTCGCGCTGCTAGACCGGGGGGACGGCGCGTCCGACGATGCGGGGGACGATGAACCGGAGGATCGCGGCGAAGCAGGCGCTGAGCGTGAAGGCGGCGCCGAACCAGCCGAAGATTTGCAAGTCGTGCAGCTGGAAGCGAGGTATATCGCGGAGCAGATTTTGCGGCTGCGCGGTCAAGGCGCGGTCGGCGACGGGGACACCGCCGCTGGCCCGTTCATGCCGTTCGACGGTCGGCGCGGAGGCAAGCGTCCGCTCGCATGGCGGGATATCGTGATCTTGCTTCGCGCGGACAAGCAGTGGGCGCCGGTTCTGATCGAGGAGCTGCAGCAGCAGGGCATTCCCGCTTACGCGGAGCTCGGCAGCGGTTATTTCGAGGCGACCGAAGTGGAGACGATGCTGTCGCTGCTTCGCGTCATCGATAACCCCTATCAGGACATCCCGCTCGCGGGCGCGTTAAGGTCGCCGCTCGCCGGCTTGACGGCGGAAGAGCTGGCGCTCATCCGGATCTCGGCCGGTCATGGCGGGTCATTCTACGACGCGGTGCGAATCGCCGAGGCGGGAAGCACACTGCCGGAGAAGACGCGCGCCAAGCTGAGCGAATTTCTCGTTCATCTGGAGCGCTGGCGGGAGGAAGCGAGAGCCGGTGCGCTCGCCGAGCTCCTCTGGCGCATTTATCGCGAGAGCGGCTATTACGATCTGGTCGGCGGCATGCCGGGCGGTCTGCAGCGCCAGGCCAACCTTCGGGCGCTGTACGATCGGGCGCGGCAATACGAGGCGACTTCGTTCCGCGGCTTGTTCCGATTCCTGCGTTTCGTGGACCGGATGCGGGAGAACGGCGGCGACCTGGGGACGGCTCGCGCGCTCGGCGAGCAAGAGGACGTCGTGCGCATCATGTCGATTCATAAGAGCAAGGGGCTCGAGTTTCCGGTCGTCTTCGTCGCGGGACTCGGCAAGTCGTTCAATAAACAAGATCTGAACGCTTCCTTCCTGATGCATAAGCAGCTTGGGTTCGGTCCGAAATTCGTCGACACCGATCTTCGCGTGACGTATCCGACGCTGCCGTATTTGTCGATTCGGGAACAGATCCGGAAGGAGACGCTCGCCGAAGAGATGCGGATTTTATACGTGGCGCTTACGCGGCCCAAGGAGAAAATGTTCCTGGTCGGAACCGTTGCGGACGCGGCGAAGACGCTGGAGCGGTGGCAGAGCGCCGTAGCGAATGACGGCGGCTTGTCCGATTATTCGCTGTCGCAGGCCAAGCGGTTCATCGACTGGATCGGCCCGCTCGCGATGCGAAGCGGCGTCCATGTTGACCTCTACGACGGCGCAGACCTGCTCGGCGAAGCGACAAGCGTCGTCGATCCGGCCGGGCTCTCGATAGAAGAGGCCGTCCTGGAAGTGTTGGGAGACGCGGTTGACGACGGAAGCGGGAGACACGCGGAGAGCCAATCCGAAAGTTCGGCGACGGCCGGACATGGAGCAGCGGGCCATGCGGATCCGGGAACGGAAGAAAGCGGGATACCTTCAGGAAGCGTCGCGCAGCGACGATCGGGAGAATCGTTCGCCAGCTGGCGAAGCGGCGTCGTCCCCGCATCCGTGCTCGGGTTCGAGGCAGCGGCCGCAGCCGAGCCGGATGAAGCGGCAGCGCGCGCCTTCGAGGAACGGCTCCAGGCGGTCCGGAATCTGATTCCGGTACTGGGGCCGGAGGCGGACGTCGAGGAGATCGAGCGAAGGCTGAATTGGCTCTATCCGCATCGCGGCGCGACCCTCATGGCGGCGAAGACCTCGGTCACCGAGATGAAGCGTCTGCACGGGGATCATGCAGCCGATGATGAATCGGTTCTGCTGCCCAGCTTGGCGGAGCAGACGATGAAAGGCGGGTATGGCGAGGATATCGTTTCGTTCGAAGGAGAACGCGGTCCGAGCATACCGACCGAGAACGAAGGGGCGGGCAACAGCATTGCCGAGGCTTCGCATGCCGTGCAGGCGGAATGGTCGTTCGAGGATGAGCTGGGACCGGCGGAGCACAATGCCGATTGGAACGAGGAGCCGCTTGCGGCAACAGCTGATCCTCACGACTTTACGTTCCGTTTGCGCAGGCCGAAGTTCATGGAAGACGTTTCGTTAACGGCTGCCGAACGCGGAACGGTCCATCACCTTGTCATGCAGCATATGCCGCTGGAAGGGACCATGGATGAAGAGCAAGTAAACGGCGTTCTGCGATCGCTGATCGAGCGTCAAATGCTGACGACGAAACAGGCGGAAGCCGTCGATGCGGCGGCTGTAGCCGCGTTCTACCGGGAGCCGGTCGGCGAGCGGCTGCTTCGCGCGAAGTGGGTGAAGCGGGAGACGCCGTTCAGCTGCGCGTTTGCGGCTTCCCGGGTATACCCGGATGCCGCGGAAGTCGCCGGAGACGAGCCGATTATGATTCAAGGCGTCATCGATTGTCTGTTCGAAGACGAGGGCGGTCTGGTGCTGCTGGATTACAAGACGGACCGTGTCGCCGGAGGGAGTTACGCCGAGGCGGCGGAGAAGCATCGCTTCCAGATGAAGCTATATGCGGAAGCGATCGGCATGATCCTGGGGCGGCCGGTGGACGCTTGTTATCTATTTTTCTTAAACGGCGGGAGAGCCGTTCAATTGTTTTAAAGTCGGCGGGCCGCGCGCAATGGGACGTGCGGTCCGCCCGGACGGAGGGGAAACGGTGCGAATATTGCATACGGCGGATTGGCACTTCGGGCGGTCGCTCGAAGGACGCAGCCGCATGGAGGAGCAGGAGGAATTCGTGGACGAGCTTGTCGGCATCGTGCGCGACGAGGCGATCGACCTGGTGATGATCGCGGGCGACGTGTATGACTCGGTGAACCCGCCCGCGGCGGCGGAGCAGCTGTTCTACGAGGCGCTGTCCCGCCTGGCCGACGGCGGGAAGCGGACGGTAGCGGTCATCGCGGGCAATCATGATCATCCCGAACGCGTGGCCGCATCGTCGCCGTTGGCAGCCAAGAGCGGCATCTGTCTGGTCGGCTTGCCGACGGGCGAGCCGATCATCGCGGATATTAGCCGCACGGGCGAGCGGGCGGTCATCGCGGCGCTGCCGTACCCGTCGGAGTCGCGATTGCGCGAGCTGCTGAGCGAAGAGACCGACGAAGCCGCGCTGCGCAGCGCGTATTCCGAGCGCGTCGGACGCTTAATGACGCGCCTAGCCGGACATTATCGGCCGGATACGGTCAATTTGGCCATGAGCCATATCTATGTCCTGGGCGGGTTGGAGACGGATTCCGAACGGCCGATACAGGTAGGGGGAGCGTATACGGTCGATCCGTCCGCGCTGCGCGTCGGCGCGCAATACGTCGCGCTCGGCCATCTTCATCGTCCGCAGCAGACGGCGGGCGACCCGCGCATGCGCTACAGCGGGTCGCCGCTGGCTTATAGTTTCTCGGAAGCGGGACAGGCGAAGTCGGTTACGGTCTTCGACGCTGCGCCTGGCGCAGTGATCGAGCCGCGTGAAGTGCTGCTGCGCTGCGGAAGACCGCTCGTGAAGTGGACGGCCCGCGGCGGCCTCGAAGAGGTTCACCGCTGGCTCGAAGAAGGCAGGGACGCGCGGGCATGGGTCGATCTCGATATCTGGATGACGGAGTCGATGACGATCTCCCACATTCAGCAGCTGCGCAAGCAGCACGAAGGTCTCGTGCATATCCGTCCCGTCTATCCGGAGACCGCGGCTGCCGCAGAGGCGGATGCCAGGTCGCGCGAACAGCTGCCGGCCGAGGAGCTGTTCCGGCGTTTCTTCGCGAAGCAGACCGGCGGCGCGGAACCGGATGCGGATACGGTACGGTTATTCCTTGAACTGATCGCCGAAGACGAAGCGGACTTCGGCCGTGAAGACGCGGAAGGAGGCGAAGCGGAATGAAACCGATTTTGCTTCGTTTAAGCGGACTGCAGAGCTACCGCGAAATGCAGGAGGTTGATTTCGCTAGGCTGTGCGAAGCGGGCGTGTTCGGTATTTTCGGCTCGACCGGAAGCGGCAAATCGAGCATTCTCGACGCGATGACGCTTGCCCTGTACGGCAAGGTCGAGCGCGCGGCGAACGGCACGCAAGGCATTATGAATCAGGCGGAGAAGCAGCTGTCCGTCGCCTTCACGTTCGAGCTGGCCGGCGGAGGGGAGCTTCGCCGCTATCGGGTGGAACGGCAGTTCAAGCGCGGCGGCGACGTCTCGGTCAGCAACACGCTGAGCCGGTTCGTCGAGGTGACCGAGGAAGGCGAGATCGTCCATGCCGATAAATTGGCCGACGTGACTCGTATGGTCGAATCGCGCATCGGTCTGAGCATGCAGGATTTCACCCGCGCGGTCGTGCTGCCTCAGGGCAAGTTCGCCGAGTTTCTGTCCTTGACGGGCAAGGATCGGCGCCAGATGCTGCAGCGGCTGTTCCGGCTGGAACGATTCGGCGACGGGCTGGCGCTTAAGCTGAACCAGCGGATGAAGACGGCGGAAGCCGCGCTGAATGAGGCGGCCGCGGAGCAGCTTGGCCTCGGCGATGCTTCCGAAGCGGCCGTCAAGGCGGCCGAAGAGCGCCATCTGCAAGCTTCGGCCGTTTCGGCGAACGCCAGAGCCGAATTGATGGAGGCTGAGCGCCGGCATGCGGAGCAGCTTCACGTTCGCGAGCGGCAGGAAGCGCTGCGTGCGAAGGAGCAGCTGCACGCGAACCTGCTCGTCCAAGCGCCTCAGGTGACGGCGCTGGAGGGTGAGCTGGCGCGCCTAGCCTCGGCGGAGCGGCTGCTGCCGGTACTGGACGCGCTGGAGTCGGCCGAGCATGCCCACGCTGCGGCAGGCGCGCGCTTGAAGTCGGCCGAAGAGCGCTACCAATCCCAGCTCTCCGCGGCAACCGCTGCGGCCAAGCTAGCCGCAGAAGCGGAAGCTGTCTCGGCGGAAGCCGAACCGCGGCTCGCCCATCGGCTGGCCGAGCTGGCGACCGCCCGCAAGACGGAGGCGGAGGCGGCGGCAATCAAAGCCGATGCCGAGATGGGGCGGCGCGAGCTGGAGGAAGTTCAGAGACAGCGGCAGGAGAGCGCCAATCAGGCGGCCAAAGCGGATGAGCTGCTCATTCGCGCGGTCAACCGGCAGAACGAACTGAAGGCCGAGCTCAAGACGGTCGAGCTTCGTAAAGAGGAGCGAGAGCGCCGAGGCGCCATGCAGAAGCTGCTCGTTCAGGCCGAGAGCAGTCGTGCGCAAGCGGAAGCGGCGCAAGCGGAAGCGAAGAAGGGGACGGAAGCGGTCCGCCATGCACGAGAGACGCTGGCGCGCGCGGAGACTGCCGCAGGGGCGAACGCGGAAGCGATCAAGGAAACCCTGCGTCGGATGGCGCCGGTCATCAGCGGGTACAAGATGCTTGCGGACAGCCTTCAGACGCTAAGCGGCTTGCTGCCCGGCTGCATGGAGGCTGCGCGAGCGGCGTATTGGCAGCGGCAGCGCAGCGAGCTTGCCGCTCGGCTGGCGGAAGGGCTGCGCGAAGGCGACGCTTGTCCGGTCTGCGGATCATGTTCGCACCCCGCGAAGCATGAACCGCTTGCGGCTGGCGGAAAGGCCGCCGACGCCGAATCGGAACTCGCAGCGTGGGAATCGGCGGCCAAGCAATGTCAAGCGCTCGTGATGCGGTCTTTGGGAGAACTGGCCAGAGCGGAGCGGGCCTTCGAACGGTTGAGGGAATCCTTGCCGGCCGATCGGGCCGGCGAACTCCGGTTCGATGCCGCAGCGGAATCCAGCTTCTCTTGGATGAACGAAGCGGCGGCAGCGTCGGCTCGCGCCGCCGAACTGTCGGCGGACGTGAGGAAGGCGGAGATGGAAGTCGCCGCCGAGCGGTTAACGGCACTGGAGCAAGCCTTCGCGGCTGCGGAGAGAGGCAGCGAGACGCTTCGCGGCGCGCTTGCGAACGCGGAACGGGCGCGCGAATCGGCGGCTAGCGAGCTGTCGGCGCTGCAGGCGGTCGAAGCGAGACTGAGCGCCAAGGAAGCCGAGCTTGCGGCCGCATACGGCCGCGAGCGAGCGGAGTGGCTGGCTAGGTTCGGGCAAGAGCTCGACGCCCCGGCGGCGCATCGCGCGCTCGAACTCTTCGACGAGCGCGAACGCGCCGCGGAAGAGATCGGCGCGAAGCTGGAGAAGAGCGTCGGATTCATTGAGGAGAAGACGGCCGCCAAAGAAACGCAGCTGCGGGCCGAGCAAGAATTGCGGCTGGCCGCCGCGCAGCTCGAAACAAAGCTTGAAGGTATGCGCGCCCAGCTGGCGCAGCGGATGGAGCAGCTGCAAGCCTACACGGCCGGTGAAGCGGTCGCCGTGCTTGTTGCATCTGCCGAGCGAGAGCTGAGCGAGATCCGCGCGCGTGCTAAGGCCGCCAAGGCCGCCAACGAACGCGGGCAGGATCAGCTCCGAGAAGCATCCGAATCGCGCATCGCCGCATCAGAGGCGGAGAAATCCCTTGCGCTGCGCGCGGATGAGTGCCGCCGTGCTTGGCAGGAGGCGCTTGCGCGCTCCCCGTTCGGCACAGCCGACGAAGCCCGGCATCTTCGTCCCCTGCTTGGCCAACAGGAGCGGATGGCTGCCCAAATCGCCGAGTACCGAGAGGCGGAGAAGGAGCTTGCGGCCGTAATATCGATGCTCAGAAGCCAGTTGGACGGCCGCTCCGTCACGGACGTGGAATGGGAGACGTGCGTGAGCGCGCTGCAGACCGCGCGCAGCGCCGGAGAGAACGCCTTGGCGGAGCTTGCGAAGGCGGAACGCGACCTCGAGGAGCTGCGGCAGAAGCAGGAACGCTGGCTGAAGCTCGAGGAGAGGCGGGCGGCCATGGAGGCGCTCTGCGTTCGGTTGAAGTCGCTTCAATCCGTGTTTCGCGGCAACGCGTTCGTCGAATACGTCGCGGAGGAGCAGCTCGTCCAAGTATGCCGCGCCGCTTCCGAACGGCTCGGTTACTTGACGAAGCGTCGCTACGCGCTGGAGGTCGATTCCGGCGGGGGCTTCGTCATTCGCGACGACGCGAACGGCGGCATCCGGCGTCCGGTATCGACATTGTCCGGCGGCGAGACGTTCCTGGCGTCGCTTGCGCTCGCGCTCGCCTTGTCCGGCCAGATTCAGCTGCGCGGCAAATATCCGCTCCAGTTCTTCTTCCTGGACGAAGGGTTCGGCACGCTCGATCCCGAGCTGCTGGATACGGTCATTACGGCGCTCGAGAAGCTGCATAACGACCGGTTGTCGGTGGGCGTAATTTCCCATGTGCCGGAGCTTCGCGCGCGGCTGCCGAGAAGGCTGATCGTCACGGCGGCGGAGCCGTCCGGCCGCGGAAGCACGGTCGCGCTCGAGACGATGTAACCGATTGTTCACACCCATCCCGTTGCATCTTGAGGGCGAACAAGGTAACGTAAACAGGAGAACGGCCGCCGGTTCAGACTTCGATAGCCCGATTCGGCGGCCACGAGACTGTGGAGGTATACATCGTGACCGAAGCCAATTCCCCGAAGCGTTCTTATTTCGTGCCCGTCCTGCTGCTCCTGCTCGTCGTCAGCTTGACCGGCAACGTCATCCTGTATACGCGGACGATCGTTCATACGCAGGACGAGCGAGCGGAACGGGGCGAAGCGATCATGAACGCGGGGTATCAAACGAAGCAACATATCGCGGATGTGCTGCATACGATCGAGCTGCTGACGAACAGCAAAGACATCGCAAGCCGGCTTGAAGCCAAGAGCCGATTGGCCGATGCGTTCGACGATCGGCCGGAAGTCGAATATTTCTTCGCCGAGGCGGAAGCGTCGAACGGCAAGCCGCTCCATGGCGGCGCGCGTTCGCCGCAGGACTTTCTGGCTGGCGTAGAGCAGGCGCTGGAGAAGGCTGGCAATCATGAGGGCGAGTTGACGAGCGGCGAGCGCGACTACCTTGCGATGCTCGGCGGTGTCTATGCGAAGCTTCAAGAGACGGCTTCCGATCTCATCTACGATGGCGAAGTCCCGAAGCGTGACGAGGCGTTGACCGCGCAGGCGGACAAGCGTTGGATCGAGATTGCCGCATCGCTAGCCGCCATCATGAACGAGCCGGAACAACTCGAGTTTCAGTCGTAAAGGTGCATAAATGAACGAACGGGAACGACCCGCAGCCGGGCCGCTTGAGATCATCAAGCGGTGCCGGCAGCGGGTCGTTTTTGGTTACGTTGCCGATGGCTCGCGTACTTGCTGCCGCTTCCGGTACGCCACCGGCGTCATGCCGTAATGCTGCTTGAACACGCCGATAAAATAGCTCAAGTTGTTGAACCCTACATCAAGCGCGATTTCCATCGTCTTTTTGTCGGTCTCGCGCAGCAGAAGCGCGGCTTGTCGAACCCGGTATTGGTTTACGTACTCGAGGGGGCTCTTCGCCGTAATCGATTTGAAGAACCGGCAGAAATACGCTTCGCTCATCGCGACCTGCGCGGCGAGATCGCCTAGCTTGACCGGTTCGGCGTAATGTTCGTGAATGTAATGGAGCACGATCTTGAGCCGTTCGGTCCGATAATCGTCCGATTGCGGACGGTTGCGTTCCCCGGTGGCGGGGGTACCGAGCCGATACAGCTTGGCCATGATCATGAGCAGAAGCCCGCGTGTCGTCAGCTCGTAGACCGGAGGCCGGTCCGTATTGAGCGCGATGAGCTGCTCCATCATGCCCAAGACGTCCGCGGCGAGCGGATCTTCGCGCGTCAGATGGACGGGGACGGACCATTTCTTGCGCACGATGGGTTGAATGTACTGCTCCTGCGTCAGATCGATCGTGCCGCCGCCGAGCAGGTCGGGATGGAACACGACCGCCACGAAGGCGCATGCCGATTCGCCTTTGACGTAGCCGGAATGCAGATCGCCCGAAGCGACGAAGATCGCCTCGCCCGCATGTACCTCGTAGTCGGTCACATCCACGCGGAACACGGCTTTGCCGCTTGTGACCAAGAGCAGTTCCAGCTCGTCATGCCAGTGCAGATCGAGCAGCGGCTGATCCGGCGGACAATCGATCGGGTATATGCTGAGCGGATACAACGCATGGCCGTGAACTCTGGATTCTTTCAGTGTCGCTCTGTCCATTGCGGCCTCCCTTCCCTCCGATAATATCAAAATCCTGATATAAATAAGCAAAATTTTTAAAGATAACGCTTACTGAAGTCAATATGATTATAGTATAAACACGCGGAGGGATACGATATGAAATTTACCGACGGTTATTGGATGGTCAAAGAGGGCACGACAATGCATCACCCGATCGAAATCCGGGATATCCGCGAGACGGCGGACGGTGTCACGGTACATGCCGCTTGCCGGAACGTGCAGATCAAAGGCGATACGCTTAACGCGCCGCTGCTTCAAGTGGAGCTGAGCGCCCCGCGCAAGGACGTCATTCGCGTCCGTTGGACGCACCATGCAGGCAAGAAGGCGATCGGCCCGAATTTCGAGCTGTTCCCGGAAGCGGGCTTCAAGCCGGGTATCGCCAACGATGCCGAGGCGTTGACGCTCACGAGCGGCGGCCTAAGCCTGAAACTTGACAAGCAAGGTCCGTGGAACATGGCGTTCACGAACTACGGCAAGTACGCGACCGGTTCGAGCCAGAAGCGCACGGCTTATATCCAAACGAAAGAAAAACAAGCGTTCTTCCGGGAACAGCTGGATCTCGGCGTCAGCGAGCGGATCTATGGACTCGGCGAACGATTCACGCCATTCGTGAAGAATGGCCAAGTGGTTGATATTTGGAACGAAGACGGCGGCACGTCCAGCGAGCAAGCGTACAAGAACGTACCGTTCTACCTGTCGAGCGAAGGCTACGGCATCTTCGTGAACCATCCAGAGCGCGTCTCGTTCGAGATTGCCTCGGAGAATGTCTCCAAAGTACAGTTCAGCGTGCCGGGCGAGTCGCTCGAATATTTCGTCGTCGGCGGCGAGACGCTCAAGGACGTACTGGGCAACTACACGGCGCTGACAGGCAAGCCTGCACTGCCTCCGGCTTGGTCGTTCGGTCTGTGGCTGACGACGTCGTTCACGACCGACTACGACGAAGAGACGGTGAACAGCTTCATCCAAGGGATGGCGGACCGCGATTTGCCGCTGCACGTCTTCCACTTCGACTGCTTCTGGATGAAAGAGTACCAATGGTGCGACTTCGAATGGGATCCGGCGGTATTCCCGGAGCCGGTGCAGATGCTGAAGCGTCTGAAGGATCGGGGCCTCAAAATTTGCGTATGGATCAACTCCTACATCGCGCAGAAGTCGCCGCTGTTCGACGAAGGCATGGAGAAGGGCTATCTCGTCAAAACACCGTCCGGCGACGTCTGGCAGTGGGACCTGTGGCAGGCTGGCATGGGGCTGGTCGACTTCACGAATCCCGCAGCGGTCGAGTGGTACAAGGATCATCTGCGCCGTCTCGTCGACATGGGCGTCGACTGCTTCAAGACGGATTTCGGCGAGCGCATCCCGACGGACGTCGTCTACTTCGACGGCTCCGATCCGGTCAAGATGCACAACTACTACACGCAGCTGTATAACAAAGCTGTCTTTGAAGTGCTCGAGGAGAAGCTCGGCAAGAACGAAGCGATGCTGTTCGCCCGTTCGGCAACGGCAGGCGGCCAGCAGTTCCCTGTTCATTGGGGCGGAGACTGCTCGGCGACCTACGCGTCCATGGCGGAGACGATCCGCGGCGGGTTGTCGCTCGGCTTGTCCGGATTCGGCTTCTGGAGCCACGACATCAGCGGCTTCGAGCGCACGGCTCCGCCGGATATTTACAAGCGTTGGGTAGCCTTCGGCCTGCTGTCCTCGCACAGCCGTCTGCACGGCAACGAATCGTATCGGGTGCCTTGGCTATTCGACGAGGAAGCGGTCGACGTACTGCGCCGCTTCACGAAGCTGAAGAGCGCGCTGATGCCGTATCTGTTCGGCGCGGCGGTGGAAGCCTCGACGGCCGGGCTGCCGATGATGCGCGCCATGGTGCTCGAGTTCCCGGAAGATCCATCGACGCATGCGCTCGATCTCCAGTACATGCTTGGCGATCGTCTCCTCGTCGCGCCGATCTTCCGTCCGGATGGACGCGTGCAGTACTACGTGCCGGAAGGGCGCTGGACGAATTATTTGACCGGCGAGACGGTAGCGGGCGGCAAATGGCATACGGAGGAGCACGGCTATATGACGCTTCCGCTGCTCGTGGCCCCGAACACGCTGCTGGCCGTCGGCGCGAACGACCAGAAACCGGATTACGACTACGCGGACGGCATTACGTTCGAGCTGTTCGAGCTCGCGGACGGCGCTAGCGCGAAGGCGCCTGTCTATACGCTTGGCGGCGAGCTGCTTTATACGGCCGAAGCCGTGCGCAGCGGCAACCGCATCGTCGTGACGGCGGAAGGCGCCGACAAGCCTTGGAACGTGCGTCTGGCCGGCATTGCCGAAGCATCCGGCGTGGAAGGCGGACAGACGGCCGCGGGCGAGCAAGGACTGCTTGTCAACGCCGCGGCAGGTTCGCAGCGCATCGTGATCACATTGGCCGAATAAACAAAAACAGGGTGTCCCTCGCGTGAGGGACACCCTGATTGCGTTCTGCGCCTGACTACAGCTTGACGCGACGAGCCGTGACGTACGACTTTTGCCAATAGGACGTATTCATGCTGGTCAGCACGACGCCTTTGCTGCTCGAGCTGTGCAGCATCTGGTTGTTGCCGGCATAAATGCCGACGTGGCTGATGCTCCTGCCGTTGGTCTTGAAGAAGACGAGGTCGCCGACGCTAAGGCTGCCTTTATCCACCTTGGTGCCGACCTTGGCTTGAGCGGTCGAAGTCCGAGGGAGTTTGATGCCGTCGGATTTGAAGACGAATTGCGTGAAGGAGGAGCAGTCGAATGCGGATGCCGTGCTGCTGCCGCCGATTTTATATGGAGTTCCGATATAATCTTTGCCGAAGTCGATAAGTTCCAAGGATTGTTCCGTTGCCGCGTGCCCTTGACCGGGAGCGCAGAAGGCCATCGTCACGAAGCCCGCTGCCGCACACAATCCGGTTACTGCATATTTGCGAAGCCGCCGAGAGTTATGCATCGTTCTTGTTGTCCCTCCGTCTGCTAATCTTTGGTCTTGTTGGGAATAGTATAGCACCTCGAAAAATGGGTGAATTTGACATAGAACGCGCAAACCAAGGATTCCCAACGATTCTGAGCCGTTTATGAGATTTCCGTGAGAATTTTCTCATTTCGTTTCGATAGAGATGAACGAAGTTTAATAATAGGGTCTAGCCCGCCCGACATAAAACGCGGCATTCCAAGCGGGAAACAGCCGATCGTCGCATGAGCGGTTCAGTCCGCCCATTTTTGCGCCTACCCAGTAGCCGATTGCCCACGGGCGAATATCATACAGCAGTGAGCAACTCGCAGCACACCTAGATTTCGACCTGGGAGGTCCGTTAAGAATGGAGAATAACGCTACATCGCCTGTAACCGCAGCGCCCGCTGCCCCTATGACCAAGATGCCGACGGCGCCAATTGCCAAAGCTCCAACCGCGCCTATTATGCCGCCAGTTATGCCGCCGGTCATGCCGCCGATGATGACTCTGCCTGCGGTGCAAGAGCCGGCGCCAGTCGCGCCGACCAAGCCGATGGAAATGCCTGAAATCAAACATTTCTGCAAAAGCCATATGCACCGTTACGTGCTCGTCCACACCAAAGACGGGTTCTGCTGCGACGGCTTCGTCGAGCACATCGACGACGAAGTCGTTTGTATTGCCGTCATTCACGGCGGCGGCATGGACCCGCGTGCGTTCCTGCCGGGCTTCGGTTATCCGCCGCTTTATCCGTACCCGTACTACCCTCGCCGCCGCTTCTACCGTCAAGTATTCCCGCTTGCGGCGCTGCTGGGTTTATCGCTGCTCCCGTATTATTACTAAGCCGTTATCAGCTGGGCATGAGACCGGGGACCTTAAGGTCCCCGGTTTTTTGGTCTCGATTGGACGAGCCGCCATTTTTTCGCTATTATAGAGGGATAGGTCAAGAACGCTGAAGCCAGCGAACAAGGGGGGCAAGTGAATGGATTGTATTTTCTGCAAAATCGTCGAAGGCAGCATTCCTTCCAAAAAAGTATTCGAGAACGAGCGCATTCTCGCGTTCCACGATATACAGCCCGCGGCGCCGGTCCACGTCCTGATCATTCCGAAGAAGCACATTCCGACGATGAACGACGTGACGGGCGAGGATGACGCGGTCATGGCGGAAATTTTCGAGGCAGCCAGGCAGATTGCCAAGGAACTCGGCGTGAATGAGTCCGGCTACAGGCTGATCAACAACTGCAATCCCGACAGCGGACAAATCGTGTATCACCTGCATTTCCACCTGGTCGGTGGTCGTAATTTAGGGCCGTTGCTTGGTTCTTAGCTTCTCCTGCAGAATCAATTAACAGTCCAAGTTGACACTGCCTTTCGTTTTAGCCTATAATGTAGTTTGATAAACCGTGTATGTTCTTCTTGGACGGTCTGTTTCGGAGGGAGGGAAAACTGGTGTCTGAAACAAAAGTTCGCAAAAACGAGACAATTGATGCTGCACTCCGCCGCTTCAAACGTTCCATCGCTAAAGATGGCGTATTGGCAGAGGTTAAGAAACGCAAGCATTATGAGAAGCCTAGTGTGAAGCGCAAGAAAAAGTCCGAGGCTGCGCGCAAGAGAAAGTTTTAGGAGGATCCTTCCACAATGAACCTTAGCGAACGATTGAACGACGATATGAAACAAGCTATGCGTAGTCAAGAGAAGTTCAAACTGACGACGATCCGGATGCTTCGCGCATCCATCAAGAATCAGGAAATTGAACTGAAGCGTCCTCTTGAAGACAGCGAAGTGCTTGACATTCTAAGTCGTGAAGTCAAACAACGTAAAGATTCCCTCCAAGAATTTGAGAAAGCGGGCCGCGACGATCTTGCGAAAGACATCGCAGCAGAAATTGAAATTATTAGTGTATACCTGCCCAAGCAGCTTACCGAAGAAGAGATCAAAGTGATCGTTCAACAGACCATCCAGGAAACCGGTGCTTCTTCGAAAGCGGACATGGGAAAAGTCATGACCGCCCTTATGCCGAAAGTCAAAGGGCTTGCAGACGGTAAACTAGTAAACTCGCTCGTGCAGCAATTTCTGCAATAACATAGGCTGACCGCCAAACACTCTCCCGCATGGGAGAGTGTTTTTTCGATTTTAGAGAATGAATACGTTTATCGTGTAGAATAGATCTTGGAAATCGCCGGTATGAAACGCTTACGGGCATCCTATCGTATTAGTGGACACATCAATCGCGAGGGGGAGGGAGCTATGGCAGTGAATAGGGCGCTGCGTCTTGGGCGACAGGCATGCGTCTGCTTATTGGCAGTGACACTGCTGTTGGCGGGTCTCGTCGTCCTGACGGCCACCGCATATAGCGCCAACAACGCGGGCGCGGTATACGTCGTGCACGCCGAGCAATCGGTAGAGAGCGGACTGCAAACGTATTTGGAACGGGCATACGCGGAAGCGGAGCAGGCCAAGGCCGAGCGGGTAATTCTGGTGCTCAATACGTTCGGCGGCCGAGTGGACAGCGCGGAGGCGATCGGTCATCTCGTGCGCTCGAGCCCCGTGCCGACGACCGCGTTCGTCCAGGGGAAAGCCATCTCGGCCGGCACCTATATCGCGCTGAACGCGAAGAAGTTGGCGATGCAGCCGGGCAGTACGATCGGTGCTGCAGCCGTGGTGGACGGTTCGGGCGAAATGATCGACAATCCGAAAGTCGTCTCGATGTGGAGAGAGGAAATACGCGAAGCCGCGGCGCTGAACGGGCGGGATCCGGAAATCGCGGCGGCGATGGTCGATCCCAACGTTCAGCTGAAGCTGGAGGCGATCGGCAAAACGAAGCGGCAAGGCGACATCTTGACGTTAACGGCGTCGGAG
Source organism: Paenibacillus xanthanilyticus (assembly GCF_042682185.1). Classification (NCBI taxonomy): domain Bacteria; kingdom Bacillati; phylum Bacillota; class Bacilli; order Caryophanales; family Paenibacillaceae; genus Paenibacillus; species Paenibacillus xanthanilyticus. The sequence goes on along the minus strand of NZ_JBHUHA010000001.1, from coordinate 2,245,732 downwards.
GCCGTGAAAGTCGGTTACGCGGATTATACGGCGGACACGCTTGAAGATGTCATACTGCAGAGCGAGTTGGAAGGGCGCGAGGTTGTCACTGTATCGCCGACCTTCTCGGAGAAGCTGGCTCGGTTTCTCATGATGCCGGTCGTAATGACGCTGTTGTTTATTATCGGCATCGCGGGCATCGCCATCGAATTTTTCCTACCCGGATTCGGCTTTCCGGGGATACTGGGAACGGCGGCGTTCGGGTTGTACTTCTTCGGGCATTACGTCGCGGGTTTTGCTGGAATGGAGGATGTGATGCTATTTATCATCGGAATCGTGCTGCTCGTGATCGAAGTGTTCGTGCCAAGCTTCGGCATACTCGGTCTGCTCGGGTCGGGCGCGATCGTGGCGGGCATCGTCATGGCGTCTCCGGATATCGAGACGGCGATCGTGTCGCTGGCCGTCGCGTTGATCGTGTCCGCAGTAATCGTGTATGTGATCGCCAAACGGTTCAAACATCGAGGCATATGGAACAAGCTGATCCTGCGCGATCGGTTGACGACGGAGGAGGGCTACGTATCGAACGTGAACCAGACCGAACTTATCGGCCGCACAGGCGAAGCCTATACGACGCTGCGTCCATCGGGTACGGCGGTCATTGATGGCAAACGGTACGACGTCGTCACGTCGGGGGATTTTATCGCAGCTGGGGCGGGCATCGTCGTTGTGAAGGTCGAAGGCACCCGCATCGTCGTGCAGCTTCATCGATCAGAAACATAGACGTATTGGCATTTTAGCAAGGTAAACAAAAGGAGGAGTTCGTTTTGAATTTGGATCCAACGGTGTCCATTATCATTATCGCCGTACTGGCGATCATCGTTATCTCGGTGTTTCTTAGTTTCTTCCCGATTATGCTTTGGATCTCGGCGCTGGCGTCCGGCGTGCGCATCTCGATCATCACGCTCGTGGCCATGCGTCTTCGCCGGGTAATACCGAGCCGGATCGTCAATCCGCTCATCAAAGCGACCAAGGCGGGACTGGGGCTCACCATCAACCAGCTGGAGAGTCACTTCCTCGCGGGCGGCAACGTCGACCGCGTCGTCAACGCGCTGATCGCGGCGCAGCGCGCCAACATCGAGCTCGTGTTCGAGCGCGCGGCGGCGATCGATTTGGCCGGCCGGGACGTGCTGCAAGCCGTCCAAATGAGCGTTAACCCGCGCGTCATCGAGACGCCGATCGTGGCGGCCGTCGCGAAGGACGGCATCGAAGTGAAGGTCAAGGCGCGCGTCACGGTCCGCGCCAATATCGAACGTCTCGTCGGCGGCGCCGGCGAAGAGACGATTATCGCCCGCGTCGGCGAAGGGATCGTCACGACCGTCGGTTCGTCCAATTCGCACAAGGACGTGCTAGAGAATCCGGATCTCATCTCCCGCACGGTGCTTGGCAAAGGTCTTGACGCCGGTACGGCGTTCGAAATTCTCTCGATCGATATCGCGGACGTGGACGTCGGCAAGAACATCGGGGCGCATCTGCAAACCGAACAGGCGGAAGCGGACAAACGGATCGCGCAGGCGAAGGCCGAAGAGCGCCGCGCCATGGCCGTCGCGCAAGAGCAAGAGATGAAAGCCCGCGTCGTCGAGATGCGTGCGCGCGTCGTCGAATCCGAATCGGCGGTGCCGCTTGCCATGGCGGACGCGCTCCGCACCGGCAAGATCGGCGTGCTCGATTATATGAACTTGAAGAACTTGGAAGCCGATACGCAAATGCGCAATTCGATCGGGAAGACTGACGTCGCGCCGACGGACGAAGATGAGCGTTAGCAGCCCAGCGGCGAACGGGGGTGATGGCCGTCCATGAGAACGTTGATCGAATTGCTGCTGGAGAATATCTACATCGTGATCGTCGTCGTCGGTTTTCTGCTGTCGATGCTCTCCAAAGCCCGGAAGCAGGGCGGGGGAAGCCGGATGCCGAGCTTCGGCGGCGAACCGACCGCCATGCGACCGAATCCGGCAGGAAGCGGCAGAAGCCGCGAGGAGGAGCCGGAGCGCATGTCGGACGACTGGGAGGAGGACAGCGCCACCAGAACGTACGGCGCACCGCGAGCGGAACCCGAAGCTTCTGTCCCTGAAGTGCGGCATACGCTGCAGGCGCCTCCCGTCCGGCATAAGCCGGGTCACACGAAACCGGCCGGCAGGGAGAATCCGCATGCGACGGCCTCGAATCGTTCTACCCGGCGTCGAGACGGGGCGTTTCCGCTGACCCAGGCAGACGAGCTGAAGCGAGCGGTGGTCATGGCGGAGATTCTCGGGCCGCCTCGCTCCAAGCGGCCGCTGCGGCGCCCTTAGCTTGACGAGAATAGCACACGTTAATGCAAGCCCTTGAGCACCCGAGGAAGGCTGTGAAGCCTTGCGGAGCGCCCGAGAGGACTCGATATGACCAATGACCAGCCCGCTTCTAGCGGGCTGGTCATTTTTTTGTCTGAATCAAGACATGTCTGCAGGCCGGGCCACGGCCGCGCGTAAGGTTTAAAAGCGTCATGAATCGGCGGTCTCGCGCATAGGTTGGTACAGTACGGGAAGGGGGCAGGAAGCCAACTATGGGCCGCATCAACCGCAAACTCCGCAAAATGGCAGCCGATCTGCTCGATCTGCCGCAGGATGTCGTATTTGATTTGCCACGCGTGACCATGATCGGCGACCGCCAGCTCTACATCGAGAATCATCGCGGCGTGCTTCACTTCTCCAGCGATAAATTACGACTCGCGCTCAGCAAGGGCGAACTCGAGGTGATCGGCGACGGTCTCGTCATCCGTACGATTTGGACCGAAGAGGTGTTCGTCGAAGGCCAGATCAAACATATATCGGTCCGCGAATAGCGCGCCGAACGATTTAGGACCCGAACGAATAATAGAGGGGGAGTAACGATGAATGCCTCATGGTTGCAGTGGGTGCGCGGGATCGTGACGATTCGCGTCCGCGGCGAAGGGCTCGAGCTGCTGGTCAACCGCGCATTGGCGAAGGGACTGCAATTATGGTCCATCAGCCGGACAAGCGGGGGGGAGCTTGTTTGTCAAGTGGCGGTCGGCGATTTTTTCAAGCTGCGTCCGCTGCTCAAAGAAACGGGATGCCGCGTTCACGTCGCCGGACGGAAAGGGATGCCCTTCTGGCTGCGCCGCGTGGAGAAGAGGCTTTTTTTTGGCGCGGGGCTCGTCCTGTTCTTCGTCGGCATGTACTTGCTGTCATCGCTGATCTGGTCGATCGACGTGAAGGGCAACGAGAAATTATCGGAAGAGCATATTCTGAAAGTGGCCAAGCAGCAGGGCTTGTATCCGTTCCAATGGTCGTTCCGCTTGCCGGACACGAGCGATTTGCAGCGGGACCTAACGCGCAGCCTGCCGGGGGCAGCCTGGGTCGGGGTCGAGAAGCGAGGCACCAAAATCACGATTCAGATCGTGGAAACGACGAAGCCAGCGCCGTCGCCGCCCGTCGACCCGAGGCATATCATCGCGGCCGCCGACGCGGTCATCACCGATATTCAGGCCGAGACGGGAAGGCCGGTCGTGAACCGCAACCAAAAGGTGAAGCGGGGCGACATTCTAATCTCGGGCATACTCGGCGATGAGAATCACAACATGCTCGTCCCGGCGCACGGTAAAGTAAGAGGGCTCGTGTGGCACGAATATGACATTGCCTCGCCGCTTACGCGCAAGGTGCAGGTCTACACGGGCGAGGTGATGACCCGCTGGTACGGCGTCGCGTTCGGGCGCGCGCTCAAGGTTAGCGGCTATGGCAAGATCCCGTATCAATATTTCGAGACGATTCGCCACGAGGAGCAGGCTGCTTACCGGACCTGGAGCCTGCCGCTTGGCCGGATCAAGGAGACGATCCGCGAGGTGCGCCTCGATAAAATTCCGGTCCCCGCGGCTGAGGCGAAGACGATCGGCTTGAACCAGGCGCGCGCCGATATTCTGTCGAAAGCGGGAGCGGACGCGGTTGTGCGCGCGGAAAACATTTTGCATGAAAAGACGGAGAATGGTAAAGTTTATATGAAAGTGCTTTTTGAAGTCGAACAATCGATTGCGGCGGAACAACCGTTAGTACAGATGCAAGGAGAATGAGCCTTTTTGCTGAATGAGACGAAGGTAGTGAAGATCCCGCTCGCGAACGCAGCGGAAGGGCTTGCGCTTTTCGGCCCGCAGGACAAGTATTTACGGTCCATCCAGGAGCAGACGAGCGCGGACATCATGTCGCGCGATGCGGAGATCGTCCTCTCCGGGCCAGCGCCCGAGGTGGATTCCCTCGAGCAGCTTTACACCGTTCTGCAGCAGCTGGTTCGGGGCGGCTACACCCCGTCGGAGCGCGATATCGCGTATGCGTACGAGCTGGCGCGGACGCTGCAGGCGGATCAATTGCTGGATTTGTTCAAAGCGGAAATCACGACGACGTTCCGCGGCAAGCCGATCCGGGTGAAGACGATTGGACAGCGTCATTACGTCAAGACGATCAAGCGCAAGGATGTCGTCTTCGGCGTAGGCCCGGCGGGTACGGGCAAGACGTATTTGGCGGTCGTCCTCGCGGTCGCGGCGCTGAAGGAAGGATCGGTCAAGAAGATCATGCTGACCCGACCGGCCGTCGAAGCCGGTGAGAATCTGGGCTTCCTGCCCGGCGATCTGCAGGAGAAGGTGGATCCTTACTTAAGACCGCTCTACGATGCGCTTCACGATGTCCTCGGACCCGATCAGACGGCCAAGGCGTTCGAACGCGGCTTGATCGAGGTCGCACCGCTCGCGTACATGCGCGGCAGGACGCTCGACGACTCCTTCATCATCCTCGACGAAGCGCAGAACACGACGCCGGAGCAGATGAAGATGTTCCTGACCCGTCTTGGCTTCGGATCGAAAATGGTCGTGACCGGCGACGTGACGCAGATCGATTTGCCGCGCGGCAAAAACTCAGGACTGATCGAGGCGTCGCGCATACTGAAGAACATAGACGAAATCGGATTTATTCATTTCACCGACCAGGATGTCGTCCGGCATTCACTCGTGCAGAAGATTATTATGGCGTACCAGTCGGACGCCGAAGAGAAGTAGGCGGATTATCCCGCGCCGGCTGCCGGCGCGGGATAATCCTTCATTCGGATGCGCCAGCGTAAGCCGGCATTGTTTGATCCCTCAAGCTCGCACGCGTTACCGATCATATAAAGGGATAGGAGCACGACATCGGCTTCATATTCCTAACTGGGGGATGTCCATCGCAGGAGGAGATCACCATGTTAAGCAGCTGGAAGCACAGCCCGGCGGTTCGTTGGGTGCTGCTGCTTCTGTTTGTCGTATTATTCTATTTTAGCCTTGCGCCGCATGTACTTCCGACGACCTATGACATCGAACCGGGCAAGCGCAGCGATCGGGACGTCATTGCCCCGAGCGCGAAGGAAGACAAGAAACGGACGCTCGCCGCCCAAGAGCTTGCCGCCGAGCAGGTGGAGCCGATCTATACGGTCGTCAGCCTGAAGGGCGATGCGTTGCTGGATCAGATCTTCAAGCGAATCGAGCAGCTGAATCAGGACGACCAGGTCACGGAGCAGAACAAGGTGAATATCTATCGCAGCGAGATTCCGCAGTTCTATCTTGATTACGTGGATCGCTTCGTGCAGTTGAACCGAGGCAACGATGCCTATAACGACACGCTGCTTGAGGATATGGCGCAGGGGGTCAAGGACCAAGCGTATCGGCTGCCGGAGGAGACGTATTACAAGCTTCCTTCCTTAAGCGTCGAGCAGCTGACGGAGATGCGAGACGTCGCGGTCGCGATCGTGAAGAAGCAGATGAGCGAAGGCTTGCGAGAAGCGGAGACCGCGCGATCGAAAGTGGCCGAGCTTGTGAACGCCAGCACGCTGACGGACCGCAAGTCGCGCGAGATCGTGCAGGAATTGGCGCGTTTCGCGATCATGCCCAACCGGTTCCTGAACAAGGAAGCGACGAACGAGGCGAAGGTCGCGGCGAAGGAAGAGACGCCGCCGGTGATGATTAAGCAAGGGGATATCGTCATCAAGAAGGGCGACATCGTGACGCTGGAGAATTACGAGATGTTCTCGGATTTCAACTGGCTGCAGGACAAGAAGACCTATTGGCCGCAGTTCGGGCTGCTGCTGCTATCCCTGCTTTTCGTCATCGTCATCTACAGTTACATGGAGAAAGGCGCAACGCCCGGCGTAGGCAAATACAGCAACGCCCAGTTCGTCATGCTGTGGCTGATCTATCTGCTGAATCTGCTGGCGATGGAGATCGTGCAGCTGACGCAAACGGATACGATGCCCTACGTCGGTTATTTAGCGCCGACCGCCATGGGGGCGATGCTAATCGCCATTTTATTGGACGTGCCCCTTGCGGTCGTCAGCTCGTTTTTGTTTGCCATTGCCGGCAGCGTAATCTTCAATACGAGAACGGACACGATATTCGACTTCAACTACGGCTTCGTCATTGCGGTCGTCTCGTTCGCGGCCATCTTCGGGATTCACCGCGCGGGCCAGCGTTCGACGATCCTAAAGGCGGGAATCATGGCGAGCCTGTTCGGTTCGGCTTCGGTGCTCGCGATCGTCATGCTTGGCGAGCTGCCGCAGAAGAGCGAGCTGGTGCTGACGGCTGCGTTCGCATTCGCAAGCGGGCTGCTGACTTCGATTCTCGTTATCGGACTTATGCCATTCTTCGAAGTATCGTTCGGCATTCTCTCGGCCTTGAAGCTGGTCGAGCTGTCCAACCCGAACCATCCGCTCTTGCGCAAGCTGCTGACCGAGACGCCGGGCACGTACCATCACAGCGTCATGGTCGGCAATCTGTCGGAAGCGGCGGCCGAAGCAATCGGCGCGAACGGACTACTGTGCCGTGTCGGGTCATTCTACCACGATATCGGCAAGACGAAGCGGCCGAGCTATTTCATTGAGAACCAGTCCAATATGGAAAATCCGCATGACCATATTGAGCCGAAGCTGAGCAAATCGATCATCATCGCCCATGCGCGCGACGGGGTTGAGATGCTGAAGGCGCATAATATACCGAAGCCGATCCGCGATATCGCGGAGCAGCATCACGGCACGACGTTTCTGGCGTACTTTTACCACAAGGCGGTCAAGCAGGCAGAGGAAGAGGGCGTGGATCCCGACTTTACCGAGGATGATTTTCGCTATTCCGGTCCGAAGGCGCAATCGAAGGAAGCGGCCATCGTCGGCATCGCCGACTCGGTCGAAGCCGCGGTACGCAGCCTTCGAAGCCCATCCGTCGAGCAGGTGGAGACGATGATCGCGAAGATTATCAAAGGACGACTGGACGACGGGCAGCTGAGCGACTGCGACCTGACCCTGAAGGAGCTGGACAAAATCGCGCAGACGCTAAAGGAAACGGTCATCGGCATTTTCCATTCTCGGATCGAATACCCGGAAGAGGTCAAATCAAAGGAGCGACTAGCATGAGCATACAGCTGGATTGGAGCAATGAACAGGAGAAAGTCGAACTGCCGGAGGCGTTCGTCGGGAAGTTGGAGGAGCTGCTGAAGCTGGCGGCGGAGGCGGAAGGGATTACAGACGGCGAAGTATCCCTGACTTTCGTCACAGACGAAGAAATTCATTCGCTAAACCGCGAGTATCGGAATATCGATCGTCCGACCGACGTCTTGTCGTTCGCCATTCAGGAAGTGACGGACGAAGAGCTGGATATCGTTTACGAGGTGGAGAACGAGGACGAAGAGGTGCCGCTCGAGGGCATGCTGGGCGATATCATCATTTCCGTCGAACGGGCCGCTGCGCAGGCGGAAGAATACGGGCACTCGCTGGAGCGCGAGCTCGGTTTTCTGTTCGTGCACGGCTTCTTGCACCTGATCGGCTACGACCACCAGGACGAGGAGAGCGAAGCGATCATGACCCGGAAGCAGGAAGCGACGCTTTCCCAGGTCGGTCTCACGCGCTAATGCGCCGTTTTTGGCAAAACGTCGGCTTTGCCGTCGAAGGGTTGCGCTATGCGACCAGGACGCAGCGCCATATGCGCTTCCATTGGATCGCCTCTACGCTTGCAGTGGCCGCAGGCTTATGGCTGGGTCTCTCCGGCGTGGAGTGGGCGGTGCTCGCATTGCTCATCGCCGCCGTGCTGGCGGCGGAGCTGCTCAACACGGCTGTCGAATGCGTCGTGGATTTGGCGAGTCCGCAGCAGCACCCGCTAGCGAAGGCCGCCAAAGATACCGCCGCCGCCGCCGTCCTCGTGATCGCGGCGGCCGCCGTCGTTATTGGCGCAATCCTATTTTTGCCGCATCTTGCGAATAAGTTCGGATGGTAATCATACTCGGATGGAGAGATGGACATGAATCAACCTCAAGCCGGACATAAGGACAACCTCCCGCCCGAGTGGCGGGCACTCGCGGACGCCGCGCTCGAAGCGCGCAAGCGCGCTTACGTGCCATATTCGAATTTTCAAGTCGGCGCCGCCCTGCTGGACGAGCAAGGCGTCATACATTTTGGCTGTAACGTCGAGAACGGCGCTTATAGCCCGACGAACTGCGCGGAACGCACGGCGCTTCATCGCGCCATCGCCGACGGCCATCGTCCCCGCTCGTTCCGCGCGATCGCGGTGACGGGCGACACGCAGCAGCCGATCACGCCATGCGGCGTCTGCCGCCAGGTGATTGCGGAGCTGTGCGCGCCGGACATGCCAATCATTATGACCAACACGAAAGGCGACTGGCGGATCACCACCATTACGGAGCTGCTCCCGGGCGCATTTTCATTGGAAGACGAAAGGAATCAAGCGCAATCATGAATCAACCCACCAAAAAAGAACCGTTCCGTTCCGGCTTCGTCGCGATCATCGGTCGGCCGAACGTAGGCAAGTCCACGCTGATCAACGAGATGATCGGACAAAAAATCGCGATCATGTCGGACAAGCCGCAGACGACGCGAAACAAAATCCACGGCGTATATACGGCGGACAATTATCAGATCGTGTTCCTGGACACGCCGGGTATTCACAAGCCGCAGCACAAGCTCGGCGACTTCATGAATAAGTCGGCCGTCGGCACGCTGGGCGAAGTCGACGCGGCGCTCTTCCTGATCGACGCGGCCGAAGGCTTGGGCGGCGGAGACCGTTTCATCATCGAGCAGCTGAAGAAGGTGAAGACGCCGGTCTTCCTCGTGATGAACAAGATCGATAAAATCCAGCCGGAGGCGCTGCTTCCGCTGATTACGGAATATAAAGATCTGCACGACTTCGCCGAGATCGTGCCGATCTCCGCGCTGCAGGGCAACAACATCTCGACGCTGCTGCAGACACTGACGAAGTATCTGCCGGAAGGGCCGCAGTATTACCCGGCCGATCAAGTGACGGATCATCCTGAGCAATTCGTCGTCGCCGAGCTGATCCGCGAGAAAATTCTGCACATGACGCGCGAGGAAGTGCCGCATTCGATCGCGGTCGCCATCGAAGACATGAAGGTGCAGGAGAACGGCGTTGTCTATATCGGAGCCGTGATTTTCGTCGAGCGAGATTCGCAGAAAGGCATCGTGATCGGCAAGCAAGGCGCGGTGCTGAAGGAAGTCGGCAAGCAGGCGCGCAAGGATATCGAGCTGCTGCTTGGTTCCCGCACGTTTCTGGAGCTGTGGGTCAAGGTGAAGAAGGACTGGAGGAACCAGGACCGGATGCTGAAAGACCTCGGTTTCCGCAACGACTAACGCGGCTGTTGTCATAAGGCCGGATCACATAACCAATTTATGCTTGGCATAGCCCGCGGACAATTATCGCATTCTAAGACCCTAGATCATTTCCATGACGGAGGGGAATACGGGTGCGAGATTTTTCGTGGAAGTATTTTACACTGACCGGAGACGTAGACGCTTTTTTGCTCTATAAGGAAATGGATCAATTATCGGCTGACGGCTTGGCGGAAAGCCAAGCGGAGCTGGATGCCGCGGCCGAAGCGGCGGAGGAACTTGCGCCGTAAGGAGTAATGCCTCTTCAGCCTATTCGGTTTGCGCGGCCGGTTAAGGGGAGAGGCACATGCAGTATCGGGTCGAAGGCTTGGTTATCCGAAGCATCGATTACGGGGAAGGCAACAAAATCGTCACGCTGCTGACGAATACGCACGGCAAAGTGGGCGTCATTATCCGCGGAGCGAAGAAGGCCAAAAGCAGGCACGGCTCGCTAGCCCAGCTTTTCACGCACGGCGAATTTATCTTTTTCCGTAATACCGGCCTTGGTACGCTAACGCATGGTGAGATTATTGAATCTCACCATGTTTTGCGTGAAGGGCTGGAGCTTACCGCTTATGCGTCTTACGCAGCGGAGTTGACGGATCGCGCGCTGCAGGAGGACGAGGCGGGCGCCTACGTATTCGAACAGCTGAAGAGCTGCTTCGCCGCGCTTGCGGAAGGCAAGGATCCGGAAATTATCATCCAATTGTACGAGATCAAAGTTTTGGAATTAACGGGCTACGCCCCGGACTTCGAGACGTGCGCATCCTGCGGCAACGTCGTCGGACCGATGGCGCTCAGCGCCCGGGCCGGCGGCGTCCTGTGCAGCCGCTGCGCCTACCGGGATCCGCAAGCGCTGCATCTCACGGACGGCGCGCTCAAACTTCTGCGGCTGTATCGACGGATGGATATGAGGCGGATGGGGCAGGTACAGGTCAAGCCCGAGACGAAGAAGCTGCTCAAGCAGGCGATGCGGCAGCTAATGGATACGCATGTCGGGTTGAATCTGAAGTCGCGTTCGTTTCTGGATCAGCTGGACAAGTACACGCTGGAGTAAGCGTATTGCCTGAAGTTGACTTTTTGACTCAAAATGGCTATGATTAGGCATTATGAATACGGGCAATGAGGGAGAAAGTAATCGATTTGGTCGCGTGGCCAGCGAGCCGGGGATAGTGCAAGCCCGGTCTAGATCAATCGGCGAAGGGCACTCCGGAGTCCGGCAAGCAGGAACGAAAGCGGGTTCTCGGACAAGCTGCGCGCGGCGCGGCTCGCACGGGGACCAAGTAGGGTGGAACCGCGGGAGATATGCTCTCGTCCCTATGTCTGATCATCGGACATAGGGGCGGGAGCTTTTTGCATGCTTGAGCACTAGTCTGGTGACGAGGAACGACACCATACCAAGAAGAAGGGAAGTTAAGCGAGAGATGAATTTTCAGAACATGATTTTGACGCTCCAGCAATTCTGGGCGGAGCAGAACTGTATTCTCGTTCAGCCGTACGATACCGAGAAAGGCGCCGGCACGATGAACCCGATGACGTTCCTTCGCACGATCGGACCGGAGCCGTGGAACGTAGCGTACGTCGAACCTTCGCGCCGTCCGGCCGACGGCCGTTATGGCGAGAATCCGAACCGGTTGTACCAGCATCATCAATTCCAAGTGATCCTGAAGCCGTCCCCGGATAATATTCAAGAGCTGTATCTCGAGAGCCTGAAGCGCCTTGGCATTGATCCGCTCCATCACGATATCCGGTTCGTCGAGGATAACTGGGAGTCGCCGACGCTCGGCGCATGGGGTCTGGGCTGGGAAGTATGGCTGGACGGCATGGAGATTACGCAGTTTACGTATTTCCAGCAGGTCGGCGGCATCGACGCGAACCCGGTCGCGGTCGAAATTACATACGGCATGGAGCGTCTGGCTTCCTACATTCAGGACAAAGAGAACGTCTTCGATCTGGAGTGGGTCAATGGGGTCACGTACGGAGACGTGTTCAAGCAGCCGGAATACGAACACTCCAAGTACACGTTCGAAACTTCCGACGCGGCGATGCTTTTCCAATTGTTCAACATGTACGAAGAAGAAGCGAAGAAGACGATGGAGCAGAAGCTTGTCTTCCCGGCTTACGATTACGTGCTCAAGTGCTCCCATACGTTCAACCTGCTCGACGCGCGCGGCGCGATCAGCGTAACGGAGCGCACGGGCTACATCATGCGGGTTCGCAACCTGGCGCGCGCCTGCGCGGCGACGTACTTGGAAGAGCGCGAACGTCTCGGCTTCCCGCTGCTTAAGAAAGGAGTGAGCGCAAATGGCTAAGGATTTGCTGCTGGAGATTGGACTTGAGGAAGTGCCGGCGCGCTTCGTGCGCGGGGCGATGAACCAACTGAAAGAGAAGACCGTCAAATGGCTGGAGAATGCCCGTATTCCGCATGGCGAAGTGAAAGCCTTCGCAACGCCGCGGCGTCTGGCGGTGCTGATTCAAGACGTGGAAGAGAAGCAAGCGGACGTGAGCGAAGAAGTGAAAGGCCCGTCGCGCAAAATCGCGCTGGATGAGAGCGGCGCTTGGAGCAAAGCGGCGCTCGGATTCGCCCGCAGCCAAGGCGTCGATCCGGCCGACTTCTTCTTTAAGGAACTAGGCGGCGTCGAGTATGTGTATGCGAACAAAAGCAGCGTCGGCACCGTGACGAGCGAAGTGCTGCCGGAGGGCTTAAGCGCGATCGTGACGTCGATGTCGTTCCCGAAAAACATGCGTTGGGGCGCATACGACTTGAAATTCGTCCGTCCGATCAAGTGGATGATCGCATTGTTCGGCCAGGATGTCGTGCCTTTCGAAATTACGGGCGTACATACCGGCAATACGACGCGCGGCCACCGCTTCCTTGGCGGCGAGACAATCGTAGGCGAGCCACGGCAATACGAGGCCAAGTTGAAAGAGCAGCAAGTGATCGTCGACGTTGAGGAACGCGAGCAGCTGATCCTCGATCAGATCGCATCGCTTGCGGCCGACAAGGGTTGGAACATCGCGGTGAAGGAAGATTTGCTGGAGGAAGTCTTGTTCCTCGTCGAATATCCGAATGTGCTCTTCGGTACCTTCGATCCGGCGTTCCTGAACATCCCGCAAGAGGTCCTCATTACGTCGATGCGCGAGCATCAGCGCTACTTCCCGGTGCTGGACGGCGAAGGCAAGCTGCTGCCGTTCTTCGTAACGGTGCGCAACGGCGACCGCACGTCGATCGAGCAAGTAGCCAAAGGCAATGAGAAAGTGCTCCGCGCTCGTCTGTCGGACGCCAAATTCTTCTATGAAGAAGACCAGAAACTGGCGATCAACGATGCGCTCGCCAAGCTTACGACGATCGTCTATCACGAGGAACTCGGCACGGTAGCGGACAAAGTACGGCGGATTCAAGTGACGGCGAGCAAATTGTCGGACGCGCTTCGCGTCGATTCGCGCGTGCTGGACGACGTCAATCGCGCGGCCGCGATTTGCAAATTCGACCTCGTTACCCAAATGGTCTACGAGTTTCCGGAGCTGCAGGGCGTCATGGGCGAGGACTATGCCCGTAAGGCCGGCGAGCGCGCCGAGGTTGCACAGGCCATCAATGAACACTACCAGCCGCGCTTCGCGGGCGACCGCGCACCGAGCTCGCTCGTCGGCGCCATCGTGAGCATCGCGGACAAAATCGACACGATCGTCGGCTGCTTCTCGATCGGCATTATCCCGACGGGCTCGCAAGACCCTTACGCGCTGCGCCGCCAAGCCGCGGGCATCGTTCAGATTGTGCTCGCACACGGCTTGAAGCTGCCGCTCGATACGCTGTTCAATTTGTCCCTGGATGTCCATCAAGGGCGCGGGTTGAAACGCGAAGCCGGCGACATCCGTAAAGACTTGCATGAATTTTTCGGCCTTCGCGTAAAGAACGTGCTATCCGAGCAAGGTATCCGGTATGACGTTATCGACGCGGTCATGGCTTCCGGCTACGGCGATTTGCGCCAAACGATCGACCGCGCTTCCGCCCTGACGTTGGCTGTAGCGGGCGAACGTCAAGCCGAATTCAAGCTTGTCGTCGATGCGTTGACCCGCGTAGGCAACTTGGCCGCGAAGGCGACGACGCGGGACGTGCTGCCGGAGCTGTTCGCCGAAGAGGTCGAACATGCCCTGTTCCGCGCGTTCAATGAGGTGAAGCCGAAAGTCGACGCCGCGCTGGAAGCGGGGGACTCGGCCGTCGCGCTCCGCGAGTTAGCTGTTTTGAAAGACGCGATTAACGGTTATTTCGACCGTGTAATGGTAATGGCTGAAGAGGATAACGTCCGCGCGAACCGGCTGGCTACGCTTGCCTTGATCGCGGAGCAAACGTCGCGCATCGCCGATTTGTCCAAATTGGTTTGGTAGGGGGATATGCTATGGCTGCCAGTACGCAAGCTGAAGTGATCATCTATGTGGTTTCGGATTCCGCCGGCGATACCGGGGAGCTCGTCGTACGGGCGGCCGTCGCCCAGTTCCATCCGATCTCGGCCGATATCCGCAGGGCCCCGTTCGTCCAGGACGAAGCGGCCGCCGCGCGGATCGTCGAGCTGGCGAAGGAAGCAGGCGCCATCATTCTCTATACGCTTGTCCTCCCGCAGCTGCAGGAGTGCTTGAACAGCCTGGCGCAGGAGCATGGCGTGCCGGCCATCGATTTGCTCGGCACGCTCGTGGGCAGCCTCGAGCAGAAGACCGGCCGCAAATCCCGTCAAGAACCCGGACTCAACCACGTGCTTGACGAGGATTACTTCCGGAAGGTCGAGGCAGTGGAATTCGCGGTTAAATACGACGATATGCGGGATACGACGGGCATTACGAAAGCGGATATCGTGCTCGTCGGCGTCTCCCGCACGTCTAAGACGCCGCTCTCGATGTATTTGGCCCACAAAAAGTTCAAGGTCGCGAACGTGCCGCTCATGCCGGAGCTTACCCCGCCGGACGAACTGTTCCGCATTCCGAAGGAGAAGATCGTAGGGCTGACGATCGGCGTCCATTATTTGAACGTCATTCGCAAGGAGCGGTTGAAGGCGCTCGGCCTACCGGATAGCGCGGCTTATGCCACGCCGACCCGGATCGAACGGGAGCTCGCACACGCGAATGAAATCATGACCAAACTAGGTTGCGTCGTAATCGACGTGTCACACCGGGCAGTTGAAGAGACGGCCAGTTTGATCATGGAAAGCATTGTGAAATCGTCCTAACTATTTTTGTAAAGAAACTTTGCGATGTACCCTTGACAAGCAGGATTTTTTTGTTCTTTGCCGTATATAATAGTACGGTACTTTACCAGAAAATGCGGTGAACCTCAGTGGCGACAAGGTCTGAACCCCTTATTGTCGTGGATGCGGACGCTTGTCCGGTCAAACGGGAAATCGTGCAGGTCGCGCGCACGCTCGCGGTGGAAGTGCTGATGATCGCTTCGTTCGATCATCGGCTGGAAGCCGAGCCGGGGGTGCGCGTCGTTCAGGTCGACAGAAGCGATCAGTCTGTCGACCTTTACATAGCCAATCATGTCGGAAAGGGAGACATCGTGATTACGCAGGACTTCGGTCTTGCGGTCGTCGTGCTGGCGAAAGGCGCAACCGCGCTTTCACCGCGCGGGCAAGAGTATGACGAGCGGAATATCGATTTTCTGATGGAACGCCGCCATGAGCTTGCCAAGCGACGCCGCAGCGGCGGCAAAACGAGAGGCCCCAAGGCGATGACGGACGAGGATCGTTACCGGTTTCAGCAAAAGCTGACAAAAGTTTTGCTCCATCGGCAGGAGATTGGTGAACCATAGCGAATAGTATTACGTGTCATTTTGGATGAAGGTGAAGTTCATTGGCTTACGAGAAAATACCGGATTCCGTCATTGAAGCGGTACTTCGGCATCATGATATCGTAGATACGGTGGGCAAATACGTTCAGCTTTCCAAGCAGGGAAAATACATGAAAGGGTTGTGCCCCTTTCATTCCGAGCGTACGCCCTCGTTCACGGTCACGCCGGAAAAACAAATTTTTCACTGTTACGGATGCGGAACAGGCGGCAACGCCATCAAGTTTATTCAGGAAATCGAGGAATACTCATTCCCTGAAGCGGTGAAGGTCATGGCGCAGGAGGCCGGCATCCCGTTCGATTGGACGGCGAGCGATGCAGCCCCGACGCCGGCGGATCTCGAGCGCGAGAAGCTGATCGAAGCGCACGAGCTGACCGCCAAATTATACAATTATTTGTTGAAGAACACGACGCACGGTCAGCAGGCGATGGCCTATCTGCGCAATCGGGGCGTCACCGACAAACAGATCGACCACTTCAACATCGGCTACGCGCCGAGGGAATGGGATACGCTGGTTCGTTTCCTCGATCAGCGCAAATTCGATCTGGCCCTTATGGAGAAGGGCGGATTGATCAGCGCCAAACACGACGGAAGCGGCTATGTGGACCGGTTCAGGGAACGCATCATGTTCCCGTTATGGAGCCGGGAGGGCAAGACGATCGCGTTTGCCGGACGTCTCTTAGGCGAAGGACAACCGAAGTATATGAATTCGCCGGAGACGCGGTTGTTCAACAAAAGCCGGAACTTGTACAATTTCCACCATGCGCGCGTGGATATGCGCAAGCATCGGCGAGTCGTTTTATTCGAAGGGTATATGGACGTCATCAAGGCATGGAGCGCCGGGGTGAACAACGGCGTCGCTTCCATGGGCACGTCGCTGACGGAGGAACATGCGTCGCTCCTTCAGCGGAACGCGGACGAGGCCATCATCTGTTACGATGGCGATAATGCGGGTATGGCCGCCGCGCTCAAGACGATCCCGCTGCTCGAGAAGACGGGGCTTAAAGTACAAGTGGCAGTGCTTCCGCAAGGGATGGATCCGGACGAATATATTGAGAAGCATGGCGCGAACGCGTTCATGCGCGAGATGATCGAGCATCCGGTGTCGGCCACGAAATTTAAGCTAATATATGCCAAGAAAAACCATATACTCCTAGAAGAAGAGGGGCGCAAAGATTACCTGCTCGAAGCGGCCGGCATCATCGCCGCGCTGGACTCCCCGATTGAACGGGAAATCTATCTCAAAGATTTGTCCCGGGAATTCGATATACCTATTGAGGTGCTCAAACAGGACGTCTTTCATCACCGGGAAAAGTCCTACAAAATGAAACCGCAAAGGGATAATAACGACAATTGGTGGAATACTGGTAGGAATGAAAACCGTCGTGTGCCCAATACGCCCGCCATCCCGCAAGCTCCGCCGGTTTTGCCGGCTTACCAGTCCGCCGAGCGCAGGCTGCTGGCCCGGATGCTGCAGGATGCCGAAGTGGCGCAGGCCGTGCACGACAAGCTCGGAGACGCATTTAACGTAGAGGATCACGCAGCGCTTGCTGCTTATTTATACGCTTATTATGCGCAAGGCCATGATCCCGATGTCAGCCGGTTTATCGCCTCGCTCCAAGACGACCGTCTGGAACGGACAGCCGCTTCGATCCTGATGACAGAGGATAACTTCCCTTTCGATGAGGGGCTGCTGGAGGACTTTATCCGAGAAATCCGCAAAGTGCCGCTGCAGCGGGAGATCGAACGGAAAAGAGAAGAAATGGTGCGTGCAGAGCGCTCCGGCGACATGTTATTGGCTGCAAGAATTGGAATTGAGATCAATACCCTAGAACGCAATATGAAGCAACGGTAGGCTTATATTTCTAGGGGGGAGGGAGTCGTATTATGGCGAACGATCAACATACTGAATTGGATGCTGAACAGAAGCTGGATCTTGTCAAGGAACAGCTGATTGAACAGGGGAAGAAAAGATCCACTTTAACGTACAAAGATATCATGGAGAAGCTATCCCCTTTTGATCAAGATCCGGAACAAATCGACGAGTTCTTCGAACAGCTCGACGATCACGGCATTGAAGTGGTAAATGAGAGCGACGAAGACCACCGCCCGAGCATCGGGGGGGATGACCAAGAGCGCGAGCATGACGACTTCAATTTCGATGACGATTTGGCACTCCCGCCAGGCATCAAAATCAATGACCCGGTACGGATGTATCTGAAAGAAATCGGCCGCGTTCCGCTTCTTTCGGCTGACGACGAAGTCGAACTCGCGAAGCGGATCGAGCATGGCGACGAAGAGGCGAAACGCCGTCTGGCCGAAGCGAACCTCCGTCTGGTCGTGAGCATCGCCAAGCGCTATGTCGGCCGCGGCATGCTGTTCCTTGACCTCATTCAGGAAGGCAACATGGGTCTGATCAAGGCGGTCGAGAAATTCGACCACACGAAGGGCTATAAATTCAGTACGTACGCGACCTGGTGGATTCGCCAAGCGATCACGCGCGCGATTGCGGACCAAGCACGCACGATCCGGATTCCCGTTCATATGGTCGAGACGATCAACAAGCTCGTACGCGTGTCCAGACAGCTGCTGCAGGAACTTGGCCGCGAGCCAAGCCCGGAAGAAATTGCGCAGGAGATGGATCTGTCCACCGAGAAGGTACGCGAAATTATGAAAATCGCGCAGGAGCCGGTATCGCTCGAGACGCCGATCGGCGAAGAAGACGATTCGCATCTGGGAGATTTCATTGAAGACCAGGAGGCGCTCGCGCCAGCCGATGCGGCCGCATACGAGCTGCTGAAGGAACAACTGGAGGATGTACTCGATACGCTCACGGAGCGCGAGGAGAATGTGCTTCGTCTGCGGTTCGGTCTGGATGACGGCAGAACCCGCACGTTGGAGGAAGTCGGCAAAGTGTTCGGCGTTACGCGCGAACGGATTCGCCAGATCGAAGCGAAAGCGCTGCGCAAGCTGCGTCACCCGAGCCGGAGCAAACGTCTGAAAGATTTCTTGGAATAATCGAAGGGGACCCCTCTGCATGCAAGCAGCGAGGTCCCTTTTCCTTCAAGGGCAGCGCTAACACGAGGGGAAGACTGACATGGACCAGGAACGTCGGAAAACGATCATTCGGGAAATCGAACATTGGCAGCGGAGCAAGCTGCTACCGGAGCAATATTGCGATTTTCTCCTTAACCTGTATCTCGAGACGGGAGAAGTGAAGGAACCCGTCTATTTATCGGGCAAAGCGGTGAAAGCCATCAAGACGGCTTCCGGACTCAGTTGGCTCCTTGCTTTTGGCATTTTTTCCTTGATCTGTTTCGTTGTACTTCATTTTAACGCTTTTCACCCGCTATTGCAAATAGGGGTGACGGCCTCGATGGTCCTCATTTTACTGCTGATCGGCCAACGTTTTCGAGATAAAAACGAGGCGGCCGGCATCGGATTGATCGGCATCGGCATGCTGCTTATGCTCGGCGTGGGGATCTATATGCTGCAGCTTCACGGGCTGGAACAATGGGGCTGGCAGGTCGGTTGGCTCGGCATCTGCTCGTTATTCTGGGTGGCGGTCGGCATATTTGCACGCATTCCGCTGCTGCATCTCGGCGGGTGGATCGCGTCTTTCCTTGTTTACGGCCTGCTCATTTCCAGGAACGCGAACGATCCTCAATGGTACGAGGTGCAAATTTTCTGGCTGCCGCTGTCGATCGTGTTCGGCTGGTGCAGTTGGTTTTTCCATCGATGGTCCAAAAGCATCGCAGCGGTCTTGTTTGCGACCGCCGCGATCGTGTGGCTGATGCCGGAATTGTATACGGCGGTATTTATGAAGGATCAAGCTTGGTTTCAAATTCAATTAATCGTTAAAATCGTGGTGGAGGGCGCATTGCTCTTTGCCTTGCGAAAAAAATGGATTGCGTGGGTTGCATAGCATGATGAAGTTATCGAAACGATTGCAAACAATCGCGGACCGGGTCACGCCTGGTTCGCGCACGGCGGATATCGGCTCCGACCATGCGCTGCTGCCGGTCTATCTCGTCCAGAGCGGCAGAGCGCCGTCCGCCATCGCGGGCGAACTCAATACAGGGCCTTATCAAGCGGCAAGCAAAGCGGCGGCAAGCGCCGGACTGTCTGCCGTTATTTCGGTGCGCCAAGGCGACGGCTTGTCCGTGCTTCAGCCGGGTGAAGCCGATACGGTGACGATCGCGGGCATGGGCGGCAGTCTGATGACGGATATTTTGGAAGCCGGCAGGCTTGCCGGCAAGCTGGAAGGGGTCCGCGAGCTCGTGCTTCAGCCGAACGTGGGCGAGGAATTTGTCCGCCGCTGGCTGGTGAAGCATGGCTGGACGCTCACGGACGAGACGGTGCTCGAGGAGGATGGTCGATTCTACGAAGTGCTGCGCGCCGTATTATCGCCGACTGCGTCTATCGAGAATGCGGCTTTGTATGAACCGGCTTTTTTGAACAAGCCTGAGACGGAATCGGCGTTGTGGGCGAACTGGCTCTATCGGATGGGGCCCCATCTGCTCCGCAACCCTTCCCCGGTTCTTCATCAAAAGTGGGAACTGGAAATCGGCAAACTGGAGCGGATCGTCGCGCAAATGGCAGGCTCGGACACGCCGGATGCCCGCGCGAAGGAAGCCGAATTCCGGATGGAGATCGCTCAAATCCAGGAGGTGCTCGCATGTACGCCAACGGACAAACCGTCATCCAATTAATGGAGCAGCTGGCTCCCAAACATTACGCGGTGGAGAATGACCGGATTGGCCTTCAACTGGGCACGCTGCACAAGGACATTACGAAGGTGCTGATCGCGCTCGACGTGACCGACGACGTTGTAGAGGAAGCGATCCGAATCGGCGCGGAGCTGATTATCGCCCATCATGCGATTATCTATCGCCCGCTTGCCAAGCTCGACACGTCTACCCCGGCGGGGAAGCTGTACGAGAAGCTCATCAAACACGACATCGCGGTGTATATCTCGCACACGAATCTCGATGTGGCCGAAGGCGGCATCAACGATTGGATGGCGGATATGCTCGGCATCGACGGAGAGAAGCGCGCCGCATTGGAGGACGTACATACGGACAAGCTGAGCAAGCTCGTCGTGTTCGTGCCGCAGGATCATCATGAGCAGGTGCTGCAGGCGCTGTGGAGAGCCGGCGCGGGCGAGATCGGCAACTACAGCTGCTGCAGCTTCAACATTGAAGGCACAGGCACGTTTGTCCCTGGTGAAGGGACCGATCCGTTCATCGGCGAGCAGGGCAAGCTGGAACGCGTCGCGGAGATGCGCATCGAGACGATCGTGCCGCAAAGCGTCCAGAAGCGCGTCGTACAGGCGATGCTGAAGGCTCACCCTTATGAAGAGGTTGCCTATGACCTTTATCCGATGGACTTGAAAGGCCGCAGCTTCGGTCTTGGCCGGGTCGGCAAACTAGCGGAGGCGACCACGCTCGGCGAGTTCGCGGAGCGCGTCAAGCAGGTGTTTGACGTCCCGGCGGTTCGCATCGTGGGCGAGTCCGGTCAATCGGTTCGCAAAGTCGCGGTGCTGGGCGGATCTGGTGCCCGGTACGTCAGACATGCGTTGTTCGCGGGCGCGGATGTGCTCGTCACCGGCGATATCGATTACCACACCGCGCACGACGCGTTGGCGGCGGGGCTTGCGATTGTCGACCCGGGCCATAACATCGAGAAAATCATGAAGCCGCGCGTGGCCGAATGGTTGAGCAAACAACTGGCCGAGCGCAAGTATGGGACCGTGGCGGTGGCGTCGGAGATCTCTACCGAAGTTTTTCGGTTCGTGTAGCTGCAGCTGGCAGCCGTTTGGCGAAACCGCCAATCGTTACCCGCTTGAGCTTCGCGACCTTTCCGTGTATACTAGCTAAGCACCGGAAAGTTTGACAGACAATCGCTGGCGGCTTCGGCCGCGAGAGGAAAGTCCGGGCTCCATAGGGCAGGATGCTGGATAACGTCCAGTCGGCGCGAGCCGAAGGATAGTGCCACAGAAATGGACCGCCGATGGCCGGCCGCAAGGCTGGCACAGGCAAGGGTGGAACCGTGGTGTAAGAGACCACGAGCGCCGTTGGCGACAACGGGGCTGGTAAACCCCATCTGGAGCAAGACCGAGAGAACGCAGCGCTTTAAGCGCGCCCTTGCCCGGGGAGCGTTCGGGTGTGTCGCTGGAGCCTGTCAGCAATGGCAGGCCTAGATAGATGATTGTCGCTTCAATGGTGGGAGGGTTGTTCCCGTTCGCACCACCGGAAGTACAGAACCCGGCTTACGGCAAACTTTCCGAACTACACCCACATTGGTTTGCGTTTCCAATAGGAAGCGCAGCATTGTGGTCACAACAAATTGGCTACACATAACAAAACAAATATAGGCCGTCCGCTCTCCGAAGGAATTCCTCCGGAGAGCGGACGGCCTTTTTGCTTTGACGATCTACCCTTGCTTATGTCCCGTCGCCGAGCCGCGTTCCTCCGCGCTCAGCTGCCCGAGCCGACGCTCCACCATCTCCGGGAACCGCTGCAGCGACACGGCCGTTTCTTTGGCGGCATTCAGCGCGCGGATGATGTCGATCTGACCGTAGCCGAAGTAAGGGTCTTTCCCGGGATCCCCCAGGTCCTTGGCGGTATGGCGCATAATATCCATGACCTCCACGTTCGTCAGTTCCGGATTAAGAGAACGAATCAAGCCGGCAAGCGCCGCAGCATGCGGACTCGCCATCGACGTGCCGGACAGCGCCGCGTATTGGCTGCCAGGGTAGGTGCTGGCGATGCTCGCGCCCGGTGCGGCGACATCGATATAATCGCCGTAGTTGGAGAATGAAGACTTGGCCCCGTCCGGGTCGGTTGACGCGACGGCGAGCACCTCCGGATAAGCGGCCGGATAGCCGGGGCGAATCGTATTGTCATTGCCGCTGGCGGCGATCAAGACGACGTCGTGGTCGTAGGCATATCTGATCGCGTCGTGGAGGAACTCGGCTTCCGCATAGTTGCCCAAGCTCATATTGATGACGCGGGCCCCGTGATCCGTAGCCCAGATGATGCCCTCCGCCACCGAATACGTCGACCCGGCGCCGCTGGAGTCGAGCACTTTGACGGGCAAGATTTTGTTGTACCAAGATAGGCCGGCGACGCCTTCGTTATTGTTCACGTTCGCTGCGATAATGCCGGCGACGTGCGTGCCATGGCCGACGTCGTCATCGGGCGGCGAGTCCGGCGTCACCATATTGCTGCCTTCGGCCAGTTTGCCGGCGAGGTCGGGATGATCCAGCTGCACTCCGGTATCCAGCACGCCGATGAGCACGCCGGAACCTTTGGCGACGCTCCAGCCTTTCTCGGCTTCGATGGATGGCAAATTCCATTGATAATCGGAATAAAGCACATCGTTCGGCACGATGGAACGGTCTGGGTTGCCTTGCGTATCATTGGTTAAATACAAATAATGCGGTTCGACATACAGCGGATCCCAGTTTTTCTTGAGGTACGCCATCATGTCTTCGGTCAGTTTTTGCGAGGAGCGTATGACGTACGTATAGCCAAGCTTGCGAATGAACTGTGCTTCGAGGTCTCGCTTGATCCGGGCAAGATCTTCTTCGGTCGGCGTTTGACGGAATTTGACCACGACCTCGTTAATGTGATAATGGCTTGCGTTGCCGTTGTCTTCGCCGGTATCGACCGTCGTGTCCTGCATCGTGTTAGGCTTGACCGATTCGATTTTGTATTTGCCTTCGGCCGGGTATGGAACGAGCCTTAAGTTGCGGCGTTGATGCATGCCGATGTTATTGACCAAGTCCTGGCGTATGATGCCGACGACCCCGTCGCCCTTCATGCGGTAGCTCGGGACGGTCATGACGACATAACGGTGTCCACCCGGCTCAATGGTGTTCGAATGGTATTCTTTGCCTTGTTGAAGATGGAGCCGCGCGGTGGCGAGCGCCTCGCGCATATCGGGGAACTGCGCGTAAGGCACCACGCCGCGCGTCGTCGTGTCGCCGTTTTGCAGCCATTGTACGTAGACCATCTGTTTATGCATGTCCATCATGTGGCGCAAATGCTCGGACTTCGCTTTTCCTTTCGTCGATGAGGTCATGAGTTTGCGGAAGTTGATGCTGCATTCGCTCGAGCATAGCATCGCCGTTGCCTTCATGTCTTCCTGAACCGTGCGGATTTTCATCGTATGCTCGCGGTGCGCGTTCAGCGTTTTAACTTGATCGGCCTGCAGCCCCTCCAATTTGCCGTCGTTCTCCGTCGGCGCGCCGAACCAAGGCGTGATCGGGATGAGAAAAGCAACGGCCGCGGCCGCGGCGAACCAGCCTATCCATTTGCGTCGCATGCGTAATCAGGCTCCTTTATCCCTATGATGTGATGGAAATGAACTCGAAGCCGTCCTGATCGGTTCCGTTCACGCTTAACATTCAGCCCGGGGCATCAAATTATACGGTTATCCGGCGTAAACGGGAGTACCATCCCCCAGCATTTTGTGGTACTATGTTGTTGCCTTGAAGTTTTGTTTTGGAGAATGAAAGGGGATCTACCTATGCCATCGACAAACGTGAAACCGCTCAGCGAATCAACCAGGGAAAAACTGAAGCAAGCGATCGGCCAATTGGAAACGTTCTTGAATGCTCATGCGCTTCCACAGCTTGCCGCGGAAGATGAAAGCAACGAAGCAGAGCTTTTCTATAAAGGGTTGCTGTCCGATCTTCGTCATCTTCTCGTATTCTCGGAAGTGGCCGTCGAGAAGCTCGGCGTTGCGCTGAGACGTCCAACGTTTGATATCGAGTTTGCCGAACGCGCGCTGTACGAAGTGTATCATCAGTCCGTTAATGCCTTTTTCTATCCGAAGAACGAATGTTATTCCGAAGACGGACGCTATGCATATACGGGACAAGACGCGATCCGCTTCCGCAGCAAGCCGGTACGGCCTGCGCGCGATATCGTGCTTGCCGTTTCCAAAATTTTCGAAGAGCTGCGCGACGATCTCGCTTACTACGAGAACGACTACATGACGGCACGCAGAATGCAAGGGCAAAAATAAACAGTCATAACGTACCCCCGCATCAGGGCAACTTGATGACGGGGGTGATTTATTTATGCCGAATGGCGTAAGCTGCAGCGTATCCAACTGTTCGTTCTGGGGTCAGGGCAATCAGTGCAACGCGAAGGAGATCCACGTGGAGATCGACCGGCATGCGCATTCCGATTTTGGCGCCGAGATGGCGGAGGAAGGGTTCTTGCACCAAGATAAAGCGCAGGAGTCCGCAACGACGTGCTGTCACACCTTCAAGCCAAAGGGGGAATAGCCGATGGATCGCGAACGAACGCATGAATACAGTCCATATGACGACACGGAGACGTGCCCGCATATGGAGCGGTGCGAGCATACGGACAAGACCGCCTACAAGGAAGAAATGGCGGCCGAGATCGCCGTACCGGTCAGTGGTCTGAACAGGAGCTCCCGCAGCCGGGAAGAAAGCGCCCGCGCGACGCGCTCCGCCGGCAAGGCCGCGGGGTGGACAGGCTTGATCATCGCGATCATGTCCTGGTTCGTTTGGCCGGTGCTGCTTGGCATTTCCGCCGCATTCATTGGATTCGTCGCTTTTCGTCAAGGCAGCCGGGGGCTCGGCATTTGGTCAATAACGCTGGGACTTATCGCGGCCACTTCCTATCTCGTTCTTATTCCTCTATATTATGCGTTAACCTGAATGAAGGCCGGTGGGGATTCCCGCCGGCTTTTCCATTTAAAAAACGACCGAAACGACTAGCGGACAAGCGCGAAAAATTGTAGAATAAGGACAGACTTTGTCATCATCCATATCGCTGGCATACCGATCAGAGGGGGCGAAATTATGAATATCGATCCGCGCGTGCTCAAGACGCTGCTTCAGCTTCAAATGTCGTCGAACCTAAACGCGTCAGGCGCAAGCGCGAACGGCGCATCCGACAATGCGTCCATGTTTAATGCGGTGCTTCAGCAATTGATGTCGAGCTCGGATAACAGCGCCGCGCTATCTGCGTTGTCGAACGCAGGAGCGCTGAACAACGAGTCGGCATCGGCGATGTTTTTACAGCCGCTTGTTGCGGCTTCCTACGGAAGCTCTGCGGCACTGCAAGGCGTCTCGGACGTCAGCGGCACCGAACTGAGTTCGGCGCCGGTATCCGGCGGCTCGAACGCGGCGTATGACGATCTCATCAATCAGGCCGGTGCGAAGTACGGCGTGTCGCCGTCGCTGATCAAAGCCGTGATCGACACCGAGTCGTCGTTCAATGCCAATGCCGAGTCCCATGCGGGGGCCAAAGGGTTGATGCAGCTGATGGACGGAACAGCCAGAGGCCTCGGTGTAACGGATTCCTTCGACCCGAAGCAGAATATCGAAGGCGGAACGAAGTTCTTGGCCTATCTGCTGGACAAGTATGACGGCAACGAGAAAGCGGCGTTGGCGGCTTATAATGCAGGGCCTGGACGAGTCGACCGCGCTGGCATTAAGACGAACGAAGACTTTACGGCGCTAATCGGCAACCTGCCGAAAGAGACGCAGAAATACGTAGGCAAAGTTCTCGGCGCATTGAACGAATATACGGCGTAGAGTAGATTAGGAATAGAGTTCGAGTAAGCAGGGGATCACGTCAGCCGCGCAGCGCGCCAAGTTCGCGTCATGCGCCGGAACGTGGTCTTTCTTTATTTTTTGCAAAAGGGAGGGGATCCATCCATGTATTACTTCGATCATTGCGCCTCAACGCCGCCGAAGAAAGAAGTCGTCCGTACGATGGCGGAAGTGATGGAGCGGCATTACGCGAATCCTTCATCGCTGCACCGGGCGGGGCTCGAGTCGGCGAAGCTGCTGGCCAGGGCGCGGGCCGTCATCGCGGACGCCTTCGGCACGGGGGCGAATAACTGGACATTCACATCCGGCGGGACGGAGAGCAATAACATGGCGATCCTCGGTGCGGCGCGGCAAAATAAGGGGAGAGGCCGGCATCTCGTAACGACCCGGATCGAGCATGCATCGGTCTATGAAACTTTCGCGGCTCTGGAAGCGGAAGGGTTCCGGGTTACGTATTTACCGGTGAAGGAAGATGGCCGCATCGATCCCGAGCAGGTGGAAGCGGCGCTTGCCGACGACACCATTCTGGTCAGCGTCATGCACGTGAACAACGAGACGGGCGCGGTTCAGCCGATCGCGGCGATCGGGAAGCTGCTGCGCGGCCGCAGCCACACCCTATTCCACGTGGATGGCGTACAGAGCGCCGGCAAGCTCCCGATCCGTCTCGTGGAATGGGGCATCGACCTGTTCACCGCCTCCGCGCACAAAATCGGCGGCCCTCGCGGCAGCGGCTTGCTGTATGCGAGAGAGGGTGTCGCGCTGGCTCCTGTTCTTGCCGGCGGAGGACAAGAAGCGGGCATGCGGCCGGGGACCGAGAACGTGCCCGCGATCGTGGCGACGGCCAAAGCATTCCGCATGGCGCTGGAAGAGCAGCCGGAACGGTCCCGGAAGATGCGCGATTTGCGTCAGCGGTTGGTCGGCATGCTGCGAGACATTCCCCAGCTTCGGTTAAATGGACGGGAGTCCGTACTGGACGAGTCGGGCGAGATCGCCATGGCGCCTCACATCGTACACTTCTCCTATCCCGGCATGAAGCCTGAAGTCGTCATTCACATGCTGGAGGAAAGAGGGTTCCTCGTATCGACCCAGTCGGCTTGCTCCTCGAAGAGCAGCAAGCCTAGCCGGGTGCTCGAGGCTATGGGAATGCCGCCGGCCATCGCCTCGAGCGGCATTCGGGTCAGCTTCGGCGATGAGCATGACGAGCAGGCGGTCGCAAGCCTTAGCCGAGCGCTTCGGGATACGGTAGCGGCGCTCGCGCCGCTTGAACGCAAGGAAGGAAGGATCGAGACCACATGATAATACCGGACATGATATTAATACGATTTGGCGAGTTTACGATCAAAGGACGCAATCGCAAACAGTTCGAGCAACGGATGGTGGAACAGGTTAGGCGCGTTGTGGCGCCTTTCCCTGCAGCGAAGCTGATCCAGACGTTCGGCAGACTGTATATCAAGTTGAACGGCGAGCCGTACGAAGCGGTGGCGGCCAAGCTGAAGCATGTCTTCGGCATCGTCTCCTTCTCGCCGGTGCGACATACGGAGCTGGACTTTGAGGCCATTCGCGCCGCGGCGCTGGACGTCATGCGCGCGCAGCCGTCGGAGCCTGGCACGTTCAAGGTGTCCGTCCGCCGCGTCGTGAAGACGTTCCCGCACGACTCCCAGGAGATGAACCGGCTCGTCGGCGGCCACGTGCTTCGCGCCATGCCGGCGCTGAAGGTCGATGTGAAGAAGCCGGAGGTGCATCTGCGGGTCGAGCTGCAGCCGGAAGGAGCGTTCGTATTCAGCGACGTCGTGCCCGCTGCCGGCGGCTTTCCATATGGGACGAACGGTAAGGCGATGCTTATGCTTTCCGGGGGCATCGACAGCCCGGTAGCCGGTTATTTGGCCATGCGCAAAGGGCTGGAGATCGAAGCGGTCCATTTTCACAGCTACCCGTTCACGAGCGAACAGGCGAAGGAAAAGGTCATCACGCTCGCCCGCAGGTTGTCGGAGATTAGCGGTGCGACGCTAAAATTGCATCTCGTGCCGTTTACGGACATCCAGACCTCCTTCACGCAATGCAACCAGGATCATCTGATCATCACGCTGATGCGCCGTTCGATGCTGCGGATCGGGCAGATGCTGGCGGAGAAGGCAGGCGCGCTCGGTATCGTGACAGGCGATAGCCTGGGACAGGTCGCAAGCCAGACGCTCGGCAGCATGAACGTCATCGGGCGGGATATCGATCTGCCGCTGCTGCGGCCGCTGATCATGACGGACAAGCAGGAAATCATTAATCTCGCGGAAGAGATCGGTACGTACGAGACGTCCATTCTGCCATACGAGGACTGCTGCACGCTGTTCGTGCCGAAATCGCCGAGCACGAATCCGAATTTGAACGTCGTTCGTAAAGTTGAATCGTTCGTGCCGAATCTGGCGGGGATGATCGAAGAGGCGGTTCAAGGAACGGAGACCATGATCATCAAGCCAGATGATCTGTCGCATGCGCATCAAGCGGGCGAAGACGATTGGTTTTAAGCTTGCTCCCGGATTTCAATTGCGGCAAAAAAGAAGCAGAGAACCCTAATGGGTTTCTCTGCTTCTTTCTGCTGCGCGTTTTGCGCTTGCGTTGTTCTTCCAAAGGCCAGCCGCGATGATGACGATGACGATCAAAATCATGAACGACCAGCGGAACAGCTCGTTTTCGTCGAAGAAGCTCGCGATCTTTTGTTCATGCGTAATCATTTTCGCCGCGGTGTAAGCGAGGACGGCCGAGCCGACGTACACGATCCAAGGGAAGCGGCCGATCAATTTGATGAAGAGCGTGCTGCCCCATACGACGATCGGAATGCTGATAATGAGACCGAGGATGACGAGCAGGTAGTCGCCATGCGCGGCGCCCGCGACGGCAATGACATTGTCCAGCCCCATCGCCGCGTCCGCGATGATGATCGTGCGCACCGATTGCCACAGCGTGTTGCCGGCTTTAATGTTATCGCCGTGGTCGTTATCGTCCACCAGCAATTTGTAGGCGATCCACAAGAGCAGAATGCCGCCCGCCAGCAGCAGCCAAGGGATATCGAGCAGATAGACGACCAGCATCGTGGCCACGGCGCGAATGGCGACCGCTCCCACCGTACCCCAGATGACCGCTTGCTTCTGCTGATGCTTAGGCAAGTTCCGCGCGGCCAGACCGATGACGATCGCGTTATCGCCGGCAAGAATCAGGTCGATGAACACGATGGTGAGCAAGGCCGAGAAAAACTCTAAAGAAAATAGCTCCAACTTATATTGCCCCTTTCTTCTACATCTACATAGACTACAATAATTACGGCATAAGTCCAAGAGAGATTCAAAAAAAATTTTGGGACATATCCCTCTCCGCCCGAACATACAAGTTACATATAATCCATTTATGCGGGAGGTTCCCTTGGACAGCCTTGTAACGTTTATTGAGATTGTGTTTATCAACGTGCTGTTAAGCGGCGATAACGCGGTCGTCATCGCGCTGGCCGCCCAGCAGCTGCCGAAGGAACAACGCAAAAAAGCGGTCTGGTGGGGAGCGGGAGCCGCGGTGGCGCTTCGCTGCATGCTGACCTTGGTGGCGATCACGCTTCTGGAGCTGCCGTTTATCCAGATTGCCGGCGCGCTGATGCTGTTCGTCATCGCGGTCAAATTGGTGACGGACGCGGCGGGCGGTCATCTCGAGGACGATGCCAAGCAGGTGCGCAAGGCCGGCACGCTTGGACAAGCCGTGCGCACGATCATCGCGGCGGATTTTATCATGAGTTTAGACAACGTGCTGGCGGTCGCGGCCGTCGCCGAAGGCGAACCGGTTCTTATTCTGCTCGGAATCGCGCTCAGCATTCCGATGATCATCTGGGGAAGCCAGCTGCTCAGCAAGCTGCTCGTCAAATTTCCGCTCCTCGTTTATTTAGGCGGCGGCCTGCTTGGTTTCGCGGCTGGCGAAATGCTCGTTCACGATCCGATACTGCTTCCGAGCCTCGCCCGGCTGCATACGCTGGAGCACGCGATACCCGTATTATGCGTGCCGCTTGTCATCATCGTCGCCCTGCTTCGTCTTCGAAGATGAAGCAAGGCGTCTTTTTTTTGTGGCGAAAAAGATCGAACCGTACTGGTTTTTTGCCTCCCATTCCATTAAACTATAGGAATGACAAGAAGAAACGGCTTACGACCGGTATTTGCATGGGTTTGGATGTTTCTGCCTTTGGGGAATATAAGCCGTGTATAAGCAGCTGTCTTATACGTTTCTTATATTGTTAATATCGCGTCGAGAGAAGGGAAGCTTGCATGTCGAGAAATAATTACGCTATTGGCGTCGTCTTTTTGATCGCCGGAGCGGTTATTTTGCTCGGGAAGCTGGGGTTGTTCGCGTTTATCGGGACGAATTTCTGGCCGCTGTTCGTTTTGATCCCCGGCATTTTGCTGCACGTGCTGTTTTTCGGTCGCATTTTGCCGACAGTCGCGCTTATCCCAGGGGCCATCTTAACGGTCAGCGCCTTGATCTTTTTCTTCTGCATCGCATTCGGATGGCACCATATGCAGGTCTTATGGCCGCTGCTGGTGTTCGGGGTCGCCGTCGGTTTGTACGAGTATCACCTGTTTGAAATGTCCCATCCCAAGGTGCCGCTCACGGCGGCCATCATTTTGGCGCTGGTCTCCATCTCGTTCTTCGTCATCATGTTGTTCTGGGGTTGGGGGCTTTACCTGATCGCGGCAGCGCTGATCGTGGTCGGCGCATGGCTTGTCGCAGGTCGGAGAACGCGCTGGTAGTCGGATTTTTAGAAGTAAGCAAACTTTAAACATTTGGAGTGGATAAGAACATGCAAGCAAGAGAAAACATTCGAAACATCGCCATCATCGCGCACGTCGACCATGGCAAAACGACGCTCGTCGATAAACTGCTGCAGCAGTCCGGCACGTATCGGGACAACGAAGCGGTGCAGGAGAGAGCGATGGATTCGAATGACCTCGAACGCGAACGCGGTATTACGATTCTCGCGAAGAACACGGCGATTACGTACAAGGACTACTTGATTAACATCGTCGATACGCCGGGACACGCCGACTTCGGCGGCGAGGTAGAACGGATTATGAAAATGGTCGACGGCGTGCTGCTCGTGGTCGACGCGTTCGAAGGCTGTATGCCGCAAACGAAATTCGTGCTTCGCAAGGCGCTCGAGCACCAGCTGACGCCGATCGTCGTACTGAACAAGATCGACCGTCCGAACGCGCGTCCGAGCGAAGTCGTGGACGAGGTGCTCGATCTGTTCATCGAGCTTGGCGCGAACGACGAGCAGCTTGAGTTCCCGGTCGTGTACGCATCGGCGCTCATGGGTACGTCGAGCCTTGACGCGGAGAAGCAAGACGAGAACATGCAGGCGCTGTACGAGACGATCGTCAGCCACATCCCGTCGCCGACGGAGAGCGTGGACGAGCCGCTGCAATACCTCGTTACGCTGCTTGACTATAATGAATACCTCGGCCGTATCGCCATCGGCCGCGTCAACCGCGGCAAGATCCGTCAAGGCCAATCGGTAGCGGTCATGACTCGCGAAGGCGCGACCAAGCAAGCCCGGATCGAGAAGCTGTTCGGCTTCCAAGGCTTGAAGCGGATCGAGATCGAAGAAGCGGGCGCGGGCGACATCGTCGCGGTCGCCGGCATCAAGGAGATCAATATCGGCGAGACGATCGCCGATCCGGCCAACCCGGAGGCGCTGCCGGTACTCAAGATCGACGAGCCGACGCTCCAAATGACGTTCCTCGTCAACAACAGCCCGTTCGCGGGACGCGAAGGCAAATGGGTGACCTCCCGCAAGCTGCGCGAGCGTCTCTTCAAAGAGCTGGAGACGGACGTTGCGCTGCGCGTCGAAGAAACCGAAAGCCCGGACGCATTCGTCGTCTCCGGACGCGGCGAGCTTCATCTCGGCATTCTCATCGAGAACATGCGCCGCGAAGGCTACGAGCTTCAAGTCTCGAAGCCTGAAGTTATCATCAAGGAAATCGACGGCTCGAAGATGGAGCCTTACGAGCGCTTGATCATCGACGTACCGGAAGAGAGCACGGGCTCCGTCATGGAGAGCCTCGGGACGCGCAAAGCCGAGATGGTCAACATGATTAACAACGGCACCGGTCAAGTACGCTTGGAGTTCATCATTCCGGCGCGCGGCCTGATCGGCTACCGCACGCACTTCCTGACGCTGACGCGCGGCTACGGCATCATGAACCACGCGTTCGACAGCTACGGTCCGCTTGCGGGCGCATCGGTCGGCGGACGTCACCAGGGCGTACTCGTGTCCAGCGAGAACGGCACCTCGACGTTCTATGGCATGATGTCGGTCGAGGACCGCGGCATTCTCTTCATGGAGCCGGGCACAGAAGTCTATGAAGGCATGATCGTCGGCGAGCATAACCGCGATTCCGACATCATCGTCAACATCTGCAAAGAGAAGCAGCTGACGAACATCCGATCCGCGACGAAGGATGATACCGTTCGCCTGAAGACGCCGGTGCTGTTCTCCCTCGAGCAAGCGCTCGAATACTTGAACGATGACGAATATTGCGAAGTGACGCCGAAGTCGATTCGCCTTCGCAAGAAGCTGTTGAACAAGTCCGAACGCGAGCGTGCCGAGAAACAACGCAAAATGGCGCAATCCAACGCATAAGCAATGAAACTTTTGGCCTCGGGCCGTCGTCTAAAAGATGGCAGCCCGGGGCCGATCAAATTTTCGCTGCGGCTTGATCCGCCGCGGCCGAATACCCGAGAGGAGCGTCCCCGATGCAACAGTGGCTGCATGACCATCCCGTCATCTCTTACATTTTGATTTTCTGTTTTGTCGTGTATATCTTCAACAGCGTATTTCGGGCCCAAAAGCGGCTGCCGATTTTGAAAGAAATTCTTGTCCACGTCATTATGGCGATCGGATCGTTCGTGCTGTGGATTTTGCAATACGACCTGCTGCCGATCATCCAGTGCATGGCGGTGGCGGTGGGCATGATGCTCATGCTCCGCGGACGTCAGCTTTATGACAAGTGGAAAGGCAATGGCAAGACGGATGCGAAGCCGGAAGCGCAAGCAAGCGCGGCGGCGGACAATAAACTCGGCTAAGTGAGGGTTTAGGC
Source organism: Paenibacillus xanthanilyticus (assembly GCF_042682185.1). Taxonomy (NCBI): domain Bacteria; kingdom Bacillati; phylum Bacillota; class Bacilli; order Caryophanales; family Paenibacillaceae; genus Paenibacillus; species Paenibacillus xanthanilyticus. The sequence goes on along the minus strand of NZ_JBHUHA010000001.1, from coordinate 2,212,463 downwards.
GATCAGCGGCAAGGGAATTCTTCATGTCAGGGGGCTATTTGTCTCATGCGATTCGAAGATGCGTTGTTTAACTGGCTGCAAATCCATATGGTCGCGCATGCGCGGCCGGACGATCGCGCTGCCGTCGATACACTCGATTTTTTTCGTCAGCTATTGGCGGAAGACCATGAAGTCTCGGATATACGGGTGGAGCGCGTCGACGATACGATGATCCATATTCGCATCGAGCAAGGCGGTCGATCGAAGCTGCAGATGTTCGACCGGGCGGCTGGCGAGCAGCTGCTTGCCGACATCAACTCGAACCCGAAATACAACTAACAAGGTGAAACGTACATGAGCAGTCAAAAACCGATGGATCCGAGAAGCTCCCGCAGGCCGGCCAAACCACGAAAAAGGCGCGGCGCCACGTTGTTCAAACGATTCATGGTGCTCGTGCTGCTGGTGCTCGTCGGCATCGCGGGTTACCTGTACTATTTGTTCGACAAGTCGAAGGACGCGCTGACGATGGCCACCGCCGACGCGGAGCCGGGCATCGTCGTGCCAGCAGAGGAATCCGTTAAGGTCAAGCCGGTCGGGATCCTGCTGTTCGGCATGGACACCCGCAAGGAGACGGGCAGCCTCAATACGGACGTCATGATGGTGGCGGTCATGAACCCGACGACCAAATCGGCGGCCGTCGTGACCATCCCGCGCGATACGCGCATCGAGCTGGACGGCTACAAGAGCCGCAAGGCGAATTCGTATTATGCCAAATTCCGCGCTATCGCGATCGAAGACGGTTTGAGCGTGAAGGACGCGGAGAAGAAGGCGAAGCGCCAAGTGCGCGAAATGCTCGGCAAATATTTCGGCATCGATATCGCGTATACGGCGACGATCAACTTCCAGGGCTTCGTCGACGTCGTCGACGCGCTTGGCGGCGTAGAGGTGGATGTCGACATGGATATGCATTACGTCGATAACGCGGACGGGACGAAGATCGACCTGAAGCAGGGCCACCAGAAGGTGAACGGCGACCAGGCACTCGATTTCGTCCGCTACCGGAAGTCGAATGACGGCACCAACATGTCGAGCGATTTCGACCGCAACAAGCGGCAGAGCGAGGTCATTGGCGCGATCGCGGATCGGATGAAATCCTTCTCCGGCGTGACGAAGCTCGGCAACGTGATCGAAGCGGTAGGCAATAACATGCGGATGGATATTCCGTCCAGCGAGGTGCAGAACTTAATCGAGACGTATTTCAAGATGGGCAAGAGCGATATTCAGTTCGCGGCGCTTGAAGGCACGTGGCGGAGTCCGTATGTTTATGTCGATGAAGAAAGTTTGCGCAAAGCAAAACAAATTCTTCAAGCGAAGATGGCGGAATGACTGTATTCGCCCGCAACCCGCATATGCTATAATAAGCTCACCGTAGTATCCATGCTAATTCGCGCAAGGGGGCCATGCGGATGACAGTAGCCATCGCGGCAATGATCGAAGCTCTACGCAACAATACGGATCGTGCTCTATTGATGGCTGCCGACATTTCCGCATGCGGCACTCCAGAGGCAGTTGCATGGGCTGCTTCGGCAAGCGCCATCCTGCTGCGCGCTGCTTGCGGCGGAGCAATGCTTGTCCCGGGCGGCGACGGGGCGATAACTGAAGAGAAGAAGGCTGCAGACAAGCGTCCGGCAGCCATGTGGAAAAAGCCTAGTGAGCATTCACTAGGCTTTTTGCGTCCATCTAGCGGAATTTTCGCGAAATCGATCATACTTTCCCGCAATGGACGATAGGATAAAACTTACAGCGCTTGTCTGAAAGAGCCTACAGCGGCTTGTTGATTTTCGGGGAAGCCTCTTCATGACCCCGCGTTCGCTCCGGCATCGTGTCACGCGGCAGCTGCGGCACGATCCGGCCGATAATATCGGCCATCTCTTCGGCGAAACCGGCAATGGGACGGCCGCGATTCCAATCGGCGCGGACTTCCTGCAACCGTTGAGCCAGATCCATATCCGCGGTGACGATCGCATCAACGCCGTAGGGATCTTTGCGGAACGCCTCCGCAACCGCATATTTGAGCGTTCCGACGCGTGAACGTTCCAGCTTGCCGTCCACATCGATGCCGACAACGGCCGTATTGCCCATAACGACGCAGTGAGCGCCTTTCACGCCTGGGATTTGCTTCGCGAGAAGCTCCAGGTGCGCGGCCACTTGCTTCGGACTGCTGATCTCTTTTTTGCGCGGCGCGGTCTGCTGCGCACGGACGCGGTCATCATTTTGCGGAGAGGGTGATGTCTCATTGCGGGCGACCGTACCGCATCCTGTCGCCAGCAAACAAAGGAGCATAGCCGCTACCAGCCATTTGCCCATAATCGCCACCTGACCTTTCCTTTTGCGTAACAGCTAGTTCCCGTATAGTTTGCCACACGGCAGGTTCTGCTATGTACGCCTTTGAATGAAATTCCAACGCCGGGAGGGCTCACGATGAAAAAAATATTCGTGCTCGATACCAACGTGCTGCTGCACGATCCGCAAGCCATTTATGCGTTCGACGATAATGAAGTTGTTATCCCCGCGGTGGTGTTGGAAGAAATCGATTCAAAGAAAAGGCTTGCCGACGAGATCGGCCGCAATGCGCGCTCCGTCTCCAGACTGCTCGACGGCATGCGGGAGGACGGACATTTGCACGAAGGCATTCCGCTTCGGGGCGGAGGCGTGCTGCGCGTGGAGCTGAACCATCGCAGCTTTGTGCGCGTACAGGAGATGTTCGGCGAGATGTCGAACGATAATCGGATTTTGGCGGTAGCGCTCAATTATTACTTGGAGGAGCAGGAGAAGCCGGAGCCGCGGGACGTGGTGCTGGTCAGCAAGGACGTGCTCGTCCGGATCAAAGCGGACGTCCTCGGCCTGGACGCCCAGGATTATTTGTCCGACCGCCTCGTGCAGCACTCCGAAGTGTATGGCGGGTACGCAACGCTGTTCGTGCATCCGTCCGTGATCGACGAATTTTATACGTATCGATTCCTGACGGTCAAGGCGCTGCAGCTGACGACGAAGCTGCATCCGAACGAATTTATTATTTTGCGGGATGAGATGGGTACGAGCAAGTCGGCGCTGCTCAAAGTAAGCCAGGACGGCGCAAGACTGGAGCCGCTCTATCTGAGCAACGATCCCGTGTGGGGGATTACCGCCCGCAACGCCCAGCAGCGGATGGCGCTGGAGCTGCTGCTCAACGACGACATTCCGCTCGTCACGCTGACGGGGAAGGCCGGGACGGGCAAGACGCTGCTCGCGCTCGCGGCCGGGCTCTCCAAGGTGGAGGATGAGCATAAGTATAAAAAGCTGCTGATCGCGCGTCCAGTCGTGCCGATGGGCAAAGACATCGGTTATTTGCCGGGCGAGAAGGAGGAGAAGCTGCGTCCGTGGATGCAGCCGATTTATGATAATTTGGAGTATTTGTTCGATACGAAGAAATCCGGCGATATCGATAAAATTTTGATGGGGCTCGGCAGCATTCAGGTGGAGGCGCTGACTTACATCCGCGGCCGTTCCATTCCGGGGCAGTTCATCATCATCGACGAAGCTCAGAACCTGAGCCGACACGAAGTGAAGACGATCGTCTCGCGCGTCGGCGAAGGCAGTAAAATCGTCCTGATGGGCGATCCCGAACAAATCGATCACCCGTACTTGGATGCCGTCAGCAACGGCCTAACGCATATCGTGGAGCGGTTCAAACAAGAGACCAGCAGCGGCCATATGACGCTTGAGAAAGGCGAACGTTCGAAGCTGGCGCAGCTGGCCGCGGATTTGCTGTAACCTGTCGGCTAAGGGCCGAACGTCGATTATTACCCTGCTTCATTCCGGCTGAATCGGGGTAATTCTTGTCTTCACGGGCAAGAATGCGACTGCATGTCCGGGCCTTGGCTTCATGAAGAAGGCTGCCGGCTCGGCCGGCGGCCTTCTTTGGCCGGGCTGCCCCGCATGAAGTAGAACCCGCCGCACGAGGCGCAAATCGCACGCGACAAGGTGATCAAATGTTGTTACAATACGGGTATGCCAAAAGTGGGAAAGGAAGGAAAAAGTGTCACGCAGAAAAGTAGTGATCATGCTTCTCGGCGTATTTACTGCCTCTGTAGCACTCTTATTTCCGATGTTCGCCGAGCAAGGGCTTCGAGATGCGCCGTCGCAAGACGAACCGAATGCCAAACAGCAAGCGCAGCTGGACAAGACGTGGACGCCCGTCGTCCGCATCCGCGTGGAAGTGTCGATGACCGAAGCGGAATTCGAGGCGTGGCAGGTGCGCAACGAGCGATTTAACGCCAACCAGCGGGAGATCGAGGCAGAGCTCGTCAATCAGGCTCGCGAACCGCTTGCCACCTGGCAGCGGCAAGCGCAGCTTGGACAAGCCGGCGATATATATGTCATGGAAAACGGCATGGTGGGCGCATTCGCGGTACAGGGTTATTTGCGTCCTTTGGATGATTACTATACGGGAGAACGCGCGGGTGGAATTTTGGAAGCGTTCACAGGGCCTTTGCTATGGAATAGCTCATTATGGGGCGTCCCGCTTGACGGCGATCCCGCGCTGCTCGTCTGGAACAAGGAGCTCCTGCAGCGCGCAGGCCTGCCTGAACCGCCATCGCAGTGGCCGTCGTTCACGGAGCTGGCGGAGAAGCTGATCGACATGGAACCGGGCCTCGCCCCGATGCGCTTGCCGATTCAGGACGGCCGGCTGATGCTGGCGTGGCTCAGCGCGTTCGAGGCGGACTCCAGCGGTGCGGAGAAGCTGAAGGCGCTCAGCGCGGAGGAAGCGAATCGCGTGCGTTATCTGGCTGCGCTCCCTCCCGCCGACGTTCTGCCTTATGGCCCGGGCGAACTGGAGGAGCGATTCCGCACGAACAAGCTGCTTGCCGCGGCGTTGACGTGGTCGGAATACATGAAGCTGGCGCCCGATGTGCGGCGGAAGCTAGTACCCGGTCAAGGAAGCGGCCCGGTTTGGACGGGAGGCAGAAGCTTCGTCGTCTCTTCGCTCGCGAAGGAGCCGGAAGCGGCGCTCGCGTGGATTAAAGCGATGACCGAGCCGAGCGATCAACTGGGCAACTATGCGGCGGGTGGCAGACTGCCGGCGGAGAAGACGCTGTACCGGTCCGTATACGATAACGGGGATTCCGCCGTGCGTCCGCCGCAGGAGGCATTATTGTGGCTGGAGCGCGAGGCGCAAACCCCAGACCCTTCGTGGTGGACGCGTCTGGAGCGCTGGATGCGGCATTGGTCGCATGCGCAAACAGCCCCGTTCACGGCTAACGAGGCGGAGCGGTTGATTCAGTCTTGGAATCAGAACGCCGAATAGACGGCTAAAGACGGATCGATAGCTGGATGATGAGATTGCCGTCTTTCACTTGCACGGAGTCGGCTCTTAGGAACGAGACGATTTTTTGCGGGTAGAAGCCCAGATCGAATTCCTGCTGCAGCGATTGTCGCGTCGTTTCCGGCAGCGCGAGACCATTGAACATCAATTCGTCGACGTGAAAGTAGATGCCGTTCTTCGGTTCGTTCTCGACCGTATAATGGCCGCTGAGCTCGACCTCAAGCCCATCGCGCTTGCCGGCCACGGTCACCATGTCGTCGCCGAACCGGAAGTCGAGCGATTGGAACAGCTCGTTCTGCTCGCGCAGAAACTCATTTAGCTTGTCTTCCGGAATCGTCATCGTGTAATTGAACCCGTCGATGGCGAGCATATCCTTGTTGTCCTGCACCCAGGACGGGATGTTTTTCATCGCTTGCGACAACGCTTTGAAATAACGCTTCACCTCATAGAAGCCGACGTTCTTCCAGAAGTTCGTCATTTCATCGATCAAGAGGCGCAGCTTCTCTTCGTCGGATCGGCCGCTTAGGTTGGCATCGACATCCTGCTGGAGCGCCGCGAGACGTTCGCGTTGGGCGCGGAGCCGCGATTCGATATCGTCCAGCTGCTTCGTCTCGTTCTCGAGCGTGCCGATCGCTTTCTTGATTTCTTGATATTGACCGGCGTACGCATGGAGCGATTTGCGGTCGCTGGCGAAGAGGACGTCGAAATAATCGAGCGTCGCCAGCAGCTTGTCCAGCGTCTTGGAAGAGACAAGCGCCGTCAGCAAGAAATCGCGATCGCCCATATAGTAAGCGCGCAGGACGCTGCCGGCTTCCTCCCGGCGTGTGGCGATCGAAGCTTCCTGTCTGGCGAGCGCTTCGCGCGATGCTTCCAGCTTCCCGGCGACGGTCGTCTGTTGTTCCGCGATGCGGGCGATTTCCTTATCGAGTTCGACGACCGACAGGCTTTTTTCCAGCAGTTGGCGAATATCCTCCTCTTCTTGGGGAGCCGCGACGATCGGGAAGACGGATAACCAGAGGGCGGCGGCGCCGATCGCGGCTGCGAGCAGGCCGCGCCGGATAGTTCCACTAGACACTGAAGGGGGATCTCCTTTCTTTTGCAGAGCGGCTTTCTCACAGATCATGTTGGATTACTATATGCCTTCAATCTTTCTATTATATCTTGATTTGGCATTTTTGTCCGGTGGAATGGGAGGAGGCATGCGGGGATGGGAATCGCGGAACGGATCACGGCAAGCATGAAGCGGCAGGACGTCAAGGGGCGGGAGTGCCTAACTTTTCACGATTATATGACGCTCTGTCTGTATGATCCGGAGTATGGCTATTATCGGCAGGGGAGAATCCGGGTGGGCCGGGAAGGCGATTTCTATACGAGCTCGTCGGTCGGCACCATAATGGGCGAGAAAATCGCGGCATGCCTGGCGGAATGGCAGAGACATTTCGGAGGCAGGGCGGATGCTGCCGAATGGGGGGCTGGAACGGGCGTACTCTCCAAGCATATTTTGCAGGCCTGGGCCAAGCGTGGTAGTTCGGTGCTGAGCGAAGCGATGCACTATGCGGTAATCGACGATTCTCCCGTGCATCTGGCTGCTGCTAGACGACTGCTGGAATCGGTTGAAATCTCGGCCCGCTTGCATGTCCTGACGGCAGACCAAGGCTTGGCAGGGTCATGGCGCCGAGGCGGTCCGCTCATGATCGTCGCGAATGAACTGCTGGACGCCATGCCGGTTCATCGCGTACGCCTGATGGATGGCCGATTGTGGGAGATAGGCGTCACGCTGGCCGATCGTCCCGATTCGTTTTTTGCGGAGACGCTGCTGCCGCTTAGCGATCCGCAGATCAGGCAGACGCTGGAACCCGACGGTATCTCGCTTCGCGAAGGGCAGCAGGCTGAAGTGAATTTGAATGCCGAGCGCTGGATCGCAAATATCGGGGCGTGCATGGAAGAAGGCGTACTCATACTCGTCGATTACGGACACGACGCGGAGGAGTTGACGGCCGGACACCGGATGAACGGCACGCTGCTCTGTTATGCCGGCCACGTGGCGCATGACGATCCGTACACGCGGCCCGGAGAGCAGGACATCACCGCGCACATTAATTTTACGGCTTGCCGGCGGGCGGGGGAAGCGGCCGGTTTCCGGGAGCATTACTATGCTACCCAGAAGCAGTTTCTGCTGGATTACGGTATTCTGGACGACTTGACGGCCTCAGATAGCGCCGACCCGTTCGGACCGGCGGCCAGGCGGAACCGTGCGATCCGGCAGCTGCTCCTGAGCGACGGCATGAGCGAGACATTCAAAGTGATGGTGCTGCATAAAGGCGCATGAAAAAAGGCTGTTCTGGGAAGCTTGTCTTCCCGGAACAGCCTTCTTATGTATGCCGATCTTAGAACGGATTACCCATCACGAAGATGGTCCAATAGGAGAAGCCTACGAACGTAACCACCATATATCCCCAGAACATTAATACGTATGTTCGTTCGGAAAAGTTCAAGTAGCCTAAAAGGACGAAAACGGCTGTTTGGATAAAGAACAAGAGCGCCATCTCCATCATGTCGCCAGCGAACGCCATCAGACCGATGACTAGCGTCCAGAAGCCGAGCACCCGAAACATGCGTGCCATGTGATACAAATCCCCCTCTCGTCAGTCTCGACCAGATTTCTATTGCCCATTATAACGTTTCGTCAAACCAGTGTAAACATTCATCCGCGAAGAAATGGCAAATTTTTTGGCTTGTTTTGGATGCATCCATTGTCCTAGAACAAGTTTGCGCCGGGCCGCCTAAAAATATGTATGAGCCCTCAAAAAAATGGATATACAAATTAGTATCCGATAGATTCTATGAACTCTACCAAGGGCATAGTGATAAGTAAGCGATAAGTAAGCGCCTAACGTTAGGAGGTTTTCATTGCATGACAGCAGTCAGACAAGATGCGTGGAGCCCGGATGATGACCTCATTCTCGCCGAGGTGACATTGCGGCATATACGCGAGGGAAGCACTCAGCTGGCCGCGTTCGAGGAGGTCGGCGAACGGATCGGCCGGACGTCCGCGGCATGCGGGTTCCGGTGGAACAGCTGTGTCCGCAAGCGGTATGAAGATGCGATCCAAATCGCGAAGCAGCAGCGCCAGAAGCGTAATTATTTGAAGAAGCAGACGTTCGTCGCGACTTCGCATGTTTCGTCGGTCGGCACGGCCGAGACGGAAGAGAGGTCTTATAAGCATGATCCGGTTACAGAAGAATCGTTATCCGTGGATTCCGTTATCCGCTTCCTTCGTCAGTGGAAAACGACCTATCAGGAGCTTAACCGGCAAATCAAGTCGCTCGAGCGCGATTTGAGGGACCGCGAGGAAGAATTATATTTGCTGCGGGAGCAGAACGAGAAGCTCTCGCATGAAGTGAACAATGTGCAAACCGATTACCGTGCCGTGAACGACGATTACAAAACGCTCATTCAAATTATGGACCGGGCTAGACGGCTGACCGTTCTGAACGAAGAGGACGAGACGAAGCCGCGTTTCAAAATGGATGCGAACGGCAATCTGGAACGCATCGAATAACAGGGCAAACGCCCGCTCATAGGATGTCCCGACGCCTCTTCCTGAAGGCGAACGGGACATTTTTATTTTTGCTGCCGGCGGAGGATTTGTTACGATAGAAAGGAATGGTCGAGCACGGCGAGGCTAAAGGAGTGGTCGAGATGCGGATTTTTATCGTTGGCGCGGGAGCGCTAGGCCTGATGTACGGGCTGCGCCTGGCAAGGGGGGGGCGCCGCAATTACGTTCGTGACGAGGAGCGACGAACAGGCGAGCTTGATCGCCGGGCAAGGCGGGGAGCTGGTCGAAGAAGGCGAACAATTTCATGTGGCCGCGAACGCCGTTTCGATAACCCAATGCGAGGCTCTACGGGAGGACGAGCTTCCGGCTGCCGGCGATTGGATATGGTTAACCGTTAAGCAGGCGCATTTGAGTGACGAGCTGCTAAGCGCGGTCGCGTTATTAAGCGCGCGCGGCGCGGCGGTACTGTGCCTGCAGAACGGCATTGGCCATCTGCCTCGAATTGTAGGCGCGCTTCCGGCCGGCACGCTGGTCGTACCGGCGATTTCGACGGAAGGCGCGCTGCGGGAATCTCCGGGGAAGGTTCGCTATACGGGACGAGGCAACTTAATATTCGGGCCGCTGCACCCGGGCATGAGAAGCGCGGAAGAAGAGGAAATAACGCAAAAAATGTTAGTAAGTGTACTTGCGGAGGCAGGAATTTCCGCGGAACTGTCGAATCAAATGGAGAATCGCATCTATGAGAAGCTTCTCATAAATGCCGTCATTAATCCGCTTACCGCGATTTTTGGCGTCAAGAACGGCGAATTGCCGCTTCATCCGTCGCGCTTGCGGCTGATGTCGGCGTTGTTCATGGAAAGCAGGGCGATACTAGAGCGTTCCGGCTTGAGCGAGGAGTACGGCTCATGGGAGAAGGTGCTCGCCGTATGCGAAGCGACGGCGGCGAACGAATCCTCCATGCTGCGGGACGTGCAAGCGGGACGGACGACCGAGATCGATTGGATCAACGGAGGAATCGCGGAGCTCGCCCGCGCTGCGGGGATCCGGTCGCCGCTTAACGATGCCGTCGCCGCCATGGTGAGGGCACTTCACTAAATGACCATCCGCGAGAGGGGCAGTCTGTCGTGCAGTGGATTTGGGAGATCATCAAACATGTCTATGCGGTATTGGCGGTCATTCCTGTCGTCCCGTTTGTGCTCGTTTATTTTGGGCTTGGCGCGTTCACGGGCGACCGTAATCGGGCTTTACGGACCGCGATGGATGTTACGACGGTTCTCTTGGTAGGCTGCGTCGCGGTATTGTTCAACGTGATTTTTAGCAGCAGCTTCGGGTTCTACGGCATTATGCTCGTGCTGCTGCTTGGCGCCGGATTGTTGGGAAACGTACAATATCGCAAACGGGGCGCCGTCGACGTGAAGCGGATTGCTCGGGCGATCTGGCGACTCGGTTTTTTCGTCATGGGCGTCTTCTACGTCCTGCTCATGTGCATCGGCATCGGCAAAAGCGTGTTCGCGATCTAGCCGCGCAGGAGGATATATAGCGTAGCATGTGCAATCGGTTCTCTTGGCGAGGACCGATTGCGTGCGTTTTGACGCTCCGGGCGTTGCCGTGTAAAATGAGAAAAATGGCTACAGGCGATCTGAAAGAAGGTTGACATTACATATGGAAATCGAATCATTCCCACTGCCTTCGGGGCAGCCGCTGGCTGAGGCGTATTGTCTGCGATCGGACTCCCGTATCGCGCATTTGTTCGGCGGGCATCCTTCGGATGAAGGAGCTTGGCAGGCTCGTTACGCGTACTTGCAAGAGAAGCGGGGGGGGCGCGTCTCCGCCGAGTCGCTGGCGCGCGTGCTTCGGGACTACAATGGGCGATTCGGGGCCGGCGAGCAAGTGGCGCGGCGCATCGGGGAGATCGCGCAAGGGGCGCCCGTGATCGTCGGCGGTCAGCAGGCCGGCTTATGGACGGGCCCGCTGCTCGTCGTTCATAAGGCAGTCACGATCATTCAAGCCGCCAAGCAAGCGGAGTCTCGACTTGGCCGGCCGGTGGTGCCGGTATTCTGGATCGCCGGCGAAGATCACGATTGGGAAGAAGCCAATCATGCTTACATCCAAGAGCATGCGCCGCGCAAAATCGCGATATTGCATCCGGGCGGCGCGAAAACGTCCATCAGCCGGACGCGGCTTTCGGCAGCGAAGCTGAAGGACACCCTTCGGGAACTTGCCTCCGCATTGCCCGACACGCCGCACAAGCAGCCGCTGCTTGCCATGCTGGAAGCCGCCGCGGACGAGTCGGCGACGCTGACGGACTGGTTCGCCCACGTCTTGACGCATCTGTTCCGCGAACACGGACTTGTCCTGCTCGATGCCGACGACCCGGCGCTTCGCAAGCTGGAATCGGACATGTTCCGGATGCTGATCAAGCGGGGCGGCGAACTCGAACGCGCATATCGCCAAGCGGGCGAGGCGATTCGGTCGCTTGGCTTCAAGGAGCAGGCGGAAGCGGCGGAAGGCTGCGCGAATGTATTTCTGTTTCATGAGGAACCGACGGGCGGGGGGCAAGAAAGAACGCTGCTCTTCCGGCGGGCGGGTGAATTTGTGAATCGGCGGGGTACGGTGCGGATGACCGAGGACGAGCTTCTCGACATCGCGGACCATGAGCCGGAGCGGTTAAGCAATAACGTGTTGACTCGTCCGCTCATGCAAGATTTTGTGCTGCCCGTATTGGCGACGGTACTGGGTCAAGGCGAGATCGCCTACTGGGCGCAGACGTCCGAGGCGTTCCGGCTGCTTGGCATGGAGATGCCGATCATCGTGCCGCGGATGTCCTTCACGATCGTCGAGCCGCACCTTCCGAAGCAAATGGACAAATACGGCCTTAACTTTGGCGAAGTCGTCGAGCGTTACGCCGTCAAGCGTCAGGCTTGGCTGGACGAGCGGGAAGAATGGGCCATCGGCGAGAGGTTCGGTGAGACTAGAGCGCGGTTCGAAGAGCTGTATGCGCCGTTAATTGAACTGGTCTCGTCCCTGGAGGCGGGTCTTGGCCGGTTAGGCGACACGAATCGCGAGCGCATTTTACGGGAGATCGCGTATTTGGAACAGCGGGCGAAGGAAGCGCATGCCAGACGGTTCGATGCCGCGCTGGGCCAGATGGACCGCGTGGCGCATTCGCTCTGGCCGGGGGGCAAACCGCAGGAGCGCGTGTTGAACGCGATGCAATTCTGCAATCAGTATGGAATCGATTGGGTGAAGCAACTGTTGGCGGCGCCGTTCGAATCGGACGGCAGACACCGCCTTGTGTATCTTTAGAATCGTTGTCTCTCATTGGCATCTATAATTAGGAGGAATGTAAATCGTGAGTGCAAGAGAGAACAGCATTGTCGCCGATATGGCGTTAGCGCACGAAGGTCATCTGAAAATCGATTGGGCGTCGGCCCATATGCCGGTGCTGAACCGGATTCGCGCGCAATTCGAGAAAGAGCAGCCGTTCAAAGGGCTGAAGGTATCGATCTGCCTGCACTTGGAAGCGAAAACGGCTTACTTGGCGAAAGTCGTGCAGGCCGGCGGCGCGGAAGTGACGATTACGGGCAGCAACCCGCTGTCGACGCAGGACGACGTCTGCGCGGCTCTAGTGGAAGACGGCATTACCGTCTTCGCCAAATACAATCCGGATCCCGAGGAGTTCAAGTCGCTCATCGTGCGGGCGCTCGAGTCGAAGCCGGATCTCATCATTGACGACGGCGGCGATTTCGCGACGATTCTGCACGGCGAACGCCAAGACCTGCTGCCGCAAATCCGCGGCGGCGCGGAGGAGACGACGACCGGCATTACGCGGCTGAAGGCGCTGGAGAAGGAAGGCACGCTACAGCTGCCGATGGTTGCGGTCAATGACGCGTATTGCAAATATTTGTTCGACAATCGCTACGGTACGGGCCAATCCGCGTTCGACGGCATTATGCGCACGACCAACCTGATCATCTCGGGTAAAAACGTCGTCGTCGTCGGTTACGGCTGGTGCGGCAAAGGCGTGGCGATGCGCGCCAGAGGGCTCGGGGCGAACGTCATCGTCACTGAGGTGGATGCGATCAAAGCAGTCGAAGCGCATATGGACGGGTTCACCGTGCTGCCGATGATCGAAGCGGCTAAAGTGGGCGAGCTGTTCATTACGGTCACCGGCGTGAAGGACGTCATTCGCGGCGAGCATTACGACGTGATGCGCAGCGGCGCGATTCTGTGCAACGCCGGCCATTTCGACGTCGAGTGCAACAAGCCGGAGCTGGCGGCGCGCGCGGTGGAGAAGCGCACGGTACGCAAGAACATCGAGGAGTATCGTCTGGAGGACGGACGCAGCATCTATCTGCTGGCGGAAGGTCGTCTGGTCAATTTGGCCGCGGGCGACGGACACCCGGCGGAAATCATGGATACGACCTTCGCGCTTCAAGCGCTGTCGCTGAAGTACGTCAACGACAACTATCAATCGATCGGCGCCAAAGTCATCAACGTGCCGTACGAGCTGGATGATCAGGTCGCCCGCTACAAGCTCGAATCGCTCGGCATCTCGATCGATACGCTGACGGACGAACAGAAGAAATACCAGGAGAGCTGGACGTAAAGCACCGGCTTGATTCCTACGAGGCTGTCTGCGGGCGGCGTGTTTCCTACGGGAAGCATGCCGCCTTGCGGGCAGTCTTTTTTGTGTTGAAGTCATTTTTTGAAGCGATTGAAACATTTTCCAGGCGCAGGCGTCTATGATGATGATAGCCATTAGATAAAAAAAGGGGTGCTTTTCGAATGCGGCAAAATAAGTGGTTCAAGGTAGCGAGTTATGCCGGCTTGTTCGTCATGCTCTTGGCGTTCGTGGCCGGTTGCAGCAGCGCGGAAAATTCGGATAGCGGAGGCAGCACGAATCAGAAGGCCGCAAACTCGCTGAAGTATTCCGAGGATAGCGTTGCATCGGAAAGCGCAGCCAATTCGGATGGAGGGGCAGATCAGGCGGCTGCGACGGGAGCTGCGCCGGCAAACGCTGGTTCATCCGCTGGCGAAGCTGATGGCACTGATGGGCAGGGGGGAGCGTCGTCGCTTGGGGCGATCGCTGATCCGGACGGATTCAATCGAAAAATCGTCTACCGAGGCAGCGTTTCTATGGAAGTGGAGGATTACGCGGCGGCCCAACGGTCGGTCAGCGCCGCGATTACAGCGTCGGGCGGCTACATTTTGCAATTTACCGATCAGCAGACGTCGACCGAGCTTGGCGGCACCTATACGATTAAAGTGCCGGCGAACGGATTCATGTCTTTTCTGGCCGGGATGGAGAAGCTGCCGCATCTCGCGTTCGAGAAGAGTATGCAGGGGACGGACGTGACGGAGGAATACGTCGATCTGGAATCGCGGTTGAAAGCGCGGGGCGTCGTCGAAGCGAGATTGCTGGCATTCATGGAGAAGGCCGAGTCCGCGACGGCGCTGCTGCAATTCTCGAAGGAGCTCGGCGAGGTGCAGACGGAGATTGAACGGATTAAAGGGCGGATGCGGTATCTGGATCAAAATGTTGCGTATTCCACGATCGAGCTGCGCATCTATCAGAAGTCGGCTGTACCGATCCAAGCGCTAGCGGAAGAGAAGAGCTTCGGGGACAAAATTAGCGGCGCATGGAGCGGAAGCTTGTCGTTTCTCGCGGAAGCCGCGCAGGTGATCGTCATCGCCTTGACCGCGCTGCTGCCGGTTGCCGTCGTATTGGCGGTCATTGCCGTACCGGCTTATATGCTCTATCGGAGCAAGAGACGCCGCCCTAAGCAGCAGCCGCGCGAGGAAGGGATTCCAGCGTCAGCAGCATTGCCGACTGATTCTGCGGAATCCGCGCCGGCCGCAACCAAGCTAGACTCCGATAGATTGGACGACTAACGGGTTATTGCTCTCTAATACAAAATAATAAGAGCCGGATCGCGCCTTCAGACGAGGGTGGGCGATACCGGCTCTTTATGTTGGAGGCAGCAGGACAGCGCCAGCGAACAGCGGATTGCTTCCTCGCGCGCCATGCGTCTTCTCTCTTCATCCGACGTCCGCACGAACAGGGGCTGCTGGTAGAGGGCTAGCAGCGCTTCTTCGCTGGCGGCCGCCGCGTCCTTCGCGTTGCCGAGCAAATAATGGGCGATTTCGTAGCACAGCCGCTCGACGGGACGGAGCAGCTCGATTCGTTTGCAGGATGCCTCTTCGTTCGGCGCGGAGCAATCCCCGCCGGAGGCGCCGATCATCACGTTGTTCATGCGCGTTCTCTCTTCTCCTTCGCTAGCGTCAGGTTCTAGCTTACACGAAAGAGACGTCCAAAAGGTTTCAAAACCGTAACAAAGTTTTTACATGTTTAAGTACATAAAATATTTTTAAAATGATTTCTTACAAGCAGGAATTGCTAAAGGGGTGGCGAATAGAACAAACCAAGTGGTGAAAAGTGGTGGCAAGTGGAGGTTTTGGGGGAAGGAGTGGAGCGGCCGCATGTTTATGGGGGAGTATCAGCACAGCATCGACGATAAGGGCCGTCTCATCATTCCCGCCAAATTCCGCGAGGGGCTCGGGGAACGCTTCGTCGTCACCCGGGGCTTAGACAACTGCTTGTTCGTTTATCCGATGAGCGAGTGGGGATTGCTGGAGCAGAAGCTGAAGTCGCTGCCGCTCATGAAATCCGACGCCCGCGCGTTCTCGCGCTTCTTCTTTTCGGGGGCGACGGAATGCGAGTTGGACAAACAGGGAAGGGTAAATTTACCGAACATACTATGTGAATACGCCAAGCTGGACAAGGAATGCGTCGTGCTGGGCGTTTCGAATCGGGTGGAAGTGTGGAGCAAGCCGATTTGGGAAGGGTATTTCCAGCAATCGGAAGAGACGTTCAACGAAATCGCCGAGAAGCTGGTCGATTTCGATTTTAATTTTTAGGAGGCGGCCGCCGGGCAACCGGATCGGCAGGCCGATCCTTAGAGCCGGGAGGGCTGCAGCTTGTTTCAACATATAACGGTGCTCAAGGAAGAGGCGGTCGATGGCCTCGCCATAAAGCAGGATGGCATTTACGTGGATTGTACGCTCGGAGGGGCGGGTCACAGCGAATTGATCGCGTCGCGTCTTGGTCCGCAAGGCCGATTGATCGCGTTCGACCAAGATGATTGGGCGCACGACAACGCGCGCGTAAGACTCGCGCCCTACATGGACCGGGTTACGCTCGTGCGGAGGAACTTCCGCCACTTGGAAGAAGAACTGGGGAAGCTCGGCATTGACGGCGTCGACGGCGTACTGTTCGATCTGGGCGTCTCGAGTCCGCAGCTGGACGAGGCCGATCGGGGGTTCAGCTACAACCACGACGCGCCGCTCGATATGCGAATGGATCAGCATGGCATGCTGACCGCGGAGATGATCGTGAACGAATGGGAAGAACGGGAGATCTCGCGGATCATCGCCGATTACGGCGAAGAGAAGTTCGCCCGCCAGATCGCGCGCAAAATCGTGAATGCCCGGGCGGAGAAACCGATTGAGACGACCGGCGAGCTGGTGGAGCTCATTAAGTCCGGCATTCCGGCCGCGGCGAGAAGAACGGGGCCGCATCCGGCCAAACGCACGTTCCAGGCGCTGCGCATCGCGGTGAACGACGAGCTCGGCGCGGAGGAGACGGCGCTGGAGCAGACGGTGCGCGTGCTTAATGCGGGCGGACGCGCGTCGGTCATTACGTTTCACTCGCTGGAGGACCGGATTTGCAAGCAGTTGTTCGCCAAGTATGTCGAGCGCTGCACGTGTCCGCCGGATTTTCCAATGTGCGTCTGCGGCGGGACCGGCCTGTTGAAGCTGGTCAACCGTAAGCCGATCTCGCCTAGCGAGGAGGAGCTTGCGATGAATCCGCGCTCCCGTTCCGCGAAGCTGCGCGTTGCCGAGAAACTATAACGAATCAACTTTATCCATACCTTGAACCAACCATCATAACTTTTTTAGGAGGGGACACGAATTGGCTTATACGAATGGCAACCTGGCGCTTCAGCCCAAACGCAAACCGGAGCAGCTGCCGTCTTACCGGGAGAAGAAGACGAAAGTCACGAAGCGCAAGCCGTTGCCAACGCGGGACAAGCTGATCATCCTCATGACGATCGTGCTTGTCTTCTCTACGCTAGCTTTTATTAATTATCGGTATAATCAAATCTATGCGATGAATTACAAGGCCAAGGAAGCGACGAGGTCGCTTAGCAAGCTCGAAGTGGAAATCGGCGAGCTGCGCAAAGTCGTCGAGACCGAGAGCAGTCCGGAGCGTATCGCGCAGAAAGCCAGGGAGCAAGGCATGATTCCATCGCCCGGCAACGATATTATCGTGGGCAACTCGGCAGCCGGAACGAAAGAATAGGTGAGCTTATGACAAAGCGAATCAAATTACGGACGTTACTGGTCGGAGGGGTAATCACCCTCCTTTTTGCTGTCCTGTTCTCGAAGATCTACTGGGTCCAGGTGGTCGAAGCCGACTTCTGGTCCGACAAGGCGCGCCAAGTATGGTCGAGCTCGCAGACGCTCAAGGCGGTGCGCGGCACGATCACCGACCGCGACGGCACCGTATTGGCCATGGATTCGGCCGCATATATCGTCGCGGTCAATCCGGAGCTGATCAACAAGCTCGGCACCGTAGATTTCGTGGTCAGCAAGCTGCATCTGATTCTGGGCAAGCCGGAGTCGGAGCTGCGCGAGATTATTACGGCCAAGAAGGATGACGGCAAGTATTATACCCAGCGCGAGGTGCGGCCGGAGGGGTTCAAGATCGACAAGGCTACCCATGACCGGGTCGTTGCCTTGACCGAAGAGCTGAAGAAAATGAAACCGAAGGCGAACGATGTGGGCATTTATTTGCTCCCGGAGACGAAGCGCTATTATCCGAAAGACATGTCGGCCGCGCACGTGCTCGGCTACATCAACAAGGATGGCAAGGCGGTCGGCGGCATCGAGTCGTATTTGAACAAGGAATTAAGCGGCACGGAAGGCAAAATCAAATACGAGCGCGATGGCAACGGCATCATTCTGGAGGATGGCACCGTCGAGTTCGTTCCGTCGAAGGATGGGAGCAACGTCAAGCTGACGATTGACGCCGACATCCAACATTATGTGGAAGAAGCGATTCAGGAAGCGTACGACAAATACCAGCCGCTCAGTATTTCGGCGATCGCGGCCGACCCGCAGACGATGGAAATTTTGGGCATGGCGAATCTGCCGACATACAACCCGAACGAGTACTGGAAATCCACCCAGGACGGTTTTAAAAATCACATCGTGCAGTCGCAATACGAACCGGGCTCGACATTTAAAATCGTAACGCTGTCCGGCGCGGTTGAGGAAGGATACTTTAATCCGAATGCCGAGTACATGTCCGGCAGTATCACCGTAGCCGGGGAGCAAATCCGAGATATTAAGCGCGGAGGCTGGGGCGAAATCACCTATTTGGAAGGACTCAAGAAATCCTCCAACGTTGCGTTCGTCAAGCTTGGTTACGAGATGTTGAAGACCGATAAGCTGCTGCAGTATATCCAGGACTTCGGTTTCGGCGTCAAGACGGGCATCGAACTGCCAGGCGAAATCAAAGGACGCATGAACATTGACCGGACCATACCGCGTGACGTCGCAACCGTGACGTTCGGACAGAACGTGGCCGTCAGCCCGATTCAGCAGGTAGCCGCCATCGCGGCAGCGGCCAACGGCGGACGTTTGCTCGAGCCTCATATTGTGAAGGAAATCGAAGATCCGGTGACGAACAAGACGGTCGTTAAGCAGCCGAAGGAGATCCGCCAGGTCATCTCCAAGGAAGCTTCGAAGAAGGTCAGCGAATATTTGGAGCAGGTCGTCTCCGACGGTACGGGCAAGAATGCCTATATCCCGGGTTACCGGGTGGCGGGCAAGACCGGTACGGCGCAGAAGGTCGTCAACGGCAAATATTCCGAAGACGAATTCGTCGTCTCCTTCATCGGCTACGCGCCGGCGGACAATCCGAAGATCATCGTCTACGTCGTCGTGGACAGCCCGAACGACAAGGAGTTGGGCGGCGGCGCGGTCGCAGCGCCTGTGTTTAAGAACATCGTGCAGAACAGCCTGCGCCATATGGGCGTCGCGCCGCAGCTGCCCGAGACGGACGAGGGGAACGGCGCGAAGCAGAAGGACCCGATGGTCAGCGTGCCCGACTTGAACGGCAGCTCGCTCGAACAGGCGAAGTCGAAGCTGCAATCGAGAGCGCTCAAAGCCGAGATCGTCGGCAAAGGCAAAACCGTCAAGCAGCAAATCCCGGCTTCGGGCACGAAGCTTACGCTGAACCAAACGGTATACTTGCTGACGGAGGAACGTTCCGAGTTGGCGGTTCCGAATATGAGGGGCAGCTCGCTGCGCGAAGCGCTCGAGATCTGTTCGCTGCTCGGCATTCAGGCCGTGGCGGAGGGCGAAGGATTCGTGACCGATCAGACGCTGGCGAAGCTGAACGGGAAGCGGGTTCTCAAATTGACGCTGGCACCGCCGGATACGGAAGAAGCCGCGGAAGGCGCCCAGACCGGGGAAGCGGGAGAGGAAGCAACCGAAGACTCACCGGAGACCAACGAATAGCGCGGGCGGGTAGGCTTGTTCTAACTATTACACGCTCCGAATAGGCTTGGATTAGGATAAGCATGTGATGCTGCCTGATTTTGTAGAGCCGATCGGAGGGGAGTAACGGGTGAAAGTTTCGAATGTCACGGTCCGCAGGCGGTTGTTTGTCGCGCTGATCATATCCATATTGGCTTTCTCGGCGCTCATTGCAAGGTTAAGCTACGTTCAGCTGGTGAAAGGCGAGGAGCTGGCGGCCAAGGCGGAAGAGTCGTGGCGGCGCGAAATTCCGTTCACCGCCAAGCGCGGCGAAATTTGGGACCGAAACGGCGTCAGGCTTGCGTACAATATAAGCTCGCCGACGATTATGGCGCTGCCCGTGCAGATTAAGGACGCGAAGGGAACGGCGGCCAAGCTGGCGGGCGTGCTCGGCATGACGCAGGAGAAGGTATACGCGCTGCTGAAGAAGAAGGCGATGATCGTCAATATTCAACCAGGGGGCCGCCAGATCACGACGGAGAAGGCGCAGCTCATCAAGAACATGAATTTGGACGGCATCGTCGTGGCGGAAGACAACAAACGGTATTATCCCTATGAAGATTTGGCCTCCCACATCTTGGGCATCGTCGGCTATGACGGCGGTTTGACAGGGGTTGAAGCCAAGTACAACAAATATTTGGCCGGCATGAACGGCCACGTGGCGTTCCTGTCGGATGCGGCTGGTCGGACGATGCCAGGCTCTTCGGATACGTACGAGAAGCCGAAGGACGGGCTCAACATGGAGCTGACGATCGACAAGCATATCCAGACGATCATGGAGCGCGAGCTCGACCAGGCGATGGTCAAGACGCAGGCCGACAATATTATCGCGATCGCCATGGATCCCGACAACGGCGAGATTCTGGGCATGGCAAGCCGCCCGGCATTCGAACCCGACAAGTTCCGGGACGTGGACGCATCGGTTTATAACCGGATACTGCCGATTTGGAAAACGTACGAGCCTGGTTCGACTTTCAAGATTATTACGCTCGCGGCGGCGCTCGAGGAGGGCAAGGTCGATCTGAAGAAGGAGACCTTCTTCGATAAGGGCGCGGTCATGGTCGGCGGCGCGCGGCTTCGCTGCTGGAAGCGCGGCGGTCATGGCAGCCAGACGTTCATGGAGGTCGTGCAGAACTCCTGCAACCCGGGGTTCGTCGAGCTCGGCAATCGGCTAGGCAAAGAGACGCTGTTCCAATACATTCGGGAATTCGGCTTCGGCAAGAAAACCGGCATCGATTTGGGCGGCGAAGAGAACGGCATCATGTTCAAATTGAACCAGGTCGGACCGGTGGAGCTGGCGACGACCGCCTTCGGACAAGGCGTCTCGGTCACGCCGATCCAGCAGATTACGGCCGTATCGGCGGCCATTAACGGCGGCACGCTTTACAAACCGCATGTGGCGAAGGCATGGATAAACTCGGAGACGGGCGAGACGGTGGAGACCGTTAAGCCGGAAGTCGTGCGCAAAGTCATCTCCGAGCAGACGAGCGCGCAAGTGCGCGAAGCGCTCGAGAGCGTCGTCGCCCTTGGTTCCGGACGCAATGCGTTCCTAGACGGCTATCGCGTCGGCGGCAAGACGGGGACCGCGCAGAAGGTCGTGAACGGCCGTTATTCACCGAACGAGCATATCGTATCATTCGTGGGCTTCGCGCCGGCGGACGACCCGGAGATCGTCGTGTACGTCGCGGTCGATAATCCGCAGGGCATTCAGTTCGGCGGCGTGGTTGCCGCGCCGATCGTGCATAACATCTTGGAGGACGTGCTTCCATACATGGGCGTGAAGCCGCGTTCGGAGCAAATACCGAAGACATATAAGTACGGTGACTTGACGCCTCCAATTGTGACCGTGCCGAATTTGGTCGGCAAGACGGTCAGCGAGATTTACGAGGACTTGAACATGAATTTCACGCTCGCCTCGGCCGGCACGGGCAATACCGTCATTCGGCAGGCCCCTGCGGCGGGGACGCGCGTGGAACAAGGCTCGACGATCCGGATATATTTGGCACAAGACGGGGACTAAAGGATTGATCCCGAATTAGCGTATAATGGTAACGAACATTAGCATGGAACAGGAGCAGCCGCGCGGCGCCTGGCCGCCTTCGCAGAAGGCCGCCGGGCGCCAGGCTCATCCAAGCTTAGGAGGAAACGCAGCATGAAATTGGAACAATTGGCGGGCTTGCTTCGGACGGCAAGGCTGACCGGCGGCGCCGATATCGATATTACGGACATTCAGACGGATTCCCGCGCGGTGAAAGCGGGGGATCTCTTCATCTGTCTGCCCGGTCATACGCAGGACGGTCATCTCTATGCGCCGCAGGCGGTGGAGAAGGGAGCGGCGGCGCTCGTCGTGGAGCGGCAGCTCGAGCTGGCGGTGCCGCAATTGGTCGTGAAGAGCTCGCGCCTTGCGATGGCGGTGCTGGCCGACGCGTTCTTCGGCCGGCCGAGCCAATCGGTCAAGCTGATCGGCATTACCGGCACGAACGGCAAGACGACGACGACGTATTTGATCGAACGCATCCTGCAGGACGCCGGTCATGCGCCGGGCGTCATTGGCACCGTGGAGCGGCGGTTCGCCGGACAATCCCATCCGATGGCGCGGACGACGCCGGAAGCGCTGGAGCTCCAGCGCTATTTGGCCGAGATGCGGGATGCCGGCACGGATTACTGCGCGATGGAAGTGTCGTCCCATGCGCTGGAGCAAGGCCGCGTGAAGGGCTGCAGATTCCGCACCGCGGTGTTCACGAACCTGACCCAGGATCATCTTGACTACCATGAGTCGATGGAGCGCTACGCGCAAGCGAAGGGACTGTTGTTCAGCCGGCTGGGCAACGAGTACGGCGCGGAAGAAGGCGAGCGCACGTACGCGGTCCTCAATGCCGACGACGCGGCGTCCGAGACGTTCGCGAGAATGACGGCCGCGGAAGTGATTACATACGGCGTCGATGCGCCTGCCGACGTGCGGGCGTCCAACATCCGCATCACCGCCCACGGCACGTCCTTTCATGTGGAGACGTTCCAGGGTTCGATCGATATCACGCTGAAAATGGCCGGCAAATTCAACGTATACAACGCGCTTGCGGCGATTGCGGCCGCGCTGCTCGAGAACGTCGGGCTTGCGCAGATCCAAGCAAGTCTCGAAGCGCTGCCGGGCGTTCCCGGACGAGTCGAGGCGGTGCAGGCGGGCCAGCCGTTCGCGGTAATCGTCGATTACGCGCATACGCCGGACGGCTTGGAGAACGTGCTGAAGGCGGTGAAGGAATTCGCCGTAGGCAAAGTCATTTGCGTGTTTGGCTGCGGGGGCGACCGGGATCGGACGAAGCGGCCGATCATGGGGCAAATTTCGGCTCGCTACGCGGACTACTCCCTGGTCACTTCGGATAACCCGAGAACGGAAGATCCGCAGCGGATTTTGGCTGACATCGAGGCGGGTTTGCAAGCCGATTCCGTGTCAACCGAGCGCTATGAGCTGATCGAAGACCGCCGCGCGGCGATCCAAAAAGCGGTTGAAATGGCCAGCCCCGACGATGTAGTATTGATTGCGGGGAAAGGCCATGAGACCTACCAAACGATCGGCAGCGTCAATTACGACTTTGACGACCGGGAAGTGGCCAAAGAAGCGATAAGGAGTCTTGCATAGTGATAAAACGAACGTTAGCCGATATAGCGGCCATGAGCGGCGGAACGCTGCGGCATGAGAGTCGTCAAGGCGAGAGGATCGCCGGCGTGACCACGGATTCTCGAAAGGTCGGCGCGGGTCAGCTGTTCGTGCCGCTTGCCGGCGAGAATTTCGACGGTCATGATTACGTCCGCGGCGCGCTTGCCGCAGGTGCGAGTGCCGCCTTCTGGC
Organism: Paenibacillus xanthanilyticus; assembly: GCF_042682185.1. Lineage (NCBI taxonomy): Bacteria > Bacillati > Bacillota > Bacilli > Caryophanales > Paenibacillaceae > Paenibacillus > Paenibacillus xanthanilyticus. The sequence goes on along the minus strand of NZ_JBHUHA010000001.1, from coordinate 2,189,105 downwards.
AAGCATCCAGACCGGTGCCCGCCGAGCTTGCGGACGCACCGCTCGTGCTGGTCGAGGATACGCTCGAAGCGCTGCAGCGCCTCGCGTCCGCCTACCGCGAGCAGTTGAACGTGCGGGTCGTGGGCGTGACGGGCAGCAACGGCAAAACGACGACCAAAGATATGATCGCGGCCGTGCTCGGGAGCACGTTCCGGGTACATAAGACGGCCGGCAACTTCAACAACCATATCGGCTTGCCGCTGACAGTGCTCGCGATGGACGAGGACGTCGAGGCCGCGGTGCTCGAGATGGGAATGAGCGGTTTCGGCGAGATCGAGCTGCTCACCCGTATCGGCCGGCCTGACGTGGCCATCATTACGAATATTGGGGATGCCCACTTGCTTCAGCTGGGATCCCGCGAGGGCATCGCGAAGGCCAAGCTTGAGATCGCGGCCGGCCTGCGCGAGGGCGGACTGCTTCTGTTCAATGGAGATGAGCCGCTGCTGCATGCGGGAGCCGCCGCCTTGCCAACGACGATCCGGAAAGAAACGTTCGGACTCGGCGAGGCGAACGAATGGCGGGCGGACGGCGTGCAGGTGGAAGCCGTCACCTCCGCGTTCGATGTTGCCGGCAAGAACGGCGTGAATATCCCGGGCATAACCATCCCGGTGCCGGGCCGGCATAACGTGTCGAACGCGCTGGCCGCTATCGCCGCTGGTCTCCATCTAGGCGTGCCCGCCGAGCGGATTTCGGGCAGTTTAGCGGCGCTGTCGCTAACGGGCATGCGAATCGAGCCGGTTCGCGCCTATAACAACGCGCTTGTGCTAAGCGACGCATACAATGCGAACCCGACGGCGGTCCGCGCGGCGATCGATCTGGTAGCTCAATTATCGGGGTACCGCCGGAAATGGCTCGTGCTGGGCGATATGCTCGAGCTTGGGCCGGAGGAAGAGGCGCTGCATGCCGGCATCGGCGACTACATCACCGCGTCCAAAGCCGATCGGGTGCTGACGTTCGGTCCATTGTCGAAGCACACGGCCGCGGCCGCTTCGCGCAACCTCGGGCAGGACGGCGCCGTGCGCGCGTTCGAAGCGAAGGACGAACTGATCGGATGGCTGCTCGACAGGCTGGAGCCGGAAGATCTCGTACTAGTGAAAGGGTCGCGCGGCATGCGCATGGAAGAAGTCGTACATGCGCTGCAGCGCGGATAAGAGGTGAGAATTAGGTCATGGACATCAAGGTCATTCTACTGTCAATCGGCGCTTCATTCTTGCTCGCGGTTCTGCTCGGACCTTTGTTCATCCCGCTGCTGCGAAGAATGAAATTCGGCCAGCAAATTCGGACGGACGGTCCCCAGAGCCACTTGAAGAAGAAGGGGACGCCGACGATGGGCGGCATCATTATCATGCTGGCCGTTCTGCTCGCTTTCCTGAAATTTTCCGACAAAACCGCGGAGTTCTGGGTGCTGCTCGTCTCCTCGCTCGGCTTCGGGCTCGTCGGTTTTCTCGACGATTATATCAAAATCGTGTTCAAACGCTCGCTGGGCCTCACCGCGCTGCAGAAGCTAATCGGACAGCTTGTATTCGCCATCATCGTATGTGTCCTGCTGATCCAGATGCACCACAGCACGGCGGTCTCGATTCCGGGAACCGATACGGTGATTGAGTTGGGCTGGCTGTATTACGTGCTCGTCGTTATCATGCTGTTCGGTACGACGAACGCCGTGAACTTCACGGACGGCGTCGACGGCCTGCTGGCCGGCACCGGCGCGGTGGCGTTCGGCGCCTTCACGCTGCTGGCGATGCATGCGAGCGAGCACGAGTCGGCCGTATTCTCGGCGGCGATGATTGGCGGTCTGTTGGGGTTCCTCGTCTTCAACGCGCATCCGGCCAAAGTATTCATGGGCGACACCGGCTCCCTCGGAATCGGGGGCGGCATGGCGGCCGTGGCTATTTTGACCAAAACCGAGTTTCTCCTCGTCATAATCGGCGGCGTGTTCGTCATCGAGATGCTCTCGGTTATTTTGCAAGTCGGCTCGTTCAAGCTGCGCGGCAAGCGGATATTCAAAATGAGCCCCATCCATCATCATTTCGAGCTTTCGGGCTGGAACGAGTGGCGGGTCGTGACGACGTTCTGGGCGGTCGGCATCGTGCTGGCGGTTATCGGCGTCCTGCTCGGCAGATAAGGGGATTAAGCTGTTTCGCGAGAGGCGCGGCGGGTGAATAGGTAAAGGAGACTGTCCTTTACATCCCGGGGCCTCTTTGCTTTTACGTACCAGAGATAAACTATGTCGAAGAGTTGGGGGTACATCATGGAACATCCTTCCGCGTACAAAGGCAGGCGCGTCGTCGTGCTGGGTTTGGCCAAGAGCGGCCTCAGCGTCGCCAAGCTTTTTCATAAATTAGGCGCGATTGTCACGGTCAACGATCAAAAGGAACGTCAATTATGCCCCGAAGCGGACGAGCTGGACGCTTTGGGTGTTTCTGTTCTATGCGGGGGACATCCCGACGACTTAATCACGCCGGAGACGGCGCTCGTCGTGAAGAATCCGGGCATCCCGTATACCGCGCCGCCCGTCAAGCAGGCGCTGGCGCTTGGGCTGGACGTCGTGACGGAGGTGGAAGTCGCGTATTTGCTCTCTTCCGCGCAGTTGATCGGCATAACAGGCTCGAACGGCAAAACGACGACGACGACGTGGATCGGCGAGATGCTGGAGGCGTGCGATATGAACGCGATCGTCGCGGGCAATATCGGGACCCCGCTCAGCGAGGTCGCGCTAACGGCACGGCCGGACGACTGGATCGTCGCCGAGCTGAGCTCGTTCCAGCTGAAAGGCACGCAGGCGTTTCGCCCGCATGTCGCGGTGCTGCTCAACCTTTCAGAGACGCACCTGGACTATCACGGCGGGATGGACGACTACGTGGCTTCCAAGGCGAAGCTGTTCGCGAACCAGACGTTCAAGGATACGGCCGTGCTGAATGCCGACGATCCGGTTTGCCGGGAGCTGATGGCTAGCGGGACGCTTCGCGCACGGGTGCTTCCGTTCTCGGTCACGCAGCGCCTGGATTACGGCGTATTCGTCGATCCGCCGTTCCCATCCGATCTGGCCGATCCGGCCGGTGACGAGAAGCGCCGCATTCGGTATGTAGACCAAAGCGGCGAGGACCTAACGATTATCGGGGTCGATGAGCTGGGCATTCCGGGCCGGCACAACGCATCCAACGCGGTCGCGGCCGTCGCGGCCTGCATCGCGGCCGGAGCGGAGCCGGATCTATTGGCAGCGCCGCTGCGCGGATTCCGTGGCGTGGAGCACCGGCTCGAATTCGTGACGGAGAAGAACGGCGTGAAGTACTACAATAATGCCAAGGCGACGAACGCGGCGGCGACGATCATCTCCCTGCATGCTTTCCCGGGAAATATCGTGCTGATCGCGGGCGGTCTCGACCGGGGCTCGGACTATGCGGAGCTGGTCCCTCATTTGCGCACGCAGGTGAAGGGCGTGGTCGCCCTCGGCGAGACGCGGGGCAAAATTGCTCATGTCGCGGAGCTCGCGGGTTTATCGGCTATCAAAATCGTCGAACCTGAGGAGGACGCCGAAGCCACGCTGCGCCTAGCGGTGCACGAGGCCGCCTCCATGGCGGAGCCCGGGGATATCGTGCTGCTTTCCCCGGCCTGCGCCAGTTGGGACATGTTTCAATCTTACGAGATCCGGGGGCGCATTTTTAAACAAACGGCGCATACGTTGTAAGTAGGGGGCTTGTCCCTACTTACGCTTGCAGAGGTGTTTGCGCTATGGCAAAAGCCAGGTCCGCACCGGACGTCTGGATGATCGTCTCCATCTTTCTTATTCTCGCGCTTGGACTGGTCATGGTCTATAGCGCGAGCGCGGTGCTCGCCTTTCATGAATTCGGCGACCGGTTTTATTACGTCAAGCGGCAGTCGCTGTTCGCCGCCCTTGGCATCGGCGCCATGTTCCTGACGATGAACGCGGATTACTGGGTGTGGAAGAAATGGGCGAAGCTCGGTCTTATCATCTGCTTCGGCCTGCTTCTCATCGTCCTCATTCCGGGCGTCGGCGTCGTGCGCGGCGGCGCGCGAAGCTGGCTCGGCATCAGTTCGTTCGGTATACAGCCTTCGGAGTTCATGAAGCTCGCGATGGTGCTGTTCATGGCGAAGCTGCTGTCCGAACGGCAGCAGATGGTGACCAGCTTTACGAAAGGGCTGCTGCCGCCGCTCGGCATTCTCGGCCTTGCGTTCGGTCTGATCATGATGCAGCCGGATTTGGGTTCGGCCGCGGTCATGGTCGGCGCGACGCTGATCGTCATCTATACGTCGGGCGCGCGCACGCGTCACTTGGGGTCGCTCGCGATGATCGGCGTCGTCGGCTTAGTCGGGCTGATTTTGGCGGCGCCGTATCGGATGAAGCGAATAACCGGCTTTCTCGATCCATGGTCGGATCCGCTCGGGACAGGGTACCAAATCATTCAGTCCTTATATGCGATAGGACCTGGCGGATTAGTGGGGCTGGGACTTGGCATGAGCCGGCAGAAGTTCAGCTATCTTCCCGAGCCGCAGACGGACTTCATCTTCGCGATCGTGGCCGAGGAGCTGGGCTTTATCGGCGGCGCGACGATCATTGTGCTGTTCGCGATTCTTGTCTGGCGGGGGATGCGTACGGCCATGGCCGCGCCCGATTCGTTCGGCAGCCTGCTTGCCGTCGGTATCGTCGGCATTATCGCGGTGCAAGTCTTTATTAACGTTGGCGTCGTCATAGGTATGATGCCGGTTACGGGCATTACGCTGCCGCTCGTCAGCTACGGCGGTTCCTCGCTGACGCTGCTGCTCACGGCGCTGGGCATTCTGCTCAACATTTCCCGATACTCGAGGTGACGAATATCGCATGCGAATCGTACTGACCGGCGGGGGGAGCGGCGCCCATGTCTATCCGGCGCTCGCGATCGGCAGACAGCTGCTGGAAGAGGAGCGGGGCAGCGAAGTGTTATACATAGGTTCGAAGAGGGGCGCGGAGGCCGCCATCGTGCCGTCTTCGCCCATGCGGTTCGAGACGGTGGATGAGGTGCGCGTCGGGCGAAGGCTTTCCTTAAGTCACGCGCGAGGCCTTATTCGTTTCATTCGCGGCGTAAGGCGTTCCAAGACGCTGCTGCGCGAATTCAAGCCCGACGTCGTCGTTGGCACGGGCGGCTCGGTGAGCGGCCCGGTTATTTATGCGGCGGCCAAACTGGGCATACCTACGCTGCTTCATGAGCAGAACGCTGCGCCGGGACGCGCGAATGCGGCATTATCCCGGTATGCGGACGTGGTGGCGGTCAGCTTCAAGGATTCGGCGGATTCGTTCAAGGGCGCGCGCAGGGTGTTGGCGACCGGCAACCCTTGCGCGGCGAACGTGCTGTGCGCGAACCGCATCAAAGGATACGCTTCACTTGGCATCCCCCCCGGAAGCGTAATTGCGCTGGTATACGGGGGGAGCCGGGGATCGAAGACGATCAACGACGCGATGGTGGACATGGCGCCGCTGCTGCAGCGGCTGCCGAACGTCCATTTTGTATTTGTAACGGGAGAAAGCTATTACGAAGGCACGATGGCGCGAATGAAAAGGGTGCTGCCCGCCCTTTCCAACTACATCCACGTGCAGCCGTATTTGCATAATATGCCCGACGTGCTGGCGGCGACGACGATTGCCGTATGCCGGTCGGGCGCTTCTGCGCTGGCGGAGCTTACGGCGCTTGGCATACCGGCCATCCTGGTCCCGTCGCCGAACTCGGCGAATCACCGCCAGATCGCGAACGCCAGCAGCATGGTCGAGGCGGGGGCCGCCGAGATGGTCGCCGAACGGGAGTTAAACGGTGCAGACCTGTTCGCGCGTCTGCAAGCCCTTCTTCAGGATGGCGACCGGTTGGCGCGCATGGGAGCGGCAGCCCTGGAAATGGGCGAGCCGCGTTCGGCCGCGCTGCTCGTCAGCGAGATTCGCAAGTTGGCGAATATACGAAAAGCAATGGAAATGGGCGATTGTCACACACCCGTGTGAGAGGGCATAGAATACTTCATAATCGTGACCGTCACCCGGCAGGGGCCGCTTCGGAAGTTTGGCGCCTTCCGCCTAGGGTGGACGATTCGCGAAGTCCTCGCGACAATCGCCGGAGCATAAGGAGGTACGACAGATGGAGCAGTTCATAACGGAACTTGGGCAAACGGAAGCCGGAGATGTGCATTTCAATAAACCGCTGGCCAGCTACACGACGTGGAAAATCGGCGGGCCGGCCGACGTGCTTATTGTTCCGCATACGACGGAGCAGCTGATTCGGGTCATCAAGCTGCTGCGTAAACACGACATGACATGGACCAACCTCGGAAGAGGCTCCAACATGCTCGTCAGCGATAAGGGGATCCGCGGGGTCGTCATCCAGCCGGGCAAAGAATTCGATTATGCGAAGTTCGATGGAACGCTGGTTCATGCGGGAGCCGCTTTTTCCTTCATCAAATTGTCCGTCTTGGCGGGCAAAGAGGGATTGTCGGGCCTGGAATTTGCAGGGGGGATTCCAGGGTCGGTAGGCGGCGCCGTCTATATGAATGCGGGAGCTCACGGGTCGGATGTGTCACGTATCTTTCAATCGGCCGATATCGTGCTCGAGACAGGGGAATTGGTGCAATACGGAGCGGAGGACATGAAGTTCTCCTATCGCCACACGGTGCTTCAGGAGCAGCCTGGAATCGTCGTCTCGGCGACGTTCAAGCTGGCGCTTGGCGACCGCACAGAGATCGCCGCGGCGCTTGCCGCGCATAAGGATCGCCGCCGCCGAACGCAGCCGCTGCAGCTGCCAAGCGCGGGAAGCGTATTCCGCAATCCGCCGGGCGACCATGCCGCAAGGCTGATCGAAGAGGCGGGACTCAAGGGCTTCCGCGTCGGCGGGGCCGAAGTATCCACGCAGCATGCCAATTTCATCGTTAATATCGGGAAAGCGACGGCTGAGGACGTTCTCACCCTCATCGCGAAAGTTCAGTCCACGGTTGAAGCCCGCTATGGCATTCAACTCAAACCTGAAGTATTGGTGGTGGGTGAGCGGTAACTCGGAGGTGATAAATTGGACAAATTGGTGATTGAAGGCGGGAGACCCCTGTCAGGATCCATTGCAATCCAAGGGGCGAAGAATGCCGCTTTGCCGATTTTGGCTGCCAGCATGCTGGTAGAGGGGAAAGTAATGATCGATCAAGTACCGCGATTGCTCGATATCGAAGTCATGCTTAACATTTTACGCGATCTCGGGTGCAGAGCGGAGCATGTAGACCAGACGGTTACGCTCGATACGTCGGAGGCGAACTCCTCGCATATTCCGGAGACGTTAATGCGGCAGATGCGCTCCTCCATTTTTCTAATGGGACCGCTGCTTGCCCGCTACGGGGAAGTGACGATCTATCAGCCAGGGGGCTGCGCGATCGGCGAACGCAAAATCGATTTGCATTTGCAAGGGCTTATGGCGCTTGGCGCCGACATCGTGGAAGAGGGCAGCCGAATTGTCTGTTACGCCAAACGTTTGAAGGGAGCCGACGTGCACCTGGACTTCCCGAGCGTTGGGGCGACGGAGAATATCATGATGGCCGCCGTGCTGGCCGATGGCGTCACGACGATTACGAATGCCGCGCGCGAGCCAGAAATTCAAGATTTGCAGCATTTCCTTAACGCTATGGGAGCCAAAGTGAACGGAGCCGGGACGGATACCATTACGGTGGAAGGCGTCGAGAAACTGACCCCATGCCGGTATACGGTCATTCCTGACCGGATCGTGACCGGCACGATCATGGTGGCCGCGGCGGCGACGAAGGGCAGCGTAACGCTTCGCAACACGCACCCCGCCCATTTGACCTCCCTCATACACGTGCTCCGGCGCGCAGGTGTTCAAATCGCGGTCGACGGTGATATAATTAGGGTCGGAAGCGCGAGCCGCCCAAGGTCGATCGATCGGGTGGTGACGAGCCCGTATCCGGCATTCCCGACCGATTTGCAGTCCCAAGTCATGGTGCTCTTGGCGCTGGCGGACGGCGTCAGCGTCATGAAGGAGACGATCTTCGAGGGCCGTTTCAAGCACGTTGATGAGCTGGCCCGCATGGGAGCGGATATCCGGGTCGATTTGAACGCGGCGATTATCCGCGGGGTGCCGCGCTTGTACGGGGCGACGGTGGAAGCGACCGACTTGAGGGCTGGAGCCGCGCTCGTGATCGCGGGGCTGGCCGCGCAAGGCAAGACCGTCGTCGAGCAAATCCATCATATCGATCGCGGCTACGACGGCATCGAGACGATGTTGGAGCAGCTCGGAGCACGGATTACGCGCGTGAAGGCGATTGCGAATAACCCGGCACTGCCCTAAGCAGTCCGTTCACTAAACGAGAAATCGCGGCCGGCAGGGAAGACGCTGCCGCCTCCCGTAAGACGGGGGGCGGCGCAGGCGCCTTTCGGCCGTTTCCGTTCCCGCGAAATGAGGACAAGCCATGCAAGAGAAAATACCGGTTCTGAAAGAACCCATCCGCAGGCGAGGCGGCGGCAAGAAGCTTTTGACCGTGCTAGTGCTGCTATTTATTGTTATATTAAGCGTCCTGTTCTTTAATTCCTCCATTAGCAAAATATCGGAAGTGACCGTGGAAGGCGTACGGTTCAATTCCCAGACCGCCATTCTGGAGGCGGCCGGCGTGAAGGCGGGCGATGCATTCTTCGGCACGATGGAGAGCACGATCGCAAGCCGGGTGAAGGCATTACCCTCCGTCAAGGACGTCAAGGTGACCAAGTCGTTCCCGGGGCGTGTCCATGTGTCGGTCACGGAGCATCCCGCTGTCGCCTACGAGCTGTCCGCCAAGGGTGAACTGACCGCGATTTTGTCGAACGGAACGAGCATTCCAGCAGGATCCGACAATGTTGTCGACAAGCCGGTGCTCACCGGCTGGAAGGCCGATGACCCCAACAAGGGCAAGTTAGGGCTTGCTCTGGCGCAAATACCGGCCGAGCAGCTGTCAGACCTCTCGGAGATCATTCCGCTCCCGTCGAAGGCGTATCCGGACCGCATTAAGATTTATACCCGCAGCCGGTTCGAAGTCATTACGGCGGTATCGCTGCTGAAAGAGAAGATCGGCACGCTGAACGCCGTCGTAGAGTCGCAAAACCCCGGCGTCGTGACGATGCTGCTGGCGGATAGTTATGTCTCTTTCGATCCGGAAACGCCGGAAAATGAGGATTCGGACCAAAAAGAGACTACTCAATAGCCCTAAAGAATGATAGAATTTTAGTTATGCAAGTTTACGCGGACCTGATCCTGCATTCGATTTCAACCCGCCGGGAGTAAGCTTTTCCGGGCTGGAAATATTTACGCGCGCCGAAAAAAATGTAGAAAAAAGAGGGAAAATATAAAACGCGTTGAATATGGTTGAAAGCAGATCGCAATGCGCTCATATAAACTTTACAATATGAATCAATCAAGAACAGAAATCCATTAGTTGAAACGGAGGTGCCGCGGGTTGAGCAGCAACGACATCATCGTCAGTTTGGACATCGGTACATCCAAGGTTCGGGCTATTATTGGGGAAGTGACGAACGGTTCCATTAATATCATCGGAGTTGGATCTGCCGACTCGGAAGGTATTCGAAAAGGCGCAATCGTTGATATTGACCAGACCGTGCAATCGATTCGCAACGCGATTGAGCATGCCGAGCGCATGGTCGGCATTGAGATAAGCGACGTATACGTGGGCATTCAAGGGAATCATATCGGGCTTCAGACGAACCATGGCGTAGTGGCGGTGTCGAATGAAGATCGGGAAATTGGCGATGACGACATCGAGCGGGTGCTTCAAGCCGCGAAGGTCGTTGCCCTGCCTCCCGAACGCGAAATTATCAATCTCGTGCCAAAGCAGTTTTTGGTGGACGGGTTGGAAGGTATATCGGATCCGAGCGGCATGATCGGCGTCCGGTTAGAGGTCGAGGCAACCGTCGTCACGGGCGCCAAGACGGCCATCCACAATCTCGTCCGATGCGTCGAGAAGGCGGACCTGAAGATCGCCGGCATCGTATTGATGTCGCTAGCTTCCGGCCAGATGTCGCTGACGAAGGACGAGAAGATGATGGGCACGGTGCTGGCCGATATCGGCGCTGGCTCCTGTACGATCGCCATCTTCGACGGCGGAAGTCTGGCGGCAACGTCGACGCTTCCGATCGGCGGCGAATACGTGACGAGCGATATCTCCTATGGTCTGCGCACGCAGACGGAGCACGCGGAGAAGATCAAGCTGAAATTCGGCTGCGCCATGGTCGGCGACGCGGCCGAGGATCAGAAGTTCAAAGTGATGCGCATGGGCAGCAATGTCGAGAAAGAATTCACGCAGGTGGATTTGGCGAATATCATCGAGCCGAGGATGCAGGAGATTTTTCACCTCATCCGCATGGAAGTGAGACGGCTGGGTTATGGCGATAAAGTGAACGGCTACGTGCTGACGGGCGGGTCGGTTTCGATGCCCGGCACACTGGCGCTCGCGCAGAGCGAGCTGGAATCATCGGTCCGTATTGCAGTCCCCGATTTCATCGGCGTTCGAGACCCAGCGTATACAAGCGGCGTAGGCATTATTCAATACGTCTCCAAATATATGGGGATACGCGCTTCGGGTGCAGCTCCTAAGAAGAGCGCGCCGCGCAAGGCGGCTGCCGCCACATCGTCCAAGCCAGGATTGATCGAACGACTGAAAAACATGTTTAGCGAATTCATTTGATCGGGGGAAATTATAGAATGTTGGAGTTTGATTTTGAAAACGAAACGCTCGCGCAGATTAAAGTCATTGGTGTTGGCGGCGGCGGCAGCAACGCGGTAAACCGCATGATCGAGAACGGTGTCAAAGGCGTGGAATTCATTACGGTGAACACGGATGCGCAAGCCTTGCATATGGCGCGTTCCGAGCAGAAGCTGCAGATCGGCGATAAGCTGACGCGCGGGCTCGGCGCTGGCGCCAATCCGGAAGTCGGCAAGAAGGCGGCCGAGGAATCCCGCGAGGCGATCAGCAATACGCTGAAGGGCGCGGACATGGTATTCGTAACGGCAGGTATGGGTGGCGGCACGGGTACCGGCGCTGCTCCAGTCATCGCCGAGATCGCGCGCGAATGCGGCGCCCTTACGGTAGGCGTCGTCACGCGTCCGTTCACGTTCGAAGGCCGCAAGCGTTCTGGACAAGCCGAGCTCGGCATCGAAGCGCTGAAGGAGAAAGTCGACACGCTTATCGTCATTCCGAACGACCGTCTGCTTGAGATCGTCGATAAGAAGACGCCGATGCTCGAGGCGTTCCGCGAAGCGGACAACGTGCTTCGTCAAGCGGTGCAAGGCATCTCCGACTTGATCGCCGTGCCGGGTCTGATCAATTTGGACTTCGCGGACGTCAAGACGATCATGACCGAACGCGGCTCGGCCCTGATGGGCATCGGGTCGGCGACCGGCGAGAACCGCGCAGCGGAAGCAGCGCGCAAAGCGATTCAGAGCCCGCTGCTCGAGACATCTATCGACGGCGCGCGCGGCATTATCATGAACATCACGGGCGGCGCGAACCTGTCCCTGTACGAAGTGAACGAAGCGGCAGAGATCGTCATTTCCGCTTCCGATCCAGAAGTCAACATGATTTTCGGCGCGAGCATCGACGAGAGCTTGAAAGAAGACATTAAAGTCACGGTTATCGCGACCGGCTTCGAACACCGCAATGCGGCTCCGATCCGCCGCGCTCCAGGCGCCCAGACGGCAGCCGAGCCGGCAGCGGATGCCCGTGGCGCGTCCGCAGGCACAGCGGCGCCGAAGCCGTTCAGCGGCAGCGGCTCCGTATCGAGCGACCAGCTGGACATCCCGGCTTTCCTGCGCAACCGCCGCAACAACGATCGCTAAACCTAGGATCCGCAGTATGCTCGTAGCATAGCGTGGTAGGATGAACGCTCCCTCTTAAGAGGGAGCGTTTTTTGTGTTCCGCGAACGTGTCCAGCTATTGAGAGACTCTAGCAAGACAAGCGCGCGAATATCGCTTCAAGACTCGCGCCAGGCTCGCTTTCGCGCGGCCATCTGTCAGATTATCGGGGGGACACCCGCTTAATTCGAGAGGGTCAGACACGATCCGAGCGCCGACGGACAAGGCATCAACCGCACGCCATGCAAGCGAACGCCGCGCAGGCTGTGGAAATGCGGCGTCCATGCTTGTCCGGTCTTTGGCATGATCGCGGGCTTCTACCTCGACAAAAAAAGATCGCTCCTGACGGCATGTTTAGACAGACATTGTAATAGGCTTTAACTATACTAGACACAAGCCGCCCCACCTTCCTAGCGTGGCGCAGAAGCGGCAACCAAGGGCCTGTTTGGCAGGAAGGTGAACGCCCTGGCTCCTGTTTATATTGACGTGTATTTCATGGTGAACTTGTTGTTTAACGGCGGGGCTTTGCTGATGACAGCCTGGATACGAGGGGTTAAAGCTTCGTGGTGGCGGACATTGCTTGGCGCGTCGTGCGGCGCTCTCTATGCGGCCGTCGTGCTGTTTCCTCAGTTGGATGTGATGCTTTCGGTTCCCGTCAAGGTGCTTTTCTCGCTGGCCATGCTGCTGATCGCGTTCGGCTACGGCAGCCTGCAGACGTTCATGCGGCTGATCGGCTCGTTTTATATGGTGAATTTCGCGGCGGGCGGCGCGGTCTACGGACTACACTATTTATTGATGGATGCCGGCAGCAGCTACCGTCATGTGCTTGGGTTTCTGGCGGGCTCGGCGCAGCCGGAAATCAAAGTCGCCGCGGTGTTCGTGTTCAGCGTTGCCTGCGTATCGCTCTATGTGCTGCGATCGGTGATCACCTTTCGCAAGGAGAAGGCGCTCGTTCAGCAGCATCTGGCCAGCGTGACCGTCACGATCGGCGGACGACGGCAGCAATGCGTGGGTTTGATCGATACGGGCAATCAGCTCTACGAGCCCCTGACGCGGACACCGGTCATGGTCATGGAAGCCTCGCTGTGGCAGGATGATTTGCCGGATTCCTGGATGAAGGGCATTCGGGAAGCGCAGGTCGATAAACTGATCGCGCGAATGAGCGGCGACGTCTTCGAATGGCAGGACCGGCTCCGGCTTGTTCCTTTCCGGGGCGTGAACCGCGGTGCGCAGTTCATGCTGGCGCTCAAGCCCGATCTCGTCGTCATCGAACGCGAGGGAGAAACCTTTGAATCGACCAAGGTGTTAGTCGGCCTGGACGCCGGCAAATTAGTCGCAGATGGGGCCTACCAGGCAATTATCCATCCGTCACTGCTCGGATAACCGAGCGCGTCTGCACTTTAGCCACAGTACTTCGGGGAGGGATGGAGCACCATGCTCGTCAAATGGAAATTGATCCTGCAGTTATATTATTATCGCGTTTTGTTTTTATTCGGCCTGAAGAGCGAAGAAATTTATTATATAGGCGGAAGCGAGGCGCTGCCGCCGCCGCTCACCCGGGAAGAGGAAGAATACCTGCTGGAGAAGCTGCCATCGGGGGATACGGCGATTCGAGCCATGCTCATCGAACGCAATCTGCGTCTAGTTGTCTACATCGCCCGGAAGTTCGAGAATACCGGCATTCATATCGAGGACTTGGTTTCGATCGGTGCCATCGGCCTCATCAAGGCGGTCAATACCTTCGATCCCGAGAAGAAGATCAAGCTGGCCACCTACGCCTCCCGGTGCATCGAGAACGAGATTCTCATGTATTTGCGGCGCAATAGCAAGACGAGAACGGAAGTATCCTTCGACGAACCGCTTAACATCGATTGGGACGGCAACGAGCTGCTGCTCTCCGACGTGCTCGGCACGGAGAACGATACGATCTACCGGGGCATCGAGGAAGAAGTCGACCGCAAGCTGCTGCACAAGGCGCTGGATAAATTGACCGAGCGCGAACGCATTATCATGGAACTGCGCTTTGGCTTGGCCGATGGCGAAGAGAAGACGCAGAAGGATGTGGCGGATTTGCTCGGCATCTCGCAATCGTACATCTCTCGACTGGAGAAACGGATCATCAAGCGGCTGCGCAAGGAGTTCAACAAAATGGTCTAACACAAGGATGAAAACGCGAGAACGAGCGAAAATATTTTGTCAAGAAAGGCGGCCCGCGAAGACGGTCAACGCCCGACAACGACAGCATTCATACGGCTTTCCGCCATCGCCACGATGGACGGGAGGCCGTTTTGGCGTTCGGAATAAATTGGGGGGGCGGGGAGATAATGAACATTAATGTTTCTCCTTGGGAGGTAATCACGTTGACCCGAAACAAAGTCGAGATTTGTGGAGTGGATACCGCGAAACTGCCTGTTCTCACCAATGCCGAAATGCGCGAGCTGTTTACCGCGCTTCAAACGAACAACGAATGGGCAGCAAGAGAGAAATTGGTCAATGGCAATCTGAGACTGGTGCTCAGCGTCATCCAACGCTTCAACAATCGCGGTGAATTCGTCGATGATTTGTTCCAGGTCGGCTGCATCGGCTTAATGAAGGCGATCGACAACTTTGACCTCAGCCAGAATGTCAAATTCTCCACGTATGCCGTCCCGATGATCATCGGAGAAATCCGCCGCTACTTGCGCGACAATAACCCGATCCGCGTCTCGCGGAGCCTTCGGGACATCGCGTACAAGGCGCTGCAAGTCAGAGACAGCCTGACGAACAAAAACTCCCGGGAGCCGACGATCTTCGAAATATCCGAAGCGCTCAACGTCCCGAAGGAAGATGTCGTGTTTGCGCTCGATGCGATTCAAGACCCGGTCTCATTGTTTGAACCGATTTATCACGACGGGGGCGACCCGATCTATGTCATGGATCAAATCAGCGACGACAAGAACAAAGACGTGTCATGGATCGAGGAAATCGCGCTCCGCGAAGCGATGCACAAGCTGAACGAACGCGAGAAGATGATTTTATCGATGCGGTTTTTCGAAGGCAAGACGCAAATGGAGGTCGCCGACGAGATCGGCATCTCGCAGGCGCAGGTTTCGAGGTTAGAGAAATCGGCCATCCAGCAAATGCAAAAACACGTCAAAACGTGAACAGCCCTGGCAGGGCGAGCTTAAGGCCGGCATCCGCGGATGCCGCCTTTTCTTTTTGTCTCGCGGGGAGGACATATTGCCCAAATGGAACATATGATAAAAGAAAGCGGGCATAAGCCGATATTCCCCATGGAAGCGTGGTGACGGGCGCGTGAAAATATCCGACTTTCAAACGAAAGACGTCATTAATATCGTGGACGGGCGCAAGCTCGGCCAAATCAGCGATCTGGAGCTGGATCTGCGGCAGGGCCGAATCGATTCCATCGTCGTGCCGAATTACACGAAGTTCTTCGGCTTGTTTGGCGGCGGCGGAACCGACATGGTCATCCCTTGGCGCAACATCGTCAAGATCGGGACGGACGTCGTGCTCGTGCGCATTGACGACGCGAAAGCCTACCGGGGCGACGAAGAAGAGAAGGAAGCGCGGTAACGGCGTGCTCGCGGGCAATGCGGGCGGTATGGTACACTGGGCAAGAGGTGAGAGAGATGGAACCGTTCATATCGACAACTGCAGCGAAGTCGCCCTCGCTTTTTTTATTGCCGTCTTGGATGAAGGCGGACGACCGATTAACGGCAGGCTTCAGCAGCCGTATGGGAGGCGTCAGCGCCTCGCCATGGAACGAACTTAACGTCGGTCTGCATGTAGGCGATCGCGCCCAAGACGTCGTGCGCAACCGCGAGGTGATCGCCGAAGCGCTCGGGTGGCCGTTCGAAGCGTGGACATGCGCGGAGCAGGTGCATGGCAGCCGGGTGCACCGCGTGACGGCAGAAGACCGTGGACGCGGGCGGGAGAGCCGCGAGAGCGCGATCGGCGATGCCGATGCGTTGATGACGAACGAGAAGGACATCTTGCTGGCGTCCTTCTATGCCGATTGCGTGCCGCTGTATTTCTGGGATCCGCAGCGGGAGGCCGTCGCGCTCGCCCACGCGGGCTGGAAAGGAACAGTAGCTGAGATCGCCGTCCGGACGACGGAAGCGATGACGGAAGCGTTCGGAAGCAAGCCGGCGGAGATTCGGGCTGCGATCGGGCCTTCTATCGGGGGCTGCTGCTACGAAGTGGACGAGAACGTGCTTCGGCATGTCCGGCCTTTGTTGGAAGAGCTGAGCGCGCTGGGCATCGTGGAGGCAGACAGCCAGGAGCGGGCTGTTCTCCCGTCGTCACCGGGCAAGGCGCGGATCGACTTGAAAGAAATAAACCGACAGATTATGATAAAAGCAGGAATTTTGCCGACCCATATCGAAATAACACAGTGGTGTACCGGCTGTCGGACGGACCTGTTCTATTCGCATCGAACGGAGCAGGGGCGAACCGGCCGGATGGCCAGTTGGATCGGATTAGGAAGAGGTGCAGCACGCGCATGACAATGGCAGAGCGGATCGAATCGGTAGAGCGCCGGATCGTCGAGGCTTGCCGCAGAAGCGGCCGGGAACGGGAAGAGATTGAGGTGATCGCCGTCACGAAATACGTTGGCGTGGACACGACCCGGGAAGCGCTTCGGCAGGGACTTCGCCATCTGGGCGAGAACCGCTGGCAGGATGCATCCGCGAAGTGGCGCGAGATAAGCGGAGCAGGGGATGGCGGCGCGGAATACGAGGCTGCCGGGGAGCAGGCGATTTGGCATTTTATCGGTTCGCTTCAGACGAACAAAGTGAAGGACGTCATAGGCAAATTCACATACATACATTCCCTGGACCGTGAATCCTTGGCGGAAGCCATCGACAAACGGGCGGAGCAGCTGGGCATCGTCGTGCCCTGCTTCATCCAGGTGAACGTCTCCGGAGAAGAAAGCAAGCATGGTCTGACGCCGGAAGCGCTTCCGGCCTTTGCCCGTCAATTGGCAGATTGCAGGCATATCCAGCCTGTCGGGTTAATGACGATGGCGCCGCTGGATGCGGAGGCGGAACAATCGCGGCCTTACTTCCGCGCGCTGCGCGAGCTGCGGGATTCGCTGAACGGACAAGCATTGCTCCGCGAGCCCATTCGCGGGCTGTCGATGGGGATGTCCGGCGATTTCGAGGTTGCGGTAGAAGAAGGGGCGAATTGGCTGCGGCTCGGCACGGTACTCGTGGGCAAGAACGGGTAATGAGGGAACAAGGACTATTACACTTCCGTTAACCGGAGGAGGAGCGTGAATGAGCATGATTAATAGATTTATGAATTTTCTCGGGCTTCAGGAGGAAGAAGAGATTATCGAGAAGGAGCGGGTAGACGCGCGCGCGGATCAGGAGGAGTCGGAACATGAAACCACCCCGTTCGAAGCGCGTAGACATACTGCAAAGGCGAACAACGTCGTCAGCATTCACTCGCAGAAGAACGTCCGTGTCGTGCTGAATGAACCGCGGTCCTACGACGAAGCGCAGGACATCGCGGACCATTTGAAGAGCCGCCGTTCCGTTGTCGTGAATTTGCAGCGGGTTCGAATGGACATCGCCGTACGGATCGTCGATTTCTTGGGCGGTACCGTGTATGCGCTCGGCGGCAACATGTCGAAGCTGGGCCCGAATATTTTCTTGTGCACGCCGGATTCGGTTGATATTCAAGGCACCATATCGGAAATGCTGACGGAAGAGGCCGACTACAAAAAAATGAGGTGACCTTGGATTGGAAGATGTCGTAAGAGTTATTTATTATCTAGAAACGATTTATCGATATATGATCATCGGTTATATTCTGCTCTCCTGGCTGCCTAACGCGCGCGAGAGCTTCATCGGCGAATGGTTGGCTAAGCTTGTCGAGCCGTACTTGACGCCGTTTCGGCGGATTATTCCGCCAATTGGCGGGATGCTCGATATTTCACCCATCGTCGCCTTGTTCGCGCTTCATTTCGTGACGTACGGCATTATCGCGATCGTGCAGTTCATCGCGAATTTGTTCGTATGAAGCAGGAAGCCTACGTTCATTTTCATCCGGATGAGCGTCCGTTCGTGGATCGCGTCGTCGAATGGATGGAGCGGGCCGCGCATGGTCACGAGCTGACACGAACGGATTTCCTCGATCCGCGGCAAATCGAGATCGTAAGCTCGATTGCTAACCGGTACGATGTGACCGTCCGATTGTCCGGAGGCTACGAGGACGCGGAGCGGCGCAGGGCGCTGATCGCGCCGGATTACCGTTTTCTGGACGATGAGCCGGAAGGCATCGCGCTGCTCGAGATTACGAGCGACACGCAAGGTCATTTGGAGCTGGATCATGGCGATTACTTGGGGGCGCTGCTCGGACTCGGCATTAAACGAGACCGGGTCGGCGATCTTCACGTGCATCCGGAGTTTTGCCACTGTCTGCTGGACGAAGCGATAGCGGAATACGTCAACATTCACTTGCGCCAGGTGCACCGGGTCCATGTCTTGACGGAGCTGCTCCCGCTTGCTCGGCTGCAGCCGGCGCAGACGCAGCTGGAGACGATGAGCTTATCCGTGGCGTCGATGCGATTAGACGGAATCGCCAGCGACGTACACCGGATTAGCCGGACCAAAATCGTCGATCCGATCCGGGCGGGACGCTGCCGCGTGAACTGGAAAGTGGAAGAGGATCCGTCGACGCCGCTGAAGGAAGGCGATGTCGTCTCGATGCAAGGGCTGGGTCGATTCAAGATCCTGAGCGTCGAAGGGATGACGAAAAAAGGCCGTCAGCGCGTCAACGTGGGCAAATATCTATAAGACAGATGCAGGAATTTGAATGAATCTGTCGAATCCTACAGGTAAAATTCGGATTTATGCCCATCACATTCTGGAGGTGCGCCAATGCCGCTTACGCCGTTGGACATACATAACAAGGAATTTAGCAGAAGTTTTCGCGGATACGACGAAGACGAAGTGAACGAGTTCCTCGATTTGGTCATTAAAGATTATGAATCGCTCATTCGGGAGAACAAGGAATTACAGAATCAGGCGCTTGCGCTTCAAGAGAAGCTGAACCACTTCAGCAATATCGAAGAGACGCTCAGCAAGACGATTATCGTCGCGCAGGAAGCTGCCGACGAGGTGAAGAACAACGCGAAGAAGGAAGCGCAGCTGATCGTGAAGGAAGCGGAGAAGAACGCCGACCGGATCATCAACGAATCGCTCTCCAAGTCGCGCAAAGTCTCGCTTGAAGTCGACGAACTGAAGAAGCAGGCTTCGATTTACCGCGCGAGATTCCGCACGCTGGTCGAAGCACAGCTGGACTTGCTCAGCCAAGAGGGCTGGGACTCGCTTGACGCGGGCCCTGCGGCCGGCGCCGGCGAATTTACGCGCGGCTAATCCGCATTGACTTTTGACGAAGAATAACGTATAAATAACAATAATAATTACCGTCGATGACGAGAACGAGTACGCCAATGGGTTTGATCCCCAGAGAGCCGGCAGCTGCTGTGAGCCGGCGTTCAAGCCGTGGCCGAATATCCTCTCCGAGACGCGTCGCCGAAGCCGTGCCACGGGCATGGGAGTAAGCGATGCCGGGTGTCCGCCGTTACAAGGAACGGAAGACTGCGGTCTTCTTGCTAAGGTGCCGTGCGCAAGCGTCTCGTCAATAATTAACGAGTGCAGACGCGCCGGAACAAGGGTGGTAACGCGAGCCAAGCCTCGTCCCTTTTAGGGATGGGCTTTTTTTTATGCCCGGAAAGCAAAATGGTCAAAGGAGTTGTACATCATGCAGCGCGTAGACGTGAAAGAGAAAGCCAGAGCCCGCGAGCTTCGGGTACTGGAGCAGTGGAAGCAGGACGACACATTCAAGAAATCGGTGGATAACCGCGAAGGAAGACCGAATTTCGTTTTCTACGAAGGACCGCCGACGGCGAACGGCAAGCCGCATATCGGGCACGTGCTCGGTCGCGTCATTAAGGATTTCATCTGCCGCTACAAGACGATGTCGGGTTACCGGGTCGTCCGCAAAGCAGGTTGGGATACGCATGGCCTGCCGGTCGAGCTGGGCGTCGAGAAGCAGCTCGGCATCTCCGGCAAGCAGGACATCGAGAACTACGGCGTGGAAGCCTTCATCAAGAAGTGCAAGGACAGCGTGTTCGAATACGAGCGTCAATGGCGCGAGCTGACCGAGGCGATCGGCTACTGGACGAACATGGACGATCCATACATCACGCTCGACAACAACTACATCGAGAGCGTATGGAATATCCTTTCGACGATTCACGGTAAAGGCTTGCTGTACCGCGGCCACCGCGTAAGCCCATACTGCCCATGCTGCCAAACGACGCTTAGCTCGCACGAAGTGGCGCAAGGCTACGAGGACGTGAAGGACCTGAGCGCGACGGCGAAGTTCAAGCTGGCGGGCGAAGACGCGTTCGTGCTCGCATGGACGACGACGCCGTGGACGCTCCCGGCGAACGTGGCGCTTGCCGTCAACCCGGCGCTCGATTACGTGCGCGTGCAGGCGAATGGCGAGACGTATATCGTGGCGAAGGGACTCGTCGAGAGCGTGTTTAAAGGCGAGCACGAAGTGCTTTCCGCGGTGAAAGGCGCTGACCTGATCGGTCTGGCTTATGAGCCGCCGTTCAAATATGCTACGGTCGAGAACGGACACCGCATCATCCCGGGCGAATTCGTCACCGAATCGAGCGGTACGGGCATCGTCCACATCGCGCCTGCGCACGGCGATGATGATTACAAGGTTTGCCGCCAGAGCGAGGTAGGATTCCTGAACGTGGTCGACAACGCCGGTAAGTACATGGACGTCGTGACCGACCTGGCCGGTCGCTTCGTCAAGGACCCGAACACGGACATTGAGATCGTCAAAATGCTCAGCGAGCGCGGCCTGTTGTTCTCGAAGGAGCGTTACGAGCACAGCTACCCGTTCTGCTGGCGCTGCAAAACGCCGCTCATCTACTACGCGACGGAAAGCTGGTTCATCAAGACGACGGCCGTTCGCGATCAGCTGATCGCCAACAACAATACGGTGGACTGGTACCCGGGCCATCTGCGCGAGGGGCGTTTCGGCAAGTTCCTCGAGGATTTGGTGGATTGGAACATCAGCCGCAACCGCTATTGGGGAACGCCGCTCAACGTATGGGTGTGCGACAGCTGCGGCCAAGAGCATGCGCCGAACAGCCGGGCCGACCTGGTAGCGCGCTCGGTTCACCCGATCTCCGAGGATATCGAGCTGCACAAACCGTACGTGGACGACGTGAAGCTCAATTGCCCGCATTGCGAAGGCGGCGTCATGACGCGCACATCCGAAGTCATCGACGTCTGGTTCGACAGCGGCTCGATGCCGTTCGCTCAGCAGCATTACCCGTTCGGCGACGCATCCAAGTTCGAGGAGCAATATCCGGCGGACATTATTTGCGAAGGCATCGACCAGACGCGCGGCTGGTTCTTCAGCTTGCTCGCGGTATCGACGCTGTTCAATGGCAAAGCGCCTTATAAAGCGGTTCTCTCGACGGGACATATTCTCGATGAGAACGGCCAGAAGATGTCCAAATCCAAAGGCAACGTCATCGATCCATGGGAGATCATTGAGGAATACGGCACGGACGCGTTCCGTTGGGCGCTTCTCGCCGATAGCGCGCCATGGAACAGCAAGCGTTTCTCGCGGGGCATCGTAGGGGAGGCCAAGTCCAAAGTCATCGATACAATCGTGAACACGCACGCGTTCTTCGCCCTGTACGCGTCGATCGACGGGTACGATCCGGCGACTGCGGCTCCTCGCGTGTCGAACGCGAAGCTCGACCGATGGATCGTGTCGCGCTTGAACAGCCTGATTCTGACCGTGGAGAAAGGCTTGGCCGTGAACGACTTCCTCAACCCGGCCAAAGCGATCGAAGCGTATGTCGACGAGCTCAGCAACTGGTACATCCGCCGTTCCCGCGACCGTTTCTGGGGAAGCGGCTTAACGGACGAGAAGCTGGATGCCTACGCGACCTTGCAGCATGTGCTCGTGACGCTCGCCAAGCTGATCGCGCCGTTCGCGCCGCTCGTGGCGGACGACGTATACACGAACCTGGGCGGCGGCGGCAGCGTGCATCTGACCGACTACCCGAAAGCCGACGAGTCGGCGATCGACGCCGCGCTCGAGCAGGACATGGAGACCGCGCGCCAAATCGTCGAGCTGGCTCGCAACGTCCGCAACGAGACGGGACTGAAGACGCGGCAGCCGCTCTCCGAGCTGATCGTCGCGCTCGACCGCGATTTCGCGCTTGCCGAATACGAAGCGATCATCAAGGATGAGATCAACGTCAAGACCATCACGATCGCAAGCGGCGACAGCGGCTTCGTTGATTTTGCCTTCAAGCTGAACCTGAAGGTCGCCGGCAAGAAGTACGGTAAACACGTCGGACCGATCCAAGCATACCTGAAGTCGCTTTCGTCCGAGCAAACATCCGCTGTAGTCAAAGCCGGAGAACTTGCTTACGCGGCGGCAGATGGTGAGGAGTTGACGATCGCGATTGACGAGCTGCTGGTGGAAAAACAGGCGAAGGCCGGTTTTGCCTCGGCATCGGGTTATCAGCTGACCGTTGCGCTCAACACCGACATCACGCCGGAGCTGGTGCAAGAAGGCCATGTCCGCGAAGTCATCCGCGCCGTACAGGATACGCGCAAGAAGCTGGATTTGCCGATCGAGAAGCGGATTGATCTCGTGCTGGACGTGGACGGCGAGCTGCGCAGCGCGCTGGAAGCGTTCGAGACGGTGTTGTTCGAGAACGTCTTGCTAAGCAGCGTTCGTTACGAGAAAGCCGAAGCTATGGAGCGTGTGCAGGCAGGCGACAAAGAAATCGGGATTCAAATCGGTTAATCCGGGCATAGTAACCTGTAACAACCAGGCTCCGGTCGACCGTCTTATGCATATCATCGGAGGCCAGGGATAACGAACGCCCATGCTACGATGCCTGCCCGCGGCAAGAGGCCGTCGGCGGCATGGTGGCATGGGCGTTTTTTGGCGGGAGGGGAGCTTGGCTTGACCGACGAAGTAAAGGATATGAGCGCGATTCGGCGTTCGATGGATTTGCTGGACCGCAGGTTAATGAAGATTGCTGAAGACATGGAGCGGTCGCAGATGGCCGACTACGTGGACTTGCTTAATCGGCCGTTCTCGCTGATTTGGCGCAATGTGCTGGCAGGTACGGCAAGAGGCGTCGGTATCGCGGTCGGATTTACGTTTTTCGCCGCCACGATCGTTTACGTCCTGCAGCTGCTCGGCGCATTGAATCTGCCGATTATTGGCGACTACATCGCGGATATCGTGCGAATCGTGCAGCATCAACTGGATGTCAAAACGTATTAGGCCGGGCTTGCCTGCCCGGCCTACTGTTACGAAGATTCGAGACCGTGATCGCCCTCGTCGTTCTCCATATAATTGTAGTATTCCCGATTGCGGATGACGCTCACTTGGCTGCCCGTAATATCCGTCGCCAAGAAGCTCTCGATGGCCTCGACATAGCCATCCGGCTCGCCGGCCTCGATGCCGACGTAATCATACGAGTCGACGTCGCGGTTCTCGGAATAAGCAGGCGAATCGGAGTTGCCCCAGCTTTCGACGATCTGCCAGGCATCCTCGCCGTCGAAGCCGTTGTATTCATGTTCATCGAGACTCGACCGTCCGAACGGCGGATATAAGAACTCTTCCTCCACCGGACGATTGGACGACAGCTCCTGGCGCGGTGCGTGTTCAACGCTATACAGCGTCTCGGGTATCGCCTGCAGACGTTCGTAGGGGATCGGCTGGCCGGATGCCAGGCACACGCCGTACGTCCCGTTGTCCATGGCGGCCAGCGCGGCCGTAATCCGAGCTAAGCGAAGATCCTCCTGCTCCAGCAGGGCGATGTCTTTAGCGCGTTCGAACGTTTCGGTCGCCACGTCGGCGGGGTGGTTATCGATGGTCGACAGCTCGCCGCTTTCGTCGCGCTGCGATCCGGCGAGCCCGTAATGTTCATTATTGGCGAGCCTCTCTTCGATCCGGCGTTTCTCCGTTTCGAGCCGGGCTCTAAGTTCGCTTAGCTGAACAGCCGTCAAATCCGTCAATCGAAGCACTTCCTTTCGTCGGGCGTAGCGGAACTCGTTACGATGGTTAGTCTGGTCTTCGCCGGTTCGTTTTAGAATGCTGCAGCACCCTCAATTGAAGGCATGGCAGGGGGATTTTGCCGCCTATCGACGAAAATAAGCCGAATTCGCTTCCGCAGCCCGGTAATCGCTGGTCGATGGACTGATGATTATGCTACAATGTTTGGGACGAGGGGGAGTGGTGTCTTGCGGTTTTATTACTACTGGATCGCATTGTTCGTATTTGTCATTGACTACGTGACCAAAAAGGTGATCGAAAACAAGCTGGAGCTTCACGAGATCATTCCGGTAATCGGCGATTTCTTCGTCATTACTTCGATCCGTAACCGGGGCGCGGCATTCGGCATCCTTCAGGAACAAAGATTTTTCTTTATTGCGATAACCCTTGTCGTCGTAAGCGCGATCGTCTGGTATATTCACCGTAACCGGAACGGGCGTCCGTTGCTGCTGGTCGGCCTGGGGCTAGTCCTTGGGGGCGCGGTTGGCAATTTTCTGGATCGCGCGCTTTATGGCGAAGTCGTGGACTTTTTACAGTTTACGTTCGGCAGCTATGTATTTCCGATCTTCAATATTGCGGACACCGGCATTTGCGTAGGCGTCGGCCTGATTTTGCTTGATTCGTTCCTGTCGATGAAGAATGAGAACCAAGAAACGAGTGACACGCGTGAACATGATGGACAGCAACCTATTCAATAATGAAGATGACAACATCGGCGAAGAACCGGTCGAGTTCGTCATTCGCGGCGAAGAAGCCGGGGAACGCCTGGATAAATTCGTAACGGAGAACATGTACGATGATGCCATCTCCCGCACGCAGGTACAGGATTGGATTAAAAACGGGAATGTGCTCGTGAACAGCCGTACCGTGAAACCGAATTACAAAATTGCGGATGGCGACGTTATCGTGGTGACGGTTCCCGAGCCGGAGAGTGCGGTCATCGAGCCGGAAGCGATTCCGCTTGAGGTCGTGTACGAAGATCGCGATGTGATCGTCATCAACAAACCGCGCGGCATGGTCGTCCATCCCGCGCCCGGCCATTCCTCCGGTACGGTCGTCAATGCGCTGATGCACCATTGCCAGGACCTGTCCGGCATTAACGGCGTTTTGCGTCCAGGCATCGTGCATCGCATCGACAAGGATACGTCTGGACTGCTCATGGTGGCCAAGAACGACCTTGCGCATGCTTCGCTCGCGGCTCAGTTGAAGGAGCATTCGGTGACGCGGAAGTATATCGCGCTCGTCCATGGCAACGTGCCGCATGATCAAGGGACCGTGGACGCGCCGATCGGCCGGGATCCGAAAGACCGCAAATTGTTCACGGTTACGGAGAAGGGCAGTAAGCACGCGGTGACGCATTTCATGGTCGTCGAGCGATTCGGCGATTATACGCTGATGGAGCTGCAGCTCGAGACGGGACGTACGCATCAGATACGCGTCCATATGAAATATATCGGTCATCCGATGGCGGGCGATCCGGTGTATGGCCGCAGCAAGACGATCGGGCTGAAAGGTCAAGCGCTCCATGCCGCGGTACTGGGCTTTGTCCATCCGCGGTCGGGGGAGGAACTTGTCTTCGAAGCGCCAATGCCGGCTGATATGGAACATGAGCTTGATATTCTCCGCAAACGTTAATCGTGGCAACACGTGCATGAAGGTAGGATCAATACGTAGTTGTGAAGCAAGCAAGCCTCTAATCGTCGAGAAATCGGCTGATTGGAGGCTTTTAACTTATAAGGGAAGAAGAGGCGCCCAGCATTTCGCTTGCAAGAGTTTGTCGAAATTGAGGGGATGATATAGTTGACATCCCTAACGAACCATGGCATAATTCCAGTAATGAACTTCAGTACCTTTAAGATCAGTCCAGAGAGGCTGGCAAGGTAGCGTGAATAGTTGAGCCCCTGCGGCGACATGGCAGATTCCTTTGTCGAACCCTCGTACATTGGTGTATTCTGTCTGCCTCGCATGCTCAGATTTGACTCGCACACTCCTTGCCGATATGGCAAGGAGTTTTTTGTTCGCGCGTAAGCAAGCAGTGAATAAGTTTCCAGACCAAGCAGAAGAACGGAAGGAAGGGAATGCATTGAGCAATGAACGCATTCTGATGGACGAAACGGCAATCCGGCGGGCGCTAACGCGAATCGCGCATGAGATCGTGGAGAAGAACAAAGGCATCGAGGGCTGCGTGCTGGTCGGCATTCGGACAAGAGGCATTTATCTGGCGCAGCGGATCTCCGAACGGATTCAAGAAATCGAAGGCCTTCCGATCGAGGTTTGCGAGCTGGACATCACCTCTTATCGCGACGACCGCAACTCCGGAATTGGCAGCTCCGCTTCGGCAGAGACGGCCGCTGCATCCGAGCAAGCCATGCGTCGTAATCATGTGCAGGACAAGCGCGTTATCCTGTTCGATGATGTGCTGTACACGGGACGAACCATTCGCGCCGCGATGGATGCCGTCATGGACTGCGGCCGTCCGCAGACGATCCAGCTGGCCGTGCTGGTAGACCGGGGACACCGGGAACTGCCGATCAGACCGGATTACGTCGGGAAGAACGTGCCGACCTCCAAGCAAGAGGAAATCGAAGTGTCGCTGATGGAAATCGACCAAGAAGATAAAGTAACGATACTGCATTAAAAGGGGGCAAGCTGAAGATGACGACGACACAATTGAAACAACGCAGCTTACTCGGTTTAAAAGAACTTGATCGGGAAGAAATTCTCTCCATCCTCAACCGGGCCGCTTATTGGGAAGCGCAGCAGGAAAAGGTGAAACCAGTATTGCCCGGGAAATTCGTCGCTAACATGTTCTTCGAGAACAGCACGAGAACACGCTTCTCCTTCGAAGTCGCCGAGAAGCGTCTAGGGACGGAAGTGCTGAATTTCTCCGCAGCCGTCTCGAGCGTACAGAAAGGCGAATCGATCTATGATACGGTGCGTACGCTCGAATCGATGGGCATCGACGCTGGCGTCATCCGGCTGAAGCCGATCGGCGTCCTCGCGGATCTGGCAACGAAGATTCGCATTCCCCTCATTAACGCAGGCGATGGCAACAACGAGCATCCGACGCAGGCGCTGCTTGATCTCTACACGATGCGCAAGCAGTTCGGCGAACTTCGCGGCCTCAACGTTTCGATCATCGGCGATGTACAACACAGCCGCGTAGCTCGCTCGAATCTGTGGGCGCTGCGCAAATTCGGCGCCAACGTCTCCTTCTGCGCACCGGAAGGCATGACGGCCGCGGAGCTTGATGCGCCGCATATCTCGATCGACGAAGCGCTGAAAGCCGACGTGATCATGATGCTGCGTGTGCAGCTGGAGAGACACGAGAATGGCTTGATCAAGTCCGCGGAGGAATACCGCCAGCAGTACGGTCTAACCGTTGAACGCGCCAAGCGGATCGCTCCGCACGCGATTATAATGCATCCGGCCCCAATCAACCGCGGCGTCGAAATCGACGACGAGCTGGTCGAATCGCCGCAGTCGAGAATCTTCCCGCAAATGCAGAACGGCGTGCCGATCCGAATGGCCGTCATTGAACGGGCGCTCAGCTAATTAAGGAAGGGAGATAGACAAGCATGGCACTTTGGGTATTGAACGGAAGCATCTGGGACGAGAATGAAGCGAAACTGGTAAAGAAGCATGTGCGCATCGAAGGCGGCATGATCGAAGCGATCGTAGAGGGCAGCGAGGCGCCGGATACGAACGGGCACGAAACGATCGACGCGGCCGGCAAGCTCGTATCGGCCGGATTTATCGATATGCACGTCCATCTTCGCGAACCAGGCTTTGAGTATAAAGAAGATATCGCGAGCGGCACTCGCTCGGCCGCCAAAGGCGGATTCACGACGATCGCCTGCATGCCGAACACGCGGCCGGTCATCGACACGCCGGAGACGATTCGGTACATACTGGACAAAGCGAAGAGCGAAGGAATCGTCAAGGTGCTGCCGTACGCGGCGATCACGAAGAACGAGCTCGGCCGCGAGCTGACCGATTTCGCAGCATTGAAGGAAGCGGGCGCGATCGGCTTTACGGACGACGGCGTAGGCGTGCAGAATGCCCAAATGATGAAGAACGCCATGAAGTTGGCGCACTCGATGGGGATGCCGGTCATCGCGCACTGCGAGGACGATTCGCTCGTGGAAGGCGCTGCCGTAACGGAAGGCAAGTTCGCCGAGAAGCACGGCCTCAAAGGAATCCCGAATGAATCCGAAGCGATTCACGTGGGACGCGATATTCTGCTCTCGGAGGCGACGGGCGTGCACTACCATGTCTGCCACGTCAGCACCGAGCAGTCGGTTCGCTTGATCCGCCAAGCGAAAGCGATCGGCATCAATGTCACGGCCGAGGTTTGCCCGCATCACTTAATCCTCTCGGACGAGGACATCCCGAGCATGGACGCCAATTGGAAAATGAATCCGCCGCTTCGGTCGCCGCGCGACGTGCAAGCGGTCATCGAAGGGTTGGAGGACGGCACGCTCGACATCGTCGTCACCGACCATGCGCCTCACAGCGCGGAAGAGAAAGCGCGCGGGATGCAGTTGGCGCCATTCGGCATCACGGGCTTCGAGACGGCGTTCCCGCTGCTCTACACGAAGTTCGTTGCCACGGGCAAATGGACGCTCGGCTTCCTGCTCAAGCGGATGACGCAAGACCCGGCTCGCGTATTCGGCTTGGCTGAAGGCAAGCTTGCGGCGGGAGCGCCCGCGGATCTGACGATCGTCGATCTGGAGAGCGAGCGCGAGGTGCAGCCGGAGACGTTCCTCTCGAAAGGGAAGAACACGCCGTTCGGGGGATGGAAGCTGCAAGGCTGGCCGACGGCAACAATCGTGAACGGAAAGCTGGTTTGGTCCGAGTAAGGTTGAACGATTCAAGATTTAGCCGGCAACGGCAGTCCTTATAGATGAAATGGGTACAAAAGCGCCGAGTGCCGGGCGGAGCGCCGCTCCGGGCAAGGCGTGCATAACAAGCAGGCACAGAAATCAGAAGGAGTGATAAGCATGCAAGCAAGACTGCTGCTCGAAGACGGAACGCTGTTCACAGGCACTTCGTTTGGCGCCGAAGCGCAATCCGCAGGCGAGGTTGTATTCAATACGGGGATTACAGGCTACCAGGAGGTATTGTCCGACCCTTCCTACTGCGGTCAAATCGTCACGATGACGTACCCGCTTATCGGCAACTACGGCATCACGCGCGATGATTTCGAAGCGGTTCGCCCGTTCATCCACGGCTTTGTCGTGCGCCGTCACGAAGAGGTGCCGAGCAACTGGCGCGCGGAGTACACGCTCGGACGTCTGCTCAAAGAATACGGCATTCCCGGCATTAGCGAGATCGACACGCGCATGCTGACCCGCAAACTGCGTCACTTTGGTACGATGAAGGGCCTGCTCACAACGGGCAACGAGCGCATTGAAGAGCTGCAAGAACGCCTGCTCGGCACGACGCTGATGCGCGATCAGGTCGCTCGGACGTCGACGAAGAGCGTCTTCTCGAGCCCTGGCGACCGTGAGCGGATCGTCCTGGTCGACTTCGGCGCAAAGAGCGGCATTCTGCGCGAGCTCACCAAACGCGGCTGCGACGTCGTCGTCGTGCCGCATGATACGACGGCCGACGAGATCCGCCGGCTTAATCCGGACGGCATCCAGCTGTCCAACGGACCTGGCGACCCGAAAGACGTTCCTTACGCGGTGAAGATGATTCAAGAACTGCTTGGCGAATATCCGATCTTCGGTATCTGTCTTGGCCATCAGCTGTTCGCCCTCGCATGCGGCGCTGATACGTCGAAGCTGAAGTTCGGCCATCGCGGCGGCAACCATCCGGTGAAGGAGCTGGCGACCAACCGCTGCTACATCACTTCGCAGAACCATGGTTACACGGTTCTCGACGACACGATTGCCGGCACGAAGCTCGAAGTGACGCACATCAACAACAACGACCGGACGATCGAAGGCTTGAAGCATGCGGAATTCCCGGCATTCTCGGTGCAATACCATCCAGAGGCGGCGCCGGGGCCTTTCGACTCCAGCTACTTGTTCGATCAATTCCTGGATATGATCCGCAACCATAAGATGAGCACCCCGCAACAACCGCGTCAAGCACAGCTTGCACAGGCATGGAGAGGAGAACTGCAATATGCCCAAAAATAATGAACTCAAAAAAATTCTCGTTATCGGTTCCGGTCCGATCGTTATCGGTCAAGCGGCGGAATTCGATTATGCCGGCACGCAAGCTTGCCAAGCGCTGAAGGAAGAAGGCTACGAGGTCGTCCTGATTAACAGCAACCCGGCAACGATCATGACCGACACGAACATGGCCGACAAAGTCTACATCGAGCCGATTACGCTTGATTTCGTCACCCAAATCATTCGCCAAGAGCGTCCGGATGGCTTGCTGCCGACGCTCGGCGGCCAAACAGGCTTGAACATGGCGGTTGAGCTGGCGCGCGCCGGCGTGCTGGAGCGCGAGAACGTGAAGCTGCTCGGCACGCAGCTGACGGCGATCGAGAAAGCGGAAGATCGCGACCTGTTCCGCGAGCTGATGCGCGAGTTGGAGCAACCGGTTCCGGAGAGCACGATCGTCACGACGGTCGAAGCTGCGGTTGAATTCGCGAACGAAATCGGTTACCCGATCATCGTACGTCCGGCGTACACGCTCGGCGGCACGGGCGGCGGCATTTGTGCGAACGAAGAGGAACTGCTGGAGACGGTTGCTTCCGGGATTCGCTACAGCCCGATCAGCCAGTGTCTGATCGAGAAATCGATCGCCGGCATGAAAGAAGTCGAATATGAAGTGATGCGCGATGCGAACGATAACTGTATCGTCGTCTGCAACATGGAGAACTTCGACCCGGTCGGCGTGCACACGGGCGACTCCATCGTCGTGGCGCCAAGTCAGACGCTGTCCGACCGCGAGTACCAGATGCTCCGTTCGGCGTCGCTCAAGATCATCCGCGCCCTGAACATCGAGGGCGGGTGTAACGTGCAGTTCGCACTGGATCCGTTCAGCTACCAATACTATGTCATCGAAGTGAATCCGCGTGTC
Organism: Paenibacillus xanthanilyticus; assembly: GCF_042682185.1. Classification (NCBI taxonomy): domain Bacteria; kingdom Bacillati; phylum Bacillota; class Bacilli; order Caryophanales; family Paenibacillaceae; genus Paenibacillus; species Paenibacillus xanthanilyticus. Next base: position 2,158,022 of record NZ_JBHUHA010000001.1, on the reverse strand, counting down.
AGCCGCTCTTCCGCGCTAGCCTCGAAAGCGACTGGTTACCCGATCGCCAAGATGGCGGCGAAGATCGCAATCGGCTACACGCTCGACGAGCTCGTCAACCCGGTCACCGGTCAAACGTATGCTTGCTTCGAACCGACGCTCGACTATATCGTATCGAAAATCCCTCGCTGGCCTTTCGATAAATTCATTAACGCGAACCGGAAACTTGGGACGCAGATGAAAGCAACGGGCGAAGTCATGGCGATCGGCCGCACGTTCGAAGAATCGATGCACAAAGCGGTACGCTCGCTCGAAATCGGCGTGCACCGCATTCACCTGAAAGATGCGCACGAGCTGTCGGAAGACGTGCTGCGTACCCGTCTGCAGAAGCCCGACGACGAGCGCATGTTCCTGGTGGCGGAAGCGTTCCGCCGCGGTTACCAGCTGCAGGAAATCCAGGATTTGACGAAGATCGACTGGTGGTTCCTCGATAAGCTCGAAGGCATCGTGAAGTTCGAGAACGAGCTTCGCGCGGCGGCAAGCCTGACGCCGGAACTGCTGTACCAAGCGAAGCGCAAAGGCTTCTCCGACCGTTCGATCGCTGAGATCCGGACGGAAGGCGGCAATGCGTTGAATGAACACGACATCCGCACACTGCGCCTGTCGCAAGGCTTGAAGCCGGTCTACAAAATGGTCGACACGTGCGCGGCCGAGTTCGAAGCGACAACACCTTACTACTACTCGACTTACGAGACCGAGAACGAAGTCACCGAGACGACGAAGCAAAAGGTGCTCGTACTGGGCTCTGGTCCAATCCGTATCGGTCAGGGCATCGAGTTCGATTACTCGACGGTTCACGCGGTATGGGCAATCCAGGATGCAGGTTACGAAGCGGTCATTATCAATAACAACCCGGAGACGGTTTCGACGGACTTCTCGACGAGCGACCGCCTTTACTTCGAACCGCTCTTCTTCGAAGACGTCATGAACGTTATCGAGCAAGAGAAGCCGATCGGTGTCATCGTGCAGTTCGGCGGCCAAACGGCGATTAACCTCGCGGCTCCGCTGACCAAGGCCGGCGTGCGCATCCTCGGCTCCGATCTCGAGAGCATCGATGCGGCGGAAGACCGGAAGAAATTCGAAGCGCTGCTTCGCAAACTGAATATCGCGCAGCCGGAAGGCAGCACGGTAACGTCGGTTGATGAGGCGGTAGGCACGGCGCAGAAACTCGGTTATCCGGTGCTCGTCCGCCCGTCGTACGTCCTTGGCGGCCGCGCGATGGAAATCGTCTACTCCGACGAGGAGCTGCTGAGCTACATGGTCGAAGCGGTAAAGATCAATCCGGAGCATCCGGTCCTGATCGACCGCTATATGCTGGGCAAGGAAGCGGAAGTCGATGCGATCTGCGACGGCGAGACGGTGCTCATCCCGGGCATCATGGAGCATATCGAGCGCGCGGGGGTTCACTCCGGCGACTCCATCGCGGTGTACCCGCCGCAGCATCTGTCCGCCGAGTTGAAGCAGCAAATGGTTGACATCACGATCAAGATCGCGAAAGAACTGCGCGTAATTGGTCTGGTCAACATCCAGTTCGTCATCTTCCAGGATCAAGTATACGTCATTGAGGTCAACCCGCGTTCCTCGCGTACGGTACCGTTCCTGAGCAAAGTAACGAATATCCCGATGGCGAATCTGGCCACCAAAGCGATCCTCGGGCAGAAGCTGGCCGACTTGGGTTACCAAGAAGGACTCGCGCCAGAAACGGATTACGTATCGGTCAAAGTACCGGTATTCTCCTTCGCGAAGCTGCGCCGCGTTGATCCAACACTGACGCCGGAGATGAAATCGACGGGCGAAGTCATGGGCCGCGATCAACAATATGCGAAGGCGTTGTACAAAGGCTTGATCGGCGCGGGCATGCGCATTCCGCCTACGGGCGCGATCATTGCCACGGTGTCCGATAAGGACAAACCGGAAGCGATCGAGATTCTCCGCGGCTTCTACGAGCTGGGTTACAACATCATCGCTACGGGCGGCACGGCCGATGCGCTGGAAGGCGCGGGACTTCGCGTGAAGCGCGTCAACAAGCTGACGGAAGGCACGCCGAACATTCTGGATCTCATCCGCGACGGGCAGGCGCACTTCGTCGTCAACACGCTGACGAAAGGCAAAACGCCGGAGCGCGACGGCTTCCGCATCCGCCGCGAGGCGGTCGAGAACGGTGTCGTCTGCATGACGAGCCTGGATACGGTTCGCGCGCTGCTCAACATGCTCGAGGCGATCAATTTCTCCTCGCGTCCGATGCCAGTGCTGCAGCCTTAATTTTGAACGATCAACGGGCCGTCCTGGCCGCGGGCATCTGCCAACCGGCAATGCCCGCTACGGGACGCCTTTTTTATGGACATTTGGATGAGGAGGGATACGATGAGCGGCCTTACACGAAATGATGCGGCAGGTAAAATCATGGTCGCGTTGGATTATCCGGACGCTTCGGCAGCCGAACGATTGCTGGATTCCCTCGGCGGCATTCCTTGTTATATGAAGGTGGGCATGCAGTTATTTTACGCTGCGGGACCTGCTTTCGTAGCGAGCTTGAAAGAGCGCGGCTATCAAGTATTCCTAGACGTGAAGATGCACGATATTCCGAATACCGTCAAAGGCGGAGCGAACAGCATTGCGCGTCTTGGCGTCGATATGTTCAACGTTCATGCAGCCGGGGGACGACACATGATGGAAGCGGCGTTGGAAGGCGTCGACAACGCACTGGGCGGAGGAACGGCACGGCCATTGGTTATCGCGGTGACGCAGCTGACGAGCACGAATCAAGCCGTATTGAACGATGAAATCGGCATCGCAGGCAGTGTGGAAGACGCGGTGATCCGGTACGCGAAGCTGGCGCTTGCGGCCGGACTGGACGGTGTAGTGTCGTCCCCGCAAGAGGTAACGGCGATCAAAAACGCATGCGGCGCCGCGTTCAAGACGGTGACGCCCGGCATTCGCCCGGCAGGGGCCGATGTGAACGATCAATCGCGCATTCTTACGCCGAGGCAAGCCCTTGACCAAGGAACGGACTTCATGGTCATCGGACGTCCGATTACGGCAGCGCCGGACCCGCGCGCAGCCATGGAATCGATTATTGAGGAGCTGATTCGCTAATGACAACGATCAAACTGGAACAATTGCCGCAGCATATTGCGCTTAACCTGCTGGAAATCGGAGCAGTTGCGCTCCGTCCGAACGACCCGTTCACCTGGTCTTCGGGCATGAAGTCTCCTATCTACTGCGACAACCGCTTGACGATGTCGTATCCGGAAGTCCGCGACGCGATCGCCGAAGGCTTCGCCACCGTCATTCGCGAGCAATTCCCGGATTGCGAAGCCGTAGCGGGCATCGCGACGGGCGGCATTCCGCACGCCGCTTGGGTGGCGCACAAGCTGAACCTGCCGATGCTCTATGTGCGCGATAAGGCGAAAGGGCATGGGAAAACGAACCAAATCGAAGGTCACTTCAAGACCGGCCAGAAAGTCGTGTTGATCGAGGATCTGGTGTCGACGGGCGGCAGCTCGCTTAAAGCGGCCGTGGCCGTACGCGAAGCCGGCTGTGAAGTGCTCGGTACCGTCGCGATTTTCACCTATGAATTCCCGCAGGCGGCAGCGGCGTTCGCGGAGCAGCAAATTCCGCTCTTCACGCTCTCGAACTACTCGGCGTTGATCGATTCGGCGCTGGCCGCAGGCAAAATCGTAGAGGCGGACGTGTCGCTGCTGCGCAAGTGGCGCGAGAATCCGCAGGCATTCGGCCTGTAATCCCAATCCGAGAATGATGCATTTTAGGCAAAGAACCTATACCTACTCCTTTTCCCGTTTTGCGGAAAAGGAGTTTTTTAGTGGAATGATTTTCAGAATTATCGACAAAATTCATCGTTTTTCGACTATTGCTATTATCAATCCTAGCCGTTATTCCGATGTAGTTAGTAAATGATGTTTTTCAAGTCTAACGCTAACGAGAGGATGAACCGCAATGCCGAAAAAACGTATTTCTCTCTCCTTGAGGGCCAAGCTGCTGCTCTTGATCGCGCTCCCGATATCCATGTACGCCGGAAGCAACGTCTATATTTTGAACACGTATGACACGGATATGACCGACGCCAACCGGTTATTCGAGCAGACGAACGAAATCACCGCGAACGTGTTGAATGCCGATCGGGATCTCTATCAGGCGATCTCGTCCTACCAGCTCTTGAAATCCGGCGGACTGAACCAGGAGCGGGCTGCCCTCGCGCAAGAAGACATGCTGAACAACGTGAAGCAGGCGTCCGAACGGCTCAAGAAGGCGGAAGAGGCCGCGAAGGCCGCGGGTATGATGGACCTGAAGAACAGCGCCGGCGATACGTCGGTCAAAGAGGTTATCGCTTCCTTCGCAGACGGATTCAAGGCATGGGTGGACGATCTGGGGACTTCACTCGCGGTTCAGGACAGCACCGCACCGAGCGAGGACTTCCTGAACCGATTCAACGAGCTGCGGGGCAGCTTGGATACGATCGGCGAGATATTGGACGAGTATGCGGCCACGCAGGTTGATTTATCTAGTCAGCATCGGGAAGATTTCAAACTTCAAATGTATGTCGGGATCGCGGTCTGCATCATCGTGATCGGCCTGGTCAGCTACTTCATTATCCGTAACCTGTACCGCGTGGTGGATTATATGATGAGTCTAACACGTTCGGTAGCCGAAGGCGATTTGAGACCGCGTCCGGCCTTGAAGCGGGGGAATGACGAATTAGGCAAAATCGCCGAATCGATTGAGAAGATGGCAGGCAACTTGCGCGACTTGATCGGCACGATCTCGGAGAATGCCAAGCATGTTAGTGCCTCTTCGATCCAAATGCAATTGGTATCGAAGCAATCGACGGAAGCGGCCTCCAGCGTTGCTGTGGACATCCAGAGCGTAACTGACGGCATGGAATCGCAAACGAGAGGAGCCGAGGAATCCGCGCGGGCGATCGTAGAGATGGCCGTCGGCATCGCGCGCGTCGCCGAGAATACGTCGTCGATTTCGGAATATTCGGCTTCGACCTCGCAGAAGGCGGAACAAGGGCAGCATCAAATCGATCAGCTCGTCAGCCAGATGCAAGGCGTTAAGAACGTCATTCAGAGCCTCTCGGGCATCGTAGACAGCTTGAACGAGCGTTCCCGGGAGATCGGCCAGATCGCCGCACAGATTACGTCCTTCTCGAACCAAACGAACATCTTGTCGCTGAACGCCTCGATCGAGGCGGCGCGGGCAGGCGAGCACGGCCGTGGCTTTACGGTCGTGGCCGGCGAGATCCGCAATTTGGCGGCAGCCTCGCTGCAATCGGCTTCCACGATTAACGAGTTGGTTGCGGCGACGCAGGGAGAAGTGACGAACGCGACCGGCGTCATGACCAAGACGCTGGCGGAAGTCGAGCAGGGCAGTAAGCTGCTCGCGAATGTGACGGAGAGCTTCACGCAAATTCGCGGCTCGATTCAGAACATCGCTTCGCAGATTCACGACAACTCGGCGATCACCGAGCAAATGTCGGCCAGTTCCGAGCAAGTGAGCGCCACGATGGAGCAAACGGCGGAAACGGCGCAGCAAAATCTTGACAGCACGCGTAACGTGGCTGCGGCGACCGAGGAGCAACTGGCGCTCATGGACGACATTACGTCGGCCGCGGACCAGCTTCAGCAAATCGTTTCACAGCTGACAGAATCCGTCGCTTCTTTTAAAGTGAATTAATTCACATTTGCCCTGGTAGAAACGAATGGCAAGAGCCGTTCTGATCTGCCCGGGCTTTTTTACGTCCGTCAAAAACCAGTCCTGGTCGATCGTTGTCGAATCGAGGCGGTTAAGGCAACAAAAGTTTGCTTTAGCAAATATTTATGTTTTCTTTTCTCTTCTAGCGTAACTTTTTTGGTAATTGGACCGTCTAAGAGATAGTTTTCATTTTATGAAAAAATTTTAATGCGAAGGGAGTCCTGGGATACAGCCATGGCATGGTTCAAGAAAAGCAAGGCGCAAATGGCGGTTGCCCAGAACGCGAGCACATCTGAAACGGAACCCGCCGCGGCTGTGGAGACGGCGGCGACGGCGATGCTGCCTCAGATGGAGGAATCGTCCGTCGAGACCGGGCCGATTCTGACCGTGGAAGCGGTCGAGCGTACCTTCCAAGTAGGCGGATCGCCGCTGCATGTATTGAAGGGAATCGACATGGAGCTTCAACCCAGACAGCTGGTGATGCTGCGCGGACGCTCCGGGTCGGGCAAGACGACGCTGCTGAACATGATCGGCGGGCTGGACCAGCCGTCGAAGGGGCATATATTTTTTCGCGGATTGCCGTTCCATGACATGAGCGACGACGAGCGAACGGTCGTCAGGCGCAAGCAGATGGGGTTTATTTTCCAGGCTTTCGCGCTCATGCCGCTGCTCTCCGCTTACGAGAACGTCGAGCTGTCCCTGCGCATGGCCGGCGTGCCGGGGAACCAGTGGAAGGAGCGGGTGACGGAATGCTTGGAGCTGGTCGGCTTGGCCAAGCGGATGCACCACCGTCCCTTCGAGCTGTCCGGGGGCGAGCAGCAGCGGGTGGCGATCGCCAAAGCCATCGCGCATAAGCCGAAGCTGCTGCTGGCTGACGAACCGACGGCCGAACTCGATTCGCAAATGGCCGCGCAGGTGATGAACGTATTTCGGACGATCATCCAGACGGAGCAGGTTACGATTTGTATGACTACGCACGATCCCACGATTTTGGAGGTTGCCGATCATGTTTACGAAATGGTTGACGGAAAATTCATTTAAGCGAACGGCTGCCGTGCTGCTCGGCGCGTCCATGCTGCTGGCCAGCGGCTGTTCGCTGCTGCCGAAGGAGGCGGAGGAGGAAGTGCTGCCCGAGATAAACCCGCCGGCGATCGCGAAGAAACCGGAGTACGAGGTAACGACGACGACGCTCGAGACGAAGGTGCTGGGCAGCGGCAAGCTGATTTCGCTGAAAGAGGAGACGCTCTATTTTACGCTCGACGGCAAGCGGCTGAAGGAGCTGAACATCAAGGCCGGCCAGAAGGTAACCGCAGGGCAGGTGATCGGATCGCTCGACGTCGATGATTTGAAGAAAACGCTGCGAACCGAGCAGCTGAATTTCAAGAAAGCCGAAGTCGAGATGAAGAAGACGCTGCGCGAGCGCGATACGATGGATCCGATCGCGTACGAGATGGCCGTCATTAACTTCGAGGAGAATCGCCAGAAGCTCGCCGACATGCAGGAAGAGATCGACAAGGCGACCTTGGTCGCCCCGTTCGCCGGGACGGTCGTGCAGCTCAACGTCATGAAGGGCGATCAGATCAAAGCCTACGATCCGATCTGCATCATTGCCGATGGCAGCGACCTCGTGGCGGCCGTGAACATGACGCAAGACGAGCTGAAAGGCGTCACCGTCGGCATGCCGGCTTCCGTCGAAATCAATAACGGTGGCACGGTCGAGGGCAAAGTGAAGCAGCTGCCGATTGTTACGGAAGAGAACGGCAACGGGAACGGCAACGGCAATGGAGGCATCGGCGGCAATAACGGCCAGAACATTGAACGTCCGGAGAAATATTTGCTCGTCTCCCTGAATAAAATCCCGGCCGGCGTCACGAGAGGCAGCCTGCTGTCGCTCAATATCATTACAAAGCGTAAAGAGAACGCGATCGTCATTCCGCCATCTGCGCTGCGTACGATTGGCTCGCGCACCTACGTGCAAGTCGTGGAGGCGGAGGGCAAACGGGAAGTCGACGTGGAGGTTGGCCAGCAAACCGCGACGGAAATCGAAATCGTGAAAGGCTTGACGCCAGGGCAGAAAGTGGTAGGTCGATAGCTGATGGGGATGCCGTTAATCCGATTTTTGTTTCGCAAAATGTGGAATACCCGTTGGCTGACGCTTAGTTCCCTCGTCGGCCTTATCATCGCGGTAGCGTTCGCGACGAGCATCCCGATGTATGCCGACGGCGCGCTCAAGCGCGTCGTCGGCGAATCGCTGAAGCAGGAGAGCGGCGGCTTGCCCGCAGGGTCGCTGCTGATGCGTTACCAGTCGGTAGGCGGCGCCAAGACGGATCCGGCCAGTCTCGCCGAGGTAACGCGCTACATCAAGGAGGATGTACCAAAGGAAATCGGGTTCCCGCAGCACATGTTCGTGCAGAACATGCTGATTCGCAGCACCGAGATTACGCCAGAGGATCCCGCGAAGGTCGATGCGAGCCGGGTCAGACAGATGTCGATCATGACGATGTCGGAGCTGGAGAAGAACGCGGAGCTGGCGCAGGGGCGCTGGTTCGCGGACTCCGTAGGCGAAGGCGACTTGATCGAGGCGGTCATGATGGAAGAGGCCATGTATCGCAGCGATATCCATATCGGGGACGTCTTCAATTATCCGATCTACGGCGGGCTCAACCTGAACCTGAGAGTCAAGATCGTCGGCGCTTACAAGCCCCTCGACGATACGAGCGCCTATTGGTATCAGGGACTGGAAGGCATTATGAATACGCTCATCATCGGCGAGAACGCATTTACGAAAGGGCTGGTGACGGAGCGCAAAGTTCCGGTGCATACCGCCAATTGGTATTATGCGTTCGATCTGAAAGACATTCAGACGAGTCAGCTATCCCCGCTCGGCCGCACGCTTGACAGGCTGAACGTAGAGCTATATCAGAAGCTGAAGGATACGAAGGTCGAGATTTCGTTCGCGAAGCTGCTGGGCCAGTTCCGGACGCAAAGCTTGCAGCTGCAGGCGCTGCTTTTCACCCTTGCCGCGCCGATGATCGCGATGGTGTTCTACTTTATCGCCATGAACGCCAGACAATCGCTGGATAAACAGCGCAGCGATATTGCGGTGCTGCGAAGCCGGGGAGCAGGCACGGGGCAGATCATCCGGATTTATTTCCTGGAGGGGCTGCTGCTAGGCATAATCGCGCTCGTCATCGGTCCGGCGCTAGGCTGGTTCATGGCCAAGAGCATCGGTTCGGCGAACGGATTCCTCGCGTTCGTCGACCGCAAATCGATTCCGATCGGTTTCGGCATCGAAGCGATCGTGGCGGGGATCGGCGCGGTCGTGCTTGCAATGCTGGCGACGATCGTGCCCGCCATCATTTACGCGCGCTCGTCGATCGTCGGCTATAAGCAGGCGCTGGCAAGGTCGGACCGCAAGCCGGGCTGGCAGCGCTGGTTCATCGACGTGCTGCTGCTGGGGGTTGCCGCATATGGCTGGTACCTCTTCAACGAACGCCAAATGATCACGTTCAAAAGCGGCATGACGACAGATCAGCTGAACGTGCAGCCGTTCCTGTTCTTCGTGCCGGCGATCGCGATTTTCGCGCTTGGATTATTCTTTCTGCGGATCTTCCCGTGGATGCTGAAGTTGTTCAATTGGCTTGGACGCAGGCTTCTGCCGGTTCCGCTTTATTTGACGCTTACGCAGCTGTCGCGTTCGTCCAAGGGCTATTATCCGCTCATGATTCTGTTGATTCTAACGCTCGGGCTTGGGGTCTATAACGCCTCTGCCGCCCGCACGATCGATCTCAACTCCACGGAGCGCACGTTATACAAGTTCGGCACGGACGTCGTCGTACAGACCGTCTGGGAGGGGACGACCGAGCTCGTGAATAACGGGGGGAATCCAGGCGGAGGAGGCAGCGGCGGCCAAGGCGGTAATGGAGGCCAAGGGGGCAACGGCGGCGGGCAAGGCGGTAACGGAGGCAATGGCGGAGGTCAAGGCGGTCAAGGTGGCGGCAGCATAGTGCCGACCCGCACGATTTACTCCGAACCGCCGTTTGAGATTTTCCGCGAGCTGGACGGCGTCGAGGCGGCTGCCCGCGTCCTGCAGACCAAAGGCAACGTGGTCGTGTCCGGACGATCCGTTGGTCAAGGCACGCTGGTCGGCATCGATAACGTCGACTTCTCCAAAGTAGCTTGGTTCCGCAATGATTTATACGAACGGCATCCGTTCCATTACTTGAATTACTTGGGGCTATATGAACATGCGGCCATCGTGCCCTCCAACGTCGCGGAGAAATATCAGCTGAAGCTGGGCGACAGCGTATCGGTCGGCTTGACCGACGGCATGGTCGAATTCGTCATCGTCGGCATCGTGCCGTACTGGCCGAGCCAATACCCGGAGCAGTCGCCGTTCGTCATCGCGAACCTGGATTACATTTACGATCAGGTGCCGATCATCCAGTACGACGTCTGGCTGAAGATGAAGCCGGACGCGAAGACCGCGCCGATCATTACCGCGCTGCAAGGCAAAGGGATCGAGCTTGCATCGGTGCAGGACGTGCGCCAGGAGCTCGTGACGCAATCGAAGCTGCCGACGCGCGGCGGCGTATTCGGCATTTTGAGCTTAGGCTTCCTGGTCTCGATTCTGATCTCGCTTGTCGGCTACATTCTGTACTGGTTCTTTAATTTATCGGGGCGGATCGTGCAGTTCGGCGTCCTGCGGGCGATGGGCTTGTCGCGGAAGCAGTTAACCGGCATGCTGCTGCTCGAACAAATTTTCACCGCGGGCTTATCGATTATCCTCGGTATCGTCATCGGCAAAATTACGAGCTTGCTGTTCCTGCCATTCCTGCAGACGGCGGAGAACGTCACCAATTCGGTGCCGCCATTCCGAGTCGTGTTCGATTCGCAGGATACGAATCAACTGTATATCGTCGTCGCCTGCATGATGCTCATGGGCGCGTCGCTGCTGCTCGTTCATATTCGCCGTCTTCGCGTGCATCAGGCCGTGAAGATGGGAGAGGAGCGTTAAGACGAAGTGATTGAATGCGAAGGACTCGTTAAAATTTACAAATCCGACGATCTGGAAGTCGTTGCGCTCCAAGGCTTGAACTTGAACGTGCAGGACGGCGAGATGATGGCGATCATCGGCAACAGCGGCAGCGGCAAATCCACACTGCTGAACATTCTGGGAGGCCTGGACCGGCCGTCCGCTGGTTCGGTTAAGGTCGGACCTTGGGATTTGCTCAAAATTACGGACGATCAGCTTGTCGAGTACAAGCGCGACACGGTCGGCTTCATTTGGCAGAATAATGCGCGCAACCTGCTGCCATATCTGACCGCGATCGAGAACGTCGAGATGCCGATGATGCTCTCCGGCAAACTGGACCGGGCTTATGCCCGCCAGCTGCTGGAGTGGGTCGGCCTCAAGGAACGGATGCACAACAAGCTGCATCAGCTCTCCGGGGGTGAGCAGCAGCGCGTCGCGATGGCGATCTCGTTGTCGAACCGGCCGAAGCTCGTGCTGGCGGATGAGCCGACCGGCTCGGTGGACTCGCGGACTTCGGACATGATTATGGACATCTTCCGCAGGCTGAACCGCGAACTCGGAATTACCATCGTCATCGTCACGCATGATTTGTCGCTGGCAGGCAAGGTGGACCGCGTCGTGGCGATCCGCGACGGTCTCACGAGCACCGAGTTTATCAAACGCAATCCGAATCTGGATGAGGCGGAGGCGCTCGGTAACGGCGGACACGGCGGCATCGGCGAGGTGCACGAGGAATACGTCGTCGTCGACCGCGTCGGGAGACTGCAAATCCCGAAGCATTATTTGACGGCGCTGAACATTACGGATAAAGCATCGATGGAATTCGACGGCGAGCGGATTATTATCACGACGCCGAAATCATTGGAGGGATAAAGCATATGAACACGACATGGGGAGCAAGAATGCGCAAGACGGCAGTGCTGGGCTTGTCGCTGACGCTGATGGGGTCGGCGCTAGCGGCGTGCAGCAAAGGGTCGGACACGAGCGCGGAGAAACGGGTGCTGCGGATCGGGTTCCTGTATTCCAGCCAGGACAGCGAACAGTATCTTCGCCAGCAGTATACGGACAGCTACGAGCTGATGCATCCCGAGCTCGATATTCAAATCGTGAGCGCATTGAACTACGACGACCAGCGCTTCCAGGAGCAGCCGGACCCTAGCAAGCCGGTGGCGCAGCCGGACCCATACGAAAAGCTGAAGGAAATGCTGAACGGGACGAATCCGGTTGACGTCGTCGTTCTCGATTCTTCGGGCACGAACTATCTGAAGCGTCTTGTCCAAGACAACATGCTGAAGCAGCTCGATACGATCATCCAGGAGAAGGAATTCGATATCGACGATTACGTCCCGACCGTCATCAATGGCATCAAGGAAGCGGGCGACAACGGCATCTATGCGCTGACCCCGACATTCAACTCGGCGGCGTTGTACTACAACAAGAAGATTTTCGCCGACGCGGGCGTCGAAGTGCCGAAGGACGGCATGATGTGGGACGATGTGTTCGCGGATGCGAAACGGCTGGCCAAAGGCGAAGGCGCGAAACGGGTATTCGGCTTGCAAATGAACCGTTGGGGCGGCGACGCGTTCAACGACATGCAGCAGTATTACCTCCCTGCGCTGCAGCTCAAAATGTTCGACGACAAAGGCGAGAAAATGACCGTCACCGGTCCGCAATGGGAGAAAATTTTCAACACATTCGCGCCGCTCTACAAGGACAAAATCATTCCGACGGGCCAAGACATGTACGATAACGGAGCGACCGACGGCAAGCAAGTATGGAATCCGTACCAAGGCGATCTCTTCATTAACGGGCGTGCTGCGATGACCGTCGCCGGCTACGACTATATTACGGAGCTGACGAGAGCAAAGGAACAAAACGCGAAGAACAGCAAAGTGCCTTCCGTCGATTGGGGCGTCGTTACGATTCCGCAGCATACCGAGAATCCAGGCTATGGCAGTGCGATCAATCTGAGCGCGCTTATGGGCATCAACACGAAAGCGGCGAATGCGGACGACGCGTGGGAATTCATCTCGTTCAATAACAGCAAGGAATGGGCGAAGCTGAAGTCCCGCAGCACGTATGAACTCATCGCGCGCAAGTCGATGATCAAGCCGCGTGATGGTCATGATTACAACGTGGAGGCCTTCTACACGCTGAAGCCGGTACCGCCGACGAGCCTGGATCTGGAGAAGCTGTATCGCGAGAAGCCGGGCATCTATGAGGCGCAATACTTGGGCAACCAATCGCTCCAGCAGGTAATCGAAGGCAAAATGTCCGTACAGCAAGCGCTGAAGGATTGGGAGACCAAAGGCAATGAGGCGCTTAAGCGGACGAACGACGGAACCGGCGAGGGGATCGCGCGGCCGCTCGGCTAAGCCCAAACGGATCATCGCTGATCAATACAGCCCTATCGAGAGACCGCGCGCAAGCGCGGTCTTCTCGTTTTCTTTAAACGGAGGGTACTCGCGTTAATATGCCCGTTAGCCCGTTAGCCGCGCTGTTAGGACCGTCGCAGTCCATTCGCGGGTACTTCACGGTGGAAGGCCGTATTCCAACCCTTAGGGGCACTATGGAGGGAGATATCGGGATCGATTGAATTGAGGGCATAAGTGCTTGTTTTTCCGCATCTTGGGGTAATCTAAGCTCAAGAAGAAGAGGAGGGATAAGCGTATGATGCGCTGGGTGTACTGGGTCCGGTTGTACGAAACGAAATTCCAAGCGGGATGCCTCGTGCGGCGGATGGAGAACGATTGGTGGGTGTACGGGTACGACTGCCCGAAAGAAGTCGAGGTGTTCCAGTCCCGCAAAGGGAGATACGGCGTCCGTTTCGTGCCGTGAAAAAATGGTTGACTTTCATGCTTCGTCTGTTGTATATTTAATCTTGTCGCCATTGATGACGTTCTAGTTTGTTGGTACTATCGCGGGGTGGAGCAGCTCGGTAGCTCGTCGGGCTCATAACCCGAAGGCCGCAGGTTCAAATCCTGCCCCCGCAACCAACCTTTCGATATTATATCGCGAGGGCCCTTAGCTCAGTTGGTTAGAGCGGTCGGCTCATAACCGATTGGTCGGGGGTTCGAGTCCCTCAGGGCCCACCATCTAGAGAACGTTTACCTTTGCCGGGGTGGCGGAATTGGCAGACGCACAGGACTTAAAATCCTGCGGTGGGTGACCACCGTACGGGTTCGACCCCCGTCCTCGGCATCACGAAGTAGAAACCTTGAGAAATCAAGGTTTCTATTTTTTTGTGCTTTAATGAAGGGCGGTAAGTGCGCAAGGGTAATGCTAGCTTCCCGAGGAACAGTACAATTGAAATGTACGTTCCAGACCGTCGAGCGCCTCCAGCTTCAGAAGAAGAAGGAGCAGGTCGGGGAACTTTGGGATTCGTTATAACGCGCTGCCGGAGTCCGTTTCGCGATTGACATTTTTGGACAAGTCCGGTATCGTTACATACGCAATACTCATCATTCATACTGCTCCTTCGCCGATCTGAACGCCTTCAGAGGCGAGGGAGTTTTTTGTTGAAAGGAAGATGCCGGCATGAGTGCGATTTTCAAAAACGACTGGGCTCCCGTGTTGAATGGGGAGCTCGACAAGCCGTACTATCAAAAGCTGAGGGAGTTTCTGGCGGAGCAATATCGAACGGAGGCGGTTTATCCGAACATGCACGATATCTTCAACGCGCTGCATTATACCTCCTACTCGAACGCGCGCGTCGTCATCATCGGCCAAGATCCGTATCATGGGCCAGGGCAGGCGCACGGGTTTAGCTTCTCCGTCAAGCCTGGCGTTCGGACGCCGCCGTCGCTCCAGAACATCTATAAGGAACTTCACGCCGATTTAGGCTGTGCGATCCCCGATCATGGACATCTGCTGCCTTGGGCGAAACAGGGCGTGCTGCTCCTCAATAATGTCCTTACGGTTGTGGCCGGTAAGCCGGCATCGCATCAAGGAATCGGATGGGAAGCTTTCACCGATGCGGTAATCGCCGCATTGGATCAACGGGAGAAGCCGCTCGTGTTCATGTTATGGGGTAAGCACGCGCAGGAGAAGGCGGCTTCGATCGATAAAACGAGGCACTGCGTGATTGCTTCGGCGCATCCGAGCCCGTTCGCCGCGCACCGCGGATTTTTTGGCAGCCGTCCGTTCTCGCGGGCGAATGCATTCCTGCGTCAGACCGGACAGGAGGAGATCGATTGGTGCCTACCCACGCTCGCGGAGCTGGAAGCAGCTGCAGGCGAAGAAGGGTAGAAGGAGAATCATCGTCAGCGAATAGCTCCTCTACATAATAATAACCCCCGATCTGTGCATGGCAGCAGATATCGGGGGTTATTCGCGTTGGCTGGCAATTACGCGTGAGTCTGATTATTGGGTGGTGAGGTCGCTGCTCGCGGCTGACGAAGAAGCAGAACTTGAACCGCCCGCGACTTCAGGTTTGTAAGCAGCGTCGACGTACGTTGTAACGTGAACGTCAGAGATGACCTGTGGATACATTTTACCTTTCTCCGGCAGGACCGGTTCGACCCGAATGATCGCCCGCTTGCCTTCGAACGTGATCGAGGCGATGCGCATGCCATATCCGGGATGAGGTACTTGAGCCGTAAGCGTCACTTCGTTAACGCGTTCATTCACGGCTTTGGTCGATAGCGCGAGATCATGCAGCGGAGATGGAGGCGTTTCCTCTTCCTTAGGCCCATGCTCGCCGTGTTTCTTCAAATATGCGATAGCATCGTGCGTCCAAGCGGCCGCATCGCTGCGCGTAACCGGCTGATTCGGATAAAAGTTTTGTTTGGCGTCGAGCTTGACGATGCCCGCAATGAGCAAATTTTGAATGCTGCCCTTGTAGCCTGCCGTAATCTGTTCTTCATCGCCAATGAGCTTGTAAATTTCAATGAAAGCCAAATCTTGCTTGGCGATCATCGCACGGAACAGATAGTGTGCGAATTGCTCGCGAGTCATCGTGGCAGACGGATTAACGTCGCGGGGAATGCCGAGGTCGTTGATGCCGGCCAAGACGAAGGCGTTCGCATACCAGGCATTATTAGCAACCGAATCAAAGTAATCGGAGGCTTGCGGCGCCTTCACGAATACTTTATCGCCGTAGTCTAGTTTCAGGCCTTTGGCGATCAGCGTTAGCCCTGCGGCAAAGGTAAGACTCTCTTTCGGGAGGAACTTCCCGTCTTTATTTCCCGATACGATGCCCTGCTGCTGGAGCTGCGCGATTTTAGCCGAATTGGGATCCTGTTTCGTATCCGAGAACGCGAAGGCGCTGGTTGCGGATGCGAATGCAAGCAGCGCGAGGCTGACGGTCATTAGTGTTTTTTTCATACGTACACCTCTTCATCTATATGGTTTTCCATTCGAATGTAACTTTTAGACGCGAGCGAGGCGGGGAATGTTGCAAAAATTAACTAGTCATTTGGTGTCTAACAGCTGTAAAGAGGACATCTATAATTCGTACCAGAATAGTTACGGTGTCCTGATAGAGGTAGATAAATATTCCGATTCGGTTTATAATACGAAAAAATGATGGGGGAGAGGTAACGTCAATGCCAGGAAATACCCATTGGACGCTGGAGGAGAACGCAATCATCGTCGGCATTATTCCGGAATATCGATACTTGCTCCATGATTTGGCCGCCAAGCGGGATCCTGCGCGGACGCTTGCCCGGAAGCTGCTGGATTTCGATACGTCGAATATGCTGTGGAGAAGAAGGGAAGCGACGGGGCGTGTCAAAGACGAGGAGGATACGATCGCGCAGCATATCGTGCATATGGAGCAAATCGTCGCGGGCGTTTTGGTTGCGGAACGCGAGAACGAGAAACCGTGGTTTGGTTTATTGCCGCGGTAATAAAAAAACAAAACCCTTGATGATCAAGGGTTTTGTTATCATATGATCTGTAGTGGGCTCGAACCACTGACCCCCACCCTGTCAAGATGGTGCTCTCCCAGCTGAGCTAACAGATCAAATATGGTGATCTGTAGTGGGCTCGAACCACTGACCCCCACCCTGTCAAGATGGTGCTCTCCCAGCTGAGCTAACAGATCATTTCGTATCTTCAATTGTGCGTGTTCCGCAGTGACAAGTAATAATATATCAAGTTCGAAAGTCGAAGTCAACACTTTTTTAACGAAAAAATAAAAAACTCCGGACCGCAGAAAAATCTGCAGCCGGAGCCCTTGCGATACGGAAAGAACGTTAGCCTTTGGCGCTTGGAATATCGCATTTGTTGGCGATGAAACGGATTTGATTTTCAATCCGGTTGATTTCTTCTTGCTGCTCAGACGAGCTGCTTCCTGCCGCATACAGCGAATCCAGCTGCTGCTTCAGTTGATGAAGATCGCCCGATGCGTTCGCGCAATCGTAATTGCTCTCCAATTGGTCCACCACGAAAAAGCCTCCTGACCTGTGTAAGAATGGGTTCCCGCATAGTATGGTCGCAAAATGTTCAAATATGTACGTTCTATAACGTCTCGCCCAATACTAAATTCCATGGGCCCCTCATATGCATATACAACTATCGGCGGCGAGAGGCAGGTTGGTGCGGTGAAGGAAGCAGCCCATTTGGTCGTTTGGCTTATAGCGCTGTTCGGCATTGTCGGGGTTGTGAGCTGGGGCGTGGCTAGGGTGGTCATCCGGGACTCGTTCTCTTATGATGAAGCATTCGTATGGCGGCGCAAAGTAACGAGTGCTCAGAAGACGCGCAGCAGAAAGTAAGGCTCTGTCCGCGGATCGTCGATCGTGCGTGCTCGCGTGAACGATCCCGTCCTTCATGCGGGAGAGCATCGATTGGCGATCAGCGATCTAGAGAGTTAAGAGCGCAAGGTGACGTGCAGCCTTCAAGAACATTCACTTGCGGGGTGAAAAGAGAAAATCCGGCATCCATGGAGGAAGACCGGATTCGGACTTATTCGTCATCCTCCCATTTGCGGGAGTAGGCTTTTCTGGTGACCCAGAGGAAAAGGCCGGTCAAGCCCAACACAAGGACGATGGCCAGCACATATACGGTCGTCAACGGAATCTCAACTCCTTACGCGCGTGAACGATGTTCCTCTTATCATACTTGAAACCATCGGATAAGAGAAGCGCCGATAGGGGAACCTAACTCATGGAAGCTCGAGCGGCGAAATGCTGCGGGCCGAAGGAGGAGATTACGATGCAAGCAGGCGACAATCCTTTCCCACAGGCGGCTATGGGGGCCGTTCCGGCAGACAACCGGGAGACCTTCGTGGCGGTGCAAAAAAACGGGGACGGCGATTTGACGGCGTTTCAAACGTCGTCCGGCAGAATGCTCGCGTATAACGAAGCGCTGCAAGAAGTACAGGCCGGCCGAATTGCGGGCGTGAACGCGTTCAAGGGACGAGACGGAGAGACGTATATTCGCGGCGACGCGGATGGCGATCCGTCCAACAATTTGGATAACTTGCCGATGTTCTAACGTTCGACGCATAGAAGGCCCGCGCCACCCTTGGCGCGGGCCTTCTTCGTGTGCAGTCTGCGATCCAGCGCAGACTGCTTGTCATTAGAACGAGTATACGCGGTGCTGCTCGACGAATCGCATGGCTCCCGTTTTCCCCTCGTAATGCGGCATTGTATCGTCATAATGCATCAGCCATATCCGCTCCTGCAAAGCGGAAGGCAGGCTTAGCAGCTGATCAAGCGTCGTATGAACGGCGCCGGGCGGCTTCAGCTGGCAATCGTGGAATATGACCTGACAGCCCTCATCGACGAGCGTATGGAGCAAGTCGGCATCGAATTTCATATCGGCCGAATAGAAGAAGGTGCCGTTCACTAAGTACGAATAACTGGGCTTGCCCGCAATATGCTTCGTTCGAATCGGACGGACGGCGAGACCGGGAAGGATCTCGCAGCTAAGGCCCTCCTGAAGCGGACGCACATCGAAGTAATCGTCCAGAGACTGAAACTCCTCCTGCATCAGACCGCCTTTCAGCGTCGTTTCCCAAAGCGGGTCGATCAGCGGAGCGGGAACAAACAGGGGCACGCTGCGCTTGAACACGAACTTCATTTGGAAGGCGAATTCCTCCATGCCGCCCACATGGTCGGCGTGGATGTGGCTGATCACGAGCGCATGAATATCGTTAAACGTCTTGTTGAGGTGATGGAGGGCCATCGGCGCGGTAATTCCGCAGTCCAACATGGCAGTTTGTCCATCCGAAAACAATAGCGCGTTGTTATTATAGTAGCGTTTGGCAAACGCCGATCCGGTGCCGAGCATTTGGATGTTCAACTTCGATGGCTCCCCCTTGAGCGTTGGGCATTATTACCCAATTTATCATTTCCTCAGCAAATTGAAAAGGTTAATTGTCGAGAAATAAATGATCGTGTCGACATCCCCGCCCCGGTACGCAATTGTCCCCCCTCGCATACAATACATCAGCTTTTCATTGAAACCGGGGCAGGTGGTGGGCGCGTCATGAGCAAAACAAAAGGAAAAAACACGAAAGCCGCGAAAAAAAATCAGCATGCCAATGAGCGGAAACAAGCGGTGTTGAAGGTCGTATTATCGAGTACGTGCGAGGTATGCAAAACGCCTTGCGCGAGAGGCATGCGTTACCTGGAAAGCATGAAGCAGCCGGGGGCGGTCGGCAAGGGCGTGCCGTGTATCTTAACGCGCACTTACGTGTAGGTTGCCGGGGCGAGAAATAACGGAATATTGTGCATGTAAAGGATCGGCCGCCCAGACTTGTTTACAACTGGAATATGCGTCTTCCGCGGCGGCATTTTACAATAAAAAAGTTTGGTCGCCGCGCAACTTTAGGGACGCGCCGGAGTATAACCTTTCATCCAGACAAACGGGATGGAGGGTTACGATCATGAAGTTCAGAAGGCTTCTCGTCTTGCTGCTGGTGATGTCGTTATGGGGCGGTACGATGATTTTTGCCGACTCGGCAGCACAAAAGGTAAGAGTCATCCTCAACGGTACGGAATTGGACGATGCGGGCATCATGTCGGAGGGTAAGACTTACTTAGCCGTCAGACAGCTAGCCAATACGCTGCAGTCGATCGTCGTTTGGGATGAGAACGCGAAGAAGGTTTCCATTTTTAAACCGAATGTGCATATGTTCCTTTTTCAGGATTCTACGATATTCGGCAATGTCAACAAAGGCAACAAGTACACGTTCAAAGTGTTTGCGCAGGTGGACAGCCTGACAACGGACATCGCAGCCGTGAAAGTGTCGATCTTCGATCCCGAAGGCACGGAGAAGGTGATCCAATCCGAGAACGAGAAGATTTCGAAGGACAACTTCTGGTTCCGGACGGGAGACGTGAAGTACAATTTCGACCAAGCGGGCAAATACGCGGTACGTTTCTATATGAAACTGAACGCGGGCGACGATTGGAAGCTGGTATCGGAGAAAGTTATTACCGCGCAATAGCGTGGTATTCAAGCCTTTGGCGGGAGCAATCCGCGAAGGCTCTTTTGTTTGACCAGGCGACGCGTCTCATGTTACGATACGAAAGAAAGGCAATCAGACTTTGAAATGAGGGTATACCATGAGCGAACATCAACATGACGACAATTGCGGATGTGGCGAAGACCACGAGCATGAGGAGCATGTCTTTGTCGTAACCGATGAAGAAGGAACCGAGCGTGAGATGGTTATGGTCTACACGTTTGAATCGGAAGAGCAAGCATATGCTGTCTTGATCGACCGCAATGATCCGGAGGCTGACGGCGTTATTTTCCGTATTGAAGAAGAGAATGACGAAGCGTTCCTCGTAGGTATCGAAGACGATGCGGAGTGGGATCGCGTAACGGCGATCTACGACGAAATCGCGGCGCGCGAGAACGGACAGGCTTAATAGGCGATACAACAGCAAACACCGGGAACCCAGGTTCCCGGTGTTTTTTGTCGTCCCCGCGTGAGCGGCAGATAGGGGGACGTTTATTTGCGCGGATTGTAATAGATGGTACGGCCGTTGAAGAGGCGCAGTTCCGCCTTCAAACTTTTGGCCAGATACTTGCATAGCTCATTGCCTTTGGCTTTGTCGCCATGGGTGGCATCGTCGGGCAATAGCACTTGAATATAGTGCGCGGACGGCGTGGTGTCCTCCGTATCGGAGCGGGTGCCGACGCCGAACACAATATACCGGTAAAGCGGGTCGGAGCCTTTCAAATAAAACCAAGCCTCGCCGGGTTTCGTCTCGATGGTGTACGGGAAGGCCGCATCCGCATAGGACCAGCCTAGCTGACGGCCGGTCAAGGCAAGCTGCTGGCGATACGCGTGCAGTCGTTCCTTCACGTCTTCTAGCGATAGCTGATCCATCGCGGAGCCGCTAACCAAGGTTATGTAAGCGCTTTGACTCATTCCAACCTCACCCCCTTCTCATCTTACACGAGGTATCGAAAGGATACAATATGGAGAGCCGCGCGCAAAAAAGCCGAGAGCATCGCGCTCTCGGCTGGCGGATCAAGTCCATGAAGGCCGGCCTAGAAAATGGCCTCTTCTTCCACGATCACTTTCACGAACTGAATGCTGCGGTCTTCCGGTCCCTTGACCGGCAGGCCCACTTCGACGTGATCAACAATGTAATCGATATTCTCCTGCGAAATAACCTCGCCCGGCAGCAAAATCGGAATGCCCGGCGGGTAGACGTAGATAAACTCGGCAATGATCCGTCCCGCCGATTCTTTGAACGGCACGACCTCCGTATCGCCGTAGAACGCATCGCGCGGGGTGAGGGAAAGCTGTGGAATCTCGGGAATCTTGACCACGAGTTCCTGGATTTCGTTGCGTCCATTGTGCGCGTCGGCCATAGCGCGAAGCGCCGTGACGAGCGTATTCACGGAGTCCTGGGTATCTCCGGGCGTAACGAGGGCGAGAATGTTGTACATATCGCTCAATTCGACCTCGAGATTGTAGTTGTCGCGCAGCCAATTCTCGCATTCGTAGCCGGTAATGCCGAGATGGCGGACATGGACGATGACCTTCGTCGGATCGAGATCGAACGTCGCTTCCCCGCCGAGAATTTCTTTACCCGGGCTGTAAAGACCCGGAATCTCGTTGATTTGCGCGCGAGCGGTTTCCGCCAGCTCGATCGCGTTGCTGGCGATGGCATGTCCATTCAGCGCCAGATGGCGGCGGGACGTGTCCAGCGAAGCGAGTAGGATGTACGACGTTGAAGTCGTCGTCAGCATGCTGATGATCGTCTGCACGCGGTGCTGGTTGACCCGGCCTTTGCGAACGTTCAACACGGAGCTCTGCGTCATGGAGCCGCCGAGCTTATGCACGCTGGTGGCGGCCATATCCGCGCCGGCTTGCATCGCCGACATAGGCAGATCTTCATGGAAGTGGATCAGCACGCCGTGCGCCTCGTCGACCAGGACGGGAATGTCGTAGCTGTGGACCAGATCGACGATTTCTTTCAAGTTCGCGCATATGCCGAAGTAGGTCGGGTTAATAACCAATACGGCTTTCGCATCTGGATGCTTCTCCAGGGCGCGTTTGACGGAGCGCGTCGTAATGCCGTGGTCGATACCTAGATTGGCGTCGCGCGCCGGCGAGATGAAGACCGGTCTTGCGCCGGCGAAGATGATGGCCGACATGATCGATTTATGCACATTGCGCGGCACGATGATTTTGTCGCCTGGCGAGCAGACCGACATGATCATCGTTATGATCGCGCCGCTTGTTCCTTGAACGGAAAAAAGGGTATAATCGGCTCCGAAAGCATCGGCTGCCAATTTTTGCGCTTCTTCGATGACGCCTGTCGGTTGATGCAGGTCGTCAAGGGGCGCGATGTTAATTAGATCTATCGACAGCGCGTTATCGCCGATAAATGCCCGGAACTCAGGGTCGCTGCCCTGGCCTTTCTTATGTCCGGGAATATGGAATTGCACGGGGTTCTGTGCCGCATGTTCGCGCAGCGCGCTGAACAGCGGGGTCCGGGTATGATCCATTTCGCTTCATCCCAGCCTTTCGTCAAATTATCGTCTAACTCGCAAACAAGCTTGAGTATAGCAAAATCAGGGGGGATTGCAAGCAACTTTTTTGTTGACACTGAAGGAGAATCGGAAATCGCGCAGTTTCAGCAGCGGCGCGGCTTTCCCCGTTGTTTCCGGACGGAACCGGATCGTTTGTCGTCCGCGTTCTATCCGAAATACAGGAATGCATAAGTTTCACACTTATAAGTCATCTTGTATTGCTGCAGAACGAAACGAATATCGCCGCTACAAGACGGCGACAACCGTTTCGCCTCGAAATACAAGAATTTATATGTTTCACACCTATAAGTCATCTTGTATTTCTACGGAACGAAACGAATATCGCCGTTAAAAGACGTCGACAACCGTTTCGCCTCGATCGTACCGAAAGGGGAGTTCATATGAAAATTTCCACCGGCTGGGCAGGCAAAAAGGTGCTGAGTTCGCCGTTTGTCCTCCAACTGCTTGTCATCATGTTTCTGGTCGAGTTCGTCAAGGGCGCGCTCATGGTGTCCATATTGCCCGTCTATATGGGGACGGTGCTCGGATTCTCGGCTTACGCCATTGGATGGGCGCTTGCGCTTCAATACATCGGCGACAACGCATTTCGAAGCCCGCTCGGGTGGATCATCGACCGTCTAGGCTATAGGATGGTTATGTTGTTCGGAGTTATACTGACTTTCGCGTCCGTGGCGATTGTGTCACTGACCGAGGGCGTAGGCTGGATCGTATTGGCGTGTCTCCTGCTGGGCGTGGGTACATCGCCGTTGTGGCCGTGCGTCATCACGGGTGCGACGGCAGTAGCGGGCAACGAAGCGAGCGGCTCGATCATGAGCGTCGTCTACATGGCATGGTTGACAGGCGTCGGGATCGGACCGGTCGTCATTAATTTTTTCATTCTACAATCCTTCGCGCCGGCATTTCGGCTGTTGATCGGCATGATGGTCGTCGTCGTGTTCGTCGCGCTGCTGCTGCCGGGCCGCTCCAAATCCCGCGAGATCGAAGGGACCGAAGCGCCGGCGATCGTTCATGCGGGCGCGGAGCGCAAAGCGCCGCTGGGAGAGCGCATCCGAAGCTACTTTGCGCAAGTTAGCGCCTCCATGCACGCCAGCTGGCTGCTTTATCCGGCGATGTTCATTCAGAACTTCGCGCTCGGCCTGCTGACGCCGGTGCTGACACTGTATGCCCGCACGGTGCTGCATCTTACGCCGCAGCAGTACAGCATGTATTTGGTGGCGGGCGGCGCGGTGACGGTGTTGGGACTGATTCCGGTGGGCAAATGGGTCGACAAGGTCGGAACCAAATGGTTTCTTCATGTCGGCTTCATTCTGTCCGCGATCTCGCTGCCTATGCTCGGTTATACGCGCTCTCTTCCGCTCGTGCTTGCGATCGTGGCGGTCGTCGGGCTTGGCTACGCGATGATTATTCCGGCGTGGAACGCCCTGATCGCCGATGCGATTCCGAAATCCGAACGCGGCGCGGTATGGGGGTTCTTCCTTACAATTGAAGGACTCGGCGTCGTCGCGGGCAGCATTTTGTCGGGCAGATTATTCGATTCGTTCGGTCCGCACGCGCCTTTCTTAGTCAGCGGATCGGTCATGCTGCTGTTGTTTGTTCTTCATTTGTTCATAACCAGACGCCCGGCGGTTGTGGTACGATAAATGGGTGGAGGAATGGATAATGAAGGATAAACGGCTTCTCGTTGTCATGCTGATCCTGATGACGACCTTCATCGGGTTCGGGATCATCATCCCGGTATTACCGGAGCTGATTAAAGCCTCGAGTCCGGGTGCCTACGAGCTGCATACCGGATGGATGCTATCGATTTATTCGGCGATTTCGTTCTTGCTTTCGCCGCTGTGGGGCGGATTGTCCGATCGGGTTGGACGGCGTCCCGTCATACTCGTCGGGGTGCTCGGTTTTGCCGCGAGCTTCCTCGTGTTCGGCATTGCCGACGGCAATTTGCTCTTGATGTACGTTTCCCGCATTGTGGGCGGGTTGTTCTCCGGCGCGGTGACGTCCGTCATCGTCGCTTACGTGGCCGATATTACGCCGCCCGATCAGCGGACGAAGGGCATGGGATTGGTCGGCATGTCGATCGGCCTCGGCTTTACGATCGGTCCGGGCTTCGGCGGACTGCTAAGCTTGGTTTCCAATAATACGCCCTTCTACGCCGCGTCGGCGCTGGCGCTCGCCACCTTCTTGCTGGCCGTTACGCAGCTGCCGGAATCGCATCCGCCGGAGGCTAGGACGCAAGGCGAACGCAAGGCGTCGCGCTGGTCGGCGTTCACGGGTTCGGTCAAATATTTGTACGTGCTGGCGCTGTTCGTCTCCTTCTCGCTGGCAGGTCTCGAGTCGACGCTCCAGCTTTTCGGCATCGTACGCTTCGACGTGACGCCGCTTGACGTCGGCATCATGTTCCTCATCTGCGGGCTGGTCGGCGCGCTGATTCAAGGCGGCGTCGTCAGACGCATGATCCGCAAAGGGGACGAGCCCAAGTACATCGCGATCGGACTGGTGGTATCCGCGGTAGGCTTTCTGCTGTTGATGACGGCGCACAGCTTCTGGACGGCGACGACCTATCTGGCGATATTCGGCATCGGCAACGCGTTAATTCGCCCGTGCGTGACGTCGCTGATTACGCAGAAGACGACCGTAGGGACGGGAGCCGCATCCGGTCTCAGTTCCTCGATGGATTCGCTCGGCCGGATTATCGGCCCGCTGCTGGGCACGTTTTTGTTCAAGTTTAATTTGCAGCTGCCTTTCCTGGCCGGCGGATTGCTGTCGCTGGCTGCGCTGCTGCTGCTCATGCGCTTCCGGATGATCGACCGTTCGGCTGCGCCGGCCAAGACGACGGCCGCTTCATAGAAGCGGCTCGGCATTCTATACGCTGCATAGCGCTCGTCGTCATCCTTAACCGTTATTCCGCTTTCCCGCTACCCGGGCAGGCCGAATAACGGTTTTTTTGCTGCGCAATTCAACCTTTAGCCGGAAGCAGGCCTCCGTCCCGAGACGGGGGCAAAGATTAGTCTGCAGACGTTTTTGACGTTTCCGCGAAAACGGTAAGCTTTAGCAAGAAGTTCTCCGAGTAGAACGATGTTGAAGGGAGCCGAGAAAGGCATGCAAGCAATTACGAAGTGGGCGTTCAAGAACAAGGCGGCGATGATCATCGTCGTGCTGATGGCGCTGATCATGGGGGTCGTCAGCTATTTTCGTTTGCCGATGGAATTTCTGCCGGAGGCGGACAATCCGCAGGTGACGGTGGCGGTGATCGGGCAAGGGTACGACGCGAAGTCGATGGAAACCCAAGTCACGGCCAAACTGGAGGAGGCGCTTCAGTTTACGAAAGGCAAGACGACGATGGAGTCGACGACGGGCAATGGATTTACGCAGGTGAATCTGAATTTCGATTCCGATACGAACATGAAAGATGCGAAAGCCGAGATCGAGCGCGCCGTTGCGGCCGTTCAATTGCCGGAGAACGTATCCCCGCCGTACGTCGTGCAATTTAACACGTCGATGATCCCGATCTCGTGGGTCACGTTCGCGTTCGATGCCGGCATGAGCAAGGCGGAGCGCGAACAGGCCGAGAAGAAGATCGTGAGCGATTTCAAAAAAATCGACGGAGCGGGCGAGGTCAGCTTGAGCGGCAAATCGCAGCCTTCGGTCTCGATCGTGCCGGATACGAAGAAGCTGGCGGAGAAGGGAATTCCCGTTCAAGCGCTCATGGGCGTGCTGCAGAATCGCTCGGCGCAGGCCGCCGTCGGGGAGAAGGACATCGCCGGCGAGGCGAGCAACATCAACGTCAGCGCGGGCATCACCGATCTGGAGACGCTGCGCAAGCTGCCGGTCGCGCCTGGCGTCGCGCTTGGCAACGTGGCGGAAGTGAAGCAGAGCGAGCAGCTGGAGAGCATCAGCAGCTTGGCTGGCAAGGACGTTCTGATGCTGACGATCTCCAAGACGGCGAACGCCAACGCCGTCACGGTCGGCAGCGACGCGGAGGCGCTGGTGGAGAAGATTAATGAGGAGATGAAAGGCGTCGAGGCCAAAGTGCTGCTTAGCACGGCGGAACAGGTTGTCCATTCGGTCAATTCCATGATGCGGGAAGTGTTGATGGGCGCGCTGTTCGCGACGATCGTCATCCTGTTGTTCATGCGCAATATTCGGGCGACGCTCGTCACGATCGTATCGATTCCGCTGTCGCTCGGCATTACCCTGTATTTGCTGCACGTCTCGGGCGTAACGCTGAACATCATTACACTGGGCGGCGTCGCCGTGGCGGTCGGACGTCTTGTCGACGACAGCATCGTCGTCATCGAGAATATCTACCGCCGCCTGCAGAAGGAATCGTTCTCGCCGCAGCTTATCATCGATTCGACCAAGGAAGTCGCGTCGGCGATTACGTCTTCCACGCTTGTGACCGTCGCGGTATTCATGCCGCTTGGGCTGCTCAGCGGATCGCTGCAAGCGTTCCTGCTTCCGTTCGCGCTGACGGTGACCTATTCGCTCCTGGCTTCGCTGCTGGTCGCCCTGACGGTCGTGCCGCTGCTCAGCGCCTTGTTCCTAAGGGGGACGCGCATGGTGGAGCATGAAGGCTCGAAACGCTTCTCCCGTTTCTTGACATGGAACTTGAAGCACAAATGGGTTCCGCTCCTTATTGGCGGCTTGCTGTTCTTTGGCTCTATCGGCGCTTATTTTACGATGCCGAAGGCGGCTTTGGATTCGTCAAGCGCCGAGAGCGTGAACGTCACGCTGGAGTATCCGTCCAAGACGCCGCATGCGCAAGTGCTGGAGAACGGACGGAAGCTCGAGACGACGCTTAACGGTCGCGACGACGTGGAGTGGGTGCTTCTCATGAACGGCAACAGCGCCGACAACGCGAAGTTCGGCCAAGTGTCTTCTCCGACGCTCGTAACCTATATGGTGCAAATGAAGGACGACGCGGATGCCGAAAAAGTGATCGAGGCTGTCAAAGCCGAGCGCACGAACTATGCGGGGGCCGAACTGAACGCCTCGGCTGCCAGCATGATGGGAGGCGGCGGTTCGACCAGCGTTACCATCGATATCGTCGGCGACGACGTCAAAGCGCTGGAGGATGGCGCAGCGCAGGTTATGGCCGCGATCAAGCCGGTGCAAGATGTCCTGAAGGTCAAATCGAACCAAGAAGAGAAAAAATCGGTCTACACGTTCGCGTTGGACCCGGTCAAAGCCAAGGGCGCCGAAGTCGCGTCCCAGCTGCAGGCGCTGCTTAATCCGATCCCGGTCGGCGCTATTGACCTCGAAGGTCGCCAGACGCCGGTCATCCTGCAGCCATCGGTCAACCCGGGGACGGAGGCCGACCTGAACGGCTTGACAGTCATGACAGACAGCGGACCGGTAAAGGTGTCTTCGGTCGCGAAGCTGACGCAAGCCGAAGAAGCGACGACGTTCTACCATAAGGATGGTAAGCTGTATATTCGGGTGACGGCCGACGTCGAGCCAAGCCGGCTGTCGGTGGTCGGCGCAGAGATCACGAAGAAGATCGACGCTCTCAAGGCGCCGGAAGGCGTGGAGTACGTCATTGGCGGCGCATCCGCCCAACAAGCGAACGATTTCGCGGATCTCGGCATGACCGCGCTCATCTCGATCGGAATCGTGTATCTGATTATGGTCATCACGTTCAGGACGCTGCGCGCGCCGCTTGCGATCATGTTCTCGCTGCCGCTGGCGGCGATCGGCGCGATCGTCGGGCTGCTCGTCTCCGGCATCTCGCCGGACTTCACGGCGATGTTCGGCGCGCTCATGCTGGTCGGTATCGTCGTCACGAACGCGATCGTGCTGATCGACCGGGTGAAGCAGAACGAGGAGACGATGACGGTGCGCGATGCGCTCGTCGAAGCCGCATCCACGCGGATGCGTCCGATTCTCATGACGGCTGTCGCGACAATCTGCGCCATGCTCCCGCTTGTGTTCGGTTCCTCCGAGAGCGGAAGCATCGTCTCCCAGAGCCTCGCGATCGTGGTTATTGGCGGTCTGACCGCCGCAACCGTCCTCACGCTTGTCATCGTACCAGTCGTCTACGAGCTGTTCTTCTTCCGCAAATCGAGAAGAGAACGCCGCGCGGCCGGCCGTATCGAGCATGCGGCGTAGCGGATTGCGCTTGCAGCGTGCGATAAACGAACAAATCCAAAAAGCACCGCCCTTCTAGGGACGGTGCTTTTGTCTATGACACAGTGGACGGATGTATGGGACGAGTCCGGTGCGATTCGCGATTTACCAGGACATTTTATACAGCGGCAGCACGGTGCGGAACGTCTCCAACGCTTTGGCGACGAAGGCTTCCCCGTCTTGCAGCAGCGGGTCTTGGCGGTCGATGATAATGCCGCAGAGCGCCTCGGAAGCTTTCACTTTCTTCAACCGTTCCAGCAGCGCCCGCAGCCCTTCCTCGCCGAGAGCGCCCTGCAGGTCGCCGCCCGGCACCATGTGATCGCCCGACCACACGAAGTGCGAGGGGATTTGCGTCAGGATATCGTCGATTTGCTTCAGCGCATGCTCGGCGAAGACGGTCTTCTTGTCCGATTCATAGATTATCGCGAACTGGACGAACACGTGGGAGCCGAACAGGCCGATCTGAAAATGGGGGAAAGCCTTGTAACCGCGCTTGTTCGGCGCATAAGCGACCCATGTATCGTTCGGCGGATTGATCGTACGGCGCGCGTGCTTGGCGACGTGCGGGTATATCGTCTCGCCGCATAGCTCGGTTAGCGCCGGGGCTAGACGGTCGCCAAGCTCGAACAGCTTGGGCCGAATCCGCTCGATAAGCAGCGACATGCGAGCTTCAAGGCCCGGTACGGCGAATACATCGAAATCGTCTTGGTTGAAGCCGGCGAACGGCGCTTGCGGCATGCCCGCCGATAGGGATGAAAGGGGTTCGTTTGCAATCGTCATGGGTGCGTATTCCTCTCTATGTTGGTATTAGGAAGCCGGCGGCGGCGGGGTATCCGTCGCGTATTGGGCTTGCGAGCTGTACTTGGTCTCGATCGCGCTGCGAATGTCCGAGACGCTCTTGCCTTCTTGTTTCATGACGGCGGCTTGGACCGCGATCTCCATGCATGTGCCGCAGCGGGTGCCGTGATCGTCCCATGTCACCGAGCCGTCCGGCTTCGTCTCATGGATGAAGCATTCCAGATTGCTGCGATGGCCGGCCGAATCGCCGCACCCGCAGTAACACGGAATGTAGGCGAGGACGTCCTGGGCAGTAGCCGCTGCTTGATAAGCCTGGACAATCACGCCGTGGGCGTCGGTCAGGAAAGCCGGCAGCGTCTCGACGCCAGCCGTCGTTTGACGCAGATCGCCATTCGGCAGGTGCGTATCCGCATGGCCGGCATGCGCGCTGGCGACGGCGACGGCGTCGGCAACGTTCTTTTCCGCTTTACCTCCCGCGCACCCGCTTAGCGAGATCGCCAGCGCAGCAGCGCATGTCCCGTATATAAAGGTTCGGCGTAAATTGAGCATGGCCTGATTCGTTTTCATAGGTCACTTCCTTCCGATTGCAATCTGCCTAAATCGTGGTTGCAATCCTCCGCGTTATCCGATACAGTCTAGTCTAGTTGAAGCGTTACGCTTTGTCCAATTGGAGGTTGATTATACGTGTGGCAGCAAATTTGGTTTCTTGTTAACCTGGCCTTTGTCGCGCTGCTGATTTTCTATATGTTCGCGCACCGCACGGTCGCGACGAGGCGGCTGGAAGGACAGCCGGAGCCGCTTCGCAAAGCGATCCTTACGCGGAATATCGCAGGCATTCTGACGGCGGTCGCGTTTGTCTGCATGGCCGCCAGCTTTCTGATCAATATGCGCGTGAACGGTTGAAGGCAGATCCGCATCCATATCTGAGAATTGTGTCCATATGGTGTCTATTCGACAAAAGAGCGAAACTATTTCGCTCTTTTTGACGTTTAAGTTGGCGTAGGTTTGACCAGCGGACGGCAATCGCCTTCGCCAATCACGAACATCAGTGTTCAACTAGCAGAAGAAGGAGACAAGTCATGAAATCTTTGAAATGGTTGCTGAGTTTGTCGCTGTTGGCCGCACCAATCGGTGTCGCCGGCGCTTCGGTTTCAGCGGCCCAAGGGGCGAATCAGCTGATCTTGAAGCTGAACAGCAAGATCATGATCAAGAACGGCGTCAGTTCGATGTCGGCCCAACCGGTTACAGCCAAGAACGGCACGTCTTTCATTCCGCTCAAGTCAGTAGCCGCTCAATATGGCTATACCATCTCGTATGATGCGAAGACAAGGGAATCGGTCGTGAAGAATCCGCTGCACGAGTTTCGCTTCAAGGCGGACCGGAAGACGATTACGCGTGACGGGAAGGCGGTCGTGGCGCCGCTTGCGCCGTTCGCGCTGAACGGCTCGATGATGGTGCCGATTCGCACATGGTCCAATATGACGGACAGCCGCCTGAATTTGACGGGGTCGACGATTACCCTCGCCTGGAGCACGAAGCCGACGGCGAATTTCGAAGTGGCGACGTCCAAAATATACGCGGGCCAAACGATCGTGACGTACGTCGACCGGTCGACGAATCAGACGGGGCGGCCTTTCGTGAACGAGCATTGGACGGGCAAAGAAGAGATTTTCTACGAGGCAGGCATCCATACGATTACTCGGCAGGTCCAGGATGCTGCGGGCGAATGGAGCGATCCGTATTCGGTCACGATAGAGGTGCTGCCGCCGAACCAGCCGCCGGTGGCGGATTTCAAGGTGGAGCGCGAGACGTATCGGATTGGGGAGAAGATTCTATTCACCGACCTCAGCATGGATGACGAGAACGCGATCGTCAAAACGAAATATACCGGACGGCCGGAAGGCGACGCGTATTTCGAACCGGGCGAGAAATCGGTCACGCTGGAAGTAACGGATAGCCACGGGCTGACAGGCACCGTGACGAAGACGATTACGGTGACGGAAGAAGTGCTATATACGAAGGAAGAATTCGGCCGTCTATTCGCGAACGTAGGCGATAAGTTCACGGTGAACGGCGCTGCCGTATTACAATACCCTTCGATCAAATATGCGATTCAATCGGATACGGCGCAGCTGGTGCGGAGCAATAGTCCGGAGACGCTCATCAGCGAAGGCATTGCTTACGAAGATCAGCTCACGGGTCCCGTCCGATTCTTGTTCCACAACTACAACCAGATCGGCTACCCGGTACGTATGTATTTGCTGGCGACGAACCGGAATGGCACGACGGCCAATGTCAATACGAGCTCGTTCGGCATCGGCGGGCCGGATGCTTACGTGGAGAATACCGGCAAGCTGTCGGTTGTCCGCTACCTCCAATCGATTGCGAACAATGCGTCGCCGAATTGGACGGCGGTCAAACCGGGGCAGACGGTCGTGCTGCTGCCGGAACTAAGCAAAGTGCCGATTAAGGCGAATCAGATTTACTCCGCCTACGCGGATCTGTATTCGGACCAGGAGCTGGTCTACGACGTCGTCGTCGTGGCCGCGGACAAAGACCCGATCGCCTATCTGCCTTGGCTGTCCGTCATGCCGCGCGACGGCAAACATGTCCGCGGGACGTTTAATAACGCGAACCGGACGATCGAGATCGATGATCGGCTCGGTTATGAACCGAAACGGATTACGCTCGGCGACCGCACGATGGACTCCTATTTGTTCGGCTACGACTATACAAGCGGCGTCAACGAGCTGAACGTCGGTAATTTCGGCGTCATGTACACGATGAAGCTGAACCATGTCGCGCCGAACACGGTAATCGCGCTCAATCCGCGCGGCGGCGTCTATACGGGCGCGTTCCTCGTGAACGGACAGCTCGTGACGGTCACGAACAAATCCGTGCTCCTGAACAATAGCGAAGCAGCCGTTCTATACCGGACAGGCAGCGCCGAGGAGACGGTCGAGATCAAATTCACGCTCGCCTCGGGCAGTTTCCTGCCGCTGGCGATGCTCTTCCTGCCGATGCCGGAAGTCAGATATTAATCGATAACAGCACTCATTTCTCTTATATAACGGAGCCCGCCATCCTCGAGATGGCGGGCTTTTTCTTGGCGATGACAGTCGGCCGGGCTGACGTGCTTTCGCCGTAATAATGGTTTACAATTATCGTACGCACACTGCTTGGGGAGAGGACGCATTCATGCGCAAAGTGATCCAGGGACCGATTCATTTCTACCGGAAATTTATCTCGCCGCTCAAGCCGCCGACCTGCCGGTTCTATCCGACTTGCTCCGCTTACGCGCTGGAAGCGATCGAGAAGCACGGGGCGGCGAAGGGGTCGTGGCTGGCCGTGAAGCGGATCTGCCGCTGCCATCCGTTCCATCCCGGCGGGCTCGATTACGTGCCGCCGGCGCCCGAGAAGCGGCGCGCTTGACATTGGTTTGTCCGATTCGGTATGATTTGGAATAAGAGGTTTCGATACCATTTTCGATGAACGGATAAGTACACGGGTTAGGTCCTTCTCAGAGAGCCGGGGCAGCTGCGAACCGGCAAGGCCCGCTTGTGGAAGATGGTCCGGGAGAATCCGCTTTCGATCCGCGACAGGCGGCTAGGGAGCGGCGTTTCGGCCGCGTTACAGGTCTTCCGCTCGTCCTTCGCAAGGCCGAGCGATTCAGGAGCTTTCGCCCTTCAGGGGCGGAGGGAATTTGGGTGGTACCGCGTGAGCTTACAAGCTTTCGTCCCATACGGGATGGAAGCTTTTTATTTTGCCCATTAATCAGAGGAGGCGCATTAGCCATGAGCGACAACAAGAACACATTCTATATTACGACCCCGATTTATTATCCGAGCGACAAGCTTCACATCGGTCATGCCTATACGACCGTGGCTGGCGACGCGATGGCCCGCTATAAGCGGCTGCGCGGGTACGACGTCTGGTATTTGACTGGCACGGACGAGCATGGGCAGAAGATCGAGCGCAAGGCGAAGGAGAGCGGGAAGTCTTCGCAGCAATTCGTCGACGATATCGTCGTCGGGATCCAGGACCTGTGGCGCAAGCTGGACATCTCCAATGATGATTTCATTCGGACGACGGAAGTGCGCCATAAGGAAGCGGTCGCCAAAATTTTCGATCGTCTGCTGAAGCAGGACGATATCTACAAAGGCGAATACGAAGGCTGGTACTGTACGCCGTGCGAGTCGTTCTTCCTGGAGCGCCAGCTGGTCGACGGCAATAAGTGTCCGGACTGCGGCCGCCCGGTCGAGCTTGTCAAGGAAGAGAGCTATTTCTTCCGGATGAGCAAATATGCGGACAGATTGCTTCAATTCTATGAGGAGAATCCGTCGTTTATTCAGCCGGAATCGCGCAAGAACGAGATGATCAACAATTTCATCAAGCCGGGTCTCGAAGATTTGGCAGTATCGCGCACGACGTACGACTGGGGCGTTAAAGTGGAAGGCGATCCGAAGCATGTCATCTATGTCTGGATCGACGCGCTTTGCAACTACATCACGGCGCTCGGCTACGATTCGGCCGACCCTAGCCAATATAACAAGTTCTGGCCGGCGGACGTGCATCTGGTCGGCAAAGAAATCGTCCGTTTCCATACGATCTACTGGCCGATTATGCTGATGGCGCTGGACCTGCCGCTGCCGAAGAAGGTATTCGCGCACGGCTGGATTTTGATGAAGGACGGCAAAATGTCCAAGTCTAAAGGCAATGTCGTCGATCCGGTGACGCTGATCGACCGTTACGGCCTCGACGCGCTTCGTTATTTCCTGCTTCGCGAAGTGCCGTTCGGCTCCGACGGCTTGTTCACGCCGGAGAGCTTCGTGGAACGGGTCAATTTCGACCTTGCGAACGACCTCGGCAACCTGCTGAACCGGACGATCGCGATGATCGGCAAATATTTCGAAGGCGAAATTCCGGCTTACGACGGCAGCGTAACGGCATTCGACGCGCCGCTCGCCGAGCTTGCGACAAGCACGGCGGCCCAAGTCGAAGCGGCGATGGACAACATGGAGTTCTCGGTGGCGCTGACGCAAATTTGGCAGCTGGTCAGCCGCACGAACAAATACATCGACGAGACGCAGCCATGGACGCTCGCGAAGGATGACGCGAAGCGGGGCGAGCTTGCTTCCGTCATGTACCATCTGGCGGAATCGCTTCGGATCATCTCTGTGCTGCTGCAGCCGTTCTTGACGAGCACGCCGGGACGTATCCGCGAACAGCTGGGACTGCCGGAAGAAGCGCAGCTCGCCCGTTGGGAGAGCGTCAAGACGTTCGGCTTGATTCCGGGGGGTACGCGCGTGGCGAAAGCCGAGCCGATCTTCCCGCGGTTGGACGCGGAGGAAGAGATCGCATATATTGCAAACGCGATGAAGGGTGGATCAGCGACTACGGAATCCGATGATGCTGCTTCGTCCGCAAGTGCGCCGGCTTCGATCCAGCCATCGGGGGCAGCTGAGCCCATCGAGCATAAAGATGAGATCGGTATCGACGATTTCGCCAAAGTCGAGCTTCGCGTGGCGCAGGTCATCGCCGCCGAACCGGTGAAGAAGGCGGATAAGCTGCTGAAACTCCAGCTCGATCTTGGCTACGAACAGCGTCAAGTGGTGTCGGGCATCGCGAAGTTTTACACGCCGGAGCAGATGGTCGGCCGCAAAGTCATTTGCGTCGTGAATCTGAAGCCGGTGACGCTCAGAGGCGAGCTGTCGCAAGGGATGATCCTCGCGGCGTCGCATGGCGATCAGCTGACGCTGGCTACGGTGCCGGACGATATGCCTAATGGCGCAATTGTGAAGTAAAAGGAATGCTCCCGGAGGCTGCACGCATGCGTGCAGCCTTTCGTTTCGTTGACAAGGCGAACGACGGCCGATATAATGTGAAACGTAAGTCTTACGATTAACGTTTTTGGTTATACTAAGGTATTGTTCATTTTATCTACGATACGAGGTGCAAGTGAAGTGAGAAGAAGAGGTATGAGCAAGATGTTGACGGCGGCCGTGCTGGTCGCTTTATTGTTTGTTATGGCGGGCTGCGGCAAGAATGAAGCAGCAGCGGAATTGAAGGATGACCAGATGAATGTCGTGACGAGTTTCTATCCCGTGTATTTCCTGGCGAAGTCGATCGGCGGCGAGGCGGTCAACGTCGTGAACCTGATTCCGGCCGGGGTGGAGCCGCACGATTGGACGCCGAAGAGCCAAGATTTGAACACGGCATCCAAAGCGCAGCTTTTGTTGTATAATGGTGCAGGGCTTGAAACTTGGGTGGAGGATTTTCTTCAGGGTTTGCCGAAGGACAGCGCGCTCAAGACAAAGGCGGTCAGCGACGGCATCGCCCTCATCGAGGCGACCGAGGAAGAGCACGCCGAGCACGAAGGCGAGGCCCACGGGGAAGAGGAACACGCAGCGGATGAACACGCCGAGGAAGACCATGCGGCCGAGGAGAAGGCAGCTCATGAAGAGGAAGAGCATGCGCATGAACATGCCGGCGAGCACGACCCCCATACATGGGTGAGCCCACGTTCGATGCTCGTCATGGCGGATAACGTGCTGAAGGCGCTGAGCGAAGCCGACGCGGCGAATCAAGCGGATTTCGAAACGAATTATAAAGCGCTCAAGGAACGTCTGACGAAGCTGGATGCGGACTTCTCCGCCAAGCTCGGCGCGGCGAAGAAGAAGGACATCGTCACGACGCACCAGGCGTTCGGTTACCTTGCCCGCGATTACGGGTTGAATCAGGTGGCGATCATGGGCCTGTCGCCGGACGCGGAGCCGAAGGCGCAGGATTTGCTGGTGATCGCGAAGTTCGTGAAGGAGAAGGGGATTACCCATATTTTCTTCGAGGAGCTCGTATCGGCTGAGCTTGCCCAGACGCTCGCCAGAGAGACCGGCGCCGAGACGCTGGTGCTGAATCCGGCCGAGGGATTGACGAAAGAACAAGAGAGCGCGGGCGACGATTACGTCACGCTCATGGAACGTAATCTGGAGAACCTGGTCAAGGCGCTCCAATAACATCGACATAATAGGTCAGACAAGGAGGCGGCGGCCGATGCTAAATGTGATCCAACAGCCGTTTTGCCATCAGAACATTATTGAAGTGAACGATCTGTCGTTCGCGTATCAGCAGAAGCCCGTATTGTCGAACTTAAGCTTCGCGGTGCAGGAGCGCGATTTCGTCGGGCTGATCGGTTCGAACGGGGCGGGCAAGACGACGCTGCTTAAGATGATCGTCGGCCTGCTCAAGCCCGATAGCGGCAGCATCAAGCTGTTCGGCGAGCCGATCGAGCGCTTCCGCGGCTGGAACCGTATCGGCTACGTGCCGCAGAAGAACAGCTTTAACCCGCTGTTTCCGGCGACAGTGCGCGAGGTCGTGCTGTCCGGGCTTTACAATAAGAATAAGCTGTTCAAGCGGGTGACCAAAGCGGATCAGCTGAAGTGCGACGAGGCGCTTCACGCGATGAACATCGAGGATTTGGCGTCCAAGCGGATCGGCGAGCTGTCCGGGGGCCAGCAGCAGCGGGCTTTTCTGGCGCGCGCGCTGATTAACAATCCGGCGCTGCTCATTCTGGACGAGCCTACCGTCGGAATCGACGCGGAGACACAGCAAGGATTTTTTCACTTGATCAAGCATATGCATCAACATCATAACATCACGTTTCTTCTCGTGTCCCACGACATGGATTGGGTTCGTTCGTACATCGGGGAGCATCCGAAACAAGAGAGCGGGAAGATCAAGCTGTACGTGAAACACTCCCATGACTTGGAGGATTGCCGCGAGACGAACCTGACGCACAGTCTCCGGGAGCTGCGGCAGCGGTCGGAGAACGGGAAAGCGAGCGTGTCCAGTTGGAGATCTTAACTAGCGAATTTTTTCAAAGAGCGCTGATCGGCGGCATTCTGATCGGCGTGACAGCCCCGTTAATGGGGTTGTTCCTCGTGCTGCGCAGGCTATCGATGATCGGCGATACGCTCTCGCATGTCTCTATTGCCGGTGTGGCGCTCGGATTTATCATCGGCATTTACCCGCTCGCGGTCGGACTCATATTCGCGCTTGCGGCCACCTTCGCGATCGAGAAGCTTCGCAAAGCGTACAAGTCCTACGCGGAACTGTCGATCGCGATCATCATGTCGGGCGGCGTGGCGCTGGCCTCGCTGCTGTTCTCGCTTGAGACGGGTCCGGGCATCAACGTGGAGGGGTATTTGTTCGGCAGCATTTACACGTTGGACGATCTGGATCTCATGCTGATCGGCATCGTGACGCTTGTCGTGCTGGTCGCGATCGCGCTCCATGCCAAAGAACTGTTTCTCATTTCGTTCGACGAAGATGCGGCCGCGGTGAGCGGCTTGCCCACGAAATACTTCAATATGATGATTAGCGTGCTGACCGCGCTCGTCATCAGCGTCTCGATTAAGATCGTCGGCGCCCTGCTCGTATCGGCCCTGCTTACGATTCCGGCGGCTTGCAGCCTCGTGTTCGCCCGCAGCTTCAAGCAGTCGGTCGTGACGGTGGTCGTGATCGCGGAGATCGCCGTCATTGCCGGTCTAATCCTCGCGGGCGTATGGAACTTGGCGCCGGGCGGCACGATCGTCATGCTGCTCATCGCGATGCTGCTGCTGCTGCTGACCTTCCGAAGACGCAAAGCTTAATGCCAGGTGGGAGTGGATACACATGTCTGACGTAAATATTTGGATGGCGTTCGGGGCGGGCTTCGCCTCGTTCATCTCGCCATGCTGCTTGCCGCTGTACCCCTCGTATCTATCGTACATAACCGGCGTATCCGTGACGGACCTCAAGAGCGAAAAACCCGGGGCCAGTATCCGGATCAAAACGATGACCCATACGCTGTTTTTCATACTGGGCTTTTCCATCGTGTATTACACGTTAGGCTACGGCACGAACGCTTTTGCCGATTTGTTTGCCGAGTATCAGTCGCTCATTCGTCAACTATCGGCGGTTCTGATCATTCTTATGGGACTTATTCTAACCGGACTCATTCAACCTCGTGTCCTGCTAAAGGAACGCAAGCTCGATATACGGATGAAGAAGTCCGGCTACTTCGCCTCGCTGATCTTCGGCATCGGCTTCTCCGCGGGCTGGTCGCCCTGCACGGGACCGATTCTCGCCGCCATTCTGGCACTCGCCGCGTCGGAGCCGGGAACGTGGTTCCAATTGACGACCGCCTATTCGCTTGGGTTCGCGATCCCGTTCTTCGTCCTGGCTTTCTTCATCGGGACGGCGCGGTGGATCGTGAAGTACTCCGCGATTATGATGAAGGTCGGCGGCGCTGTCATGATTCTGATGGGCTTCCTGCTCTTCACGGACCAGATGACGCAAATTACGATTTACCTGAACGGCATTACGCCGGAATGGCTGAAATTCTAGGTGAAATAATCGATCGTAGCATCGGGAAAATGATCAAAGATGCGCTCCGAGATGAACATGCGGAGCGCATCTGCTTGTTCATCGGGGTAAACGTATTTGCCCTGACCCCAGCGGCCCCATTTATACTTGCGCTTCTCGATATCCATCTCCAGCTTTGTCTTCGGGTAACGCTTCTCGATGACGCCTTTCGCCGTCTTCGTGAACCGATGTTGGATGAGCTCGAACGTCAAGCCGGCATGCGCGTCCTTGGGCAGCGCCTCCGCAAGCGAAGCGAACAGCTCGGCATAGCCTTCTTCCCAGCCTTCGTGCCAGATGATCGGCGCGACGATGAAGCCGAGCGGATAGCCGGCGCGCGCGACTTTCGCCGCCGCTTCGATCCGGTCCTCGAACCGGGACGTGGACGGTTCAAAGTGTTTGATGACGTATTTATCGTTCACGCTGAACCGAATGCGCGTATGGCCGTTATGGCGCAGATCGAGCAGCGAATCGACATGGTGGAATTTCGTGACGAATCGCAGTCTGCCATGCTCCTGGTCCGCCATGAACTCGATCAGCTCGGCCAGGCTGCCCGTAATCGGTTCCAGCCCCACGGGGTCCGACGTACAGGCGGCCTCGAAGCGGGTGATCTCCGGCTCGCGTTCGGCAATGTAGCCGCGTGCCGCCTCGATGATGTCGTCCGTATTGACGTAGACCCGGATATACGGCTTAGCCCCGAGCGTCGTCTGCAGATAACAGTAATGGCAATGACCCATGCAGCCGGTCGCGATTGGAATCGCATATTCGGCGGACGGCTTGGACGTATCGAATTTGAGCGTTTTGCGAAGGCCGACGACAAGCGTGCGCTTGGCGATTTTGTATTGTTCCAGCTCGGAATCGCCGGGCAGATTGGTGATCCGGTTGTGGGACGTCGTCATCCGGTAGGGAATACCGGATTGCTGTACCCATTCCATAATGCGTTTTCCCTTTGGATAATCCAGAGCGGCCGGCTCGAAAAACACCAGCTCCGGCACGAATGACGATGCGGTCTTGCGCGCGGATGCGGGACGCTCCAGCGTGGTCGTACTCATTGCGGCTCCCTCCTCGGGCAGATTCTGTACCTGCAGCTAGTTTGCGCCGCGGATGGATGGGGCAAACATGGAAAGTTCCGCTCGAGGTTGCTTCCGGCGTCCGCGGCATTGTATGATACATAGAGTGAAAAAGCGGCTGACCCGCTTGAGATGGACAAGCCGTACGCCCCGGAGAGATGAGGACGCGGCAGAAGCGCGCGGCCTCGGCGCAGCGTAAGGACGATGGTTGAATGGGGGTTCTTTAATGCCGACGCCAAGCATGGAAGACTACTTGGAGCGCATTTATAAGCTTATTGACGAGAAAGGTTACGCGCGCGTATCCGATATAGCGGAAGGATTGGAAGTGCATCCCTCCTCCGTGACGAAGATGATTCAGAAGCTCGACAAGGACGATTATTTGATTTATGAGAAATACCGTGGGCTTGTTCTGACGAACAAAGGCAAGAAAATGGGCAAGCGGCTGGTCGACCGGCATCAGCTGCTGGAATCGTTCTTGACGATGATCGGCGTTCAGGAAGCCAATATTTACGCAGACGTGGAAGGAATCGAGCACCACTTAAGCTGGGATTCCATCACGTGCATCGAGACGCTCGTCGAATATTTCCGGCGCGATCCGCAGCGGTTGGAAGATTTGCGCTCGCTTCGCGCCGAGCTGGATAACGAATAGCGCGTTTGGCTTCAGCCGCCCGCCCTGATTAGGGAGGGGCGGTTTTTTTGTTGCCGCAGGCTTGCCCGGGCACGACCAGTGCCAAGCATCGCATGCATATACATGACCTGACGCTTCAGCGCGAAGCGCCGATGTTCGGCGCCGGGACGCGCTGCAGAGGCAGGAGGGAAGCGATGACGATCATCAATGCCGTCTTCGAGGGCGGAGGCGTGAAAGGGATCGGGTTGGTAGGCGCGATCAAAGCGACGGAAGAGAAGGGGGTCGCGTTCGGACGGGTAGCGGGAACTTCGTCGGGATCGATCATCGCCGCATTGCTAGCAGCGGGGTATACGGCAGAAGAGCTGAGGAGAATCGTGGAAGGTACCCCGTTCCGGTCGTTTTTAACCCGGGGAGGTCTGTATCGGATGAAGCTGGTCGGTCCGGCAGCGCGGTTGTTCATTAAAGGGGGCTTATACAGCGGCGAAGGATTAACGTATTGGATTACGAGTTTGCTCGCGGCCAAGGGGATCCGGACGTTCGACGATTTGCCAGCGGGGAAGCTCAAGATCGTCGCTTCTGATATCACGAACGGCAAACTGCTGGTCCTTCCGGACGATATCGCGAATTATCAACTCGATCCCGGCCGCATGCCGGTAGCCGCGGCCGTGCGGATGAGCGCGAGCATTCCGTATTTCTTCGATCCGGTTCGGCTGAGACAGCCGCGCCAGCAGGGGGGAGATAAGAGCGCCAGA
Source organism: Paenibacillus xanthanilyticus (assembly GCF_042682185.1). Lineage (NCBI taxonomy): Bacteria > Bacillati > Bacillota > Bacilli > Caryophanales > Paenibacillaceae > Paenibacillus > Paenibacillus xanthanilyticus. Next base: position 2,116,493 of record NZ_JBHUHA010000001.1, on the reverse strand, counting down.
CGAATGTGGGCGTATATCGTCGACGGTGGACTGTTAAGCAATTTTCCGCTCTGGCTGTTCGATCCGGAACAGGGCGCGGCAGGAGGAAGGACGCCGGTCGTCGGCTATCAACTCGTCGGAAAAAACGAAACCGAACCCCGCGTCATCCGAGGTCCGGTTACAATGTTTCAAGCGATGTTCGAAACGATGCTGCAAGCGCACGACGAGCGGTACATCGAGAAGCAGAACCGAGAGCGCGCCATCAAGATTCCGACGCTCGGCATGCGGTCAACCGATTTCGACCTTACGCAGGAAGAAAGCGATGCTTTATACAAGTCGGGATACGATTCGGCCCGGGCGTATTTCGCCAAGCCGGGCTGTCGCGTCTTTATCCCTTAATAGGAATCAATGATACTTCGGCAGGTTGTCGTCGTCCTTGCCGCCTTCGATGACGCGGAACGGCATTGTCTTCCGCGTCTTCGGCTTGCTTGGCGTCGGCTGCTGCGCCCGCATATGGGGTTTGGCCTTCTGCTTGGCGCGACGGCCGCGCATCTGGTAGAAGTACGCGGCGAAGATCGCGCCGAGCACGATGACCGGAAGCACCAGTCGTCCGGGGAAAAAAATCAGCTGATAGACAAGACCTAATCCGGCGAGAACTAAAACGGCGACGAACAGAGGACTCATTTTTCGCGGCATGAAACTCACCCTTTCTCCCGATGTTAAGCGGAACGGTTAAGCGGTTTTACCCATTTGGCGGTCAATCTCCAGCATTCGCTCGAACGAGGCGATCGATACGGCAACCTGTTCGTCGTTCGGTTCCTTGGTCGTCAGCTTTTGGAGCCAGAGGCCCGGGAAGCCCAAGAAACGCAGAACGGGGACATCGCGGAGCGCGTTCGTGAATCGCAGCGTCTCATAGGACACGCCCAGCACGACCGGCAGCAGGAGAATGCGAATGTAGACCCGCTCCCACATCGAATCCCACGTAAAGAAGGAGTAGATGATAACCCCGACCAGCACGGAGAAGACGATGAAGCTGCTGCCGCACCGGTAGTGCAGGCGGGTGAAGCGCTGCACGTTCGCGACGGTGAGCGGCACGCCTGCTTCGTAGGCGCTGATCACTTTATGCTCCGCGCCATGGTACTGGAACAGCCTTTTGACGATCGGCGTCAAAGAGATGATGTACAAATAGGTAAGGAGGAACAAAATCTTAATAAGACCTTCAATCAGGTTGTGTACTATTCTATTCGAGAACGTTTGTCCAAAGAGCAACTCTTCCACGACCGCGGGAACGACCGTGAATACGAGCTTGCCGGCGATGAAGGACAAGATGCCGGCGACCGTGACGCCGACGATCATGCTGAGGCTCCAGCCGCTTTTCTCCGGCTTGTCCGTTTTGGCCGGCGGCGCGTCCTCGCTTTGCGTTTCGTCCTCCGCGTAAGCTTCCATCGAGAAATTCAGATGCTGGGAGCCCTTCGCGCTGGATTCGAGGATGCCGACTATGCCTCGAATGAGCGGGATTTTTTTTAGTTTCTGCAAGAAGGGCTGCGAGGTGCGTGGAACTTCGTAAAACATGATCTCGTTATTTTTGCGCCTAACCGCCGTGACATTGACATGCTTGCCCGCAAACATGACGCCTTCGATGACGGCTTGCCCCCCATAGATATTGCGCGGTTCCTGCGACAAGGGCGAATCACCATCCTTCATGATCAAAATCTCTTTCTATTGTACTTGATTCGCGGAACGATTGCGAGCGGCATCCGTTACCGCGCCTCGCCCCGCAAAGTTCGTTTAGTGGAGTGGAAAATGCGCCATACTAATCCGGTAGCAAACGAATACCGTCTATTACCAACAGGAGGTCGAATCGTGTGCGAATCACGCATAGACACGCCTTGCGCAGGCGTCGGCACAGAACGAATCCGTTCATGTTCGGACTTAACCTAGGTTTTTTTGCGGGCTTGATTTGGGGCACGCTGCGCTGGCTGCTGTACAACATGAATTTTACGAACGCGCTGCCGGGATTCATGGTGGACTCGTTTTTTCTGGCTTCCTTCTTGAGGTCGGGCTGGGGGCAGCTGATCGGCATCGCGAGTTTTATCGTGTTTTCGATCGTCGCCACGTTTCTGTATATGTTTGTGCTCGGCAGGTTCAGGGGGCCATGGGCCGGCATCGCGTACGGCGTAATATGGTGGGGCATTCTGTTCCTCGCGCTCGGTCCGCTGATCGGCATTGTGGAGCCGGTTCGCGAGATCGGATATAATACGCTCGCATCCGAGCTGGCGGTGTTCTCGATTTGGGGCGTGTTCATCGGCTTCACCCATGCCTTCGAATATCATGACGAGGCTTCGAGGGAGCCGATGATGACCGGAGCCGGTCGGGCGGGAGCGAGATAAGCTACTTCTCAAAGCAAGGGTCATTGTGGTAAAATGGCAATTGATCTATGCGCCGGGGAGGTACCTGATGCTATCCATACTCGTATTAAACGGACCGAACCTGAACATGCTCGGCGTTCGCGAGCCCGGTGTTTACGGCACGTCCACGCTGAGCGACATCGAGTCGCTGCTGCGGGAGACCGCGGCGAGCCTTGGCGCGACGCTGTCGTTTTACCAATCGAATCATGAAGGTTATCTCATTGACCGGATTCACGAGGCTTACGGCAACGTAGACGGGATCGTCATCAACCCTGGCGCGCTGACGCATTACAGCTACGCGCTGCGCGACGCGCTCGGCACGGTGGCGATTCCGTTCGTCGAAGTACATCTCTCCAATATCCACAAACGCGAGCCGTTCCGGCATGTTTCCGTAACGGCCGAATTGGCGGTTGGTCAGATTGCCGGCTTCGGCGCCCAAAGCTACGTGCTTGGCCTTACCGGCCTTGTCCGTCATCTGGAGAAGGCTGGCGCGAAAGGCTAATCCCCGCATGGCGGGCAGATGCGCGAAAGCCATGGAAAGGGTGAAGGATATGACGACCAATCGCGTTGCCGGCATTCGTGCGCGCTTAAGCGAGCTGGGCCTTGACGCCCTGTTGGTGACAAGCGCGGTGAACCGGCGTTATGTAAGCGGATTTACCGGATCGGCGGGTGTGCTTCTGCTGACCGGGACGCAGAATTATCTTGTGACCGACTTCCGTTACCGGACCCAAGCACCAGAGCAGGCGCCTGCGTTCACGGTCGTCGAGCACGGCATCAAGCTGCTGGACACGGTTGCGGAGCTGGCGAACGCCGCCGGCGTGAAGCGGCTGGGCTTCGAGCAGGATCATGTTGTCTTCTCCGAGTATATCGGCTGGAAGGATGGATTGGCCGGCGTTGAGCTCGTCCCGGTGTCCGGTGTGATCGAGAAGCTCCGGATGTTCAAGGATGACGCCGAGCTTGCCGTTATGCGCGAAGCTTGTGCGCTGGCCGATGCGACATACCAGCATATTCTCGGCGTGATCAAGCCAGGCCTTCGGGAGAGCGACGTCGCGTTGGAGATGGAGACGTTCATGCGCAAAGGCGGCGCGTCCGGCCCTTCATTCGAGACGATCGTGGCTTCCGGCGAACGTTCCGCGCTGCCGCACGGCGTAGCCAGCAACCGAATAATCGGCGACAACGAATTCGTGAAGCTGGATTTCGGGGCGTACTACAATGGCTACTGTTCAGATTTGACGCGCACCGTCGTGGTGGGCAAGCCTTCCGAGAAGCACCGCGAAATATACGCGATCGTGCTTGAAGCGCAGATGACCGCGCTTGCCGGCATCAAACCCGGCATGACAGGACGCGAAGCGGATGCACTTGCACGCGATGTCATCGCGCGTTACGGATACGGGGATCATTTCGGCCATGGCACCGGACACGGGCTGGGCATGGAGATTCACGAGTCGCCGCGACTGTCGAAGATGAGCGATACCGTTCTGGAGCCGGGGATGACCGTCACGGTCGAACCGGGCATTTATTTGCCGGGCTTCGGCGGCGTCCGCATCGAAGACGACATCGTCATTACCGCTGGCGGCAACGAGCGCTTGACGGCTTCGCCGAAGGAACTACATACGTTAGCGTAAGACCAGGTTTACTACCTTTAGGAGGGAATTTGCAGTGATTTCAGTCAACGATTTCAAAACAGGCCTGACCGTCGAAGTGGACGGCGACATCTTTACAGTCATTGATTTCCAACACGTTAAGCCAGGCAAAGGCGCGGCATTCGTCCGCTCCAAGCTGAAGAACCTTCGTAACGGCAATACCGTCGAGCGCACGTTCCGCGCAGGCGAGAACATCGGCCGCGCGATCATCGAGAACCGCGCCGTGCAATACCTGTACAACTCCGGCAATGAATATTCGTTCATGGATAACGAGACGTTCGACCAGTTTACGCTGGAGAAGAAGCAGCTCGAGTGGGAAGTCAATTTCTTGAAAGAGAACATGACGGTTAACATCACGAGCTACCAAGGCGAGATCATCGGCATCAACATGCCGAACAGTGTCGACCTGAAGGTCATCGAGACCGAGCCGGGCGTGAAAGGCAACACGGCGCAAGGCGCAACGAAGAACGCAACGGTCGAGACTGGCCTGAACGTGCAGGTGCCGCTTTTCATTAACGAAGGCGACGTGCTGCTGATCGATACGCGCGAAGGTAAATACATCTCCCGTGCATAATTATGCATAAGCAGCCGTCCGGGTAGAACCCGGGCGGCTTCGTTCTATGTACGGGCATAATCCCCGCAACAGGCGCAGTATGGCGGTTTATGTCGATTTCCGTATACCCAAATAGGAATAATTGTGCTATAATCTGACCTTGTATAACGTTAAAGAGTTAAAGTAATCGTTGGGGAGTGGATCAGCGGTGTCGTTGATTGTGATGAAGTTCGGCGGCAGCTCCGTCGGCACGACTGAACGGATGCAGCGTGTCGCCAAACGGATTGCCGATTATAAAGAAGCGGGTCACCGGGTCGTCGTGGTCGTATCCGCAATGGGTGACACGACGGACGATCTGATTGACCAGTCGAAACAGTTGAACCCGAATCCGCCGGCGCGCGAGATGGATATGCTGCTGACGACGGGGGAGCAAATTTCGGTCGCCTTGCTGTCGATGGCGATTCACGCGATAGGTCATCGCGCGGTATCGTTCACGGGCTGGCAGGCAGGCATCCGCACCGAAGCGGTTCATGGCAAAGCGAGAATCTCGGACATTACGCCGAATCGTATTTTCGAAGCGCTTGACGCCGGGAACGCCGTTATCGTGGCGGGTTTCCAAGGCATGACGGACGACGGCGAGATTACGACGCTCGGCCGCGGCGGTTCCGATACGACAGCGGTAGCGCTGGCAGCGGCGATCCAAGCGGACGTGTGCGAAATCTATACCGACGTCGACGGGGTCTACTCGACCGACCCGCGCGTCGTGAAGTGCGCGCGCAAACTAGACGAAATCTCGTACGACGAGATGCTGGAGCTGGCCAATCTCGGCGCGGCGGTTCTGCATCCGCGTGCGGTTGAATATGCGAAACATTACAACGTGCGGCTCGTCGTGCGTTCGAGCTTTACTCAGAATGAAGGAACGACGGTGAAGGAGGAAGCGGTCATGGAACAGGGAGTCGTCGTGCGCGGCATCGCGTTTGACAAGAATGTAGCAAGAATCAGCATCTTGGGCGTGGAGGATGAGCCTGGCGTTCTGGCTAAGGTGTTCGGCGCGCTTGCGGAGGGCGGCATCGACGTCGACATTATCGTGCAGAGCGGCGTGCTCGGCGGCAAAGCGGACTTCTCCTTCACGGTCTCGAAAGACGACCAGGAGAAAGCGACGCAAGTCGTGGAGAGCATCCGGGCTTCCGTTCCTTACCGTGAAGTGACGTCCGAAGTCGACCTCGTGAAAGTATCGATCGTCGGCGCCGGCATGGTTAGCAACCCGGGCGTTGCGGCCAAAATGTTCGACGTGATCTCGAAGCTCGGCGTCAGCATCAAAATGGTCAGCACATCCGAAATCAAAGTGTCCTGCGTGATCGCCGCCGAAGGCGTGCAGGATGTTATTCGCGGCTTGCATACGGCCTATGGCTTGGACACGGCGGAGCAAGTATTCGTCGGCGGACCGCAAGACCGTCGTTAATTCCATTCATTCGCATGGCAGCACGAAGCCAGCCACCTCTTTCGCATTTGCGAAAGGAGTAGGCTGGCTTTTTGCCGTCCGCCGAGCTAGAATCGTCCCCCAATGAGGCTGAACAGCTTGAACAAAATGGCGGTAATGCCAGCCGCCATCAGCGGGCCGACCGGAATGCCGCGGAAAAACACGATGCCGATGATGGAGCCGACGACGAGACCGACAACCAGCTGAGGGTCGAATTTGAGCATTTCGAGTCCTTTGCCGTTCACGTAAGTGGCAAGCGCGCCGCCGGTCAGGGCTAGAATGCCGGGCCATGAAGTCAACGCGGCTGTGATATCCTTCGTAGAAATCCGGCCGGAAGCGAAGGGGACGAGTACGCTGAACGTGAGAAACAGCAGCCCAAGCTCGAGTCCCCGCCGCTCGATGGTCGGTAAGTAGCGTTCCAAATGAATCAACTTCACGATCAGCAGCACGCAAGCTGCCGTCGAGATGATCGGCGACCGGCCGATCAAGCCGATAATGATCAGGATAACGAGAATGACTTGACCGTTCATGGCTGTCCGCTCCTTGGCTACGAGTGTCGCTGTCCGCCGCCGCATGCGAGCAGGGCATAAGCGTCGTGCGTTAATAGAGTGTATGGAACAAGCCATGCGGATATGTCAGCCCAGCACCAGGGTATCGCCCTGCAGACGCGGTACCGCCTCGCTGGCATCCACCTGCGCGCAGCGCTCGATCTCCCGCGCGCAGCCCAGCTTGACGAGCCGCTTGCCGGTGACGCCTTGCAGCATCGTCTCGGTCAGGAACGGCCGGGAATCCCGGTAGAAGCCGCGCATCGACGCGCCGAAATCATTCGTTTCCGTCGTGATGCCGAGCGCCTGCAGGCGGTCGATGATCAGTCCCGCACACAAGCCATCCTCGATCGCGAACTCGTCATGGCTCCCCGCGCAGAGAATGACGACATCCCGTCGAAGCTCGGCGGCCGCCTTCGCGCATGCCGAAGCGTTGAGCAGCGAACCCGCCAGCACATAATCGGCGCGGAGCGCCTTGTGCAGGGCCCGTGTTCCGTTCGTGGTCGTGAAGACGACGCGCCGATCCCTCACCGCCTCGGGCGTGAATTCGAACGGGGAATTGCCAAGGTCGAAGCCTGCGATTTTGCGGCAGAACCGTTCGCCTGCCATGACGTCGCCAGGGCGTTGAAGCGCGCGGGCTTCCAGCACCGTCTCGACCGGCACGATGCCGGATGCGCCGGCTTCCAACGCGGTCACGATCGTGCTCGTGGCCCGCAGCACGTCGATGACGATTGCCGTCCGCTGCGTCAGCCGCGCCTCTCTTGCCTCGTTTACGGAAGATACGACTTCAATATGCATAACCTTCTTAGACCGCCTTCCTCTATCGCCCGCTTCACGGGCCTCTAAATCATATATTCGATCTGCTTTCGATGGTCGGCAGCATGACCGAACCCGAACGTATCTGAACGAAGTCCGCGCCGCATCGTCTCGAGCGCCAGCGCATCGCCGGGCGGAATGTTGCCCAGATGGACGCCGGGACCGAACGTTTGCAGCAGCAGCACCTGCTGGTGCTTCAGCGGTGCTTCCCACATCAGCCGGCCAGGGTCGGGGACGAAGCGACAGATGCCATCGAGCATATCTTCCCGGCAGTTGCCCTTGTCGTCGAACAGGCCGACGCCGACGCCCGATTCTCTAGCCTCCACCGTGACGTACTTCGCCCCGGCGGCAAGGTCGGTCTCCGCCGTATCGGCCAGCTCCGAGGCATCGACCAGCGAGCCGGTCAGCTTCTTGCCATATTCGGTCACGACCTGCAGGCCGTTTCGAATCCCTTCTTGGATGAGCGCCGTCCGCAACCCGCGGTTCAATTCAATCGTGCCGTCGGACACTTCGATGGCGTTGAAACCTAATTTGCAGACCGAGTCGAAAAACTCCGTCACGAGCTCTTGTCGGATCGCGGCCTCGAGCAGCGTCCCCCCCGGCATGATCAGCAGACCGCGGAGCTTCGCTTGCTCGATTTTGAACAGGAGCAGCTCCGTCTTCGAGAGCGGCGCCGTGCCGAAGCCGATTTTGACGCAATCCACATAATCGCCGGCCGTCTCCATCAAATCCGCGAACGCATAACGTCCGAGTCCCTTGTCGATAATCATCGTCTGTCCGCGTCCGTGCGCACGGTCCGCTCCGCTCGTGTTCGCGGCAAGCGCGCCAGATGCGCGAAGCCCGCTCGGGTCCGCCAGCGCGGGCGGCCATATGCTCCGCGTTAACTCCTTCATGCAGCATTCTCCTCGCCTTCAAGACTATCTTCCAACTGCTCCGATAACATGAGCATCTTATGCATCGTCTACCGGGCGTGTGCCCGGCTTGGTGATCAATCGAACGAGCGAACCAGGACAAAAATCGGCATGAAGAGCAGACAAGCATGCATACAATCTCATAGAAACGTCGTTATCCGAAACGGGGTTGACAGATTGGTAGATACGATCGCTAGGAAAGGAGGAATCCGGCTTTGATTAATAAAATCGTGCTCAGCATGGCGACGCTCCGAATTATTTCGGGCTCGATTGAAATCTGCGCCGCGCTGCTCATGCTGCGACTGAACCAGATCGATAAGGCGCTCGTCGTCAATTCGTCGCTTGCGTTCGTCGGACCGCTTATTCTCATCGCGACGACGACGATCGGGTTGGTCGGGATGTCCGACAAACTGTCATTGTCCAAGCTGGCATGGATAGGGGCGGGCATCACCTGCTTAATGATCGGCATTCTCAAAAAATAGCTGCGCGCATTCATAAGCGTCCAGTTGCAGCTAGCAAGCAGGTGGAAGGGCGAACGGCATAATCGGCAGGTTGTCCGCATACGATGGTTTAGCGTCAAAAGCTGGCATGCGTCTCGCGCATTGCGGCTAGATGGGATCGGGAGGGACGAGAAATGCTGACACGTGTCGTGCATCTGCTGCCGGCGGAGCTTGCGGCTGTGCTGGAGCGAATGCCGGATCAAGTGAAGGACAAGCTGGAGGAGATTCGCATCCGGGAAAGCCGCGCGCTGGAGATCGGGTTCGCTGGAGGTTTCCGGTACATCGCGCCCGATGGCACGCCGATGTCGCAGCCCCACGGCGCATTCCGGCCATCCGGGGACCTTTGCCGGAAGCTTTTGGAGCGGGTGACGAACCATTCGCTTTACGCCATGGAGGAAGAATTGCGCAGAGGCTATATCACCGTCGCGGGCGGCCACAGAATCGGTATCGCCGGGCGAACGGTTCTCGATGGCGGCCATGTCCGGGGCATCCGGGATGTCGGCGCCTTCAATATCCGAATTGCCCGGGAAGTGATCGGCGCATCGGCCAAGCTGCTCCCCAAGCTGCTTGATTTCAACCGCCGCTCGGTTATCCCGGCGCTCATCGTAGCGCCTCCGCAGCAGGGGAAGACGACGCTCGTGCGGGATATCGCGCGAGCGGTCAGCGCCGGACAGTGGGGACATGCCGCGGCGGCGGGCTGGGAAGGGCGCAAAGTCGGGATCGTGGACGAACGTTCCGAGATTGCCGCTTGCGTACGCGGCGTGCCGACCTTCGATATCGGCCCGCGCACAGACGTGATGGACGCGTGCCCCAAAGCCGAAGGCATGATGATGATGCTGCGCTCGATGTCGCCGGACGTGCTGATCGTCGACGAGATCGGCCGACCGGAGGATGCCGAGGCGATTCTGGACGCGAGTCATGCGGGCATTGCGGTGATCGCGACCGCGCATGCCAAAGATCTGGAAGAAGCCCGAGGCAGACCGGCGATCGAACGGCTGCTTGCGGCAGGGGCGTTCGACGTGTGCGTCGAGCTGCGCAAGAACGCGGACGGATTGTCCGGACGCGTCGTGCGCGCCTTGCCGGCGGCGCGAAGTCCGTCGGCCTTGGAGCGGACGCCGGCGGGAGGGAACGGGCATGGTTAAGATGATCGGCGCGGTGCTCATTCTATTCGCCGGCACGATGATCGGTTTCCAGCAGGCGGCTCGTTTCGCGATGCGGCCGCGTCATATTCGGCAGTTGATCCATGCGCTGCAGCGGTTGGAAACGGAGATCGGATACGGCTACACGCCGCTGCCCGAAGCCATCGAGCGCACGGCCGAACATATGCAGGGCGCAATGCGCGCCATGTTTCAATCGGTCGGTGATACGCTCCAGTCGGACAAGGAATGCAGTTTCCGGGAGTGCTGGGAGCAAGCGGCCGCCTCTCATTGGCCGCGCACCGCGATGAAGGCGCCGGAGCGCGCCTCCTTCATACGTCTCGGATCTTCGCTTGGCATTAGCGACCGAGATGACCAAATCAAACATTTGCGGCTTGCGGTTCAGCAGCTGCAGGCGGAAGAGGAGGCGGCGAGAGACGATCAAGCGCGGTACGAGAAGATGAGCAAGAGCCTCGGCGTCCTGGTTGCCGCGCTTGTCGTCATTTTGATCGTTTAGTGGGGTGCCGCAGGGATGAACATTGATGTTAGCGCCATTTTCCAAATCGCGGGCATCGGCATCATCATTGCGATGATTCATACGGTGCTCAAGCAGATGGGCAAAGAAGATATGGCGCATTGGGTAACGCTGATCGGTTTCGTCGTCGTGCTGTTCATGGTCGTCCGGCTGCTGAATGATCTGTTTCAGGAGATCAAGACGATCTTTTTGTTCCAATAACGGATAATGGCAGACGAGGCGGTGAACCCGGATGGAAATCATTCAAATTGTCGGACTCGGTTTGATTGCGGCCGTGCTCATTCTCGTCGTTCGGGAACAAAAGCCGATGTTTGCCTTTCTCCTGGCCGCATTTACCGGACTATTCATCTTCTTGTACATGATCGGCAAGATCGAAGCGGTCATCACGGTGTTGGAATCGCTCGCCGAGCGCTCCGGCATTCCTTCGATCTATTTGAAGACGATTCTGAAAATCATCGGCATCGCCTATATCGCGGAATTCGGCGCCCAGATCGTCCGGGACGCGGGGCAGGAAAGCGTGGCGTCCAAGATCGAGTTCGCGGGCAAGGTGCTGATCTTGGTCATGGCCGTGCCGATTATCGGCGTTATCGTCGAAACGGTTATCGGCCTGCTGCCGGCGGGGAGTGGTCAAGGATGATTCGCTTCGTTCGCATCATCGCCGGATTCGTCCTGCTGCTCGCGCTATTCACTTGCTTCGTCCCCGTCGCCTGGGGAGCGCCGGAGGCGGCTTCGCCCGGACAGGTTCCGGACGCGGCGGCCCGGGAGATCGGACCGCAAGAGCTGTCGGAGGAAGAGCTCCACGGCATCGATACGGCCGCGGTCGAATCGTATTGGAACAAGCTGATGGCCGAATACGGGGGGCTGTTCCCGGACCGCGAAGTGCCGAGCTTCATGGAAATGATCATCCCGGGGGGCGAAGGTCTCAAGCTGACGACAGTGCTGCGGGGGTTGTTGGAATACGTGCTGCACGAGGTGCTGTATAACGGAAAGCTGCTCGTGACGATCGTGCTGCTCACGGTCTTCAGCATGATCCTGGAAACGCTGCAGACGGCCTTCGAGCGAAATACGGTCAGTAAAGTGGCGTACAGCATCACCTATATGGTGATGATCGTCATCGCGGTGAACAGCTTCAACGTGGCGATCGGCTATGCGAAGGACGCCATCAGCGGGATGATTCAGTTCATGATGGCGATGATTCCGCTGCTGCTGGCTCTGCTCGCCAGCATGGGGAACGTCGTCACGGTCACGGTGATGCATCCGCTCATCATCTTCATGATACATGCCGTCGGAACCGTCATCTATACGATCGTCTTCCCGCTGCTCTTCTTCTCGGCCGTGCTCCACATCGCCAGCGCCGTGACGGACAAGTTCAAGGTGACGCAGCTGGCCAACGTGCTGCGGAATTTCGCGGTCGGGCTCATGGGCATTATGCTGACGATATTCCTCGGCGTCATCTCCGTTCAGGGCGCAACAGGCTCGGTGACGGATGGCGTGACGATGCGGACGGCCAAATTCGTCGCCGGCAACTTCGTGCCGGTCGTGGGCCGAACATTCTCGGATGCGGCGGATACGGTCATGTCGGCTTCCCTGCTCGTGAAGAACGCCATCGGACTGGCCGGCGTCATCATTCTCATTCTGTTGTGCGCGTTTCCGGCGATCAAAATTTTGACGCTGGCCTTGATCTACAATGTTTCGGCAGCGGTCATGCAGCCGCTCGGCGACAGCCCGATCGTCGGCTGTCTGCAAACAATCGGCAAAACGCTCATCTACGTCTTTGCGGCGCTGGCGGCGGTGGGACTGATGTTCTTTCTGGCCGTCACGATCATTCTGACTGCCGGCAATGCGGCGATTATGATGCGGTGACCGCATTCGGGATAGGGGGGATCGTCATGATGGACTGGCTGGCCGGCTGGCTAAGGCAGATCATCGCGGTCGTGCTGCTGGCCGGCATCGTCGATTTGCTGCTGCCGAACAAGGCGATGCAGCGATACGTGCGGCTGGTCGCCGGCTTGATTATCCTGCTGACGATCCTCTCCCCGATCATGGGCGTGCTGCAGGGGGATTTTGGCACGAAGCTGCACGAGAGCTTCGACGCTTGGCTGACCAGCGCGCCGGACAAGCAATACAAGATGCCGACGCTTCAGGATATTCAGCGGGACGCCGAGCAGATGAAGCGAAAGCAGGAGGATGCCGCTGCGGCGCTGGCTGAGAAAAATCTGGCGGCGGCGATGGCCGAAGAAATTACGAAGAAGACGGGGCTTGCCGTCGAACGCGTGAAAGTGACCTTGGAACGGAGCGGCTCGGCGAGCGAAGCGAAGCTTGCGTCGGTTGCGGTGGCGCTAATCCCGCCTGAAGAGACGTCGAGCGCTGACGTAAGCGGCGAACGGCCGATCGGCGAGGTCGGCGCCGTGCAGCCAGTCGAGATCGACGTGAATGGCGCGCGCGCAACCGGCGACGACGGCGACGAGGGCGGAACCGCCAGGCAGGAGGCCGTCGAAGCGTTCTCGCCCGTTGACCAGCGCCGTGCGGAAGCCGTCCGGCAGGCGCTGAGCGACGCATTCGGCGTGCATCCATCGATCGTCAGCATCAGCGGCTTCGAACCTGCGCGAAGCTGACGGCGAGTCAAGGCGGAAGGAAGCGGGAAGGAGTGATTACGGTGGCCAAATGGCTGGAAGGATTCGAGAAGCTCGTCGGCGGCGGACCGGGAGGGGAGAAACGCGTGAGAACGATGCGGTGGCTGCTGCTGATCGGCGCAATCGGAATCGGTCTGGTCCTGTTCAACTCGTTCCTGACCGTCCGCACGGTGGATACGACGACAGAGGCAGCGCCGACGACCCAGGCGGCGCCCGGAGGCGGGGACCAGGCGGCTTTTCTCGGCGGGGGTGGCAGCGAGGAGACGCCTTTCGACGTGATCGAGAGCCGGCTCGAGAGCCGGCTGAAAGAGATTTTGGAGAAAATCGTGGGCGTCGGCGTCGTCGACGTGTTCGTCACGGTGGATTCGACCGAAGAGAGCGTTCCCGGGCGGGACGAAAGCGAATCGCAGGACGTCACGAGCGAGAAAGACAAGAACGGCGGCAGCCGGAATATTACCTCGATCACGAGGGATGGGACGATCGTCATCTATGAGACGGAAGAGGGGAAGAAGCCCTTTATCGTGAAGACGATTAAGCCGCGTATTCGCGGGGTCATGATCGTGGCCAAAGGGGCGGAGAACCTGACTGTCAGGCGGCTGCTCCTTGATGCGGTCCAGAAAGGGCTCGATGTGCCGCAAAACAATATTTCTGTCATTCCTCGCAAACATGCGTCATAAGATAGGACAAGTAAACAAGGACAAGTATAAGGGAGGCTATGGTTCATGAATACGAAGAGGCAAACGGTATGGCTTGTGTCGATGCTCAGCTTAATGGTTATTCTGTCCGCTTATTATCTGTTCACGGAGGATGTCAGCACGTCTCCGGATTTGCTGACGGAGGGGACGAAGCAGGAGCAGCCGGTAGACGGCGCGACGGAAGTGACGGCCGGCAGCGGCGCGAAGAACGGCGAGGTCGTCGTGAACGAAGTGACGCAGGAAGGCGCGGCGGAAGGCGCGCTGACGGGCGATGCGGCGAAAGCGGCGGCCGAAGCGGATGCCAAGGCGCTGCAGCAAGTGGAAGAGCAGGGGATGGCCAGTAATGTGTTCGACGAGCTGCAGCTTAAGCGCAGCCAAGAGAACGCCGAGGAAGAATCGCGCCTCATGGCGGCGCTTGGCGATACGAAGCAGAATACGGACAACGCGCTGCAGGCGATGGAGGAACTCTCTCAGTTGGAAGAGAAGAACACCAAAGTGACAAGCCTCGAGGAAGAACTCGCGAAAACCTACAAATCGGTCATTATCACGCCGCAGGAGGGCGACAAATACAAAGTCGTCGTGCAAAGCGAAAAAGTCGACAGAAGCCAAGCGGACGACATCCTCGTGAAGGTGGTCGGCGCGCTAAATTTGAAGGCCGAGCAGGTCTCGGTGCAGTTCGTGCAATAATACATCCGCGCTTGGCGCGGGCAAGCCCTCTGCCGCGGTCGATCCGTCCAGGGGGCTTCTTGCATTTCGAGCATGTAAATATTTCAGTTCGTGTTCAGAAGGGTTTATGCTATAATAACTCTGTTATGTGCAACTTTTGGCATCCAAATCGGAACGGCCGGCTGTCAACCTTCGGGGCGTAAGGCTTCGTTCTTCGGCCCTGCGGCGTTTTTCGCGTGGATGCTTTCGAAACCGGTTTCCCGATGTAGGGACACCGTCAGGCAGCACAGAAACCTTTTAGGAGTGAAGTCATGTTTAAGCTGAACGAGATTAAAGAATTGATCAAATTGGTCGATCAAACGTCCGTACACGAGCTGGAAATCGAAAACGAGGGTACGCGCCTGCTCATCCGCAAGCCGGGCAAAACCGAAGTGGTGAACGTGCAAGCGGCCCCAGTACCTACATATACGCAGCCTCACGTGGCCGTCGCGGCGCCCGCGGCTGCCGCGCCGCAAGCAGCGCCTGCCGCACAGCCTTCCACGGCTCCCTCGGCGCCGCAGGCGGACAACCTTCACCGGATCTTGTCGCCGATGGTCGGCACGTTCTACCGCGCTTCCTCGCCGGACAACCCGCCGTTCGTTAGCGTCGGCGACCGCGTGAACGAGAAGACGGTCGTCTGTATTTTGGAAGCGATGAAACTGATGAACGAGCTGGAAGCGGAAGTGAAAGGCGAGATCGTCGAAGTGCTCGTCGAGAACGGACAGCTTATCGAATTCGGGCAGCCTTTGTTCCTTGTCAGACCGGAATAGGCAGGCAGGGCGCAAGATGGCCGAAGCCGGAACAAAGCGCGCGAAAGGAGCACTACTACGTGAAATTCAATAAAATCTTAATCGCCAACCGCGGCGAGATCGCCGTGCGGATTATCCGCGCCTGCCGCGAGCTTGGCATTGGCACGGTCGCCGTTTATTCGGAGGCGGACAGGGAGTCGCTCCACGTCCGACTGGCGGATGAGGCGTACTGTATCGGACCCACGGCTTCCAAGGACAGCTATTTGAATCTGACGAACATTATGAGCGTCGCGACGTTAACGGACTGCGACGCGATTCACCCGGGTTACGGGTTCTTGGCGGAGAACGCCGATTTCGCGGAAATTTGCGAATCGTGCAACGTCACGTTCATCGGCCCTTCCCCGCAAGCCATCACGAAGATGGGCGACAAAGCGGTTGCGAAGCAAACGATGAAAGAAGCGGACGTGCCGGTCATTCCGGGCTCCGACGGACTTGTCGAGGATATGGAAGAGGCGGTTCGCGTCGCGCGCGAGATCGGATATCCGGTCATTATCAAAGCGACGGCGGGCGGCGGCGGCAAAGGCATTCGCATCGCCGAGAACGAGGAGGCGCTCGTATCGCAAATTACGACCGCCCAGCAGGAAGCCCAGAAGGCATTCGGCAACGCCGGCGTGTACCTGGAGAAATATTTGACGGGCATGAAGCACGTTGAGATCCAGATCATGGCCGACAAGCACGGCAACGCGGTGCATCTGTTCGAACGCGATTGCTCGGTGCAGCGCAGACGCCAGAAGCTCGTCGAAGAAGCGCCTTGCCCGGTGCTCTCCCCGGCGCTTCGCGAGCGGATGGGACAAGCGGCCGTGCGCGCGGCGCAAGCCGTTAATTACGCGGGAGCGGGCACGCTGGAGTTCCTTCTCGGCCCGGATGGCAACTTCTACTTCATGGAGATGAATACGCGCATCCAGGTCGAACATCCCGTAACGGAAATGATCACGAACGTAGACTTGATCAAAGAAATGATTTCCGTCGCCGAAGGCAATCCGCTTTCGTTCAAGCAAGAGGATCTTCACATCAACGGATGGGCGATCGAGTGCCGGATTAACGCCGAAGATTCGGATCGCAACTTCATGCCGTCCCCAGGCAAAATCGACTTCTATCTGCCGCCGGGCGGACTCGGCGTACGCGTCGACAGTGCCGCCTATCCGGGCTACACGATCTCGCCGCATTACGATTCGATGATCGCGAAGCTGATCGTATGGGGAGAGACGCGCGATGACGCAATCTCGCGGATGAAGCGGGCGCTGTCCGAATTCGCGATCGACGGCATCCGGACCACGATTCCGTTCCATCTGAAGCTGCTCAATCATCCGAAATTTCTGAAGGGGAATTTCGACATCAAGTTCTTGGAAGAACATGATGTCAATAATCCCGTCTCGGACGAAGCGTAAACAAGCAGGCGCGGCCTGAGACGCTCCGGAGAGGGAAAGCTAACGAACGGAGGGAGCGTCCTTGCTCCCTCTTGTCGCGAGCGGAATATAAGGCGAGTTCTCACGCGTCCAGAGAGCGGATTCCCTTTGTCCCCGAAGGTTTGTCATAATTCCCGCCGGATGCTATAGTATAAGAATAGGAAGCGGATGAGCCCTGCCGGCTGCGGGCTGGTTGGTACGCTACTTTACGGGAGGTGTAAGAAGACCATGAGCACACTTGCGGCAGATTATGAGAAGACAGACATGGGCACGATTCAAATTGCACCCGAAGTCATTGAAGTGATCGCTGGCTTGGCCACGATCGAAGTTCCTGGCGTAGCGGGCATGAGCGGCGGTTTTGCCGGTGGCATTACCGAATTGCTTGGACGCAAGAACCTGGCGAAAGGCGTGAAGGTCGAAGTCGGTCAGCGCGAAGCGGCCGTCGACGTCTCGATCATTATCGAATACGGGAACCGCATCCCCGAGATTGCTTCGGATATCCAGCGCAACGTCAAACGTTCCATCGAGATGATGACGGGACTGCACGTTGTCGAAGTCAACGTACATATCCATGACGTTCACTTTAAGACGGCGGAGAAACCGGAAGAGGAAGATACGGCACATCGCGTGAAGTAAGCCGGTATTTTGGACCAATTTGATTGTAAACCCCCTGTGGATGGGCTTGCCGCTCGGCGCCAGGGGGTTTTTATTCAGTCCGGCCACAAGGAGGATTCTGCTCGTGATAAGAATGTTGGACAAGCTGCTGTTATTTATTTACAGCCTTGCGGTCGGTACGATCGCCGTCCTTGCCTTTTGCGCCGGTTTCAAATGGCTGCCCAAGGAATGGCTCAGCGACGGCGTAGACGAGCTGTTTCGGAATGAAGCGATTCAAGCTACTGTCATCATCGTTTCGGCAATCGTGTTTCTCATCAGCCTGCGCTTTTTCTATGTTTCGCTCAAGCGGGGCGCCGCCTCGGCGATGTCGATCGATCAGCGCACCGAATTCGGCGATATTCGCATTTCGATCGAGACGGTCGAGAATCTCGTGCTGAAGGCTGCTGGGCGCCAACGCGGCGTGAAGGATTTGCGCGTCCGGATCCGGTTGACGGATGCCGGCGTTGACGTTACGATTCGCGCGATCGTGGACGGCGAAAGCTCGATTCCTACCATGACCGAAGAGATCCAACGATCCGTCAAAACCCATGTCGAAGAGATTACGGGGATACCGGTTGCGGACGTATCCGTATTCGTTGCGAACATCATCCAGTCGTCCAGCGTGAAGCCCCGCGTGGAATAGGAGGGTATTCGATGCGGAGAGAGATTTGGGAAACCTACGGGGGACGGATAACGGGCGTTGCCACCGGCATCATACTTGGCATACTCTACTTTATCGTCGGATTTTGGGACATGCTGTTCTTCGCGCTCCTGCTGTGCATCGGCTACACGGTCGGCAAGAGCAAGGACGAAGGCAGTGGGCCGTTCATTCCTTGGGATCGGGTGACGGAATGGCTTATGCAGCGATGGAGACCATTTAAATAGCGGTATGATCTCCTCCGTACTCCGGACGTTCGGCTTGTATGACGTTCGGGGCAGGGAGGAGATCATATTTTTATGAAGAGCGTGACAGGCTCGCCATGATAGACCATTGTTAGGGAGGACCTATGAAACGAAGGCTTGCACGGGAAATTGCGGTACAGAGCTTGTACCATATGGAAATGAACGAGGTTACGGCCGCGGACGCGGTGAATATGCTGGCGGACGAAGCCCGCAACGACGAGAACGAGATCGGCGCATCCGCGTCGGACATGACCGCGATCGATGTGTACGTGCGCGAATTGGTACACGGTGTCATTGAACATAAACAAGCGATCGACGATATACTTCAAACCTACCTGACGGGCTGGCAAGTAGACCGGCTCTCGCGGGTCGACCGGCAAATTTTGCGGCTCGCCGCCTACGAGATGGTATTCCGGACCGACGTGCCGCCGAAAGCGGCGATTAACGAGGCGATCGAGCTGGCCAAGCATTTCGGTACGGACGAATCAGGCAAATTCGTAAACGGCGTACTGGGCAAGCTGCTGCAGGCGCTTGATGAGTTGAAACCGAAAGCGTAAGGGGAGCCCTTACGCTTTCGGTTTGACATGCGTTTAGTAAACGTACATAAAAGGATAAGGGAGAGGGAACAACGTGACGGCACAGCGTATTGAAGGGAAAGTAATTTCGGATGAAATTCGCTCGGAACTGAAGGTGGAAGCAGCTAGATTGGCGGCAGACGGGATCATCCCCGGACTAGCGGTTATTCTTGTAGGCGAAGACAAAGCATCGCAAGTCTACGTCTCCAACAAGGCGAAGGCGTGCGAGCAGCTCGGCTTCTACTCGGAAGTGCACCGTCTAAGCGGCGATACTTCGGAGGCGGACCTGCTGGCGCTGATCGATACGTTAAACCGTCAGTCCACGATCCACGGCATTCTGGTACAGCTGCCGCTTCCGTCGCATATTGAAGAGAAAGCGGTCATTGATGCCATTAGCGTCGAGAAGGACGTCGACGGATTCCATCCGGTCAGCGTCGGCAATATGGTCATCGGCGACGACAGTCTTCTTCCTTGCACGCCGGCCGGCGTAATCGAATTGATTAAACGGAGCGGCAATACGATCGCGGGCAAGCATGCAGTCGTGATCGGTCGCAGCAATATCGTCGGCAAGCCGGTCTCGATGCTGCTGCTGCGGGAGAACGCAACCGTCACGATCTGCCATTCGCGCACCGCGGACATGGAAGCGATCGCGCGTACGGCCGATATCCTGGTTGTAGCAATCGGCAAACCGGAGGCGATCGGCGCAAGTTACGTCAAGCCGGGAGCGATCGTGATCGACGTCGGCATCAACCGTTTGGCGGATAACCGGCTCGTGGGCGACGTGGATTTCGCAGCGGCCCAAGAAGTGGCCGGATACATCACGCCGGTACCGGGAGGCGTCGGTCCGATGACGATTACGATGCTGCTCGCGAACACGCTGAAAGCGGCGAAGGCTTCGGCGGCGCGCAAGGCGTGATTCGGCCATGAAACAAGATGCCAAAGTATTTTCGATTAAGGAAATTACGCGCTACATCAAGATGAAGCTCGAGTCCGATCACGTGCTGGGCGACGTGTGGGTGCGCGGCGAAATTTCCAACTTTACGCACCATTCCAGCGGCCATATGTATTTTACGCTGAAGGATCCCGACAGCCGGCTAAAATGCATCATGTTCGCTTCCCATAACCAGCGTCTTCCTTTCAAACCGAAGGAAGGCGCGAAGGTACTGGCGCGCGGCAACTTTTCGGTCTATGAGCGCGACGGCAATTATCAGTTCTACGTGATGCAGATGCAGCCAGACGGCATTGGCAGCTTGTATTTGGCTTACGAACAGCTGAAGCGGAAGCTCGAAGACGAAGGACTGTTCGCCGCATCGCGCAAAAGGGCGATTCCGAAGTTTCCGAAAGCCGTGGGCATCATTACTTCTCCGACCGGCGCAGCCGTCCGCGATATTATCATCACGCTGCAGCGCCGCCACCCTTCCGTGCCGGTGCTGCTTTTTCCTGTCCTGGTCCAAGGGACGGGCGCGGCGCCGGCGATCGTCAAGGCGATCGAAACGATGAACCGATTAGCGGAAGTCGACGTATTAATCGTAGGGCGCGGCGGCGGATCGTTGGAGGAGCTATGGGCGTTCAACGATGAGCGCGTAGCCCGCAGCATCGCGGCTTCGGCCATCCCGGTCATTTCCGCGGTCGGTCATGAGACGGATTTCACCATCGCCGATTTCGTCGCGGATCTTCGGGCAGCTACGCCGACCGCGGCGGCGGAACTCGCCGTGCAGAACGTGCAGGAATTAAGAGCGCAGCTCGCGCAAACGAACGCAAGACTTGCGCAGGCATTGAAATCCGCGGTCAGAACGCGTGGTGATCGGCTTGCAAGGCTAAGACGGTCGCCGGTTTTCGTTAACCCTCGCCGTTACTTGCTGCAGCAGGCCGAACGGCTCGACCGGCTGAAGGAGCGGCTGGAAGACCGGACGGTTCGCCGAGCGGAGAGAGGTAGGGAACGTTGGCTAAGGATTCAGGCCAGGCTTGCCTCGGCCCATCCGGGCGAACGCGTGGCGATTGAAGCCAAAAGAGTCGAGACGTTGACCCGCCGAATGGAAAGCGCCATGAGCGGGGCGATGAAAGAACGTCAGATGATGCTGGTGTCGGCGATGAAGCAGTTGGACGCCTTAAGTCCGCTCAAGGTCATGTCGCGCGGCTACAGTCTCGTCTACGATGAAGCGGAGAAGCGGCTGTTGAAGTCGATCAAGGACGTGCAGCCAGGCGATATCGTGAAAGTCAAGTTGGCCGATGGTCAGCTGGATTGCCAAGTATGGTCGATGAAAGGGGAAGCGTGAGCAGATGGAAGAACAGCAATTAAGCTTTGAAGAAGCGATGGAACGGTTAGAATTAATAGTAGGACGGCTGGAGAACGGCGACGTCCCGCTTGAAACCGCGATCGAGCTGTTTCAGGAAGGGATGAAGCTTTCCCAATTATGCGGCTCGAAGCTCGAAGAAGTAGAACGCAAGATCGAGGTGCTGATTGAGGGCGAAAGCGGTCTTCAGAAAAAACCGTTTGCGCCTGCAAACGAAGATAGAGGGGAATAGACGTGAGCGTTTCGATTTCGATCAAGGAATATTTGAAACTCGTGACCGCTGAGGTGGAAGAGTCGCTTCGCGGTACGTTTCCGGCCGAACTCGGCGTGCCGGCCACCCTACGCGACGCGATGATGTATTCACTGGAGGCCGGCGGGAAGCGGCTTCGTCCTGCCCTGCTGCTTAGCGCGGCGGAAGCGGTGCACGGCAGCAAGCCGCTTCGCCAAGCGGCGATGCCGGTCGCGTGCGCCGTCGAGATGATTCATACGTACTCCTTGATCCACGATGATTTGCCGGCGATGGACAACGACGATTTCCGCCGCGGCAAGCCGACGAATCACAAGGTTTTCGGCGAAGCAATGGCGATTCTGGCAGGCGACGGTTTGCTGACGCACGCATTCTATGCGGTTGCCCAGGCGGCGAAACTTGGCGTGCCGGCCGAGACGGTGCTGGCGATTTCGTCGGATCTGGCATTGCTCGCGGGTGCGCCGGGCATGGTAGGGGGGCAAGCGGCGGACATTCTAGGCGAGCAAGGCATTACGTCGCTTGCGGAGCTGGAATATATTCACCTTCGCAAGACGAGCGACCTGATGGTGTTCTCCGTGACCGCTGGGGCAAGAGTTGGCGGGGCATCGCAGCCGCAGCTGGCGGCCGTGGGCGAATTTGCCCGCAAGCTGGGACTCGCGTTCCAAGTCCAAGACGATATTCTGGACGTCACGGGCGATGAAGCGAAATTAGGCAAACCTGTCAACAGCGACGTCGATCAGCAAAAAGTCACCTATCCTTACTTGATCGGGCTTGAAGAGAGCGCGACGCTCGTGCGGCGGTTGACGCAAGAAGCAAAAGACGCGCTGGCGAGAGCCAATCTGGCCGCACCGGAGCGGCTAATTGACATTGCGGACTACTTGATGCGGCGAGACCACTAACTGCTAGCGGCTAACATATTGGGGATTTTGTAACATTGTGATATAATATGTCACAAAGTCAGAGGTAATCGTGAATCGGTAGCCGCCTGCAATGAAAGCGAGGAAATGAATGTGTTGCTCGAACATATCAACGGGCCTAAAGATTTGAAAACCTTAACAGTTCCGCAGCTGGATGAGCTCGCTGCTGAAATACGCTCATTTTTGATCGAGAAGCTCTCCGTTACGGGTGGTCACCTTGCGCCAAATCTGGGTGTCGTCGAGTTAACGCTTGCGATGCATTATTTGTTTGACAGCCCGACCGATAAATTCATCTATGATGTCGGACATCAGTCGTATGTCCATAAAATATTGACAGGCCGGAAAGACCAATTCGATACGTTACGCCAGTACAAAGGACTTTGCGGATTCGTCAAGCGTTCCGAAAGCGAGCATGACGTGTGGGAAGCGGGACACAGCAGCACGTCGCTCTCGGCCGCGATGGGCATGGCGCTGGCGCGCGATCTGAAGGGCGAGACGAACAAAGTCGTTGCCGTGATCGGCGACGGCGCGCTTACGGGCGGCATGGCGCTGGAGGCGCTCAACCATATCGGGCACGAGAAGAAGAATCTCATGGTCATTCTGAACGATAACGAGATGTCCATTGCCCCGAACGTCGGCGCGCTGCATCATTACTTGTCCAAGATTCGCACCGACCGCCATTATCAGAAGGCCAAAGAAGAGCTGAACCAGTTCCTTAAGAAAATACCGGCTATCGGCGGGAAACTGTCCAAAACCGCGGAACGGCTGAAGGACAGCGTGAAATATTTGCTCGTTAGCGGCATTTTGTTCGAACAGTTCGGCTTTACGTATTTCGGACCGGTTGACGGACACGATATTCCGCAACTGCTGGAAGTGCTGGAGCAAGCGAAGAACGCGGCAGGACCGGTCATGGTCCATGTCGTCACGACCAAGGGCAAAGGTTATTCCCCCGCGGAAGCGGATTCGCATAAGTGGCACGGGATTTCACCATATAAGATCGAATCCGGACAGGTGCTGAAAGCGGTCGGCCCGCCGATGTACACCGAAGTATTCAGCGAAGCGCTGATCGATCTGGCGAAGGAAGACAATCGGATTGTCGCCGTTACGCCAGCCATGCCGGGCGGGTCGGGCTTGCTGAAGTTCGCGGAATTGTTCCCAGGCCGAATGATCGACGTCGGCATTGCCGAGCAGCATGCGGCGACGCTGTGCGCCGCGATGGCGATGGAAGGCTTGAAGCCGGTGTACGCGGTGTACTCGACCTTCCTTCAGCGCGCGTACGACCAAGTCGTGCACGATATTTGCCGCCAGAACCTGAACGTGATCTTCGCGATCGACCGCGCCGGTTTCGTCGGTCCGGACGGCGAGACGCATCATGGCGTCTACGACATCGCTTACCTGCGCCACGTGCCGAACATGGTGCTCATGATGCCGAAGGACGAGAACGAACTGCGCCGCATGATGAAGACGGCGGTCGACTACAACGACGGTCCGATCGCGATCCGTTATCCGCGCGTGAACGGCGTCGGCGTAGAGATCGAAAAAGAGATGGTTCCGATTCCGATCGGCTCGTGGGAAACGGTCCGCGAGGGCGATTCCTCGGTCATCTTGGCAATAGGCCCGATGGTGGCGGTCGCGGAAGAAGCGGCAGAACAGCTGAAGCGAGAAGGGCAGAGCGTGCGGATCGTGAACGCGAGATTCGTGAAGCCGCTTGACGAAGCTATGCTTCTGCAGCTGGCGAAAGAAGGCCTGAGCGTGATCGTGCTCGAAGAGGGCTCCGAGCAAGGCGGTCTCGGCAGCGCGATTCTCGAATTCTACTCGCAGCGCGGAATTAGCGGCCTGAATATCCGGATTATCGGCGTTCCGGACGTATTCGTCGAACACGGCTCGATCAAAGAACAACGCCAGGAGACGGGGCTTACGGCAGAGCGCGTATGCAATGAGCTGCGCGCCTTGAAGCCGGTACTGCGCCAGCGGGCGAACGGAACGGCATAAGAGCGGGAGAGAAGCATGACCTCAGGTAAAGAACGAATTGATCTATTATTGGTGGAGCAAGGATTTTACGAAAGCCGCGAGAAGGCGAAGGCCGCGCTTATGGCTGGCCTTGTCCTCGTGGATGGGGAACGTGTGGAGAAGGGCGGCATGAAAGTGCCGCGCGCCGCTTCGATTACGGTCAAAGGGGCGCCTCATCCATACGTCAGCCGCGGCGGTTTGAAGCTGGAGAAGGCGATCCGCGTCTTCGAGCTGGATATGAACGGGGTTGTCATGCTGGACATCGGGGCGTCTACCGGCGGTTTTACCGACTGCGCGCTCCAGAACGGCGCAACCTATGTGTACGCGATCGACGTTGGTTACAATCAGTTGGATTGGTCCTTGCGTCAGGATGAACGGGTCAACGTGATGGAGCGGACGAATTTCCGTTATATGACCCCGGAAGATCTGAAGGGGCCGGTACCTTCGTTCGCGACGATCGACGTCTCCTTTATTTCGCTCAAACTCATCCTGCCTACGCTCGGCACGTTATTCGCGCCGGGATCGGGCGTTATGGCATTGATCAAACCGCAGTTTGAAGCGGGACGGGAGAAAGTCGGAAAGTCGGGCGTTGTTCGCGAACCGGCCGTTCATCGCGAGGTGCTGCGCACGATTATCGACTTTGCCGCCGCCGCTGGTTACGAGCTGCGTCATTTGACCTTCTCGCCGATTACGGGCGGCGAAGGCAACGTCGAGTTTTTGGCGCATTGGCTATGGCGTGGTGCCCCTGTTGCGGAAGTGCCCGGCGATGAGCAAATCGCTGCGGTCGTGGCCGAAGCCGGTTCGACGTTCAAATAAGATAGTGGTGTCTGAAGGAGTCTCTTGAGCGATGCATAGCTTAAGGGACTTTTTTCGTCTTGTTCCCCTTTGCATGGAAGCGAATTTTTGTTAAACTAAAAAAGCAAACAAGCGTTCGTAATTACAGGCGTATTGTTCGCTCCGGCTCCTACCTTACTTATTCGACATCAAGTTACGGCCATGCGGGCAATCGATTTCGAAGCAGTTCTGGCAGGAGATGAGCGAACGGAGGGATCCGCTTGGGGAAATACGGAGACTGGCTCGTGATGCTGGTCGCAGCTGCGCTACTTATCCTGTTAATTTATCGGCTCTTCTATCGGTGGCTGCATGAACCGCCTTCCATGCATTCCGAAGTGCTGCTCAGCCGGGCCGAAGAGGTAGATGACGACGATGAACATGTGAAGCTGCTGGAAGAAGACGGATTCGAGGTTACATACGGACGATATAAAGTTCCGATTCATATACAGATCGATACAGGCGAACAGCTGCAGAGCCGGTTGTTCATTGACATGATCGCGGAGAAAGACGGGAAGCATTACATAGTAAAGACGGCAAGGGAGCGCATGCCGTTAGAATGGACGGGCAGCGGTTTGAGAGACAAGCTAATGATTTATGCTCTGCTGCTTCCAGAGGCTTCAGGCGTGGTTTACGTGAATGCGCGCGAACGAACGGTGCGAGTCATAACGTTTCAGTTCCCTGACGAGTAGGCGCGAATATTAGGAGGATTCCATGAAGAGTGTACGCCATATGAAAATACGCGAGATTATTACCGGCGGTATCGTCGAAACCCAAGAGGAGCTGGTTGACGCGCTGCGCGAAGCTGGTCTTCAAGTGACGCAGGCTACGGTATCGCGAGATATTAAGGAGCTTCAACTCATTAAGGTGCCTGCGGAAGACGGACGCTACCGTTACTCGCTTCCGCAGGAGCAGCGCATGAACCCGGTACACAAGCTGAAGCGGGCGCTGGCAGATCATTTTCTGCATATCGACTCAACGGAGAATCTGGTCGTCATGAAGTGCTTGCCCGGAACGGCGAACGCCATCGGCGCCATGATCGATAACATGGAATGGACCGAAGTCATGGGCACGATCTGCGGGGATGATACCATATTGATCATTTGTCGCTCCAAGGAGCAAGGCGGAGAAGTTATCGAGCGTATGCTCGCTTACATGAACTAATTATCAGGCACCGTTAACAAGGAGGAATTCTGCATGCTTCGCGAATTATCTATTCGTAATTTGGCGGTTATTGAATCGGTATCGGTCCGGTTTCACGATGGGTTTCATGTTCTGACCGGGGAGACCGGCGCGGGAAAGTCGATCCTTATCGATGCGCTATCCCTTATTGTCGGAGGCAGAGGCTCGTCGGATATGGTCCGATACGGCTGCGATAAAGCTGAGATCGAAGCGATGTTCGAGCTGCCAGCCATCCATCCCGTATGGACGACGCTCCACGGGTTCGGCATTGAAGCATCGCCCGAAGAAGGTTTAGTCGTTAGGCGCGAACTTTCCGCCCAAGGGAAGAACGTGAGCCGAATTAACGGCCGGATCGTCACGATGTCCATGCTTCGCGAAGTCGGCGAATTCCTCGTTAACATTCACGGTCAACACGAACATCAGTCGCTCTTCAAGACTGAACGTCATTTGGATTGGCTCGACTTATATGCCGGCGAACGCGTTGAAGGCCTTATCGCGCGCTACAAGGAAACCCATCGCAAATATGATGACGCGCGTCACAAGCTCAAGGAGCTCGAAGACTCCTCCCGGCAGAACATGCAAATGCTCGATCTCTACAGATTTCAAATCGAAGAAATCTCGGGTGCGAAGCTGAAGCCGGGGGAGGATGAATCGCTTCAGGAAGAAAAGCAAAAACTAATGTATGCCGTGAAGCGCAGAGATTCCGCGTCAGAAGCGTATGCGCTGTTGTATGGAAACAAGGGACTTGATGCGATTAGCCGCTCGATTTCGCGGCTTGAAGATATACGGGACTACGATCCCGAAGTACTGAACCCTTTGCTGGAACAGGTTCAGTCGGCCTTTTATCAGCTTGAGGATGCCGCATTCCAGCTGCGCGACTACCGCGACGGCGTGGAATCCGATCCGGAGCGGCTTGCGGAGATCGACGATCGACTTGACCTCATCCACAGCTTGAAGCGCAAGTACGGCGAGACCATTCCGGATATTCTGGCCTACTTGAAGCGGATTCAGCATGAGGCCGACAAAATGGAGAACCGGGACGAGCATATCGAACGTCTACGCAAGGAAGAGGAGCTTTTATACGAGGAAGCGGTACGCTTCGGGCTGTCTTTGTCCGAGCTGCGTCGCGGAGCAGCCCATAAGCTTGCGGCGGCTATCGAATCGGAGCTTCGCCAGCTGCAGATGGAACGGACGACGTTCCGGGTCGAGTTGCTCATGCATAAGGTCGGCGATAAGTACAAGCTGCTTCACAACGGGATCGATGAAGCGGTATTCCTAATTGCGCCGAATCCGGGCGAACCGCTCAAGCCGCTTAACAAAATCGCTTCAGGCGGCGAGATGTCGCGTATAATGCTGGCCCTCAAAACGATTTTCGCTTCGATCGATCAAGTACCGACGCTTATTTTCGACGAGGTCGATACAGGAGTTAGCGGACGGGCAGCCCAAGCGATCGCAGAGAAAATGTCGCGTTTGTCGCGTCAATGCCAAGTGTTCTCGATTACGCATTTGCCGCAAGTGGCATGCATGGCCGACCATCATTACGAAATCCGCAAGTCGATTGTCGCCGAGCGCACATCGACGAACGTAACGGAGCTGGAGATCGTTACGCGCGTCGAAGAGCTCGCCCGCATGCTCGGCGGCGTGGAGGTCACAGAGAAAACAAGGCACCACGCGCAAGAAATGCTCGACTTGGCCAAACAACAGAAAGGCGCGTAGTGAAAGGCTTTCAGGGAATGTTTTTATCGACATAAAACATTAGGGGCAGGGTTACCTTATAAGTACGCAAATGGCGAACGCCTTTCTCGTCAAGCGAAAGTATGCACAGGGAGCGTGAAGTCATTGAATGCCAATCAGCGTAAGCGGTGGCTCGGTCTTGTTCTCGTATTCTTCGTTTGCGTGCTTGGTCTTTCCTCCCCCTTTCAACATTTTGCCGCATTTCCGAACGAACTACGTTTGTTCTCCGGCCAGTTGAAGCAGTTAGACTACGGCATGCCCGTTCATGCACAAGTAACTGTCGATCCGTCGATTCTTCATGTCAACGGCTCGAAAGGCAAGTCCTTGTCGGTGGATTTGAACAAGCCCTTGTCGTTGCAGACGGAACATAGCGGCGAAACCACGATGAAGCTGAAATTATTCGGCAAAATACCATTCAAAACCGTTAAAGTAAACGTCGTGCCCGATCTTCGCGTCATTCCGGGCGGCCAAACCATTGGCGTCAAAGTAAAGTCTGCCGGCATTATGATCGTAGGCCATCATCAAGTGGTAACCTCGAAAGGCATGAAGGTTTCACCCGGCGAAACCGCCAACTTGCAGCTAGGTGATCTCATTACGCATATTGATGGAAAGTCCGTCCATGAAGTAAAGCTTGTCGCCGATCTCGCCGAGCAAGCGGGCAAAGCGAAGAAACCGCTGCACCTCACGATAAAACGCGGCGAGCGGACGTTTGACACCAAGCTCGACCCCATATTCGATGCGGAGGATCAGGCTTGGAGGCTTGGACTTTATATTCGGGATTCTGCAGCGGGCGTCGGCACGCTAACCTTCTATGCACCCGATCAAGGCGTATACGGCGCACTCGGTCATGTCATCACCGACATGGATACGCAGACGCCGATTGAAGTAGGTGAAGGTCAAATCCTTCAGTCGCATGTCACTTCGATTAACAAGAGCCAGAACGGCGAACCAGGCGAGAAACGCGCCACCTTCGTGAAGGAGGGCAAGGTGCTTGGCAATATCGAACGGAACACGCCATTCGGAATCTTCGGCAAGATGAACGAACTGCCCACGCATAGCTATGATTCGCAGGCGCTTCCGGTTGCTTTCGCGGAAGAGGTCAAAGAAGGTCCCGCGCAGCTGCTTACCGTCGTCAACGGTCAGAAGGTGGAACGCTTCAACGTAGAGATCGTGCATGTCACCAAGCAAGCATCCCCGGCAACGAAAGGGATGGTCATTAAGATCACGGACCCTCGGCTAATTGAACAGACGGGCGGTATTGTGCAAGGGATGTCGGGCAGTCCGATTATTCAGAACGGAAAATTGATCGGCGCGGTGACGCATGTATTCGTCAACGATCCGACTTCAGGATATGGCTGTTTTATCGAGTGGATGCTGCAGGATGCGGGCGTACTGCTCAAGACGGAAGGGGCAAATCTTAAGGCGGCTTAGCCCCTTAGGATTTGTTTTGTTTGTATTGGTTTTGTCGAATGTGAACGAAAAAAGAATAATCTTGTTGCAAATTTTCCATTATAATTCATCCGAAAATAAAAATAAACAAAAATATTATTCGACAGAAGGAATTTACTTCAAAGTGTCGAAAACCTTAAGTCAGCAGAGAAGAAATGAACTTGGATACTGATTGAGTATATACCGCTATTAACACTAAGGAGGATATTACCTTGCAAAGAATCGAAGTTCTGCTAGCTGACGATAACCGGGAGTTTACAAACTTACTGTCTGAATACATTTCGGAACAAAGCGACATGGTCGTGACCGGAATTGCTTATAACGGCGAGGAAGTCCTACGCTTGCTGGAAGAAACGCGCAAAGCGCCGGACGTACTCATCCTGGATATTATTATGCCTCATCTCGACGGCTTGGGCGTGCTCGAGCGCTTAAGAGAGCTGAATCTGTCCCCAATGCCGAAGATCATCATGCTGACGGCATTCGGTCAAGAGAACATCACGCAGAAAGCCGTACAGCTTGGGGCTTCGTACTACATACTGAAGCCATTCGATATGGAGATTCTGGCGAACCGTATCCGCCAATTGGTCGGCAACACGACGGTTGTATCCGGATCGGGCGTAAGCGCGTTCAGCAGCAATTCCTCGATTTTGAAATCGTCCTCCAATGTCGTGCCGCTTGCAAAAGGCAAAAATTTGGACGCGAACATAACGAGCATCATTCATGAAATCGGCGTACCTGCGCATAT
Organism: Paenibacillus xanthanilyticus; assembly: GCF_042682185.1. NCBI lineage: Bacteria > Bacillati > Bacillota > Bacilli > Caryophanales > Paenibacillaceae > Paenibacillus > Paenibacillus xanthanilyticus. The sequence goes on along the minus strand of NZ_JBHUHA010000001.1, from coordinate 2,086,198 downwards.
TAAAGGATATCAATATTTGCGCGAAGCGATTACGATGGTGTACAACAATATCGAGATTCTCGGCGCAATTACGAAGACACTGTACCCGGCGATCGCCGAGAAGTTCAAAACAACGCCATCCCGCGTTGAACGCGCCATTCGCCATGCGATTGAAGTCGCTTGGACGCGCGGCAACATCGACAGCATCAGCCATCTGTTCGGCTATACGATCAACATCAGCAAGTCGAAGCCAACGAACTCCGAATTCATCGCGATGGTCGCCGACAAGCTGCGGATCGAGCACAAGGTATCGTAACACCATAAGGATGAATAACATTAAACCGCCGAACGGAATGTTCGGCGGTTTTTATATGGCTTGTTAAGCCGTGCAGGATACAGTTCTCCTCCACGTGCATCGGGCGAATATGATCAAAGGACGACCCCCTGGAACGGTAAGACGTGCAGGATAATCGCGTGAGCCATGCTGCACGACAAGAGGCCGAAAATGATGGAAGCCCGAAAAAATTTTCCGACCGTATCCTATGGCGCCCCCCGTTCGTTTACACTATAAGTAACAAAGGAAGGAGGAGCTCCACATGTCGACTAGCGATCAGGCGGCTTCATTGGTCCATTGGCGCCAAGACCTGTACCGGTATTGTATCCGGCTAACGACGTCCGAATGGGAGGCCGAAGACTTGGTCCAAGAAACAAGCTTGCGCGCACTTCCTTATTTGACCGGCGAGCGGAAGCATCCAAATTTGCAAGCGTTTCTGCTGCGTACGGCCAAAAATATTTGGATCGATCAATGCCGCCGGCAGCGTAAACTGAAGGCGATCTTGAACGAGCAGTTGAACGTCTGCAGAGAGGCTGTGGGCGGTATCCCGCTGAATGGCATGGAGACTGAACGGCTTTTGGGCGCGTTGAACCGTTCGCTAAGTCCGCTCCAACTGACGATTTTTTTGCTAAGGGATGTTTTTCAATACACGGCTGTCGAAACGGCGGCCTTGCTCCACACATCCGAGGGCGCCGTGAAAGCCGCATTGTTTCGAGCTAGGCGAAGCTTAACGCGACACCGACATCAGTTCATCGCGGATGACGGGACCGAAGAACAGCGCTCCGAGCGAGAACGGTTATTAGTTCGCGCCTATACCGAGGCATTCCAGAACGCGGATACGGGTGCGCTGGTAGCGCTCGCGTTAACGCAAATTCAGTCTTCGGAAACAACGGTGGCCGTCGGGATGCCCGGCTTTGCGATGCATCAGGCAAACAGCGGCTTGGTTCAAGCACGCGCCGGTTCCGACGTTATGGCATTGCGGGCGGCTTAAAGATATCGAACGAGAGCAGTACGGCCTTGCTACAGAGGCGCCGGTACTGCTTTTTTTCATACCAATATTCAAGGAGGCACGATCATGACATTGATTCCTTATGTTGTCGAGCAGACGGGGCGCGGCGGAGAACGCAGCTATGACATCTATTCCCGGCTGCTGAAGGACCGCATTATTATGGTAAGCGGAGAGATCGAAGACAATATGGCGAATGCGATCGTGGCGCAGCTGCTATTTTTGGCCGGCGACGATCCTGACAAGGATATTCAGATGTATATCAATTCGCCCGGCGGCTCCGTGACGGCCGGGTTCTCGATCTACGATACGATGCAGTACATCAAACCGGATGTTTCGACGATCTGCACGGGATTCGCGGCCAGCTTCGGGGCGATCCTGCTTGCGGGAGGCGCGAAGGGCAAGCGCTACGCGCTGCCCAACAGCGAGATTATGATTCATCAGCCGCTTGGCGGCGCGAGGGGACAGGCGAGCGATATTCAAATTCATGCCAACTGGATCATTCGGACGCGCGCCAAAATCAATGAACTGCTCGCAGACCATACCGGTCAGTCCATCGCCCAAATCGAGCAGGATTCCGACCGAGACCGGTTTATGAGCGCAGAGGATGCCAAGGCATACGGGCTTGTGGACGCGATTATTCTGAAAGCATAATCGAGGGCGGGGTCCCCGACAATTCCCAGTTCATTTCATCTCTTATTGTGACGAAAGTTATAGTAAGGAGGAATGACAGATGGGGATTGGGATTGGACTTACTAGATTAAACTCGCTGCGCGTGAAAATTGCCGGACTCCTGCTTCTTGTTTCGCTCGTTCCGCTGGCCACGGTCAGCGCGGTTCAATATGACCGTTCCATAGACGCGTTGAACAAGAAAACGGTGGATGGCTTGACGCAGCGCGCCGAGCTAAACGCGATTATTATGAACAACTGGATGAAGACGAAGATCGGGATGCTGGAAACGTTAGTGAAGGAGAAGCCTGACCTTGCGGATGGGAACGCTTCCGATATTGTAGCGCATCTTCAAACGTTGGACGCCAGTGATGCCGACATCATCAAGGCATCGTTCATCGACAAGGACGGCGTGCTGCGCAATACGTTGGGCGAAATGAAGGATGCGTCCAAGTTCGCCAATTTTAATAGTGTGAAAGAGACGAAGAAAATCAATATATCGAGCATCATGAAAGACTCGATCACCGGCAAGGATATCGTCATTATCGACGTTCCGATCTTGGATGCCAGCAGCAATTTCGTCGGGTTGATCCAATCGGTTCTCGACCCGGAGTTGATCAGCACCGTCGTTTCCCGGATCCATTTCGAGACGAGCGGCTATGGCATCCTGGTTACGCCGGAGGGCGCGGTTATCGCGGCTGCGGACAAAGCGCAGATCGGACAAAATCTGTTCGACAGCTATGCGGAAGAAACGAGAGAATCGGCCAAAGCGACGCTTGCAAGCACGTCCCACGCGGTGGCAACGGTAACGGATACCGAGGGCGTCGTTCATTCTACCGCTTATGCGGCGGTAGAAAGCACGGGATGGCGCGTGCTCGTAAGCGCGCCAGAGAGCGAAGTATATGCAGATGCGAACGCGTTGAAGCGCATGGTGTTCATGATGATCGCGCTATCGATCGTACTGGTTGCCGTGATCGCGCTGCTCGTCGCGCGTTGGATTCTCATGCCGATTCTGGCGCTATCCGAGATCATGAAGAAGACGGCGACAGGCGATTTGACGCATCGTTTAACGGAGAAAGGCACCGATGAATTCGGCGTCCTGCGTAAGAACGTCAATTTTATGCTGAACTCGTTCAGCGAAATATTGGAGCGGATGAAAAATTCGATCGAAATCGTAGCGGCTTCATCGGAACAGCTTAGCGCGACGGCGGTGCAATCGTCCGAAGCGGCGAATCATGTAAACGCTGAAGTAGAGCGCGTTACGGCGGGCTCGCGGACGCAGCTGGAGTCGGCAGGTCAAACGTCCACGGCCACGGAAGAGATGGCGGCAGGCGTGACGAGAATCGCGCATTCTTCTTCAGACGTCGCGGAATCCGCACACGGCGTAACGTCGGAAGTGAAGCGCGGGCGCGAAGGCGTCATGCAGGCGATCGGCCAAATCCAGGCCGCCAGCCACTCGGTCGAAGCTTCGGCGCAAACCGTCAACACGCTGCAGCAAAAATCGATGCACATCAAACAAATTGTGGGCGTGATTTCGGAGATTTCGTCGCAGACGAACATGCTGGCGCTGAACGCTTCGATCGAAGCGGCGCGTGCAGGCGAACATGGACGGGGCTTCGCGGTTGTCGCAGGCGAGGTCAAGAAGCTGGCGGACCAAACGAGCCGCTCGGCCGTCGAGATTGAAGGCATCATTTCGGATATGCTGTCCGCGGTCGCCTCGGCGGATCAGACGATGCACGTCGGCTTGAACGAAGTGTCGCAGGGCGAAGCGCTCGTCCTTCGCGTCGGCGAGACGTTCGATACGATTCTGCGCTCGGTCCAAGGCGTGAATGATCAAATCCAGGAAGTATCGGCGGCGGCGCAGCAAATATCCGCAGGCACCGAGGAAGTGGCGGCATCCGCCACCGAAGTATTCGGCATCGCACAGGATACGTCGACCCGCTTAGTGAACGTTGCCAAGCATATGAGCGATCAGGTTCAAGCGATGAAAGAAATCAGCGGTTCTTCCGAGGCGCTTAGCCAAATGGCGGTTGATCTGCAGGAAGCGGCATCGAAGTTCAAAACAAAAGAAGCCTGAAGCAAAGGAGACCGCGCAGCGCGCGGTCTCCTTTTTTTAATGTTAAGAATCCATACACTTGCCGGCATAGACGGCGAAGCATGTTTCACTTGGTCTATTCGATCGGGATTAGGCTTATCCTGATTAGGAGCCGGATTGTCCTGCGCCGGGCCGAGGCGGCCGAGGTCGTTTTTGACGGAAGCGGGGAGCGACGTAATTGCGTTTGCGGTCGCGGAAGAACGTCCAGCCGCCGATAAAGCCAACGCCGATCCCGAAGAGCAGAAAACCTGCGATAAAGCGGCCGAATTCGAAGCTGCGCGCGGCGGTTTCTTCATGGCCGAACGAGGAGAAGTAATGGAAAACGGCATCCTTCATCAACAGAAAACCGTAAGTGGCGCCGATGCCGGGGATAACGAGCAATAAAATCGCGATGAAACGGGCAATAACTGGTTTCATGTTCGGGGTAGAGCCTCCTGGCGTAATCTATAGGTCTGGTGTACAGCTTGAATCTAAATGATTCGGAATGAAAGCGCGATTCGGCACGACAGTGCGGAAGCTGTTTCACCTTATTCCCTATCATACTCTGTTGAGCGCGGGGTTGTCTATTTGAATGGCGCGTGGTTTTCCCGAGGGATGAAAAAAGGTACAATAGAAGGCGGGAAGGCAAAAATCGGCGTAAGGAGCTTTAACGAAAATGACAATACAATGCGATATTGCGGTCCTTGGGGGCGGCATTGCGGGATATACGGCGGCCATACGTGCGGCGCAAGCGGGCAAGAAGGTTGTGTTGATCGAGAAGGAGAAGCTGGGCGGCACGTGTTTGCACAAAGGCTGTATCCCAAGTAAAGCGCTGCTGCGCAGCGCGGAAGTATTCGCCACGTTGAAGAAAGCGGATCACTTCGGAATCCGGATCGCGGATGATGCCGTGACGGTCGATTTCGGCGGGGTGCAGGCACGCAAGGAGCAGACGGTCGATCAGTTGTACCGCGGTCTGCAGCATCTCATGAAGAAGAACGGCATCGAAGTGGTGAGCGGCAGCGGACGAGTGATCGGACCGTCGATCTTCTCGCCGAGAAGCGGCAGCGTGGCCGTCGAGTTGGCGGACGGGGAGATGGAAACAGTCGTATCGGCCAATTTGATTATCGCGACGGGCTCGCGTCCGCGTACGCTTCCAGGTCTCACGCATGACGGCGAACGCGTGATGACGAGCGACGATGCGCTGCGGATGGAACAACTGCCACGCTCGATCATCATCGTCGGCGGCGGCGTTATCGGCGTGGAATGGGCATCCATGCTGGCGGACTTTGGCGTACAGGTGACGCTTGCCGAGTCGGCGCCGCGCCTGCTTGCGGGCGAAGATCCGGACATATCGGCGGAGCTGACCAAGCAGCTAAAGCGGCGCGGCGTCCAGGTGCTGACGGGTATTAGCCTGAAGCCGGAGACGTATACATATGAGGAAGGACAAGTTACCATCGAGGCGGTTAACGGCGAGGAGACGGTTCGTCTTCAGGCAGAGCGCATCCTGGTGTCCGTCGGTCGCCAGGCGAACACGGAAGGCATCGGGCTCGAAAATACGGATGTGCAGATCATTAAAGGCTCGATAAAGGTCAACGGATACTTCCAGACGACGGAGCCTCACATCTATGCGGTCGGCGACGTGAACGGCGGGCTCCAGCTTGCCCATGCGGCCGCGCACGAAGCGCTGATCGCGGTGGATCATATCCTCGGCGGCAAGGAGAGCGCCGGCGAGGCAAGCCTCGTGCCGCGGTGCATCTATTCGCATCCGGAGATCGCCTCGGTCGGCATTACGGAGGAAGAAGCGCGCAAGCGGGGGCATCAGGTCAAAGTCGGTCGCATCCCGTTCCAGGCGATCGGCAAAGCGCTCGTGCTGGGCGACCCGGAAGGTTTCGCCAAAGTGGTCGCGGACGCGAACACCCACGATATTCTGGGCGTTCATCTGATTGGCGCGCATGCGACCGATCTGATCTCGGAAGCGTCGCTTGCCATGCTGCTGAACGCCGCGCCATGGGAAGTGGGAGCGGTCATCCACCCGCACCCTACCTTGTCGGAGGCGATCGGCGAAGCCATGCTCGCCGTGGACGGCAAAGCGATCGCGTTCTAACGGGGACAAGCAAGCTCGGACAAGCATGCCGACTGCCCACGATTCGGTAGGCGGAGCACGCGTTTTGCCGCTGCACGACATTTCCTTTTTTGCGCTGTTCGGGTATAATGAAATCAAGTCTTAGTACCAGGTTTTAAGAGTAGCTAAAAGGAGGGGTTCCCACATGACACCAACTGGGTCCACCCAGCAAGCGTCCAGACATGCGGAGCTCGGCTTAACGGATGATCAAGCTATCGATATGTATGCCACCATGCTAACCGCTCGCAAATTCGACGAGCGCAATTTGCTGCTTCAACGCGCAGGCAAAATCAACTTTCACGTATCGGGAATCGGACAGGAGCCGGCGCAAGTGGCGGCTGCGTTTGCCCTCGATCGCGAGCAGGACTATTTTCTTCCCTATTACCGGGATTACGGCTTCGTGCTCGGCGTCGGCATGACGGTGCGGGAGCTTATGTTATCGGTGTTCGCCAAGGCGGAAGATCCGAATAGCGGCGGCCGCCAGATGCCGGGGCACTTTGGTCATAAGAAGCTGCGGATCGTCACGGGCTCGAGTCCGGTCACGACGCAGGTTCCTCATGCGGTCGGCATCGCGCTGGCCGCGAAGATGAAGCGCAAGAAGTTCGTGTCGTTCGTCACCTTCGGCGAAGGATCGAGCAATCAAGGCGATTTCCACGAGGGCTGTAACTTCGCGGGCGTTCATAAATTGCCCGTGATCATCATGTGCGAGAACAACCGCTACGCGATTTCCACGCCGCTGCACAAATCGGTCTCGGGCAACATCTACGAGCGCGCGATCGGCTACGGCTTCCCTGGCATTCGCGTGGATGGCAACGATCCGCTCGAGGTCTACCGTGTCGTGAAGGAAGCGCGCGAGCGCGCGGTCGCCGGCGAAGGCCCGACGCTGATCGAAGCGATGATGTACCGGTTGTCGCCGCATTCCACGTCGGATAACGATTTGGCGTATCGGACGAAGGAAGAGGTCGACGAATACCGGGCGAAGGACGGCGTTTTGCATTACAAGCAATATTTGATCGACTGCGGCATTTGGAATGAAGAGAAGGACGCGGAGCTTGCGCAGAAGATCCGCGCGGTCATCGACGATGCGACCGAATACGGCGATCGCGCGCCGTTCCCTCAGCCGGAGAGCGTCCTGCGCCACGTATATGCGGAAGACGACCGCGAAGGGGGACGTTAAGTTGGCCAGAATGGAATATATCGACGCGATTCGCCTGGCGATGAAGGAAGAGATGGAGCGTGACGAGGACGTGTTCGTGCTCGGCGAGGACGTCGGCGTCAAGGGCGGCGTGTTCACCACGACCAAAGGATTGCAGGAGCAGTTCGGCGAGGAGCGCGTGCTGGATACGCCGCTATCCGAATCGGCCATCGCGGGTGCCGCGATCGGAGCGGCTATGTACGGCATGAAGCCGATCGCCGAGATGCAGTATTCGGACTTCATGTTCCCGGCGACAAACCAGATTATCAGCGAGGCGGCCAAAATCCGCTACCGTTCCAATAACGACTGGTCGTGTCCGCTCGTCATCCGCGCGCCGATCGGCGGCGGGATCTTCGGAGGGCTGTACCACTCGCAATGTCCGGAATCGGTGTTCTTCGGCACGCCGGGCTTAAAGATCGTTGCGCCGTATACAGCTTACGACGCCAAAGGGCTGCTGAAGGCGGCCGTGCGCGACCCGGATCCGGTCTTGTTCTTCGAGAACAAGAAGTGCTATAAGCTGGTTACCGGCGAAGTGCCGGAGACGGACTACGTCGTGCCGATCGGCAAAGCCAACGTGCTGCGCGAAGGTGACGATATTACGGTCATCAGCTACAGCCTGCCGCTGCACTTCGCGCTCGAAGCGGCGGAGGAGCTGGCGCAGGAAGGCATCACGGCGCATATTCTCGACCTGCGCACGCTGCAGCCGCTCGATAAGGAAGGTATTTTGGAAGCGGCTCGCCGCACCGGCAAAGTCCTCATCATTCATGAAGATAACAAATTCGGCGGCATCGGCGGCGAAGTGTCGGCGATTCTGGCGGAAGAAATGCTCTACGAGCTGGATGCGCCGATCATGCGGTTGTGCGGTCCGGACGTGCCGGCGATGCCGATCAACCCGCCGAGCGAGAAGTTTTTCATGCTCAACAAAGAGAAAGTCAAAGAAGCGATGCGCCAGCTGGCGCTATATTAAATGCGAAGACGGCTACGGCCGTTTCTTGCGTCTTACGAAAGCTGCCGTCTTCGAAAGGCGGCTTCTTCTCGAATGCGGCTCGTGCAGAGCCGGCGGGGCGCGAACAATGTTCAGGAGTTGATACGATGAAAACCGTAACGGAAGTCATCATGCCGCAGCTGGCCGAATCGCTGGTGTCGGCTACGATCGATAAATGGCTGAAGCAGCCGGGCGACACGGTCGAGATGTACGAACCGATCGCCGAAATCATTACGGACAAAGTGACGGCCGAGCTGCCGTCGACGCTGCGGGGAACGGTGGTCAAAATTTTGGCGGGCGCCGGAGAGACCGTGCCGGTCGGCGCGCCGATCTGCCTGATCGAAACGGTAAGCGATAACGCACCGTCTGCATCGTCGCCAAACGGCGCAATCGCAGGGGCGACGGCGGCTGTCTCCACAAGCAGCGGAGCTGCGCATGACCAGGCGCAATGCGACCAATCCATGCGCAGCCGCTATTCACCGGCCGTCCAGCAGCTGGCCGCAGAGCACAAGCTGGATCTGACTGTCATTCCCGGAACGGGACTGGGCGGGCGCATTACGCGCAAGGACGTGCTGGCATATGTAGCCGCGGGCGGCAATGCAGGCGGACGGCAGCAGGCTAACGCGTCTCAGACGCAGCCATCGTCGATTCCGACCGCCGCGGCATCGCAGCCGGAAAACACGACGCATGTCGCGGTGCGCTCGAGCGGGCTTCATTTGTCCGAGACGCCGCGCATACCGCAGGTGGAAGTCGAAGGCCAGCCGATTCCGGGCCGCGGCGAGACGTTCATCGACGTAACGCCGATCCGCAATACGATCGCGCAGAAGATGCGCCAGAGCGTGACGGAAATTCCGCACGGCTGGATGATGATCGAGGTCGACGTGACGAACCTCGTCGTGGCGCGCAACAAGCTGAAGGACGAATTCATGAAGCGCGAAGGCGTGAACCTGACGTACCTCGCGTTCTTTATCAAGGCGGTCGTCAACGCCATCAAGGAATACCCGATCATCAACTCGGTGTGGGCGGTCGACAAAATCATCGTCAAGCGCGATATTAATATCTCGCTGTCGGTCGGTACGGAAGACTCCGTCATCACGCCGGTCATCAAGAACGCCGACCAGAAGAATATCTCGGGCCTGGCCCGGGAGATCGACGTGCTCGCCCGCAAGACGCGCGAAGGCAAGCTCAAGCTGGACGATGTGCAAGGCGGTACGTTCACGGTAAACAATACCGGCTCGTTCGGCGCGATTCTGACCCAGCCGATCATCAACTATCCGCAAGCGGCCATTATTACATTCGAATCGATCGTGAAGCGTCCGGTCGTCATTAACGACATGCTTGCCGTCCGTTCCATGGCGAACGTCTGCTTGTCGCTGGATCACCGGATCTTGGACGGCGTCATTTGCGGCCGGTTCCTGCAGAAGGTGAAGGAGACGCTGGAAGCGTTCGACGCGGAGACGAAATTGTACTGAAACGAGGCGATGAAGCATGACGACGGCAAGCACGAGACCGCTCGACGTCAGCTATGACAAGCTGATCGGCTATGCTGAAGCTTGGGATTTGCAGAAGGCGTACGTGAAGGAGATCGATAAGGAGGGGCGTATCGAGAAACTGATGCTCCTCCAGCATCCGCCTACCTATACGGTCGGCTCGCAGCGCCATCCGGAGCATCTGCTGTATTCGGAGGAAGAGCTGCGGGAGCGCGGCATCGAGCTGTTCCAGATCGACCGGGGCGGCGATATCACGTACCACGGACCCGGACAGCTCGTCGGCTACCCGCTCATCTATTTGGACGCGGTCGGTCTCGATCTGCATGCGTACTTGCGTCAGCTAGAGCAAGTCATCATCGACTGGCTGGCGGATTACGGCATCGAAGGCGGCCGGAAACCCGAGTATACGGGCGTATGGGTCGGGGATGCGAAGATCGCGGCGATCGGCGTGAAGTTCAACAAATGCCGTGCCCGCCGCGGCTTCGTCACAAGCCACGGCTTCGCGCTGAACGTGCGGGCAGGCATCGGGGAAGAAGGATTTAGAGGCATCATTCCTTGCGGCATCCAAGAGTATGCCGTGACGTCGTTCGAGGATATTACGGGCACATCCATGCCGATCGAACAGGCGGCGAAGGAGCTGATCCCGCATTTCGGCCGCTTGTTCGGTTTCGAAGCCCGGACGCCAGATGCGTTACTCGAGCAGCCAGCCCATGCTGAATAGCAGCGTCGACAACAGCATGGATACAATGATGAACCAAACGAATACTTTAGCTATCCGGTTTACGCGCATGATCGATGTCTCCTTTCAATACTGGGATAGAGGAAGTTGCAGAATAGATTAGATTTACTAGTATCATTGTAAACGATAGATACGGATGGAGGAAAGCCAATGGTATCGCAAGACCGGTTGGTGGAGCATTTTATGTCGCTGGTCCGGGTGGACAGCGAGACGAAGAACGAGCGCGAGATCTGCGACGTGCTGACGAAGCAGTTTCGGGAATTGGGGCTAACCGTCGAAGAGGATGACGCGGCCGCGAAGACGGGCCACGGCGCGGGCAATTTGATTTGCAAGCTGAACGCGAGCGGGGCGGAGAATGGCGTGCCGATCTTCTTCACGTCCCATATGGATACGGTCACGCCGGGCCAAGGCATCAAGCCGCAACTGGACGCGGACGGCTATATTCGCAGCGACGGCACGACGATCCTCGGCGCGGACGATAAAGCCGGCCTAGCGGCGATGTTCGAAGCGATCCGCGCGTTGAAGGAGAACGGAATCCCGCACGGGCCGATTCAGTTCATCATCACGGTCGGCGAAGAGTCCGGCCTCGTCGGCGCGAGCGTGCTCGATCGGTCGAAGATCGAAGCGAAATTCGGCTACGCGCTCGACTCCAATGGCGAGATCGGCTCCATCGCGGTAGCGGCCCCGTCCCAGGCGAAGGTGACGATCGAATTCTACGGAAAGTCGGCCCATGCCGGCGTGAATCCGGAGAAGGGCATCAGCGCGATTCAAGTGGCGGCCAAAGCGATCTCGCGCATGCCGCTCGGTCGCATCGATCACGAGACGACGGCGAATATCGGCCGGTTCGAGGGCGGGGGCGCGACGAACATCGTGTGCGATTACGTGAAACTCGACGCGGAAGCGCGCAGCATCGTGCAGCCGAAGCTGGACGCGCAGGTCGCGGCCATGAAGGAAGCGGCGGAAGCGGTCGCGGCGGAGTTCGGCGCGAAGGCGAATTTCGTCAGCAAGCTGATCTATCCGTCGTACCAATACGGCGAGGGAGATCCGGTCGTGGAGCTCGCCAAGACGGCGATTGGCAATATCGGCGGAACGCCGAGACTGTTCCATTCCGGCGGCGGCAGCGACGCGAATATTTTCAACGGACTCGGCGTGCCGACGGTCAATCTCGCGGTGGGCTACGAGGAAATCCATACGACCAAAGAACGGATCAAGGTCGCGGATCTGGTGAAAACGACCGAGCTCGTGCTCGAAATTATTAAGCTGGCGGCGCAAAAGCAAGCCTAAAGCAGGCAAGAGCCGTACGTGACGCCACGTACGGCTCTTTTTTTGTAGCGATATAATGAGATGGCAGTCCGATACGCAAGGTAACGAAGCGACAGGGATCGTTATGGCGTGCTTGCCGGTTGGTGTTTCCCCAAATATTCCTCGAGCGTGCGGCCTTCGGCGATCAAGCTGCGGAGCCGGCTGCGAATCTCCCACGCCTTGCCGACGAGGGTCAGTTGATTGGAGACGGAAAATTGTTTCATGTTCATTCCCTCCTTAATATGGTATTAATCCCAAATGGGCCCGTTGTAAGCAGTTTTGTTTTGATATAATGGAGAATATGCGCAGGCAGGACAAGATATGCATGGCAAGCGGTCGTTTAATCGAACGACTTGTTATCTGCATTGGCCTAATCAAAGGAGGAACTTGTACATGTTGAAGAATACCGAAGAATTCCGTGAGCCTACAGTAAGCACGCAGCCGATATTCGAAGGAAAGATCATTTCGCTTCAGGTGGATACTGTTCGTCTGCCGGACGGAAACACGGCGACGCGGGAGATCGTGCGGCATCCGGGCGCAGCCGCGGTGCTGGCACTCCTCGACGATAAGATGCTGGTCGTGGAGCAATACCGCAAGCCGATGGAGAAATTCCAGGTCGAAATCCCGGCCGGCAAACTGGATGCGGGCGAGGATCCAATGGTCGCGGCGGCGCGCGAGCTAGAGGAAGAGACGGGATACCGGGCTGGCAAGCTGCGTCCGCTCAGCGCGTTCTATACGTCGCCGGGCTTCGCCGACGAGAAGCTCTACGTCTACATCGCGGAGGAGCTGACGCTCGGCGAGAGCCGGCCGGACGAGGACGAATACTTGAACGTGAGCGCCATTACGTTCGAGGAAGCGCAGCAGTATATCCGGGAAGAGCGCATTAGCGATGCGAAGACCGTGCTGGCCGTCTATGCGTGGCATATCTACCGGCTGACCGGGGAGATTTAATCGATGACGGAACAGCCGCTGTCGCGCGTCTTCGCGGATTTGCATATTCATATCGGCAGCACGAGCCGCGGCGAGGCGGTCAAAATCAGCGGCAGCCGGGATTTGACGTTCAGCCGGATCGCCCAGGAAGCCGTGCATCGCAAAGGGATCGGCTTGCTGGGTATTATCGACTGCCATTCGCCAGGCGTGCAGGCGGATATCGCGCACTGTCTCGAGACCGGCGAAATGGCCGAGATCGCCGGAGGCGGCATCCGGTACCGGGACACGACGATTTTGCTCGGCTCCGAGATCGAGGTGAAGGAGCCGGACCGCGGCGCGGCGCATTATTTGGCGTTCCTGCCGACCTTTGCGCTCATGCGCGACTTTACGTCTTGGATGAGCCGGCATATGCGCAACGTGCAGCTAAGCTCCCAGCGCATCTACGTGTCGACGCGAGAGCTGCAGCGGGAAGTGAAGGCGCGCGGCGGACTATTCATTCCAGCCCATGTTTTCACGCCGCACAAGAGCTTGTACGGCAGCTGCACGGACGATATGAGCGACGTGCTGGATCCGGGAGAGGTGGATGCCGTCGAGCTCGGATTATCCGCCGACAGCGCAATGGCCGGCTTGATTCCCGAGTTGGACGGGCTGCAATTCGTGACCAATTCGGATGCGCATTCGCTGGCGAAGATCGGACGGGAGTACAATGAGCTGCGGCTGGCGGAGCCGTCGTTCCGGGAGCTTGCGCTGGCGCTCAAGAAGCGGGAGGGGCGGCATATCGCGGCGAATTACGGCCTGAATCCGCTCCTTGGCAAATACCACCGCACCTATTGCCTGAATTGCGGCTCGCTCGCGGAGGAGGAACGGAGCACGGAGCGCTGCGCGCAATGCGGGAGCGTGAAGCTCACGCGCGGCGTCATGGACCGCATCGAGGAGCTGGGCGCGCATCAAGGCCGCACGGAGGCGTATATGCCGGAGGATCGGCCGCCTTACGTCTATCAGGTGCCGCTCGAGTTCGTGCCGGGGATCGGCAAGGCGGCCATGGCGAAGCTGCTCGACCGGTTTGGTACCGAGATGAACATCCTGCATGATGCGCCGGAGGAAGAGATTGCGAAGACCGTCCCCGCCAAGACGGCGGAGATGATCGCGAGAGCCAGAGCGGGGAAGCTTGCGCTTGATGCGGGCGGAGGCGGGCGTTACGGACGGGTGGCCAAAAGCGGGAAGGACGCGTAATCGGTCTTGTCACTAGACGCGCGAGGGATGAGGGTCATAGCTTCGCGGGCTTGCTCATATAATGGGGTACAAGCCTGTGAAGGAGGTGTGTGCGGGGTGGGATCGCCGATTAGCGGGTCGCTTGTACGCGATCAATTGACGCTTTATATATTCGTCTCTGTGCTGTTCGTCGTCGGCGCAGTCTTCGGAGCGCTGCTCGTGAGCGCGCTTACGCTCGACCAGCAGCAGAAGCTTGCCTCGGAGGTGGGGCAGTTCGCCCTGCGGCTTCAAGAAGGAGCTGCGCTGGCCGGGGCCGATGCCTTTTGGGACCGCGCGCTGTTCCATGCCAAGTGGCTTGTTCTCGTCTGGGTGCTCGGCATTACCGTCATCGGCATGCCGCTCGTGCTCGCGCTCGATTTTCTGAAAGGGGTGCTCGTCGGCTTCGCGATCGGAACGCTCGTCAGCCAGCATGAATGGAAGGGGCTTGTGTTCGCGCTCGTCTCCGTCGCGCCGCAGAATTTGATCGTCGTGCCGGCGCTCCTAATCGCCAGCGTCTCGGCGCTGTCCTTCTCGCTATTCATCATCAAAGGGAGGCTGCTCGGCAGCTCGGGTACGCTTGCACAGCCGCTGCTTTCCCATACGTCCACGGTCGTCGCCATGGTGCTCGTCATCGGCGCGGCCGCCATGGTGGAGGCGTTCGTCTCGCCCGGACTGCTGCGCTGGGCCGCACCGCTGCTGGATAATTCCGGATTGATATCAGGTTTGGAATGATTCTAAAAAAAATTGACTTTCCTCGCGAAGTGCCCCTATAATGAAAGCAAATGTTCCGGCGATGGGTACTAGCCATGCGAGGGGGGAAACCATGGAATCCCGGATTGATAAAATCAAGCAGCAGCTGCAGTCACAAGGGTATAAGCTTACCCCGCAGCGTGAAGCGACCGTACGCGTCTTGCTCGAGAACGAAGAGGATCACTTGAGCGCCGAGGACGTGTTTATGCTCGTTAAGGATAAAGCGCCCGAAATCGGGCTTGCGACCGTATATCGAACGCTCGAGCTCTTAAGCGAACTGCACGTCGTGGAGAAGATGAATTTCGGCGACGGCGTGGCGCGTTATGACCTCCGGACGGATAATAACAAGCACCACCATCATCATCTGATCTGCGTGCAGTGCGGCACGATGACCGAGATACTGGAAGATTGGCTCGGACCGCTTGAAGAGCGGCTCGAGAAGGAATACGGTTTCCAAGTTATCGATCACCGTCTTGATTTTCAAGGCGTCTGCAGCAAATGCCGTCTGAAGAACGACAGTTCGCAACAGCAATAACTCCCATGTGCAGCGTGCGCCGCGTTTACAGCGCGCGCCGCGCAAAGGGAGTTTTTTTGCGCTTGGCTCAAGGTTTGCGCCTGAGCGCTTAGGCCCTAGGGGCGCTTGCGCTTGCGGCAGGGCTTTCCTGCGCCGGCCGCGCGCGCGAGCTGCAGCAGACCGGCTCCTTGCGCACGGGTGCTGTAGCCGGGCAGCATGCGCGCGGCGCGCCGCAGTTTGCAGGCGAGGCTTTTGGGGCCGATTCCGGGATACCGGGCAAGCAGCAGCGCCGCGCCTCCGGCGACGTGCGGGGCAGCCATGCTGGTGCCGCTCATGATCGCGTACCCGTCGCCCGGTTTCGTCGAGCGGATCAGATTGCCAGGCGCGGTGATCAGAAGGCGCTTGCCGCGGCTGCTGTACGGCGCAATACGGTTCGAACGCGTCGAGGCTGCCACCGCCAGCGTTTGCGGGTAGCTGGCCGGCGCGTCCAGCGCAGGGTTGAACGGCCCGTTGTTCCCTGCCGAGGCGACCAGCACGATGCCGCGCTTGTAGGCTTGACGAATCGCGGCATGGAGTGCGGGGCTCTCGCCGCCGAGCAGCCCGAAGCTCATGTTGATGACCTGCATCCGGTTGCGGATGCACCATTCGATGCCGTCGATAATATCCGAGATGTACCCGCTCCCTGTCGCGTCGAGCACCTTGACCGCGTAGAGCGCCGCGCGGGGAGCTACGCCGAACTGCCGGCCTTTAGCGCCTCTGGCGGCGGCGATGCCGGCGACATGCGTGCCATGGCCGTTGTCGTCCCGGTACGAGCCGCCGGTAATGGTATTGATGCCTCCGGCAACGCGGAGATCGGGATTGGGACCGATCCCGGTATCCAGGATAGCGACCTTCACGCATGCGCCCTTCGTGAGGGGCCACACGGCCGGGGCTTGCACGCGGCACACATTCCACGGAATCGGGGACTTTCGTTTTCGCGGATGGTCCGCACGCACGGATGCGCTTCGCGCGGGGCGCGCCGACCGAAGGGGCGAAGCCAGGGCGTGCGCGGCAGCACGGCCGTCCGCCTCCACGCTATGCACATGCGGGTGGCGCTTGAGCGCCGCAATCGCTTGCTTGCGGGCGGGGTCGACATGCGCGCTGATGAGCCGGCTGTACGGCAGCATCTTGAGCGTACGAAAGCCGATTGCCTTCAATTCCGCCAGACAAGCCTCGTAATGCTTTCGGTGGACAAAACGGATGAGCATCCGTTCAGCGCCGCTTGCAGACGGCGCGGATGAACATCCTACGATTAGATTGGCTGCGCTGGGCAAATTCGTTTTCCTCCTTGGCCATGGCAAGTTATTTCCCGCTTCGCGCGGAAGCTGGCCGTGTATTCATACTATGTAGCCGGGCTATGACGGGGCTGGGCAATAATGTCGCCCGCTACATATTTGGGATTGGCAATGGACACCGTAGAAGTAGGACTGTCAATCGCGCTGTAGGATGCATAGAAGGATAGAAAGGCCTTTCCGATAGCGCTTGGAGGAGGAATTCGTGATGCTGATCGGCGTACCGAAGGAAATTAAAGCCAATGAATACCGCGTCGCGCTAACGCCGGCCGGCGCCGGCATGCTGAAGACGGCCGGACATCGCGTGATCGTGCAAGCGGGAGCGGGGGGGCGGAAGCGGGTTCGATGATGAGCTGTACGCCGCCGAAGGCGCGGAGATCGCGGCGGACGCTTCCGAGGTGTGGGCCAGAGCGGATATGATCATGAAGGTCAAAGAGCCGCTTGCGGAGGAGTTTGGCTTCTTTAAAGAGGATCTGCTGTTGTTCACGTATTTGCATTTGGCGGCGGCGCCGGCGCTGACGAAGGCACTCGCCGAAGCGAAAGTGACGGGCGTCGCCTACGAGACGATCCAGCTTCCGGGCGGCGGGCTGCCGCTCCTGACGCCGATGAGCGAAGTTGCCGGGCGCATGGCGGTGCAGGTCGGCGCGCATTTTTTGGAGGCTTACTTTGGCGGAAGAGGGATCCTGCTCGGCGGTGTGCCCGGCGTCCCGCCGGCGGAGGTCATCGTGCTCGGCGGCGGCATCGTCGGCCTGAACGCGGCGCGCATGGCGCTCGGCATGGGGGCGAGCGTGACGATTCTCGAACGCAGCGCCGAACGGATGCGTTATATTGATGAAGTGTTTGCGGGACGCATCCATACGCTCATGTCGAATCCGTATAATATCGCCAATGCGGTCAAGAAAGCCGATCTGCTGATCGGCGCGGTGCTTATCCCTGGCGCGCGGGCGCCTCATCTGGTTACCGAGGCGATGGTGCAAACGATGAAGAAAGGCGCGGTCATCGTCGACGTCGCGGTGGACCAGGGCGGATCGATCGCCACGATCGACCGTGTGACGACGCACAGCGATCCCGTATATGAGAAGCACGGCGTGCTGCATTACGCAGTCGCGAATATGCCGGGAGCCGTGCCGCGCACCTCGACGTTCGCGCTTACCAACGTGACGCTGCCGTATGCGCTCGAGCTTGCCGGCAAAGGCTTCGAAGCGGCAGCCAAAGCAAGCGAGCCGCTCCGCAAAGGCGTGAACACCTACAAAGGACACGTCACGTACAGGCCGGTAGCTGAAGCGGTGTCTCTGCCATACGTGGACATCGCGACATTACTGTAGCGAATTATGGCGGGCCGGCGGCAATCCGCTTTGCTCGGACCCTGACATGATTGCCAACCCTCTATCATAAATTGAGAAGACGAGCTGATTGGTTTGCGTTCCCAATCGGAAGATTGGGAATGCAGCATTCAGCTAGAGCTGATTGGTTTGCGTTCCCAATCGGAAGATTGGGAATGCAGCATTCAGCTAGAGCTGATTGGTTTGCGTTCCCAATCGGAAGATTGGGAATGCAGCATTCAGCTTGATGAAACCGCTGCGGCGGTCTTCTCTTTTTACCGATAAGGGGGTAATCGCGTTGTTCGTTTTCTCTGCGCGCCGCTGGTTCCGAAGAGCGGCTTTCATGATTTTGCTTGTTCTGGCCACATTCGTCATGTATAATGGCTGTCGCGTCTTGGGTCAGTGGATCGTTCCGGCCGATCCGTACCGGGTGCCGCAGGGCGCGGCGCTGAAAGTGTTCGGTTCCTCAAGCTATGCGGTGCACGAGCCAACGTTCGCCGATCGGCTACGTTTGTTTTACTGGTACGGCGAATAAGCCGGTTTGCCGGCCGCGGCAGGAGATTGGAACCTTTCTGCGGAATATAGCTACTCGTGGACCCGCGCGTGAAGAAAGGATCGATCTATGAGAGCGCATATGCAGACCTTTATCCGGTATTTGGAAACGGAGCGGCAGTTATCCCGCAATACGCTCGACTCCTATGAGCGCGACCTGGCCGGTTTTGCCGAGTATGCGGAGTCGCTCGGGCTGCTCCAAACGGAAGACATCCAGCAGCACCATTTGACGATGTACGTGCAGTCGCTTCGCCAGCAGGGCAGAGCGGTCGCCACGGTATCCCGGCATATGGTGTCGCTGCGTTCTTTTTTTCAATATTTGACCCGCGGACGCGTACTTGTGTACGACCCGTCGGTACATTTGGAGACGCCCAAGCCCGAGAAGCGCACGCCGCTCATCCTGCCCGTCGAGGACATCGAGAAGCTGCTCGCCGTGCCGGATGGCCGCTCGCCGGCGGGCGCGCGCGACAAGGCGATGCTCGAAGTGCTGTATGCCACGGGTATCCGGGTCAGCGAGTTGATTTCGCTGCAGCTGGACGATGCCAACGTCCCGCTTGGCTTTATTCGCTGCACGGGGACGGGAGACAAGGAGCGGATTATCCCGCTCGGACGCTTGGCTTGCGACGCGCTAAGCGCTTACTTGGATGGCCCTCGGGACAGCCTGATGAAGGGGGCGGACGGCGAACGGGCGCTATTTCTGAATCAACAGGGCCACGCGATGACCCGGCAAGGATTCTGGAAGCTTATCAAGAAACACGCCCTCGAGGCTGGCATTGAGGCGGACATTACGCCGCATTCGCTGCGGCACTCGTTCGCCGCGCATTTGCTCGAGAACGGGGCGGACCTGCGGTCGGTGCAGGAAATGCTCGGCCATGCCGACATTGCGACGACCCAAATTTACATGGGGATGGGCAAGGCGCGTATTAAAGACGTGTACAACCAGGCCCACCCCAGGGCGAAAGCGAAGTAAACTCGGCGCCGCATAAGGCGCCCGCAAGGAGAGGACACCATGACATTTAAACGCATATCCGTAATCGTGCTCGACAGCGTCGGCATCGGCGAGCTGCCGGATGCGGCCGCATTCGGCGACGAGGGATCGCATACGATCGGACATATTTTGGAGCGGATGCCGCAGCTGGCGCTGCCGAACATGAGAAGCTGGGGCTTGGATCGAATCGCGCCGCTAGGCGAGTGGAAGAGCGAAGACAAGCCGCGTGCGTATTACGGCAAGATGGCCGAGGTTTCCGTCGGCAAGGACACGATGACCGGACATTGGGAGCTGGCGGGGCTGAAGGTAACCGTGCCGTTCCGCACGTTCGAGGACGGTTTCCCGGAGGAGCTGCTCGCGGCATTCGAAGCGCGGACCGGCCGGGGAGTGCTCGGCAATAAGGCGGCCAGCGGAACGGAAATTTTGGACGAGCTGGGCGAGGAGCAGATGAAAACCGGCAAGTGGATCGTCTATACGTCGGCCGACAGCGTCTTCCAAATTGCCGCGCACGAAGGCATCATCCCGCTGGACGAGCTGTACGAGGCGTGCCGAATCGCCCGCGAACTGACGCTTGATGAACGTTACGCGGTCGGACGCGTCATCGCAAGACCGTACGTGGGAGAGCCGGGCGCGTTCAAGCGGACGCCGAACCGTCATGACTACGCGGTCGATCCGCCGGAGCCGACCGTGCTGGACGCCTTGCAGGAGAAAGAGCTTGACGTCATCTCCGTCGGCAAAATCAACGATATCTTCAGCGGGCATGGCATTACCGAATCGCTTCCGACCAAGAGCAACGCGGACGGTATCCAGAAGACGATCGACGCATTGGCCAAGCCGTTCGAAGGCTTGCTGTTCACCAACCTGGTCGATTTCGACTCGTTGTACGGCCATCGCCGCGACCCGATCGGTTATGGCAAGGCGTTAGAGGAGTTCGATCGGGCGCTGCCGGAGCTCGAGAGCAAGCTGGGTCCGGACGATCTGCTTATCGTGACGGCCGATCATGGCAATGACCCGGTCCATCCCGGAACCGATCACACGCGCGAATACGTGCCGCTGCTCGTCTACGGCCCATCCTTGCAGTCGCCGGGATCGCTCGGCATTCGCGCCACGTTCGCGGACGTCGCCGCGACGATCGCCGACAACTTCGGCGCGAAGGCGCCGGCCAACGGCACGTCGTTCCTATCTTCGCTCGTATAAATACAGACATCAGGCATGCGGACCGATCGGCCGCATAAGGAGGAGCATTCCATGAACACGTTAACAGCCGCACAAATTAAAGAAGCAGCCGCGTATATCCAGTCCAAAATTTCGATCCAGCCGGAGATCGGCCTTATTATGGGGTCGGGTCTTGGGGTTCTGGGCGATTACATCGAGAACCCGGTCGTTATCCTTTACCATGACATCCCGCATTTTCCGGTATCGACCGTTGAAGGCCATGCAGGCGAATTGTTGATCGGCACATTGTCGAACCGTCCGGTGGTCCTCATGCGGGGACGCTTCCATATGTACGAAGGGTACGGTCCCGAATTGACGGCGTTCCCGGTGCGCGTCATGAAGGCGATCGGCGCTGACAAGCTGGTCGTAACGAACGCCGCGGGTGGCATCAATACGAACTTCCAGGCCGGCGACCTGATGCTGATTAGCGATCAGATCAACCTGACGGGACGCAACCCGCTGATCGGACCGAATGACAACGAGCTTGGCGTGCGTTTCCCGGACATGTCGGAAGCGTACAGCGGTCGACTTCGGGCGCTGGCACGCGAAGTGGCGCAGAAGCAAGGTTTTGGCCTGCAGGAAGGCGTATACTTGAGCGTGCTCGGCCCTTCGTACGAAACGCCGGCCGAAATCCGGATGATGCGGACGCTGGGCGCGGATGCCGTCGGGATGTCGACCGTAGCCGAAGTCATCGCGGCGCGCCATGCCGGCCTGGAAGTGCTTGGAATTTCCTGTATTAGCAACATGGCGTCGGGTATTTTGAACCAGCCGCTGTCGCACGACGAGGTCATGGAGACGACCGAAGCGGTGAAATCCCGATTCCTCGGACTCGTTCAGGGCGTAGTGCCGCTGATCTAGTCCCGGAATGTCATAAAATTGTAATATTAGACTCGACCGAATATGACATTATTTGTGCGATCGACGTCGTATAATCTCCTTCATACAATATTTATATATGGATAAAAGTGGGGATTTTATATGAACAAAGAATACGGTCGATTAGAACGAATGCGCGGCGAGCTGGTCGAAGCCGCGGCGCGAAAAAAGACGTTTCTTCACCATGACGTGCTGATGCTTAGCCAGTCGCTGGATCTGCTAATCGTGAAGGCGCAGGCGGAGAAGCTCAGAAGGTTGAAGAGCACGAATGCCACGGGCGGATAACGCAGCTCGCCGTGTATTTATAGAGGAGGCTTCTTAGATGCGGGCGGTAGATCTCATACATAAGAAACGGGAGGGCGGGGAGCTTACGGCTGCCGAACTCGCTTTCCTAATCGAAGGCTACAGCAAGGGGGATATCCCCGATTACCAGATGTCGGCATTCGCCATGGCGGTGTTGTTCCGCGGCATGACGGCGCGCGAGACCGCGGAGCTGACGCTCGCGATGGCCCGCTCGGGTGATCAGATCGATCTGTCCCCGATCCGCGGTGTCAAAGCGGACAAGCACAGCACGGGCGGCGTAGGCGACAAGACGACGCTGATCATCGGGCCGCTCGTCGCCTCGTGCGGGGTTCCGGTGGCGAAGATGTCCGGCCGCGGCCTCGGTCACACGGGCGGCACGATCGACAAGCTCGAGTCGATCGCCGGCTTCCGCACGGAGCTGACGCGCGAGCAATTCTTCGCCCAGGTGAACGAGATCGGCCTTGCGGTCATCGGCCAGAGCGGGAACATTACGCCAGCCGACAAAAAATTGTACGCGCTGCGCGACGTGACGGCGACGGTCGAATCGATCCCGCTCATCGCAAGCTCGGTCATGAGCAAGAAAATCGCCGCCGGTGCGGACGCGATCGTGCTGGACGTTAAGACCGGCAGCGGCGCGTTCATGAAGTCGGTGGACGCTGCGGAAGAGCTGGCTAAGGCGATGGTTGAAATCGGCACCGAAGTCGGCCGGCAGACGTCCGCGCTCATTAGCGACATGGATCAGCCCCTCGGCTTCGCGATCGGCAACGCGCTCGAAGTGCAGGAAGCGCTCGACACGCTTCGCGGCAGCGGTCCGGCCGATCTGACGGAGCTGTGCATCGCGCTTAGCGCGCACATGGTCGTGCACGGCGGCGCGGCGGCGACGCACGAAAAAGCGGAAGCGCTGCTGCGCGAACGTCTCGCTTCGGGGGCGGCATTGGCCAAGTTCCGCGAGTTCGTCGCGGCGCAGGGCGGCGACCCGGCGGTCGCTGACGATCCATCTCGTCTGCCGCAGGCGGAATTCGTAATCGAAGTCAAGGCAGAGGCGGGCGGGTACGTTCAACGCATCGACGCGGAGGAGCTTGGTCTGGCGGCGATGCTGCTCGGCGCAGGGAGAGCGACGAAGGAAGCGGTCATCGACCATGCGGTCGGCGTCGTGCTTCGCCGCAAAGTCGGCGAGCAGGTGCAAGCGGGCGAGACGATCGCGGTGCTGCACGCAAGCCGTAACGACGAATCGGCTGCTGAAGTTTCCCGCAAAATCATCGGCGCTTACACGATCGGCAGCGAACGCCCGGACGTCTCGCCGCTGCTGCTGTCCGTCGTCACGGCGGAAGGCGTCAAGCGTTTCGTTTAGGCCGCAAGCCGCGAAAGAGAGTTGTTTAAGCCCGGAACAGGCGAAGCCTGTTCCGGGCTTTTTTAGCATGTCCGCATAAGCGGACGAAAGCGGAGGGCCGGCTAGGAATTGCGACGGGGGAGAATGCAGTAGAAAAATCGTACGATGAAGCCATCCGCGGCCAGCGGTTAACAGGCTTCAACACGCTTATGTCTTAAGATCCACTGAAGCTTGTCCGTTAGAACAAAAGCGTGCCCCGCTAAAGCCCAATCGCCGACCACGAACAAGCGATTAAGCACGTTAGAATTGTGTCTTAGTACTGAATTTAACACCCACTGAAGCTTTGTCCGTAGGACAAAAGCGTGCTACACGCAAGCCTTCCCGCCGACCGCGAACAAACATGCCAGTACGAAAACGTTAGTCCTGAGCGTTTTCAAAGGAAAACGCACTTCGGAAGGATAAGCTTGGGCAAAGCCCTTTGGAGCCTCCTCGGCGGAGGAGGTGGGAGGAGGGAGCAACAAAAGTCGGGTCAACGGGGCGCAGCCCTTTTTAACCTGACTACATTGGCGGAGGAGGTGGGAGGAGGGAGTACGGGGCGGAGCCTTCTATACAATCTGATGAAGGGATTGCTTCCATTGGAATAAATTAACGCTTATCGGTCCACACTAAAGAAGAGATTTTAGGAGTGCTTTTGGCAATCGCGCCAGCGTTTGCGGCAGAGGCCAACATTTCAGGAGGGGACCGATAGAATGAGAAGCAATCGAACGAAAATTGTGCTCGCGTGCTGCACCGCATTGCTGCTGGCGCTGGCGCCGGCTTCCGCGTGGGCGCAAGAGCCTGCGGCGAAGCAAGCGCCAGCCGGCCAGCAGGCACCGGCCGCGCAGGCGAATTTAGCGCCGTCGGCGCGCTCCGCGATTTTGATGGATGCCGACAGCGGCACGATTATTTTCGAGAAGAATAGCCACGATAAACTTCCTCCGGCCAGCATTACGAAAGTCATGACGATGCTGCTGATTATGGAGGCGCTGGACGAGGGCGTCATTAAGCTGACCGATAAAGTATCGACAAGCGAATACGCTGCGTCGATGGGCGGCTCGCAGATCTTCCTGGAGCCGGGCGAGGAAATGACGGCGGAAGAGATGCTCAAGGGAATCGCCATGGCCTCCGGCAACGATGCTTCCGTCGCGATGGCCGAGAAAATCGCGGGCACCGAGGCCGAGTTCGTCAACATGATGAACAAGCGCGCCGAAGAGCTGGGCCTGAAGAATACCCATTTCTCGAACGTGAATGGCCTGCCGGTGGAGAATCATTACACCTCGGCGCACGATATCGCGGTCATGTCGCGCGAACTGCTGAAGCATCCGGAAATTACGAAATACACGGGCTTGTACCAGGACCATCTGCGCAAATCGAGCGATAAGCCGTTCTGGCTCGTGAATACGAACAAGCTGGTCCGCTTCTACAGCGGCGCAGACGGTCTGAAGACGGGCTTTACGAGCGAGGCGAAGTTCTGTCTGACCGCGACCGCCAAACGGGATGGCCTGCGCGTCATCGCCGTCGTCATGGGCGAGCCGAACACGAAGACCCGCAACGCGGAAGTGTCGCAAATGCTCGATTATTCGTTCGCCCAATATATGAACCATACGATTTTCAAGAAAGACGACGTGATGGGCACGGTCAAAATCGAGAAAGGCAGCGTGCCTGAACTTACGTTGACGGCGAAGCATTCTTACAGCGTGCTGCTGAAGAAAGGCAGTTCGGTCAAGGACATCCGCTACGAATTGCAACTGCCGAAGCTTGCGGCGCCGATTAAAGTGAACGAGCCGATCGGCAAGCTGATCGTCTATCAAGGCGACCAGGTGCTTACCGAGTTCAACGTCGATTCGCCGGCTACGGTCGAGCGCGCCGGCTGGTGGAAGCTGTTCAAACGGTCCGTCGGCAGCCTCTTCTAGGAGTGCCGCTGTCGCAGGAACGGTTCGAATAGGGTGCGCAGCACGCAGGTTTTTGTCGTCTTCTATCGCCCTGCTTCTACTTTTGTCGGGAGGCAGGAAATGCCAATCCGCATGTGGAAATGCTAGTTCAAGCCAAAACCGAAGCGTTCGTTTCGCCCAGTGCGCGGAATGAAGCTGCAACGAGGCCTACTTCGAAGATTTCCGTTGAGGAGTGAACAGGCGATGAGTTTGCAGGTTGAACTGGAGCATTACCGCGATGTGCTGATCGTCCGGCTGAAAGGCGAATTGGACCATCATACGGCCGATATCGTGCGGTTTAAGATGGAAGAGGCGATTTTACGCGGCAACAGCGCGCACGTCATCCTAAGCTTGAAAGATCTCCTCTTTATGGACAGTTCCGGTCTCGGCGTCATTTTGGGCCGTTACAAGCAGTTGAAGGCAAGGGAGGGCAAGATGGTCGTATGCGACGTGAATCCCGGCGTATACCGGCTGTTCGAGCTCTCCGGCCTGTTCAAAATACTGCCGATTCACGAGAACGAGCGCTCTGCGCTCACAAGTCTGGAGGTCGTTTCATGAGCGCATCGAACGAAATGAGGCTCGCGTTCTCCGCGCGTTCGGAAAACGAGGCGTTCGCCCGCATTACGGTTGCCGCCTTCGTGTCCCAGCTGGATCCGACAATGGAGGAGCTGAACGACCTGAAGACGGTCGTGTCGGAGGCGGTCACCAACGCCATTATCCACGGCTACGACAGCGATCCGGCCGGCATGGTCACGATCGAGGCGAGCATCGTGGGAGACACCGTGTCGCTGGTCATCAAGGACAGCGGCAATGGCATCGAGGATTTGGAATTGGCGCGTCAGCCGCTCTTCACGTCCAAGCCGGAGCTGGAGCGTTCGGGCATGGGCTTTACGATCATGGAAAATTTTATGGATGGCTTCGAAGTGATCAGCGAACCGGGCAATGGGACATCAATTGCAATGACGAAGCGCATCGAATCGAAAAAAGCGCTGTTCAATTAGGCGCGTAGGGGTTGGACCTCATGGATGTCGATTTGAAACAAACAGCGCAGCCGTATTTGGACGATTCGGAAGTCAAACGGCTCATTGCGCTCAGTCAATCCGGCGACTCGATCGCGCGCGATACGCTCGTGCAGTGCAACATCCGCCTTGTCTGGTCGGTCGTGCAGCGCTTTATCGGCCGCGGCTACGAACCGGAGGATTTGTTCCAGATCGGATGCATCGGCTTGCTGAAGTCGGTCGATAAGTTCGACCTCTCGTACGAGGTCAAATTCTCGACGTACGCAGTTCCGATGATCATCGGGGAAATCCAGCGGTTCCTGCGCGACGACGGAACCCTCAAGGTCAGCCGTTCGCTGAAAGAAACGGCGAATAAAGTGCGCAAGACGAAGGACGAGCTGTCCAAAGTGCTGGGCCGGCTGCCGACGATCAAGGAAGTGGCCGAACGGCTGGGCATCAGCCCGGAGGACGTCGTCTTCGCGCAAGAGGCGAACAAACCGCCGACCTCGATTCACGAGACGGTGTTCGAGAACGACGGGGATCCGATTACGCTCATGGACCAGATTGCGGACGATTCCCAGGAACGCTGGTTCGACAAGCTGGCCTTATCCGAAGCGATCGGCGGCTTGACCGAGCGGGAACGCTTGATCGTCTTCCTGCGATACTACCGGGACCAGACGCAGTCGGAGGTCGCCTCGAGGCTTGGGATCTCGCAAGTGCAAGTGTCGCGGCTGGAGAAAAAAATATTGCAGTCTATTCGAGACCAAATCGCTCAATAAGAGCGGTTTGGTCTTTTTGCTTGTTTTGGGAGTACGGCGGCTAACGTTTTCTCATACTAACGGAGAGGTTGCGGCGAATTTCTTGAAATACAAGGGATTCTCAGGGGGGATGCGCGTTGGCAACGGAAGCGCGTTCGGTGCTCTACTTGCGCTTGCGCAGAAGGATCGGGATCAAGCCTGGCGGGATCGTGACGCTAGGCATGGCGGCCAGGCTGTTCGCGGCGGACCACGAGCTGGAGCAGCGGCTGCAGGCGCTTGTGCTTCACCGTCACCGCGAGAAGGACGGCAACCGCGTCGTCATCGACTTGCTTCAGACGGTCAAGACGATTCAGGAGGCCTATCCGCGTATCGAGATCGAGGCATTCGGCGATCCGCAGGTGCTGGTCATCGTAAGGGAAAAGGAGCCCAAGCCGCGCATGTTTATGCTCGTGATCGCCTGGCTGCTGCTGTTCTTCGGATCCGGCCTTGCGATCATGAATTTCCATACGGACGTCAGCATGAAGGAAGTGCACCAGCGGATAGCGGAACTTGTGACGGGGAACAAATCGGAGCATCCGCTATGGCTGCAAATTCCATATTCGCTCGGCATCGGCATCGGCATGGTGCTCTTCTTCAATCATCTGTTCCGCAAACGGTTCAACGAAGAGCCGAACCCGCTGGAGGTGGAACTCTATTTGTACGAAGAGAATGTCAACAACTACGTCATTGCCGATGAAATGCGAAGAAAAAATAAGAGCCGGAAGGCGCTCGAGGCTGAGGGGGATACCAGCTTGAACCGGGGCGGCAAAGACGATGGCTAATGCCGTGAGCAATCTGTTCGTCGCGCTGCTCGGCTTGGCGGGAGGGCTTGCGGTCGGCAGCGGACTCGTCGCCCTGCTTATCGTCCTCGACTTGATCCCCCGCCTTGCCCAAGTGTCGAGCGCATATCGCAAATCGTTCTGGTTCGAGACGGCCGTCTTGTCGGGGGCGATGTATTGGTCGGTCGCGGATATGATGGATTGGAAGCTAAGGCTCCCCATACCGGACGTCGTCTTGCTCGTCCCCGTTGGCGTGCTTTCGGGTATTTTTGTCGGGATGCTGGCGGCGGCGCTGACGGAAGTCATGAATGTGCTGCCTATATTGGCGAGACGGCTGCATCTTCACGATTATATGGTTTCGCTCGTAATGGCGATGGTGCTCGGCAAAATTATCGGCTCCTTGTTTGACTGGCTCGTATTTCAGCGCCTGAATTGACAATTTCGACACGAGGGAGAAGTGACGACAGATGACGGATTTCGATCAGGATCAGCAATCACGGGAAGGCGGCGGACGCCGGACGATCCATCCGATTTGGCTGGATGATGCCGAGCTGGCGGACGAGCATGGCGATAGAGAGGACACGGATCGGCATGATTACCATCTGTCCACGTTCGGCATGGCGCTCACCGGACGCCGCAAACGGGCGGATCGTAAGGAACATAAGCCTGAACCGGTTCCGATCCCCGAACATATCGATGATTATATCGATCTGCTGGAGCAGGAGGTCGGCTATAAGAAGAGCTTTGACGTCGTCGTGCGAGAGATGACGTTCGGGGAGCGGAAGACGGCGCTTTTTTTCATGAATGGGTTCGGCAAGGATACGATCCTGCAGGATGTGCTCAAACGTTTGAGCTATTTGCACCCGGACGACTTGTCGACAGGGGCGCTCCAATCCTTCTTCGATAATTACGTGCCGGCCGTGCAAGTCGTGAAGGAAGGCGATTGGAATAAAATGATGACGAACGTGCTGGCAGGCGCAAGCGCCCTCTACATCGACGGGGAGAAGGAAGTGCTCCTGATCGACGCGAAGTCGTTCCCGGCGCGCGGCCCCGAAGAGCCGACGCTGGAGCGGGTCGTGCGCGGCAGCCGGGACGGCTTCGTCGAGACGCTCATGACCAATGTGACGCTCGTGCGCCGCCGCTTGCGCGACAAACATTTGCGCTATGAAATCATGCGCGTCGGCGAACGGACGCAGACGGACGTATGTATTGCCTATATCGACGATATCGTCGACATGGAGCTCGTGGAATCGATTCGGGACAAAATATCGATGATCAAAATCGACGGGCTGCCGCTGGCCGACAAACAGCTGGAAGAGGCGACGGTCAAACGCGGATGGAGCCCGTTCCCGCTCGTGCGCTATTCGGAGCGCCCGGACACGGTCGCTTCCCATTTGCTCGAAGGCCATGTCGCCGTATTCGTGGATACGACGCCGAGCGTCATGATATTGCCGACGACGTTCTTCGACCACATCCAGCACGCGGAGGAGAACCGGCAGGCGCCATTCATCGGCACCTACCTGCGGTGGGTACGTTTCTTCGGTATTTTCGCTTCGCTGTTTCTGCTGCCGATCTGGTTTCTATATGCGCTTGATCCTGGGTTGAAGCCCGACGCGCTCGCGTTTCTCGGCGCTCAGAAGGAAAGCCGTCTGCCGATGGTCGTACAATTCCTGATGGCGGAGCTCGGAGTTGACTTGCTTCGGATGGCTGCGATTCATACGCCGACGCCGCTCGCGACCGCCATGTCGCTGATCTCCGCGATCCTCATCGGGGACATCGCCGTGCAGACGGGCTTGTTTATCAATGAGGTTATCCTATATATGGCCGTTGCCGCGATCGGCATGTTCGCGACGCCAAGCTACGAGCTGGGATTAGCCAACCGCATCGTGCGCTTGCTGTTCATCGTGGTCGTCGCGACGCTGCACGTGCCGGGCTTCATGATCGTGGCGGCCGCCATCACGATTCTGCTGGCCATGGAACGTTCCTTCAACCGTCCGTACTTGTGGCCGTTCATCCCGTTCGACGCCAAGGGGATGTGGAACATCATCGTGCGTCCTCCCGTGCTGCAGAACCGGACGCGTCCGAATTTGCTCAAGCCGCAGCAGCGCGACAAGATGCCGGGCGGCAGCAGCGGCAGCGGAAGCGGCAGAGGGGGCCAAGTGCATTAACGGCCATCACGACCGCAAATAATGCAAATGAAATGCGAATTTATCCATTTTACCAGGGGACAGGGGTAGGATATACTTTCGTTAAATGATGCAAACCAATCGTCATGGGATTTCATGGAGAAGCCGGAGGGGAAACAATGTATTTACACGGAACAAGCGCAATTAACGGCCAAGGGCATTTGACAATCGGCGGCTGTGATGTCACCGAATTGGCGAAACAATACGGAACCCCGCTATATATTGTGGACGAGGCGCTCGTGCGTCAGCGCGCGCGCGAATACGTCGAGGCATTCAAGGCATCGGGCTTGAAATTCCAGGTTGCGTATGCCAGCAAGGCGTTCAGCGTCATGGCGATGTGCGCGATCGCGGAGCAGGAAGGCCTGTCGCTGGACGTCGTCTCCGACGGCGAGCTGTATACCGCGCTGAAGGCCGGATTCCCGGCGCATCGCATCCATTTCCATGGCAACAACAAGACGCCGGACGAGATTTTGATGGCGCTGGACGCCGAGATCGGTTGCTTCGTCGTGGATAACTTCGACGAGCTGGCCCTCTTGAACGCGCTGGCCGGCGATAAAGGGATGAAAGTAAACGTACTGCTCCGCGTTACGCCGGGCGTCGAAGCGCATACGCATGAGTATATTTCGACCGGCCAGCAAGATTCCAAATTCGGGTTCGACGTTGAAAGCGGCGCTGCGTTCCGCGGGGTGCGGGAAGCGCATGAGCTGCCGAATCTGGAGCTGCTCGGCGTCCATTCCCATATCGGCTCCCAAATCTTCGAGGTCGACGGCTTCGAGGTAGCGGCGAGCAAAGTGGCGCAATTCGCCCTGCTCGTTCGGGATGAACTGAGTGTAACGTTCCCCGTTATCAATCTGGGCGGCGGCTTCGGCATCCGCTATGTGGAAGGCGACACGCCGCTGCCGGTCGCAACCTACGTCAAGGCGATTACGGACGCGATCAAAGACAACTTCGGCGCGGCAAACTATCCCATTCCGGAAATTTGGGTGGAGCCTGGCCGCAGCATCGTCGGCGATGCCGGCACGACGCTCTACACGATCGGGACAAGCAAAGATATTCCCGGCGTGCGCAAGTACATCGCCGTTGACGGCGGCATGACCGACAACCCGCGTCCGGCGCTCTACGAGTCCAAGTACGAAGCCGTTATCGCGAATCGGGCGGACGACGCTGCCGAAGAGACCGTGACGGTCGCCGGCAAATGCTGCGAGAGCGGCGACAAGCTGATCATCGATTGCGTATTGGCGAAGCCGCAGACGGGCGATCTGCTCGCGGTGCTGTGCACGGGCGCCTACAACTATTCGATGGCGAGCAACTATAACCGGATTCGCCGTCCGAGCGTCGTCTTCGTGAAGGATGGCCACTCGGATCTGGTCGTCAAGCGCGAGTCGCTGGACGACATTGTGGGCAACGATATTTTGCCGGCGCGAATGAAGAAAGCGTCCGCGGTCCAATAATTCGCTTCCGTCCCCCGGTGCTTACGGCCGCTTCATGCGGCGTTCGCCGGGGGACAAGCTTTTTATCGGGGACGCTTTCTGCTATAATGGCAATGTTTAGATAACCGAAAGGGTGGATTTCAATGGCAAAACAAGCGAAAATCACGATGGCGGACGGAGCGGAAGTCGTACTGGACCTGTTCGATCAAGACGCGCCTAATACAGTTGCAAACTTCGAGAAGCTGGCAAACGAGGGCTTTTACAACGGTCTTACGTTCCACCGCGTCATTCCGGGCTTCGTCGCGCAAGGCGGCTGCCCGAACGGCATGGGCACAGGCGGCCCGGGCTATACGATCAACTGCGAGATCAACCCGAACAAGCACGAGCGCGGCACGCTCGCGATGGCGCACGCCGGACGCAATACAGGCGGCAGCCAGTTCTACATCTGTTACCAGCCGCAGCCTCATCTGGACGGCGGACATACCGTGTTCGGTAAAGTGGCAAAAGGCATGGAGCACGTCGACACGTTCAAGAACGGCGTGAAGATGGAGAAAGTCGAAGTCGTCGAAGTGTAAGCAAGCCGGAGTGAACGAATCCCCCGCAGCGGTGACAACCGCGCGGGGGATTTTCTGTTTCGGGAGCAGCTTGGCCGTGTATTAACAACTATCGAAGACCGGCAACGGGCGCCTAATGAAGGGCGGTCTACCCGTGCCGAGCAAGAGTTGAAGGGGGAGCTGAGCTTATGGAACGCAGTCGATACTATATGTCGGTATCCGCCCGGACGATCGAGACAGCGCCGTCGATCGCGGAGCAGCTGACAATATACGCAAACGAGGAGGAGCTGCTCGCGCTGGAGAAGCTGCTCGAGCAGGAGGACAAGGATGATCAGCTGACGCATGTGAGGGCCGCGATCCCGTACAAGTCCGCCGAGCGCGACCCAGCGACGGACCGGTTCAGCGAGCATTTGGAGATGCTCTATGCGTATATTTACAAGATCGGCACGCCTGAGACGAAGGCGCATATCGAGTCGATGGACATTTTGCCGAAGCTGGAGAATCAGAACCACTACTTACCCGGATACAAGTGAACCGAAATACCATGAAATTGACGCTCGGCCGCCCGATAGGCGCCGAGCTTTTTTCTGCTGGCCGCATCCGCGCGCCGAAGGGCCGACGATACTGCAGAAAGGGAAGCTGGTTGCTTTTTTTCAGGGGGAGTGGTAACATTTTGTCAAAGTATTGCAGCTTACCTTCGGGGCAGGGTGAAATTCCCAACCGGCGGTGATCAAGGGCGGTTTCGGCCACGCATCTCGCATGCGAGCCGATAACGAGCTTGTCAGTCCGTGACCCGGACAGCTCGCGTGACGCTTCTCGACTTGCGAGAGCGGCGGCGAATGGACGGTGGACCCGGTGTGATTCCGGGACCGACAGTATAGTCTGGATGGGAGAAGGGGGCGGCAGCGTATACCGTTCAACGATATAACCTGGCGACTTGTTCTTTTTTTCACGCAGTCATAGGTTTTATTTGAGCGTGTTCTTGTGCTGTTTCCTTGTGTCACTCCCATCACCCCGTCGGCTTCATGCGGATAGGGGTGTTTTTATTTTGTCGATCGTGTTAAATGACGCATACTATATGCAGCTCGCCTTGGATATGGCGGCGAAAGCAAGCGGCCAGACCGACATTAATCCGGTCGTCGGCTGCGTCATCGTCAAGGAAGGCCGCATCGTCGGACTCGGCGCCCATCTGAAGCGCGGCGAAGGTCACGCCGAAGTGCATGCGCTGCGCATGGCCGGCGACCAAGCCGAAGGCGCTACCGCTTATGTGACGCTCGAGCCGTGCAGCCATCACGGCAAGACGCCTCCATGCTGCGAGCGGCTAATCGAGGCTAACGTATCCCGCGTCGTCGTCGCCTGCACGGATCCGAATCCGATGGTCGCTGGCCGGGGCGTGAAGCGGCTGCAAGAGGCGGGAATCGACGTCGAGGTCGGCCTGCTCGGCGAAGCTTCGGAGCGGATGAACGAGAAATTCAACAAATTCATTACGACGCGCAAGCCGTTCGTGACGCTTAAGACCGCGATGACGCTGGACGGCAAAATCGCCGCGAAGACCGGCGACAGCCGCTATGTCAGCGGCCCGGCGGCCCGTGAACAGGTACATACGCTTCGGCACCAGCATATGGGCATTATGGTCGGCGTACAGACCGCGCTCGCCGACGATCCGGAGCTAACGACAAGGCTCAGTGTGCCTGCGGTGCATCCGGCTCGCATTATCGTGGATTCCAAACTAAGGCTGCCGGTGACTTCCCGCCTGTTTCATAACAAGGACGTCCCCGTTATTATCTTGACGGTCGGAGGGGCGGACGAGAAGCGGCGAGCCGCGCTTGAATCCGCAGGAGCGCGAGTGCTGGCGTGCGGTGTGGGCGAACAAGTCGATCTGGAGATCGCCATGACGAAGCTTGGGGAGCTTGAGATCGGCTCGATTCTGCTCGAAGGCGGCGGCAAGCTGAACGGCGCCATGCTGGAGCTCGGCCTGATCGATAAGATCATGCTGTTTATCGCGCCGAAGATTATCGGCGGCGACGCCGCTCCGGAAGCCTTCTCCTTCGGCGGCTTTGAACGAATGAGCGAGGCGATCGGCCTGACCGGCGTGACGATGGAGCAGGTCGGCGACGATTATTGCCTAACCGGCTATCCGAAGTACGCGGATCGCTGAATCCGGATCGCGATTGGAGCGGGAGGGGGAGTAACTTGTTTACGGGATTGATTGAAGAAGTAGGGACGCTCAAGCGTTCCTACAAGCAAGGCGAGGCCATGAAGCTGACGATCGAGGCGTCGCGCGTGCTGGGTGACGTGAAGGACGGCGATAGCATCGCCGTGAACGGGGTGTGCTTGACCGTGACGGATTTCGACGCCGCTTCGTTTACCGTCGACGTCATGCCGCAGACCTTTCGTCATACGAATTTGAAGGATATGCGTCCGGGCGAGCGGCTCAATCTCGAGCGCGCGATGCAGGCTGGCGGACGATTCGGCGGCCATATCGTCCAGGGACACGTCGACGGGACGGGCACGATCATGGCGCGAACGCCGGATGCGAACGCGGTCGTCTTTACGATTCAGCCCCACGACGCGTCGCTGATGCGTTATGTCATCGCGCAAGGGTCGGTCACGCTAGACGGAATCAGCTTGACGGTTATCGACCGGAGCGACAACGAGTTTTCCGTCTCCATCATCCCGCATACGCTGCGGGAGACCGCGCTTCAATTGAAGCAGCCCGGCAGCGTCATCAATATCGAAGGCGACGTGCTGGGTAAATACGTGGACCATCTGCTGCGCTATCCGGGAGCCGCGGGGCAAGACGGCGAGCAGAACCGGAAGAAGAGCGGCGGATTAACGGCGGCTTTTCTCGCCGAGAACGGTTTTTTCTAGGGAGAGTGAACAAGCATGACAACGGACCAAACGATATTCGACCCGATTGAAGACGCGCTGCAGGATTTGCGCGAAGGTAAGTGCATTATCGTAGTGGACGACGAAGACCGGGAGAACGAAGGCGATCTGATCGCGCTTGCGGACAAGACTTCGCCCGAGGTCATCAACTTCATGATTTCGGAAGCCCGCGGGCTCGTGTGCGTGCCGATTACGCAAGAGCGGGCGGAGGAGCTGGACCTGCCGCCGATGGTCACGCATAATACGGATTACCATGGGACGGCGTTCACGGTGTCCGTCGACCACGTCACGACCTCGACGGGGATATCGGCCGGCGAACGGTCGCAGACGATCCAGGCGCTGATCGATTCGTCCGCCAAGCCGTCCGACTTCCGCCGCCCGGGCCACATCTTCCCCCTCATCGCAAGAGCCGGCGGCGTGCTGCGCAGGGCTGGGCATACGGAAGCGGCCATCGACCTGGCTCGGATGTGCGGTTCCGCTCCGGCGGGCGTGATTTGCGAGATCATCAAAGAAGACGGTACGATGGCCAGACTGATGGACTTGGTGGAGTTCAAGAAGCGTCATGGGCTGAAACTAATCTCCATCGAGGGCATGATCGAATACCGCAATAAAAAGGAGAAGCTCGTCCACCGCGCCGTAGACGTGAATCTGCCGACGGATTTCGGCACGTTCCGCGCCGTTGCGTATACGAACGACGTCGACAGCAAGGAGCATGTGGCGCTCGTAAAAGGCGAAATCGCCCCGGATCAACCGACGCTCGTGCGCGTGCATTCCGAATGCCTAACCGGGGATTCGTTCCACTCTCACCGCTGCGATTGCGGGCCTCAGCTAGCCGCAGCGCTCCGGCAAATCGAGGAAGCGGGCAGCGGCGTGCTGCTGTACATGCGCCAGGAAGGTCGTGGCATCGGGCTTATCAATAAATTGAAAGCCTATGCGCTGCAGGAGCAGGGATTCGACACGGTCGACGCGAATATTAAATTGGGATTCGCCCCCGACCTGCGCGATTACGGCATCGGCGCGCAAATTTTGAAAGATCTCGGCGTCAGCCAAATGAGGCTCATGACGAATAACCCGCGCAAGATTCGCGGTTTGGAAGGCTACGGGCTCGAAGTGGTGGAGCGTGTTCCGATTCAGACGGAGACGAAAGCGGACAATACGGATTACTTGCATACGAAGAAAGCGAAGCTCGGACATTTGCTTGAATTTGAAATTTAAGGCTGATTGGTTTGCGTTCACAATCTGAAGATTGGGAATGCAGCATTCAGCAAGAAGCTGATTGGTTTACGTTCACAATCGAAAGATTGGGAATGCAGCATTCAGCTAAGCGGATTGGTTTGCGTTCACAATCGAAAGATTGGGAATGCAGCATTCAGCTAAAGCGGATTGATTTGCGTTCAGATTAATACGACCCATGAGAGGATGACGGAAATTATGCCACATATATACGAAGGACACTTAGTTTCGCAAGGACTGCGCTACGGGATCGTCGTTGGCCGTTTCAACGAATTTATTGTAAGCAAGCTGCTGAGCGGCGCGCTGGACGCGTTGAAGCGTCATGGCGTGGACGATAATGAAGTGGAGATCGCCTGGGTGCCGGGCGCATTCGAAATTCCGCTGATTACGCAGAAGATGGCGGAGAGCGGCAAATACGACGCCGTTATTACACTCGGCGCGGTCATTCGCGGATCCACGCCGCACTTTGATTTCGTCTGCAACGAAGCGGCCAAAGGCGTGGCGGCGGTAGGGCTGAAGACCGGCGTGCCGACGATCTTCGGCGTGCTGACGACGGACTCGATCGAGCAGGCGGTCGAGCGCGCGGGCACGAAGGCGGGCAACAAGGGCTGGGAATCGGCGATCAGCGCCATCGAGATGGCGAATCTGACGAAGCAGCTTAAGGGCTAACCAAGCCCCCAAAACGCAAGCAAAAATTACGCAGGAGGCAGCCGCAACATGTCGGTGACATACAAACTGGAGTCTTTTGAAGGTCCGCTTGACCTGCTTCTTCACTTGATTGACAAGGCGGAGATCGACATTCACGAGGTGTCCATCAGCGAAATCACGGATCAATATATGGACTACTTGAATGCGATGCAGGAGCTGGAGCTTGAGGTAACCAGCGAGTTTCTCGTCATGGCGGCCACGCTGCTGTCGATAAAGAGCAAGCAATTGCTTCCGAAACCTCCGGTCATCGAAGAAGAATTCGACTACTGGCAGGACGAAGGCGAGCTCGATCCCCGCGACGAGCTGATTGCCAAGCTGGTGGAGTATCGGAAGTTCAAGCAGATCGCGGAGGAACTCCGCGGCATGGAATTCGCGCGAAGTCTCGTGTATACGAAGGAAGCCGAGGATTTGACGCCGTATATGCCGGTCATTCCGGACAACCCGGTGAAAGGGCTGCATATCGGCGATCTGATCAAGGCGTTCCAGAAGGCGTTGAAGCGGGCCTCGCGCCGCAATGTGGTGGCGACCGTGCACCGGGACGAAATTTCGGTGAAGGATCGTATTCGCGACATCGTCGAGGTGCTGCGTCAGCACGAGACGGTCCGATTCTCGAAATTAATCAAGCAGGAAATGAGCCGTCACGAGATCGTCGTGACGTTCCTTGCCCTGCTTGAGCTGATGAAGATGAAGCATATCCGCTGCTACCAGCATGGGCTGTTTGACGATATCGTAATCAATTGGAGAGGGGAAGCGGCAGAAGGTGGATTACTCGAAGTGGAAGACAGTTATTGAAGGTTTGCTGTTCATGGCGGGGGATGAGGGCTTGACCGCCAAGCAGCTGGCCGACATTTTACAAACGGATGCCGCCGTTGCCCACGATATCGCCAAAGAGCTGATGGCCGAGCTGAAGAAGAAGAAACGGGGCATCCAAATGTCGCTCGTCGCCGGCGCGTTCCGGCTGACGACGAACCCGGATCACGCGGCTTATTTCGAGCGGATGGCGTATTCGCCGACCCGTTCGAGTCTTTCCCAAGCGGCGCTCGAGACGCTGTCGATCGTCGCTTATCGACAGCCGATTACGCGTATCGATATCGAAGAGATCCGCGGCGTGAAGAGCGACCGCGCCATCGCCACGCTTGTATCCAAAGATTTGATCGAAGAGGTGGGGCGCGCCGAGGCGATCGGACGACCGATCCTATACGGGACGACGAAGTCGTTCCTCGACTACTTCAGCTTGCCGAGTCTGGAATCGCTGCCGGAGCCGGCTTCGGTGGACGACGACTCGTTGGACGAACAAACGCAGCTGTTGTTCGAGAAGCTGGAAGAACGCCAGATGACGCTCGAAGAGATGCCGCCGGCCGGGGCGGATAAGAAATAGAACTACGCTGGCGGGCAAAAGCCGCAGGGCGCATGAGATCTGTACGCTTGATCCATACTATAGCCGACTATAACAGGAAGCAGAGGGGGAATCGCCCATGCTTGGTTATCCGTTCGGCTGGTGGATCGCGGCAGGTCTTTTTTTGTTGCTGATCGGATCGGCTCTTATGTCCCGCATCGTCATTCGGGGAATGGTCAAACGGATCGGGACCGACGATCATGCCGAGCTGCGGGTGCGCGGGTTAATGGGGCTTATTCATTACCATTGGGAAATGCCGATCATGAAGATGAAGGGGCTCAACGTCGAGCTCAAAGAAGAGAAGACGAAGCAAAATATGGGAGGCGACAGCGAGCAAACCACAAACGATAAGGTCGATGCGCGCGCCGTATTTCAATCGATAGATTGGATGAACATGCTGCTGAAGCAGACGGATTCGCTTCTGGGCTGGGTAAGGACGACGCTGAGTCACGTTCACTTGACCGAATGGAGATGGCGCACGGCGGTCGGCACGGGGGATGCGATGTGGACCGCGATGGCGACCGGGACGGTATGGACGATCAAAACGACGGCGATCGGCGTCCTGTCCCAGATGATTCGGTTGAAGACGGAGCCTCAGATCAGCGTGGATCCGGTCTACAACTCGGCCCATTTTTCCACCGAGTGGCATTTTACCGTCAAGCTGCGCCTGGGTTACATGATTTTTGCGGGTATTTATCTGCTGTTCAAAATGCGCCATATGCGGGGCATATTACGAGGGTTGGTCGGCTGGCAGCGGATCTTGCTCCGCGCTTGACGCCCGGCGCCTGCCCACATAAGAACCGAATCGACAGGGCATGATGATAGGGCAGGAAACCAACACATGAACGAAGAGCCGAAGGAGGGCCTACAACGATGAATGAGCACCCGATACAAGGTCTAATGCAGACGGCCATGGAAAATATCAAGGAAATGGTCGACGTCAACACGATCGTCGGCGATCCGGTACAGACGCCCGACGGCAGCGTGATCATGCCGATCTCGAAAGTCGGCTTCGGCTTCGTTGCCGGCGGCAGCGACATCCGCCTCGGCAATTTGGCGGATCAGGCGCAAACCGGCAGCCACGCCTCGACGGACGCCCATAACTCGCTCGTCAGCATGCCGTTTGGCGGCGGCAGCGGCGGCGGCGTGTCGATCACGCCGATCGCGTTCCTGGTCGTCGGCGCGCAAGGCGTGCGTGTCGTGCCGCTGGATAGCCAAACGCATCTGGTGGAGCGCGTTATCGAGTCCGCGCCGCAAGTGTTCGACAAGCTGCAAAGCATGTTCAAGAAGAACGGCGGCAACCAAATGGAGGATACCACCTCGGTCTATATCGATACGATCAACACGACGGATGGGCATATCATCTAGCACGCAAGCCAAACACGGGGAAACTGCTCTGACAGAGCAGTTTTCTTGTTTTCGGCGTTTTACGATCACGACTTCCCGGACATAACCTTGTCCCGCGCACATATACTGTACAAGACCCGGCGCTTCCGCGCGTCTACGACACAAGGAGGATCACTCGATATGAGGCAATTCATCCCACGCCCTTGGATAACCGCCATGCTTGCGCTAGTTATTGCGTGCGCCGGCATGCCGCTTTTGCCGGCGGCCAAAGCTGCAGCGGCTCCGCCGATCTATACGAACGCGCAGGCGACCTCGCTGATCGACGTTGAATCGGGCCGGATTTTATATAGCGAAGACGGCGATAAGCCGATGCTGATCGCGAGCTTGACCAAAATTATGACCGCGATCGTCGCGATCGAGCACGGCAAGCTAACCGATAAGGTCAAGACAAGCAAAAGGGCGGCAGGCAAAGAAGGCTCCTCGATCTATCTGAAGCTGGGCGAAGAATTGACGCTGGAGGAAATGCTCTACGGACTGATGCTGCGTTCCGGCAACGACGCGGCAACGGCGATCGCCGAACATGTCGGCGGTTCGGAGGAGGGCTTCGTCTATTTAATGAACGAGAAAGCGAAGATGATCGGGCTCAAGAACAGTCAATTCATGAATCCCAGCGGCTTGGATCAGAAGGGCCATTATTCGACGGCGAACGATTTGGCCAAGCTGACGGCCTACGCGATGCATAACCCGGTATTCAAGGAAATCGTGAAGACAAAGGGGAAGCTCGCTTCCGGCCGGGATTACAAGTGGATGAACAAAAACAAGATGCTCAATATGTATGAAGGCGCCGATGGCGTCAAGACCGGCTATACGAAAGCGGCGCTGCGCTGTCTCGTCAGCTCGGCTACGCGGGATAGTCAGCAGCTGGCCGCGGTCACGCTCAGCGATCGAAGCGATTGGGTTGATCATAAACGGCTGCTGGATTGGGGATTCGCGAATTTCCCGCTTGACGAAGTTGTCCATAAAGGTCAACCGATCGCCGGACACCCGTTAGTGGCAGGGCGCACGTTCCGCTATCCGTTCGGCAAAGGAGAGCGGGCGCAGTTGACGAACAAGCTGGTGCTCGTCAATCCGATGACGATGGATTACACGCTGGGCGAACGGGGGCACATTGAGTGGTATCTGGGCGCGAAGAAAATCGCCGAGACGCCGGTGTACGATCCGGACGGACCGCGAATCGACCTGCCGGAGAAACCAGCCTGGTCGACCGCCGAACGGACGGCACGGCTGAACGAGCCGTGGGCTTACGTGTTCGCCAGTTCGATCAAGCAGGTGCTTAAAGTCTTGTTTGGGGGGAAGGAGGCCATTTAATGGTCAACTGGATATGGCTGTTCTTCATCACGGCGAGCTTCGTGGCGGCCGTCGTCAACGGCCGGATGGAGCTGCTGACCGAAGCGGCGTTCGAAGGCGCGAAGACCGGGGTCTCGGTCAGCTTCGGCTTGATCAGCGTGATGGTGTTCTGGATGGGGCTCATGCGCGTGGCGGAGGAGGGCGGCCTGCTGAACAAGCTGGCCGCTTTGCTTCAGCCGGTCGTGCGCTTCT
Organism: Paenibacillus xanthanilyticus; assembly: GCF_042682185.1. NCBI lineage: Bacteria > Bacillati > Bacillota > Bacilli > Caryophanales > Paenibacillaceae > Paenibacillus > Paenibacillus xanthanilyticus. Next base: position 2,045,055 of record NZ_JBHUHA010000001.1, on the reverse strand, counting down.
TGTTCCCCGATGTGCCGAAGGGTCATCCCGCGCTCGGCTACATTATGAGCAACATGAGCGCCAATATTCTCGGTCTCGGCAACGCAGCGACACCGATGGGCATCAAGGCGATGCAGGAGCTGCAGAAGCTGAACCCCGATAAGGAAACAGCGACCCCGGCGATGTGCACGCTGCTTGCGCTGAACACCGCGAGCATTACGCTTGTGCCGACGACGCTCATCGCCATTCGCATGACATACGGCTCGGCGCACCCCGCCGAAATCGTTGGCACGACACTGGCTGCGACGGCCGTAGCGACGGCAGCGGCCATCCTGGCCGACCGTTGGTACCGGTATCGAAGCAAACCGCCGATCGGCCGCGATCGTACCGGCGGACCGCCTGGCATCGCCCGCGACACGGCGAAGCCATCCCCCGTTTCATCCGGAGGCGGCACGATCGCTTCGATAACGGCCGCACCGCCGGCTGCCGGTGGGAAGGGGTGATCGCGGCATGTACGGATGGATCAGCACAATTTCCGCTTGGACGATCCCGTTCATGATCGTATTTATCCCGCTCTACGCGGCGTTTCGCAAGGTTCCCGTTTATGAGAGCTTCTTGGACGGCGCGAAGGACGGATTCGGTACCGCGGTTAATATCATTCCGCATTTGGTCGGCATGATGGTCGCCATTAGCATGTTTCGGGCATCCGGCGCGATGGATTTGCTTATTGCTCTCATACGTCCCCTATTCGATCAGATGGGCATTCCGAGCGAGGTGCTCCCGCTTGGCCTGCTCCGGCCCATCACCGGCGCGGGTTCGCTCGCCTTCACGACCGAGCTGATCAAGACGCACGGACCTGATTCCATGATTGGCCGCATCGCTTCCACGATTCAGGGCAGCACGGACACGACGTTATATGTGTTGACCGTCTATTTCGGCGCCGTCGGCATTCGCAAGAGCCGTTATGCGCTCAAGGTTGGCTTATTCTCGGACGTTATCGGTTTTCTCGCCGCCATCTTTATTTGTTTATACATATTCGGTTAATTTTCCTCAAGCATGAACCGAGCCCGTTAATTGTCGGCCGCGCCTCGCGGCGCATCGACGAAAAACGGGCTCTTTTCGATGCTCGGCTTTTCTTCTTTGTCGATTTTAGGGTATGATGAAAGGTGAGGTGAAAGAATTGGAACGATTACAGAAAATATTGGCGCAAGCGGGCGTCGCATCGCGCCGCAAATGCGAAGAATTGATTTTGGCCGGGTTGGTCGAAGTGAACGGGGAGACGGTCACGACGCTCGGCGTCAAGGCGGACCCGGCGACGGACGTCATTACCGTGAAAGGAAAGCCGATCCGCGGCGAGCAGAAGCTCTATCTGATGATGAACAAGCCCAAGGGCGTCATTACGAGCGCAAGCGATCCGCAAGGCCGCAAAATCGTGTCCGATTTCCTGCCGGGCATCAAGGAACGGGTTTATCCGGTAGGTCGTTTGGACTATGATACGGAAGGGTTGCTGATTCTGACCAACGATGGCGAATTCGCGAACCTGCTCACGCACCCGAGCCACCACGTACCGAAGACATACTTGGCTACGGTTAAGGGCGTCCCGCACGGAACGGCGCTCGAGAAGCTGCAGAAGGGGATCAAGCTCGAGGACGGCATGACGCAGCCCGCGGAAGTTGAGTACCAGGACGTGGATCCGGAGAAGAAGCAGGCGACGATCATGATCACGATTTACGAGGGTCGGAACCGTCAGGTTCGCCGGATGTTCGATGCGATCAACCATCCCGTCTCCCGCCTGAAACGGATTCGCTTCGGCGAGCTTGGGCTCATGAATTTGCAGCGCGGCAAATATCGCCATTTGACGCCGAAGGAAGTGCAGGAGCTTCGGGACATGGCGGTCAAGACACATAAAGTTCAAAAATAGCGTCGCGACGGCAATCTAACTGCCGTCCGATTTTCGTTATAATTGAAATCGGATCTCAAGTTCAACATGGCAAGGTCGGTGACGCACAACAATGGGGAAATACCGCAGAATGACGCAAATCGTCATTTTTATCGGAGTCTTGCTGCTCGGCGGCTACGCAATCGGCAAGGCGCTTTTTTCGTCTGAGGACGGCTTGGTTCGCAAAGGGGAGGAGCCCCCGGCATTCGCGCTGCTCGGCACGGACGGCGCCGCCCACAAGCTGGAGGATTACAAGGGTAAAGCGCTGGTCATTAACTTCTGGGGCACGTTCTGCCCGCCTTGCGTAACCGAAACGCCCGATTTGCAGAAGCAATACGAGAAGTGGACCGAGCAAGGGCAGCCGTTCGAAATTATCGGCATCAATCTGGGCGAGGACCAGCTGACGGCGAATCATTTCGCCCAGCAGTATGGCGTAACGTACGACATCCTTCTCGACAAAGGACGCAGGGTAATGGCGGAATACGGCGTGAAGTCCTTCCCGACGACGTTCTTCGTTAGGCCCGACGGTACGGTTATGGACGTATTCGTAGGCGGCATGACGGAGAAGGACATTGATTCGCGCGTCACGAAACTGCTTCAGTCCTGACCCGGAGGAGGGTGTACACGTTGTTATCTTTTAAGAATACCAAATGCGAATGCGGCCACCAGAATCCGGTCGGCACGGTCTTGTGCGAGAGCTGCGGCAACCCGCTCGAGGAAGCCGAGGCGACTTCGCAAGCGCCGCTCGAGATGCGCTACGACGGAGCGGCCAGACGTTCGCAGAAGGCAAACCCGAGCCTGATCGACCGGGTATGGAATTTTTTCTCGTCGGTCAAAATTGCAGTATGGCTGATCGTCATCACGCTGATCGGGGCCATGATCGGCACCATCTTCACTCAGGAAAGCGCCTTTATTTCGTTCGATCCTTCCACGTATTACGAGGAGCGGTACGGATGGGTCGGCGAATGGTATTATAAGCTCGGGTTCTCGCATACATACGAATCCTGGTGGTTTACGCTCCTGCTCGTCATGATCGGCACGTCGCTTGTCATTTGCAGCCTTGATCGGGTGCTGCCGCTCTATAAGGCGCTCAGCAAGCAGCAGGTGCGCAAGCACGAGCAGTTCCTCAGACGACAGCGCACCGTCTACGAAGGTGAATTGGCGCAAGAGGCCGAGAGCTGGGCGGCGCGTGTAGAGGAAGAACTGAAGCGCAAGCGGTACAAGGTGAAGCGCGAAGGCTCGGCGCTGTTGGCCGAGAAGAACCGCTTCAGCCGCTGGGGCCCTTACATTAACCATATCGGCCTCATCGTCTTTCTGATCGCGGTGCTGCTGCGTTCGATGCCCGGCTGGTCGATGGATAATTACATGGCGATTCGTGAAGGCGAGACGCTTCAGATTCCGGAGACGGATTATTACATCAAGAACGAGAAATTCACGATCGACTATTATACGGACGAAGAGCTGCCGGAGGGCCTGAAAGGAACGGCAAGACCGAAGCTGTTCAAGACGGACGCGGTGCTCTATACGTGCGCGGCCGACTGCGAGGATCCGACCAAAGAACCGGTTCTGCAGGAGGTCAAACGACATGGCATTATCGTCAACGAAGCCTTGTCTTACAAGGGCCTGAACATCTATCAGTACGGCTACGACGATACAGCGAAGATCGCCGCGGTGAATCCGGTTCTGATCAACAAGCAGACCGGCGAAACGTTTGGGCCGTTCAAGCTGTCGATGCGCAGTCCGGAGCTGAAGTATGAGCTTGGCCCGTATACGCTAGAGCTGAATTCCAAATACTTGGATTTCGCGATTGACGAAGCGGGCAATCCGCGCACGAAGTCGGACGAGCCCAATGCGCCGGCGTTTATTTTCATGCTCAAAGGCCCCGGCCTCGCGGAGAAGGGCGAACCGTATATCTATTTCGTCAAACAGAACGATCGGGTCACGTTCAGCCAAGACAAGATCAATGGCGAGTTAGCCGAACGGTTCGAGATTAAAGTGCCGTCCATGGAGGGCGTTACTTTCGCAGGCATGTCCAGCACGCTCAATATCCGGATCGACAAAGCGATGCCGTATATTTGGGTCGGCGCCGGCATCTGGATCTTCGGCGTTTTCCTCGGCTCGTACTGGCATCATCGCCGGATCTGGCTGAGAGTGGACAACGGGCGCCTGCTGCTCGGCGCTCACACGAACAAAAACTTTCACGGCATGCGTGGCGACGTCGCCGCCGTTCTGAAGCGGACGGGAATCGACGTGGAGCCCAAGTCGCTCGATAACGGAGGTAATCGGTCTTGAACGCTTTGCTTAATTTCAGCAGCGACGTCTTTCTCGTCGCGTTCTTCCTATACTGTCTCGGGTTTATCTCTTACGGGGTTACGATCGCAGGCGCGCGGTTGACCAAGCGGGATCCCGAGAAGCACATCCGCAAGTGGGGCAGGATATCCTATGCGATCTCCCTGCTTGGCTTGATTAGCCACGCGACGTCGTTCATCACGCGTTGGATTGGCGGCGGACATATTCCGACGAGCAACATGTACGAGTTCATGTCGTTCTTCGCCATGATGATCATGCTGGCGTTCGTCGTGACTTATGCGATCTATCGGAAGCATCTGATCGGCTTGTTCACGCTGCCGCTCACGGTCATTATCGTCGCGTACGCGATGGTCTTCCCGCAGGAAGTGCAGCCGCTTATTCCGGCTCTCCAATCCCCGTGGCTGAAGATTCACGTCACGACGGTCGCGCTCGGCGAAGCCTTCCTCGCGGTCGGCTTTGCGGTCGCGCTGCTGCAGCTGCTGCGCATCGTCGACTTCCGGGAGAAAGGGCCGCGCGCCCGCCGTTCCCAGCGCTGGGTCGAAGTGCTGATGGTCATCGCCGTAATTATGGTCGGTTATTTGATCAGCGTATTCGGATTCCGCGCGGCTGGCTACGAAGCCACGTTCCTGCAAGAGAACGTGCACATTAGCGACGCCGGCGTCGAGAGCACCGAGACCGACACGGTCGCATACAAGCTTCCGCCGATTTTCAAACCTTACAATAGCCAAGTCCAGGAGATGGATTCGTTCCTTGGCATGAAGGACGGTATTCTCGAGACGCCGCATTGGATGAAAGGCGTCGATGCCGCCCGTAAGTGGAATACGATCGTGTGGTCTATCCTTATCGGCCTCATTCTCTACGCCGTAATTCGGATCATCATTCGCAAACCGATCGGGGCGGTCATTCATCCGCTCACGCGGGGTATGGACCCCGACGACCTGGACGAAATCAGCTACCGGATCATTGCCATCGGCTATCCGATCTTTACGCTGGGCGGTCTCGTCTTCGCGATGATCTGGGCTTATCTGGCCTGGTCGCGATTCTGGGGCTGGGATCCGAAGGAAGTATGGGCGCTCATCACGTGGCTGTACTACACGGCTTATCTGCATTTGCGTCTGTCCCGCGGATGGCACGGCGAGAAGTCGGCTTGGCTTGCGGTCATCGGATTTATCGTAGTCATGTTTACCCTTGTGGGTGTCAATCTTGTACTTGTCGGCCTGCACTCGTACGCGGGCGTAGAATAAATGAGACGAAAGTCGTAAAGGAGCCGGTACGCCATGTCCGAACAGCAGCACCGTATTCTCGTCGTAGACGATGAAGAACGTATCCGCAGATTGTTGAAAATGTACTTGGAGAAGGAAGGCTACGTCATCGAAGAAGCGGAAGACGGGGAAAGCGCGCTTCGGATGGCCAGCGGCAAAGATTTTGATCTTATCCTGCTCGACGTTATGCTGCCTGGCATAGACGGCATCGAGGTCTGCTCCCGTCTTCGCCAGGTGAAGGCGACGCCGGTTATCATGCTCACCGCCAAGGGCGAGGAGATGAACCGCGTGCAAGGATTCGAAGTCGGCGCCGACGACTATGTCGTGAAGCCGTTCAGCCCGCGCGAGGTGATCTATCGGGTGAAGGCGATTCTTCGCCGTTCGTCGGCGACTGCTTTCCTCTCGAAGGAGACGCTCACGAGCAATAACATCGTGTTTCCCCATCTGATCATCGAGCATGATGCGCACCGTGTCATGGCAGGCGGCCACGAGGTTAGCCTGACGCCGAAGGAATACGAGCTGCTGCATTATTTGGCGATTTCCCCGGATAAAGTTTTCTCCCGCGAGGAGCTGCTGAAGGATGTCTGGAATTACGAGTTCTTCGGCGATCTTCGTACGGTCGATACCCACGTGAAGCGGCTGCGCGAGAAGCTGAACAAAGTATCGCCGGACGCGGCGTCGATGATCACGACGGTATGGGGCGTCGGCTACAAGCTGGAGGTCCCGAAGTAACCGATGCTAGGACCGCTATGGCGTAGTGTTGTCGGTAAGCTATGGATGACGATTATCGCCCTTGTGGCCGTCGTGCTGCTGAGCTTGGGCGGGTTTCTGCTGCAGTATATTGATCTGCAGTTCGACGAGAAAACATCGCATCAAGTCAAGGTGCTGTTCGTCTATACCTGCATTATCGGGTTTTTATTGTCCACGTTTTTCGCTTTCTTCCTGTCGACCAAGATTACGCAGCCGCTCATTCAGATGAAGAAGGCGGCGGATCTGATCGCCAAGGGCGAATATCGGACGCGCGTCTCCGTGCGCTCCAATGACGAAATCGGAGATTTGGCCGATACGTTCAACCACATGGCGCAGGAGCTGGATATGCTCATCCGCGACTTGAACCATGAGAAGGATCATTTGGCGAGCGTGCTTCGCAGCATGGCGGACGCGGTGATTACGTTCGACGCGGAAGGGGCGGTCATTCTCTCCAACCCGCCCGGTCAGCAGCTTCTTGACCGGTGGAGCGCGCTCGATTGGTCCGAGGCGGAAGCGTCGGGCAAATATCGGGTGCGCAACCAGGTGCCTATCCCGCTCTTCGAGATCTATCGGAGCGTGCTGCGCAAAGGCCGCGATATGACGGACAAGATCCATGTCCAAAGCGGCGTGTGGTCGGTCGTCATGGCCCCGCTGAAATCGCATGAATCCGTCCGCGGCGCGGTTGCCGTCATGCGGGATGTGACCGAGGAGTCCAAGCTCGAGAAGCTTCGCCGTGATTTCGTCGCGAACGTGTCGCACGAAATCCGGACGCCGCTCTCCATGCTCCAAGGCTACAGCGAGGCGCTGCTGGACGATATCGCCAGCTCTCCCGAAGAACGGCAGGAACTGGTGCAGGTGATTCACGACGAGTCGCTCCGCATGGGACGGCTGGTAAAGGATTTGTTGGATCTGGCCCGAATGGAGGCCGGTCATATGGAGATGAATCCGGTCCACGCCGATTTGTCGGCGCTGCTGCGCCGGGTTCACCGGAAGTTCAATGTATACGCTAAAGAGCGCGGCATCAAGCTGGAGTTGTCGATGGGCGAGGAAGAGCTGGGGATTGAAGCGGGGGACGAGGATAGGCTGGAGCAGGTGCTGACGAATCTGTTGGACAATGCGCTGCGGCATACGAGTACAGGGGCGAGAATCCGGCTGACCGGCCGCTACATCGTCCTGGAAGGCAAACGCTGGGTGTCGGTGGACATTGCCGACGAAGGCGAAGGCATTCCGGAAGAAGACTTGCCTTTCATCTTCGAACGCTTCTATAAGGCGGACAAAGCGCGCAAGCGCGGTGCCACGTCGGGCGGCGGAGGCACCGGTCTTGGCTTGGCAATCGTCAAGAACATTATCGAGGCGCATCGCGGCAAGATCGAGGCCCAAAGCAAGGTCGGCCAAGGAACGACCTTCACGCTGCTGCTTCCTGTCGAAGCGACTTAGAATTTGTTTAAGCACACCGATTCGGTGTGCTTTTTTTGTTGAAGCAAGCCGACAAATCTTGTTGGTCGTGAAACAATTTTCATAGATTAGAAAAAGCGCTGCCTCGGGGGAGACAGCGCTTGATGTAATGCCAGATGAAGAATTAGTAAAGAATGATCTCTTTCGCCTTATTCAAATCCGGCAATGCCGTAACTTCGGCAAGCAGTTCCTTCGGAGCCGCTTTGTCGACGGTGAGCACCATGATGGCGCTGCCGCCGGCGAGTTGACGACCAACCTGCATCGTAGCGATGTTGACGTCGTTGTTGCCGAAAAGCGTACCGATTTTACCAATGATGCCTGGTTTGTCGTTATGCGATACAAGGACGAGATTGCCTTCCGGTGCGACATCGACCGGGAACTTGTCGATTTGCACGACGCGCGGGCCATAGCCGGTCAGCAGCGTTCCCGCAACGAGGCGTTCTTCGGTCTTCGTGCGCAGGCTGACGGAGACCAGGTTCGTAAAGTCGCGCGATTCCTTCGTTTTGTTCACGATGATGTTGACGCTGCGTTCTTTCGCCAGATGCATCGAGTTGACGACGTTGACCTGCTCGCGGCCGAGATGATGTGCCAACACGCCGCGCACAATGTAGCGGGTAAGCGGCTGCGTATCCACATCCGCCAGTTCGCCGGAGTAACTGACTTTGATCTCGGATACCGCGCCTTCCGTCAATTGAGCCGCGAAGCTGCCGAGCTTCTCGCCAAGCGCGAAGTAAGGCTGGAGCGTCTTCAACAGCGTTGCCGGAATCGGAGGCATGTTCACCGCGTTCGTGAATGGCGCGTCGCGCAGGATGTTCAGCACTTGCTCGGAAACGTCGATGGCGACGTTCTCTTGGGCTTCGACCGTGGAAGCACCCAAGTGAGGCGTCACGATGATTTTCGGATGATTCAAGAACGGATGGTCGGCAGCAGGAGGCTCGACTTCGAATACGTCGAATGCCGCGCCGGCCACGATGCCCTGGTCGATCGCTTCCACGAGCGCGAGCTCATCAATGATGCCGCCGCGCGCACAGTTGACGATACGCATGCCCTTCTTCATCACTTCGAATTGGGCGCTGCCGATCATATGCCGCGTCTCAGGCGTGAGCGGCGTATGTACCGTCATGAAATCAGCGTTGCGGACGATATCATCCACGGTGGAAAGGCGAATGCCCAGCTGCTCCGCGCGCTCTTCCGTCATGAACGGGTCATAGCCCCAGATGTCCATGCCGAACGCTTTGGCGCGCTTGGCGACTTCGCTGCCGATGCGGCCCATGCCGAGCACGCCAAGCACTTTGCCGCGAAGCTCAACGCCGACGAACGATTTGCGGTCCCATACGCCGCCGACCGTCTTGAGGTAGGCTTGCGGAATGTGGCGAGCAACCGCCATCATCATCGCGAAGGTGTGTTCACAGGTCGTAATTGTGTTGCCGTCTGGCGCGTTGATCACGATAATGCCGCGCTGCGTTGCCGCTTCGAGGTCGATGTTGTCGACGCCGACGCCTGCGCGTCCGACGACCTTCAGCTGTTTGCCTGCCTCCATGACGCGGGCGGTTACCCGAGTCTGGCTGCGGACCAGCAGGGCATCATACTCGCCGATAACGGCGATGAGCTCATCCTCGCTAAGGTCGGGCTTTTTGTCAACAGCGACGTCGGTAGCTTCCACAAGCTTCTGGATGCCGAGATCGCTGATCGGATCTGATACCAATACTTTGAACATGTGAACGTGCCTCCTGAGCGTTATTCCCGCTTTCCCGGCGTTGCTTTGACCGATTAACGGTTTAAAGCAATCGAGTCTGCGGATTGATTCGGGTGCGGCGGAGTCGCATATGCTAAAAACCCTCGCAAGCCGCTATGTGAAGCGGGGCGAGAGTCTGGCATGCTATCCACTTTAATCATGACCGTAAACTCGAACGTTTTGGCGAATCATGCCGAGAATGTTCGATTTTACGAACACCGAACTGCTATGGTCTCTACTATTTTATAGCAACCTCGTGGAAAAAATCAATGCCGAAACTTGCCCATTTGTGAAAATTTCGTTATGATCAAGGGCAAAAGAAGGCTATAAACAGAGGTGTTTCGCATGGCAGAGTGGCTTCAAATCAGCCCTGAAGAATTTGTCGAATCGTTGGACGCGAACAAAATCAAACGTTCGCAAATTATCGACGTACGCGAGAAGCATGAATGGGATTTCTATCATTTGGAACATTCGACCTGGATACCGATGCAGACGATCCCGATCCGTCTTGAAGATTTGAATCCGGAAGAAGAGTTATATATCATCTGCGCGCATGGGATCCGGAGCGATCGGGTCTGCGCGTATATGAGCGAAAAAGGCTACGGCCGCCTCCGCAACGTTGAAGGCGGAATGGCGGCCGTAGCCGAACTTCGTGGATTTCAATACGATTAAACGATCCAACGCATCAGCTTTCTTCTGGATAGAAGAAAGGGAGCTGCGGTATGACTTCCTTCCCGTATACTTTCGCTTTGCTGTTCAGGAAATCGCCTGAACGAACGGCGTTGGCGTTCACGAGCAAATCGACGACAGCATCAACCGATTTCATTTTCATCTTGGCGGCTTCGCCCGACAAAATGTAATCGTCGACCGCGGACACCAAATCCTGCGGGTAATACGACGTCAACAGCATTCTAGCTTTCATGTGATCGGCCATCAGCTTGTTCTTCACGGTAAGCGGGAGTGCTTTCCACTGGTTAATGCCAAGAATGGACGCAGGCTCGTAAGTAGCCGGAATTTTCTTGTTCACCGTGTTGCTCCAACGCAGCATGGACTGGTAATAGTCCAACTGGCCGGACATGATTTGCTCGACGCCTTCCTTATAGAACGAGTCTTTCTTGAGGGCGACGAGCAGCTCGCCCGTCTCGACGTCCTTCGACGACACCGCGCCCCGGTTTGCGGCTTCGCCGAGCAGCTTCAGCCCTTTGAGAATCTCGACCTGCGCCTGCTGTAGCAGCGGGGAAGAGCTCGCGATTGAAGCCGTTTGGGCTTGCGCGTATTTCTGTTTGGCGAGGCTTGATAGCTCCTTCAACGCGGATGCCGGCTCGGTGAGCTGTCCGGAGTTCATCTTCTCCATCGTCTTATACCATTCGGATTGAAATTCACGATAAGGTAAAAATACAGTATGATAGAAGGAGACCAGATCTTGCTGAGGGTAAGAGCCAGGCTCCGCCGCGGCGCCGGTGAGATGCTTCGCCTGCTCTACATACTTCGCTTCGGTCTTCTCGGCGCCGATCTTGGCTCCGTAGAAGAAAGCGCCCACGGCTACGATGAGCATAAAGATGAAACCGAGGCTAAAAATGAGTTCTGATCGGGTTAGTCGTTTCTCCATGGTAATCTCCTTCGTCCCAATTTTCGCCAATTTTCGCGGCAGCAATTGTTCTATTAGTATAGGGGAATTCAAATCAAAAGAAAATACGAACCTATTTAGACAGGCGGTAAACTATGAAAAAGCTGGACCTGAGCAAGTTCAAATTGCGGACCGTCTCCATTGATGATATCGACGATCGCATGCTGCTCATTAATTTGTACGCCACGCAAGCTGTTACTTTTATTATCGGTTTGATATGGGTATTTTTTCAGCAGGGAAACCCATTTTTATTATTTTCCAGTCCGGGTACTTGGGAGTTCCTTTATTGGGGAGCCGGATTGGCCGCGGCTGTGCTCGTCGTCGATTTGCTCGTCTCGCGATTCGTCCCCGAAGAGGTCGGCGACGACGGCGGCGTTAATGACCGCATCTTCAAACATCGTGCGGTATGGCACATCGTGCTGCTGTCGTTTATTGTCGCCGTATGCGAGGAAACCTTATTCAGAGGGGGCGTACAGCATCTTATCGGCCCGTACTGGACCAGCATTGTGTTCGCCGCCATTCACGTTCGTTACTTACGGCATTGGATCCCGACCGGGCTGGTGTTCTCGATCAGCTATGGGCTGGGCTGGATTTATGAGCAGACGGATACGCTGTGGGCGCCGATCGCGGCGCATTTCCTAATTGATACTGTGATGGGCTTGATTATCAGGTTTCGGAGGGAACAGTAGGCATGAGCAGAGTGGACAAATTCGGCAGAAAACGCACGCTTGGACCGGAAACAGGGCGAAGACGCGCCGCGGATACGGAAGCATCGGCCGAGATCGCGGCCGCTTCCGCCGAATTGAACAGTTGGCAGGCGGAGGGTGGGCAGCTTCCGTCGCGACGCGACCTATATCCATCCCAGCGTTACAAAATCACGTACTGGTTTTACCGGGTCCTTATTTTCTTGTTTATTTTGCTGGCTGCAGGCCTGCTGATGTGGGGGAAGAAGCGATATGGTCTATAACTTGGCGATTACGGCTGCGGCAGCCATCGGATTGGCGGCAATGGCGTTGTATGCCATGTATCGAAATGCGCACCGGTATCAATTGGATGAACAAATCATGTCGTCGAGCAGGCTTCCGGCCTCTTTTGACGGGGTGAAGCTGCTCTTCGTCTCGGACATTCACGGCCACCGGATTCCACAAGCCGTCGTCGATGCGTGCAGCCAAAGAGGCGATATCGGATTGGTATTGATCGGAGGCGATTTGCGGGAAGGCGGGGTTCCGATCGAAAGAAGCAGGGGCAATATTCGCGCGTTGCGGAATATCGCCCCTATTTATATGGTATACGGCAATCATGACTACGACGACGATATTCGAAACCTGGACGTGATGCTTCGGGAAGAAGGGGTACGGCTGCTAACCAACGAATCCGTCGTGTTGGAGCAAGCGGAAGGCGGCGCGATCAGGCTGGCCGGCGTGGACGATCCGCGCACGAACAGGGAGAATGTGCGGTTGGCGTTAAGCGGCGATGGAGCGGATCGCGACTTGTTCACGCTGCTGCTGGCGCACGATCCCGTCATCGCGGATAGGCTGCTCCCGGATCAAGCTGCCGAAATCGACTATATATTGGCCGGACATACGCATGGCGGACAAATCGTCCTGCCCATTGTCGGTCCGCTGGTCACGACCAAGAATATCCGCATGTATACTAGAGGGTGGTACAACAGGGAAAGCCAAACATCCGGGACGCCTTCGCCTCGGATGTTCGTCAGCTGCGGCTTCGGGACGTCGAAATTCCCGCTCCGTCTTGCCGCCCCCGCACAATATCATATCGTTACTTTGCGGGTTTTGCCTTAGGAGTCGCGTCGATCGCGGCAGGATCGATGAAACCATAGCCTTTTTCCTTCAGCTGCGTAAGCAAGCTGTCCAGCGCGTCCTTCGTCCATGGCAGCTCGTGCATGAGAATGTTCGCGCCGGGATGCAGCTGTTCCATGACGTTCTTAATGACGTTCTTGGGCTTATCCTTCGAGCTGGCGTCCCAATCCAACGATCCGTTAGACCAGGTCATGAACAGCAGACCGGAATCGGCGGCGATCTTCTTCACAAGATCGCCGCCAGAACCGAAGGGCGGTCGGAAGTACCGTGGCGTTTGACCCGTCGTTTCTTTGACGATTGTTTGCACGTCGCCGATTTGTTTGCGTACCGCTTGTTCATCCTCTTTTTTTAGATCGACGTGGTCCCAAGAATGGTTGCCGATCGTCTGGCCTCGGCTGGCAATCAGCTTTAACAGCTCGGGCTTCGCTTTAACACGGTAGCCGTTGACAAAAAAAATCGCCTTTGCCTGGTGTTTATCGAGCGTATCTAGCATTGCCTTCAGCGTCTTTTCGTCCTTCGGCCCGTCGTCGAACGTTAGGAGCACGGCCTTTTTTGCCGCCCCGGAGCCCGCAATGGGATCGAACCGGTAAGCGGCATTCATTGTATATAGCAACGGCGTCTGCTTCGTCTCCTCCGAAGTCTGGGGCTGAGGGTTAAGCGTCTCTTTAATGGAAGTCCCGTCCTGAACCGGCTGTTTTTTCTCCGCGTTGGCGGGCGGCGCGACCGCGTTTGTTTTTGGCGGCTTCGCGCTAAAGTCATTCTTGGCGTCAGCGGAAGATTGGGCATTTGCGCGGGGCGGCTCGTTCGGCTGCTCGGCCGGATTACCGCAGGCGCTTAGAATCGCGACGAGCGCGAGGGTGGAAGCGAACTTGCTCTTATATGCAGGCTTTTGCATGGATTTCCTCCTGAATGGCGAATCTCGCAAAAAAGTTATTTTAATGGAATACCCGTTGGAGCCCTCCTTGTATCATATTTCGAAAATACGCGCGTATACGCAGGTACTCCTTCCTGAATTTGTGGCGGATGCGGGGCTTGCCGCCGCGGCACACTAATCGCGTATCCCAGTTATCAAAGGAGGACTCGCTCAGATGAGAATGACGGGCTTTATTATCGGTACAATTACGGGCATGGCCGCAGCCGCATACTTGTCCAGGAAACGTCCGGGTATGGTCGCTTGGGCCGGCGCGGCAACGGGAGATATCATTTCATCCGTTAAAGGAAAAGCGGTAAGTGCCGTGATGAACCGCAAATTCGGTCAATCAGGTTCCGTACAGCCGACATCGGTGAACAGCACGGGAACGGCCAATTCAGCCGAATCCTGGGGACAGATCGAGATGATCGTGAACAGCGATCCGGAGTTGAAAAGACAAGCCGAAGAGATCGCGAGCGAGACGCCAACCACGCATTAAGCTTGTATAAAAGAAGAATCGTTCGGGTTTCTGCCGCGTAAGATAGAGCAGGGCCTGGACGATTCTTTTTTTATTCGAATTAGTGCATTCCCTGTACGAAAATGATAACATAGGTACATAGCACGAATTAAGCACACATTGCTCGCTGTTTCATACGCTGTTTACAACAGATACTGTCGCGTTAAGCGCCATATAAGTAGCTGTTTGGTTCCGCGAAACGAAGCAGATGCTTTCGAAGAGGAGGATCCTAACATGAAAATCGAACGACTCAATCAAGACAAGATACGAATTTTTCTGACGTTCGACGACCTGCTGGAGCGTGGGATCCAGAAGGAAGACATGTGGCGCGAAATTCCCAAGGTGCACGAGCTGTTCAGCGAGATGATGGACCAAGCGTATACCGAGCTTGGGTTTGATGCAAGCGGACCGCTAGCGGTGGAAGTATTCGCGCTGCCGGCTCAAGGCATGGTCGTCATCGTCACGCGGGGTAAAGTAGGCACACGTCCCGAAGAACGAGCCGCAGAAGAAGAAGAGAACGACGAGGACGTTTACGAGCTTGAAGTCACGATGGAACAAAGCGACGTGGTATTATATGCGTTCCGTGATTTTGAAGATGTTATCGCAGCCTGCAAACAACTGAACACCGCCGGTTTGTCCGAGGATGGACGGCTGTACGCATACAACAACAAATATATGCTGGCTTTCGAACCTGCAGGTTTGGAACTGCCGCGTTATCAGGCGCTGATCGCGCTGCTTGCCGAATACGGGGAAGCAGCATCCGTCACGACCGCCGTACTGGACGAATACGGCAAGGTGATCATCCCTAGCAAAGCGGTTACGGAGATTTGCGTACATTTCTAACCGAAACAGAAGGCTTCCGGAGCATCAAGCAGCGGGTCCACCGTTTTGCGGATGCTCCTTTTATTGTGTCCGGGAATTTCAAACTTATGAGAATCACGGTGATGGACGCCTCCATCCGCATAGAGAAGCGGGTACCCGCCCATATTATGCATTGAAAAGGTGGTGACGTTTCCAATGAGTGGAACAGAATCGAAGGATGTCCTGCTGTCAACGCAAATCGTAATCGAGGAAGCGTTGCGCAAGCTCGGTTATGGCGACGAAATGGTGGAGCTGCTGAAAGAGCCGATTCGGCTGCTTACGGTGCGCATTCCGGTCCGCATGGACGACGGGAAGACGAAAGTATTCCACGGATTCCGCGCCCAACATAATGATGCCGTCGGTCCGACCAAGGGTGGCGTGCGTTTTCATCCGGACGTGACCGAAGCTGAAGTCAAAGCGCTGTCGATTTGGATGAGCTTAAAATGCGGGATTGCCGACCTGCCTTATGGCGGCGGCAAAGGCGGCATTATTTGCGATCCTCGCAAAATGTCGTTTCGCGAACTGGAACGGTTAAGCCGCGGCTACGTTCGTGCGATAAGCCAGCTTGTCGGACCGTCGAAAGATATTCCCGCGCCGGACGTGATGACCAACTCCCAGGTCATGGCCTGGATGATGGACGAGTACAGCCGAATTCGCGAGTTCGATTCTCCGGGCTTTATTACCGGCAAGCCGATCGTGCTTGGGGGCTCGCAGGGACGGGAGACCGCGACCGCGAGAGGCGTAGCGATCATGATCGACGAGGCGATGCGGAAGAAGGGGATCGCCATCCAGGATGCCCGTGTCGTCATTCAAGGCTTCGGCAACGCCGGCAGCTTCTTGGCCAAATTCATGCATGAAGCCGGTGCCAGAGTTATCGGTATTTCCGATGTGAACGGCGCGTTGTATAATGAGAAGGGACTCGATATCGAATATTTGCTCGATCGGCGGGATTCGTTCGGGACGGTGACGAATCTGTTCCGCGAGACGATTTCGAACGACGAGCTGCTGACGCTCGATTGCGACGTGCTTGTGCCCGCGGCCATCGAGAACCAGATTACATCCGACAATGCCGATCGCATCAAAGCCAAGATCATCGTCGAAGCGGCCAACGGGCCGACGACGCTGGAGGCGACCCGGATCGTCACCGAGCGCGGCATTCTGCTCGTGCCCGACGTTTTGGCGAGCAGCGGCGGGGTGATCGTGTCGTATTTCGAATGGGTGCAGAACAACCAAGGCTATTATTGGTCGGAAGCCGAAGTGGACGAGAAACTTCGGCGGATGATGATCCGCGGCTTCAATCAAGTGTACGAACAGCATCAAACCCGCAAGGTCGACATGCGTCTGGCCGCCTACATGGTGGGCGTGCGCAAGATTGCGGAGGCTTCGCGCCTGCGGGGATGGGTATGACCGTGCATTCATAACCGGTAGCGCGTCCGC
This sequence comes from Paenibacillus xanthanilyticus, assembly GCF_042682185.1. Classification (NCBI taxonomy): domain Bacteria; kingdom Bacillati; phylum Bacillota; class Bacilli; order Caryophanales; family Paenibacillaceae; genus Paenibacillus; species Paenibacillus xanthanilyticus. The sequence goes on along the minus strand of NZ_JBHUHA010000001.1, from coordinate 2,028,453 downwards.
TGCCGCCAAATGGAGGTGAGAGATTAGAGGATGCTGCTATTATCGATTCTGACGGCTGCCGTTGCACCGGGCATTTCTCTGCTCATGTACTTCTATTTGAAGGACAGGTACGATGCGGAACCGATTTCGATGGTTATTCGCGTGTTTCTGCTTGGCGTGCTCATCGTTCTGCCGATCATGGTCATCCAGCGCGGACTGCTGATCTGGTTGGGCGATCACAATTTCCTTTTCGCGTTCGGCATTTCAGCGGGCGTCGAAGAGCTGGTCAAATGGTTCGTGCTCTACCACATCATTTATAATCATACGGAATTCGACGAACCGTACGACGGAATTTTATACGCGGTCGCGATCTCGCTAGGTTTCGCCACGGTGGAGAACGTGTTGTACGCCATCTTCCAGCCTGCCTCGTTCGGCTCGTTGTTCGTGCGCGCGCTGCTTCCGGTATCTGGGCACGCATTGTTCGGTATAACGATGGGCTACTACCTGGGCAAGGCGAAATTTGCGCAAGGCGCCCGCGTCAAACAGTTTATTCTCCTCTCGTTATCGTTGGCGGTGGTCGAGCATGGCGTGTACGACTGGATCATGGGTTCCGGCACGGTCTATTGGATTTGGTTCATCGTCCCGCTGATGGCTTACCTTTGGGTGAAGGGCATGCGCAAAATCAACCGGGCCAACGCCAGGTCGCCGTTCCGTTTGCTGCGTCGCGAGGAAGAGGTTAAGCTTTGATCGATCCGTCCATAATAAGGAAGTGGGTTCATGCGAGAACAAACCATTTCCTTTATGGAGGGGCATCATGACGACGCCAAGGGTTAAAGTCACGATACGCTGCAACCGGTGCGGCGAGAAATTCATCCTCCGCGGACGCCGGGAGAAAGGCAAGATCGACACGGGCTTCAAGCAATGCCTGTGCGACAACGCGAACGACTTCGAAGTTGAAGAGCTCGCGCTATAACGGCGCCGCGCCGAGGCAATTCCAGATGTTGAGGAAACATGCATAAAGCTCCTTCGGGCAAACCACACTAATGTCAGGGTTTGCATACGAAAGGAGCTTTTGCCTTATGTACCATCGATTAAGCGCGGTGCTGTTCCCTGTGATGACGCTGATGTTCATCGGGTCGATCTACTGGGGCTATCAGGAGCATCAAGAGAAGAATTCCATTCTCATTAAGGCGGAGAACCAATACCAGCGTGCGTTCCATGATCTCTCCTACCATATGGAGCAGCTGCACAAGGAACTTGGCAGCACGTTGGCGGTCAATTCGACGTCGCAAGCGTACCAGCGCAAAGGCCTGGTGAACGTCTGGCGGCTTACCAGCCAAGCACAGAACGAAATCAATCAGCTGCCGCTTACGCTGCTGCCGTTCAATACAACCGAAGAGTTTCTATCGAAAATCGCGAATTTCGCGTATAAAGCGTCGGTACGTGATCTGTCGAAGCAGCCATTGTCGGAGGACGAATATAAGACGCTCAAGACGCTGTACAAGAACTCGGACGAAATCGCGGGCAATTTGCTGAACATGCAGAGCAAGGTGCTGGCGAACAACTTGCGCTGGATGGACGTGGAGTCCGCGCTCGCTACGGAAACATCGGCGCAGGACAACACGATTATCGACGGCTTTAAAACCGTGGACAAGAAGGTGAGCGAGTATCCGGAGCTCAACTGGGGACCGTCCGTGGCCAGCATGTATCAGAAGCGTTCCGTGAAGATGCTGGGCGGCAAGAAGATGACGGCCGAGGAGATCAAGAAGCTGGCCGCCGAATTCGCGAGCATCAAGGACCCTTCCGCGATCCGCGTCGTCGAGAACGGCAAAGGCACCGAATACGAGTCGTTTTCCGTCTCCGCGCCGATGGCCGGCAGCGACCGGATGATCCAGATGGATTTCACCAAGCAGGGCGGTAAGCTCATTTGGTACATGAATCCGAAGGACGTCGCTGCATCCAAAATCACGGTCGACCAGGCCGAGAAGAACGCCACGCAATTTTTGAACGCGCATGGCTATAAAGGGATGAAGCTGACCAACTACGACGAATTCAACAATGTCGTCTCGTTTACGGCGGTCGGTTCTCAGCAGGGCGTATTGATTTACCCCGAGAAGCTGATCGTGAAGGTCGCGCTTGACGACGGGGAGGTCACCGGCTTGCAGGCGAACGACTATGTCTATGAGCATCACAAACGCAAAATCGCCAAACCGAAACTGTCCGCGGCGGCTGCGAGAAAAGCGCTCAATCCGGGCTTCGAGCGGACGAATGAGGGACTGGCGATCATCATGAACGATTTGGGCAAAGAGGTGCTCTGCTACGAGTTTTCCGGGAAAATAAACGGCGGCAAGTACCGGATCTACATCAACGCGGACAACGGAACGGAAGAGGCGATCGAGCTGCTTCCAAAATAATCGGAACAGTCGGGGCGGGGGACGCAGGCATGCGCCTCCCGCTTTATTTTGTCGCCACATTTCGACAGCCTGTGCTATAATCGGGGGAAACGGGAGGGGTCACCATCATGCTGCCGAAAATCAATCAATTGATCTACTTGCAAGTCGCCTCCTCCGACGAAGAGGAAACGGCTATCGAATACAAAACCCGCATTGCCGACGAAACCGAGGATGAATTGCTGATCGAACTGCCGGTCCAAGAGGGGACGAGCCGGTATAAGCGGTTGTTCATCGGCGACGAGCTGAGCGCATATTACCTGTCCTCCGATGGCGTGAAGCACTATTTCAACTCGCATGTCATGGGTTACAAAGAGGATGTCATTCGGCTCGTTCGCATCCGCAAGCCGGAACCGGACTCCATCACGAAGGTGCAGCGGCGCAACTTCCTGCGCGTCGGCGCCGAGCTGGAGATGGCGGTTCATTTCTCGGGACTGCGTTTCCTCGTGGTGACGGACGATCTCGGCGGAGGCGGCGTGTCGTTCCTGAGCGACGGCAAGCGTCCGATCAAGGAAGGACTTGAGATGGAATGCTGGCTGCTGCTCCCTTACCGCAACGGCAGCGTCGATCACGCGTTTTTTAAAGCGGAAGTCGTGCGTCTGAAGAAGCTGGAGTCCGGCAGATTGCAGATAATGTCGAAATTCACGCGAATCTCGGAGAACGAGCGGCAAAAAATCATTCGTTATTGCTTCGAACGCCAATTCGAGCTTCGCAAAAATTAATCATTCTCCGGTATTCAGCGGACAAACCGTAAACTGTGTGCTGTTACGTGCATAAACGCGCGATTCATCGAAAACACTACTCCCAAGCAGTCGGAAAGGGAGTTGCAGGGATGAAGGTCAGCCAATGGTTTTCGCGACAAAACAAGGTGTCCGGCGGCCGGACGAAACGTCTGATCCGCATCTCGGACGAGGTGTCGAAAATGCTGCAAAAAATCGTAATCACGCTGCTGATTGCCGCCGTGCTAAGCCAACTGGCGCTCCAATCGGCCCCAATAAGAAGGTGGGTGACCGGCGTAGATCGGCTGGAAGGGACGCCCTTTCGGTAGATGTACGTTCTTTGCATCTGCCTCTTTAGTGTGGTATAATTTTCACATTCGCAGGCAGAGCCTGCTTTTTTCTTGACGACTTGGAGCTTTCCCTCTTTCTGGGAGCGGGCATGCAGGTCAGTAACGGTCCCCAAGGAGGTTTAACATCGTTGAGCAAGGATGAGAGGGTCCGCACGGAAAAAATGAACGTGGCCATTGACGGGCCGGCGGGCGCGGGGAAGAGCACGGTGGCGAGAAGAGTAGCCGCGGAGCTCGGATACGTGTACGTTGATACCGGAGCCATGTACAGAGCGGTGACGCTCGCAGCGCTTCGCGAAGGCATAGCCCCGGACGAAGCGGACAAGCTGAAGGCGCTGGTGGCCTCGATTCGAATCGAGCTGAAGCCGGGCGAGCGAGGTCAGACTGTCTACCTGAACGGGGAAGACGTGACGGAAGCGATTCGCGGCCGGGACGTTACGCTGATCGTGTCGCCGCTCGCGGCGAACGAATCGGTGCGCGCGAAGCTCGTGGAATTGCAGCGCGCGATGGCATCCGAGCGCGGCATCGTGATGGACGGCCGGGATATCGGCACGCATGTGCTGCCGGACGCCGAACTGAAGATTTTCCTAACGGCAAGCGTGCAAATTCGGGCGCAGCGCCGCTATCAGGAGCTTCCAGCCGAACAGCGCATTCCGCTCGCGCAGCTGGAAGCAGAGATTGCCGAGCGCGACCGCAGCGACGAACAACGCGAAATTTCGCCCCTTATATGCGCGAAAGACGCCATCGTGGTCGACAGCAGCGAGCTTACGATCGACGAGGTCGTAGCCGTGATTATCGATCTAAGCAGATCCAAAATGGCGGAGGCGAAATAATCGATGTTGTACGTAGTTGTGAGAGGCTTGCTCCGAATGTTTTACGCGGTTGTGTTCCGATTTAAAGCAGTAGGGTTGGAGAATATTCCATCCGAGGGACCAGTCGTGCTTTGTTCCAATCATATCAGTAACTTCGATCCACCGACGGTCGGCATCAAGGTGCCCCGCAAAGTGCATTACATGGCGAAAGCGGAGTTGTTCGACATTCCGGTGTTCGGTCCGCTGATTCGCGGTCTGGGCGCCTTCCCGGTGAAGCGCGGCGGCGTCAGCAAAGACGCGATTCGCAGCGCGATCGGGCTGCTCGAGAACGGCGGCGTCATGGGGATCTTCCCGGAAGGCACGCGCAAGGCGCCGGCTGGCATGGGCAAGAAGGGCGCGGCTATGATTGCCATGCGCAGCAAAGCGACGGTCATTCCGGTCGCGATTATCGGGTCGTATAAGCCTTTCCGCAGAATGGTCATCCGTTACGGCCAGCCGATCGATATGTCGGCCTTCATTCAAGATTCTTCCTCCGATGTGCTGGAGCGGGTAACGGACGAAATTATGGCGAATATCCGGGAAATGGTTCGCGAAGGCTATTAGCAAATGTTTTAGACGGCATGCGGGCGTTGGTGTTTCAAAGCGACCGTATGCGTTTAAATAAAGTTGGGGTATGAATTGAGGAGGTTATTTCAAATGTCAGAAGAAACAAAAGTGCAAGAAAATCAACAAGAGGCCATGGACAACCTTGTGTCCTTAAAGAAAGGCGATACGGTAAAAGGAACGATCGTCAAACTCGAAGACAACCAAGCTTTCGTTAGCCTTGGATATAAATACGACGGCGTTATTCCGCTTCGCGAGCTTTCCTCCATCCAATTGGATAACGCAGCCGAGGCGGTTCAAGTCGGCCAAGAGATCGAGCTGAAAGTCGTATCCATCGATGACGAGAAAGAAAAACTCGTTCTTTCGAAACGCGCGATCGACGGCGAACGCGCTTGGGACGAACTGCAAGCCAAATTCGAAAGCGGCGAAGTTCTTGAAATTACGGTTGCTGACGTCGTCAAAGGCGGTCTGGTAGCGGACATCGGTGTTCGCGGCTTCATTCCAGCTTCCATGGTAGAGCGTCACTTCGTAGAAGATTTCAGCGACTACAAAGGTCGTACGCTGCGCGTGAAAATCAAAGAAATCGACCGCGAGAACAACAAAGTGATCCTGTCCGCGAAAGAAGTGCTGGACGCGGAGTTCGAGCAAAACAAACAAAAAATCATGTCCGACCTGCAAGTCGGCCAAGAAATCGAAGGCACCGTTCAACGTCTTACGCCGTTCGGCGCATTCGTGGACATCGGCGGCATCGACGGTCTGGTACACGTTTCCGAACTGTCGTGGCAGCATGTCGCGCATCCGAAAGACATCGTTTCCGAAGGTCAAGCGGTTCGCGTGAAAGTGCTTAAAGTCGATCCGGCTGCTGGCAAAATCAGCCTCAGCATGAAAGCTGCCGAGCCAGGTCCTTGGGAATCGGCTAACGGCAAATTCAATACGGGCGACATCGTAACGGGTACGGTTCGCCGCATCGTAAGCTTCGGCGCGTTCGTGGAGATCGCACCGGGCGTCGAAGGTCTCGTTCACATTTCCCAGCTGGCGCACCGCCACGTGGCAACGCCGCAAGAAGTCGTGAAAGAAGGCCAAGAAGTGAAGGCGAAAGTCCTCGACTTCAACCCAGCCGAGAAGCGCGTCAGCCTCTCCATCAAAGAGACGGAAGAAGCGCCTGAGCAACCGGCTAAGCCGGAGCGCGCGCCTCGCGAACGCGACAACCGCGACCGTGGTCCGAAAATCGATAAAATCGACAACCCGAACGTAAGCCTGAGCGGCCAAAGCATGAGCTTCACGCTGGCAGAGCGCTTCGGCGACAAACTGAGCAAGCTGAAATAATGATTTAACATTATAGACCGATCACGTTTCGCCTCGCGCGACGTGATCGGTCTTTTTCGTTTTTCATGAAATATAGAGATTTAAAACAGTAAAGCGTGTCCGCGCATGCGGACGATAGCAAAGGTCAGCACCCTAAGATCGGAAAGTCACGCAAAGCAGGAGGACACCACCCAAGGCACAACGTCGTGTAAGAAGCGGGCATGAAGCCTTGTCTGAAAGACAAAGCGAGTCTATACAACGAAAGGACACATCAACGACGGCCGCGTAGAAGGCACGCTTATTTCGGCAGTCCAGAGGGACGAATCCCTCTGGTTCCCCTCCAATGGAGGGGGAAGGGGCGAGGTGATACCAAGGGAAGGGGCGAGGCTACCCCACCTTGGAATGTAAAGGAAACTTCCCGCGCATACTAAAACATCGAGCGAGGTGATCAAAATGGCGATGAACGGCGGAATAACGGCCTTATGGCTGCTTGCGATGGGGGGCATTCTCTATGTGACGGGCTGGCAAAGGCAGGTGGCGGATGGGCTGGCGGGCTGGAAGGTCGCGGCCGTACTGGCCGGAATCGTGCTGCTGCACCACTATCGGATTCCAGTTGGCTGGAGAGGAGTTGAGGTATACGGGAGCGCGGCATGGGCAATGGGCTGTGCGTTCGTCGCGTTGGCTGCCGCGCGGAGCGTGATGCAGTCGTTGTTCGCCACGCTATGCGCGCTGCTCTCCGGGACCGTGTGGCTGTGGATACGCTATATGTACGAGTCGGACCCGGTGTTCGTCTTCTTGCGTCCCGAACTGGATGGACCGGTGCTGGCGGGTTTTCTGGCTGGCGTGTTAACGGACTCGGTCGGCATGCATCTCTACGTCGTCACGGCGGCGGCTGCGATCGCGCCGATGGCAGCGTTATACTTGCCTGCCGCTGCGGCGAGAATCGAAATCGGTTCGCTGGCGTGGTGGGACGGTTTGGCCGTAGCGCTCGTCGGCGCACGATTAACGTGGAATGTGAAGGACGGCTTTCGGGCGATTGCCAAGTGGCTGGGCGAAGGCAGATCCGGTGAGCGGGGAGGGAGCGTTTAACGATGTGGGACCATCATCAATTCGGCCAGCCGCATCATGTGCTGTACGGCATTTTGCTTGGCGTGGCATTCGGAATCACGGCGAGACTGCTGATGCTCCGGACGGATTATCGGCAGTATCCGACCTATCCGCACGGACGAATTATCCATATCTCGCTCGGCGTCATCGCGGCCGCGTTGGGTGCCGTGGCCGTGCCGGCTTTATATAAGAAGGACTACACGGCCATTACATTTCTGACGCTGGCTGCGCAGCAATTCAGGGACGTGCGCAATATGGAGCGCAATACGCTGACGAAAATCGACAGTCTGGAGCTGGTCTCGCGGGGCGCGGCCTATATTGAGGGGACGGCCATGGTATTCGAAGGGCGCAATTATTTGGTCATTCTCACCGCGCTGCTTACTTCGCTCGCCTCCGTTTCGCTCGGGATTCCTTTCGGAGTGGTGGCGGGAATCGGCTCGCTGCTGATCGTCCGCGCTTTAAAATCGGGCAAGTCGATCTCCCATATCGCCAGCGCCGCAATCGCGCCGGTGAAGGTGGATGGGCCGGATTTGTTCGTCGGCGACATCTACATCATGAACGTGGGTCTCTCCTCGAACCAGCAGCTGATCGCCGAACGCGGCATGGGCATTATTTTGAAGCCGTTTAACCCGAATGGGAAAGCGACGCTCAGTAATTTGGGACAGCGCCAGGCGATTTTATTCGATCTGTGCACGATACTGGGTGTATACCGGGACGACGGCGAGCCGGCGCTCATACCGATGGCCAAGCTGGATATGAAGGACGGCCGATTGGCTATTTTCCTTCTACCGCAGGAAGAGGATGAGGCAAAGGCGCTGGCCGTCGTCCAGCGGGTGCCGATTTTGGAATCCGCGGTTCGGATGCCGACGGAAGCCAGCGTGAACAAAGGAGAGAACAAGCAGCATGGCTAAAATCGTAGCCCTTGTCACGACCAAAGGCGATGCCGTCGCGGGCGGCGCCCCGATTTTTGTGGAACCCGACGCGGAAAAACGCGAAATGACGGCGTTCTTGCTGGAAAAGATACTTGATGCCACGGCGCATGATCTGAAGAACGGGTCATTTATACTGGTCGACCACCGTGACTAATGAAATGTTAGCCAAGGCCGTTGTTTTTTGCTATGATGGAAGGCGTGAGTATTTTGATAAACAGACGTAAGCGTTACAGGGCGGCTGTTTAGCTTGAGGAGTGAAATCAATGTCTAAACCCATCATCGCCATCGTAGGGCGGCCGAATGTGGGGAAATCTACAATTTTTAACCGTGTCATTGGTGACCGGTTGGCGATTGTGGAGGACAAGCCTGGCGTTACCCGGGACCGGATCTATGGCTCCGGCGAGTGGAACGGCACTGCCTTCAGTATTGTGGATACTGGCGGTATTGAAATTGACGGAGAAGATGAAATCATGAAGTCGGTCCGCATGCAAGCGGAACTGGCTGTTGAAGAAGCGGATGTCATCATTTTCATGGTCGATGCCAAAGTCGGGTTGACCCACGCGGACGATGAAGTCGCGCAGATGCTGCTGCGCTCGCGAAAGCCGATTGTCGTCGCCGTGAACAAAGTGGACAATTTTAACCGGCGTGAAGATATTTATGAATTTTACAACCTGGGCTTCGGCGATCCGATCGCGATCTCGGGCTCGCATGGTACCGGAATCGGCGATCTGCTGGATGCGGCCGTCGAGCTGCTGCCGGAACCGGAAGAAGAGGTGTACGATGACGATGTTATCCGCGTCGCGCTTATCGGTCGTCCGAACGTCGGCAAATCGTCGCTCGTGAACGCGCTGCTCGGCGAAGAACGCGTCATCGTCAGCAACGTGGCGGGGACGACTCGCGACGCCATCGATACGCCTTTCGAGAAAGACGGGCAGAAGTACGTGCTCATCGATACGGCGGGAATGCGCAAGCGCGGCAAAGTGTACGAAACGACCGAGAAATACAGCGTTATGCGCGCCTTGAAGGCGATTGAACGCGCTGACGTCGTTCTTGTGCTCATTAACGGCGAGGAAGGCATCATCGAGCAGGATAAGCATATTGCCGGCTATGCGCACGAAGCGGGCAAGGCGTCGATCTTCGTCGTGAACAAGTGGGATGTCGTCGAGAAGGACGACAAGACGATGCAGCAGTTTACGAACTTGATCCGGGATCACTTCCTGTTCATGACGTACGCGCCGATCGTGTATTTGTCCGCGAAGACGAAATCGAGGCTGCACAAGCTGCTGCCGGTCGTGAATCACGTCTCCGAACAGCATTCGCTGCGCATCCAGACGCATCTGCTGAACGACGTCATTTCCGACGCGATCGCGCTGAACCCGCCGCCGACGGACAAAGGCAAGCGGCTGCGCATCAACTACGTGACGCAGGTGGCCGTCAGACCGCCGACGTTCGTGTTGTTCGCCAACGATCCGGAGTTGATGCATTTCTCGTACGAGCGTTATCTCGAGAACAAAATCCGGGCGGCGTTTAATTTCGAGGGCACGCCGGTTCGTATTTTCACCCGTCGGAAATCCGATGAAGATTAGGTCGACGATACGTCGGCCTTCTTCTTTATGCACGCGGCATTTTTCTACTCGGAGCCAGGGGGCTCTCGGCCAAGCAGGAGGAATACAGATATGTTAGAAGCAGCAGCGATACTAATCAGTTATCTCTTAGGTTCGGTATCATTCAGCATTCTTATCGCGAAATGGGTCAAGGGCATTGACATTCGCAATCACGGCAGCGGCAATGCCGGCGCGACGAATACGCTTCGCATCTTGGGCAAGGGGCCGGCGATTGCCGTATTCGCCCTTGATATTGCAAAGGGCGTGGCCGCCGTACTGCTTGGCAAATTCATGGTAGGCGGAGATTGGATGCCGGTGCTGTGCGGACTCGCGGCCATTGCGGGGCACAATTGGCCGGTCTGGTTCGGCTTCAAGGGCGGCAAAGGAATCGCGACGACGGTCGGCGTCATCGCGACGCTTGCTTTCTTACCGGCGCTCATTGCGGGTTTGATCGCAATCGCATCCATCGCACTAACCCGTTTCGTTTCGCTCGGCTCGCTAATTTTCGCCGCGCTGACGCCGGTTTTTATTTGGCTCATGGACCGACCGATGGCCTTGCTGTGGGCAAGCCTGGTCATCTGCGTATTCGCCTTCGTCCGACATCGCAGCAATATCGTGAAGCTGATGCAGGGCAGGGAAAACAAACTCGGCGCTCGCAAAGGGTAAGGAGGCAGGAACATGACGACACGCAAAGCGGCCGTACTGGTCGCCGGCAGCTGGGGAACCGCATTAGCCTCGGTGTTGGCGGACAATGACTATGATGTGCGCCTGTGGTCGCGCAACGCGGAGCAGGTTGCGGAGATCAACCGATTACATACGAACAGCCGGTTTTTGCCGGGGATTACACTGCCGGAAGGCATCCGCGCGACGGATGACATCGCGGAAGCGGTCACAAGCGCAGAGCTCGTCCTATTCGCCGCGACTTCCGCATCGATGCGGGAAGTGGCAGGCAAGGCAGCGCCGCATATATCGCCAGAGACGCTGATCGTGCACGCGACCAAAGGTTTCGAGACCGGGACGTTCAAGCGCATGACGACGGTGCTCGCCGAAGAGCTGCAAGTCGATCCGAAGCGGCTCGTCGTGCTGTCGGGTCCGAGCCACGCGGAAGAAGTCGTGAAGCGTCAGCCGACCACGGTCGTCGTCGCTTCGGAGTCGCTGGAAGCGGCGGAGCACGCGCAGGATGCGCTGATCACGTCTTTCTTCCGGGTTTATACGAACCCGGATGTTGTGGGGGTAGAGGTCGCCGGCGCGATTAAGAACATCATCGCGCTCGGCGCCGGTCTCACCGACGGACTGGGCTTCGGGGACAACGCGAAGGCGGCGCTGCTCACGCGCGGCCTGTCGGAGATCACGCGCCTCGGTATGGCGATGGGAGCGAACCCGCTTACCTTCTCGGGTCTTGCCGGCGTAGGCGATCTCATCGTGACGGGAACGAGCAAGCTGAGCCGGAACTGGCGGGCGGGTTCGATGCTGGCCGAAGGGCTCCCGCTGCAAGACGTGCTGGATCGCATGGGGATGGTGGTCGAGGGCGTTCGCACGACCAAGGCAGCCCATGAGCTTTCCCGTACGTACGGCGTGGTCATGCCGATCACAGATCAGCTGTATCAGGTCCTCTTCGAAGGCAAACAGCCGCGCAAGGCGGCCGAAGACTTGATGGGGCGCCTTCGCAAGCACGAAATGGAGGATATCGCCGCGCCGTAAGCCTACACCAATCCCGCTTTCGCCTCATATGATACTAGCAGCACCATGATACGCGCCGTCCGAGGCGGCGGTCTACTTGGCTAGCAAGCACGAGCGGGAGGGATGAACGACAATGGCGGACAAAAATCTATCCAAAGATGTGCTGAACGTGGTCAACAAAAAGACCGGCAAGCCGATCTCCGAGAATGCCGTGAAAAAGTTGGCCAGCGGGGTCACTTCAGATACCGTTCAGAACGAGACCGAGCTGCGCAAGCTCATTAAGCAAGTCTCGACGATGGCAGGTGTGCCGGTAACGGAGCAAACGGTCAACGATATCGTCGGCGCGGTACAGAAGAGCGGGCTCAACATGAACAACATGGAAACACTGATGAAGATGTTGATGAAGAAATAGCGATCAACGAACAGATGCATCGTTCGCGCTTTTCGCTTCTTGCGGACTGCGCGGCGTTCGGCATCTGTTCCTTTTTTTGTGTCAAAATCGGGAACCCGCGGCCGCGAAGTAGCCGTATGCGGGTTGCAAATGCTATAATGGAACGAATATTTTGTCGGACAGGCAGGTGGACGGTCATGGATCCAATGACAAAGATGTGGGTTTCGTTTATCGGAATCGGGCTGATGGCAATATCGGCGGTGTTGATTACCGTAGCGCGTTATAAGCTGAAAGGCATTCTGAAAGCACTGTTGTCGGGGGTAGCTTTTGTTTCGTTAATCCTGGGCGCGTTGTTCGGGTTTATATCGGTTGCTTGACCGCGTAGCGGCTAGCAGGCGAGTCGAGGTTGCTACATAAGAGAGGGGTCTTGGAACAATGATTGAATTGGTGACGCGGACCAAAACGGCTGAGGTGGAGGCAGAGGAAGGGATGTCGCTGCTCGACTTAGCCGTCAAGCATAAGGTGGATTGGCTGTTTTCTTGTACGCGGGGCACGTGCGCTCGCTGCCGTTGTCTGGTGGAGGAAGGCGGGGAGTTTCTCGAAGAGGTGACCGATGCCGAGTGGGACCGCATGGAACCGGAAGAGTTCGACCAGGGTTACCGGCTGGCATGCCAAGCGATCGTGAAGCCGGGGGCTGGCCGAATTAAAGCGGTGAACAAGCCTTATTTCTAAAAGGAAGGTGACGTCGTGGGCGACGAAGAGACGGTACGCCGGGCGCTGACGAAAATCGCGGCAAGCATAGAGGAATCGGGAGCCAAATGGCTTGTCGGCGGCAGCGCGGGTCTCCAACTTCGCGGCTTACCGCTCTCGCAGCCGCCTCGCGATTTGGATTTATACGCGGATCTGGAGGAGGCGCGGATCATTCACGATAGATTGATCCGGTATGCGATCGATCAGCCGTACGAGAGCGTGACGGGCATGTATCGATCCATGCTCAGCCACTATGAGATCGAGGGCGTTGCGGTCGAGTTAGTCGGTGGGTTTGAAGTGCATGCGGGCGGCGGCAGCTATGAAGTGAAGATTAATAATCTGCTGTATCACCACCGTGAAGATGTCGCATGCGGGGGATATTCGGTCGGGATCGTGCCGCTCGCGCACGAACTGTGGTTCAATGTTTTGCGTGCCAGAGAGGATCGGACATCGCTGATCATGGATGCGATTCGCCGCAATCCAGGGCCTCACTTGGCGGGATTACGGGCCGTCGAACGCAGCGGACGCTTCAAGGGCAGCATGGTTGCGGACGTGCACAAGCAATTGAATTTACCGGAATGGGGGACGTTCGATGAGCGATAAAGTTCCCTTGACCTTTATGCCGGAGGGCAAAACGATTCAGGTTCGCGCCGGCGTCTCGGTCCTGGACGCTGCGAGAAAAGCAGGGGTGCCGATCCGTACGCGCTGCGACGGGAAGGCAGCCTGTTTGATGTGCAAAGTCACGACGGACGGACAAGGATTGTCCCGAATCCAACCGATAGAGCAGCGCAAGTTGGCCGGCTTGGAAGCCGAGGGCACGAGACTTGCCTGTCAGGCGCGCGTGAACGGTGCCGCCGTTGTCCACGTGCCGGAAGATCCGCTGCGGGCGGCGATTCGCAAACAGCTGCAGCGACAGGAAGAGGAGCCGCTATGGTAGGGCATGGGCGGATAGAATTAAAGGAGGATACCGAACAATGAAGAGATGGAGGAGCGCGCGACTAGCGTTCGTCGTGGTCGTGATGGCCGTTCTGTTGTCCGGTTGCTTGTATCCGGAAGAGCAGCGCGCGTCAAGCCAATTACCGGCTAAAGACGAAGTGCTGAACGTGCAAACAGTCATCGATCAATATCAGAAGGATACCGGCTTGCTGCCGATCGTGAACAGCGAGCCGAATACGCCCGTATACGAGAAGTACCAGATCGACTTCGGTAAACTGACACGTATGAAGTATATGAGCGATATTCCCCCTGCGGCGTACGAGAAGGGCGGGAGCTACTATTTTCTGATTATTAACGAGGAGACCGATCCTACCGTCAAGCTGATGAATCTAGCGGTCTATCAGCAGGTGAACGACGTACAGCGGGAGGTGTCCGCCTATCAGCGTACGAAAGGCGCGCTCCCAAGAGGAGAAGAGGTCTATCCGGGATATTATCGGATCGACTATTCGGCGCTCAATATTCGTGAACCCAAACTCGTTAGCGTATTTACCGGACAATCGCAGCAAACGATGATGGATGTCGGCGGGAACGTCTTTGTCGATTATGCGGCGGACATGATGCAGGCGATTCAAAAGTCGGGCAAGTCACCTGCGGCGGATCAAGATTTACGGGAACTGCTCGTCAGCCGCTCCGATTTCGTGCCGGTGAAGTCGCCGGCGTATCATTTCGTGGACAACGCGCCCAAGCCGGTCGCGGCGAAGTCATAGACGGATGTTAATCGAAAAAACCTTTGAGACAGGCAAAATGCTGCGTTCTTTACTGAAACGCAAGCCAATTTGCCGTGGATGAATGCTGCGTTTCCTTACCGAAACGCAAGCCAATTTGCCGTCTCAAAGGTTTTTTTGCGTTTTTCCCCTTTCCTGTCATACCCCCTCGCTTTCTCTCATATATCTCAATCTTGGAAGGAGCGAGTGCGGGGAAAGTACGGGGTTTAAAAGATTTCCTCGCGCGGTCGTCATAATCGCGGCTTTGGCCTAATAAGCTATTACTAGTCCAAATTCATGTACGAGTTGCGTCGCTTGCCTGCTCCGACCGGCGGATGGCGGCGAACCCTGACGACTACACAGCAGGAGGAAACGCGGCAGTAACGGTACGTCCATGTACTGGCGAAATACGATTGGGAGGGGATATCAGTGGAGAAAGTGGACATTTTCAAGGACATTGCCGAACGAACCGGCGGGGATATTTACCTCGGCGTCGTCGGCGCGGTCCGCACGGGCAAATCAACCTTCATCAAACGGTTCATGGAGACGGTTGTGCTGCCGAACATCACGAGCGAAGCCGATCGGGTCCGGGCAATCGACGAGCTCCCGCAAAGCGCCGCAGGCAAAACGATCATGACGACCGAGCCCAAATTCGTGCCGAATCAGGCGGTGCAGCTTCGCGTGGCGGAAGGTCTGGATGTCAACGTCCGCCTCGTCGACTGCGTAGGCTACGCCGTGGAAGGCGCGAAAGGCTACGAGGATGAGAACGGGCCGCGGATGATTACGACGCCATGGTTCGAGGAGCCGATCCCGTTCCAAGAAGCAGCCGAGATCGGCACGCGCAAAGTTATTCAAGAGCATTCGACGCTTGGCATCGTCGTCACGACCGACGGCTCGATCGCCGAAATCCCGCGCAGCTCCTATGTCGAAGCCGAAGAGCGCGTCATCAACGAGCTGAAGGAAGTCGGCAAGCCGTTCGTGGTCATCGTGAACTCCACGAAGCCGCGCAGCGAAGAAGCGCTTCAATTGCGCAGCGAGCTGCAAGCGAAATATGATATCCCTGTGCTGACGCTCAGCGTGGCGCAAATGGGCGAGGAAGACGTGACGGCGGTGCTCCGCGAGGTGCTTTACGAGTTCCCGGTTCACGAAGTCAACGTTAATTTGCCGAGCTGGGTCATGGTGCTCAACGATAATCACTGGCTTCGCAGCAACTACGAAAATTCCGTCCGCGATACGGTGAAGGATATTCGCCGTCTGCGCGACGTTGATCGCGTCGTCAGCCAGTTCGTCGAATATGATTTCATCGACCGCGCGGGTCTGAGCGGCATGAACATGGGGCAGGGCGTCGCCGAGATCGATCTCTACGCGCCGGACGAACTGTATGATCAAATCTTGATGGAAGTCGTCGGCGTCGAGATTCGCGGCAAGGATCACCTCCTCCAGCTGATGCAGGAGTTCTCTCACGCCAAGCGCGAATACGACCGATTCCAAGAAGCGCTCGAAATGGTCAAGACGACGGGCTACGGCATCGCGGCGCCTACGCTGGCCGAGATGCAGCTGGATGAGCCGGAATTGATCCGCCAAGGCTCGCGCTTCGGCGTCAGACTGAAAGCGACCGCGCCGTCTATCCATATGATCCGCGTGGACGTGGAGTCGGAATTCGCGCCGATTATCGGCACGGAGAAGCAGAGCGAGGAGCTTGTGCGCTACCTGATGCAAGATTTCGAGAACGATCCGATCAAGGTGTGGGATTCCGATATGTTCGGCCGTTCCTTGCACTCGATCGTGCGCGAAGGCATCCAAGGCAAAATCGCCATGATGCCGGACAACGCGCGCTATAAGCTGCAGGAGACGCTCGGGCGGATCATTAACGAAGGCTCGGGCGGGTTGATTGCCATCATTCTGTAACGTCGCAATTCGAAGAGACGCGCCCCGGCGGGCGCGTCTTTTGCATGCCAAGCGTGCATTTCGCGAAATTAACCTTGCCCAGCCTCTTGAAATTCTAAAGGCCCTGTATTACTATAAGTTTGTTCGTGCTTCAACGAGGAACGGCAGCGCGACGTACATAATCTACCGCGGCGACCGGCGTTTCACTAGGTTGTGATTTGCGAAATGCACGATATATCCGCATGTCAGGTATATTTTTCGCCGTTTTGTGATAAACAGAATGATAATAAGCGAGTTTGCAACTGCTGTAAGGGGAGGTGAAAGATATGAACAAAACGGAACTTATCGCGAAAGTAGCAGAACTAACCGACCTTTCCAAGAAAGACGCTTCGAAAGCAGTGGATGCTGTGTTTGATGCGATCTCCGATGCGCTGCAAAGCGGCGACAAAGTACAACTGGTTGGCTTTGGTAACTTTGAAGTGAAGAGCCGCGAGGCTCGTAAAGGACGCAATCCGCAAACGGGTGAAGAGATCGACATCCCGGCAAGCAAAATCCCTTCCTTCAAAGCCGGTAAATCGCTGAAGGATCTGGTATCCCAAGAATAGCACCGCGGTTTTAGCCGCTAACGTCCGGGCATTTGCCCCGGGCGTTTTTTAATGAAAACGCTCCCGGGTTCTATTGACTTTGGGGAATAAATCCAGTAGACTACTTTTGCGGTTCCAGAAGCAACGGTCGAACGATTCCGTTCGAGAGCCGCATCTCGGGTGTTAGCTCAGCTTGGTAGAGCGCTACCTTGGGGTGGTAGAGGTCGCCAGTTCAAATCCGGTACACCCGACCAAGAAAGACGCCATGACTGCTGCCCGGTTCCTCGGCCGAACGGGCGGCAGTTTTTTCGAATACGAGCCAGGAAGAGGGTTAGATGAGATGAGCGAGAACAGCGAGTACATCGTCATCAAGGCGAAGGCGCAGGGCGTTCAAGTGATTGGACTGACGCGGGGCCAAGATACGAAGTTTCACCACACGGAGAAACTGGATAAAGGCGAAGTATTAATCGCCCAATTCACCGATCATACGTCCGCAATCAAAATCCGCGGCAAGGCAAGCGTCATTACGCGGCACGGCACGGTCGAAACCGACGAGTAACCAATCTTCGGACTGAGGCGTTTGAACGACAATCCATTTATTCACGAGCGTCCAAGCAGGCATAGCCTGCTTTTTTTCTTTGTACAATAGAATAACGACGCATGTACAAGGAAGGCGGAATCGGGATGAACATGACCGTGTGGAAAAGGCTGTTCGGCGCTGCGGGGGCGGCGCTCGCCGTAACGGCGTTGCTGACGCTTCTGCCGATCGCAGAGCGCAGAATGAATAACTCCCAAGAGGGCATTGCGGTATTTCGCACATCGCCGATCCATAAGCTGGAGACCCGGAATTTAGTCGATTCCATGATCGCCCAGCAATTGAAGCTGCCGATCCGGAAGGCGGATTGGAAGGAAGGGGTTTTGTCCGTAGACTTGGCGGTGGACGGCGTGCCGGGACGAGTCGATCTGTGGATGCATGATCTGCAGCAGCTGACCGAACTGGCCTATGTCCAGACGAGCAACGTCCACCGGCTGCTCGTCCGATTCGTGAAGGCCGATATAGGCGGAGGGCGTCGGACCTCGATGCAAGCGGCAGCCGATATTCGCCGGACAGATGATTGGCTGGCTAGCAAGTTAACCGAAATCGGAGGCGCGCGGCCGGACTTGGATTCGGTATGGCGGGAGCGATTGCGCATGTCGTTCGTGCGTTAGAAGGCAAGGTATACCAGGCCGCAGAGACGAGGGCGCGGTTCTATGGCGGAATCAACAACGAGGTGCTATAATAATTTAGATTATCAACAGCATGAGTTTTCGCTGCTGTGCCCGGAGGCTTGACCGATGAACGCTTACACAATTGCTGATATCGCCCGGAAATACGTGGATTACGATATGATTCAGTCTCATACGGAGCTGCCTTTCTATCCCGATTCACGGACAAGGCTGCTTTTCGCTTTTCTGGCGAATCCGAGCGCGCCGAACCCGAACAGCGAGCTGTATGCCTTGGTCACATCGCTCGTTCAGCTCGGCATGGACATTCATGATCGGATCGACAACGAATCCGGACCGCGTACCGAGCCTGAGATGAGATCGCGCCAGCTGAAGGTGTTGGCCGGGGATTATTACAGCAGCCGGTTTTTCCATTTGTTGGCCCAGGCGGGGCAAGTTCACATGATTCGGCTGCTCAGCGAGGGCGTCTGCGAAGTGAACCGGTTGAAGATGAACTTCTATATGCGGATGAAGCAGCGGAAGTTGACGGCTGAACAATATTGGCGCGAACGCATTGGGATCGCAACCGAGTTGTTTGCCGTTTTTACGGGCATCCTTGACGACAAGAGCGCCGGTTTATGGACCGAGCTGCTGCTCGAAGTCGGGCGATGCGAAGTCGCCGTATCCGAGCTGAGCCGCTGCGGACAACCCGAGCTTTTCACGGAAAGCTGGGGGTATTGGCACGCGCTCGAAGCGGGAAGCGGCGAAGAAAGAAGCCGGCTTATGGAGATGAGCGAACCCGATTCGGCATTTATCCGGTCGATTATCGAAAAGCACGACATTGTTAATTTGTTGCATGAGAAGCTGACACAGTCCGCCCAACGCATTCAACGGACAGCGGAGGGCCTTGATTCCGGCATGCTTGCTAGCGAGCTTGCGGGGATCGGGGAAGCGTTTCTGCTGCCGCCTGCGCCCGCAGCTTCGGTATTGGGCGAGAGAAGGTGAGAACAGGATGCAGTCGAAACCGAAAGAGCAGCATGTCCATTCCGTGTTTGAGAAGATCGCGCCCAAATACGATTTAATGAATGACTTGCTTAGCTTCCGCAGACACAAGGCATGGCGGAAGTTTACGATGAAGAAGATGAACATGAAGCCGGGCGATACGGCGGTCGATCTCTGCTGCGGCACCTGCGATTGGACCATCGCGATGGCGCAGGCCAGCGGGCAGGGGCATATCGAAGGACTTGATTTTAGTCAGAACATGCTGGCCGTCGGTCAGACGAAGGTCAACGAGTTGGGGCTCAACAAACAAGTGACGCTGCATCACGGCAATGCCATGGCGCTGCCGTTCGAGGACAACCGCTTCGATTACGCGACGATCGGGTTCGGCTTACGCAACGTGCCGGACTTGGTCCAGGTGCTGAAAGAAATGCAGCGAGTCGTGAAGCCCGGCGGAAAAGTGGTTTGCCTGGAATTGTCCAAGCCGACGTGGCAGCCGTTCAAATCGATTTATTACTTTTATTTCGAACGGATTTTGCCAACCTTAGGCAAGCTCTTCGCCAAGAGCTACGACCAGTACAAATGGCTGCCCGACTCGCTCAAAGCGTATCCCGATATGCACCGTCTAGCAGAGATTTACCGTGAAATCGGCCTTCGGGACGTGAACGTGTACCCGCTAACGGGCGGAATCGCCGCGCTCCATATCGGCACGAAGGAGGCGGAGCGGGAATGAGATTCGGCAAGCTGGGCAAAATCGGCGTTTTCTTGGAAATGATCAAAATCGAGCATACGATCTTCGCGCTTCCGTTCGCGTTCATGGGAGCGCTCCTTGGCGCGGTTGTCGTCGAGAAGCGGCTTCCGGAGTGGAGCGAGATCGGTTGGATTTTGCTGGCCATGATTGGGGCCCGCAGCGCCGCAATGGGGCTGAACCGGGTCATCGACCGGGCGATCGACAAGCGAAATCCGCGCACGGCGATGCGGGCCATTCCGGCAGGTCTGCTGCGTGTAAGCGAAGTGATTGTATTCATAGCGGCTTCCTTCATTCTGCTCTTCATTGCCGCATCGCAGCTTGACCCGATTTGTATCGTGCTTTCGCCGATCGCTGTGTTTTTCCTTGTTTTTTACTCGTTCACGAAACGGTTTACGTGGTTATGCCACGTCGTGCTCGGTCTTACGATCGGCCTTGCCCCGTTGGGCGCATGGGTAGCGGTGACCGGTGAATTCGGCACGGCGGCTTGGCTGCTGTATATTGCCAACGTATTCTGGCTTGCCGGCTTTGATATAATTTATGCCTGCCAAGATTTCGACTTCGATCGCAGCAACCGGGTCCATTCGATTCCGGCTCGCTTCGGGTTGAAGGGCGCGCTGACGCTCGCCAGACTGTTCCACATCATCACGGCGGTTTGCTTGCTGCTGTTGTTCTGGACGACGAATCTGAGCTGGATTTATCTAATCGGGACGATCGCGGCGGCGGCGTTCTTGTTCTATGAGCATTGGATCGTCAAGCCGAACGACATCAGCCGCGTGCAGACCGCGTTCTTCACGATGAACGGCGCGCTCAGCACGGTCGTGCTTGCGGCGACGCTCTTCGACCTGGTGGTGCTGCACCAATGGTAAAGACGAAGCGGACGAGATGGGCGGTCGGCATTACGGGTGCAAGCGGCTCGATCTATGGCGTCAGGTTAACGGAAGTGCTGCTGGCAAGCGATATCGACGTCCATCTTGTCGTGACGGATGCCGGCTGGAGAGTCCTCAAGGAGGAACTGGGCTGGAACGCCTCCAAACGGTTGGACGAGCTGGACAACCGTTTTCCGGGCATGCTGGAGAGCGGCCGGTTAACGTATTATCCTAACGCAGACATCGGAGCCTCGATTGCCAGTGGCTCCTTCTTCATTCAAGGCATGATCATCATGCCTTGCTCCATGGGCACACTAGCATCAGTTGCGCATGGCATCTCGGACGACCTGATGACCCGCGCGGCGGACGTGATGCTCAAGGAAGGGCGTACGCTGCTGCTCGTTCCGAGGGAGACGCCGCTTCACGCGATCCATCTGGAGAACATGCTGACGCTCGCCCGACTAGGCGTGAAGATCGTGCCAGCTATGCCGGCGTTCTATTTCGGACCGCAGTCGCTCGCAGACATGGTCGACTTCTTAGTCGGCAAAGTGCTGGATGGCATTCATATCGAACATGATTTGTACAGAAGATGGGGAGATGATTCATATGGGGCTGCAACGCCCGATCACCATCGGACGGATTGATTACGCGAACGCATGGCCGCTTTTCCATTTTACGGACGTGACTTTGCCGCAAGACCGTTTCACGATCGTCAAGCGCGTACCGTCGCTGCTCAATCAAGCGATGCGCGAGGGCGAGCTTGATTTGACGGCAATGGCCGCTTTTGCCTATGCACAGCATGCGGACGATTACCTGCTTCTTCCCGATCTATCCGTCAGCGCCCGGGGCCGGGTCAATTCGATTCTGCTCTTCCTGAAAGCGCCGCTCGAAGACGTGTTGAAGGGCGGAACAATCGCCGTCACCAATACCTCCGCAACTTCGATCAATCTGCTCAAAATCATCATGGGCCTTTATTACGAAGCTTCGCCGGTATACGTTACGACCGAGCCGAACCTTGGCGCAATGCTGGAGCATGCGGACGCAGCGCTCTTGATCGGCGACCCCGCCATTCAGTCGTCGTGGGATTGCTGCGGGTTAACCGTCTTGGATTTGGGTGAGCTGTGGCGTAATTGGACCGGGTATGGGATGACGTTCGCGCTCGTCGCCGTTCGCAAGGAAGTGGCGGAGGCGGCGCCGGCCGAGGTTGCCGCGGTATGGAAGGCGATGACCGATAGCAAGCGCGAGAGCCTGCTGCATCCCGAAGCGCTCGTCGATAAGGCTTGCCGGGAGCTTGGCGGCACTGCCGAATATTGGTCGCGCTATTTCCGGGAATTGCATCATGATTTCGGTCCCGATGAACAAGCGGGCCTTGCTCTATACTTCGAATACGCCCATCGGTTAGGTTTGCTGGAGAACCGCGTCCAGATGAACTTTTTCGAAGCACATTCCGCGCTGCAGGTGAATGAATGAGATTACTCGATATTTACGCCAAAATGAAAGGTGACCTCGAGGTCATCGAAGAACGGCTGGCACACAGCGTGTCGTCGGATCATGCGCTGCTAACGGAAACCTCCACGCATCTGTTGAAGGCAGGCGGCAAGCGGATTCGCCCCGTGTTTGTGCTGCTATCCGGCAAATTCGGCCAGTACGATCTGGCCACGCTCGAGCGGATCGCGGTTCCGCTGGAGCTCATTCATATGGCGTCGCTCGTGCACGACGACGTCATCGACGATGCCGCTACGCGCCGGGGACAGTTAACGGTCAAGGCCAAATGGGACAACCGGATCGCGATGTACACCGGCGATTATATTCATGGTAAGGCGCTCACGATCGTTACGGAGCTGCCCAATCCGCTTATCCATCAAATATTGGCCAAAGCCATGGTTCAAATGTGCATCGGCGAGATGGAGCAAATACGCGATTTTTTCAACACGGAGCAGACCATTCGGAACTATTTGCTGCGGATTCGAAGGAAGACGGCGCTCTTGCTCGCCATCAGCTGTCAGCTCGGAGCGGTCGCGGCCGGCGCGGACGCGGCGACGTATAATCGATTGTACCGTTTCGGGTATAATGTCGGTATGGCGTTTCAAATTGGCGACGACTTGCTTGATCTGCTCGGTACGGAGAAGCAAATCGGCAAACCGCCGGGATCGGATATCCGACAAGGCAACATTACGCTTCCAGTGCTGCTTGCCCTGAAGGATCCGAACGTAAAAGACGCATTACTGACAGAAATTCATCACATTCATGCCGAGGGCGGAGCAGGGGATACCCGCGCGGCGTTGAAATTAATACGTAAGAGCGAAGGCATCAAGGTAGCCGAACAAATGGTAAGCCGCTACATTTCCAAAGCCATTCAAGCCTTGGAAGGGCTTCCGGCGATTACAGCTAAGAAGAATTTAACGGATATCGCTCATTTCGTCGCAAAGCGAAATTATTAGCTTCGTGTTTGTCGGGAGGAGAACCGTAGATGGAGAGAACATTTCTGATGGTGAAGCCGGACGGTGTCCAACGGGGACTGATCGGTGAGATTGTATCGAGATTCGAGCGTAAAGGATTAAAGCTGGCCGCGGCAAAATTCATGCGCTTGACGCCTGAATTGGCGGAGAAGCATTACGCGGAACATGTTGGCAAGCCCTTCTACCCGCCGCTTGTCGATTTCATTACGTCAGGGCCTGTATTCGCCATGGTATGGGAAGGGGATAATGTAATCGCGCTTACCCGTGCCATGATCGGCAAGACCGACGCGCTGGAAGCCTATCCCGGGACGATTCGATCGGACTACGCGGTACATACGAATTTCAACCTGATCCATGGCTCCGACTCCAAGGAGAGCGCCGAACGCGAAATCGGCATTTATTTTAGACCGGAAGAGCTAGTGGATTACGAGCATTTGATGCAGCGTTGGATCTAAAATACTTGTGAACAGCAGCAGGAGGACCCGCAGATGGAGGATCAGGATTTCTTGCAGTTCGTCAAACGGATCAAGGAAAAAACCGCAATCGACCTGTCGCAGTACAAAGAAGCGCAAATGAAACGCCGTCTGACGACGCTCCGGCAAAAGCACGGCTTCAGTACCTTTACCGCGTACTGGGATGCGCTCGCCAAAGACAAGAAGCTGATGGACGAGTTTCTCGACCGGATGACGATCAATGTCTCCGAATTTTGGCGGAATCCGAGCCGTTGGGAAGCGCTGGAGAAGCGGTTTTTGCCGGAGATGGCGAAGTCCGCGGGCAAGCTAAAGATTTGGAGCGCGGCCTGCTCGACCGGGGAGGAGCCGTACACGCTGTCGATGATCATCGACAAGCTGGGACTGTCCGACCGCGCTTCCATCCTAGCCACCGATCTCGACAATCAGGTGCTGCAGAAGGCCATGCAGGGCCAGTATCAGGATCGATCCATCCGGGATGTGCCGCCCGCTTACGTCTCGCAGTATTTGGTGAAGAAGGACGCGGATACCTTTGAAGTGAACGCGAAGCTGAAGCGAATTATTACGTTCAAGCAAGGCAATCTGCTGCACGATACGTTCGACAGCGGCTTCGATTTGATCGTGTGCCGCAACGTCATGATTTACTTTACCGAAGAGGCGAAACAGCTGCTTTATCTCAAGTTCTCGAAAGCGCTCAAACCGGGTGGATTGTTGTTCGTTGGGAGCACCGAGCAGATTTTCAATCCCGCGCAGTACAATTTCGACCCGGCCGAGACGTTCTTCTACCGAAAAGTGTAAAGACATGTATAGCCAATTCCATCTTCTCCAATACTACAGATATCCGAGTGAATCTAGGCTGGAGGGTATGTATGGACAAGCGTAAAGTAATTGCGGCTTACCGGCGCGGCATGATTAACGTGCAGGAATGCGCGCAAATACTGGGCATCGATATCGGGCAGATTTCACGGCTCGTGAACGATCCGTATTTGACCGTGGATCCGCAATTACGGCAAAGCAAACATTCCGTGAACGGGTAACGCCGGACGGAGAGCGAAAGTCGTTTGGGCTTAACCGGCAACGGTTAGTCCGGACGGCTTTTTTTTGCTATGCAAGTCACCGGAGAGGCAGCGTTGTAATTCCTTGTCAACAAGCGAAGGCTGTACTATAATGAGCAAAGATGTTTTTGCAGAATATTTAGGAAATGAACCGATACGGCTGGACAAGCGGGCAGCGGGAAGGGACGGATGGCGGCATCGCTCCGCTCCGCTCGGTCCGCCGCGTTGTCAGCCGTTTTCGTTTGAAAGGGGACTGCCGCATGGGGTTACGTTACTTAACGGCGGGCGAGACCCACGGTCCGCAGTTAACGGCCATTATCGAAGGAATGCCGAGCAATATGAGCATTGATTTCGATGAGCTGAACGTGCAGATGGTTCGGCGCCAGAAAGGATACGGGCGGGGACGCCGGATGCAGATCGAGCAGGATTCGGCCTCCATCGTCGGGGGCGTTCGCCATGGGCGGACGACTGGCGCGCCGATCGCGATCGTCGTAGAGAACAAGGATTGGACGCATTGGACGAAAATCATGAACATCCACACGAACGAGCATACCGAAGAGGAGAAGCGGCGCATTCGCCGGCCGCGTCCGGGACACGCCGACCTCAACGGCGGGCTCAAGTACGATCAACGCGACCTGCGCAACGTGCTGGAGCGGTCAAGCGCGAGGGAGACCGCGGCGCGGGTCGCCTGCGGCGCCATCGCGCGCCAGCTGCTGGCGGCGTTCGGGATGAAAGTCGGCGGCCAGGTCATCCGTATCGGCGATATCGCGGCTCCGCCGAACAGCTTGCCCCTGGATGAGCTTATCCCGTTAACAGAGGCGTCATCGGTCCGCGTCGTCGACAAGGAGACCGAAGCGCGGATGGAAGCGTATATCGACAGCGTCAAGGCGGACGGCGATTCGCTTGGCGGCATCGTCGAATGCATCATCGAAGGCGTGCCGGTAGGGCTCGGCAGCCATGTCCATTGGGACCGGAAGCTGGATGGCCGGATCGCGCAGGCGGTCGTCTCGATCAACGCGTTCAAGGGCTGCGAGATCGGAATCGGCTTCGAGGCCGGCATGCTGCAGGGCTCCCAGGTGCATGACGAAATCATGTACGACGATCGTCGCGGTTTCCATCGGGCGACGAATCGGATGGGCGGCTTCGAGGGCGGGATGACGACGGGCGAGCGTATCGTCGTGCGAGGCGTCATGAAGCCGATCCCGACGTTATATAAGCCGCTGCGCAGCGTCGATATCGATACGAAGGAGCCGTTCACAGCGCAGATCGAGCGGGCGGATGCCTGCGCGGTGCCGGCCGCGAGCGTCGTGATGGAGAACGTCGTCGCCTGGGAAGTCGCCAAGGCCTTCCTGGAGAAATTCGGCGGCGACTCGATGGAAGAAATTCGGGCGAACTACAATAACTACTTGGAACGGGTGAGGGCTTACTAATGGGGGAGAAACGCGAGTTAACGGTTGAGCTGGGAGAGCGGTCGTACCCGATTTATATCGGAGAAGGCATTCTCGCGGAAGCAGGCAAGCTGTTCGTGCAGCATGGCATTAGCGTCAAATCGCCGGTTATGATCATTTCCGACGAGGCGGTGGCGAGGCATCATCTGCCGCAGCTGCAGTCCGTCTTGAAGGAAGCGGGTTATTCGATCGCGACCGCGATCGTGCCGTCCGGAGAAGGATCGAAATCGCTGAGCGTGTTTGAGGATTTGGTCGGACAGGCGCTGAAGGCAGGGCTGGATCGCAAGTCAACGATCGTGGCGCTGGGCGGCGGGGTCGTCGGAGACTTGGCAGGGTACGTGGCGGCAGCCTACATGCGTGGCATCAAATTCGTGCAAGTGCCGACGACGATTCTCGCGCACGACAGCAGCGTAGGCGGCAAGGTGGCGGTCAATCATCCGCTGGCAAAGAACATTATCGGCGCGTTCCATCAGCCGGAGCTCGTTCTTTATGACTTGAACACACTGCAGACGCTGCCGCCGCGCGACGTCTCGGCCGGCTTGTCCGAGGTTGTGAAGCACGGCTTGATCTGGGATGCCGAGTTCGTCACTTGGTGCGACGAGAATGCGGACCGCTTGCTTGCGCTCGATCCGGATGCGCTAGGCTACGCGTTGTACAAAGGCTGCAGCGTGAAGGCGGCCGTCGTGTCGCAGGACGAACGCGAGAACGATCTGCGCGCGATTTTGAATCTGGGCCACACAATCGGACATGCGCTCGAGGCCGTGGCGGGTTACGGCGAGCTGCTCCACGGCGAAGCGATCTCGATCGGCATGGTCGGCTCCGCTCGGTTGGCGGTTCGATTGGGCGCGCCAGAAGAGGTCTATTCATTGACAAAGCACGTGCTTCGCCGGGTCGGTCTGCCAACCAAGCTCCCGGAACATCTGGACACGGATGCGATCATGGAAGCAATGATGCACGACAAGAAGTTCCTGGAGGGCACGATGGTGTTCATCGTCCCGGTGGCGATCGGCCAAGTCGAGATCAACAAAACCGTCTCATCCGCTTTAGTGCGGGAAATAGTCGAAGAGTTAAAGCGGGAGGAATAACGAATGAGTGTACGCGGCGTACGCGGTGCCATCACCGTGGAAGTGAACGAAGAAGCACCGATTTTGCAAGCGACGACGAAGCTGCTTCATGAGATCGTCAGGGCGAACGGCATCGTACCGGATGATATTTGCAGCGTGCTGGTAACCGTAACGGGCGATTTGGACGCTACCTTCCCGGCCCGCGCCATTCGTGTCATGGAAGGCTGGGAACTGGTCCCGCTCATGTGCGCGCTCGAGGTGCCGGTCAAGGGCAGTCTGGAGAAATGCATCCGGCTGCTCGTGCACGTGAACACCGAGAAGTCCCAGCGCGAGATCGAACACGTCTATTTGGGCGGCGCCCAGGTGCTGCGGCCTGACTTAACCAAGAGCTGAGGATACCGGTCAAACGAAACTGGGAATATAAGGCCAAATACGGTTGACGCGGGAAGCGGCGCTGGTGTATAGTGAGGTCAGAATTGTTGATGTGCGCAAGACGCTAGAGTAGAGCCGAGAGCAGTTTAGAGATTGTCAGATGCAGTAGAGATGAGCAGAGCCAGAGCTGAGAAGAGCGTGCGTTATGCGCGAGAGGTACCGAATCCGTTTAACCATGGGTATTTTACGTCTGTATGGACGTACTTACGCATTGGGGATAAGCGCTGCTTCGCGTTATCTGTCAGCACTCATTTTCTATCTTTTGACTTTCACAACTCCTGCTGCGGCAGGAGTTTTTTATTTTTCATTAGAAGAGGAGCGATTCGCATGAATCATGAGCTGCAGCAGATCATCCGGTTGGCCGGGACCTATAATTTGATTCCGATCGTCCGTCATGTGATGGCGGATACCGAGACGCCGATCCGCGTGTTTCAGCATTTCTACCGGGAGAGCCACGCGTTCCTGCTGGAAAGCGTGGAGGGAGGCGTCAAATGGGCGCGTCACTCCTTCATCGGCACGGATCCGTTCATGATGATTCACGGCAAGCAGGGGGAAATCGTCATCGAGCGCAAAGGCGAGACAACGGTGCTGCGCGACAACCCGATCGAGCTGTTGAAGGCGCATCTTCGCGCGTACCGAAGCCCGTCGATTCCAGAGCTTCCGCCGTTCACGGGCGGGGCGATCGGATTTTTCGGCTACGATCTGCTGCAGTATTACGAGAAGCTCCCCGCGCATCGCATTGACGACTTGAATATGAACGACATCCAGTTCATGTTCTGCGACCAAGTGATCGTGTTCGATCATTTCAAGCAGCAAATTCAGGTGATCGGCAATGTGCACATTCCCGAGGCGGCGACGGACAGCGCGATCGAAGCGGCTTATAACGAGGCGGTGGCGCGGATTAACGCGACGCTGGAGCGGATTCAGCAGCCGCAGCCGACGCTGCTCATGCCTAGCGGCGCCGTGCCGCTCGATCCGGAGCTCGGCGTCATCGACTCCAACGTAACGAAGGAACAGTTTATCGCGAATGTCGACCAAGCGAAGGAATATATCCGTTCCGGCGATATTTTCCAAGTCGTGCTTTCCCAACGGTTCAGCGTGGACACCGACGTCGATCCGCTTCACGTATATCGCGTGCTGCGCACGATGAATCCTTCGCCTTACATGTATTATTTGAAAATGGGCGAAGAGGTCATCGTCGGCACGTCGCCGGAAGCGCTCGTGAAGGTGAATGGCGAACGGGTCGAGACGAGACCGATCGCAGGCACGAGGCCGCGCGGCAAGACGCCGGAGCAGGATGTGGCGCTCGAGAAAGAGCTGCTCGCCGACGAGAAGGAGCGCGCGGAGCATCTGATGCTGGTCGATCTGGGACGCAATGATATCGGCCGCGTATCCGAGTTCGGCACGGTGCGCTGCGATTCGTATATGGAGATCGAGCGGTACTCGCATGTCATGCATATCGTCTCGAACGTCTCCGGCAAGCTGCGGGAGGACAAAGATTTCTTCGACGCGTTCCTGTCCTGCCTGCCGGCGGGCACCGTCTCCGGCGCGCCTAAGCTCAGGGCGATGGAAATCATCGCGGAGCTGGAGAACGAAGCGCGCGGCGCTTATGGCGGCGCGATCGGCTATCTCGGATTCGGCGGCACCATGGACACCTGCATTACGATTCGCACGATTATTTTCAAGAACGGCAAAGCGTACGTGCAAGCGGGGGCCGGTATCGTATGGGATTCGGTGCCGGAGAGCGAGTACCAGGAGACGGTGAATAAGGGCATGGCGATGCTGAAAGCGATTCGCGCGGCGGAAGCGGTGTTTCCGGCGCAGAAGCGGACGGCAAGCATGATCAATAGCGATTATTTCGCGAACGCGAGAGGGTGAGGGGTACGATGACTAACGAGACGATGACGATGCAGCGGGCGCTGGCCCAATTGACGAGCGGCGCTCATTTGACCCGGGAAGAAGCCAGGGAAGTCATGAGTATCATCATGCGCGGCGAAGCGACCGGCGCGCAAATCGGTTCGGTCATCACCGCCCTCCGCATGAAAGGCGAGACGAAGGACGAGATTACGGGGTTCGCGGAGACGATGCGGGCATTGTCCAGCCGGGTGCAGACGGAGCAGGAAGGACTGCTCGATACGTGCGGCACGGGCGGCTCGGGCATTCACAAATTCAATATTTCCACCGCATCGGCGATGATCGCTTCCGCGGCGGGGGTACGCGTAGCCAAGCACGGCAACCGCGCCATGTCGGGCAAGGCGGGCAGCGCCGACGTGCTGGAAGCGCTCGGCGTCAACATTAACCTGACGGCCGAGCAGGCGGCGCGCTGCCTGGAGGCGATCGGCATTTGTTTCATGTTCGCGCAGCTGTATCATCCGTCCATGAAGCATGCGGCCGGCCCGCGGCGCGAGCTCGGCATCCGCACCATTTTCAATATGCTCGGTCCGCTCACGAATCCGGCTGGCGCGGATCGCCAGCTGCTCGGACTGTACGACCGTTCGCGCACGGAGACCGTCGCGGGCGTGCTCGGCGAGCTCGGTCTTCGGCGGGCGATGGTCGTGAGCAGCCATGACGGTTTGGACGAAATCAGCATTTCGGATTCGACCCAAATTTCGGAGCTTGCGGGCGGCTCGGTCCGCACGTTCGACATTACGCCGGAGGAGCTCGGACTTACGCGCCGGCCGCTGTCGGAAGTGATCGGCGGCGACGCGGCCGAGAACGCGGCTATCATCCGCCGGATTTTCGGCGGAGAGGAGCAGGGCGCTTACCGGGACATCGTCTTGGCGAACGCCGGCGCCTGCATCTACGTTGGCGGGCAGGCCAACACGCTTCGGGAAGGCGTGGAAGCGGCGGCTTTGATCATCGATTCCGGCAAAGCGCAGCAGAAGCTTTATCAATTGATTGAAACGACGGGAGAAGTGGCGCATGTTTCTTGATCGCATCGTAGCAACGAAGAGGCAGGAAGTCGCCTCGCTGGCAGAGACGTTCTCGCTCGCGGAATATGAGCGTACGATAGCGGGCTTGCCCGCATGCAAGGGGTTCGAGCGGGCCGTCACGACGGGACGCAACCGGACCATGGGACTGATCGCGGAAGTGAAGAAGGCTTCGCCTTCCAAAGGGCTGATCCGCCCCGATTTTCACCCGGTGGAGCTGGCTCGGACGTATGAGGCGGCTGGAGCGGATTGCATTTCGGTTTTGACCGACGAGCAGTATTTTCAAGGCAGCAACGCCTATCTTAGCGCGATTCGCGAAGCGGTGCACGTACCGCTGCTGCGCAAGGATTTCACGATCGATTACCGTCAAGTCTATGAAGCGCGCGTCATCGGCGCGGATGCCGTGCTGCTGATCGCCGCGATCCTGAAGCCGGCCGAGCTGGCGGAATTGCATGATATCGCCAAGTCGATCGGGTTGGACGTGCTCGTCGAAGTCCATAACCGCGAGGAGATGGAGGATGTGCTGTCGCTTGGCAAAGCAACGCTGATCGGCATCAACAACCGGGACCTGCATACCTTCGCGACCGACCTTGCGACGACGGAGCGGCTCATCGGGCTGGTTCCCCCAGGCGCATCCGTCATCAGCGAGAGCGCGATTTCGTCGGTGGACGACATCGCGTATCTGACCGAAGTCGGGGCCAAGGGCGTCCTGATCGGCGAGCATTTCATGCGCCAGCCGGAAGTCGGTCAAGCCGTCAAGGATCTGCTCGGCCCGCTGGTGAAATCGTGAACGATAGGAACAGAGGCAGGGCAAGGGTGAAAATCTGCGGGCTTCGGGACGCGGCCACGATCCGGGCGATGGACGGACTTGAAGTCGACGAGATCGGCTTCGTATTCGCCAAGAGCCGCAGGCAGGTCGAACCGGAGGCGGCGGCCGAGCTGATCGCCGAAGTCAAGCAGCTTAAGACGCCGCAGGGCGAAGCACCCAAGACGGTCGGCGTGTTCGTCGGCGCCGCGCTTGAGGGGCTGCGGGAGCTCTTGGCCGTTGCACCGCTCGATGTGGTACAGCTTCACGGCGACGAAGATCCGGCGTTATGTTCGGCCGTCAGAGGCGAGCTGGGCAAAGAAGTATGGAAGGTGTTCTCCGTCCATGGCGACGATGCGGCCGGCACAGGGCACGAGAGGCTGCTTGCATTCGAGGGTACGATCGACGCGGCGCTTATCGACACGGCCGGCGGCGGCACGGGACAGACGTTTGGCTGGGATGCCATTCCGCGCTATGCGGCGGCGGCCAAGGAGATTAACGTGCCGCTGTATGTGGCCGGCGGCCTGCATCCAGACAATGCGGCCGAGCTGCTGGGTAATTACGAAGTGGACGGCGTAGACGTCTCGAGCGGTGTGGAGACGGACGGCGTGAAAGATATCGAGAAGATTCGAGCATTCGTAGAAAGGGTGAAAGCACGATGATCAGTCAAGTACCAGACCAGAGCGGGCGCTTCGGGAAGTTCGGCGGCCGTTACGTGCCCGAGACGCTGATGAACGCGTTGTTGGAGCTGGAGGAAGCCTATCGTCATTACTCGAAGGACCCGGAATTTATCGCGGAAGTGAATTATTTGCTGCACAAATATTCGGGGCGTCCAACGTCGCTATACTATGCCGAGCGGCTCTCCAAGCATTTGGGCGGAGCGAAGATCTTCTTGAAGCGCGAAGACCTGAACCATACGGGCGCGCACAAAATCAACAACACGATCGGCCAAGGCGTGCTCGCCAAACGAATGGGCAAAACGAAAATCATCGCCGAGACCGGCGCGGGTCAGCACGGCGTCGCTTCGGCGACGGTCGCGGCGCTGCTCGGCTTGGAATGTAAAGTGTTCATGGGCGAGGAAGATACGAAGCGTCAAGAGCTCAATGTATTCCGGATGAAGCTGCTCGGAGCCGAGGTCGTTCCGGTGCTCTCCGGTACCCGCACGCTTAAGGATGCGTGCAACGAGACGCTTCGCTACTGGGTCAGCCACGTCGAGGATACCTATTATATCCTCGGTTCCGTTACGGGTCCGCATCCGTATCCGATGATCGTGCGCGATTTCCAGCGCATTATCGGCGACGAAGCCAGAGCGCAGATTTTGAAGGAAGAAGGCCGTCTGCCTGACTATGTCGTGGCGGCGGTCGGCGGCGGCAGCAACGCGATGGGCATCTTCTATCCGTTCGTGGATGACGAATCGGTGCGGCTGATCGGTGTGGAAGCAGCAGGCAGAGGCGTGGAGACGGAAGAGCATGCGGCGACGATGACCAAGGGGCGCCATGGCGTATTCCAAGGCTCGCTCAGCTATGTGCTGCAGGATGATTTCGGACAAGTTCAGCCGGCGCACTCGATATCGGCCGGACTCGACTACCCGGGAATCGGACCGGAGCATGCGTATTTGAAGGATACGGCACGCGCGGAATACTTCCCGATCACAGATGCCGAAGCGCTCGAGGCGCTGCAGCTGCTCTCCCGTACGGAGGGCATCATTCCGGCGCTGGAATCGGCACACGCCATCGCGCAGGTAATGAAGCTGGCGCCGACGCTCGGCAGCGACAAGACGATCGTGGTGAGCCTTTCCGGTCGCGGCGATAAGGACGTGCAGGCGATTATGGGCTATCTGGGAGGGAACGAAGCATGACCAACCGCATCGACGCGGCATTCGAACGACTTCGCCAAGAAGGCGGGACGGCGCTTATTCCATTCCTGACGATCGGCGATCCCGACGTGGCGACGTCCATCGAGATTATAAAGGCGCTGGAGGAGGCGGGCGCGGATATGGTGGAATTGGGCGTGCCCTATTCCGATCCGCTGGCTGACGGCCCCGTCATTCAGCGCGCTTCCGAGCGTGCGCTGAAGCACCGCGTAACGATCGAGGACGTGATCCATGCGGCGAGCGACGCACGCGAACAAGGCGTCCAGATGCCGTTCATTTTGTTCACGTACTTCAATCCGGTCTTGCAATACGGGCTGGAGCGATTCTTCAAACTGGTCGTGGACAAAGGCATCAGCGGGCTCATCATCCCGGATTTGCCGATCGAGGAGGACGAAGAAGTCCGCGCCATGTCCGAACGGGCGGGCATTCACCTCATTCCGCTCGTGGCGCCGACCTCGAACGACCGAGTGAAGCGGATTGCGGCGAAGGCGCAAGGCTTCGTCTATTGCGTCTCGTCGCTCGGCGTAACCGGCGTGCGCTCCGATTTCCATCAGGGCATCGACCAGTTCCTGCAGACGGTACGGGAAGCGACGACGCTTCCGGTCGGCGTCGGCTTCGGCATCTCCAGCCGCGAGCAGGTCGAGCGATTCTCGAAGCAAGCCGACGGCGTCATCGTCGGCAGCGCGATCGTGCGCAAGATCGAAGAGGTTCTGCCGCTTTTGGACAATGCCGATACGAAGCAAGAAGGATTGGCGCAAATTCGCGATTTCGTGGCGAGTTTGAAAGCATAGCGTATTGCGTTCGTAATCCGCTTCATGTGTAAGTCAAGGCTCTTTCTCCGATTCTGGAGAGAGGGCCTTGTTGTATAGACGGGGCAGGAATGTGCTTTAACGCGCTTGCGCGCTAAAATTGATGCTTTCAAACCGCTTCAAGTTGTGAGACAATATGCAGGTAATGTTGTCTAACTTTAACTAGCCATTAATAATGAGGTGAATGCGGGATGCAACCCAAGAACAGTATTGTACATTTGCCTGTCTACCAGCCTGGCAAACCGCTTGAAGAAGTGAAACGCGAGCTTGGCCTGACGGAAGTCATCAAGCTGGCTTCGAACGAGAATCCATTCGGCTGCTCGGAGGCGGCGAAAGCGGCAATCGTCGCGGAAGTCGCCAACGCGAGCATTTACCCGGACAGCTTTAGCACGGCATTGACGGAGGCCGTCGCGGAATACTTAAGCGTCGACCGCAAGCAAATCATTTTCGGAGCGGGCTCCGATGAGGTCATTCTTATGCTGGCGAGAGCGTTCTTCGTGCCCGGCGACGAAACGATCATGGCGGACGAGACGTTCCCTCAATATAAGCACAACGCGGAGATCGAAGGCGCGGTCTGCGTCGAGGTGCCGCTGAAGGACGGCAAGCACGATCTTCCGGCCATGCTGGCGAAAGTGAACGAGCGCACGAAGATCGTCTGGATCTGCAATCCGAACAACCCGACGGGCACGATCGTCGGAAAGGACGAGCTGGACGCTTTCTTGAGCCAGGTTCCGGACAACGTCATCGTCGTACTGGACGAGGCTTACATCGAGTACGTGACCGACGGCGCGTTCCCGAACAG
The DNA here is from genome assembly GCF_042682185.1 of Paenibacillus xanthanilyticus. Taxonomy (NCBI): domain Bacteria; kingdom Bacillati; phylum Bacillota; class Bacilli; order Caryophanales; family Paenibacillaceae; genus Paenibacillus; species Paenibacillus xanthanilyticus. The sequence goes on along the minus strand of NZ_JBHUHA010000001.1, from coordinate 1,993,637 downwards.
CCTGGATTATCTGAAGACGTACAAGAACGTTATCCTGCTGCGCACCTTCTCCAAAATCTACGGACTGGCTTCGCTGCGGATCGGCTACGGCGTCGGCCATCCGGACGTGATCGGGCTTGTGAACCAAGTGCGCGAACCGTTCAATACGACTCGCTTCGCACAGGCGGCGGCGCTGGCGGCGGTTCGCGACACAGCGTTCGTCGAGAGCTGCCGCGATCGCAACGCGGAAGGGCTTCGTTACTTGACCGGAGAGTTTGAGCGTCTTGGCCTGCCATACTTCGAGCCGCACGGCAACTTCGTCATGTTCGACGCCAAGCTGCCTTCCGCGCAAGTATTCGACGGACTCTTGAAGCGGGGCATCATCTCCCGCGCACGCTGGAGCCATTATCCGACCTACATTCGCATTACAGTAGGCAGCCGGGAGCAGAACGAGAAGTTCATCGCGGCATTGGAGCAGGTCTTGCAAGAAGCGGCGGTGCACGGATAATATCATGACGAGAATCGCGATATTCGGCGTCGGCTTGATCGGCGGCTCGCTCGCGCTTTGCTTTAAAGGCAAGCCGGGTTTGACGGTTGTCGGTTATGACGTGCGCGAATCGTCCGCGGCCAAATACGTAGAGAGGGGCGTCGTCGATGAAATGGCGGCGTCCCTTCGCGATGCGGCCGAATCGGCGGACGTTATCTTTTTGTGTGTGCCCGTAGGCGTGCTCGACCAATACGTGCGGGAGATCAGCGAGCTTCGGCTCAAGTCCGGCTGCATTATCACCGATGTCGGGAGCACGAAGTCGTCCGTCGCGCGTACGGCGGCCGCGCTGCGTTTTAGCGGCGCAACGTTCATCGGGGGCCATCCGATGGCGGGTTCCGAACGTTCGGGCGTCGAAGCGGCATCCTCGCATTTGTTCGAGAATGCCTTCTACGTGTTGACACCGGAGCCCGGCGCCCCGGCAGAAGCCGTTGACCGACTGTCCAATCTGTTGAAAGCGACGAAAGCACATATCGTGCACGTGAACCCCGATGAGCATGATGAGATCGTCGGCGCGATCAGTCACCTGCCTCACATCATTGCGGTCGCGCTCGTCAATCAGATCAGGGGCTATAACGAGACGAACCCGCTATATAGCGTGCTGGCAGCTGGCGGCTTCCGCGATATTACGCGGATCGCTTCGAGCGACCCGATTGTCTGGCGCGATATTTTGATCAGCAACCGCGAAATCTTGCTTAAGCTGCTTCAAGGCTGGAACAAGGAGACGCATAAATTCATCCGGATGCTGGAGGGCAAGGACGCGGAGGGTATTCAGGAGGCGTTCAAGCAAGCAGGCGCGTTCCGCAGCCAGCTTCCAGAACGGCGCAAGGGCATGATCCATTCCCTATACGAGTGTTACGTGGACGTACCGGACCATCCCGGCATCATCGGCAAGATCGCGACGGAGCTGGGCAACGCGCGAATCAATTTGAGCAACCTCCAAATTATCGAAAGCCGGGAAGACGTTCCGGGCGTACTGCGGCTTTCCTTCCGAACGCAGGACGATCTGGATCAAGCGGTGGAGAAATTGAGCCAGACCGGGCACTCCGTACATTTTTAAAAATGATCTATAAAAAATGAAAACGCTTATTGACAAAATGAAAACGGATACATATAATAAAAGTACAGTATGGTTTCTCTCCACTCCTATCCAAATCCAACGCACATTGTGCGGGCCACCTTTCGAGGTGGTCTTTTTTTTGTTTGAAACGAGTCAAGGGGGAAATCTTTTCTAAAAAAATTTTAAGACACGGGGAAAGAGGGACTGTGCTACAATAAACATATTGATTGTAAAAATCTGGTGCGTTTTGATTTTGTCGAATCTAGCAGGAATTTGTTTTTTTCTCTCGAATTCAATATAGCTTGTCCATTAATGCGCGAAGTTCGAAGGCTTTTGTTTGGAACGGCGCGCAACTTTTTCGAACCCGCTCGGTACAATGTTATAACCGGGCCGGGAACACTCCGGAGTCCAAGGAGGGTCGCCCGCAATGACCGATTCCCAGTTAATCCGCGAAATCAAAGACGGTAACGTTCAGCTTTACTCGGAATTGATGAGGCGATACCAGCGTAAAATCCTTGCTTTCATCTTTCATATGCTGAAGAGCGCGAAGATGGAACTGTTGGCGGAGGATTTATGCTCCGAGACGTTCTATAAAGCATATCGAAGCTTGCATTCCTTTCGGGAGACGGATGCTACATTCTCGACTTGGCTGTACACGATCGCCCGCAATACGGTGCTAAGCGAGCTGCGTAAGCAGAAATCCGGCAGCGTGTCGCTCGATGAAGTGAACGTAATGCCGGTCGCCCCGCCCGACAGCGTGCCCGAGCATCGGCTTTTGCAGAACGAACGGATGTCGATGGTTCGCGAAGCGATTAACAATTTGCCTGAGAAACAGCGATCTGCCCTTATACTTAGAGAATACGACCAGCTGGATTATCAGGAGATCGCGAGCATACTCGGTCAGACCGTCAGTTCCGTCAAGTCGCTGCTATTCCGAGCCCGCAACAGTGTGAAGATGCAGCTTGAACCCTACTTCGGCGAATCGCCGGTGCTGGAAGAATTCGAGGGGATGAAGATGCGATGAAATGCCTGGAGGTACGCGAGACATTTGGCGTCTATTGGGATCTTGCCGAGAATGACCCGGAGCGCATGGCCGTTGATCAACATCTGGTCCGTTGCGACGACTGCCGGGAAGAATTTCGGCTATGGGAAGAAAGCGAGCAGTTAATCCGCAGCCTGTCGGAGATGGACGAAGCGATCGGGCCGATCGAAGTCGACCATGTCAACCGGGGCGTCATGGAGCGGATTTATGCGGAAGAATCCTGGTATATGCCTGTTCCCAGCCGGAGCTATCAATTCTCGAGATCATTCCGCCGTAACGCGGCTGCTGCGATTGCATGCTGCATGGCGATGTTCATATGCGGTTTGTTCTACATGTTGATCGGCAACCAAGACGCTTCATCGGTCGAGATGGCGAAGCTGACAGGACTGATCGAGACGGCCAACGCGGCCGAGAATACCGGCCTGATTACAGCCGATTTTTATGCGGATCTGCCGGTGGCAAGCATCAGCGATCCTTTAGTGCTGAACGTCGTGCCGACGTTCCCGCAATATTGGATTGCCTTATCCATTCTGGGCATGATTATGGCGTTGCTTATTTTGAACTGGCTGTCGCGCACGAGACACTAATCGAGCGTGACACGCCTACTACAGACCGTTATCGACCGAAATCTCCAGCCCGTGAGCTGGAGATTTTTCATGAAAGGGGAGATCGCGATGCGAATCGGATTAATCCGCCATGGGAAGACCGATTGGAACGCCCTCGGCAAAATTCAAGGACAAACGGATACGCCACTCAACGAAGAAGGCGTTCGGCAAGCAGGCGCGTTGGCGCAGCGGCTCCGTCGGGACGGCGAGCGTTGGGACGCGATCGTAGCCAGCGATCTCTCGCGCGCCGACGAGACGGCGCGCATTATTGCGCAGACGCTGGGCATCGTACAACTTCCGGGCGACCCGAGATTGCGGGAGCGGTATTTCGGCGAGATCGAGGGAACGACGGAGGAAGAGCGATTAACGCGATGGGGAGCCGACTGGCGCTCCCAGAATCGGGGCCAAGAAACCGACGACGTGCTGCGCGGCAGAGCGATGGCATTCGTCGAGGATTTAGTCGCACAAGGACTGGATGATCGCCGGATTCTGGTTGTAACGCATGGCAGCTTGCTGGCACAGCTCTTGAAAGGACTTTGCGCGGAGTTGGCAGACAAGCCGATTGGCAATGTCTCCCTAAGCATATTCGAGCGTGAATCGGAGCGGTGGAAGCCGCTGCTGCACAATTGCACGCTGCATCTGGACGACCTGACGCGTGTGTAGCTTTTTACCCTGGCTGAATGCTCCATTCTCAATCTTTGGATTGAGAACGGAAACCAATCAGCAGGCTCCGGCTGAATGCTGCATTCCCGCTCTTACGACCGTGAACGCAAACCAATCAGCCTTGTTGCTTCTATAATATATGAGTGATCTGAACCTGCCTCGTTTCGTATGAAACGAGGCAGGTTTTTTTCATAGGACGGTTATTAAATGTTCCGAATCTTCCCATAATGGTACTAGTTAACGAAGAAACGAGAGATCGGAGGATTGGACATGAACTTGGCGGATATGCTCAGCTATGCCGATATCGTACAGCTCAGCCGGATCGCGAATACGTACCAGTGCGAATGCAATGGCCATTCCAAAAATGAGCTGATCCAGTCCATATTATCAACCGTGAACCGGCGGGATGTATTCGAATCGCAAATCAAGTCGATGCAGCTGGAAGATTTGCGGTTCATGAATTCGCTGCTCTTCGACCTGAGAGATACGTTCTCGCTGGAGGAGCTCTTGGCACGCGCCGAACAAAGCAGGTTCGGGGCCGAACCGGATAAGGCGGATTATCTCGAGCCGACCCGGCTTCCTGAGGCTGCCGCGGTTAAGAAGCCGTCGAAGCGGACGAAGACGCCAAAGCCAGCCCCGCCGGTGGAAAGCGGACCGCGGGCGACGATCTCGCGGTTTAAACAGTACGGTTGGCTGTTTAATGGGATTTCAGGGCCGAACCGCTATTTATTTCAGGTGCCCCATGATTTGAAGCGCAGATTCAAGGACGCCATGGAGCGGAAATTCGCTTCTCAGCTCACCTACGTGGACGAAGAGCCGTTAGCCTACCGGGATGAGCAGCAACTGATTGGCGAGGACGTGAAGGAGCTGCTGACTTTTATTCATCACAATGAAATCCAGCTTACGTCCGATGGCGCCATGTATAAAAGAAGCGTGCTGCAAATTATGGATCGTCTCAGCATAAAGGAACAGCTGCCGGGCAAGGGCGAATGGCGGTTCGGTTACGGCCGCCGGATGAAAGATTATCCGAACCGGATGTCCCTCATCTATGATTATTGTTATTACAACGGGTGGCTCGCGGAAGGCGAGAGCGAGCTGACGCTGACGCCGGCAGGGCTCGAGCGCCAGACATCGGGTGCCCCGGAAGGAACCGACAAGCTGTACCGGTTCTGGCTCCGTTTATATAAGAATGCCATGCCGAACTTACGGTCGCTGGTTTATTGGACCGACAAGCTATCCGAACAATGGGTGACGGCGGATTCGCTTAAGCATGCGCTGGTTCCTTACATTAGACCTTTCTATTATGACAGTTCCGAGACGCTGTTCGAACAGCGGATCGTCGGGATGATGCTGCACTTGGGTCTCTTGAGAATCGGGGAACATGCGCAGTTCGGCAAGGTCATTCGCGCCACTCCGCTAGGGAGAGCGGTCGTTGCAGGGTTGAATTTGGAGGACGAGGACGCCATCGTGTTGGACTAGCTTCTATATGAATAGGCCGCAGCACATTCCGGGACGGTAAGGGCAAACGCAGGATACGCCCGTGCGCGCTGCGGAATATGATTTACTAGAAGCGGATAATGTTTACGCCTATCGCTTTCGCTTGTACCGCTGCGAAATCGCCTAGTGAACCCGAATGAGAAGGCATGCAAGAGCATCATGCGGACGATGAGAGACAGCTCGGCCAGGGGAATGAGTATAGGATATCTTTGAACGAAAGCTTGGAGGTGTATCCTATGGACAAAATGAAAGTATCGTATGAAGCCATGCTCGGGCTTGCGGCCGAGATGGTGTTGGATAAGGCAGTGGTGGAATTCCGGACGAAACGATTGTATCAAGCGATCGATAAAGCGCTAGCTTCAGGAGATAAGGATACGTTTCGCAGATTGACCGATGAATTAAAGACGCTGCACGCTTAAGCGTGCGCCCGCGAACCTTCGCGCGAAGAGCTTCCAAGCTACCTCGCCGCGGAGGTTTTTTGCATGCAATTCGTCCAATCGAAGGCTGTTGGGGGAAGGGAAGAAGCTTAAGGTTGAGCGCTCCACCGAAGCATCGTTTCTTACCTGGCGAGATTATGGTAGGATAAAGGGATGTCTGGGGAAATATGAAGCTATTCGCGAAGGGGACAAGCAAACGATGAAATTCAGCGAACTTACGCCGGACCAATGGGCGGAGCTTGCGCCATATCTCGATACGGCCGTACTGCCGGTTACCGGCTTGAGCGGCAACGAACTGCCTTTCGAAGCAACCGAAGCGCTGGAGAGGCTGCGGGACGTTCTTGACCGAATCGAACAGCCTTTCAAGGGCCGGATCGTAACCTATCCGTCCTGCCAATATGCCGATCATGGCGCAGGAGCGGAACAGGTTGAACAGATTTGCGCCAATTTGAAGAGATCCGGTTTCAAATACGTGATCCTGACGGCTGCATTCGATATCGAATCATGGATCGGCAAGGTGGCTAGCGCCGATTTGATCGTGGGTACCGATGCGCAGGGCAATCCGCCCCAATCGGATGAGGTCAACGCCGCGGTTCGCAACTTATGGCTGGGACGATAAGCGAAGACGCTCTTTTCCCGCCGGAATCGACAGCAATTGCATAAGTCGAAAACGATTTGGGAAAAACAAATGCCATAGCAGGTCAATTGTGACAAAATCGTAACAATTTCAAAATGGGCTTTTGTTCCGTCCAGCAAAACTTTGGCAGTATTCTTGACGCTCTATATGACCTAGGCTATTATAGGAAATGTCCTAAGTTCGTCATACGTTTTGTCAATGTGGCAAGACGCAAGATATGGTTGGCAAAGGGGGTAGAACAAGATGAGTAACCACGATCAGAACGCACATCGACCGGTGAAACGCAACGAAATGTCCCGACGTCAATTTTTGTCATATACGCTCGGAGGCGCAACGGCTTTCATGGCTGCTGGCGTAGCGCTGCCAATGGTTCGTTTCGCGGTTGATCCGATTCTTAAAAAGAAAAGCGGAAGCACCTTGATCAAGGTTGTTGAAGAATCGAAAGTAACGAACGAACCGCAGGAGTTTAAGTTCAAGATTCACCAGATCGATGGCTGGTACGTGAGCGATCCGGAACAAACGGCCTGGATCAGAAAGGACGAGCAGGGTAAGTATTACGCCCTTTCTCCGGTCTGTAAGCATTTGGGCTGTACGATCGCCTGGAATACGGAGCAGAACAACGAGTACGTATGTCCATGTCACGGCGCGCATTACACGATCGAAGGAAAAGCGCTTTCCGTTGCGCCGAAGCCGCTTGACGAGTATGAATTGGAAGTCAAGGAAGGCTGGATTTATCTCGGACCGATCAAAGAGAATACACGAGTATAAGGAGGGCGTAGGCTCAGATGTTGAAAAATGTGTACAACTGGATCGACGAACGTCTTGATATTACGCCGCTGTGGAGGGACGTTGCGGATCATGAAGTTCCGGAACACGTTAACCCGGCCCATCACTTCTCCGCATTCGTGTATTGCTTTGGCGGATTGACGTTTTTCATCACGGTCATCCAGATTTTGTCGGGTATGTTCCTGACGATGTATTTCGTCCCGGATATTTTGAACGCTTACAAGAGCGTCGACTACCTGCAGCATAAAGTCGCTTTCGGCGGCATCGTGCGCGGTATGCACCACTGGGGCGCAAGCCTTGTGCTTGTTATGATGTTCTTACATACGCTTCGCGTCTTCTTCACCGGTTCCTACAAGGCGCCGCGCGAGATGAACTGGGTTGTCGGCATGCTGATTTTCTTCATCATGCTCGGTCTTGGCTTCACGGGCTACCTGCTGCCGTGGGATAACAAAGCTTATTTCGCCACGAAGGTAGGCATGCAGATCGCCGAAGCCGTGCCGTATATCGGACCTTACATTAAAGAATTGCTGCAGGGCGGCGACATTATCGGCGCCGAGACGCTGACTCGCTTCTTCGCGATCCACGTGTTCTTCCTGCCAGGCGCGCTGCTTGCGCTGCTTGGGGCTCACTTTATCATGATCCGCCGTCAAGGCATTTCTGGACCACTCTAAGCCGAAGGGAGGTAATTCGCGAATGGCACATGGTCACAAATCGAACGAAAAAGTAATTTATGTCGGCGACTCCCGGGTGAAGAAGCCTAAGAGCGTCGGCAGCGATACGATCCCGCCGGACTACACTGCTTTCCCGGGCAAGTCGGAAGCGTTCATTCCGAACTTCCTGCTGAAGGAATGGATGGTCGGATGCGTGGCGTTGGTAGGTTTCCTTGTTCTGACGATTGCGGAACCGGCACCGCTCGGTTATCCGGCAGATCCGACGAACGCGGCATTCATTCCGATGCCGGACTGGTACTTCTTGTTTATGTATCAATTCCTGAAATACCCTTACGCATCGGGCGATTACGTCGCATTCGGTATTCTCGGCGTGCCGGGGATCGCTTTCGCGGCGCTTCTCCTTGCGCCTTTCCTGGATACGGGCAAAGAACGCCGTTTCTACAGACGTCCGATCGCGACAGCGCTGATGCTGCTCTCGCTGTTCTCGCTATTTTACCTGACGAAGGTTTCTTGGGACCACTACGAGCACGAGCTTGAAATCACGAACACGATTCCAGAGCACCACGTTCGTGAAGAGAAAGCCCGTGAAGAGTGGGAGAAGGCGCAGGCGAATGGCGGCGTTCCGGTCGAGGAAGCCGTTATTCCGATCGTGGACGAGGACGACCCGGTTATGGAAATCGTCAAAGCCAACTGCGTAGGTTGCCATGCAACCGATCTTAAAGGAAACGAAAGCGCGAACGTGCCAGCCTTGAGAGGCGTGGGCGACGAACACACCAAAGAAGAATTGGCGGATATCGTAACCAACGGTCTGGGCGGCGGAAGAATGCCGGCATTCGGGGAGAACCTGAGCGCCGAGCAGATCGACCAGCTGGCGACATGGCTCGCGAAACAGAAGAAAGCTGAATAACTCATGAAGAACCTGATCGTTTCATCGCGATCAGGTTTTTTTTGAACACAATCGGGTCGGGGTAGAGGAAGGAGCAATGAGCCGTGTCGCTTATTTCATTTGTAATGAGTCGTTCCGTGCTATTGGATCGCCGCGTGCTGTGGCTGTTGTTCATCGTCAATGCATTGGGAACCGTGTATGGCTATTATTGGTACGGCGATCAGTTGATCGATACGTCGCAGACGCAGCCAGCTTGGCAGTTGGTATTCGTGCCGGATAGCCCTACGGCGAGCTTATTCTTTACGCTGGCATTAATTTATCTACTGTTCCCGCCCTCTCCAGACGCAGGTCCGGTTGCACGGGGGATTCGCATGGTCATTGAAGCGCTAGGCGTCGTGACGTCGGTGAAATACGGGATATGGGCGGTCGTCATGATCTTGGCCGGCGCGATGAAAGGCGATCAGCTCGTATGGCAGCATTATATGCTGATCGTATCCCATTTAAGCATGGCGGTGGAAGGGCTGTTGTTCGTGCGCTTCTTCACGTTTGGGCGTTGGGCCGCGTTCGCCGCGGGCTGCTGGTTGTGGCTGAACGATACGATGGACTATACGTATTACATCTATCCTTGGCTGCCGGAAGTATTGGACCGCATCGTTCATGCCGTTCGCAATTTTACGTTCGGTCTAACGTTGTTCAGCTTGCTAATTACGCTGCTGTTTCTCCGACTTGGCCGTAAGGCAAGACGAATCGAAGCATAAGTTGGGACATCCCCCCATACATTGAGAGTAGTGGGGGGATGCGTGTGAGGAGAACAATCGGCGCGACAATCGTATTGGCGGCGATCTTGATGATAACGGCAGGCTGTGCCAGCGACTGGGTACGGACGACTTCGGTCCATGAGTCCGCTCACACCTATGCGCGTACCGTGGGCGGGGATAAAGCCATAAAGATAGCGGACGAGCTTTACAATGCCGCGAACAAGGGCGATCGTCAGCATGCTTATTCGGCGCTCGTTCAATTGGAACGGGAGTCCAAGCGAGACGAAGTTCGGTCTATGGGTACGCTGAAGGGTTGGCAAGCATTCGATGCGAGCATTCAGTCGGCGAAGAAGGCCTTCACTCAGAAACCGAATGGAGAAGAAGCCTATCTTCAAGCGGCGCGCTTGAAGCTGGCGATCGATGCGCTGTATCGGTCTTCGCCGCTATGGCTTCAATATCAGGACGTCATACAAGAAGATTTGGAACGGTTGCGCCAAGCATGGGTAATCGAGTGGGAGGACCGCGCATCGGCCGAGCTGGCTGCGCTGAACGTGCTGCGCATTCATGCCGAACGAGTCGAAGTGGCGGCGTTGTTGGAGCGGCCTGAAGCGGATGTTTCGCATTTTCAGGATTTAATGAACCGGATGGAGTATGCGATCGTGTACGCGGCCAAGAGCAGCGGCGCGAAAGAGCGAAATCGCAATTTGGATCGCGTATGGCTGGAGCTGCAGAACTCGGCTGACGTCCTCTTTAACGACAACGCCGCGACGAAGACGGCTTCGGGCGAACTATCCGATGCGGCGGCCGCGGGACCGGCACCAACCCGGATCATGCCGCCGGTGCCTGCCGCGCCTGTCCGAGAACAGCTCGCGACGATGTTTATCGCCGCCTTCGTCATGGGCGTGCTTGCTTTCGTAGGATGGCAACGGTATAAATTCGAGGAAAGTCACGGCGCGTCTTATCCGCCGCCCAAATCGCCTTGGGAGCGCGATTCGTAACTATTCTTCTTTAAACCCTTCGCCGAGTACGTCGTGTACGTCGGAGATGACGACGAATGCCCGCGGGTCGATGCTGCGAATGATCGTTTTGAGACGCCGGATTTCATGGCGCGCGATCACGCAGTAGACGACCTGTTTTTGTTGGCCGGAATAAGCGCCTTTCGCGTCAAACAGCGTAACGCCCCGTTCCATCTCCTTCGTAATCAGAGCTGAAATTTCCGGTCCGTGGTCGGTGAACACCTGGAACGCTTTGGCGGCATAAGCCCCTTCTTGAATGAAATCGATCACGCGCGCGGCGATGAATACGATCACGAGGGTGTAAAGCACTTTCTCCTTCGATATATATAGAAGCGAAGCTCCTATAATGAAGGCATCGAGCGTGAGAATAATTTGTCCCATGCTCCAGCCGCGCGTCTTGGAGGCAATCCGCGCGATGATATCCGCACCGCCGGTCGTGCCGCCGAAGCGGAAGACGATGCCGAGCCCGGCGCCTGTCGTAACCCCCGCATACAGAGCGGCTAGTATGTAGTCGTGCGACGTTTGGAACGGTTCGATCCATTCGGCCTCCACGCCTTTCTCGATCAGCCAGAGGAAGAACGAGAGCGAGACCGTGCCGTAAATGGAGAGCCCCATCTGACTTTTGCCGAGCACCTTCCAACCGATGATGAAAAGCGGAATGTTCAGCAAGAGCGTAGAGATCGAGAGCGGAAGACCAAGCGCGTAATTCAGCAGGACCCCGATGCCGGTTACGCCACCCTCCATCAGCTGATTCGGAATAATGAAGTACTGCAGGCCGAATGCATAAATGGCGGTGCCTAGGGTGATAAGCGGCACCTGACGCAGCAAGGCGGATAGCCGTGCGTTCATGATGTAAAACTCCTTTCTGCCCAAAAACTAAGGTTGCCTTGTCTAGTATGGCTGATTTGAGCGCAATCGAAAAGCATTGTTTTCGCGGACGCTTTACGATAACATATGGAGTGAACCTGAGGGAAGGATTGGATTAACGCGATGAACGAGAAGGGATCCGAGAAGTCGCTTGCCGAAGTGCAGCGCGAAGTGGACCGTTATATTTCGCAGTTTAAAGAAGGTTATTTCAGCCCGCTCTCCATGCTGGCCCGCATGACCGAGGAGGTCGGCGAGCTGGCTAGGGAAGTCAATCATTCGTTCGGGGAGAAGCCGAAGAAGGCGGATGAAGCGGACAACTCCATCGAGATGGAGCTTGGCGATATTTTGTTCATCGTCATTTGTTTCGCGAATTCGCTGGGCATCGATCTTACCGAAGCGCATGACCGGGTTATGCATAAATTCAATACGCGCGACGCCGGCCGCTGGACGCCAAAAAACATCGAACCGTAACCGCGCCTCCGTCATATGCTGTTACCATCAACCTTAAGACAAGGAGGGTGGGCGGATGGATGGAGAAAGCTGCATAAAGAAAGCTTACGAAGCCATCTTGAACGGCGATTACGAGCAGGCGATCGGCTGGTTCGAACAGGCGATCGAGCTGGAACCGGATCACGCGTCGCATCATTATAGATGTTCCATTACGTGCTTGCGGAGCGGCAAGTCGCAAAAAGCGCTGTATCACGCGGAGCGGGCCGCCGCGCTTGATCCGAGCTCGGACGAATACCGCTTTCAGCTGCAGACGGTGCAAGCCAAGCTGCTGCTGCGGGAAGTCGAAGGGCTGCTCGGCAGAACGCCGCCGGAGACCGACAGCGCGATCGAGAAGCTGAAATTCGCGTCGACACTAGATCCGCTTAATGTGGAGGTGCTCCTGCTTCTCGGCGCGGTCTATGCTTCGCAGCATCGGTATGAAGAAGCGGCGGAGTTCGCGCATGAAGCGATGAAGCTCGACCCGCATCATTCGGCCGCACAGCGGCTGCTTGCCGACGTGAACCGCAAATTGCGCGGAACGTTTCGCACGATTGTTCGGAAGAAGAAAAGATAATGCAGACAGGTGGTTACGTACGTTATGAATGAACGAATCAAAGTGGCGGTAGCGGGAGCTCGCGGCCGGATGGGACGCGAAGTCGTCAAAATGGTCCTTCAAGACGAAACGCTCGAACTGGTCGCGGCCGTCTCCCCGTCTGCCGGCGGCGTGGATGCAGGCATCCTTGCGGGAGTCGCGGCTTGCGGCGTCGTGACCGCGGCGGATCTCGAGTCGGCGCTAACTTCGGCCAAGGCCGATGTGCTCGTCGATTTCTCGATCCCGCAGGTCGGGTACGAGAACGCAAGGATCGCCATCATGCACGGCGTGCGCCCGGTCATTGGGACAACCGGCATTAACCAAGATCAAATGCAAGAGCTGGACAAGCTGTGCAATGAGCGGGGAATCGGCGCTTTGATTGCGCCAAACTTCTCCATCGGCGCCATACTGATGATGAAGTTCGCGGCCGAGGCGTCCAAGTATATGCCGCATCTGGAAATCATCGAATATCATGGCGATCAGAAGCTGGATGCGCCATCCGGCACATCCATTAAGACGGCCGAGCTCATTTCCGAAGCGCGCGGCGAGCTTCGCCAAGGCAATCCGAACGAGGAAGAAATCATCGAAGGCTCGCGCGGCGGTTATTATAACGGGTTTCGCATACATAGCGTTAGGCTGCCGGGTGTATTCGCCCAGCAGGAAGTCGTGTTTGGCGCTTTCGGCCAAACGCTGAAGATTCGTCATGATTCTTACGACCGTGCGGGTTATATGCCCGGCGTCAATCACGCGGTGAAAAAAGTCATGACGTACGAGGGACTTATTTACGGTTTCGAGCACATTATGGAGTAAAGAGCCGGTTACCGGGATAACGGGAGAGGAGAACACATCATGAATATCGCGTTTATCGCGCATGACCGCAAGAAGGACGAAATGGTGAACTTCGTAACGGCGTACGAAACCGTCTTCGAAGGTCATACGCTGTATTCGACGGGGACGACGGGAACCCGTATTATGGAGCAAACGTCGCTTTCGATCAATCGATTTATGTCGGGACCGCTCGGAGGCGACCAGCAGATCGGCGCGTTGGTGGCCACGAACGAGATGGACTTGATTATTTTCCTGCGCGATCCGCTCATGGCGCAGCCGCACGAGCCGGACATTATTGCCCTTCTTCGCCTATGTGACGTGCAGGGCATTCCGGTCGCGACCAACGTGGCGACCGCCGAGCTGCTCGTCAAAGCACTGGAACGCGGCGATTTTGCTTGGCGGGAACTGGTCCACAAATATAAACCGGAGTAGGGAGAATCATGACATATTCGGTCGATATATTGGCGTTCGGCGCGCATCCGGACGACGTGGAGATCGGCATGGCCGGCACGTTGGCCAAGCATGCACTGGCTGGTCGCAAGACGGCGATTTGCGATTTGACCGAGGCAGAGATGTCATCGAATGGCACCGTGGAATCGAGGCGGCAAGAAGCCGCCGAAGCTTCCGCGGTGCTTGGTCTATTCGAGCGCTCTTGTCTTGCGCTGCCGGATCGAGGGCTGAACGGCTCCCCGCAGCAGATCGAGGCGATTGTTCGCGAAATCAGACGATTACGGCCGCGACTCGTATTTGCGCCGTATTGGGATGACCGGCATCCGGATCATGTGGCGTGCAGCCGAATGGTCGAGGAGGCTGTTTTCAATGCCAAGCTGCGTAAGTATGCGCCGGACATGCCCCCGGTCAACGTCGAACAGCTTGTTTTCTATTATATTAACGATACGGCGGGGACGACGCTCATGGTGGACGTCAGCGCATACTACGAGCGTAAGATCGCTTCGCTTCAAGCGTACAAATCCCAGTTTAACCCCGCGAGTCTCGGTCAAGATCATGTCAGCACGCCGCTGACCGACCGATACGTCGAACGGGTGGCGGCAAGGGATTTATTGTTGGGCCAATCGAGAGGCTGGGGTTACGCGGAAGGGTTTACGACCAAGAAACCGCAGCCCGTTGAATTATTTTAACGCCAGTTTTCGTCACATCAAGCATATCGTTATCTAAAGAACGCACCAGGAGGTGGAAAACCGTGGCGAGACCTCTCAAAATCGGCATTACCTGTTATCCGACGCTCGGCGGGTCCGGCGTTGTCGCGACGGAGCTGGGTAAGCTGCTGGCCGAGAAAGGGCACGAAATTCATTTTATTACGCACAGCATTCCGTTTCGGCTCGGTCAATTCAAGAAAAATATATTCTTTCATGAGGTAGAGGTTAACGATTATTACGTGTTCCGATATCCGCCGTATGACTTATCGCTGGCCAGCAAAATGGCGCAGGTGGCCAAGATGCAGCAATTGGATCTGCTGCATGTTCATTACGCGGTCCCGCATGCGATCTGTGCGCTGCTGGCCAAGCAAATGATCGGCGGCGACATCAAAACCGTCACTACGCTGCACGGGACGGATATTACCGTGCTGGCTCAGGACGAATCGCTCAAGGACCTTATCCGGCTGGCGATCAACTCGAGTGATGCGGTGACAGCCGTCTCGCAGGATCTGATCAACGAAACGAAGGAATTGCTTGAGATCGACAATCCGATCGACTTGACTTATAACTTCGTTGACAAACGGATCTATTACCCGCGCAGCTGTGCGAATTTCCGCAGCGATTTCGTGCGTGACGGCGAGAAGATCTTAATGCATATCTCGAATTTCCGTCCCGTCAAGCGCGTAGGAGACGTGGTAGACATCTTCGCGAAAGTGGCGGAAGAAGTGCCAAGCCGGCTGCTGCTTGTTGGAGAAGGGCCGGATCTGCCGAAAATTCAACATAAAATCCGCTCGATGGGGCTGGCGGACCGCGTTCATTTCCTAGGCAAGCAGGATGATGTAGCGCACGTCATTTCGATTGCGGACCTGATGCTGCTTCCTTCCGAGAAGGAGAGCTTCGGCTTGGTGGCGCTGGAAGCGATGGCATGCGGCGTGCCGACGATCGGTTCGGTGGCCGGCGGGATTCCGGAGCTTGTCACCCACGGAGAAACGGGCTTCCTGGCACCGATCGGAGACACCGATACGATGGCAGAGCACGCGATTACGCTGCTGCGTAATGAAGCCATGTACCAGAAGTTCCGGGAAGCTTGTCTTCATCGAGCCAGAACGAGATTCTGCAATGACTTGATCACCGCGGAATACGAACGGATCTATTATCGCGTGCTGGGAATCGAGGCCGACGTGCCGCAGCCGATCTGCAGCGAATAGCAAGCCGAGGAGGGAGCGCGGCATGAAGCTGGCGCAAGAGATGACTCGGGCGCTTCCCGTCATTGAGACGCTGCAGGCGCACGGGTACGAGTCCGTTTTCGTAGGGGGCTGCGTACGGGATACGTATTTGGGTCGTCCAATCAAGGATGTGGACTTGGCGACATCGGCGACGCCCGATCAAGTGATCGCCTTGTTTCCGAACCATATCCCGACGGGACTCAAACATGGCACGATTACAGTGTTGTTGGACGATATGCCGTACGAGGTGACGACGTATCGGACGGAATCCGAATACGAACAATATCGCAGGCCGCAGGCCGTGCAATTCGTAACGAGTCTCGAGGCCGATTTGCTCCGCCGGGATTTCACCATGAATGCGATGGCGGTACGCGCCGACGGGACGTTGGTCGATCCTTACGGCGGAGCGACGGATCTGGACCGCGGCATCCTTCGCTGTGTGGGCGACGCCGACGCAAGATTTCAGGAGGATGCGCTGCGGATGGTGCGCGCGGTCCGGTTTGCCGGAGAATTCCGGCTGCGGATCGCGCTCGGCACGTGGCGCGCGCTCAAGCGGTATGCGCCTCTGCTGCGGCATGTCGCGATGGAGCGCATCGGCGCGGAAGCCGATAAAATGATGAGCGGCAGCCACCCTCGGCGGGCTGCCGTTTTGTTTGCGCGCAGCGGCTTGCTCGCGCATACGAAAGAGCCGCTGCCAAGCCGATTAAGGATCGACGGAGAGGCTCGTTCCTATGAGCCCTTCGCTAGCTTCGAAAAGGCGCGAGACGAATTTTCGGCTGAATCGGACAAGCCAATCGATTTGAATTGGCTGCGCATTGGTTTCGCTCGGGGGTTGACGTCCGCGGATGCCGAACTATTGTTTGAGTCGTTAAAGTATGCCAACAGCCGAAGAACAAATTTCGGGTTGACGATGAGCTTGGCTGCATGCATGGATGCTTATTTAAGTCGGTACCTGTCCGAAGGAGAGGTCGTTCCGAATGCCGATACGCTTCAACAATTGAAGCATTATTGGATCGACATCATCTTGTCGCACGGCACGTCCATCGCGGACAACTGGCTGTTCGCGCTGGATCGCCTTCCGCTGGCGCAGCCGGAGAATGTGGCGCATGCCGACTTCTTTACGACGCTTCCTGCGCTGTTACGCGAATATCGGGAAGGCATGGCGGTCACGGACATGCGCGGGCTCGCGGTGACGGGCGGCGAAGTCATGAGACGTCTTCGCCGATCTAGCGGCCCATGGCTTGGCGAACTGCTGAAGGAAATGCTGCGCGAAGCCGCCCATGGTAGGGTGGAGAATGTGGCGGAGACGCTGCTGCAATGGGCAGAGACGCTGGAAAGTCAGAGAGAAAGCAGAGGCGAAACACGATGAGCAACCGCATTTTGACCTTGCTGGAGGAGAGCGGCGAACAATATGTATCGGGCGAGCTGCTCAGCCGCGAGCTGGGGATCAGCCGCACGGCCATCTGGAAGCAGATCCGCAAGCTGGAAGCGCAGGGCTATACGATCGATGCCTCCCCCCGCTTGGGCTACCGGCTGGTCGGCCGGCCTTCCCGGTTAACGATGGCAGAGCTGCTCGGCGAACTGCAAGGCACGACGCTCGTATCCGGCATCAAATTATTCGAGTCCGTCGACTCCACGCAAAATATTGCCCATAAGCTGGCCGAAGAAGGCGCGGAAGAAGGAACGCTCGTCATCGCGGAACAGCAAACGAGCGGGCGCGGCCGAATGGGGCGCACCTGGGTATCGCCCGCAGGCAAGGGCATTTATATGAGCATGGTGCTCCGTCCGAGTCTGCCTCTCCAGTTCGCGCCGCAGCTCACCTTGCTGACGGCGGTTGCGTTGTGCCGGGCACTCAAGGAGCGCGTTCCGGTGGATATCGGCATTAAATGGCCGAATGATTTGTTGATCGAGGGTAAGAAAATCAGCGGTATTCTGCTGGAGTCATCGGCCGAAGACGAGCGGATTCGGCACGTGATCATGGGAATCGGCATCAGCGTGAATTTGACAGAAGACGACTACCCAGCGGATCTGGCGGAGATCGCGACGTCGCTGCGCATCGCATCGGGCGAGACGGTCGATCGGGCCGGCGTCATCGGGGCATTCGTCAAACAATTCGAGCACCTGTACCGGTTGTACTTGCGGGAAGGTTTCACGACCATTCAATCTTTATGGGAAGCGCTGGCTGTGACGCTGCATAAGCCCGCGAAGTTAATGACGCCGGGCGGAGCGGTTGAAGGCGTGCCGATCTCGCTAATGGACAGCGGCGCGCTGCTCGTGCGGCTTGCGGACGGCACGGAGCTTCCCGTCTTCTCCGCGGAAGCGGTCCGGCCCTTGGATGCCCGTTCATAGACGATTTCGGGTGCGATCTGGTATACTTGATTTAACTGGAAACCGTATTCGGGGCGGTATCGCGGATGGGGCGAACTGCACCCGAACGGACGGTCTTCAGGAGATTGGCCAATATTTGCATGGCAGTGCGTATTCTGCTCTGAGCCGTTAGGGACCGAGACAGAAGGAAGCTTGCGTAAGCAACGAAAGACGCTCCTTTTCGATTTGGGACCTTTTTAGCGGCGGCTAAAAGGTTTTTTTGTGTTTACCCTAATCCTTAAAGGAGGATGAAGACATGAAACAGGCACTTACCATTACGAAGATGAAAAAAATGAAGCAGCTTGGCGAAGCGATCTCCATGCTTACGGCTTATGATTACCCATCCGCCAAACTTGCCGAGGAAGCGGGCATCGATATCATTTTGGTCGGCGACTCGCTCGGCAACGTCGTGCTTGGTTACGATACTACGATCCCGGTCACGCTCGACGATATGGTGTACCACACGCGCGCGACGGTGCGCGGTGCCGCGAACACGTTCGTCGTGGCCGATCTGAGCTTTATGACATACCGGCTAAGCGTGGAGACGACGCTGCGCAACGCCGCGCGTCTCATGCAGGAAGGCCGCGCGCACGCGGTGAAGATGGAAGGCGGCGCGGATATCGCGGACGAAGTAGCCGCGCTCGTACGCGCGGGCATCCCGGTTATGGGCCATATCGGCCTGACGCCGCAATCGGTTCATCAGCTGGGCGGTTATAAGGTTCAAGGGAAGCTGCCGAAAGAAGCCCAGCAGCTGATCGACGACGCCAAAGCGCTGGAAGCCGCCGGCGCATTCGCCATCGTGCTCGAGCTGGTCACCGAGCCGCTGGCCGCGGCGATCACGCAGGAGCTGTCGATCCCGACGATAGGCATCGGCGCGGGACGCGGCTGTGACGGGCAAGTGCTCGTTTACCATGACTTGCTGAAATACGCTTCGCCGTACAGGGAGAAGAAGTTCGTCAAAACCTATGCGGACATCGGAACAACCATTCGAGAGGCGATCTCGTCCTATATAACGGAGGTCAAATCCCGCGCGTTCCCGGCCGAGCAGCACGCGTTCGGCGTACAGGAGCAGTCGGAGATCGCGAACCTGTACGGCGGTCAGGAGCAAGCGGCCGCGGCCGCGGAATCTCCGGCGAAGGAACTGCAGCATCAAGGAGGCGCAAGACCGTGATTATCGCCAAGACGATCGAACAATTGCGCGCGGCTCTTCGCGGCCAGCGGGATGCCCGCCCTGAGCAGCATATCGGCTTCGTGCCTACGATGGGCTTCTTGCACGAAGGACACGCAAGCTTGATGAGAAGAGCGAAGGAAGAGTGCGGCTTTGCCGTGCTCTCCATCTTCGTCAACCCGATGCAGTTCGGACCGAACGAGGATTTCGACCGTTACCCGAGGGATGCCGAGCGGGATCTTCGCATCGCGGAGCAGAACGGCATCGACGTGGTCTTCATGCCGTCCGTCGAGGAGATGTATCCGAACAAGCCGGTGACCAAGATTCTGATCAGCGGAGTGACCGAGCGGCTGTGCGGTGCCTCCCGGCCGGGGCATTTTGACGGCGTAGGGCTGGTCGTCGGCAAGCTGTTCAACCTCGTCCAGCCGGACCGCGCCTATTTCGGCATGAAAGACGCCCAGCAGGTGGCGGTCATCGAGCGGATGACGGAAGACTTGAATATTCCCGTCCAGATTGTGCCTTGCGAGACGGTTCGCGAGTCGGACGGTCTTGCCTTAAGTTCCCGCAATGTCTACTTGAGCGAGGAAGAGCGCGGCCAGGCGGTCATTCTGTCCCGGACGCTGGCGCTTGCCGAAGAATGGGTGAAATCCCCGGGCATGACGAATCGCGCGCTTTCGGATAAAATAAAAGAGTCGATTGGACAAGCGCCTTTGGCGGACATTGATTATGCCGAGGTGCTGACCTACCCAGACTTGGAACCTCTGAACGACGAATCCGAGCTAACGGCTCACGAAGGTAAAATTCTTGTCGCGCTGGCCGTCAAATTCGGCCGAACGAGACTGATCGATAACCGCTTGATGGAACTGCACGGAGGTGGCTACCATGTTTAGAACGATGATGAAATCGAAAATTCACCGCGCGACCGTCACGGAAGCGAACTTGAATTATGTGGGAAGCATCACGATCGACGAAGACCTGATGGAACTGGCCGACATTTGGGCGAACGAGAAGGTCCAGATCGTCAACAACAACAACGGCGCACGGCTCGAGACCTACGTGATAACCGGCCCTCGCGGCTCCGGCGTCATCTGTCTGAATGGCGCTGCGGCGCGTCTGGTGCAGCCAGGCGACAACATCATCATTATTTCGTATGGCATGATGACGGAGGAAGAAGCCCGGCAGTACAAGCCGAAGATCGTGATCATGGATGCCGGCAACAAACCGGTGGACGCCCATTATGAAGAGGTGCACGGCGTCAGCATTTAATTCGGCTGGTTGGGTTGTGTAACGAATGCCATGGAGTATGAAAAGCCTCCCCCGCGCAAAGAATGAGCATAACATTTCATTCAAATTCGACGCGTGAAGGTGGGGATGCAGGCGATGTTCCAGCATGTATTCGCAACGATGCACGAACTGCTTGACGAGATCATGGTACATTTTGGCAGCGCCGAACTCGATCAAAAGAAGCGGTACTTCGAGCAATTATCCATGCTAAAATCAATGAGCGACACCTTTATTGAAGAATGGCTTCAATTCGAGGAGAAGCTGGCCGAATTCCGTAATACGTACCGGGACGCGCCGGATGGGGGCAAACCTTCCGGCGTACCGTCTGCGGCTGTCGGACCGCCAGTTGCGCCTGTCGGCAAGCCCGAAGGCGATAAGCCGGCGAATGGGCTTTCATCCCAGCCAGCTGTGCCCAAGCAGCCGGTTATGCAAGATCCCGGCAACGAAACGGGATTAATGGTTAAAGGGCAGGGGTATTTCAAATTATTCATGTTCAAAGAAGCGGCTGACCACTTCGAGCAAGCGGTGCAAGCAGCCCCGGAGAACAACATGGCGCGTCTGTTTCTTGCGATGACGCATATGCATCTTCAGCAATGGCAGGAGGCGCAGCGGCATTTTCAACTGCTCGTCGAGCTGACCGATCACCCCAAGTGGCAGGCGCTCGGATATAACGCGCTTGGCTGTATTCAAGCGGTACGAATGAATTTGGAGCAGGCGGAACGTTATTTCTTGAAGGCGCACGAGACTGACCCGGCTTTTACCGACCCTTTATCGAACTTGAAATCATGTCAGAAGCAAGACGGGCACTTATCTCTTTATTTCGGTAGCGGGCAGCTTTAGTTTGCGGAGAGGATCGAGTAGCGGAAGATGAACTATGCGGTTTTGGATCTTGAGACGACCGGCCATGGGGCCGGCGATGAAATTATACAAGTCGGGCTGGTGCTGCTTGACGAGGAGATGCAGACGATTCGGTCGTACAGCAGCTTCGTCAAGCCGACCATACCGATTCCAGCCTTTATTACGCAGCTTACGGGCATCGATGATGAGATGGTAGTCGATGCGAAACCGATTGACGAAGTGCTGCTCGAAGTGATCCCGCTGCTGGACGATGCGGTTCTGGTCGCCCACAACGTTGGTTTCGACGCCGGCTTCTTGAACCAGGCGTTGGATCGAAGCGGATATATGACTTTCGATGGACGGAGATTGGATACGATCGATCTGCTTCGCATCCTATACCCGACGCTCACCTCGTATCAGCTGGGCTCGGTCACGGAGCATTTCGGAATCGTACACGATCAGCATCACAGGGCTGATAGCGACGCAATGGCAACCGCCGAACTGTTCGCGGAATGCTACCGCAAGCTGGAGCGATTGCCGCTGTTGACGCTGCAGCGCATTGCATCGCTGCTGGGAGACGCCATCGACGATACCGGTTGGTTCGTGAACGAGATTGCGATACGCAAAGAGACGATGTCCACCGTGGATTCGGATGCCTATCAATATTTCAGGCAATTCGCAATGCAAGCGGGCGATTGGACGGAAGAACAATCGCCCCGCGAAGGCGAGGATATTCCGGTCGCGGATTGGACGTTCGACCAATTTTTAAGCGGACTCAAAGAGAATATCAAGGCGCTCATTCCCGGCTACGAGGAACGAGAACCTCAAAATATAATGTTCGAAGAGGTGCTGGCCGCGCTTGAACAGAACCGGCACCTGCTTATTGAAGCGGGCACAGGAACGGGCAAATCGCTCGGCTACCTGATTCCCGCTCTGTTTTATGGTATCCAGCAGGATAAAAAGATAGTCGTCAGCACGCATACGATTAACCTGCAGGAACAATTGCGTCAACGGGACTTGCCTTTATTGCAGCAGGTGATGCCCGCTCCGTTCCGGGCAGCGATATTTAAAGGACGGGGCAACTACTTGTGTCTTCGCAAATTCGAAGGCAAGGTGAATATGCACGATTTTGCTTCCCCGACCGAAGACCGCATTACGGCTTCGCAAATGGTCGTGTGGCTGTCGGAGACCGGACATGGTGACCAAGAGGAACTGAATTTCGGCAACAAAGGGTCGGAATTCTGGGGAACGGTCGCCAGTGACGCCGATTCCTGCCTCAATCGAAGCTGTCCTTGGTTTAAGCGTTGTTATTATCATCGCGCGAAACAGGAAGCGAATTTGGCGGACGTCGTCATTACGAATCATTCGATGCTGTTCACCGACATCCGCGCAGACCACCGGCTCCTTCCCGGTTATGAGCATTTAATCGTGGACGAGGCGCACCATCTCGAGGAAGTGGCAGGCAAGCATCTGGGCACCCAAATTTCGTATTTGTCCGTGCAGCATCCGCTTGTCCGATTAGCCAAGGACGCGCGCAACGGGCAACTGGTCAGCCTCATTCACAAGCTTGCGGGAGAACCCTCTGACAAATCGCTTGCGTGGCGGGAGAAGATCGACGAGATTTTGCCGGATTTCGGCGATTTGCGGGACGATTGGGACCAATTATTCGAGCTGCTGTACGCAATGATGGGCAGCGGCCAATCCGATTCAGCAGAGACGGGACAGCTGGTGCTCCGCTTGCGCCATGGCAATTTGCCGAAAGGCTGGGGCGACGCGCAAATCGTGGAGGAAAGCATTCACGGGCATTTGAGCAAAATCGTGCGAACGCTGGATAAAGTGTTCGGTGAAATCAAAGACGAAGTCGACGACTCGGCGATCGTCGCGATGGTGACGGACTTGAGCGGGACGGTCAAGGATTTGACACGGGCACGCGACGAGCTTCGCACCTTCATGAAAGCCGACAAGGCTGATATGGTGTATTGGCTGGAGGGAAACACGAATTTCAGGGCAAAATCCATCCATCTTTATGCCGTGCCGGCCGATGTCAGCGAGCAGCTGCGCACCCACTTCTTCGACGCCAAGAAAAGCGTCGTGCTTACATCGGCGACGCTATCGGTGCAGAAGTCGTTCCAATATGCGGCGGAACAGCTCGGGCTCGGCGAAGACGAGAAGAATGGCCGACTGAAGACGGTTCAACTTCCGTCTCCGTTCAACTACAGAGAACAGGCGCTCGTTGTCATCCCGCGCAATTTGCCTGTATTGAAGGGGGCGGCAGGCGATCCTCACTTTAACGAGCTGCTGATCAAGTCGCTTGCGGATACGGCGGTCGAGACGAAAGGACGGATGCTCGTGCTGTTCACTTCGTACCGGATGCTGAAGCAGGTATACGATCCGTTGAAGGAACTGCTTGCAGCAAGCGGCATTCAGCTGATTGGGCAAGGCATCGACAGCGGCAACCGGAGCAAGCTTACCAAGCGGTTTCAACAGCAGGCCAAATCCGTACTGCTGGGCACGAGCAGCTTCTGGGAAGGCGTCGATATCCCCGGCGATGCGCTGACGTGCCTCGCGATCGTCCGACTTCCGTTCCAGCCGCCGAATCATCCGCTCATCGAAGCGAAATCCGAAATGCTGCAGCAGCAGAAGCAGAATCCGTTCATGAAATTGTCGGTGCCGCAAGCCGTTATCAAGTTTAAGCAGGGCTTCGGCCGGCTCGTCCGCACCTCGAAGGACAAAGGAATCGTGCTCATCTATGATACGCGCGTAATCGATACCTACTATGGCAAATACTTTCTTTATTCGCTGCCGGGTCCGAAAATCGAGACGATGCATTTGGATCAAATCGTGCCGCGCATCCGCGATTGGCTATCCACCAAAGCAGGAGAGGAGGTCCGCACATGACTAAGACGTTCAAAATTTCCGAAGCCGTCGTTCGCCGGCTGCCGGTCTATCTTCAAGTGCTCGGCGATTTGCACAAGCGCGATATTCAAACCGTCTCTTCCCAGGAGCTTGGTAACAAACTGGACTTGAATCCGGCGCAAATTCGTAAGGATTTGGCCTATTTCGGAGAATTCGGACGCAAAGGCATCGGCTATGACGTTTCGTATTTGATCGAGAAAATCAGGCAAATTTTGAAGTTGGATCAGCCGCTGAGCGTCGGGTTGGTCGGCGCTGGTAATTTAGGCCGCGCGTTGTGCAATTATAATACGTATTTGAAGGATAATATGAAAATAACGGCGGTATTCGACGCGCATGCGCCGATCGTCGGCACGAAAATCAACAGCTTGACCGTACTGCCCATGGATAGTCTGATCGAGAAAGTGAAAGAACTGAACATCCGAATCGGGATTATTACGGTCCCTGCATTCGAAGCGCAGAACGTGGCCGATCGATTCGTGGCGGCAGGCGTCGAAGGGATATTGAACTTCGCGCCTGTCATCCTGCGCGTACCCGAACACGTTCGCATTCACTACGCGGATTTTACCCGGGATCTGCTCAGTTTGGCGTACTATTTGGAGAAAGAAGGAGAGACCGAGAATGAACCGGTTGTGGATTGAGAACGGCACGTTCGTCACGATGGACGATAATCAGCCTTGGGTGAAAGGTCATATGGTCGTGGAGAACGACCGCATTACATACATAGGTGAGGCAGCGCCAACGCCGATTCCCGAAGGGGCGGAACGCATCAACGGCCAAGGTCTGGTTTTCATGCCGGGACTGATCAATACGCATGCGCATTCGGCCATGTCGCTGCTGCGGGGGTATTCGGACGACGAAGCGCTGCAGGTGTGGCTGCAGGATAAAATGTGGCCGATGGAAGGCAAGTTCAACGACGAAGACGCGCATTGGGGGAATGCCCTGGCCGTGATCGAAATGCTGAAGTCCGGCACGACGACGTTCGTGGACATGTACGACCGGATGCCGATTTTGGCCAAAGTCGTGGAGCAGTCGGGGATGCGCGGCGTGCTGACGCGCGGTGTGATCGGCCTCTGCTCGCCGGCGGAGCAAACCGCGAAGCTCGAAGAAGCGAAGCAGTTCGCCAAAGAGTGGAACGGTCAAGCAAACGGACGGATTCGGACGATGCTTTCGCCGCATGCGCCTTACACGTGTCCGCCGGATTACATTGAACGTATTGTAGCCGCGGCGCATGAGCTGGATGTGCCGCTTCATACCCACATGTCCGAATCCGCGGCAGAAGTGCAGCAGAACGTCAACGATTACGGTACCCGTCCGGTGGAGCATCTAGATAAGCTGGGCTTCTTCTCGCGGCCGTCGCTCGTGGCGCATGCCGTGCATCTGAACGACGACGAGATTGCGCTGCTGGCCGAACGCCGTGTGGCGATTTCCCACAACCCGGCGTCGAACCTGAAGCTGGCGAGCGGCATCGCGCGCGTGCCGGAGCTGCTGAAGGCCGGTGTGACCGTGTCGCTTGGCACCGATAGCGCGGCGAGCAATAACAACTTGGATCTGTTCGACGAGATCCGCATCGCGGCGCTGATCCATAAAGGCGTATCCGGCGATCCAACGGCGATTCCGGCCATGGAAGCGCTGCGGATGGGCACGGTCTATGGCGCCCGGGCGATCTGGCAAGCGGATGAGATCGGCGCGCTGAAAGCCGGCATGAAAGCCGATTTTATTGCCATTAATACGGAACAACCGCATTTTTACCCGCAGACGGAAATCGTCTCGCATCTCGTGTACAGCGGCTCCGGCCGCGACGTGCAGCATGTCTGGGTCGATGGCCGCCAGGTCGTGAAATCTGGCGTGTGCACGCTGCTCGACGAGCAGAAAATTATGGCCGAGGCACAACGCGCGTTTGAAGGGTTGCTGGCCCGTTAATGCGGACCGTACGACGCAAACGTCTTCCGTTTTGGACGCCGGTGCGAATTGCGTTATTCTCAGCGGTCGTCGCGGTGACGCTGCTGATCGGCCTTAACGCTTATTACATGCACGTTCAAGGCCCGCGGTGGAAGGAAGAGAACCAAGCGAAGTGGCAAGCCAAACAGATGGCCGGTCTTGTCTCGACAAAGGATGCCTACAAGTACGTGTGGGATACGACGGCTTGGGTTGTCGAAGGGAAGGACGCGGATGGGGACGATGCCGTCGTCTGGTTGACCGGGGAGAAGCTGGACCAGTTTATCGTGCGTAAGAAGAGGGACAGCGTCATCAGAGCCCAACTGAAGGAGCAGTTTTTCCAAGGGAAGCCGGATGCGGAGCTGAAGCAAATGCAGCTCGGGATGCTGGAAGGCCAGCCGGTGTGGGAGTTGTTCTACGCGCGGGATCAATCCGGCGAGCTGATGTATTATTATGATTTTTACCGGTACAACGATGGCGGTTATATCATCACCTATAACTTGCCGAAACAATAATCACGGACGTAAGCCGCTGCAGACGCAGCGGCTTTTTTTGGCATACTCAAGGGCATACTCGGCGTGGAACATCGTGCCGTGGAACATTTTGATTCATGAATAATCGAGCGGAATGCGATAAACTAAAGTTCAGGTTGAGAGGATGCGGACAGAGCAGTGACGATAGAGCGGATGTGAAGGCTGCCAGCACTGCCAGCACTTACACGCACGCTCGGTCCATGACGTGTGTTATACTTTTTGATACGGATTAGATATTTCTATCGGATTAGAAGGAATTATATAGACCGAATCTGCGAGAGGGGGCTTTTCAGCCATGAGAATAAAAGTCGTACCAACATTGATGACCGCCGTGTTATCCGCATCCTTGCTTGTCGGGGGATGGTATGCCTACCGTAACGTGGCGACGGTCCAGCCTTTGGAGCAGATCGTGAAAGAAGTGCCGGGCGTAACCGCAGCTACGCCGATCGTCGACCGCGAGAACGTGACGGTCCAGCTAACACTGACGCCGGAGGCTAACATTCGAAAGGTGTATGACACGATCGCGGAGAAAGGCAATTCGGTAATCGGCGATCGGACGCTTGAACTTCGAATCGAGAACAAGCAAGCGGACGAGAAATTGAACGATATTTGGTCGGCAACGCTTTTCGATATCGCGCAGGCGATGGAGAACCGGCAATATGCGCAAATTCCGGCGGCCATGATCGCGATCGAGCAAGAATATAAAGGCGTCACCGCGACGTCGGAGATGGATGATAAGAATGTTTACATTACGTTGAAGGAAGGCGAGGCGGTCAAGCACGTGATCTTACCTCGTACGCCGAATCAAATGGGGGTATGGCCGAATGCGTAATTATTCGAAGGAAATCGCGATTGGTTTTATTCCGGTCCTGATTATCTTCCTTCAGTTCGTCGCGCAAATTAACATTATGCCGCTCGTGCTGTCCGCCGCGATCTTGACGGGCGTCATCTATGTGGCGCGTTCGCGCGGCAACCTGGCCGCCATCGGCGGCGACAAGAGAACGAAGGTGCGTCCGACCACGCCGCTATCCTTCGAGGAGATCGGCGGGCAGGAGCGCGCGAAGCAGGAACTGATTGAAGCGCTCGATTTTCTGGTCCATGAGGAGCAGATTGCGAAGATGGGCATTCGTCCCTTGAAGGGGATCCTATTGACGGGCCCTCCGGGAACGGGTAAGACGCTGCTCGCCAAAGCGGCGGCTCATTATACGGACTCCATTTACGTTGCCGCCTCGGGCGCGGAGTTCGTCGAGATGTACGTCGGCGTCGGCGCGAGCCGTATCCGCGACCTCTTCAAGGAAGCGCGTCAGAAGGCGATCAAAGCAAACAAGACTAGCGCGGTCGTCTTTATCGACGAGATCGACGTCATCGGCGGCAAGCGCGACGGCGGTCAACATCGCGAATATGACCAGACGCTGAACCAGCTCCTGACGGAGATGGACGGCATTCATACATCGGAGTCGCCGCGCATTTTGCTTATCGCGGCCACGAACCGGAAGGAAATGCTCGACTCGGCGCTTCTGCGCCCGGGCCGTTTCGACCGCCATATCACCGTCGACCTGCCGGATAAGAAAGGCCGCTCGCATATTTTGAGCATTCATGCGCGAAATAAACCGCTAGCCCAAGAAACGGATTTAGAGAAAGTCGCGGCGGAATCGTTCGGTTTCTCCGGCGCCCAGCTCGAGAGCGTCTTGAACGAAGCCGCGATCTATGCGCTGCGCGAAGAGAGCGACACGATCTCCAACCGGCACCTGTCGATGGCCATTGATAAAGTCATGATGGGCGAGCGCACCGACCGTGAAGCGACGAAGGAAGAGCGCGAGCGCGTCGCGCTCCACGAGCTGGGCCATGCCATTACGGCCGAACTCGTTCGTCCGGGCAGCGTGTCTCAAGTCGCGCTGTCGCCCCGCGGCCAAGCATTAGGCTATGTTCGCCACAATCCGCAGCAGGACCGTTACTTGTATACGCGTGCCTTCTTGGAAGGTCAGATTATGGTGGCGCTTGGCGGCGCCGCCGCGGAAGAGCTGTTCTACGGCGACCGCAGCACCGGCTCGCGCGGCGACTTCGATCAGGCGATGAGCATCGTCCGGTCGATGGTGGAATCCGGCTTGACCGAGATGGGCATCGTCGACAATTCGATGATGACGCCGGATAAGTGGTCGCACGTGAACGCGGCGATTCTCGACGAATTGATGAACCGCGTGAAGCTCATGCTTAACGAGCAGCGCCACGTCTTCCTGCAGTCGCTCGACGTTCTGATCGCGGAAGAGACGATCGATGGAGACCGTTTCCGCTCCTTGCTTGGCAATAGCCCGATCGAACCGACGACTCAATCCGCTTAATTGTTAAGACGCCGTACAGCTGCGCTGTACGGCGTTATTGTTGTTCTGGACGTTTATGATGTGCCAAAATGTCGAATTATCCGCCGAAAAGTCCATTGACGCCGAAAGGTTATGCTTTGACGCTGCCGAGATGGTTTAATGAACAGGTAATATTGCCTAACAATTGCGACTTTGTTCACAATAATGTCTTAAAAGCGCCTCTGGGGAACAACTAGCCCGGGGGATTCAAAACGGCTATAATATAGAGCGGATAGATAGCGGATCATCACTTATACTACAAATATACGATCTGCTGCAATGGAGGATGAAACGTTGAACATACGTAAAGTTGGCGTTATTGGCGCTGGAACGATGGGACAAGGCATCGCAGAAATGCTCGCCTTTAAGGGACTGGATGTGTACGTGACCGAGCAATCGGCTGATCGTCTCTCGCAGGCGATGAGCGCGATCGAGCTCAGCTTGGATAAGCAAATCGAGAAGTGGGCGTTGACGCAAGCCGAGAAGAAGCTTGTGCTGAACCGGATTCATCCGATTCAGAAGCTGTCGGATCTATCGGGCTGCGAGCTGGTCATCGAGACGATCACCGAGGACTTGGACAGCAAAAAAATCGTGTTCGATCAACTCGACCGCCTATGCGGACCGAACGTGATTCTGGCGAGCAATACGTCGACACTCAGCTTAACCGAGCTGGCGGGCGTGACGGCTTATCCGGAACGCGTCATCGGCATGCACTTCGTCTACCCGGTTATGAAGACCGATCTGGTGGAAATCGTACGCGGGCTGAAGACGAGCGATGATACGTTCAACAAAACGAAGGAATTCGTCGAAGACGTCATCCAGAAGAAGGGCGTCATGGTATTCGAGTCGCCGGGCTTCGTGACGACGCGTCTGATCTGTCTGTTCATTAACGAAGCGCTGCATGTGCTCGAAGAAGGCGTCGCCTCCGCAGAGGATATCGACAGCGCCATGCGGATCGGCTACTCGTTCCAGCATGGGCCGTTCGAGATGGCGGACCGCTTCGGCCTGGATTCCGTTCTTGCCGCGCTCGACCGGATGTTCCGCGAATACGGAGAGCTGAAGTACCGCCCTTCGATCGTACTGAAGAAGATGGTGCGCGCCGGACACTTAGGCATCAAGACCGGCATCGGATTTTTCCAATATGATAAGGACGGGGACCGCATATGATCGTATTAGTCATGAACGCTGGCAGCTCGTCGCTCAAGTACCAGCTGTATAATATGAAGAACGAAGCCGTCCTCGCGCAGGGCCGCGTCGAACGGATCGGAATGGATTCCTCCATTGTGACGCATGAGCCGACGGACAAGCCGGAGGTTCGTCAGGTTAGCGAAATTCTGGATCACAATACGGCCGTGCGCAAAGTCATCGAACTCCTGACGCATTCGGAACATGGCGTGCTCAAGGCGATGACCGAGATCAAAGCCGTCGGCCACCGCGTCGTGCATGGCGGAGAGAGCTTCAAACAGTCGACGGTCGTTACGCCGGAAGTGAAGCTCGAAATTCGCAAGCTAATCGATTTGGCGCCGCTTCACAACCCGCCGGCCCTGATGGGCATTCTGGCCGTCGAAGCGAACCTGCCGGGCGTGCCGCAAGCAGTCGTATTCGATACGGCGTTCCACCAATCGATGCCGCAGGAATCGTTCTTGTATCCGATTCCGATGGTGCTCTATCGTCGCCACAAAATCCGCCGCTACGGCTTCCACGGCACGTCGCATGATTATGTCAGCCACAAAGCGGCGGAAGTCATCGGCCAACCGCTCGAGTCGCTCAAGATGGTCACGTGCCACATCGGCAACGGCGCTAGCTGCACTGCGATTCTCAAGGGCAAATCGTTCGACACCAGCATGGGCTTGACGCCGCTCGAAGGACTTATGATGGGTACGCGCAGCGGCGACATGGACCCGGCGATCGTGCCGTTCACGATGAACAAGGAAGACCTGACGCTTAGCGAGGTAAGCTCGATGCTGAATAAGCACAGCGGCCTGCAGGCGATCAGCGGCCTGAGCAGCGACATGCGCGAGATTACCGACGCGATGAAGGAAGGCGACAAGAACGCGAAGCTCGCCTTCGATATGTATACATATCGTCTGCGCAAGTATATCGGCGCTTATGCTGCGGCGATGAACGGCATCGATGCGATCGTGTTTACGGCTGGCGTGGGCGAGAATTCTTCCGTCGTGCGCAAAGCTGTCGTGGACGGCATTACATTCCTCGGCGCGGAGCTCGATGACGCGCGCAACGACGTCCGCTCGAAGGATGCGCGATTCATCTCCGCGGATACCTCCCGCGTGAAGGTGCTTGTCGTGCCAACCAACGAGGAGCTGCTCATCGCGCGCGATACGTATAATCTGGTGAAAAGCAAGTAATACCGATAAAGAAAGATGCATTAGGAACACCAATGGAAGGAAGCGTTGCCCATGAGAACATTGACGACGATTAAACAGATTGGCGGGCATGCGGGTCAGTCCGTCTGGATGGGCGGCTGGATCAACAACAAGCGCTCCAGCGGCAAAATCCAATTTTTGCAGCTGCGCGACGGCACGGGTTACATTCAAGGCGTTATCGTGAAGAGTGAAGTATCCGAAGAAGTGTGGAATACGGCGAAGTCGCTGACGCAGGAATCTTCGGTCTACGTGAAGGGGATCGTGCGCGAAGAGCCGCGGAGCCAATCCGGCTATGAGCTGACGGTAGAGGACATCGAAGTCATCCAATTGACCGAAGAATATCCGATCACGCCGAAGGAACACGGGGTCGATTATTTGATGGACCGCCGCCACCTGTGGCTGCGCACGCCGAAGCAGCGGGCGATCATGGTCATTCGCGCCGAGATCATCCGCGCGATTCAGCGGTTTTTCGACGAGCGTGATTTCACGCTGGTCGATCCGCCGATTCTGACGCCTTCCTCCTGCGAAGGCACGACGAATCTGTTCCACACCAAATATTTCGAAGAAGACGCGTATCTGACGCAAAGCGGTCAGCTCTATATGGAAGCGGCCGCGATGGCGCTTGGCAAAGTGTATTCGTTCGGGCCGACGTTCCGCGCCGAGAAGTCGAAGACGCGCCGTCACCTGATCGAGTTCTGGATGATCGAGCCGGAGATGGCGTTCGTCGATCACGAGGAAAACCTGCGCGTACAGGAGCAGTTCATCAGCTACGTCGTGCAGTCCGTCTTGACGAACTGCCGAAAGGAGCTGGAAGCGATCGGCCGCGACGTGTCCAAGCTGGAGGCGATTCAAGCGCCGTTCCCGCGGATCACGTACGACGATGCGATCAAGTTCTTGAACGAGCAAGGCTTCGATATTCCATGGGGCGAAGATTTCGGCGCGCCGCACGAGACGGCGATCGCCGAGAAGTATGACAAGCCGGTCTTCATTACGCATTATCCGGCGTCGTTCAAGGCGTTCTACATGAAGCCGGACCCGAATCGCCCGGAAGTCGTGCTGTGCGCGGACATGATCGCGCCGGAAGGCTACGGTGAGATCATCGGCGGTTCCCAGCGAATCGACGATCCGGAGCTGCTGGCGGAACGCTTCGCCGAGCATGAATTGTCCGAAGAAGCGTACCAATGGTATCTGGATCTGCGTAAATACGGCTCCGTGCCGCATTCGGGCTTCGGACTTGGCCTTGAGCGCACGGTCGCATGGATTTGCGGTCTGGATCACGTGCGTGAGACGATTCCGTTCCCGCGGATGCTGTATCGTCTGTATCCGTAATCGCCGGCTGGCTAGCGGGCGAAGGAAGAGGGGGAGCGGATGAGTAACGAGATGTGGAAAGCCTACGCCAGGGGAATGGCGTCCGCCATGAACGGCGGCAGCCTCGTCGTGCCGGCCGGGCTGCTCCGCGCTTATCACGGCATCGGCCTGTCCGATACCGAATTTCTGCTGCTGCTTCAGTTAATGTCGTTCCGCCAGCTGGAAGGCATCGACTTTCCGACGCCGGAGCAGCTGGCGGACCGGCTCGGCGTGACGCCGAAGACCGCCCATCAGATGCTAAGCCGACTGATGAAAGAAGGCTTTCTGTCCATCGACGAGCACTTCGATCAACAGACCGGCGTGCAGTCGGAGTGCTATAACTGGGACGGTTGGGTCATCCGCTCGGCCGAATGGCTGTCGGACGGCACGCGCGAGACGATGCAGGCCAGCCGCGCGGAACGGGCGCCGGAGATGAAGGCAACCGATCTGTTCTCGGTCTTCGAACAAGAATTCGGGCGGCCGCTTTCGCCAATGGAATGCGAGACGATCAGCATTTGGATCGATCAGGACCGGTATTCGGACGAGCTGATCCGCTTCGCGCTCAAGGAAGCGGTATTCGCGGGCAAGGTGCATCTGCGCTATATCGACCGCATTTTGTTCGAATGGGGCCGCAACCGGGTGACGAACGCGGAAGAAGCAAGAGCGTACACGCAGAAGTTTCGCGGGCCGCGATAAAAAGGCTGGCAATTTTGTCCTCGTCTGCTATAATAGGCGAAGCGACAACTTTCATATAACAGGGGGAGCTGGATGTTTGGCCGGCTGAGAGGGGATCCCGATACGAATCCCGACCCGTAACCTGATCTGGATAATGCCAGCGTAGGATTGCAACGCCCTTTCGGCCGTCAACAGCCGGAGTATGGGTATTTTCGAAGCAATAATCGAAGCGTCTTCCTGACTGGGAAGGCGCTTTTTCTTGTGCTGGAATTGACAGAAGGGGAGATAAGTCGCAGGCGAGGAGCACGAGAGAGGAGCAGATGACGAAGATGAGCAGGAAGATCAGACAAGGCGCGATAGGGGTAATCATGCTCACGTTGGCGCTGATGGCGCTAGCAGGGTGCGCAACGGAGAATAATAATCAAGCGGGCAACGCCGACACGGGGGCGGCAAGCGGCAATGCGGCGGCGAACGAATCGGCCGGCACGAACGCTGACCAGCCGTTGACGAAGGTGAAGGTCGTCCTCGACTGGACGCCGAACACGAACCACACCGGCTTATACGTGGCGCGAGACAAAGGCTTCTTCCGCGAGCAAGGGCTAGACGTGGAGATTATCCAGCCGACCGAAGCGGGGGCGGACAAAATGATCGCCTCCGGCGCGGCGGAATTCGGCGTCAGCTATCAAGAGGGGATTACGCAGGCGAGGATTCAAGGCGTACCGCTCGTCTCGCTGGCCGCGGTCATCCAGCACAATACGTCCGGCTTCGCGTCCCCGGCGGACAAGGGCATCAAGACCCCGAAGGATTTCGAGGGCAAAACGTATGGCGGCTGGGGCTCGCCGGCCGAGCAGGCGGTCATTGAATCGCTCATGCAAGAGGAGCAGGCGGACGTCTCCAAGGTGAACAACATCAGCATCGGCGACGCGGATTTCTTCACGGCCGTTAAGCGCAATATTGATTTTGCCTGGATCTACTACGCTTGGACGGGTGTTGAGGCGGAGCTGCGCGGCGAGAAGCTGAACATGGTCTATTTGACCGACTATAGCGACAAACTGGATTATTATACGCCGGTGCTCGCGACGAGCGAGAAGATGATCGCGGAGAAGAAGGAGCTTGTGCAGGCGTTCGTTGCAGGCGCGGCGGAGGGCTACCAATACGCGATTGACAATCCGGACGATGCCGCGGAGGTGCTCATCAAGGCAGAGCCGGACTTGAACGCGGAGCTCGTGCGCGCCAGCCAGAAGTGGCTAAGTCCGAAATATCAGGACGACGCGCCGCGTTGGGGCGAGCAGAAGCTGGAAGTATGGCAGAATTACGCGCAGTGGATGTACGACCACAAGCTGCTCGACAAGCAGTTGGAGGCCGAGAAGGCGTTTACGAACGAGTTCCTTCCGCAATAACGAACGAATCCATGCCTAACGATAACGAACTAAGCGACCAAGAAGAAAGGCGGTGCCGACCATGGCCAATGCACTCGTAAGCATTCAAATTTTACCGACGACACCCGGCGGCGAAAGCGTCCTCCCCTATGTAGACCGCGCGATCGACATCATCAAATCGGCCGGCGTGCCGTATCGCGTCGCCCCGCTCGAGACGACGATGGAGGGCGAGCTGACGCAGCTGCTGGACGTCGTACGGCAGATGAACGAAGCGATGACGGAGATGGGCTGCCCGTCGGTCATCTCCCAGATCAAAATCTACTATAACCCGGAGAACGGCGCTTCCATGGGACGTCTTCTCGAGAAGTACCCGGATGGGCAATAGCCGGGGCTTTCGCAACCTTATCCCGCCGGCTGCCTGTCTCCTCGGATTCCTCGCGATCTGGCAGGCGGCGGTATCGCTGTTTGCCATCGAGGCGTGGATTTTGCCTTCGCCGCTGGCGATATTTCAAGAGATGGCGGCGGAATGGCCGAGGCTGATGGGACACGCGGCGGCGACGGTACGACTGACGCTGCTCGGATTTGCGGCCGGTACGGCGGCGGGCCTTGGGCTCGCCGCTTTGCTGCATTTAATTCCAGGCGCCCGCGCGGGACTGTATCCGCTGCTTGTCTTGACGCAGAACGTCCCGGTCATCGTCCTTGGCGACCTGCTCGTCATCTGGTTCGGATTCGGCGTGCTGCCGAAGCTTATCCTGCTCATCCTGGTCTGTTTCTTTCCGGTCAGCGTTTCGATGCTGACGGGACTTCAGCAGGCGGATCCGAAGCTTGTTCACTATATGCGAATGATTGGAGCGGACAAGCGGCAATTGTTCTGGAAGCTGGAGCTGCCGGGCGCGCTCAGCCATTTGTTCTCCGGGCTGAAGATCGCGGCCTCCTATTGCGTCATTGGCGCCATCTACGCGGAAGCGCTCGGTTCGAACGAAGGGCTGGGCTACTACATCCGTCTCTCGTCCAATGGTTGGGAGACGAGCCGCGTGTTCGCGGGCATTCTGATCATCGTCCTGTTCAGCCTGCTCCTGTTTGGCGTCATCGCGCTGATCGAGCGCTATTCGATCCGAGGAAAGGTACGGAAGGAGGGAGGCGTTCAATGACGGAGTATGCTTTGGAAGTTACCGGCATCGGGAAGACGTTCGCGGAAGGACGCGGCACGAAGCACGTGCTGGAGAATATTTCGTTTCATGTCAAAGCGGGCGAGTTCGTCTCCATCATTGGTCCGTCGGGCAGCGGCAAATCAACGCTGTTTCATCTGATTGGCGGGCTGGAGCGGCCGACGAGCGGGGAGATCCGCATGGACGGCCAATGCGTCACGGGCGAACGCGGACGCATCGCGTATATGCCGCAGTCCGCATCGCTCCTGCCGTGGCTGACCGTTCGAACTAATATTGTCATGGCGCTAACGATCGCGGGCACCGAACGGGGAGCGGCAGAAGCGCAAACCTCCGAATGGCTGGCTCGCGTCGGGTTGGCTGGGGAGGCCGATGCTTATCCGGATACGCTGTCCGGCGGCATGCAGCAGCGCGTGTCCTTCCTGCGCGCGCTGCTCTCCCCGCAGCGGCTCATGTGCCTGGACGAGCCGTTCGGCGCGTTGGATGCGCTGACCCGCCTCCATATGCAGACATGGCTGCTGTCGCTCTGGGAAGCGGACCGCCGCTCCGTGCTGTTCGTCACGCACAGCATCGAGGAGGCGCTGCTGCTGTCGGATCGGATCCTCGTCCTGTCGCCTTCGCCGGCTATCGTCGCGAAGGAGATCGAAGTGCCGTTCGCCCGTCCTCGCAGCGAGGCGTTGTGGACCGATCCATTGTTCAACGAATTGAAGCTCGAAATCTACGAGATGCTGAAGCCGACAGCCGGACACGGTGCGATGATGGGGAAGAGGTGAGCGGAACTGATGGTTGAAACGAATAGGAAGCCCCATGCAAAGCCTTGCTATATCGACGCACATCTTCATTTGGACCACTACGAGACGGCGAAGCAACAGCCGCTCCTGGAGGAAGCCTTCCGCGAGGACGTAGCTGCCGTCGTGGCCGTGTCCATGCATCTCGAATCTTCGCGCATCGTGCGCGAATGGGCGATGCGCATGCCGGAGCGGGTGATGCCCGCATACGGCTTTCATCCGGAGCAGCCGCTGCCGACGGACGAGGAACTCGACGAGCTGTTCGTCTGGATGCGATCGCGCCATGAGGTCGGAGAACGATTCGCGGTCGGCGAAGTCGGGCTGCCTTATTACATGCGAACCGAGGCGGAGACGTCCGGAGCGGCATTCGACGAATCGGGCTACCTGGCCTTGCTGGATCGGTTCATTCGCTTCGCGGCCGAGACGGACCGGCCGATCGTCCTTCACGCCGTCTATGAAGACGCGGACAAGGCGCTGGATCTACTGGAGAAGCATGGTGTGACCCGCGCCCACTTTCACTGGTTCAAAGGCGCCGCCGCCACGTTGAAGCGCATGATCGCGCTGGGCTGCATGGTATCCATTACGCCGGACGTGTTCTACGAGACGGAGATTCGGTCGCTTGTCCGCGATTATCCGCTAGCGCTGCTTATGACGGAGACCGATGGCCCTTGGCCGTTCGAAGGCCCGTTCGCCGGCCGCCCGACAACGCCCGGGATGGTTCGCGACGTGGCGAACCAAATCGCGTCGATCAAAGGCATACGGGTAGACGAGGCGGCGGAAGCGTTATATCGAAATGCCGTCAGGTTCTATAGCCTGTAAGGCACGACAAAGACCACGCGTCATCGATGCAAATCGAGCTCGCGTGGTTTTTTTCGTCGTGTGGTGTGTTCGAATGGAGAGCGAATCGGACGGGCTGCCGAACGGCTAGATGAGGAACATCGCGACGACCGTCGTCGCCGCAAGTCCGATCAATACCGGCTTCAAGTTGCGGCGGGCAAGCTCGAACGGACTGACGCCGCAGATCGCGGCCGCCGGGATGAGCGCCCATGGAATAAGCGTGCCGCCGCCGACCCAGATTGCCGCGACTTGACCGAGCGCGGTCAACGTAGCTGCGCCGGAGCCGATCGCGGAAGCGAAGAGCTGGGCGATGGAGCCGGCCAGCGAGATGCCGGAGAAGCCGGACCCGTCGAGTCCCGTGATCGCGCCCGTCACCGTGACGGTCACGGCGCTGACCGCTTCGTTCAGCGGCACATGATGAGCAAGCCCAACCCCCAGGTCGTTGACGATGCCGTGAGAGCTCTCGGGCAGCGTCGGTCCGAACAAGGCCGTGAAGCCGGCATCGCCGAGATAGAAGAAGGCGGCGATCGGAATGACCGGGCCGAATACCTTGAATCCGAATTGGAAGCCTTCGATCAGATAGGCGGTCGTTTGTTCCAGCCCCTTGTTCCGGTGGGCCAGGAGCGTGACGGCGGCCAGGATGAGCACGGCTGTTCCCCCGACGAGCGCCGTCGCGTCGCCTCCCTGCAGATTAAGCGCGAACATCGCGGCGACGTCGGCGGCGAACAGCAGCGGAATGATGACGGCCAGCGACTTCCGGATAGGGGTCGGCAGGACGATTCGCGATTCGCTGGCGGCAGCTCCGCCGCCGCCCGCCACGAGTCCGTCGCGCCATGTCCCTCGTCTCATGTCTCTGCGCATATACCAGAAGGCGGCGACCGTCGTGACGACACCCATGACCGCGACGAGCGGGATGCTTGCTTCCATGACGGCGGAGACGGGCAGGCCGGCGGCATCGGCGGTCAGCTTGGGCGCGCCTTGAATGATATAGTCGCCGGATAGCGCGATGCCGTGACCGAATAGATTCATGGCGACGGCGGCGCCCAGCGCAGGCAGGCCCACGCGCGCGGCCACGGGCAGCAGCACGGCGCCGATGAGGGCGACCGCCGGAGACGGCCAGAAGAACATGGACGTCACCATCATGATGAGGCCGATTCCCCAATACGCCAGCGTCGGCGTGCGAAGGAAGCGGGTGAGCGGTCGCACCATCGTTTCGTTTATGCCGGTTATGATGAGCACGCGGCTCATCGCGACGATAATGGAAATAATGAGGATCGTGCCGATTAACTCTTTGATCGCATAGATAAAGCTGTTGAATATGCCGCTGACGGAGCCGCTAAGCGTCTCGGTCGCGATGACGCCGAGCGTGAAGATCCCCGCGACGCAGATTAGCGTCGTATCGCGTCGTTTAATCAGAAGAGCGAGAATAAACACGATGAACGCCAAATAAACCCAATGAAGCGCAGTAAACTGGACTTCCACGGCAGCACCTTCTTCTTCCTTTCGGATGGTGCTATATCGTATGCATGCGCGGTGACGGGCGTGTGTACCGGTCTGAGAACGTTATCATCCGCGAAAAAACGGGCGGTGCCTGAATTTGCGCGGATGTGTGCTCGTCCAGGCCTTCACCGCTGCCGTGCATACATTAGAAGGGAGCGGGGCGTTTGAACAGGAAGGAAGTGCCTAATGGCCGGTTGCTCTCTCGGCCGGCCGGATAGAGGGGGGATTGCGGGTGGCCTTGACCCGAGAGCAGTTTATCGCGGCGCTGGCGCCGATGGCGCAGGCGGACGAGCGCCAGAGCGGCGTCCCGGCGTCGATTACGATCGCGCAGGCGATTCTGGAATCGAACGGCGGCAACAGCCAGCTGGCCGTGCAGGGCAATAATTTGTTCGGCATGAAGGGCATAGGACCGGAGGGCAGCGTCGTGCTGCCGACCAAGGAGCAGCGTGCGGACGGGTCCGTCTATACGGTCAACGCCGTTTTTCGCGCCTATTCAAGCTGGCAGGAGAGCGTGCGGGATCACTCGGAACTTCTCGCGAGGGGCGTTTCCTGGAACCGTGCCTTATACAGCGGAGCGCTCCGCACGGACGGCCGTTCGGCGGCAAGAGCGCTGCAGAAAGCCGGCTATGCGACGGATCTACATTATGCGGATAAGCTCATCGCAATCATCGACCGCCATGGGCTGGACCGTTACGATCTGGTGAAAGGGGATGAGCCGATGACGGCGGAGGAGAAAGCGGCGTTCGAGGCGCTGGAAGCGAGCGTGAAGCAGCTGTCCGGGTTGGTGACGGCGCTGACGAACGGGCAGGGCGCGGCGAACGCGACGATGGCATCCTTAAGCGGACGGGTGCAGGCGCTGGAGGCGGAGCGGGCGATCGCGGCGCCGGCGTGGTTCGTGCAGGAGTTTGGATCCGATGATTTAGGCGGCGTGATTCAGCTGAGAAGCGGGTCGCTGGAATTTTGGCGGACGCTTGCGGTCGTGCTGCGGCTTGGCCGTTCGGGCGTGCTCTGACAGGGGCTTTGGCGGTCAGACGGATACGTCATGCAGACGGGCAGCAAGGCCGCGTTGACGGGGCGGACGTTTTCTGAAATACTAGTCCTTGTTGGTTTCAAGAACGAGCAGGGACAGGAGAGTCAGACATGAAGAAAAGAAGCGCCTTTTACGCGGTCGCCTTAGCGATCGCCGCCATGTACTTTTGGAAAGCGTTCACGATGCAGGACGACGGCCAGGGGACGCAGCAGCCGAGCGGTCGGGAAGCCGGACAGGCGGAGGTGACGCTGACGTTCCCCGCGGATGAATATCCCGAGACCGGCGCGCATATGAAAGAAGCGATCGCAAGCGGCAAATCGGCGATCTGCACGATCGACCGAGAGGGCGCGGATGCGAACCGTCAAGAGGCGCTGAAGGACGTGCCGGTCAAGGAAGGCTTCGACCGCGACGAGTGGCCAATGGCCATGTGCGCCGAGGGCGGCGCCGGCGCGGATGTCGAATACGTCAAGCCGGACGATAATCGCGGCGCGGGCGCCTGGATCAGCAATCAGCTGAAGGCTTATGAGGATGGCACGCAGGTGCGGTTCATCGTCGAATAAAGACGCGGGAGGAGGGGATCGGCCGTCAGCCGGTCCTTTTGTCGTATCGGCGGCTGGGACCACGCAAGCGGCAGGACAATCTTGCTTCATCCGGGTAATAGGAAATACCGCGTTCAAGGCGAAATCTAGGGAGTACGGTAAGCCGAGGGAACGTTCGCGCTTTTTTTCCAAAATCGGAAATGAAGGCGATCGATTCGGGTCAAGCTAATTCTGACGCTTCGTGTAAAGGGGAGGGGAACGATGGCATTATTTCATAATTTTCCGCTCATGGCCGCGCTGCTGTCGATCGTGCTGGCGCAAATCGTGAAGGTGCCGATCAAGCTGATCGCGACGCGTTCATGGGATGTAGGGCTCGGATTCAGCACCGGAGGGATGCCGAGCTCGCATTCGGCTGCCGTCGTGTCGCTCGCGACCGCCATCGGCATCGTGGAAGGCGTCACCTCGTCGGCCTTCGCGATCGCGGTCATCGTCAGCGCGATTACGATGTACGATGCGATGGGGATTCGCCGTCACGCGGGCATGCATGCTTCGCTCATTAACCGGATCGCCCGCACGATTCCGATGCTCCATCACGATGCGGTGACGAAGAAGCCGCGCGAAGAGCTGAAGGAGCTGCTCGGCCATCGGCCGATCGAGGTGCTGGCGGGGGCGGTATTCGGGGCCGCGGTCAGCGTGGTTTACTATTGGATCGTGTACGGGTAACGCGGAAGGTTCTACCCGGCAGCCCGCGAACAAACAAAGGAGCGTCCGACTCGCGTCGAACGCTCCTTTTGGTGACCGCTTATAACACAAGCATCCCGACGATGCCGCTCAGCATGCCGAGCACGACGACCGACGCGAACACGAAGCCGACGACCCGCGGGGGGAACGATCGGCGAATCATCAGCAGCGATGGCAAGCTGACCGCCGGAAGAACGACGAGCAGCGCGGCAGCCGGTCCCGCTCCGAATCCAAGGGACAGGAAGGTCTGCGCGATCGGAATTTCGGCCGCCGTCGGAATGACGAACAGGGCGCCCGCGATGCAGAAGACGACGAGTACGAACAAGCTGTTCCATGCGCCGTCCCCCAGTGTCGGGAATAACCAGGCTCTGGCGGCGCCTAGTACCAGGACGGAGACGAAGTAAGCCGGCACAATATGTACGGTCATCGTCCAAATGCTGGCGAGCCAGCGTCTCCATAGGGGAGACGTCTTCTGTTCGTGAGGAACCGACTTCTCCACGTCTTCCTGCGACACTTCAACGTCCTTGGCCAGCCGCCCAGCCCAATAGCTCACCCCGAACGTAAGAATCAGGCCGAAGACGAGACGGAGAAGCGTGAATTTCCACGAGAGCACGGCGGTCATGAAGATGAGCGTCGCGGGATTGATCATCGGATTGCCCAGCCAGAAAGCCAAGCTCGCGCCGGCCGAAACGTGCTTCTTCCGCATGCCGACGGCGATCGGAGCGGCGCAGCACGAACACATCATGCCGGGGACGGATGCGAGCCCGCCGATGGCCGTGCTTTTCATCGAGCTGTTGCCCAGCACGCGGAGCAGCCAGCCGGAGGGGATGAGCACTTGAACAAGAGAGCCAAGCACGATGCCCAGCAGCGCGGCTTTCCAGACGGCTTTATAATAAGTGACGGCGTAGTCCCAGGCAGCGGACCAAGATGGATCTGGCAACGTTTCCCCGCCGCCGGTCAAGATGGAGGAGCCGATCGTATGCGAGGTGATCGCGCTGATTGCTTTGTGATAATAAGGCCACCATTTTACATAAGTCAAACCGGCCGCGGCGATCAAGAGAAAGACAGCGACCATGAGGATCGTTTTCAAATTATGGGCCGGCGGCTTCTCCACCGAACCGTTCAGCTGCGACATGTCGGACCTCCCGTGATGTTGTCAAAACGAATCCATTATACCACACTAGCCCCTTTTTGCGGCATCATGCGCAATCGTGTACTATTAGGGCAGAGAATTTACTTCCCCTCAATTATCGGATTACGAAAGGAACCCTATACCATGACGCAATCAGAACCGATCAAATTGACGTCCTTGTCCTCCAAAGGCGGCTGCGGCTGCAAAATCGGCCCCGCGGATCTCATGGAGGTCATCCGCAGTTTGCCGCCGGCCACGCCGAACCCCGATTTGCTCGTCGGGCTGGATACGAGCGACGATGCGGGCGTATACCGGTTGAACGACGAGCTGGCGCTCGTGCAGACGGTCGATTTTTTCACCCCGATCGTCGACGATCCGTATTCGTTCGGGCAGATCGCGGCGGCGAACGCGATCAGCGATATCTACGCAATGGGCGGCAAGCCGCTAACCGTCCTGAATATCGTGGCGTTCCCGATCTCGACGCTGGACAAATCGATACTGGCGGATATTTTGCGCGGAGCGGGCGATAAAGTCCGGGAAGCCGGCGCGACGCTCGTCGGCGGTCACTCGATCGACGACAAGGAGCCCAAATTCGGCATGGCCGTCACCGGCTTGATTCATCCTGGACAAGTGAAGACCAACGCGGGCGCGCAGCCCGGCGACAAGCTTATTCTGACCAAGCCGATCGGCGTAGGGATTCTGATGACTTCCATCAAGAAGGATCAATTATCCCCGGAGGAAGTCGCCCGCGTCACGAACGTGATGGCGACGCTCAACAAGACGGCCGCGGAAGTCATGAGCGCGTACGACGTACACGCTTGCACCGACGTTACCGGCTTCGGACTTCTCGGCCATGCCTCCGAGATGGCGAAAGGCAGCGGGGTCGGACTGCGTATCGCGAAGGAGCGCGTGCCGCTGCTTCCCCGCGTCCGAGAGCTGGCGGAGCAAGGGTTCGTGCCCGGCGGGACGAAGAACAATTTCAGCCATGTCGGAGGATCGGTTACGTTCCCGGAGGATATGGACCAGATCGATCGCTACATTTTGTGCGACGCGGTCACCTCCGGCGGTTTGCTGATCGCCGTCCAGGCGGAGCAAGCCGACCGCATGCTGGCGCAAATGATTGAGCGCGGCGTAGAAGCCGCCCTTATCGGCGAGGTGCTGGACGAGCATCCCGGCATCATTGAAGTCGTTCGCGAATAGGACCTACACGCACGCGCAGAGGAGCGAATCGGCATGTTTCAGGATATTACCATCGAAGAACTAAGAGCGAGACGGGAAGCGGGCGAGCTGGTCACGATCGACGTCAGGTCGCCGTCCGAATATGCGGATTCCACCATTCCGGGCAGCCTCAATATCCCGTTCTTCAATGACGAAGAACGCGCCGAGATCGGCACGCTGTACAAGCAGACGAGCATTCAGGCAGCCAAGGAGCGGGGGCTTGCGATCATCTCCGCCAAGCTGCCTTCGTTAATCCAGGAAATTGGACAAATTCGAGGCAAAAAAGCGGTGTTCTGCTGGCGCGGCGGCATGCGGAGCAAGACGACGGCCACGCTGCTCTCGCTCATGGATATTCACGTGTACCGCATTAACGGAGGGTTCCGGGCTTACCGCAAATGGGTCGTCGACACGCTCGGGACGTTCGAGCTTCGGCCGAAGGCTTTCGTGCTGCACGGGCATACCGGAACCGGCAAAACGGCGATATTGCGGCAGCTGGAAGCCGAGGGGTATCCCGTCTTGGACCTGGAGGCGCTGGCCGGCCATCGCGGTTCCATTTTCGGCGGGGCCGGCATGAAGGCCCATAATCAGAAGACGTTCGAGGCGCTGCTGCTGGAACGGCTCATTGCGCTTCAGGACGAGCCCTACATCGTGTTCGAAGCGGAGAGCAAGCGGTTAGGCAAGACGGTGCTGCCCGATTTTCTGATGAACGCGAAGGAGAACGGCACGCCGATCCGCATCGAGATGCCGATGGAGTCGAGGGTCAAGCGCATTATGGAAGACTACCCGACTGCTTATAAGGCCGAGTACCTGAAGGGCTTCTATCGTATTAAATCGCGCATCCATACGCCGATTGCCGCCGAGATCGAAGCCTGCTTGCAGTCCGATCGCATCGAACCGGCCGTGCGCATGCTGCTCGGATCCTATTACGACCCGCGTTATGCGTACACGGGCGATCAATACGGCG
Source organism: Paenibacillus xanthanilyticus (assembly GCF_042682185.1). Lineage (NCBI taxonomy): Bacteria > Bacillati > Bacillota > Bacilli > Caryophanales > Paenibacillaceae > Paenibacillus > Paenibacillus xanthanilyticus. The sequence goes on along the minus strand of NZ_JBHUHA010000001.1, from coordinate 1,948,800 downwards.
CTGAACCGGAATGGACCGTATCGGCTCAAACGTTGGACGAAGCCGTACAAGGGGTTAAAGCTTACTTGGATCGCATGAGATAAAGGGTTTCTGCGTTCGACCGTTTTCCGTCATCGGGAAGCGGTCGTTTTCATTTGGGACGAAATGAAAGGGAGGGGGAAAGCTGGCGGAACAAAAAAAACCGGGACCCCCTTTCGGGAGTCCCTTTCATGGGAGAGGAGAAACCGGACGAAGAGCTTATGGGGAAACGTAAGTCTTCTCCGCGGTTGTCTACGGCATCTCTCGACGCCGATATCTTAAGGATTGCCAGTTTGGCCAACGTTATACATGGGCGTCGAATTATTTTTTGGACGAGCTGTAGGAATCGAACTTTTCCATCATCCTGGGAAGATTCTAGTTGCGGAAGAATCGAATCCGGACACGTTTATGGCATTCCCTATCCTCTTCCGGCGACGGATCGGGTATAATGTGGATATTTGGCAAAAAGAAGGGGTGGAGTTTATACAATGAACATCGTCGTGCTGGACGGGTTCACGCTGAATCCCGGCGATTTGAGCTGGGCGCCGCTGGAAGCGTTGGGCAGTCTTGCCGTGTACGATCGCACGCCGCCGGAGCTCGTCCTGGAGCGAGCGAAAGACGCGGACGCGGTGCTGACGAACAAAACGTCGCTGACCGCGGACATGATTGCCGAACTGCCCAATCTCCGTTATATCGGGGTGCTGGCGACCGGTTATAACGTCGTGGCGATCGAGGCTGCGGCCGAGCGCGGCATAACGGTGACGAACGTGCCGGATTACAGCACGCATTCGGTCGCCCAACTCGTAATCGCGTTCATGCTTCGCCACTGCCATCATATCGCGGAACATGACAAGGCCGTGCACGAAGGGCGTTGGACGGCGGGACCGGATTTCACGTTCTCCTTATTCCCGCTGCAAGAACTGCAAGGCAAATCCATCGGCATCGTCGGCTTTGGCGGGATTGGGCAGCAGGTCGCTCGCGCGGCGAAAGCCTTCGGCATGGAGGTGCTCGTGCATACGCGAACGCCGAAGCATGATCCGGAGTGGGCGGCGATCCGTTACGCGGACCTGGATGAATTGCTGCGCGAGGCGGACTATGTCACGCTGCACTGCCCGCTAACGCCGCAGACGGCAGGCTTAATCGACAAGCGGGCGCTTGGACTCATGAAGCCCGGCGCGTATTTGATCAACACGGCGCGCGGTGGTCACATCGTGGAAGAGGATCTGGCCCAAGCGCTTCGGGAAGGCCGCATTGCGGGAGCGGGGCTCGATGTGTTGTCGGCAGAGCCGCCGCCGGCTGACCACCCGCTGATTGGCGCGCCGAACTGCACGATCACGCCGCACATTGCATGGGCGACGGCGGAGGCTCGAGGCAGGCTGCTGCGGATAGCCGCGGACAATCTGTTTCAATTTACGCAGGGAACCGTTAAGAATAAGGTTGGTTAACTTTTTATCTTCTCTTAAGGTACGACTTATAAGCATCTGTTATATTAATGTCATTGAGAGTCAAGCCATTAGCGCCAAGCGCGTATATGCTGAAGGGAGTTTTATCATTGAGCGACAAAGAACAGCAGGACAAAGGCATACCTACGGGGAACGAACACGAGAACGACGGACAAGACGAGCTTCGCGGTCAAGCGGAAGACGCGACGACTACAGAGAACGCGCTATCCGGACAGGCTGAGACGAATGCCGATCAAGCAGACGAAGTCCAAGCGGAACGCGATTTAGCGGCAGAAGAAGAAGCCGAACGCGCCGAGGACGAAGAGCGGACGGCAGCGGTTGCGCAGCCTGCGGCGGACAAGCCGAAGAGCGGCAAAGGCTGGATGTACGTCGCGATCGGCCTGGCCGTCGTGCTCATCGTCGTGCTGGCGATGCCAAGATTCGGCGGCGGCTCCGGTGAGACGATGGCGACGGTGAACGGCACCAAGATCTCGAAAGAGCAGCTGTATGACGCCATGCTCGAGCAAGGCGGCGAATCGACGCTCAACAACCTGATCTCGGACGAGCTGCTGAACCAGGAAGCCGAGAAAGCGGGCGTTACCGTAACGGATGCCGACATCGAGAAGGAAATCGCGAACATTAAGAAAAACTTCCCGTCTGACGAAGAATTCAATGCGGCGCTTGCGCAAAACGGGCTGACGCTGGAATCGTTCAAGGAGCAGGTTCCTCCGCAGGTGAAGCTGCGCAAAATTTTGGAGCCGAAGACGGGCGTTACGGACGAGCAGGTCAAGCAATATTACGAGGACAACAAAGCGAACTACGATACGCAGGAGCAAGTGCAGGCGTCCCATATCCTCGTCGCGACGAAGCAAGAAGCGGAAGCAATCCAGAAGCAGCTGAACGAAGGCGCGGACTTCGCGACGCTGGCGAAGGAGAAATCGACCGACACGACGTCGGCGGTGAACGGCGGCGATCTGGGCTTCTTCCAGAAGGGCGCCATGGTCCCGGCCTTCGAGCAAGCGGCGTTCGCGCTTAAGAATCCGGGCGACCTGAGCCCGATCGTCGAGACCGAGCACGGCTTCCACATCATCAAGCTGACCGAGCATAAAGCCGCGAAGCAATCCACGTTCGAAGAGAACCAGACGGCCATCAAGGATCAGCTCGTGAACCAGAAGGTATCGGAGATGGCCAGCGCGTGGATCGAAGAGATCCGTGCGAAGGCGACGATCACGAACAAGCTGGAAGACGAGAAGAAAGCGGAAGAAGCACCGGCGGAAGGCGCGGAGAACGCGGCGACCAAGACCGAATAACTCGCTACTGCTCGCCTTTCGATCTGCCCTGCGCAGCTAAACGCGTCTATAGCGAAAAACTCCGGACCCGATCGGGTCCGGAGTTTTTTTGCGTGCACACCGTGATTTCGCTCATGACGTGTCATTGGATGCAGCCGGGAGATTGGAATTGGAGAAGACTATAAAATGCGCTCCCCCGCAAAGGAAGCGGCGAGCTCTACCGCCAGCCTCGCCGTCCGTTGGCCGTTATCGAGCAGCGGATTAACCTCCACCAGGTCCGCCGAGGTCACGATGGCCGCCTCGTGCAGCATCTCCATCGCCAGATGGGCTTCCCGGTAGTTCAGCCCGCCGCGGACAGGGGTCCCCGTGCCGGGCGCTTCGCCGGGATCGACGCTGTCGATGTCGAAGCTCAAATGAACCCCGTCGGTTCCTTCGGAGACGACGCGAATGGCGTTCTCCATGACGCGTGCCATGCCGTAGCGATCGATATCGTGCATGGTGAAGCAGGCAATGCCCAGTTCGCGGATTAGCTCCTTCTCCCCGACATCGAGCTCCCTTGCGCCGACGAGCGCGATATGGCCCGGATTTAGCTTGGCACCTGGTCCGCCGATCCCCGTGAAGCGCGGGTCGCCCAGCCCGAGCAGCGCGGCTAGCGACATCCCGTGAATATTGCCGGAAGGCGACGTCTGCGGGGTGTTGAGATCGCCGTGCGCGTCGATCCACAGTACCCCGAGACGGCGGCGGGCTTTCGCCGCGGCGGCGACGGTGCCGATCGCCAGACTATGATCGCCCCCGATGGCCAGCGGGAACGTGCCGGCGCGCATGGCGGCAGCCGCTTCGAGCGCCAATGCCTCGTTCATCGCCTGCACGCGACCCCAATGCTTGAGCTTGGCGGACGTGCGCCGGTCGGCATCGGTATTGGGCAAATAATCGTCTGAGCGCAGCTGCACCCGACAGCCAAGCTTCTGGAGACGCCGAATGAGTCCGGCTTGGAGCACGGCCTCGGGACCGGCGGCAGCGCCGCGGCGTCCGGCCCCCCAATCGAAGGGGACGGGCAGAATGGTGATCGGGAGCTGCTCTTTCATCATATCCGCCTCCTTGCTAGCCGCGTTTAAATAGGCTTTTCACGATGAACGTGACATTGGCGGGACGCTCCGCGAGCCGCCGCACGAAATACGGATACCAGCTTCGTCCGAATGGAACGTAGCTGCGAACGGTATAGCCTTCGCGGGCGAGCGACTCCTGCAGCGCGGTTCGGATGCCGTAGAGCATCTGGAACTCGAACGCGGTTCTCGGAATCCGGCGCGACCGGGCGTACGATTTGACCCAGCGGATGATCGTCTCGTCGTGGGTGGCGATCGCCGTATACTCTCCGCTTTCGAGCCGGGCGCGAATGAGCCGCCGCATATTGCTGTCCACATCCTTTTTGGCGGGGAAGGCAATGCTGGCCGGTTCCTTGTATGCGCCTTTCACGAGCCGAAGGTTGACCCGCTCGGCGCTCAACTGCTTCACGTCCTGTACGCTGCGGTACAGATAGGCCTGAATGACCGTGCCGACGTTCTTCAAGTCTTCCGCGTGAAGCCGGCGCACGATATCGATCGTGGCGTCCGTCCACGGGCTGTCTTCCATATCCAGCCGGACGAACAATCCGAGCCGGTCTGCTTCGCGCACGACGGTGCGGATGCTGTCGTAGCAGATGTCCGGATCAAGCGCAAGCCCGAATTGCGTCGGCTTTAGCGATACATTGCCGTTTATCTGATCGCGGTCGATCGCCTGCAGCAGATCGACGTAGCCGAGCTCGCTGGCTTTGGCTTCTTCCAGCGATTGAATGCTTTCGCCAAGCAGGTCGAGGGTGACCGCGATACCGGCATTGTTCAGCCTTTTGGCGTGCTTCAGCGATTCCTCCATCGTTTCTCCGGCGACGAACCGGCCGGCGCCCAGCCGCATGCCGTACCGTTCAGAGAGCTTGCGTGCCGCGCGGTTGCCGGCCAGGCCGAGCAGGGCGGTTCGAAACAATCGCGTTCCGGCGTCCATAATTTCACGCTCCTAGAGCGAATTGGTTGGTGTAAGCGAATTGGTTGGTGTAAGCGAATTGGTTTGCGTAGGCGGATTGGTTTGCGTGTACAACCGGAGGTTGGACATGCAGCATTCCGCCCTCAACCCGAGTTGAACATGCAGCATTTTTGCGATTTGGCAGACTGACTATGGGGTATGGGGGAATATCGTTTACTCATATATAGGCGAAGGGGGGCGGCGGCATGCCTAAAATGATCGAACCGCGGATTCGCGCGGCGGTTTAACAAGAGCGAAGTTGTATGGTACGATAGCAGCAGTCCGGTTGAAATCAGAAAGGGGAAACAGCAAGTGAGAGTCATCGCAGGGACGGCGAAAGGCCGCCCGCTGAAAGCGGTACCAGGGAGCAACACCCGCCCGACGACCGATAAAGTGAAAGAAGCGATTTTTAGCATGATCGGTCCTTATTTCGATGGGGGCATGGTGCTCGATTTATTCGCTGGCACCGGGGGCTTGGGCATCGAGGCGTTAAGCAGGGGAATGGAGCGGGCCGTGTTTATTGACATGGAACGGTTAAGCATAGAGGTGATCAAGCAGAACGTGCAGGCCGCGGGCTTGACGCAGCAGGCGGAGATCTACCGCAACGAGGCAGGCAGGGCGATCAAGGTGTTGGAGAAGCGGGGGGAGCGATTTGCGCTCGTTTTCCTTGATCCGCCGTACCGGATGAAGGAAATGGACGCGATGATGAGCGAATTGGCGCAGCGGGGACTGCTCGAGGACGGGGCGCGCGTCATCGTCGAACACGATGCCGCCCATGTCTATCCGGAGCAGTTCGCCTCGTACATCCAATTGAAACATGCTCGCTACGGCGATACTGCCGTCACGGTGTACCGGCACGAGCCGGCAGCCGGCGAGACGCAAACGGAGGAACTATAATATGTCGGTCATTGGCAAACGCATCGCCGTGTATCCGGGCAGCTTCGATCCGGTTACGCTTGGGCATTTGGATATCATTCAACGGGCATCCAAGCAATTCGATCACGTCATCGTCGCGGTATTGAACAACACGAGCAAGAGCCCTCTCTTTACGGTGGACGAGCGCAAGGAGCTGCTGGCCGAGGCGATCAAGGATTTGCCGAACGTATCGCTTGACAGCTTCCGCGATCTGCTCGTGCGCTTTATGCGCTCCCGCGACGCGCACGTTATCGTGCGAGGAATCCGCTCGGTAACGGACTTTGAGTACGAGCTGCAAATGGCGTCGACGAACCATCAGCTCGATAGCGAGATCGAAACGATTTTCATGATGACGAATCCGAAATTCTCGTACTTGAGCTCCAGCATCGTGAAGGAGATCGCCAAGTTCAATGGCAACGTCAAGGACCTCGTTCCGCCCGGCGTAGAGAAGGCGCTGATCGAGAAGTACAACTAAAAGCGCGGCTCTGGATGCGTCGACCCGTCAGCTTTTGCGGGATAAGCCGTAGGACAGAAGCGCCAGCAGGCCGATCGCAGCCGCGAACGCGGCGACCAGTAACGGGGCAAAGCTCCATACCGAGGGGAGCTCGGAAATCCGGTAGCCGATCGCGGATGGCACGCGTTCTCCCTGCTGCAGAACCGGCTGGGCGCTCGTCAGCAGCGGGGCGAGAAGTCTCGAGACCGGATCGGCGACGACGAGCGCGATGCCGAAGGCAAGCACGGCCTGGAGCAGCCGATTGAGCGCAAGCCGCCAGATGCTGAGGTCGACCGAGCCGAGCGACCCGCCGGCTTGAAGAAGCGCCGTGATGCCGCCGAAGCTTAACGCGGCCGCGGCGGCAGCCGCGTTCCATGTCATCCCGGAGAAAGGCGCGGTCGACGCCGCGTAAGCGCCGATATGGCTTTCGATGATGGCGGGCAGCAAGGCCGGCGGCAGCATGCCCATGAAGAGCGGCGTCGCCAGCTGAACGGCGACAGAACCAAGTATCATGAACCCGCCGACGGCCATCAATTTGGCCACCGAAGCGGTCACCGCGTCGCCTAGCGCTTTGCCGAACGTGCGGCCGTCCAGCCGCCGTGCTTCCTTCATGGCGCGGGCGGCGCGCCGGAGCACGCCGAGCTCGGCTCGATCGCCATCGGGCTCACGCCGCTCCGGGACGAACAAGCTGTGAGCCAGTCCGACAAGCAAGCCGGCTGTCCAGATCGAGATCAGGATGGCGGCCCCAAGCCCGGGACGATGCAGGAAACCGGCGCCGACGACGAGCAGCACGAATAACGGATTCGGCATATGCGCAAGCGCAAGCAGCCGCTGCCCTTCGCTGCGGGATACCGCGTTCCGCTTGCGGAGCGCGCCGGCGGATTCGGCGCCGGCCGGATAACCGCCGCTCCAGCCGATCGCGAGGGCGACGCCCGCTTCGCCGGGGAGTTTGAACGTGCGGCGCATGAGCGGATTCAGCAGTTGTCCGATTCCGTGTACCGCGCCGAAAGCCATCATGAGCTCCAAGAGGGTTAAGAAGGGGAGCAGGCCGGGGAATACGATATTCCACCAGACGGATAGACCTTGCAGGGAAGCCTGAAAGGCGCCGCCGGGACTAGCGATGATCGCGACGACGACGAGCAGCGACAAGCCGGACAATATCAGCGTACGTACCATAGGTTCCATCTCCCGGTAAAAGTAATGGTTCTGTTCGGGCGACCCCCGCAGGATGGCAAACAGCACTAAAGTGTACGCTTGTCTCGTCAAGGATAGACCAAGTTTCGCGAAGGCGGTGAAGGAATGGACGCAAGGAAGGTGCTGACAGGCGGCGGGGCGGTCGGGACGGCCGTGCGCTGGGGATTGCTGACCGCCGCAGTCATGGCGCTGCTGCTCTATGTGCCGACGCCTTACGCCGCCTACGAACCAGGCCTTGCTTTCTATACGAAGCCGCTCGTGCATGCCGCGAGTCCGGATGAACCGGGAAGAGGCGCGTTTATGCTGACGACCGTCCGGCTTTCGCACGCGAACGCATGGAAGTCGATTCGTTCGGCCTGGGACGGCAATATCGAACTGGTCCGCAAGCGGGATTTGTTCCGAGGCGGCACGCAATCGGATTTCGTGGAGAAGCAAGCGGTTGTGATGCGCGGCTCGCAGACGGATGCGGTGGAGGCGGCGTACGCGGAAGCGGGAATCGAATACGGGATTGCGACATATGCACTCGTCGTATCCGACGCGGGCAGCGCAGGCGGCGCGTTCAGAACCGGGGACGAGATCGTCTCCTTCGGCGGACGGCCGGTAACGAGTCTGCGCGAGCTGTCTCTCGCGCTAAACCTGGAATCGGCTGCCGGACAGGCGCGAGTTTCCGTCGTCCGCCAAGGGCGAACGACGGAGCTTGCGATCCCATTATCTGCGGAAGCAAGTGCCAATCAGCCGGCGCTGATGATCGGCGTACGCAAGCTGACCGAGCTTCGCCGGATACAGCCTGCTAAAGCGGAAGATGAAGTCGATATTCAATCCGGAGAGATTGGCGGGCCGTCCGCCGGACTCATGTTCGCGCTGCAGACGCTCGACGAGCTGACGGACGGGGATCTCACGGCGGGCATGCGCGTCGCAGGAACGGGGACGATTAATGCGAAGGGGGAAGTAGGCGCGATCGGCGGCGTCTCTCACAAGGTCGTGGCCGCCGATCGGGCCGGAGCGGACGTCTTTCTGGTGCCCGAGGAGAACGAGCAGGAAGCGATCGCGAAGGCGGCCGATATCGGAACCGACATGCGCGTCCTTGGCGTCGGGACGCTCCGCGATGCGAGGCGGGCGATGGAAGAGGCCGGCGGCTAGCCGGCGGGCACTAGCGCTCCACCATCACCGGTCTGCCATAATAATCGCGAAATAGCGTCTTGGCGTCGGTATTGGGTTGAGCTAACGCATAGACGGAAGTCGCTTCCACGTCCATACGAAGATAGCGGGAATCGACCTGCGCGTCCGCCGCGCTGAGCAGCACCGGTAGACGCGCAGCCTTACGCATTCTTTTGAGCAGCTCGCGGCCTTTCGGCGTAAAACCGAGCACGCGGATATATTCGACGCCAAGTGTTAACCGCTCTCGGGTCATGTCAGCCTTGCGGTGGCCGAGGAGAATCGCCAGCAGCGCCCGCTGCAGCTTGGTGCGGGTGTAACGTTTCGTCTTGAGCGCCTCCAGCAGCGCATCGAATGTGAGCGAGGGCAGCGAGGGCAGCGCATTCTTGATCCGGTGCTCCAGCCCCTCGGTTACTTCATGATACCCGGCGAGCATCTCCGCAGATTCGGACAGCAGCTTATGGAATAGCGGACGCTCGTACAGCCGCCAACTAACGTGTGCATCCGTGCGCCCTGCAAGTAGATCCAGCGTTGTGTCGGGCATGTAAGAGGCGGCCTTATCCGGCGAGCCATGTTCCAGAATGAGCTTTCGAATGGCGGTCGCGCTGGCTATTCGATTATCGGTGATCGTCGTTTGGGAATAGCCGGCTTTTTCACGTTTGATCGTATAGGGCGTCATCGGTCCGCCAAGTCTCTCCAGCGCGAGCAAATAATGCAGCCCGAGCGTATTATTTGGCTGATCGAATGCGAAGGCGGCGGCTTCCGCGTCTCCTATCGCGCTCATATGGGCCTTCACGACGGCGCCGTATGCAGCAGGATAGCTGACGCCCTCGGCCAGTTTGTCCGCCAGCAGCGAGGCGAAAGCAGGGCTCTCGGAAGCCAGCTCGCGAGCGACGCGCCGCATGGGCGCGAGATCGCCGCCTTCGCTGCCGAAGCACAGCGCGTCCACGACGCCCGTAGCCGCAAGCGTGGCCACCGCGCCGTAGGCGAACCATTCCGCGGCCTGCGCGGAATAGGCGACGGGCAGCTCCAGAACCAAATCACAGCCGCCGCGAAGCGCCATTTCCGTCCGCGTCCATTTGTCCGCGAGCGCCGGTTCCCCGCGCTGCAAGAAATGTCCGCTCATGACGGCCACGACCGCGTCCGCTTCCGTTATTTTGACCGATTGCTGCAAATGATACAGATGTCCGTTATGAAACGGATTGTATTCCACGATGAGACCTACAGTGCGCAAGGACGTCCCTCCAACGTTTTCCAAGTGTATTTTCACTATATCACGCGAGTGAAAATGTTGACAAAATGATTTAAACGTCGATATAATAAACTTTGTTTGTTTGGAGTGATGATATGGAGATTCATGTTCAGGAACTGGCAACCAAAGCGAGCCGTACTCCGCTCACAGCCGATCTTAATACGGATTGGCTTCAGGAAGTCCGCAAGGACGTGCTGAAGTCAGGACCGATCAAGGTTGCGCTCGAAGGTTACGGACAAGCTGGCATCTTGCATATCGAGGGCGAGCTTTCCTTAGATCTGGAGATGTCCTGCTCCCGCTGCTTGGAGCCGGTCCATGAGACGATTGTCGTTCCGTTCCACGAACGCTTCAAGCCCGCGAGCGCCAAGCACGGCGCCGAGGACGAGGAGATCATCGTCGTGGAAGAGGACAAGGTGGACCTGGAGCCGATCATCGAAGAGACGATGCTGCTTGCGCTTCCTTTCACCCCGATGTGCAAAGAAGATTGCAAAGGGCTTTGTCATTCGTGCGGCGCCAATTTGAACGAATCGGCATGCGGCTGTCCGACCGAACGCATCGATCCCAGACTGGCCGCTTTGAAAGATTTATTCAAGGACAACAAGTAGCGCATAGGGCGCTGCCCAATTCTGTGAAGGAGGTGGGAAACATGGCAGTACCACAACGTAGAACGTCGAAAACCCGTCGTGACAAGCGCCGTACGCATTTCAAGCTGGCTGTACCGGGTATGGTAAAATGCGAGCAATGCGGAGAGCTTAAACTGGCTCACCGTGTATGTAAAGTATGCGGAACGTATAAGGCGAGAGAGATCATTAAACAATAGTTTCAACTTACAAGTAGTACTTCATCCCTTGGTGAGGTGCTATTTTTTTTTGTCCGGAAATCAGCTGAAAATCCCCGATTCGTCGCCGATTTAGGCAAGGGTGATTGCTTCGGCACGTCATCTTCTATATACTAGTTAGTACCAGGTTATAATAGCTGCTTGTAAGTTTGGCGCTGCGCACGGCAAGATGAGTTCGTATGTGCCCGCATCCCGCCAACTTCGCGGGCGGTTATCCGCCGCAAGGCGTTACATACTGGCTCAACATTCGGCAAAGGTGGTGCGGGCCATCGAACGCGTACCGAAACGGCAGCGGCATCAGCAATTATCCAAGTTAATCGAAGAGAATCCTTTTATTACCGATAGGGAATTAACGAGGCAGCTCAAGGTCAGCATACAGACCGTAAGGCTCGACCGGATGGAGCTTGGCATACCAGAGCTCCGGGAGCGGATGAAATTGATGGCGGAACGTTCATACGACGCGGTCAAATCGCTTCCGCTCCACGAGGTCATCGGCGATATCGTCGATCTGCAACTGGACCGGAGCGGCATCTCCATGTTTGAAATCCGTGATGAACACGTGTTTTCCCGCACTGGCATCGCGCGCGGCCATCATGTTTTCGCCCAGGCGAACTCGCTGGCCGTCGCGGTCATTAACGATGAGATCGCGCTGACGGCCACGGCCGACATCCGATTCGTGCGCTCCGTCCGGCTGGGTGAGAAGTGTATCGCGAAGGCGTATGTGCGCTCGATCTCGGGCGAGAAGAACAAGGCGAAGGTGGAAGTGTTCTCGTACGTAGGCGACGAGATGGTCTTCCAAGGACACTTCGTCATCTACCGGTCCGCGGGAGATGCAATCATCGAAGGAGGGAACTGACTTGCGGGTCGCAATTGATGCAATGGGCGGCGACCACGCGCCGTCCCAGATCGTGAAGGGGGCGCTGGCCGCGGCTAGAGAATGGCCGGATACGCAGCTGCTGCTGGTCGGAGATACGGCGCAGATCGAGCCGTTGTTCGAAGGGAATAAGCCGGCGAACGTATCGATCGTGCATGCGGACGACGTCATCGGTCCGGACGACGAGCCGGTGAAGGCGGTCCGGCGCAAGAAAGGATCGTCCATGGTGATGGCGGGTACGCTCGTCCGCGAGGGCAAAGCGGACGCGATGCTGTCAGCTGGTAATACGGGCGCGCTGATGACGACGGGGCTTTTGATCGTCGGCCGCATCGACGGGATCGAGCGTCCGGCGCTTGCTCCGATGCTCCCGACGATGGACGACGTCGGCATGCTTGCGCTCGACTTGGGCGCCAACATGGATGCCAAACCCGAGCATCTCGCGCAATATGCGGTCATGGGCAGTATTTACCGCACGAAGGTGCACGGCATGAACAATCCGCGCGTCGGTCTGCTGAATGTCGGCACCGAGGCGATGAAGGGCAACGAATTAACCAAGGCCGCTTACACCTTGCTGGAGCAGGCGCCGATTAACTTCATCGGCAACGTGGAGTCGCGCGATGTGCTGCTGCGCAATTGCGACGTCCTGATCTGTGACGGATTCGCGGGCAACATTTTGCTCAAGACGATGGAAGGCACGGCGAGCGTTGTTATGCGCGGCGTGCGCGACGCCATCATGAGCACGTTCCTGACGAAGCTCGCGGGCGCGGTGATTAAGCCGAAGCTCGCATCGATGCGCGCCAAAATGGATTACAAAGAGCATGGAGCCGGCCCGTTGCTGGGCGTGAACGGTTTAGTGCTGAAATGTCACGGATCGTCGAATGATCAAGCGGTGAAGAACGCGGTGGGCAAAGCCCGCACCGCCATCCAGAGCCGGCTGGTCGAGGCGATCGCATCGGAATTCAGCGGGAAGTGAGTGAGCGGCATGCAATTATATCCGGTAGGAATTATCGGCACGGGCAAGTACGTCCCGGAACGCATTTTAACAAATCATGATTTGGAACAGATGGTAGAGACAAACGACGAATGGATCGTGACCCGCACGGGGATTCGGGAGCGCCGGATCGCATCGCCCGAACAGGCGACCAGCGACCTGGCCTTCCATGCGGCCGAGGCGGCCCTGAAAGCATCCGGCGTAGCGGCGGAAGACTTGGATTTGATCCTCGTGGCGACGATTACGCCGGATATGTTCTTCCCGTCAACCGCTTGTTTGGTGCAAGAGAAGCTCGGCGCGAAGAAAGCGGCCGCGTTCGACTTGTCGGCGGCGTGCTCCGGGTTCATCTACGGGCTCGCGACGGCCTCGAATATGATCGCCACGGGCATGTACCGGCACGTGCTCGTCATCGGCGCGGAGTGTTTATCCCGCATCACGGATTACACGGATCGGAATACGTGCATCCTGTTCGGCGACGGCGCGGGCGCCGTCGTGCTCGGCCGAGTGCCCGAAGGACGTGGCTTCAAGTCGTTCGAGCTGGGAGCTGACGGAAGCGGGGGCGAGTTGTTGAACGTGCGCGGCGGAGGGTCCAGACTGCCATCCACCAAGGAATCGGTCGACAGCAAAGCGCACTATCTGTTCATGGCCGGCAACGAGGTGTTCAAGTTCGCGGTGCGCATCATGGGCAGCGCGGCCGAAGAAGCGCTGCGCAAGGCGGGCATGGACAAGAGCGAGATCGACCTGCTTGTCCCGCATCAAGCGAACATCCGCATTATTCATTCGGCGCTGAACCGACTGGATTTACCGGAAGAGAAAAGCATGATCAACCTGGACAAATACGGCAACATGTCGGCGGCCTCGATTCCGGTCGCGCTGGCGGAAGCGGTCGAGCAAGGTCGAGTCCAAGAAGGCGACAAGCTCGTGTTGGTCGGCTTCGGCGGCGGCTTGACTTGGGGCGCGAGCGTTCTCGTCTGGTAAGCCGAATTTATCGTGGAGGTTGAGAGAAGTGGGTAAAATCGCATTCGTATTCCCCGGTCAAGGCGCGCAAGCGGTCGGAATGGGCAAGGACGCTTACGATAGCATCGAAGCGTCACGCGCGATCATCGACCGCGCCGACGAGGCGCTGGGATTTTCGTTAAGCTCGATTATTTTCGAAGGGCCGGAGGAGACGCTGAAGCAGACCGCGAACACGCAGCCGGCGCTGCTGACGGTAAGCGTAGCGCTGCTCGAAGCGTTCAAGGCGCGCGGCGTCAATCCGGATTACGTGGCAGGCCATAGTCTAGGCGAGTACAGCGCCCTGGTCGCGGCCGGCGTGATGTCGTTCGAGGATGCGGTACGCACCGTTCGGGCGCGCGGCGAGTTCATGGAGCAAGCGGTCCCGAACGGACAGGGCGCCATGGCGGCCGTGCTTGGCGCGGAGCGCGATGCGCTTGCCGCATTATGCGCGAAGGCAAGCGCGGAAGCGGGCGCCGTGGAGCTGGCGAACGTGAACTGTCCGGGTCAGATCGTCGTCTCCGGTACGGCGGCAGGCGTTCAAGCTATCGTCGAACGCGGTAAGGAGGCTGGGGCCAAGCGGGTTATCCCGCTGGAAGTAAGCGGTCCTTTCCATTCGTCCCTGATGAAGCCGGCCGCCGACCGTCTGTCCGGCGTGTTGTCGGAGCTTTCGCTCAACGATGCGGCCGTGCCGGTCGTGGCGAACGTGACGGCCGAGGCGGTCGTCGGCAAGGACGACATCCGGCGTTTGCTCGCCGAGCAGGTGTTCTCGCCTGTGCTTTGGGAGGACAGCATCCGCTATTTGATCGCCCAAGGCGTCGACACGTTCTATGAAATCGGCAGCGGAACCGTGCTGGCGGGACTGATCAAGAAGATTGATAAGTCGGTTACGGTTGTTTCCGTTAATTCCGCGGCTTCGATTGAAGCATAGCAGATTGGTTTGCGTGTACAACCGAAAGGTAGGACATGCAGCATTCTGCTAGACCAGATTGGTTTGCGTGTACAACCGAAAGGTTGGGCATGCAGCAATCTGCTAGAGCCGCAGCCAATCGTAAAGGGGGATATCCACTTGTTTGCATCCTTAACTGGCAAGACAGCGCTGGTCACCGGCGCATCCCGCGGAATCGGAAGGGCAATCGCGATTGCGTTGGCCGAAGCCGGCGCGGACGTCGCGATCAATTACGCGGGCAGCGAGGCGGCAGCCGCCGAGACGGCGAAAGCGGTCGAGGCGCTCGGGCGACGTTCTTTGCTCATTCAAGCGAACGTCGGCAAAGCTTCGGAATTCGAAGCGATGGTCAAGCAGGTCGTCGATACGTTCGGCGCCATCGATATCTTGGTGAACAATGCCGGCATTACGCGCGATAATTTGATTATGCGGATGAAGGAAGAAGAGTTCGACGAAGTGATCGAGACGAATCTGAAGGGCGTGTTCAACGGCATCAAGGCCGTGACGCGGCCGATGATGAAGCAGCGTTCGGGCCGTATCATTAATATTTCCTCGGTCGTAGGGGCGCTCGGCAATCCTGGGCAGGCTAACTACGTGGCAGCGAAGGCAGGCGTAATCGGGTTAACGAAATCGACCGCGCGCGAACTGGCTTCCAGAGGCATTACCGTCAATTGCGTCGCGCCTGGATTTATCCAGACCGATATGACGGACAAATTGCCGGAAGAAGCGCGGGCCAAGCTGTCGGAAGGCATTCCGCTCGCGCGGCTGGGACAGCCTGAAGATATCGCCAACGCGGTTCGTTTCCTGGCATCCGAGGCGGCTTCTTACATGACCGGCCAAACCATTCACGTCGACGGCGGCATGTATATGTAGCCGAAGCCGCGGGGGCTTAAACGCTTTCAGGCGGAAGCCGTGTCGCGTATGGCATTTTGTCCTCAATTCTCGTATAATACTTTGGAGGAGGTGAACCGGATGTCCGATGTATTGGATCGTGTGAAGCGCATCGTTATCGACCGCCTTGGCGTTGACGAGTCTGAAGTTACGCTCGAAGCGTCGTTTAAAGACGACCTCGGCGCTGACTCTCTTGACGTCGTAGAACTCGTCATGGAGCTGGAAGATGAATTCGATATGGAAATCTCTGATGAAGATGCAGAGAAAATCACCAGTGTGGGAGAAGTAGTGAATTACATACAATCTCATACGTAAGATTTGGACGAGTCCCGTTGTAACAGACGGGACTTCTCTCCATCTTGCGCTTCATTTTAGTCAGGTCTACCCGAATAACAGCAAGCGCTTATCGCGATTTTTATAGATTACATACAGCGCATCACCGTGTTTTGCAATAGCAGTTCAACCAAGAGGTGAAGAGAATGAAACATAGAGTCGTGGTAACGGGCATGGGCGTAATGACAGCGCTCGGCTCCGATTTGCAGCAGTTCTGGGGCAATCTGATGGAGGGCAAGTCCGGCGTTTCGCGCATTGAAGCGTTCGACGTATCCGAGTATCCGACCCAGATCGCGGCGGAAGTAAAGAATTTTAATCCCGAAGATTACGGGATTGATAAGAAGGAAGCGCGCCGGATGGACCGTTTCGTCCAATTTGCCGTCGTCGCGAGCCAATCGGCCGTGAAGGACGCGCAGCTTGCAATTGGGGAGAATGTCGATCCTGAGCGGGTAGGCGTCATGATCGGCTCGGGCATCGGCGGTCTTGGCACGTGGGAAGACCAGCATAATATCTTGCTCGAGAAAGGACCGAAGCGCGTCAGCCCGTTCTTCATCCCGATGATGATCGCGAACATGGCTTCCGGCCAAGTCTCGATGGCGACAGGCGCCAAAGGCCCGAACAGCACGGCCGTCACGGCCTGCGCGACGGGGACGCACTCGATTGGCGACTCGTACAAGATGATTCAGCGCGGCGACGCGGACGTCATGATCTGTGGCGGCGCGGAAGCAACGATCCGCCCAACCGGACTTGCGGGGTTCTGCTCCATGCGGGCGATGTCCACGCGCAACGACGAGCCGGAGAAGGCAAGCCGTCCGTTCGATACGGGGCGCGACGGATTCGTCATGGGCGAAGGCTCGGGCGTGCTCATCCTCGAGTCGCTGGAGCATGCGCAGCAGCGCGGCGCCCACATCTATGCGGAAGTAATCGGCTATGGCATGAGCGGAGACGCCCACCACATGACCGAACCGGATCCGGACGGCGCGGCGCGCTGTATGATCCGCGCATTGAAGGACGGCGGGCTTGAGCCTTCCGAGATCGACTATATCAACGCGCACGGCACATCGACGCCGGTGGGCGACAAGTCCGAGACGAGCGCGATCAAGAAGGCGTTCGGCGACCATGCGTACAAGCTGGCCGTCAGCTCGACCAAATCAATGACAGGCCATTTGCTCGGCGCGGCCGGCGGCGTCGAAGCGGTTATTCTCGGCCTTACCTTGCAGAACGGCATTATCCCGCCAACCATCAACCTTGACGATCAGGACCCGGAATGCGATCTGGACTACGTTCCGAATACGCCTCGTCAAGCTGACGTTCGCATTGCGCTTTCGAATTCGTTCGGGTTCGGCGGCCATAACGCGACGATTATCTTGAAGAAATATGAAGCATGATGCATTCGAGGAGCTGCAGCAGCGTCTGCAGCTCCGCTTCCGCAAACCGCGCCTGCTCCGGCAGGCGTTCACCCATACGTCTTACGTCAACGAACACCGGAAAAGCAGCACGGAGCACAATGAGCGGCTGGAGTTTCTGGGAGACGCGGTTCTTCAACTGACGGTATCCGAGTATTTGTACCGCACGTTCCCGGAACGGCCGGAAGGACAGTTGACCCGTATGCGTGCATCGATCGTTTGCGAGCCGTCGTTGGCGCGGTTTGCGGAAATGCTCGAACTAGGCGCCCATGTCCTGCTCGGTCGCGGGGAAGAGCAGCTAGGCGGCCGCCAAAGGCAAGCCTTGTTGGCGGATCTGTTCGAGTCGTTTGTCGGCGCGATATACCTCGATCAAGGGTTGGAATCGGTTCAGGTTTTTCTCAAAACCTATATGTTCCCTTACATCGACGGCGATGGCGGTCTACTCGTGAAAGACTACAAGTCGATGCTTCAGGAGAAGGCGCAGCATAATGGCATGGGGCTGATCGAATACCGGATCGCGGAAGAGCGGGGGCCTGCCCATGACCGCGAATTCGTCGCGGAAGTGTCGATTGGCGAACGAGTGCTCGGATCCGGCATCGGACGGACGAAGAAGGAAGCGGAGCAGCAAGCGGCCGCGGAAGCCTGGCGCAAGCTCGGCAGCGAAGCGTAACGCGGTTTCTCCTTATATGGCCTGCATGATCCCGGTCTGCCCAGCAAACCGGGATTTTTTAGCGCCCGGCCGGCGAGCGCGCCAGTGAAAACAACCTGTCCTTTTCAGACAAGTATGGTACAATAATCGTTGAGGTGAAGGCATAAGCTATGTTCCTGAAAAGGATAGAACTCGCGGGTTTCAAATCGTTCGCCGATAAGACGGAGCTTGAATTCGTCCGAGGCATCACAGCGGTTGTCGGCCCGAACGGCAGCGGAAAGAGCAACATCAGCGACAGCATACGCTGGGTACTTGGCGAGCAGAGCGCCAAAAGCCTGCGCGGCGGGAAGATGGAGGATATCATTTTCGCCGGCAGCGACGCCCGCAAAGCGGTCAACATCGGGGAAGTATCGCTCACGCTGGACAACAGCGACAATGCGCTCCCGCTCGAATACAACGAGGTCACCGTAACGAGACGCGTTCATCGGAGCGGCGACAGCGAATATATGATCAATAAGCAGCCGTGCAGGCTGAAAGATATTACGGAACTGTTCATGGATACCGGGATCGGCAAGGAAGCCTACTCGATCATCGGACAGGGCCGAATCGAAGAGATTTTGAGCACCCGTTCGGAAGACCGCAGAGGCATTTTCGAAGAGGCGTCCGGCATCGTGAAATACAAGTCACGCAAGCGCGAAGCGCAGCGCAAGCTGGACGATACCGAGCAGAACTTGCTGCGGATTCACGACTTGGTATCGGAATTGGAGGATCAGGTCGAGCCGCTTCGGGAGCAATCCGAGAAAGCCCGCCTGTACAAGGAGCTGCGCGAACAGCTGAAGAGCTCGGAAATTTCCATGTACGTGCACAATATCGAGACGGTCCATCGCACATGGACGGAAGCGAGCGAGAAGCTGAAGAAGCTGGAGAACGAACAGCTTGCGCTGACGACCGTCGTAAGCAAGCATGACGCCCTGCTTGAGAAGGACCGGCTCAAGCTGAGAGAAATTGAGGAGACGCTCGACCGTCTTCACGAGTCGATGCTCCAGTACAGCGAAGAGTACGAGAAATGCGAAGGCTACGGCGAGGTATTGAAGGAACGGAAGAAGAACCTCGAACAGAATCGCTCGCAGCTGGAAAGCTCGATCGGCGCCTTGACCGAGCGTATCGCGGCGCTTACGAAGGAAGAAGCCGAGTTTCGCGGCAAAGCAGCGGCGTTGGAAGCGGAACTAACCGATCTGCGCGGGCGCTTGCTATCGGAAGAGGCGCGCTTGCTTGGCGCGGCCGCCGCGAATTCGGGCGAGGCGGAGGAGTCGCTCAAGAGCGAGCTTCTCGAGGTCATGAGCGCCATGGCGCAGCTTCGCAACGAAATCCGATATGCGGGTCAACAGGAAGAAGCGCTTCAGCGGCGCATGGAACGTTTGTCCGAGGAGCAATCCAAGTGGCAGGAGCAGCATGGCAAGCTGGAGGCGCGCAGAGCCGATCTGAAGGCGAGACTGGACGCGACGGTAGCCGACATTGCCGGCGCCAGGGAGAAGTACGCGTCCGAGCAGGAAGGGCTGCAAGAAGGTCAGAGACTGCTCGAGGAAGCGCAGGCTGCCGCCCGGAAGTGGGAGCAGAAGCTGGAAGCGCTTCGCTCGCGGCGGGATACGATGAAAGAAATGCAAGACGGTATGGACGGCTTTATGCAGGGTGTCCGGGAAGTGCTTAAGGCTTCAAGGCGCGCCAGCGGAGGGTTGGAGGGCGTGCACGGCGCAGTAGCGGAACTCATTCGCGTGCCGGCACGGATCGAGACCGCGGTGGAGACCGCGCTTGGCGCCGCGCTGCAGCATATCGTCATGACGGACGAGCGTACCGCGAGAGCCGGGATCGCATTCCTGAAACAACGGCAGCTAGGCCGGGCGACCTTCCTGCCGCTCGACGTTATACGCGGGCGCAGCGTGCCGGAGCAGGACAAGCGCATGGCGGCCAGCGTGGAAGGATTCGTCGGCGTGGCCGCGGATCTTGTCGACAGCGAGCCGCGCTATGCCTCCATCGTCGATAACTTGCTCGGCAATGTGCTACTAGCGGAGACGCTGGAGCAGGCGAACCGGATCGCGGCGAAGTGCCAATACCGGTTCCGCGTCGTGACGCTGGAAGGCGACGTCGTCAATGCCGGCGGTTCGATGACCGGGGGCAGCCTGCAGAAGAAGGGCGCGAGTCTGCTCGGCCGGACGCGTCAGATCGAAGAGCTGGATGCCGAGGTGAAGACGACGGATTTGCAGTTGGTCAAGCTCAGGGACAAAATCTCCGATTTGCGCAAAGAACAATCGATCCGAAGCCAGAATATCGACGAGCTTCGCAGCGCGGGCGAACAGCTTCGCATCGACGAGCAGCACTTGCGCGCCGAGCTGCAGCAGATGGAGAACGAGAACCGCCATTTGACCGAACAGCGACAGTTGTTCGAATCCGATAGCACGGGTCATCGTTCCGAACGCGAGCAGCTGCTGGCATCCGCGGCCGAAGCGGAGCGCAAGCTGCAGGAGATGACCGCGCAGGAGACGAAGCTGCAGGAAGCGATCCGGATTGCCGAGGAGCAGCGCAAGGCGAACGAATCCGCCAAGGAGCAGCTGCAGGATCAGCTGACCGACCTGAAGATCGCGGTGGCGAAGGCCGAGCGGGAAAAGCAAGCATTCGAGGATCAAGCTTCCCGCGTTCGCGCGGATGTGACGCGTTCCAAGCAAGAACTGTCTGGGCTGCGCGACATGTTCGCCAGACAGAACGAGGACGGTTCGCAGCATGCGGACGAGAGCGTCCGCCAGATCGAACAGCTCAACGCGCTTCGCATCCAGAAGGAGAAGTGCGCCGAGCAGACCGATCTGAAGCGAGCCGAACGGGCGGAGATGATGCGGGAGCTGGAACAAGGCGAGAGCGAGACGAAGGAGCAGCGGACCCAGCTTCGTTCTGTCGAAGAACAAATGCGGCAGACCGAAATCGCCGCGAACCGTCTCGACGTCGAGCTCGACAATCTGCTGCGCAAACTTAGCGAGGAATACGAGCTCAGCTACGAGTTGGCGAAGACGAAATATCCGGTGCCCGAAGATGTGCAGGCGCTGCAGACCGAGGTTCGCGACTTGAAGCGCAGAATAAGCGCGCTGGGCGAAGTGAATTTAGGCGCGATTGACGAGTACGAGCGCGTGAAGGAACGGTATGAATTCCTGGATGAGCAGAAGAACGACCTGATCGAAGCGAAGACGACGCTGTATCAAGTCATTCGCGAGATGGACGACGAGATGTCGAGACGCTTCAGCACCACTTTCGAGGCCATACGCGGGCACTTCGTCGTCGTATTCGCGAAGCTGTTCGGCGGCGGACGGGCGGATTTGATCATGGTCGACCCCGACCGGGTACTCGACAGCGGCATCGATATCGTCGCCCAGCCGCCAGGGAAGAAACTTCAGAATCTGCAGCTGCTATCCGGCGGCGAGCGGGCATTGACGGCGATCGCACTGTTGTTCGCGATTTTGCAGGTTAAGCCGGTTCCGTTCTGCGTGCTTGACGAAGTCGAAGCCGCGTTGGACGAAGCGAATGTGGCGCGGTTCGCGCAGTATTTGCGCGAATTCTCCTCCCTCACGCAATTCATCGTCGTCACGCACCGCAAAGGCACGATGGAAGAAGCGGACGTGCTGTACGGCGTCACGATGGAGGAAGGCGGCGTTTCGAAGCTCGTCTCGGTCAGACTGGAAGAAGAAGATCCGTTCTCCGCGGAGAGCGCTTAAGGCGAAGCGAGACGTACATGGCCAAACGGCCGGCATAGATAGACGAAGGCGGCGGCGGATCGGTAATAACGGATCCGCTGCTTTACGCTTTCGGCACCAATGGATGGAGGGATAACATGAGTTTTTTCAAGAAACTGAAAGATAGCATTTCGCAGAAAACCGAGAGCGTCACGAACAAGTTTAAGGAAGGGCTGACCAAGACGCGCTCCGCGTTCGTCGAACGCGTCGAGGAGCTGATTTTACGTCGCAAAAAGATCGACGAGGCATTCTATGAAGAGCTGGAGGAAATTCTGATCGGGGCGGACGTAGGCGTTAACACGGTTATGACGCTGATCGACGAATTGCGCGTCGAGGTGAAGAAGCGGAAGATCGAAGACGCGTCCGAGCTGCAGCCGGTACTGTCCGAGAAGCTGGTCGGCCTGCTGAAGGGCGACGAGGACAACCAACTGCGCATGGCGCCTAGCGGATTGACGGTCATCCTGTTCGTCGGCGTTAACGGGGTCGGGAAGACGACGACGATCGGCAAACTCGCGCACAAGTTCAAGAGCGAGGGGAAAAAAGTACTGATGGCGGCGGGCGATACGTTCCGTGCGGGCGCGATCGAACAGCTGGAAGTGTGGGGACAGCGCGTCGGAGTCGACGTTATCAAGCAATCGTCGGGCGCGGATCCAGCCGCTGTCATGTATGATGCCGTGCAAGCGGCCAAACAACGCGGCGTGGACGTGCTGCTGTGCGATACGGCCGGCCGTTTGCAGAACAAGGCGAATCTGATGGAGGAGCTGAACAAAATCTTCCGCGTCATTCAGCGCGAAGTACCGAGCGCACCCCATGAAGTGCTGCTCGTGCTAGACGCGACGACGGGTCAGAACGCGCTCAGCCAAGCGAAGCTGTTCGGCGAGAAGAGCGGCGTATCCGGACTCGTATTGACGAAGCTGGACGGTACCGCGAAAGGCGGCATCGTGATCGCGATCCGCAATGAACTGCAGTTGCCGGTCAAACTGGTCGGTCTCGGCGAGAAGATGGACGACCTGCAGGAATTCGATTCCGAACAGTTCGTACACGCGCTATTCGCGGGCCTCATTCAGTCGGCGGAAGGCGAACAATCGGAATCGTAAAACTGACAAGGGAAAATGCTTGACAGTGGGATGCCGGATAGGCTATGATAAACGTCGTGGTTAAGACATGTAAAGGTCTTGCCCTTGACGGAGGGGGAATAACGGTGGCCGTACAAGGACCCGATGCCCTTGCTAAGACGACCCGGATCAACATGCTGTTCGATTTTTACGAGCCGCTGCTGACCGAGAAGCAGCAAACCTTTCTCAAATATTATTTTCACGACGATTATTCCCTCGGGGAAATCGCCGCCGAATTCGAAGTGAGCCGCCAAGCCGTATATGAGCACATCAAGCGTGCGGAGACGGTGCTGGAAGGCTATGAAAGCAAGCTTAAGCTGTTGGCGAAGCATGATGCGCGTCAGCAATGGCTCGGCAAGCTGGAAGCCTGCGCCGCGGAAGCGGACGGCATGCTCAATAAGCGGCTAACCGCCATCACGGCAGGATTGCGCGCGATCGAATCCGGCGGGATGGAGACCAACGGGAACGAATAAGCATTACATATAAGCAATAAGCGAGGTGACGGTCATGGCATTCGAAGGATTAACAAGCCGGCTGCAGAATGTGTTCGGCAAGCTGCGCGGCAAAGGCAAGCTGAGCGAGGAAGACGTAAACGAAGCGATGCGCGAGGTGCGCCTTGCCTTGTTGGAAGCCGACGTCAACTTTAAAGTCGTCAAAGATTTCATCGCGAAGGTGAAGGAGCAAGCCGTTGGCGCGGAAGTGACGAAGAGCTTCACGCCCGGCATGGTCGTCATCGACATCGTAAACAAAGAATTGACCGAGCTGATGGGCGGCACGCAGAGTAAGCTGGCGAAGTCGAATCGTCCGCCAACGGTCATCTTGATGGCAGGTTTGCAGGGCGCCGGCAAGACGACCTCTTCTGGCAAGCTGGCCAAGATGCTGATAAAGGACAAGCACCGTCCGCTGCTCGTTGCCTGCGACATTTACCGTCCGGCTGCGATCAAGCAGCTCCAAGTGCTCGGCGAAGGCATCGGCGCTCCGGTGTTCACGATGGGCGACCAAACATCGCCGGTCGAGATTGCCCGCGCGGGCTTGGCTCACGCGAAGGAGCACGGCAACGACTATGTTATTATCGATACCGCCGGTCGTCTGCACATCGACGAAGCGCTCATGGATGAGCTTCGTCAGGTTCATGAAGTCACGAAGCCGGACGAGGTGCTCCTTGTCGTCGACGCGATGACGGGTCAAGAGGCGGTCAACGTCGCGCAGAGCTTCCACAGCCAATTGGAGCTTACGGGCGTCGTGCTCACCAAGCTGGATGGCGATACGCGCGGCGGTGCCGCTTTGTCGGTCAAAGCCGTTACGGGCACGCCGATCAAGTTCGTCGCCACGGGCGAGAAGATCGAGCCGCTCGAGCCTTTCCATCCGAGCCGCATGGCATCCCGGATTCTCGGCATGGGCGATATGCTCTCCCTGATCGAGAAGGCGCAGTCCAACATCGACGCCGAGAAGGCTGCCGAGATGGAACGCAAAATGCGTACGGCCGAATTCACGTTCGAGGATTTCCTCGAACAGATGGAACAAGTGCGCAACTTGGGGCCGCTTGATCAGTTGCTTGACATGCTTCCTGGCATGGGCAAGATGAAGGAAATGAAGAACGTCAAGGTGGACGAGAAGCAGATCTCCCGCGTAGAGGCGATCGTCAAGTCGATGACGAAGGAAGAGAAGCAGAAGCCGGAAATCTTGAACCATAGCCGCCGCAAGCGGATCGCAGCCGGCAGCGGCACGTCGATCGCCGAGGTCAACCGTTTGATCAAGCAGTTCGACGACATGAAGAAAATGATGAAGCAGTTCTCGTCCATGATGGGGCCTAAAGGTCCGAAGGGCGGCATGAAAGGCTTAAAGGGCATGAAAGGGATGCTGGGCAAGGGGATGAAATTCCCGTTCTAATCTTCCCGCTCTACTATTGTAAGGAGGTGAAATACAATGGCAGTACGTATTCGTTTGAAACGTATGGGTGCGCACAAAGCGCCTTTCTACCGCGTAGTCGTATCCGACTCCCGTTCCCCGCGTGACGGTCGCTTTATCGAAGAGATCGGTACTTACAACCCGGTTGCACAACCGGCTCAAGTGACGATCGACGAAGAGAAAGCACTGAAATGGCTGAACACTGGAGCGCAAGCTTCCGATACGGTTCGCAACCTGCTCTCCCAAGCAGGCGTTCTGAAAAAGTTCCATGAATCGAAGCTTCAGAAATAATATTTCTTAAGCGGAGGCCGCTGCATGAAAGAGTTAATTCTTGTCATCGCGAAGGCTCTTGTGGATCACCCCGAGGACGTGCGCGTCGACGTGAAAGAGGACGATCGCGGCACCGTCTATCGGCTTACCGTTCACCCCGGCGATGTCGGCAAAGTGATCGGTAAGCAGGGACGGATTGCAAAGGCGCTCCGGACGGTCGTTTCCTCGGCGGCCGTTAAGACGGACAAGCGCGTCATGGTCGATATCGTTTCATAGCGATCGTACATCGAAGCAGGGTTAGGATACCTTATCCTAGCCCTTTTTCGATGGAACAATTAAGCATGCAGGGAAAGGGGCAGTCTCATCATGAACGAACAAGATATGCTTACCGTAGGCAAAATCGTGAATACCCATGGCATCCGAGGGGAGCTGAAGGTCGTCTCGCAGACGCATTTCGCCGATGAGCGATTCGCGCCGGGCAGCAAGCTCGTCATCGAACACCCCGAGACGAAACAACGTATCAACATCGAAATTACCGGTGCGCGCGAGCATAAGGGCATGTTTATGATCAAGCTGGCTGGTTACGATAATATTAACGATGTCGAGAAATATAAGGGCTGGGAAATCAAGATTTCGAAGGATGCGCTCGGCGAATTGGAAGAGGGCGAATACTATCACTACGAGATCGTCGGCTGCAAGGTCGTGACCGAAGAGGGGCAGGAGCTTGGCACGATTACTGAGATCCTGAGTCCGGGCGCGAACGATGTATGGGTGGTCAAACCCGCCAAAGGCAAGGAACTGCTTATTCCGGTCATCGACGATGTCGTTCTGAACGTTGATGTCGCGTCGAAGACAGTGATCGTCCGGCTGATGGAAGGATTGATCTAATCGTGCGGATCGACGTGTTGACCTTATTCCCGGAGATGTTCGACGGCGTCTTCGGCGCCAGCATCTTGGGCAAGGCCCGGGATAAAGGCATCGTGGAATTAAACGCCGTCAATTTCCGCGACTACGCCAACAATAAACATAACACGGTTGACGATTACCCCTACGGCGGCGGCGGCGGCATGGTGTTGAAGCCGGAGCCGTTATTCGCGGCTGTGGAAGATCTGGTTAGCCGGCAGCACGAGGAAGCCGCTCCGCGCGTCGTACTCATGTGCCCGCAGGGAGAACCGTTCACGCAGCGCAAAGCCGAGCAACTGGCCGGCGAGAAGCATCTCATCTTCGTCTGCGGCCATTATGAAGGCTATGACGAGCGGATTCGCGAGCATTTGGTCACCGACGAGATTTCGATCGGCGATTACGTGCTGACAGGCGGCGAACTGCCGGCCATGGTCGTCATCGACAGCGTCGCCCGGCTGCTGCCTGGCGTTCTAGGCAACGAGACATCCGCGGTGACGGATTCGTTCAGCACGGGACTAATCGAGCATCCGCACTATACGCGCCCTGCGGTCTTCAGAGGCTGGGAAGTGCCCGATGTACTCCTATCCGGCCATCATGCGAAGGTGGAGCAGTGGCGTAGAGAACAGTCGCTGCTGCGCACGCTCAAGCGTCGTCCCGAGCTGCTCGAACGCGCGGATTTGACCGATAAAGAGCGAATTTGGCTCGAACGGCAGCAGACGGAAAAATAAGTTTGCAATCCGCTGTGTTTTATGTTAATATTTCAAATGTTGCTTTTTGTTATAGTCGGACGGTCCGCTAGGCAGCGACGACCCGATTCCTGTGATGAATCGGCGAGCTGATATGAACGTCTATGGTGGAAGGAGTGATTCTAAGATGAATATCGTACAAGCAATCACGCAAGAACAATTGCGTACAGATCTGCCAAACTTCCGTCCGGGAGACACGCTCAAGGTACACGTTAAAGTTATCGAGGGTTCCCGCGAGCGTATCCAGCTGTTCGAAGGCGTTGTAATCAAACGTCGCGGCGGCGGCATCAGCGAAACATTTACGGTTCGTAAAATTTCGTATGGTGTGGGCGTGGAAAGAACGTTCCCAGTACATTCGCCGAAGCTGGAAAAGATCGAAGTAGCTCGTCGCGGTAAAGTCCGTCGTGCGAAGCTGTACTACCTTCGTAACCTGCGCGGTAAAGCTGCGAGAATTAAAGAGATTCGTTAATGAACGACAAGAGGGGGGCTTGCGCATAGTAAGTCCCCTTTTCGTTTTATTCGGAATGGCTATGAACGGAGGGAAGCGATGGATCCACAATCCGGCAAACACGAGGACGGCGAAGACCGTATGCAGACCGAAGGCTCGCAACTGGACCAATCTGGCCACAGAAGCGCGGGGAACGACCACAACACCAATCCGGAGCGGTCCAAAGGCAGCAAAGCCCGCAACGAGATCGCGGAATGGGTGAAGGCGCTGGCAATCGCGGCGCTGCTGGTACTGGTCATCCGCTGGTTCCTGTTCGCTCCCTTTATCGTGGAAGGACAATCCATGGAGCCGAACTTCTATACAGGCGAACGGTTGATTGTAAACAAAATCATCTATGATATCCGGGCACCGAAGCACGGAGAAGTTATCGTATTCGAGGTCCCAGACCAAGGACGCGACTTCATCAAGCGGGTCATCGGGGTTCCAGGCGATAAGATTAAATACGAAGGCGACGATTTATACATAAACGGCGAGAAGGTCGACGAGCCGTATCTGGCGGAGGCGATCGCGGCGGCGAAAGCGAGCGGAGAGCTGTACAACACGCGGGAAGGATTCCCGAACGATACGGTTACGGAGGACACGGTGCCGGAAGGAACCGTGCTCGCATTCGGCGACAATCGTTCCAACAGCCAGGACAGCCGGATGATCGGATTCGTGCAGTACGAACGGATCGTCGGGCGCGCGGACTTTATTTTCTGGCCGCTGGATAAGTTGCAGTTCGTTAAACACGGATGAGGTGAAAGACAGCATGACCATACAATGGTTTCCGGGGCATATGACGAGAGCCCGGAGACAAATTCAGGATAAATTGAAATTGATCGATTTGGCTATCGAGCTGGTTGATGCGCGCGTGCCGTATTCCAGCCGCAACCCGA
Source organism: Paenibacillus xanthanilyticus (assembly GCF_042682185.1). Classification (NCBI taxonomy): domain Bacteria; kingdom Bacillati; phylum Bacillota; class Bacilli; order Caryophanales; family Paenibacillaceae; genus Paenibacillus; species Paenibacillus xanthanilyticus. The sequence goes on along the minus strand of NZ_JBHUHA010000001.1, from coordinate 1,920,971 downwards.
TGGTGGATGAAATTTTGCAAGGAAAGCCGCGGCTGATCATTCTGAACAAAGCCGATCTGGCGGACCCTCGGACGACGGAGCAGTGGATGGCCGCTTTCGCGAAGGAAGGGCATGCCAGCTTGGCGCTCGATTCCTCTACGGGATCGCGCGTGGGCGAAGTGCCGGCGGCGGCGAAGAAGATTTTGCATGAGAAAATCGCGCGCCAAATCGCCAAAGGGATGAATCCTCGCGCCATTCGCGCGTTGATCGTCGGTATTCCGAATGTCGGCAAATCTACGCTGACGAACCGGCTGGCAGGACGCAACATTGCCGCGACCGGGGATCGTCCGGGCGTCACGAAAGGCCAGCAGTGGATCAAGGTCGGCACGGAGATGGAACTGCTGGATACTCCGGGTATCCTTTGGCCGAAATTCGAGGACGAGATGGTCGGCTACATGCTCGCCATGACGGGCGCCATCAAGGAGCAGGTCATTAATATCGAGGACGTGGCATTCTTCGCGATTAAAGTGCTGGTGAAACGGTATTGGCCGATGATCGAGGAGCGCTTCGGCGTCGACAAGCCGCCGGCCGATCCGGAGGATACGGACGAGATCGTGCGCGTCATGGAAGATATCGGGCGCAAACGCGGCTGTCTAGTGAGCGGCGGACGCGTCGATTTGGAGAAGACGTCGGGCATTATTTTGAGAGAACTTCGCGCGGGCAAGCTGGGGAGACTGTCCTTCGAAGCGCCGGAAGATTTTTTCTAAACGTCTGCGTCGTGTACAAACTCGGTTAGCGCCATAGGGGAACGGGAGAGACTGGGCATGCTTACGTACGAAACCGGACTGTGGGAACAGGGATACCGGCTAATCGCCGGCATCGACGAAGTCGGTCGCGGTTGTTTGTTCGGCGATGTGGTGGCGGCGGCCGTCATATTGCCGGAGGGACTCATACTTGACGGCATTAACGATTCCAAGAAACTGTCCGAGAAGAAGCGCGAAGCGCTGTACGAGCTAATCACGGGCGAAGCGATCGCGTGGGCGGCGGCAAGAGTCAGCGCCTCTGTCGTGGATGAAATCAATATTAAACAGGCTGCAAGGCTTGCTATGCGACAGGCGGTGGAACAGCTTGGAGGCGTCCAGCCGGACTATTTGCTCGTCGATGCGGAGAAGGTAGACCTCGATCTTCCACAGCTGGCGATCATCAAGGGTGATGCGCTCAGCCAATCGATCGCCGCGGCTTCGATCATAGCCAAGGTTACGCGGGATCGGTTATGCGCGGACGAGTGGGACCGGATGTATCCGGAATACGGCATCGCGATCCATAAGGGGTATGCGACGAAGTTACATCGGGAGAAGCTGTTGGAATACGGTCCGAGTCCGATGCATCGCAAGTCGTTTTTAGGCAAGCTGTTCGTCGAGCAGCAAGTTTTATTTTGAGGCGCAAATGCAAAGTGACTAAGAATGCCGGGCAGGCAGTTCCGCGGAAGCACCGCAACGGAACGCGCTGTCCGGCTTTATTTTTGTTGAGCTGAAGCATTTTGCCGGCAAAGGTTAAGAGATTTCATGTTTTTGCCGATAATAAGGCTAAACAGCGCAGGTTGGCAAGGACTGGCGCGAAAGAGCATAGAGAGGCAGTATAGGGCGAGAGGAGGAACGGCGAGATGAATATTGGGCACGTAATGCGCGGGCTTATGGGAGATGTTCAGCAAGGCGAAGGCAAAGCGCTCGAATTAAAGGCCGGACAAGTCGTGCGCGGCGTCGTTCTGCAGGTAATGGACGATAACGAGGCCTTGCTTCAAATTAACGGCAGTCAGGTGCGGGCGAAGCTGGAGGCGAGCTTGGCCCCTGGGCAGAGCGCGATGCTTCAAGTTCAGCCGCCATCGGACAACGGGCAAATCGTCATGAAGACGGTGGATGCGCAAGCCGCTCCATCCGATGAAACGGTGAAGGAATGGGTGAAATCGCTCGGTCTGCCGGAGACCAAATGGGCCGGGGAGTTAGTCAGGGATTTGCGCAGCAGCGGCGTCACGCTGAACAAGCAAGTGATCGGCCAGTTTATGCAGGCAGCGGAGATGAAGCCTGCGAAAGCCGATATGCAAAGCTGGATGCAAACCGCGGCCGTGGCGGTGAAACGAGGGCTGCCGATGACGGAGACGACCATGAAATCGCTGCATCAGGCGCTGAGCGGACCGCCGGTACACGAACTCCTTCAGAAGCTGGAGAACGGACTCACACAGTTTCTGGGGGCTTCAAAGACTCCGGACGGACCTGGCGCAGCCTCGGCACAGCGGGCAGCAGGAGAAGTTGTCCGGCTGTTGGCGGAAGGTTCGGATCTGATGCAGCTTCCGAATGAGGGCGATAATGCGCCTGCACAAGGCAAGACGGGGGTAGCAGCATCAATCGGAGTACCCGCGAGTGCCACAGCGGCCGCCCAGACAGAAGCAACAGTAGGCGAGACGGAGGACAAGCCTGCGGGTACGATGCTATCGCCTGCTCGAAGCGAAGGGCAGCCAGACACGCCGGAATCACTCGACGCTCCACCGCGAAATCCACTCGGTGGCGCATTAGGTCAGCTGATGAAGTGGTTCGGCGTGGATCATGAGCGATTGCTTGCGCACGCCGCGCGCGAACAGGTGACGCTCGGGGAGACGGCCGCCCAAGCCTCCTCGATGGCCGATGAAACCGCGCAAGGGACAAAGGGGACGGAGCAGCAGCGAGCGCCTCAGCAAGGCTCACAGGCCGTTCCGGCGCCGTCTTCAGGTTCCGGGCAGCCAGGTCCGGAAGCCGCGTCCCCAACGAAGCAGGCGGTGACGACGCAGCCAATGGCATCTTCGACAACATCGACTCCGGCATCCAGTACGCAGCAGGTCGGCCAGACCCAGGCAGTGTCTACCGCGCAATCGCAGCAAGGCGCATCAAACGTACCGTCTGCGCAGCAGAGTGGTTCTTCAGCGCAATCCGTCCAGCCGCAGCAATCGTCTTCGCTCATGCGCGAGGGAGGGGCAGCGAGGCAGGAAGTTCGTTCATCCGACCAAGCGATTAGTACAGCGGTCGCGGGAGCAGCGGAACGAGGCGGGAGCGCGGCCTTTACGGATAGGATGTCTCAAGCACAGGGGCAGATTCTGCAAGGGGGCGAGATGACGGCCGCCGGACCGAAGGGGGAACCCGCGCCTCCCGCGGAGTCGTTGAAGCATGCGCTGATGTCGCTGGCCGGCAGCGATGACGTGCCACCGGCGCTTAAAGAAACCGCCCAGCAGCTCATTCAGCAAATTACGGGCCAGCAGCTGTTGTTGTCGCCGGAACGCAACGGTTCTCCCTTCACCCATGTGACGATGTTCATTCCGCTTAAAACGGCCGATGGCGACCAAACGGCTTCGATCCATATCCAAACGAGAAGAGGGCGCAAAGGAGAGTTGGATGCGGACAACTGCCGGCTTATGTTTGATCTACGCATGAAATCGCTGGGCGATACGATCGTGGACGTGCAGGTGGTGGACAAAATCGTATCGCTGCGGCTGTGGAACGATCATCCGGCCATTGAGAGCCTGCTCGACGGCTCGCGCGCCGAAATTACGGAGGCGTTGAAGCAAGCCGGCTATCAGCTGTCTTCGCTGCGCTCGACGCCGATGCCGGACCGGCTTGCATTCGCTTCCGATACGTCGTCTGCGGCGGCGCCCGCGCCGGTTCAAGCAGCCTATGCGTCCAAGCCTTACAAAGGGGTGGATTACCGGGCATGAAGCCGAATCATTCAGATGGCAAGGGACGGCCGACGTCAGCGAAAAAAGCGGTCGCGCTTAAATACGAACCGGGCACAGGTTCAGCGCCGGTCGTCGTCGCCAAAGGGAGCGGCCGGATCGCGGACGTGATCGTCGAGAAAGCCGCCGAGAACGGGGTGCCGGTTCAAGAAGACAAATCGCTCGTCGAAGTGCTGGCGAAGCTGGATATTGCCCAGGAAATCCCCCCTGAACTGTACTTGCTCGTCGCGGAGATTTTAAGCTTCGTCTATCGTTCGGACAAGCGGGCGGGAGGACAGCTGCAATGACCGCGCGGCAGCCGTTACGCGGCAAAAAAAATGCGACGGGGCAGCGAGGCGAAGAGATCGCGGCTAGCCGATTGGCATCTGCTGGTTATGCCATTTTGAACCGGAATTGGCGCTGCAGGTCGGGCGAGTTGGATCTTGTCGCGGAACATCGGGGCGTCATCGTGTTTGTCGAAGTTCGAACGCGGACTTCCGGGGGGCGGTTCGGCACGGCCGCCGAGTCAGTCGACTATCGGAAGCAGCTGCGAGTTCGCTCGGTCGCCGAAGTGTATCTGCATCGGTACGGCTACGCCGGCGTACCCGTCCGTTTCGATGTGGCAGCCATTACATTGGATCGGAACACAAGCGAGGCCTTGGAATATCGGCATATCGAATCCGCATTCTGATCGCTTGTGCACATAAGAACCTCCTTTTCGGCCAAACCAGATAGATATAGGCCGCCGGCGAATCCATAAAGGACTGCAGGCGGCCTATTGAAATCTGGCGAAACGGCTGACAAGGAGATTTTTTGTTGGGGGGTTGCAATCTTTCATGGAAGTAACCCGCCGAATTAATGCGCGTGCAAATTACGGTCGAGGCTTCGGTATCCAATCGCTTCCGCAACATGCGGCGCGTCGACGAGTTCGCATGCCTCGATGTCAGCGATCGTGCGGGCTAGCTTTAGAATGCGGTCATGCGCGCGAAGGCTGACGCCGAGCGAATCGAAAGCCAACATTAATAATTCGTTCGCTTCTCGGGTACGGGATACGGCACGTTGCAGGGAGGCCCCGGCTAGGGCGGCTAGAGGCGCGCCTGTTCGCTTGATCCGTTCCTGTCCGCGTTTATGGGCTTCGAGCACCTGCTTGCGCATTTCCGCAGACGACATCCCCGGCTGCAGCCCTTCCGTATTGGCCGGCCGCGCGACTTCGATGTGCATATCGATCCGATCCAGCAGAGGGCCGGAGATTTTGGCGCGATATCGGGAGATCGCAAGCTCGCTGCATTGGCAGCGTTTGTCTTCCGTATCATGGCCGAAATAGCCGCACGGGCAGGGATTCATCGAGCTCGCGAGCAGGAAATGTGCGGGAAAGCGGAAGACGGCTCTCGATCGCGCGATGGTCACCTCACGGTCTTCGAGCGGCTGACGGAGCACTTCCAGGGCATTTCTCGAAAACTCGGGCAGCTCATCTAGGAACAATACGCCAAAATGCGCAAGCGTCACTTCGCCCGGTCTTGGAATTGAGCCTCCCCCGATGAGGCCCGCTGCCGAGATCGTGTGGTGCGGCGTGCGAAAAGGACGTTCGCGAAGCAGCGAAGCTACGCCATGCGGCAGCTTGCCGGCGGAGCTGTAGATTTTGGTGACCTGCAGCGCTTCTTCTTCCCCAAGCGGGGGCATGATGCCGGGCAGCCGGCGGGCGAGCATGGTTTTGCCGGTCCCGGGCGGTCCGCTGAAGAGGACGTTATGATTGCCGGCCGCGGCAATCATGAGCGCTCGTTTGGCATGATGTTGGCCGAGCACGTCGCCGAAATCGCCATGCGCGGAATGCTCAACTGCCGAGGACAGCGAAGTCTCCGATGCAGGGTCATATCGAAGCGCCTCCCATTTGTCCGGTCCGCCACCGCCCTGCAGTTGACTCAGATGTCGGAGCGCGAACAGCTCCATGCCTCCGATAAAGGCAGCCTCGGGCGCGTTGCCGGCAGGGAGGAGCACCCTTGTCATGCCGCGCAGCTTGGCTTGCTCGACCATGGCCAGCACGCCGGGGATGGCCCGTACCTCGCCGCTGAGCGCCAGTTCCCCAAGCACGAGCGTGTCGCCCAAGGTCTCCGCCTTCAATTGCGAGCTGGCCGCTAGAATCGCCGCGGCAATCGCAAGATCGAATGCGGTGCCTTCCTTGCGCAGATCGGCGGGAGCCAAATTAATCGTGATGCGTTCCAGCGGAAAGCTGAAGCCGCAGTTTTTGATCGCGGCCCGAACCCGTTCCACCGATTCGCGCACGGCCGGGTCGGGTAAACCGACAACGTTCATATTATGATGCAAAACCCCGAAAGTTATTTGGATAACTTTTTAACTCATAGGAATGGCAGGGAGGTAATTTCTTCCTTGCATAGAAATACTTAATTGCTAATGTCTTTATATTTGGAGGGGGGATCTGTATGAGAATTGCGGATGACCACATCTTATTCAAAGAATGCGTACCGATATTCAGAGTAGGAGGTGAGCGTACTCCGACACGTTACGCAGACGATGATGAGATGCGCGCTGCAACATTAGATAAGGGTGTTTTTGTTCTAACTGACTTTAATTTAACTAAGGCTATAGATTTTGGTGATTTTAAGGTACTAGAATCAAAAGAAATCAGAATGGCAGGTCCTTATTGTGCATTTATTTCAGAAATTATCCCACCTGCAAGAATAAGACATAAACGAGAGGCAAATTTATTCGCAATTGCTTTCAGTGCAGTGCTGTCATTTGCGACTTCAAGGCCGGTAAAACCACTTAGGAACTTAATGTATTCAAACGATGAGAGTAAGTTTCACGTTTTAGCTCAAAACTTCTCTGTAGTTGTTGCCGGCCCAGGTGCGCACGTTTACAACTTATCCGATGATGAAATTAATTTGTTCGCCGAGAAAACCGCGAGTTTGATTGAATTACTTGTTACCGTGCCGTACGATAAATATCAGGATCTAATGCAAGCTATACGACTTGTGCAATTGTCGTTGTTAACTAGACGAGACGATTTTTCTCTTTCATACTACCTTCTAATCTCGGCTATTGAGTCGATTGCCCAAATTGCTGTTAAACGGGATAAGGTTAAGAAGAAAGACTCAAAAGAGAAGACAAATGTGTGGGAAGAGCTAGCGAAGAATAATCCTGATATCGAGGAATTATACAGCTTATATAAAGATGCAAGAGGGAAAAATCATTACATAACTGAGCGATTTGTAAAGTTTATAATAGATAACTGTCCGCACTCATTTTGGGAGCAGTTGCCTCATCCTCGCGAAAAGGAGGAGGCACTTATGAGGGAAATATGGGGGGATTCATTTGCAGAGGACTTTACTCTAAGAAGCCCTCTTGATGTCCATCCTTCTGAATTAAACGAGGAGTTAGTACACGAGATTCTAGCGAACATGTATGATTTTCGTTCAGCATATACTCATCGCGGAACTGAGACGCCGCACACTGATCCGATCGGTATGTATCATTCGTTTGAGTGGCATACGGTTCCAGGAGAAATTGACCCCGATAGTGGGAGGCAACAGGCCAAAGTAATGTTACTCCCCAACTACAGATTAGTAAACTTCATTGCAGTCACTTGTATTTTTGGGTATGCTCGAAAGTTAGCGGGTAAAAAATAAGGCACAAAAATACAGAAGACGCGTTCTTAGTGAGCGCGTCTATCTTGCGTAATAAAATGCGCACACATTCCGAATATACCGCTCACCCTTGATATAGACGATATCCTCCGTAATGTCATCGAACGTAACGTTCTCATCGATCGCGTCAATAACGCCGCTGCCGATGAGCTCTCCCGCCATAAATACGAGGACGGGGCGCTGCTCGATTACGGCTGTCCGCAGGTGGAGAAGCGTAGAGAGGCTACGAAAGCCGGCGGAGCTGTTCTTTTGTTTCATCATACGTCTCCTTGTCGGTATTCGCGATCACTTCCAATTTGCTGTCGATACGTTCAAGCAGTTCAACGATCTTGTTTTGCTTCCAATACCACGTCATGACTTCGCGGAATAAGAAGAACGCGGCGATAATTATTGCTAAGACTAAGTAGGGCAGTAACGTGTTGTTTTCCAAGTTGTGAGCTTCCTCCTGGTTATGGGTATGTTACGCCATTATTCGACAATTATGGCGCGATTTCCTGCGTATGCGAAAAGAAAAACGCCTCCGGTTAGGGAGACGTCGAGTCTTCAGGATATGCCGCCTTTAATTCCGCGGTCGAGCCGTACTTTTCCGTCTCAAACACGAATTTGGCCGGCGCTTTTGCGGTGCGGTTCTTTACGATGTGACCGTAAAACTGGCCGTTCTTCGCGAATACAAACATCGTCTTGTCGCGCTCATTGAGCAACGGGTACTTTTCGACCACGAACGATCACCTCTGCGAACGTATATTCGTCGTGAAAATGGAAATTCCTGCACGTAAAAACCGCCAGCTATTGTGGCGGTTTATTTTGTTTCCAATGTTGTTTGTAGCAAACTGCTATTCGGTTATTTGCAATTCAATTATCTCACTAATGTCTTCGATTCCTAAAACCTCAGCGATCTTTGCAATGTGGTCTTTGTTTATAACGCTGCGAGTTCCGCGCACGATCTCGCTTATCGTGCTAGGGCGCAATTCAGTCAATTCAGCAAGCTTAATCTGAGTCATGTTTTTAGCAACTAGCAACTGGTCTACTTTCGTAACGACTCTAACTTTCATGAGTTTCCCGCCTCGATTAAACGATTCTTATCCCTATTATAACAGGATTCAAGATATCGATAAATAAATGTTTGACAATAACGAAATAACGATATATAGTTATAAATAACCAAATAACGTTATTCAATATTACGAAATATCTGACGGGAGGTTCCACCAGTATGACAAAAAAGTTTAATATCGTTCCGTTCGCCGATCTCGTTCATAAAATTCGCTACGTCCGCACGCCGGACAACCTCGTTTACGCAACGCTGCTTAATCGACCTGCTACGGAAAAGTTCGTTTGCCAAGCGTCGTTCTTTGTCCGCGTAACAGGCATCAGCCCGCGCAGCACGCTCGGTTCCGTCGAAGTCAGTAACGCTCAACTAGCCGCACTTGGATTTATCCCACGGAAGGAGGTCGCGCAATATGTTGATGCTGATGTCGTCGCCGTCGGCTAATCGTCGCCGCAAAACGCCGCGTGGTCGGTTCCTGGCGCGCGCTCTCGGATTGATTGCGGGCGAGTTCCTGCGCGCACTTCTCACATCCTTTATCGGAGGTGCTACGCGATGAGAGTAAACGTCGATATTACGCAAGAGCAGTACGCGGCGTTTAGAGAATTCGCGAGGTCGTATAACGTCAGCGTGTCGGACATCTTGAGCAGCTTTGTCGCGGATCTGAGCGGCGTTCGCTCGAACGGATCAGACGAGCGGCTATTCGCGCGGGAGTACTTCCAGCGTACGGACTTGAGTTGGATGTACCGGAAGGGGCGCTCCAAATGAACGAACCGCAGCCAATTAAGCTAGTTTACGGACCGATGGAGCCGGGCAGTCACCGTTTCTACTTATACGACGCGTTCCTGGTCGAAGAGAATTACGCGTTTCACCGCGACCCTATGTACGGAGAGATATGGATTGACCGCGTTAAGCCGCTCACGCCGTCAGGTACGTATATAAAGGATTGGGACGGCGGCGGATCAATCCTCGCGAAAGGAATCGCAGCCGATGACGTTGAGGAGACCGTACGTCGCATTTATCGCGACCTTACGGGGATGCGCGGTTTCGATATCGTGACGCGTGTTTTAATGACGATCGGCATTGACATTGATATGTACGAAAAGAAGGGGGGCGCTAATGGTGACGCCGATATCGATTCGAATTAACGGGATGCTCGCACAAAAGCCGTTCTACCGCGGACTATTGCTTCCAAATAGTCGCCACGCAATTTATATACACGAAGGTAGCGCGTTTCTTTTACCGGTCGTACCGTTCACTTACGAAGGGCTTTATGCACAGGACGGTAACTCCGTTCATATCGCGTACCTGTCGGCGGAGAAGGAGGCGGCACGTGAGGCCACAACGCTAGATCTTTACACGCGTTTGACGCAACTCACCGCGTTCGAATTGCTGACCGGTTATTACGACGATGACGCAGAAGCGTATCTCCTTATTAACGAGCCATATCCGGATGAGTTGGTCGTGGAGTATGACGATTTTGGCGCGCCATTAGAGTAGCGGACAAGCCCCGTTCGAACCTTGACTGCGCTGCAACGCGGTTTCAGTGGGAGGGGCGTGCCCTGGACAGCGTTTCGTTCGTTTCAAACCCGTACCGGACCGCGTCAACGGCTTCGGATCGTCATGCGGGTAAATGCGGCTGCAACCGCGCTCTCATTTTATACCGTAGGTGATGGCGGGAACCATCCCGCGGAGAATTATCTCGGTCGCGTCAACGACCTGTACGAGCATCTACCGGCGCTAAACGGTAGGTGGACGGACGTAGTGCTAACTGCGTCTTGCTGCGGGAGAGTGGCGCCAACCACTTCTCTCGCGGCCGATCGCTTGCTTCTCGGGTGGAACGCGGCAACGTTTCGTCCGGTTGACATATAGGACTGCGGTATTTAGCGCGTGCGACTCGGTCGCTGCGGAGCTGGCACTCCGTTAGGCAGCGCGTTTCATATCGGATCTACCTCGAACGCTCGGTATCCTCGGCTGCAAACGTCGGTACCGGGCGTTTCTTATGCTTATCTATACGAACGTTTGTGCGCGTGGTTTCGCTGGTTACAAAAAAAATATTCCAGGAAAGTGTGCGAAACGGTGATTTTCATCGAATAACTAAGTGAGGGGAGGGGGCAACAAAGTGTGCGAATCGAAAGTGGCGTGTCTATTATGTCAGCGACATACCGACTAGATTGTGCAAAATCGAATCCTCTGTCGTCAAGGAAGGTGTAAGCGAAAAAATTTTCCGCGAAAGTGTGCGGAAATGAATGTAGCGGTGTCTTAAACAATATGTGCTTGTGCGGCTTAAGTGTATTTAGTTGAGCGCACACTGTACCAATTTCCAGATGCGACGTCCGTACATAAATAGGGGATGTGATGTCCCAACTTTTGGATAGTCAGCGGGTATGTATGGTAGATGTCCCAATCCGACCGCTACCTCACGGATATAGGAAGTAGAAGTCCCTAATTACGAACCTCGTCATGTGTATCTAAATGTGCGAACTTACATCGGACAGTAGATTAAGTAGTAGAGGGATAAGTGTCCCAAATCGTAGCTGACGCTGTGCATATAAAAAGTAAGTGTGCAAAATAAATTCGGCTGGCGTCACGGTAAGTGTACGGAAATGATAACTACGGCGTCTTAGTAAGTATGTGCGAAACGAGACAAGGGTTGCGTGTATTAAGATGAGCACGCACTTTGTCCCAATTCACCGCTTCGATGTCCGTATAAAAATATTAAGTCTAAGTCGTGTCCCAAAATAATGTTTTCTAGGGGGTATTAGTAGTAACGGCGTCCTAAAGTGTGCAGATTCAAAAATTTATACGGATATACACTATGAGTCACCTGTGCGAAACCGATTTATAAACGCAAATAATACCATACCGCGGAATTGTCCGCTTTACATATAGAATCTATCAGGAAGGAGCACCGTTCATGTATTCAACGGACTTATCAGCGATCGAAACGGAAATCCAATCGTACCTCGCCGTTATCACGCAAGCCGATCGCGCAACCGGTTCAGCCGCGCTTGAAATCGGTAGCCGACTAGCGCACGTAAAGGAACACGGTATGGTTCACGGCGATTGGCTGGCGTGGCTCTACCGCGTGGGCATCGAAAAGGGATACGCGCAACGTTGTATTAGGGCCGCGGCCAACTTCGCAAATAATCCGCGCGCGCCGTATTTGACTGCGACTCAACTGTTCGAGTTGAACGCATTACCGTCGAGTGTCGATCGCCTCGCGTTCCTCTCTACGGAGCAGACGGTGCCGTCTACCGGTGAGCTCAAGTTGGTCGAAGATATGAAGCGTGATGAGATTCGCGAAGTCGTTCGCGCAGAGAGGCAACGCGCCGGCATCACTAGGGCTGCGAAGAGTGTTCGGAAGGCGGCGCCAGCAACTCCGTATATAAACACCGTTGTATCAGCGCTGCAGAACCTGTCTAACGAGTCTGCGGAATTGCTAGAGACCGGTGAGATTACGTTCGAACAGGCGGTACAGATCGGACGGGACTTGAATGCGGAGCAACAGGCGATACTTGCCGAGATAGTCGCGGAGGAATTCGAAACTTTGCCGGAACTCGATTACGTGATCGCGCTGGTCGCTAACGGTGTTCGTGCCGAGACTCTTCGGGATTTGTGCGAGCTGGAATACGAACTAGCGGATATGGAGCGTGAGGCCGCGGACAGCCCGATATTACGGGCTGAGGTAAACCGTTGCATCGAGGAAGAGCTGCCGATGCTGCTATGCGATAATCCAACGGATTCCGAACTAAAGGAGGCGTTGCTTAGTATCCGAACAAGACTCGCGAGATTGAAGGCGAGCGCGGAAGAAGAACGCAGACAGGCGAATAGATCGCGGAAAGAGGTAGAGCGCAAGCAAGCTACGTTCGGGTCCATGTTTACGCAGCAACTTCGTGAATTGGGGCTAGCGGTCGGGGCTTCATTCGAAGAAATTAGGTGTAGTTATCGAACTCTTGCGAAGCATCTTCATCCTGATGTAAACGGAGGTCGCGACGATGAGTTCAAACGCGTTAAAGCTGCCTACGATGAGCTGCATGATTTTTATAATACGTGGCGAGAGCCACTTCACATATAAATCTAAATTAGCGGAGGATGATGAAATTGACTCAACTCGTATTCATTGAAGGCGGCAAGGCGGTAACGGACAGTTTGGCGGTAGCAGCTGCGTTCGACAAGGAACATAGACGTGTCTTACAAGACATCCGCGACTTAGGGTGCAGCGACGAGTTTCGGTTGCACAATTTCGTGCAGTCGAACTATACCAATGCGCAAGGCAGATTACAGCCGCGTACGATTCTTACCGAGCAAGGCTTCACCCTATTGGCAATGGGATATACCGGTCCGACTGCGATTCAATTTAAGGAACGCTACATCAAAGAGTTCCACTACATGCGTGAACAAATCGCTAGCCAATCGACCGCGCTCGTTATCCCTTCGTATCAAATCGACGATCGCGTAGCGCGCGCGAAACAGTGGATCGCCGAAGAGGAAACGCGACAAACGTTACTGCTTGAGACACAACGTCAGGAGGCGCTACTGGCCGCTCAGGCGCCTAAGATAACGTATTATGAACAGATACTCCGTTCAGATGACGCAATGAATATCACGCAAATTGCGAAGGATTACGGAATGACCGGAGCTGCGCTTAACCGCATACTCGCCGATGCTGGCGTTCAATACAAGACCGGTGGGCAATGGGTGCTTAAGGCAACGTACAGCAAGCGAGGCTACACGAAGTCAGAGACGATCTCGTACGGCGAAGGTAATGTGCGGATCTTCACGAAATGGACTCAAAAGGGTCGGTTGTTTTTACACGAGTTGCTTGCGAAAAGGGGGATCGTGGCTAATCAGGAGCCAAGGCCGGAAAGAAAACGTAGGGGGACAAAGCGGCACAGAAACGAAGAGTCGACCGCGGTTGTTACGGCTGAAAGTGGTCGTAAGATAACGTTAAATATCAAGCTAGAAGGGTAACGTCTACGGCAAATAGGCGCTGTACCCTCGTCGTTGGTTATACAAAAGTAATCATTATTATCCATTAAAACAATAACACAAAATTTTGATTATGTCAATTGAAAGAGGTGCTCACGTTGGGACGGATGAGATGGGATCAGCTTGCGTGGAACAAACGTCAAGAAAGACGTTCGATGACTAGTGTTCCGTGCGACCAGTTTCAGAACCGAAAGGATAGGACTGTACTCCGCGAGCAGGAAGAGGCCGGAAACTATGTCCTTCTCTTGCTTCAGATAAATCAATACAGCCAGCGTAAAAAAGTGTTCCGCATAGAAGTGTGGTCTAAAGAGGAAGGCGCCTCATCAGGTGTACCTCACGCGACCTACGAAGAGGAATGGTCTCAGGTAGAAGCCGAGCAACGGTTCTCTGATTTGGTCATCAGTTATTCAGCCTAGTAAATATCTCGATTGGGGGAATGAAACTTGACGGCTCAAAGGTATCTTTCTAATCAACTATACGTGTACAGCGTCGATACAGCAGCTTTTTATACCGCGGATGAGGTAGCGCTGCGGGCGCGGATAAGTAAGCTGAAGCAGGCCGGAGACCAACGTGAGCGTCTCCGAGAATTAGAATCATCCGCTCAAGCACACTTCGATACGTACAGCGGCGTTCGGACTTTACGCGAAGAGAAGGTGACCGATAAAGCGGTCATCTCTCTTTTCGAATCCACACTTACGCGGACGATCGGCGTCAAGCCTGGCGCAGTTACGAAAGATATTATCGTCGTTGAAACGTACTTCCACGGCATCCTTCGCTCTTTAATCCTAAACGGGTTTACGTATCGGGGCGAGAAATACGTATGCCTAACCGCCAGCGCCGGCCAGATCCGAGAGAAAAAGACGGTGTTCATCCGCGAATCAGTTTGGAATGCACACAAAGGCGCGCTAACGGCGGGCTTGAGCGTAGAGGCTATTAACGCAAAGGGCGGGACGAATACGAACAAATACCTCGCTTATCTTGCGCTCTCGAACTCGGCTACCGAAGTATGGCGGGGCTTTAACATCGACAAAGCGATCGTAGTCGACGATATGGAGTTTCCGGTTGAGACGACCGTTGATTACATCGATAGCCGAACGTTCGAGATAACGCGCCAGGTTATGCCGATCGACATTAAGCATACGGACGGATGCGGGATGATCCTACCGCGTAAGAGCCGGAAGAGCTTCATGGTGCGGCTTCCCTGGATAAAGGGATTGCTCGTACCATTTGCGTTCGACCGGTTCGCCAAGGAACACGGCAATCGCGTAGTAACCGACATCTACGGTAGAGAATGGGACATCGTGAAGGACGATATCGAGGTCATTTTCACGAAAAGTCAGTTCAAAATGTGGAAGTTTTACGCCAACTGGAACGATTACGTCACCAAATTCAAGGACAACGGCTGCGAGGCGGCCAAATGCGCGGATGAGCCCGATATGTTCCCGCAAGCTAGGCTGAATTATCAGATGCTCCAAACGCTGCCGGACCTTACGGATGGTGAGCTCCGCCAATTAACGCAGGCCGCGGTCACAGAGATCGTCAGCATCGGGCGAGATCGTGAAACAATGCTCGAGGTGCTGGGCGCCGGACCGGCAAATAGGCGGAAAAACTACTATCAGCAGGCATTGGCGCTTTATCCGGAGTTATTGGTGGACGAATACAGCCGCCAGCAGCTCAAGGCCGTAAAGAAGGCTGCAGTCAGACGCGCGCGCGCTGGCAAGTTTAAAGTAGACGGAGTATTCACGTACATTACTCCGGATCTTTACGCCTTCTGCGAGTGGCTATTCTTGGGTGACCGGAATCCGAAGGGCTTGCTAGCTGACGGGCAGGTTTCCTGCAGCCTGTACGCGACAGAGACAAAGCTTGACTGCCTGCGAAGCCCGCATTTGTACCGTGAACACGCCGTGCGCGAAAACGTAGTCACAGACGAGACAAAGAGGTGGTTCAAGTCTAAGGGGCTGTATACGAGTTGTCACGACCCTATTAGTAAGCTGCTCATGTTCGATTGCGACGGCGACAAGGCGCTGGTCATACGGGATGAAACGCTAGTTGCCGCGGCCGAACGCAATATGCAAGGTATCGTCCCGTTGCATTACGAGATGAGGTCGGCTACGACGGAAACAATCGACGGAGAGAGCATCTTCAACGGACTGCGGGCCGCTTATACCGGCGGGAATATCGGCGAGGTCAGCAACAATATTTCCAAGGTGTGGAACAGCAGCAACGTCAGCCTAGACGCGATCAAGATCCTTTGCTGCGTCAACAACTTCGTAATAGACTACGCCAAAACGCTGTACAAGCCGGCGCTTCCTGGCGATGTGAAGGCGTTGATTCGCGATTACACGCGCGCGAAGGTGCCGAATTTCTTTAGGTACGCGAAGGGGAAGACGGCACGTCAAGTAGAGCCGGCAAATGGCGCGGTCGTTAACCGCCTGGCTACGATCGTGCCGAATCCGCGGACAAACTTCGTCGCAGCGAATCTTGGGCGATTCAACTATCTGATGTTGATGCGAAATAAGCGTGTCACAATAAATACAGACGAGGCACGCGAAATAATCGCTAAGTATACGGAGTTGGATACGCGTAAGCACATAATGTCGAACGAGTTAATCGAAGGCAAGGACGGTGCGTTCATGTACGTCAATATCCGAAACCAGTTGCTCGAGGTGAACGACAACTTGAACTATGTGGTCGACATACTGATCAAATACCTGTACGTGGAAAAACAGAGCAGCTTCAAAACGACTTTGTGGTCTAGTTTTGGGGACGTGGTCGTCGAGAATCTGAGAAACAACATAGAGGAGAAGTTGGAGGACGGCTTTCTTTTGTGCGCGGACTGCGGCGGTAGAGCTCAGATCATTAAACAGCGCCAGACGCGTTGCCAGAGTTGCGACGAACAGCACCGGCGAGAGAAAAAGAGGCAGCAGAAACGGAGAGAGCGGAGAGTTGATGTCGCCACGAGTTTTTAGAAAAACCCGCATAAAATGGGCATTTGCGGACTTGTGTGCAATTGGGCGAATGCAAAAAAGCCGCAAACCCTTGTGTGGCGCGGTTTTCTCGGTTTTGGGCTTAAGTGTGTAAAGGGGAGGAGTATTGCCTATATAACCACACTGAGAGAGGTGTCCTTCCTTTTAAATTCCGAAAACACTTATAGATACCCAATATATTTTTACCACAAAAACGGTGTCGTGTCAAACGGCACCTTTTCTGATATCCAAAACCGAGAGGATCGCGCGCATTGAAGTACACAGTAGACGCACACGGAATTGTCACGATCATTAACGAGACGGCGATCGATACTTCGCTAACGGAGCTACCTGCGGAGGAACAAAGCGCGGACTAAATCACATTTAAAGGAGAAATCGAAATGGAAAAAATCGTGTATTGCCGATTCTGTAACGAAGAGCACCCGGTAAGCGAGACGAGGGACAGCGCGGACAGCGTAGTCGGCCTATTCTGTAACCGGCAGAAAGCGATGATTACTGCGTTCACGACGTACTGGAACGGCGAGGACATTTTACCGGCTATCGAGCGGTTCGCTGATAGAACGGTCGACAAGGTCGCGCTTACACGTATCAGACGCGATAAAATCGACGGGCTGGCGAAGAAGATATCGTACCAGTTTCGCCAATCCAACTACGCAGAGGAACGCAAGATCAGCTATTACTTTGCGCAGCATCACGTCTTGGATGTCATCCGAGCGATGCGCGAACGTCTAGCCCACACAAAGGCGGTAATCTAAGCGATGACACATACAAATCTAAATCCGAGCAGATTCGTAAAAGTGCCGTATGAGCTACTGTTCCGGTACACGTTGCTGCCAAAGTACAAAGCGGAGATGAGCACACTTTACGCGCTCCTGATTCACTATTTTAACGTTGAAACAGGTTACGCGTGGCCTAACGTCGATACCCTCGCTCTGAGCTACGGAAAGAGCGTCAGGACAACGAGTGAACACCTCGCGATCCTGGAGGAGTACGGACTTCTGAGCGCGTGTTACGACGGAAATAAGAAGCTGTTCCGACCGCTCGCACCGATCGAGGATGAGGCGGAGTTCTATCGTCAGTACCCGGCTGCAGAGGCTGAGCGGAAGAGGCGCGAGACAGTACGAGAGGTCGAGCGCAAAAGGTCAGCGGACAACATGGCACGCAGACGGCGAGTGGTAACGGAATAGTACCGGAAAATTCTTCGGGTACGTACCGGAAAATTCTTCGGGTACGTTACGGTAAATATTGCCGGTAAATAAGACTTAAAGAACAAGACTTAAAAGAAAAAGACTTATTTATTCCGCAGTCTGAAAGACAAGGGACGAAGTCAAAGGATTCGCTTCGGAACTTCGTTCCTTGCGGACAACCAGAAAGGCTAATACATTGAGCGCGCCAAGAGATGGGTTTATTACATCGTATCTTATCGCGGATATATCAACGGGAAACGTTACCGTTTCAACGGGATAATACGTAATAGGGTCGGTTGGTGCGCGTAAAGTGAGCGTATAGCGAACGGAGGGGAGACGCTAAGTATGGCGTTAAAGACGTTGAATACGGAACATTACAAGGCTATCGGATTTCTCGCGCTACCTAAGCCGCAGCGGCCTACGGTAGATGAGATCGCAAAGGAATGCGGAGTACATCGCGCTACGATATTCGCGTGGCGGAA
Organism: Paenibacillus xanthanilyticus; assembly: GCF_042682185.1. NCBI lineage: Bacteria > Bacillati > Bacillota > Bacilli > Caryophanales > Paenibacillaceae > Paenibacillus > Paenibacillus xanthanilyticus. Next base: position 1,902,901 of record NZ_JBHUHA010000001.1, on the reverse strand, counting down.
AGAACCGCTGTTCGAGGCGGAGTTGAAACGTCAGATGATCCGCAATAGTCAAGACGACTTACCGGAGCTAATCGAATCACTACCGAAGATTGCGATACGGGACGGGAACGCGGCAATGGCGAAGCTAGCGCTGCAGATCAACGGTATGTTAACGGATAAGATCGAAGTTGAAGCGAAGGAAACCGGTACAACCGATGTTGACGCGTTGCAGAAGCGTATTGAGGCGTTTAGGGCGCGCCAGTCGGAAACGGATGAGCTGCGGCATTAGATGAAGGAACGTGGAGAGAGTGCGCGACTATACCCGACTTCCTACCGAATTACCAGCACGGAGCGTCTGGCGCGCGCCGTCCGGAAATTTTTCGGATTCAAATAATCCGCGGGCGGATTTTATGCGTAATAGTGCAAACCGGAGGGCAGACGTAGATTGACGAACGAGAGAAAGCCCGTAGTTACGCGGTTTCTATCGGGTGTCAAGGTAAAGTACTTTAGTTCAAAACTCAGGTTTTGCGCGGTAGTCTGGCGGGATCGAGCGTTTTATCGCGTACCCCCAGGCGGGTAGCCAATATGGCCGCTTTAGGTGCCGGAAAAATCCGCGCCACAAAAATAACGTTTGAAATCGGAGGAGATCGTATAAGCGCGACATTGACGTCAGTCCGACTGGCGCTTATTCAGGCGGGCTGGACCGTAATTGCACCGGACATTTCAACGGACTCATCATTACTTACAGCACGCGATCCCGAAAACGGACAATGGCGGACATTTGCCGTTGAAGAGGCGCTGCAGATAACCGTCAAAATCACGTCAATTTAGCCGTTCGGATGGCGCGGAAGGGTATTCGGTCCTTCTACGTTAACCAACGGCTATTTCCACGTAAAAACAACGCAAATCGAAAGGAGGGCGGTACTATCGCATGGATTAACGGTCGTTGGATGAAACGTCCGGAGCGGGAAGCGCAGATCCAGCGCCTATCTTCGGTCGTGAACGCGGTTGATCCGGACGAAGTACCGCTGCTTCCGGATGAATTGCAACGCGAACTATTCGAGACGGTGGCGGAGCTTGAGCGGTTAGAGCGTATCCACCGCGCGGAAGTCGATCTCCTCTACTTCGCGTATGAATACTTTGGCGAACTTTACAACGAAGACAACTCCGGCAACTGGATACCGGTCGCGATCGAAGAAGCACCGTCATTTCACCGTGAAATTTGCGGCATTATGGACGATGTGTCCACCAGGACGATAAACGCTAAGGTATCCGTTGCCGCGCCGCGTTCGCACGCAAAATCATCGTTCTTGTCAAAGGCGTTCCCGATACACGAAATCGTATTCCGCAAGCGCAAATACGTAATTATCATATCGGAGACGCCGCAAGTATCGACCGGTAACATGGAATGGCTCGGTCTGCAGCTCAAATCGAACGAAAAGCTGCGGCGCGACTTCGGTCCGTTGCTCTCCGCGAAGCAATCGGAGAACCCGAAGGATAACGGCTCGGAGTTCATCGCGTGGGAAGCGCGCCCGGACGGCTCGCAACGGCTACTTGCGCGCGTTGAAGCCGCATCGACCGGTCAGGCTCTCCGTGGACGTAACTGGAACGGTGTGCGGCCGGACTTGATTATATGCGACGATCTCGAGGGCAAAAAGAACACGAATACGGATCTGCTGCGGTCGGAAATGCGCGATTGGTTCACGCAAGTCGTCGTACCGCTAGGCGATCCGGCTGGCAAGAAGACCGCTTTCGTCTACATGGGAACGATGGTCCATCACGACAGTTTGCTCCGATACGTTATGGAAAAGCGCTCGGACTTTAAGACGCGCTTATTTCGTGCTGTCATCGAATGGCCTGAGCGGATGGACTTGTGGGAAGCGTGCCGGCTCGTTTACATTGACCGCGACAATCCGAACAGGGCCGCGGATGCCGAAGAGCTCTACCGGTTGAATCAGGCGGAAATGGAACGCGGTGCGATCGTGTTGTGGCCGGACGTACAGCCGTTATGGAAGCTGATGACGTGGAAATGGGATAACGGTTCGAAAGCGTTCAATACGGAGTACATGAACAATCCGGTCGATGAGGAATCGATGGTCTTCAATCCGGAGAAGTTCACGTATTGGGACGGAAGGCTCGACGCTGGCTTCTATGAGTATCCACGTAACAACTCGGAATACGACGTCTACATGGGCGTTGACTTCGCGATGGGGAAAACCCGCGGCGACTATTCCGCGATCGTGACGGTGGCGAAGCACAAGCGCAGCGGTGCTCTTTTCGTAATCGATGCATACGGCGAGCGCGTTCACCCTGACGTGTTTCTTAAAGTAATCGTCGATCGCGTTATGAGGCTGCAGCCGACGAAGATAGCGGCCGAAGCGCAGGCGGCGCAAGAGTTTTTCGTTATGAAACTGAAGGAAGCGTTGAGACGCGCAGGCTATCCGGCGAATAACCGCGTTAAGGAGATTCACCAGCGCGCGCGTAAGGAGCTGCGTATTGAAGCGATGTTGCCGGATATCGAGAACGGTACGCTACAGTTTTCGCGGAGACATGCGTTGCTGCTCGAGCAATTCGAGATGTATGGAACGAACTCGCACGACGACCTTCCGGACGCGCTCGCAATGGCGTTGGACGCGGCGAAATCCGGAAGTAAGCGTGTAATAGATAAGCCGGCGTGGTTGTAATTACGCGCGGCTACTTTGACTATAACTGCTTTGAAAGCTCGTCGAGAATAGCGTTTTGGATAGTGGACTTATAGTCGAGAACTGACAGTTGCTCCAGGTGTAGTTCTTCTGATTCGTCGCCTAAAGCTCTGCTCACGATATCGTCTCGAGTTATAGTCAGTTTGATACCGTTAAGAGTGAAAGAAAATCTATCGCCTCGGTTAACGTAGTCGCTCAAGTTGTACGTACGCTGCAGAGGGTATAGCACATTTTGAAAATCCTGATGGATCTGTTCAATAATCATTTTTCTTAGTTGTTCTTCGCGCCGCTCCTGGGCTTGTTTTTGCTGGATTCGTTGTAAGACGGATTGAAGCTGCTCGTTAAAAGTCGACATCTTGGGACCCTCCCTATAGTTCTATTAGTACAGTATTATTTTACCAGAATAAGTAGATTTGATCTAGCAGAAAGGAGGAGTAATATGAGTAGGCTATTCGAAGTTGGCGCTTCGTACCCACCGCTCGCGGACATCGAACGGATAGCGAAGTATAAACGCTTTCGCACGATATTTGACGGTAAGCAAGCGGAGATATACGAACGCGCTTCGGCACTCTTGAAGGATACGCCACACGCCGCGCAGCTCAACAAACTCTTCATAGCGGTCAATATCGTCGACGTCCTGGTTACGAAGCCGGCGGACTTGATGGTCGGCGAGCCGCCAACGTACGAAAGCGGCGGCAAAGACGATACGGTCGAGCAGCAGCGCCTTAACTCGATCGTCGAAGAGAACGATTTGAACACGCTAATCCACGAATCGGTAACGGGTGGCGGCATACGCGGCGACTCGTGGCTGAAAACGTATTTCGCGACGCGCCAGGACGTGAGTGAGACCGTTGCGGCCGACCTTACACCGCCAGATACCGCGCCCGAACCGATTATCGAAGCGGTTGACGCGGCGATTGTGTTTCCGGAGCTGTCGCGCGGATCTCGCAAACGGTTCAAGGCCGTTAATATCGCGTACGTCGAGTGGATGATGGTTTCGATGCAGCCGGGGCTCGAGAAGTATCTTACGAAGAAGAACGATCGATACGCGGAGATTCCGTTCCTCGTCGTAGAGCGGCATATTCCGGGCTACATCGTGTATGAGCGTTACCGCTTGTCCGAGAACGGGGTGGATACGCGCTTCGATTATCCGGTTTCGCTATTCCGCATCGAGGAAAAGGTCGCGACGGGACGCGAGGTAGACGTAATCGAAACGGGGATACCTGAACTGCTCGTCCAGCACATCCCGTACAAGACGGTCGATGACGATTGGCGCGGTATCGGCGGCATTGAGAAGATCGAATCCGTTTTGGCCGCGATTAACGACCGTATTGTACAGATCGACTACATTTTATGGAAACATTCCGATCCGACAGCGTACGGCCCCGAACTTCCGACGGACGAGAGCGGAGGAGTTCGCGCGACCGGCCGCTATATTCCCGTCGGCAAGGACGAGGCGACGCCGGGCTATATGACGTGGAATTCGCAACTAGAGGGCGCGTTTAAGGAGCTCGATATTCTGCTCGGCATTGTGTATCAAATGTCGGAAACGCCGCAATGGCTGTTCGGTACGACGCTCGCGGAGGATAAAGGCGGATCGGGCACGTCACACACGGACGGCGCCGCCATCAAAGCGCGCTTCATGCCGATCTTATCGAAGGTCAAGCGGATTCGTAACCACGTTGACCGCGCGGTGAGAGATGCGTTGTGGATCGCGATGAAACTCGAAAACGTCGCGAACGAAGGCGTTAAGGGCTTCGAACCATATAAGCCGGTCTATCCGAAGATTAATTGGCGCGACGGAATTCCGCGGGACGAAAAAGGCGAGGCGGAAGTATACGCGCTCCGCACCGGTAACAAACCGACGCTCGACGTTAAGTCCGCGCTCAAACGTATGGACGGCATTAACGACGAGCAGGCCGACCGCATTCTCGACGCGATGAAGGACGATGAGGAGCGCGTAAACGGCGTGGTCGACGGCACGGTCTTTAACGAGGGCGCCGGCGGTGAAGCGTAATGGTCGCGCCAAACTACGACTACGATATCGCGCAGTTAGTCGCGGCGTATAAGCGCGCCGTCGCCGACATCCTACGCGAACTATACGCAATGGATACGACGGCTATTTCGCAGGCAAATGCACGCGCAACGCTAGCGGAAATCGCGCGGATACTGAAGGAGCTCAACGCGGAGTCGGCCGCATGGGCAGCCACGAACATACCACGCGCTGTTACGGACGGGATAACTTCTACAATCGTTGCTCTCGGCGCGGCCGATACCGTTGAAGCGGCGGAGAAGATCGTCAAGTTTAACCGGATGAACGCGGATCTCATTAAGACCGCGATCGCCGATACGCAGGCGGATCTCCTCGCGGTTACGCAGAACATCGACCGCAAAACGCGCGACGCAGTTCGTACCGCGACTATGGAATCGATGCGCGCGAACATGGCCGCCGGCATTAACGGCAGGCGCACAATCAGCCGCGATATTCTGACGAGGATGCGGGCGCAGCTCGGCGACTCCGTCAACACCGGAATTATTGACGCGGCGGGGCGACGTTGGAAGCCGGAAGTTTACGTCGATATGGCGGTCAGAACGAAAATGATGCGAACGCACACGGAAGCGACAATCAACGAGGCTGTCGCGCGTGATGCGTTATTTGGCGTTATCTCGCGTCATGGTGCGCGTGATGCGTGCGCGAAGTACGAAGGTAAGATTGTGAAATTAACGCCGGACGCGCCCGGTGACTATCCGTTTATCGGGGATTTGCCGCGGCGAGATATATTCCACCCGAACTGCAGACATGTAGTCAGTCCAGTCAGGAAGCCGGAATTTATCGAAGGAGGAACGTAAAAGTGTCTGAGGTCTTCATTGCTAGAAAACCATTCAAAGGGTCGTCAGCTAAAGAGATACCGCTGGACGGACAAGAAATGGTCTCACTCACGCTGTTTAATGATTCGAATTCGGAAGTAACATTCAAAGCCGGTGTTTTTGAGTTCACCGTGGCGGCAAATGATGCGTTTGATGAACGAATCGACCCATTTACAAAATTAGAGATTACGGCAGCAAGCGGTTCTTATCGCGGTTATTGCCGAATCCGGGCTTGATAGGAGGAGACGTGTTAGATGAACAAAGATACACTAGCGCGTAGTACCGCCCGTAGAGCTGCCGCTTTAGCGGTGCACGCAAAGCCCGGCGTCCAGCGGAGGCAACAAAAAGGCTACTGGTTTATGTCCGCATACGTAAAGAATCCGCTCAGCGCGGTCGCCTATACTAACTCTCCGGTCGGAATTTTCGTCTCGTTCGATAAAGGCGAATGCCCATCGGTGGACTATATTAGCGTTCTCGATCCGAGCGGCACAGAGATATCTTACCAGTGGGAGGATTGTCTCGACACACGTACGGAGCTTAACTACGGTGAATATTCCGACGGTAGTCTCCGCCACGGTACGATCTGGATTAACGCGGACCTTGCCGCGGGAGAGACGAAGCTCTATACGATCAAGATATGGGAGTTTCCTGTCACACGGGCGGCGTACACATCCAACGTCGCACATACGATGGTTAGCGCAAAGGCCGAACGTTTCGTAGCAAACGGGATCACCGCGGAGTTCACAGCGGACGCGGCGTGGTGTGTAAACGCGGTTTACCGGAACAGCACGTTGATTAGTTTAGCGGGCGGCGCGTTCGGTTACCCGGCGATTATCGACGGAGGAACGTACACAAACACGGTGCCTACTTCCGCCAATTCGACGGTGATAAAGCGCAAGGTTAACGGTAGTGGCGTTGTATTCCGTGAGTGGGACGTCACGATCGTATTTAACGCGTATCCGGCTCTTCCGGTGAACTTTAAGGTGCGTATGTGGGCGAACGGCAAGCTGGATTTCCGTCACGAGGCCGTTGCGGGCGACGATATTGCATCGGGCGCTGTGAGTGGCGTGATAATGCGCCTTGAATGGAGCCCGTCTGCGCTTGGCGGCGGCCATAACAAGGATACGCTAAAAGGTTATCTGTACAACAACCAACTGATCGCGGGAGTACGACACAATCAATTCGAGTCCGAGTTTGCGGGCGCCGAGTCTGGATGGAACTTGTACTACGGAAATACCGCGTCTACTACGGACAACATTTTCATCGGCTGTCGAATCTCGAGCCCTAACACAAAAGCGATCCCAAAAGGAGCGTTTTTTAGTGCGTCTATGTACATGTCATTCTACGATTCGGATCACGTCTCGGAGACGAGTCGCCGCATGAACCCGGTATATACTCGCGCTGCGTGGGATACAGTCGAGAACCTCCAAGAACAGTTCGTGGAGCTAGCAAAGAAGTACGTGAAAATGGCGTACCGCGTATCCCTCCAGCCGGAGCACGACAACGAGTTCGGCGGATTGCAAGCTTATATGCTTCTAGCTATGCACAAGTTGTACGGAAAAGACCTCGCAACGTGCGTGACGGAAGCCAGAGACAAACTATTTAACATCATGAATACGCGATATAAAGACGGCGTGAATCCGCCGGGGGCAACCTCCGGATACATCAAGTCTTGGTCAACGAATGCAGGTTGGGAGTTTATCGGTCGGGATACGGCTGTTCTCCATGACTTGCGCGAGGCTGCACTTGAGGTCGGAAACACGGCGGTAGTCACCGAGGTCACCAACTGGATTCATCAATTGGCGGACGCGGCGGTAAGCATGGAAGTGACAAGCGGCGCGGGCAAGATGAAGCTGCACAACTTCGCCGGCGGAACCGGCGATAACTACAACGCTCGTTCGTCCGCTATGATGGCGCTCGCGGTCAGCCTGAAAATCGCGGCAAATGCTACGCGCCAAGCGACGTATGATCGGTTAGCAGCAGCGTATCCGAGCGCTTACGAGCACGTCAACAAGACGCCGTATATGCCGAGTACCGCGTCGATCTACAACTCGATATTCCAGGCGACGAACCATTACCACCTGTATAACTTGTGGGAGTTGTTCCGCGCTAACCGGTTGATTCCGGCGAGCATTACGCTGCCGTCCGTTCGGCAATACGCGTACGAGATGTCGACAGCGTCCGGTCAGATCCGCGAGATGGACACGAACCACCAGCCGAATAGACGTGGCGGAGCGCTGACATCGTTTTACGCGGCGGCACTCCTCGCGCAATTCGGTGGTAACGCGTCCGATTACCAACACGCGATTGACCTGCTTGAGCACGTGTTGTCGCGCATTAAGCCGTCGGGCCATCTCGACCGGCCGATGGACGGTTGGGGACTGCCGCTGTATCCGGTCGATGACGCGTCGTACCCGATCGAAGCACAAACGCTGATTGAAACGGTATATCTGATCGCTTAATAGCGCGTCCGAACGTACATGACGTTAAACTGCTACGGTTGACGATTTAAAAACGATAGTCGACGGACTTTAACCGGTGAGGTATACGCGATGATAAACGAAATTAAACGCAAATTTCCGCTCGTCCTCGATATGCAACTTTTCGCGGAGGGAGACGATGATGGCGGCGACGACACGAAGCCAGATCCGGAGCCACCCGTTAAGAAAGTCGAGATGACACAAGCGGAACTCGACGCGCTAATTGCTCGTGAGAAAGGTCGCGTAAAAAGTAAGTACGCGGACTACGACGACGTAAAGACGCAACTTGCCGCATTCAAAGAGGCGGAAGAGGAGCGTAAGAAAGCGGACATGTCCGAGAAAGAACGTCTGGAAGCGGAGAAAGCTGACGCGCTTAAACGCGCAGAAGATGCCGCAACCGAACGTGACAAAGCGTTAACTGCCGCTAATCAACGCCTGATTAAAGCGGAGTTCCGAGCGCTTGCTCGCGAACTTGGCGTACGGGCCGATGCGCTTGATGACGCGTTCACACTCGCAGACCTTTCCGCGGTAAAGGTTGACGATGAGGGCGCGATTGAAGGCGTTAAGGACGTCGTCGAGGCGTTGTTGAAAAATAAACCGTTCCTCGCCGGGCAGACAAAGCCGCGCGAGATCGGCGACAACAAAGGTCCGGAGGATAAGCCGGATAAGACGAAAGAGCAACTGCTTGCCGCGGCCGCCGAGAAAGCGCGCCGAACAGGACGCATCGAAGACCGCATGGCGTACTCGGCACTCAAAGAGCAACTGAATAAGTAACGCGAAGAGCCCCGATTATTCGGAGCTCTTTTTGTTTGCCCTAAAAACAATACAGGGGGATTTACAACAATGGCAAAAATCTATAACTCTCAACTAATCGGCAAACGCGAGTCCGTCGTTGACGAAATTCTGCTTCTCAATCCGCATCAAACTCCGCTGCTGAATATGATTGGATTTGGTAAACCAGTGTCTCAGGTCGAGCACGTATGGTATGAGGATGAAATGATCGCGGACGACTCGACGGTTGTAGGCGCGGTACTCGTAGGCGGCACGTCGATCGTTGTTGCTGACGCTGAACCTTTCCGCGTTGGCTCCGTTGTTAAAGTCGGCGACGAGCTGCTCTACGTTTCCGCCGTGAACACCGGCACGAAAACGTTGACGGTTACTCGTGGATACGCAAGCACGACGGCCGCCGCAATCGCTGACGGGGCGCGTATCGAGTTCCTGTTCCAAGAAGGCGCAGAGGGTGCGGATGCTCGCGGTGCTCGTTACAAAGCACGCGTTCGAAAGTCGAACCTGACGCAAATCTTCGACGACTCGATCGAGATTTCCGGTACGTCTAAAGCGGTCACGCAATACGGCATCGACGACCTGTACGAGTACGAGAAGCAAAAGAAACAACTCGAACTCGCGCTGCAACTCGAAAAGGCCGCTATCAACGGTGTCGCGTACGAAAACGGTCAAGTTCGCCAAATGAAGGGCGTCCGTCAATGGATCAATACAAACGTAACCAATGTTGGCGGCGCGGTTACACTGAGCTCGATCAACACGCTGGCTCAGAAGATCTACGACGCGGGCGGTTTCGCAGGTGGTGGCGACTACAAGATCATGGTTGGCGCGAAGCAAAAGATCGCTCTCTCCGGTACTGACGCGAACAAAATCACGCTGACTCGTGCAGAAAATGCGCGCGGTCAAGTCGTTGACCACATCATTACGGACTTTGGCGTATTCGAGATCGCGCTCAACCAAAACCTCGCATCTGACGAGTTGCTACTGGTCGACGTTAACCGTATTGCGATCAAGCCACTGGCGACGCGCGAATTCGGCCACACCTACCTCGGCGTTAAAGGCGACTATGACACCGGCATGATCGTCGGCGAGTACACGCTCGAGTTCAAGCAAGAGAAGGCGCACGGCCGCCTGAAAGGTCTCGTTTAATACGCAAACTAACGGGCTCGCGGCGTAATTGTTGCGGGCTCTTAACGAGGTGAATACGCTTTGAAATACGAATCACGCTACGTCGAACTCGGTTTCTACGTTAATGGCGAGTATCGCCAGTTCAGCGGGCACCGATACGCAACGGAAGACGCGGACGAGATTGCTGTGCTAGACGCACTGGTTTCGGACGTTGTTCGCGTTGAGGACGAAGAAGTAACGGAGGAGAAACCGGCCGCAAAAGCGCCAGCACCGCGCAAAGCATCCGCTAAATCCTCCGCCGAATAATTAACGGAGGTGAGCGCGTATGGCTCTAACGATCGAAGACGCGACCGCATATATCGCGTTGAATTGTATTGATATCGAAGACTGGGCGGACGCAGACGACGCGAAAAAACAACGAATAGTTAACGTCGCGCAACGTACGCTGACGACCAGGTACGCGAGCTATACGATTCCCGATAACGCGGTCTACGAATTTGCGAACGTGCTGGCAACGGTCTTTAACGATACGAACCGGCTTCAGCAACAGGGAGTCTCCGGATTCTCGCTGCAGGGCGCGGCATCCTTTACGTTCAAAACGGAATCGGTGACGGGGCCGGCCGCTGACCTTACGAAGTTCATTCCGCAGACGGCGCTCGATCTTATCTCCGCCGCTAATGGCGGCGTTAAACTTTCGCGGCGTAACGTCGGATGGACGGTGCTATAATGCCGCTGATTCCGATGAAAGATACGGTCACGGTTACGAAGGCCGGCGGAGGCGATCCGTGGGATGGCGGAAGTGGCGGCGCGCCTGTTACGTATAAATGCCGCATCGATGAGGGCGCGCGCTTAGTTCGCAATCAAAACGGTGAGGAAGTTGTCAGTAGCACGCAGATACGATTCGATAAGCTCGTGGCGGTCGCGTACGATGACGAAATCACGTTCACGGATTACGCGGGCAAGACGCACACGAAACGTCCGATATCGGTCCGAATCGTCAAGAACATCGCGTCCAAACCGTTGTTGACGGAGGTGTACGTGTGAAGTTCGATTTTGACGATACGGATTTCGAGCGCGGCTTGGCGGCTGCTGAACGGGCAATTGCTCGCGGTGCCGAACGCGGCATGCACGATGCGACCGACGATCTCCTACGCGAATCACGCGACCTAGCACCGCTCGATAAAGCGACATTGCGGCGCGGCTCGTGGAAAGAAATCGAGGAAGCGGACGGTTCCGTAATCGGTGACGTTTACTATTCCGCGGTCGAAAAGGATCGCGCCGGCAACCGATTCAACTACGCGCTGTATATGCACGAGTTCGGCGGTCACATGCAATACGCGAATCCGACAACGCCGGGCACGCAGCCGAAGTATTTAGAACAACCGCTGAAAATGTACAGTGACCGCTATATGAAGATGATCGCGGAAGAAATCCGGAGGGAGTTGACGTAGATGTTTACCGTAGCGGAACTAAAATCGTATATGGCCGCCGCTGTACCGTACACCTACTACGCCAACGAATTCGCGGCCACGTCCGCTGATGATTCGGCATATGTGCGGTTAACTGGCGGATTCAAGCCGAGCGAGTGGACGAACATGAAGCGTCCGTCGCTGCAGGTTCTTGTGCGCGGTGCTGAACGTAACGGTCCGGCGGCAGAGACGGTAGCGAACGAGATTTACACATACCTACACCGGCGCGCGGACTTTACGATCGGAACTACGCGGATTGCGTTCTGCGCTGCGGATCAGTCCGTGCCGCTCTATATTGGACGCGATGAGAACCGGCGGCCGATGTACTCCGTTAACTTTACGTTGACGCTTTTAGACTGAGGTGAACGAATGAAGACGCGAATTAAATTAACGCTTGGCGACGAACACCGGATTAACTTCGGTACGGCCGCCGAGCCCGAATATAAGACCGACGGAGACGAAGTGGCCTGCGATAAGAAAGTCGCGGATAAACTCGTTGCTGCCGGTCTTTCTATTTACGTGGAAAAATTAAAGGAGGAATCACAGGATGGCAAGTGACCTGACGAAGATTAAGCTCGGTCCGTGCAAGGTGACGTTCGATGTTGGAGGCACGTCTCCGGTCGTATTCGAAACAACGAAGGGCGGCGTCGTTCTCAACTACGAGCAGACAACGCGCGAAGTAACGGTCGACCAGTTCGGCAATACCGCGGTCAAGGAGCTCGTTCTCGGCCACTCCGCAACGGTCGAGGTGCCTTTTGCCGAGTTTGACCTCGATAAGCTTGCGAAGATCATTCCGGGCGCGACGCTGACAACTAACGGAACGACACCGGAAAAGAAACGCGTTGACGTTAACGCGACTACCGTAATCGACCTCTTTTCTGTCGCGAAGGAGCTGAAGATCGAGCCTCTTTCGACGACCGCAACCGCGAACGACGCAGTAACGCTTTACAAAGCGGCCCCACGACCAAACCTCAACTACACGTACAGCTACGAAGGCGAGCTCATCACGAACGTAACGTTCAAAGGTTATCCGGACGCAGACGGTAACATCATCGGCTTCGGCGACCAAACTGCGTAATCATCCTTTCATCCGGCGGAGGCGCGATGTCTCCGCTATCTTCTTTTCTAAGGAGCGAACATAACCGTGAAATCACGTTTATTCAATAGACAATCGGAAGACCACGTTTTTATCGGAGAGAAGCGCGTCGCTATTCCGAAGCTTACGATCGCGAAGTGGAAAGCGCTGTTCGAAGTTATCGAAGGGCTGCCGCAAGTAATCGTCAGCGTCCTCTCTACGCGCCAATCCGATGACTTCGTTACTACTGCGGTCGTAGGCGCGAGCCTCGCTATCGACGAAGCCGTGCGTGTTGTCGGCGTGCTGACCGATCTCGAACCGGCCTATATCGAAGAGAACGCGGACCTCAACGAGCTTATCGGATTCATCGTTGCGACCGCGAAGAAGAACGATTTGGCGAACGCGGCAAAAAACTTCCAAGCCGTCCTCGATCTCGTAGCGGCACCAGCGAAAGCGGCGGACGGCAGCGGCAACTAACGCTAGACGAATGGTTACTGCAGGCAGCCGTTAAACTCGGCGTCAGTCAGACCGTGCTTGAGCGCGAATACTACATGATCGATATGCCGGCGTTACTGGTCGCGTTGTCACAGCGGGAGGCCGAGCGGAACTTGATGGCGCTGCAGATTGCAACGGTCAGTCAATGCGGAGATGCGGACGCGTATGAGCGCTTTGTGAGCGCGTTGACGGAGAGCGCCGGTGTGAATGAAGCGAAGGCAGATGACGAGTTTGACCGCGGCGCGTTCGAGAGACTGCGCGGAAAGATAGGATAAAGGTGGTGAGGATTTGGCTACAGACGTAGGAACAATACGCGGCCGGATGGAGTTCGATATTTCGCGCGCTAAACGGTCGATGGATGAAGCGCGCCAGCATATGCGCGGAATGGGCGACGAGGCGAATAAGACGCGCGGATCATTCGAGGCGCTGCAAGCGTCATTGACCGCGATTGGCGCTTCGGCCGGCCTAATCGGCATGGTGCGCGTTATGAAGTCGTTAGCTGACGAGGCGAACGGCCTGGCGAACTCCATGAAGGGTCTCGCGGAAGTATCTAAAGCGCTCGGAGTCAGCGTGGATCAGACGAACGCAGTCGCGCAGAAGTTCGTAACTGAGGGCCTCATGAGCATGGCAGATGCAGCAACGGCGGTTAAGACGTCCCTTACGATGGGTCTCGGACTTGAAGAAACGGAGAAACTTATGCGCGCGCTTGGTGATAGTGCCGCATACGGCCGCGCCTCTCACTTGTCGTTATCAGAGGCTATCGTTCAAGGCGTCCAGGCTATCAAAATGGGCGAATCGGAACTACTCGACAACACAGGTATCACGACGAACCTATCCGTATTGCAGGAGCGCTATGCTCAAACACTCGGAACCAGCGCGGCAAAGCTTACGGAAGCCGGTAAGATTCAAGCGGCCTATAACGGTGTTCTAGCGGAGTCTGCGATCTTCGCCGGAAATGCAGCGACCTCGCTCGAAGGCTATACCGGATCTCAGAACGCGTTCAACCAAACGCTCACGGTTGCGCGCCAAGAGCTCGGAGAAGCGTTCATGCCGCTCATCCAGAAAGTAACGGAGGAACTTACTCCGCTTGTTACGAACTTCGCAAAATGGGCGAGCGCGAACCAGGACGTTATAGCTGGCGTAGCAGCGGCAGGCGTAGCCTTCACGGGCCTAATCGCGGTTGTCGGGAGCTTGGCGGTCGCGTTTACGGCGCTTCACGCGTCAATGGGCGGTCTAGGCGTTATCCTACTCGGAATCGGCGGACTTGTGGCGGGAACAGTAGCGTATAAGGCGGCGTCGGATGCGGCTTCGACATCTACGCTTAAATTCGCGGAAAGTCAGGACATCCTGAACGCGAAGCTCATGCAGTCACCGATCGGCATGCAAGCAGAGGAGTATAAAAGTCTTACTGCGAGCATTGAGCAACTGAATCCAATCATGGAGAAGCGCAATGACTTGATGGAGCAATACGATAGATTAAAGAAGCAGATCTTGAGCACTCCATTTAAAGACATGATCGAGCAGAACATGAAGGAAAAGGAACTTGAAGATATTGCTCGAGCAATCGGCGAACTGGATAAAGAACTCAAAGGCATGGATTTTAGTAGCGCGGACGAAGCGGCCGATGCCCTTGCGCGCATGAAAGAACAGGCGAAGGGTGCGGTCGGGGCGCAGTTATCGCTAGAGGAAGCGAATATCCGCGTCATCGCCGGCCAGGTACAGCAGGTCGAGACGATGCAGAAGCTCGCGCAGAAATACGAAGAGCTCAACGGTAAGGAAAAGCTCTCCGAGGCACAGAAGCAAGAGCTCAATAGCGTCGTTCAGCAGCTCACGGAGCACTATCCGGACCTGCGCGCCGAGCTCGATAAGGAAGGTCAGCTCCATGTCGCCAACCGTGACGCAATCCGCGGACTCATCAGCGAAGAGAAGGACCGCGTAGAAGCATCGGCGGCCACATCGCGCGCGGTAATCGAGAACCTCAAACGCGAAGCCGAAGCACGTATCGCGCTCCTCCAACCGCAACTAGACGCGATGAAGGCGCTAGAGCAAGCGCAAAAACCGGCCGTTTCGTCATCTCCAGTAAGTGGCGATCCAATCGTCGGATTCCTCGGCCAAGCCGCAGATCGCGCACTAAAGTCCGGTCTTCAAGCGACAACAACGGAGCTGAACGCCCAGCAAGAGGCGCTAATGAAGGCGAAACGTGAGATCGAGAAGCTTACGTGGGATAGCCTGAGCCGATACGACGGCGGCAGCTCGGAGCCGCTCTTTACGCCATCCGCGCCTAAAGCCGCTAAGACTCCGAAAGAGAAGGCCGGCAAAACGGCCGCCCAACTGCAGCAGGAAACGTACAGCACCGCGGTCCGTTACATCGATCACAAGCGCGCCATGAACCGGATGTCCGAAGCGGAAGAGGTCGCGGCCCTCAAACGTCTGCTCACAACGTACAAGTCGAACGCCGACATCCGTATGGACCTCGAGGAACGTATTCGCTCCGTACAGGACCAAATGGCCGCGGACGCACAGAAACGCGCAGAAGAGACCGCCAAGAAAACGGAAGAGGCCGCGCGTAAACGGTTCGAATCGTCCGAAGAGTGGATCGAACTCGAAACGCGGAAACTCACGGAGAAAGGCGCATCTGAGCGCGAGATCGCGGATATGCAACTCGTAGCATGGACGCGTGTACGCAACCGTTACGCGGCGGATTCCGAATACTATAAGGCCGCGGACAAAGAGATGTACGACGCGCGGATCACGCTGATTAAAGAGGCCGAGCGCGTGCAGAAAGAAGCGGACGATGAGCGCGAACGCCGGACGAAGGAAGCGACTGATAGCGCGCTGGATTCAATCACGCGGATTAAGGACGCGGAGCTCGACGCCATCGACGCGCGACGCCGCGAGATTGACGCGTTCTATGACGATCAGACTGACGCGATTGACGATACGGAAAGGGCGCGTGAAAGACAAACGCTGGCCGCCGAAGCCGAGCGCTATCGTAACGCGACATCCGACGAAGGTAAGAAGCGGTATGCAGAACTGACGGAGCAGCTTCGCAAAATGGACGTCGACGACCGGAAACGCAGCCTCGACCGTGAACGCGAAGATAAGCTCGACGCGCTCGACCAGCAGCGGCGCGATATCGAATCGTGGTACGACAGTTTACGTAGTATCTTCGAATCGTTCAGCGGAAATATGGTGCCGCTCTACTACGCGTTAGAGGATGCGCGCTTCTCCGCGTTTATGACGACGAATGCGAAGATCCGGGCCGAGCTCGCTTCGTTACAAGCGGCGTATGCGGCGGCTATGAGCGGTTCAGGCGCAAGTACGGCGCCATCTTCGACGTCTAAACCGGCCGCTCCGCGTGCCCAACTCGTGAAATCGATGCGGGGCGTTCCGTTATTCCATACGGGGCGTGACGGCGCGACCGGTCTGACGTTTGCGAGCGGCGACCGCTTGATGCCGGATGAGATTACGGCGATTCTGCGCAAGGATGAGTACGTGTTTACGCCGGATCAAGTGCGGAGTTTGGTCGGCGGGAATGGGCGCGGTGCGTCCGTAGTGAATAACTTTAACGCGCCACTAATCGAAAATAACGGCGACGTCGTACTCGAGGATCAAGCGGACATCAAAACGTATCATCGCGAACAAAGCGACGTAGCGCGTCAACTTATCGCGAGAGGGGAGCGGTTAAATGGATAACGGAGGAGCAACGTTTGGCGGCGTCTCTTTCGCTTCTCTTGGTTTGCGCGTAGTCAAAGCGGATATACCGCTGCTCCCCGATACGCGGCAAGCAGAAGAGGAGCTACCGGGATATGACGGCGCGCTCGATATCGAAACGGAGTACGGACCGCGCACGATCGAACTCGAAGTCGCGCTCGTTGCCGCAGACGAAGGCGAGTATCAAGCGCGGTTGGCGCAGATTGCGAAAGTGTTCAACGCGCGCGCTGGCGTTAAACCGCTCGTACTCGATCGCGCGCCAGGTAAACGCTGGATATGCAAATATAACGGGAGCATCTCGGTCGAGAAGATTGCGCAGTTCGGCACGTTCACGCTCCCGTTCAAAGCGTTCAATCCGTTTTCGGAGAGCGTAAACGATACGACCGCGCCGCTCGAGTTCGGGCAAGGGTATACGTTCGGAATGGGACTGCGTTTGGGCGACGCGTATTCGTTTTCGGTTACGTCATCGCCGACGACGGTTAACGTCTACCACGCGGGAACGCACGAAGCGTATCCGGTCATTCGGATCAGCGGCGCGGCGAGTAACGTTAGCCTGACGAACAATACGACGGGGCAGACGTTCGCATATAACGCGGCGCTAGCGAGCGGTGACGTGCTCGAGATTGATTGCGCGCCTCTCGCGCAGAGTGTCCGCAAGGACGGGACGAACGCCGCGCACAACTTTACCGGGCGCTTCCCGAAGCTGGTCGAAGGCGACAATAGCATAACGATCACGGCGGCCGGCGCGAATCTTACGGTCGCTTTTATTTTTCGGCATACGTATTTGTACTAACACGAAAGGGGCGCGGCTATGCCACGTTTTAAACCGATAAGTAAGAACCTCGATCTGCAGGCGCAGGCGGATTGGCAGGCGAATTTCGAGCGCGCAGACGCGGATTTAACGTCGCTGCAGACGCAGATTACGGCCGAACAGCAAGCGCGCATCGCGGTAGATTCGGCACACGCTTCCGCGGCGACAGCGCACCAAGCGACGCAGATTGCGTATGACGGCGCGTCAAACGTTAAGCAGAAGATCGACGCACAGCAAGCGCAAATTAACAACTTGACCGGAGGGGGCGCGGCACCAAACGCGGCGGAAGTGCAGGATGCGAGACTCGGCGCGGATAACGTCGCGAGAGCGAATGTCGGTACGCTGATCCGCGAAATCCACGCGAAGCAACTGACGGCGGCCGCGCAAACAGCGACAATTAAGCGCGGATTGAATAACGTTGTGACCGATCAGGCGTCTCCGTTGAATGTGAGTGTGTACGGGCGTACGCTTGCGAATCTTCTCGGTAGCGATGGTAATTTCGAAAACAGCGTTGAGGCCGCTGGAAATACATCGGGAGTAACTCTTGAACTCGACGCGACAAGCCCAAGATACGGAGGGAAGTCCCTTAAGTTGACCCTCACAAGTTCCACAAGCGGAAACTCTTACCGAAGCATAAGTTCAAACATTGCAGCCGGAAAGTATTATGTATACCTGGTCGATGTTAAAAACGGAAATTCGCAAAGTATCCGCTGTTTAATTGAGACTGATACGAAAATGATCAACAGCAGCTACCACACGAGCACAACATACAAAACGGTATATAGTAAGTTCGCACCGGCTGACTATAGTTCGAGCTCTTCCGTCCATCTCGATATCGTTGTTGTAGGTACGGCCACGGGGCAGTACGCTTTTGCTGACGGTATGCGACTCTACGAAATCGATGCAGCAACATACGCCAAGATCGACGTTGACCCCGAATACACAGGCGATAAGCTGGCGGATAAATTTCCGTATGTGGACGGCGTTAAACATCTGAACGGTGCAACGCTGAGAAAGCACGGGAAAAACCAAGTGCCGCCAATAACGGAGTGGTATTCCATACACCCCAACGTAAAAATCACGGACGAATACGAGTTTACTATCAACGCGACTAGCGACAACCAAAACAGTATTGCGAGAATCTCCGTTTTACCCCTCGCGCAGTATGTGTTCGCTGCGCCAATCACGGCGGGGAACTACTACGTGATTGCGGAATACGATGCCGGCGGCGGTTGGCTTGGGCAATTTAACTGCGCTGCGCAGCAGGGATTCACCACAAAGGCAACCACTTCGTACATCGATTTAATTGCCGTTACCGCAAACGCAGGTAATTTCACGTTCTCTAAACCTATGCTCACGTTGGGCACCGCTTTAGTCCCGTTCGAACCACGCAATGACGACTACGTGTTCCTTCCGACGATGCTCGCATCCAACGTAGACGGATCGGTACGTGATTCGGTATATTGGCGTGACGGTGCGTGGAGAAAGTTGAAGCGCTGGAATACGAATGTTGCAATAGACGGGTCTCGCACTTGGTCGTTTTCAAACGATTACACTAGTTATAAGGTAGTTCGGACGGCTAAGTTACCGAATCAACAGTCCTGGATGTCCAGTGACATATTCGCGAAATACGACGGTAAAAAACTAGGAGTAGTCAACTGGCCGTTGGTCACTTCTGATAGTGTTACAGTTGACGGCGATGGCTTTATCTATATTTCTGTATCGGACGCCGAGTCCGGATGGGGCGAAACTTATACGCCGTCTGCTGCTGAAATTTCCGCATATTTCTACGGTTGGCGCATGAACAACGGAACTTTCGGCACGCCATATAACGGAACCGGAACGAAGACGTGGGTGCGGTGGGATGCGACGAGTAATACAGGATCAGTTACGGTCACGCCTACGACTATAGCGTCCGGGTACACACCGTATTCTCTTTCGTATCAACTTGCGACTCCGATCGAAGAGGTTATCGTTGGCGCGGAAGGGGCAGTCGGATTGCATGCGGGCGGGAACGCGGTCGAACTGGGCGATGGCGTGATCGTACGCGAAAAGGTAAATCCCGTTGTTTCGTCTACCCCCGGCTACTATGACGTTAACCTTGCGACATCGACGGGCTCGAGGTTTGCCAACCGTGTTCAACAGATCAACGCGTTATACCGGAACGGTGTCTTGGATAAACGTTGGGTGATTGTGACCGACGCGCTCGGCTTCGGGAACCAGCGCGCGTATATCTCGACTGCTGACTATGATTCGACCGCCGAATACACGGTAACTTACGTCATGCTCGACAAGTACGCAAGCACCGCGAGCGCGATCGAAGCGAAAGCGGAGTATAACGCGAATCCGAAAACGGTAATTGACGCACTCGTACGCGATCAGGCCGACACGCAAACGAACGTATCCGCGCTCGTGCGCAGCGTCGCCGATCTCTATAAACGGATGAAAGCGCTAGGAGGGTAACGTATGGATATCCGCGAATGGCTGATTCAGAACGGTATCTCCCCGGAAGAACTCGATCATTTCGAGGAGCTTCCGGTAATCCGCGACGTAGGCGAGGCGCTGACCTTATCGCTGCAGAACGACGATGATATCGGTCAGATGTTGGTCGCGATGCTGATGCGTATGGACGAACAGGACGCGCAGATCGCCGCGTTAAGAGACGAAATTTCCGCGTTGAAAGGAGAGGGCGCATGATGCTGACGTATTACCGCTACAAGGTCGATAAAGGCATGATGGCGCTGGCCGACGTGCCTAATCCGTACCAATCGCAACTACGGAATATGGGCTACACGGACGCTGACGCGGAAGTACCAACGGAGGGATAACGATGACATCGCGGTTAGAAATATGGGACAGAACAGGGCGGTTGGCGTATTTGCCGGCCGCTCTTTCTGTTCGTGTGCGCGAAGTTCTTAACGGAGAGTACTACGTCACGTTCGATTACGCAAAGCTCGCGGGCGACGACGAACGCTATTCGTATTTGATTCCGGGCAACGAGATCCGATTCCCGTCCGATATCGAGAACGGACAGCGCTTCGTGATCCGCGGTGTGGAAGAATCCGATGACGAGAACGGCGCGCGCAAGTCGATCGAAGCGCATCACGTATTCTTCGAGGCCGGCCGCTCTTTCTACGACGCGTACGTAGATTTTGCCGCGGCCCAAACGGTAGAGGCTATGTTGTCCCAACTATTCGCGGGCACCTCCGTCATCTTCTCCGTAAGCGGAACGTTTGTGGCAACGGACATATTCGATTGGGGCGAGAAATCGCGGTTGGCGTTACTTCACGAGCTGCGCGAACTGTATGGCGCGGAATTATCCTTCGATAATCTTACGCTGACATTCGCGAAACGTAAGGGCGCGGATAACGGCGTAGAGATTCGCCGGCGAAAGAACCGTAAGATCATCCGCCGCAATGTAGACGAGTCAGAGCGCGTTACACGGCTATTCGGCTACGGCAAGGACGGATTGACGATCGAAGGGTTGGGCGGACGCTCCGTTAAGTATATCGATTCCACGTATCACGATCCGACGCGGCCGTTCGAAGCCGCGATGCAATGGGGCGATATCGAAGATCAGGCCGCTCTCCTAACCGCGATGCAAGCGTACCTCGCCGCAAACGAATTGCCGCACGTTTATTACGAGGTGGAAACGGTCGGCCTCGGTCCGGTATCCGTAGGCGATACGATTCGCGTTTACGACGACAAACTCGGCTACGACGTTGATACGCGACTCTTCGAATACGAGCGTTACCCGTTCGATAAAACGGTGAGGCCGCGCCTGGTTCTCGGAAACTTCCGCGAGCGTTCGATTCCGGACTACCTTCTTACGTTGCGCAAGAACCAACGTAGCTTCCAACGTCTTGCTTCGCGTTGGAACACGGAACTCCGCACGGAACAGTCGCAACTCGCGCAAGCCCAATCGGAGCTCTCGACGTATGTAGACGGCGCATTCACCGACGGCATCATTTCCGCGGCCGAAGCGCAGGCAATTGCGGAACATCTGCGCACGCTCGCGAAGGAAAAGGCGGATACCGACGCGGAATATGTGAAGATTTACGGCAGTTCGTACCTGACGGATACGGCGGTAAAGGCCGCGCTCCAATCCGCGAAGACTGCGTATGACACTAGCTATTCCGCATGTGTCGGCGCGATCAATGCCGCAATCTCCGACGGCCAAACAACGGCATCCGAACGTACGGCAGTCGATAGCGCGTTTAC
Organism: Paenibacillus xanthanilyticus; assembly: GCF_042682185.1. NCBI lineage: Bacteria > Bacillati > Bacillota > Bacilli > Caryophanales > Paenibacillaceae > Paenibacillus > Paenibacillus xanthanilyticus. The sequence goes on along the minus strand of NZ_JBHUHA010000001.1, from coordinate 1,881,176 downwards.
CGATCTCTCCACGAAACAAGGCGCGCTCCGCCAAGCGCTAGAGGACGCGATTCGGGCGATTACAGTTACCGCGGAAACTAACGCGAAGACGTATGCCGACGAACTGTACGCGCAAACGCAGCAACAAGTCGATGAGCTCGCCGGCGCGCAGGATACGTTCGAGTCCTACGTTGACGATGCGTTTAGGGACGCGGTGATTAGCGAAGCCGAAGCGAAGGCGATCGCGCAGAATAAGGCGCAGTTGGCGAAAGAGAAGGCGGACGTCGACGCGGAGTACACGAAAGTTTACGCGAATCTGTACCTGACGAACGCGACGCTCAAGACCGCGCTGCAGACGGCGAAGACGCAGTACGATACGTCGTACACCGCGCTAATATCCGCGATTGATTCGGTAATTGCCGATAACGCGGTTACGGCGGCCGAACGTACGAATGTTGACGGAAAGTTCGCGGACCTGACCGCGAAGTTGTCCACGTTGCGGCAAGCGTTACAAGACTGCGCGTCGTATATCGGCCAGAACACGATCGACAAAGCGGTTGGGCGCGGCATTCAATCCGGCGGCATCATCCGTCTTGAGAATCGGACGCATACACAAATCCGGACGACACTTACGAGTAGCCACGCGGGGACAGCTACGGCACTTAATGTAGTGAGCACCGCGGCTTTTCCAGCGAGCGGCAGCGGCTACGTTTACGACGCGAATGCTACGTTCGGTAATAAGTACCGGAGCTTTTCGTATACCGGAAAGACCGCGACCACCTTAACGGGCGTTACTGGTCTGTTCGCCGGCGATACGTACATCTCGGGCGCGGCCGTTTACATGTGGACTCAGCCGGTAGCAGATATCGTTGTGACCGCGATGGAAGTCATTATGCCGAACGGTGATTACAAGATCGTTCCGGAAACGCGGTTCAACGCGCAGACACTTGGCGTCAGTGCCGCTGACTTTGACGGATGGGAGTTCCGGTATCTCTATGTGAGCGCGGTCGGCACTGTCGTCTACACGTCCGCGGGTACAGGCGGCGGCCAACTCGCATATCCACCGGACCCGCCCGAAGGAAGCATCCGCATCGGCTACATGCTTGTCGGAATAGGCGCAGAAGATCCGGATGGCAACTTATCGATGGTTAAAAGCTACGAATCTGACGGCTACCCGGCGTTCAAGGAGCGTGTTTATCACGATACGCGTTATCGTGATGAACGGTCTGTCCGCGTAGAAGGCGGTGACGTCGCGTTCGGTGGTACGCCATACGGTGCGCAGACGTTGAACGTTAGCGTCGCGGCGAATTCGTATCAAACGTATTACATTTCGGTCGGGACCGGACGCCGCAGCGTGAATCTGTCAATCTCGCTCGATGACGGCAGCGGTTACGACAACTATTCGTACGGAGCGCAAATGACGATCGGAAGGAAGGCGGCAAACAACGCGGACGGTCTCGGTAAGTCCGTTTGGGCATCGTATACAGACGCGGATGGCAATCGCGGACACGTAAGCGGCCAGAGGAATACGTCGCCGTACGGTATTCACATTCTGAGTCCGCGCGTGTGGAACCGGTCGTATACGATGCTATATGACGCGGACTTGATGCCGAATCCGACGGACGCGAGCGTGATTGCGTTGAAGTTAACGTTTAGAAATTACGGCGGGAGCTCGGAAAGCTTTGCGCTTAAATTAAATTGGCACGCACTATAAGGAGGAATAATAAACAATGACACAAGCAGAATTGAGCACAGGCGCGGGGCTACTCGGCGCTTTTTTGTCGTACGCATTCGGCGGTTGGAGCGAGGCGCTGGCGTTCTTGCTTCTCGTAATCGGGATTGACGTTATCACCGGCGTAAGCGCGTCGTTGAAGGAGGGCGCTGGCCTGAGTTCCGCGGTTATGAGCGCTGGCCTGGCGAAAAAGGGACTCACGCTCGTCGTCATCTTACTCGCGCACCGTATGGATATTCTGCTCGGAACAGACGTCGTTATGGTCGGCGCGGTCTATTTCTATATCGCGAACGAACTCATTTCCATCACGGAAAATTACGGACGCCTCGGCCTGCCGCTGCCTGACGCGGTAAAACGGGTGATCGCGGTCCTCAAGAATAAGGGAGGCGCGAACGATGACGGTGAACTACCTCGTTAATCACATTCCGACTTCAACGCCGCTCGAACGCCGTACGGGAAGACGGATTACCGCGACAACAATTACGATTCATAATACGGGAAATCCGACGTCGACTGCGGCAAATGAGCGCGATTGGCTGACGAATCCGAGCAATAAACGTAAGGCTTCGTGGCATATCGTAGTTGACGAAAATGTCGCGATCGAAGCCGTCCCACTTAACGAGCGCGCTCTTCATGCCGGCGACGCGACCGGTAACAATACGTCGATCGGCGTTGAGATTTGCGAGAGCGGCGATTACGGGAAAACGCTCGATAACGCGGCTACACTCGTCGCCAAACTGCTGAAGGAGCGCGGATGGGGCGTGGATAGACTGCGCCGTCATTACGATTGGTCCGGTAAAATCTGTCCGCGACTCATGTACGATGGCGGCGAATGGACCGGATGGGCAGCGTTCAAGGACGCGGTTCAAGCGAAGTTAGACGAAGGAGCGATTACGGTGAAAGCGGAAGATGCGAACGCGATTATCGCGAAATATCTGCAGCCGGCGTATGCAAGCGCGAAGACGAAAGCGGAGAAAGATGAAGCGCATAGGCTGGCGGAGGCGCTGCGTAAAGCGAGCGGACAGAAGAAGTAAAAACGAAGGCCCACTTACGGAGATAATTCCGCAGGTGGGCCGATTTTTTTATTTACGTTGCTGCTTACGCACGTTCAGACCGGTCTTTGATTGACTGGAGAAGTTTTATAATTTCAGATAGGCCGATGAAGAACAGACCGGCGACTAATGAAGAGAAGCTATAAACAGCAAAGGTTTGGAGATCGAATCGAGTCTCGACACCAGCGCTTTTTGTTAAACCCTCGAGTAATTCACTATCAAAAGACCCTCCAGGTACGAAAACATCCTCACGGCCGAAGTAGAAAGCTAAAGCAACACCGCCGATTATTATCAGCCAACCCAAACCTTTTAGCCAAGTAGATACTGGATTGTTCATAATGTTTCCATCCCCTAAGTCGTTATTACTACGATTGTAATATATACGGGATATTATGGGAACAAGTTTCTATTTAGTAGGCGGCCAAAAGTCCTCAACCTCAAAAACCTTTCCCGATATCTTTCGAACTGCTGCGACTAGTGCTCGCTTTGTAATTAACCTTGTTTCAATTCCTTCCTCATTGCAAATCCTCGATACTGTTGCCTTATTAAGTCCTGACTCGGCGCATATTTCAGATTGTGAAATACCGTTGTCATCCAAAAACGCACCGAATTTACTTCGCGCTTTCCCCAATCCACTCACGTCACTCACCTCGTCCACTCTTACGCTTTATATTAAAGTTTGGACGAGAAATCGTAAATTGATACTAGCCTTTTTGATATAAAGCGTAATTTTGGACGCGCAGCCCCACATAACCTCAAACATACGTAAAACGTTAGGAGATGGCGCGATGAACAAAACGTTATTAAAACAGATGGTTCGCGAAGTATCCGTTCCAACACTGGCGGGCCTGCTCGTTGACTATGCGGAGACAATGACCGAAGAGGACGCAGACATTTCGGAGACACTCAACGCGATTGAAACGATCGTAGCCGAATTACGCAGCCGCACGGCTCCAAAGCCAGAGCGGCGATCGCGGAAGAAAGCGGAAGAACCGCAACCGGAAACTCCGCGTACATTCATCGGTAACGGAGGTGCCGGCGAATGAGTTACGTAAGGAAAGCCGTTTGCTTTAACGTTGACAACAATCATCAGCGCGAGCTATTCGAGTGGGTGACGTCAATGTGCGGAGATAACTTCAGCGGGTACGCCAAGGCGTTGTTTTACGCGGAGATGATCAACGCGAGGAACGCAAATAACCGCCAGGACGGTAGAATCCTGACGGTCAATGAAGGGGAGGACTTACGTTAACTATAAACCACGTGCTCAAAGAAGTATTCGATGCCGCTGATGGCTCCGAAATACAACGCACCAACAACTGCGCCAAGTATCGCCTGCATCGCGCACCCACCTTTCGGTCTTATTATGCGCGATTACTACGTGGGCATACGTAGGCTAAGGCGCTGCGGGCGGGTTACCCTCAGCATATGCGCGGAGTCGCGGGAAAATGCCTGTACGGGAGGGTTTCGTGTGAAATTTCGTTTAACTGCCGATGGAATGGCGGAAGTGGCGACCGTATTTTTTCCGGTAGCTGACGGTACGATATCGCTAGTCGACCGTCTTAAGAGTGTCGCGAAAGCTATCGCCGAACACATCGAACGTAACAAACTCATCTATAAGGTAGGCGCGATTACGTTCGTAGTATTGACGGGATTGGAGGTTCATACGTTTGCAGCCGGTCTCGACGAGGTCATTAAATCCGGTGGGATCGACGAGGGCGCGAGAAAGGCGTACAAAAAACTCGTCAACGTCGGCAAATGGGTCATTATCATAAAAGGCGCGTTCGACGCGATCAGTTCGACGGTGCAGGGCGACTTCATTCAGGCGCGTAAATCGTTCCTCGCGTATCTCCTCGTTTATGTGATTCTGCTCGGACTCCCGTGGGCGTTCGGTCAGATCGAAGTATTATTTGACGGGATGTGAGCGCTTATGGCACCGATGAAATTCCGCATCTCTTCCGAATACGGTGTGCTCGAAGAAATACGCGACGGCCGCACTCACAACGGAATCGATCTCGCCATGCCGCGCGGCACCGAACTTCACTCGATCGCGGCTGGTACGGTGGAGCGCGTAGTTGACTACGGAGATGAACGGTTAGGTAAAGGCTTGTTCATCCGCACGGAGGATGGCGATGTTCATATCTACGGCCATCTTGATCGAATCGCGGTTACGTCAGGCGAGCGGATTGACACCGGCGCGCTTATCGGATTCAGCGGAAACAGCGGACACTCAACTGGGCCGCATCTCCATTTTGCGCTGATGCACGACGGTCAATATGCGGACCCTTCGCCGCTAGTCGGCGCGCTTCAACATTATAGCGGTGAGATAACTGGCCCTTCGTTTCTTGCGATAAAGGGTCCAGCGACTTGGTTCGCCGAAAAGGCGGTCGATCACGCGCAGAGTCATGTTGTCTCCGGAATGAAAGCGCACGTGCTTGATTTCCTGCACGATGCTGCCGGCATAATCGTCGATCTGAGTTACGGAGTAGGACTCCTCACCTGCGCGGTCCTTATCATACTCGGCGCGCTCGGGCTACGCGATGGCTACCGGTGGTCCGGCCTTACTTTCGGTATTTACGCACTCATCCGGCTAGTGCTCGGAGGGATAACCCGATGAAATTTTCGAAAGTTCTCGAGGTTGTGCGCCCTGAGTACGTCTTTCTCCGAATCAAACCGAACAACTCCGTCCGCAATCAATCGACGCACAAAATCGCTCGAGCAATCGGCGCACTTTACCGAAGTATTCTCGCGAACATCAACATCGAGGAGCACCGGATAGTCAGCGCTTTCGGACGTGAATTCGTCATCGGAACGCGATACAAATACACGCTTCCGGCCAAGGTCGGCTACTACATTTATATGGAGCGGAAGAAGGTCGAGTTTTACTTCGTCGTGCCGCGCCAATATCATTCGTATATTGCCGAGAAACTATCCGATGTGTGGGGCGCGGTTACGCTCGAGGAGGTCGACGTGCTTCCGGAGTTCTCCGATCGCGCATCGAAGTATCAGCTCGCGTACGAAAAGGAAGACGCGCTAAGTCTCGCTGTTGACCGCAGAAGTAACGAGCTCCTTCATAGCAATTTGAACGCGGTCGAACTGTTAGAGGACGGCGATAAACTCGGCATCTACTACAACTTCGTTCCGACTTCGCAAATGTCGTGGCGGCATCTGTACCGTGCAACAATCGCGAAGGTTAATCGCAGGCTACCGGTTGAGCGGAATAAACTCGGATTTGCTTACGTATTGAAATTCGCGGTATCATCGCTCGACATATTGTTCCGCGAGATTGCGGAGGCACTTGGCGGGGAAAAGAAGCGCGACGATAACGGTATCCTCGAGAACTTGATCGAGCGCCTCAACGGAGCGCGCCGGATCAGCGAATCGACCGCGAAGAAGGCGACGTCCGTGATTATCGATACGCAAATCGTCGTGCTCGCGGAGAGCGTTGATACTATACGGCAACGTAATGCGGCGCGTAGCCTGGCGCAATCGTTTGATACAGTAACGGAAGATAACCGGCTATCATTCCGTCCGCACCGTCGCACCTTTCGCTTTACCGACCGCGACATACGGACTGAGCGGAATAAGGTCGGCGATCAAGAGGCGCAGAATTTTATCGCGTTGGCGGGCCGCGATGTGCTCGAACGCTACAACTTTATTGAACGGGTAGAGACGCAGGAGACGGAGGTTCCCGAAGATTTGACGCGCGGGGTCATGTGTATCGGCGAGAACGTGTATCGCGGAAACGTGCAGCGAGCGTTCCTTTCGTCCGACCGCGAGTTTCAGAACCTTACGCTCGTGCTCATCGGTCCGACACGCGCCGGCAAGTCGACGTTGATCGCGAACCTGTGCCGCGACGCCATTAGCGCGGGAGAATGCGCGATTCTTTTCGATTACGTCGGTCAATGCGAACTCAGTCGCGAAGTGGCCGCGGTCCTGCCGTCAGATAAAGTGCTAAACGTTGATTGCAGCGATTTCCGAACGATGCAAGGACTCGGCTACAACGAAGTCGGGACGTCAACTGATCCGTTTGAAGGGTACGATAACGCGAAGAAGCAGACGACGCAGCTACTCACGCTGGTCAATTCGATTAACGCGGAGGAAACGAAGTTGTCAGCGAAAATGCAACGGTATCTCGTGAGCGCGGCGCTGGTTACGTTCATATCCGGCGGAAGCATTCGCAACGTGTTCAATTGCCTGCAGGATCACGAAGTACGCGCACGTCTGATCCGACTGGTCCCGAAAGCACAGGCGGAGAATTTGCGGAAATATGTGCGTTGGCTTGGCGAGATCGACGATTGCGATAAGAGCGGCGCGGTTGTAGGTACGAAAGATACGTACGTAGTCGGCATTATCGACCGGTTGAATCAGCTTGAGCAGAACGCGTACATGGAAAAGATGCTCGATAAGGATACGCGCGGCAACATCGATTTGGTCGCGGAGATGCAGCGTAACCAACTCATTTGCATACGAATGCCGTCCGACATGTTCGGAACCGATGCGGAGCGCGACGTGTACACGACGTATTGGTCGACGAAGATATGGCTCGCGCTGCAGATGCGGAGCAAGAAATACGGTGGCGACCGGAGCAAATTTACGAAGGTGAACCTCGTTGTCGACGAACTGTACCAGGTCGCGCATACGGAACAGTTCATGCGGTCGAAACTCAGTCAGTACGCCAAGTTCGGACTGAAGCCGATTATAAGCGCGCACTATCTGAATCAGATCCGCCACATACGCGATGAGCTCCGATCGGCGAACGCATCATACATGTTGATTAGCGGCTGCGACAAGAAGAATTACGACGAGTTGAAGAGCGAGCTGAGTCCGTATACCGAGGAGGATTTATTGCGGTTGCCGCGTTTCCATTCGCTTAACCTCGTGAAGAGTGCGGGAGGGTATGCGCGGTTCATTACGAAGCTTCCTGCGCCGGTATAACGCGCTTCGGTTGATTATCTAGCCCTCGTAATTACGGAGGGCTCTTCTTTCGTCCGAACGTATGTTTGACTATCGCGGACTTCCGAAGGTATAATTAATCCAACGAATTTCCCGAAAATTAGACATGCTTTATTAATAACGTTAGAAGGAGCGCTTATTATATATGGAAAGGATACCCGTTGCTGCATACTGTCGTGTTTCAACTGACAGTGATGACCAGCTTAATTCATTAGATTATCAATCATCTTACTTTAAGGATTTCTGCCATAAGAGTGTGTCATATGATCTTTTTAAGGTTTACGCGGACGAGGGGCTTTCGGGCACGGCATGGTCAAAGCGCGTCGAATTTCAAGCTATGTTATACGATGCTGGGCTAGATATTTCGGAGTACCGCGGCGAATTGACACTCCGGGACTCTGATCGAAAGGCAAAATTCACACGCATTCTAGTGAAAGACGTAAGTAGATGGGCACGCGACGTAGGTGCATTAGATGTATTGAAACGTTTAAAACAGCGTGGCGTTTTTGTGGACTTTATTACGGCAAACTTATCAACAGAGTCAATGTCAGATGACATTTTAGTTGGGCTAATGATGTTGCTTGCGGAGTCAGATTCGAAAGATAAGTCAGTAAAAACGATATTTGGATTAGCAGAAGGAGCTAGACGGGGGCGCATTCAAACAGCGGACAAGTTCTTTGGATATCGATACATCAAAGAAACAAATGATCTAGAGATAGTGCCAGAGGAAGCGGAGATAGTAAGAAGGATTTTTGAATTGTACAGTAACGGAGAAGGCTATAGAAACATTACGAAAACACTTACCGAGGAAGGAAAGTTTACTCGATCTGGTAAGCCTTTTGGACAAAGCACCTTATCGCGAATGTTGAGTAATCATGCTTACATGGGAACACTGGTGCGAAATAAGTTTGACGCACCTCGAATTTTTAGCGGTAAGAAATCTGCTACCCTCAGAGACCCGTCGGAGTGGATTCTCCATCCAGGGCGAATTCCTGCTATCGTCAGCCCTGAAGTTTTTGAACGGGCACAGGAAGCGAGAGCGGCGAAGGTTAACTATACTAGTAGGGTCGGATTAAAACCAACGAGGTCAAAATACGCCGGTACGATTATTTGTGGAAAATGCGGTAGCTCTTACATTAGAAATCGCGAGGTAAGTAGTCGCGGTGGCCGAACTTATTTTGTCTGCGTCAAAAAAAAGCGGGAAGGTATCGGGTTTTGCGATTCCGAAAACATTGATGAAAAGACGCTTGATCTAATCGTTGAGCAAGTATGCGCCGCAGATATCTCTGGTTGGATGAAGGGGTACGCTGATGAAGCCGCCGGAATGATACAACTAGGAATGATCGACCCGTTAACACGCAGATTGGACAAGCAGTCACAGGAATTAATTGATGATAAACGCTTGGAGTTGGCGAAAGCCGAGGAGCGCAAGAAAAGGATAGCGGAGCTTTATGTTCTAGGCAACTTTGATTCAGGCCAGCTTTTAACCATGACAGAAGAGGTAGACCTCATAATAAGTGCACTACAGGATGAGATCCGGGAACTGTCACGTACGAACGAAGACATACTAATGGAAATATCCGAGTATACGGAACTGGCTGCGCGAATACGGATGGAGACAGCTCAAGGGAATGCGGCTGATTTCATTCAGACATTGAACGTTCAAGGGAAACGAAAGGTGCTCGTTACTTTAAGCTTTACCGAGCTAATTAGGAAGCATCTACGGGCGCATCAGTTTGAGAAGTTCAATTGGCTCGATCGGCATGTGGCGGGCAAGATATATGAGGTTTAGTGTCGGGATTTTGTAACACAAGACGTTGACTTGCGGTAGGCCGCTGGCGATATCCGCTTCTACCGCGATAATTTTGCCCTCAATTCCGTATACGCTCGCGCCACTAATCGCGACAAACACAAAAAGCACCTCCATCGATTCGGATGAAGGTGCTTCCTCACTAATCCGTTCCACATTTGCTACCCTCATCATAGAGGGCATTTCACCACGTGTCAATCGGCGTCGATTCCCGTTTGTCGTGGAGGGGTACTTCGACAGGCAGGCGAATGTGCCGACTTGGCAAACCGCTCATAAACTAACAAACGAACGGCCATACTACGCTGTGGCTGGCTCACATCTAAGGCTGAGCAACCAATGGATTCATCATCATGCGCCTATCTTGAGCAGGATGCTTCTATCATCTCATTTTGAGATGAAATCCATATCAAAATAACGCGGTTTTTCTACACAGAAAATAAGGTAATAGCTGACGGATGTATGTTACAATAGTGAAGGTTTTTTGTGTGTACATACGTAGTATTTTGACTGCGGATAGGAGGATTTTCGTCAATGAATATCCATGAGTATCAAGGCAAAGAAGTGCTTAAGCAGTATGGTGTAGTCGTACCTGAAGGCAAAGTCGCGTTCACGGTGGACGAAGCGGTGGCGGCGGCGGAAGCGCTGGGCACCCAAGTCGTTGTCGTGAAAGCACAAATCCATGCAGGCGGCCGCGGTAAAGCGGGCGGCGTTAAAGTTGCGAAAAACTTGGACGAGGTACGCGCATACGCATCCGAAATTCTCGGCAAGACGCTTGTTACGCACCAAACGGGACCTGAAGGCAAAGAAGTTAAGCGCTTGCTTATCGAGCAAGGCTGTGACATTAAGAAAGAATACTACGTGGGCGTAGTCGTGGACCGCGGTACCGGCCGCGTCGTTATGATGGCGTCCGAAGAGGGCGGCACGGAGATCGAAGAAGTTGCCGCGCACACGCCGGAGAAAATTTTCAAAGAAGTAATCGACCCAGCTGTCGGCCTCCAGCCGTTCCAAGCGAAGAAGCTGGCGTTCGCCATCAATATCCCGAACGAGCTCGTCAACAAAGCGGCGAACTTCATGATTGCGCTGTACACGGCGTTCGTGGAGAAGGACTGCTCGATCGCGGAAATCAACCCGCTCGTCGTGACTGGCGACGGCAACGTTATGGCGCTTGACGCCAAATTGAACTTCGACTCCAACGCGCTGTACCGTCACAAGGACATCCAAGCGCTGCGCGACCTGGATGAAGAGGATGCGAAGGAAATCGAAGCGTCCAAATATGATCTGAGCTACATCGCGCTCGACGGCAACATCGGCTGTATGGTTAACGGCGCCGGTCTTGCAATGGCGACGATGGATATCATCAAATACTATGGCGGCGACCCTGCCAACTTCCTCGACGTAGGGGGCGGCGCTACCAAAGAGAAAGTTACCGAAGCATTCAAAATCATTCTCTCCGACGATAAAGTCAAAGGGATCTTCGTCAACATCTTCGGCGGCATCATGCAGTGCGATATTATCGCGGAAGGCGTTATCGCCGCTGCCAGAGAGCTCGGTCTTGACCGTCCGCTCGTCGTTCGCCTCGAAGGCACGAACGTGGAACTCGGCAAGAAGCTGCTGAACGAATCCGGACTGAATATCGTCGCGGCTGAATCCATGTCCGACGGTGCGCAGAAGATCGTCGAGCTCGTGAAGTAATACCTTACTTGCAGCCGCGAGCCGCTTGCGCCGCGGCATATGAATTCATATAGGGGATGTGAGTCTCGAAATGAGTATCTTGGTTGACAAAAATACAAAAGTCATCACGCAAGGCATTACGGGCAAAACAGCGTTGTTCCACGCCAAAGGCGCGCTCGATTACGGCACGCAAATGGTTGGCGGCACTTCGCCGGGCAAAGGCGGTACTACCGTCGATATCAAGCTGGAGAACGGCGAGACGAAATCGCTGCCAGTATTCAACACGGTTGTTGAAGCCGTAGCTGCTACTGGCGCAACCGCGTCGGTTATCTACGTACCGCCGGCGTTCGCGGCAGATGCAATTTTGGAAGCGGTAGACGCGCAGCTGGACCTCGTGATCTGCATCACGGAAGGCATTCCGGTTCTGGACATGGTGAAAGTCTCCCGTTACATGGAAGGCAAGAAAACCCGTCTGATCGGTCCTAACTGCCCAGGCGTCATCACGCCAGGCGAGTGCAAAATCGGCATTATGCCGGGATACATCCACACGAAAGGCCATGTCGGCGTCGTATCCCGCAGCGGAACGCTTACGTACGAAGCGGTTCATCAGCTGACAACCCGCGGCATCGGCCAGTCGTCCGCGGTCGGTATCGGCGGCGACCCGGTTAAAGGCTCCGAGTTCATCGACATTCTGAGCATGTTCAACGACGATCCGAACACGTACGCGGTCATCATGATCGGCGAAATCGGCGGATCGGCGGAAGAAGAAGCGGCAGAGTGGGTCAAAGCAAATATGAAGAAGCCGGTTGTCGGCTTCATCGGCGGCGCGACGGCGCCTCCGGGCAAACGCATGGGTCACGCCGGCGCGATCATCTCCGGCGGCAAAGGGACGGCGGCCGAGAAAATCGCGACGCTGGAAGCATGCGGCATCAAAGTAGCGCCTACGCCATCGGATATGGGATCGACGCTCGTTTCCGTTCTCGAAGAGCAAGGCCTGCTCGAAAAATGTAAAACTCACTAATTATAGCTTAGCTAAAGGTAAGCAACCTTTCGAATTTCCGTATTTTCGGAAATGAAAGGTTGCTTTTTTTATTTTTTTCAGAAAATAACGATCTTATCGAAGGTTGCGGCTTGCAATCTGTTTCCTGGTCAAGCACAATAGGGTAAGGATGCGGGTCCGCCCTTCGGAGAAGGGACGGATGTATTAATGAAGCAAAATAATCAATCGCTTATGGAGGCTATCGTCATTGTCCTCCATGAAACGACAGGCATTGGCTGGCAGACGATTCGGAAGGTGGTCCAGCACGGCGCTTGGAACCAATACGCCGAGTACGGCCCAACTGATTGGCAGCACCAATTCGGGATGAAGCCCGAGCAGGCTAGCGCGGCTGTCGCCGCCTTGCGTCGGGTAGCAGAGGAGAATCCAAAGGAGGCTGCCCGAAGGCGAGGCATCGCGCTTCTCACTCCATTCCAGGAGGCGTATCCGAAGCTGCTGCGGCATATTCCTCAGCCGCCGTGGGTGCTGTACGCGATGGGAAGAACCGATCTCTTGGAAGGACCCGGCATTGCGATCGTAGGCACGCGCGGACCGACTGCTTATGGGCGAAGAACAGCGCTGGATTTATCGAAAGCGTTGGCATCGAGAGGACTGACAGTCGTTAGCGGAATGGCCCGAGGGATCGACGCTTATGCGCATGAGGGAGCGATCGGCGAGGCGGGATCGACAATTGCCGTTCTCGGAACACCGGTGGACGTGGTTTATCCGCCGCAAAATCGAGGTTTATATGCTGAATTGACGGAGCGCGGGCTTGTATTGTCCGAAGTACCGCCCGGCACACCCTTTCATCCTGGCCATTTTCCGCTTCGCAACCGGATAATCGCAGGCATGTCCGTAGGGACGTTGGTCATCGAGGCGGCCGAACGCAGCGGTTCACTCATTACAGCTACACAGGCGCTCGACATGTCCCGAGATGTATTTGCGGTTCCGGGGCCGATTTCATCACCCAAGAGCGCCGGCACGAACCGGCTTATTCGTGAATGCGGGGCCAAGCTTGTCACCGAAGCGGCACATATTATCGAAGAATTTCCATGGATGGATATCCTGCATGCGCAATCGGCCAAGCACCGTCCAGATAGGCAAGCCGAATCGTCGCCGCAGGCGGACATGAGCGTCGAGGAAGCGAATATTTACCGGCTGCTGCAGGATCAAGCCAGGACGACGGACGAGCTTCATGAGGCTTCGGGCTATCCTTTTGGACTTTTGCACGCGATTCTGATAAATTTAACTATAAAACGGAAGATTGAACAGCATCCCGGTTCATTATACAGCGTTACATAGCGATTAACGGAGAGGAGGGCGCATTATGGCAGCAGATTCGCTCGTCATTGTCGAGTCGCCGGCTAAAGCCAAGACGATCGGCAAATACCTTGGGAGCAAGTTCATCGTCAAGGCTTCCATGGGTCATATTCGCGATTTGCCCAAGAGTCAGATCGGCGTTGAAATCGAGAACGATTTCAACCCTAAATATATCACCATTCGCGGTAAAGGCAGCGTTCTCAAGGAATTGAAGGATGCAAGCAAGAAAGTGAAAAAAGTCTATCTCGCAGCTGACCCCGATCGCGAAGGCGAGGCGATCGCATGGCACTTAGCCCACTATTTGGAGCTGAACGAGAAAGATCAATGCCGCGTCGTATTCAACGAAATTACGAAGCAGGCCGTCAAAGACGCTTTCAAGACCCCGCGTCCGATCAATATGGATTTGGTGAACGCGCAGCAGGCGCGGCGCATTCTTGACCGCCTTGTCGGTTATAAGATCAGCCCGCTTTTGTGGAAGAAAGTGAAGAAGGGCCTGTCTGCCGGCCGCGTGCAGTCGGTTGCGGTCAAGTTGATTATTGATCGAGAGAACGAGATCGACGCGTTCGTCCCCGAGGAGTATTGGACCATTACGGCGCAGCTCAAGCACGGTAACTCCTCGTTCGAAGCGAAATTTTATGGCATGAATGGCGAGAAGCGGGAGCTCGGCAGCGAACAAGATGTGCAGGAAGTGCTCGCCGCGATGGGGACAGGCACATTCCAAGTCACCGACGTACGGGAGAAGGAACGCCTTCGTAATCCGGCTCCGCCGTTCATTACAAGCTCATTGCAGCAAGAGGCAGCTAGGAAGCTGGGCTTCCGGGCATCCAAGACGATGTCGGTCGCGCAGCAGCTTTATGAGGGCGTGGATCTCGGCAAGGAAGGCACGGTCGGTCTGATCACGTATATGCGTACAGACTCGACCCGAATCTCGCCGGTCGCGCAGGAGGAAGCAAAGGGGTACATCGAAGAGAAATACGGCGCTTCGTTCGTTCCCGAGCAGCCTAGAGTCTACACGAAGAAGAACAGCAATGCGCAGGATGCGCACGAAGCCATTCGTCCGACGTCGGTGCTTCGCGATCCGGAATCGGTGAAGGAATTTTTGAGCCGTGATCAGTTCCGGTTATACAAATTGGTGTGGGAACGGTTCGTCGCCAGCCAGATGGCTTCGGCCGTTCTGGATACGATGACGGTCGATCTAGCGGTAGGCTCCGCTACGTTCCGCGCCGCAGGGTCGAAAGTCAAATTCCACGGCTTCATGAAGATCTACGTGGAAGGCAACGATGACGGCACGACCGAGGAGGAGAAATTCCTGCCGCCGCTCGCCGTCGGTAATGAAGCGACCTCAGAGGCGATCGATCCGAAGCAGCATTTTACCCAACCACCTCCGCGTTACACGGAAGCCAGGTTGGTTCGCACGATGGAAGAGGTGGGTATCGGACGTCCGAGTACATACGCCCCAACGCTGGAGACGATTCAGAAACGCGGCTACGTCGCGATCGAGGAGAAGAAATTCGTGCCGACGGAGCTCGGCGAGCTGGTCATCCAGCTGATGGAGGAGTTTTTCCCCGAGATTCTGGACGCCGAATTTACGGCTCATATGGAAGGCGATCTCGACCATGTCGAGGAGGGAACCGAGAATTGGGTTCGCGTGCTCGGCCAATTTTACGAATCGTTCGAGAAGCGCCTGGAAGTGGCCGAGGACGAGATGAAAGAAATTGAGATCCAAGACGAAATTTCCGACGAGACATGCGAGAAGTGCGGCAAACATATGGTGTACAAGATGGGTCGATTTGGGAAGTTCCTTGCCTGTTCGGGATTTCCGGACTGCCGGAACACGAAGCCGATCGTAAAGGATATCGGCGTCGAATGTCCGAAGTGCCACGAGGGCAAGATCATCGAGCGTCGCAGCAAGAAGGGGCGCATTTTCTACGGATGCGATCAATATCCGGGCTGCGATTACGTCTCCTGGGATAAACCGGTTAGCAAACCGTGCCCATCCTGCGGAGGACCGATGGTGGAGAAGCGCAATCGCAGCGGTGCTAAACACGTATGTACGCAATGTGATTTCTCCGAGGAATTGATGGAAGAGGCAGATCAGGCAGAAGGATGACGGATGCCTGGTTTTGCCTAGAAGAAAGGTAGGTACATGTTTTGTCAGAACAGCAGCAACGAGTAACCGTAATTGGCGCGGGTTTGGCGGGAAGCGAAGCGGCATGGCAAATTGCTTCCCAAGGCGTTCCCGTGACGTTATATGAAATGCGCCCGGAGACCAAAACTCCTGCGCATCATACGAATAATTTCGCCGAATTGGTATGCAGCAACAGTCTTCGTGCGAACGGGCTGCAGAACGCGGTAGGCGTACTGAAAGAAGAAATGCGCCGCATGCAGTCGCTTATCATGGATTGCGCGGACCGTAACGCGGTGCCGGCGGGCGGTGCGCTGGCCGTGGATCGGGATGGTTTCTCCGGAGATGTCACGCGATTGTTGAAGGAACATCCGCTTGTCGACGTGCGCACCGAAGAAGTGAAGCGGATTCCGGAAGACGGAATCGTCGTCATCGCGACGGGGCCGCTCACGGCGGATAGCCTCTCGAAGGAAATTCAAGCTTTGCTAGGCGAGGAATACTTCTATTTCTATGATGCAGCCGCGCCAATCGTCGAGAAGGATTCGATCGATATGTCCAAGGTGTATCTGGCATCCAGATACGACAAGGGCGAGGCGGCATACTTGAATTGCCCGATGACGGAAGAGGAATTCAACGTCTTTTACGATGCGATCATTACGGCCGAGACAGCCGCGCTCAAGGAGTTTGAGAAGGAGCAGTATTTCGAGGGCTGCATGCCGATCGAGGTCATGATGCGCCGGGGCAAACAAACTGCGCTGTTCGGTCCGATGAAACCGGTTGGCCTGATTAATCCGCACACCGGCAAATTGCCTTACGCGGTCGTTCAACTTCGCCAAGATAACGCAGCCGGCACGCTCTATAATCTCGTCGGGTTCCAAACTCATCTAAAGTGGGGCGAGCAAAAACGCGTCTTCTCGCTGATACCGGGATTAGAGCAGGCCGAATTTGTCCGTTTCGGCGTTATGCACCGCAATACGTTCATCAATTCGCCAAAATTGCTCAAGCCGACGTATCAATTCGCTCGCCGGGAAAACTTGTTCTTTGCCGGTCAAATGACGGGCGTGGAAGGCTATGTCGAATCCGCGGCATCCGGCCTGATTGCCGGATTGAATGCGGGACGTCTGGCGCGTGGGCTTGATCCGATCGTCCTGCCGGAAGACACGACACTCGGCAGCATGGCCCACTATATAACAACGGCAGATTTTAAACACTTCCAGCCGATGAACGCGAATTTTGGTTTGTTCCCGCCGCTGGAGAAGCGCATTAAAGGAAAGAAAGAAAAGAACGAAGCCATTGCAGGACGTGCATTAGACCGGCTGGCGCATTTCCAGGCAGCGGAATTGGAAGGCAATCGGGTATAAAGCCGAAGTTACAAGATAGTCGTTAGACATTGGATTATCCGAATGATTCGATCTAGGCGTGGGCAGCGGTAGTTTATACGATTAATCGCAGCGGGAACCGGTATGCCGGCCGCTGTTTCCTTTTTTGACAATCGAACATTAGCATGTCATATTGACATCGTCTTCATAGATGAATGGATTCTATAAGCCGGGATGGGGGCAAAGCCAATGGAAATGCAGTTTCATGCAACGACGATCTGCGCGATAAGGCACAATGGGCAAGGCGCGATCGCCGGGGACGGTCAGGTTACGTTCGGCAACAGCATGGTCATGAAACATCAAGCCAAAAAGGTGCGCCGTTTGTATCGCGGCCAAGTTGTCGCAGGCTTTGCGGGCTCGGTTGCGGATGCCATTTCGTTGTTCGAGAAATTCGAAGGCAAGCTGGAGGAGCATCACGGCAACTTGCAGCGAGCCGCTGTCGAGCTTGCGAAAGATTGGCGCTCGGATCGGATTCTCCGCAAATTGGAAGCAATGATGATCGTCATGGATAAGAGCGGCATGCTTCTGATCTCCGGTGGCGGCGAAATTATCGAGCCGGATGACGGCGTGCTTGCGATCGGATCTGGCGGCAGCTTTGCATTGGCCGCGGCGCGCGCGCTCAAGGGTCATGCGACGAATATGGAAGCGAAGGATATGGCACGGGCCGCACTGGAGATCGCGGCGGACATTTGCGTATTTACCAACCGGAACATCGTCGTGGAAGAGCTGGAGTAATCGGTCGGACACTACTCGGGCGGAGGGATAATCGAATGGGAAATGAAGCATTAACGCCGCGTCAAATCGTCGCAGAGTTGGATAAATATATCATTGGTCAAAAATCGGCCAAACGTTCGGTGGCGGTCGCGCTGCGCAACCGCTATCGCCGCAGCCGACTAGATGAGGCTTTGCGGGACGAGATCGTGCCGAAAAATATTTTGATGATCGGACCGACCGGCGTAGGGAAAACTGAAATCGCGCGCAGACTCGCTAAGCTCGTGAATGCGCCGTTCGTCAAAGTGGAGGCGACGAAGTTTACCGAGGTCGGTTATGTGGGCCGCGACGTGGAGTCAATGGTTCGCGACTTGGTGGAAACGGCAATTCGCATGGTGAAAGCCGAGAAAACCGAACAGGTACGCGACCGTGCCGAGAAACAAGCCAATGAGCGGATCGTCAACCTGCTCGTGCCATCGGCCGTGAAGCCGAAGAGCGGGAAAAACCCGCTCGAAATGCTGTTTGGCGGACAATCCGGCAAAGAGGAAGCGGACGATTTCAATTCGCAGGAGAACGATCCTTCCATTCTGGATCGGCGCAGATCGGTCAAGGAACAGCTCGAGGCGGGCAAACTCGAGAATCAGACCATCGAGATCGACGTCGAAGATACGACGCCGTCGATGCTTGACATGCTGTCCGGTCAAGGCGGCATGGGCGATGCCGGTGGCATGGGCGGCATGAACATGCAGGAACTGTTCGGCCAGCTAATGCCCAAGCGGACCAAGAAGCGCAAGCTGCCAATTAAGGAAGCGCGCAAAGTATTGACGCAAGACGAAGCGAACAAACTAATCAATATGGACGACGTGATTTCGGAATCGATCGTTCGGGCCGAGCAAAGCGGCATTATTTTTATAGACGAAATCGACAAAATCGCAAGTCCCTCCCGGGGCTCCGGTCCTGACGTTTCGCGCGAAGGCGTGCAGCGTGACATTTTGCCGATCGTGGAAGGCTCAACTGTCGTGACGAAATACGGTTCGGTCAAAACGGATTATATTTTATTCATTGCGGCAGGAGCGTTCCATGTTGCGAAACCGTCGGATTTGATACCGGAACTGCAGGGACGATTCCCGATCCGGGTGGAACTGACGAGTCTTAGCATGGAGGATTTTATCCGGATTTTAACGGAACCGAAGAACGCGCTGACGAAGCAATATACGGCGCTTCTCGAGACCGAGGGGATCGAGATCGACTTTTCGGAAGACGCGATCAAGGAATTGGCGACGATTGCTTCCGACGTGAACACGAATACCGAGAATATCGGCGCGCGTAGGCTGCATACCATTTTGGAGAAACTGCTCGAAGATTTATCGTTCGAAGCACCGGAACTATCGCTTGAACGCCTAACAATTACACCGGAATATGTGAGGGAAAAGTTAGGGAATATTGCGAAAAATCGCGATTTGAGTCAATATATTTTATAAGAGGTACGGACAGGATCGTAGGAGGCTTACAAATGATTTTACTTGCAAAAACAAGAACGCTAAACCGGCTGCTGCAGCGGGCGGCCGGAGGAGCGCTCAATTTCCGGGAGATGGCGGAGGTGCTGTGCACAACGATACAAGCAGACGTCTTTGTGGTCAGCCGGAGAGGAAAGGTGCTGGGCTGCGCGGCTGTAGGTCCGTTTCAGCACGAACAGCTGAGAGCCATCCCGGCCGATGAGCTTCGTTTCCCAGTCGAGAGCAACGATCGGTTTATGCTCATGCAGGAGACGGTGACGAATGTTACGCCGGATGAAGGAATTCGCGACTCGTTCCCGGCAATGGCAGGAGCGGAGAAAATGACCGTCGTGCCGATCGTTGGCGGACGCGACCGTTTAGGCACGCTCGTCCTGCTCCGCAATGCCGAGCCTTTCGGGGATGATGATCTCATTTTGGCGGAATACGGATCAACCATCGTCGGGATGGAAATTTTGCGCGAGCGCGCGGAAGAAATCGAGCAAGAAGCCAGAAGTCGTGCCGTCGTGGCGGTTGCGGTCGGTTCGTTGTCATTCAGCGAGCAGGAAGCGGTCGAACATATTTTCGACGAATTGGACGGGAAGGAAGGTCTGCTCGTCGCTTCCAAAATCGCCGACCGCGTCGGCATTACCCGGTCGGTTATCGTGAACGCGCTTCGCAAGCTGGAAAGTGCCGGCGTAATTGAGACGCGCTCCCTTGGGATGAAAGGAACCTATATCAAAATCCTTAACCCGCAGCTCATACTCGAACTCAAGAAGAATAAGGAATAACAGTTTCTTAACAGAATACTAACAGCATTTTCAAACACCTAAAGTCCTATCTGACTAAAAGATAGGGCTTTTTTCTTATTGTATTCTAGGTCCGAAAAATAGAATATTAGTTTGTCGATCTTAATCGACACGACAAGCAGGATATCCATACATTCTTTTGTCGAACAAAGAAGGAATGTCGGACAATCTGTTGAATATCTACAGAAGACATCGTGAAAACAGGATGAAAACGAGGGGGTATATCAGAATGAGCCTCTTAAATGGAGCGCACTTCAACCGGCTGGAAGGCGCCATTAGCGCCTCGGAATTGCGTCAACGCGTCATTTCGAACAACGTGGCCAATGCGGATACGCCGAAATTCAAGCGTTCGGATGTCCTTTTTGAAGAGACACTACAACAATCCATGGGAGCTTCGGCCGAACTGGCAGGGCGCCTTACGAATAAGAAGCATATTCCGATCGGCAGCGGCGGAGCGAAACCTCAAGCGAAAGTCATGACCGACGAATCGACGATTATGAACAACAACGAGAACAACGTCGATATCGATCGCGAGATGACATTGCTTGCCAAGAATCAGTTGAACTACAACTTTTATATTCAGCAATTGAACCATGACGTGAAAATGATGCGGACCGGCATCGATGGGAGGGCTTAATAGATGAGAATCACGAATGGCTTCGATGTAAGTGCTTCCGCCTTGACCGCGCAGCGGCTGCGGATGGATGTTATTTCATCCAATATTGCCAATGCTGAGACAACGCGCGCTAAATTTGTGAATGGACAGTATGTTCCGTATGCACGTAAGATGGTTGTACTCGAGCCCACGACGCCATCGTTCGCGGATGTGCTAAGCGGCAAGATGAACGGAACGGCATCTTCGAAATCGGCGGGCGTTAAAGTCACGAAGATTATCGAAGACCAAACGCCATTCAAGCAAGTCTACGATCCAACGAACCCGGATGCCGACCCTAACGGCTACGTGCAAATGCCGAACGTCGACATCGCCAAGGAAATGGTCGACATGATCACGGCTTCCCGTTCTTATGAGGCGAACGTTACCGCGCTCAACACGACGAAAGCGATGTTTTCGAAAGCGCTGGAAATCGGCCGGGCTTAATCGATAAAGGAACAATCGACTATCAAATGGAGGGATCACATTGATTCAGAAAACGACGTTTAATCCTTTGACGACGATCCAATCCGCACAGAATACGGCCATGAAGGACAAAACGCCGGCAGAAATGACGCAGTCGTTCGGCGATTTCCTGCAAAACGCCTTAAATAGCGTTCAGAGCCAAGAGAAGAACGTTCAGGTATTAACGGATAAATATATGGTTGGACAAGCGGATATCTCGCAAGTTATGATTGCATCGTCCCAAGCGGAACTGAGTTTGCAGCTAACTTCACAAGTCCGTAATAAGGTTGTTGAAGCTTACCAAGAGATCATGCGGATGCAGTTGTAATAGATCGTCTTACGACGTTTCGACAACTACGAATAAGTGAGGTGAAGTCGTGAACGAAACTATCAACCAGTATAGGTCTAAAGTCGCGCAGTTGTGGACGGGGATGGGCAAAAAACAAAAGGTGATGCTCGGCGCGACTGCAGGTGTTATGATCATCACCGTCGTGCTTCTTACGATGGTGTTCTCCAAGACCGAATACGAGCTCGCATTTCAGGATTTGGATTCGACGGACGCTGCGGCGGTCATGAGCTATTTGGATTCGAATAGCATTCCATACGAACTGGCCAACAGCGGTCAGAACATCCTCGTTCCTGCGGCGAACGCCGAGAAGGTAAAGGTTGAAGCGGGTTCGCAAGGTCTTGTTCAGAATGGTTCGATCGGCTTTGAGTCCTTCGCCTCAGGATCGACGCCATTTGGTTCGACAGACCGAGAGTTCGATGTCAAATACCGCAGCGCACTTAACGGCGAAATTCAGCGTCTCCTAAACGGCATGAACGGCGTACAAAAGTCCAACGTGCTGATCACGCTGCCGGAAGAGAGCGCGTTTCTTTCGACGGAAGATGCGGAACCCGCATCCGCTTCGATCATGATTACGTTCAAACCGGGTTACCGCCCGACGCAAAAAGAAGTAGACGGCTATTATAATCTCGTTAAAACTTCGGTCCCAAAGCTTGCGATTGAGAACATTACGATTTCCAGCGCGGAAGGCGAGTTGACCGCTTCTAATACTAGCGGCGCAGATAGCTCGACAACGGTCGAGAGCCACTTCCAAATCCAGAAAAAGTACGAAGGCGAAGTTAAACGCAGCATTCAGCAAACGCTTGGCCCGATCGTCGGGCTGGATAATATGGTCGTGAACGTTTCGAGCTCCTTTAACTTCGACAAAAAGAAAACGGACGAGCAGCTGGTTCAGCCGCTTGAGAATAATAATAACAACGGCATTATCGTAAGCGAAGCAACGAACTCGTCGTCTTCGACGGGCACGAGCGGATCCGGCGGCGTAGCCGGCACAGGCTCGACAGATGTCCCGGGGTATCAAGCGACGACGGGCGGCGACTCCAGCAGTTCGGAAGAGAACAGCCGTACGACGAACTATGAGTTCAACCGGATCAATAACCAGATCGAATCTGCTCCATATGTGATTAAAGACCTCTCCATCAGCGTAGCGGTGGACAAGTCTAAGCTTGGCGAAGACGCAAAAACGTACGTGAATGACTTCTTATCCTCCCTTGTTCGTGCTCAATTGCGCGAATCGGGGCAGAATGTAGACGACGACGCGATTATCGCGAAGAAAATTTCGATCAGCGGTCTAACGTTCCTGGCATCGGACGATGCTTCCGAGACATCCGGGATCTCGATGACGATGGCAATCGGCATCGGCGCAGCAGCGCTTGTGATTATTGGCGCGCTCGGACTCATGCTCGTGAAACGCCGTCGCAAGCAGGCAGCGGAGCAGCAAATGCTCGCGGAAGAAGTCCTTACGCCGCACAAAATCGACTATGCTACGATGGATTTGGAGTTGGCGGGCAACGACAATCAGATGCGCAAGCAGCTTGAGACCTTGGCTAAAAACAAACCTGAAGAGTTTGTTAACCTTCTCCGTACATGGCTTGCTGACGAATAGGAGGAATGCAAATGGCTAAAGTCGCGCAAGGTTACAGTGGTCGCCAGAAGGCGGCCATCCTTCTTATCTCATTAGGCCCGGAAGTGTCCGCACAGGTGTTCAAACATCTGCGCGAAGAAGAGATCGAACAGCTTACGCTGGAAATTGCGAATGTACGCAAAGTCGATAGCGAAGATAAAGACACGATCTTGAGCGAGTTCCATCAGATCTGCATGGCGCAAGAATATATTTCGCAAGGCGGTATCACGTATGCGAAAGAAATTCTCGAGAAAGCGCTCGGCGAGTCGAAGGCGCTCGAAGTGATCAATCGTTTGACGGCAACGCTGCAAGTGCGCCCGTTCGACTTTGCGCGCAAAGCCGACGCGAGCCAAATCCTCAACTTTATTCAGAACGAGAACGCGCAGACGATCGCTTTGGTGCTCTCGTATTTGGGCGCCGACCAATCGGCCGCGATCTTATCTTCCTTGCCGCAGGAGAAGCAGGCGGAAGTCGCAAGGCGTATCGCGCTGATGGACAGCACGTCGCCTGAAGTAATTGCGCACGTTGAACGCATCCTGGAGCAGAAGCTGTCTTCGACGGTGACGCAGGACTACACGAGCGCCGGCGGTATCGAGTCGATCGTTCAGATCCTCAACGGCGTCGACCGCGGTACGGAGCGCACGATTCTCGACGCGCTCGAGATTCAAGATCCAGAACTGGCCGAGGAGATCAAGAAGCGCATGTTCGTGTTCGAGGATATCGTCAACATCGACAACCGTGCGATTCAGCGCATCATTCGGGATATCGAGAACGCCGACCTTCAGCTTGCGCTTAAAGTGGCGAGCGAAGAAGTGCGCGAGGCCATCTTCCGTAACATGTCCAAACGGATGGCCGAAACATTCAAGGAAGAAATGGAGTTCATGGGTCCAGTGCGGCTGCGTGACGTTGAAGAAGCTCAAACTCGCATCGTAGCGACAATCCGTCGACTTGAAGAGTCGGGTGAGATCATTATCGCACGTGGCGGAGGAGATGATATCATTGTCTAGCCTTCATAAATCTACCCATGTCGTATCTATAGACGATCTGAAACGACTGGAAGTTTTCCGCAACTATTATGCTAATACCCAGTCCGGGGAAGATCGAAACACCCCGGCTGGACCGGATCCGGAAACTATTTCGCTGCGTGACCAGATTATCCAGGATGCCGAGAACTTTGCAAAGCAGCGAATGGAAGAAACGACAGCCGAAATTCAGGCGATGATGGACGAAGCGAATGCCGCCATCGAACAATGGTGGCAGGAGCGCCGAGAACTCGATCTGCAGCACTTCGAACAAATGCGCAGCGAAGGGTACCAGACCGGCTATAACGAGGGACGTGCGGAAGCCGAACAAGAGATTCGTCAGCAGTGGGAAGCGTCCCTCGCCGAAGCGAAGACGATCCTTGAAGGCGCCTACCGGATGAAGGAAGAAATCATCCAAGAAGCAGAGCCGTTTCTAGTGGAACTTAGCACCTCCATTGCCGAGAAAATCATCGGCAAGCAGTTGGCCATGTCGCCGGAATGGACGATCGAGCAAGTCACGAAGGCTCTTGCCAGAAGACGTGAACAAGGCGTCATCACGTTATGCGTATCGCCTACGCAGCTTAATTTTATCCAAGCCGCCCGCGAAGAGCTTCACTTGGCGATCGATTCGCAAGCCGAGCTCCAAATTGTGCCGGACGTAACGGTAAAAGACGGTGGTTGCGTGATTCGCTCCGCCTTTGGTAGTATTGATGCCCGGATAGATACACAGTTGTCCGAGATCAAACGCGAGCTGATGCAGCTAGCGCTTCAGCCAGGCGAAGAGGGGGCATAACATGGCCACGCTAAAGCTGGATCCGATGAAATATATCGAACACATGCGTCCGATTGATCCCGTACGGGTGAACGGCAAAGTTACGCAGGTTATCGGTTTGACGGTTGAGTCGGAAGGTCCGGATGCAAGCATTGGCGATGTGTGCTATATCTACCCGACGAAAACATCCAAGCCGCTTAAAGCGGAAGTCGTCGGCTTCCGTGATAATAAATTGATTCTAATGCCGCTCGGCGAGCTGGCCTCCATCGGACCGGGGTGCGACGTCGTCGGCACCGGCAAACCGCTTACCGTGCAGGTCGGCTCCGAACTGTTGGGCAAAGTGCTTGACGGCTTGGGACAGCCGCTGGATGGTTCGATGCTCCCGGGCAGAATGCCGCATTATTCGACACATAACGAGCCAAGCAACCCGTTGGCTCGCCCACGAGTCAAAACGCCGTTAACGGTCGGCGTGAGAGCCATCGACGGCCTGCTTACCGTCGGCCAAGGACAGCGTATCGGTATCTTCGCAGGTTCTGGCGTCGGCAAGAGTACGCTCTTGGGCATGATTGCTAGAAACACTTCAGCCGATGTGAACGTTATAGCTCTTGTAGGCGAACGCGGACGCGAGGTACTCGAGTTCGTCGAGAAGGATTTAGGCCCTGAAGGTCTGGCTCGCTCGGTCGTGATCGTCGCGACATCGGATCAGCCGGCGCTGATTCGGATGAAAGGCGCCTTGATTGCGACAAGCATCGCAGAATATTTCCGAGATCGCGGTTTGAACGTGATGCTTATGATGGACTCGGTTACCCGTTATGCCCAAGCGCTTCGAGAAGTTGGTCTTGCGATCGGCGAGCCGCCGGCGACGCGCGGTTACACGCCATCCGTATTCGCGAATTTGCCGAAGCTGCTCGAGCGCGCCGGGACAGGTCCGAGAGGTTCGATTACGGCGTTCTACACTGTGCTTGTAGACGGTGACGATATGAACGAACCGATTGCCGACGCGGTGCGGGGCATTTTGGACGGTCACATCGTACTAAGCCGGGCAATCGCCCATAAGGGGCATTACCCGGCGATTGACGTGCTCCAATCCATCAGCCGTGTCATGAAAGAAATCGTGCCGGAAGAGCAGCAGGATGCGGCTAATGAGCTGAAGCGACTACTCGCTACTTATAAAGATTCGGAAGACCTCATTAATATCGGGGCGTACCAACGAGGTTCAAATACAGAAATTGATCGCGCGATCGATCGGATCGCCACAATCAACGCTTTCACCCGTCAAAAAACGACGGAGAAAGTAAGCTACGAAGAAGCCGTGCATGCGCTGTTAAGTGAATTCGAACGGAGCTGATCGTAAGGGATGGCCAAGTTTAAGTATGCCTATCAAAAAATCGTCGACTTGAAGGCGAGCGAGAAATCGCAAGCCGAGTCGGTATTGTCCGCCGCAATCGGCAAGCTGCAGGCCGAAGAAGCCTCGCTAAGCGAATTGATTGCAGAGCGTAGCTCTTGGATGGACAGGCTGCAGGAGGCCGCAAGCGGAGGCACGTCGCTCTCCGAGCTGCTCGACATGCAACGGTACGTCGAGTATATTGATTCCCGCATCATGCACAAGCAAGCCGACATTCGCAAAGCGCAGCGCGAAGTCGAGCTGAGCCGTTCGAAGCTGACGGAGAAGATGCAAGACGAGAAAGTATGGCTTAAGGCCAAGGATAAAGCCCTGCATCAATATCGCGCGGTCATGATGCTGCAGGAACAGAACGAGCTGGACGAGATCGCAACGGTTCGCTACGTTGCGCCGGCTTAACCCAGATAACAACAGAGCGCTTAAAGACCGGAGGAGGGGTATTTCGTGCCAGAATTGGAAGCGGAGAAGGGATACAGCGGGTTCGAGCGGTTCATGTTTTTCGTTACCCCGATCCTGTTTACCATCGTACTGCTCGGCGTGCTGCTCACGTTGTTTAACTTCGACCTGAGGAACAAGGTGCTGACCGTTGGCGACTCCATCCCGTTTCTGAATGAAGTGCTGCCAGATCCGGTTACGGAAAACGTAGTTTCGGCGGGGGATGGCGAGAACGGGGATGCGGCTGCGGCAGCTAAAGCGGTTGAGGAACAAAACGCGGTGATCACTCAGCTCAAGCAGCAGTTGTCAGCCAAGGAGAAGGCGCTGCAAGAGGCGACGGGCCAGCAGACCGCCAAGGACAAGCAAATCAGTGACCTTCAGAGTCAAGTGCAGCAGCTCAGCGCGCAGAAGGAAGAGAACGATACGTCGAAACTGAGCGACGAAGAATATGCGGCGAAAATCAAAGCGCTGGCCGATACGTACGCCAAGATGTCGCCTAGTAAAGCGGCTCCTATTATGGAAGCGATGGAGCTTGACGAAGCGGTGCTCGTCTTGAACTCGATGCGGACGGACGACCAAGCGAAGGTGCTCGAGAAGATGACGCCGAAGACGGCCGCGGAAGCGACCGTGAAGCTGAAGGACATCAAGAGCGCGAAAGACCAGCAAATCGCGGCGCTTCAAGCCCGCATTAATAAGAAAACGACGACGACGGAAGAACCGTCTTCCTCGCTCAGCACGACGCAGTTGAAAGATACGTTTACGAATATGCCCGCGGCCAGCGCCGCCGAGCTTCTGATCAAAATGTCGGAGGTGAGCCCAAGCAAAGTGTTACGGATCCTAAATGCGGTTGACAGCTCAGCACGTTCGTCGATTTTGTCGGAAATGTCTTCGTTAAATGAAGGAATTACAGCGCAGCTTGTTTCTAAGCTGATGACCGGTAAATAATTCATTTGAAAGGAGGTGAACAACAAAAATGCCTATGACAACTATGATGCCGATGGCGGCGGTGCAGCCAGCACCTACGGCCAATACGCAGCCTTCTTCTACCAATAAGTCTTCCATGTCGGACAAAGGCGCCTCAGGCGACTTTAGCAAGAAACTCGACCAAACCATGAAGAACGCAAACGGTAAACCGGACGTCGATCAAAACAAGGCCGACCCGTTAAATAATACCGAAACGCAAGCCAGCGAATCGGAAGCTGCGGCCAAAACACAAGGGGCAGAAAACGCGGATAGCACGTCGGAAACAAAGGGAACACAGACGTTAAGCGAAAATCCGACCGCCGAAGAGCTTGCCGCATTCGTCGAAAGCTTGCTGGCACAGCTTGGCGAAAGGAATGCTGCTGACCAAGATGAACCAGTGACACCCGAAGATATGACCCGTATACTCGGTGACATGGACAACTTGCTGGCCATGCTCGAATCGATTCCACAACTTCAGCAAGCGATCATCCAATCACAGCAGACTCAGGCTGTTGACGTGGCGGTCGGAGCGACCGGCGAAGAGACGGCAATCGGTACGCTGCAAGGCATGTTGAAGGAGCTTCAGGCCGTTATTCAACAAGACAAGACAGGCATCATTAGCAAAGAGCAAATGGCGGCGATCACAAAGCAAGTTAAAGCAGTAGATCAAGCGGTAAACGGCAGCAATGCAGCGCCAGCCATCCAGAGCGGAAACGCAGACGCGGCAACGTACGCGAGTGCTTCGGCACCGTCTTCCCACTTGAATCGCATGGGAGCGCAGCTTCTTCATGCTAGCGTATTGACGACGGTCGTGCCGACAGAAGAGGCGGCGTCGACCGAAACGGCTGTTACCGCTCAAACGCAGGAGACGACAAGCGCAGAGGGTACGATCGTGCCAATCGCGGTAACGCCGCAGGACAATCAGCCGCGACTAGACCCGACAGGTAAGCTCATCATGCCACAGCCGGTTCCAGCTGAGAAGTTTGCGGAGACAATGAAAGACATGTTGGTAAATCAGTTTAACGTAAAGACGAAAGATGGCCTATCCGAAGCGACCATTTCCTTGGCTCCAGCCCATTTGGGTCAGGTAGATATTCGGATCGCGGTGCAAAACGGACAGTTAACGGCGGTGTTCGTAGCCGAATCGGCAGCCGCGAAAGATATGCTGGAGAATCAAATAGCCCAGCTGCGCAGCCAGCTGCAGACGCAAGGACTGCAAGTCGAACGTCTGGAAGTGACGCAAAGCTCGAACGCCTTCGAGTCGAACATGTTCCATAGCGGACAAGGTAAAGGTGCTCGTAATCAGCATTCCACCAAACAGGGTAGTTCTAACCGGGATGCGATCAATGAAATAAACGGCTTCAACCCCGAAGCGGAGCAAGCGGCCGTAGAACAAGCAGTTACCCGAACTTTGGGCTTTGGCAGAGAGATCAACACGACAGTATAACGAATAAGCCCTTGGTCGGAACGGAGGTGAAAGAGCGATGGCAAATACGATTTCCGGAACATCTTCGGCAGGCAGCGCGCAAACATCGGGCGTGACGAACAAAACGAATACGCTCGGGAAAGACGAGTTTCTCAAAATTCTCGTGACGCAGTTGAAAAACCAAGACCCCATGCAGCCTTTGCAGGACACGGATTTCATAGCGCAGATGGCTCAATTCTCATCGGTCGAACAGTTGATGAACATGTCCGAAAATATGGGGAAGTTAAGCCAGAATTTAGGGCTGGCTTCGAGCATGATCGGTAAAAGCGTAGAGTGGTACCAAAGCGACGAGAACGGTACATCGGTGGAGTCCGGCGTGGTGGAATCGATCGTAGTCCGGGACAGGGTGCAATATGCGGTTGTAGACGGCTTATCGATCCCGCTGGATAAGATTGTTTCGATCGGACAGGGCGGTGAAGGAGAAGGTGAATAACCGTCTAACGATTGGTCAGCTGCAGATTGGCACGCAAGGGGCAAGACCGCTCGGCAAACCGTCGGCTAGTCCGATGCCTAACACCGCTTTTAAAGACATGCTGGAAAGCCAAGTGCTCAAGTTTAGCCAGCATGCGGAGACGAGGATGCGCCAACGTGGGATTACTCTCGGGGTGGACATCTTGAGCAAGATTGAAGGGGCGATCGACCAAGCAGCTGCCAAAGGGGCAAAGGATTCGCTCGTCATTTGCAAAGACGTGGCGATGATCGTGAATGTGCCTAGTCGAACCGTCGTAACCGCGATGGACGGAAAAAGTTTGAAAAACAACGTATTTACGCAGATCGATAGCGCGGTAGTAATCTCGTAATCGGCATGATTGAACAATTCGGCTGGACCTCTGTTGAAGGAAGCCGAGGGCTGCTGACCGACTGAAGCGCCCATCATGATTAAAAAAGTCCATCATAAACCCAATATTCAGGAGGTATTCTACGAATGCTAAGATCTATGTACTCCGGTGTTTCAGGCATGCGCGGTTTCCAAACAAAGCTCGACGTCATCGGTAACAACATCGCGAACGTAAACACGGTCGGCTTCAAAGCAGGACGCGTTATGTTCAAGGATATCCTGAGCCAAACGGTATCCGGCGTGACAGCTCCGACAGAAGGCGTGACGGGCGGCGTGAACGCCAAGCAGATCGGCTTGGGCGTGGCTGCAGCTTCGATCGATACCGTTCATACGCCGGGCAGTGCGGTCACGACGAACGTTCCGACGGACGTCCGGATCGACGGCGATGGATTCTTCGCCGTCACCGCATCGGGCGACGGCGCGCAAGAAACGCCGTTCTTGACCCGCGCCGGTAACTTTACGCTTGATGCGAACAACCAGCTTGTCAACGCGGACGGTATGTTTGTACTGAGCTCCGACGGCGCGCCGATCATACTGGATGCCGAAATCAAATCGTTCTCCATCTCCAGTGACGGCACGATCATCGGCGTTAACGCCGACGGCACGACGGCCGCGACCGATTTCAAAATCGGCGTCGTGAAAGTCAACAACCCGAGCGGTCTTGAGAAAATCGGCGGCAACCTGTATCAAATTACGGCTAACGCCAACCCTGACGGAGCAGCCGAGTTGTCTGAAGCGGCCAACGCCGAAGCCGGCAC
Source organism: Paenibacillus xanthanilyticus (assembly GCF_042682185.1). Taxonomy (NCBI): domain Bacteria; kingdom Bacillati; phylum Bacillota; class Bacilli; order Caryophanales; family Paenibacillaceae; genus Paenibacillus; species Paenibacillus xanthanilyticus. The sequence continues at coordinate 1,850,343 of NZ_JBHUHA010000001.1, read as the reverse complement.
CGGCTCGATCGTGGCAGGCCAGCTCGAAATGTCCAACGTCGAGCTGACGGCGGAATTTACGGAGATGATCGTCGCGCAGCGCGGTTTCCAAGCGAATTCCCGCATTATTACGACTTCCGATGAAATTCTGCAAGAAGTCGTTAACCTGAAGCGCTAATAAATCGTTAATTTTTTCCTAACAGTTCTGAAGTAAGATAGGGGAGGTCAAGTCCTCCCCTTATCCTTGAGGGGGATTTACATGATTGCTGTAACGCGTTTGAACGGCACGACGATATTCGTGAACGCGCTACTGATTGAAGTAATCGAAGAGACGCCGGATACGCTTCTCACCTTGACGACCGGGAAGAAATTCATGGTGCAGGAGAGAGCGACGGACGTCATTTCCTCCATGCAGACCTATTTGCAAGCGATTGGCGTGAACGCCGCGACAATCAAGAGCATACAATCGGAGGGGCCATAAAGATGAAAAAAATGCTGCCTTGGCTTATCACAATTTTGCTTGCCATTACCTTGATTGCGGTGGTGGCGATCGTTCTGTTCAACAACATACTGGGCGGCGGCTCGAATGACCCGGCCAAAGAAGCGGAACACAGCGTTCAGAACGTAGAGGCGGAGAAGATAACCGCCGACGAGCTAGTTGCGGTGACAAGCGAGTTGAAAGGGATCAAGACGAACCTATCCGATCCCACATATATTGTGCAAATCGACTTTGCATTCCAGCTGGACACGGCAGACACGAAGGCGGAGTTCGAGTTAATCAAGGAATTCGCGATTAAGCCGATCATTATCAGCACGCTCGGCGATAGCAATCCAGAAGAAGTCAGTGGTTCGCAAGGTAAGGATGCGTTACAATCAAAATTGCTTAACCTGATTAACGAAAAGTTAGCCGAATCGTCCGAAGGCAAGTTGGTCAACGTTACGATTACGAATATATTGGTGGCACAGATCTAGTCAGGCTTTTGACGCATCCTTGAAAGGGGGGAGAACATTGGTTGATGTATTATCGCAAAGCGAGATAGACGCGCTGCTTGCAGCGTTATCATCCGGTGAAATGGACGCGGAAGAGCTAAAGAAGGAAGAAACCCAACGCAAAATCCGCTCATATGAATTCAAGCGCGCTGTACGCTTTTCGAAAGACCATATTCGCAGCTTGACGCGGATTCACGAGAACTTCGCCAGGTTCCTGACAACCTATTTCTCGGCGCAGTTGCGGACGTTCGTCCAGATTAGCGTAGTCCAGGTCGAACAGCTGCCTTATGACGAATTCATCCGCTCCATTCCGAAAATGACGATTCTGAACATTTTTGAAGCGGAACCGCTGGAAGGCCGCATGGTGCTCGAAGTTCATCCAAACGTCGCCTTCGCGATGGTGGACCGGCTGCTTGGCGGACAAGGTACCGCGCCTTCCAAGATCCATTCGCTGACAGAGATCGAAACCACGATCATGGAGCGCATTTTCGGCCGTACGCTCGAGAGTCTTCAGGAAGCATGGAAGACGGTCATCGACATATCGCCGCGCATGGAAGCGTTGGAGACCAATCCGCAGTTTATGCAGATCGTTTCGCCGAACGAAACGATTGCCCTGATCTCGCTTAGCACGAAGATCGGGGACACGACGGGCATGATCAACTTATGTATTCCCCATGTCGTCATTGAGCCGATCATGTCTAGACTGTCCGTTCACCATTGGTTCGTATCGCAGAAGAAAACGAGAGCCCCCGAAGAGGTCGAGGTGCTGAAGAGTCGCGTGAGCAAAGCGAAGTTGTCGATTGTGGCCGAACTCGGCCAGTCATCGATCAACATTCAAGAGTTCCTAGGACTCAGCGTCGGCGACGTCATCGCACTCAACAAGCCAATAACCGCGGGATTGGACATTAAGGTCGGCGACAAGCTTAAATATATCGGTAGTGCAGGCTCGATCAGAGAACGGTTGGCGGTTCAAATTGATCAAGTACTCAGCGAGAGCGAAGGAGTGGAGGAAAGTTATGACGAGTAAAGACTACTTATCGCAAGAGGAAATCGATGCCTTACTGCGTCAGTCTTCCGATGAACCCGATACGTCGAAATCGGACAGCGGTCCGATTGAAGAGCTGAGTGAATATTTGAGCTCCATCGAGCAAGATGCGCTTGGCGAAATCGGCAATATCACATTCGGCAGCGCGGCGACGGCTTTGTCCACGCTGCTTGGCCGGAAGGTCGATATCACGACGCCTAAAGTATCCATTATTAATAGGAAGGATCTCGACGCCGAGTTCCCGAAGCCGCATGTCGCCGTATCGGTTGAATATGTCGATGGTTTCGAAGGGATCAACTCGCTCGTCATCAAAACGCGGGACGCGCAGATCATTGCCGATTTGATGCTGGGCGGCGTGGGCGAACCCGATCCGAATCAAGAGCTGAACGAAATCCATATCAGCGCGGTTCAGGAAGCGATGAACCAGATGATGGGCTCTTCCGCAACGTCGATGTCGACGATCTTTAACCGGTTCGTGAATATTTCCCCACCCGGTATCGACATCCTTAATGTATCGGAAGGCGAAGGCGTGGATCGTCTCCCGCCGGAAGATTTGTTCATTAAGATCTCATTCCGTCTGACGATCGGCGATTTAATCGACTCTCAAATCATGCAGCTCTTGCCGATTCAGTTCGCCCAAGAGATGGTTTCGACGTTGATGGGCGGAACGAGCGAGCCGCAAGCGGCGCCAGCGCCGGCAGCAGCTCCAGCAGCGCATGTCGCGGCGCCTCAACCGGCAGCCGCACCGGCAGCCACCCAAGCGCCGGCACCGCAGCCAACTGTACCTGCAGCAGCGGGAGCGCCTGCTTATGATCCGTATCAGCAGCCGATGGGCTATCCGCCGCATGGCATGCCGATGATGCCTCCGCAAGGCATGCCTGCCCAGCCAGGCATGCCGATGATGCCGCCTGCAGCTGCTATGCCAGGCTACGGCATGCCAGGATATGGCGCGCCGGGTTACGGTATGCCGCCGCAAACTTACGGCGGAATGGGTAACCGCAACGTGAACGTTCAACCGGTTCAATTCGGCAACTTCCAAGGGGCGGGATTTGGGCAAGCGGATGATTCGAACCTGAATTTATTGCTCGACATCCCACTGAAAGTCACTGTAGAATTAGGTAGAACTCAGAAGCAAATTAAGGATATTCTCGAGTTATCGCAAGGTTCCATTATCGAACTGGACAAGCTTGCCGGTGAGCCGGTCGACATTTTGGTCAACAATAAGCTTATCGCGAAGGGCGAGGTTGTCGTAATCGACGAGAATTTCGGCGTGCGGGTGACCGATATTGTCAGCCAATGGGATCGAATTCAGAAACTACAATAACTAACGTGTGACTCTAGGAGGAAAAAACGATGGCTAACCGTATTTTGATTGTAGATGACGCAGCTTTTATGAGAATGATGATCCGCGATATTCTCACGAAGAACGGCTATGAGGTAGTCGGGGAAGCACAGGACGGCGCGCAAGCGATCGAGAAGTTTAAGGAACTGAAACCCGACCTCATTACGATGGACATCACGATGCCGGAGATGGACGGTATCGTTGCATTGAAGGAGATCAAGAAGCTGGACGGCAACGCGAAGGTCATCATGTGCTCCGCGATGGGTCAGCAGGCTATGGTTATCGATGCGATCCAAGCGGGGGCTAAGGATTTTATCGTGAAGCCTTTCCAAGCTGACCGTGTCATCGAAGCCATCAAGAAGACGCTTGGTTAACTCGTATGAAACGGTCTATCCTGCTTTCTGCGGGCTGTGCATCCTTCGGCGCGCTGCTGCTACGAGCTGCAGCAGCGGCAGCTGATACAGGGATGACAGCCGGAACGCCGGTCGACCCGGCTGAGGACACCGTTACCATACCGGGATCGAGTATGACGGGGTACCTTATCTGGGTCGTTTTCGTCCTATTGATGGTTACGGCATTAATCGTCATCGTAATTCGTTGGCTCGCGATGCGTAACCGGACGCTCATCACGAACAGGGCGTTGCGTTCTCTAGGTGGTGTGCCGCTAGGGGCCAACAAATCGCTGCAGATCATCGATTTATCCGGGCGCCTGTATGTTGTCGGCGTGGGAGAGAATGTCGCGCTGCTGGACAAAATCGACGATCCGGAGGAAGCGAGGGCGATCATGGAAGCGCTGGAGCAGCAGCAATTTCAAGGCTGGAATCCAGCGTCCGTCAAGGATTGGTTCGATCGTCTGCGCCGCCGGGATAAAACGGAAGAACCGGGGAAGGAACTTTGGCAGGAACCGGATTCGTTCCAATCGCTGCTGCAGTCCAAACTGCAGAAGCAATCGGATCGGAGGCAGGAGATGGAGTCGATGCTGAGGGACCAAAATCAAAACGATCGGTTGTCGGACGAATGAACAAAAAAATTATACTTACTCTTTTCGTGCTGCAGCTTGCTGCGCTATTTTTTCATACCCAGTCTTTTGCCGCGGATCCGCTGCCGAATGTAAGCGTCAATATCGGTGGAGAAGGCGAGCAACCTGGAACCAGCGCGCTGTCGGTTTTGCTGATGATCACGATCCTCAGCGTTGCGCCGGCTATCCTCGTCTTGATGACGAGCTTTACACGAATCGTCATTGTTCTAGGGTTCATCCGGACATCGCTCGGTACGCAGCAAATGCCGCCAAATCAGGTATTGATCGGGCTTGCTATGTTTTTAACGTTCTTCATCATGTCGCCTACGTTGGGACAGGTGAACGAAGTTGCGCTTCAGCCTTATTTGAAGGGCCAAATTACGCAGACGCAGGCACTAACCAATGCCGCGGTACCCATGAAAAAATTTATGTTCAACCAGACGCGCGAAAAAGACCTGCTGCTCTTTCTGAATTACACGAAGACGCAGAAACCCAAAACATACGAAGACGTGCCTTTGACCGTCCTCGTTCCCGCTTTTGCGCTGAGCGAAATGCATACCGCTTTTCAGATGGGGTTCATGGTATTCATCCCCTTCCTGATCATCGATATGGTGGTGGCCAGTACGCTCATGGCGATGGGGATGATGATGCTGCCGCCGGTCATGATCTCGCTGCCGTTTAAAATTTTGCTCTTCGTGCTTGTCGACGGCTGGTATCTGATCGTCAAGTCGCTGCTGCTAAGTTTTAACACGTGAGTTTCACCAGGAAGGGATTTGGAGGCATGAACGCAGAATTTGTAATCCGATTAGCAGGGCAAGCGGTGTATACGACCATGAAAGCAAGCGCGCCGATGTTGATCATCGGTCTAGCCGTCGGTTTGGTCGTCAGTATTTTCCAGGCAACTACCCAGATTCAGGAGCAGACGCTTGCTTATGTACCCAAGATTATAGCCGTACTGCTGTCCATCTTGATTTTCGGTCCGTGGATATTGAACACACTTGTTGATTTCACCTACAACCTGCTGAACAATCTCTATAAATATATCGGATAAGCCGAGGAATTCTTGATGGAACTGTTTCTGGAAGGTTTCCCTATTTTTTTGCTTATTTTTTGTCGAATAACAGCCTTTTTCGTCGTCGCGCCTGTCTTTTCGACTCGAACGGTGCCGACGATGATGAAGATCGGCCTAAGTTTTTTGGTCGCGCTGCTCGTGTTCCTTAGTTACGGTTTAAAGCAGACGATCGTGCCGGACGCTACATACGTGCTCGCTGTCATACGAGAAGTGCTCGCGGGCTTGCTGCTTGGCTACACGGCATACTTGTTCTTTACCATAATCCAGACCGCAGGCGCGTTCATCGACCTGCAAATGGGCTTCGGCATGGCGAATGTCATCGATCCGATGACCGGAGCATCGTCCCCGCTGATGGGCAACTTTAAATTTATGGTGGGTACCCTCGTGTTCCTCTCTATGAACGGGCACCATTATATGTTAAGCGCGCTGCTCAAGAGCTACGAGTGGATTCCCATCTCAAATGAATTGTTTGCGCGAATCTACGAAGGAAGTATTTCGGAATTCCTTCTACGTACGTTCGCAGACACATTCATGCTTGCACTGCAGATGTCAGCGCCGCTCGTGGTAGCGATGTTTCTCGTCGATGCCGGCTTGGGGCTCCTGGCGAAAACCGCGCCGCAGTACAACGTGTTCGTGCTTGGCGTGCCGATAAAAATATTGATCGGCTTCCTTCTGTTGGCAACGCTGATGCCGGGGTTGATCGATGTGTTCGAAAATATTTTCACGTTGATGTTCGATGCATTGGAGAAGCTGTTCGGAATCGTTCAGGCTCGGGCGGAACAGTAGGGGGGACTTTCGCTTGCACACGTACCGCTTAAGATTAGATCTCCAACTGTTTAGCGGAGAGAAGACGGAGAAAGCGACACCTAAGAAAAGGCAGGAGGCACGCAAAAAAGGCCAGGTTGCCAAAAGCCAAGAGCTTCCGGGGGCCCTGATCCTGCTTTTTTCCCTGCTGTGCCTATTAATACTCGGTGACTTCTATAAAGACCGATTGTTTCGCATGTTCGCCTTGCTCTTTCAGCAGAAACTGTCCATGAACCTTACGACAGAGAACATTATGACCCTCTTTACGGACATTACCATACAAGGCGCGATTTTGCTCGCGCCAATTCTTGCCATAGCCGTCATATTCGCGATGGTCGGCACATTTGTTCAGATCGGATTTCTCTTCACGGGGGAGAATTTGAAGCTGAAATTCAGCAAACTGAGTCCATTACAAGGATTCAAAAACATTTTCTCCATGCGTTCGGCAGTGGAGTTTCTCAAGAACATCCTGAAACTGACCATTATCGGATTCATGGTTTACAGAACGCTATGGGGTTCGATCGGCGATATCTTGAAGTTATCTCATGTGCCCGTCGAGAACATGCTTAGTTTTACGGCTCATCTGGTCATGAATCTGGGGATCACGATCGGCGCCATTCTTGTCGTGCTGGCCCTCATCGATTACATGTACCAGAAATTCGAACACGAGAAAAGTCTTCGGATGTCCATGCAAGACATCAAAGACGAATACAAGAAATCAGAAGGCGATCCATTAATCAAAGGGAAGATTCGCGAACGGCAGCGCCGAATGGCGATGCAGCGAATGATGTCCGACGTCCCGAAGGCGGACGTCGTCATCACGAACCCGACTCACTATGCCGTCGCGCTCCGGTACGACGGAACGAAGATGGAAGCGCCGACCATCGTTGCAAAGGGTGCCGATTACGTCGCGCTGCGCATCCGGGAAATCGCCAAAAACAACGGTGTCGTCACAATGGAAAACAAGCCGCTGGCCAGAGCCTTGTATGCAAGGGCTGAAATCGGGGAGAACGTTCCCGCAGACTTGTTCCAAGCTGTGGCCGAAGTATTGGCTTACGTATATAGGCTCAAAGGCAGAGCCAAGTAAGAAGGCTCAGAACGCGAGGAAGGGGGAACATTATGAAAACAAAGGATCTCATCATTCTAATCGGCATTATCGGCATCGTGCTTATGATGATTATTCCTCTTCCGATTTGGCTGCTTGACGTTTTGCTCGTCGTCAACATTTCCACGGCGCTCATGATCCTGCTCATCGCCATGAACTCGAAGGAAGCATTGGACTTCTCGATCTTTCCGGCGATGCTGCTTATTACGACGCTGTTTCGGCTAGCGCTGAACTTGTCAACGACGCGCAATATTCTCGCCCACGGCGAAGCTGGCCATGTTGTCGCCACGTTCGGCAGCTGGGTTGCTGGGGGACAAATCGCCATCGGGTTCGTCGTCTTCCTCATTCTCGTCGTCGTGCAGTTCATCGTCATCACGAAGGGCTCTGAACGCGTAGCGGAGGTGGCGGCGAGGTTTACGCTCGACGCAATGCCCGGTAAACAAATGAGTATCGATGCCGACTTGAACGCAGGCTTGATCAACGAAACGCAGGCGCGCGAGCGTCGTTCCAAGATCGAGCGGGAAGCCGACTTCCATGGTTCCATGGACGGTGCCAGCAAATTCGTCAAAGGCGATGCGATCGCTTCGATTATTATCCTCATTATAAATTTGATTGGCGGCTTTATCATCGGCATGGTCGTCCACAACATGGATTTTCAGACCGCTCTGGAGACGTTCTCCGTCTTGACGATCGGCGACGGTCTCGTCAGCCAGGTACCCGCGCTCCTGATCTCCACGGCTGCCGGTCTGATCGTGACGCGCGCGGCTTCCGAAGGCAACTTGGCCTACGACCTTCAAGTGCAGCTGTTCCGTTATCCGAAGCTGCTCTATATCGTAGCCGGCACCGTTGCCTTGCTCGGCCTATTCACGCCGATCGGCCCAGTCTCGACGATTCCGTTCGCGGGATTGATCGCCTTTGCGGCGTATCGTATGCAGAACTCGATCAAGCAGCAGGAGCAGCAGGAAGAGCTCATGCAGGAAGAACAGCAGATCGAGGAAGTGCGCAGTCCAGAGAGTGTCATCAGTTTGCTGCAGGTCGATCCAATCGAATTCGAATTCGGCTATGGACTCATTCCGCTCGCGGATACGCAGCAAGGCGGCGACTTACTGGATCGGATTATCATGATTCGACGTCAATGCGCGTTGGAGCTGGGACTGGTTGTGCCGGTCATCCGAATAAGAGACAATATTCAGTTGAAACCTAACGAATACGTCATCAAAATCAAAGGCAATACGGTCGCGCGCGGAGAGTTGCTGCTTAATCATTATTTGGCAATGTCGCCAGGTTACGATGACGATTCGGTTATCGGCATCGAGACGACCGAGCCGGCATTCGGGCTGCCTGCGATTTGGATTGACGAACCGACGAAAGAACGCGCGGAACTATCCGGCTATACAGTCGTAGACCCGCCGTCTGTCGTCGCGACGCACTTAACGGAAATCGTCAAGCGTCATGCGCACGAGTTGATCGGACGCCAGGAAACAAAAGCGCTCGTAGACAATGTCAGGGAGAGTTACCCGGCGCTGGTCGACGAACTGATCCCTTCCATTCTATCCATCGGCGACGTGCAGAAGGTGTTATCCAAGCTGCTTCGCGAGAAGGTTTCCATCCGGGATATGGTCACGATTTTCGAGACGTTGGCCGATCAAGGCCAATACTCGAAAGACCCGGATATTTTGACCGAATACGTAAGACAATCGCTGTCGCGTCAAATTACGCAGCAGTTCTCCCAGAACAGCGACAAGCTGCGCGTCATTACGGTCGGCCCGTCGTTGGAGAAGAAAATCGCCGAATCCGTACAGCAATCGGATCAAGGCAGCTACTTGGCGCTGGATCCGATTTCGACTCAGACGATCTATCAGAAACTGACGGAGCAGGTCAACCGGCAGATCCAGTCCGGCAACCAGCCGATCGTGCTCGCTTCGCCGACGATCCGCATGTACTTGCGCCAAATCGTCGAGCGGACGATGCAGGATATTCCGGTGCTGTCCTATAGCGAGCTGGAACCTAGCGTAGAAGTTCAAAGCATTGGGGTGGTCAACCTGTGAAGGTAAAACGTTACATCGTTAACGCGCTTCCCGAAGCGCTTCCGATGATTCGCAGCGAACTCGGCGCGGACGCGGTCATCTTGAATACGAAGGAGATCCGGATCGGCGGATTCCTCGGCATGTTCGCCAAAAAGAAGATGGAGGTCATCGCCGCCGTCGAGACCGGTGCGGCCAAGCCGGCGCCGAAGACGCAAACGTCGGCAGCGGCAAAACCGCAGCCGCAATTGTCTACCACAGAAGCCCAATCGGCCTTGCTGGAATCGCTTGGGCTCGCAAGGGGGAGACAACAAGAAAGCAGCTCTGCGACTGCTGTATTAAATCCTCCTGTTACCTCAAGCAAGGTGGCTGCCGCCGCGTACGGCGGGATGCGGCCTGCCGAGTCAAGGGCTGCAGCGCAACCTGTAGCGCCACCGCCGGCTGCGCTGCGCACGGAGGCGGCCATCGAGCAAGGGAACGTGAAGTTAGACGATGCTGCCCTGCTGGAGGAAATCCGGGATATGAAGCAATGGATCGTGCGGATGTCCAAGCAGCAGCAGATGAAACGGCTGCCGGAGCCGATTCAAGCGCTCCACGCCCGGATGATCGATCAGGAAGTCAACGCCGATCTCATCGAGAAGCTGATTACCGAAGTAGCGGAGATGGTCTCCGGCGTGCCGGAGGCCGATCTGACGCAGGCGGACATCTGGGCACAAGCCCGATCGGTCTTAACGAGATGGATGAGCGGCAAGGCCGCAAAAGGTATTCAGCGGGATACGCGAGTCATTCATTTCGTCGGGCCGACCGGCGTTGGCAAAACAACGTCCATCGCGAAGCTCGCGGCGGAACAGACCTTGAAGAGCGGCCGCAAAGTCGGATTCATCACGTCCGACACGTACCGGATCGCGGCGGTCGATCAGCTTCGAACGTACGCCAACATTTTGAACGTGCCGCTCGAAGTGGTGTTTTCGCCATCCGAGGTCTCCCGGGCATTTAAGGAACTGGAAGATCGGGAACTCATCTTTATGGATACGGCAGGAAGGAACTTCCGCAATGAATTGTATGTTTCCGAAGTAAACAGCCTCCTGCAGACGAATCATCAATCCGAGACGTACCTGGTGCTTAGCTTGACGAGCAAATTCAAGGATATGTCCGTCGTAGCGAGCCATTTCTCCAAGTACGGCATTGAAAAAGTGCTTTATACGAAGCAAGACGAAACAGATGCCTATGGCGCGATTTTGAACTTGGCCGTTCAGTATGATCTGCATCCCGCCTATATTGCCTATGGCCAAACCGTTCCCGACGATATCACCACGTTCAAGACAGATGTTTACGTCGAGCAGTTATTGGGGGCGTATCAGCAATGAATGATCAAGCGGAAGCACTACGCCATATGGTGAAATCCTACGAGCAGCAGCAGGAGTCCAGCCGGAAGACGCGGGTCGTAACGATTACCAGCGGGAAAGGCGGCGTCGGCAAATCCAACTTCAGTCTGAATTTTGCAATCGCCCTTCAGCAGCTTGGCAAAAAAGTGCTTGTCTTTGACGCCGATATTGGCATGGCCAACATCGATGTTTTAATGGGCGTGTCCGCGACGTATAATTTGTACCATTTGCTTAAGCAGCAAAAAACGATTTGGGAGATCATTCAAGAGGGGCCAAGCGGCGTGCATTTCATTGCGGGCGGGTCCGGCTTTCAAGATCTACTCGACTTAACCAACGAAGAACTGGATTATTTTGAAGAACAGATCGAGAAACTTCATGGGGAATACGATTTTATCCTGTTCGATACCGGTGCCGGGCTATCCAAAGAAACCGTTAAATTTATCGTGGCCGCCCAAGAAACGGTAGTCGTCACAACGCCGGAACCGACATCGATAACCGATGCTTACGCGCTTATCAAAATGGTCAAGGGGATGGAGCATGACGTCAACTTTAAGCTTGTCGTCAACCGTGCGGCTGACTTGAAGGAGGGCAAAGCGACGGCTGACAAAATCGGATTGGTCGCCCAGCGCTTTCTGGATACGGCGCTGCCGTTTTTAGGAATCGTCCAGGACGATCCGAACGTCTCCAAATCCGTTAAAAAACAAGTTCCGTTCGCGCTAGCTTATCCGACATCCGAAGCGACTCGCGACGTAATGGCGATAGCGAAGCAATTTTGCGACCTTCCAGCGGATCCCGCCTCGTCGGCGAACGGGATCAAAGGATTTATTCACAAAATGTTCAGACGATCAAAGTAATCCTTTGAGGAGTGGAAGCCCATGGCTCTATATCGTGTTCTTGTCGCGGATGACTCCGCGTTTATGCGGAAAATTATTAGCGATATGATTAACGCTGATAAGCAGTTCGAGATTGTAGCTACGGCTTCCAACGGACGCCAAGCGGTCGATGCGACCGTTCTGATGAAGCCGGACGTCATTATGATGGACTTGGAAATGCCCGAGATGAACGGTTTGGAAGCCTTGGTTCAGGTGATGCGCAAAAGACCGACGCCGACGGTTATGATGTCGAGCACGAGCGATGACGGGACGAGAATGACGATCCAGGCGCTGCAATACGGCGCTTTCGACTTTATTCGCAAACCCGCCGGGCCAACATCGCCGGATATTAAAACCGTAGGGGACCAAATGCTGGAGAAGCTGCGCATTGCGGTGGAATCGAACGTCGCCGCCTCCATTGCCGCAACCGATGCGGAAGACGAAGCACGGCCGGATTCAACTGGGGACGAAGCGCAAACAGCGGAGCCGGCAAGGAAGCGGCAGACTGCCGAATGGCAGGAGTGGCAGGCCGCGATGGCCGCGCAAATGCAATCAGACGAGGCGGAGATTATCAAGGACAAACCAGTGACGGCGGAGCTTACCGCGAAGAAATCGACGCCAGCGTTACCCGTTGAAGAGGAGCAGCCCGTGCATGCACAACGGAAGGACACGGTGCTTCCGCCTAAGACGCAAAGGCCGCCTGAGATCCCGGCTGTCCGTGAACTTGCGCCGCTTTCACAGTCGAGAACGTTCGAACCCGAGAAACCTCGCCGTGCCGCGGTGCCGCCGCTTGAGCACAAACCGGTTCCTTCACAGCCGGCGCCGGAAACGGCTGTTACGCCGCCGAAACCGGAGCCTAAGAAGGCATTGGAGCCGCCGAAACCTGCCGCAAGCGCTCCGGCGGCGGCCATCAAGCCAGAACCGAAACCGGCGCCTCGACCCGCTGTTTCATCGCAGGTTCCGACGGCGAAACCATCGGCGAAGCCCGAAGTCAAGCCGGAGGTGAAGCCTGCTGCGGCAAGCACGAGCAAGCCAATACCGATAGCGGCTGATTTGATGGATGAACCGATTGCGCCAAGAGTAAAGAAACAAACGGCCAAACAAACCAATTTCCGACATTTGGTCGCGATCGGCACTTCTACCGGCGGGCCTAGGGCGCTGCACGAAGTCATTACCGCGCTGCCGGAGAATTTACCCGCACCCGTGCTGGTCGTGCAGCACATGCCGCCGAAGTTTACGCATTCCCTCGCCCAACGGCTGGATTCGTTCAGCGCCTTGCAGGTGACGGAAGCGGTAAACAACGAGCGCGTATATGCGGGCGTGGTATACATCGCCCCAGGCGGGCTGCATATGGAGCTAGCCAAGGACGGCCAAGGCTATTACATCCGATTGACGGAGCAACCGCCGCGAGGTGGTCATCGGCCTTCGGTTGACGTCATGTTCGAATCCTGCGCGCCTTTCACCGAGCTTCAACGACATTCTGTCATCATGACGGGCATGGGCAGCGATGGCGCCAAAGGGATGAAAACGCTGATGGAAAGCGGTGGCAAAACCGCCATTGCGGAGTCCGAAGAAACATGCGTCGTATACGGAATGCCGAGATCCGCCGTTGAGAACGGCGCGGCCAAGACGGTCGTTCCGCTCGGACGGATTGCCGGCGCGATCGTGGATGCGGTTATGAAATAGCAATCGGACAGGTTTAGATTCATACCAAACAGGAGGTGCCAGGCAATGGATATGAACGCATACTTATCGATGTTTATTGATGAGTCCAACGATCATTTGCAGTCGCTTAACGAGAATTTGCTTCGTCTGGAGAGCGACCCGGAAGATTTGAGTATTGTCCAGATTATTTTTCGATCCGCCCATACGTTGAAGGGTATGTCGGCAACAATGGGCTTCGAAGATTTGGCCGCGCTTACCCATGAAATGGAGAATGTGCTGGATCTTGTGCGCAACAATAAGATCAAAATGGACAGCTTCATTTTCGATACACTGTTCAAAGGATTGGATGCGCTTGAAAACATGGTACAGGACGTCATCGGCGGCGGTACCGGCAAACTGGACGTTACCACAATCGTAACGGCACTGAAGTCGATCGTGAAGGGCGATTACAAAACCGATTCCCCGGAATCTGCGAATGCCCAAACTGCGCCATCGGCAAACGCCGAAGCAACCGAAGCTGCGAACGACGCGGCCGTGCTGCTTGATGAATACCAAACGTCGGTATTAATGCAGTCGATCGACTCGGGTCTTTCGGTTTACCACGTGGTTGTTAACGTAAGCGAAGGCTGTATTCTGAAAGCAGCTCGGGCTTACATGGTATTCGACTTCCTGGAGCGGGCAGGCGAAATTATTAAATCGCATCCAAGCGTGCAGGACATCGAGCAGGAGAAATTCGAGCGTTCGTTTACGGTGTTTATGATATCTTCGTCCAACACGGATGATATCCGCAAAGGCATTTTGTCGGTATCGGAAATCGAGACCGCCGATGTGACCCAGCTCAATCGCGAATCCCTAAGCCAACTCGGCCGTCGCGCTGCCGACACGCCTGCCGCGGTTCCAGCACAAGAAACGCAGGCAGTTTCGGAAACCCCTTCAGCTGGTGCTGCGCCTGCCGTTAAGACAGAAGCACCTAAGGAAGATAAGCCGCGTCCGGCAGCGGCGGCGCCGGTCAATCGCACGATCCGCGTGGATATCGAGCGTCTCGATGCCTTGATGAACTTGTTCAGCGAGCTGCTGATCGACCGTGTCCGGTTGGAACAGCTGGCGACGGAAATCCATCGTGCCGATTTGACCGAGACGGTCGAGCATATGGCCCGCGTAAGCGGCGACCTGCAGAATATCGTGCTCAAACTGCGCATGGTTCCCGTGGAATCCGTCTTCAACCGCTTCCCGCGGATGGTACGGGATATCGCAAAGTCGCTGGACAAAAAAATCGATCTCGTCATTACGGGCGCCGAGACGGAGCTCGATCGAACGGTTATCGACGAGATTGGCGATCCCCTCGTGCATTTGCTTCGCAATTCCTGCGATCACGGCATCGAATCGATCGCCTCGCGCGTTGCGGCAGGCAAGCCGGAGACCGGAACCGTCCATCTTCGCGCGTTCCATAGCGGCAATAACGTATTTATCGAGATCGAGGACGACGGCAATGGCATTAACCGCGAGCGCGTCAAGCAGATCGCCATCAAGAACGGCGTCGTAACGCCGGAAGAGGCGAAACGCCTGACCGACAACGAAATCAACATGCTGATTTTCGCGCCGGGATTTAGCACCGCTGAGAAAATTTCGGATCTATCCGGACGCGGCGTCGGCTTGGACGTCGTCAAGTCCAAAATCTCGTCGCTCGGCGGTAACGTCAGCGTCACTTCGCAAGAGGGGAAAGGTTCTATTTTCTCCATTCAATTGCCACTGACACTTTCGATTATTTCAGCTATGCTTGTGAAGCTTGGTGCTGAGAAATACGCGATCCCGCTTTCGTCGATCGTGGAGACGGGCATCATTCGCAAGGAGCAAATTCGCTCCGTGCACAAATCGTTCATGATGGAATTCCGCGGCTCGGTCATTCCGGTCATTTCGCTGAGCAAGATCCTCGAATGCACATCATGGACCGAGAACGGCGAAGACGAGACAGAGATCGTCGTGATTCGCAAAGGCGAGAAATTGGTCGCCATACTGGTAGACGAATTTATCGGTCAAAGCGATATCGTCTTGAAGTCGCTCGGCAACTATTTAACGAATATCGATGCCATTTCAGGCGCGACCATTCTTGGCGACGGACAAGTCGCTTTGATCATCGATCCGAATGCGCTAATTAAATAAGGGAGGGATTACGTATGGGCGAAGAATTAAAAGTAATCGTGTTTGGTCTCGGCGAGGAAGAGTATGGCATTGAGGTTGAGAAAGTTAGAACCATCGAACGCATGATGCCGATCACACGCGTTCCGAAGGTGCCTTCCTTCATCAAAGGGGTTATCAATCTGCGCGGTGTCGTGCTGCCGGTAATCGACCTCGACGGAGAACTCCCGGATTATTATCGTTGGCGTCGGTGACGTGGAAATCGGCTTTATCGTGGATTCCGCTAATGATGTTATCGACATCGACAGCGACAACATTGAGACTCCTCCAGAAATTGTCGGTGGCATTCGGGCGAAATACCTTCGCGGCGTGGCCAAGATTGGCGAGAATCGCCTGCTGATCATGCTCAATCTGGCAGAAGTGCTCAAACAGAAAGAGATCGATCAGATCCTAGAAATTGAGGGGTAAACCGTGACCAACCCACTATCGAAGCTGGAAGCATTCAAACTGGACGTTCTCAAGGAAGTCGGCAACATTGGAGCAGGACATGCAGCAACGGCCTTGTCGCTTCTACTGGACAAGCCGGTGGATATGAACGTTCCGACAGTCAGTCTTGTCCCGTTCGAGGAGGTTGCGGATAAAGTCGGCGGTGCCGAACAGGTCGTCATTGCCGTCTATCTGCGCGTCGAAGGCGACGCGCCGGGTCACATGTTCTTCCTGATCCAGGAAGATTCCGCCCGCAAGATGCTCCGCAACTTGCTTGCCATCGATCACCGGGAAGAGATCGGCTATACCGAGATGGAATTTTCCGCATTGTCCGAGATCGGCAACATTTTGGCGGGATCCTACCTCTCGTCTTTGGCTGATTTCACGCAGCTTTCCATGGGGCCTACCGTTCCGTCCGTTGCCATCGATATGGCAGGGGCCGTATTGAGCTACGGATTGATGCTGTATGGCGAGATGGGGGATTCTGCCCTGCTCATCGATACCAAATTTTTAGAAGGTCATGAAGCGGTCGAAGGCTTTTTCTTCCTCATTCCTGACCCGGAATCATTCGATAAAATATTCAGCGCCCTGGGAGTGCCGACCGAATGAACCAAGACATCATGGTGAAAGTAGGCATGGCGGATTTAAACATTGCGCTCGGCGGACAAGTACTGAAGACAACTGGGCTCGGTTCATGCGTCGGGCTTACGCTCTTCGATGAGAAAAGCAAGGTTGCCGGCATGGCGCATGTGATGCTGCCATCCTCTGACATCGCCAGGGAGTCCACCTTGAATATCGCGAAATATGCAGATACCGCCATTCCCGAACTAATCGAGCGGATGAAGCAGGCTGGCGCGATGACCGGAAGATTGAAGGCCAAGATGGCCGGCGGGGCGCAAATGTTCGCTTTCTCTTCCCAAAGCGATACGATGCGCATTGGACCGCGTAACGTCGAATCGTGCAAAGCGGCTTTGAGCAAGCTTTCCATCCCTTTGATTGCCGAAGATACGGGCGGGAATTTCGGAAGAACGATTGAATTTAGCAGCGCAACCGGAATACTTGTTATTCGCAGCGTTCAGTTTGGCGCAAAGGAGATTTAATTCATGATTGGGACATGGCGCTGGAATGCCGCCCTCGGCATGCTCGGCGGGTTGCTCACCATGCTGGCCTCGATGGGCAGTAACGGACTTCTCATATCGGCAGTGCGCTGCGTGTATGCGTTTGTGGCATTTTTCGTGCTCGGTTTTCTATTCCGTGCGGCACTTGCCCTTATCCTAAGCCAGCCAGCGACCAGCAGCGAGACGATTCTGACCGATAATCTTGAAGATGAGAGCAAAGGTCGCCGTGTCGATTACGCAACACCTGATGAAAGCGACGAGCTTTCCGACTTGCTCCGCGAGCAGATGAACGGAAAGCAGCCTTCGGTTAACTCGGAGGAACAACCGGTATTCAAACCGTTGCAGCCAGAGAAATTAGTGTCGACCCAAAACCGGGACCCAGAAGAACTAGCCAAAGCTATACGTCACTTGACAGGAGAGTGAGACGATGATTGAGCCGAAAACGCCTCATCTGTCCAATATTGAAATTTGGCAGAAATGGAAAGAAGACGGGGACATAGAAGCGAAAAAGCGGCTGATCGAGGATTACTTGTCTTTAGTTGACTACGTAACCAACCGGATGGCGATCGGACTGCCCAAAAACGTATCTAAAGACGACTTGGCAAGCAATGGCGTTATGGGGCTAATCGATGCAATCGAGAAATTCGACTACCGTCGCGGACTGCAATTCGAGACCTATGCGTCTTGGCGGATTCGCGGCGCCATCATCGACGGCCTGCGGCAAGGCGACTGGGTGCCAAGATCGGTGAGAGAAAAGGCGAAGCGGATCGAAGAAGCGTATCAAAAGCTGGAGCAGACGTACATGCGTACCGTATCGGACAGCGAAATCAGCAACTATTTGAACGTCAGCGAGAAAGAATTCCAGAACATGCTTCAGGAAATCGCCGTGACGACCGTTTGCTCGTTGGAGGATCCGATTCGCGAAGAGGAATCGGAGACGAGATTGTCGCTCCTCGTTGACGAGAAAGCAAAAAATCCGGAGCACAAAGTGCATGAGTTTTATTTAAAGGATTCGCTCGTCCGCGGCATCGAGAAGCTGACGGAGAAAGAACGCACGGTCGTATCGTTGTTTTACTATGAGGAGCTTTCGCTGAGCGAAATTGCGGAAGTCATGAATTTGTCACCGTCCCGCATCTCGCAATTGCATTCAAAGGCGATCCTGCGCTTGCGCGGAGCACTCGACAAACAGAAAGACCAACTTATGCAGCACTAAAACGCAAAGGGAGAGTGTGTCATGTCAGCTCCGGAAACAATGGAATCATTGGCCGTGATTTCGATCTCGCATGATAAGCTGACGGCTACGCTTCAACTGCTGGCGACAGAAGACACCATTGCATTTACTTCCGCAGATTGGGCAGCTTTTTTGAATGGGAAAGGGGTCAAGCACGGCATTGATCAACAGCTGATCGACAACTTGTCGGCGAGTCCGAAATCGTTCATGAACAAGCAGGTCGTTATCGCGCAGGGCGAGCCAGCGATTGCGGGTACTGATGGATATATCCAGTATTCTTATGACATGATGGACAACCAGCAACGACCCGCGGAGATGGAAGATGGCAGCGTGGATTTCAAAGAAATTACGCAGCTGAAGAACGTCAAGCGCGGTCAGTTGATCGCCGAGAAAATCCCGGCGACGCCCGGCGTGAACGGCAAGCTGGTTACAGGTGAAGAAGCGATCTGCCGGAACGGGAAGGAAGCGTTCTTCAAGATCGGTAAAAACGTCGTGCTCAGCCAGGATCAAACCGCGCTGTATTCCGCTATCGATGGACTAATCACGATGACGGACAAGAATAAAATCAATGTCTTTCCGGTTTATGAAGTGAATGGGGATGTGGATTATAAAGTCGGCAACATTGACTTTGTCGGCACAGTCGTCATCCGCGGGAACGTACTGACAGGCTTTAGGGTCCGCGCGGCCGGAGATATTCGGGTCGTCGGCGGCGTCGAAGGGGCGGAGCTGGAATCCGATGGATCGATCGAGATCACCGGCGGCATTCTGATGCATAATAAAGGCCATGTCAAAGCGGGTAAGAACGTGAAAAGCGCGTTCATTCAGGATGCGATCGTAACAGCGGGTGAAGACGTGCTCGTGACGCAGAGCATCATGCATTCGCAAGTTCGGGCGGGTAGGAGCGTTGTTTGCGGCGGGGCGAAAGGATTGATCGTGGGTGGAACCATTCAAGCCGGCGATTCGGTCATTGCCAGAACGTACGGTAACACGATGTTCACGCCGACATCAATCGAAGTCGGGGTCAGGCCGGAACTTCGCGAAGAATTGACGGAGCTTCGCGCCCATCTGAAAGAGACGACCGCTAACTTGGATAAAACCGATAAAGCATTGACGCTGCTTGACCAGATGGCTGCGGCAGGACATCTTGCGCCGGACAAACTCGCGCTTCGGATTAAGCTAACCGCTACCAAACGGCAAGCCGTGGACGATATTGCCCATACGAAGGATAGGATTCTCGAGATCGAACGATCGCTGGAAGACACGATGCTCGCTAAGGTCGATGTCATTCATACCATTTACGGTGGTTCCAAGATCGTCATCGGGCGCTACACCCGATTTATCAAAGATCCAGCGCAGCGCGTAAGTTTTCGTTACTCCGAAGGCGACGTCGCGATGCTACCTCTATGATTCCGCACTTATAAATCAGTATTCGCCAAATGACCAGGGGGGAAGCTTATGCCTTACCGGTCCATTGATTTTCAAGTTTCCGTACCGAAAGTAACGGATCAAAGCATTACGCAGCAGCATGCGATTCATAAAGCGCATGCCGAACAAACCAAGCTGGAAACCGATATGGTCAAACATACGGAACACCTGCGCGGTAAGAATACAGCCGTGGAAAGCGGCGGTCATGCGCATATTAACGATCATCGTTTGAAGGAAGACACCGATTCTAAACGCAAAGGCAGACGTAAAGCGACCTTGGCGAGCGACGAAGAAGAAAAAAATGCGGAAGTCGCACCTAAAGGGAGTAAACATCCCTACAAAGGAAAGCATATCGACATAAGCTTCTAGTCGCATCTTTTAGAAAATGCAGGTGATGAAATGAACCAACCTTGGCTTTATATTGTTCTCCTCGGCGGGGTGATCATTGTCATCGGCATGATGATGCCCCGCAAGACGCGGGAACCAGATTCGCAAGGAGAAGCGTCCGTGCACGGCATGGAGGCGGCGCTCGAGCAGTTTATGGAGAATATGGAAGAAGAAAACCGACAAATGGTGGAGCTGATCGCGAAGTCGCGTAAAGAAGCGCAGGCGAATGCGAAATCCTACGACGAACGGATCAAGCAGCTGGAGATGCGCTGCGCGGAGCTGGAGCATCAATTGAGCAAGCAAACCTTATCGGCTGCTCCTGTTCCGTATCCATACATAACGGATAAGCTTACATACGCTGAACATGCGGCGCTGCACCAAACGCCTCCTCCAGCAGCGGAGCCGATTGTAGAACCCGAACCGGCCGAACCCGAAGAAGATACGTCAATCCGGGGACGATATCCCGAGTTGTTCGACCTGTACCAAAGCGGGAAATCCGTCGAAACGATATCCAAGAAACTCGGCATGAATAAAGGAGAAGTGCAGCTTATTTTGCAGCTGGCCAAGCAGGAAGAGGTGACGAACGCATGAGTAAACGTTCGTTTCTGACCGGTCTAGGGTCGGGGGTTGTCATAGGCGCCGTTCTGCTCCAATTGTTTTTGATCGGCCAAGGCCAGCATAGTGGCAGCGCCGATCCCCTCGCGGCAGGAGATACATATACGCAAGAAGAAGTCGATCTCATGCTTGAAGACGAGCGTGCTAAAGTCAAAGCCGAAATCGTGGAGCAGGAGAAAGCCGCCGCCGACGCTCAAAAGAAAGCGGGCACTCCACAGACGCCTGATAAGACGACGCCTGCAGCGGGACAGAATACCGCAGGGCAACAGCCGGCTGCTGGAACAGGCACCACCGACAACGCGGGGACCGCAGGCCAGAAGCAATCGGCATCGCCTATCTATGAAGGGGCGAATGGACGAACCATTATCCGGATTTTGCCGGGCAAAGGCGTCCAAGATGCGGCCAATTTGCTGTTCGAAAGCAAAGTTATCACAGACAAGAAAGCGCTGCTAACGCTAATGAAAGGTAAAACGGTGCGAGCAGGCTATTTTGGCTTCACGGGCAATCTGACGCTTAAGCAAGTGCGCAATATACTGACAAGTACGCCCATCCCAGTAAAGCAAGCGGAGGCCGAAATCGCGGCCCGCAAGGCGAATGCTGCGGCGAAAACGGCTACCAATAGTTAAGATTCGTCAAGTTACGCATGTCTAGGTTGCATGGGCTACCCAGATATGTTATAGTAATTCTCGGTGTTAAAAACGCACGTCGATTAATTTCGTCAAGGGTGCTTCGGCTCGGCCGGAGTTTTGACGGAAGATGAGATCAGACGGAGGATAACACAAAAACCAAACCCAGGAGGTGTTGAAGATGGCAGTTATCTCCATGAAACAGCTTCTCGAAGCTGGGGTACACTTCGGTCACCAGACTCGTCGTTGGAACCCAAAGATGGATCGCTATATCTTCACAGAACGTAACGGCATTTACATTATCGACCTGCAAAAAACAGTTAAGAAAGTCGAAGAGGCTTACAACTTCGTTCGCTCGGTAGCGGAAGAAGGCGGCACGATCCTTTTCGTCGGCACGAAAAAACAAGCACAAGATTCGGTTAAAGAAGAAGCAGAGCGTTGCGGCAACTTCTACATTAACCAACGTTGGCTCGGCGGCACGCTGACTAACTTCCAAACGATCCAAAAACGTATCGATCGTCTGAAAACCCTCGAGAAGTGGGAAGAGGACGGCACGTTCAACGTACTGCCTAAGAAAGAGGTTATCATTCTCCGCAAAGAGAAAGATCGTCTCGAGAAATTCCTCGGCGGTATCAAAGGCATGAAAGGTCTGCCAAGCGCGCTGTTCATCATCGACCCGCGTAAAGAGCGCATCGCGGTTGCGGAAGCTCGCAAACTCGGGATCCCTATCGTAGGTATCGTCGACACGAACTGCGATCCGGACGAGATCGACTATGTTATCCCAGGCAACGACGATGCAATCCGTGCCGTTAAGCTTCTCACGGCGAAGATGGCTGACGCTATCGTTGAAGCAAACCAAGGCGAGCAAACGACGGCTTAAGTCGTTTATTCATAGGACAGCAAGAAAGGGTGGTCAGAAGCTGTTAAGCCTCTCACCGCCCTTTTTTTGAACGTAAACTTACGAACCCTTCAGGAGGTCTATTGCTATGGCAGTTAATGCGAGTGCAGTTAAAGAATTGCGTGAAAAAACGGGCGCAGGTATGCTCGATTGCAAGAAAGCGCTGGAAGAGGCGAACGGTGATCTGACGAGAGCGGCTGAAATTCTGCGCGAGAAAGGTCTTGCGGCAGCAGCTAAC
The DNA here is from genome assembly GCF_042682185.1 of Paenibacillus xanthanilyticus. Classification (NCBI taxonomy): domain Bacteria; kingdom Bacillati; phylum Bacillota; class Bacilli; order Caryophanales; family Paenibacillaceae; genus Paenibacillus; species Paenibacillus xanthanilyticus. Next base: position 1,827,882 of record NZ_JBHUHA010000001.1, on the reverse strand, counting down.
AAAGCAGGTCGCGTAGCGACTGAAGGCGTCGTTGAATCCTACATACATGCTGGCGGACGGATCGGCGTTCTGGTTGAAATCAACTGCGAAACCGACTTCGTTGCCAAAACCGATCAATTCCGCGAATTCGCGCGCGACATCGCGATGCAAATCGCGGCAGCTAACCCTAAATTCGTTGGCCGCGAAGAAGTTTCCCAAGAAGAACTGGACAAAGAGCGCGAGATTCTGACGGCACAAGCCCTCAACGAAGGCAAGCCAGAGAAAATCGTCGAGAAAATGGTAGAAGGCCGCCTTTCGAAATACTACGAGGAGTTCTGTCTCCTTGAGCAAAACTTCATCAAAGATCCGGACAAAACAATTTCGACGCTGCTGAAAGAAAAAATCAGCACGATCGGCGAAAACATCTCGATCCGTCGTTTCGTTCGTTACGAGCTGGGCGAAGGTCTGGAGAAAAAAGAAGACAACTTCGTTGCCGAAGTAATGTCCCAAGCAAAACTGTAAATCCGAACGCACTAGGCGGGGCGGGGCGTTCGCCCCGCCTTTATTTTTTAGCAATATAAATCTAGCACCGGACCCGATGGTTCGAATTGGAGGTAAAAAAGTTGCAAAATCCCGTGTATAAACGTATTGTGCTCAAGGTAAGCGGCGAATCGCTAAGCGGCGATATCGGTTATGGTATTGAAGCATCCGTTATTTCGTCGATTGCCGAGCAAGTGAAGGAAGTCGTGGCCTTGAATGTCGAAGTTGCGATTGTCGTCGGTGGCGGGAACATTTGGCGTGGAATCGCAGGAACGGCCAAAGGCATCGATCGTGCGACTGCCGACTACATGGGAATGCTTGCGACCGTAATGAACTCGCTGGCGCTTCAGGATGCGCTGGAATCGATTGACGTGCCGACGCGCGTGCAGACTTCGATTGCCATGCAGCAGATCGCAGAGCCTTATATTCGTCGCCGGGCGATTCGCCATTTGGAGAAAGGCCGTGTCGTGATCTTCGCAGCCGGAACGGGTAATCCTTATTTCTCGACGGATACGACGGCAGCGCTTCGCGCCGCAGAGATCGAAGCGGATGTCATTCTGATGGCGAAGAACAAAGTAGACGGCGTCTACTCGGCAGATCCGTTCAAAGACGCAACGGCTGAGAAGTTCGAGACGTTGACTTACCTGGATGTGCTGAACCGCAATCTGGGCGTCATGGACTCCACGTCCACATCGCTTTGCATGGATAACAACATCCCGCTCGTCGTGTTCTCGATTACGGAGCAGGGCAACATCAAACGCGTCGTCCTCGGAGAGAAAATCGGTACAATCGTGAAAGGAAGTGTGTAAGTCGTGCCACAAACAATCAAGAAAAACGCGGAAGAACGTATGGAAAAAGCGATCGGCGCGCTGAAACGCGATTTGGCAACCCTTCGGGCAGGACGCGCGACGCCTGCGCTGCTTGACCGCGTGCAAGTTGAATATTACGGGTCGATGACGCCGGTCAATCAATTGGCGAACATCAATACGCCGGACACCCGTACATTGATGATCCAGCCATGGGATAAATCGTCCGTGTCGGCGATCGAGAAAGCGATCATGAAGTCGGACTTGGGCTTGACGCCATCGAACGACGGCGCGAGCATCCGCCTTACGATACCGGCGCTGACCGAGGAGCGCCGCGCTGAGCTCGTGAAGCTGACGAAGAAGTTCGGGGAAGAGGCGAAAGTCGCAATCCGCAACATTCGCCGCGATGCGAACGACGATATTAAGAAGCTGGAGAAAGGCGAGATTTCGGAAGACGAATCGCGCCGTCATCAAGACGACATCCAAAAATCGACGGATAAATTCACGGCGGAAGTCGATAAGGTATTGGCTGCTAAAGAGAAAGAAATCATGGAAGTATAATCCAAACTCACCGGCCCCTCCGATAGGTGGGGTTTGTTGCATCCAAAGAATACAAAGAGGTGGGGGGGGAGGTAGCAATGTTCCAGATATTAAAGTCGAAATTTGCCAAATCTCCTGATGACATGTCGACCGAAGCGCTCGATGCCGATAACATTCCGCAGCACATCGCCATTATTATGGACGGCAATGGCCGATGGGCGAAAAATCGTGGTCTGCCAAGAATTGCGGGTCATCACTCCGGGATGAAGACCGTCAAGCGGATTACGATGGAAGCGGATCGGCTTGGCGTCAAATATTTAACCTTATACGCCTTCTCGACGGAGAACTGGAAGAGACCGAAAGCCGAAGTGGAATTCCTGATGAAATTACCGCAGGAATTTTTGTCTATCGAATTGGGGGAACTGATCGAGAAGAACGTGCAAGTGCGCATGATGGGGCATAAAGAAGACTTGCCGCCGCATACGCTCGCGGCCGTGGAAGAAGCGATCGTGCAGACTGCGGGCAATACGGGGCTCGTGCTCAATTTTGCGTTGAATTACGGCAGCCGCAAAGAAATGATGGAAGCGGTACGCCGGATTGGGCAGGACGTGCGCGAGGGGAAGCTGTCGCCGGATGAATTGAACGAATCGCATTTCGAGCAATACTTGCTGTCGAGCGATATACCGGATCCGGACCTGCTCATTCGGACGAGCGGCGAGCTCCGAATCAGCAACTTTATGCTCTGGCAGTTGGCGTACAGCGAACTGTGGTTCACGAATGTTTTCTGGCCGGAATTTTCGGAAGCTCATTTTAACGAGGCTATACGTGAATATCAGCGTAGGGCGCGCCGTTATGGCGGATTGTAATCCGCGGCGGCTTACTGGAGCGTGACATCGAGTTGAAACAACGAATTATTACCGGCGTTATCGCCGGCAGTTTTTTTATCGCGCTGACGATAATGGGCGGCTGGTTCTTCTATGGCTTGCTGCTATTGCTGGCTATTATTGGCTATGGCGAATTTGTGCGGATGAATCGGTTGTCATGGACAAATCCGGCTTCCTTGCTCGGATTTTCCGGCGTACTCGCCTACATGCTGCCTTGGCAGGAATGGTCGATCGGCGAGCCTTCCGGTCAATTCATATCGTGGCTCTTGATGTTTGGTTTATTGAGCATTACCGTGTTTACCAAGAATCAAGTCAAGCTTGACGAAGCCGCGCTGCTCCTATTGGGGGCCATGTACGTTGGTATCGGGTTTCAGGCCATGAATGAAGTGCGCAATGCGAATGAACACGGTCTTTTGGCGACGATCGTCGCGTTCTGCGCAATCTGGTCTTCCGATATCGGGGCGTACTTTTTCGGGAAAGCGTTCGGCAAGCATAAGCTATGGCCGGCGATCAGTCCGAATAAAACAATCGAAGGTTCGCTGGGTGGCGTCTTGCTTTCATTAGCGGTCGCGCTGTTGTTCGCGGTGATTTATCCGGATACGATCGGCTTCGCCGACGCGTTCTGGATCGGTATTCTGGCCGCGGTTGCCGGTCAGCTCGGTGATCTGATTCAATCCGCCTACAAACGGGTGCGCGGCATTAAAGACTCCGGCGCGCTGCTTCCGGGCCATGGCGGCGTGTTGGACCGGTGCGACAGCTGGATCATCGTGTTCCCGCTGCTGCTGATGACCGGTCTGCTGCCGTTTTAAGAGAAGGATAGGTGTGCATCGATGAAAAAAATAACGATTCTCGGCTCGACAGGTTCAATCGGCACGCAAACGTTGGACGTCGTGTCGAACGACCCGGAGCTTTATGAGATCGAAGGTTTGGCCGCGGGAGCGAACGTCAGTCTGCTGGTCGAACAAGCCCATAAATTCCGGCCGAAGACCGTCTGTCTAGCTACGAAAGCGTTGGCGGACGAAGCTTCTCTGCACCTGCCGAAGGGGACGCGAGTCGTCTATGGCGAGGAGGGGCTCGTGGAAGTGGCCGCGGCTAGCGATGCTGACACGGTTGTAACGGCTATTATGGGCAGCCGGGGCTTGAATGCGACGTTAGCCGCCATTGAATCGGGGAAGCAAATCGGACTTGCCAACAAAGAAACGCTCGTAACGGCAGGGCACTTGGTCATGTCTCAAGCCGCAAGGAAAGGCGTATCGATCCTGCCGATCGATAGCGAGCATTCCGCGATTTTTCAATGTTTGAACGGAGAGAATCGCGCGGATATGAAGCGAATTACGCTGACGGCATCCGGCGGCTCCTTCCGGGACAAAACGAGGGATCAACTGGTCGGCGTAACGGTGGAACAAGCGCTCAATCACCCGAACTGGTCGATGGGGGCTAAGATCACGATCGACTCGGCGACGATGGCGAACAAAGGACTCGAAGTTATCGAAGCCCATTGGCTGTTCGGCGTGTCCTATGACCAAATCGGGGTTCTGATTCATCCGGAGAGCATCATCCATTCGTATGTGGAGTTCGTCGACAATAGCGTCGTCGCTCAGCTCGGCATGCCGGATATGCGCGTTCCGATTCAATACGCCCTTACATATCCCGATCGTCGCGCGACGCCTACCGAAGCGCTCGATTTGGCCAAGATCGGCAAACTGCATTTTCGCGAGATGGACTTTCATCGTTACCCGTGCCTGCGCATGGCCTTCGAGAGCGGACGCATGGGACAATCGGCGCCGACGGTGTTCAACGCGGCGAACGAAGTTGCCGTGGACCGGTTCTTGAAGGGAGAAATTGCCTTCTTGGATATCGAGCGCGTGATCGAGACCGTACTGGAGAAACATCAAGTGACGGACCTTCCGGACGTGGAAGCCATCACGGCCATGGACGCATGGGCAAGGAGAGAAGCGGGGGCGGTCTGAAGGACCGGTTCTCTTGTATCGGACGGGAGAATAATGATAATCTAAGTACAGGCCGTTGCGAACAGGAGGCTCGAAACGATGCACATGATACAGGTCGTCTTTATGACCGTGCTGGTATTCTTCGTCATTGTGACCATCCATGAGTGGGGGCACTATTATTTTGCGAAGCGCGCGGGCATTTTGGTTAGAGAATTCGCCATTGGTTTCGGACCGAAGCTGTTTTCGATCAAACGCGGCGAAACCCGCTATACGCTTAGACTCGTGCCAGCCGGCGGATTCGTCCGTATGGCCGGCGAAGATCCGGAATTGGTGGAAATTCAGCCCGGTCAGACCGTTGCCGTTCGAATCGCGGCCAACAATGTGACCCGTTTTTATTTGGATCGCCTTGACGAGCGAACGAACGTCATACGGGGCGAAGTCGAGACGATCGACTTGGAAGACCGGTTGAAAGTAACGTTGAACGCCGATGGCGTTAGCGAAGTGTATAACGTTCATCCACAGGCGGTTCTTATCGCCAAGGGCAGAGAGACCCAGATTGCTCCTCGCGACCGGCAATTCGGCAGCAAGTCGGTAGGCGCGCGTGCCTTGGCGATCGTGGCCGGTCCGGTCATGAACTTTATTTTGGCGTTCGTGCTGTTCTTCGCGTTCTTCCAAATGGCCGGCGTGCCGTTGGAAACGCCGAAGCATCTGTTTATCGGCGAGATCATCGCAGGCAAGCCGGCCGACAAGTCGGGCCTTGCCACAGGCGACATCATTGTCGCGATCAATGGCGAGACGATCGGCACGGATCAAGACAAGATGATCGCGCTGATCAGCAAATCGCCGAGCAAGCCGATTACGTTCACCGTAACGCGGGACGAGAAGAAACTGGATATCAAAATGACGCCAGAACCCGATCCCGATACCGGAGAGGGCAAGGTCGGCATACGTGCGGCGTCGTTCTTTGAAACCCGGCCCGCCGGATTTATCGAATCGTTCTCGCTAGCCGGTCAAGATATGAAGAATTGGACCATTATGATCTTCGATGGCTTCAAGAAGCTCATCCTGGGCCAATTCAAGATGGACGATCTGGGCGGTCCTGTCCGTACCGCGCAAGTGACGGGACAGATTGCGCAACAAGGCATCGAGCAGTTGACCAAGTGGACCGCCGTGCTTAGTCTCTACTTGGGCATATTCAATTTGCTGCCTATTCCCGCATTGGATGGAAGCCGGTTGCTGTTCCTCGGGCTTGAAGGCGTCCGCGGCAGGCCGATTGACCCGAACCGGGAGAGCATGGTCCACTTTATTGGCTTCGCGCTGCTCATGCTGCTGATGGTGGCCGTAACGTATAATGATATATTGCGATTGGTAAGAGGGGAGCAGTAGAGCGTTTATGTCGAAAGAGAAGCAGTTTGTGACGGAGATTACGCCTCAGGGCGAGGATTTCTCCAGATGGTATATAGACGTAATTAAGAAAGCGGAGTTGATGGATTACTCTCCGGTTCGGGGCTGTATCGTGTTCCGTCCGGAGGGCTTCGCCCTTTGGGAGAATATCCAAAGCGACCTTGACCGCCGTTTTAAAGAAACGGGCCACCGTAATGCCTATTTCCCGCTCTTCATTCCGGAGAGCTTCTTCCAGAAGGAGAAGGAGCACGTCGAAGGCTTTAACCCCGAGCTGCCATGGGTAACCGAGGCGGGCGGCGAGAAGCTGGAGGAGCGTCTGGCGATTCGTCCGACGTCGGAGACGATCATCGGACACATGTACTCCAAGTGGATTCAGTCGTACCGCGATCTGCCGGTGCTGATCAACCAATGGGCGAACGTAGTCCGTTGGGAGAAGCGTACGCTGCCGTTCCTTCGCACGAGTGAATTCCTGTGGCAAGAAGGCCACACGGCGCACGAGACGGAAGAGGAAGCGCGCCAAGAAACCATGCAAATGCTGAATACGTACAAGGAATTCGCGGAAGAGGTACTCGCAATTCCGGTCATCGTTGGGCAAAAAACGCCATCGGAGCGTTTTGCCGGCGCGGTGGATACGTATTCGATCGAAGCGATGATGAAAGACGGGCGCGCGGTTCAAGCCGGCACGTCGCATTATCTGGGCGATAAATTCGCGGTTGCGTTCGATATCAAATATTTGGACCGCAACAATACGCTTCAATACTGCCATACAACTTCGTGGGGCGTATCGACACGTCTAATCGGAGCGCTGATCATGGTGCATGGCGATGACCGCGGCCTTGCGCTGCCGCCGAAGATAGCTCCGACGCAGGTCGTCATGATTCCAATCGGCCCGCCGAAGACGCGGGAGCAAGTCGTCGGCCGCGTAGACGAGCTGTTCGCGCAGTTGAAGAAAGCGGGCGTCCGCGTCAAAGTAGACGATCGCAGCGATGTAAGTCCAGGCTGGAAATTCAACGAGTACGAAATGCGCGGCGTGCCGATCCGTCTCGAACTCGGCCCTCGCGATATGGAAAATGGACAAGCCGTCCTCGTGTCGCGGATTTCCGGCGAGAAGCGCATCATCAAGCAGGATCAATTGCTGGAAGAAGTGCAGCGCATGCTGGACGAAATCCACGCGGACATGTATAATCGAGCCTTACAGTTCCGTTCCGAGCACTTCTATTCGGTCGAGACGCTCGACGAGATGAAGTCGTTGCTGGAAGAGAAGCGCGGATTCTCGCTCGCGGGCTGGTGCGGTTCCGACGCTTGCGAGAAGCAAGTGAAGGAAGAGACAGGCGCGACGAGCCGCAACATCCCATTCGAGCCGGCCGAGAAGAAGACGAAGTGTCTGTGCTGCGGCGAAGAAGCCCAGCATACCGTCGTTTTCGCGCGCGCGTATTAATCTAGCCGTATCGTAACCTTTTCATATTGATCGACACTCCCCTACAAGTTGCAGAAGCGCTGTTCGTCATCACGACCGCTTGTAGGGGATTATTTATTTGGGGAGGAAGTAGGGTGAGCCATACCGGGGACAAGCGGCAGCGATTCGAACTGCTTATGAAGCAGGCGGAGCTGTCGCCGCAATTATCGGCCGAACATTTTGGCGACGGGTATATTGATAAAGTCATCGTAAGCCGCAGCAACCGGGAGTGGACGTTTTGCATTCGCAAAGCGTCTTTGGTGCCTTTGCCGGCATTTAGTTTGTTTTGCCGCAGCGTACAAGCGAAATTCGCGCATATTGCGGAAATTCATATCGTGTTCGCCTACGACGAGGATCTGCATACGGATACGATCGTGCGCGAATATTGGCCTGCGTTCGTGGAGTGGGTGCAGAAGAACAACGCATCCGTCAACGGCTGGCTGAGTAAGGCGCAGATCGAAGTGGAAGGCGGGCTCGTGACGCTTCATTTGATGGACGAGATTAGCTTGGAGCTTGCGCGCAAGAAGCGGATCGACGAAATGGCGGTTCAATTTTTCGAACGGCAGTTCGAACGGACGCCGAAAATGAAGCTGACCGTAGGCAAAGTCAACAATGAGCATATCGAGCAGTTTATCCAGAAGCGGCAGCAGGAAGAACGCGAAGTCATCGAGGCCATGATGAACAGCGTGCCGGTCGAGGAAGCACCGCCGCTTGACGAAGGCGAAGTGCCGCTCGTCGTGGGGTATGACATCAAAGAACCACCGGTGCCGATCATGAACATTCTCGAGGAAGAGAAGAAGATTACGGTCCAAGGGACGATCTTCGGCCTCGAAGTGAAAGAATTGCGCAACGGCAGCACGCTGTTCACATTCAACTTGACCGACTTCTCGGATTCAATCGCGATGAAGATGTTCGCCAAGACGAAGGAAGACGTCAAGGTTCTCAGCAATCTGGCCAACGGCAAATGGGTGAAGGCGCGCGGCCGCGTCGAATACGACCGGTTTATGATGGAGCCGGAGCTCGTCATGATGCCTTCCGATCTGCACGAGGTCAAAGCACCTTCCGAGCCGATCGATGACGCCGCGGAAAAGCGCGTCGAGTTTCATTTGCATACGACAATGAGCACGATGGATGCCGTCACGCCGGTAGACGTCTATATTAAGCAGGCGGCGAAGTGGGGGCATAAGGCGATCGCGATTTCGGACCATAGCAACATTCAATGCTTCCCGGAAGCGGCGAAGGCGGGTAAGAAGAACGGAATCAAGGTGCTATTCGGCCTCGAAGCGAATGTCGTGAATGATGCGGTGCCGATGGTGCTGAATTCGCGGGATGAAGTGATGCAGACGGCGACGTACGTCGTATTCGATATCGAGACGACCGGTCTGTCGGTCATCAACAACAAAATCATCGAGCTCGCCGGCGTCAAGATGCGAGAGGGCAAGGAGATCGATCGTTTCTCGACGTTCATCGATCCCCATGAGGACATCCCGTACCACATCCAGCAGCTGACCAATATTACGAATGAAATGGTGCAAGGCGCCCCCGAGCTCGAACCAAAACTGCGAGAATTCATCGAATTCGTCGGGGATTCGGTGCTCGTCGCGCATAATGCGAGGTTCGATATGGGCTTCATTCAAGCGGCGTGCAAGTCGTTCGGAATGCCGGAGGTAACCAATCCCGTACTCGACACGCTCGAGCTGGCCCGTTTCCTCCATCCGACAATGAAGAACCACCGGCTGAATACGCTGGCGGACAAATACAAGATTAGCCTGGAGAACCATCACCGCGCCATCGACGACTCGATTGCACTAGGCGGGGTCATGTTCGGCTTGATCGGCGATGCCGTCGCACGTAATATTACGAATCTTCATATGCTCAACGATTACGTGGGTCTCGATATTTCGAACTCCCGGCCTTTTCACTGCGGTATCTATGCGCTTAACGCGGTCGGCAAGAAGAATTTATTCAAGCTCATCTCCATGTCGCATACGGAATATTTCAAGCGCGTTCCTTGTATCCCCAAGAGCAAGCTGACCGAGATGCGAGAAGGATTGCTTATTATCTCGGGCTGCGAGAAGGGCGAGTTTTTCGAGACGGTGTTAAACAAAACGATGGAAGAAGCTGAGGACGTCGCGGAATTTTACGACGTGCTGGAGATCCAACCGGTCGGCTTTTATATGCACTTGGTCGACAAGGGCCTCGTCGGCAGCCGCTCGGAGATCGAACAGGCGCTTCGCCGCGTGTGCGAGATCGGCGACAAGCTGAACAAGCCGGTCATCGCGACGGGCAACGTCCATTATTTGCGGCCGCGCGAGAAAATGTTCCGCGATATTACGATCCATGGTATCACGGGCTTCAGCCCGCTTAAGGACCAGAACAAGCCGGATGCGCATTTCCGTACGACGAAGGAGATGCTCGGCGAATTTGCGTTCTTGGGCGAATCCCGCGCGCATGAAGTTGTCATTAAGAACACCAACGAGCTGGCGGACCGGTTCGAGACCTATGACATGTTCCCGTCGACCGGTGGTCCTACCGATAATGGTCTGTTCAGTCCGATCATCGACGGAGCGGAAGAAGAGATCCGCAATACTTGCTATGAGACGGCCAAACGATTGTACGGCGAGCCGATTCCGGAAGTCGTCGTCGCGCGCTTGGAGAAAGAGCTCGTGCCGATCATCAAGTACGGATTCTCCGCGAACTATTTGATTTCCGAGCGGCTCGTGAAGAAATCCAATCAAGACGGCTATCTCGTCGGATCCCGGGGATCTGTCGGATCTTCGGTCGTCGCGACGTTCCTCGGGATTTCCGAGGTTAATCCGCTTCCTGCGCACTACCAGTGTTTGAACGGAGAATGCAAGTACAGCGAATGGTTCCTGGATGGCAGCTACCCATCGGGCTTCGACCTGCCGGACAAAATTTGCCCGAACTGCGGAAGACCGCTTAAAGGAGAAGGACAGGACATTCCGTTTGAGACCTTCCTCGGCTTTAAGGGCGACAAGGTTCCCGATATCGACTTGAATTTCTCCGGTGAATACCAGCCGACGGCGCATAACTATACGAAAGTGCTGTTCGGGCCGAAGAACGTGTTCCGCGCAGGAACGATCGGCACGGTCGCGGAGAAGACGGCTTATGGTTTTGCCAAGAAATACGAGGAGCATACCGGCAAGAAGTGGCGCGGTGCGGAGCTGAACCGGCTGGCAGCGGGCTGTACAGGGGTCAAGCGGAGCACGGGTCAGCATCCCGGCGGCATCGTCGTCGTCCCGGATTATATCGAGGTGGACGATATAACGCCCGTCCAGTTCCCGGCGGATGACGTCAACGCGGAGTGGAAAACGACCCACTTCGACTATCACGCCTTCGACTCGAACCTGCTGAAGCTCGATATTCTCGGACACGACGATCCGACGATGATGCGGATGCTGCAGGACTTGACGGGCGTCGATCCGACGACGATTCCGATGAACGATCCCAAGGTAATGAGCCTATTTAGCTCGACGGATGCGCTTGGCGTTCAACCGAGTCAAATTCGCACCCCGGTCGCGACTTACGGCGTACCGGAGATGGGCACCAAGTTCGTGCGACAGATGCTTGAGGAAACCAAGCCGTCGTCCTTTGCCGACTTGCTTCAGATTTCGGGTCTGTCTCACGGGACGGGCGTATGGCTGGGCAATGCGCAAGAACTGATCAAGAACAAAACGTGCACCATTAAGACCGTAATCGGCTGCCGCGACGACATCATGTTGTTCCTGATCTATAAAGCGGGCATGGACGCTTCGCTGGCCTTCAAAATTACGGAGAGTGTGCGGAAGGGCAAAGGGTTGACGCCGGAGTGGATCGAGGAAATGAAGCGGTGCAAAGTGCCGCAGTGGTATATCGATTCCTGTTTGAAGATTGAATACATGTTCCCCAAAGCGCACGCCGCCGCATACGTGATCTCGGCCGTGCGCACGGCCTACTTCAAACTTTATTATCCGATTGAATTTTATGCGACTTACTTCTCCGTTCGCGCGGACGATTTCGATTTGGAATTGCTTTGCCAAGGATACGATGCGATTTTGCGCCGATTGACAGAGATCGAGGCGAAGGGCTTCAATGCCACGCCGAAGGAGAAAAACAGCGTGTCTCAGCTCGAAATGTCGCTTGAGATGACCGCTAGGGGCTTCAGCTTCAAGCCGGTGGATCTGTACCGCTCGGACGCGACCCGCTTCATCGTCGACGGCAATTCGCTCATTCCGCCGTTCGGCGCAATCGCCGGCATCGGCGAGAACGCGGCGCGCAATATCGCGGCCTCGCGCGAGCATGGCGAGTTCTTGTCCATCGAGGATTTCCAGCAGAAATCGAAAGCCACGAAAACCATCGTGGAAGTGCTGACGGGGATGGGCTGTTTCCGCGGCTTGCCGGAGTCGAACCAGCTGTCGCTGTTCTAGGCTGCCTGGCCGCGCACGGTTGTCACCACAACATGGTTATGCTATACTCGTTATGGTAATGCTGATGATACGTTCTTTTTCGCAGAAGAGTGGGGAAACCCACTCTTTACGTTTTGTCCGCGACTTTTTTCGAACTACAAGCCTGAATAAGTTGTCGCGGGGCAAGGGCGAACATCCGCATCGGTTCAAGAAATCCAGCCGTTGCCGCTATGCATGGACAAGGCGCATGCCGCAAGCGAAGGGGATGCGATTGTATATAAGCCTGTCGGCGGGCACGACGTTTGTCCGATGGGAGCATGACGGTCATGCACGCTAGTAACGTACATACGAACAACGCAGCTGTACGAGGGAGGCACACGTTTGAGCACATCCAAAATCAAATCCGTCGTCGAAGAGATGGTTCGTCCTTTTCTAGACGAGCATGGCTTTGAGCTTGTCGACATCGAATACGTCAAAGAAGGCAGCAATTTCTTCTTGCGCGTATTCGTGGACAAGGAAGGCAACATCGATATCGATGAATGCGGCCGTATCAGCGAGTATTTGAGCGAGAAGCTGGATCAGAACGACCCAATCCCGGATGCGTACTTCCTCGAAGTATCTTCACCGGGGGCCGAGCGCCCGCTCAAGAAGCCGGAAGACGTGCGTAAAGCGGTCGGCAAACACGTGTTTGTCACGACTTACGAGCCAATCGACGGCAGCAAGGAATTCGAAGGCAAGCTGCTTGCGTTCGAAGGCGACGAGCTGATCGTGGAAGTCGGCAAAAAGAAACATGCCCTTCCGTATGCCAAAGTTGCGAGCGCCCGGCTAGCCATCGTATTTTAATCAGCGCGGGATGGGTGAACGGAACGAATTGAAAGGGGGAACTCATTTCCAATGAGCATGGAGTTTATTGAAGCCTTGTCGGAAATCGAAAGAGAGAAAGGCATTGCGAAAGACATATTAATCGAAGCGATTGAAGCGGCATTGATTTCCAGCTACAAACGCAATTTCAACACCGCCCAGAACGTAAGGGTGGATATCAACCGCCACTCTGGCGTTATTAAAGTATATGCGCGTAAAACGGTCGTCGATGAGGTGTTCGATCCGAGGCTGGAAATTTCGGTCGAAGCCGCGCGCGCGATCAACCCGCATTATACGCTCGATGACATCGCAGAGATTGAAGTCACGCCGCGTGATTTCGGACGGATTGCGGCGCAAACCGCGAAGCAGGTCGTGACCCAGCGGATTCGCGAAGCGGAGCGGGGTCTCATTTATAACGCGTATATCGACAAGGAAGAGGACATCGTCAACGGCATCGTCCAGCGTCAAGACGTGCGCAACTTGTTCGTCGACCTGGGCAAGGTGGAGGCGGTTCTGCCGCTGACCGAACTAATGCCGACCGACAAGTTCAAGCACGGCGACCGCGTCAAGTCGTTCATCACGAAAGTGGAGAATACGACCAAAGGGCCGCAAATTTTCCTCTCCCGCACACATCCGGGACTGTTGAAACGGTTGTTCGAGCTCGAAGTGCCGGAGATTTACGACGGCGTCGTCGAGATTCGTTCGGTCGCACGCGAAGCGGGCTTCCGCTCCAAAATCGCCGTGCATTCCCGTAATGCGGAAGTCGATCCAGTCGGATCCTGCGTCGGACAAAAAGGGATGCGGGTACAAACGATTGTCACGGAGCTGAAGGGCGAGAAGATCGATATCGTCCGCTGGTCGGAGAATGTGGAAGAGTATGTGGCGAACGCGCTCAGCCCGTCCAAGGTGCTCGAGGTAATCGTATATGAGCAGGAGAAAATGGCGCGCGTCATCGTGCCGGATTATCAACTCTCGCTTGCGATCGGCATCAAAGGCCAGAATGCCCGCCTTGCCGCGAAGCTGACCGGCTGGAAGATCGATATCAAGAGCGAGACGCAGGCCGAGCAAGAGTATGGCCGGCCGAAATCGCCGATGAGCACGATGCACCAGGACTCCGTCTCGATCGATTAAGCGAAGGGCCCGATCGGGCCAAAGTTTTCGATGAGGGGGAGTAGCGGTGAAGCCAAGAAAAATCCCGCAGCGAAAATGCGTGGCTTGCCAGCAAATGCTGGCGAAGAAAGAACTGATTCGGGTCGTCCGTACGCCCGATGAAACGGTACTGATTGATTTAACGGGCAAGAAAGCCGGGAGAGGCGCTTACTTGTGCGGTAAAGTGTCATGCTTCAAGCTGGCCAAGAAATCGAAAGCGCTGGACCGTGCGCTAAAACAACCGGTCAGCACAGAGATATACGATCAGCTCGAGCAGGATTTTATCGCGGTCGAGGATGAATTTATCGCGGCCAAAGATCGGGCGGATGACGATGAATAAGACGCTTTCTCTTTTAGGCATGGCCATGCGGGCAGGCAAGATCGTGACGGGCGACGAGACAGTCTTGAAGACCATTCGTCAAGGCAAGGCGAAGCTCGTTATCGTGGCGGCAGACGCATCGGACAACACGAAGAAGAAATATCGCGACAAATGCTCGACCTATAATGCGAAGCATATCGAGGCGCTCGATCGAGAGTCGATCGGGCACGCGATTGGCAAGGCAGAGCGGGTTCTAGTCGCCGTGACGGACGGAGGTTTTGCTGCCGGCATCGAACGAAGTTTAATCCAATCTTCGGAGGTGGAGAGTATTGACTAAACAGCCAGACAGCAAGGATAAAGACAAAGATAAATTGCGCGTCTACGAGTATGCCAAATCGCTTAATATGAGCAGCAAGGAAATTATCACGATTTTGAAGCGTCTTGATCTTCCCGTGAATAATCATATGAGCGTTATGGAAAACGAAATGGTGAGTAAAGTCGAAGGCTTCTTCCGAAATATTAAACAGAACGCGGCCGTCAAAAGGGCGCAGGAAGGCGCGAGCGTAGCTTCCGCGACCCGTCCGTCACAACAGGAATCTAAAAGTCAGCAGAACCGTCCGGTACAGCAACGGGCGCAAGAGCAGACCGCGCAAGTACAGGAAACGAAACCGGCGCAAGCCGAATCGAATTACGAACGACAGGGGAATACGTCCATTAAAACTAACTCAAACACACCAAACCAAGGCGGACAAAGCCGTCCGCAAAGCAGTCGTCCACAAGGTCAGGGAGGCCAAGGCGGAAGCCGCGGCCCAGGTCAGCAAGGTCAAGGCGGTTACCAAGGTAACCGCGGGCAAGGTCAAGGCGGTCAAGGCGGTCAAGGCGGTCAAGGTGGAAGCCGCGGTCCGGGACAAGGCGGCGGTTATCAAGGCAGCCGTCCACAGGGTCAAGGCGGTCAAGGCGGACAAAGCGGAAGCCGTGGTCCGGGACAAGGCGGCGGTTACCAAGGCAGTCGTCCGCAAGGCCAAGGCGGTCAAGGCGGCGGTTACCAAGGCAGCCGTCCGCAAGGTCAGGGTGCTCAAGGCAGTCGTCCACAAGGCCAAGGCGGTCAAGGCGGCGGTTACCAAGGCAGCCGTCCGCAAGGTCAGGGTGCTCAGGGCAGCCGTCCACAAGGCCAAGGCGGTCAAGGCAGCGGTTACCAGGGCAGTCGTCCGCAAGGTCAGGGCGGCGGCGGATATCAGGGCAGCCGTCCGCAAGGTCAGAGCGGCGCAGGAGGCCCAGCACGTTCGTTTGACCGTCCTGCGCCATCTACGGGCGGCTCCGATTTCGGGGGACGTTCCCCAGGCGGCCAAGGTGGCAATCGCGGTGCCGGCGGTGCAAGAAAACCATCGAAGCCGGGCGGCAATACCTACGGCGGCAACAACCGCGGATTTGACGATAACCGCACGGGCAACTTCCGAGGCGGCAATCGTGGCGGCAAAGGCCGGGGCAAGGGCGGCCATCAGATGGAGCGCAAAGAGAAGATCGACAACACGCCGAAGAAGATTATCGTTCGCGGCGAGATGACGGTCGGCGATCTGGCGAAGCTGCTTCACAAAGACGCTTCCGAAGTCATTAAGAAGCTGATCTTCCTGGGTGTCATGGCGACAATCAACCAAGAGGTCGATATCGACACCGTGCAACTGATCGCAACGGAATACGGCGTTGAAGTCGAAGTGAAGATCCCGGTCGAGGAAGACGCATTCGAAACCTTCGAAGAGAAGGACGAAGAGGATACGCTGGAATCGCGTCCGCCGGTCGTTACGATCATGGGTCACGTTGACCACGGCAAAACGACATTGCTCGACGCCATCCGCAAAACAAGCGTAACGACGGGCGAAGCCGGCGGCATCACGCAGCATATCGGCGCGTACCAAACTGAAATCAACCATAAAAAAATCACGTTCCTGGATACGCCGGGTCACGAAGCGTTCACGCTCATGCGCGCCCGCGGCGCTCAAGTAACGGATATTACGATCATCGTCGTGGCAGCGGATGACGGCGTCATGCCGCAGACCGTCGAAGCGATCAACCATGCGAAAGCGGCAGGCGTGCCGATTATCGTCGCGGTGAACAAGATCGATAAACCGGAAGCCGATCCGGACAAAATCAAGCAAGCGCTCACCGAATACGAACTCGTGCCGGAAGAGTGGGGCGGCGATACGATTTTCGTCAACGTTTCCGCGAAACAGCGCATCGGTCTCGAAGAGCTGCTTGAGATGATCCTGCTCGTAGCTGAAGTCAATGACTACAAAGCGAACCCGAACAAACGGGCGCGCGGTACCGTCATCGAAGCCGAGCTCGACAAAGGCAAAGGTCCGGTAGCGCGCGTGCTTGTCCAGCACGGCACGCTCAAGATCGGAGATGCGTTCGTTGCCGGCAACTGCTTCGGCCGCGTTCGCGCGATGGTCAATGATAAGGGCCGCCGTCTGAAGGAAGCCGGACCAAGTACGCCGGTCGAGATTACGGGCCTGACGGAAGTTCCGCTCGCGGGCGATCCATTCCTCGCCTTTGAAGACGAGCGCAAGGCGCGCGCCATCGCAGAACGCCGCGCGATCAAGCATCGTCAGACCGAGCTGGGCGCGAATTCCCGCGTTACGCTCGACGATCTGTATAAACATATCAAAGATGGCGAAATTAAAGACCTGTTCGTCATTATCAAATCCGACGTACAGGGCTCGACGGAGGCCCTTAAAGGTTCCCTGGGCAAGATTGATATTGAAGGCGTTCGTGTCAAAGTCATTCATAGCGGTGTAGGCGCGATTACGGAATCCGATATCAACCTCGCTTCCGCATCCAATGCGATCGTCATCGGCTTCAACGTTCGTCCTGAACCGCAAGCGTTGGCGACGGCAGAGCAGGAGAAGGTCGACATCCGCTTGCACAACATCATCTACAACGTGATCGACGAAATCGAGCACGCGATGAAAGGGATGCTGGATCCGGTATTCAAAGAAGTCGTCATCGGCCAAGCGGAAGTGCGGAATATTTTCAAAGTCAGCAAGGTCGGCACGATCGCGGGCTGTATGGTCACTTCCGGCAAAATCACACGTTCGGCGAAAGCGCGTCTTATTCGCGGCGGCATCGTTGTCTTCGAAGGCGAGATCGAGTCGCTCAAACGCTACAAAGACGACGCGAAAGACGTGGCGCAAGGTTACGAGTGCGGCATTACGCTTGACCGCTACAACGACTTGAAAGAGGGAGACACGATCGAAGCCTACGTCATGGAAAAGGTTGAGAGGTGATTAACCTATGGCGAAAATTCGCGTAGGGCGTGTCGGAGAACAAATCAAGAAAGAAATCAGCACCATCATCCAGACGGAACTGAAAGATCCCCGGATCGGTTTTATTACCGTGACGGGGGTCGAGGTGACGGGAGACCTGTCTCAGGCGAGAGTATTCCTTAGCGTGCTTGGCAATGACGAGCAGAAGGAAGAGACGCTTAAGGCGCTATCCAGAAGCACCGGGTTCATCCGCTCCGAGCTCGGCAAGCGGATCCGTTTCCGCCATACGCCGGAGCTGATCTTTAAGTTTGACAGCAGCATCGAGTACGGCAGTCGGATCACGTCGATTCTCGGCCAATTGAATGATGGAGGTAATGGACAATGACGGCGGGCATGCCGTCATTTCCTGCATACGCGGACCAATTGGGCCAAGCGCTTGCGTATATGCGGGAAGGCGAACACTTTCTCATCGTTTCGCACGTCCAGCCTGACGGGGATGCCATCAGTTCGACGTTAGTGACCGCTTGGCTGCTTGCCAAGCTGGGCAAGACCTTCGTCATGATGAACGAGAGCTCGGTTCCGTTGAGACTCGGCTATTTGAAGGGCTCCTCGCATATCCAAAGCATGAATGAGGTGGCCGCTGAAGTGCGCTTTGATCGCGTAATCGCGGTAGATTGCGCGGATTATAAGCGGATCGGTCTCGTCTCCGAACGATTCGCGCCGGGTTGCGGCTTGCTTAATATCGACCATCATCCGACGAATGACCATTTCGGAACCGTCAATTTAATACGATCGGATGCTGCCGCAACGGTCGAAATTTTGTATGATTTAATCGAATTCGCGGGAATTCCGTTAGACGTTGAGGCGGGCACGGCCGTCTATACCGGTCTGTTGACCGATACGGGAGGTTTCCGTTATTCCAGCACGTCGCCGCGCGTCATGCAGATTGCTTCCGCCATTTTGACGCTGGGCGTATCGGGTCATCTGCTGGCCGAGCATTTGCTGGAAAAAATGACGAAAGCGCAGCTGCTCTTGCTGCAGCGCGGTCTAGCGAACCTAACCTTTTCGACCGATAACCGCATTGCATGGATTACGGTTGGCCATGCGGATCTCGAAGCGACGGGAGCGACGAGCGAAGACCTCGAAGGTCTCGTGAACTATGCGAGGAACGTAGAAGGCGTCGATGTCGGCATGCTCTTTAAGGAAGCCGCAGACGGCTGCGTAAAGGTAAGCCTTCGTTCGTCCGGGGCAGCCAACGTATCGGCGATCGCCCAGTCGTTTGGTGGCGGAGGTCATGTGCGAGCTGCCGGCTGCCGATTGGATTTGCCGATGCAGGAAGCGGTTAACCAGGTCATACAAGCGGTAAGCGAGGCGTTACAGGGATGACGGACGGGATTTTGGCTATTTGGAAACCTGCTGGCTGGACCTCCCACGACGTGGTGGCCAAGGCAAGAGGGATACTCCGCATCAAGCGGATCGGCCATACCGGCACGCTTGATCCGCAAGTAACCGGCGTGCTGCCGATCTGTATCGGCCGCGCGACCCGAGTCGTCGAATACGTCCAGGAGCGTCCGAAAGCTTACGAGGCGGTACTTAAGCTCGGCATCGCGACCGATACGGAGGATATGACCGGCACGGTGCTTGAGGATCGGCCCGGCATCCGATTAACGGAGGGACAGCTGCGCGAGGCGTTAGCTTCATTCGTCGGGGAGATCGAACAAGTGCCGCCGATGTTCTCGGCCGTACGCGTGGACGGCAAACGGCTGTATGAGCTCGCTCGAGAGGGCAAGGTCATCGAACGAAAGTCCCGGCGTGTCACGGTTCATGAGATTGCGCTGATCAGCGCGGATTTGGAGCAGGACTACCCGGAGATTCGCTTCTCGGTCGTTTGCTCCAAAGGTACATATATCCGGACGTTGTGCGTTGACATCGGCCGGCTTCTGGGTGTGCCGGCAACGATGAAGGAGCTTGTACGCACAATGTCTGGCGGCTTGACACAAGCGGATTGCGTGACGTTGGAGCAGCTCCGCGAACTTCAGGCCAGCGGGAATATTGCCGACAAGCTGATTCCCGCGGACGCGCCGCTTGAATATATGCCCCGCGGCGACGTCGGCGAGATCACGGCGCGTAATGCGCTTCAAGGCAAGCGGATCGCGTTCAAGTATGTTCGGATCGAGGATGCCGTGCTGCGGGAATCACCGCTCATTCGCCTTTATGGCCATGACGGGATGTTCCTGGGCGTGTACGAACCCGATGCGGAGAACGAGACGCTGAAGCCCGTTAAAGTATTTACGCCCGTATAAACGCATGGCCGTGCGCGTATGCATCGTAACGCGGAACAGCCCAGTTGAGACGAAGAACATAAAGCAGGTGTAGCTCTTGAAAATCATTTCGTTGCATTATCCACTATCGGCCGGCGAGTTGGAAGGCGCAGAACCGACAACGATCGCAATCGGTCATTTCGACGGCGTTCATCGCGGACATCAGAATGTCATCCGTACGGCAGTCGAAGCGGCGCGGGAGAGCGGCGCGAAAGCAGCCGTCATGACGTTCCATCCGCATCCGAAGGAAGTGTTGGGAAATAACGCCGGACAGTATGTAACGGCGCTTACACCGCTCGCCGACAAGCTGGAATGTTTCGAACGGCTTGGCGTCGATCTCGTGTACGTCGTTCAATTCGATCTGGCGTTCGCGGCGGTATCGCCAAGCATGTTTGTCCACGACATCTTACGTCCGCTCCAAGTACGCCGCGTCGTTGTCGGCTTTGATTTCGCGTTCGGAGCCAAAGGCGCGGGCAATGCTTCGGTCATGCGCGAGCTGTGTGAACCGGAAGCGATCGAAGTGAGCGTCATTGAGCCTTATTTGCTGGATGGCGAGAAAGTAAGCAGCACCCGGATTCGGGCGATGTTGGCGGATGGGAAACCTCAGGTAGCGGCCGAGTTGATCGGAGCGCCTTACGCGGTTCGCGGCACGGTCGTGCAAGGGGAAGGACGAGGACGGACGATCGGTTATCCGACGGCGAACGTACAGCCGAGCGCACCCTATGTCGTACCCAAGATCGGCGTGTACGCGATTCGCGCGGAAGTTGACGGCCAGCTTTACGACGCGGTATTAAATATCGGCGTGAAGCCAACCTTCCACGAACATTTGCCCGAGCCTGTATTTGAAGCGCATTTATTCGACTTTAATGAAAGCCTGTATGGCAAGACCGTTACGTTACGTCTGATTGCTTTCTTGCGCGCGGAGCGGAAGTTCGGATCGATCGATGCGCTCATCGCGCAAATCAACGCCGACGCGGAAGAGGCCCGCTCTATTCTTTCATCAAATTCATAGCGGACTCCATTTACTTTTCGGTATGGATTGTGGTATACTCTTTAACGTTGCGTAGTTGAAGCGGATTTTTCCAATCTGCTGCGCACTGAACCTTTGCTTGGCCATCGTGCTTTCACCGGGACGATCGGCGAGGCAATTGGCGATTATGATACAAGGAGGTGAACAAGGATGGCACTTACGCAAGAACGCAAGCACCAACTGATCGACGAGCACAAAACTCATGCGAACGATACCGGTTCCCCGGAAGTTCAAATCGCTATCCTGACGCAAAACATTGTGAACTTGACAGATCATCTTCGGACGCACAAGAAAGATCACCACTCGCGCCGCGGTCTGCTTAAGATGGTTGGTCAGCGCCGTAAACTGCTGGCTTACCTGAAAAACAAAGATGTTAAACGTTACAGCGCACTGATCGAAAAACTCGGTCTTCGCCGATAACATGCGGGGAAAAAGCAACCTGGTTGTTGGGCTATCCGTAAGGATAGCCTCGCCGGGTTGCTTTTTGTAACGTAAAGGACCTGTCCGAGGAAACGACGAAGTATGGTTAGCCGCCTTGGATGAAAAGCTACATAATGGGGTTATTGCGGTTCCGCTTCACGATGGACGGACGGATCGATCCTAATTGATAAGCTCCAATTATTGCGGGAGCTTTTCTTATATCAACTTGCAAACTGATAGAACTGCAGCCATCGGGGGGAGTCCTCCGGGTGCAGCAAGGAGGGATTTCATGATACAGCGTGTAGAAATGTCACTAGGCGGTCGTCCGCTTATTCTCGAGACAGGACGATTGGCGAAACAAGCGAACGCGGCGGTGACGGTTCGTTACGGCGAGACGGTTATCCTCTGTACGGTAACGGCTTCGAACGAACCGAAGAAACTGGACTTTTTCCCGCTTACGGTGAACTACGAGGAAAGACTGTACGCGGTAGGCAAAATTCCAGGCGGATTCATTAAACGCGAAGGACGTCCGAGCGAGAAAGCGATTTTGGCGAGCCGCTTGACCGACCGTCCGATTCGTCCGTTGTTCCCGGAAGGGTTCCGGAACGAAGTGCAAATCGCGGATATCGTCATGAGCGTCGACCAAGACTGCCCGCCGGAGATTGCGGCGATGATCGGAACCTCGGCAGCGCTGTCCATCTCAGACGTGCCGTTCAACGGACCGATCGGCGGCGTTATCGTCGGACGGATCGATGGCGAGTTTATTATTAACCCAACGGTCGAGCAGGAAGCGAAGACCGACATCTATGTCGTCGTCGCGGGCACGAAAGACGCCATTATGATGGTGGAAGCGGAAGCGAACGAAGTGCCGGAGAGCGTGATGCTGGAAGCAATCATGTTCGGCCATGAGGAAATCCGCAAAATCGTCGCGAAAATCGAAGAGCTCGTAGCGGCTGCCGGTAAGCCGAAAATGGAAGTCAAACTCCATGAAGTGGATGCGAACGTGAACGAGCAAGTACGCGCATTTGCGGCGGAACGTCTTGTACAAGCCGTCCGGATTCACGAGAAACATGCACGCCAAGATGCCATCGACGCGGTAAATGTCGAGACGATCGCGCATTTCGAAGTTGAATACGCGGAGATGCCTGAGCTCATCGGCGATGTGAAAGAAGTCCTGTACGATATCGTCAAAGAAGAAGTGCGTCGACTGATCACGCACGACAAAGTGCGTCCCGACGGCCGCGCGCTGGACGAGATCCGTCCAATCGAATGCGACGTCGCGCTGCTGCCGCGCACGCACGGTTCGGGTCTGTTCACGCGGGGGCAGACGCAAGCGCTTAGCATCTGTACGCTTGGCGCGTTAGGCGATGTGCAAATTCTCGACGGCATCGACCTGGAAGAAACGAAGCGCTTCATGCATCATTACAACTTCCCGCCGTTCAGCGTCGGCGAAGCCAGACCGCTCCGTCCTCCGGGTCGTCGCGAGATTGGACATGGTGCATTGGGCGAGCGCGCGCTCTCCAAAGTCATTCCGCCGGAATCCGAATTCCCGTACACGATTCGCCTGGTATCCGAAGTGCTGGAGTCGAACGGTTCCACGAGCCAAGCAAGTATTTGCGCGAGCACGCTGGCTATGATGGATGCAGGCGTACCGATCAAGGCACCGGTTGCCGGCGTGGCGATGGGTCTGATCAAGAATGGCGAGCATTTCTCCATTCTGACCGACATTCAAGGCATGGAAGACCATCTCGGCGATATGGACTTCAAAGTCGCGGGTACGCCTGAAGGCGTGACGGCGATCCAGATGGACATCAAAATCGACGGCATCGACCGCGCGATTTTGACGCAAGCGCTCGAGCAAGCGCGCGTAGGTCGCATGCACATTTTGGGCAAAATGAACGAAGTCATGCAGAAGCCTCGTACGGAGCTGTCCCAGTACGCGCCGAAGATCGTCATCATGAACATCAATCCGGACAAGATCCGCGATGTCATCGGCGCTGGCGGCAAAGTCATCAACAAGATCATCGAAGAGACGGGTGTCAAAATCGATATCGAGCAGGATGGCAAAGTGTTCATCGCTTCTTCCAACCAAGCGGCGAACGAGCGCGCGAAGCAGATCATCGAGGGCATCGTCCGCGAAGTCATCGTCGGCGAAATTTACTTGGGCACGGTCAAACGGATCGAGAAGTTCGGCGCGTTCGTGGAGATTTTGCCGGGTAAAGACGGCTTGGTTCACATCTCCCAGCTGTCAACCGAACGCGTAGCGAAAGTAGAAGACGCGGTGAAGATCGGCGATCAAATTACCGTTAAGGTAACCGAGATCGACAATCAAGGCCGTGTGAACTTGTCCCGCAAAGTATTGCTGGTCGCCCAACAACAAGAGCCGGCGCAGTCGTAGGACCACGCCGCTCGTCCTCCATATCGTAGAAGAAAGAGCCAGAGTCATGTCTGTCTCTTTTTTTGTTGCGCAAATAACTCCCGCCTGCTCGTTCATATTTCGGTCCAAGCTGTAATAGGATGAAGGAGAAAGGTGGGACGAACGTCATGAAACTGGGGAAGACGGTTGCGATGGCGATCATGATGGGGACACTGTTGATCGCGGTTCAATGGAGCGGGGATTGGACGGCATATATAAACGGCGTGAAGCAGGGTGTCGGCGCGCGGGAGGCGTTCGCGAACTTGACCTTGACGCCCGAGCATCGGACGCTGCGCAAGACAATTGAAGAAGAGGCGGCGAAGACGCGCATGAAGCCGGTCAATGCGAAGGTGGATCGGATTTGGAAAGCGATCCCCGGTTATAACGGATTGGAGATCGACGTCGAGCAAACGGTGGAACGGATGAAGCATGCGCCGCTGCATACGCCGATCGATTACGTATATAAGGAAACGCCGCCGGCCGTCGGGCTTGACGATCTAGGCGCGGTTCCGATTTACCGGGGCAATCCGAACAAGAAGATGGCGTCGTTCATGATCAACGTCGCATGGGGCAACGAATACGTGGAGCCGATGCTGAAGACGCTTCGGAAGGAGAACGTCAAGGCAACCTTTTTTCTCGACGGGTCATGGCTGAAAAACAATCCGGAGCTGGCGAAAAAAATCCAGTCGGAAGGCCATGAAATTTCCAATCACGCCTATTCGCATCCGAGTATGAGCAAATTGTCCAGACAAGCGCAGCTATCTCAAATTACGCGAACCGAAGCGCTGCTGAAGTCGACGCTCGGCGTGCAGAACCGCTGGTTTGCGCCGCCTTCGGGCGATTATAACCAGTTAACTGTTGATGTGGCGTACAGTCAAGGGCTGAAAACCGTGCTTTGGACGCTCGACACCGTCGATTGGCAGCATCCTTCACCTAGCTCGATCGTCGCCAAGATCGGCAACCGAATCGAACCAGGATCCTTGATTCTGATGCATCCGACCGATTCGGCGAGCGGAGCGCTGCCGGGGATGATTAAGGCGATCAAAGCGAAGGGATACGCGCTCGGCACCGTATCCGACACGCTCTCGTCCGCCCGTGTGCCGCAAGTTGTGACCGCGCCTTAATTTTGTTATAGTGATATCATTGATTTTTAAGGATCATGCTCATGATGATGGGGGTTCTCTTCAGATAGAGAATGCTCGAGGAGGAATAGCCTTGAATACATACACGCTTAGCAACGGACTGCGGGTCGTCGTGGAGTATATCCCGACTTGCCGGTCGGTTTCGTTCGGGATCTGGGTCAAGACGGGGTCGCGCAATGAGACGCCGGCGAACAACGGGATTTCGCATTTTATCGAACATATGCTGTTCAAAGGAACGGAGAAACGCTCCGCCAAAGACATTGCCGACTTGTTCGACGGCATCGGCGGCAATGTGAACGCGTTCACGGCCAAGGAATATACGTGCTATTTCGCGAAAGTGCTCGACCAGCATTTGCCGCTCGCGGTGGATGCGCTGTCCGATATGTTTTTCAATTCCCAGTTCGACGACAACGAACTGGCGAAGGAGAAGAACGTCATACTCGAAGAAATCGCGATGTATGAAGATACCCCGGACGACAAGGTGCACGACGAGGCTTCGCGCGCTTCGTACGGCGATCACCCGTTGGCGTATTCCATCCTCGGACTGGAAGAGCGGTTAACGGCGATGACGAGCGATACGCTGCGTAATTATATGAAGAGTAATTACCGGATTGACAATACGGTCATCGCGGTGGCGGGAAATGTGGAGAAAGAGGCGCTGATCGAATTGCTCGAACGTCATTTCGGCGCATTCGCCAACCGCGGGACCGATAGCCCGATTACTGCGCCGGCATTCGAAGGCACCTATCTCTTCCACAAGAAGAAAACGGAACAAAATCACATTTGCATGACGTTCCCGGGTCTTTCGATCGCTGATCCGCAGCTGTATGCGATGATTCTGCTGAATAACGCCGTAGGCGGCGGCATGAGCTCGCGTCTATTCCAGGAAATCCGCGAGAAACGCGGGCTGGCGTACTCTGTTTACTCTTATCACACCTCGTATGCGGACAGCGGGTTGTTCACCGTCTATGCGGGAACCGCGCCGAAGCAGACGAAGGATGTGCTCGATCTGACGATCGAGATGATGCAGGAACTGTCGGCGAAGGGATTGTCCGATGCGGAACTGCATCGCGGCAAGGAGCAGCTAAAAGGCAGCTTGATCCTCAGTCTAGAGAGCACGAGCAGCCGGATGAACCGTCTGGGCAAGAACGAACTGATGATCGGGCGGCATTATACGCTGGATGAATTGCTGGCCCGCATCGACGCGGTAAGCATGGACGATATCCGCGACGTTACCAAGCGGATGCTGTCCGTACCGTTCGCGGTCGCCATGGTCGGCAGCAACGATAAAGCGGCAGCTTCGATTGGGAGGGATTGCCTTGTATAACGTGTTGTTCAAACGACTCCCGGGCAACGAAGAGATCGAACTGCCGAGCAAAATGTCCGAGCTTGCCGCAGGCTTTGATCTGAGGGCGGCTGTGAGCGAACCGGTTTCGCTTGCTCCGGGCGAACGCAAGCTGATTCCGACCGGCTTCTCGATGGCGATGCCTGGAGAACTGGAAGCGCAAATCCGACCAAGGAGCGGCCTGGCCTTCAAGCATGGCATCACATGCCTGAACACGCCAGGTACCATTGATGCGGATTATCGCGGGGAAGTGAAGGTGCTGCTCGTTAATTTGGGTCAAGAGCCGTTCACGATCGAACGCGGCGAGCGGATTGCCCAAATTGTATTCCAGGTCGTGCCTGCGGTCACGATCCAAGAAGCGGATGAACTTCCGGATACGGTGCGCGGGGCGGGCGGTTTTGGCCATACGGGCGTATAACAGTCACATATCGACGATAGAAAACCGAAGCGGCAGCTTCGGTTTTTTTTGTTTTATGCCGAATTTCGCCAACGACAATTGCCGCCAATCGAACCTTACGGGTGGCGCGCACCCATTTTAGGCTGCTGCATAAGATGGTCTATAGCCAAGTGCGCTAATGGCGATTCGGCAAGCTAGCGAAGGCTGCCGCAAGCCACGGGGAAAGGAGTGATTCCTGAATGCTGACAGGGGTTCAAGTCGTGCTGCTCGGAGGCGATGCCCGCCAGCTTGAGGTGATCCGCAAGTTGACGGAGTTGGATGCTTCCGTATCGGTCGCCGGCTTTGACCAATTGCGTACTCCGCTTGACGGAGCAATCCAAGCCGAGTATAGCCAAGAACTGTTCCAATCGGCAGATGCCCTGATCTTGCCGGCCGTTGGCACGGATGACGACGGAAGAATCATGACCGTATTCAGCGATCAGGAGCTGATCTTGACAAACGAAGAGGTATCAAAGCTGCCGAAGCATTGCACGGTATATGCCGGGATGGCAAAGCCTTATTTGCGCGATCTGTGTGTCCAACACGAGATAGCGCTGGTGGAGCTGTTCGACCGTGACGATGTTGCGATCTATAATTCGATTCCGACGGCGGAAGGCGCCATCATGATGGCGATTCAGAACACGGACATTACGATCCACGGTTCTTCGTCCATGGTGCTAGGCATCGGCCGAACGGGACTGACACTGGCAAGAACGCTGCAAGGTTTAGGCGCGAAAGTGAAGGTAGGCATCCGGAAAGAAGAGCATTTCGCAAGGGCGTACGAGATGGGTTTTGAGCCGTTTTACCTCAAGGATCTCATCCACCAGGTGGGGAATATTGACTTGCTTTTTAATACAATTCCGACTATGATAGTCACAGCGCAAATTATTGCAAATTTGCCATCGCGAGCGGTCATTATTGACCTTGCTTCCAAGCCGGGCGGAACCGATTTCCGTTTTGCCGAGAAGCGGGGTATTAAAGCGTTGCTCGCCCCCGGTCTTCCTGGTATAGTCGCTCCCAAAACCGCTGGACGTATCATTGCGGAAGTGCTCAGTCGGCTAATTATGGAAGAGACCAGTAAGCGGGGGAATGCGCAATGAAATGGCAAGGAAAAACGGTAGGCTACGCGCTGACGGGATCTCATTGTACCTTTGAAGAGGTCATGCCGGTTATTCAGCGGTTTGTGGATGAAGGCGCGAACGTCGTCCCGATCGTCTCGCACTCGTTCTTGACGACGGATACGAGATTCGGCACGTCCGCCAGCTGGCAGGAACAACTAAGATCGATCACGGGCAATGAGTTGATTACGTCGATCGTGCAAGCCGAGCCGCTTGGACCTTCCAAACTGCTCGATGTGCTCGTTATCGCGCCCTGCACGGGCAATACGACGAGCAAATTGGCGAATGCAATGACGGATAGTCCGGTACTTATGGCGGCAAAGTCGCAAATGCGTAACCAGCGTCCGCTGGTCATCGCAATCTCGACGAACGACGGTTTGGGACTTAACGCGGCGAATATCGCAAAGCTGCTCGTGACGAAGAATGTATATTTCGTTCCGTTCGGGCAGGACAATTGGATCCAGAAGCCGAATTCGCTCGTGGCCAGCATGGACCTCGTTCCGGAAACGTGCGAAGCCGCGCTTCAAGGCAAACAACTGCAGCCATTGCTATTGGAGCGGTATCATATTTAATTTCTAATAACTGAAGAATTCCGAATTTTGTTTATCTTTATAATTTCATAAAGGACGACGTTATCGCACATTGCGACATCACGTTTTGCCTTTTCGGCTGTTATAAAGATCCGCACGTATAATTATTATTCATGGACAATCGGAATCTGTCTACGCAGCACAATTTAATTATGACGACCTAGAAGACGTGAAGACACTGCTGTCCGCTACTCCTGACGGAGTTCACGTTGACCAGCGGCGAGCAGGGCTTACTGCCCGCTTGTCGCCGAAGCAGAAGGGAACCGGCTGGATTTGCCGGTCGTTTACGCCGTAGCCGCATGGTTTGCGGCCGCGGTTTTAACATGTGAATCGTTCGGTGGATTTGATAATAGGCGGGGCATGGAACGCCATGGGAATCGCCGAGATATCGCAAGCTAATGAGAACTTGCTAAATACAGCGGGTTGCCTTTCGCGACGGTCTGACATTCGTCTTTCGGTCGATACGGAGGTTTGAACATGCCCATCTTAGTTCAGAAATTCGGCGGAACGTCGTTGTCTACGCCGGAAGCGCGCGAGCTTGTGATTAAGCATATCGAGCGCGAACGCAGTCAGCAGTATGGGCTGGTCGTAGTCGTGTCGGCAATGGGGCGTAAAGGCGAACCCTATGCAACCGATACGCTGCTCAGTTTCATACGCGACAATGGTGATTCGCTGCCATCGCGGGAGAGGGACTTGCTGCTTGGCTGCGGAGAAATCATTTCCGCGGCCACTTTGTGCAGCTTGCTGCAAAGCCGTTCCATCCCGGCCGTCGCCTTAACGGGCGGCGGCGCAGGCATGATCACGGACAATCAATTCGGCCGGGCTCGCATTCTGGAAATTCGGACGGAGAAGATTGAACGTCATCTTAATGAGGGCAAGGTCGTCGTCGTCACCGGGTTCCAGGGTGTGACAGAAGACGGGGATCTCACCACGCTTGGCCGCGGCGGCAGCGATACGTCGGCAACGGCGCTTGGCGCAGCGCTTCATGCGGAGCGCGTGGATATTTATACTGACGTCAACGGCATTCTCACAGCCGATCCGCGAATCGTCGAAGATGCTCGGCCGCTTACCGTTGTAGGCTACGCGGAGATTTGCAACATGGCTCGGCTGGGCGCCAAAGTCATCCACCCGCGCGCGGTCGAGATCGCCCAGCAAGCTCGGGTACCGCTTCGCGTTCGCTCCACGTTTTCGGAAGACGAAGGCACGCTCGTAACCGATATTACCGATGCGCGGCAAGCGGCTCTGGTTAAAGACCGTCATGTGACAGGCGTCGCGCACGTAAGCGGCGTGACGCAAATAACCGTTCATGCACAGGAAGGGCCTGCTGATGTGCAGCTGCACGTCTTCCAAGCGATGGCGAAGCATCAGATCAGCGTTGATTTTATCAACGTTACGCCAAGCGGCGCGGTGTATACCGTGTTCGACGAAGATGCCGAGCGGGCGGTTACCATACTGCAGACGATCGGTTTTGCGCCAGTCGCCGTTAGGGGATGCGCCAAAGTGTCCGTTATCGGCGGGGGCATGAACGGCGTGCCGGGGATCATGGCGCGGATCGTGGAAGCATTGACGGAGCAAGGAATCCCGATTTTGCAATCGGCGGATTCCAATACGACGATTTGGGTGCTCGTAAGAGAGACGGATATGGCTGGGGCGCTTCGCGCGCTGCATGCTAAATTCGCTCTTCACGAATAGAAGCTAGACCGAACGCCGCTGCGCGGCGTTCGGATTTTTTGCAAGGTTCATGCCAGGGCCGCACGCAGGTAGAAGTCGGCTGTAGGATCTAGGAGGAGACCGCATGCATTTCGGAAGATTAATTACGGCAATGGTAACCCCGTTCGACGAGGTCGGCGCAATCGATTGGGAAGCGACGGGAAGACTGGTTGATTATTTGATCGACGCGCAAAAAAGCGACAGTTTGGTCGTATCCGGCACGACGGGCGAATCCCCGACGCTGACGGACGTCGAAAAGGAAGCGCTTTTCCGGTTTGTCGTCGAACGCGCTGCCGGCCGCGCCCGCGTCATTGCGGGTACGGGCAGCAACGATACGGCGCATTCGATCCATTTGACGCGCATCGCGGAGCAGGCCGGCGTTGACGGCGTGCTGCTCGTCGTACCTTACTACAATCGCCCGACCCAGGAGGGCATCTATCAGCATTTCAAAGCGATTGCCGCGTCCACGAAATTGCCTGTCGTGTTGTATAATGTACCGTCCCGCACGGTAGCGAGCATGACGGCCGAGACGACGCTTCGTTTGGCGCAAATCGAGAATATCGTCGCGACCAAGGAGTGCGCGTCACTGGAGCAGGTTTCGCAAATCATCGCGGGAGCGCCGGAAGGATTTCTCGTATACAGCGGCGACGACAGCGTCACGCTGCCTGTGCTTGCGATCGGCGGCCAAGGTATCATCAGCGTGGCCAGCCATATTATCGGTGACCGCATGAAAACGATGATCGAAGCTTATCTGGACGGCCGGGTTCAAGAAGCGGCTGCGCTGCATACCGAATGTTTCCCAGTCTTCAAAGGATTGTTCGAACTGCCGAATCCGGTGCTGGTGAAGGCGGCGCTTGGTTTGGTCGGCCAGCCGGTTGGCAGCGTTCGTTTGCCGCTTGTAGCGGCGAACGAGGCGGAAATCGACGCCCTTCGCAAGCTCCTGCCTTAGCCGACATCCACAATTGGAGAGAGACCGCGACGGGACCGGTGCACCTGCATCGGTCTTGTCGTTTGTTGCGAGCTATAGAAGAGTTTATTAGATTTATAGGCTTATAAATGACTTGTATTTCATTCTCGCTGAATGCCGCTTTCCCAATCTCCAGAATGTCAACGCAATCCAATCCGTTTCAACCTTGAAATACACGAATTTATAAGTTTGAGGTTCATAAATTATGTTGTATTTCTAGCGGAATGAAACGCGCAACGCGATTCAAGACAGCGCAGCTCTGTTTCACCTTGAAGAATACGTTTACTTGTGTTTCTTAATTTCAATCATGTATAATGTTCTCAAGTGACGATGTGCGGCAAATTTTAGCAATTTCGATTAAGGTTTGAGCGGCGTCCATCATGACCCGAATGAGATACGACCCCGTTTTTCGCATTGGACGAAACGTAGGGGATTACATTTATGCAATTTTCATAGGAGGTACTGATCCACTTGTCGAAGAAAAACAACCAGGATAAACTGCTCATTTTCGCATTGGGCGGCGTAGGTGAAATCGGTAAGAATATGTATGTCGTTCAATACGCGAACGATATCGTCGTCGTTGACGCGGGCTTGAAGTTCCCAGAAGAGGACATGCTCGGCATCGATATTGTCATTCCGGATATTACGTATTTGACGGAGAACCGGGATAAAGTGCGCGGCATTCTCATCACGCACGGCCATGAAGACCATATCGGCGGTCTGCCATACGTGCTGAAGCACTTGAATGTGCCGGTATACGGCACGAAGCTGACCCTCGGTCTGATCGAAGGCAAATTGAAAGAAGCGGGCTTGCTCGGCGAGACGAAACGCATTCTGATTAACGCGGACTCCGAGCTGCAGCTGGGCTCGATTACTGCGTCCTTCTTCAAGACCAACCATAGTATTCCGGACTCCGTCGGCGTTTGCTTGGACACGCCGGAAGGTACAGTCGTACATACAGGTGACTTCAAATTCGACCATACGCCGGTCAATAATCAATATGCGGACCTGCAGCGGATCGCCGATATCGGCAAACGCGGCGTTCTGGCGCTGTTATCGGACAGCACGAACGCGGAACGCCCGGGCTTCACGCCTTCGGAGAGCATGATCGGCCCGGAGCTCGAGGATATTTTCCGCAAATCCCCGCAGCGCGTCGTCGTCGCGACGTTCGCGTCCAACGTGCACCGGATTCAACAGGTTATCAACGCGGCAATGGCAACCCGCCGCAAAATCGCCGTTGTTGGCCGCAGCATGGTGAACGTCGTCACGATCGCTTCCGAATTAGGCTATCTGGATATTCCGGAGGGCATGATTATCGAACCGGAAGAAGTGAACAAAATGGCGGCCGACCGCGTCGTCGTATTGTCGACTGGCAGCCAAGGCGAGCCAATGTCGGCTTTGACCCGCATGGCTCGCAATACGCACCGTAAAATCGACATCTTGCCAGGCGATACGGTTATTATCGCGGCAACGCCGATTCCGGGCAACGAGCGCTACGTCGGTCGTACGGTGGACGAGCTGATGCGTTTGGGCGCGAACGTGATTTATGGCCCGGGCTCCATTTCGGGCGTACACGTATCCGGTCACGGCAGCCAAGAAGAGCTGAAGCTCATGATTAACTTGATCCGTCCGAAGTTTTTCATTCCGATTCACGGCGAATTCCGCATGCTTCGTTCGCATGCGCTGCTTGGCGAATCGGTAGGCATCGAGAAGGAGAACATTTTCCTTGTCGACAACGGCGATACCGTCGAGTTCCAGGGCGGCAACGCGCGTAAAGGCAATAAAGTGCCAGCGGGTAATGTATTGATCGACGGTCTTGGCGTTGGCGACGTCGGCAATATCGTTCTTCGCGACCGCAAGCTGTTGTCGCAAGACGGCATTCTTGTCGTAGTCGTGACGCTCAGCAAGCAGGACGGCGCGATTTTGTCCGGTCCGGACATCATCTCCCGCGGATTCGTCTACGTGCGCGAATCGGAAGGCTTGCTGGAAGAAGCGAACCGGATCGTGACCTCGACGCTGCATAAGCTGATGAACGACAACGTCAACGAGTGGGCTTCGCTCAAGACGAACGTGAAGGATGCGCTCGGTCGCTTCCTCTACGAGCAGACGCGCCGTCGCCCGATGATTTTACCGATTATTATGGAAGTATAAAGATTGAGGTTCCTTTCCTAATCGCGGAATGCGTGAAGGAGAGGAGCCTTTTTATTTTCTCCCTCCTCTGTATAATTCCAGTACCTCACCCCATACTATGCACAGTTCATAAAACAGGAGGAAGCAAAATGTGGGAATATGCAGCAACGAACGAGAAAGCGGAGCAATCCGAACCGCAAGGAGGCGAGAAAAAGCTGGGAAATCCGATCGTCGACACGATTCAGCAATTAGGGCAAACGATGACCCCGGCATCCGAATCGAATATTTTCTGTATGACCATTATCGGTCAGGTGGAAGGGCATTTGGTGCTGCCGCCGCAGAACAAAACGACGAAATACGAGCATCTCATTCCGCAATTGGTCGCAGCCGAACAGAATCCGAAGATCGAAGGGATCATGATTGTGCTCAACACGGTTGGGGGTGACGTGGAAGCGGGATTGGCAATCGCGGAGATGATCTCGTCGCTCACGAAGCCGACCGTGACGCTCGTCCTCGGGGGCGGTCACTCGATCGGCGTGCCAATCGCCGTATCCGCGAATAAATCGTTTATCGCCGAGACGGCGACGATGACGATTCATCCGATCAGGCTGAACGGTCTAGTTATCGGCGTACCGCAAACGTTCGAATACTTAGATAAGATGCAGGAGAGAGTAACGCGCTTCGTGACGTCCCATTCGAATATTACGGAACAGAAGTTCAAGGAGCTGATGTTTAAGACAGGGGAGCTG
Organism: Paenibacillus xanthanilyticus; assembly: GCF_042682185.1. Taxonomy (NCBI): domain Bacteria; kingdom Bacillati; phylum Bacillota; class Bacilli; order Caryophanales; family Paenibacillaceae; genus Paenibacillus; species Paenibacillus xanthanilyticus. The sequence goes on along the minus strand of NZ_JBHUHA010000001.1, from coordinate 1,793,955 downwards.
ACGCGAGATATCGGGACGACCGTCATTGGCGCGGATGCCGTCAAACACGGGCTGATCGATGCGGTCGGCGGGATTGGAGATGCGCTTCGCGACTTGAATCGGTTCATCGACGAGCATAAAAGAAGCAAAGCGCCGGGAGGTCTTACGCAATGACGCTCTATACGAGCATGCCGCTTGAGCTTGTGCTGAGCGGCATGAATGAGCAGCCGGGACCTTTTGTGGATATCGTCATCGGCGACATCAAGATGCAGGTCGAGCCCGTGTCGCCCGGAATAGGGAAAATTATCCGTTTGCTGGAATGCCCGCTGAATGCTTATCTGAACCCGCAGTATACGCCGGGGACGATGATCGCCTATCCGGCTCCTCAAGCGTAATTTCGGTGTTCGGTCGGCATAGGAACATTTGTCCACCTATGGTATAATGCAACCAGAGGTGACGGATGTGGCGAAACGGAAAAAACGAAAGAAAAGCTCGATCGGGACGAGCCTTAAATATGAAGTGTATGGCATTCTTCTCATTACGCTTTCGGTCATTGCCTTGTCCGGCGAAGCCGCAGTAGGACGCTCTTTGTCGAAACTGTTCGGTCTGCTGCTGGGCAAGTTTTATTTTGTGTTGGCACTTGTCGGCATTTACGTGGGCTTGGTCGTCATGGTAAAGCGCGCATGGCCCGCAGGTTGGACGAGCCGGAAGAGCGGATTGCTGCTATTCGTGCTCGGCATGACGCTATATAGCTCCATGGCGATGATGGATCTGAAGACCGAGCCTGTCGGCGGATTATCCTCCGGGTTTATTCTGAAGGAGCTCGGGAGCGACGTAAGGACTGCGCTGCTGGAACCGGACCCGGCGATGTCGCCGGACGAGGGGGCGGTAGCCGGACAAGCCATCAGCGGTGGATATGCAGGCGCGATTCAATATACGCTGCTCTACATGCTATTTGGTTATTTTGGCTCGCGGTTTGTCATGGTCGTCATGTTTGCCATTTCGATCATGTTAATGACGGGCAAATCTTACGTTGAGCTCGCCGGCGTTATACGCAAACGCGGCGGACACCTGTTTTCTTTGCTTCGAGCAAAGCTGTTCCCCGTTGGCGGACGCGTCGCAAAGCAATCGTCCAAAAGCAACGGCTCTTCGGCCGCAGCCTTATTGGATGACGATGATTTGGACGATGATGACGAAGAATTGCCGGTCGAACCTGCGCGGCGACCGAGAAGGAAGCTGCCGTTCTTCTCTTGGTTTACGGAACAGCCTGCTTCAACGGGCGATAGCGCGGATCCGGACAATGAATGGATGATCGAAGAAGAGCGGGCTGCTTCTCCGGGGCGCAAGAAAGCGGCGCCGCTTGCATCGCAATGGCAGGATGACGAAGATGACGACGAGGTTGGAAGCTGGCAATCCTACACACAGCAAGATGAGGATGAACAAAGGATGCGGGAATCTGACAAGCTGCCGTGGCAAGCGGAACAATTGGACGCCGGCCAACCGGGAGCGACTCTGGATTCAGTCGAGGATTCCGTTTGGCCGCTAGGCGGAACCGAGCCAGGCGGTCCTACGGATGAGCTGGACGACTATCGGGAAGATGCCGAGGAGAACGATCTGCATGAGGGAACGCAGGTGCCATCCCGCTCAACGCTGCTTGATAGTCCTGCGCTTGCAGGCGATGACTCGAATATTCAGCCGGAGCTGATCAAGCCGCTACCTGTTAAGAAGCCCTATCAGTTGCCGCCGTTCTCCCTATTATCGAAGCCGACTGGCGGCGGACGCGGCGGTGAAGGTCTGGAAGCAAACGACGCGAGGCGGAAGCTGGAGGCGACCTTGGAGAGCTTCGGCGTCAAGGCGAAGGTGCTCGACGTCGTGCGCGGTCCAGCGGTTACCCGCTATGAAGTGCAGCCTGCGACAGGGGTAAAAGTTAGCCGAATCGTCGGTCTCACCGACGATATCGCGCTCGCGTTGGCGGCGAAGGACATCCGGATGGAAGCCCCGATTCCGGGCAAGTCCGCCATCGGGATCGAGGTTCCGAACATGGAAGTGTCCGTCGTTACGATGCGGGAGGTCATGGAGACGCCATCATTCCAAGGGGTGAATGCTCGGCTGTCCATCGCATTCGGCCGAGATATTTCGGGCCAGCCGATTGTGGGCAATCTCGCGAAGATGCCGCATTTGCTCGTGGCGGGTGCCACGGGTTCGGGCAAATCGGTTTGCATCAACGGCATTATCACGAGCATTCTGTACAAGGCGCGGCCGGACGAAGTAAAGTTTCTCATGATCGACCCGAAGATGGTCGAGTTGAATATGTACAACGGGATTCCGCATTTGCTCGCGCCGGTGGTCACCGATCCAAGACGGGCCTCGCTCGCACTCAAGAAAATCGTCGTCGAGATGGAGAAACGCTACGAGTTATTCTCCAAATCGGGTACGCGTAATATCGAAGGGTACAACACGCTTATGGCTGACAATCCGGCCGCGATTTTGCCGTTCATCGTCGTTATCGTGGACGAGCTCGCGGACTTGATGATGGTTGCGGCGGGGGATGTGGAGGATGCGATCACGCGGCTTGCGCAGATGGCGCGCGCGGCCGGTATTCACTTGATTATCGCGACCCAGCGTCCATCCGTCGACGTCATTACCGGCGTCATCAAGGCGAATATCCCGTCCCGAATCGCGTTCGGGGTATCCTCACAGGTCGATTCCCGGACGATTCTGGATATGGTCGGCGCGGAGAAACTGCTGGGTCGCGGCGACATGCTGTTCCTGCCGGTCGGCATGTCGAAGCCGATCCGGGTGCAAGGCGCCTTTCTCTCCGATGCGGAAGTGGAGGCAGTCGTGAATTTCTCGCGCGGTCAAGCGGAAGCGGAGTACAAGGAGGATCTTGTGCCGGAGCTGGATGAATCCGATTCCGAGCAGGACGAACAGCTTGACGAGCTATTCGATCAAGCTGTCCGCATCGTACTCGAGGCCAAGCAGGCTTCCGTGTCGCTGCTGCAGCGCCGGATGCGGGTCGGGTATAATCGCGCAGCGCGCCTTATCGACCAGATGGAGGCGAAAGCCGTCATCGGTCCTTATGAGGGAAGCAAGCCGCGTGAGGTGCTCATGAGCTTGGATCAATACGATGCCGGAAAGATCAGCTCCTAGAGCCAAATCCATGCATAGAAGGAAGAATGATTTCTCATACTACAGGTAGCTTGCTTGCTCCTTAAGAATCCACTAGCAAGGGAAAGGCAGATCCTAAGGATGAGAAATCGTTTAATTACGGTGACCTTGGTCATCGTCCTTCTGTTGTTCGGTGCGTTCACGCTCAGGCATGCGGGGGGCGGGAAGACCGCCGAAACGTTTAGCAATGCCACCTTGAAACTCGGCTCTTCGGGCAAGGACGTCTATGAACTGCAGGGCCGGCTGAAGTTTTTGGGTTTCTTCGACGGCAAAGTCGATGGCAACTTCGGGGCGAAAACCAAAAACGCCGTCACCTGGTTTCAGTGGAAATTCGGCCTGAAATCCGACGGGATCGTCGAATCGAAGACGAAGCTGAAGCTATGGGAGGCGACTAAGAATTACAAGCCTACGGCCGCGGAGCTGCCGACGAAAGCCGGAACGGGTAAGACGGGAACGACCGGCACGGGCGCCGCTGCATCGCGTCCGAAGGCGGAGTCGACGGGAACGGCGACGACGCTCAGCAAATCGAACCGTCTCGGATTGTCGGAGAACGACCTTAAGCTTATGGCGAATGCCGTTTACGGCGAAGCGCGCGGCGAACTGTACGAAGGGCAAGTCGCGGTCGCAGCCGTTATCCTCAACAGGCTGAAGTCGCCCAGCTTCCCGAATACGATTTCGGGGGTTATATTTCAGCCGGGTGCCTTTACCGCCGTGGCGGATGGACAAATTTGGCTGACGCCGAACGAGCGCGCGCGCAGAGCCGTGCAGGACGCGATCAACGGCTGGGACCCGTCGGGCGGCTGCATATATTACTTCAATCCGGACACCGCAACCAGCAAATGGATTTGGTCCCGACCACAAGTGAAAACGATCGGCAAACATATTTTCTGCATGTAGCCGCTTAAGCTGAAGCAGCCCGCCAAGCGGGTTGCTTCTTCCATTTCCATTCAGGTAGAATGGAATAGATTCCATGGGCCTGGAATAGATTGACTATGATGCGCAGGCTATAATTCGAACGGAAGGGGATGCGGCAATCGTGACCAAAGCCCGGTTTGAACGAGGACAACTCAATCGGATTCGTTTGCATGTGCTGCCTACGGAACGATTCAAGACATTCTCCATATCACTATTTGCAGGCTTGCCGCTAGCGGAAGAGACCGTCACCGAGACGGCGCTCATTCCTTTCGTGCTTCGCCGGGGAACGGAGAAGACGCCGGAGACGATCGCATTCCGCGAACGGCTTGACGATTTATACGGTGCCGGATTCGGCTTTGACGTGTATAAGCGCGGGGACGCGCAGATCGTGCAATTCCGCATGGATGTCATCAATGATAAATTCGTATCCGCCGATCAGCCGCTGCTGGCGGAGTCGCTCAAACTGCTCGGCGAGATCGTGACGGCGCCGGCGCTCGAGAACGGTTTGTTCCGCGATAAATACGTGGAAGCGGAGAAAGAAACGCTGAACAAACGGCTGGAAGCGATCGTGAACGATAAAATCCGCTATGCGGCCGAACGCTGCACGGAAGAAATGTGCGCAGGCGAACCGTATCGGCTTCATGCCTTGGGGCAACGCGCTGATATCGCGGCTATTACGCCCGTCTCTTTAACCGAACAATACCGGCGCTGGCTGTCGACCGCGGCATTCGATCTTTACGTCGTCGGCGATACCACGCTTGCCGAGGTCGAACAGCTTGTCGCAAGCGCCTTCCGTATCCCGCAGGGCGAACCGGCAGGCTATTCGAAATCGTCCGATCCCCGCCATGTGACCGAAGTCAATACGGTTATCGAACGAATGGAAGTAAGTCAGGGCAAGCTGAATATGGGATTGCGCACGCATACGACCTATGCGGACGATGATTATCCAGCCGCCTTGCTTTTTAACGGAATCTTGGGCGGTTACCCGCACTCCAAGCTGTTCCTTAACGTGCGGGAGAAGGCAAGTCTCGCTTATTACGCGGCGTCCCGCTTGGATGGGCATAAAGGCATTTGCACGATACAATCCGGTATCGAGATCGGTAATTTCGAGAAGGCGACCGCGATCATCCAAGAACAGCTCGAGAGCATGCGCGCAGGCAGCTACAGCGAGCTTGAGACGAGCCAAACGAAAGCGATGATAGCGAACCATCTACGCGAGCTGCAGGATTCGGCTGGCGAAATGATCGCATTTGATTTCAATTCGGTACTGAGCGGACGCGACCGAAGCGCAGAAGAGCTGCTGCGGCAGGTTCAGGCGGTTACGAACGAACAAATCGCCGCCGTGGCGCGCAAGACCGAGCTGGACACCATATATTTCCTGCGTGACGGAAAGGAGGCGTAAGCATGGAGAAACTCGCTTATCCTGGCGTTCAGGAGACGATCTACCGCGAAGTGCTGCCCAACGGCCTTGAAGTGGTCGTGCTGCCGAAGGATGGTTTCAGCAAAACTTATGCGACGTTCTCGACCCGTTACGGCTCGATCGATAATCGTTTCGCGGTCGGCGGCGGACAAGAGATTGCGGTGCCGGACGGCATCGCGCATTTTCTGGAGCACAAAATGTTCGAAGAGCCGACGGGCGATATATTCGCCACGTTCGCTTCCCAGGGAGCGTCGGCCAATGCCTATACGACCTTCGATCGGACCGTATATCTCTTCTCGGCCACCGAGCAGATCGAAGCCAATCTCGAGACGCTCATTAACTTCGTCCAAAGCCCGTATTTTACCGACGAGAACGTGGAGAAGGAAAAAGGGATCATCGAGCAGGAAATCAACATGTACCGGGACAATGCCGACTGGCGTGTCTACTTCGGCCTGATCGATGCCCTCTACCAGAAGCATCCGATTCATATCGATATTGCAGGCACGGCCGAGTCGATCGGGAAAATAACGAAGGAGACCTTGTACAGCTGTTACGAGACGTTCTATCATCCGTCGAATATGTTCCTGTTCATCGTGGGCGGCGTAGATCCGGAGAAGGTAATGGAGCTTGTCCGCCGCAATCAAGCTGCCAAGCAGTTCAAGGAGCAGGGGGATATCAAACGCTTCATCGACGCCGAGCCTGAAGCGGTGCGCACACCGCGCAAAACCGCGCAGCTGCCGGTATCGCTCCCGAAAGTCTTATTCGGGTTCAAGGAGAATCGGGCGCCGCTCGCATCCGAGGCGCTGCTGCGAGCCGAGATCGCGACCAAGCTGATGCTCGACACGCTGCTCGGATCAAGCTCGCCGATCTACCACGCGTTGTATGACGACAATCTGATCTCGGATTCATTCGGCCATGAATTTAACAGCGCCGAGGATTACGCGTTCTCCGTGATCGGCGGGGAAACCAAAGATCCCGAGGCTTTATTGGCCCGATTGCGTTCGGCGATCGAGGAAGCGCAAGCGAATGGTTTGAGCGAAGCCGCTTTCGAACGGACCAAGCGCAAAAAAATCGGCAGTTATCTTCGGCTTCTGAATTCCCCGGAAGCCATCGCCGGCGAATTTACCCGCTATCGGTTCCGCGGCGCGGATCTGTTCGAGCTGGTGCCGGTGTACGAAGCGATTACGCTGGATGAAGCCAACGCTCGGCTCCGGGAACATTTTAACTGGGACCTGATGGCCGTTTCGATCGTCTCGAAGGACCCGGCTTGAAACCATTGAAGGAAATGACGGTTCTTGTGACCGGGGGAAGCCGCGGAATCGGCGCCGCCATCGCGCGGCGCTTCGCGGCCGAGTCCATGAACGTCGTCATTCATTATATGCAGTCGCATGAAGCCGCCAATGAGACCGCCCGCAGCTGCATGCGGATGGGAGCCACGAACGTCATGACCGTGGCCGCCGATCTGCGTTCGAAGGAACAATTGCTGCGAATGCGAGAGAAGCTGGAGGCGGCAGGCATGGTACCGGACATTCTCGTCAACAACGCGGGGATTGCCCACTACGGAATGCTTGCCGACGTAACGGAACACGAATGGGATGATGTCATGTCGGTCAATTTGAAGGGCATGTTCTTGAGCACGCAAATGTTCATGCCTTCGATGATCGCACAGCGGTATGGACGCATTATTAACGTTTCTTCCATATGGGGGATGTCCGGCGCATCCTGCGAGGTGCTGTACTCCACCACCAAAGGCGGCATGAATGCGTTCACGAAGGCACTCGCCAAGGAGCTGGCACCTTCGGGCGTAACGGTGAATGCCGTTGCACCCGGTGCCGTCGATACGGTGATGTTGGACAACCTGAACGCGGGGGAGAAAGAAGCGCTCGAATCGGAAATTCCGCTTGGCCGGTTCGCGCAGCCGGAAGAAATCGCTTCGCTCGTGTATTTCCTTTCGCTTCCGGAATCATCTTATATTACGGGGCAAATCATTAGTCCGAACGGGGGATGGTTAACGTAACCATCATTGTCCTATGCTGCTTTTGCCCGGCATGAAACTTTTGGACGAGCATTGTCGTCGTATAAGAGAACCCTTAGACGTGTACAATACGACTGTTGCCGGTTAAACGGTCAAACGCTAAGGAGGGCCTCAGACAATGACAACTGTACTGACGAATTTCGACACTTGGAAACAGTTCTTGTCCGAACGCGTCGAGCAAGCCAAGAAGATGGGCCTGAACGAAGACACGATCTCGAACCTCGCTTTCGAAATCGGTTCTTTCCTTGACGAGCGCGTCGATCCGAAGAACGACGAGCAGCGCATCCTGAAAGAAATTTGGGATGTAGGCAACGAAGAAGAAAGAAAAACGATTGCAAGGCTGATGGTGAAGCTGGTTAATTAGCAGCCTGCGCCATTTGCGGAAAGCCTCCGGTTTAGGGAGGCTTTTCTGCAATATTTCTAATCGCCGTTGCAGGAGATTAGCGAATATTGTAGAATAATCTTTCGAACCGCTACATATTGAAGGAAGCAAGGGACCATTTCCCTTGGACGAGGTGTCTCATGGAGTATAAACAGTGGTATATGGAATATAAGATACATAAGAACCGTCCAGGCCTGCTTGGCGATATCGCATCCTTGCTCGGCATGCTGGAAGTCAACATCTTGACGATCAACGGCGTAGAGAACCGCACGCGCGGCATGCTGCTGCAGACGAACGATGAAGAGAAAATCGAAATTTTAGGCCGCATGCTGCAGAAGGTGGAGAATATCACCGTTACGAAGCTGCGTTCGCCGCGTCTGGTTGATATTTTGGCCGTTCGTCACGGCCGTTACATAGAACGGGATTCCGATGACCGGAAGACATTCCGGTTCACGCGCGACGAGCTTGGTTTGCTTGTCGACTTCTTAGGCGAGGTATTCAAGCGGGAAGGCAATCAAGTGATCGGTCTGCGCGGCATGCCGCGCGTCGGGAAGACCGAGTCGATCATTGCGGGATCGGTCTGCTCCAACAAGCGTTGGACGTTTGTCTCCTCGACTTTGCTTCGCCAAACGGTTCGCAGCCAGCTGTCGGAGGAAGAGATGACGCCGAACAACATTTTCATTATTGACGGCATCGTCAGTACGGTACGTTCCAATGAGAAGCATTACGCTCTGCTGCAAGAGATTATGGCGATGCCATCCACGAAAGTAATCGAGCATCCCGATATTTTCGTGAAGGAATCCGCTTATGATTACAGCACTTTTGACTACATTATCGAGCTGCGCAACACGCCGGACGAGGAAATTAACTACGATTCCTTTACGGCGCATTACAACGACTTCTAAGAAAAGGGAGGTGTGGTCATGTCGGATTTGGGAGCCCTGCTCCGAAAGGCGCGGGAACAGCGCGGCTATTCGCTCGACGATATTCAGGACTTAACGAAAATTCGCAAGCGTTATCTGGAAGCGATCGAGGATGGCGATTATTCCATTTTGCCGGGCTCGTTCTACGTGCGCGCTTTCGTGAAAAACTACGCGGAAACGGTAGGATTGGACGCGGAGGAAGTACTCCGCCTCTATCAACACGAGATGCCAACGCCGCCGCAGGAACCGGTCGTCGAACCCGTGCAGCGTCCACGCCGCTCGCAAGTGCACACGACCGACCGTTGGAGCCGCTGGGGGTTTCGAGCGCTCATGTGGTCGTTTCTTATTTTGATTGTCGTGATCGTCTACGTATTCTACATTAATAATCCGACAGACGACGTGAATACCGCCGACGATCAGACGAAGCTCACGGACAAGATCGATACGGGGAAACCAGCGGACGCTGGAACGGGCACGAATAATACGTCGTCGGGCACGACGAACGGGCAGAACGCGACGAAGCCGGAGACAGTGACGCCGGATCCGGTCGTGCCGTCCACGCCGCCGCCGCAAGCCGCGCCTACGCTCGTGAAGAGCTCCGGCAGCATGGATTATTACGAGATTGCTGCGGAGGGCACGCATACGATCGAGATTAAAGCGACCGGCGGCGCCTGCTGGATCGGGATCCGGAACAAAGACCGGAACGGCAAATATGTCGAGAATACGACGCTGCAGGACGGAGAAAGCATCACAAGCGAATTTACCGGTCCGACGTACATCAGCGTGGCGAAAGCCAATATCGTCGAGGTCAAAATCGACGGTCATGTGCTCGACGACGGGGACAAAGTGAGCAAGTCGCATCGGTTCCAGCTTAATTTCGCCGAGACGGCTTCAGGCGGAGCGGGCTCGACGAACGGCCAAGCGACAGGCACGAATGCAAGCGGCGGCCAGACGGACGATACGGCAACCGAGTAAGAGGAGAAGAAGGCACTAGGCCGCGCGAGAAGCGGAAGGTGCCTTTTCTTTGTATAGGGGAATAGGGTATAATACGGGACGAAACCGTCGTTAAAGGAGTTGGAAGCATCGTGAGTTCGGAAAATTCATTTGATATCGTATCCAAAGTGGACATGCAGGAGATGAACAACGCCATCACACAGGCGGAGCGGGAGATCGAAACCCGATTTGATTTTAAAGGAAGCAAGAGCAGCATCAAGTTGGAGAAGGAAGAGCTTGTCGTCACGTCCGACGACGAATATAAGCTTGGAGCGGTGCTTGATATATTGAAGTCGAAGATGATCAAGCGCGGCGTGCCGATCAAGAACTTGGACTACGGCAAAATCGAAGCGGCCACTCTCGGGACCGTCAGACAGAAAATCCGTCTGAAAAGCGGAATCGAGCAGGATGTCTCGAAGAAGATCAACGTGCTCATCCGCGATTCCAAGCTAAAGGTGAAGAGCCAAATCCAAGGCGATCAAATTCGCGTAACCGGGAAGTCTAAGGATGACCTGCAGGCGGTCATGAATTTGCTGCGCGGGGCGGATTTGCAAGTGGAGCTCCAATTTACGAATTTCAAGTAAAACCGAACCCTACATAAACAGGCCAAAAGTCCCTTTCCAAGTCTCCGGATGCAGGAAATCGGGGCTTTCTGCTATTTTGACATTCGTATTTTGCTTGTATTATACTTGTTAAGATAGCTTGACTGAAGGGATCGGTTCCATGACAGAACGAGTTAAAGTAGTGACGCTTGGCTGCGAGAAGAACCTCGTGGATTCGGAAATCATGTCCGGACTCATCCATGAACGCGGATATCAGCTGGTCGATCAGGCCGATGACGCGACGGTAATCATCGTCAATACGTGCGGGTTCATCGATGCGGCCAAAGAAGAGTCGGTCAACACGATTCTTGACATGGCTGAACGCAAAGAGACCGGACGTTTGAAAGCGCTCATCGTATCCGGCTGCTTGACGCAGCGCTACAAGAAACAGCTGATGGACGAAATGCCCGAAATCGATGGGATCGTCGGCACCGGCGATTTTCACCATATTAATAAAATCGTGGACGAAGCGCTTCGCGGGAAGAAACCGGCCATGGTCGGCCACCCGGCGTTCGACTACGATCTGAAGCTCCCACGCATCATGTCGACGCCGCGTTATACCGCGTACGTCAAGATTGCGGAGGGCTGCGACAATGCTTGTACGTTCTGTTCGATTCCGATCATGCGCGGCAAGTTCCGCAGCCGTTCGATCGAATCAATCGTGGCCGAAGCGGAGGGGCTGGTGGCGCAGGGCGTGAAGGAAATTAGCCTGATTGCACAGGATTCAACCAATTACGGCACCGATATTTACGATGGATTTAAGCTGCCAGAGCTGCTTAATCGCGTCAGCGAGATCGAAGGCCTGGAGTGGGTGCGTCTGCACTATGCGTATCCGGGATTTTTCACGGACGAGCTGATCGAGACGATCGCGACCAATCCGAAGGTGTGCAACTACATCGATATGCCGCTCCAGCATAGCGAGGACAGCATCCTGAAGCGCATGCGCAGGCCGGGACGCCAGCGGGACGTTCGCGAGTTAGTCGCGAAGATACGTGCGCGTATTCCTGACGTGGCGCTGCGTACGTCGATGATCGTGGGCTTCCCGGGCGAGACGGACGAAGATTTCAACCGGCTGTGCGAATTTATTCGCGAGCTGAAATTCGACCGGCTTGGCGTATTTACCTATTCCGCGGAAGAGGACACGCCAGCGGTTCGGTTGCCGGATCATGTGCCGGACGATGTGAAGGAATGGCGGGCCAACACCTTGATGGAGATTCAACGCGAAGCAGCCAAAAGCAACGGCGGCAAATATATCGGACGCGAGATCAACGTGCTCGTGGAACGGTACGATGGCCGCAGTGACGTATACATAGGACGTTCGGAGTATGATGCTCCGGAGATCGACGGCGAAGTGTTCATTTCGAACTGCACCGTGCCGATCGGACAAATGCAGAAAGTGCGGGTTACGCACGCATACGAATTCGATATGTCCGGGGAGGGCTTATCGTGAACTTAGCTAACAAAATTACGCTCGCTCGCATCTTCCTCGTGCCGATCATCATGTTTTTGCTGCTGATCAACATGAATTTGAGCGAGCTCCGCTTCGAGGATTTCTCGATTACATGGAATCAGATTCTCGCGACGTTGATTTTCATCGTGGCGGCCGCGACGGATGGCTTGGACGGCTATATCGCGCGGAAGAACAAAATCGTCACGAATCTAGGCAAGCTGCTCGATCCGCTTGCGGATAAGCTTCTTGTGGCGGCCGTATTGATTTCGCTTGTAGAGATGGACAAAGTCGACGCCTGGATCGCGATCGTCATCATTAGCCGCGAATTCGCCGTAACGGGCCTGCGCCAGATTGCCCTGCTCGAAGGAGCGGTACTGGCTGCATCCACTTGGGGTAAATGGAAGACCGCGGTTCAAATTACGATGATTATCGCGCTCTTGCTGAACAATTTCCCGTTTACGTTCATCGATATCCCGTTTGACCAAATCTCCAGTTGGGCTGCCGCACTTATCACGGTATACTCGGGCATCGATTATTTCGTCAAAAACAAAAATCTTATTCCGCTAACGGAATAGGCCCTGCGTACAAGCATCATCACTTCCATGCGAAGGGGTGGTGCTTTCATCATATTTGGAATGGAGCGATGTAGATATGCGCGCAGAAATCATAGCGGTCGGGACAGAATTGCTGCTTGGCCAGACGGTAAACACGAACGCGACTTATTTGTCTCAGGGACTCGCGGAGCTCGGGATTGACGTTTATTTCCAAACGGTTGTCGGCGACAATGAAGGGCGCATCCGCCAAGCCATCGAGCTGGCGCGCGGCCGCGCCGATCTCATCGTCTTCACGGGCGGGCTGGGTCCGACGCAGGATGATTTGACGAAGGATGCACTGGCGAAGTATTTGAATGCGGGAATCGAGCTTCACGGCCCCACTATGGACAAAATCGAACAGTTCTTCTCGACGCGCGGCGTGCATATGGTCGAGAGCAACCGGCGTCAGGCCAACTCGATCGTCGGCAGCACGCCGCTTGCCAACGACGCCGGGCTGGCCGTGGGCAATGCGTTGACCGCGGACGGCACGCATTATTTGCTGCTGCCGGGCCCGCCGCGCGAAATGAAGCCGATGTTCGACGGCCCCGGCAAAGCATGGCTGAGGTCGGTCATTGGCGAGGAGCGGCGGTTGTTCTCGCGCACGCTGAAGTTTGCCGGCATCGGTGAATCGAGTTTGGAAGCTGCCTTGATGGACCTGATCGACGCCCAGACGGATCCGACCATCGCGCCTTACGCTAAGGAGGGCGAGGTCGCGATTCGCATCTCGACGAAAGCCCACACGGAGCTAGAAGCGTCCGGGAGGCTCGACGTATTGGAGGAGGCGATCGCGGAGCGTGTCGGCCAATACCTGTTTGCGCGGGAGGATATTCCGCTCGAGGAGGCGATTGTGCGCTTGCTGCGCTTGTCGCGATTCAAGCTGGCGAGCGCCGAGAGCTTAACCGGAGGCTTGTTCGCGGAACTGGTTACGAATATTCCGGGCAGCAGCGGGGAGTTCGTCGGAGGCGTCGTCACCTACACGAACGAGATGAAGCATCGACTGCTCGGCATACCGATGTCGCAGCTCGAAGGGGAAGGCGCGCCGGGCGCGATCAGCGAGTCGACGGCGTCGCTCATGGCCGAGCGGGTAAGGGAGCTGACGGACAGCGATTACGGCATCTCGCTGACCGGCGTGGCGGGACCTTCGGAGTCGGAAGGCAAGCCGGTCGGGCTGGTTTATTTCGGTCTATCGAGACGGGGGAAACCAACGATCGTACACACGGCGCATTTGAGCGGGAGCCGGAGCATCATTCGTACCCGCGCCGTGAAGTCGGCGTTGTACCGATTATGGCAGCTGCTGAAGGAGACCGAGTAGAGTTACAAGGGGAACTATGGCAAACTTGTGAAAACTAACGGAATCAGCTTGTCCGATTAACGAGTTTCCTCTATAATCGACAGTAACTGACGGAAGAACCGTGGCGAAGATTACTTTGCCGCGGTTTTTTTTTGCTTCCGCTGGCTGGAAGAAAAAATAAGAATATATGTTCGCAAAAAGTATTGTAATCAAGAACAAAACAAGGTATCATGAAACTATCAATCGAAAAGGGTGTGAATGCGTTGTCAGATCGTCGCGCAGCGCTCGAGATGGCTTTGCGTCAAATCGAGAAACAGTTTGGTAAAGGTTCTATTATGAAGCTTGGCGAATCCGCGAACATGACTGTTGAGACAGTATCCAGCGGTTCCCTGGCATTAGATATCGCCCTTGGAATCGGGGGATTCCCGAGAGGCCGCATTATTGAAATCTACGGACCGGAATCCTCCGGTAAAACGACGGTCGCGCTTCACGCGATTGCCGAAGTGCAGCGTTCCGGCGGACAAGCCGCCTTTATCGATGCGGAGCATGCGCTTGACCCGCTTTATGCGAGCAAGCTTGGCGTTAATATCGACGAGTTGCTGCTTTCCCAGCCGGATACGGGCGAGCAAGCACTCGAGATCGCGGAAGCGCTCGTGCGCAGTGGCGCCGTCGACATCATCGTTATCGACTCCGTTGCCGCACTCGTGCCGAAGGCCGAGATCGAAGGCGAGATGGGCGATTCGCACGTTGGTCTTCAAGCCCGTCTGATGTCCCAGGCACTCCGCAAGCTGTCCGGCGCGATCAGCAAATCGAAGACGATCGCGATCTTCATCAATCAGCTTCGCGAGAAAGTCGGCGTCATGTTCGGCAACCCCGAGACAACGCCAGGCGGTCGCGCGCTGAAGTTCTATTCCAGCGTACGTCTTGACGTTCGCCGCGTAGAGACAATCAAGCAGGGCAACGATATGGTTGGTAACCGTACGCGCGTGAAAGTCGTCAAGAACAAAGTCGCGCCTCCATTCAAGCAAGCGGAAGTCGACATCATGTATGGCGAAGGCATCTCCAAAGAAGGCAGCATCATTGACATTGGCGTCGAGATGGATATCGTTCAGAAGAGCGGAGCCTGGTTCTCCTTTAATGGCGAGCGTCTGGGCCAAGGCCGCGAGAACGCGAAGCAATTTTTGAAGGATCATAAGGACATCTCGAGCGTTATCGAGAAGCAAATCCGGGAAGCGAGCAATTTGGAGGCAGCGGCAGCGCTCAACGCCGGCGGCTTCAGCGCGGATGACGAAGACGAGGACGAGCTGGAGCTCGAACTGTAAGTCGGAAGCGTCAGCTTTATAATAAGACCGGATATGGAGCAGAACAGGGCCCTCTAGGCGCCTTGTTCTGCTTTTGGCATATATAAGGAGGCAAGCTTGCGTTGAACGAGCAGGGGCAAGCGGAGGGCGCCCAGACGGTCCGGATTACGTCTGTCGAGCAAATCCGCAAAGAGAAGTATCGATACAACTTGTTTGTGAACGACATTCAGGATGAACCATTTATCGCCGTGCATGAAGATATCATGATCAAGTTTCGCTTGTTCAAGGGGCGGGAGATCCATCCGGACGAACTGAAAGAGATCGCGGAGGAGGATACGAAGCACCGGGCATATGCGTTGGGCATTCAATATTTGGGACTTAGGCCCAGAACGCATAAGGAGATGGCCCAGTACTTGGCGCGCAAAGGTATCGACGAGCAGGCAGCGGAGCAGGCGATTGCTAGATTGAAGCAAGAGCGGTTGGTGGATGATGCCGATTACGCCAGCCGATTCGCCGCATCCCGGCTGCGCGGTCAAGCGAAAGGCAGATTGCTGCTTCGGCAGGAGCTGCGTATGCGGGGGATCGCGAAGGAGACGGCCAAAGAAGCAACCGACGAGCTCGATGCGGAAGAAGAGACGGCCGTTGCCTTGCGTGCTGCGATCAAGAAGTGGCCCTATATTAAAGGAGAGCCACGGGAGCGGCGGCATAAGCTAATGGGCTATCTGCTGCGAAGAGGATTTCCGGGCAGCGTCGTGAAAGAGGCGGTACGGGAGGCGATCAGGCAATCCGAAGCCGAGGATGAACCTGACATGCTTGACAATTGATTTTATCAACAGATAAAATGAATGATGTATTCCTTTATCATGAATCAATTTTCCTTCCAAAAGTTGATTCGTAAGCGATCATTTTCGTCACCAAACATGATTGTTGAAGCGGGATGAAACCCGGCTAGTACCGTAACACAAGGCGAAAGGGCTTCGCCGTCTTTGGTGGCGATGCAAGTTTCGTTCCGGAGAAATGCAAGTTATTTTATAAGCGTGAACCTTATAAATTCTTGTATTTCAATGAAAACCAAATAACTTACCCGGGCGTTTGCCTTGGTGGTGCAATGAGGAGGTGAGAAAGATATGGCAACCTGGCTCTGGCTTCTGATCATTCTCCTTGTTGGCTTGATTTTCTTTGGACTAGGCTATTATATTCGGAAGTTACTCGCCGAGGCCAAGATTTCAAGCGCTGAGCATGCCGCCGGTCAAATCGTTGACAATGCGCGCAAAGATGCGGAAGCGCTGAAAAAAGAAACGGTCCTCGAAGCGAAAGACGAAGTCCACAAGCTCCGTACCGAGGCCGAAAGAGACATTCGCGAACGTCGTAACGAGGTACAGCGTCAAGAGCGACGGCTCGTACAGAAAGAAGAGTCGCTGGATAAGAAAATAGAAGCACTGGAACGCAAAGAAGAACTAGTCGCCAACAAAGAGAAACGGATCGAAGAGACACAAGAGACAATCGATTCGCTCTACAAGCAGCAAGTAAGCGAGCTGGAGCGCATCTCGAACCTGACGATGGAAGAAGCCAAAACGATCATTCTCCAGAGCGTCGAGCAGGAAGTACGGCACGAGACGGCTCAGATGATCAAGGAGATCGAATCGCAGGCGAAAGAAGAAGCGGACAAAAAAGCGCGCGATATTATCTCGCTGGCTATTCAACGGTGCGCGGCCGACCACGTCGCAGAGACGACTGTATCGGTCGTAGCGCTGCCGAACGAAGAAATGAAAGGCCGTATTATCGGCCGCGAAGGCCGCAATATCCGCGCATTGGAAACGTTGACCGGTATCGATCTCATCATCGACGATACACCGGAAGCGGTCATCTTGTCCGGCTTTGATCCGATTCGTCGGGAGATTGCCCGCACATCGCTGGAGAAACTCGTCGCGGACGGCCGGATCCACCCGGCTCGCATCGAAGAGATGGTCGAGAAATCCCGTCGCGAAGTGGACGAGCGTATTCGCGAGTACGGCGAGCAAGCCACATTTGAAGTCGGCGTGCACGGTCTGCATCCGGATTTGATCAAAATCCTCGGCCGTCTGCGTTATCGGACAAGCTACGGCCAGAACGTGCTGAAGCATTCCATGGAGGTCGCGTATTTGACGGGTCTGATGGCAGCCGAGCTTGGCGAAGACATCACGCTTGCGAAGCGAGCAGGTCTCCTGCACGATATCGGCAAAGCGCTTGACCATGAAGTGGAAGGCTCTCACGTCGAGATCGGCGTCGAGCTTGCGAAGAAGTACAAAGAACATCCGGTCGTCATCAACAGTATCGCGTCCCACCACGGCGATTGCGAAGCGACTTCGGTCATCGCGATGCTCGTAGGCGCGGCGGATGCCTTGTCGGCCGCCCGTCCGGGAGCAAGAAGAGAAACGCTGGAGACGTATATCAAGCGGCTGGAGAAACTGGAAGACATTACGGAATCGTTCGATGGCGTAGAGAAATCGTACGCGATCCAGGCCGGACGCGAAGTTCGCGTCATGGTGCAGCCGGACAAAATCGACGATACCGATGCCTTCCGCCTGGCACGGGATATTACGAAGAAGATCGAAAGCGAGCTCGATTATCCGGGTCACATCAAGGTCACGGTTATTCGGGAGACGCGCGCGGTCGAATACGCGAAGTAATCGAATACGCATGAATTGCTGAAAGTGGCTGCGATGCAGCCACTTTTCGGATTTTCTGGGGACAAAAGAACGAGCACATGAAACGAGGTACGAAACATGAACGTGTTATTCATCGGGGACATCGTGGGAAGCGTGGGTCGAGCGGCCGTGAAGAAAGTGCTGCCTGCCCTGAAGTCTAAATATAATCCGCACATCATTATCGCCAATGGGGAGAACGCGGCGGCAGGTCGCGGCATCACGGCGGCCATCGTGAAGGAGCTGCTGGATGCGGGCGTGCACGGCATTACGATGGGCAATCACACATGGGACAACAAAGATATTTTCGAATGGATCGACGAGCAGCCGAAACTGGTACGCCCGGCGAATTTTCCGTCAGGCGCGCCGGGTGAGGGTGCAGCTGTAATCAAAGCAAACGGTAAAGAGCTTGCCATCATTAACTTGCAGGGCCGAACCTTCCTACCCGCGATCGATTGCCCGTTTACCAAGGCGGATGAGTTGATTGAACAATTGCAGCAGAGAACGAAGTGCATTCTTGTCGATTTCCACGCGGAAGCGACGTCCGAGAAAATCGCCATGGGCTGGCATTTGGACAGCCGTGCGTCGTTGGTCGTCGGCACGCATACCCATGTGCAGACGAATGATGACCGGATCTTGCCGGAAGGCACGGCGTATCTGACCGATGTGGGAATGTGCGGTCCGATGAACGGCGTGCTCGGTATGGAGCGAACGGCGGTGCTGCACAAGTTCAAGACGCAGCTGCCGGTTCGATTCGTGGTGGACGAGGGCGATTGGCATTTTCACGCCGTGCTCGTCGATATGGACGAGTCGACGGGGAAGGCGAAGCGAATCCAGAAAATTCGCCTGACCGAGACCGATCTGATGATGATGTAAGCACGGGGGCTATCGACTCGACATTGAATATATGAAAATTCTCGCAATTCGGAAGACTTTGCAAACTCCCCGCCAGAAAGAAGGAATTTTATTGCATCTCTCGAATACTATCTAAATAGTGGTATTCATCCATCTTTCCCGAGGAGGTACTTTTTCATGGAAGTCTTAAAAGTTTCAGCAAAGTCCAATCCAAATTCCGTAGCAGGAGCGCTGGCGGGCGTTCTTCGTGAACGCGGCGCGGCTGAATTGCAGGCAATCGGGGCTGGTGCGTTGAATCAAGCCATTAAGGCAGTTGCCATCGCTCGCGGATTCGTGGCGCCCAGCGGCGTCGATCTCATTTGCATCCCGGCTTTTACCGACATCGTCATAGATGGAGAAGACCGCACCGCCATTAAGCTCATCGTTGAGCCAAGATAGCGGTGCTGCCTATATAAGGGTGTTCCGATGGAACCTGTTTACCCCGTAGACAGGTTTTTTGCTTTGAAATGCGAGCGTGTACGTTACATGCTTATCGATCGCCTTGTATTTCTTAATGGTTGAATGCGGAATTCCCGTTCGTACGATTGTGAACGCCAACCAATCCGCACCACGCCGCCAAGGCTGAAGCGCGGCCGGCAGATGAAGGGTGAAGGAGCGAAGGATGATGAAGCAAGTAAGAAGCGTGGATTTTCATTGCGACGTATTATGGAAGCTGCTGGAGGATGAAACGTTATCGTTCGAGCATGAACCTTCGGGAAGGCTGGATGTGACGCTGTCTCGGCTTCGCGAGGCCGGTGCAGGCCTCCAGACGTTCGCGATTTTCATATCAAGCACCAAATCCACAAACATGGCGCCGATTCTAAAGAGCATCGATCTATTCTATGAGAAGGTGCTGGCGTGCCCCGATATGATGCACATTCAGACGAAGGAGGATTTGGAGAATGCCGAGCAATCCGGCCGCATCGGCGCGCTGCTCTCGCTCGAAGGCGCCGATGGGCTGCAGGGCGATATGGCTATGCTTCGGATCTTGTACCGGCTCGGCGTTCGCGCTTGCGGATTGACTTGGAACAACGCGAATTGGGGGGCGGATGGCGCGACGGAGCCACGGGCTGGCGGTCTGACGAGGAAAGGACTGGAGTTCGTGCAGGAATGCAACCGGTTGGGCATCCTACTGGATGTGTCGCATTTGAGCGAGAAGTCGTTTTGGGATATGGCCGACGCGACAACCCAACCATTGATTGCTTCGCATTCCAACGTCAAAGCGTTGTGCGACCATCCGCGGAATTTGAACGACGATCAAATCCGTGCGCTCATCGCGATGGATGGAAGAATCGGGTTTACATACGTGCCGCAATTTATTGTGCGAGACGGCAATGCGTCGGTGAGCGATTGCGTGAAGCATATCGAGCACATGTGTGAATTGGGTGGAGAATCGCATATCATGCTGGGATCGGATTTTGACGGCATTGATTCGCATGTGAACGGTCTGGCACATCCAGGCGAGCTGTATCGATTCAGGGAAGCGCTTCATAAATTGTATAAAGAGGAAACGGTCTCCGGATTCCTCAGAGACAATGCGTTCACCTTCTTGCGAAAGCATCTCCCGGCGGCGAATTAATCCGAGTCGTTTATCACGTTCCGATATGAATTCGATTGAAAACAGTTATATATAAAATTACATAATCCCTTGCATTTTAACAAGAGCAGTCATAGAATTTAGATATTGTTTTGTTTACAAATGCACCAAACTACGATGGCCAACATTCATCGCATGTATGTTCAAATAAGAGGAGATGTTTCATTTGATCAGTCAACTGTCTTGGAAGATCGGGGGACAACAAGGGGAGGGCGTTGAAAGCACGGACCGCATTTTCTCGACCGCGCTGAACCGGTTGGGTTACTATCTGTACGGCTACCGCCATTTCTCATCCCGCATCAAAGGCGGGCATACGAATAACAAGATCCGGATCAGTACACATCCGATTCGGGCGATTTCCGATGACTTGGACATCCTGGTCGCGTTCGACCAAGAGAGTATCGATCTCAACGCCCATGAGCTTCGTCCTGGCGGCGTCGTCGTGGCGGATGCGAAGTTTAACCCCGTTCTTCCCGAGACGGTGAACGCGCAGCTGTTCGCGGTACCGATTACGAAGATCGCCGAGGAGCTGGGCACCTCGCTCATGAAGAACATGGTGGCATCGGGCGCGTCCTGGGCGCTGCTCGGCCTGCCGCTCGAAGTATTCAACCAAGCGGTGGAGGAAGAGTTCGGACGTAAAGGTCCGGCGATCGTCGAGAAGAACGTCGAGGCGGTTAAGCACGGCGCGGAGTTCGTCCTCGAGCAAGCGGGCGGTCCGCTGGACGCCTTTAAGCTGAATGAGGCGGATGGCAAACAGAAGCTGTTCATGATCGGCAACGAAGCGATCGGTCTCGGATCGATTGCGGCGGGGTGCCGTCTTATGTCCGCCTATCCGATCACGCCGGCTTCCGAAATTATGGAATATTTGATTAAAAAGCTGCCGAAGTTCGGCGGTACCGTCGTCCAGACGGAGGACGAGATCGCGGCGGTTACGATGGCGATCGGCGCGAACTATGCGGGCGTGCGCACGATGACCGCATCGGCCGGCCCCGGTTTGTCGCTCATGATGGAGGCGATCGGCTTGGCTGGTATGACCGAGCAGCCGCTTGTCATCGTGAACACGCAGCGCGGGGGTCCGTCCACGGGTCTGCCGACGAAACAAGAGCAGTCCGATTTGAACGCGATGGTGTACGGCACGCACGGCGAGATCCCGAAGATCGTCATCGCGCCTGCGTCGATCGAAGATTGCTTCTACGACATGATCGAAGCGTTCAACCTTTCCGAGCAGTACCAAGTGCCGGTTATCGTCATGACCGACCTTCAGCTTTCCTTAGGCAAACAGTCCTGCGAGGAATTGAGCTTGGACAAAATCGCAATTAACCGCGGCAAGCTGGTCCGCGAAAGCGAACTGCCCGAGCTCGAACAGCATCAGCTGTTCAAGCGTTACGAGCTGACGGCCGACGGTGTATCGCCTCGCGTCATTCCGGGTGACAAGCACGGTCTTCATCATGTGACCGGCGTCGAGCATGACGAGACGGGTCGTCCATCGGAGAACGCCGGTAACCGTCAGCGCATGATGGATAAACGTCTGACGAAGCTGGACGGCATGGTCATACGTGACGCGGTACGTGCCGATTCGCCGAACACGCAGGCGGACCTGCTCATCATCGGCATGGGCTCGACCGGCGGCACGATCGACGAGGCGCGCAGCCGACTGGCCGGAGAAGGCATCACAACCAACCACATTACGATCCGACAAATTCATCCGTTCCCGGCCGACATCGTCAAGGCGGAACTGGATAAAGCGAAGAAGGTCGTCGTGCTTGAGAATAACGCGACGGCTCAGCTGGCGGCGCAGGTGAAACTGTACGCAGGCGGCGCAGACAAAATCGAAAGCGTGCTGAAGTACGACGGCAACCCATTCCTGCCTTCCGAAGTGTACAAAGCTTGCAAGGAGTTGAACTAGATGGCTACTTTTAAAGAGTTTCGCAACAACGTCAAGCCGAACTGGTGTCCGGGGTGCGGCGACTTCTCCGTGCAAGCGGCGATTCAACGGGCGGCGGCGAATGTTGGTCTGGAGCCGGAACAGCTCGCGGTTATTTCGGGCATCGGCTGTTCGGGCCGGATTTCCGGTTACATTAACGCGTACGGCTTGCACGGCATCCACGGACGCGCGCTTCCGATCGCACAAGGCGTCAAACTCGCGAACCGCGAGCTGACCGTCATCGCATCGGGCGGTGACGGCGACGGCTTCGCGATCGGCATGGGACACACCGTTCATGCCATTCGTCGTAATCTTGACATAACGTATATCGTCATGGATAATCAAATCTATGGATTAACCAAGGGTCAGACGTCCCCGCGCAGTGCGGAAGGCTTCAAGACGAAGTCGACGCCGGAAGGCTCGATCGAGTCGACGCTATCGCCGCTCGAGATTGCGATGTCGGCAGGTGCGACATTCGTGGCGCAGTCGTTCTCGAGCGATCTGAAGCAGCTGACGGCACTGATCGAGGCAGGCTTGAACCATAAAGGATTCTCGCTTATCAACGTATTCAGCCCTTGCGTGACATTCAACAAAGTAAATACGTACGACTGGTTCAAAGAGAACATCGTTAACCTGGATCAGTTCCCGGATTACGATCCAACGAATCGGATGGCCGCGATGAACAAGATTATGGAAACGAACGGCATGCTTACAGGATTGATTTATCATAATACGGAACGTCAATCATATGAGAATCTCGTCGCTGGCTTCCAGGAGCAAGGCTTGGCTAATCAAGACATCCAGCTTTCGCAGGATCAGTTTGAGAAACTGCTTGCAGAGTTTAAATAAGACTCGCCAGGGGCATACGGGCCGATTGGAGCCGTATGCCTTTTGATGTGTATTTGGTCACAGTTATAGTACGAAGATGGATGGGAAAGGATGAGGAATGGAATGAAACTCGTACCGGTAGGCGTATCCGCCAGACATATTCACCTCACGCAGGAGCACGTGGAGGTGCTCTTCGGCGAAGGCGCACAATTAACGGAGATGAAGCCGTTGTCCCAACCGGGTCAATATGCAGCGAACGAGCAGGTTGCCGTCATCGGCCCGAAGGGGACGTTCGCGAAAGTGCGTATTCTCGGACCGGCGCGTAAAGCGACGCAGCTGGAGGTATCGCGGACCGACGCGTTCGCGTTGGGCGTCAACCCGCCCGTACGCGAGTCCGGCAAAATTGAAGGCACGCCGGGCATTACGATCAAAGGACCGGCAGGCGAAGTGACGATTAACGAAGGCGTCATCGTGGCAGCACGGCACATTCACTTTCACACGGACGATGCGGAGCGCTTCGGCATTGTGGACAAGCAGCGCTTGACGGTTCGTCTGCAAGGAGAGCGCGGTCTCCTACTGGAGAACGTCATCGCGCGCGTATCGCCGGATTATGCCTTGGATCTGCATATCGACACCGATGAAGCGAACGCGGCCGGCGCCAAGACGGGCGACATGGCCGAGATTATCGGGTAATCGGTTTGAATAAAAGATGATCGAGCAACTCCCGCTGCTGCCCCTTGGCAGGCGGGAGTTTTTGCGTTCAATCGAGGGGGACTGCACAAGCAAGTCGTCCGAATAAAGTTTTATTGCATACACGCTTTTCCGCTTTTGAATGTACCGAGCATTTTTTCATGGCGTTCTATATTTTCGGTTGGATATGTAAAAGCGATAATGCTATAATATCGTATTGGATTGCGCTTGCATTTTTTCTACTCGGGTGAAAGAAGACTTGCGGCAGCCTGTGCCGCGCGCCAAAGGAAGTGAAGCTCAGATGAAGAAGGAGAATAACGGGTCGCCGGACATGAAAGTCGTCAAGGGCGAGAAGGACTACGCGAAATACTTCGATTTTTCGGGCGCCAAAGTGGTGAAGGAAGAGGACGGGCATACGACCTACCGCATTAGCGGCAGGGAGATTACGATCAATTCCGCGCCAAGCCATAAAGAGGAGAAGAAACGCGGCAAAGAAGAGATCCAAGTCCATTACGACTACACGATTCCCGAAGACATGCGATCGATCGGGGCGAATAAATATTATTTAATCTATACATACGGCTGTCAGATGAACGAGCATGACACGGAGGTCATGAAGGGCCTGTTCGAGCAAATGGGCTATACGGCCACCGAGGACCGCAAACAGGCGGACGTCATCCTGCTCAATACATGCGCGATCCGCGAGAATGCGGAAGACAAAGTGTTCGGGGAGCTCGGCCATTTGAAGCACCTCAAGCGGGAGAAACCGGATTTGATTCTCGGCGTGTGCGGCTGTATGTCGCAGGAAGAATCGGTCGTGGCCCGCATTCTGCAGAAGCACGCGTTCGTGGATATTATTTTCGGCACGCATAACATTCACCGTCTCCCTCACTTGATCCAGACGGCCTTGTTCAGCAAGGAGCTCGTCGTCGAGGTGTGGTCGAAGGAAGGCGACATTATCGAGAACATGCCGAAGAAGCGCGAAGGCATGCGGGCATGGGTGAATATCATGTATGGCTGCGACAAGTTCTGCACCTATTGCATCGTGCCGTACACACGGGGCAAGGAACGCAGCCGTCGTCCGGAGGACGTGATCGCCGAAGTGCGCGACTTGGCGCGACAAGGGTTCAAAGAAATTACGCTGCTCGGTCAGAACGTCAACGCGTACGGCAAGGACTTCGAGGACATACATTACCGCTTCGGCGATTTGATGGACGAGATCCGCAAAATCAATATTCCGCGCATCCGTTTCACGACGAGCCACCCGCGCGATTTCGATGATCACTTGATCGAAGTGCTGGCCAAGCGAGGCAACCTGGTCGAGCACATTCACCTGCCGGTGCAGTCCGGAAGCACGGAAATATTGAAGCGGATGAGCCGCAAGTACTCCCGCGAGACGTACTTGGAGCTGGTGCGCAAAATCAAGCTGGCGATTCCGGACGTCGTGCTGACCTCCGACATTATCGTCGGCTTCCCGGGCGAGACGGACGAGCAGTTCGAGGATACGCTGTCGCTCGTGCGCGAGGTCGGCTTCGATATGGCGTATACGTTTATCTATTCGCCTCGCGAAGGCACGCCGGCCGCGGGCATGGAGGATAACGTGCCGGAGCAGGTGAAGAAGGAGCGGCTGTATCGTTTGAACGACCTGCTGTCGGAATTGAGCCGGGAGAGCCACGAGCAGCTGAAGGGGCAGATCGTGGAAGTGCTCGTCGAGGGCGAGAGCAAGAACAATGCGAACGTGTTGGCCGGACGGACGCGGACGAACAAACTCGTCCACTTCGAAGGTCCGAAAGAGTGGATCGGCGAATTCGTCCAGGTCGAGGTGACCGACGCGCAGACGTGGTACATTAAAGCAAAGCCCGTGAGCGGACCGGTAAGGGAAGACGCGGTTTCATAACTGAGGAGAGTGACGATAATGGCAAACGAACAAGCGACTGCAGCATCCCTGCCAGGCTGCGGACATGACCATATTCAAGGACACGAACATGCGAGCAGCGACATGCCAAGCTTCCGCAACGAAGATTTGATCGTGCGTGCGGATATTATGGCGAAGACGAAGGAGCTGGCCGAGATGCTCTACACCGCGGAGGAAGTCCAGCAATTCCGCCGCGCCGAGCAGCAGATCAACGGCAACGAGCGTATCCAAGGGCTGATCGCCCAGATCAAAAAGAAACAGAAGGAGCTCGTCGCGTTCCAGAACACATTCAAGAACGCCGAGATGGTCGCCAAGATCGAGAAGGAGATCGACGAGCTGCAGGATGAGCTGGACGGCATCCCGATCATCGGAGAATTCCAGCAGAGCCAATCGGACATCAACTATCTCCTCCAGACGGTCGTCTCGATCATTCGCGACACGGTGGCAACGAAGATCAACATGGAAGACGTCGAGCAAGAAGCGCCGGAGAACTGCGACTAGTTCGTGACTCGACTGGGATTTGACGTAAGGCAACATAAAGGATAAGCAGCGTGCAATCCGGCTAGGATGAGCATGCAAAAGCAGAATAGGGCGGTTCCAGCGTGACGACGAGTGACGCAGGGACCGTTTTTTTCTGCGGAAATAAGTGCCGTAACCGCCCGCGCATAAAGGACTGGAGCATGTCCGATCCTAACGAAGGCTTATGAAACAGCCGGAAGCAGCCGCGGGGAGGGAAGCACGATGAGCGACAACGGTTCTCAGAAGAAAGAGCCGGCGTCGAACGGACCGGAGCATCAAGGACGTTCGGCCGCGAAGAAGAAATCGAAGTAAAGCAGGAGACACGCGAAGAGCGGCTTTCCCGAAGCGTCGGAAGACGAAAGGGAGGAGCCGCTCTTTTGGCATTATTGGGGGAACGTGAAAATTCTTAGCTGGAGAGCGTGCGTTGAACCGCGACGGACGAGGCTGCGGCACGCCACCGTAAGGTGAGCAGCAGGGAGACGAGCGCGATCCCGCCGCCCAACCAGAAACCGCTCGCGAGTCCGTAGCCTTCGTTCATGAAGCCTGCGACGAATGGGCCGGCGAACATGCCGGCGCTGTAGACGGCTTGGTAGAAGCCCATCGCCGTTGCCCGTTTCGCGGTTTCGAAAGGCGTGATGGCGAGCGCCAGAAACAACGGAAAATGAAGTCCTTGCGCGATGCCGTTGAACGCTTGGGTGACGGCCAACATCCCGAGCGAGCCGGAAAGCGGAATCGCGAGCGTAAAGACGGCGCTCAGCGCAAATCCGGCGGCAATGACGTTCCAGATGCCGAACTTCGGCGCCAGATAGCGGCCCGTTACGAATGTCGTGAACGCGTGCGGCACCATGAAAGCGACGACGATCCAGGTGAGCTCGCTCTTGGTCGCCCCGAGCGCCGTCGCGTGCAGCGGCGTAAAGCCAAACATCGTAATGAACAGCACGCCGTGGGCGAGAATCGAGAGTACGGACACTTGAATCAGTAAGCGCGTCCGCACGACGCTGCGCAGCATGCGCAGCGAGATCGGGGCCCGTTCCACGCCTTCCTTGGGCTCCTTGACGAGAAGGGCTATCAGCAGGCCGATGACGCCGAAGCCGATTCCGGCGGCGAATGCCGCATTCCACCCGCGAGCGCCGGCGAGCTGGCCGCTGAGAATCATCCCGATGAGTTGGCCGGCTGCGGTCATGAAGCTAATGTTGCTCATGGCCTTCGTGGATTCCGAGGAACGAAAATAGGCCGCATAGAGAACCGTAAAGGCCGCCCAGACCGAGGCGCATACGCCCGAGATGATTCGTCCGGCCAGCGGCCAAACCCACGAGCCCGGCATCATGAACAGCAGGCAGCTAAGCGCGCCGGAGATCATGCCGAGCAGCAGGAACGGCTTGCGCTTGTGAAGCTTGTCGGAATAGAGGCCCAACGGAAACCGGATTAATAGCTGCGTGAACCCATAACTGCCGAGCACGATGCCGATCATCGTTCCCGAATAGCCGCGCTCGCTCAGGAACGGAGAAAGAATAGGGACATAGACGTAGAGGGTAGACCAATACAGCAGCGTAACGACGATAAAGACGAGATGATCCATGCGGCTGGCTGCAATCGCGGGATGGTCGTCCGGTCGAGAATGGGAGTCTTGCACGAATCGGTCATCTCCTTTTCGTAAGGGCGATAATCCCCCTAAATGTAGCGGATGCGGGCAGAAGTGACAATCCTTTTTTTAGAGAAGACGCTGTGGCGCAGTATGATCGAGGCGGTTTGGGGCAAACTACCAGCGACTTCTTACCTAAGGAGGGATGCGTATGAACGCGTATCGTTGGGTGATTTTGGCATTAGCAGGGACATGGCTCGTCTTTGGACTCGTACATCCGAACACTGCCGGTGCGGAACCGGCCTATGCCAAGTGGGGAAGAATGGCGGTCAAAGAGACGATCAAGCGCTATCGCGCCGACGTCATCGATTATAAGCATGTGGGGCGGCAGGTCGAGTCGGACGGCCTCGTATCGGAGACATTCAAGTTGATTCTGAGCAAAGAGGGTCGTCAATTCGCGGTGACCGTCCAAATTTGGTTCGAGGGTCAAAGCGAGCAAGTGGTCCGCCTGCAATTCACGGAAGAAGGAAAGTCCGCCGGTAGCATGAAGCAGCCGAAATACCGAATCGTTTTGAAACGACAGCCATTCGTCCGCGTATGGTAATTTATCACAGTTGGGAGGTTTGGATATGTTATTTTCGACAACGGCAACAATTGAAGGACGTCCGGTGCAAGATTACCTGGGCGTCGTCACCGGGGAAGCGATCATGGGGGCGAATATCGTGCGGGACTTATTCGCTTCGATTACCGATATCGTAGGCGGACGCTCCGGGGCGTACGAGACGAAGCTGAAAGAAGCCAGAGACCTTGCGTTCAATGAAATGGGCAGCCATGCGTCGCGGCTCGGCGCGAATGCGGTCGTCGGCATCGACATCGATTACGAAGTCATCCGGGACGGCATGCTGATGGTCGCGGTTAGCGGCACGGCCGTCCGGTTGTAGTGACATAGGCGAAACAAGCCCCGAACGAACACTCGCTTTTCAGGCGGGTGTTTTTTCTACTTCAAAGCGTTTATAAGCTTCGCGTATAGAAATGAGCTTAGAATGCTCCAAAACGCAACGCGCATCGCCGCTTACAGACGGCGCTGGTCGTTATGCCTTGTGCCGCGGCGTTTTGCCTTTGCTTTTACGACTGGACACGCGAGAGGGCCGGGTTTACAATGCTTATGAAGAGTAGACGTTAGCGGCAATCGGGCGCGCGAAAGACAGGCGAATTGAAGGAGGCGTTCCGAGTGGACATATTCCGGCTCATCGCGGAGGAGCGGATCAGGGAAGCCATGGAGAATGGGGAATTCGATCATTTCGAAGGCAAAGGCAAACCGCTAATGATGGAGGATTTGTCGCATGTCCCTGAGGATTTGCGGATGAGCTACAAAATTATGCGCAATTCCGGCTACCTGCCGCCCGAGATGCAGCTCGCCAAGGAAATCGTGTCGCTTCAGGAGCTGCTTGCGCTGTGCAAAAGCGAAGAAGACCGCGAACCGCTGCGAAGCCGGCTGAACGAGAAACGGCTGCGGTACCGCATGATGGCGGAAGCGAAAGGGTTGTACGACAATGCCGCTTTCGCGCAATACGAGCATCTGATCAAGGGCAAATTAGAAGGAGATGACCGGCAGTGAATCAGGAAATTACGACGGCGGAGCTGCGCGAACGTCTGGAAGCGGGCGAGAAGCTGAATTTGATCGACGTGCGCGAGGTGGACGAGTGGCAGGATGGCCATATCGCCGAAGCGAAGCTTATCCCGCTTTCCGAGTTTACGGAACGGCTGGACGAGATCGAGAAGAACGATCAGCCGATCTACATCATTTGCCGCAGCGGCGGACGCAGCGGCAAGGTATGCAGCTATTTGGCGCCGCAAGGCTATAACGTTGTCAACGTTCAAGGCGGCATGCTCGCCTGGAGCGGCGATATCGTAACCGGCGAATAAGCGAATCCTTATAAAGTGAAGGACGCGAGTACGGGTCTCCCGTGCATGCGTCCTTTTTGTCATGCGCGCCCGAACAGCAACGCTTGTCTTCTCGCATTCGGTCATGTCCGAACGCGCATCGCCATATAGTTAATAACTAGGATGCCGTTCGGACGAGTTTCACATTCGGGAATTCGCGCCGCCGTATTTCGAGGGGACACCTTCGCAAGGCGATCCGGCCGGAAGGAGGCAGGATAGATGAAGGAGCAACACCGGCACGCTGTGCTCGACATTGCCATTCACGGAATGAGCTGCACGGCCTGCGCCGCCAGAATCGAGAAGGGTCTCGGGAAGCTCGTCGGCGTGGACGCCGTGTCTGTTCACTATGCGGGCAAATCCGGAAGCATTCGCTACGCGAGCGGCGTAATCGAACCGCAGCGGATTATCGAGCGCGTCAGCGAGCTTGGTTTCCGGGCGGCGCCTTACGGCACGGACGACGACGGGGCGGAGCGGGATAAGCTTCTGCTGCGGCTCTTGCTCTCCGTCGTCCTTTCGCTGCCGCTATTGATCGCCATGCTCCATCATTATGAATGGCTATCGGCCGTGCCCATCCCCGCCTTCGTGCAAGAGCCGCTGCTGCAGTTCGTCCTGGCCGCGATCGTGCAGTTCGGCATCGGCATGCCGTTCTTTTTCAACGCCTATTATGCGCTTCGAGAGCGGACGGCCAACATGGACGTGCTCGTTGCGGTCGGGACGACGGCTGCGTTCGGCTACAGCTATTATGCGATGCTCGCGGGGCTGCCGCTTTATTTCGAGACGTCGGCCGTCGTCATCACCGCGGTGCTGCTGGGCAAGTGGCTGGAAGCGGCGATTTCCGATCGGGCGCTGCAGGCCGCGACGCATCTGGGGCGGCTGCAGCTAACCGAGACGTGGGTGCTGCGCGGCGGCGTCAAAGTGAAGATCCCCGTACACGAGCTGCGCGTCTCCGAGACGCTGCTGCCTGAGCCCGGAGAGCCGCTGGCGGCCGACGGCATCGTCGTGCGCGGTCAAGCCTCGGTCGACGAATCGTTCCTGACCGGAGAGAGCATGCCCGCGGCAAAAGGCGAAGGGGATGCCGTTTTTGCCGGCACGATCCTCGCCGGCGGCGAGATCGTCGTCCGTACGCAAGCGGTCGGCGACGGGACGATGCTCAGCCGGATCGCCGCGCTGACGAGACAAGCGCAATCGTCCAAATCCTCCATTGGCCGGCGGGTCGATGCGCTCGCCGCCATCTTCGTGCCCGCGATGCTGCTGCTTGCGGCCGCGACGCTGCTGATCTGGCTCCTCTTCCTGGAACCGGGCAACCTTGGCCGCGCTTCGCTCCACGCGCTTGCGGTGCTGCTTGCGGCTTGTCCGTGCGCGCTCGGATTGGCCGCGCCGATCTCGCTGGTCATCGCGTCGGGGCGATTGGCCCGAAGAGGCATCGTCATGAAAGAAGCGGGCGTGCTGGAACGGTTGGCCACGCTGGATACGATCGTCTTGGATAAGACCGGCACGCTGACGGAAGGCAAGCCGCTGCTGGTGGATATGCTGCTAGCCCCGGGCATAACGAAGCGCGCGCTGCTGCGGGATGCCGCGGCGGCGGAGCAGCGCGCGAAGCATCCGTTCGCTCAAGCGCTGCTGGAGCAAGCGCATGCCGCCGGCATCGAACTCCCGGAAGAAGGCCAGTTCCGCGAGATCGCCGGGAAGGGCGCAGAGGCCGTGGTGGATGGCCGGCTGGTAGAGGTGGGCAGCGCCCGATTCATCGAAGAGCGCGGGCTAGCGTCGACTTCCGCGATCGAAGCGTTCGCCCGCCGCTCGGAGCAGGCGGGCCGCAGCGTGCTTTATGTTTACGTGGGCGGCAAAGCGGCCGGAGCCATGGCATTCGAGGACCCGATCAAGCGCACGTCGCGGGAGGCGGTGGATCGGCTGCGCAGAGCGGGCATCGAGACGATTCTCGCGACCGGCGACCATCCTGCGCCCGCTTGGGCGGCTGCGCGCGAAGCGGGTATCGAGCGGGTCTACGCGTCGCTCATGCCGGCCGACAAGCAAATGCTGATCGAACGGCTGCGGCGGGAGAACCGTCGCGCTGCGATGGCGGGAGATGGCTGGAACGATGCGCCGGCGCTCGCGGCGGCGGACGTGGGCATCGCCATGGGCAACGGCACGGACGCGGCGCTGGCGGCCGGCCATATGGCGCTCATCCGCGCGAGGCTCACCGGCATCGCCGACGCGGTCTTGATCAGCAGACTGACCCTGCGCAATATTCGGCAGAACCTGGGCTTTGCCTTCGTGTACAATGCCTGCGTCATTCCGTTCGCGGCTTTCGGCGGGCTCGAGCCGTGGATGGCGGGCACCGCGATGGCGTTCAGCTCCGTCTCCGTCGTCGGCAACGCCCTCAGGCTGAATCGCCAGCTGCGGAAGATCGCGGATTGATTGGCGTGCCGCTCCTGCCAAGGAACGCCTGCTTTTGACTTCAATCGCACTATATCGACATGAACGAATGGGCCTTTCGATTGCCGAGGGAAGCAAAATAAGCCAAAAGGGCCGAAGGTTTTCGGAGCAAGGGCAGCGAATGGTAATACACAAGGTTGCCCAAAACAGCGGAGGATGGACGATGAGAAGTCGTGTCACTTTTTTTAACGG
Organism: Paenibacillus xanthanilyticus; assembly: GCF_042682185.1. Taxonomy (NCBI): domain Bacteria; kingdom Bacillati; phylum Bacillota; class Bacilli; order Caryophanales; family Paenibacillaceae; genus Paenibacillus; species Paenibacillus xanthanilyticus. The sequence continues at coordinate 1,761,701 of NZ_JBHUHA010000001.1, read as the reverse complement.
ACAGCAAGCCGCCCAATTAAAAAAACGAGGGATAATCAATCCTCATGCGATGTTGACGAGCAATATTAACGGATTGGTTGACAACTACTTGACGGGCGTATTCTTGGCGAGCGAAGATCGGCTGCTATACGTGAACGGCCGGCTCGCGGAGATGTTTGGCTATACTCAGCAAGAAATGCTGCGCATGACAGCCCCGGAGCTCGTGCACCCGGAGGATATGGAAATCTTCCGCGAGGAAACCCGCAGACGGCTCAGCGGCGAACGGAATGCGATGCGTTGGATCCGGGGTCTACGCAAGGACGGAAGCGTGTTTTACTTCGAAACGCAGGCGGACATGATCACCTATCGCGGCAAGCCGACGTTGATGGGGACGCTCATGGACACGACAAGCATGAAACAGGCGGACGATTTGTCGACCGAGAACGACGTGCGGTATCAGCGGCTGATCAAATATTTGCCGGAGCCGATCATCGTGCAGGACGGCGATACCATCATCTATATAAACAACGCGGCGATGAAGCTGCTGGGGGCGGAGACGCAGGAGCAGCTGCTCTATCAATGCATCGGCTCGCTTATTCATCCCGACGAGCGGCTAGCCGCCGCAGAGCGCGTCTCCAAGGTCATGCAGTCCGACGATCCGCTCGAGTTCGTCGAGAGCAAGCTGATCGGGTTGGACGGAGAGACGATCGACGTCGAAGCATCCAGTACACGCATCCACAATTTCCTTGGGCGAAGGATCGTCGTCCAGACGGTGTACCGGGATATCCGGGAGCGCAAGCGGGCGGAAGAAGCGCTCGTCAATTCCGAGAAGCTGTCGGTCGCCGGGCAGATGGCGGCCGGCATCGCGCACGAAATCCGCAATCCCCTTGCGTCGCTCAAAGGGTTCTCCCAACTGCTGAAGAAGAAGTTCGACAAGCACCACGATTACTTCGATATCATGCTGGCCGAGCTGGACCGGATCAACGAGATCGTGCAGGAATTCATGGCGCTCGCCAAACCGCAAGCCAATCAATTATTCGGCCATTATGACCTGATCCGAATTCTGCAAGCGGTCATGACGCTGCTCGAGACGCAAGCGATCATGAAAAACGTCGAGCTGTGCATCAAGTTGAACGACACGGCGGACACGTCGATCTACTGCGACGAGAATCAGATCAAGCAAGTGTTTATCAACCTGCTGAAGAACGCGATCGAGGCCATGCCAGGAGGCGGATGCATCGAGATCGAGCTGCGCGCGCTGCGGGAGGGCGAGGTGACGGTCTTGATCAAAGATCAGGGCATCGGCATTCCGATCGAGCTGATCGACAAGCTCGGCGGCCCGTTCTATACGACCAAAAGCAGCGGAACCGGGCTCGGGCTCATGATTTGCAACCGAATCGTCCAAGCGCATCACGGCGAAATGTCGTTTGCCAGCGAGAGCGGACTCGGCACGACGGTGACCGTCGTGCTGCCGCTCGCGGGCAGCCGGGCCGCCGAGAAGGCGAAGGTTACGGCTGGGTCGGCGCAAGCTTGACGCATAGCCCACGCGCGTGCCCCGGGGACAACATGCCCCGGGGTTCTTTGCATTCCGCGCTTCTGCTCGTCTGCCCACGGCGAAAAGGGTAGACAAGCCTTTTCCCGGAGTGATATAGTTACAGTCGAACAATTGCATAGACTTGGAACAGGTGCCGAAGCGAGGAACGCAAGCAATTGCGCGCCGCGTGGAGGTTAAAAGGGAAGACCGGTGCAATGCCGGCACGGACCCGCCACTGTAAGAAAGCGTCCGACGGACGGCGAATGCCGGTCCCGGGACAACGCGATGCCCCTCGATGTCACTGGCCGATTATGCGGTCCGGGAAGACGGCAGCGCGCAAGCTTTCGAGTCAGGAGACCTGCCTGTTCGTAGCACGCTGCCCACGTGGACTTGGGGAAGTGTTGGAGCTTGGAATGGACGAACGATTACGGCACGCGCCGGCTGATAAGGCTGGAAGGCGTCTCATGAACGCGCGAATGTCTGCAGCAAGCACTTCCGGCACGGTCACGGGAGTGCTTTTTTTATTGCAATTGCAATATCGGCAAGAACAAGGAGTGGGGACAGCATGAAAAGAACGATCGGCTTCAGATTGACGATGCTGCTGGTGGCGGCCATGCTGCTGGCGGTGCTGGCGGCATGTGGAGGCAAGGCGGAGAATAACGGCTCGGCGGCGAACGACAACGCGGCCGTGGAGAATAACGCCGCATCGGGCGCGGGCAACGCGGGGGGCGAGACGGCCGCGGCGCCGATATACCCGCTGACGGTGACCGACGCGACGGGCACGCAAATTACGTTCGAGAAGGCGCCGGAGAAAGTCGTGACGCTCGTGCCGAGCGAAACCGAGATCATGTTCGCGATCGGTGCGGGCGATGCGGTTGTCGGCGTGGACGACAATTCGAATTATCCGGAAGAAGCGGCGGCGAAAGCGAAAGTCGGCGGCATGGAGGCGAATATCGAAGCGATCGTCGCGCTCAAGCCGGATCTCGTGCTGGCGTCCTCGTCGATGAACGCGCCGGCAATCGAGAAGCTGCGGGGCCTGAATCTGACGGTGCTGGCGACCGATCCGAAGACGTACGACGAGGTCATGAACAAGATCGGCCAGATCGGCGCGATCATGAATAAGACCGACAAAGCGCTGGAAGTGGTCAATCATATGAAAGACGTGCGCCAGCAGGTGATCGATGCCGTGCAGGACGCGCCTAAGCCGAAGGTATACCTCGAGTTCTCCCCGGGCTGGACGGTGGGCAAAGGCGAATTTCTGGACGAGATCATCACGCTCGCGGGCGGCGCGAACATCGCGGATCAGTCGAGCTGGTACGAGATCGATCCGGAGAAGGTCATCGAGCAAAATCCGGACGTCATCGTCTACGCGTCCTTGAGCGTCAAGGAAGGCGAGAAAAACCCGATTCTGGACGCGATCGAGAAGCGTCCGGGTTGGGAGGCCATCGCGGCCATTCAAAATAAAAAGCTGTATGAAGTCGAACAGGATCCGCTTGTTCGCGTAGGCCCTCGCTTGGCGGAAGGCCTGCTCGAAGTCGCGAAGAAGCTGCATCCGGATCTCGTGAAGTAATGCGGCGCAAATTGTACGTGTATGGAGGAGCAGCGATGCTCCTCCTTGCCGCATCTATCGTGGTTAGTTTGTCGATCGGATCGGCGAGACTGCCGCTATCCGAGGTATGGCAAATCCTGCTGCGTTTTGTGACGGGCGCTGCCGGGGACGGCGGCGCGGACCCTAGCGCGATCGCGATCGTCACCCAGGTGCGCCTGCCGCGCATCGTGCTGGCCATGCTCGTCGGGGCTTGTCTGTCGCTGGCCGGCGCGGGCTTTCAAGGCGTGCTGCGCAACCCCCTCGCCGATCCGTTCACCTTGGGCGTCGCGACGGGCTGTTCCGTGGGCGCGGCATTCATTCTTTTATTCGGTTATCATGCGACGGTCGGCATGTGGCTGATACCGGGCGTCGCGTTCGTAACGGGTATCGCCACGCTGGGTGTCGTCGTGGCGCTGGCCCGCGCGCGGGGGGCGATGAATATCCAAACGCTCATTCTGTCCGGCGTCATCGTACAGGCGTTCCTCGGCGCGGTCGTGTCCTTGATGTCGTCGCTGTCGCAAGGCGTCGTCAACGAAATCAACGCTTGGCTAATGGGCAGCATCAGCGCGCGCGGCTGGGAGCATGCGCAGCTCGTGCTGCCGTTCCTTGCCGTGGGCGCGGTCGTTTTAATTCGTTACGCGATGGCGCTCAATTTGTTTGTCTTCGGCGAACGGCATGCTTCGCATCTGGGCATCGAGGTCGAACGGACGAAGCTGGCTATTCTGATCGTCTCGACGCTGCTGACGGCGGTTGCCGTCTCCGTGGCGGGTGTCGTCGGCTTCGTCGGACTCGTCATCCCGCATCTGATTCGGCTCATCGTCGGCCCGGATTACCGGCTGATCGTGCCGCTCTCGGCGCTCGGCGGGGGGATCTATCTGCTGTGGGCGGACACGCTCGCGCGCACCGTGGCGAGTCCGAAGGAAATCCCGCTTGGCGTCGTGACGGCGTTCATCGGCGCGCCCTTCTTCGCGTATTTGCTCTATCGCCGCAAAATGCAGCAAGGAGGCGCGCTATGATTGAAGGGAAAAGCTTAGGCTTGAGCATGGACGGCAAGCGCGTCCTTAACGACGTTTCTTTTCGCTTCCAAGCGGGCGGCGTGTACGGAATTATCGGGCCGAACGGGGCCGGCAAGTCGACGCTGCTCAGCCTAATCGCGGGCACGGCGCGGGCGGATGCGGGCGAGCTAGCGTTGGACGGCAAGCCTATCGGCGAATGGACGCGCAAGGAGCTGGCTCGACACGTGGCGGTGCTGCAGCAGGGCGGACTTGCGCCGGTCGGCTTCACGGTTAGGGAAGTGGTCGCGATGGGGCGCTTCCCGTATCAGAACTGGATGGGCGAGGAGCGAAGCGACCCGGCGCCTCTCCTTGCGCGCATCTTGGCGCTCACCGGGCTAAGCGACTTGGCGGATCGGCAGATCGACCGGTTGAGCGGCGGCGAACGGCAGCGGGTGGCGCTGGCCAAAGTCATGGTCCAGGAGCCGCGGCTGCTGCTGCTCGATGAGCCGACGACCTACTTGGATATCGGCTATCAGCTGCAGCTGCTCGATCTGGTCAAGCAGTGGCAGCGCGAGCAGGGCATCACCGTCGTGGCGGTGCTGCACGATTTGAATCTGGCCGCTCAATATTGCGATGAGCTGTACGTGGTCAGCAATGGACGGATCGAAGCATCCGGTCCACCGGAAGCGGTCGTGAACGCGGAGCTCGTCGAGCGGGTGTACGGCGCGCGTTCGGTCGTCGTGCGGCACCCGGTTAGCGGCGTTCCGCAGCTGCTGCTGCATTCCAAGGCTAGGGAGTAGGTTTCAATCAGGAAGAGGAGAGGTTGGTAGACGATGAGCGAAACGAAACAATTGTTGGATAGAACGGTGGCGGCGATCCGTCCGCTGGACGCCGAAGCCGTCGATGCGGCACAGGCGCGTCTGGATTCGCTGACGAAGCCGCCGGGCAGCTTGGGCAAATTGGAGGACATCGCCAAACAAACGGCCGGCATTACGGGCGAGATCGGAGCGGATCTCTCGAAGCGTGCCGTCGTGGTCATGGCCGGCGACCATGGCGTTTGCGCGGAGGGGGTTAGCGCGTTTCCTTCCGAGGTAACGCCGCAGATGGTGCTTAATTTTCTGGCGGGCGGCGCGGCGGTCAACGTGCTTGCAAGGCAGGCCGGAGCAGACGTCGTCTGCGTCGATGTCGGGGTCGCAACTGCCATCGAGCATCCGTCGCTCGTCCAGCGCAAGGTACGCCCGGGCACGGATAATATCGCGCAAGGCCCGGCGATGTCTCGCGAAGAGGCGCTCGAGGCGATCGCGGTCGGCATCGAGACGGCCGTCGAGCTGGCGGCGCAAGGATACGGGATGCTCGCCACGGGCGAGATGGGCATCGGCAACACGACGCCGAGCGCGGCGTTATGCGCGGCGATGACGGCGATGACGGCCGAACAAGCCGTCGGTCTGGGCACCGGCATCGACGCCACCCGGCGCCGGCACAAAGTCGACGTCGTCGAGCGCGCGCTGGCCGTCAACGCGCCGAACGCGGACGATCCGCTGGATGCGCTCGCGAAGGTAGGCGGCCTGGAGATCGCCGCGTTGACCGGCGTCATCCTCGGCGCCGCGGCTCACCGTCTGCCGGTCGTCGTCGATGGGTTCATCTCCTCGGCGGCTGCGCTTGTCGCCTCGCGAATCGCGCCGGCGTCCGTGCCGTACATGATCGGCTCCCATCTGTCGCAGGAGCAGGGTCACGGCCAATTGCTGAAGGCGATCGGGCTTTCGCCGATGATTCATTTGGACATGCGTCTTGGCGAGGGGACCGGCGCGGTGCTCGGCTTTCACATTGTCGATGCGGCGCAGCGGCTCGTGCGGGAGATGGCGACTTTCGAGAGCGCGGGCGTGTCGAAAGGCTAGCGGAAGCTGAGGGGGAGACGGAATTGGCCATTTTCATAACCGGCGGGGCGCGCAGCGGGAAGAGCGATTTCGCGGAACGTTACGCGATGCGGCTTGCGGCGGACGCGATCTACGTCGCCACTTCCCAAATCTGGGACGAGGAGATGCGGCAGCGGATCGGCTTGCACCAGGGCACCCGCGCGGCATCCGGATATCCTTGGCAGACGATTGAAGAACCGTTCGGGTTGGCGGAGACGCTGCTTGCGTTGGAGGAACAATTCTTGCGCGCGGCGCGGCGGCCGGCTGTCGTCGTCGATTGCCTGACGTTGTGGCTCAGCAATCAGCTGCTGCGGCTGGAGCCGGCGGACAGCACGGAGGAAGCGGCGGGCACAATGGAGCACACAGCGATACGAACCGAGCTTACCGTGACCGCGAATGATTGCAGCAAGTGTCAAGAGCCGGCCGCGGACCCGTTGGACAGGCTTGTCGATGAACTGGCGGCAGCGGTTGCCGCATACCAGGGGCCGCTGCTGCTCGTGACGAACGAAGTCGGCAGCGGCATCGTGCCGGCTTATGCGCTCGGCAGGCGCTTCCGCGACGCGGCGGGGAGAATGAACCGCAAGCTGGCCGGCGTCTGCGACGAAGCGTACTTGGTCGTGGCCGGGTTCCCGCTCGACTTGAAGAAGCTGGCGTTCCGGCTGGAGGATGCGTGATGTTCTATTCGCTGCAAGAAACGCTGTTAATAACGGCTGCCGCGATCGCGATCGATTGGGTGGTCGGGGATCCAAGGTGGCCGACGCATCCGGTCATCCTGATCGGCAGATGGATCGGCAAGCTGGAGAGCTGGCTGCGTCCGGAGAGCGAGAGCGCCGCGTTGACGCCCCGAAAGCTTAAGCTTCGGGGCGTCGCGCTGGCGCTTATTACCGTCCTGGCGGCATATGCCGCGATAGTCCTGCTCGTCTGGGCGGCGGACTGGGTGCATCCGTTCGTCGGCTATGCGGTGTCGGCATGGTTCGTCTCCACGACGATCGCGGTCAAGGGGCTCAAGGATGCGGCGATGCTCGTCTATAGGCCGCTTGCCGCGGGCGACCTTGAGCAAGCGCGCTGTTATGCGGGCTATATCGTCAGCCGGGATACATCCGCCATGGACGAGCGCGACACGGCCAGGTCGGCCATCGAGACGGTAGCGGAGAACACGGTCGACGCGTTCCTCTCTCCGGTCGCGTTCGCGCTGCTCGGCGGCGCGCCGCTGGCCATGTTGTACCGCGCGGCGAACACGCTGGATTCGATGGTCGGCTACAAGAACGACAAATACGTGCATTTCGGCTGGGCGTCGGCCAGGCTGGACGACGCGCTGAACTATATTCCGGCACGCCTCTCCGCCCTGGCGATGACCTTGGCGGCCGCGCTGCTGCCCGGTCTGTCGCCTGCGCGCGCCTTCGGCGCGGTGCTTACGTTCGCGAAGCTTCACCCGAGTCCGAACAGCGGGATTCCCGAATCGGCGGCGGCCGGGGCGATCGGCATCGAGCTGGGTGGCCGCAACGTCTATTTCGGCCGCGTGAGCGAGCGGGCGCGGATGGGCTGGCCGCTGCGGCCGCTGGCGGCGAAGGATATCCTTAGCGCGGTACGGCTGCTGTACGTGACGAGTATTTTGATTTTCATGGGGGTAATCGGCGCATGGCTGATCGTTCGTTCATAAAGGGGCTGCAGGCGATCGGCGCCGCCTTCCAGCTGCTTACGCGAATTCCGGTGCCGGTGCAAATTCCGTTCACGCCGAGCGTGCTTGCCCGGAGCGTCGCCGCATATCCGCTCGTAGGATTGGCGGTCGGGCTGCTAACGGCAGGCGCCGGTTGGCTGCTGCAAGGCCGGCTGCCGTCCATGCCTGCGGCGGTGATCGTGCTGCTCACATGGATCGCGCTGAGCGGCGCGCTTCATCTCGACGGTCTGATGGATACCGCCGACGGCGTGCTTAGCCACCGAAGCCGGGAGCGCATGCTGGAGATTATGAAAGACAGCCGCGTTGGCGCGATGGGCGTCATCGCGGCGGTGATCGTGCTGCTGCTCAAGTTCAGCCTGCTGGCCGAGCTCCTAGAAGATGATGCGTTGGCGTCCGCTGCCCCGCATCTCGCAGCAGCATGCATGTGGAGCCGGCTGTGGATGGCCGTCTCGATGACGTTATGGCCGAACGCGCGCGGCAAAGAGGGGCTTGGCGGCATGTTCGCAGGCGTGGCGATCCGGCATATTGCGGCGGCAGGGCTCGCGCATGTCATCCTCTTGTTCGGCGTCTACACGGCATTCGGGTGCAGCCTGGCCGAAGCGGGCGGTTATGTCGTCGTTGGCGCGGGCTTGACGCTTGTCGCGGGGGGACTGAGCGGCTGGTGGCTAAGCCGGAAGCTCGGCGGGCTGACCGGCGATACATACGGGGCGATGAACGAGCTGCTGGAAACCACGCTGTTGTTGGCGGCATGCGCGATATTGGTATAGACAATCAAGAGAGGAGCTGACGGCTCATGTTGGAGAAATTCGGCCATGGCGGGGATCTGCTGACGGCCCAGGAGCTGTACGGCCTACCGGCGGAGCAATTCGCCGACTTTAGCGCGAACATGAATCCGTTCGGACCGCCCGCGGTCGTCGGCGAGCTGCTGCGCGCCTATGCGGAAGCGATCGGCCGTTATCCAGACCCCGCCGTGCGCGGACTGCGTCGGAAATTGGCCGGCCATCATGGCATAAGCGAGGACGAGCTGCTCGTCGGCAACGGGGCGGCCGAGCTGATCGATCTCGCCGTACGCGTGCTGCAGCCGGCCGAGGTCGTGCTCGCCCAGCCCTGCTTCGCGGAATACGGGGATGCCGCGCGCAAGAACGGCACGCCGATTCGGACCATTCGGCTTACCCCGGATTCACAATTCGCGCTGGGCGGCGAGGATGTCGAGCAGACGGTTCGCGAACTTCGCGCGGCGGGCAGATCGGCCGGGGATGCGCTATGGTTCCTCGGGCACCCGAACAATCCGACGGGTCAGCTGATCGAGCCGGAGACGATTCGGCTGCTGCTCGATCGCGGCGAGCGCGTCGTGCTGGACGAGGCATTCATGGATTTCGTCGGCAGCGAGTCGCGATACAGCTTCCTTCGCGAGGCGGCGCGCACGGAAGGCGGACGTCTGATCGTCATCCGCTCGATGACGAAGTTCTATGCCATTCCCGGCATTCGGCTCGGGTATATGGTGGCTTGCGCAGCGACGATCGCTTCGCTGCGGGAGCGGCAGGTGCCCTGGAGCGTCAATTCGCTGGCCCAGCTGATCGGCGAAGCGGTGCTGGCCGAAGAGGAATACGCACGGCGGACGCTTGATTGGCTGCGGGAGGAGCGCGCATGGCTGTCGGCTCAATTGGAGGAGCTCGGACTGGTCGTCGCGGAAGGACACGTGAATTACGTGCTGTTTCGCATTCCGCCGAGCTTCGGTCTGTCAGCCGGCGAGCTTCAGCGCAAGCTGGGGGAGCGCGGCGTGCTGATCCGGGATGCGTCGCATTTCGAAGGCTTGGACGAGACGTACTGCCGGATTGCGGTTCGGTTCCGGGAGGAGCACATACGGCTGCTTGAAGCATTGCAGGCAGCGCTGCACGGCGGGAATAGCAGACTGGAGGGCGAGAGCCGATGAAGAAGCTGGCGCGTACGGTCATGATTCAAGGGACCGCGTCCGACGCGGGCAAGAGCGTCATTAACGCGGCGATCTGCCGGATTTTGACCGAGGACGGGTATACGGTGGCGCCGTTCAAATCGCAGAACATGTCGCTGAATTCCTACGTGACGTGGGATGGCAAGGAGATCGGCCGCGCGCAGGGCGTTCAGGCGGATGCGTGCGGTATCCTGGCGACGACGGACATGAACCCGATTTTGCTGAAGCCGAAGAAAGACATGGTGTCTCAGGTGGTCGTCCACGGCAAGCCGATGGGCGATTATGCGGCAAGGACCTATCGCGAGCAGGTGCTGCGGGAAGCCGAACCGATCGTGCGCGGCGCCCTTGATCGGCTTCGCTGCGAATATGACGTGGTCGTGATGGAAGGCGCGGGCAGTCCGGCCGAGATTAACCTGAAGGACCGGGATATCGTCAATATGCGCGCTGCCGGCTGGGCGGATGCCCCCGTCGTGCTCGTCGCGGATATCGACCGCGGCGGCATGTTCGCGGCGATCGTCGGCACGATGGAGCTGCTGGAGCCGCATGAGCGGGAGCGGGTGTGCGGGTTCATCGTGAACAAGTTCCGCGGCGACGTCTCGCTGCTTCAGCCGGGACTGGACTGGCTGGAGGCGCGTACGGGCAAACCGGTGCTCGGCGTTGTGCCGTTCCTTCTGGACCTCGGCATCGAAGACGAGGACTCGTTGTCGCTCGACGGGAAACTGGCAGCCGCCAAAGCATCCGAGAAGCGGGAGCGCGCGGATGGGGATCTGCTCGATATCGCCGTTATCCGGCTTCCCCATATTTCGAATTTTACCGATATCGACCCGCTGCTGCAGGAGCCTGATGTGCGCGTCCGGTTCGTGCGCGATGTCCGCGAATGGGGAGAGCCGCATGTCGTCGTCATTCCCGGCAGTAAGAACGCGGTCGACGACCTGGCGTATTTGCGAGAGAGCGGACTTGCGGCGCTCCTCGAACGGCATCGCGCGGCAGGCGGGGAGGTTGTCGGCATTTGCGGCGGCTACGAAATGCTCGGGCTTCGCTTGCTCGATCCGCTGCATGCGGAGTCGGACCGGGACGAGACGGACGGCTTGGGCTGGTTCCCGTTCGAGGTGACGTTCGCGGCGGAGAAGCGGACCGTGCGGGTCGAAGGCACAGCGAGCTTGCCAGGGCTTACGGAAGCGTTCCCCGTAGAAGGCTACGAGATTCATATGGGCTCCGTGAACTGGCTGGACAGCATGGCGACCGACGTCTCAACTGCGCTCTCGCATACACGGCTGGAGCTGCCGAAAGCCGACACGATTGACGAAAAACGCACGATAGGCGTTCCATGCGAAGGTGTGATGGAGAATGGCCAGTCGGTTCGTCCGTTCCGGCTGAAGGAAGCCGCGGATTCGGCGCCCTTCGCAGAAGGCTGCTCGTCGGCAGATGGCCGGGTGTGGGGCACCTTCCTGCACGGCGTGCTCCATAACGACGCGTTCCGCCGGGCGTGGTTGAATCGAGTGCGGACATCGCGAGGAATGATGCCGGTCGCCGAGATCGTGCCTACGCGCCAGCGCCGCGAGGAAGCGTTCCATCGTCTCGCCGCGCATGTTCGCGCACATGTCAGGATGGATTTGCTCAAGCAGATCATGGGCTTGGGAGAAGATTCCCGATGAGTCAGCCGTTTCGCGGGGAAGGCGTGCATCATCGCGCGGCGCTATGGCCGGAGCTCGACATTCGTTTCGTCGACGGCGACCATATCCTCGTCCGATCGGATCGCCTGTTGGAAACGGTGAGCAGCGCGGTCTATGGCGGCGGGCGCGGGCGGGCGGATCATTTCGTGAACCGCAAAGTGCCGCTTAGCTACAACGAACGCGATCCGGTCTTGGACTTGGGGGCGATGATTCGCGGCCGCGACTACAAGGCGGATTCCACGGTCGGGCTGCTGACGGCGGCCAAGCTGACGCATGCGTCCGTCGTCGAGGCTGCGGGCGACCGCTTCAATGCGCTGTGCATCAGCACGGCCGGGATCGGCAACGCGGCGCGGGCTGGGGTGGAGCGGCCGGTATTCCCGGCGTATGCCGCCGGTACGATCAATACGTTCATTTTCGTCGACGGACATATGAGCGAGGCGGCTATGATCGGCGCGCTCATAACGGCCACGGAGGCGAAAGCCGCCGCTTTGCAGGATTTGGACGTGCTCGATCCGCTGGACGGCCGTCAGGCGACCGGGACGACGACGGATTCGGTCGTCATCGCCGTCAGTCAGTCCGGACGGTTCAAGGCCAGCCATGCCTATTGCGGGGCAGCGACCTCGATCGGCAACCTGCTCGGCCGCATGGTGTACGACACGGTGCATGAGGCCGTACGTACGAGCGGCGAGAAGTAGATCGGCCAACTCGATCGAACAATGACCAAAAAACCTCCGGGAGATCCGTTCGTGCGGATACCGGAGGTTTTTCGTCAGGCTTCAAAAACTAGATCAAGCATCGATGACGGTGAACATGCCAGTCATGCCGGGGGCATGGTTCTTGAACCCGAACTGCTCGTAGAACGGCTCTTTCCCCTGGGAGGCGAACAGCCCGACGAATGGCGCGCCGTTCTTGAGGCGGCATTGCCGGATGTGCACCATCAGCCGTTCGACGATCATTTTGCCCAATCCGTGCTTCTGATGGTCCGGCAGCACCGCGACGTCCTGAATATAGAAATACATGACGCCGTCGCCGACGATGCGTCCCATGCCGACAACCTGGTCTTCATGGAGAACGACGACGCCGTAGAGGGAGCGGGCGATCGAGCTTGCCGCCGTCTCCGGATCTACGCTGCCCCAGCCAACCGCTTCCCATAAGAAGAGGTGTTCGCTCGGCGTGGGGAGGCGTTCGATTAAGGAGTAGGGGGATATGGTCATGAGGGATCTCCTTATTTGTCTAAATTTGCGTTAAAGCCGACAGTTGTTCGTCCGTCACGACGACCGGCTCCTTCGGGATTCGGCTTAGGCTGAACGTTGGAACGAGCTCCTTCGCGCTTACGGGTTCCGGCCGGTCGAGCAGGCCGCTCATGGCCGCGAGCCAGCCGACGATCCGTTCGGGAGCTACGCCGGCCTGACGCAGGCTGGCCAGCGAGATCGCGCCGTGCCGCTTGGCGAGCCGCTTGCCGTCGGTGCCGTTCAAGAGCGGCACGTGGGCGAAGCGGGGAGCGGGCCAACCCAATGCTTCGTACAGCATCAGCTGGCGGGGCGTCGAGTCCAGCAAGTCGTAGCCGCGCAGCACGTCGGTGATGCCCATGGCCGCATCGTCCGCGACGACGGCCAGCTGATAGCTAATGATGCCGTCGGCCCGTTTCACGACGAAGTCGCCGCCGCAGCCAGCCGGGAAACGCTGCTCGCCCGCGGCCAAATCCTCGAAGCGGAAGGGCTCGTCCGGCACGAGAAACCGCCGCGAAGGCGTCTTCGTCTCGGCTCGCCTTGCCCGTTCTTCGGCGGTCAGGTTCCGGCACGTGCCGGGATAAGCGGGACCTTCGCTGCCGAGACCGTGCGGGGCGCTGGCGATGGCCAGCAGCTCTGCTCGGCTGCAGTAGCACTCATAGAGACGTCCGTCCCGTTCCAACCGCCGCAGGGCTTCCTCATAATCGCGGAGCCGCTCGCTCTGAACATAGGGGGCGTATGGTCCGCCTACATCCGGCCCCTCGTCCCAGTCCAATCCGATCCAGCGCAGATCGGCCAGCGCCTGCTCGGCCAGCTCGGGCTTGCAGCGCGGCGTGTCGATATCCTCCATCCGCAGCACGAATTGGCCGCCTGCTTGGCGGACGTGCAGCCAGGCGAGAAGCGCCGTACGCGCGTTGCCGATATGCATCAGGCCCGAAGGCGTGGGGGCGAATCTACCTCGCATAAGAGTCATGATCATTCCTCCGATCCAGCCGCTCCATGTTCGGCGCTCACGATCCAAGCGCTGTCCGATTCTAACGAGCGGCGAGGCGCACGCTGCGCCTAACGCGTCTATTTGATCAAGCCTTATGATAGCATGAGGGCCTTGGGGCCGCAACGAACGGCGCCTGGGGGCGACGACCGCTTCTCTATCTTTTGGGCGAGCGGGCACCTATAATAGATAGTGCCGCCTTGAACCGGTGAGGCGTGCTTGAATTTATCGTTGCAAGGAGCCGTACGCGATGAAAGAATTACCGATCGATAGCGTCCTGCCCGAATTGGCGGACGTTCTACATAAAGGCCGTAACGCGGTGCTGGTCGCCGCGCCGGGCGCGGGCAAGACGACCCGCGTGCCGCTCGCGCTGCTGGATGCGCCTTGGCTGGGCGGCCAGCGCATCTTGATGCTCGAACCGCGCCGGATCGCTGCGCGATCGGCTGCCCGATTCATGGCCGCTTCGCTCGGCGAGAAGCCGGGCGAGACGGTCGGCTACCGGGTTCGAATGGACACGAAGGTCGGTCCGAAGACGCGGATCGAGGTCGTCACCGAAGGCGTGCTGACCCGGATGCTGCAGGAGGATCAGGCGCTGGAAGGCGTTGGCGCCGTTATTTTCGACGAGTTCCACGAACGGCATCTTCAAGGAGATCTCGGTCTGGCGCTTAGCTTGCAATCGCAAGGACTGCTGCGAGACGACCTGCGGCTGCTCGTCATGTCGGCGACGATCGAAGCGGAGCCGGTGGCGGCGCTGCTCGGCGGAGCGCCGGTGATCGTCAGCGAAGGCCGGGCCTATCCGGTAGACACCCGGTATGTCGGCATCCGTGCGTTGGAGCGGATTGAAGAAGCGTGCGCGCGAACGGTCGCGGAAGCAATCCGGCTTGACGAAGGCGACGTGCTCGTCTTCCTCCCCGGCGCGGGGGAAATCCGCCGGGTGCATACGCTGCTGTCGGCAGCCGGTCTCCCCCCACATGTGCGGATTATGCCGCTGTATGGCAGTTTGCCGGCCGAAGCGCAGGACCGCGCGGTCGCCGCGGCCGAGCCCGGCGAGCGCAAAATCGTGCTCTCCACGTCGATCGCCGAATCGAGCGTCACGGTGAAGGGCGTGCGAATCGTCGTCGACTGCGGATTGAGCCGAGTGCCGCGTTTCTCCGCGCGCACGGGCATGAGCCGGCTTACGACCGTCCCGGTCTCCGTCGCCTCGGCGGACCAGCGCCGCGGCCGCGCCGGCCGGGAGGGCAATGGCGTCTGCTATCGGCTGTGGACGGAGGAGCAGCACCGCATACTAAAGCCGCAGAGCACGCCCGAGATTCGGGAGGCCGACATGGCGCCGCTTGCGCTAGAGCTGGCCGCCTGGGGCGTAGCCGATCCAGCCGAGCTGCATTGGCTTGACGCACCGCCTGCCGCAGCCTACGGACAAGCGGTGACGCTGCTTGTCGAGCTTGGCGCGCTTCATCCTGCGCAGCCGGACAAGCCGACGGCTCACGGCCGGGCCATGGCGGAGCTCGGCATGCATCCGCGCCTCGCCCATATGATCTTGAGAGCCGAGCCGCTCGGGCTGGGCGCGGCCGCGTGCGAGCTGGCCGCACTGCTAAGCGACCGAGACCCGCTGCGAAGCCGGAACATCGACGTTCGGCTGCGGCTTGAGGCGATGCGAGGCAAGCGCGTTGCCGCGGAAGCGGACGAGGCGGCGCTCCGGCGGCTGCAGGCAGAGGCGGCCGTCTGGCGGCGAGAGCTCGGCATCCGCGACGCCGGATCGGACCGGGACATCGACCTGTGCGGCGTGCTGCTCGCGCTCGCGTATCCGGATCGGATCGGCAAGCGGCGCGGCGACGGCCGGTTCCTGCTGAGCGGCGGCCGCGGCGGCGCCATCTCGGAGCTGCAGCCGCTGTCGGCCGCGCCCTATTTGGTGGCGGCGGAGATGACGGATGCGGGGACGGACGGCGAAATCCGGCTCGCCGCGCCGATTACGACCGAGCAGCTGGACGAATATTGCGCGCCCCTCATCCGGGAAGAGACGGAAGTGGCGTGGGACAAGTCGGCACAGGCGGTTCGGGCGAGACGCCGCGTACGGCTGGGCGCGCTCACGCTGCAGGAAGGCCCGGCGCAGAACCCGGATTCTGCGCTTGTAATGCAGGAGCTGTTCGAAGGCTTGCGCCAGCAGGGACTCGATCTGCTGCCATGGACGAAGCCGGCGCGCCAGCTGCAGGCGCGCGTCGAACTGATGCGCCGGCACAATCCGGAGTGGCCGGATGTATCGGATGAAGGCTTGACCGCCACGCTTGCGGAATGGCTTGCTCCTTATGCGGCCGGCATGCGCGGCAAGAACGATCTCGGACGGCTCAACATGACGTCGATCGTCGAAGGGTTGCTAAGCTGGTCCGAGCGGCAGCAGCTCGACCGCGAGGTGCCGACGCATCTGACCGTGCCGAGCGGCTCGCGTATTCCGGTCGACTACAGCGACCCGGAGGCGCCGTCGCTCCCCGTCCGGCTGCAGGAGCTGTTCGGCTTGGCCGAGACGCCGCGCATCGCGGGCGGCAAGCTGCCGATTACGCTGCACTTGCTGTCCCCGGCGCAGCGGCCGGTGCAAGTCACGCGCGATTTGGCGAGCTTTTGGCGGGACGCGTATTTCGAGGTGAAGAAGGATCTGAAGGGCCGCTATCCGAAGCATTACTGGCCGGATAATCCGCTGGAAGCGATGCCGACGAACCGAACCAAGCCGCGGACGTAAGGCAGGCGCGGCAGAGACCGGCCATGGAGAGGAGAGACCGCGTTCGATGATCGCGATCGTAATTTATTTGGTGTTGATTAACATCGCCGCCTTTATGCTGATGGGCAACGACAAAGCGCTGGCTCGGCAGGGGAAACGCCGGGTATCCGAACGTCGGCTGATGACGTACGCCGCGGTCGGCGGCTCGGTCGGGGCGTACCTCGGCATGCGGGCGTACCGCCACAAGACAAAGCACGCGAAGTTTTATATCGGGTTGCCGGTGCTGGTGATCGCGCATGTCGTGGTGCTGGTGGCGCTGTTCCGGTGGTTGCTTTTTGGTTGACGGAAGTTCGTAAAATTCCATTTTTGGCCCCAATTGACTCCCGATTCGCCATTATGCTATATTTACCTTTCGCCAGGCGCGCCACGCGCTTGCATGCATACGACAAATCACAGGCCGCATGAACTCCATGCGGCTTCTGGTTTCAATAAACCATCAGTTTCTGGAGGCAGAAGACTGATTATGGGGGGTAACTGACATGAATGCTCAAAGTGCCTTTCAACATGAATCGAAGCGGCTGGAGGATGTGCTCGGGCATATCGGCCATCAGCTGGGCGCCATCGGTCCGCGGTACACGGGTAGCGATTTCACCGAGCAGATGATCGACCTGCAGAACGAGCAGCGCAGAGAGCGGCTGGAGGTGTCCAAGCGGGAGCCGTACTTCGGCCGGCTGGATTTTCAGGAAGGCGTACAAGGAGCTGCGAAGCCGCTTTATATCGGCAAGGCGGGCGTCGCGCACGAGAAGACGAACGAGCTGCTCGTCGTCGATTGGCGCGCCCCGGTGGCCAGCTTGTTCTATGCCTTCAGCGGCGGCGAAGCGCCGGTGGCGTACGAGTCGCCGGACGGCACGATTGAAGGCGTCGTTCATCTGAAGCGCAACCTGATGGTGCGCGAGAGCGCGCTGGAGCGGCTGGTCGACAGCTACGTGCGCGGCCAGGAGGACGAGGCGGTGACCGACGAATTCCTGCTCTATCGGCTCGGCGAGAGCAAGGACAACAAGCTGCGCGACATCGTCTCGACGATTCAGCACGAGCAGGACCGCATCATCCGGACCGAGAAGAACAAGGCCGTCTTCATTCAAGGGGTGGCCGGGTCAGGGAAAACGACCGTCGCGCTGCATCGGCTCGCCTTCCTGCTGTATCAATATGCCGGCCGTATCCGTGCCGAGCGGATGGTCATTTTCGCGCCGAACCGGATGTTCCTCGACTATATTTCCGGCGTGCTGCCAGAGCTCGGCGTGGGCGATATTTTGCAGACAACCTATACCGAATGGGCGTTGGAAACGCTGCAAAACGCGGTGCGGATGGACGATAGCGCCGACGCGCTCGCCTATTGGTTCGAGCATCCCCGCACCCGCAAGCAAATGGAGCGTTCGTCGGGCCGGCTGAAGGGCAGCATCCGCTTCAAGGAAGCGATCGACGCCAGGCTGGCGGACATCGAAGCGCGGCTGCTGCCGGAAGAGCCGTTCGAGCCGATCGACCGGCTCGTGCTAAGCGCGGCCAAAATGCGCGAATGGCTTGCGACCGACGAGTCCGGCGAACCGCTCATGCGCCGCCGCGAGCGGCTCGTCAGCCGGCTCAAGCGGTGGTTCGAGTCCGAGTGGAAGGCGCGCCGGTTCACCGATAAGAAGGTCAAGGCGAAAGCGCAGTCCAAGCTGAACGCGTACGCCAAGAAAATTCCGTCGTATTCGGCGGAATCCTTCTACGCTTCGCTGATGGACGACGAGACGGTGGGCGGCCTGCTGCCGGCGTCCGTGCGGGCGGAGACGAAGAAGCGGGTGAAGAAGGGGCTGGCCGCCGCCGAGGATCTAGCTCCGCTCGTCTACATTCACTTGCGTCTGTTCGGCACGGAACGTTCGAGTTACGACCACATCGTCATCGACGAAGCGCAGGACTACTCGCCGTTCCAGCTGGAATCGCTGCGTCTGTGCCAGCGTCAGCCGTCGATGACCGTGCTGGGCGATCTGCAGCAGGGCATTCACGGGTATGCCGGCATTCACAGCTGGCGGGAGCTGTCCGACCTGTTCGAGGCGGACGAACGCGGCTACTTCGAGCTGGATCGCAGCTACCGCTCGACGATGGAGATCATCGAGTTCGCCAACCACGTCCTGCGCGGCATGGGCGACGAAGTGAAGCCGGCCGTGCCGGTGTTCCGCAGCGGCGAGCCCGTCGATCTGATCGAGGTCCGCGAAGAGGAACGGCTCGCGAAGCTGGCGGATACGGTGCAGCAATGGCAGGGCGACGGCGCGTACAAAACAATCGCCGTGCTCGGTCGCACGGCTGCCGCATGCGAAGCGATCGGCGAGCGCTTGACGCAGGCAGGCCTTACGGCCTCCGTCGTACGCAGCAAGCAGGAGGCGTACTTGGGCGGGCTGACCGTCGTGCCGGTTTATTTGGCCAAAGGGCTCGAGTTCGACGCGGTCATTATCGCCGACGCCGACGCGGCCAGCTACGGCCCGGACGACGCGAAGCTGCTCTACGTCGGCTGTACCCGCGCGCTGCATAAGCTGACGCTGTTCCACAGCGGTCCGGCGACGGGCCTGATTGCCCCGTAAGCCGATGAAGGTACACGCCGGAGGTCCATTGGATCTCCGGCTTTTTTGTGGTCGGATAGCCGAACGGGATCATGTCCACGCTATGGAAAAGCGAACCACGCGCCCTTACATCATCCGCAAGGCATCGCGGCAGCTATCTGACGGATTCGACTGAAGCTCCTTCCCCGTCGGAAGTCGGGTTTTGGGGGCGAAGAGGCGTCGGCGTGCATCCTATTATTCATCCGGCGCGTACGAGTGTACTAACGATTTAGGAAAGCGAAAAGGAGCGTGCCGATATGTCGGAGCGAGAAATGAACCAAGAAGCGGTCGCCGGATCCGCGAACAAGGAAGAACTTCGAACAAACGCAGTCCCGCAGACGGCTAACGAGGCGTCGATACCCATACTAGAAGGGCCATCAAACGAGAGCGGAGGCAGAGATGCGGCACCGGAAGGCGATCCGCATGCAACGCCGCATCCTGCAAATACGCAGGACGAAGAGCGCTTCGTTACCGAAGCGGCGAGCGACAAGGGGTGGAATGAAGCAGACCGGCTAACCGGCGCGCCGCCTGCGCAAGTACCGACGTCCGGCATGCCGATTCCATCGGCTGAGCAGCCGGAGCAAGCCCCGGCCCGAACGGTGCCGGCCCCGTCTCCGCCGGAGACGAAGGAGCAGCTTCGGGCAGCGCTGCTGGGCATCGAGAAGTGGGAGAAAGAGCAGAAGGACATCTGGTTCTTCGAGAAGCTGGGCCGGATTCCGTTCATGATCCTCGACAAGCTGACGCCGAAGATTCTGCAGCAGAAGATCGGCCAAGCGCTGGACGAGGTGGGCAGTTACGTGCAGACGGGCGGACGCTACCTCATCTCCGAGCGTGAGATTTTGCGCAAAATGCAAGCCGCATCCATCGCCGACGCGTCCGCGATGCCGCTGCAGGGCATGGATGCCGTCGCGGCAAGTCTCGCCAGCAGCCGCAAGACGCTGGCCACGATGCAGGGCGCGACGACCGGCTTCGGCGGCGTATTCACGCTGGCGGTCGACGTCCCGGCACTGCTCGGCCTCTCGCTGAAGATCATACAGGAGATCGCGATCTGCTACGGATACGATCCGAAGCTGAAGGAGGAGCGGATCTTCGCCGTCAAATGCCTGCAGTTCGCTTCCTCCGACATCGTCGGCAAGAAGGCCATCCTGGACGAACTGTCGGTCTACGGACGGAAGAAATCGCATGACCAGATGGCGTCGCAGCTGCAGGGGTGGCGCGAGGTGATCATGGTGTACCGGGATAATTACGGCTGGAAGAAGCTGTTTCAGCTGATCCCGGTAGCGGGCATGATTTTCGGCGCGTTCATCAACCGCGGGACGCTGCAGGACGTAGCCGAGGCGGCCACGATGCTGTACCGCAAGCGTAGAGTGATGGAGCGGCTGGATCAGCTTGGCTGAGCGTGTGCGCGATGCGCGGATGGAAGAACAAAGAACCTCGGGCGTCGGTGGAAGACGCCCGGGGTTCTTGGCTTACATGGAGATCACCGTCTGCGCTGCAAAATCGTTGCGGATCAAGTCCGCCGCCAGCTGACCGCCGAGCGCGGTCATCGGGATGCCGCCGCCGGGATGGGTCGAGCCGCCGACGAAGTAGAGCTTGTCGACGATGGCGCTTCGGGTCGGTATTTTGAAGCCGCCGTTCTTCTTCTTGTCGGCTGCGACCCCGTAGAGCGAG
Organism: Paenibacillus xanthanilyticus; assembly: GCF_042682185.1. Taxonomy (NCBI): domain Bacteria; kingdom Bacillati; phylum Bacillota; class Bacilli; order Caryophanales; family Paenibacillaceae; genus Paenibacillus; species Paenibacillus xanthanilyticus. The sequence goes on along the minus strand of NZ_JBHUHA010000001.1, from coordinate 1,741,156 downwards.
CCGCCGGTCGCCCCGTAGAGCGCCTGCAGATCATCCGGTATGAAATCGTACTCGAATTCGATCGCGGCCCGCAGTCCCGATGCGCCCATGCGTTCGAGCTTGTCCAGCACCAGATCGCGGTAGTAGTCCCGCCGGTACGACCAGCTTTCCCCTTCGCCGATCGGCGGGACATGCGTGATGACGACCCAATTTTCTTTGCCCTCCGGCGCTTGGGTCTTGTCGGTCTTGCTGGAGATGCCGACATATACCGTTGGATCCTCCGCGGGCAGCTTTTCGTGGAAAACGCGGCGGTATTCGCGTTCCGGATCTTCGGACATGAAGTAGTTGTGATGGCGCAAATTCGGGTAGGGACGGCCGACGCCCAGCAGCAAAATATGCGCGGATGCCGACGGCTCGAACCGGGCCAGCTTGCGCACGGCCTGCTCCCGTCTCGGGTGCTCCGACAGCAGCGTGGAATGCGCCGGAATCGCTTCCCGGTTGCATACAACGGCGTCGGCCAGCATGAACTCGCCTCCGCGAACCCGGACACCGACCGCGGCGCCGCGATCGACGACGATCGATTCGACCTCGGCGTTCGTCCGCACCTCGACGCCCAGCTCGTCCAGCAGCGTCAGCATGGCGCGGGCAATGTTGTACATGCCGCCTTCGACGTAGTAAAGCCCAAGGCCGAGCTGCATGAACGCGAGCTGCGAGAGCATGGCGGGCGCGGCCAGCGGCGAAGAGCCGCTCTGCGCCGTGAACGTATGGAACAGCTGGCGAATGCGGGAATCTTGAAAATAGTGCGCCGTCGTCCGGGCAACCGTCTTCCGCGCTTCCATGGCCAGGCGCTCCTTCAGCGAGTGAAGCTGCCGCAGATCGGGCGGTCCGCTCAAGCTGTGCTTATAGAAGCTCTTCAGGCTCAGATCGTACAGCCTTCGCGCATGCTCCAAATAAGGCAGCAGCCGCTTCCGGTCTTGCGGCGAGACGGCGCCGATCGCATCCAGCAGCCGGGCCAGGTCGCCGCTCAGATCCAGCTCCGTGCCATCCTCGAAAAGGGCGCGCCGCTGCGGTTCCACTCGCGTGAGCGTGACGTAGTCGGTCAATTGGCGCCCGGCCGAAGCGAACAGCCGCTCCAGCACCCAGGGCATCGTCAGCGAGGAAGGCCCGGTATCGAACGTAAAGCCTTGGCCGGAGCGGATGTTCAGCTTGCCGCCGGCCCGCTCGTTTTTCTCCAACACGACAACCTCGCGGCCGTCCGCCCGCAGCCGGATGGCCGCGGCCAACCCGCCGATGCCGCCGCCGATGACGACGACCTTTTTGGGAATATCGGACATGCGTAAGTTCCTCCTCCATGTGCGTTACTCGTCTTGCGGGCATCCCCTTACAGGCAACCCGTCCTATAGCTTTCAGTCTTTACCCATCTGGAAGAGGAAATACTTGGAGAGGCGGGGGAAGCCCGTTATTTTTCAAACCTTCTTCGAACCCGTCTCGTCTAATTATTGGAAAAACGTCCAAGGAGGCGAAATCGTGAACAAAACGATGCTCGTCGCGTCGGCGGCAGCCGTGCTGATCGCGGCGGCGGTGATCTGCGCGCAAGCCGAGACCGATGCGGAAACCGGCGCAGCGCTTGAGTCTCGGCCTAAGATGAGCAAGTCCGATTATGAACGCATGGCTCCGATCCTAGCCGCGGTGAACGCCGGTAAGCTCCCGGTCTCGGCGCTTGAAGCCGCTAGGCCGCTGCTGTCTGCCAGCCCCCGGCTGCTATCCGAAGAGCGGACTGCCGAAGCGCAGGACTCCGGGTATGGGCCGACATCGTAAGCATATGCCCCTGCTCTGCTAACGCGGTGATGCTCCGCCGCAGGAGACGCAATTCCAGCGCGCCCGCGCTTTCATCTTCTCCGAATCTGGTTACTAACAACATAACGCCGATTTGAAGGAGATGATCGAATGAAAGCCGTCACGTTCCAGGGAGCGAAGGATATTCAAGTCAAAGAGGTTGAAGCGCCGTCCATTCACAAACGGGATGACATCATCGTTCGCATTACGTCGACCGCGATATGCGGATCGGATCTTCATATCTACCAGGGCGCTGTACCGGCGCGGAAAGACTACGTCATCGGCCACGAGCCGATGGGCATCGTCGAGGAGGTCGGACCGGACGTCACGCGGGTGAAGAAAGGCGACCGCGTCGTCATTCCGTTCAATGTCGCCTGCGGGACCTGTCATTACTGCCGTCACGACATGGAGAGCCAGTGCGATAACTCGAACCGGAATCCGGAGCTCGATACCGGCGGCTATTTCGGCTTTACGGAGCGATATGGCGATTATCCGGGCGGACAAGCCCAGTATTTGCACGTCCCGTACGGCAACTTCATGCCGTTCGTCATTCCGGAATCGTGCGAGCTGCCGGACGAGTCGCTGCTCTTCATGTCCGACGTGCTGCCGACCGCTTATTGGACGGTCGAGAATGCCGGTGTCAAGAAGGGCGATACCGTCGTCGTACTCGGCTGCGGGCCGGTCGGCTTGATGGCGCAGAAGTTCGCGTGGATGAAAGGAGCCGGACGGGTCATCGCGGTCGACAGCCTGCCGTATCGCCTGAACAAAGCGAAGCAGATGAATCAGGTCGAGACGTTCAACTTCGAGGATATCGACGATATCGGCGGCTTCCTGCGGGAGCAGACGAAGGGCGGGGCTGACATCGTGATCGACGCGGTCGGCATGGACGGCAAGAAATCCGCGCTCGAGAAGCTTGGCCAGAAGCTGAAGCTGCAGGGCGGCACGCTCAGCGCGGTGCATATCGCCATCGAGGCGGTGCGCAAGTTCGGCACGATCCAGCTGACGGGCGTGTACGGTTCGAACTACAACATGTTCCCGCTGGGGCAGCTGTTCGAGCGCAACATCTCGCTGAAAATGGGACAAGCGCCGGTGATCCACTACATGCCGCTCCTGTTCGACAAGATTGTGAACGGCGAGTTCGATCCACGCGAGATCGTGACGCATATCGCGCCGATCGACCATGCGAGCACGATGTACCAGATTTTCAACGACCATGAAGACGACTGCATCAAAGTCGTGCTGAAACCGTAGCCTGACGGCTCCGGGGCACGCGAATAACGGCAAGCTCCCGTCCGGCATTTTCGGATTCGGGAGCTTGTTCTGCGTTTAGCGGGCTTAGTGGCAAGACGCCCGAGCTTCCGTCAGATTGCCGGCATACGCCAAATGGTCATTGGATTTCACCGTGTCCCGACATGGAAGATTATGCTATGCTTATGGCTTGGGTGCGTAGGTCCGCAGAGGCGACGCAAGGTTGTTTGGGTTTAAAAGGCTACGGGTCAGATGATGATGGAAGGCAAGGGGATGCGAGATGGGGATTACTGTAAAACAGGCGGAGTTGGCGGACTTGGACGAGGTTGCAGCGCTATTCAACGCGTACCGTGTTTTCTATGGACAACAGCCGGACCTGGAAGGGGCGCGAGGTTTTCTGTTCGATCGGTTGGTCTACCGCCAATCCGTTGTATGGATCGCAAGGGACGAAGCAAGCGGGGAAGCGGCGGGGTTCACGCAGCTGTATCCGATCTTCTCCTCCGTCTCGATGGAGCGGGTGCTCGTGCTGAACGATCTGTTCGTCACGGAAGCGCATCGCAAGCTCGGCGTGGGGCAGCGGCTGCTGGATGCGGCCAAGTCGTACGCGGTATCCGTGAAAGCAAAGGGGCTGCAGCTGTCGACGGCCGTGGACAACGCGGCGGCGCAGCGTCTGTACGAGCGGAACGGTTACGAGCGGGACGAGCTCTACTGCCACTATTTTCTGCGAACGAACGGCTAATTATGATGGCTGGAGGCGAACGAAACATGGACAAAGTCATGTTTATCGAGCTTGGGATGGGTACGGATTTGCACGGACAGAACATCACGAAGGCGGCGGTACGGGCCGTTCAGAATGCCATTCATCACAATTCGATGCCGGGGCTCCGAGCGGTGCTGCCGGGCGGCAGTCTGGATAATATGAGGGTGAACGTGAAGCTGGCCGTGCCGTGCGACCGCGAGCTGCTGGATCATGAAGCGGTGAAGGCCGTTCTTCCGTACGGCACGGTGACGATCGAGGTCATGGACGGCGGCATGTTGACGACGAGCGGCGTCGTGCTGCCCGACAAGGACGATAAGAACGACCTCATTTACGTCGTCGTCGCTTCGGTTGAAGTGGGGTACTAGGCGCAAGCCTAACGAAACGGCATTCTGCGAAGAATGCCGTTTTTTCTTCTTTAGATTGCGGAGGAGAGTTGTGCGGTTAGGATCATTTTCACAGTTACTGCCTTTACCAATTATGGTACGATATATCCAAGCGTGTAACGCCATCGCTTGAGCACCTATCCGCGTTCAATGGAGGGCTGCAATATGAAAGCGCTGTATATTTCGACGCTGCTCGGTCTGCTTGCCTTAAGTGCCGCTGCAGGATGTGCCGGGTCTTCGCCGACTGCGCCGGGCGCTTCCGTTCCCGTCACGCGGGTTCCGGCCTCGGCGTCTCCGGCCGAATCGCCCAGCTCGAGAATCGAGCAGGTACGCATTCCGAGCCGGGCGCTCGACCAGGACATGACGGTATCCGTCTATTTACCGCCGGGATACGACCCGGACGTACGCTATCCGGTGCTGTACGCGCTATATGGGTACGGCGGCACGCACGCGTCGTGGTTCGATTATTTGTCCCTGGATGATGTAGCGGATCGGCTTATACGCGAAGGGAGCCTGCAGCCCCTCCTGATCGTCTCGCCTGACTACGGGAACAGCTTCGGCGTCAATTCCAGCGCGGCCGACGGTCGCGACCCCGGTACGGTCAGCATCGGCCGGTACGAGGATTACTTGATGCAAGAGGTCGTGCCGTACGTGGACGACCGCTACAGCACGCAAGACGACAAGAGCGGCCGGTATATCGGCGGCGCGTCGATGGGCGGTTATGCCGCGCTGTATCTCGGCTTCAGCTACCCCGGTCTGTTCGGCAAAGTCGGCGCCCACAGCGCCGCGCTATGGACCTATTCAGCCTCGGACCTATTCACGGACCAGCGCGATTGGCTGTATGCGTCCGAAGCGCTGCGCGCCAAGCGGGACCCGTTCAGGCTGATCTCCCCGGATAAGCTGGCGGGGATACGAGTCTATCTGGACGCAGGGGAGAGCGATCCGCTCGCGGAGCAGGATCGGGCGCTGTACGAGGCATTGCGGGCGCAAGGCATCGACGCCGTTTGGTCTCCTGCGCCGGGCGGGCACGATGCCGGCTATTGGAGTCGTCAGCTGGAACGCTACTTGTTGTTCTACGCCGGGAAGAAGTAAGGGGGCTGGGAGCGGTGCGCACGGGTTTTGCGGAGGTCAACGTATTCGAAATGGGGGAGTTTGATGATGAAAGAGCGGATTGTGCGTCATGAAGATGTCGAGCTGTATACGGAGAGCTTCGGCAATCCCGGAGTCGCGCCGTACTGCTGATCATGGGCGCGCAGGCGTCGCTCGTCTGGTGGGAGGAAGCGTTCTGCGCCAAGCTGGCGGAGGCGGGCCGCTTCGTCATTCGCTACGATAACCGGGATACGGGCGCTCCACCGGTTATGAGCCGGGTAACCCTGCCTATACGTTCGAAGATATGGCGGATGACGCCGTGCATATTCTGGATGCGTACGGCATCGCGCGGGCGCACATCGTTGGTATTTCGATGGGCGGCATGCTGACTCAGACCGTTGCGCTGCGCCATCCAGGACGCGTGCTCGGCATTACGCTGCTGGCTACGTCCAACTTCGCGCCGGACCTGCCGCCGATGGAGGAGAAGGTCATGGCGAATTTCACCCAAGCTGGCGACATCGACTGGACGGATGGCGAGGCGGTCGTAGCAATCAGCGTCGGCAAATGGCGCATTCTTGCCGGATCGGCCCATCCCTTCGACCAGACGCGCGTACGCGCGCTGGCTGAGGAAGAAGTGAAGCGAAGCGAGAATATGGCGCGCATCAACAATCATGGGCTGCTGTCCGGCGGCGAATCGTATTTAGCCCGCACGTCGGAGATCACGGCGCCCACGCTGGTCATCCACGGCACGGAGGATCCGATCATTCCGCTGCCGCACGGCGAAAGGCTTGCCGACGTGATAGACGGAGCGACGCTGGTGCGGCTCCCCGGCACAGGCCACGAAATCCATCCGCACGACTGGGATGCGATTCTCGGCGCGATCGTCCTGCATACCCGGCAGGCGTAAAGGTATCGGGGATTCTTGCCAGGCCTATATCGAGCATATTAATGATGATCCAGGGAGGAAGAACAATGACAGATTTGCGATCCGAACATGGGGGCTTGGCGAGCGCCAGCCCGGTCAAGAATAAAGTTGGAGGCATTTTCATCCCCGTCCGGGACATCGAGCGCGCCCGCTCGTGGTACTGCCGGGTGCTCGGCTTGAACGAAGATGATTATCCGGTGCATGCCGGCCATCTGTGCCCGCTGCCGATGGAGGGGACGGGCATCGTCCTCGACACGATGCCCCGCTGGGGCGGAAGCGAACCGGACGGCCCGCCGCCGATCACAACGCCGGCCTTCATGCTGCTGACAGACGATTTGGAAGGCTCGCTGCATTACATGCGGGACATCGGCGCTGACCTTGTAACCGGCATCGAGCATGACCACTGGTTTGTCGTGAAGGATCCGGACGGGAATCTGCTGATGGTATGCCGGGGTTAAGTAGACAAAACTAACCAAAAACGCACCTCGCAAAGGACTATTCCGGTGCGCCGGAGAATAGATACGGTGACAGGCCCTTAATCTTTGCGGAGGTGGATTATGAAAGCGCTATTCATCGGAGGAACGGGCATTATTAGTTCAGCTATTACGCGGCAGCTGGCGGAGCAAGGGTGCGAGCTGTATCTGCTCAACCGGGGCAACCGCGGCGATCGGCTGCCGGAGAACGTTCGGCTGCTGCAGGCCGATATTAACGACGAAGCCCGCGTGGCGGAGCTGATCGAACAGCATTCGTTCGACGTCGTCGCGGATTTTATTGCCTTCCATCCAGCACAGCTGGAGCGGGATTTCCGGTTGTTTCATGGCAAGACGAAGCAGTTTATGTTCATCAGCTCCGCTTCCGCTTACCAGAAGCCGCTGTCGGACTACCGGATTACGGAGAGTACGCCGCTGGCTAATCCGTACTGGGAATACTCCCGCAACAAAATCGCCTGCGAGGAATATTTGATCCGCCAGTACCGCGAGCACCGCTTCCCGATCACGATTATCCGACCAAGTCATACGTATGACGAACGGTCGATTCCGCTCGGCGTGCACGGGAGCCGGGGGTCGTGGCAGGTGGCCAAGCGCATGCTGGAGAACAAGCCCGTCATTATCCACGGCGACGGCACTTCCCTATGGACGATGACGCATAATAGCGATTTTGCCAAAGGGTTCATCGGCTTGATGGGCAACCTGCACGCGATCGGCGAAGCCGTGCAGATCACGTCGGACGAATCGCTCACATGGAACCAGATTTACGAGGCGATCGCGGACGCGCTGGGCGTCAAGCTGAGAGCCGTCCACGTGCCTTCGGCTTTCCTGGCTGCCTGCAGCAACGAAGATTACACGGGCGGTCTGATCGGCGACAAGGCGAATTCCGTCGTGTTCGACAACAGCAAGCTGAAGCGGCTCGTGCCGGGCTTCACGGCGACCAAACGGTTCGACCAGGGCGTCAAGGAGACGATCCAATATATTCTCGCCCATCCGGAGTACCAGACGGAAGACCCCGAGTTCGACAGCTGGTGCGACAACGTGATCGACGTGCTGGACGGCGCGATCGCCGCGATCAAGGGGTAATGGAAGGCGAACCACGAAACCATCCTGCGAGGGATGGTTTTTTCGTGCGCGGCTCGGCCTTGGCGTCAACGCAGCGGCTTTAAGGGTACCAGGCAAAAATGGTACTTCCCGGCGTTCGGCCCGCCCCCGATAATGTGAACTATCAGAACAGCACCGCCCGGCTGTCTTCCGTTGGATTCGTTAGCGCCGGTGCCGGGGGACGGGAGGGACTTACGTTGAACTTTCTGCTCAAGCACGGATGGTGGATGATTTTGCTGGTCTTGGCGGTGATGCTGGGCTGGATCGCCTTTATGATTTACCGTTTTCTGCATGCGGATTTCGCGCCTTGATCGGCAGCGAATGAAGATAGCGCCAACGCGCGAATGAAGACCACAACAAAGACCACCCGAAGGGATACTGGCCCCGGCGGGGGGCTAGCAGATCCTTGTGGGTGGTCTCTGCGTTCGTTTAGCCGGACGTCGTGTTGGTATGCGCGGCTGATGCGGCGGGCTGCGCCCGGCACAGCCGCTCCGAGTATGCGTGTCCCCACGCCGATACGGCGATCAGCACGATCACGCTCAAGAGCGCCAGCGTAAGCGCGTTGAGCACGCCGGCCAGCGGGAAGAGCAGCGCCAGCGCGATTAATCCGGTCAAATAAGGGAGCGGCGTGGCGCCGACGACGATGCGCATGAACAGCAGATTGCCGAGCAGGAACAGCCATGGTCCCCCGAGCACGACGGCGGCCGTCTTCAGCTCCATGTGGCCGGTCGGGTGGGCGAGCATTAGCTCGTCGGCGACGGCCGAGATGATGACGCCGGCGACGAGCAGCAGATGCGTATACGTGTACGCCGAGCGCGCGACCCGTCCCGGATCTTCGGAGTGGGCGATGAAGTGATGGCCGGTTTTGGCTGTCGTATCGAAATAGATCCACCACATCGCCACCGTGCCGACGAACGCGATTGCGAACGCGGCGAGCGTGACCGGGGTCCATTCGAGCTTGGCGAACGTCGCGCCCGTCACCAGCACCGATTCGCCGAGCGCGATGATGATGAACAAGCCGCATCGCTCGGCCATGTGGGAGCCTTCCACGTCCCACACGGCGGTCGGCGTCCTGCCCAGCTTCGGCGTCCAGAAGCCGAGGGACGGCGCGGCGTATTCGATCGCCAGCGCGGCCGCCCACAGCGCAAGCCGCCACTCGTCGTGCGCGATTCCGCCCGCAATCCAGAAGATGCCGGAGAGGGTCAGCCAGCTAAGGATGCGGATGAAGTTGATCCGCAGCTGCTGCGAGCCTTTGCGCAGCATCCATACGGTGAAGGCGGAACGCCCGATCTGGAAGAGCGCGTACGAGAGGGCGAAATACAGGCCGGTCGACTCGAAGGCCTCGGGAATCGAGGTGGACATGACGAGGCCGAGCAGCATGAGGCCGATGAGCAGCAGCCGCACCGGGATCGTCTCGGGATTCAACCAGTTGATGACCCACGCGGTGAAGATCCATACCCACCAGACGGCCATCGTCAGCAGCACCAGCCGAACGGCGCCCTCGAGCGTGAAGTGCTCCAGGAAGGAGTGCGACAGCTGCGTGACGGCGAAGACGAAGATCAGATCGAAGAATAGTTCGATAAAGGACACTTTCCCGGAGTCCGCATGACCCCGGGTACGGAATAGCATCGCGTCCGAAACGGATTTTTTCATTCCTTCCCTCCTTGTCGTAGATGCGTCTTGGTTCCATTTGCCAACGCGAACGCTAGACAAGATTATAGCATGCGAAGCCCGGGCGAAGTACAGGGACTAGGTCGGACTTTCTCATCTATGACTGCTGCATGGAGGTGTGGAAAGATTTTCAGGCTGCGGTAATTCGGTTAAACTGGGTTAGCATGGAAAAAAGGAGGGGATACCATGAGACTTGCGGTTGCGTTATTCTTCGTTCTGCTGCTATCCGCTTGTTCGGCATCGGAGCCCCGCATGATCGCGGACGAAGTCAAGTCGGCGATGGAGGCTGCCAAGATGCCTGTTGAACGTATCTTGCACATGGAGCCGCTGCGCGATGGACTCCATATTTTCTACCGGGATGAGGCAGGGCGCCTGAACGCCGGTTTCGTTCGCCTATCTCGGGATGATTGGCAATGGGTGATCGGTGAAGGCAGCGTGGAATGGGAAGCGGAGACAGACAAGGGATTGAGCTGGTTTGCCGGCAACAACCGGGAAATACCGGTGAACTACACCTATGGATCGCTGTATGATCCGCGTATTGCGACAGTCCGGATTCGCATGCAGGACAGCGCCATCGACCAGATGGCCAAGATCGTCTCGGCGCCGGAGGGCGGTCGCCTATGGTTCGCCTACCATGAGACGCCGGTCAATACGCCGATCGAAATTTACGGGTTAGCGCCGGACGGGACGACGATCTATCCCAAAACGCCGTACGATCGTCGATGATCGCAACGAGGGCAACGGCGCTAGCACAACTAGCGATCAATAAATAAAAAGCAGCGGACGGCGTTATGCCGTCCGCTGCTTTCGCTTTATGTAATAGCGAATGCTTAAGCTTTCGCCAGCTCCTTGCGCACGATGGGCGCGACGCGCGTGCCGAGCAGCTCGATTGCCCGCAGCACCTCGCGGTGGGGCATCGTGCCGACGTTGACGTGCAGGAAGAAGCGGGTGACGCCGAGATTTTGCCGCAGGAGCAAAATTTTCTCCGCCACGTATTCCGGATCGCCGACGTAGAGCGCTCCCCGCAAGCTGCGCGCGGCGTCGTAGGTTGCGCGGTCATACGGCTGCCCCCAGCCGCGCTCGCGGCCGATGACGTTCATCTGGGCCTGCGTCGGGAGGTAGAACGATTCCGCAGCCGCCTCCGTAGTGTCCGCGACGAAGCCGTGCGAGTGCGTCGCGATCTGCAGCTTGCGCGGATCATGGCCGGCGCGGACCGCCGCTTGCTTGTAGAGCTCGACGAGCGGCGCGAATTTCTCCGGCATGCCGCCGATGATCGCGAAGGCGATCGGCAAGCCCAGCATGCCCGCGCGAATCGCCGATTCCGGGTTGCCGCCGCTGGCAATCCACACCGGGAGCGGGTTTTGTACGGCGCGTGGATAGACGCCTAAGTTATGGATGGCCGGCCGATGGCCGCCGCGCCAATTGACCTTCTCAGAATCGCGGATCGCCAACAGCAGCTCCAGCTTCTCTTCGAACAGCTCGTCGTAATCGTTCAGATCATAGCCGAACAGCGGGAAGGACTCGATGAACGAGCCGCGGCCGGCCATGATTTCCGCGCGTCCGTTCGAGATGCCGTCGATTGTCGCGAATTGCTGATACACGCGGACCGGGTCGTCCGAGGAGAGGACGGTGACGGCGCTCGTCAGCCGAATATGCTTCGTCATCCCGGCTGCGGCCGCCAAGACGGTCGCCGGGGCGCTGCCGGCGTAATCCGGGCGGTGATGCTCGCCGATCCCGTATACGTCGAGACCGACCTGATCGGCCAATACGATCTCCTCGACCGCGTTGCGCAGGCGCTCCGCGTGGCTCATGATTTCGCCCGTGGCCGGGTCCGGCGTCGTCTCCAAAAAGGTGCTGATTCCAATTTCCATCGTGCGTGCGTGGTCGGTCATATGATTCGCCTCCTAGAATGTTACTTCTAGTGTACCCGTTTCCTCCGACTTTCACAAGTATAGTAGGTTATTATTCGGAAGTATTGGGAGGGGCGAGGCAAACTTCCGCCGCAATCGGCGGGAAAGGGTATACTGCTTGCGCTGGACGCGTGGACGTGTTCGGGCGATGAATCGAGACGCGTCGGGCCGTGTATGGGGCAATCTTTACCGGCGTATTTCCGGATTCGTCAGGAGCATCGTCTCCACAGCCTCCCATAGCTCGGGCAGGGTGCGCAGCGACTGCTCCGCCCGAGTCAAGAAGTCGCTTTTGTCGTGCAGGCCAAGGTCGGCCAGCAAGCTCCGAAAAGCCGGCAGATGCGTCTCCTGCAGCTCGCGCTCGGCATCCGCGGCCATTATTTTATGGCAGCGGGCGAACGTGGCGGCGATCCAGAAGACCGCTTCCCGGTGCATGCCCGCGCGGATGAGGGCGATGCTGCCGTCGATCACGATCGGCTTGGCGGCTTCGGCGATGTCGGAGCTGAAGAAGAAGGGCGTCTTCGCGGCTTCGGCCGCCGCATCGAAGGTTTGTTCCAGCTGCCGGAGGTGCCGCATGGTTTGGTCCGGACTCCAACCGGCGCAGCCCAGCTGCGTCAGCAGCTTGTCGTACATTGCTTCGCAGCCGTAGTCGGCGAGCGCCTCCCGCGCGGCGGCGTAACGCAGCCGCACGGTCGGATTTCGCAGCGCCGCGACAAGCGGGATATGGGCCATGATACCTGTCGGGAACAGCCAGGAGGTCGCCAAATCGTGCAGCGGGGCATCCGCATCAATCGCGCGCAGGCCGTTATGGACGCGGTCGTGCGCCTCTTGACAGCGCATCCGGACCGTCCCGTAATCGTGGAACCGCCGGGCCACCTCGGTTTGCAGCACCCCCAGCCTGCCGGTCGGATCCGCAATTATGGCGTCCGTCCTGAAGCTGCCGGCCAGATGATAGGAGGCCAGCACCTGATCGGCGGAAGCAAGCTGGCTGGCCGCGAGGTAGGTCGCTTCTAGGAGTGTTTCCCGGTAGCGGAATTTGCCCGGTTTCATCGGCGGTTGCTCGGCCTCGATCACGATGACGATGTCGACATCGGAGGCGGATGGCAGTTCTTCGTCGTCCGGTCTGCCTACGGTGGAACCGCTGTAGTAGGCGCCGGCGAATCCCGCCGTCTTGCTCGCGTGCAGGTGCACCCATTCTTCGGCCGCCGCGCGTGCCTGACCGATTTTCATTCGCGACTCCTCCCCGCATACGTTATATCCTCTATCTTAAACGGGTGCTGTTTCGTTCGCCAACCGGCTCGCGGCAAAGGGGTATCCAGAACCCGCGAGGAGGTCGCGCGCTCAAGTGGAAGGATATGGTTGCCCGTCGGCGAATACGTATAGACGACAATAAGGAGGGGTTACGATGAAACAATCCGTTGTGCTGATCACCGGCGCTTCGAGAGGGATCGGCGAGGCGCTGGCACTGGCGCTGCTCAGCCGTGGGGACTGCGTAGTCGGCTTGTCGCGCGGCGTGTCGGAGGAGACGATCGCCCACGAGCGGTTCATGGCGCTTAACGTGGATTTGAGCAGCCTGGCCGAGGTCGAGATGGCCATGCACCGTCTGTTCGAGACGCTGACGCCCGATGGGCTCGACAGCATTACGCTGATCAACAACGCCGCGGCGCTCGCGCCCTTGGCGCCGATCGAAGCCTGCGCCGCGAACGATATCGCGTCTCATCTGCACGTCAGCACGGCCGCGCCGACGGTGTTAACCTCCTTGTTCCTGCACAAGACGGCCGAGTGGCCGGTGCCGCGCACTGTCGCCATCATGACATCCGGTTTTGCCGGCATACCGGCCGCTTCGATGAGCCTATACTGCGCTTCTAAAGCGTTCTTGAATATGTTTGTACGCTGTGTGCGCGAAGAGCAGCGCCTGTCACCTCGGCCGGCCCGCGTCATCGCGATCGATCCGGGCATGGCCGAGACGGATATGCAGGTTTTCGCCCGTTCGCGTCAGGACGAGTCGTTCCCGATGGGCGCGCTGCTGCGGCAAGCGCATGACGCGGGGCAGGTGCTTGCGCCGCGCGACGTCGCCGCGCGAATCGTGCGGCTGCTGGACGAGCGCGAGGCGGACGAACAGCCGGTGCTGCGGGTTTAGCCGCGTACGCCAAGCGGGCGGGTCACGGAGGCATAGCTCTAGTTCGGCTGTCGCTTAATCCCAAGATCGTGCTTCTCTGGCTAGAGGAGAGCCTTATGCACCCGATTTAACGCAATAAAGGAGCCTGTCTGTGAAGACGGCTCCTCTTAAAAGTTTAAGCTCATATTGACCAGGTTGCGGCGATTTGCTACAATCAAACCTGGATTTCATTTATGATAATAGAAATAAAGTGTAAATATCCAGAATGATTATATCATGCAACCTTTAAAGGTGTCAATATCGAAATTTCAACTGTCCGCTGTTTCGGGGCATGAATAATCTGCGATAACGTCATCAACATAGCGATGGAAGAGGCAGGCGTCCGGCGGATGCGCGAACAGCCGGAAGGAGAGGCTTGGGCGTGCGGCCGGTCCCGGGAACAGGTTGCGGGAGCGGAGCGCGTGGCGGCTGCTTTATTTTCAGGGGGAAGAAAGGAATGGTGGCCGTATGGCAAAGCCGGATGAGCAATGGAGCCGCGAGCAGGAGCGGGTAACCGGAATCGTCCGCGAAATCGACCGGAGGATCGATAAGCTGGAGGATCAGACGCTGGACGTTAAAGGCGAGATGATCGATATCCGGAAGAACTTCTGGGAAGACGTTACGGTCAACTTCGAGGATGCGGCCGAGGCGGCCGAGACGTACGCCAGCATGAAACAGCAGGCGGAGCTGCTGTCGGAGCGTGAGCGGACACACCACGAGGCCGACAAGCAGTTGAAGACGCTGCGCAGGCTGAAGTCGTCCCCGTATTTCGGGCGGATCGATTTCGCGGAGGAAGGCGGAGAGGGCGAAGATCGCATTTATCTCGGCATCGCCTCGCTGCGGGATGCGAAGGACGAGGATTATCTGATTTATGATTGGCGCGCGCCGGTCTCGAGCTTGTATTACGATTACCCGCCGGGTCCTGCGGAGTACGAGACGCCGATGGGCACGATCCGAGGGGAGCTGAAGCTGAAGCGTCAATATGTCATCCGCGGCGGGGAGATCGTCAGCTTGTTCGATACGGGCGTCACGATCGGCGACGAGCTGCTTCAGGAGGTGCTGGGCAAGCAGTCCGACGCGCAGATGAAAAGCATCGTGGCGACGATCCAGCGCGAGCAGAACCGGATTATCCGCAACGAGCGGAGCCGGCTGCTCGTCGTGCAGGGAGCGGCCGGCAGCGGCAAGACATCCGCGGCGCTGCAGCGGGTTGCGTATTTGCTGTACCGCTACCGCGGCCAGCTCACGGCGGATCAGATCGTGCTGTTCTCGCCGAACCCGATGTTCAACAGCTACGTGGCGACCGTGCTGCCGGAGCTGGGCGAAGAAAACATGCAGCAGACGACGTTCCAGGATTACCTGCGCTTCCGGCTCGGTCGGGCTTTTCGTCTGGAAGGGCCTTACGATCAGCTGGAATATTCGCTTGCCTCCGCCCACAAGCCCGGTTATGCGGCACGGATGGAGGCGATTCGTTACAAAGCGTCGGCTTCCTTCGTCCGGCTGATCGATCGGTATCTCGATTCACTGCGCGCGGGCGGCATGCGGTTCAAACCGCTCGTCTTCCGGGACGAGACGATCGTGAAGGGGTCCGATATCGAAGAGTCGTTCTACTCGCTGGACCGCTCGATCTCGCTGCCGAACCGGCTGAAGCTGGTGGCGGAGCGGCTGCTCGTCCGGCTGAAAGAACGAGAGGCTGCGGCGCTTGAGGAGCCATGGGTGGACGAAGAAATCGAGCTGCTCGACAAAGAGACGTACTTGAAGGCGTACCAGAGTCTTCGCCGCAAAAAGCGGTTCTCCGCCGACTCCTTCGACGACTTCGACATGGAGAAAGCCGTGCTGGCGGAATATGTCGTGCGCGAACGGTTCAAGCCGCTGCGCGCCCGGATCAAGAAGCTCGGCTTCGTTGATCTTAAAGGGGTGTTCCGCCAGCTGTTCGCAGGTTCTACCGCGTCTTCCTTGCTAGAGGAAAGCGAAGCCTTGCCCGGCAATTGGGACGCCATTGCCGCCCAGACGGCCGCTCGCCTCGACCAAGGCGAAATGGCGTATGAGGATGCCACGCCGTTCCTGTACGTCGTCGAGCGGATCCGCGGCTTCCAGACGAATACCGGCGTCCGCCATGTGCTGATCGACGAGGCGCAGGATTATACGGCATTCCAATTCGCCTTCCTCAGACGGCTGTTCCCGCGGGCCAAGGTGACCGCGCTCGGCGACCTCAACCAGTCGATCACCGCGCATTCGACAGGCGGCGCGGGCGGCTTCGGCGCGCTGGAGTCGCTGTACGCCGAGGAGGAGACGGAACGCATCGTCCTGACGCGCAGCTACCGTTCCACGCGCCCGATCGTGGAATTTACGAGCGCGCTCATCCCCGGGGGAGAAGCGATCGAACCGTTCAACCGCGACGGCTTGAAGCCGACGTTAACGGAGGTGCCGGACGAAGAGTCGGCGGAGGCGGCGATCATCGCCCGGATCGAAGCGCTGCGCTCCGCCGGGCACCGGACGATCGCGGTCATCTGCAAGACGGCCGCCCGGAGCGAGCGCGTGTTCGAAGCGCTTGTCGACCGCACAGCTGGACTGTCGCTGATCCGGCAGGAGACGAACGAATTCGAGGAAGGAACGGTCGTGATTCCTTCTTATTTGTCCAAGGGCGTGGAATTCGACGCCGTGCTGGTGGAAGATGCCTCGGACGCGACCTACGCGCTGGAGAGCGAGCGGCGGCTGTTCTATACCGTCTGCACGCGGGCGATGCATGAGCTGCACTTATTCGCGGCCGGCGCCTGGAGCCCATTCATTACGGAACGGGCAAGAGCGCTGTGCGAGCCGGTGCCGGCGGCCGCCAACACGGAAGCGAAGGTATAACGGGCCTATCGGTCGAACGGCGTAGTGCCGATCGGCCTTTTGGTTCTTGCCAGCTTTTTCCTACTCGTGTTACATTGAGAGTCCAATTGGACTGGGGGATGGGTATGGAACGTCTATCGGAAGTCTTGCACATGCGGCCTCTCGGCTTCGACGAGGAACCGCCCTATGAGCTGCTGCTGCTCGCGGACCCGTCGAAGCCGCTCGTGGACGGTTATTTAAGCAAGGGCAGCTGCCATGTCGCCGAGCTTGACGGCGAGACGATCGGGGTGTTTGTCCTGCTCGAGAAGCATGCGGGCACGCTGGAGATCATGAACATTGCGGTGGCCGAACGCTACCAGGGGCGCGGCTTCGGGAAGGCGCTGCTGGCGGCGGCCGTAGAGGAAGCGCGTAGGCGCGGCGCGGCTTTCATGGAGATCGGCACTGGCAATTCGGGATTTCAGCAGCTCTATATGTATCAGAAATGCGGGTTTCGCATGATGAGCATCGATCATGATTTCTTCGTCCGCAACTACGAGGAGCCGATCGTGGAGAATGGCATTCCGTGCCGCGACATGGTCCGGCTTCGGATGGCGCTGGCGGAAGCGGCGGACGATACCGAGGCAAAGGGGGAGCGCGCGTGATAAAGGCGGTCGTATTCGACTTTGACGGACTTATTCTCGATACCGAAACGTGCGAGATCGAATCGTACCGGCAGCTGTACGCCCTGCATGGCGTGGCGTTTCCCGAGGAGCTCTATTTGCGCCGGATCGGCGGGCGGGACAGCTTCGATCCTTATGAGGACATGCGAAGCCGCGCGGCTCATCTCAATCTGGAGCATGCCGCGCTGAAGGATATGCGGCGCGGTCTGTTCGAGGAGCGCTTCCGCTCGGAGCAGGCGCGCGACGGCTTGGCCGCTTATTTGGAGGAGGCGGGGCGGCTTGGCCTGCGGATCGGGCTGGCCTCCAGCTCCACGCAGGATTGGGTCGTGCCGCTGCTCGCGCGGCTTGGGCTGAGGGAGCATTTCGAATGCATCCGCACGTTCGATTACGCGAAGCGGGCGAAGCCCGATCCGGAGCTGTATCAGCTGGTGCTCGCCGAATTCGGCATCCGGCCGGAAGAGGCGATCGCCTTCGAGGATTCGCCCAACGGCTCGCTCGCCGCGGTACGGGCCGGCATGCACTGCGTCATCGTGCCGAATCCGACGACGGCGGGAATGGAATTCCCCGGCGGGATTCGACGTCGGCTCGCATCCATGGCGGACATTTCGCTTGAACGGCTAATCCGCGATATCGAGTCGGAGTAGCTGATTGGTTTGCGTTCCCAATCGGAAGATTGGGAATGCAGCATTCAGCCAGAGCTGATTGGTTTGCGTTCCCAATCGGAAGATTGGGAATGCAGCACCATGGCTGCGGGCAGCACGAAGAAGCGTCCATGACGGGAGGTCCTGGACGCTTCTTCGTACCTATACGCGAGCTCCGCGGCGCCCCAAGGACGGCTAGCGGTTCATCTCTTACACTTCCGGCGTGCACGGGACAGGGAGCCACTCCGACGACCAATTGCCGATTTCCTTCAAAATCGGGGCAAGAGCAAGTCCTTTCGCCGTCAGCGAATACTCGATCCGCACGGGCGTCTCGGGATAGACGTGACGGTTGATGATGCCCTCCGCCTCCAGCTCCTTCAGCCGCTCGGACAATACTTTGCCGCTCAGATTGGGAAGCGATTGCTCGATTTGAACGAAACGGAGCGGCCCGCCCAATAGTTGAAACACGATAAACGAGGTCCAGCGCTTGCTGAGCATTTCGACGGCTCGTTCGAAGCGGGGACACATTTGCGTTGGTTCCATTCATATCACCTCGAGGTATTGCTTTCATTATAGCGTAAGATTACTTTACAAAACAATATAACAAAAACAGGGGATTATAACTTGACGATTGTTTGTGAAGATTGTAAACTAGGTTACATTAAGTAACTATTATTATAAGGCTATTTTCGCGAATGACAAGGCGAAACGACTAGAGCCGACTTTTTCGGCGAGGCGCGTTTCGTTCCGGAGACATAGAGGCTGAGGTATAAACGTGAAACTTATACGTCCCTATATGACAAGGCGAAACGGTTAGAGCCGACTTTTTTGGCGAGGCGCGTTTCGTTCCGGAGACATAGAGGCTGAGGTATAAATGTGTTACTTATACATCCCTATATGTCAAGGCGAAAGAGCTAGAGCCGACTTTTTCGGCGAGGCGCGTTTCGTCCCTATGTTCAAAAAATCGCAGCGCAGGTGTCTCGGGCCCTACCCGGGCGGCGCGAGGCGGAATCGCGCATCGCATGGAAGCGATTGGCGGGGCCGCGCAAGACGCGCGCGCGAGACGACCGATAGACGAAAAAAGGAGTGTATCCCATGATTGCACCGCATGCCGCTTCTCTTGTGGAAGATAAAATACGTTTGGTTCAAAGCGAAGGCAAGGCGCTGTACCTCGTCGGCCCGATCCGCCTTCCCGTCAATCTCGACGGCGAGACGGTCGAGTTCCAATGGTACTGCTGGCTGAAGGCCGACCTCGTTCCCCGCGACACCGCCCAAATCATCGAGCTGCTGTCTTCGAGCCGCCTCGCGGAGCACCAGCAGTCGAGCGTGCTCGTGTACGGCGATTTCGCGGAAGCGCCGGAAGCGTACATCCGGATGCACAGCATCTGCCATACGGGCGATATTTTCGGCAGCAAGCGCTGCGACTGCGGCTTCCAGCTGCGCCAGTCGATGCGGATGATCAAGGCCAAGGGCGCAGGCGCGCTGTTCTACCTGGCCGACCATGAAGGCCGCGGCATCGGGCTGTTCAGCAAGGCGCTGGCGTACCTGCTGCAGGAGCAGGGCTACGATACGGTCGAGGCGAATTTGGAGCTGGGCTTCGGCGACGACGAGCGGAGCTACACGGACGCGGTCAACGTGCTGAGCGCGTTGCGCGAGAAGCCGGTTACGCTGATCACGAACAATCCGCGGAAGCTGGACGCGCTGCATAAAGCGGGGCTGGCGGTGGATGGACGGGTGCCGCTGTGGGGCGATATTTCGTCGTACAACGAGAACTACTTGCGCACGAAGATCGGCCGCTCGGGCCATCTGGACGAAGCGCATGTGCTGCAATAGCGACAGTATGAGGGAAAGGCCGGGGAACGCGCGAGGATGCGTTCCGCCGGCCTTTCTTTGCGTTGCCGCTAAGCGGCGCAAGGCGATGAGGTCGGCTTACAGCCGCTTCCACCAGACGCCCGTGCATTCCGGCACGATGGGGGATCCTTGGGCCCTAACCGCCTCCGCCAGCTCGTCTCCGAAGAAGAACCGGCATAGCCGTTCGGCTTCCTCGACGGACTCGAACTGTAGATCGGTCCGAATCCATCGGTGGTCGAAGCCGTAAGTCTGCTCCAGCTCGCGGTAATAGGCGGTCAGAAAGTCAGGCGGATGCGGTTGCTCGTACCCGGTCCCCAACGTCTCGAAAACGATCATCAGGCCGCCCGGCCGGGTGATGCGACGCGCCTCTTGGAGGATAGCTTCCAGACGGATCCTCCAATCCGGATGATTCGAGCTCGCCTCGTAGCAGATCGTCCACCCCGCAGTAACCAAATCAAAGGCGGCGTCTGCTGCCGGCAGGTCGCGATGCTCGCCCACGCGGACCGTCCAATTGGCCAAGCCGGCTTCTTCGAGACGCCGCTTCGCGACCTCCAGCATTGCCGGCGACCGGTCGATGGCAACGACCGAGCGAACCTGCGGCGCGAGCATGCAAGCTAATCTGCCCGTGCCTGCGCCGATGTCGGCGGCATCCAGTGCGGCAAGGTCGGGCAGCAGACTTTGAATCGTCCGCTCCAGCTGATGATCGCGATCCTCGCGGGCTACTAATTGTTCGTACCGATCCGCCTCGGCGGCGTAAATTTCGTCATGATCGGGCATTTCGTTATCGCTCCCTTGATCGTTATGTGGCCGGCTGACGCTTGCGTTCCCGAACGCGGGTCAACCGGCCAACCTCAAGGTAAACCCTAACCCAAGGTTAAGGTCAAGCGATTAATATTTGCGCACCGCATATACCGCGTGCACGTTATCGTGGAGCCGCTGCTGGACCGTGATGTAGTGGCGGCTGCGAAACCAAGCGAGCAGCCGTGTGCGGTCGGCGGGATATTTGCGCGCGGAGCCAGCTCCATCGGAGGGGGTGAGCTGCCTTGCTTCCTCTTCATCTGCATACGGCAGCCGGTCGCGGTTCCCCTTCAACGGCCCGTCGGGGAGCTCTCGACCTGTCAGTCCGGATGGGGGCCTGCGAGCCGTTGGCTCCGGATGCTCCTCCATGAGCGCCGCCAAGCAGATCCGGCCGCCCGGCTTCAGGACGCGGTCCATCTCCTCCAGCGCCAGCGTCTGCTGCGTCTCGTCCAGATGATGAAAGGCGAAGGCGCTGACGATAAAGTCGAACTGCTCCTGCACGTATGGCAGCGCCAGCGCGTTGCCGAGCTTGGCTTGAATATCCGGATGCTTCTCCCGGCATCGCGCGAGCATCCGCGCCGATTGGTCCACCGCGTGCATCGCGGCTTGCCCGGCGTGCAGCCGGGCGGCGAGGTTGCCGGTGCCGGCGCCAATGTCGAGGCCGACCTCGCCGGGCTGCGGCGCGATCCACTGCACGATCAGATCGAGCGTCTGCTCGTAGACGAGCATCGGCACGAGCGGTCCGGCGGCGTAGGCGGCCGCGTCGTCGTCATAGTCGCCGGCGATCCGGTCGAAGTCCCATGCGTCCTTCCAGCTGTCGCGGCTCCTCTGGATTTGCCGCAGCTGCTCCGACAGCTGAGACAAGTCCGTCAGCCGCAAATCCTGCCGCGTCTCCAGTCGGCGGATGAGCTCGTCGATGACGCCGATCGCATATTTGGCCTCGACCCATTTGGACACCATGGCCATTCGCTGCAGCTCCAGCTCATGATGGATGCTGGCCATATCGCCGTCGTCGCGGCTGTGCAGCAGCTTCTGGATATGCGCGAGACCGAGGCCGATCTCACGCAGCGCCGCGATCGTCTGCAGCCTCCACTCGTCGCGTTCGGTGTAGATGCGGTAATCGTTGTCCGGATTGCGGGCGGGAGCCAGCAGCCCCTTGGCCTCATACAGCCGGATCGCGCGAGGCGTGAGGCGGAGGCGTTTGGCCAGCTCGTTAATGTTCATGGGCGTCGTCTTCCTTTGAGTGGGATAGAATGCGGTGCTAGTTCGGTAGGGATATTATAAACCCTTCCCTTAGGTAAAGGTAGAGGGCGCGGCTGCCGGGAAGCCGGCGGAGAAGCCCGGGTTAGCATCGCCGCAGGACAGCGCGGGCCGCCGTCGCCCGGGCCTGTCTGCGCATGAACCTCGTTTGGCGCCATATAATGATGGAAGGTCACGAACGGGTTCGGCGCGAGGCCGCGGTCCGAAGAAGGGACCCAGGACGATCGCGCTTGAACGAAGGAGGGATGCAGGTGCTACGTAAACTGCGCGGGATGGGAAAGGAAATCCACTATACGGGACTTTCGTTCGCGTCGCTGCTCGGCGTCGTGCTGCTTCATCTCGTGCATTGGCTGGCCGCTCCGCTGCTGTTCGGCGCGGCTGCCGGGATGCACATGAATCATCATGCCGGCATGGGCGGCGCATCGTCCGGCGGCGATATCGCGATGGGCGTGCTGATGCTGGCGTTATTCGTCATCAATTTGGTCAGCATGTATTATGCCATACGCCAGCTGGCGCTCGCCTGGCGGCAGCGCGGCACGGGGGCCAACTCGCGCCATACGTATTGGTGCAGCGCGGTATCGATGGCAGCGCTCGTACTGGGGGTTTACACGACGCTATCGATTTAATGGCAGGGGCCGGCGCGTGCTGCGCCGGCTTTTTGCGTGCGAGAGGGGAAGGAAAGGGCAGTCGGCGCGAATGGCCGGGAAGAGGGATCCCCTCGATTAGCTGATGGGGAGGCGCGGAAGCGAGCGAAGCTCCGCATGGTCGTTGCTCGTGCCCGCGAGCAACCGGCGTTGTTGGACGAGCATGCGGCTTACCGCTAAGCATCAAGGACCTACATGCCGCTAAAGTCGGGCGTTGCGGAGGAAATCCTCGCGTTCGTAGGGCATGCGGGGCGAGGAGGCGCTTCGATCGAGAAGCTGCGGCCAGCTGTACAGGGCGCGCCCCATGCAAGCGGTAATTCTCGGGGAACGATAGACGCTTCGGGAAGGAAATGTTATGATTATGTCAAAAAACATAACATTACCTTGGATGGGGTGGAGACATGTCTGTCATTTCAAAAGCGGTTCGTCTGCTGGATTTTCTGCTGCCGCAGGGCGTGGAGAAGGAGGTCAGCGCGGACGAAATCAGCCGGGAGCTGGATATGCCGCTCCATGCCGCGCGGGGGATGCTAAGCTCCTTGTGTCAGGAGGGCTTCGTTCTGCAGGACGACGGCACGAAGCGGTTCAAGCTGGGACGCGCGCAGCAAGCGCCCGGGCATCGGATTTGGGAGACGCTGATGCTGCGCCAGACGGCGCGGCCGTTCGTGGAGGCGCTTCGCCGGCAGACGGAGGAGACGGTCTATTTGGCCGTGTACGAGAATCACGAGGGGGTCTTCATCGATAGCATCGATTCTCCGCATACCGTGCGCGTTTCCGAGCCCGTCGGTCTATGCTTGCCGCTCTATATCGGCGCATCGAACCGGGCGATTCTGGCGCATCTGCCGCAGCGGTCGAGAGAAGCCCTACTGGCAGGCGTCGATTGGTCCGACACGCCCGCGCTCAAGCCGCTTACGCGAGAGGGGGTCGAGCGGGACCTGGAGCGCATCCGCCGGCTTGGTTACGCCGTATCGACCGGGGAAGCGACCGAGGGAACGACGGGAATTGCGGCACCGATCTTCTCGTACGACAATACGGTGATCGGTTCCTTGAATTGCGCGGGGCCTTCCATGCGGTTCACGGCCGAGTTGATCGAACGCCATAGTCAATATGTCAGGAAATATGCCGAGAAGATCTCGAAGGAGCTCGGATTCCGAGATTTGTATCGGATGAACATGTAAGGTTGGCATCGGAAAGCGTGGATATTAGAAGAGGCAGGCTCCGAAGAGCCTGCCTTCTTTGTGAT
The DNA here is from genome assembly GCF_042682185.1 of Paenibacillus xanthanilyticus. Taxonomy (NCBI): domain Bacteria; kingdom Bacillati; phylum Bacillota; class Bacilli; order Caryophanales; family Paenibacillaceae; genus Paenibacillus; species Paenibacillus xanthanilyticus. The sequence goes on along the minus strand of NZ_JBHUHA010000001.1, from coordinate 1,717,683 downwards.
TACCGGACAGAATGCCGCCACCCGCGTGCAGAGGCGATCGCGGCGGGCAGGGAGAGCCCGAGGAAGGACGTATACAGGTAAGCGAGCGCCCAAACGCCCGAGTCATAGATGAGATACCCGACGGCCGCAAGTCCGGCCGCGTTGAACACGACGAACGCCGGCACGCGCCTCGGCACGAACCGTTCGACGAGCGCCAGGATGACGCTGATGGCCAGGTTGAGCGGATAGTGCAGGAACAAGGCGGCGAAGAACGTGAGCGAGGGGCTTTCGAACAGCATGTCCCGTACCGGCGAGCCGAGCGCCAACCATGCCGATTGCGCCACGGCGAGCAGCAGAGCAAGCACGAATAAGTTGAGAATGAGCGCTTTTCGTATCATGCGTTTTCTTCCTTTCGGCAGCATCATAAGTGCAGGCGCGGAGCAGCCGTCAGGCCTTGCGCGTCCTGTGCTAGTTAGACGCGAGCGCGTGCATAAAGGTTACGGGCCAGGACGGTGACTGCGGGCGGAGGAGCGAAAAAGACGCTTCGGCATGAAGGCCAAAGCGTCTGGGTGCTGCGATTGAAGGCGCTGCCGGCTCTTGATCGCGATCGCGGAGCGGGATGAATTAACCCGCATGCGGATTGGAGTTAGGCAAACCGTGGAACGTGAGCCGGTTCTTCCCGGCGCGCTTCGAGGCGTACAGCGCTTTATCGGCGAGACGGACGATCTCGATCGGATCGCGGCTGTCCCGAGGCCAGACGGCGGCGCCGATGCTGCAGCCGATGCGGACGATGCGTCCGTCGAGGACGAACGCCTGATTGAGCGTGTCGATCAGACGGGCGGCCACGGCCGCGGCTTCCGCCTCCGCGCCATCGGCCGACGTGTTCAGAATCGCGAGGAATTCATCCCCGCCGAGCCGGGCCGCGATCTCGTCCCCTCGCGTGCAGGCGCGGAGCCGGGCCGCGACGGACTGCAGCAGCGCGTCGCCGGCCAGATGGCCGTGCGTATCGTTGACGCCCTTGAAGCCGTCTAGATCCAAGTAGAGGAAGGTGAGCGTCTCTCCGCTCTTCTCGGCGCGCATCATCGCTTCCTCCATGTAGGAGTCGAGCGCGATCCGGTTCGGCAGGCCGGTCAGCCTGTCGTGGTGCGCGAGGCTCTCCATCCGGTCCAGCGCGCGCTCGGTGCGCGTCAGGTCGTCGACCAGGCTTTGCAGCGAGATCGAGAGGGTCTCGATATCCCGGATGCCGCGATGCCGCGGAATCGGGACGTCTTCGCCATGTCGGAGACGGTCGGCGGCCTCCGCGATGCGCTTCAGCGGCTTGGCGACGAAGCCGGCGGCGAACCACCCCACGACGGCAAAGACGAGCGCGGATATCCCGCCGAGCCAGAGGAAACGATGGCGCAGCTCGACGACCGAAGCGAACGCGATGTCCGCCGGCTCGCGCACGATGACGGTCCAGCCGAGCCCCGGGTAGTCCAGGTAACCGTCTCCGTACGCGAACCCGGTCAAGTAGGCGCGCTCATCCGGCCAATCCACCGTGCCCGAATGGTTGCGCCCCGCTTGGGCGGCGGCCAAGCCGGACAGCGACAGCGGCTTGCCGACCATGCCGTCGGGGCCGAGCAGCACGGTGTTGTCCTTCTTGCTCACGATAAAAATATCATAGCTGGATTTGCGATCCTTCAACGGCTGAAGAATCGACTGCTCGATTTCCTCGGACCATTCCCAGCTCAGATGCGCGGCGAGCACGCCGACCGTCTGTCCCGCGCCGTTCTTGACGGGGACGCTAATATCGACGAACTGCAGCGGCTCGCCGCTCGGGTTGGGCAGCAGCTTCGCGAGCAGGACGGCCTCGTGCACGTCGCCGATGAACCGGCCTTGGATGCCGTTCTGGAATACCGGGCGCTGCGCGATATTCTGGCCGGTCAAAATGCCTGCGGTCGAGGCGACGACGGTCCCCTTTGAATCGAGGAAGGCAACCCACGTAAAGGAAGGGATGCTCTTCTGCAAGCCGTCGAGCAGCCGGCGGATCGCGGCGGGATCGTTGGGTTGACGCAGCGTATCGAGCTGCGCGAGCACGTCGATCTCGCCGGCGCGGGACCACATGTAGTGATCGAGCTTCTCGGCCATCTGGTACGAGATTTCGGACAACGAGCTGCCGATCTCCTCCTCAATGGCGATGCCGGTCCGGTTGGACATCGTAAAGCTGAGCAGGGTGGAGAGCAAAATAATAAGAGTTGCGGATATGATAGCGAAGCTGGTTCGCAGATTAAGCGATAATGGCACGAAGATCTCCTCCACGTAACGGCGCGACTGATTCGAAGAATGAAGTCGAATAGTGTCGAATTTGATATGGGGTTATTATACCTGATTGGCTCGCGCTTGTGGAGTGACTTTGGACACACTGTCTATTTTATTCGTCAATATTGACCAATTGATCCAGCGGTCGCTATCCAGGCGGATCCGTCGGCCCGCGGCGTCGCAGCGGACGGCGTGACGGCTTTCAATTGACACACCTATTGAGAAGTGGTTAATATCATACATATTAGTGGATTCTAATGTGTTGACGGAGGTCAGTGGGAATGGGAAAACCAACTTATGAAGTAAAAGCCAAATTCGTTCGCGGGTTCAGTGATAAAACAAGATTACAAATACTCGAGAGTATTAAATCCGCCGAGAAGACCGTCTCGGAGATTGTCGATGCTCTTCATGGTAACCAGTCCAATATTTCGCAGCACCTGGCTTGTTTAAAAGGCTGCGGCATTATTGTCAGCCGTCAGGAAGGAAAGTACATCTATTACAGCTTACGAAACAAACAAATCGCCGAGCTGCTGGATGTCATGGAGACCGTGTTCCTGCAGGTTGAAGAGGAAGTCGCTGCATGCGAAAGAAATGACGAGTTCGAATGCTGCTCCAAATGATCAGGGGAGGAACCCTATATGAGTCACGATCATGAACCAAAGGATTCTTGCTGCTCCGATCAAGGTTGTACTTCAACACAGGTGCCCACGTTCAAGAAGGAGCTTACGCTTCATCAACCAACGGTTTCGGATCGTAAGGGTCATTCGGGTGAGTTTATCGTTTATGGGATGGACTGCTCTGCATGCGCAGCCACGATCGAAAAAGCAGTACGAAGAACAGCGGGCATCTCCTACGTGCAAGTGAATTATAGTACAGGAAAGATGAAGGTTACCGCCGCTGAACCCGCTGCGCTGGATACGCTGTCCGACACCGTTGAGAAACTTGGATATACCTTGGAAAAAGTGCAGCAGAAGGGAAACGCCCGGATCTATACCATCGAAGGCATGGACTGCAGCTCATGTGCCTTAACACTGGAGAAACACCTTAAAACGCATGCCGCTGTAAAAAGCGTAAGCGTCCATTTTGCCTCCGGGAAAATGACGATTGAGCACGATAATCCGATCGAAGAGATTATGCGCGAAGTTGCTAAGACCGGCTATAAAGCCTCCTTGGTATCGAATAAGCGGCGGAACCGCGAAGGGACGAAAGATAAGTCAGGTCCACACGCCGTTGTGTTATCTGGTGTGCTGCTGCTCTGCGGTTTTCTTGGATCGTATACCGATGTTTCCCCGGTTTTGATTACGCTGCTGTATGCAATCTCCATTGTCATTGGCGGCTATAAACCGGCAAGAAGCGCCTATTATGCTGTAAAGAGCCGGTCCTTGGACATGAATGTGCTCATGACCGCGGCCGTCCTGGGTGCGGCGGCTATTGGCGAATGGTTGGAGGGCGCCACTGTGGTGTGGCTGTTCGCCTTGGGCAATACCCTTCAAACACGTTCCATTGAAAAAACACGTCATTCGATCCGGAACCTGCTTGATCTGGCGCCCCCTGAAGCTTTTGTTAAACACGGCGAGCAGCTCCTTCGAAAAGCAGTCGAAGATATCGCGGTTGGTGAAATCATTGTCGTTAAGCCAGGCGATAAGATTCCTCTCGACGGTAAGGTGGTGAAGGGAGAATCCAGCGTAAACCAAGCTCCGATTACGGGGGAATCCGTGCCGGTTGATAAATACAGGGGCGATCCTGTTTATGCCGGGACGATGAACGAACATGGATCTCTTGAAATCATGGTGACGCAACTCGTCGAGGATACAACGATTTCGAAGATCATTCATCTTGTTGAAGAAGCGCAGGAACAGAAAGCGCCGACAGAAGCTTTTGTCGATAAATTTGCCCGCATCTATACCCCGATCGTTTTCGCTCTTGCCCTTGCCTTTATGATCCTTCCTCCGGTATTCGGTTTTGGCGCTTGGGGGGCATGGTTCTATAAGGGGTTAGAACTGCTAGTTGTGGCGTGTCCTTGTGCCCTGGTTATTTCGACCCCTGTGGCCATTGTGTCGGCCATTGGGAATGCCGCTAAGCATGGCGTTCTGATTAAAGGCGGCGCATTTTTAGAAATTGCAGGAAGGGTTTCGGCCATTGCTTTTGATAAAACAGGCACATTAACCGAGGGAAGACCGAAGGTTGCGGAGGTCATGGCGACCGGGTCGACGGAAGAAGAATTGTTATCCATCGCACACACATTAGAGGCGTATTCGACACATCCGATCGCCAAAGCCATTGTTGATTACGCCAACGACAAAGGGATCTCGCCTCGTCAAGGTGAGAAGTTCCGAAATTTAGTGGGCAGAGGCGTTAGCGCATATCTAGGCGGACAGGAGTATTTTGCAGGCAACCTCAAGCTGTTTGCGGAGTTGAACATGCTAGTGGGTGAGATCGAATCCCGGATTCGATCCCTTCAACAAGAGGGCAATACCATCGTCATCGTAGGCAATCGGGATCAGATACTTGGGATTGTGGCCGTGGCGGATACCGTACGTGAGACTTCTGCTAAAGCGCTTCGTGATCTGCAGCATGTCGGTGTACGGCAAGTCGTCATGCTGACGGGTGATAATGAAGGTACAGCCAAGAAGGTCGCTTCCCAAACAGGGGTAAATCGGTATTTTGCAGAGCTGCTTCCTGAAAATAAAGTGTCCGCAGTCAAACAGCTGCAGCACGAAGGGCATGTAGTCGCCATGGTTGGGGATGGAATTAATGACGCTCCCGCGCTTGCCGCAGCCGATTTGGGGATCGCAATGGGCGGAGCCGGAACGGATACCGCTATGGAAACAGCTGATATTGTGCTGATGGCGGATCATTTAGAGAAGCTTCCCTATACGGTGAAGCTTAGCCGAAAGGCGATTCGAATCATCAAACAAAACATTTGGTTTTCGCTGATCATGAAAGCGGCCGCCTTAATTTTGATTTTCCCCGACTTGCTTACGTTATGGATCGCCGTCATTAGCGATACGGGAGCGGCGGTCATCGTCATTTTGAATAGTATGCGGCTGTTAAAGGTTACATCGTAACCGTGAAGACGCAGCCGCAGTCTTGCTACGCTCCCCCTATGGGGGAGCTTTTTCATGCTTAGAGGATCATATTCGGCTTCGATTATATTATCATTTACTTATATAATTGTTTGCGTATATAATGCGGTTAATAAAGTGATACTTTCTATGTCTGTAGGAAGGAGAGAGAGAACAGCATGAATACGATTGATGAGTTATCCGAGAGCCTAAAGCTCCTTTCGGATAAGACGAGGTTAACCATAATGGCTTTGTTGAAAGAACAGGAAATGTGCGTCTGCGATATCGTCGATATTTTGGAGACTACCCAGCCCAATGTAAGCCAACACCTCAGAAAGCTTAAACTTGGGGGTCTTGTTAACGAAACGAGACGGAGCCAATGGATTTATTATTCCTTAAACGTGGCAGATAAGCCTCATCTTCAAAGCTTAGTCGATCAGCTGCCTTCGATGAAAGAACGGCTTGCCGCGCGAACAAACCTAAAATGTGACTAGTCAAGGAGAGAACATGCTCGCAATCGCTTCTATCATTTTTTTGGTGACACTCGTTTTTGTCATCTGGCAGCCCCGTGGGCTGAACATCGGTTGGTCCGCCGCTGGTGGCGCCATCGTGGCTTTGATTTGTGGTGTCGTTAGTTTTACCGACGTATGGGATGTAACGCAGATCGTCTGGAACGCAACGCTTGCGTTCGTGGCCGTCATCCTTATTTCCTTAATTCTCGATGAAATTGGATTTTTTGAGTGGGCCGCCTTACACATGGCACGATTTGCTGGCGGAAACGGCCGGCTGATGTATGTGTACGTCATCTTGCTTGGTGCCGCTGTAGCGGCATTCTTCGCCAATGATGGAGCCGCGCTTATTTTGACTCCGATCGTACTCGCCATGGTTAGAGCGCTGAAATTCGATGATCGTATGATTTTACCTTTTATCATGGCGAGTGGTTTTATCTCGGATACGGCATCGCTGCCTTTCGTCGTGAGTAACCTGGTGAACATTGTATCATCGGATTTCTTCGGAATTACGTTTGTTGACTATGCTAGTCGGATGATCGTTCCTACTCTTTTCTCCATTGTGGCGAGTTTGCTGGTGCTCTTCTTCTACTTCCGCAATGACATTCCGGCCAACTATGACTTGAAGCAGCTGAAGAAGCCGAAAGAGGCAATCAAAGACATGCGATTATTCCGACTCTCATGGGTTGTCCTTGGGGTGTTGTTAGTCGCGTATATGTGGAGTGAATTCATCCATATACCGGTTTCCATTATCGCAGGTGCAGCGGCAGTTGTGTTCCTGATCTTTGCAAGACAGAGCCATGCTATACACACCTGGACGCTGGTAAAAGGCGCGCCTTGGGCAGTTGTGGTGTTCTCGATCGGCATGTACGTTGTTGTATACGGACTGCGCAACGTGGGCTTAACAGACGAGCTGGGGAAAGTATTCCAGTGGGTTAGCGAGCAAGGTCTATTCATCTCCACGGTGGGTGCTGGGTTCATCGCCGCTATTCTGTCCTCTATTATGAATAACATGCCGACCGTGATGATCGATGCGTTGGCGATCAAGGGAACGCAGACCGAAGGCATCCTTAGAGAGTCGTTAATTTACGCCAACGTCATTGGTTCTGACCTGGGACCCAAAATCACGCCGATTGGGTCGCTTGCAACCCTGCTATGGCTCCATGTTCTTTCGCAAAAGGGCGTGAAAATCGGCTGGGGCTATTACTTTAAGGTTGGCATCACGCTGACCGTTCCGACGCTTCTTATCACCCTCATTGGCTTGTATGTATGGCTGCTGGTAATCGATTCCGTTACGATGAACATCTGGATCATTATTGCAGCGATTGTAGGTATAGCCGGCCTTGCTTTGTTTATCTTCAATAAGCTTCAATCCGGTAAGCGCCGTAAAAGCAAAGCCGTGAATTAAAATCGTTCAAATTAAAGGAGAACTTACTTATGGAGAAGAAACCACTCGTTTATTTTTTGTGCACAGGAAACTCTTGCCGCAGTCAAATCGCCGACGGCTTCTTGAAAGAGCTCGGCGGAGATCAATACGAGGTCAAGAGCGCGGGTCTCGAAGCACATGGTTTGAACCCGCGTGCGGTTGCGACGATGAAGGAAGCGGGCATCGATATTACAAGCCATACCTCGGATGTAATCGACCCTGAGATTCTCAATCGGGCCGACTACGTGATTACGCTTTGCGGTCACGCTGACGAGCATTGCCCGGTTATCTCGAATACAAACGTCGTGAAATGGCATTGGGGCTTCGAGGATCCTGCAAAAGCAACGGGCACGGAGGAAGAGATCACAGCGAAGTTCCGTGAAGTGCGCGATTCGATCAAGAGCCGTATCCGTGAGTTCGTGGAGACGGGTAAGTAAATCATGACTCGTAAAGCCGTTTGAGAAACGAAACAAAGGAGTTTGATCACATGCGGAAGAATTACCAAAACCTCGTGGAGGATAAAATCTTTTTCGGCGGAGCTGCCGATGTCGAAGACATGTTCAAGAATGAGGCAATCGAAGTTGTTGTCGATTTACGAGGAGAAGCAACCGAGTGCGCGTATCCAAACGAGAACCTCGAATGGGTTCAAATTCCTCTTGGCGACAATGCGGAGGGACCCCAAGATCAGTTGTTGAAGGAAGCCATTCATCACGTTGTAGAGGCCTATAAGAGCGGTAAAAAGGTAGGGTTCCATTGCGGCGGCGGCAGCGGGAGGACCGGCGCTGTGGCGGTTGGAACGCTTATTGAGCTCGGAAAAAGCCAGACTATTGAAGAGGCTGAATCATTGGCGAAGTCGATTCGGCCGAAGGTGAATATTAAACCGGCACAGCGTGAGGCACTGGAAAAATTGTATAAGGGTTAATGATTGGGGGATCCAGGTGTGGATCCCCTTTTTTGTGGAGGATCGAAATTATTAGCGATCCTTAGCAGCAAGGAATCGGCTGGCCGGGACGCTTTCGTTTATTCAACACCATAAGTTTGGCCACCGGATGACTCCACTTCTTTCACTGGCCCGCAGCAGCTGCTTGAGGACGACGACACGGCGATCGGCTTAATCGAAAGCTTCTTCGGTTTTGGCCCGCAGCACGTATCATGCTCCGTAACAGCCAGCAAGGATTTCGGCACCGAGCATACCCCGGTTTCTGGCAGATGCAGTTTTACCTCGCGAGCAGCTTCAAAATCCCCAGCCAAAGCAGCCACAACGCTGCGCGCCTGCTCATAACCGGTCGCGAGCAAGAATGTCGGTGCGCGGCCATAGCTCTTCGAACCCACGATGTAAAAGTTCTTCTCTGGTTGGCGGAGTTCGGCTTCGCCGTGTGGACGGACCGTGCCGCAGCTGTGGAGGTTAGGATCGATTAAATCGGCAAGTTGTGGTACGGATTCAACAACGGCATCGCTCGCATACCGCAGTTCGCGAAGGAAGGTGAAATCAGGTCGAGATCCCGCGGCGACAATGACCTCATCGATTTTAGCTATGGTGTAGCCTTGGTCTAACTTTGTTCCATGCAGGGATAGCTTATGGGTTGCTTGATCTTTCGTAATCTGGTGGATGAGGAAGGGGGTGTGAACCAGGACGTTGCCGTTCTGCACATATCGGTTGGCACGTGTCCCAAGCTCGCCGCGAGCTGGCAACCCGTCGTTTTCGCCGCCCCCAAAGGCATCATTTACGGATTGCTTTCGAAGCACCCAGTGGATCGTGGTTTCGGGTACTTGCAGTTTTAATTCGTGGAGGAGCGTAAGCGATTGAATAGCGGAATGCCCGCTGCCAACGACCACGATATTCTTACCGGCATATCGATCTCTGCTTGCACCCAAGCTGTCCGGGATGCCATATGTGATGTGCTGCGTGTATTCCTTTTCGCCCTCAGCTGAAGTGCCGCTGGCTCCTAGCGGGTTTGGGGTAAGCCATGTTCCTGTTGCATCAATAACGGCGGCAGCCTCTACACGATGCGTATGGCCTTGTTTTTCGTATTCAATCAGGAAAGGCGCACGTTCGCGTCCCGCCGTTTTCATTTTATCGAATCCTTTGCGATAGATCGCTTTAACCGTCGCTTCCAATTGAATATAGGGCTTGATCGGCGTCAGTTGGGCTAGCGGCTCCAAATAAAGCTTAATCAGTTCATCTCCTGTCGGCATCTGATCGTGCGGAGGCGGGCTCCACCCCGTCGCAAGCAGAAGCTCCTTAGCGGCTGCATCGATATTGAATTCCCAGGGAGAAAACATGCTTACATGCTGCCAGCTGCGAACCGAAGCTCCAACCTGTGCGCCTCTTTCAAAAAGCACAAAAGGCATGTTTCTTTTTACAAGCTGGGCAGCGGCTGCTAAAGCTACGGGACCGCCGCCAATAATCGCGGTTGGTAAGGGGTTCATCATTTCGTCGTCCTCCTAAAATGAAGGTTGGATTGTTTTGGTCGTTTAATATTTGCAATTTGCAATTATGAGCTTAAAAGTAAACCCCCATTATTTCGGAGGTAAACAACATGAAGTTGATTTCTGCATGGCATCGTTAAAAAGTTTGATGGAGCGTATGACGGTATCTCTTTCGAAATCTGTCATTGTCGAGAGAACGCTGTGAAGCTGAGTATTTACGGTCAGATTAATGTCATTCTCGATCCCAAGCCCTTCAGGTGTTAAGGACAAGATATTGATGCGATTATCGGCGGGATGGGGCGTTTTCTTAACCAATCCCTTATCGACTAAGGTTTTGACCTGCCTGCTGAAGGTCGTAATATCCATCCCTAAAGCACCGGCGATTTCTTGCATGGAAGGTTGGTGCTGGCGGTTGATCTCGTACAAGATATGGCTCTGCACAAGCGAAATCTCTTGGCCGCAGCAGTTGTCGCAGCATTGCTCATTCAATAATCCGAAGTTTCTCGACAGCAGCTGAAACAAGTTCCGTACATTTTCCATTGTCATGACCTCCTGATTCCGTTATACCACTTATATTTGCAAAATGCAAATGTTATTGATTATCGGGCTTCAATCGAAAAGCAGTCGGAGTATGTTGCCGAGCAGAATTTTCCCCTTATGGGTTGGGCATCCCTGAATCGGTATTCCCCGCGCGCGGCGTCGGTCTTTCAGCGGAAGATCCAATTATGTTGTAGTCAGAAATTGGATTTGAAAAAATACCTCCCACTGGGGATTTAGACCTTGCATCACGAACATACATTCGGTATATAATAAAAACACGAACATACTTTCGGTTATTGGGGGTGTCATTATGGTGGTGCCCGTTATCATGTTGGCGGATTGCCAATCCTTTTATGCGTCAGTCGAAAAAGCAGCGCACCCAGAATATCGCGATAAGCCACTCATTGTGGCTGGCGATCCCGCACGCAGATCAGGAATCGTACTTGCGGCATGTCCAATCGCTAAAAAATTCGGTATTACAACCGCAGAAACATTGGGGGAAGCTTTGGGAAAATGTCCGGATGTGGTGGTCATTCGTCCGCACATGCAGACCTACATTGACGTATCCCTTATGATTACGGAGATCTTTGAGTCGTTTACGGACTTAGTCGAACCCTTCTCGATTGATGAACAGTTTCTCGATGTCACGGGTTCGCTTTCGTATTTCGGATCACCCGAAGAAATTGCTCGAAGGATTCAGATTAAGGTGATGATGTATACAGGCGTCTGGATCAGAATTGGTATAAGCTCCACGAAGATCTTGGCTAAGATGGCTACAGATATCTGGGCAAAGAAAAGTGAAACGGGAATTTTCACGCTGCCTAAAAGTGAGGTGGAGAGTCTGTTGTGGCCGCAGCCCGTGAACAAAATGTTTGGTGTTGGTTCGCGGATGACGGCTCATTTTAACCGGATGGGGATTACCGCCATCGGGGATATCGCCCGGCTGCCGCTCGCAGAGCTGAAGCGGAAAATGAGAATTGTAATGGGCAAAAACAGCGACATTCAAGCTGAATTATATTGGCAAACCGCGAACGGGATCGATTCCAGCGCGGTTACACCGGGTACGCATGATGTCCAGCAGGCGATTGGCCATCAGATGACGCTGCCGCGCGACTACAGCCGCAAAGAAGACATTGAAGTCATACTGCTTGAGCTAAGTGAAGAGGTATGCCGGCGCTGTCGAGCCAAGGGATATATGGGCTCCGTTATTTCCGTAGGCTGCCAAGGAGCCGACTTCGACAGACCTACGGGATTCTATCGACAGGTCACGGTTGCTGATCCGACCAACATCACGAATGAAGTTTTTGAAACGGCGCGGAAGTTATTTTATGCCCATTGGGACGAGATGCCTGTCCGTAAGCTTGGCGTGGTGGTATCGAAGTTGACCCGCGATACGCAATACCAGCTGACCCTTTTCGGTAATCGGGAGAAAGCAAGGCGATTAGAACGAGCTACCGATCAAATCAAGTACCGTTATGGAGGTACCGCAATCTTGCGAGCTTCCTCTTTATTAGGGGCTGCGCAAGCGCTTGAACGTAGTGCAAAAATCGGGGGGCACTATAAGTGAGTAAGAAACTTCAAGGTAACGGCCGCTGGGAATCCAGCCGTATGATGCTCCCGGAACATCGAGAACAATATCTCAGTCGGAGGCACGGGCAGCATGAACAGGCGAAGACCGAACTGCCGAGCAAGGAAGAACTCGAATTGGTTCGCGATTTTGTTCTGCTCCCCATGATGCTTACGATTGTAGAAAAAAACAGCACGGAAATCGGGCTTACTTCCTATTCGTTGAAAAGCTTATATATCAAGGCTTCCCAGGTTTTGATGACGCGCATCCACGCCGATCTTAGCGAAGTTAGGAAGAAAATGAAGGTCCGAAATATCAAAGTGTTTGAAGAAGAGCGCGTAGACAGCGCTATTCATTATCGATTTGTGTGCCGGGGATATGAGGACACCTTTGCCATGATGCGCGATGTGGCGCGGGCGGAGATCAGTGTACGGATTGCCAGGTATGTGTCGGAGATGTTTAAGCCGTCCTAAAAAAGCACAGAAGCCTACCGCTCAGAAAGGGTCTATATAGCAGGCCCATTATCTGAGCGGCGTCATTGGCGTGACCTTCCTGCATCAGGCGTCGATACGGGAAACATCGATAATGTCGTGGAAAAAAATCCATTGGTCTCCTACATGGAGGCGATTATGAAACTGGTCAAGTTTCTCGACGATCCCGCTGTATGTTCGATCCTCATAGGAGCCGAAAACCGTAATCCGAATACGTTCTCGATCCATGTAGGAATGACGGATTAACTCCGCAATCTTGTGTACGTTCTCGTTGGTCAAACCTGTCCTTTGGCGTATCAAAGGGCGTGTATTGCTAAAGGCGCTCCGTGTTTCTTGCTCCGCATAAACAGGTTGCTTTACCATATCGTCAGCCCCCTTTCAGGCATAAAAGAACATTTGTTCCTAGTATACCATAAATTTCTGAAACAGGCCCCTAAATGTAGGCAGCACATCCGTTACGCAGCATTCGTGCACATTCTCCAATGTTTATTTACGCGAACAATGGAAACCCTTTTAGGTACAAATAGGATGGTACGCTGGAGGGATCCCTGCTTGAAAGTTGAACTTGGACGCTGCTTACTGCATGAACGATTACTGGAATCCGGAAAAACGGCGGAATCGTTGGCGAAGGAGCTGCTATTCAAACCTGAACGAATCTATGACTTTATGGATAACAAAAGAGTGATGCCGCTCAAAATCGCCATATCGATCGCGGATTCCCTTCGTTGCGACGTACGCGCCTTGTACGAATTAATTACCATGGACAGGTAGGGGGGAAGAAGAATCTTATTGGCAGGCGAATAAGACCTGTAAAAAGCATACCTGTTCTGTACAATGTGGGATTACATCGGTGTATCCATGCAAGTAGAATGGAAGAAGAAAGCCTATGTGTGCAAAGATCGTAACATGCAAAATCGCTCTAGCCTATGCAATCCCCTTTCGCCACCGGAAGGGGATTTTATATTAGATAGGGTATGTTCCTTTTCTATCAACGATCATCGGCGGAGATGCTATAATTTTCACTAGTACTGAGGGACTAGCATCCGGGGGGCAAAGAGAAGCGTGAGACGACTGTTCATTCCACTTCGATTGAAATTTATGATTCTGTTCTGTTTGTTAAGCACCATACCATTAACCCTGATCGGCTTCCTTAGCTATAAACAGTACATCCATCAAGTCGAGAAGGATGCGAATACGTATACCGTGCAGATCGCAATGCAGATTCAGAACAGCATCGACCGTTACTACCGGGAGATGGAACGGTTAACGGCCGTGCCTTATTACGATCCTTCCGTTATGGCGATTCTCCGAAATCACGCTTCCGCGGATAGCGGGGATTTCGTTCCGCTCGAAGAGATCAACAAGATGAGTCTGCTGATTTCCTCGCTCGCGGCCGAAAGAAGCGAGATTCAGAACATTCTTATCTTTTCGCTCGACGGCGTGCTGTACACCAACACGGATGATTCCATCGATAAATTCTGGAGGTCGGAGGACACGCCATGGATGAATGCGGTGATGGAAGCGGATGGCGCCATTGTGGCGATTCCCCCGCATCATGCCAAGTATTACAAGTCGGGAGAACGAACGGTGATTTCGCTGGCGAGAGTCATCCGAGACCCGCAGACCCATCGGCATCTGGGGATCATCAAGATCGATCTGACGCAAAAGGGATTTGCCAGCCTCTTTGGCATGAGCGACATGGTGCCGGATACCGTCATCCATGTGCTGGATCAACAGGGGGAGACTTATTTTTCTTCCTTAACGGGAAATGGAGCCCGGATGCCCGAAGCGCCGAATGGACCGTTATTTCTCACGGCCGAGCAGCATTCCGAGCTCACGGGCTTTGTCGTCAAAGCGCTGGTGCCGGAGGAGAATTTGAAGAAAAACGCAAATGTCTTAATCCGGTACAGCTTATGGGTCTCGATCGCTTCGCTGCTCGCCGCCTTTCTTCTCTCGTACCTGCTCGCCGCAACCATGACGAAGCCGGTTCGCCATCTTGCGGTCATGATGAGGAAGATCCAGCGGGGAGAATTCAAGGAACGCGCCAAAGTCACGACGAATGACGAAATCGGGCTGCTGACGGAAGGCTTCAACAGCATGGTGTCCGAACTGGATAGATTGGTTCATCAGGTGTACGAGAATGAGCTCCGAGAGAAGGAAGCCCAATTATCCGCCTTGCAAAATCAGATCAACCCGCATTTTATTTATAATACGCTCGAGTCCATAAACATGAAAGCGCTCCAAATGGGGATTATGGAGCTGTCGGAGGCGGTCGTCAGTCTGGGGAGATTGCTCCGGTATACGATCGACTGGCATGAGAAGCTCGTTCATCTGGCCGATGAGCTGCAATTTGCGGATGCTTATTTGCAAATCCAGGCCTTTCGCTTAGGCGATCAGCTTCGCGTGCAAATTTTATCCGATCTTAGCCTCGAATCCTGCCTCATGCCGAAGCTCATTTTGCAGCCGCTGGTGGAGAATGCCATTGAACACGGGATGACGGAAGGCCCCATTCATATCCAAATCCGAGCCTGCTATGAGGAGGAGGACCTGCTCATTTATGTAGAAGACGACGGCGCGGGAATAAGCCCGGAGAAGCTGGATGAGCTGGACGCGCTGCTGAATGGTCCGGAGAAGCGGCACGCCCGTATCGGTTCCTTTGGCGCGAGGAAGAAAGGCTTTGCCCTTCGGAACGTCAATGAACGAATCAAATTGCTGTATGGACCCGCCTACGGTCTTTTTCATGAACGGACGGCCGGCCAGGGCGCAACCTTTTATATCCGGATACCTTTACGATGGGAGAATGAGGCATGAAGCTTACGATACTGCTGGTTGAGGATGAAGAATCGATTCGGAGCGGGTTTCGCCGCGTGCTGGAGGACATCATCGGAGGCGTCCGGGTGGCGGGTGAAGCCTGCAGCGGTCAGGAAGCCTTGGACTGGCTGAAATCCCATACCGTGGACGCCGTCATCACCGATATCCGCATGAAGGAAATGGGGGGCATCCAGCTGATCCAACGGCTGAAAGAGCAGTATCCCGCGCTTCCGGTCGTGATCATCAGCGGCTACGGCGATTTTGAATACGCGCAGGCGGCGATCCGCTGCGAGGCGATCGATTATTTGCTCAAGCCCGTCAAAACCTCGGAGCTGGCGCAAGTCGTGGAACGACTGAGAAAACGCGCCATGAAGGAGAGTCCTGACCTCGATCCGCAGAAGAGCATGGAAGAGCGCCACGTGATCCGCAAGGTAAAGGAAATCATCGGACAACGCCTGGACCAAGATATTTCGCTGCAATACTTAGCGGACCAGGTTCATCTGAACCATCGCTACTTGTCGGTTCTGTTCAAGTCGGAGACGGGGCAGAACTTATCCGATTATGTGACGCAAATCCGAATGGACAGGGCGAAGCAGCTGCTGAAGGATACCCAGATAAAAATCCAGGATATCGCGAAGCTGTCCGGGTATCCGAATGTGAAATATTTCCTGCATGTATTCAAACAAAATTTAGGCTGTACGCCTTCAGAGTACAGAGAAAACAACAATATAAATTAGACCTTTTCTGAATCACGCGCCATTATGGCCCCAAAAAGGACGACGTATAATAAGACTTGTAAGCGCTTAACACAAGTAAAGGGGATAACACACATGAAGAAAAAGCTCCAAGCTGCGTTAACCGTCCTTCCCTTAGCCCTGGCCGTAACGGCCTGCGGCGGCAACGACAACGTCGAGACAGACGCTTCTAAGCCGGAGGGACAAGCAGCGGCGAAGAACGTGAACCTGAAATTCAGCTTTTGGGGGAACGATACGCACAAAAAAATGTACGAGGACATGTTCGCGACGTACAAGGAGACGCATCCGAACGTGAATGTTGAAATCGTCACGATCCCATTCGCGGACTATCAGCAGAAGCTCTCGATTATGAGCGCTTCCAAATCGGCGCCGGACATCGCCTGGATGGCGGAGCGCATGATTCCGCAATTTCTATCCAATGGTCAGCTGGCGGATCTGGAGCCGCTCAAGCAGGACGCCGCATTCAAAATCGAGGATATGGTGCCGTCCACGCTCAATCTCGTGACGAGAGAGAACAAGGTATACGGCATTCCGTTCTCAACGCCTCCGATGATGATTTATTACAACAAAACGATGTTCCAAGCGAACAACCTGCCGACCCCAACGGAATTATACAAACAAGGAAAATGGACGTATGAAGAGATGCTGAAAGCGGCCAAGGCGCTGGCGAATCCGGACAAAGGCATCTATGGCGTTAATTTCGTGCGCAGCGGCTGGCAAAACTGGCCGGATGCCATGCAATCGCATTTCAATGCCTTCGGCGCTCAGCTGTTCAATCCGGAAGGTAACGCCTTTACGCTAAATGCCAAGGAAGGCGAGCAAGCGCTTCAGGTCTATTCGGATATGATTTTCAAGGATAACGTGCACCCGAAGCCAGGTGACCAAACCACGTTTGACACGGGCAAGATTGCGATGCAGAAGGAATTGTTCAGCTACATGGGCAAAGCGAAGGCGGTCGTGGATTTCGAGTGGGATATCGCGCCGCTTCCAGCCGGTCCTAACGGCCCCGGTACGACGATCGGATATGCCTCGTATACCATTTTGAAGGATTCGCCCCATTATGCAGAAGCGCTGGAGCTGCTGAAATATATGGCCAATCCGGAGAATATGAAGGTGACGTCCCAATACTTCGTGCCGAGCCGCAAATCGCTCCTCGAATCCGACGATTTCTTGAAGCAGGGGCCGTCTGCCGAAAGCGTGAAGCTTTCCGTAGTCGACCAGATCGCCACGGCCAGCTCCTTGCCGACTCATAGCAATTGGCAGCAGATCGATACGAAGATGCAGACGATTATGGATTACTTATATACGCAGAGCACCTCGGTGAAAGATATTCTGGGGATCGCGGAAAAGGAAGTTGGACCTTTGCTTAAATAAAGAACGGAGACGAGCCGCATACCGTTATCCGAGCTGGATGCGGCTTTCGTCTTCATAAAGTCAGGAGAGGAGCGAGGGTAGATGAGTTCCATACAACGAAACCTCACATTACCAAACAATCGATTCACTACCGTTCGGAAGAAGAAAGGAAAGCTGAACGCCAGAGACAGCTGGTTCGGCTATTTATTCATATCGCCGGTCGTGGTCGGTTACACCGTGTTTATGCTAGTTCCTATTATCTGGGCTTTCGTCATGAGCTTCACCAATGAATCGCTCATGGGGGCCTCGCGCTTTATTGGGCTGGACAATTATGCGCGTGCCTTTAGCGAGGATCCCTTATTCTGGACCTCGATCGGCAACACGCTGTATTTCTCGGCAGGTTTGATTCCGCTCAATCTATTGCTCGCGCTCGGTCTGGCCGTGTTGCTCAATAAGAAAATTCCGGGAATCGGCTTGTTTCGCACCGCCATTTTCACGCCGGTCATTACCTCCATTGTGGTATGGGCGATTGTGTGGAAGTATATTTTCGCTACGGACGCCGGGTTGATCAACCAGATTCTCAAGCTATTCGGCGTGACGGGTCCGGCTTGGCTGTATAACTTCGAGCTCGCCATGCCTGTAGTCATCGTGATCAGCGTGTTAAAGAACGTCGGATTAAACATGGTCATCTTTCTGGCCGCCCTGCAGGATGTGCCGGCCATCTATTATGAAGCGGCCAAAATCGACGGCGCGAATAAATCCCGAACCTTCTGGTCGATTACGCTGCCGATGATCTCCCCCTCCATCTTCCTGGCGCTGGTCCTGACGCTGATCGGCTCGTTAAAGGTATTCACCCAAATCCAGGTCATGACGGATGGCGGACCGGGAACAAGCACCCACGTCCTGGTGTATTACATCTATAAGCAAGCGTTCAAAAATTTCGAATTCGGCTATGCGTCTTCCATCGCATTCATTCTCTTCTTCCTTGTATTGGTGCTCACGCTGGTTCAATGGAATTTGCGCAAAAGGTGGGTGTACCATGAACAATAGCATTGTCCGCCATATCCCGGCCTATATTCTTCTGCTCCTTGTGTCGGCGGTGATCCTGTTTCCTTTTCTATGGATGATTACGACCGCGCTTAAGGACCCGACCAAGATCTTTATGTTTCCGCCGCAGTGGCTGCCCGATCCTTTCGTCTGGCGCAACTTCACGGATGTATTCAGTAAGCAGCCCCACTTTCTCTTATACTTCTGGAACAGTCTCTATATCGCGACGTTGGTCACGGTGGGCACCTGCCTGATTTCGGCGATGGCCGGTTACGCTTTCGCGAAGATCCCGTTCCGGTTTCGCAACATCATCTTCCTGGTGTTATTGAGCGGCATGATGATTCCAAGCGAAGTCACCGCGGTTCCGATGTTCGTCTGGATGACGAAGCTGGGCTTGACGGACAGTCATTTTCCATTGATCTTCCCGCCGATGCTCGGACGTGAAGCCTTGTTCGGGGTGTTCCTGCTGCGGCAGTTCTTCATCACCATTCCCGGAGACCTGGATGAAGCGGCCAAGATCGACGGATGTACGCCTTGGAAAACGTTCTGGTCGATCATGTTTCCGCTGGCGGGACCATCCTTGTCTACGTTAGCGATTTTTACGTTCCTGCATAGCTGGGACAATTACTTCGATCCTTTAATCTTCATCAGCACGGATCAGCTGTTCACGCTGCCGGTCGGCTTGAAGCTGTTCACGGATGCCGCAGGGACCCAGTGGAATCTGTTAATGGCCGCCTCGGTGATGGCCACCTTGCCTTTGATGCTGGTCTTCTTCTTCGCGCAAAAACGATTTATCGAAGGCGTGGCCATGACCGGGCTCAAATAAGAAAAGTAAAAAGGAGAAACGCCATGACCATCAAAATGGAAGCGGATATTGTCGTAGCCGGGGGAGGCCCTGCAGGCTTGTGCGCAGCGGTGGCTGCCGGACGATCGGGCAAGAAAACCGTGCTGGTCGAAAGGTATGGTTTTGTCGGCGGGATGACTTCCGCGGCCCTGGTGTATCCGTGGATGACCTTTCATACGCTGGAGGGGAAGCAGGTTATTGCGGGATTGGCGCAGGAGATCGTGGACCGGCTGCAGGAACGCGGCGCCTCTCCGGGACATATGCGGGACACGGTAGGCTTCACGCGGACCTTGACTCCCTTCAAGCTGGAGGAATTTCAAGTGCTTGCCGTCGATATGCTCGAAGAGGCCGGCGTCCAGGTGCTGTTCCACAGCTTCGTGGAGCAGGCGCATGTAGAGGACGGACAAATCAAAAGTCTGACCCTGGCTACCAAATCCGGCCCGATCCAGCTGGAAGGCAAGGCGTTCGTCGATACGACCGGCGATGCGGATGTGGCGTTCTTAGCCGGCGTCCCATGTCTGAAGGGCCGGGAGGGCGACGGCAAGACGCAGCCCATGACGCTGAAATTCCGGATGCGGGGGGTGGACTTGGCCAAGGTCAAGGCTTATATGCTCGAGCACCCGGAGGAGTTTTACAAACGAACGCCGGTCGGTGAGCTTCCGGACCTGGAGCTAACGGGCGTTTGCGGCTTCTATAAGCACTGGAAGGATGCCGCGCTTCCGATCAATCGGGACCAGGTGTTGTTTTTTGCGGGACCCGGAGACGACGAGGTGCTGGTTAACACGACCCGCGTTCAAGGCTTGGACGGAACGGATGTCGAGCAGCTATCGGCTGCGGAAGCGCAAGGACGCCGTCAGGCGCTTCAAGTGGCGCAATTCATGAAGCGCCATCTACCCGGGTTCGAGAAAGCCTCGATCAGTCAGATCGGCGCTCAGATCGGAGTTCGCGAAAGCCGCCGGATTGATGGCGTCTACGTGCTGGAGACGGAGGATGTCGTCTCAGGCAGACGGTTCGCGGATGTCATTGCGCGAAGCGGGTATCCCATCGACGTCCATGACCCTACCGGCCAAGGGGTGAAGAGCGAGTGGGTGCGCGGGGACGGCGCCTACGATATTCCGTACCGGAGTCTGGTCGCCAGAGGGGTAGGAAATCTGCTGGCCGCCGGCCGATGCATCTCGACCTCGCACGAAGCTTTGGGCACGACGCGTCTGACGCCAAGCTGCATGTCCACCGGACAGGCGGCAGGCACGGCCGCAGCCTTGGCGCTGGATACCGGCGCCAGCCTTGTCGATCTTGACGTAGCTCGACTGCAAAGCATTCTGCGCGACAACGGTGCAATATTAAACTAAAGGTTGCCATAGGAGACATCAAGAAGCTGCTGCGTCAAAGGACGCAGCAGCTTTCTTCCTATGGAAAGGTCGATTTGAGATGGAGCCTGCGCCAATTCCGGCGTACAGGTTCACTAGGGGGCTGCAAATGAACTTCGCGAAGATCCGTTTCCGCAAGAAGAGCGTCATCCTTACCTGGCTGCTGTCTTACCTCGTTGTGCTGATCCTCCCGATCGCCATGAACGTAGCCGTCTACGATCAGACGGAAAGAACCTTGAAAAACCAGATTAAGCGGGGGAACGACTCCTTATTGTTTCAAATGCAGGAATCGGTCGATAGCGAGATCGCTTCGGTCCGGCAGCTGGTCTCCCAGATCTATGCCAACGTGAAGGTGCAGAATCTCTTCTATTCCAACAAGCTGAACCGGGGCGATTATCGCTATGATTTGTACGAGATTATTCATGACCTGGGCAGCCTTCGCTCGGCTTATACCTCCTTTGAAGAGTTCTATATTTATTGGGCGCCCGGCGACCGGGTCATCATGCCGACGCTGTACAAAGCTTCTGAAGAGGCTTACGAGGACCTGTATGCGGGAGGCAGTCTCTCCAGGGAGGAATGGAAGCGCAGGGTAAGCGGCATCAACCAGCGGCAATTTATCCTCACCAGCCGCAGGACGGACGAGGGGAAGATGCGGTATTACGCGACCTATATCAGCTCCTTCCCGGTGGGCAGCAACGACCAGCCTGTAGGCTCGATCGCCGTCATGTTGAACAACGACCAGCTGCTGAGGACCATCTCGAGCATCCCGCTGTTTAATAGCGGGGATGTATTTATTATGAACGAGCGCAATGAAGTCATGGTATCCAATGTGCCGGACGAGAAAGACCTTTCCGCGCTGGGACCGTTCCCGGATTCGCATGGGGAAAAATCGGTCGCGTACCGCGGTAAGCCATCGACGGTCTATTATGTGAAATCCCATAACTCCGAGCTTACCTACGCGACCATCGTTCCGGATCAGATTGTATGGAAGGAATCGCAGTACGTTCGCAACTTGACGTACTTCAGTATCGTGATCAGTCTGGTCGGAGGCGCTTTGCTCACGTGGTTGTTCCTGCGCCGGAATTACTTGCCCCTGAGCCAGCTCATTCAGACCTTCTCCCGACGGATTGGCGGGCTATCCGCCAAGGAAGTCAATGAATTCTCCTACTTGGAGCAGATGCTGGCGAAGACGCTCGATGAGAAGGAGCAGGCCAGCTTAAGGGTGAAGCAGCAGACCCACCAGCTCGGGGGGAACTTCATCGCACGTCTTATGAAGGGCCGCATTCAAGCTTCCATTCCCGACGAGGAAGCGCTGAAGGCGTTTCAGCTGGACTTTGAGACCGATGATTTTTGCGTTCTTCTCCTCTATCTGGAGGAAAGCCAGCCCTTCTATGAACGGATCGGATCGCTTCAAGTGGAGGATCCCGCCAAGCTGCTCGATTTTGTCGTAACGAATGTGGTGGAGGAAACCTTGAACCGGTCCCAACGCGGCTATATGGCGGAGGTTGGCGACATGATGGCCTGCCTGATCAATCTAAGAGCGGGGGACGAGGAACGTTCCCTGCGTGACATTGGCGATGCGGCTCGCGAAGCGCGTGATTTCCTGCTGCAGCAGTACCAGATCGGCATTACCACCGCGGTTAGCGGGGTTCACTCCACGCTCACTTCTATTCCGGAGGCGTATAAGGAATCGTTGGATGTGATGGAATACAAATGGGTCATGGGCAGAGAAGGCCATCTGTCTTATCCCGAGATGCGCACGGAGCAAGGGAATCCGACCCAATACGGCTACTATTACCCCCTTCAGGTGGAGCAGCAGCTCATGACCGTGGTGAAGTCCGGGAATATCGATGCGGCGAGGCAGCTGTTGAACGAGATCATCGATCGCAACCTCAGTCAGCCTGCGATGGCGGGAGAGCAGATCAGGTGTCTCCTGTTCGACCTGACCGGCACCCTGATGAAGACGATCCAGGAGCTTGGCGAGACGAACGTCGATTTTCAGTCGGTGGTACACCGGTCTTTTGATCGGCTGTCGGATTTGAAGACCATCAAGGAAATCAACCAGGAGATGCTGGCCATGCTCGAGCGGGTCTGCGCCTATACGGCGGACCGGCAATCGGAAATCACGCGGAAGTGGAAGAACGCCGAACAAGACGGGTTCATCCGCTCCATTGTGCGCTACATCGAAGACCATTATCAGGATGTGAATCTCAACATTACCATGATCGGCGAGGCCTTCGACATGAAGCCCACGTACCTGTCCAAGCTGTTCAAGGACCATACGGGGGAAGGACTGCTGGACAAGATCAGCCAGACTCGCATCGAACGGGCCAAGATTCTCTTGAGGGAGGAGCGGATGGTGCTGCAGGAAGTGATGGAGCAATGCGGCTTCAATGATCTAAACACCTTCTCCCGCTCCTTCAAGAAATGGGTGGGCGTCACGCCGGGTCAATATCGAAAAATGGAGTAGCCATTGGAGGTTTTAACGGGTTTCGAGGACATTGTGAGGGTCGGATTGGAGGTTTTGACGATGGAAGGGCCGTATCGGCGGAGCGATACTGAAGACGTGACCCAGCGCTTCGTGCAGATGGGCGATCAGGCTCCCCACTACCATTAGGAGGTCGTACAAGTATGAAGAAGACGAGAAAAATATCCCTTCTTGCCTTATCTGTCGCGATGACGGGCTGCGTTGCGGCAGGCTGTTCGGACAATAAGGAGTCTTCACCGGAAGCCCCCTCGCAGACGTCGACGGCATCCTCTGCCGGCATCACGTATCCGTTAAAGACGGATGTGACGGTGACCCGCTGGCTGGATTCGGCCCAGTTCGCCAACCAACTGGCCGTGAAGCCCACGATGGAGGAATTCCCCTTCGTCCAGGAATTGAACAAACGGACCGGCGTCAAAGAGAAATATATGCTGCCGGCCGTTAATCAAGCGAAGGATCAGCTGAACATCATGTTCGCATCCGGAGAGTACACGGACATCATCGAGTGGAACTTCTTAGCCGGATATCCGGGCGGTCCGGAGAAGGCCATCAAGGACGGCAATATCCTGAAGCTGAACGATCTGATCGATCAGCACGCGCCGAACCTGAAGCAATACTTGAAGGAGCATCCGGATGTCGACAAGCAGATCAAGACGGATAGCGGCACCTATTACGGGTTTCCTTTCATCCGCGGGGATGATTTCCTGAAAACCTACGGCGGTCCGATCGTGCGCAAGGACTGGCTGGATGATCTGGGGCTTTCGATTCCGACGACCATCGACGAATGGTATACGGTGCTGAAAGCGTTCAAGGAGAAGAAAGGCGCAACCGCTCCTTTGACCTTCGTCAGCACGCCCCGTCTGTTCGATGACCTCCAGTCCGGCGCCTTCTACGGAGCCTTCGGCGTGAAGCGGGACTTCTACATGGAGGACGGAAAGGTCAAATTCGGCCCGATGGAGCCGGGCTTCAAGGACTTCCTGGCCACGATGAGCAAGTGGTACGCAGAAGGGCTTCTGGACCCGGACATTGCAACGGTGGACGCCAAAATTCGGGACGCGAATATGACCTCCGGCAAGTCGGGCGCCACCTACGCGTTGGCAGGCGGCGGCATCGGCAAATGGCTCACCGCCATGCAGGAGAAGGATCCGAAATATAACGTAGTCGGCGCTCCTTACCCGGTGCTGAAGAAAGGCGATACGCCTAAATTCGGACAAAAGGATTACACCGCTCCCCAAGGCGGGAACTTCGCCATCTCGCCAAAGACCAAGCACCCGGAGTTAGTCGTGCAGGCTTTGGATTATGGGTACAGCGAAGAGGGGCGGCTCTTTTATAACTTCGGTACCGAAGGCGTCAGCTACAACATGGTGGATGGATATCCCACTTACACGGATATGATCAAGAACGATTTTGCTGCCAATCTGACGCTTTATACGCGCGCTACCGGCGGACCTACGATTCAGGACAAGCGGTATTATGAGCAGTTCGCGGCGCGTCCGCAGCAGCAGGAAGCCGTGAAGACGTGGATGAAGACCGATGTGGATAAGTATCAGCTGCCGCCGATTTCCCCGAGTCCGGAGGAAAGCAGCGAATTCGCCAAGATCATCAACGAGGTGAATACGCTCGTGGATGAGACGACCATCAAGATTCTGCTGGGCACGGAAACCATCGATTCCTACGACAAATTCCGCGAGAAGCTGGAATCCTTGAACATTGCTCGTGCCATCGAGATCCAGCAAGCAGCGCTCGACCGCTACAACAAACGTTAAGAAGGGGAGAAGCAGGGGGGATGGCTCTCCCTGCTTCTTTACTCCAGTCGGCAGGCGTGAAAGGAGAGATACCGGATGGAACCCGTCAATCGTTCCATGAAGCTGCAGCTATTCCTCAAGGATTGGCACCGCAATAAGCTTCTGTATGTCATGATGCTTCCCGCCCTCATCTATTACGGCATCTTCCATTATGGGCCTATGTATGGAGCCGTCATCGCCTTTAAGGAATATTCTCCTGCGCTTGGCATTTGGGGCAGCGAGTGGGTAGGGTTAGCGAACTTCAAGGATTTTTTTGAAGGGCTGTATTTTTGGCGTATTTTGAAGAATACGATTCTCATCAGTCTGTACACGATTGTATTCGAATTCCCCGCGCCGATTCTGCTGGCGCTTCTGATGAACGAGCTGCGCAGCCATTTGTTCCGGCGGTTCGTGCAGTCGGTCACGTACATGCCTTATTTTATTTCGCTCATCGTCATTTGCGGGATCGTGAAGGACTTTACGGGCAGCGGAGGGATCGTGACCGACGCGATGATGTTCTTCGGCGGGGACGGGAAGACCATGCTTCAGAACCCCGAGTATTTCCGCCCGATCTACATCGTATCCGAAATTTGGCAGCGTTTCGGTTGGGAGTCCATTATTTATGTGGCCGCTCTGGCGGGGATCGATCAGGAACAGTACGAGGCCGCCCGAATCGACGGCGCAGGACGCTGGAGACAGATGTTCAACGTGACGCTCCCGGGCATTATGCCGACCGTGGCCATTATGCTGATTCTTCGGATGGGGAACCTGCTGAACGTCGGCTTCGAGAAGATCATCCTGTTATACAACTCCTCCATCTATGAGACGGCGGATGTGATCTCCTCTTACGTGTACCGGATCGGTCTGTTGGAGTTTAACTGGAGCTTCAGCGCATCCGTCGGTCTGTTCAATTCCGTCATCAATCTGATCCTGCTCGTAACGGCCAACTACATCAGCCGCAAGGTCAGTCAAAACAGTCTGTGGTAAGGAGGAGCTCATGACCAACTATTCATCTATCGGAGACCGGATTACGGGGTACGCCATCAATGTATTCATGGGACTCCTTATCTTGATTACCGCCTATCCGCTCATCTATGTGGTGCTCGCGTCCGTCAGCGACGGCAGTTCCCTGATGGCCCACAGCGGGCTTCTGCTCCGTTCCTATGGCTTCCATCTGGATGCGTATGCCAAGGTGTTGGCGAATCCGAATATTCTACGCGGCTACGGGAACACGATCCTGGTCGTGGTCGCCAGCCTGCTTGTTAACATGAGCGTAACCTCGATTACCGCGTACGTGCTGTCGCGGAAGCAGGTGCTATGGAATCGCTATTTTATATTCTTCATCGTGTTCACCATGTTCTTCAATGGCGGCCTCATTCCGTTTTACCTGATCGTCAAAGGCGTCGGCCTCATGAACTCGCTCTGGGCGCTGGTGCTGCCGTTTTCCGTCAATACGTTCAACCTGATCATCATGCGGACGGCCTTCATGGCGGTTCCGGACAGCTTGGAGGAATCCGCCAAGATCGACGGGGCGAATCATTTCACCATCTTCACGAAAATCGTCGTACCGTTGTCCCTGCCGGTCATGGCCGTCATGAGCTTGTATTATACGGTAGAAAAATGGAACGGCTGGTTCTACGCCTCTTTGTTCCTGAAGGACAGGGAGCTATTCCCGCTGCAGCTGATTTTGCGGGAGATTCTGATTAGCAATTCGACGGATTTGATGCTGGGCGACGCTCAGATGGACCAGGCCATACAGGTCAGTCAGACCATTCAATATTCCACCATTGTGGTGGCTACGCTGCCGATCTTGTTTATTTATCCCTTCGTGCAGAAGTATTTCGTCAAAGGGGTTATGGTCGGAGCGCTCAAGGGATAGAAGGGGGAGCTTGGAGTGAAACCGGAACGATTGATCTATACATTCGTGAGTTACGCCTCCCATTACGATACCGATTGGGCCAAGGGTACGCCTATAGAAGGGGTGGAGCGGACAGCCCGTCTTGCCCACAAGCACGGCGTTCCGGTTACCTGGATCGTCAACGGCGGTTCGGTGCCGGTGCTGGCGGAGCGGATTCGAGAATGGCATGAGGCTTACGGCGACGATGTCATCCTCCAAACGCCGTTCTTCCTCGAAGATTGCGGCGCATCGAAGGCTAAATTCCGGGCGGCGCTGGATCGGGACTGGAAAATCGTAGCGGAAGCTTTTCCTTGGGTACGGACGAAGATCGCCGCCCGGGGCAAAATTTACAATGAGGTCATCGAAGTGTTGGAGGAGCTGGATTTTAAGGGCATGTGGGGATACTGCTGGGAGCAGATCTGGTGGGACGGGATCTCTCATCGGGGTATTCCCTGGGGCTCCTGGTATGTGGATCGCGGGCGCTATAAGGCTCCCCACGCGGGCAAAGGCCATATTGTCGCCTGCGAATGGACGGCTCGAGATCTGCACGCCACCTACCATTCGGGCTGTCCGGTCATCTATTCCACCGATCCGAACGACGTGCTGCGGGCCGGCCTGTGCGGAAGAGACGACATCGAGTATTGGAAGCGGCTGTTCCAGGACTATCTGGATAATACGGAGCACAACGATCGGGTGTATTTCCTGCAGCAGCAGGAGGCGCACGAGATGGAATATACCGAACGGTTCGCGGTGTTCCCCGCCTCTCATGTCGAGGCCTGCGAAGGCATGCTGGACCTATTCTTCGCGCATATCACGCAGTATCCGATTACGTTGACGACACTGCCAAAGGCGGTGGAGGAGTACCATGAGCGGAATGCGCAGACGGCGCCTGCTTACATGCTGACAAGGGATACGCTCTCCAGACCGGAAGTGAACGAATACACCGTTACGCTGGGCGGGACCGGAGCGGGTCCGTGGCCGCGGACGTTTCTGTACTATGACCGGGAATGCCAAATGGCGTTCGTCCATGGACAGTGCGCGCCCCACCGTCTGCGGAGTTATGTCGGGAAGGGCGATATGCACGACGAGTTCGAGGAGAGCGTCCCGCAGGTGTGGGTATCCGGCTATGAGAGGACGGAGGATCGCATTCGGATGACGTTCAAGACGGGGCACGGGGGGCCGCTGCCGTTTGGCCTCGCCTATTGGGATGATCTGGCTGGATTTGCCGTCGAAGCCTGCTCCGAGGGCGTTAGCGCAAGGATCATCGGTGACGAATTGGTTTTTCTGCGATTCGGATTGACGGGGGAGCCGGCAACCATCGCCTTATCGCTTACAAGAAGGGAGCCTGCTCTATGACCCCAGTCCAGGTGAAGCCAGAGGAGAGAGCGCTTCTCCAAGAGGCAATTGCATTCGCCATGCGTCAAATTGAACGGAATCTTTCGGCATTCGTCCATACCTTTCCCGCTCCGTCCAGCGAGAATTTAGTCTATCCGGCCATTCCGAACGAAGATTGGACGGCAAGCTTCTGGACCGGTATGGTATGGCTTGCTTATGAATGGACGGGAGAGACCAAATACCGGCAAGCGGCAGAGCGTCAGCTTGAGAGCTACCGGAAGCGGGTGGAGGAGCGCATCGCCATTGATACGCATGACTTAGGCTTTCTGTACAGCTTGTCCGCCGTTGCCGCTTATCGGCTAACCGGGAATCTAGGCGCGAGGAAGATGGCTCTGGAGGCGGCCGACATCCTAGCGGAACGGTATTTTCCGAAGGCGGGCATCATCCAGGCTTGGGGAGATTTGAATGATCCCGCCCAGCGAGGCCGAATGATCATCGACTGTCTGATGAATCTGCCGCTGCTCTATTGGGCCTCGCAGGAGACGGGAGACAACCGGTATGCCCAGATGGCCGGCAGCCATGCGGAGCAATCGGCCGCGTACTTGGTTCGCCCTGACGACAGCTCCTATCATACCTATTATATGGATCCGCTGTCCGGTAGTCCGAAATACGGCAACACCCATCAGGGGTATGCCGATGATTCCTGTTGGGCGCGGGGGCAGGCGTGGGGGATCTACGGGTTCGCGCTCAGCTATGCGCATACGGGGAACGATTCCTTTCTCTGCGCGGCGCAGCGGCTTGCCGACTATTGGTTGTCGAGACTGCCCGAGGATGGCATCGTCTATTGGGATCTGATCTTCTCCGATGGCGACCTTCAGGAGAAGGATAGCTCCGCCGCGTCGATCGCGGTCTGCGGCTTGTTGGAGCTTGCCGGGCAGCTGCCGGACGAAGACCCGAATCAAGCCAGATACAGGGGCGCGGCCTTGGATATGCTGTTTACGCTTGCAGCGCGATATACGACAAGGGACCGGCCTGATTCGAACGGCATCCTGCAGCATGGCGTCTACAACAAGCCGCGGGGCTGGGGCATCGACGAGTGCACGATATGGGGCGATTATTTTTATGTGGAAGCGTTAATGCGGATGCTGCGGGACTGGAAGCGATACTGGTGGTTTTGAAGGAGGTGATGAGGGGGAGCAAGTGATCGGGGAAACAAATGCTGAGGAAGGAGGTGCCGGAGGAAGGGAAGGGCGTAGACATTTCGCATTGAAAATAAGGAGGAGATTTCAATGGTCATCATGCAGGGTGTTCCAACCTTTAATAAGCGGCTGATATCGGCATGTCTGGTACTGTCGATGATTGTTCCGGCACCGATGACGCACATGGTCGATCGAGTGCAGGCGAACGCAAGCCTGGTTCAAAGCGTGAATGTGTCCCAAGCGGGCTATAGCGCAGGCGATTTCAAGACGGCCACGGTAACGGCGACGGATAAGCTGAGCGATACCAGCTACCAGATTCTGCAAGGCTCCACGGTTATCGCATCCGGAACCATGAGAGATGAAGGCAAAGTATGGGGCAAGCAAGTGTATGCCATCGATTTCTCGTCCGTCACGGCGACCGGAACCGATTTCATGATTCGCAGCAATGGGGTTTCGTCGTACAGATTCCCGATCCAGGTGAATATGTGGAGCGAATATAAGGATGAAATGACCGCTTTTTACCGGCTGCAGCGAACTACGGATACGCGCGCAGCTTATCCGCCCGGGTACAGCAGCGCCGCGCCTTCGAACAAGCTCTTCCATCCGGATTCCTTTCTTGACGATGCGTTCTCCGCGGATCGCACCCGTCATTATGACTTGTCCGGCGGATGGTTCGATGCGGGAGATTACGGCAAGTATGGCGGAAACCAGTGGGTGCAGGGGAATATCGCCATCTCCTATTTGCGTCATGCCTCGGCAGCCGCGGTCAACTTCGATCAAGATCACAACGGCATCCCCGATTTAGTGGACGAAGCTGTCTTTGGCAGCCAATACTTGGTCAAATTCGCCGACCAGCTTGATGGCGCCATCCATAATATTTTGAGGAAGGGAGGGTTCGTGCTGCCCCACAAGGTAACGGATCAAATGCCGGGGAATTCCGACGATCGCGCGTTGGAAGCCGTGGAAGCGGTCGGGGGCTCCGGAAAATCGGCCGGTTCGCTCGCGGCGACGGCGCGCGCGATTCGCACCGCCATCGCCAATGGCAAAGTCGCGGCGGATAAAGTCGCGCAGCTGCAGGGGCTTGCGGACGATTTCGAGGCAGCGGCGCTCGTCTTCTACAATTACACCCTCGCCCATCAGAACGGGAACCATGGCTCCTATGGGACCTTGAACAACGGCGGGATCGCCAATCCTCTGTTATGGGCGGAAGTGCAGCTGTATCTGTTGACCGGCGACGTCGCTTACAAGAATCAAGCTCAGGCGCGCATAAGCGTCCTGAATGAAACCTACACCTCGTCCACGAATTATTGGGATATGCATCCGATTACGCTGGCTGAATTTTATCCGGCTGCGGACAGCGCCACCAAAACGAAAATTCAAAGCATCCTCAAACATCAAGCGTATTATTTCATCACGCTCATGGATGAAACGCCTTACGGCGTCTTGAATCAGTTCGGCAGCTTCGGCGTGAACGAACCGCATGCCTCCTATATGGCCGATGTGCTCCGTTACTATGAATTATTCAAGGATCCGGTCGCGCTTCGCGCCGTTAACAAGGCGTTGTACTGGATTGTCGGCAATAACCCGTGGAATATAAGCTGGGTATCCGGCGTCGGATCGGACTTCACCGATTTCTTGCATACGCGGCTGGACGAAGAGTCCTACAGCCAGACGAATACAGGCATTGTGCTGCCCGGGGCGATGGTGAGCGGACCGAACATCAAGGACCCGCATAACAAGCTGAGCGCGAGTCCTTGGTACGAGGATAAGCCCCTTTGGGTGGACGACACGCATCAATGGCGATACAACGAGTACAGCGTCAGCATTCAGACCGGCTTATTCTATACCATCATGGGATTGGCTGCCCTCGGAGGGAATGCTTCCTCAGGCGGAGCCGAGCCCGCCAAGCTGCCGATCACTTGGCCCATCATCGGGGATTTCGTGACGGGAGACGTGACTGTATTCGCGCAGCCTGAGAGCAATTTAAGCAATGTGAGATACAACGAAATTGCGATGAGCCAATCGGACGGCATTTATACCGCATCCGTAAGCACAACCGATCTTGCGCCGTATTCGGAGCGAAGAGTGCAGATCAAAGGGACCGACGGCAATGGGATCACCAGCTACAGCAATACGCATTTCACGGTGGCGCCCGCGCTGCCGGATCCGTCTCGCCCGTTGTCGTACGACGACTTTAACCAGAATGGAGTATGGGGCAGTCAGAAGTATGATTGGGTGAATTGGTACAACCAAAACGGAGGTGCGGCCGCCTACAAGCGAACAACCGTCGATGCACGAACAGTCGGGCAATTTGCGCAAACGCCGGCTTCGACGACATCCAAAGCCAAGTTCCAGCCGTGGAAATACTATGCGAATTTGAGCGGCTACCGCTATTTGAACATCACCATGAAAAATCCGGGCTATCCCAATACCAAAATCCGCATCGCCGCAAATGACGGCACCAAAGCCTACAATCTAACCGGCGGGGAAGTTGCCGTTGCCGGCGATTGGACGACATACCAATATGATCTGAATCTGTTTCCGGCTCTGGATAAGAGTAAGGTCCTCCTTGAGGTATGGTTAAGCAATCCGACGACGGGACAATACGGGGAGATTCTGATTGACGATATTACGGCCGTCAATAAGGTAAGCGGCAGCGCGCCCACGCTCTCCGCGACAGGGGTGAACGCGGCCAGCGGCAATGAATCGACATTATTCACCTTCAACGCGACCTACACGGATGCGGATAACAACGCGCCGTATGATGTCCAGGTTGTCATTGATGGCGTCATCCGCTCGATGAAGGAGCAGGATGCCGCCGACGCCAATTTTACGGACGGCAAAGTCTACACGTATTCCACGACCTTGCCCGTAGGGACGCATAAGCATTATTTTAGAACGACGGATACCACGACGAATGTCATCAGCACCGCCGTACAGTCCGCGCCGTCCGTCATGCGGAGTCAATTCGAGGCGGAAGCCTTGACGGTCCATACGGCGAGCGATACGCATGCGGTCAAAGACCATCCGGATGCCAGCGCAGGGAAGTATCGCTTATTCAATGGCCGCCAGGCCAATGCTTATATCGAATATGCCGTGAATGTTCCTCAAGCCGGCACCTACCAAGTAACCGTCCGAGCGGTGCGACTAAGCGATAACGGGATCTATCAGCTGCTCATTAACGGAAACAACCAAGGCGCTCCATTCGACACCTACCAGACATCGGGCAAATACGCGGACTACGCGCTGGGGAATGTGACGATCAGCAGTCCGGGAACGCAGCTGTTCCGATTTAAAGCGACGGGCAAGCATGCAAGTTCATTCGGGTATAAGCTTCCCGTTGATTACATTCAGCTTGTTTCCGTGACCCCTTAACATCAAGCTTGCACCTTGTACGCCAGGGAGACAACGATCGGCTTCCGATCTGATTATTTCGTACCATTTATATATTTATTGGCATTATGCAAGAGGCAGGATTACTTTACAATACAAAATGAAAGCGCTTAACAAGTCGTTTGGCATCATAGGAGGAGGTTGACGGATTGGTAAACAGATCGTTACAACGATTCACAAGCGTATGGCTCGCAGTCATCCTGGCAAGCGTTTCCCTATTTGCCCTGCCGGTACCGAAGGCTCAGGCGGCGGACGAGTTCGACACGCTGCGGGAGAAGTACAAGGTCATGCTGAACGGCGGAACAACCTATCCTTTATCCGACCCGGATATTGCCGCGCGCGTCGATGCTATTACGGTGACGGCGCAGGGGTACTGGAACGCCATGCTGAAGGATCCAACCCGAAATCGGCTTTGGAACGATGCTCCCTTCGGCTCGGATTCGACCTCCATTACCACGACTTACCGACACCTGTATGATATGGCGCTAGCTTACACGACATACGGCTCAAGCCTGAAGGGCAATGCCGCGCTGAAGGCGGATATCATCAGCGGCCTGGATTGGATGAATGCGAATCAATTCTACAGCGGCTGCACCCAATACCAGAATTGGTGGCACTGGCAAATCGGCGGACCGATGGCGTTGAACGATATCGTGACCTTAATGTTTGCGGACTTAACCCCCACGCAGATTGCAAACTACATGGCGGCGATTTACTATACCCAGCCAAGCGTGACCATGACGGGGGCTAACCGGCTTTGGGAAAGTCAGGTGATCGCGATCTCCGGCATCCTGAATAAGGATTCGGCCAGAATCGCCGCGGGCCGGGATGGGGTCAGCGCGCTGCTGCCGTATGTCACCAAGGGCGATGGATTCTACAACGACGGATCATTCGTCCAGCATAACTACTATGCCTACAATGGCGGCTACGGTTCCGAGCTGCTCGCCGGTATTGCCGATCTCATGTATATATTGAACGGCTCTACTTGGCAAATAACGGATCCCAACAGAAATGCGGTATACCAGTGGATCTATGATTCCTACGAGCCTTTGATCTACAGAGGGAATCTGATGGACATGGTTCGCGGCAGGGAGATCTCCAGACATGGCTTGCAGGATGATCAAGCGGCTGTACCCGTCATGGCCTCGATCATCCGCTTGTCGCAGATTGCCGCATCCGGCGATAGCACCGCATTCAAGCGTATGGTCAAATATTGGCTGCAGCAGGATGCGGATCTTACGTTCCTTCGAGCCGTTCCGGTCGAAATGATCATAGCCGCCAAGGAGATTCTTGCGAATTCCAGCCTGCCTCCCCGCGCGGAACTGGTGAAATATAAACAATTTGCCGGCATGGACCGCGCGCTGCAGCTAAGGCCCGGCTACGGCTTCGGAATCAGCATGTTCTCCAGCCGTATCGGCAATTTTGAGTCGATCAATGCCGAGAACAACAAGGGCTGGCATACCGGCGACGGCATGACCTATCTGTACAATAACGATCTGAGCCAGTTTAACGACAATTACTGGGCCACCGTGGACAGCTACCGGCTGCCGGGGACGACGGTGCTGTCAAACACGACGCAAGCGGGCAACAGCCGCAGTGACCAAAGCTGGGCGGGCGGCACGGACATCCTCGGGCAATACGGGGTAACCGGCATGGAGCTGCATACCGTAGGCAAGAGCCTGACCGCCAAGAAATCCTGGTTCATGTTCGACGATGAGATCGTCGCGCTAGGAGCGGGAATTACGAGCACGGACGGGGTCGCAGCCGAGACGGTCGTCGAGAATCGCAAGCTTGCCGGCAGCGGCAATCAGGCGCTCACCGTCAACGGGACCGCGAAATCTACGGCTCTCGGATGGTCGGAAACGATGACCGGCACAAGCTACGTGCATCTGTCGGGCAGCGTGCCTGGCTCGGATATCGGCTATTACTTCCCCGGCGGAGCTGCGATCAAGGGCTTGCGTGAAGCCCGTACGGGGAACTGGAGCGCGATCAATTCGTCGGCGGCCTGGAAGAACGCGACGCTGCATACCCGTAACTATTTGACGCTCTGGATGGATCATGGCATCAATCCGACGAATGGAACGTATGCCTATGTCCTGCTTCCCGACAAGACCAGCGCCGCGGTGGGCAGCTATGCCGCATCGCCGAACATCAGCATTCTGGAGAATTCCGCGTCTGCCCAGGCCGTTCGGGAGAACCAGCTGAATATGACCGGGATTAACTTCTGGAACGACGCGCCGACCACGGTGGGCCTTGTCACCTCGGATAAGAAAGCATCGGTCATGACCAGGGAGACGGCCGCTGATTTCGAAATATCGGTATCGGACCCAACCCAGCGCAATGTGGGGACCATCTATATCGAGATTAACAAAAGCGCAACCGGTCTGATTGCGAAGGATAGCGAAGTCACCGTCATCCAGTACAATCCGACCATGAAGTTCAAAGTAAACGTGAACAAGTCGATCGGGAAATCCTACAAGATCAAGTTCAATTTGGCAGGTACGCCGGCCAATAACCCGTCCCCGATTCCGCTGCCCGATCTCTATGAAGCGGAAGGCTTGCCGGTCAACGCCCTAACAGATTCGCTTACCGTAAGTAATGACGCGAATGCCAGCGGGGGCAAGAAGCTGGGGTTCAACCACAATGCGGCGGACGATTATACGGAGTTCAGTCTGGACGTTACGCAGCCGGGCTTGTACGCTGTGAACGCCAGAGTGATGAAGGCGACGAACGGCGGCGTATATCAATTGTCCGTGAACGGGACGGATGTCGGAACCGCGCAGGATATGTACTGGAACACCTCGGAGCTCTATAAGGACGTGAACATGGGGACGTATCACTTCACCGCGCCGGGAAGCTATTTGTTCCGATTGAAGACCGTTGGTAAGCATGCCAGTTCATCGGGCTACAAAATGATGCTTGACTATTTGCGCCTGACGAGTGCGAACGCATCAGGAGCCGAAACGGCGCCATTCTAGCTTTAACTAACTTTAGTGCCTCTCTTTCCGTTCGGTCAGCCAGAGCTTTCTGGCTGGCCTTTTTTTAGCGCCAATAATCTGTTCTATACACTTGCATCTGTTCTATCCGCTGACCTGTATGATAAATCTGTAGATGACCTGAAGGTCGGGAGGGGATCTCGTGATTGAACTGATCAAGCACGTCATGGAGGATATGAACAAACAGCTTGACCGAATCGAGAAGAGCTTGGCTCCGTTGAACGAGGAAGACATTTGGAGAAGAACGAAGGATTCCATGAACAGCATCGGCAATCTCTGTTTGCATTTGGCAGGGAACGAATATCAGAATTTCGGGAGTGCAATCGGCAGCCGGCCGTTCATCCGTGAGCGTACGCGCGAATTTACGACGGACGGGGGACTATCCAAAGAAGAGTTGGTTCATCTTCTTCGTGCGACCCGATCGGAATCGCAACACGTTTTATCCGCGTTATCTAACGATGATTTGTCTCGAGAGGTTATCATTCGGTATGACCATGAGGACTGGAACCGCATGCACCGCATCCAGGCCAACGCCGGCGAGACCTTTGATACAAGATCTATCGATCGTCTCCTTATCCAGGTATCGGCGCACTATGGGTATCATGCGGGTCAGATCGTCGTGCTTGCCAAGCTGCTGCGAGATCAGAATGAACATGTAACGGGTCAATACCATTAAGGGAGGTGAGCGTGTTGTGATCCGACTCGAACCGTTCGATCGTACCGACTTTCAGCAGCTAATCGACTGGATTGATTCCGCGGCATTTATGATGCAATGGGGCGGGAGAACGTTCAGCTATCCTTTAACGGAAGCACAATTAGAACGCTATCTCCACAGTGACTCGCTCATTTATAGAGTGGTACATGAAGAACACGATGAGGTTATCGGTCATATCAACTTGACGATTGATCGCATCAACCAATCGGGAAGAATCGGCAAAGTGCTAGTCGGGCAACGACAATGGCAAGGTCAAGGCATCGGGCACATGATGATCCAAAAGATTCTTCATATCGCGTTCGAACAGTTCAAATTACACAGAGTCAGCCTAGGTGTATTTGATTTTAACCTTCCTGCAATTGCATGCTACGAGAAGGCAGGGTTTGTAAAAGAAGGATTGCTTCGCGAAGCGCGGAAAGTGGATCAGGAATTCTGGAATCTGTGGGAAATGAGCATGCTGGAGACCGAATGGTTGGCTAATAGGCGCTAGCCTTGAATAAGCAATTTGACTTTGGGTTTGACAAAGTCGAATTGCTTTTTTGTTGTACGTTTGACTTGCCTCAGCATTCGTTCATTGCCGCGACCCTGGTAACCTGTGGCAGGGTGCAGCGTTGGAGTTATTTGCGTGGATATTGTTGATTTTCAGCATATGTGGGAAAATGGTGCCAATGTTTGTTCGAGGTTTAGGGGGAAATGGAAATGATTCACGAACTAACCGAGCGGTTCGTCTATATGTCCGCGGACGGTTCCGTCGACCGTCCAATTCTGGGCGCAATTTTGGGCGAAGATCGGATTCTTTTTGTGGATGCGGGCAATTCGCTTCGTCATGCAACGGCGTTCCGCGAAGCGGTGAGGAAGGAACATGGCTATCGGCCATCCATGACTGCGCTGACGCACTGGCACTGGGATCACAGCTTTGGGGCGGCTTATGATGCATCGTCGCCGCTCGTCGCAACAGCAATGACGCGCCAAGCGCTCCAACAATTGGTTGGCTTAGACTGGTCGGACCAGGCGTTGGATGAACGCGTCAAGGAAGGGCAAGAGATCGCGTTCTGCGCGGACTATATCAAAAAGGAATACGAGGGTATGGAGCGGGATATCCGTATTGCGCTTCCCGACGTTACGTTTACCGATGCCTTAACGCTCCATCTCGGCGCCGTATCCTGTCATATCCAGCATGTTGGCGGCGTGCATGCCGAAGACTCTTGCATCATGTATATCCCCGAGGAACAGGTGCTGTTTCTCGGAGATGTGCTCGGACCGGCGATCTACGATGGACCTCGTTATTATGCAGCCCGGGATTTCCTG
The DNA here is from genome assembly GCF_042682185.1 of Paenibacillus xanthanilyticus. Classification (NCBI taxonomy): domain Bacteria; kingdom Bacillati; phylum Bacillota; class Bacilli; order Caryophanales; family Paenibacillaceae; genus Paenibacillus; species Paenibacillus xanthanilyticus. Next base: position 1,680,089 of record NZ_JBHUHA010000001.1, on the reverse strand, counting down.
CGCATCGTCGAGATCATCCGAACATATCCAGCGGCATGGTACATCGAGTCCCATCATCGACCTGTGAGGGCGGAAGAGTTTTGGCCGGAGATCAACGAATATGGCGTGCTGGCCGAACTCGTCATGGCGTATGGCTCCGATCAGCCGCGAATTGAACGCGAATGGGCCCTGCGGATGGATAGGGAGCTGGTCGATGGAGATCGAGCGGCCATCCATCAGTTTTTGCTGGGAGAGCAGCGTCAGTCTCGAAAATAATGGACGACCATCCGACCCGTATCACCAGTTCGATGAAGCAAGCTGCGTCCATACTCGTTATGAACGCAACTTCAGGCTCCCGGTCTCGTAAATCATCAGGATTCGAAAGAATGGAGGGATGAACGTTGCGGTTGGTGATCGACCACATGGCGAAGAAGTTCGATGACAAAAAGGTGCTCGACGGTGCGGCATTCACCTTTGACAAAGGCAATATTTACGGTCTGCTGGGACGTAACGGGGCAGGCAAAACGACGTTATTCAATTGCTTGAGCGGCGAGATGAGGATGGATGACGGCGGAGCTTTCCTGGAGGAGAACGGAACCCGGCGCTCACTTCGTGAGGACGATGTCGGCTACGTTCACTCTCTTCCGATATTGCCTGAATTTTTAACCGGTTATGAGTTTATCCGCTTCTTCATGGACATTAACCGGAATAAGCTGACAGACGGCCCGAGCATCGACGAGTACTTCGACCTCATGCGTATGACTAAGGATGACAGGCACCGGTTAATCAAGAGCTATTCGCACGGCATGAAGAACAAAGTGCAGATGCTGCTGTTCTTCATTACGAAGCCGCCCGTTATTTTGCTCGATGAACCGCTGACGTCGTTCGATGTCATCGTGGCCCTGGAGATGAAGCAATTGCTGCGGGAGATGAAGCAGGATCATATCCTGATCTTCTCTACCCACATCCTGCAGCTGGCCTCCGACCTGTGCGACCGGCTGGTCGTGTTGAACAACGGCCAATTATCGGATGTTCCGGCCGAGCTGCTGGGCAGTCCCGCGTTCGAACAAAGCATTGTCGAGCTGCTGAAGGATGATAATCATGTTCCAAACCATTAATACGATCCGGGCCATTCGCACGTCATCCGGAGCGAACCGGCTCATCTATTACGCGCAAAAGCTGCCTGTGGTCGGGAGCCGAATTCGAGACACCGCTTACGCCAGCCTAAGGGTCAAGCGCGCGGCGGCTATCGCTATGTTCATCCTCCGTATCCTTTGGGGCTTCTCGACGAGATTTGCCTATATGGGCCTGCTGTTGTATTGGCCGGTGATTGCATTCGGCGGACATCTTACTACAGCGGAACAGTACGGGATGTTTCTACATAGCTTCTGGATGATCAGCTTCATCGTGGCGGGCGTATCCAGCGCCAAAGTCCTGGAGCCCAAGCGCGACAAATATATCGCGGTGAAGCTCATGCGCATGCCGGCCGCGAATTACATGCGCAGCCTGCTTGCCTACCATTACGCGACATTCTTTATCTATGCGCTGCCTGCGATGCTGACTTTCGGGCCGCGGCTAGGGGCCTCTTACCTCGAATCGATTCTGCTGACGCTTTCGCTGACGTTATGGAGAATTTTGGCCGAATACGGGCATCTGAAGCTGTTCGACCGCACCGGACTCGTGCTAATCCGCCGTAACGGACTCGTCTGGATCGTCATCATTCTTGGCTATCTGGCCGCTTATTTACCGCTATTCCTCAACGAGGCGCCAGTCGTCGGACCGCTGCTGCTTCAGCTTCCCGTCGTTCTTGCCATCGTGATACTCGGCCTCTTAAGTGCGGCTGCGCTTGCCCGTTACCGGGATTACCGCAGCGCCGTAGACGCCGCGGCCAAGAGAGACGATCCGCTGCTCGATATCGGGCGCATGATGAGCGAAGCCCAGAAGACCAGCGTCCAGACCGCAGACGGCGACTACTCGCTGACAGTCGAACACCGGTCAGATCAACCAAGGCGCAGAGAAGGCTATCATGATCTCAACCATATCTTCTTCGAGCGGCATCGCAGCTTGATCCGCAAGCCTGTCTATATGCGGACTGCATGGATCGGCGGCATCGGAGCGGTCGCTGCCGTCGTGCTGGCGCTGTTCGGAGAGCAGCTCCATCTCCCGGCGGCCGAGCTTGGCACGATTATTCCGCTTCTCGCCTTGGCCATGAATCTTCTTCTCCTTGGCGAGCGGCTGTGCAAGGCGATGTTCTATCATTGCGATCTTAGTCTGCTGCGCTACAGCTTCTATCGAAGAGAGGCCAGCTTGCATTTTCGCATTCGACTGGTTCGGCTTACGGCTCTCAATCTATGGATATCCGCGGCGCTAGGAGCTGCGCTCACCTTGATTTTTGGGGTTTACGGCGCATCCTTCACTTGGGCGGATATGCTCCTGCTGTGGGGAAGCATCCTCTCGCTGACGGTATTCTTCTCGGTGCATCATCTGTTCATGTACTATATCTTCCAGCCGTTCTCGACGGAATTAAACATGAAGAATCCGTTCTATTTGATCCTCAGCGCAGCCGTTTCGGGCATGCTCGGCGCCGCGATCGTCACGCGTCCTCCTGCGGGAGCGTTCACGCTGACGGCTGCTATCGCGGCCGCCGCCTATCTCGTCGTCGCCCTGATCCTCGTCCGAAAAATCGGCCCCCGCACGTTCCGCGTCAAATGACGTCGGCTGCGACCGCGAAGAAAGCCCCGCTGCATAGCAGCGGGGCTTTCTTTCATTCGCCGATCGTAACCCGCTCGACCTTCATTTCGTACCCGTCCGGCGCCGCGGTCTCCAGCTCCACATGCGCGGGCGCTTCGACGCGCAGCTTGAGCTTGCCTTCGCCCGTCACGCGCCATGCGACGTCGATCCGGCCTTCATGCGGCAGCGGCACGGACCCTTCCGCCCAGTCCAAGCCGCATGGCTGCGGCGCAATGCGCACCTTGGTCCAGCCGGGCGTCAGTCCCTGGACGCCAAGGATATGAGCGCCGAGGAAATAGACGGGGCCGGCGGACCACGCATGGCAATGGCTGCGCGTCAAAATGCGCGAATCATCGCTGAAGCCGCTCCAAGGGTACATCTCCCAGCAAGCGGTCGCGCCATTGGCGATCATGAACCCGTAATTGCGCCGCATGTCGGCAAGCATCAGATCGAACCGCCCGATCGCGGCCAGCGCCTCGTAATAGAAGAAGGACATGAACGGACTGCCGACCTGGACGAAGGCGGGAGGCGGGCTCGCGATGTAACGTTCGACCAGCCGCTTCCGTTCGCCGTCCGCGATGCCGCAAAGGCAAGCGACGATCTGCGTCTGCATGCTGATCGTGCCCGATAACCGGCCGTCGGCGTGAAGGCAGTCGACGTAAGCCGCCCGCGCCGAATCCCACAGGTGGTCATCGATCGCCTGACGCAGTTGGCCCGCTTCCCGGAGGAACCGATCCGCTTCCGCCCCAAATCCGGCGATCGCGCCGAGCTCGGCCGCATCCCGCAGCGCCTTGACGAGGAACATGTTCTGCGGCGTCACGATTCCCAAACCCGGCTGTTCGAAGGGAGCCCAGTCCAGCAGGTTCCAGCCTTCATGCTCGAACAAGCCTTTGTCGTTCCGTAACGACAAGTACTTGTCGAGCGTAAGCTTCACGTGCGGCCAAATATCGGCGACGAAGGCGGCACTGCCGTCATAACGGTAATATTCGAGACAAGCGCCGATCCAGAAGAAGGTCCAGTTCGGGATGACGCTGCTCCAGCCGCTGGGCACTTGATCCGCGTACAGCGGGGTCTGGAAGGATGAGCCCGGCACCAGCTTCAGACACCGCTCCACAATTTCGCGCGCGCCGAAGGCATAATAATTGACGAGCGCTTCATTGCGCGCGTCGCCGACCCAGTACGCCTGCTCGTAGGCGGGGCAATCGACGAACGTATCCTCCATGCAGAGCCGCGTCGTATCCCGGCTGATTTTCCAGATGTCGCCCAATAGCGGATCGCTGCTCCGGAATCGCCCCGTATCGGCAACCGGATACTGGCTTTGCAGCAGCTTCAATTCGTACAGCTTTACGGGCCGCGCCGCGCTACGTATCGTCAGCACCAAATACCGGAGTCCCCGGCGGACGTAGGATTCATAGGACTGCCTGCCCTCGCGGCAGACGTAGCGGAAGGTGTTGTCCAGCTGATACGTATGCTGCATCCAGCCGTTCTTCATATATTCCAGCCCGTACCCGTCGACGATCGTTCCGTCCGCGGCATCGAGGTCGAAGGCGATATAACCGGACAGTTCGCGTCCGAAATCGATGACCAGCTCGGTATCCCTTCCGGCATAGACGGGAATGACCGCCGGATCGGCGCCGGCTATTACGGCGTGCTGCATGGCGGACGGAACGGCGTGCCGGGTCGCGACCTTCTTCCAGACGGACAGCGCGAATACGCCGTCTTGATGGACCAGCTGCGGATCAACCGCGCGAATCCAGGCCGCGAAATGCATAAGCTCCTCCACGGAAGACACGCCCTGCATGCGCATATAGTCGGGATGGCTGCGGTCCAACGAGCGGACTGGCCGATGGTCGATGATCTCGACATGGTCGAACGGACCCGCCGCGCAGAACGGAACCGAACCGGCCAGGCCGGGCACGGGCGAATAGACGTCGAACGAGGCGGCGCAGTCGAAGCCGAGATGGAAGCCGTGTCCATGGCTTCGCCCGGTGACGTCGAGCAGCAGCAGATGTTCGCCTGCTTGCAGCTCGACGGTGGCGTACCGTCCGCTCTCGATCTCGTCATAATCGCCGCCTTCGAGCCACCGGCCTTCTATACTTACCCGGCAAGGGATTCGCCCGTCGTCCACAATACCGATCGTGAAAGCAGCCGCTTCCTCCAAGCGCACCACGGTGGCCAAATACCCGCAGAACTCGACATTGTTCGCGTGATCGGCGCTCTCGGGGACAAACAGATTGCGAAGGTCGATCACCGCGTTCCAAGGGATTGGCTGTACGGCCGCAAGCTGCTCCACACGCGCCGGATAGACAGGTTGTTCCGTTAAATGGGGGATGCCGCGCTCGACAAGTCGCGTCCACGGCTTCATGCCGACGACCCCGATGACGGCTGCGGCCTCCCAGCTAGAGTCGTCATACTCGGGCCCGATCCACCCGGAATCCCATGCGCGCGCGTCGACCGATTCCGTAAACCCGAGCTGGCAGGAGATGCGCGACGTGCGGGGGTCGTGTCCGCGGTGGACGGCGGTTCGCCAGGAATCGTCCGTTGCGAGCAGCGGACCGGAGAGGCCCGGCATGTCGAGCTGGAGGAGAAGTCCGCCTCTGCCCCGCAAATATTGAAACGTGGAGACGCCGTAATGAAGGACCAGCACGGCGATGACATTCTCGGCGTCCGGCAGCAACAGATACCCGATCTCGTATTCGTCGTACGCAAGCTCGAACGGCCAAGATCGCACCGGCCCTCGGCCCACCCGCACGCCATTCACGAACAGTACGTAGCGGGAATCCGCCGTAAGGCGGACGACGGCTTGCTCCGCGTTGGAAGGCGCGACGAAGCGGCGCCTGAAGCAGCGCCACTCGTTCCTCGGACTTTCGGCGCCTGAACCCCAAATCCAGGATGCTTCCCAATCGGGCTGAATTGACATGTCCATCATCGTCATCCCCTTATCGATCCATTTTGTCCCCATCATAATCCTATTCTTGCGAAATGAAAGGGGAGGATCCAGACAAGACATAGGGTCGATCCGGACATCTTACGGGTATTGTTCGGATGCTTGTTCTCGACGCGTCTCACAAGTTGACATTTCACGGAGATTTCAATAACATTCACCTATCTGATAGGTAAAAAGGATGGTTGAATGATGATGCGCAAAATTAAAAAACAGCATATGCACGAACTCGTGTCGGAAGAAATTATCCGCTATATTGCCGACAAAGGGCTGGCGGAAGGAGACAAGCTTCCGTCCGTCGACGAGCTCGTACGCATGTTCGGGGTAGGCCGGTCCTCTTTGCGCGAAGCGCTGCGATATTTGGAAGCGACGGAAATCGTGAAGGTCATTAACGGCAAGGGCATTTTTGTAAGCGACGCCGGCTCTTACCGATACAGCGGAAAAGTAAAAATAGACAACGAAAAATCGTTTTTGCTCGATATTTTGGATGTGCGAAGAGCGCTGGAGGGGAAGGCTGTCGAGCTGGCCGCGAAGCGGATCACGGCAGGCAAGATCGAGGAGATGAAAGCATGCCTGGCAGAATATGACGACCGAAAGCAAAAAGGTCTAGATACGTCGGCAATCGACTACGTCTTTCATCAGCATATTTACGATGCCGCAGGCAATCCGCTGCTTCACAGCGTGTACGATTCGATATCGGAGTTGATCAAGAAGTTCTTTTCCGGCCCGTTCGGGGTGAAGGAGCTGTTCGATAATACGTACCCCTTCCATCACACGTTGTTCGAGGGAATTGCCAATCACGATTGGCAGCACGCGCTAAATGAATTTAACAAAATGATGGACATTATTGAAGCAACGATACGAGACTATTGACAGAAAATTTAAACATTGACAACATGTAAACGGCTCACTTATATTAAACCTATCAGACAGGTATACAGTATGATACTCATTTTTAGGGGGATTCCAATGCGACCAAAGTCTTGGAAGAAATCACTGTTATCCGTACCTATGATTGGTTTGACACTCAGTTTGACCGTGACGGCCTGCAGCTCACCCGCATCCGAGAATGAAAATGGGGGAGAGGGTAAAGTCGTCACGCTGCGCATGATCGAAAGCTTAACGAGCCCTAATCGCACGGCCATCATTCAAGAAAGCATTAACGCCTTTATGGATCAGAATCCGAACATCAAAGTGGAGCTGATTTCGCCGCCGTTCGATCAGGCGGACAATAAAATCAGAACGATGCTGAATGCGAAACAAGAGCTCGACGTGCTTGAGGTTCGCGATCTGAACGTGGCGGAATTCGTAAACAATGGCTACGTGGAACCGCTCAACGAATACACGAAAAGCTGGGATGACTTTGGCACCGTCACCTCCGTCGCCCAATCCGTCGCTACCGTCGGCGACAAGCTGTACTTCATCGCCAACGGTCTGTATCAGCGGCAGCTGTTTTATCGCGCAGACTGGCTCAAGGAAGCGGACATCGCCGTTCCGGCCACCTACCAGGAGTTGGTGGAGGCTTCCGTGAAGCTGACCGATCCTTCCAAAAACCGCTTCGGGTTCTCGTTTCGCGGAGGCTCCGGCGCCAACGCCGTTCCAGATACGATGATCCAGGCTTACAGCTCGGAGAAGATTAACATCGATGACGCGATGTTCCTGAAGGATGGCGGCACCATCTACTCGTCTCCGGAAGCGAAGGAAGCGGTAGCGCAGTATGTCAAGCTGTATAAGGAAGGCTCTCCGCCAGACTCCATTAACTGGGGCTTCCAGGAACAAGTTCAAGCGTTCACGTCCGGCGTCACCGCATTCCTCCTCCAAGATCCCGATGTCATTCAGTCGTTGACCGACAGCATGGAGGAAGGCACATGGGCCACCGCGCCGATGCCGAAGGGACCGCAGGGCAAAGCGCTCATCTCCGCCGGCGGAGCGGGTTGGGGCATTCCCTCTTATTCCAAAAACAAGGAAGCCGCCTGGAAGCTGATCAGCTTCCTGTCTTCGCCGGAAGAGAACACGAAGCTGTCGAAGAGCCACGGTACGGTGCCGATTCATTCTTCCGCCACGGAGGACGCTTTTTTCCAAGACGGACCCTACAAGACGCTGCTGGATATGACGAATCAGCCGGATACGTTCGTGAACTTCAAGCCGCCTTTCCAATATCCGGCCAACGGACAATGGGGCACAGTCGCCATGGAAACGGGACAGCGGATGCTGCTGGGCCAGACGAGCGTAGAAGATACGCTGAAGGAATGGGACAATTATTGGCTGCAGGCGAAAGCACAATTGAACAAATAACCGATATCAGCGGTGGGCGGCATGCGATCCGTCCACCGCATTTTACGAGCGGGGAAGGTGAGATGGTGTGAGCAAGCAGCGAAAGTACATATTACTCAGCCTGCTTCCGACATTGGCGTTGTTGCTGGCCTTTACGTTCTATCCGTTCCTGCAAGGGGTCGTGATGGCGTTTCAAAATTACGTGCTGTTTGATTTGACGAACGTTCAGTTTATCGGACTGCAAAACTTCGAAACCGCGTTTCGGGACGCGAAGTTCCTTGCGGCGCTCGAGAACAGCGCGTATTGGGTGTTTGTTTCGCTTGGTTTGCAATTTCTGATTGGCTTGTCGCTTGCCCTTGTGCTGCGAAAGCCCTTCAGAGGAAGAGGCATCTATCAAGGCTTCGTCTTCTATTCCTGGGCCTTGTCCGGTTTTCTGATCGGCTTGATCTGGAAGTGGATGTTCAACTCGCAGATTGGCGTCATCAATGACCTGCTCATGCGGACGGGGTTGATCGAGACGCGCATCGGCTTTCTTTCTGACCCGAAGTGGGCTATGACGTCGGTCATCGTGGCGAACGTCTGGTACGGTGTCGCGTTTTTCGCGATCATGCTGCTTGCCGCGCTGCAATCGGTGCCTGCCGATCTGTACGAGGCGGCGGACATGGATGGAGCCGGCGGGCTGCGCAAGTTTTTTAACGTCACGTTTCCGTATATTCTGCCGACGGTGATCGCCACGACGCTGCTCCGGGCCATCTGGATCTTCAACGATCCCTCCATCATCTATGGCCTTACGAATGGCGGTCCTGCCGGAACGACCCATATTCTCTCCTCGCTCATGCTGGAGAAGATTATCTATGGCGGAGATTACGGGATGGCCTCGGCGATTGGCGTCATCATGATCCTCATACTCATGCTGTATACCGTGTTTTATTTGCTGGCGACCAAGTCGGAAAAAGCAGGTGATTTCTAGATGAAGCCGCGTTTGTTGATGAGTCTGAAGACGCTTTATCTCGCCATCTATTTCCTGATCATGGCTTTCCCGCTGTATTGGATCGTGATCACTTCGCTGAAGCCTCGGAAAGAGATTTTCTCGCTGCCCATTCGATATTGGCCGGAGAGGCTGACGTTCGAGAACTACGCCAACATTTTCAAAGTATCGAAATTCCATGTCTATATCGGCAACAGTTTGCTTATTTCCGTGATCGCGGCGCTCATCGTCATCTGTATCGCGATCTTAAGCGGCTATGTGATGGCCCGGTTCCAGTTCCGGGGGCATAAGCAAATTATGATGGCTTTTTTCTCGACGCAAATGCTGCCCGGCTTTATTTCGCTGGCGCCGCTCTACCTGCTGATGTCGGACTTGAACCTAATCAACAACCGGCTGTCCTTGGTTCTTGCTTATACGGTCATGCTCATTCCTTTCTCCACCATCATGCTGCGCGGGTTCTTCCAGCGTATCCCGAGCAGTCTGGAGGAATCGGCGATGATCGACGGCTGCTCCCGTTTGACGGCCCTCATCCGGGTCATCATTCCGGTGATGCTGCCGGGGATCGCATCGACTTTCATCTTTGCATTCGTACAAAATTGGAACGAGCTGTTCATGGCGGTCATGTTTATTGACGACGAAAGCTTGAAGACGCTGCCCGTGGCGATGAACGCATTCGTCATGAAGTTCGACGTGGATTGGGGCTCGATGTCCGCCGGCACCGTATTATCGGTCATTCCGACCGTCGTTCTGTTCGCGTTCGCTCAGCGGTATATCGTAGAAGGGCTGACACAAGGCGCCGAGAAAGGCTAGCGGTGGATTGGCACGGATGCAAACAAAGGAATGACACCAACAAAGGAATGGATGTATATGGAGAGAAAACAAATGGATGAAGGGCTGCACACCATCGTGGCGCATGATCAGGTGGATACGAAGCACTACGGCGCGGTGACCATCCCGATCTATCAAAATAGCCTCTTCGCGTTCGAAGACCACGAATCATTCGATCAAGCCATGCAGGACGTGCTCGCTGCCACCGTCTATTCCCGGGGCAACAACCCGACGGTGCAATATTTGGAGAGCAAAATCGCTGCATTGGAATCGGCGGAGCGGGCGCGCTGCTTCGCATCGGGGATGGCTGCCATCGCCGGCACGCTGCACGCGCTATTGCGTTCGGGCGATCATGTCATCTGCGTCGATCAAGCCTATGGCCCGACAAAGCAATTTTTGGACGAATTATCCGATCGGTACCGGGTCGAAGTCACCTATGTGGATGGATGTCTGTTATCCGACTTCGAAGACGCTTTGCAGCCGAACACGCGTCTGATCTATCTGGAGAGCCCGACATCGGGACTGTTCCAGCTGCAGGATTTGGAGGGGATTGCGGCGCTTGCGAAGCGGACGGGTGCGCTAACGATGATTGACGGCAGCTGGGCGACGCCATGCTTCCAGCGTCCGCTAACGTGGGGAATCGATCTCGTCCTACACTCGATGACGAAGTATTTCTCCGGACATAGCGATTGCTTGGGCGGCGTCGTAGCAGGACGCGCGGACCTGATCGACGACATTGCCAATAAAGGGTATATGCTGTTTGGAGGCGTAATGACTCCTCATACCGCCTCCCTTATGATAAGGGGGCTGCGAACGCTGCCGCTTCGGATGGAGAGACATCAGCGGAACGGGTTAATCGTCGCGGAATACCTCGAGAACCATCCGCTTGTGAACCGGGTGAATCATCCTGGCCTGCCTTCCCATCCGCAGCACATGCTGGCCCGCAAGCAATTGGACGGATACGGCAGCCTCTTCTCCTTCGAGACGCAGGTGCCCGCAGCGTTATTGAAGAAATGGGCGGATGCTTTGCGTTACTTCCGGATTGGCGTCAGTTGGGGCGGCTTCGAGAGTCTGGTGACGGTTGGCCAAACGCCGGCGAGCCGTAATTTGACGGGGAACAACCCTTCGGTAGCCCGTTTGTACATCGGCCTGGAGGATCCGCAGACGCTAATCGGGGATATCGAGCAGGCATTTCGCGAGATTGGGCAAATGAGCTAGCCGTAACGAATCGGCACGGAACAATCCGATTTCTGTCTTTCGCAGCGATCGGTTTGTTCGTATTGACAGCCATGATTCCCGTCGGTCGGCTCACGAAGAAAGCGACTTTGACGCGTTACCATGCTTCGATTGCGCTGGACACGACAGCTAAAAAAAGAGAAAACCCCCGTTTTGACCAAACGGGAGTTTTCTCTACAATCCGAGGGGCCCGTTACCACGATGTAACGGGCCCTTGTCTCACTCTTATACACGCCCGGTAAGGGCGTCATCCATCCTATTAAATTAATCCGGACTTGCTTAGCAGATTGCGTATCATTACCGCAACTTCGGCACGGGTTATGTTTGCTTGGGGATCAAGCATTCGGTTGTTCTTGCCGGTCACGATGCCGGATTGCAGCGCATCCGATATGCTGCTTTTCGCCCAAGCCGAGACATCCCCCGCATCCATGAACGGGTTCAACAAGTTATCGGCATTCTCCGTCTGCAGCTTATTTGTAAGCCCGCTGAGCTTCATGGCCCTTGCAAGGATCGCCATCGCCTGCTCGCGCGTAATCTTGTCCTGCGGTCGGAACGTCCCGTCTTCAAACCCGCTGATCAATGCGTATCCGGCTGCCGTCTTAACCGCATCGTTGTACCAGTTGGATGCGCTGATATCGTCGAACGGCGCTTTTCCATCGTCAAGCTTCAGACCAAGTCCGCGAACCATCATCTCCGCAAATTCGGCCCGGGTCATAACCTGATTCGGCCGGAACAAACCATCCTCAAAGCCGTTCACGATCATCCGTGAACCCATATCATTGACCGCGTCTTTGGCCCAATTCCCTTTCGCATCGGCAAATTCGCGGGGATGCCATACCAGCGAGTACGTGCTATTCGTTAGGCTATTCACTTTGGCGTGGTACGCACCATCGATTACAACCACTTTCGTAGGCACGTGGCGGACCGTTCCATCTGGCTCCACGACAACCGCCGTGGTGATCTTTGAAGCGTCCGCTCCGTCCGGGAGTGCAATGGTACGCTCCACGTAAGCATTGAACTTGGACACTTCAAGCTGAGCATCGCCATAGAAGGCTGTTACCGAGAAATTGACCGGCGGCCCGACAAGAGCGAATTTCTCCCTTGCTGCCGCGCTATTAACGAGCTGTTTCGTATCCTTCAATGGCGCGGCGATTTCGATCTTGATTTTGATATCTTGAAGCGCTACGGCGCTCCCGATGCGCTCCGAAATCGAATCGATATTAATTTGCTGAGCCGGCAGCGTGTAGGTGGCATTTGGGGTCTTAATCTCCACAATCGCCTGCTTCTGCTCCATATTTTTAACCATTTGACCGTTAAGCTCTCCGAGGATAATATCGGACTTGGTCTCGATGGGAATCGTGACGACAGCTCCTTGGCCTTCCGCCGCCAGCTTTTCTTCCAGCTTCTTTCGGTCGACGGCTACCGTCACGACAACCTGATTGTTTGATTGGGTTGTCGTTGCCGTACCTGCATGTTCAACCTTGCCATTGACCAGAATATTAACTTCTGTGTTCGTTGTTCCCGCCGGACGTTCTGCAGGTAATTGCGCATTCCCCTGCGAAGATGACGATGAATTCGATGAGTTGGAGCTGTTCTGCGAAGGAGCCGGCGTCGTATCGCTTATCGTAATCGTCAGCGTTTGCGGAGAACCCGCACTGAAGTTCAGCGTCAGCGTCGCGGTCCCCGTCGAGAGCTGGTTCAAGTATTCCTTCTTGATCGTCACGGTATTCCCCGACACCGTATAATCCGTGCCAAGTTCCAGATCGTCTCCGTTATTGGCAATGCCGCTAAGGCTGTTCCCGTTCAGCGTCATCACGGCCGCGACATCCGCTTGGTTCGATGCGTTCTTGTCGAACCCGCCCGTTGTCGGGGCGATCGAGCTGTTCTGCGGAGGGGCAGGCGTCGTATCGCTTACCGCAATCGTCAGCGTTTGCGGAGAACCTGCGCTGAAGTTCAGCGTCAGCGTCGCGGTCCCCGTCGAGAGCTGGTCCAAGTATTCCTTCTTGATCGTCACGGTATTCCCCGACACCGTATAATCCGTGCCAAGTTCCAGATCGTCTCCGTTATTGGCAATGCCGCTAAGGCTGTTCCCGTTCAGCGTCATCACGGTCGCGACATCCGCTTGGTTCGATGCGTTCTTGTCGAACCCGCCCGTTGTCGGGGCGATCGAGCTGTTCTGCGGAGGGGCAGGCGTCGTATCGCTTACCGCAATCGTCAGCGTTTGCGGAGAACCTGCGCTGAAGTTCAGCGTCAGCGTCGCGGTCCCCGTCGAGAGCTGGTCCAAGTATTCCTTCTTGATCGTCACGGTATTCCCCGACACCGTATAATCCGTGCCAAGTTCCAGATCGTCTCCGTTATTGGCAATGCTGCCAAGGCTGTTCCCGTTCAGCGTCATCACGGCCGCGACATCCGCCTGGTTCGATGCGTTCTTGTCGAACCCGCCCGTTGTCGGGGCGATCGAGCTGTTCTGCGGAGCGTTGACCGTGTAGCTTCGCGTCATCACATCGCTGTCGGTTAAACCTGATTTCACGGCGATCGCCTTCACGGTCACCGCATCGTTAACGAGTATGGGAGCGCTGTATTGGGTACTCCTTGTCGTCGGCACGCTTCCATCCGTCGTGTAGTAGATGGATGCGCCCGCTGTAGCGGATGACAATACGACGCTAGTGCCGGAAGCAACGGCTCCACCTGCAGGGTTAGCCGACGGTGATGCCGTTACGTCCGTTGAATAGGCGTTCGAGCTAACGATGACGGAACCGACGCCGGTCACATCGCTGTTGATCGTTCCGGTGATCCCTGCGCTGAAGCTCGTGATGACGATGGTGTAAGTCGTATCCGCAGTAAGCGGAATATTCGGGAGCTGGGACTTAAAATCGTTGTCATTCGAGTAACCTTCAAGGAATGCCCGGTCATCATTCGCCCAAAGCAAGCCGTCTAAAGGATAGGCGGGATCGAAATCACTGTACAAATACATGGTCGTGTCATCAAACGCCGGACGGCCGTCTACACCATTGTCATTCATATAACCATAATCGATGGTTCCCGTGTCAAATGCGGCTGATGACACCGTGAGCGTATAATCCCCCGTGACGGTCGGCGTAATATCGCGCGTAAAGTAGTTGTACTCCCCCGAGCTCGGCGTACAAGCAACCATGTCCTCTTTGTTGAATACCGTGGTCGTATCCTCATTCAGACCGAACAAATCGCACCGGTTGAACATGTTGTCTCCGTTCGTAAGTTCGCCGCTAAACGTGGTGGACGCGGCATAAGCGTTGGAACTAAAGACAGAGGCATTTAATATGAGGCTGAAAATAACCAATACATAAAACGGATTCCTTGATCTTTTCATCGTGAGCAGTCCCATAGTTGACTCCTTCTTGGTTCTAGTTGACTGACCTGTTTTGCTTCGTATAACAAGAGAACTTCGCGGTATGCCACCATGCTTGCAGAAAGTCTAAAGCTCGATAATTCATTTAAACAATACAAGAATAATTCATAGAAACGCCTTTTGACAAAGTTCGATTTTACCAAAAGCTTTTTGGACTAGAGGTGTGATAGAGTTACCGTGTGCTTCATTTGAAAGAAGGATGGATAAAAGAAGGATCGCAAAAAATAGTTAACTATCAGCTTAGAGTGCACCGACATCGGAGAGAGGGACGTTAAACGAATGATGAAGACAAAGAGATTGCTAGGCATCATGACGGGGATGGCAATGTTGATGCAGGTAAGCTTTCCCGGCAGCGTGCATGCGGCGGCGCCATACATTTCACGGGCCGACCTATCAAGCAGCATGTACACACAGAGCAATGCCGCGGATATTGCCGTCCAAATAAACGAGTACAGCGGCGCGGCGTCCGGGGTGTACTATGTCGTTGTGCCGACCGGTACTTACGATCAAACGGGACCGACCGGTCAAAGTATCGTGGACGGAACCGGATTCGACTTTCACGGGTACGTGCCTGTAGCCAACAACAGGGCGCAGCTTATCATCAAGGGGCTGTCCCAGGATGTCAATTATACCGCCTATATCGTGGCAGTCGGTCAAGAGTCGTCATCCGAATTATCTTATCCTAGAGAAGTTCGGGGTATCGTCATGCCAGCCACGCGCAAATTTATCGATGTTGAGGCAGGAGGCAGCAGTTATCCGTTTACGATCGGCGTAAAGGAAGACGGAACGCTCAGCTACTGGGGGTATACGTATCAGTCGGCGCAAGTGCCGCCATCCGGGTTAACAGGCGTAAAGGCAGTCACGACCGGATTAACGCACACGGTGGCGCTGAAGGCAGATGGTACCCTCGAAGCCTGGGGTAGCGATACGTACGGAGTGCTTAATATCCCGGCGGAATTGAAGGACGCCGCGACAGCGCATGTCAAAGCTATTTCTGCCGGAAATTACCACACGTTAGCCTTAAGAGAAGATGGGACAGTAGTAGCGTGGGGCCATAATGTATACAATCAGTCTACCGTTCCGAGCGGATTGACTGATGTGGTTGCTATTGATGCCGGGAGTGACTTCAGTATGGCTTTGAAAGCGGACGGAACGATTGTCGTATTCGGCAACAATCCGAACGGCGGGGAGTACAACCCGCCTCAAGGTGTTAAATATAAAGCGATCGCAGGCGGTTATTCCCATTTGGTAGGCGTCAAGCTGGACGGTACCGTCGACGTATGGGGACACGGACGCTTTCCGGAGAGCGTAGCTGTTCCGGACGGATTAAGCGATGTCATCGCCGTAGATTCAAAGTGGGACTCCACGGTTGCCTTAAAAGCCGATGGCACGGTAGTCACTTGGGGGTCAAGCAATGGCAGCCCGCTTATGCCAGTCCCTAGCGATCTTGCCGACGCGGCCCAGATATCCGCGGGTTTTTTTCATAATGCGGCGATCTTAAGCGATAACGCTTATTTTGGTTGGGGGTACAACTCGTTCAAACAAGTGACCGGTCCAAGCCATAACGCGTATCTGAGTCGGCTCTCGTTAGCAACGCCGTCGGGTGCGGTTGCGTTAACGCCCGCCTTTAAACCCGACACTACCGAGTATACGGCAACCATTCCTGATGATGCGCCGACCTTAACGGCCAATGCAACGAATGATAACCCGTATTTGGCAACGGCCCCCGCTATCTATTTAGGCAATAATGATGTGACTTCAACAAAATACAATATTCCGCTTCCGTCCGGGATGCAGGTGCTGAAGGCCGTCGTTACGGCTGAAGACGGAACCTTGAAGACGTATACCGTTACCTTGAATCGGAGTTCTCAAGGCGCGGGAACCGGATCGGGGTCGGGGAGTACCTATACGATCGCATCCATCGCCAATCAAACGGCCGCCCCGCTTACGGAAGGCTTCGTTTCCGGAGAGCAGGAAACGAAAACCATTACGGTTACGAAAACCGGAACGGGGGATTTGCTTAACTTGGCAGCCCAGCTTAGCGGCACCAACGCAGCTGATTTTGAGGTTACGCAGCCAGCGTCTACGTTAAATAGCGGCACGCCGTCAACTAGCTTTACGGTGAAGGCAAAGGACGGCTTGGCCAAAGGAACGTATGAAGCGACCGTGACGATTTCGGCGGATAATATGACGAATGTTTCGTTTACCGTTAAGCAAGTCGTCGCAGAAGGGACGCCGGCTACCGTTCCGGCAGCGCCGACGAATATTAAAGCGGTGTCCGGTAACAAACTATCAACGATTACGTTCTCAGCCCCGACCGATGATGGCGGAAGCCCGATTACCGGCTATAAGGTGACCGCCATGCCAGGAAACATCGAAGTTTCGGGAGCATCCAGTCCAATTATCGTTACGGGTTTGAACAACGGGACCGGCTATACGTTTACGGTTCAAGCCGTGAATAATATCGGAAGCAGCGCACCTTCCGCGGCATCCAATAAAGTGATCCCAAGTTCGGGAAAGGGAGGCAGCAGCAGCAGCACTAGCAGCACTAGCAGCAGCACAAGTGTTAACAGCAGCGCGACTTCCTCGGTGAATGTCCTTGTCAACGGTAAAATGGAAAATGCAGGAGTAGCTACAGCGAGCACGCGGAATAACCAAAGCGTAATTACGACGGTGGTTGATCAGCAAAAGCTGGAAAACATCCTCGCGTCGGAAGGACAGCGCGCGGTGTTAACGATTCCTGTCAGCACGAAGTCCGATATCGCCATCAGCGAGCTCAATGGCCAAATGGTGAAAAGCATGGAAAACAAAGCGGCCATTTTGCAAGTCCAAACGGAGTTGGCGACTTATACCCTGCCAGCCGAGCAAATTAACATCAGTTCCGTATCCAGTCAACTCGGCAATTCGGTATCCTTGAATGATATTAAGATCCAAGTTGAAATTGCGGCATCTTCAGATAAAACGATGAAAGTCGTTGAAACTGCGTCAGCGAATGAAGGTTTAACCTTGATCGCACCAGCGGTTGATTTCAATTTAAGAGCAATCTATAAGGACGCCAGCGTCGAATTGACGAAATTCGACGCATACGTGGAGCGCAGCATTGCGATTCCGGAAAGCGCGGATCCGAATCAAATGACGACCGGGGTTGTCATTGAACCAAACGGAACGGTGCGTCATGTACCGACCAAGCTTGTTATGGTCGATGGCAAGTACTATGCAGAGGTTAACAGCTTGACGAACAGCACGTACGCCATCATTTCGCACCCGGTGGAATTCAGCGATGTGACGAACCATTGGGCGAAATCCGTAGTTAATGATATGGGATCGCGGTTTATCATCAACGGGACGCAACCGGGTATTTTTAGCCCTGGCCAAGATATCACGCGCGCCGAGTTCTCCGCCATCTTGGTTCGCGCTTTGGGGCTGAAGCTTGAACCAGGTCCGGGTGTATTCTCGGATGTATTCGAATCGGACTGGTACAGCAGCGCAGTAAATACGGCTTATGCCTACAAATTGATCAGCGGCTTTGAAGACCGGACGTTCCGGCCAACGGACAAGGTGACTCGGGAACAAGCGATGGTCATGATCGCTAGAGCCATGGCGATTACGGGGTTAAAAGCCGAACTCCCTGCTCAATCGGATGCCGATGCGCTCCAGCCTTATAGCGACGCGGTAAGCGCGTCCCAGTGGGCGCTCGGCAGTATTGCCGACAGCGTGCAATCCGGTATCGTGTCGGGCAAAAGCCACGGGCAGCTAGCGCCGAAAGACGATATCACGAGAGCGGAAGTGGCGGCGATTATCTATCGCCTGCTTCAAAGTTCCGAATTAATCTAAGGCGGGTAAATAGAACCGCTGAATTGGATCGTAGAATTGGGATAAGGGATTGGGTATGCGCAAAATTCCTCTGGCTGTCGAGACTTTCTCGACAGCCTTTTTTACGAATCAGATCCTTATGGACTTGAACGGTCCCGTTTCGAAGAGGTGAAGCCTGGTCATTGGGTCGCTGTTGCATCGCATGGATAGAAGAAGGCGAGGTTCAGTCACAATTTAGCAGCGGAGGAGTGCCATGTATGCCGACCAATGAAATGGCCGATGTATGGAGTGATTCTGTTGAAAGTAGGAAATAACCGCGCTCAACCAAATGCACGCCTGTATCGTTACATAAGCGGGTATAGGATGTCGAAGGGGGAGCAAAAGGAGATATGCTCAAAAAACTAGAGCGACTATTTTTATATGGGGTGTTCATCGGTTACATGATGTTGTTAATCAAGATCTTTTTCTTATCGAGAGTTTCCGTTCTGGAGCTTTTTGATAGCCAAAGGACGATCGTGAGGTCGATCAATCTGATCCCATTTAACAGCATAAGCGAATATTTGATGGGCAGCTCTGAACGTGCAAAGAAATTCGCGTCTGCTAACGTGGCAGGCAATATCCTTATTTTTGTTCCGCTTGGTGGCTATTTGTCTTTATTTAAGAACCAAACAAGAGCCGTACATAATCTATTGTTCATCTGCCTGGCTAGTTTGGTCGTTGAAATCACGCAGTGGGGGTTAGGTATTGGAGCAGCGGACATTGACGATCTTCTACTGAACGGTTTAGGCGGATGGATGGGTATTCTGGGGTATAAGGCTTTGTTATTTCTACTCCGAGAGGAGAAGAGGGTACATACTGCGATTGCCGTACTATCTGCTATCGTGGTGTTGCCAGCGATCTATTATTACTTATTTATGATCAAAATGAGACTGTGAAAGTCTTCCTCTCCTGCAAGTGCAAGCACTTAGACCGACAGGGTATATGCCTGGCGGTCTTTTTTGATTGCAAGCGGCTTATCCAGGATGGAATCTAATTTTGGTGACATGGATTCAACCTCGGACAGTCGTCCGCGCCATTCTGGATTCCGATCATCCGGAGCGCCATTTGATCCCGATTGCCGCAGCCGGAGGCATGGTCCCTTGGCAGAGTCCGCGCAGCTCCATCTGCTCTCTATCTTCCTCGTCTTCCTGATTGGTGGCGGGTTAGTTGGGCTTATTAGTCTATATCTCGTGGCCTGGATCATTGCCTATACAGGGGATCGGCTAGGCGGACAAGGCACATCCTGGGAAATCCGCGTGGCGCTGGCGCGAGGCGGCTATGCGCCGCTGCTGGTGTCTGTCCTGCTATGGCCGCAATGGCTGTTCAGCCAAGAGACCATCGTCTTTAAGGCATTCACGCTTTTGTCGTTCGTGCTTGGCATCTGGCTGCTTGTCCTTGCTTTTGTCGCCGTAAGCGAGGTGCAGCAGTTGGGGTTTTGGAAAACGCTGCTTAACTTCGTGCTCATGCTGCTGGTCTTGAGCGGTTTCCTGCTTATCTTCGGTATTATCGTGACCGGGCTCCTGTCGTAAGAGAAGCGGGCCAAGATGTAGAGCTGGAATCAACCGGCACTATCTAAATATCCACTGCGCAAACTGATACAGTCCGCTCTTCCAAACCGGCCAGTCGTGGCCGCCCGCTTCCTCCAGCCATACATGGGGGACCTGCTTCTCCTTCAGATAAGCCGTTGTCCGCTCGCTCACGAAGAGGAGATTGTCCGCGTCGCCGCATGAAATCCACAGCAGGTGGATGTTCTTCGAAGCGGCCTCCGCGTCAGGGAGCAGCTGGTTCGGCTCAAGCGTATTGGGAGCAGGGGAGAAGGCGCCGATCCAGGCGAACCGGTCCAGATGGCGAAGACCGATATTGAGCGATTGGCCGCCACCCATGGATAGTCCGGCAATGGCACGGTTGTCGCGCTCCGTCAGGACGGGATAATTCGCTTCGATGTATGGAATAAGATCGAGCAGCAAGTCGTCCTCGAATGTCGTGAAAGCGGCAATTTTGTCCTCGGCGAAGAGATCGCCCTCGGCACGGTCGTTCGCCATGGCCCGCCCGTTCGGGAAGACCACGATGACATCGGCGAGTTTCTTCTCCGCGTACAGGTTATCGAGTATGAGCTGAGGACTTCCGTTATGAAACCACTCCCGTTCATCGCCGCCAATGCCGTGGAGCAAGTACAGGACGTTATACGACTTGTCGTTCGAGAAACCGGGCGGCGTATAGACGAGAGCTTGACGCGTGGTCCCGACGGTGGCGGACGGGTAGGTAATGGCGTCGATCTTTCCCCGTGCAAGATCCGGTTGTTCTTGATCGAACCCGGCAGGCGGAGGCGCGATGTTCCCCGCGGAAGCCGCTTCAATCGCGGCTTCCGTCGACTGCGCGGCAGTCGGTTGTTGTTCTTCAGACCATAATGAATTCATCAGGATCCCCCCAGCCGCAACGACGATGATGAATGCTGCGGCAATGATATAGATTCGCTTCTTCATGTCCAGAGCCCCGTACTACGATCGAAAGACAAGCTGCAGGAACGCGCGTACGCTATGGCGCCATACATGCCAGTCGTGACCGCCCGGACAGGTGTACAGATGGCTGTTGATGCCGATCTCGGACAGCCGCCGATGTTCGCGGACAATCGCCTGATGCCAGTCTTCCTGCTCGCCCATGGCTAGGAAGAACAGCTTCACCTTGCTGTTGAATACATCCGGTTGTTCGAACAATGCGCGATGATCGAACAGACTGACGGCTTTGTAGTCCAGCATTCCGCTGAATAGGCCGATCCAAGCGAAGTCGTCGAGATGCCGGAAGGTGGTCCGAAGGGTCTGGAAAGCCCCCATCGATAAGCCGGCCATGGCCCGGTGTTCGCGATCGGTCTTGACGCGGAAGCGGCTCTCGATGAACGGGATGCAGTCTTCCATCAGGACGGCATCAAAATCGCCGGGGAGGAAGCTGCTGAGCTCGCCATCCTGAAAAGCATAGCCGCTGTTCATGACGACGAGCATCTCCTCGCACTGCCCCGAAGCGATCAGATTGTCCAGGATGTAATTGATTTTGCCCTGCCAGATCCAGCCGGTCTCGTTCTCCCCGCCGCCATGCTGCAAATAGAGAACGGGGTAGGCGCGATCGGTCTGCCGGTCATAACCCGGCGGCGTATACACCCAGCAATTGCGCGTCCGTCCGGTGACGGACGATTCATACAATTCCATACGAATCGAGCCGTGCGGCACGGATTGAAGCAAATAGAAATCGCTTTCATCATCAGGGACTTCATAGAAGTTGATCGGTTGGAAACAGCCGTAGCCAAAAGGAGCCAAGACGTTCGTCGCTGTCACGCCGTCGACATAATAGTGATGATAGTGGAACCCGGCAGGGACGCCGGATAACGTTGCCGTCCAATAGCCGTTCCCGCAAGGCGACAGATCGTGACGCGGCCCGCCCAGATGAGCGACCTGGACCGATTGCGCATCCGGCGCGAAGTAATGGAACACGACATCGCCATTCTCCTTTACCAATACCCCGGGCTTTTCCTCCACATACGGAACCTTGCTCAGCTCCGAGTCGACCTGCGACCAATCCACCTTGCGGAGGATGGGATCAAAGAATAAAGCATGGGCTTGCAGGGCTTGGTTCAGATGCAAGTCGTGGCTCTTCAGCGTGGACATGAACGCTCCTCCTTTACTAAAACGTTTTAGCAAGATTAAGATAACGAATGGTTCCTGAATTTGTCAATCAAAAAAGCTGCTGTACGGATTGGCGTACAACAGCTCTTATGGGAAAACACGCTCGCTCTGCGATGAACCGAAGGATAGCGATAAGCCGCGTCATGGTGTCTGTGAGGTCCTACGGCAGAGGAGGACAGCTTTCTCGGAAGACGAAAGGCGTCTCGAACCGCTCGGCATGCGGCGCTTGAAGCTGGCCTTGCAGGATCCCCATCAGCAAATCGACGCAAGCGCTCGCCATATCTTCGACCGGCAGGATCAACGAGGTAAGCGCGGGAAGCGTGAAGCGCTCATGCTCGCTGTCTCCATACGTGATGATCTCCATCTCCTCGGGAATACGGACGCCGGCCCGATGCAAGACCGGAAGCGCGCCGACAGCCATAATCCCGTTCGGAAAGAATAGGGCGGTTGGCAGCTCGCTTGATTCCATGAGCGAGGAGGCGGCTTCTTGACCGCCAAGCATGGACATCTGCACCTGGAGGTTGAACGCATCCGCAAGTTCCAGACCAAGCTCCCGGGCACCGTCCATAAACCCCATTCTACGGCCGGTTATCGAGACGGACTGAACGTCGGGGGCGATCATGCCGACGCGCTTATGACCTTTGGCCGCGAACAACGCCGCCGTCTTGCGGCCTGCTTCCACATCATCGACGTAGACCGAGCTGTAGTTCGATAGCCGGCGGTTAAAGACGACGATCGGCGATCGAATGCGATTCTCCTCCAGAAACTGAATATCGGAATCGGATATCCCCGTCAAGATGACGCCATTAAACAACTCGCCGGCGGTCAGCAAATTAGTGGCATGCAATTCGGATTGGCGATAGGGCTGCACCATCACCTCGAATTCATGCTTGCCCAGCAGGCTGTTCTGAATGCCGACGAAGAAACGACCCAATAATTCGCTCGGGAAATCAGAGGCCCAAAAAACCGCTATCGTCGGCACGCTATCCGATCCGGATCTCCGCAATCGTCGGGCCGAAACATTCGGGCGGTAATCCAGCTCCCGTGCAGCTTGCAATATTTTCTCTTCCGTGGCGGGCGAGATGCGAAGCTCTTTGGCCCGGCCGTTCAATACGAGCGATACGGTGCCGACGGACACGCCGGCCAATTCCGCGATTTCCTTCTGACCTGCCATGAGAACCACTACCAATCTATCTAAACTCGTTCGAGCCCTTTTGAGCGCAAAAACACTACTAGCTAGTATACCATTTGCCGCACGGAAGAGACACGAAACCCGCTCGTTCGCGGTGTGCGGCTTGACTTTCAGAGCATTCATGCTTAACGTTGTTCACCCAACGACTACACTTAGTCCGGTCATGGATACATAGATCGACAGGTTGTTGCTCCATCATCCCTGCTATAAAATCTCATCTGTAAGCGCATTCAACAAAAAAGGCGGCTGCGCTTGCTAAGACAATCGCGAAGGAGATGGTGGATTGATGAAGAGGTTTGGCATGGCGATCAAGCTGTTGGTGCTCATGGTGTTGATGGCAGCGCCTCTGCTGAGCGCGGGTCCTGCCGAAGCGTGGACGGGCATGCCGATGTCCAAGCTGCGCGTGAGCGGCAATCAGCTGGTGAACGGCAGCGGGCAGCCCGTGCTGTTGAGCGGCTGGCACCAGCCGACAGGGGCGTATTGGACGTATCAGAACAGCAGCTATTATTTGAACCAGCATGGCGGAAATCGGCATGCCGCGATTTTGGCGTACTTGAAGGATATTACGGATACGTTCACGAGCACGTCGGCCAAGTACGGCAATAACCACGGCTGGTATATGAATCAGGTGCGCCTGTTCATCGACCGGGAAGACATGGGCGATGTCGCGGCGGGTACGTATAATTTCGCGGGCTTGCAGGCCGTCACGCAGAACGTGATCATCCCGTATATCGCCTATGCCAAGACGAAAGGGCTTTACGTGACGCTGGGTCTTGATTTCACCCTGCAGAATAATCAAGCGACCACGACAGCCAATCTGGAGAAATTCAATCAGATCTGGGGCTATCTCGCTTCGCAGCCGGCCATCAAGAGCGCGGACAACGTCATGTTCGAGCTCGTCAACGAGCCCGTGTTGTCGTATGCGAACGGCGGATGGGGCGGTAATCCGATCGAATCCGATTTCGTCGCTCATTGGAACGCGCTGCGGGATTTCCAGAACTCCATGATCGCCACCATTCGCGGCAAAGGCGCGGATAACGTGATCTGGGCGGCGGGACTTGGCTGGGATCAATATTATCAGCTGTGCGCCACCCATCCGCTCACGGATCCGCTGAACAATGTCGGCTATTCGGTCCACTGGTATCCGGGTTACGGCGCGAATGACAATTATTCGGTGCTGCAGCAGCAGTGGGACACCAATATTAAACCATGTGCCGACGCCTACCCGATCAACATTACGGAGACGACTTGGTTTAAATGGAAGTCGGGGGATTCCGAGTACTGGAAACTATTCGACGGCACGAATGCGGGCTTTGGCAAAAACACCAAAGCCATCTTCACGGCCGCGGGCAATGTCAGCATTGCCGTCCATATGAACGGATTCCTGCTCAATCCCGGCACGAGAAGCTCGTTCGCCGATCCGACGGCCGGCCTCATGTATGACGGCGACGCGTCGCGGGACGGCATGGCCCGCTTCATCTTCGAATGGTACTATGAACGCGCGCAGTTCAACCCATGGAACGGCGTATGGAACGGGATCACGTCCGGATCGACCTACAAGCTGATCAACCGCGCGTCGGGCAAAGCCATCGATGTACCGAGCGGCCAGAACACCAACGGCTTGCAGCTGCAACAGTGGACGGACAACAACGCAACCGCGCAGCGGTGGGTCGCGGATGATCTGGGCACCTACAACAATGTCTACCGGCTGCGCAGCGTCAGCTCCTCGGACAACAAGGTGATGGATGTGCGCAACGGGACGAAGAACAACGGGGAAGCGATTCAGCTCTGGTCGGATCTGAACAATGCCGCGCAGAAATTCAGACTGATCAAGCTGAGCAACGGCTATTGGAGTCTGATTAACGTGAACAGCAATAAGGCGGTAGAGGTCGCCGGATCCTCTACGGCGGACGGAGCGAAGCTCCAGCAGAACCTGTATCGCGGCGATCTGAACCAGCAGTGGCAGCTCGTGAAGATTGAATAGCGGCCTCGTAACCGTATAGGTCGTGTGAAGAACCCGCTCCCGCATGCCGGAGCGGGTTGTTCGCATCCGGCGAAGAAGCGAAAAGATCTAAAATTTATAGGGTAATCATCTAAAGGTTGTGGGATTGTGTCAACGGTTAGCAGGCGCTACACTGGATCGTGAAGATGATGGCAAGCACTCGGCGGAGGACCGCAATAAGACCTCAAGCCTATAGGAGGCAATAGATGATGAATCACGCACCGAAACCAAATGAGCCGCTCGTGACGCATATTTTCACGGCTGACCCTTCCGCGCACGTCTTCGAGGGCAAAATCTACATCTACCCGTCGCACGATCTGGATCACGATGGACCGGATAATGACAATGGAGATCAGTATGCGATGGAGGATTATCATATTCTATCCATGGATGATATCGATTCCCCTGTCGTCGACCATGGAGAAGCGCTGCATCTACGGGATATTCCGTGGGCTTCGAAGCAGCTGTGGGCGCCGGATGCGGCCTTCAAGAACAATACGTACTACCTGTTCTTCCCCGCGCGGGACCACGATGGCATCTTCCGGATTGGCGTCGCGACGAGCGCATCGCCGAGCGGGCCTTTCTCGCCGGAGCCTCATTACATCGAAGGAAGCTTCAGTATTGATCCGGCCGTATTCGTCGATGACGACGAGCAGGCTTACATGTATTTCGGCGGATTGTGGGGCGGCCAGTTGGAGAAATGGCAGACCGGAAGCTTCGTGCCGGATGCGGCTGGGCCGGACGTTGGCGCGCCCGCGCTCGGTCCGCGCGTCGCGCGATTAAGCGAGGATATGCGTCGTTTTCAGGAAGAACCGCTCGAGATTGCGATTGTGGACGAGGAGGGTCAGCCCATCTTGGCCGGCGACGAGGAGCGTCGTTATTTCGAGGGTCCATGGGTGCACAAATATAATGGCTGGTATTACTTATCCTACTCGACGGGGACGACGCATAAGCTCGTCTATGCGGTAAGTCGCAATCCGTTAGGGCCGTTCACCTTTAAAGGCACCATCCTGACGCCCGTCATTGGCTGGACAACGCATCACTCTATTGTAGAGTTCGAGAACAAGTGGTATCTCTTCTACCACGACTGCTCGCTCTCGGAGGGCGTCAACCATAAACGGTGCGTGAAGTTCACGGAACTCCGCTACAACGAGGACGGCACGATTCAAACCATCGACCCTTACGCGTCGGTCGAACCGGTCAAGTAAATATAATCGAATTGCACAAAAAGGAAGGCTTCCGAACATGGTTGCCTTTCTTTTGTTGTATAGGAAATTAAGATGTATTGGACTTGCTCATAAAGAAAGCGTGTCCGCAAAAGCTTGTCTACTGAAGCTTTGTCCGTCAGGACAAAAGCGTGCCCCGCTCAAGCACAATCGCCGACCGCGAACAAAAGTGGCAGCACGAAGAGGGAGTCCTGAGCGTTTTCTAAGGAAAACGCACTTCGGAAGCATACGCTTGGGCAAAGCCCTTTGGAGCCTCCTCGGCGGAGGAGGTGGGAGGAGGGAGCAACAAAAGTGGGATTAAAGGGGCAGAGCCCTCTTAACCTGACAGCATTGCAGCGGAAGGGAAAGGGGGAAGGAGTGTACGCCGCGAAGAAGGAGATTCGGAAGACGAATCGTATTTTAAGTAAAGAACGGGTAACGAAACAAAGAGATGTGTATTGTGCGGCAACACCGCAGCTTCCATAATGAAAGCATAAAGCCTGCGGATATCATTCATCTGAAATGGGGTTAACCTGTTGCGGTATCCTGTCAAGAAGAAGGTCAAGCTCATGCTTGCGGCCTGTTTGTCCGTGCAGCTGCTGGCTGCATGCGACGATAACGGCACGGCGGAAGAAGAGCAAGAGATTGCGTATCCGGAAGCGGGGCTTAGCAAGTACGATCCGCCGATCGAGCTAACGTTCGTCAGAGAGGGAGAAGACGAATTAATGAAGGCGCTGCCAGGCGAGACGATCTCGGATAATAGATGGACACGGCTCTATGAAGAGGCGCTTGGCATCAAGATCAAATATGATTGGATCGAACAGGGCGATCTGTATCGACAAAAGCTGGGCGTCGCCATAGCCTCGGGGAATATCCCGGATGTGGTCAAGGTGAATGCGGAGCAGCTGCGAACGCTCACCAACCAGGGCATGATTCAAGAGCTGACCGACGTGTTCGATACCCACGCCACGCCGCTGACGAAGAAGGTGCTGAGCGAGGAGGGAACGGGACCGTTCGATTCGGCGACGATCGACGGCAAACTGATGGCCATTCCGGACACGAGCTCTTCGATCGAAGGGGCGATGTTTCTTTGGATTCGCACGGATTGGTTGAATCGGCTCGGCTTACAGCCGCCTCAAACGATCGATGACGTGTTGGCGATTTCGAAAGCGTTTACAGAAAACGACCCGGATCAAAACGGCGTGGACGATACGTACGGTATCGCATTGACGCAATATTTGTGGGATCCCGTAATGGGGCTCGGCGGGTTCATGGCCGGCTTCGGCGCGGCGCCTACGATGTGGATCAAGGACGCATCCGGCCAACTGGTCTACGGCGGGATTCAGCCCGAGGTGAAATCGGCGTTGAAGGCGCTGCAGGAGATGTACCGGGGCGGTCAAATCGACGGCGATTTCGGCTTTAAGGACGGCGAGCAGGAAGGAAACTTAATCGCATCCGGCAAGATCGGCATGTTCTACGGCGTGCAGTGGGGGTCGTTCGTCGCGCAGTCCAGCCGCAATAACGGCGAGATCGCGGCCGAGTGGCAAGCATTCCCCATCGTCTCGGTTTCCGGCGAGAAACCGAAGGTCCCGCTGCCGTTCAGCACCTATCAGTATTTGGCGGTCAAGAAAGGCTACGAGCACCCGGAAGCGCTCGTGAAGCTCATGAATTTGCATCTGGAGAAGAATTGGGGCAAAACGGCCGAATACGAAACCTATTACAGCACGCCGCAGCCGGTCTGGAAGCTGTCGCCCGTTACGCCCTATCCGCTCATGAAGAATGTGGAGGCTTTCCGCCAAGTGGAGGTCGCGCGCCGGACGGGAGATACCTCCCTATTGAAGGATGAAGCCAAAGCGATCTACAAAAACATCGAAATCTATAAGGCCGGAGGCGCGGACCGCGAGTCCGGCTGGGGCTGGGAACGGACGTATGGTCCGGACGGCGCCTTCGCGGTGTTGGAACAATACATCAAGCACGACCAGTTGTCTTACGAAAGCTTCACCGGCCCGCCGACGGCAACGGTCATCGAGAAAGAAACAGTGCTTCGCAATCTTCAAATCGAAGCGTATCGCAATATCATTCTTGGCCGGCCCATCGACGAGTTCGACCGGTTCGCGGCGGAATGGCGCAAGCTCGGGGGCGATCAAATGACGGCGGAAGTCAATCAGGCGATGGCAAGCCGCAAACCTTGAATGACTAAATCTCGTACAGGCATCAAGCAGCAACGGAGGCGTTTACTTGCTCAGATTCCCCGTTAATTCGTTCCGCAATACGATTTTCATCCGGTTAGTGCTAACCTACTTAATTGTCATCCTGCCGATCATCCTCTTAGGCGTGTACTTGTACAACTGGAGCTACAAGAATGCAAGCCAGGAGATCTCGCGGGCAACGCTGATGCAGCTGAATTATTATTTGGAGGACGTCAACCGCGAGATCGAGTGGCTGGAGATCCAGCAGTATGATCTGCTGCAGGACAATGACTTGAACAAGCTCGCTATTACATGGGAGATGATGGACAGCATCGAAAAAACGTCGGGCATGAATTACTTGAAGCACCGGCTAGCCTCCATCAAGAATAGCTCCCCATATATCAAGGACGTGTACATTCATCTGCAGACGATTCGGAAGACGGTCTCGGCTGCCCGCGACGTGAATGATTTTGACAAGGAGAGCTTCCGGCATCTGAAGAGCGCGCTGGACCGGAAGGCAAGCCGGCTGCTGGTCTGGAAGAACGCGCTGCATCTAAGCGCGGCGAAAGACAGCGGCAAGCGCGATAAGGATCCGCTCTTCATCGTGCACATCGAGCTGGACCCGGAGAAGCTGAAGCAATCGCTCGCGCAGCTCAACACCTATCCGGAAAGCGGATCGTTCCTCCTCGTCGACCATGCCGGCTATACGCTCGCAAGCGATCGGCAGGCAGAGACGCTGATGCGGCAATATCCGAAGGCCGTGGAGGATAGCAAGGCCAGTACGACATTGCTGGATCTGGAGGAAGGCGTCTATCACTTTAACCGGGCTTACTCCGAGAAATTAGGCGTATCCATCGTCACCTTCCTGCCGGAGGAAACCGTCGGCAGGCCGCTCGGCAAATTCGAGATTTGGGCTTGGTTATTCGCCATTATGTCCTTCGTGGCGATCGTCATCTATGCGTATTCGACGTATCGATTCGTACATAAGCCGCTGCTGGTTCTCGTTCAAAGCTTTAGACGAATGGAAGGAGGTGCATTGGATATTCCGATCGAGCATGAACAAGAAGATGAATTCGGCTATTTGTATCATCGCTTCAACCATATGCTGAAGAAACTGCAGGCGCTGATCGATCAGGATTTCAAGCAGAAGCTGATGATGCAGAAGGCAGAGCTCAAGCAGCTGCAGTCGCAAATCAATCCGCACTTCCTATACAACAGCTTCTTCATTCTCAATTCCTTGGCCAGAACGGGAGATACGGACCGAATCGAGCTGTTCACGAATATGCTTGGCGAATATTTCCGGTTCATCACGCGCAATAGCGAGGATCATGTCTCGATGTCCGAGGAAGTCAAGCATTCCCGGATGTATACCGATATTCAAACGCTGCGGTTCTCCAGGCGGATCAAGGTCCAATTCGACGAGCTGCCGGCCGACATGGCGAACATCCGGGTGCCGCGTCTCATTATTCAGCCGATTATCGAGAACGCCTACGAGCATAGCCTCGAGAAAATGGATGGCGAAGGCCTGCTTCGCGTCACCTTCGAGCAGGACGAAGCGGAAGCGCGCATTATCGTGGAGAATAACGGAGCCGTTATCGACGACGACCGGCTCGATACGTTGAGCAAGCGGCTGTCCAGCACGTCGGAATCGTTCGAGATGACGGGCATGATGAACATTCACAGGCGCATCGCGTTAACCTACGGCGAGGAGAGCGGGCTGTTTCTCTCCCGAAGCGAGCTTAAGGGACTCAAGGTCATCATTCGGATCAAGACAAAGGAGGGAGAGCGGATTGCTTAGGCTGCTCATCGTGGATGACGAAGATATCATTACGGATGGACTGTTCGAGGTGTTCCACCAATTAATGCCGGACAAACTGGACGTCTGCAAGGCCTACTCCGGCAAAGAAGCGCTCCAGTGGCTCCAGCGGACCCGGATCGATATCGTGCTGACGGACATTAGCATGCCGGGCATGAGCGGCCTGGAGTTGTCCGAGGAAATCCGAACGTACTGGCCAAGGTGCAAGATCGTCTTCCTGACCGGCTACAGCGAGTTCGATTACGCCTATCAAGCGATCCAAATGCAGAACGCCCGGTACTTGCTCAAGACGGAAGGCTACGGCAAAGTGACGGAGGTCGTGCAGGAGGTGATCAGGGAGATTCACCACAGCACCCAGATAAGCGCGTTAGTCGAGCAGTCGTTGGAGCAGCGGTACGCGCTTGAATTCGCGGCGCAAGGCGACTATATCCGCCATCTGCTTCAGGAGAGCCCTGTGCTTTGCCGAGACCGCGATGTGCTCGTAAGCGATTTTCGCAAGCTGAATATGCCCTTGGATCCGGCCATTCCGGTCGTGCTGGTCAGCGCACAGCTGGCCTATCCGGAAGGGACGACCTATACCGAGCGCAGCGAGCTGGTCAACCAGGCGAGAATGACCTGGAATTCGTATATTACGGGGCAGACCCGACATATCGGAATCGTCGATAAGCACGGGGAGTTATTGTGGCTGCTGCAGCCTTCCGAGGAAGCGGAAGAGAAGTTCTACGGCCACCTGATCCGTTATTTGCAAGGAACGCTCGAGCTGATCTCCGAGACGTGCTTAGAATCGCTGAATTTGACGATTACCTTCATCATCGGCAGCGCTGCCTGCGAATGGGAGGGGATCACCAAGCAGGCCGAACGCCTTCGCCAACTGCAGCAGATGAAGCTGGCCGACGGACTGCCGCTCATTACGACCGATCGGATCGAACAAGAGGTACCTTCCGAACAGAAGGAAACCGGCCGGATTGCCCAGAAGGCGGAGGTGCTGGCGGCGCATCTGGAAGCCGGCAAGCGAGAGCGATTCTACGAAAGTCTGGCGGATATGACAGGCTGCATGCTCCATCCCTGCTCGAATGTACAGCGAACGGTAGAAGCCTATTATTCGATTGCGCTCGTGCTGCTCTCCGCGATCAACCGCTCCGGGCTGCAAGAGCAATTCGGGGATTACGGGAAGCTGATGCGTCTGGATGAGCATCCGTCCTTGAAGGAAGGCATTCAATATTTGCATCACATCGCGGATCGCCTGTTCGACTTCAAGCATCAAGACGAAGCCGAAAAAGCGTCCTCGGTGATCGACCGGATCTGCCAATATATCGAAGCGCATTTGAGCGAGGATCTATCCCTGGTTCGGCTGGCCGAAATCAATTACTTCAACCCGTCCTACCTATCCCGGTTCTTTAAACAGGAGAAGGGCGTCAACTTATCGGAGTATATCGATCAATGCCGGCTTCGCCAAGCGAAGGAGCTGCTCAAGGCAAGCGAGCTGAAGGTGCGCGAAGTGTCCGCCTTCGTCGGCTATGAAGCCGCGCATTCCTTCACGCGATTCTTCAAGAAGGCGACCGGGATGACACCGCAGGAATATCGGGATTCCTACCAGACGGTCTAGATTCCACAGATTATTTTGATGAACGAGCACGAGGAAGCCCAGCTTCCTGTACATAAAACCAAGTTTTCGTATTTTAATACATACAATTAGATGCGATTCCTTTTCAGACGATGGGAACATGGCGCATCTATAAGGAGGAGTTTATCCATGACTCAAGCCAATCCGACCCCATTCACGACGGCGGTGGGCAAAATCCCGCCCGCCGGCAACCCGCTGGTTGCCCACAAATTCGGTGCAGACCCCTATGCTTTGGTCTTCGACGGACGCGTCTATCTGTATATGACGAACGATGTGCTGGAATATGATGCCGACGGCAACGTGAAGGACAATACCTACGGCAATATCAACAAAATCGGCGTTATTTCCTCCGACGACTTGATGAACTGGACGGATCACGGCAACATCGTCGCAGCCGGACCGGAAGGGGCGGCGCAATGGGCGACGCAATCGTGGGCGCCGGCGGCGGCCCACAAGGTGATCGACGGCAAGGACCGCTTCTTCCTGTACTTCGCCAACAATGCGAGCGGCATCGGCGTGCTGACGAGCGACAGCCCAACCGGCCCATGGGTCGACCCGCTCGGCGAAGCGTTAATCTTAAGATCAACGCCGGGCGTCGAAGAGGTGACGTGGCTGTTTGATCCTGCCGTTCTGGTGGATGACGATGGCAGCGCCTATATCTACTTCGGTGGCGGGGTGCCCAAAGGCAAGGACGAGTGGCCCGATACGGCGCGCGTCATGCGGCTGGGCGACGATATGATTAGCGTGGTCGGCGAGGCCGTTCCGATTCCGGCTCCTTATATGTTCGAGGATGCGGGAATCAATAAAGTCGGAGGGACTTACTACTACACGTACTGCTCGAATTTCTTCACAGGAGAGCGTACGGCAGGCAGTCCGCCCGCTGGCGAAATCGCGTACATGACGAGCGATAATCCGATGGGTCCTTGGACGTACCACGGCTCGATCCTCAAGAATCCGGAGCACTTCTTCGGCGTCGGCGGCAACAATCACCATGCCATTTTCGCGTTCCGCGATGCTTGGTATATCGCCTATCATGCCCAGACGTTATCGAAGGCGCTCGGCGTATCGAACGGCTATCGTTCGACGCACCTGAACCAAGTTGTATTTCGAGACGGCGCGATTCTGGAGATTCGAGCGGATTATGACGGCGTCGGGCAGGTGAAGGATTTCGATCCGTACGTCCGCACAGCGGCGGCGACGATGGCCTGGAGCGCCGGCGTAACGGCAGCAACGCTTGTGAGCAACGAAGACCCGTCGGGTTCCGTGGTGGCCTTGACCGATATTGACCACGGCGACTGGATCGCGTTATCGCGCGTGAATTTCGGCGAGGCGGGCGCCTCCTCGTTCCAAGCTTCCTACCTAGCCGAAGCGGGTGGCGCGATCGAGCTTCGTCTGGATCAAGCGGATGGCGAGCTGATCGGCACGCTGCGCGTACCGTCCGCGAGCGAAGCGGCGTGGACGGAAGCGAAGACGCAAGTGGCAGGCGCGCAAGGCGTACGAGACTTGTACCTGGTGTTCAAAGGGGAGCCGGGCGCGAAGCTGTTCAAGCTGGGCTATTGGCAGTTTGGCGAGTAAGGCGATGTCAAGGAGTGAACGAACGATGAACAATACGGCGAACGAAGCTAGCAGAACCGTCATCCGGAATCCGGTCTTATGGGCGGATGTTCCGGACCCCAGCGTCATCCGGGTAGGAACAGCCTATTATATGGTAAGCACGAGCATGCATTCGATGCCCGGCTGCCCGATCATGAAGTCGGAGAACCTCATGGACTGGGAGATTGTCAATTACGTCTACGAGACGCTTGAGGACAACGATGCCTATAACCTGCGCAATGGCCAATACGTCTATGGCAAAGGCGCGTGGGCCGCGAGTCTGCGCGAACATGAGGGTGTGTTCTATGTGTGTTTCTCCAGTCTCGATATGAACCGGTTCTATGTATACCGGACAACCGATATCGAGCATGGACAATGGGAGCGCTCCGTCATTTTCGGTATCCACCATGATCCGAGCCTGTTATTCGATGAGGGCCGTGTGTTCGTGTTCCATGGCAATGGCAATATCCGCATTGTGGAGCTAACGGCGGACGCCACCGAGTTGAAGAAAGATGGCATTAACCAGCAGCTGCTGGAGACGGAACGGGACGGCATCGGTCTTCGCTGCGAGGGCTGCCATGCTTATAAGCGGAACGGCTACTATTATCTATTCTTTATTGAGTGGCCCAGGACCGGGAATGGCCGGCGCAGACAGATCTGTTATCGTTCCAGGGCGCTTCTGGGTCCTTATGAACGCAAAGTGGTGCTCGATGATGATCTGGGCTATTTCAACAATGGCGTCGCGCAAGGCGGAATCGTGGATGGGCCGGACGATAGTTGGTATGCGGTGCTGTTTCAGGATCATGGCGCGGTCGGGCGAATTCCATGCGTCGTCCCCGTGTCGTGGATCGAGGATTGGCCGGTCTTCGGACGGGACGGCGCGGTGCCGGAGGCGTTCGAAGCGGCACTGCCAAGCGCTGGCGCCAAGCCGATCGTCATTAGCGATGAATTCGAGTATGACGACAACAAATTGGCGTTGAATTGGCAGTGGAATCACAATCCCGACAATCGGCTCTGGTCCGTGACGGCAAGACCGGGGTGGCTGCGCCTGATGACCGGGAGCCAAGCGAGCAGCGTGCTCTTCGCCCGCAATACGTTAACCCAGCGCACGGAAGGACCGGCATGCAGCGGGTGTACGCTGATGGATTTCTCCCGAATGAAGCCAGGCGACTACGCCGGGTTGGTTGCGATGCAGAATCGGTTCGGTACGGTCGGGATCCGGATCGCGGCAAACGGCGACCCTTATGTGGAGATGTGCGTCAACCGTGGCGACGGCGGCGAGGAAACGACGGAGCAGGTTCGCTTTGCGGGGAAGCGGATTTATTTGAAGATCGACTTTAATTTCCGACATAGCACCGACATTGCCCTATTCTACTATTCCATGGATGGCGCGGCATGGATTCAGATCGGAGATCCGCTGGAGATGAAATACACGCTCGATCACTTTATGGGCTACCGGATCGGCCTGTTTAACTATGCGTCGGTCCATAGCGGAGGATATGCAGATTTCGATTACTTCCGTTATGGCAGAGAAGGATAGCCGTATTCGTATTTAGCGACAAGCAAGACATAGAGAAGCCGATGCAAAGAGGCTTCTCTTTTTGTCTTATAAAAAACAGTTATATAAGTTGAACACGGGAAATGAACAAAAGTGCGGAGCAAGAGAGATGAGCCTGAAGAAGCGGTAGCGCTCGCCTTTGTTCACGGATATCCACCTTGTCATATTCCAGTTAAAGATATCCGTGAACAACAGCGATCGTAAGGCCATCACTCTTGCGGAGCCCATACTTTGTTCAGATCTCAAGTTCAACTTATATAATCTAGATCCACAGGTCATCGCCGGGTTACAAAGTAAAGAATTGAACGTTGTTGCGCGCCGAAAGGCTTTCTTATAATGAAAGCGCAACCAAAAGCTAGAACGATGAATAAGGGGGGATGTCCGTGATCGCATTAGCAGAGGAAACAAGAGAAACCGCAAGCGAACCGCTTCTTCAGGCAATTGGCGTCAAGCGGGTGTTCGGCAAAGGAAATGCCGCCGTCACGGCGCTCGCGGACGTTCATTTGACGGTTCCGGCCGGGGCGATGGTCGCCCTGAAGGGAAGGTCCGGTTCCGGCAAGACGACGCTGCTTAATATTTTATGCGCGCTTGACGAGCCGACGGAGGGGCAGGTTTTGCTCCGGGGAAGGGACATTACGGGGCTGTCCAGTGCCGAGCGGAGCGCCCTGCGCCGCCAGCAGATCGGCCTGGTGTTCCAGTCGTTCGGGCTCATTCCGCTCATGTCCGCCTATGAGAACGTCGAATTCGGCCTGCGCATCGCGGGCGCGCCGAAGAGCGGCAACCGCGAAGCGGCCGAGCGGGCGCTCGCGCGGGTCGGCATGAAGGAGCGGATGAAGCATCGGCCGATGGAGCTGTCCGGCGGCGAGCAGCAGCGCGTGGCGATTGCCCGCGCGATCGCGCACGAACCGGGTTTGTTAATTGCGGATGAGCCGACCGCGGAGCTGGACAGCAAGATGGGGCTGCAGGTGATGCGCGTCTTTCGGGACTTGGTGAATCAGGCTGGGATGACGATTATTATGACGACGCATGACCCCGGCATGATGGAGCTTGTCGATCACGTGATTGCATTGGAGGATGGGAAAATTGTATCGCAGACGACGAATATCGCACCGCTTCTATAACCGGATGGCCCGCTTAAAGCCTGCTTCGATGCTGCTGCTTGCCATGCTCGCCCTCTCCGGGTGTTCGCTGCTCCCCCGCGAGGATGTCGTGCTTCAGCCGCCGCTCGTGGAGCCGGCCCGGGAGGAATTGGACCTTGTAGAGGTCGGACGGGGCAGCATCCAGACGTTCTTGAAGGGCAATGCCACCTTCGAATCGTCGAATGTGAAGGCGCTCTCGTTCAAGGACGGCGGACAGCTGAAGTCGATCAACGTCACGCTTGGCCAAGAGGTGAAGGCCGGCGAGCTGCTCGGCGAGCTGGAGACGGGGGACTTGGATTTGCAATTGGGGCTGCAGCAGCTAAATGTGGAACGAACGCAGCTGCTCTACGGCCAAGCAAGGACCAGCGACGCGAGCGCAACGGAAATTCGGCTGAGGGAAATCGATCTGGAGCGGGAACGAATGTCGCTTGACGCGATGGAAAGCCGGCTGGAGAAGGCACGGCTTCATGCGCCGATTACCGGGACCGTCATCTTCATCGAGCAGGTGAAGACGGGCGAGCGCGTGAATGCCTATCAGCCGATCATCACCGTCGCGGATTCGAACAGTATGCGGCTTACCTATACGGCGGCCAATGCGAAGGATGTGCTTCCGGTAGAAGCGGGCATGCCGGTCAGCCTGAAGTACAAGGGCAAGGATTACACCGGTAAAGTGCTGCAATCGCCTACGGACGTCCCGGCAGGGGCCGACCCGTCCAAGGCCGAGAAGAACGCGGTGACGATTATCATCGGGATGGACCATCCGCCGGCCGGGATTCAGATTGGACATAGCGCCGAGATGACCATTGAGCTTCAGAAGCGGGAGAATGCCATCGTGCTGCCGCGTTCGGCGCTTCGATCCTACATGGGCCGCTTCTATGTGCAGGTCTCGGAAGGCGAGCTTCGCAAAGAGGTGGATGTCGAAGTCGGCCTGACGACGCCGACCGAGGTGGAGATCGTCAAAGGACTACAAGAAGGCGACAAAGTGATCGTGAATCAGTAACGCATCAAGCACGAATCAAGCGATACAGATGCCCGGCGTTCGACCGGGTGCCAGAATGAGGTGTGCGCATGGCTTTATGGACGATGATCCTCCGCAAGATGGCGAAGAATAAATGGCTGCAGCTGAACTTATGGTTCGGTCTTACCGTATGCGTAGCCTTGTTCAGCTCCATGCCCCTCTACTCGGAGGCTATTCTGCAGCGAACGCTGATCAAGGAGTTGGAACGCATCCAGCTTCAAAGCGGCGCGTATCCGGGCTTCGTCAGGATCAGCACGTCCGTATCTTCGTCGAAGATGGATGAGAAGACGAGAGCGGCGATCGCCCGGGCCGATCAGTACGTGCAGCGGATTCCCCAGCGCATGGGGCTCGAGGCGCTGTCGGTCTATCGGCAGCGGTTCACGCAGCGAATGAAGGTGTACGGCGCGGATGCGACCGAGCAGGAGAAGCAGTCGCAGAAGACGGCCGGCGGCTTCAAGGCGTTATCCGACGCGGAGAAGCGAGTCCGCCTGATTGACGGTCGAATGCCCGAAGTCCGAGAGGACGGCATTTTCGAAGCGCTGGTCACGCAGAAGTTCCTGATCTCCGCCAAGCGGAAGCTGACGGAAGAGCTGATCGCCGAGACGCCTGAAGGCGAACGGTTCCGCGTCATCCCCGTCGGCATTATGGAGACGGATCCGGCTGCCGATCCTTACCTGCCGTTCTTGACGACGGAGGTTCAGGATGGCTTCCTGATTCCGTTCGCGCAGTTCGAGCAGGAATTTACGACTGAAGGCAAGGCGCGGGTATCCGATCTGGAGTGGCGCTTGGCGCTCAACTACAATCAGCTGACGGTGGATAACGTCGAAGCGTTCATGCAGACGAGCAAAGAAATCAAACGCTATTTCCGCGGGCGCCTCGGCGTGGACGAGATCAATATACCGGCCAGCGAGACGGTGGCCTCCTATGCCGGCAAGCAGGATAAGCTGGACGTCATGATGCTGTCGCTCTACTCCCCGGTCATGCTGATGTTGGCTTTTTATCTGTATATGGCGGCGAATCTGGTCATCGACAGGCAGAAGAACGAGATTTCCGTGCTCCGCAGCCGCGGAGCGAGCCGGCTGCAGATCATGGCCTCGTTCACCGTGGAAAGCCTGCTTCTAGGGGGCAGCGCGCTGGCGGTTGGGCCTTTCCTTGGCGTAACGTTCACGCAGCTGCTCGGCGCCTCGAACGGCTTCCTGACCTTCGTGCAGCGATCGGCCCTGGAAGTGACGCTGACCAGCACCGCCTATAAGGTCGCGTCGCTGGCGGTAGCCGGAGCGATACTGCTCATCCTCATCCCGGCCTTCATGGCGACGCGCGTCACGATCGTCGGGCATAAACAGCAGATGGCGCGGTTAACGAAACTGTCGTTCTGGCACAAGACGGGCCTTGACGTCGTGCTTGTCGGCATCGCGGTCTATCTGCTGTACAACTTTAATAACAGACAGGAGGACTTGAAGCGGCTCGCGCTCGATCAGGATGCGCTTCAGGTGGATCCGCTCCTGTTTCTCATGCCGGCGCTGTTCGCGCTGGGAGGCGGGATGCTCGTCCTGCGGGTTTATCCGTGGTTGATCCGGCTGCTGTTCTGGGCGGGGCGCAGCATGTGGCCGCCCGCGCTATATAGTACGCTGATCCAGATCAGCCGATCATCGGGGCAATATTTGACCATCAAAGTCTTTCTTATTATGACCGTCTCCACGGGTCTCTTCAGCGCCAATGCCGCCCGGACGATCAATGACAACATGGAGAGCAAAATTCGATACAACGTCGGCGCCGATATGGCGCTGACGACGCGTTGGGAGAGCGATGCGCCTGCCCCGGTCTATGCGGGAGGCGCGCAGCAAGCGCAGACCGATCTCGGGATAACGGAGACGAGAAGGACGCAGTATACGGAGCCGCCGTTCCAGCCGTATCAGGAGCTGAAGGGCGTGGAAGCCGCCGCACGTGTATTTAAGAAGGAAGCTCGTTTCACGGCTGGAAGCGAGAAGAGCAGCGGTGCGGTAACGCTGTTCGGTATCGATACGATGGAATTCGGCCGAACGGCTTGGATGAAGAACGGACTGTTGGATTACCCGATCAACAGCTATTTGAATGTAATCGCGCCGAACCCGAGGGCCGTGCTGATCTCCCGCTCGCTTGCCGAGGATGCGAAGGTGGCGCCAGGCGATCCGATCAGCCTCACCTGGGACGGTCTGGATCAGGCGCAATTTACGGTATATGGCATTATCGATTACTGGCCGAGCTGGAATCCGCTCCCTGCCGTAGGCGAGGGCGAAGGGGACAACGCCGCGAAACCCCACTTGGTTGTCGGTCATCTGAACGCGATTCAGAATCGTCTGGCCGTCGAGCCTTACGAGGTATGGCTCAAGCTCCGGGAAGACGGTTCCAGCCAGCAGATCTACGACCAGTTAGCGGCGAACAAGCTGAGCGTTACCAGTCTCCGCGATGCCCGAGCAGAGCTGGTTACCTCCAAGAACGACCCGTTTCGCTTGGCGATCAACGGCGTCATGACCCTAGGCTTCGTCATCTCCATGCTGATCAGCTTCTTCGGATTCCTGCTGTTCTGGCTGCTGAACCTATCGGGCAGAACGCTGCAATACGGGGTGCTTCGCGCGATGGGGATTCCCTTCCCGCAAATGATCGGCATGCTCATTAGCGAGCAGCTGCTCACGTCCGGGGCGGCTGTCTTGATCGGCGTGCTCATCGGCAATGCGACCAGCGAGCTGTTCGTGCCGCTGTTCGAGATGTCGTTCGCGACGACGGAGCAGGTGCCCCCGTTCGCCGTCGTCTATCGGCTTCGCGATTACGTGCAGCTGTACGCCATCGTCGGACTTACGCTGACGGTCGGCCTGCTCATACTCGGGTATCGGCTGTCGCGGACGCGGATTGCCCAAGCACTGAAGCTAGGAGAGGAGTAGCCGATGATACGAAGCGAAGGGTTAGTGAAGATTTACAAGACGGCCGATTTGGAGGTGGTCGCCCTGCAGGGGCTCGATCTGCAGGTCGAGGACGGCGAGCTGATGGCGATCATCGGCAACTCCGGCAGCGGGAAGTCAACGCTGCTCAATATGCTGGGCGGCTTGGATAAACCATCGGCCGGCAAGCTGTTCGTAGACGGCAAAGACCTCGTGAGCATGAGCGAACGGGAGCTGGTGAAATACAAGCGCGAGACGGTCGGCTTCGTCTGGCAGAACAATGCGCGCAACCTGATTCCGTATTTGACCACGCTGGAGAACGTGGAGCTGCCCATCCTGCTGCGGGGCAAACGCCGCCGTGCGCGGGCCATCGAGCTGCTGGAAGCCGTCGGCCTTGGCCATCGGCTCAAGAATCGGCTCAGCGAGCTGTCCGGAGGGGAGCAGCAGCGGGTGGCGATCGCGATCGCGCTGGCGAACGAACCGAAGCTGCTGCTGGCCGATGAGCCGACCGGCTCGCTGGATACCCGGACGTCGGGCCAGGTGCTCGATCTGTTCCGGA
The DNA here is from genome assembly GCF_042682185.1 of Paenibacillus xanthanilyticus. NCBI lineage: Bacteria > Bacillati > Bacillota > Bacilli > Caryophanales > Paenibacillaceae > Paenibacillus > Paenibacillus xanthanilyticus. Next base: position 1,639,386 of record NZ_JBHUHA010000001.1, on the reverse strand, counting down.
CGCTGAACCAGACGACCGGCATTACGGTCGTAATCGTCACCCATGATCCGCAGCTGGCCCGCAAGGTGGACCGGGTCGTTCAAATACGCGATGGCAAGACGTCGGCCGAGATGGTGCGCAAGATCTCGTATGCCGACGAGTTGGCGGAGCTGGACGCCGAATATGTCGCAGAAGGGCAGGAGAGTCATGTCGAGTACGCCGTTCTCGACCAAGCGGGACGGCTGCAAATACCGGCAGGCTACCTCGACGCGGAGGGCTTCAAGCATGCGAACAAGGTCCGCGTGGAGATGGAGAATGGCCGTATCGTGCTGCTGCCGCCCGAGGGGTAAGCAGATCTATGGTTTATGGGGTATATTCACGCCGATCGGCGGGTAGTGGCCGATTTTTGTACGCGATAAACTTTAGAAAGGTGCAGGCAGGCTGCCTGTCCGCACCGGTCATAGATAACGCCCTTGCAAGGGCGTGTCTATGGAATACAGGTTGAAAGGCGAGGTGTAGTTCGTGATGAAGAAAGGATGGAAGCGAGGCCTTTCGCTTATGCTTGCAACCGCTCTCATGCTGACGAGCGTATCGGTAGGCATCTTGGCGAAGCAGCAGAAAGCGGAGGCCGTCGAAGCGACGCCGGACGAGCGGATCGCAACCGACTTCGAAGACGGCACCGTACAGGGCTGGCGCGGTCGAGGCGGATCGGAGGTATTAACCGCAGAAGCGGCGGCTGCTCATTCGGGAGCATACGGGCTCTCGGTCACCGGGCGAACGCAGGGCTGGCACGGTCCTACGCTGGACCTTCAGACGCTGATGCAGGTAGGGGCGACGTACGCCTTATCCGCTTGGGTGCGCTTGCCGGCGGGACAGACGGCTTCGGATGTCTCGATGCTCATGCAGCGGCAGACGGACGGGAGCGCTTTCTACGAATCCGTGGCCGCGAAGACCGTAACAGACGGCGCTTGGGTGAAGATATCCGGCGAATATACGCTGCAGCATCCGGCCGAGCAGTTGGCCGTCTATATCGAATCGTTCGGCAATCCGACGCTAGCATTCTATGTGGATGACGTGGTAATCGAGCGGGCGCCGGATCCGGTGCCGATCGAGATCGAGAAGGACATTCCAAGTCTGAAGGATGTATTCGCCGATGATTTCCTGCTCGGCTCGGCGCTGCTCGTGAACGAAATTCAGGATTCGAACGGGCCGGACGCGCAGCTGCTTCAAAAGCATTTCAACTCCTTGACCGCCGGCAACGAGCTCAAGTGGGACGCGACGGAGCCGCAGGAAGGGCAATTCGACTTCACGCGCGCGGACAAGATTGTCGATTTTGCTTCGGCCAACGGTATGGCGTCTCGCGGTCATACGCTGATCTGGCACAGTCAGACCCCGAACTGGGTGTTCTATGACGCGGAGGGCAAGCTGGCCAGCAAGGAGCTCTTGTTCGCGCGGATGAAGAAGCATATCGATACCGTGGTCGGCCGGTACAAAGGCAAAATCTACGCCTGGGACGTCGTCAACGAAGTGCTCGAGCCTGGCGATAAGCAGCCCGGCGGACTTCGCAACAGCCTGTGGTATCAGATTGCCGGGGAGGAATTCATCGAGAAGGCGTTCCTCTATGCGCATGAAGCGGACCCGAATGCGAAGCTGTTCATTAACGATTACAACACGAATATGCCGGAGAAACGGCAAAATCTGTACGACTTGATTAAACGGCTAAAAGCGAAAGGCATACCGGTCGACGGCGTCGGACACCAGACGCACATCGGCATCGAGTATCCGACGGTGCAGGAGATCGACGATCAGTTCCAAGCCTTCCGCGATCTGGGCATCGAGCAGCAGGTGACGGAGCTGGACATGAGCGTGTATACGAACGACTCGGACGCCTATGAGACGTTCCCGCTAGAGCTTCAGCTGAAGCAGGCGAAACGCTACAAGGAAATCTTCGAGGTGTTCAAGAAACACGCGGATCAGCTAACAGCCGTTATCTTCTGGGGCAAGGATGACCTGAACACCTGGCTGAGAACATTCCCGGTGACGCGCAACAACTGGCCGCTCTTGTTCGATGAACGGCTGCAGGCCAAGTACGCGTACTGGGCGATCGTCGATCCGAGCAAGCTGCCGGTCGAAACCCAGCGCGCGACGGCAATCGGCGCGACTATTGCGGTCGACGGCCAATTGGAGGCCATCTGGAATCGGACGCCGCTTCTGAACATCCAGCAGGAAGCGGAAGCCAAGGGTCGTTTCAAGCTCCTCTGGGACCAAAAGAAGCTATACGTGACGGTCGAGGTATCGGACGCAACGAACAACGGCCATGACGCGGTCGAGGTATTCATCGACGGCAATAACGGCAAAACGACTGCCTATGAAGCGGACGACAAAAAATATACGTTCCGGCGCAGCGGGGCGAACCCGGGCAAGACGACTGTCTACAAAGCGGTCGAAATCGACGGCGGTTACCGGATCGAAGCGGCCATCCCGGTCGAGGGACTCTCCATCGAGAAGGAGCTCGGCATTGACGTACGGATTGCCGACCGGACGGGACGCGATGTCGCGACGACATCCTGGAACGATCGGACCGGTTCGCAGGATACGGATACGTCCAAGTTCGGCGTCGCGAAGCTGATTGAAGGACCGCAGCGGACGGAAGCGACGAAAGGGACGCCGATCGTCGATGGCACGATCGATGCCGCGTGGACGCAAGCCAAGGCAATCAAAACGGATCGCTGGGTGAGCGGCAGCAGCGGATCGACGGCGACGGTAAGGACGTTGTGGGACGCAGGACGGCTCTATGTGCTGGCCGAAGTCACCGATGCGCTGCTGTCGAAAGCGAGCGCGAACGTATGGGAGCAAGATTCGGTCGAAATTTTCGTAGACCAGAATAATGCGGCGAGCGCCTCCTATCAAGCGGATGACGGGCAATACCGAATTAATTTCGACAACGAGCAGAGCGTGAACCCGTCCGCGCTTGCCGGGAATTTGCAATCGGCCGTGAAGCGGACGACGACGGGGTACGTCGTGGAGGCTTCGATCGCATGGAACGGAACGCCGCCGCAGAAGGGCGCGATGATCGGCTTCGACGTCCAGGTGAACAACGATGAGGACGGCGACGGGGACCGCGACAGCATCGCGATCTGGAATGACCGGACGGGGCTTTCCTATCAGAATACGTTTGGCTTCGGCGTGCTGGAACTGAAGGATTAATCTTATCGGTCACGAAATCAATAGGTACTTCATCTTGGAGAGGTGGCAGCCCAATGGGAGAAACGGTTAACGCAAGGGTGAACGAATCGCTAGCGGAAGCATTCAAGGATGATTTTCTGATCGGCGCGGCGGTGAACAGCCGCACGATCGTCAGCCAGCGCGATCTGCTGCTTCGACACTACAACAGCTTGACGGCCGAGAACGAAATGAAGTTCGAGCGTCTTCATCCGGCAGAGGGAACCTATACCTTCGAAGCTGCCGACGAGATAGCGGCTTTTGCCCGGGAGAACGGGAAGAAGCTGCGCGGCCATACGCTGGTGTGGCACAATCAGACGCCGGATTGGGTATTCGAAGACAGCCATGGAGCAATGGCGGACAGGGAGACCGTGCTTGCCCGGATGAAGGCGCACATCGACACGGTTGTGGGCCGTTACAAGGGGACGATCTACTGCTGGGACGTCGTCAACGAAGCGGTCACCGATAGCGGGGAAGAATGGCTTCGGCCGTCGAAATGGCTGGATACCATCGGCGAGGACTTCATCGCGCAAGCGTTCCGCTTCGCCCATGAGGCCGACCCCGACGCGCAGCTGTTCTACAACGATTACAACGAGTGCAATCCCGGCAAGCGGGAGAAAATCTATCGGCTCGTCAAGTCGCTGCAGGAGCAGGGCGCGCCAATCCACGGCATCGGCTTGCAAGCGCATTGGAACTTGTTCGATCCCGAGCTCGATGAGATCCGGGCGGCTATCGAACGGTATGCTTCCCTCGGCGTGAAGCTGCAAATTACGGAGATGGACGTGTCGATGTTTGCCTTCGACGATCGCCGCACTGATCTGAGCGCGCCGACGGACGAGATGCTCCGCCTGCAGGAGCAGCGCTACGGGCAGTTCTTCCGGCTGTTCCGCGACTACAAGGACGTGCTGACGGGCGTGACCTTCTGGGGCGCGGCGGACGATTATACGTGGCTGGATTATTTTCCGGTGCGAGGTCGTAAAAATTGGCCGTTGTTGTTCGATACGAACCAGCAGCCGAAAGGCGCTTATCGGGAAGTTGTAAGACTGTAATCGGGATACGCATGGTTCCTCTCTAATCCATATCCATAAGTCCAGAACAGCCCCCAGTGATCGGGAAATCCCGGGGGCTGTTTTTTTGCGTTCCGCCCTTAGGTGTTTCTTCGTATCGGCTGCTAAGAAGAGATGGAAAATCACCTGTTGACCTTCACGCTAGCGTGAACCTCTATACTGATTCCAGGAAGGCAATACATTCCAAAATATGGAGCCAAGAGGAGAGATAGAATGAGGGAGTATGAAGGCAAGAAAGCCGTAATAACGGGTGGTACCCATGGCATGGGGATGGCAGTGGCCAAAGCTTTGCTAGAGGGAGGAGCCCAAGTCATATTGACGGGACGCAGCCCGAAGAACGTTGAAGAAGCCAGACGGGAGTTAGGCGAACGGGCGCATGTCATTCAGTCCGATGTATCGCGTATGGAGGATATTCAAGCATTAGGCGATTACGTTACGGAACGATTCGGGACGATTGACTTCCTCCACATCAATGCGGGAATCGCGAAGCTGGAACCATTCGAAGTTGTGACCGAAAACTCGTATGACAAGACGTTCGCGATTAATACGAAAGGGGCTTTCTTCACGGTACAGCGTCTGTCTCCCTTGATTCGAAAAGGCGGATCGATCGTATTCACCTCATCCGTGGCGGATGAGGGCGGTAACCCGGGAATGAGCGTGTACGGCGCTTCAAAAGCGGCTTTGCGCTCGCTTGCGTCAGGTTTCGCCGCTGAGCTGTTACCGCGAGACGTTCGCGTTAATGTGGTTAGTCCTGGATTTATCCAAACGCCGACGATGGGCGTGGCGGGTTTCACCGAAACCGAACGGGCCGCCTTCGAGGAGCTTGGCGACCGGATCACGCCGATGAAACGTCATGGCTCGCCGGAGGAGGTGGCGAAGGCGGTGCTGTTCCTTGCCTTTGAGGCCACCTTCACGACGGGTGCCAAACTATCGGTAGACGGGGGCCTGGGCCAAGGCCTTTCAGTGGAATAATACCGTCAGCGCAACTTGCCGCTCCAACAGCTTCTTTAACTGCAGCATGGATTCGATCTGGCGGTTTACCTTGCGAAGCTTTCCTTCGTAGATTTCCAGCATTTCTTCGCAATATTCGTATTCATCCGGCGATGCGACTTCGCACATGAACAGGCTCCGTATGTCATCCGCCGTTAGTTAATTTGAATCTCATCTGCATTTCGTAAGGGAGAGGAAACAAATGAACGGAAACTCATTTGCAAAAGCTTCGGCTAATAAATATAGGGAAGGGCTGATTCCCGTATCCGTCATTGGGCTTGGGAATATGGGGCAAGCGCTGGCGGCGACCTTTTTATCGGCCGGCCATCCTGTGACAGTCTGGAATCGTTCGGCGGGTAAAGATAAGAGGCTCGTCGGCAACGGGGCGGTCCGCGCTGAGACGGCAGCCGAGGCCGTCGCGGCAAGCCGTATTATCGTGGTCTGCTTGTCGACTTATGAGGTTGCATGGAGCACGCTTATGCCTTTGAAAACAACCCTCGTTGGCCGCGTCATCGTCAATTTGACCACCGGTACGCCGGATGACGCGCGGCGCATGAGCGCATGGGCCGAAGAGGCGGGAATCGATTATTTGGATGGGGCGATTATGGCAATCCCCCCGATGATCGGCAGTCCGGAAGCGCTTCTTCTCTATGGCGGCCGTAAGGAGCTTTTCGAGGCGTATCAGCCCGTGCTGCGGCTGTTGGGCGGAAATACGACCTATCTGAGCGAAGACCCCGGCGTGGCGCTGCTGCATGATCTGGCGATGCTTACGATGATGTACGGTGCCTGGTACAGCTATTTTCATGCCCATGCGCTGCTGCGAACGGCCCATATTTCTGCGGAGGTGTTCTTGCCGTATTCAAGCAATTGGCTGCAGCAGCTGATCGTTCCTATGCTGACCAGTAAGGATGCGGCCCGCAAACTTGATGAAGGCGATTACGCCACGGACATATCCAATATGACGGTCAACAAGCTCGGGCTGGACAACATCGTCAAGAGTAGTCAGGAGTTGGGCGTGCCGGCCGATTGGCTGCTTCCAATCCAAGCCGTTGCCGATCACATGGTGGCCATGGGCTACGGAAATGATGGGTTCGATCGGGTCATCGAAGCCATGACGAATCACCGGGCGCATGGCGGCGAGCCGGCGGACGCCAGCAAGGTGGAGAGAGTGTAGCGCGGTTGGCGTCGTAATAAAATTTCGGTTTGAATTAGCCGTTGGGAACAGGTGACATTCCTCTGGTATGTGTTTCTAACGGCTTTTTTGTGACGTGAATGTGATAGAGGATAACTTTGGCGTGGGCGTTCAGTTGTATCCAGACATATCCTCTGTCTGTTCAATCAGCAGGCAATCGTGCTACAATAATAATAGTAGAACGTTGTTCTATATTATCAAACTCAAGTAGGTGTCCATTACCCCATGCCGATCATTCAATCCCTCGACAGAGCGCTCCGCATCATCGACTTATTCGATGAACAGACCCGGGAGCTGAAGATCACCGAGATTAGCGCGCGGGTTGATCTGCATAAGAGTACCGTCCATTCGCTCTTGAAGACGCTGCAGATGCACGGATATATCGAACAGGACCAGCATGGGCTGTATCGGCTCGGCATGCGATTCTTGGAGAAGGGACAATTGCTGCTCGCAAGCTTCGATATCCGGGAGATCGCGAACCGGCCGCTTCAGGAGCTGTCCGGCGAGACGGGGCAGACCGTCCATCTCGTTATTCGGGACGGCGCGGAAGGCGTCTACATCGACAAGGTCGAAGGCAGTAAGGCGGCGATTCGTTACTCCCGGATCGGGCGTCGGGTTCCGCTGCACAGCAGCGCCGTCGGCAAGGTGCTCGCGGCGTTCATGCCGGCGCTGGAGCTCGACCGTCTGTTGCAGGGTTATGCGTATACGACGCATACGCCGCGAACGATCGCGAGCGAAGCGGACTTTCGAGAGGAGCTGCGGACTGTTCGAAGCGCCGGCATCGCATACGACCGGGAAGAGAACGAGCCGGGCGTGCGCTGCGCGGCAGCGCCGGTGTTCGACCACGGGGGACGCGTCGCGGCGGCGATCAGTATCTCGACGATGGCGGCCACGGTTGATGACGAAGCGCTCGAAGCGTTAGCGGCGCGTCTACGCGAGACGGCATCGCGAATTTCGCAGGGAATCGGTTATCGCTCCTGATCGCGCGAGAACGAGGCGGCTATAGCCGCTTCTTCTTATAAGTAATTATCAAAACTTAGTTTTATAATGTAAAACAAAATGCGGGAGGGAATGGATTATGCGTATTTTTCGTTATCGAGAGGATTCACGTATCATACTGGGCGTCTTGATGGAAGACGGAGCGGCTTACCGGCTGAACGCGCCGGATCTGATGACGCTGGTGAGCGAGGCGCGCAAGGCCGGGGCCACGACCGAGGCTTACGTACAGTCGCTCGTGCTGGACCTCCCCCCGATCCAGGAAGCGGCAGAATCGTTGCCTCTGCTGACGCCGCTGGATGCGCCCGAGGTATGGGCGGCCGGCGTGACCTATCAGCGCAGCCGAGAGGCGCGCAACTACGAGGCGACGGCAGGCAAGCTCGACGCGAGCACGTTCTATGACAAAGTGTATGACGCCGATCGGCCGGAATTGTTCATGAAATCGACGGCGGCCCGTACGGTCGGACCAGGCGAGCGGGTCTGCTTGCGGAGCGACTCGTCGTGGCAGGTGCCCGAGGCGGAGCTCGGCCTTGTGCTGGATCGTACCGGCGCCATTATCGGGTACACGACAGGCAACGATATGAGCTGCCGCGATATCGAGGGCGAGAATCCGCTCTATCTGCCGCAGGCCAAAATTTATCGGAATTCCTGCGCGATCGGCCCCTTCGTCAGGCTGACGGGGACGGTAACGGATCCGTACAATCTCGCGATAGCGTGCCGCGTGTACCGGGATGGCGTCAAGGTGGTGGACGAATCAGCGAATACGGGGCAATTGAAGCGCCGGCTGGAGGAGCTCGTCGAGTACTTGAAGCGCGACAATGCGCTCTATGACGGTACGGTGCTGCTGACCGGGACTTGTCTGGTGCCGCCCAACCATTTTACGCTTGCGTCCGGCGACCGGATCGAGATCGAGATAGCGGGCATCGGCACGTTGGTGAACACGGCCGTTTATGCGCATGAGCTGGAGCTGGAGCCGGCGTGAGACGCGAACTTAAGGAGGCGAATGGAATGACAGCAGTCCATGAGAACCACGATACCGCAATTATCGATAACTATATCCGCGGCGATTGGCGGGCACCGGCGGCGGGCGAACGAATCCCAAGCCTGAATCCGGCGAAGCGGGGAGAGGTCGTCGGGATGGCCGCGGCATCGGATCTGACCGATCTGGATGAAGCGGTTCAGGCAGCCGATGCAGCGCGCTTAGCTTGGCGCAAGCTGACCGGCGCGCAGCGCGGCGCATTGCTGTTCAAAGCGGCGGACCTGCTGGAGAGCCGTATGGAGACGGTGGGAAAGACGATGACCCGCGAGATGGGCAAGACGATCGGCGAAGCGAAGGGCGAGACCGCCCGCGGCGCGGCGATCCTGCGCTATTACGCAGGCGAAGGCATGCGGCCGATCGGCGACGTCATCCCGTCGACCGACGCGGAGGCGCTGATGTTCACGACGCGCGCGCCGCTCGGCGTCGTCGGGGTCATCTCGCCGTGGAACTTCCCGGTGGCCATTCCGGTCTGGAAGATGGCGCCGGCGCTTGTCTACGGCAATACGGTCGTATGGAAGCCGGCGGTCGAGACCGCGGCGACCGCGGCCTTGATCATGCGGTGCTTCCATGATGCCGGATTCCCGGCAGGCGTCGTGAACATGGTGCTGGGCGACGGCGCCGTGATCGGTCAGGGCATTGCCGCGCATCCGGGCATTCACGCCGTCACGTTCACGGGCTCGAACCGCGTAGGCAAGCAAGTCGGGCAGGCCGCGCTGGCGCGCGGCGCGAAGTATCAGCTGGAGATGGGCGGCAAAAATCCGATCATCGTCGCATCGGATGCGGATCTCGATCTCGCGGTCGATGCGACCATCAGCGGCGGGCTGCGCTCGACCGGACAGAAATGCACGGCGACGAGCCGCGTCATCGTGCTCAGCGACGTCTATGCGTCGTTCCGAGAGAAGCTGCTCGCGAAGGTGAAGGCGCTGCGGGTCGGCGACGGCCTGGACGCGGAGACATGGCTCGGGCCCTGCGCCAGCGCGAAGCAGTACGAGACCGTCATGCGGTACATAAACAAGGGAATCGAAGAAGGCGCCGAACTGCTGACCGGCGGCCGGCAGCCGGAAGAGCCGGCGCTGTCGGAAGGTTACTACGTCACGCCTGCCGTGTTCGATAAGGTGACGCCTGCGATGACGATCGCGCGCGAGGAGATCTTCGGTCCGGTACTGGCCTTGATCGAGGCCCGCGACATGGCGGAGGCGATCGCGCTGGCGAACGACACGGAATACGGGCTTAGCGCATCGCTCTACACGCGCGACCTGGGCAGCGCGCTATCCTTCATTCAAGAGACGGACGCCGGACTCGTGCGCGTCAATGCGGAGACCGCCGGCGTAGAGCTGCAGGCGCCGTTCGGCGGCATGAAGGGCTCCAGCTCCCATTCGCGCGAGCAGGGACAGGCCGCGATTGAATTCTATACATCGGTGAAGACCGTGTTCATGAAGCCGTAACCGGGAGGAGAAACGCGGGATGCATGATCGGATCAGGAACGTAATGGGGAAGGACGACGAAGCGTACTTCGAGGTGGCGACGCATGCGCCGGGGCCAACCGGCTCGCTGCCGCTGACGCCGGAGATGCTCCTTCACGCGCCGAGCGGGGATCTGTTCGGGTGGAGCCAGAACGTCGGGATGGGATGGCGGCCGGAACGACTGAAGGGTCGCGAAGTGCTCCTCCTCGGCACGCAAGGCGGCATACGTAATGAGGATGGCACGCCGGCGGCATTAGGCTATCATACCGGCCATTGGGAGATCGGTCTGCTGATGAAGGCGGCGGCCGAGGAGATTACGAAAGCGGGCCATATCCCCTTCGCGGGCTACGTCAGCGATCCGTGCGACGGCCGCTCGCAGGGAACGTCCGGGATGTTCGATTCGCTCCCCTACCGCAACGACGCGGCCATCGTCATGCGGCGGCTGATCCGCTCGCTGCCGACGCGCGCGGCGGTCGTCGGCGTGGCGACTTGCGATAAGGGACTGCCGGCGATGATGCTGGCGCTGGCCGGCATGAAGCGCCTCCCCGGCGTCATCGTGCCGGGAGGCGTGACGCTGCCGCCGACCCAAGGCGAAGATGCGGGCAAGATCCAGACGATCGGCGCGCGCTATGCCAATGGCGAGCTGTCGCTGGAAGAGGCGGCCGACCTCGGCTGCAGAGCGTGCGCGACGCCAGGCGGCGGCTGCCAGTTCCTCGGCACGGCCGGGACCGCGCAGGTCGTCGCCGAGGCATTGGGGCTGACCGTGCCGCATGCGGCGCTCGCGCCGTCGGGACAGCCGGTCTGGACCGAGATGGCGCGCCAGTCCGCGCGCGCGGCGATGGCGCTCGCGGCGAGCGGCATGACGATGAACGAGCTGCTGACCGATGCTTCCATTCGCAACGCGATGGCCGTGCATGCGGCCTTCGGCGGCTCCACGAACCTGCTGCTGCATATTCCCGCGATCGCGGCCGCGGCCGGTCTCGCCGTGCCGGACGTCGCCGATTGGGCGGCGGTTAACCGCGCCGTGCCGCGACTGGTCAGCGTGCTGCCGAACGGCCCGATCCCGCATCCGACCGTGCGCGTGTTCCTCGCCGGAGGGGTGCCGGAGGTCATGCTGCACCTCCGCAAGCTCGGCGTTCTGGATGAAGCTGTCTTGACGGCATCCGGCGTCACGCTGGGCGAGACGCTGGACTGGTGGGAGACGTCGGAGCGGCGCCAGCGCATGCGCGCTTATCTCGCAGATAGGGAAGGCATCGATCCGGATACGGTCATTTACAGCCCTGAACGGGCGAAGGCAGCCGGTCTTGCGCCGACCGTTACGTTCCCGACCGGCAATATCGCTCCGGAGGGGGCCGTCATCAAGTCGACCGCGATCGACCCGTCGGTGCTTGACGAAGCCGGCGTCTTCCGGCATGTCGGCCGGGTAAAGGTGTTCACGGCCGAGCGCGCCGCGATCCACGCGATCAAGACCGGCGGCGTCGCGGCCGGCGACATCCTGGCGCTGATCGGCCGCGGGCCTTCGGGCACGGGCATGGAGGAGACGTACCAGCTGACGTCGGCGCTGAAGCATTTGTCGTACGGCAAGCAAGTGTCGCTCCTGACCGATGCGCGGTTCTCCGGCGTGTCGACCGGCGCCTGCATCGGTCATATCGGACCGGAAGCGCTCGCCGGGGGGCCTGTCGGCCTTCTGCGCGACGGCGATTGGGTCGACATTCGGATCGATACCCGGAAGCTTGCGGGAAGCATTCACATGGTCGGCTGCGGGGAATCGCCGGAGACGCCGGATGCCGGCTCGGCCATTCTAGCTGCGCGAACGCCGCATCCCGGATTGGCGGAAGACCCCGATCTGCCGGACGATACGCGTCTGTGGGCTATGCTTCAGGCCGTCAGCGGCGGCACGTGGAAGGGCTGCGTCTACGATACGAACCGCATTATCCAGACGCTCGAAGCCGGCATGCGCGCACTTGCGGCAGAAGCCAACAAAGCGGCGGCCATACCGGTTGAAACAAAGGGACTTGAGGCGTGAATATTCTTGTGGAAAGCAGGTAAGCAGCAATGGATGAAGCCATGAAGCTATGGTATACCCGTCCGGCGGGGACCTGGAACGAAGCGCTGCCTATCGGGAGCGGCCGGTTGGGCGCCATGATATTCGGCCGAACGAGCGAAGAGCGGATCCAGCTGAACGAAGACTCCGTGTGGTCCGGCGGCCCGATGGACCGCAACAACCCGGACGCGTTGAGGCATCTGCCCGAGGTTCGGCGGCTGCTTGTGGAGGGGCGCTTGGCCGAAGGGCAGAGGTTGGCAGCCATGGCCTTGTCCGGCACGCCGGAGAGTCAGCGCCATTACGAACCGCTTGGCGATCTGATGATCGAATTCGGTCACGATGAGGCGGAGGTATCGGAATATTGCCGGACACTCGACCTGACGCAGGCGACGGCTTCCGTCACCTATCAATGGCGCGGCGTCCGGTTCGAGCGGGAGCACCTGGCGAGCTATCCGTGCGGCGTCATCGCCGTTCGGATCGCCGCGAGCGCAAGCGGGTCCGTATCGTTCCGGCTGCGGTTCACGCGCGGAAGGCAGCGGTTCCTCGACAGCCTGCGGACCGAGTCGGGCGGCCAGCTCGTCATGAAGGTCGGCATTGGCGGCGCGGACGGTATCGGCGTCTGTTCGGTGGTCAGCGTACAAGCCGTTGGCGGGAAGGTCGAGAATTACGGAGAGTTTCTGGTCGTCGACCAAGCAGACGAGGCCGTCATTCTCGTCTCGGCAGGCACGACATTCCGGCACGCGGATCCGGAGGCATACGCACGCGAGACGATCATGGCCGCTCGCAGTCTCGGCTATGGCAAGCTGCGGGAGAGACATATCGAGGATTATAGCCGCCTGTTCGGCCGCGTCACGTTGACGCTGGGCGGCGCGACTGCCGATGCGCGGCCGACGGACGAACGGCTCGCCGCGCTGCAGGCAGGCGGCGAGGACCGAGGCTTGTCGGAGCTGTACTTCCAGTATGGCCGCTATCTACTCATCGCGTGCAGCCGTCCCGGTTCATTGCCCGCCAATCTGCAAGGCATCTGGAACGAGCATTTCACGCCGCCATGGGATTCGAAGTATACGATCAACATTAACGCGCAGATGAACTATTGGCCGGCCGAGGCCTGCAATTTGGCCGAATGCCACGAGCCGCTGTTCGATCTGATCGAGCGAATGCGTCCGAACGGCCGGGAGACGGCACGGCGGATGTACGGCTGCGGCGGGTTCGTCGCCCATCATAATACGGACTTGTGGGGCGACACGGCGCCGCAGGACATCTATATACCCGCCACGATCTGGCCGATGGGCGCGGCTTGGCTGTGCCTTCACTTATGGGAGCATTACCGGTACACGCTCGATCGCTCGTTCCTCGGGAAGGCGTACGAGACGATGAAAGAGGCCGCGGTCTTCTTCCTGGATTACCTGACGGAGACGGCGGACGGGAAGCTCGTCACGACCCCGTCCGTCTCGCCGGAGAACACGTACCGGCTGCGGAACGGAGAGGAAGGCGCGCTGTGCATCGGTCCGTCGATGGACAGCCAAATTCTCGACGAACTGTTCGGCGCTTGCATCGAGGCGGCCGAACTGCTCGGCGCCGATGATTCGTTCCGGGCATCGCTGGGCGAAGCGCGCTCGCGGCTGCCTCAGCCGAAGATCGGCCGACACGGGCAGCTGCAGGAATGGATGGAGGATTACGAAGAGACGGAGCCGGGTCATCGGCACATCTCGCACTTGTTCGCGCTCCATCCCGGATCGCGCATTACGCCTCGGCAGACGCCTGCGCTTGCGGAGGCCGCCCGGACAACGCTGACGCGCCGGCTCGCGCACGGCGGCGGGCACACCGGCTGGAGCCGGGCTTGGATGATCAACATGTGGGCGCGGCTGCGCGACGGCGAGGAGGCGTACGGTAATTTCGCGGCGCTGCTCCGCGATTCGACGCTGCCGAACCTGTTCGACAATCATCCGCCTTTCCAGATCGACGGCAACTTCGGTGGCACGGCCGGGATGGTCGAGATGCTTCTACAGAGCCATGAAGGCGTCATTGATTTGCTGCCCGCGCTCCCCACGGCATGGCCGAGCGGCTCCGTTACGGGTCTGCGCGCGCGTGGCGGCTACGAGGTCGACATCGAATGGGCGGACGGTGCATTGGTCAGCGGGATCATTCGCGCGAATGCAGAGGGGGCGTGCCGGGTACGGTCGGAAGGGCTGCGGTTGTCGATCGCGACGGATGCCGGAGCGGCCGTCGCGACCGTGGCGGACGGGGATACGATTACTTTCGAAGCATCCGTCGGAACAGTCTATGTCGTTATGCCGTTAGTTTCCTAATAGAAGTGAAATAGGCGAATGGTTGCTCATCCGCCTTTTTCGCCTTTTCTGGAGACGTTGTTCAAGTGGGTATAATCATGGATGTGAAAATGGCAGCCTGACGCGAGGTCAGGCTGCCATTCGTTTCATTGCATTCAACGCTTCTAGTATTCGGCCAATCGATTATTCCAGCGTGAACGACGCCAGACTTGCGTTGCCGTTCCCTTTGTACGTGAAGTATAACGCTTGAACGCCGTCCGGAACCGCGATATCGGCTTCATACGTCGTCCATACGTTCGTGAAGTCGACCGGGATCGATCCGAGCGCAGGGCCGTCCCAGGACGTCTTGACTTCGAAGTAGCCTTGGGCGTATCCGCGAACCTGAATCTTCACGCGCTCCACGCCCTCGCATTGGAAGTATTTAAACCCCGCCGTTGCGGAATCCCGCATATTCGCGATATAACCAACCTCTTCATCCCCGTCTTTGCCGTCTTGGGTGATCTTCGGGAATCGGCCGTCCATCCATGCGCCGTGCGTGCCCGTGTAGCGCTCCTCCGTCTCCGTGAACAGGTGGCAGGCGAGATAGGCCGGGTATTGGCCGCGGCCGACGAGCGGGCCGCCGTTCGGACCGCTTGTCGTAATCTCCACTTGCGGAATGGTACCGTCCTCCAGGATCGTGACCGGTTCGATGCAGCCTTGGCGGCTGAAGCTCGTACCGTTCGTATGACGGTGATAGAAGATGTACCATTGACCGTCTGCTTCCACCAAGCCGCCGTGATTGTTGCCGCCATAGTACATCGGCTTGCTCGCCGGCTTGTACGAATCGATATGCATGTCGTTGTTGCTGACGATGACGCCTCGGTATTCGAAGCCCTTCGTCGGATGCTTGCTGGTCGCGTAGCACAGCTCGTGCATCACGACGGAAGAATAGACGAAATAATACGTATCGCCGCGCTTGCGGATAGATGGCGCTTCGAAGAATGCATGCCCCTCGTAGCCGGACCCTTGGCTGTACGGCTCGCTGGGCGCGATGAACACCGGTTCTTCGACGATCGTCCGCATATCCGGCCCGATGACGGTGGCCATCGCGCCCTTGCGCGATTTGTCCCCGATCGCGCAGAACCCGGTGTACAGGTAGGTGAGGTCGCCCTCCGTCAAGACGCCCGGATCGAATTGCGGCTGGTCGCCCGCCCGTTCGCCCAGGCGGGTCCCGTCGGCGTACTGCACGTATCCGTAGAATTCATATTTGCCCGCAGGCGTATCGCAGACGGCGACGGAGACGACGGGTACCTTATCCAGGACATAGAACAGATAATATCGTCCGTCCGGGCCTTGGGTGACATCGGGGGCATACAGACACATGCGTCCGTCGGGGTTGAGCGGATCATCCGTCTTCTCGTAGATCACGCCTTCATAACGCCAGTCGGCCAGATCGTTCGCGGGCGCCGACCAACAGACGTAATCGTTCAGACAGAAGACGTGCCCGTTATATCGGTCATGCGAGCCGTATACGTAGACTCTGTCCTGGAACACGTGGGGCTCGCCGTCGGGGACATACTCCCACGACGGCAGGTAAGGATTTACGCCTTGTTTCTTCATAAGATCAATTTTCGCTCCTCCGATATGAATCTGCATGCTCGGTTCGGTTATCCCTTCACGCCGCCGACGATCATGCCTTTGACAAAATACTTCTGCAGAAACGGATAGACCATAATAATCGGCAAGCTTGCCACGATCGTCATCGTCGCGCGAACCGATGTCGGCGTTACGATTTCCGCGCTTCCTTGCGCATCGGCATATTGATCGGCAGCCGAAGAGCCCGTGTCGGACGTGGACAAGATTTTCACAAGCTCGTATTGCAGCGTACTCAGATCATGCCTGGAGGAATTATACAGGAATACGTCAAACCAGGAGTTCCATTGATAGACGGCCACGAACAGCGATACGGTCGCCAGAGCAGGCAGGGTCAGCGGAAGCACGATACGCAAAAAGGTGGTGAGATCGCCGGCGCCGTCCATTTTGGCCGATTCCATAATCCCTTCCGGCAAGCCTTCGATGAACGATCGAATGACGATCATATTGAACACGCCGATGATGCCCGGAATAATGTAGACCCAGAAGCTGTTCAGCATGCCGAGCTCTTTAATGAGGAGATAATTCGGGATCAAGCCGCCGCTGAAATACATCGTAAAGATGAAGGTAATGGCAATGAATTTCCTCAATTTATATTCGGGACGGCTGATCGCATAGGCCAGCATCGCCGTGCAAAATACGGAAACGGCCGTCCCGACGATCGTCCGTGCCGCGGAGATGAAGGTCGCGTAGAACACGTTAGATTCGCTGAACACAAACGCATAGTTGCGGAGCGTCCATTCACGCGGCCAAAAATAGATGTCGCCGCGAATGGAATCGTTGGCGTCGTTGAACGACAAGGCGAACATATTGATGAAAGGATACAAGGTGACGAAGACCAATAGGAGCATGAAGATATAATTGCACGCGTCGAATAGGCGGTCGCCAATCGAAGCGGATCGAGCCGAATTCGCTTTTAACATCGTTTCACCGCCTTTCCTCTAGTACAATCTGCTCTCGCCAAGCCGTTTCGCGAGGTTGTTGGCCACGATCAGGAAGATGAAGCTGACTACCGTTTTGAACATGCCGGCGGCCGTCGCCAATCCGTAATTGTTCATTTGGATTCCGTACTTCAACACGAATATGTCAAGATTTTCCGAATATTCGACATTCATGCCATTGCCAAGCAAGTACTGCGGCTCGAAGCCGGACTCCAGGATATGGCCAAGGTTCATGATGAGCAGGATGACAATGACGGGCTTCATGCCCGGAAGCGTAATATGCCACATTTGCTGCAACCGCGACGCGCCGTCGATCCGGGCGGCTTCGTACTGCGTCGGATCAATGGTCGTAATGGCAGCCAAGTAGATAATCGTATTAAAACCGACATTCTTCCATACTTCCGTCACGCCGAGAATGCCCCAGAAATATTCGCCGACGCCGAGCCACAATACGGGCTTATCGATCATATTAAGCTGGAGGAGCAGGACATTGATAATCCCCTCCGGCGCAAGCGCCGTTTGGACGATATTCGCGGCCACGACCCACGAAATGAAGTGCGGCAAATAACTGATCGTCTGCACCGTCCGCTTGAAGGCGATTCTGCGGAGCTCATTGAGGAGAAGCGCTAATCCAATAGCCGTTACGAATCCCAGGACAAGATTAATCGAGCTCATCACGAGCGTATTGCGCAGCACCAGGTAAAACTGCTGCTCCTGAAACAAAGCGGTAAAGTTATCCCATCCCACCCAGGCCTGGTCGAAAATATCTCGACCCAATCGGTATTTTTGGAACGCAATCGTCCAGCCCCAGAGCGGAACATATTTGAATACGATGACCCAAGCAAGAAAAGGCAGCGACATCAGCATTAACATTTTCTGCTTGGACAACGCTTTGAAAAAGGCGATAAGGCGCGAATCGTCAGAAGTCGATCCTGTCAGCTGCGCGGGTTGTTTCTCCACTCGATCCGTCTCCCTTCCGGCAAAATCTTCTCTGCCACTAGCATAATGTAGAAGGGAAAAGCGAATGGCATCGCTTTTCCCGGTTGACTATTCACATTCAGCAGCTGCCGCTTACCACTTTCCTGCGACCCGATCCTTCACCTTGGCGGTCATGAAGGCCTCGAAGCCGGCTGCATCCAGTTTGCCGAATTGCTTGAGATAGTCATTCCAGACGGATTCGAACTGCCCTTCGGGGGCAAGCGCCAGCTTCGGATAATACTTCTGCTGCAGATCCGAGGCTTTCTGATTGAAGATATCTTCGGGCGAATTTTGCTCCTTCTCGATACTCCAAGCCGGATACCAGGGTCTTTCCACCGGTTTCGCGAAGAAGTCGGAGAAGGTCTTGATCCCGTATGCATCAAGCAGCGCCCGGTCGCCATCCGTATAATTGATGTTCGCTACTTCAGGCTGGGAGAAAGGGCGATGCGCATTGCCGTCCTCGTACACGGAGTTGTCGCCGTAACGCGGCCATTCATAATCGAAGTAAGCCCAGCCGTACTTCCGTTTGTATTCGTTATCGTTGCGATTCGCCAATTGCTCATCGTTCATGACGAAACGACCTTTTTCGTTCACGGAGTAGGTGACGCCTTCTTCGCCCCATTGGACAAGCTTCTGGTTCTCGTCCGTCAGCAGGTTATCCCAATACTTAATGATGCGAACCGGATCCTTGGCGCTGACGCTAATGCCGAGACCGCGGTTGTTGACGAAGGAAGGCGGGTCCATGTAGGCATCCGTAATGCTCTCGTCAAATACGATAGGCAGGGATACATAACGCAGATCGTCATTGCCGGCTGACTTGAGGTTGTTGATGGCATCACCGATCTGCCAGGTGTAGCCGCTGAATCCGAGTACGCGGCCGGAAGTCAGCTTGGCCTTGAATTGGTCCCCGTTCGCGGTGAAGCTTTCCGGATCCAGCAGGCCTTTTAAATTCAGCTCGTTCAACGACTGCAGCCATCGCTTCTCGTAATCGGTTCCCTGATACAGCTTGGCTTCATGCGTCTTCATATCGACCATGACATTGCCGTCGTTCGGATAACCGGCTAGATGCATAGGGGCATTGGTTACCGTATAGAATTGACCCGGTTCGCCGGCGAATGTCGCGTAGCCAATCGTATCTTTGCCGTCTACGGTCGGATACTTCGCCTGATATTTCGCGATCAAGTCAAAATATTGGTCCAGCGTTTTGACTTTCGGATAACCGAATTCCTTCAGCACGCGGCGTTGAATCCAGATGCTGCTGCCCGCATCCGGGTCCGTCAAATAACCGCCGATGTTGGCCGTGAAAGGGAGGATGTAGATGTTGCCGTCTTCATGCGTGATCTTGTCCATATAAGGGCCATAGACGCGCTTGATGTTCGGACCGTGCTTCTCGATCAAATCATTGAGCGGGATCAAGGCTTCGGCATCCAAGAGCATCGCCAGTTCGCCTACCGGCGAGATCACATCCGGATACGCGCCGCCGGCAATCATGACGCCTGCCTTCGTGGTCGGGTCGCCCGCAACGAACTCCATTTTCCAATCGACGCCGGTTTGCTCCTGAAGGATTTTGCCGATCGTGGTTTCGCTGGCAAGCACGTCTTTATTCGTTCCGAATGCGAAATAACTGAAGGTGACCGGATCTGTACTGACCTCTCCGGCTTTCTCGTCCGTCGCGGAGCTGTTGTTCGTGTTGTTCGTCTTTGGTCCCTCGCCATTATTCGACGTGCATCCGGCAAGGAGAAGCGATACCGTCGTAAGCACGGCCAGGCTGGCAGGTAGCCACTTTTTTGTGCGCACTTCAAATCCCCTTTCTTTTTCTTGAGTTGTGTAAGCACTTTCATTGTAGAAGATAAAGAAATCCATTGTTATAGAGCAAACCTTAGGTTGGTCTTTGAATAGTTAAGAACTTATTGGAGGATCTTGTTCTTTGCGCGTAATAGGCAGACGCAGCGTGATGCGCGTTCCTGTATTCGGCGCGCTGGCAATGGTGAAGTTGAACGCTTCGCCGTAGTAGATTTTTAGACGCATCATGACGTTTTTCATGCCGATGGAATCGCCCATCGTGTCATCTTCGTGTATGTAACGGTGAAGCTCGTCGATTTTCTCCTGCGCGATGCCGCCGCCATTGTCCGAGAGGAGGAACATGATCTGTTCCTGCTCTTGCGCGATCTGTATCGTAATATAGCCGATGCCGGGTATGTTCTCGATCCCGTGAATGCTGGCATTTTCGACGAACGGCAAAAACGCCATCTTCGGAATTTCAATGTCCATCACGGATTGATCCACCTCGATATGATACTCCAGCTTGCTGTCGAAACGATATTTTTGAATCTCCAGGAAGCACTCGATCAACTCCAGTTCCTCGCGAATGGTGACGAAGCTGCGCTTCCATATAATCGATTTTCGAAAGATGGTCGCCATGTTCTGAATCGTCTTGGCCGTCTGCGATTCGCCGTTCATGAGACTTCGCATTCGGATGGTCTCCAGCGCATTAAACAAAAAATGAGGGTTGATCTGACTATGGAGCGCGTGTAATTGAGCTTGCCGCTGCCGCAGTGCCAGTTCCTTCTTCTGGATCTCGGACACATACACGTCATTGATCAAGTTCTCGATCCGCGCGCTCATCCGATTGAATTCCACCGCGAGTTGGCCGACCTCATCACGTTCCTGATAGTAGGGGACGCGTTCAAAGTTATTGCCGCGTACGGATTTCATGTGTCTTAGAATCGCTTGGATGCGCGTATGGATCGAGCGGGAGAAAATCAAGATGACGATCGTAGGCACGAAGAAATTAATGCCTGCAAACCAGAGAATAAACCGGCCGGATTGCCTGACCTCATATAGGATGTTCGCTTCGTCGAGGACGCCGTATATCTTCCAGCCCTTCAGATAACGACTAGACTGGTAGGACTTGCTGATGACGATAGCCTTATTCGGCTCTGGTATGTCGCCTAGCTGGAGCTGCCGATCCGCGGTGATCAGCTCGCTCGGCTGACCGCTTGCCAGACGACCGTAACGCGCCTCATGAGAAGGATCCAGCAAGTAAATATCGCCTTCAAATCCCGATAGATCGAAAATTTGCTGGACGTAATTTGGATTCAAATCGATTTTGACCACATTTTCATAGGCTTTGTATCGGCGGTCCGACAGCTTCTGAATGACGCTGATGCTGTCATGCGTGACATACAGATGCGGATACGCGTTATTGTAATTTGCGATTTGACGATACCAATCCGCATCCCGCATATCATCCTCGAGCTTGATAATATGACTCGAAGTCAGAATCGTCGGATTGTCGCTCATAATCGTCACGGAGCTGATCGTTTTGTACTCCTTGTCCGCGCGATTGAACAAGTTCGATACGCCGCTTAGCGATTCTACATAGTGATCATAGGAGGGATGGTCGAGATTCAGATGATCGCCCAGCTGATGGTCGATCGAATACAAATAGGAGATGCCCGCGGCATCGTCGATCAGGGCGCCTAATTCGGACTGCAATAAGGTAATCGCTTGGTCCGCGTCGGCTGTCTTCTGTTTCTTGACGTTAAGGGTGGTCACGTGGTAAAACATCACGTTGGTCAGCACGATCGGCAGGAACACGCAGATCACATAGATGACGATCAGCTTGTTGCGGAGCTTCAGATGGTCTAATCGAAAGTTGAACAAGACGGGCCTCCTTATGAATGATCGATCATGTTTTGGCGATATTCCGACGGCGTCGTTTTCTCCAGCTTCTCGAATTGGGTGGCGAAATAATCCGCGTTCTGGAAGCCGACCAGCTCCGCGATTTCATACACGCGTTTTTTCGTTTGCCGCAGCAGCCGTTTCGCCTCCTCGATGCGAAGCGTCAGGAGGTATTCGTTGAAATACATGCCGTAATGTTTGCGAAACAGCTGCCCAAGATAAATCGGGTTCATATGGAAATCGGCCGCGATGCCTTTCAGATAGATGTTGTCCCTGAAGTGGCCGTCGATATATTTTTTTACTTTTTCAATATTGCCGTTGCTTTTTTCCCCGCGCTGCTTGGCGATATATTCGGCGGCTTCCTCGATGAAGCGCGTGAAAATACCCTTTAGCTGGTCCAAATTACGGTATTTCGTCTGCCAATTCAGCAGCTCCGGAAGCCATGACAGCTCCGCCTCATTGCCTTCTAGCTGCCGAATAATGTTGATCATGGCAATCATGCTTCGCCTTACGGTATTCGCAACCGCGCCGGGCGTGAAATACCGCTCCTTAAAGGCCATGAAAATTGCATCGATCGCGCTGTTGTAGCCTTCCTTGTGATTGGCTTCAATCTCATAGATCAGCTTGCCGTGCAGTTCTTCATCGACATCATAATAATACAAGGGCCTCTCTAGCAGCTCCGCCGCCATAAATATACCGTCAACACCTGCGGCAAAACGATATTTCAAGCATTCGTCGGCGCTGGCGCGGGAATGAACGATTCGCTGCAATTGATCGACCTGATGACCGACAAACAAAGCGACTTCCGTGGATAAATGGTTCTCCAAGCCTTGAAGCAGCTTCGCGTAGCCTACCCGCGCAGAGCCGAATTGCTCGGCTTGCCACGATGGCGGCACGATAACGCCGTATTGATTGTACGCGCGTACATGAATGAGCAGAGTCTGCCCCTCGAGCTGGAAATATCGCCGGAGCGTATGCTGTAACGGCTGCAAATAGTCAATCTCCCGATGAGGGAGCAGGTCCTGAATTTCCACAATGACATAGGTGTAGGCGGCGGTCAGAGGCAGCTCGAGCGTGTGCGCAATTTGCGTCATTACCTGCTCGCCCGGTTCGGCCTGGATCAAGCTCTCGATAATGATCTCGACCAGCGGCTTGTCTCTTGTCATCGACAGCAGCTGCTTCTGATTCAGCGTCGTCGCGATTCTTCGGAGGGTCGATACCATTTCCTGTTCATTAACCGGCTTCAAAATATAGTCGGACACCTTGTAACGGAAGGCTTGCTGGGCATACGAGAAATCCGGATACCCGCTTAATATGATGAATACCGGCTGATGGCCGCCCTCCGCATTCACCTGACGGATGAGCTCCAGACCGTCAAGCACGGGCATTCGGATATCGACAATGACCAGATCAGGGGAGAGATGTTGGATCAAGGCTAGCGCCTGCGCGCCGTTGTCCGCCTCGCCGCAGATCTCGAATTGCAGCGACGACCAATCGATCAGATTGATTAAGCCTTTGCGTACGAAAACCTCATCGTCGACAATCAGTACCTTATGCATAAGCCTTCCTCCTCGTAAGACCTCAACGTAGGTCGTATAATGCAATCCATGCCAATTCCAAGCATGCGTACCGCTATCTGCTAGCGGATGCGGTAAAGGTATTATACTTGGTTATCTGGACATTACGATACGGTGATCGTGAGAATGAGAAGGGGATCGGCGGCATGTAATCATGGAACAAGGCCATCCGACTGTACCACCGGATGGCCTTGTATGTTGAATCGAATGGTTCCCCCAATAATCCCCGTCTTCCCTCATTCAGCCTTACGCCGTGACGGTAATCTGCTTGCGATACTCGTTCGCGCTCGCCCCGGTGTAGGCTTTGAATTTCTTGTAGAACCAGTCGATTTCGGTATAGCCCACCTCGCTGGCGATTTCGTAGATGCGCATGTCCGTTTGCTCGAGCAGCAATTTGGCCTTCTCCATGCGCTGCTGGAGGAGATATTCGTTGAACGACATGTTTTCGTGGTCTTTGAATTTCTGGCCCAGGTACGCGCAGTTAAAGTGCAGCAGGGTTGAGATTTTCTTGAGCGTAATGTTCTGGTTCAGCTGTTCCTGTACGTATTGCTTGACGATATCGATGATCGGCATGTCCGGATTTCGCTTCGGTAGCGCTTTCAAGGGGAGCTGCAAAGAGACGCCATCCAGCTGCTTCTTCACGGCATGCAAGCTTTCCAGGACATCCGCCGCGCGAAGCGGCTCCGCAATGTAATCGCTTACTTGAAAGGCCAAAGCTCGCCTGGCCATATGGAAATCGTCAGGGCCGCCAATGAGGATAATCGGCACCGTGCTCTTCTGGCGAATATGTTCGCAGGTACGCATCCCGTTGGCATGCGGATCCTTGAGACTGATTAGAACGAGGGAGACCTGATCGCTTGCCAGAAGCGCCAGCGCCTCGGAGGAATCATTCGCATACGCTTGGATGTCGAAGCCCAGTCGTCTCCAGTCCAGTAGTTGGTCGGTCTCTTCTCTTGAACGTCGATTCGGATCAACAAGCAGTACCTTATACACGGCTAGAACCTCGCTTCCAATTGGTTAATGGGCATCTCGCGATCGTTTGCGCCCTGCTTTTATTATGTTCAACCCGCCTAAGTGTCGACAATGTGCATTTCTTTATCCGTCTACCATTTGTTTACCTTTTGCAAATGAGGGTGCCGCGAGAAGCCGCGAAATAGGCGGATTCCTATAGTTCGGCAGGTGGTTGAACTAAACAGCGGCAGGTTGTTGGTCCAAAATGTAAGCGCTACACTTTTCCCTGTAATCCAAAATCAGGGGGGATCAACGTGCGATTGAAAAAAGCAGCTTTACTGTGCACAAGCTTGATGCTGACCTTTGCATTGGCCGCCTGCAGCGGCGGTTCGGGCAGCACGGAGAATGCGGGCGGCAGCGGGAACGGCAATGCCGCAGCCGAGAGCGGGAATGCCGGCGGGGGAGCAGCGACGAACGAGCCGGCAGCCGCGAATAATGCGGGCGGCAACGCGGCCGGCAACGCCGAAGAGGATCTGGGCACGCCGGAGATGGATTTCGATATGGGCGGCCGAACAATCAAGGTCGTGTCGTGGTGGGATATGGCGATTCCGGAAGACAATCCGGACAATATCCAGAAGAAGAAGAACCTGGACGAGCTGATGAAGAAGCATAACTTCAAGATCGAGTACGTCGCGATCGACTACGGCGAGTACCAGCAGAAGGTCGTCGCTTCACTGCTGGCGGGCGAGCCGATCGGCGATATCGTCCGCTTGGGCAAAACGTATTCGATTCCGACGCTGGTCAAGCAAGACCTGCTGTGGCCGATCGACGAATATACGAAGAATACGAAAGTGTTCAATCAGAAGGTCACCAGCGAGTTCATGCAGTACGAAGGCAGAGGTTATGGGTTCACGGAGAGTCAATCCAACCTGATCACGGGCATTTACTACAACCGCACGCTTATGAATCAGTTGGGCATGAAGCCGCTGCAAGACTATGTCAACGAGGATAACTGGAACTGGGATACCTTCATCCAAGTCGCCAAGGAAGCGAACAAAGACACGAATAACGACGGCAAGCTCGATACGTGGGGGCTTGCACAGGGTGGTCTGATGGACCAGTCGCTGTATTCGAACGAAGCCAGCCTTACGCTCGGCGATAAGCAGAATCTGGAAGATCCGAAGACGGTCGAAGCGTTCGACTTCCTCTCTCGCATCGCGACGGAGAAGGTGGCCAGACCGACGGAAGGCGGCGACTGGACGGAGCCGGGCCAATTCTTCCGTCAAGGCAACACGTTGATGTACGCGGGCGCAGGCTATGAAGTGAGCGGCCTGAAGACGGATATGAAGGATTACGATATCGGCTTCGTGCCATTCCCGAAAGGTCCAAGCGCGACGGCTTATCACTCCGGCGAAGCGCTCTTCCAAGCGCTGACCATTCCGAAGAAAGTGGAGAATCCGGACCAACTGCTGTACATCTGGGAGAAAATCAACGACATCGACTCCATCTACGATTACCCGGATCAAGCTTCGCTCGAAAGCAACTTTACGAACGAGGACGACATCCAAAATTCGCGCACCGCAGCGGACGGCATGCTCGTGCTCGATCACAATACGTTCCCGAAACTGCCTTACTACGATATCATCGGCGAGCTGACCGCCGGCAACTCGGTATCGACCGTCATCAATAAGTTCAAAGCGCCGGTACAAGCGGCCATTGACGAAGTGTACAAAAAATAGTTAACGAAAAAGGCGACAGTCCCCTTTTTAGAGCTCTCTAGAGAGGGGACTGTCGTCCAATTAGGATCGCTTGCTGCCAGGAGGGGAGAAGAGTTGAACGTTAGAGGGAAAAAGCTCGGGATTGCCATACTGGTTCTGGTCGTATTTTTTTTGTCCATATGGGCTTTCTATCCTTCGGATCCGGCGGATCGCGCCATGGGCATGAGCGATTTCGAGGCGATTGTCGATGCCGGCGAGACCGGCGGATATGACAGCTATTTGAAGCAGTACGAGCAAGCGGAGCGACCCGATCGGGTGATCCGAATCGAAGGCGAGCGCTTCGCCGAAGCGGCGGGAGAAGGCGTGCGAATCGCGGACCGGCAGGAAGGCCTGGACGGTAAAGCCGTCGTCACGCCGGATACCGGCTCCGTCAGCTGGGATGTGCAGGTGGATCAGCCAGGGCTATATAACGTCCGCATCCATTACTACCCGCTAGAGGGAAAAAGCTCGGCCATCGAGAGACAATTCGCCATTAACGGGCAGGTGCCGTTCAAAGGCGCGGAGCTTCTGTCGTTCGACAGGCTGTGGGGCAACAAAGAGGCGGAGATCAGGCGCGACGACAGAGACAACGACCTGCGCCCGAGACAAGTGGAGAAAGCAGAATGGCAGACAGCGCCATTTGAAGATAGCGAAGGGTATGCGGACGAACCGTATTTGTTCTATTTCGGCAAAGGGACGCAGCGATTATCGCTCACGGCATCCCGAGAGCCGATGGCGATCGATTACATCGAGCTGTATCAGGAGAAAGCCGTGAAGCCCTACGCGGAGGTCAAAAAAGAGTATGATGCGAAGGGGCTTGCGCCCGTTAAGGAGCTGTCCTTGACGATTCAGGCCGAAGAGGCCTCAAGCAAATCATCTCCGACGTTATATCCGTTGTCTGACCGCTCCAGTCCGTCCGTCATTCCGTATGACGTGTCCAAGATCCGAATCAATGCGATCGGCGGACTCAATTGGAAGCTGCCCGGGCAGTGGATCGAGTGGAACGTGGAGGTGCCGGAAGACGGCTTGTACCAAATCGCGCTCAAGCGCAAGCAGGACCAGCTCCGGGGCGTGTACAGCACGCGGAGCCTCATGATCGACGGCGAATACCCGTTCAAGGAAATGAAGCGGATCCGATTCGGCTTCGACACGGATTGGCGGATGGATGTGCTTGGCGGCGAAGAGCCGTACTTGTTCCATCTGACCAAGGGCGCGCACAAGATCCGAATGGCGGTGTCCCTGGGCGAGATCGCGCCGCTGCTGCGCACGATCGAGTCGAGCGTCCTTAAGCTGAACGAGATGTACCGGAAGATCCTGATCATCACGTCGAATACGCCGGACCCTTATCGGGACTATGAACTGGAGAAGCGGATTCCCGATATGGTAAGCGCGTTTCGAGAGCAGGCCGATACCATCCAACGTGTGGCCGATTACCTGGAGCAGACGACGGGCGAACGAAGCGATAAGGTGGCGGTGCTGCACACGATGGTGCGGCAGCTGAAGGAGATGGCGGATAAGCCGGAGACGGTCGCCCGTCGCATGAACGCCTTCAAGATCAACGTCGGCGGATTGGGCACATGGATTCTCACCGTCCGCGAGCAGCCGCTCACCTTGGATTACCTGGTCGTCTCCTCGCCGGAAGCGAAGCTGCCGAAGGCGGAAGCCTCGACATGGGCGCGGCTGAAGCATGAGCTGGGCGGTTATATCGCTTCCTACACCGAGGACTATGACAGCATCGGCAACACCGGGGAGGGCAGCCGTTCCATCACGGTCTGGATTACGACCGGCCGCGACCAGGCGCAGGTGCTCAAAAATCTCATCGACGACACCTTTACCCCCGAATCGAATATTTCGGTCAAGCTGAGGCTCGTCCCGCCGAACATTCTGCTGCCGGCGACGCTGGCCAGCGAAGGGCCGGACGTGGCCATGCAGATCGGCGAAGACGTGCCGGTCAACTATGCCATGCGAAGCGCGGCCGCGGATTTGACTGCCTTCGCGGATTTCGAGGAGGTCGCCTCGCGTTTCCGCGAGAGCGGGCTGGCGCCTTATTCTTACAACGACGGGGTATACGCGCTTCCGGAGCAGCAGACGTTCCCGATGCTGTTCTATCGCAAAGATATTTTGGCCGATCTGGGGCTGACGCCGCCGAAGACCTGGCAGGACGTCTATAACATGATTTCCGTGCTGCAGAAGCACAACATGGAGTTCTGGCTGCCGATCGATACGGCGGTCAACAATGCGACGCTCGTGCCGAATGCGACCTTCGCGACCTTGCTCTATCAGAATGGCGGGAAGTTCTACCAACCGGATAGCAAGAAGAGCGCGCTCGATTCCGATATTGCCATGGAAGCCTTCAAGACGTGGACGAAATTCTATACGAACTACAAATTCCCGCTGCTCGCGGACTTCCCGAACCGCTTCCGGACGGGCGAGATGCCGATCGGAATCGCCGATTATACGACCTATAACTCGCTCACCGTCATGGCGCCGGAGATCAAAGGCCTGTGGGATTTCACGATGGTTCCCGGTACGGCGCAGGCAGACGGCAGCGTGGATCACACGGTCGCCAGCCATACCACCGCGGTCATGATGCTTCAGCATGCGGCCGACAAGGAAGCGGCTTGGGCGTTCATGAAATGGTGGACCGATAAGGATACCCAGGTTGCGTACGGACGGGAGATGGAAGGCTTGATGGGGGAAGCGGCCCGTTATCCGACCGCGAATACGGAAGCGCTCATGGAGCTGCCATGGCCGATGAAGGACTATCGGAACCTGGAGAGCCAGTGGCAATGGGTAGAAGGCATACCGCAGGTGCCGGGCGGTTACTTCACCGGCCGCCATCTGGATAACGCGTTCCGCAAGGTCGTCAACGCCGGCGAGAACCCGCGCGAGGCGCTGTCCGACTATATCCTGTACATGAACGACGAGATCGCGATCAAACGGAAGGAATTCAATTTACCGAATTAGTCAGGGGGTGAAAGCCGGTGCAAGCTGAAACATCAACGCGCGGGGCCGTTCCTGATCTCGCTTATCCTCCTCGCAAGAAAAGCAGATTGGCGCAGTTGGCAAGAGAGCTGGGCAAGAACAAGCACTATTATATTTTGATGAGTCCGTACATGATTATTTTCTTTCTATTCACGGTCATACCGGTCGTATTCTCGCTGGCGCTCAGCTTCTTCTACTTCAACATGCTGGAATTTCCGCGCTTTGTCGGCTGGCAGAACTACGCGAGGCTGTTCCTGAACGACGACGTGTTCATGATGGCCCTCAAGAACACGTTCATGTTCGCGGTCGTGACCGGTCCGATCAGCTACTTCGCCTGCTTTTTGTTCGCATGGATTATTAACGAGCTGTCGCCGAAGGTCCGCGCCGTCATGACGCTGATCTTCTACGCGCCGTCGATTTCGGGCAACGTGTTCTTTATTTGGCTGATCGTGTTCTCCGGCGACAGCTACGGCTACCTGAACGGATTTCTGATCAAATACGGCTTCATGCTGGAGCCGATTCAGTGGCTGACGAACGAGCGGTATATTCTGGCGATCGTCATTATCGTGCAATTGTGGCTGAGTCTGGGCACCAGCTTCCTTGCCTTTATCGCGGGCTTGCAGACGATCGACCGATCGCTCATCGAAGCGGGGACGGTCGACGGCATCAAGAACCGCTGGCAGGAGCTGTGGTTCATCACGCTGCCCTCGATGCGGCCGCAGCTGATGTTCGGGGCGGTGCTGCAAATTACCGGCGCCTTCGCGGTTGCCGAAATTTCGATCGCGCTGGCCGGGTTCCCAAGCGTCAACTACGCGGCGCATACGGTCGTGACCCATTTGATGGACTTCGGCACGATCCGCTTCGAGATGGGCTACGCGTCGGCCATCGCGACGGTGCTGTTCGGCCTCATGATCGGCACGAACATGCTGACGCAGAAATTGCTGCGAAAGGTAGGCGATTGACCGTGGTGACGAAAATGATCGGGGTTTTCCGGGCGCCCAAAAAGCTCAATCGCTCCTTTACCGTCAGCTTCATACTGTTTGTCTTTCTGGCCGTATTCGGCGCATTCATGGGCTTGCCTTTGGTATTCGCCATCAATAACGCGTTCAAGCCGCTCGACGAATTGTTTATTTTCCCACCGAGAGTGTTCGTGAACAATCCGACGATGGATAACTTCTACGATCTGATCGCCTTGATGGGCAATTCGTGGGTGCCGTTGTCCCGTTATATCGGCAACACGCTGCTCATTACGCTGGTCGGTACGGCCGGCCATATTCTGCTGGCTTCGGCGGCAGCGTATCCGCTGGCCAAATACCGGTTCTTAGGCTCCAAAATGCTATTCTCGATCGTCGTCTTGTCGCTCATGTTCTCCGGGCACGTCACGGCCATCCCGAACTATATGGTGATGTCCTGGCTCGGTTGGATCAACACGCATGCTTCGATTATCGTGCCGTCGCTGGCGTTTCCGCTCGGGTTGTTCCTCATGAAGCAATTCATGGAGCAAATACCGGACGCCTTGCTGGAAGCGGCCAAGATCGACGGCGCCAGCGAGTACCGCATTTACTGGACCATCGTCATGCCGAACGTCAAGCCGGCCTGGTTGACGCTGATGATTCTGCAGTTCCCCATGCTGTGGGGGACCGACGGCGGCAGCTTCATCTACAGCGAGAACCTGAAGACGCTGCACTATGCGCTTGGCCAGATTACGCAAGGAGGAATCGCCAGGGCGGGCGTCGGCGCCGCCGTCGCGCTCATCCTCATGGTGGTTCCGATCACGCTCTTCATCATCTCCCAGAGCAGCGTCATCCAGACGATGGCGACTTCCGGGATGAAGGAGTAGAAGGGAGTCAAAGCATGATGCTTAAACGGATTGCGCACCTAAGAGGATGCCTCCTCCTTGCGCTTGGCTGCCTGATCGGATTCGGAGCGCTCGGAGCGAGCGTCACGCAAGTCCATGCGGATGACGGTGCCAGCTCTTACAATTATTCGTTCTGGGGCGATACGGTGGCCGCGCCGAAAGCTTACGAGGCGACCGCTTTGTTGAACGGCGCGAAGCTGGGAACCGGGGCGCTGAAGGACCCGTCCGATCTATTCGTGAGCGCAGACGAACAGGTCTACGTGCTGGATTCCGGCAACAACCGCGTCATCGTTCTGGATCGGCAATTCAAGCTCGTTCGCATCATCGATTCCTTCCGGCGGGACGGGAAGCAGGAAGCCTTCTTGAACCCGCAGGGGCTATTCGTGACCGATCGGAAGGAGCTGATCGTGGCGGATACGGGCAACAAGCGCGTCGTTCATCTGGATCAAGACGACAACGTCGTCAAAGTGATCGACTCGCCCAAATCCGAGCTGCTGGCGGAAGGATTCAACTTCGAACCCGTTCGGGTGGTCGCGGACAAGGCGCAGCGGATCTACGTCATGGCGGCCGGCGTCTACGACGGCTTCATGGAATTTAGCGCCTCGGGCGACTTTACGTCCTTTATCGGCGCCAATCGCGTCAACTTCGATCCGACCGATTATTTATGGAAGATGCTCTCGACCAGGGCGCAGCGCAGCCAGATGGTCATGTTCACGCCGACGGAATTCACGAATTTGGACATGAACGACGAAGGGTTCATTTACGCGACCAATGGCCAGGCGAGCGATAACGTGAAGAAGCTGAACGCGCAGGGCAGCGACATCCTGCGGCGAGAGGGGTACTTTCCGCCGGAAGGCGATATCCGCTTCACGACGCTCGACGGTCCTACACGCTTGGCGGATATCGATGTCGCGGACAGCGAAATCTTCGCCATCCTCGATGCGACGCGCGGCCGGGTCTTCACGTACAGCGGCGACGGCCACTTCATGTACGTATTCGGCGGCATCGGCAATCAGCTCGGCGAATTCCATACGCCGGTCGCGATCGAGCGGATCGGGGACGATTATGTCGTGCTGGATAAAGCGCTTGGCGAGCTGACGGTATTCCAGACGACGGAATACGGCCGGACGCTGAATGAAGCGGTTCGCAGCTATTATAAGGGCGAGGAAGAGAAGGCTTACGAGTTGTTCCAGAAGACGATCAACATGAATGCCAACCTGGAGTTCGCTTATGCGGGCATCGGCAAGGCGCTGCTTCGCCAAGGAGAGTATGGCGAGGCGATGAAATACTTCAAGCAGAGCATGGATCAGCGGGGATATTCGAAGGCATTCCTTCTCTATCGCAAGCAAGTGCTGCGGGAACATTTCACGGCGATTATGACCGGCGCAGCCGTGCTTGCGCTGGCGCTCTTCTTCATCAGAAGGTACTTGAAGCACAAGGGAGGGAAGAAGATTGTTCCCATGGAAGCGTGAGCTCGTTAGCTATCCGTTCTATGTGATTATGCACCCGTTCAATGGCTATTGGGATTTAAAATACGAGCGCAGCCGGAAGACGAACCTGATCCTTGCCTTCGCGATTCTCATCCTGCTGGCGTTGACGAATATTATGCAGACGCAGTACAGCGGCTTTCTCGTCAACGTAGTCAACCCGGATAACATGAACAGCCTCATGGAGATCGTCTATGTGGTCGTGCCCGTCTTATTCTGGTGCGTGGCGAATTGGTCGCTCACGACACTTATGGACGGGGAGGGGAAATTCGAAGAGATCTTCACCTCGACCTGCTTTGCCTTGATTCCGCTCGTGTTGATCCATTTCCCGTGGATTTGGCTCAGCAACGTCATTTCGCTTCAGGAGACCAGCTTCTATTATTTCTCCGGCAGCGTCGCCGTGGCGTGGTTCCTGTTCCTGATGTTCGTCGGCAACATGACGGTGCATCAATACTCGCCGATGAAGACGATCGCGACCGGTGTGTTAACGATCGTGGCGATGGGGTTTATGGCCTTCTTATGCATGCTGTTCTTTAGCCTCATGCAGCAGATTGTCGCGTTCGTGTCGATTATTTATCAAGAAATCGTACTTCGCAGTTAAGGGAGGGGGCATGGACATGGGGTTCGCTAGATATACCCTGCTCGGCGCATGCTTCCTGGCCGGAATCATGATGACAGGCTGCTCCGATGCCAAGTCGGGCGGCAAGGCGCAAGAGGGAAGCGAGGCCGTGGCCGCTTTTACGCAAGGAAAGGCATTGAACGCTTCCTTCACGGATTCCCGGGTAAGCGGCATGAAGGGGGTTGCCGAGAGCGAGCAGCTGCGGCTGTTCATCGATGAAGCATCCGGCGCCATCGCCGTGCTTCAGAAACGGACGGGCGAGGTGTGGTACAGCAACCCGCTCGAGCGAAGCTCGGATAAGCTCGCCGCGGGCGTGAACAAGGACTTATTGTCCGCGCAGCTGAAGCTCGACTTCTATAACAGCTTCGGGCAGATCAATGCGATCAATACGTACACCGATAGCGTCAAGTATAAGCAGATCAAGTTCGAACCGATCGAAGGCGGCGTGAGCGTCAGCTACCAATTCGGCACCGCCCAGAAGACGGCGGAGGACCTGCCCAAGATGCTGAGCATCGCGCGCTTCGAGGAGCTGAGCGGCAAGCTGGATAAAGCCGGTCAGCGCGCGCTAAAGATCGCGTACACGCAGAAGGAGGATCAACCGGCGTACGAGCGCAACGACAACGCGCTGAACGGGCTGCAGCTGGAGCGGGCGCTGGCCGCGATCGAGCAAGCCGGCTATACGGACGAGGATTTGCAGAAGGATATGGCGGAGCTGAACTTCACGCAGGAGAAGCCGGCGCCTCGAATATTCCAAGCGAAGATGAACTATACGCTCGATGGCGATAGCCTTGTCGTTCATGTGCCGGTCGACGGCATTCGGTATCCGGAGGAATACCCGGTCAACATGATCTCCGTCCTTAGCTTCTTCGGCGCGGGCGGCGCAAGCGATAAAGGTTCGTTATTCGTCCCGGATGGCGCGGGCGCGCTTATTCATTTCAACAACGGGAAGACGCAGTATCCGGCCTACCAGCAGTTCGTCTACGGCGCGGATCAGACGCTGGACAGAACGGAAGACGCTTCAAGGGAGCAGGAAGTCCGGCTTCCGGTATTCGGCATCATCCGGGAGGGCCGCGCCTTCCTTGGCATTATAGAAGAAGGGGCGTCGGTCGCCACGATCAACGCGGATATCGCCGGCCGGCTGAACGGCTACAATTATGTCTATCCAAGCTTCTTCGTGGTGAACAAAGGCGAGGTCACGCTGGATGCGAACGGCCAGCAGCGCTCGCTTCCGAAGTTTCAGGAACGTCCGATGAAGAGCGATTATAAGGTGCGTTACGCGTTTCTAAGCGGCGATGAGGCTTCCTATACAGGGATGGCCCGCTATTACCGGCAATATTTGGAGAAGAACGACGGTCTGCCCAAGCCTTCGAAGGGCGAGGAGCCGGGCAATGCGCCGTTCTATCTGCAGCTGGTCGGCGGCATCACCAAGAAGAAGCATGTCGTCGGCATTCCGTACAAGTCGCTGGAGCCGCTGACGACGTGGGAGCAGGCGCAGCACATCGTCAGCGAGATGCAGGCGCGCGATATCGCCAATATTAAGCTCCGGTATGCCGGCTGGTTCAACGACGGGCTCGACCATAAAGTACCGGACTCCATTAAAGTCGACGGCGAGATCGGCGGGAGCAAAGGCATGCGCAATTTCATCGCGTTCGCGCAAGACAAGGGAGTCGGCTTCTTCCCGGACGTAGCGCTCTTGGCCGCTAACTCGGGCTCGGATTTCGATCAGAACAAGGAAGCGTCGCGCACGCTGCGGGATGTGCCGGCCGAGCTCTATCCGCTGGATCTGGCTTTGAACCGGCGCGACAGACAGAAGTCTCCGTCCTATGTGATCTCGCCGAGGGTGGTTCCGGACTATGTGGATTCGACGCTTGAGGGTCTTCGCGACTATCAGGCGGGCGGGATCGCGCTTCGCGATTTGGCCGATTCGCTCAGCAGCGATTATCGGGAAGGGAAGCAGATCGACCGGACGGAATCCGAGGGGATTTCGAAGGAAGCGCTGATCAAGGTCCGCGATGCGCATGCGCGCGTGATGGCAAGCGGAGGCAACGCTTATGCGCTCCCATTCCTGACGGACCTTACGAACGCGCCGTTATCCAGCAGCGGCTTCAAGCTGGAGGATGAGGAAATTCCGTTCTATCCGCTGGTCGTCCGCGGGTATGTCGACTATGCCGGAGCGCCTTACAATTTATCCACCTATACGAATGAACGGCAGTATGTGCTGAAAAGTCTGGAGTACGGCGCGAATGTGTATTTCGAATGGATCTACGCGCCGAACTACAAGGTGAAGGATACGGAATATAACCATCTCTACGCCGTCCATTACGGACTATGGATCGACAAGGCGGCAGACATCTACAAGCAAGTCAATCAGGTGCTGAAGCCTGTCCAGGGCCAACGGATCGCCGGTCATGAGAAGCTGGAGGAAGGCGTATTCAAGACGGTCTACGAGAACGGCTATTATGTGATCGTCAATTATAATCGCGCTTCGGTCACGGTGGACGGCAAGACGGTTGAAGCCGAGAGCTACGTCACGGGCGGTGAACAAACATGAAAAACATCCTGAAGCTCGGCATGAAGCCGCGCACCTATGCGGAGCAAAAGTCGTTATGGGGCTTTCTCTTCGTTCTGCCCTGGCTGCTCGGCTTTCTATTCTTCTTCCTGATTCCGTTCATCTCTTCCTTTCGCTACAGCTTAAGCGCCATTGAAGCGAACTCGGAAGGGATGCGGATCGATTTCGTCGGGATCTCCAACTATAAGGAAGCGCTCACGGTCAACACGAGCTTTAACCGGATTTTGACCGAATCGATCCTGGACATGGTCGTCAACGTGCCGCTCATCGTCATCTTCAGCTTATTCCTGGCCGTCCTCTTGAATCAGAAGTTCTTCGGCCGGGCGATCGCCAGATCGATCTTCTTCCTGCCGGTCATCCTGGCTTCGGGGGTCATTATGACCCTGGAATCGAGCAGCCTGATTCAGGCGGTCAACGACCAGAACGCGGGCTCCGGCATTCTGAGCGGGTTAGGCTCCTATGAGCTGGCATCCATGATGATGAATGCCGGCGTCAGCGAGACCATCACCGACTACTTGACGGGCGCGGTCGATCGCATTTATCAAGTCGTCAGCCAATCGGGCGTGCAGATCCTGATTTTCCTGGCCGGCATTCAGTCGATCTCGCCCCAGCTCTACGAGGCGTCCAAGATGGAAGGGGCGACGGGCTATGAAGCATTCTGGAAGATTACGTTCCCGATGGTCAGCCCGCTCATTCTGGTCAATATGATTTATACGATCATCGACTCCTTCGCGCGCAACGACATGACGGAATTAATCCGGGAGACGGGCTTTACGACGTTTAACTTCGGCCTCAGCTCTGCGATGGCCTGGCTCTATTTCGTCGCGATCATGATCATCCTCTTGGTCAGCTCGTATTTGGTGTCCAAGAAGGTGTTCTACCAAGAATAGAAGGAGCGTGAGTACATTGATATTCGCCCGATTGTTATCGGCGGAGAGCTGGAAGCGAGGGCTGTGGTCGTTCGTCAGGCTGGCGCTGATCGTCGGCTTGTCGTTCGTCATTCTCTATCCGATCCTGCAGAAAATCTCGACCGCCATCAAGGACAAAACCGATCTGTATTCGCCGATCGTCGTCTGGATTCCGGCGAATTATACGCTGGACAATTTCAAACAGGCCATCTCGATCATGGATTATTGGCATACGCTGCTGAATACGTTCGTACTGTCGTCGTCGACGACGATTCTGACCGCGGCTTCCTGCGCGCTTGCCGGTTACGGATTTGCGCGGCTCAAATTCAGGGGAAGCGGGCTGCTGTTCGGCGGCGTGGTGCTGACCATTATGGTTCCGCCTACGACGATCCTGATCCCGATCTACTTGAATCTGAAAGACTTCACGCTCATGGGCATCATCCCTTTGCTCACCGGCAAATCGCTTAATCTGCTCAACACGTATTGGCCGTTCATCTTAACGTCGATTACGGCGAATTCGTTGAAGGCCGGCCTGTACATCTTTATTTTCCGGCAGTTTTTCCGGGGCATTCCGAAGGAGGTCGAAGAAGCGGCCTATATGGATGGCGCCGGCGTGGGCCAGACGTTCCTGCGGATTATGCTGCCGAACGCGGTTCCGGCGATCGTGACCGTGACGCTCTTCTCGTTCGTCTGGCAGTGGAACGACAGCTTCTTCACGACGACGTATCTCACGTCCAGCAAGGTCATGTCGACGCAGCTGAGCTCCTTGCCGTATAACCTGTCGATCTTCCTCTCCGATGGCGAGAATTCGAAGGCCGACCCGTTCTATATGAGCATGGTGCAGGACACGGGTATTCTGCTGGCGATCTTGCCGCTGATCATTCTATACCTGTTCGTGCAGCGTTATTTCGTGGAAAGCATCGAACGGACAGGACTTGTCGGGTAGTCGCAGGCCTTACGTCAACACAAGCATCCAGCAGGGCTTCCGGGATAGGAGGACCGCTGGATGCTTCTTCGCGGAGATAAGGATAGAATAGATAGACTTCTATAGCAAAGACACAAGTTCGAGGATGGGAAGGGGAGTTGGGCGATGAAGGAGAATCGTTCGGAAGAGCTTGCGGTTACCGGAGATCAAGGACCTGCAGCGCCGCAAGATCCGGCAGCCAAGCGCAGCGGGTTCTATATCATCTATGACATGGATATCGAGGCTGCGGCACGGGGGAACGGCACGAACAGTCAGGAGTTCTACCTGGAAGGTGAGCAGCTCATGAACTTGGCGAGAGTCGCGGGCGGCGTGACGGATGACCTTATCCTACAGCTGCTCAAGGACTGCGCCGGATTTCGCAGGCTCGTGCACAGTATCGGCGTACGCGTGAAGGCAGGGGAAGACGCGGATTCCTCGGTCGTGTTCGTGCTCGAGAATTGGGGAAGGACGAGCAAATACGAGACGGGTACCCGCCTTCGCCTTCCTTGTCCAGCCGATGGTTCGGAGACGATCGTGATGCTGGATGAAATCGCCTGGTCCTCGGACGACGACGTTCCGGGCAAAATCGCCTTCGAATTCGAGCATGCCGGCGTCTTGGCTACCGCCAGCGTGATGTTATATCTACATGAACCTTACGAGGTCCAGGAGATGCTGCCGGAGGCGGCGGTCAACGTGGAATCGGAAGACTATCAAGCGATGATCGCGAAATCCTTGGTTAGTCCGGGGAACAATAAGCGGCTGAAAGCGGCGATCGCGAAAGCCAAGCGAGGCGAAGCGGTCACCATCGCCTACATCGGCGGTTCGATTACGCATGGCGCCGGAGCGAAGCCGCTCCATACGAACTGCTACGCCTATCAGTCCTATCTGGCGTTCGAGCGAATGTTCGGCAATCCGGATCGAGACCATATTCGGTTCATCAAGGGAGGCTTGGGTGGAACGCCGTCCGAGCTTGGCGTCGTTCGCTATGACCGAGACATCCTGCGTGGCGGTACCGCGGAGCCGGATATCGTCATCGTCGAGTTTGCCGTTAATGATGCCGGGGACGAAACGAAGGGGAACTGCTATGAAAGCCTCTGCTTGAAAATTCTCGCCGCAAAGAACAAGCCTGCGGTCATCTTATTGTTCAGCGTCTTCGTCAACGATTGGAACCTTCAAGACCGGCTTGCCCCGATCGGTTGGCATTACGGGCTGCCGATGGTCAGCGTGAAGGATGCGGTCGTCGATCAATTCCGTCTGAAGAAGGAAGAGGGGAATGTCATCAGCAAGCGGCAGTTTTTCTATGATATCTATCATCCGACCAATGCGGGTCATACGATCATGGCGGATTGCTTACGTCATCTATTTGCCGTAACCGACCGGTCCGAGGAGGATCGCGAGGATATCGCGCTGGATCAACCGCCGCTGATCGGCAGCGATTTCGCGCAGATGCGTCTGCTCGACAGAGCCAACTACGACGGCATCGCCACTATCCAAGCAGGCGGTTTCACGGCAACCGATACCGATCTGCAGCTAGCGGAGATGGATGACGATCCCTTCGGCACGCCGCATTTCCCGCACAATTGGATGCACGCGGGCGATACCGGCCATGACAGCTTCGTCATGACGATCACGAGCCGAAATCTCATTCTAGTCTTTAAAGACTCGGGTCGCCCCGACTTCGGCAGCGCGGAAATATGGGTGGACGGGCGAATGGCGAGACTCGCCGACCCGCACGAGATTAACTGGACGCATTGCAATCCCGTTCTGCTCTACCAAGAGGAGACGTCGCGCGAGCATCAGGTGGAGATCCGGATGGCCCCCGGGCATGAGCATCAGAAATTTACGATTCTGGGGTTCGGCTATACGATGTAATGCATTTATCAACGATACTAGTGGAGGTTTCGCGCAATGAATGACACGGCGAACTGGGATGCTTGCTGGCTGCGCTTCACGCCGATAACGGACCGTAAGCGACTGGAGGACTACCGGCAATGGGGGCAGGAGATTGCCGTCGCCGATCCGGCGGACGAAGTGCTCCAGACCGCGGCGGCAGAGCTGATGGACGGACTTGAAGCGATGCTCGGCGTACGACCCCGTAGATCTGCCGCATACACGGGAAAGGGAGGCATTCGGCTCGGCATTCGCGGGCAAATGGACGATTTGCCGATCGAGCCGGCGGGACCGGCCGGATCCGGGGACGGATACGTCATTAGAAGCATGCCGGCAGAAGATGAGCACGGGCTGATCGTGGCCGGGCAATCGGCTAAAGGGGCTTTGTATGCGGTCTATCATCTCCTTCGGTTGATGCAATGCGGCGAGGAGCTTTCCGGCTTGGCGATTAATGAAGCGCCGTCGAACGAATTACGGATGCTTAATCAGTGGGATAACATGGACGGTTCGATTGAACGCGGCTATGCAGGCCGATCTATTTTCTTCCGGAATAACGAGTTTGTACCGGATATGTCCCGTATTCGCGACTATGCCCGCCTGTTGGCGTCCGTTGGAATCAACGCGATAGCGATCAACAACGTCAACGTGCATACGGTCGAAAGCCTACTCATTGCGGAAAAGCTGTTACCGGATGTCGCCAGAGTCGCGGACATTTTCAGGCGATATGGCATATCCACGTTCCTGAGCGTCAACTTCGCCAGCCCGATGCAGCTCGGCGGCTTACCCGGAGCGGACCCGCTTGATGAACGCGTCAGACGCTTCTGGAAGGAGAAGGTCGAAGACATCTATCGGGCCATCCCGGACTTCGGCGGCTTCCTGGTGAAAGCCGACTCCGAAGGACGACCCGGACCGTTCACCTACGGCCGGGATCATGCCGACGGCGCCAACATGCTGGCGGACGCGCTGGCGCCATACGGCGGCTTGGTCATCTGGCGCTGCTTCGTCTACAACTGCCAGCAGGACTGGCGCGACCGCACGACAGACCGGGCCAGAGCCGCGTACGACCATTTTACCCCGCTGGACGGGAAGTTTCGGGACAACGTCTTGCTGCAGATTAAGAACGGTCCGATGGATTTCCAGGTTCGCGAGCCTGTCTCCCCCTTATTCGGCGCGATGCCCGCGACGAATCAGATGCTGGAGCTGCAGATCACCCAAGAATATACGGGGCAGCAGCGCCATCTATGCTTCTTGGTCCCGCAGTGGAAGGAAGTGCTGGACTTCGATACGCATGCGCATGGGGCCGGCAGCACCGTCGCCAATGTGGTAGGAGGCCGATTGTTCGGCAGTCGTCGCGGCGGCATCGCGGCCGTATCGAACATTGGCGACGCGCCCAATTGGACGGGACACGTGCTTGCGCAAGCGAATCTATACGGATTCGGCAGGCTGGCCTGGAACCCGCGGTTAACGGCCGAGGAGATTGCGAGGGAATGGATTGGCCAGACGTTCGGCGCAGACCCCGACGTGATGGAGACCCTACGAAAGATGCTGCTGGATTCATGGCGCATCTACGAGAAATACACGGCGCCGCTCGGCGTGGGCTGGATGGTCAACCCGGATCACCATTACGGCCCGAATGTAGACGGCTACGAGTATTCCCGCTGGGGGACCTATCACTTTGCGGACCGTTACGGGATCGGGGTGGATCGAACGGTACGTACCGGAACGCGCTACACGGCGCAATATTTCGAGCCGAATGCCGAGCTGTACGAGAATTTGGAGAGCTGCCCGGATGAACTGTTATTGTTCTTCCACCATGTTCCGTATACGTACAGATTGAAGACGGGCAAGACGGTCATCCAGCATATCTACGACACCCGCTTCGAAGGCGTACTTCAGGCTGTCGAGCTGTTGAACGCATGGAGCTCGCTCGAGCACAAGCTGGATGCGGACCGGTTCGAACAGGTGCGGGATCGACTGCGCGAACAAGTGAAGCACGCGCGGGAATGGCGAGATCAGGTCAACACGTACTTTTACCGCAAATCAGGCATTCCCGATGAGCATAACCGAGGTATCTATGCTTAGAAGAAATATAGCGGTGAATCCTTCGAATCTTTTCGAAGGATTTTTTGTTGCTTCGAGAAATAAGCGACCGTTCCTAGTGTAGCTAAAAACGTAAAGCGTGCCCGCAGAAGCGGACGAAAGCGAGGGTCAGCAGAGAGAAACTTAGGAGCAGGCAAAAGGGAGGCACCACCCAAGGCACAACGCGTCACCTGTGGCCCATATTTGACTGGCGTATATCTTGGGAATGCCTCCAAAACCACGTAAGCTTTGTCCGCAAGGACAAAAGCGTGCCTCGCTCAAGCCCATCCGCTGACTGCGAACAAACGTGCAAGCACGAAAAGGGTGTCCAGAGGGCGAAGTCCTTTGGTTCCCCTCGGCGGAGGGGGAAGGGGGAGGGAGCAACAAAAGTTGGGTCAAAGGGGCAGAGCCCTTCGGAAGGGGGAGGGAATAGGCCGCAACCTATACATAGACAGGTGATTGACCTTTATTCCGTCCGGTTGTTGTCGTTTATTGTAAGCGCTACACTTTTTACAAGAAGACGATATCCTCGGTGGATGCAAGCCGAAGATAAGGTTGGATGGCTAAAGGAGGAGCAGGGGATGGTTATGCAGAGAAATAAGAAATTGTGGGGTTCCATGTCGCTCGCGCTTGCGCTGAGTATGGCGCTTGTCGGCTGCAGTGACAATAACGGCGGCAATAAGGGCGGTAATAACACGCCCTCGACACCGACAAGCAACAATGGCAGCGGCGAAGCCGCCGAAGAAACGAAGCCGGTTACGCTCTCGGCTTTCATTAGTACGCCGAACCAGGCGCCGACGCCGGATAACCGGATCTATAAGAAAATTAAGGATGAGCTCGGCGTATCGCTCAATATGGAATTCCTCGTCGGCGATCTGCAGCAGAAGCTCGGCGTCATGATCGCAGGCGGCGATTACCCGGATCTGATCACGGCCGATACGAAGCTGGTCGCGGCGGGCGCCGTCATTCCGCTGGAGGACCTGATTGAAGAGCATGCGCCGAACCTGAAGAAGCACTACGCCAAAGCGTGGAACAAAATGAAGGACTCCAGCGACGGTCATATCTACTGGCTGCCGAATTACGGCGTCGTGACCGGGGAGCCCAAGTTCAACAGCTACTCGGGTCCCGCCTTCTGGATCCAGAAAGATATTCTGAAAGAAGCGGGTTATCCGACGCCGAAGACGCTGGATGATTACATGAAGCTCATCCGCGATTACGCGGCCAAGCATCCGACGATCGACGGTCAGCCGACCATCGGCTATACGACGCTGGCGTTCGACTGGCGGACCTTCCCGCTGCTGAACGCGCCCGAGCATCTGACCGGCCATCCAAACGACGGCGGCGTCGTGGTGGATGACGGGGTGGCGACCGTTTTTGCCGACAAGGAGATGTCCAAACGCTACTACAAGGAATTGAATGCCCTCTATAACGAAGGGCTCATGGATAAAGAAGCCTTCATCCAGAACTACGACCAGTATCTGGCGAAGCTGTCCTCCGGCCGCGTGCTCGGCATGTTCGATCAGCACTGGAACTTCCAACCGGCGGAAGATACGCTCGTGAGCCAGGGCAAGATCGGCAAAACCTACGTCGGATTCCCGTTAGTCTACGACACCAGTATTAAAGACTGGTATCTCGAACAGCCCGTTCCGAACTTGAACAACGGATTCGGGATCAGCGTGGATGCCAAAGATCCGGTGCGGATCATCAAATTCCTCGACGCCCTCATGGACGAGAAGTACCAGAAGCTCCTGAACTGGGGCGAGGAAGGCGTCGACTACATGGTCGGCGACGGCGGCAAATTCTACCGGACGCCGGAGCAGCGCAAGCAGCAGGAAGACCCGACGTGGAAATTGGCTAATCGGGCCGATGCGCTCTTGGGCGCGCTGCCGAAGATGGAAGGCACGTTCTCGGATGGCAACGCGACCAGCGCGGGGCTTCAACCGGATGAGTTCTATGCCTCCCTCAAACCGGAAGACAAGGAGCTGCTCGATGCCTACGGACACAAAACGTGGACCGACTTCTTCTCGCCGCCGCCGGAGAATAACGTATTCTACCCGGCATGGCAGATCGATCTGATCGAAGGCTCGGATGCCTCGATCGCCAACAAACAAATGTCGGATACATCGCTCAAGTTCTTGCCAAAAGCGATTACGGCCAAGG
Organism: Paenibacillus xanthanilyticus; assembly: GCF_042682185.1. Lineage (NCBI taxonomy): Bacteria > Bacillati > Bacillota > Bacilli > Caryophanales > Paenibacillaceae > Paenibacillus > Paenibacillus xanthanilyticus. The sequence continues at coordinate 1,596,067 of NZ_JBHUHA010000001.1, read as the reverse complement.
CAGCCGAGTTCGATGGGGTGTGGAACGAATACGTAGAGGCTTACAAGAAAATCAACGTGAAGGCCTACGAGGACCGCATCAACGAGCAGATTCAATGGCGGATCAAGAATTGGACGAGCGGCGAATAACGATCGCGGCCCATAGAACGCGCGCAGGGCACCGGCGTCTTACGCCGCGTGCTTTGCGCAGTTTCGGCAAGCGCATAAGAGAGAGATGAAAGATAGGAGGAGAGTGCGATGGCGGGTTCCCCGGAAATGATTCCATCGAAACAAGCAGCGCCGCAAGTCGTGCCGAAATCGTCCTTGTGGAAGCGGATGAGCGGTCAAAAGCAGCTCATGCTGATGTCGCTGCCTATACTGTTATATGTATTCGTTTTCTCGTATTATCCGATCTGGGGCTGGACGATGGCCTTCCAGAACTACAAGCCGGCCAGATCGTTCGATCAGCAGGAATGGGTGGGATTCAAGCATTTTAAATTTCTGTTCAGCGACGATACGTTCTTGATGGTGCTGCGCAATACGATCGGCATGAGCGTCATTAACATGGTGCTCGGCTTCGTGACGGCGATTGTCTTCGCGATATTGCTCAACGAGATCAAGCAAAAGTTGTTCAAGCGGAGCATTCAGACGATCTCCTACTTACCGCATTTCCTGTCGTGGATTATCGTCACCGGCATTGTCGCGAATTCGCTGTCGGTCGATAGCGGCATCGTAAACGTTCTCCTCATGAAGCTCGGATTCATCAACGAGCCGATCATGTGGCTGAGCGAGCCGAAGTACTTCTGGGGAATCGTCGGCGCCTCTCATGTGTGGAAGGAAGTCGGCTGGAACGCGATCATCTATCTCGCCGCCATCACGTCGATCGACCCGTCGCTCTACGAGGCCGCCGAGATCGACGGCGCGAACCGCTATCAGAAGATGTGGTACGTGACGCTGCCGGGGATCAAGTCCATCGTCATCATCCTCCTGATCATGAACCTCGGCTGGATTTTGGACGCTGGCTTCGAGGTGCAATATCTGCTCGGCAACGGCGTGGTGGTGGACTGGTCGCAGACGATCGATATATTCGTGCTAAAGTACGGGCTGCAGATCGGCAACTACTCGCTGGCTACGGCTGCCGGCATCTTCAAGACCGTGGTCAGCATTACGCTCATTTTCGCGGCCAACACGATCGCCAAGCGCTTTGGCGAGGACAGACTGATATGAGGAGGGCACACCCATGAGAACGAGATCGCTCAAGCTGGAGCCGGTTGTCTTCCACACGCTCAATTCCATCTTCATGATCTGCATCGCGATCGTGACGTTGTATCCGTTTTTGAATACGCTCGCGATCTCCTTGAATGCGGGGAACGACACGATCCGAGGCGGGATTTACCTGCTGCCTCGCGTGTGGACGGATCAGAACTACAAAGCCGTCTTCGCGGGCGGCACGATCTATCACGCGTTCTGGATTTCGGTGGCGCGAACCGTCCTTGCGACGGTGCTCAGTCTGTTCCTGACGTCCATGCTGGCTTATGCGATCAGCCGCAAGGAATACGTCTTCCGCAAGCCGATCACGATCGTGGTCGTCATGACGATGTACTTTAATGCGGGCTTGATTCCGTCGTATTTTCTGATCCGGGATCTGCATCTCCTGAACAACTTCCTGGTGTACATCATCCCCGGGCTGATCAGCGCGTTCAACATGATCGTCATCCGGACCTATATCCAGACGCTGCCGGAGGGACTGATCGAGTCGGCCAAAATCGACGGCGCCGGCGACTTCCGAACCTTTATCTCCATTATTCTGCCGTTATGCCAGCCGGTGCTTGCAACGGTCGCTCTGTTCGTCGCGGTGGGCCAATGGAACTCCTGGTTCGATACGTTCCTGTATGCGTCCTCCAAGCAAGAGCTGAGTACCCTGCAGTATGAGCTGATGAAGCTGCTGTCCTCGTCGATGCTCTCCAACAGCAGTGCGGCCGTCTCCAGCGGCGCGGACCCCGGAGCGGCGAGAAACATGGTCACGCCGATGTCGATCCGGGCTTCGATCACGATCGTCGCGTCCTTGCCGATCCTGCTCGTCTATCCGTTCCTGCAAAAGTATTTCGTGCACGGCATGCAGCTTGGCAGCGTGAAAGAGTAAGGGGCAGGAGACAAAAACCGCTTGTTTTCGAATCATTCGAAAACAGGCGGTTTTTTGTTCGTGGAGAATGGAAACACGAAAATGCTGCCCCGATGTTTTCTTTCGCGGGCGGCTTTTTTATCTTACTCGGAGCATACAGGCGCACCATAACGCTTGACTGAAAAAGTGCAATTTTTTAGGCGGTTCGTGGATTTTTTTATGCGATCTAAGACGAGCATGCGGAGCTTGCAGGCCGCCACCGATTCGTCCAATCCCCACGTGTGGGATCAGAAGCGCACGGTAAAATCAGGAAAAGGTAAATGTTGGTGAGGACATGTAAAAACATGAACGTTGTATTCAAATCAGGAGTGCCATCAAAATGAAAATAGGTGACGAAAATGCGGTGGGAGTTCGACAAAACCCAGTAAAATCGCGCCTTTCAAGCTATTTTCGGGTCCGTGAAAGCCCGTAAAATGTTTAACGTTTCTCCTAAGAAATTGCATCGAAAACAGCAGAGGATTGCATTAAGATCATCTCAATGCGCTTCTGATTGTTAGCGCTTACAAGCAATTCAATTCAACCAGCATGGATTCATGAAGGAGGTGATCATCCACGCACAAGCAATTGGGCAGTTCTATAAGTGCAAGTCATGGCAATATCTAGTGAACTGACGAAAAGTGGAGGGTATACGATGAAAAAATGGAAAAAGCTCATGGCGGCGACGTTGACTGCGGCTACGGCTCTCACGCTTGCATCCGTATCAAGCCCGGCTGCGGTCAAGGTAACGGCCGCGGAAGCGGCAATTACGCCGGCGATAGGCAAGATGCCCGGAAAAGGCAATCCGCTGCTATCGCATAAGTTCGGCGCCGATCCATCTGCGATGGTTTATAACGGACGCGTATACATTTATATGACCAACGACATCTTCGAGTACAACGCCGACGGCACCGTCAAGGATAACACCTATGGCAGAATCAATAAGATTACCGTGATCTCATCCGCCGATATGGTGAACTGGACGGATCATGGCGAGATTCCCGTCGCCGGCCCGCAGGGCGCGGCCCGATGGGCCAACAACTCCTGGGCGCCGGCGGCCGCGCACAAGACGATTAACGGCAAAGAGAAGTTCTTCCTTTATTTCGCCGACAGCGCCAACGGCATTGGCGTACTCACGGCGGACAGCCCGATCGGGCCGTTCACCGATCCGATCGGCAAGCCCCTGGTGAGCAGAAGCACGCCGGGAGCTAGCGACGTGACGTGGCTCTTCGACCCGGCGGTGCTGGTGGACGACGATGGGAGCGGATATCTTTACTTTGGCGGCGGCGTGCCGAACGGAAAGGAGGCCGATCCGGGAACGGCGCGAGTGGCGAAACTTGGGGCGGATATGATCAGCCTCGATCTGGCCGCAAGCGGCGGTTCCGCGAAGCCGATCAACCCGCCATGGCTGTTCGAGGATTCCGGCATCAACAAGTATAACGGCAAATACTATTACTCCTATTGCATAAACTTCTCGGGTACGCATCCGGCGGATTTTCCGACCGGAACGATTGCTTATATGGTCAGCGATAATCCGATGGGGCCGTTCAAATACGTCAAAACCATCCTGCCAAACCCGGGCGTATTCTTCGGCGTCGGAGGCAACAACCATCATGCCTTATTCGAATTCAAAGACCAGTGGTACATCACCTACCATGCTCAAACCTTGGCCAAAGCGATGGCCGAGAGCGGGACCTTCCCTCAAATGGGCGGCCAGCCGCATGGCTATCGCAACGCGCACGTCAATCAAGTGAGCTTCGATGCAAGCGGCGTTATCCAGAATATTACCGGCGATTACGCGGGTGTTCCGCAGGTGGGCCATGTTGACCCTTATGCGAGAGTCGAGGCGGAAACAATCGGCTGGAACGGCGGCATCGCCACGGAAAGAACGACGGAGCCCGGGGGAATGGTGGAGCCCGTCAATCTCGCTGTTACGAGCACGAACGATGGGGACTGGACGGCTGTTTCCAAGGTGGACTTCGGTTCGGTAGGCGCCGGGACCTTCACGGCTCATGTTGCAAGCGGTTCCAATGGCGGCAAGATCGAGCTGCGACTCGATAGCCCCGACGGTCCATTGATCGGGATGCTGCCGATCGCGAACACCGGGGGCGACGACAGCTGGCAGACAAAAACGGCTAGCGTATCCGGCGCGACCGGCGTGCATGATCTGTATATGGTCTACAGAGGAACGGCGGCAGGCCATCTCTTCAAGATCGACTATTGGCAGTTCGGGCAGAAGCTAACGGCACATGAACTTGCCGCGGTTAACGCCACAATCGATAAGCAGAAAATCGATATCGTAACCGGCACGAATAAAGCAATCTTGAAGGTGACCGCCGTATATGCCGACGGAACAAGCGAAGACGTGACCGCTAAGGCTGTCGCGACGCCGGCGCAAAACGGAATCGTAAGCATCCAAGGGGGAACCGTAACCGGCATCGGCTATGGGGCTACAAGCATTAACGTCAGTTATGGCGGGAAGAGCGATACCCTCCATATGCTCGTCAAAGATCTGAACAGCGAGCTTACGGTGAAACGGATAACCGTCGATAACGCGTCCTTCGCGCTGGAGGCCGGCAGAACGGCTTCCTTCAACGTAACCGCGGAGTATATGGACGGACATACGGAGAATGTCACGAATAAAGCCGCCTACAGCAGCACAAATCCGGATGTGGCCGAGGTATCGAACGGAACGATAACGGCAAAATCCAGCGGTATGGCGCACATCACCGCGAGCTTCAAGGGCGAGTTGGGCGAAGCGGCATCGGTTCCGATAACGGTTACGGTCAACGCGCCTTCCTTCGTGGCGATCGAGGCGGAGACCGGAGCTGTGGCAGGCACGATCGAAAGCCATACCTGGTCGCAGGCGAATGGACAGTCTACGAAAGCGATGCTGTTCGGGCCGGACACGGGCTTCACGATGACCGGAACGGATGCGGCTTCGCTCGCTTCCGGCTCCAAGATGACTTACAACATCAACGTACCGGCGGCAGGAAACTACAATGTCTGGCTGCTGGCGAAGAGCGCCGATTATTCCGGCGACTCCGTCCACGTCGGCGTGGACAACGCTTATCGCTTCACCGCAAACGGCATTCACGGCGTAAGCGCCGGTCAATTCAAGTGGGCCAATATAAGCGGGGCCGCCGGGGGCATCTTCGGAGGCGCTGCCCTGACGCTCGCCGCCGGTGAGCACGAGCTGAACTTCTGGGGCAGGGAAGACGGACTAGCGATCGACCGCATCTATCTGACGACGAGCAGCTCGACCGCGGATCCGATCTGGCCGCCTGTTGAGCCGCAAGAGCCTACCGCTTCGCTGTCGGCGCCGAGCACGGTGAAACCCGGCGCAAGCGTAGCGGTGTCCTTAAGTCTGGATGCAATGATACAAAATGTATACGCCGAGGACATCACGCTGACTTATGATCCCGACGTATTCGAATACGTAAGCGCCACAGGCGCGAACGACAAGGTTCAGATCGCGGGCGAAGACAAGGGAACGGCTGGCCAAGTCAGACTTATCGCCGCGAATATCGGCGGAGTATCCGGCGCCAGCACGCCGATACTGAATGTAACCTTCAAGGTGAAGGACGGGATCCAAGATACGACGGGAACGATTGCGGTTACCCGGGCAGCGCTTGGCGTGACGGCCGCTGGAACCGAGATCGAGGCTGGTCTTAGCAGCAAGCGCATTGCGGTTGGCAGCGCGGACGTAGTCGTCGATAAGACGGCATTGACGACGGCAATCGCGAATGCGCAAAGTCTCTACGACGCCGCAGTCGTCGGCACGCAGCCGGGGCAATACCCGCAAGCCGCCAAAGAAGCGCTTCAAGCAGCCATTAACGCGGCGAAGGCTGTCAGAGACAACGGCAGCGCGACGCAGGCTGAAGTCGATAGCGCCGTAACTACCCTGAATAGCGCGGTAAATACCTTCAAGGCAGCGGTCGTGAAGGAAGCGTCCGCGGACTTGAATCAAGACGGACGCTATTCCGTAGGCGACCTAGCGTTGGTGGCGAACCATTACGGCAAGGATGCCGGCAGCGCGGATTGGACGACGGCCAAGAAGGCGGATATGAACCGCGACGGCAAAGTCGATATTGTCGATCTGGCGTTCGTGGCAACCAAGATTCTCCAATAGGTCATGCATTGGGCCGGCTGTTGGTTGAACAAGAATATGGCTCGATCGGCCAACAGCCTGCTGGCTTTGTCTTCATCGATGGGGGACGGCTTGTTCCCCCATCTCGCATTGCCAAATCGGGGAGGATCACGAAAATATGCCGAAAAGAAAATGGATGGTGCTCCTATTAGCCATCGTGTGCGCGCTAGGTGTCCTGCCCGTCGGAACAACCTATGCGGACGGAACCGCCGCCAAGAATCCGATTATATGGGCGGATGTGCCGGATGTTTCCGTGATCCGGGTCAATGATGCGTATTACATGAGCAGCACGACGATGCATATGAATCCGGGCGTTCCGATTATGAAATCCAAGGATCTCGTGAATTGGGAAATCGTCAATTACGTGTACGACATTCTCGCGGACGGCGACAAACAGACGCTCTCCAATGGCCAGAACATGTACGGGCAAGGTTCTTGGGCAAGCAGCCTCCGGTATCATAAGGGCAAATTTTATATCGCGTTTGCTTCCAACGATATCGGGAAAACGTTCATCTTACAGACGGCCGATATCGAGCATGGCCCATGGGAGAAGCATGAACTTGCCGGCGGGGTGTATCATGACATGTCGCTGCTGTTTGATGATGATGGACGCGTCTACATGGTATATGGCGGCGGATCGATCAAGGTCATTGAATTGACCGCGGATGCCACCGCGATTAAGCCCGGCGGGATGAATAAGACGATTATTCAAAATGCGAGCGCTCCCGGAGGAACGGGCGGTCTAGGGGCAGAAGGCTCGCACATTCACAAAATCAACGGAAAATACTACATCTTCAATATCTCCTGGCCGGCAGGGGGAATCCGCACGGAACTTGTCCATCGGGCGGATCGAATCGACGGCAGCTATGAAGGGAGAGTCGCTTTGAAGTCGGGCAGCCAATCGAATGGCGCCGGCGTAGCGCAGGGCGGAATCGTTCAGACGCCCGACGGCAAATGGTACGGCATGCTGTTCCAGGATTATGGTTCCGTGGGACGTATTCCTTACGTGGTGCCGATGACATGGAGCGGGGATGGTTGGCCGGTGTTCGGCGATGTCAATGACACGGGCATTCCTGCCGAGTTGTCCAGAGCGTGGGTCGCATCCGACAGCTTCGATCAACGCGAGAAGCAAATCCATGCCTATCATACGGAGACCGCTAGCGGCGAGAATGACGGCAACGGCTCCCATCTTGCGGGCGTGTGGCAATGGAACCATAATCCGGACAATCGCCATTGGTCGCTCACCGATCGACCAGGGTATCTCAGATTGACGACCGGAAGGACGAGCACGAGTATTCTGAATGCCCGCAATACGCTTACGCAGCGAACGTTCGGACCCGAAAGTTCGGGGACGATCGCGATCGACGTCAGCCAGATGAAAGACGGGGATGCTGCCGGGATTGCGGCTTTCCAGCAGAATTACGGTTTCGTTGGCGTGAAGATGACCGGTACGTCCAAATCCATCGTGATGGTCAAAGGCAATTCGAGCTCCGCGGATGAAGTATCGAACGTACCGCTGTCTCAGAACATCGTGTATTTAAGGGTCGAGAATGATTTTAAGAATCGGACGGATAAAGCCAATTTCTATTACAGTCTGGACGGCGAGCGTTGGGCCTCCATTGGCAGCACGCTCCAAATGTCGTATACGCTGCCGCATTTTATGGGCTACCGTTTTGCTTTGTTCAATTACGCGACCAAGACGACGGGCGGTTATGTCGATTTCGATTATTTCAACCTCGATGACAAGCTGAAAGGAGCGAACCTCGACGACAGCTCCGTCGTGGCGATCGAAGCCGAGACGGCGTCGGTGCAGGGTGCGATCGAAGGGCACGCCTGGTCGCAGACCGACGGACAGGCGACGAAAGCGATGCAGTTCGGACCGGATACGGGCTTCGCGATGACGGGAACGGACGCCGCCACGCTCGCTTCCGGCTCCAAGCTCAGCTACAAAATCAACGTGCCGGCGGCAGGCGCCTATAACGTCTGGCTGCTGGCCAAGAGCGCGGATTATTCCGGCGACTCCGTCCATGTCGGCGTGGATAACGCCTACCGTTTCACGTCCAACGGGATTCACGGCGTAAGCGGCGGTCAGTTCAAATGGGCCAATATTAGCGGCGCCGACGGGGGCATATTCGGAGGCGCAGCCCTGACGCTCACGCCCGGCGAGCACGAGCTGAACTTCTGGGGCCGGGAGGACGGACTGTCGATCGACCGGATTTACCTGACGACGAGCAGCTCGACCGCGGATCCGATCTGGCCGCCCGTTCAGCCGCAAGCGCCTTCCGTTTCGCTGTCGGCGCCGAGCACGGTGAAACCCGGCGCAAGCTTAGCGGTGTCCTTAAGTCTGGATGCGATGATACAAACTGTATATGCCGAAGACATCACCTTGTCGTACGACGCCGACGTATTCGAATACGTCAGCGCGACCGGCGCGAACGACAAGGTTCAGATCGCGGGCGAGGACTCGGAGACGGACGGCCAGGTCAGATTGATCGCCGCGAATATTGGCGGCGTATCCGGGGCTAGTACGCCGGCGCTGAAGGTAACCTTCAAGGTGAAGGCGGGCATCCACGATACGACGGGCACGATCGCGGTTACCCGGGCCGAGCTCGGCGTAACGGCAGCGGGAACCGAGATCGAGGCCGCGCTTAGCAGCAAGCGCATTACGGTAGGCAGTCCGGAAACGTCGGCAGACGCGAACCAAGACGGACGCTATTCCGTAGGCGATCTGGCGATGGTCGCGACCCATTACGGTAAGGATACCAGCAGCGCGGATTGGGCGGCAGCCAAGCGGGTCGATATGAACAACGACGGCAAAATCGATATTGTCGATCTGTCCGATGTGGCAGCCAAAATCCTCGATTAGAAGCGTTCAAGAAGAAGAAGGTTGTCTCGCTTGCATATAGAAGGAGGAGAAAGAAATGAGAAGAACATTCAAGCAAACGATCTCGCGATTGCTCGCTGCAGCCTTGCTCATCCCGGCTGTTTGGGTTGCGCCAATTGCGGAATCGGCGGCGTCGGCTGCGAGCGGCAGGAGCATCGCCAAGCCTACTTCGGTTACGCATGATGTAGAGGTTGCCGAGGCTTCCGCCGTATCATTCGACGCGATCAACTTCGAGAACCAAACGACAGGCGGCTTTGCCGGTCGGGCGGGGACGGAGACGTTGACGGTAACGAATGAAGCCAACCACACGGAAGGCGGTTCTTACGCGCTGAAGGTAGAGGGCCGGACGCAGACGTGGAACGGTCCCGCGCTGCGCGTGGAGACATTCGTGGAGCAAGGCTATGAATACAAAATTTCGGCCTGGGTGAAGCTGATCTCTCCGGCGAGCTCGCAGCTCCAGCTCTCGACGCAGATCGGCCAAGGCAGCGGCGCCAGCTACAATAGCTTGCAGGGCAAAACGATTAGCCAAGGCGACGGATGGGTGCTGCTCGAAGGAACCTACCGCTACACCAGTCTAGGCGACGGGTTCGCGACGATCTATGTGGAGAGCTCAAGCGCCGCCGCCGCTTCCTTCTACATCGACGATATCCGGTTGGAACGCGGATCCGCTCCAATCGCCATCCAGAAGGACCTGAAACCGATCAAGGAGGCGTATCAACCTGATTTTCTGATCGGCAATGTCGCTTCCGCGGCTGACCTAAGCGGGGTGAAGCTCGAGCTGCTCAAGCACCACCACAATGTCATTACGGCGGAGAATGCGATGAAGCCAGATGCGACCCAACCGACGAAGGGCAACTTTACGTGGTCGGATCAACTCGTCGACGGCGCGCTGGCGCAAGGCTTAAGCGTACACGGTCACGTGCTGGTCTGGCATCAGCAGACGCCGGCATGGATGAATACGGCGAATGGTTCTCCGCTTAGCCGCGAAGAAGCGCTAGCCAACATGCGGACGCATATTAAGACCGTCATGGAGCATTACGGCGATCGACTCATCTCGTGGGATGTGGTGAACGAAGCGATGAACGACAATCCGTCGAATCCATCCAATTGGAAAGCGGCGCTGCGCCAATCCGATTGGTATAAGGCGATCGGCGAAGACTATGTCGAGCAAGCATTCCTGGCGGCGCGGGAGGTACTCGATGCGCACCCGGAATGGGACATCAAGCTGTATTATAACGATTACAATGATGACAATCAGAACAAAGCGCAAGCGATCTACAGCATGGTGAAGGAGCTCAACGAGAAATATGCGCTGACGCACCCGGGCAAGCGGCTGGTCGATGGGATCGGCATGCAGGCGCATTATAGCGTGAATACGAATCCGAACAACGTGAAGCTGTCGCTGGAGAAATTCATTTCCTTGGGCGTTGAAGTGAGCGTCACCGAGCTGGATATTCAAGCTGGCAGCGATGGGGTTCTGACGGAGGAGCAAGCGATCGATCAGGCGTATTTGTACGCGCAGCTGTTCCAGCTATATGGCGAACACGCGGAGCATATTGCCCGCGTCACCTTCTGGGGATTGACGGATGCTACGAGCTGGAGGTCGGCGAACAATCCGCTGCTGTTCGATAAGGATCTGCAAGCCAAACCGGCTTATTACGGCGTGATCGATCCGGCCAAGTTCATCGAGGAGCATCCGCCGACATCGGGCAGCGCCAATCAAGGGACGGCGGTCTTCGCCAAGCCGGTCGTCGACGGGGCTGTCGACGAGGCTTGGAGCCAAGCGCAGCCGATGCCGGTTAACCGCTATCAGACGGCCTGGCAGGGGGCAGCCGGAACAGCCAAAGCTTTATGGGACGATCAGAACCTGTATGTTCTGGTGCAAGTGAAAGACACGCAGTTGGATAAGACGAACGTCAATGCGTGGGAACAGGACTCCGTGGAGATTTTCGTGGATCCGAACAATGCCAAGACATCGTCTTATCAGGAAGATGACGGGCAATACCGGGTCAATTTCGACAACGAGATTTCGTTCAATCCGGCGAGCATCGCGGATGGCTTCTTCTCGGCTGTTCAGAAATCGGGCACGAATTACACGGTGGAGGTCAAAATCCCGCTGACTTCCCTATCGCCGGCCGATGGCAAGAAGCTGGGGTTCGACGTCCAGATCAATGACGCCAAAGACGGCATCCGCCAAAGCATCGCGGCATGGAACGACGCGACCGGAACTGGCTACATGGATCCGTCCGTGTTCGGCGAACTGACCTTGACCGGCAAAACGGGTCATGCCGACGTCCCGGCCGTTGCCTTGTCCGGTCCCGCGCAAGTATTTACCGGACACCCATTCGAGCTTACCTACGGATTAACGAAAGTGAAAGCCGACAACGGTATTCTGGCGCAGGACTTAACCTTTACCTACGATCCGGAGAAGCTGCAATTCGTTACGGCGACATCGCTCGACGATGCGATTGACGTCATCGGCGTGAACGAGGATACCGCCGGCAAAGTCCGGATCCTGCTGGCCAGCAAAGGATCGGACAATGCCGTAACGGCCGAAGGCGCGTTGTTAAAGCTGGAATGGAAACCGCTCCGTCCGGCTGCAAGCACCGGCATTCAGCTCGCGCAAGCCGAGCTGGCCAACGGCGAAGGTAAAGAAGTAGAGCTTGCCGCTGCCGGCCATACGCTCCGAATCGTAGATCAGCCTTCCGGCGATCTGAATAACGACGGACGCTACTCCATTGGCGACCTTGCCATGGCCGCCTCCGCATACGGCAAGAAGGCCGGCGATCCGGACTGGAGCCAATACAGCAAGATGGACCTCAATCATGACGGCTTGATCGATATCGTAGACCTCTCCGCCATTGCGAGTTTGATTCTGCAATGACCGGATGAGACAACCGCGATGAATGACTAGACGAAGAAGCTGCCCGAATTTACATTCGCGGCGGCTTCTTTGCTGCATTGTCGATTCGATCGGCGAAGCGCCTGTCACATGCCGGACACCCAATGCCTAAGCCGTGGGGGGGGGGATGTAGCGTGGAGGGCAATTGCAGGCGACCCCAAAAGTAAAAATATATTTAAATAAGTATAAATTATTTAATTAAACATATTTACACGGTAGGTTAATTTGTTTAGAATATTTAAATGTAAGCGAATACAAATATTTCGAGAGGGGGGCTAGGGGCTTCGTGCATGTGCCGAGCCATATCGAGTACAGGGGATGTGAAGGTTATTAAATGACGAAAAAAGCGAGGTATAATGATGAAAATGGCAACTCAAGATCAAGGTGTTAAATGGATCGTGATCCTTTCGATGTTGGTCAGCATGCTCGTTTATTTCACGCCATCGCCGTCGTCTGCGGCCGATATCAATCTAGCGTACGGCCGCCCCGTTATCGTATCGTCTTCCGAATCCGCCCATCCGGGATCCAACGCGGTGGACGCGAATGGCAATACGAGATGGTCTTCAGGGTTTGCGGACAACCAGAACTTTATTGTTGACCTGGGATCCCCTCAAACCGTATCGCGTGTGCTGATCAAGTGGGAGGCCGCCTATGCAACCCAGTTTCAGATCCAGACCTCCACGGACAATGTGAGCTGGACGACGAGATACGAGAACTACAATGCGACCGGTGGCACCAGCTCGATTTCCTTTCCGGCTGTAACCGCCCGATATGTGAAGATGTTCGGGATTAAGCGCGCAACCGCTTACGGTTTCTCGATCTGGGAGTTTGAGGTTTATGGAAGCGCTTCCGAAAGTGCGGTGGGCGTTCTGGATTACCTCAAGGGGACAGGCCGAACGGGTACGGTTATCGGCGAGCACAACCGGGAGCCCAACTCCGATCCGGCCAAATACACCAACGCGATTATTGGCATCACGGGCAAAACCCCGGCTCTCTGGAGCGGTGACTTCCTCTTCTCCTCCAGCGATGTGAGCAATCGGCAGACGATGATCAACGAAGCGAAGAAGCAGTGGGCGAATGGGGCTATCGTGCAACTGATGATGCATGTCACGCCGCCAACGCAGCCGGAAGTGGGAAATTGGGATGGCGGCGTGGTGAGCGAGCTGTCAGATTCGCAGTGGTCCTCGCTCATTACCAATGGAGGAACGCTGAATACCGCGTGGAAAAAACGTTTGGACACGTATGCCGGTTATCTGCAGCAGCTGGAGGACAGCGGAGTCACGGTTCTTTTCCGGCCATTTCACGAAATGAACCAAAGCGTATTCTGGTGGGCGGGCAGACCGGGGACGAATGGAACGGCGGCGCTGTACCGACTGACGCGCGATTATCTGGTGAATACCAAGGGCCTGACCAACCTGATCTGGGTGTGGGATATGCAGGATCTGGAAAGTCCGGACAAGTTCGTATCCACCTGGAGCTCCTATAACCCCGGCAGTTCTTACTGGGACATCTTCGCGCTGGATATTTATAATCCGGACTTCTTCACGACGGCGAAGTATAATGCGGCCTTGACCGTAGCCGGCGGCAAGCCGATCGCCATCGGCGAATGCGCCAAGCTGCCGAGCTCGAGCGTTCTTGCGGCACAGCCCAAATGGGCTTTCGCCATGGGCTGGTCGGAATGGGTGTACGAGCCCATTAACGGGGTGGAGTACAATACAGATGCCGAGATCCGAGCGGTATACAATGCATCGAATGTGATCACCAAGGATGAGCTTCCGAAGTTGAAATAACCCGGTTCGGCCTGAATCCGGTAATCTGTTGAAAACGAGCAAAAGCCGTTCATCGCTTCGGATGAACGGCTTGCTTCATTCCTATGGGGTTAAAGTATCGTCATGCGCTTACGGTTGCCAGTTGACGATCGTCGTCCCGGTACCGCTGGTCGGCGTCGTGAACGTGTGATTCGAGCCGCCCTCCCATGTAACAGTGGAGCCGTTCTTCTTGATGAATTTGAATTGAATCGCGGTGCCAGCCGGGACGCTGACGTCGTAGTACCACGTCGGGTAGGTCGTCATGACTTGGTTGAACAGCGGTCCGATCGCTTTCGCCGCATCCCAATTGCCCAGCTCGCTGACGCTGCCGACGAGGTACAGGTTTTCGCCCAGATTGGTTGTCGCGTTATTGACGATGAAACGCACGCTCACTTGCTGGCCAGTCAATACGTCGACATTGTTGATCACGTTGCTGTCGACCGCCGAGGACGTGCGAACTTTCACCGCGTATTTGCCTGCAGCGACGGCCGGAACGACCACTCGAATTTGCGAGTCTTCCCAAGACGAAATGCTTGCTCCGGTTACGGCCGTCGTGCCGAAGTATACCGTGCCTTTGGTCGCGCCGAAGCCGCGGCCGTCAATCGTAATCGTATTGCCGGCTTTCGCCATCATCGGACCGACGTGACCGACCGTCGGAGCCGAAGTTGCGGCCGTGTACTGCCATACCGCTACGCCGCCTGCCGCGAGGTTGAAGGTGGAAGCCGCGCCGCCGCTGCCTACCGTGAGCGAGTTGCCGTTCAGCGTGCCGCCGAGTACATCCGCGTAAGTGCCAGCCGGCAGGGACGTCGAGAGTCCGGCGATGGAGGCTGCCGCAGTCGCGCTGCGGTTAATCGCGACGACGGCGACATTGTTGCCGAATTTACGCTCGTAAACATAGACGTCATTGTTGATCCACTTCTGCTGGGTTGTGCCGTAGGCGATCGCCGGGTTCGACTTGCGCAGCGGAGCCAGCTTCTTAATGACGTTGTAGGCTGTCGTCGTTGTCGAGAAGGACGTCATGCGCTTACGGTTGTTAGGGTCGCCGTTGCCGGTCATGTACTGCTCGGTGCCGTAGTAGATGGCGGGTACGCCGCGTGAAGTGAGCGTAAAGGCAATGGCTTGTTCCAGCTTGCGGCCGTTCGCGCCGTCGACTTGGAAACGGTCCATGTCGTGGTTATCGATGAACGTCACTTGGTCGTTTACTTCTTCGTAGGCCGTTTGCGTGCCGGAGATCATGGAGTCAAGGCCGTACATATTATCCGAGCCGTCGCGGAACACCTGGCGGACCTTCTGGCCGAAGCGGAAGTCGAGCAAGCTCATGCCGCTTTCGTTGGCGAACTGATGGTTCGCGGCATCGACCTCGTTGGCGCCGAGGAACCATTCGCCGAACGTGAACACCGGTTTGTGATTATTGATGGCGGCCATCCAGTTTTTCTGCCAGCCGAGCGGCATATGTTTGACCGCGTCGACGCGGATGCCGTCAATGCCTTTGTCCAGCCAAAGTTTGATCGCGTCTTTCATGTAACCGTCGATCGTCGGGTTTTGCAGATTGAAGTCGGCAAGATCGTACATGTTCTTATAGATGCCGTTCTCTAGCGACGAGAAGTTGGTGCCGCCGTTGTGATGGAAGTAGCCCGCCGTATCGTTCGTATAACCGCCCACGAGCGTGCCGTTGTTATACAGTCGTCCGTTGTCGGCGAACGCCGTGTTCGTCTCCATCGCCGGAGAGGTATGGTTCGGCGCGAAGTCGATGACGATCTTAATGCCTTTCGCGTGCGCCGCCGCAATCAGATTCTCGAAATCGGTCATGCTGCCGAACGCCGGATTCGTTTTCTTATAATCGCGGGCCCAATAGCCGTGGTAGGACGTGTTGTTGACGCCCGAGTAATTCACGACCGCGAAGATATTCTCCACCGGCTGCGAGATCCACAGCGCGGTTACGCCCATATTGGAGAAATAGTTGTCGTTGATTTTATTGACGATGCCCTGCCAGTCGCCGCCGCAATACAGCTTCATGTTGGAACATGTCCCGTCGAAAGCCGCGCCTGTTGGATTGTTGGAGGCGTTGCCGTCAAGGAACCGGTCCGTCACGATTTGATAGATAACGTCCGTACTGAAGTTCTGCTTGTTCTGTACGGATGTGTCCGGAGCCGCCGTTGCGAACGGAACCGCGCTGAACGCCACCGCCATGGATAAAGTAAGGGTTGAAGTAAGCTTCAAGACTGTTTTCTTCACGAAATAACCTCCAATTGAGATATGAATTAGGTTTCGCAAACAAATTCGGATTGTATAGACTTACGGAATCGCTACAATCGGGGCCTCATCTCCTATCTCCGTTTTCTGGGAAACAAAAAACAACCCACGTTTATCTCATGTGAGATGAACGGGGTTGTTTTAAACCGGCTGGTCTAAAAATCATCGCCCTCAAGTTTCCTGTTTCTGAGTTTAGGCGACGGAGGGTAAATTTGTCAACACCTATTTTGGATGCGCTTTCTCTGCTATAACTGCCTAATTTCCACAAAAAATTAATAAGGTTGTCGACAAAATTCGGCTTTACAAGGACAAATTCAGTATGATAAAGTTTCGTCCATAGTAATTTTCAGTCATCTAGATCAACCCAATACTATACTCGAATCTGAAGGCTATGTTACCTTTGCAAAAAGGCACAACCTCGCGTAATTACGCAGGTTGTGCCTTTTTTTGCGTTCCTTGGGGCATGGCGTGAGATTCGGACATTCAGATCTTAAAGGAGGTAAGGGCATGTTAGTAGAGGCTTTCTACCATCGAGCGAAAGGGAGCTGGGCTTTCCCGGACGGCTCGGGCGCCGTCTTGGTGCGGATGCGGACGAAGCGAGACGATGCGGATGCCGTGACGATTGTATTTGGCGACAAATACGACTGGTATCGCACGGAACGCCGAGCATCGATGGAGAAGCGGATTACGGATGAGCGGTTCGATTATTGGGAAGCGCTGGTTCGGCCGCCGTTCGGCCGGCTGAGCTATCGCTTCGAGCTGCAATCAGGCGAGGAACGTCACTGGTATGCGGAACGGTGGGACGCGCCGCAGCCGGGCGAGGGCGAATTCGGCAACTTTGAGTATCCGTACGTGGGCAACGCCGATCTGTACGAGCCGCCAAGCTGGGTGAAGGATGCTGTGTTCTATCAAATTTTTCCCGACCGCTTCGCGAATGGGGATGCGACGAACGACCCGGAGGAGGTCGAGGCTTGGGGCGGAAAGCCGACGCGAGAGAACTATTTTGGCGGCGATCTGCAAGGGGTCATCGACAAGCTCGACTATTTGGAGACGCTCGGCGTGAACGCGATTTATTTTAATCCGTTGTTCCAAGCCAAGTCCTACCACAAGTACGATACGACCAATTATTTCGAGGTCGATCGCCATTTCGGCAGCAAGGAAACGCTGCGGCAGCTCGTGGAAGCTTGTCACCGAAGAGGCATTCGCGTCCTGTTGGATGCCGTCTTCAACCATGCGGGGGAACATTTTCCGCCGTTCCGGGATGCGATCGACAATGGAGCGTCATCGCCATATGCCGACTGGTTCCTCGTTCGCGAGTGGCCGATGCAGGCGAAGGCGGATGGTTCAACGACGTACGAAACGTTCGGATTCGAGCCGCATATGCCGAAGTTCAACACCGCCAATCCCAAGGTGCGCGATTATTTGCTCGAGGTGGCCCGTTACTGGATTCGGGAAACGGACATCGACGGCTTCCGGCTCGACGTCGCCAACGAAGTGGATCATGCGTTCTGGCGCAAGTTCCGCGAAGCAGTCAAGTCGCTGAAGCCGGACGCTTACATTCTGGGGGAAATTATGCACGACGCGACGCCATGGCTTCAAGGCGACCAGCTCGATGCGGTGATGAATTACGCGGTCACGGATTTCGCCATGAAATTTTTCGTGAAGGACGTATTCCATGCGGCACAATTCGCGAATTGCATCGGTAATCAGCTTGCGATGTACCCGAGCAAGGTGAGCGAGATCGCCTTCAATCTACTGGACAGCCACGATACCCCCCGCTTGTTGACGCTATGCCATAACGACAAGGATCGAATGAAGCTGGCCGTGATCTTCCAGTTCACGTATCCGGGCACGCCGTGCATTTATTACGGCGACGAGGTTGGCTTAACGGGCGGCGGGGACCCGGACAATCGCCAATGCATGGAGTGGGACCCAGACAAGCAGGATCTCGATCTGCTGGCCTTCTATCGGCAGGCGACGAGGCTAAGACGTTCCAGCCGCGCGCTGAGGGACGGCGGATTCCGTTTCCTGCAGGCGGAATCGGGCGCCAGGACGCTCGTGTACGAGCGTTCGAACGAGGAGGAGCGGATCATCGTGCTGTTGAACGCGAGCGCGGAGGCGCGGACGATCGAGCTTCCGCAGTTGGACGGATCTTGGCGCGATGCGTGGCATGAGGAAGCGGCAGCGGGCGACAAGAGCGATGGCTGGTTCCTGCTTCCGCCGTATGGGTTTCGAATTTTCAAACAAGCGGGGGTACATGATGCAAGCGTTAGTATGGAGCGCAAGAAACCGGTTGGAGTTATCTGAAATCGAAGAGCCGCAGCTGGACACGCCGGACGACGTGAAGGTCCGCATCGAGCTGACCGGCATATGCGGCACGGATCTGGCCGTCATAACCGGTAAGGAGGAGGGGGCCCACGGGATCGTTCGCGGTCACGAGGCGGTTGGCGTCGTCGTAGCGGTCGGAGGACGCGTCGATCGCGTCACACTTGGCGACCGGGTCGTCATCGATCCGAACGAAAGCTGCGGCAGGTGCCGCTATTGCCGGGATGACAATCCGCATTTGTGCGAAGGTGCGGACGGGAACGGGATGCGCATCGCGGGCATCAACATGCACGGCACGTTCGCGCCGTACATGGTGACGAATCAGCGGTTTGTTCACCGCTTGCCGGAGCGGCTTGGCATGGAGGCCGCCGTGCTGATCGAGCCGCTGGCATGCGTGCTCCATAATTTCAACGTCGCGAACATCACGCGCAAAGATTCGGTCCTTATCCTCGGATCGGGACCGATGGGACTGCTGTGCCAAATGGTCAGTCAGACAAGAGCGGGATTTACCGCCGCGACCGAGGTGAATCCGTATCGATTGTCGTTCGCCCGCGAGCTGTCCGACCGCGCGTTCCTTCCGGAGGAGTTAACCGAAGAGGCGGCGTCGGAGCTTGTCCCCGGAGGCAAGTTCAACGTCGTCATCGATACCGTCGGCACGCAGCTGGAAGTCGCCGAGCGTTGGGTCGACCGGGGCGGTACGATCATACCGTTCGGCATTAATGGCAGCTATCGGCATACGATCGCGCCGACGAGCTATATTCAACGCGCCGTCAAACTAATCGGGGCGGGCGAATATCGCCATACGTTCGAAGAGGCGCTGCGCTTTGCGGCGGATCACCCGGAGCTCAGCCGCCTGGTTACGAAAACCTACAAGCTCGCGGACTACGCGGACGCCGTCCATGAGCTGCTCGGCTACGAACTCGACACCTTGACCAAGGTAAGCAGCGAGTCCGTCAAGACCGTGCTGGTACCTTGAAGATCGGGAAGACGGCCAGAACAAGGAACTTTAAAAAGAGAAGAACGACTTGGAAGGAGCTAGTCTTACAAATGGAGAGCAATAGCAGACTGGAGGCTTTAACCGCATTTCTGGCATCGCGCGCGCATTCGGAGGCGAAGCCGATCTGGATGCCCGCCGTTTGGAACCAATGCGGATTTCAATCCATTCTTGGGGAGCGGGATGGGGAAATCCTCGTCCATCCCTATCAATTTCTTAGCGAACACTTCCGTTATTTGCGGGCAACGTCGAAGCAATACGCGCCGACCAAGGCAACCGATCCGCATGACAGCGTCATCTATTCTTCGCTCGTCCGTTATACGACCGCGTGGGATTACGATCATGACGGCATGATCGAATCCGGCACCTTCCTGCGTCTGATCGTGCTGCTCCCGCTGCTCAAAACCTTCGGCGTCACTATCCTGTACATGCTGCCGGTCAATCGATACAGTCTGTTGAACCTGAAGGGCGACATCGGTTCGCCGTATGCGGTGCAATCGTTGTTCGACCTTGATCCGAATCTGCACGATCCGTTGCTGGATGGCATGGACGATTTCACGCTGCACGACGAGCTGGCCGCGCTTGTAGAGGCCTGTCATCTGCTCGACATCAAAGCGGTCGTCGATTTCATACCGCGGGTAACGGCGAAGAACAGCGAATTGATGAAAGAAAACCCGGAGTGGGTGTATTGGATCAAGAACGAAGCGCTTGAAGGCTTTGCGCCGCCGCCGATTCCGGAACTCGGATTTTTCGAGGAGTGCACGCCCGACAAGCTGGAGACCGTCTATCGCAGCAAAGATACGCAGGCGTTCCTGGACAAATTCTCGCTGCCTCCGAATCAGCTGGATCTGGCGCTGTGGGAGGCGCTGAAAGCGCGTTCGGCGCAGACCGGCGAGGAGCTGCTGACGCTGGTCGAGCAGGAGATGGGCATAACGACCGCGCCTGCGCATTCCGATTGGATCAACGACGTGCAGCCGATCTGGACGGACATCACCTTCCTGCGGCTGTACAAGGACGTATGCCCGCAGTCCCGGCCTTATTTGCGCGAAGGTCAGGCGCCTTATGTCCTGTTCGATACGATCAAATGCAATTACTACCCGGGCGAGCAGCCGAACGAAGACCTGTGGGAGCGTCTGCTAGAAGCGATCCGCTTCAATCTGGATACGTACGGCATCGACGGGTTCCGCATCGATATCGGGCATGTACTTCCGATTCCGCTGCTGACGCGGATGTTCGAGACGATCCGGGAGAAGAACCCGCACGCGATCCTGATCAGCGAGGATTTGTTTAACCGCAATCACGCGAAGGCGGCGGCGACCGGCTACAACATTATGCTCGGCAGCGGATGGAACGTCATGACCGATCTGACGAAGGACAACTTGCTATCGTACTTGCGGGAGCTCCCCGAGCTGAGCATCCCGATTTTCGCCTGCGCCGAAACCGCGGATACGCCGCGGATTACGAGCCGGGGCGGCGTTGAGCTGGCGCGAATGCTCGCCGTGTTCAACCAGTTTCTGCCCCATGCGATCCCGTATTTGACGACCGGTTACGAGGTGAACGAGAAGCAGCCGCTTAACTGCGGGCTTGGCGACAACACGAACGGGGCCGACATTCCGAGGGCATTCTTTAACCGCATGACGATCAGTTGGACGGAGAACCATGACATGATGCGGCTGCTGGCCGAGTTGCATGCCTTCAAATCGAGCAAGCCGGGACTGCTTCGGCCCGATCGGTTCTTTATCGCGGAATCGCCTTCGGATGTCGTGATCTACGGCTACGAGAACGGCGAGGAGACTGCGCTCGTCTGCATGAATGTAAGCGGAGCGTCATCGGTTCAAGTCGACCTGGCCGCCATAAGGCCGGACATCGAAGCCTACGAGATTAAGCTCGACAGCAGTCTTGATTCGACGTTGGGGAATCGCGCCGTGTCGCAATTGACGCTGGCGCCGTATCAAGGCCTGCTCTTACACCAACATAACCGCGGGGAGATGAGAACGATGCAAGAACGGACGAATAACAAGAAGGAATTAATCCTCTGGCATGAGTTTGACGGCCCGGGGGATACCTCGATCGAAGTGCTGGAGGAAATTTGCCGGCTCTATTCGGAGCGTAACGGCGTACAGGTGACGCCGCAGGTCATGAACATTACCGAACTGGGTGAACGGCTCGGCAGCGTGAAGGAATTGGGCGTCGGGCCGCATATGGCGTTCGTGCCGGCGGATATGGCCAGCTATGCCGACATCGGAGCCTATTCCAAGGTGCCGGATCGGATTGTCGCCGATCTGCTCGCCGACGACACGCTTGCGAGCATGAGGATGAACGGCGTCCAATACGGCATTCCGGTGCTGCAAGGCAACCATCTTGTGCTGTTCGTCAACCGCGACGTCTATGAGACGGCCCCGGATAGCTGGCAGGCTATTGAAGACGCCGCCGAGCGTCTGCTCGCGCGGGACATCGTGCCGATCGCAGGGGATTTGAAGCAATCGTACTGGTTCGTGCCGTTCTTGTCCGCTTTCGGCGGCTGGCCGATGGAAGAGGGCAAGCCGTCCGTGTCGACGCCGGCGATGAAGCAGGCTCTCGCCTTCGTCCGCGATAAGCAGGAGGCGGGGATACTGGCCAGCTTCGACGGCTCGACGGAATTGCTCGAGAAGTTTATCGACGGCCGGATCGGCGCGATCATTTGCGGCGAGTGGATTTTCAACTATCTCGACCAAAAGATGGGCGAACGGCTGGTCGTCGGCAGCTTGCCGAGCCTATACGACGGCCAATCGATCTCCATGTCTTCTTCGATCGGATTGGTCTACCCGAATCAGTCGTTGGAATCGGAATACGCCGAAGACATCCTCTCGTTCACGCGCTTCATGCTAAGCGAGGAATGCCAGCTTCTATGGGCGAACAAGGTGCAGCGGATCCCGACCAATCAGTCGGTCCTTAAGATGCTGGCCGAATCGAGTTCCCCGTCCAAACGGCGGCTGATCGCCCTGCTGGAGGAGTGCCGCCCGATGCCGATCCATCCGCATATGATTTATGTCTGGATCGCGATGGAGCTCGGCCTGCATTTGTTGCCGGATTACACAATCGATCAAATTTGCGCGCGAATGGAAAGCAAGCTCGAAGAGAAGCTTGCCGCCGCGAACCGGATATAGGAGGAGGAAACGCGATGAAAACGACGGTATTCAGCCAAATTTCGATCGACGGCAAACTGACGCTCGGCGCGGGCAGCTCCAGCAAAGAGCTGTTCACCCTTTTTTCGAGCGAGGACATGGAATTTATCCATAAATTCCGGGGCAACGTGCAAGGCATTATGGTCGGCAAGAACACGATTCAAACGGATAATCCGTTCCTGACCAACCGCTATGAGACGAATAAAAATCCGATTCGGATCATCCCGACCGCCACGATGGACATCTCGCTCGACAGCAACGTGCTGACCGATGAGGAGAAGACGATCATCGTCACGACGGTCCATGGCCAAGATCCGGAGAAGATGGCGTTGATTCGCAGCAGGGGCAAGGACTGCTTGATCAGCGGTTACGAGAAGGTGGATTTCGTCGGGCTGTATCGCCAGCTGGAAGATCAATACGGGATGGAGCATCTCATGGTGGAAGGCGGCGGCTATCTGAACTGGCACATCTTCGATCAGGACCTCGTCGACGAGATCATTCTCATGCAGCTGCCCATCATTATCGGCGGAGCGGACAATGTCACGCTGGTCGACGGCGAAGGCTACCGGACGATCGACTTGGCGAAGAAATTCAAGGTCGTCGAAGTCGAGCCCCGGGCCACCTATACCCTTATGCGCTTCAAGCGGGCGGTGTAATGGGGGCGGACGTGGCGGCTAACGGGATAGAGATCGGCCCGACGTCGGCCATCCGGGCGGTTATCTTCGATATGGATGGGGTGCTGGTGGACAGCGAGCCGATCTATTTCGAAATTGAGCAGGCTTCCTTTCGCCATTACGGGATCCATATGGCGGAGGAGGAGCAGCATCAATTCGTGGGCATCACGCCGGAAGAGATGTGGAGACGGGTGAAATCGCGTTATGGGCTGGCGCCTTCGGTTGCGGAGCTCACCGCCTTTCATCAAACGAACGTGCTGAAGGCGATCGAGCGTCACCGCGAGCTGGCGCCGATGCCGCAAGCGGCGGCGTTCCTCCATCGACTGAAGAAGCGGGGCATTCCGGTCGCGGTTGCCTCCTCCTCCCCAATGGCGCTGATCGAACGGATGCTGACCCGAATCGGCCTAATCGAGAAGTTCGATGCGATCGCGAGCGGCGAGGAAGTACGGCAGGGCAAGCCGGCGCCGGACATTTTCCTGCTGGCGGCCGATCGGCTTGGCGTCGAGGCGAATGCATGCCTCGTTGTCGAAGATTCGAGCAACGGGGTCAAGGCGGCCAAGGCGGCCGGCATGGCCTGCGCCGGCTTCCGCAATCCCCATTCCGGCAACCAGGATTTATCGCTCGCGGACTGGATCGTCGAAGGGTACGGCCGATTCGCGACAGACCTCAACAAATCAAAAGGGGCGGGTTAATTGATGGCCGAACAAGAAAAAGATGGATTTTACAAAAGCATCTATAAAATAGCGATTCCGGTCACGCTGCAAAGTCTGCTCATGTCGCTGCTTTACTTTACGGATCAGCTGATGGTCGGTCAGCTCGGCGATACGGCGATTGCCTCCGTCGGCATGGCGACGAAAATTTTTGGCGTCATCTCCGTTGTATTGGCCGGTCTTTCGACCGGGGTTTCCATTTATTCGGCGCAATTCTGGGGCAATAAAGACACCAGCAGCGTTACGCAGGTGCTTGGCATTGGCCTGATCGGCG
Organism: Paenibacillus xanthanilyticus; assembly: GCF_042682185.1. Lineage (NCBI taxonomy): Bacteria > Bacillati > Bacillota > Bacilli > Caryophanales > Paenibacillaceae > Paenibacillus > Paenibacillus xanthanilyticus. Next base: position 1,571,793 of record NZ_JBHUHA010000001.1, on the reverse strand, counting down.
GGACGGCGTTATCCTTGGTGTTTTCCATCGCCGTCTACGTGCAGCCGCAGTTTTTTCTCGGGCTGTTCACGACCGATACGAATGTAACGGAATACGGCTACATCTTCCTCCAGGTCGTGGCGATCAGCTACGTGCCGACGATGCTCACGATGATGTATTCCGCGATTCTTCGCAGCACCGGTCACGCCAATTGGCCGACGATCGTCAGTCTCGTCAGCGTCATTGCCAATGTCGTGCTGAACTATTTGCTGATATTCGGCAACTTCGGGGCGCCCGAGCTTGGCTTGAAAGGCTCCGCGGTGGCGACGGTCATCTCGAAGGTGCTGGAGTGCGTCCTGATCATCGGGGCTGTCTATTGGTACCGCCTGCCTGGCGCAGTCGGGGTGATGAATCTGCTCCGCATTCCGGGCCCGCTGCTCAAGAAGTTTATCGGAACCACCTATCCGATCCTGCTCACCGAATTGGTCTGGGTGTTAGGGGAGACCTCGTATGCCGTGATCTACAGTCGGATGGGCACGGTCGAGATGACCGCGATGACCGTGACCTTCCCGCTCCAGGGCATCAGCATCGGACTGCTCTCCGGCTTGGCCAGCGCCGCTGCCGTCATGGTCGGCAATCGGCTGGGCGCCGGGGAGTACGACATCGCACTTGCCCATGCGCGCCGTTTCGTCCGGCTAGGCATCATCATCTCGGTGGTGCTGGGCGCTGCCCTTGCCGCATTATCGCCGCTCTATGTATCGGCGTTTAATATTTCCGGCGAAGCAAACCGGCTGGCCGTGTACATCGTGCTTGTATTCGCGGGCTTCCTGTGGGTCAAGGTGTCGAACATGATTATGGCCGGCGGCATTCTGAACAGCGGCGGGGACAGTAAATATGTCTTCGCCATGGAATCGACGGCTACGTGGCTAATCGGCGTCCCATCCGGGCTGCTGTTGTCTTTCGTATGGAAGCAGCCGGTGTTCCTCGTTTATTTGGTGCTCTCCATGGAGGAGCTCGTCCGGTTCATGTTCGGTTGGGTCCGGATCAGTTCGCGGAAATGGATGAAGAATTTGGTAAGCGATATAGCGGCTTAACGCGCGGGCTGTACCGGTCGGAATGACAGGTACAGCCCTTTTAATATTGCAGCTAGCGTCAAACTCGAACCATGCCAAAGAAGCATCCCCCGCGATGATGCTAGAGGGATGCTTCTTTATACGTTCGTCGATTACCCTATTTCGTAACCCGATGCAGCACCGCAAATCCATGCGCCGGCAGCTTCAAGCTAAGTAAACTGCCGGACGTCTCGAGCACTTGACCGGAGAAAGCATCGGTCCACCGACCCGGCGTTACCTCGGCAGACAGCTCGGACGGTTTGCTTCGCGTATTCATCAAAATGAGGAAGCGCTCGTCGTTGTTCCAACGCTCGTAGATCAAGCGGTCATCGCCCGGCAAGGCCTGCAGGAAACGGATCTCGCCGGTGCGCAGCGCGTCATGCGACTTGCGAAGGCGGATCGCCTGCTTGAAGAAGTCGAACAGCTCTTCGTCGCGCTTCGAGCGGTCCCATTCCATGCATTTGCGGCAGTGGGGGTCGTTCTCGCCGTCGAGACCGACTTCGTCGCCGTAGTAGATGCACGGCACGCCCGGGAACGTCAACTGGAACAGCGTCGCTTGTTTCGCGCGCTCGGCGCTGCCCTGGCACACCGTCAGCAGGCGGGGCGTATCGTGGCTGCCAAGCAGGTTGAACGAGACCTCGTTGACTTGACGCTGGTAGCTGGCCAGCTGGGCGCTGATCGAATTGGCGAACCGGAACGCATCCGTTTTGCTCTGGCCGAAAAATTCAAGCACGGCATTCGTGAACGGGTAGTTCATTACCGCATCGAATTGATCGCCCTGCAGCCAAGGCATGGCGTCATGCATAATTTCGCCCAATATGTAGGCCTCTGGGTTGATCGCCTTCACCGTCTGGCGGAATTCGCGCCAGAAATGGTGGTCGACCTCGTTCGCCACGTCGAGACGCCAGCCGTCGATGCCGATTTCCTCGATCCAATACCGGGCAACCCCGAGCAGATACGCCTTCACTTCCGCATTCTCCGTATTCAGCTTCGGCATGATCGGCTCGAAACCGAATGTTTCGTAGGTTGGCACATAGCCTTCGAGGCGAAGCGGCCAGTCGCGAACATGGAACCAGTCCGCGTACTTGGAATCTTGGCCGTTCTCGAGCACATCGACGAAGGGCGGGAAGGTCTTGCCGCAATGGTTGAAGACGGCGTCGAGCATCACGCGGATTCCGCGCTCATGGCAGGCTTCCACCAATGTCTTAAGCGTTTCGTTCGTCCCGAAGTGCGGGTCGACCTTCATGTAGTCGGCCGTGTCGTATTTGTGATTCGTCGTCGCTTCGAAGAGCGGGTTGAAATAGATCGCATTGACGCCCAGCTCCGTCAGGTGATCGAGATGGTCGATGACCCCTTGCAGATCGCCGCCGAAGAAATTTTTGGGCGTAGGCGCGCCGCCCCATGGCTCGACGCCCTCCGGATCGTTGGAAGGGTCGCCGTTAGCGAAACGTTCCGGGAAGAGTTGATAGAAGACCGCGTCCTTCACCCATGCCGGCGGCGTGAAAATTTCGATCGGGTTCATATAAGGGAAGTCGAATACGCCGTGGTACGCATTCTCGGGCTCGGTCTCCAAAAATCCCTTCTCCAGCAGGTAAGCGCTTCCCTTCTTGTCGTGAAGCCCGAAGTAATAGACGAGCCGGCGGTGAGGAGGTTCAACGGCGGCTTCCCAATAGTCGAATAGCCGGTCGGAAAGCATACGCTTCATCGGCACGATCAGCTTCGTGTTGACCCAATCGTACTTGTCGCCACAGATGAGATCGACCCGGTCGACATCGTCTCGCTCGGTACGGATTCGAATGTGCAGCGTGGTCGCGTCGTAGGCGTACGACCAGTTTCCTTTCGCGCGATGGTAGACGGCATGCAAGTTCATTTCGTCTCTCTCCTTTTCGATGGGAAAATAAAAAAGGCACAACCCACGAATAAATCGAGGTTGTACCTTTTTGGTAACATTGCCTTTAATATGGCATAAATTTACCACAGGTTCGTCACCTTATCAAGAGGCTTGGAAGAAAAAAATGGAATCTGCTTCCCGGCGGGAAGCCGTTGCGGAGATGTGTTCGTCCGTCGATCGCGTCTGCGGGTAAGATTCATCATGCAATCGGTAAAGATTGGCGGGGTCAAGTAAAAACACGGACGTTGCAGCCCGTGCGGGAGTTACAACAAAATGAGAACATCATGACACAAACGGAGGTGCATGCGTTGCTGCGAACGATCCAAAACATGAGCGCTTCCATTCGCGGCAAGCCAGTTAAATTGGCGCTCAAAATCCCTTTCTTATATTTCCTCGTCATCTTGCTTTCGGTCGCCTTCAGCTATGTCGTGTTCAATCAAATCTCCACCCATTCGGCGCAGAACAACATGAACGAAGCATCTTTGCAAACGCTTACTTCTATCCAAACCAACGTCGATTTCATGGTGGAGAACGTGAATAACTACTCCAAGATGATCTTCTCGGATGAAAATTTGCAAAACCTGCTGCGGCAGGGGAATGTGTACGCCAATCTGCCAACGCAGTCCAAGGTCAGCCTGTATTTATACAATCTCATGCAAGCGGTTCCGATGATTGATTCCGTCTATATATTTGACAATTCGGGCAATCTCTTCTCCATCGGCACCCAGCAATCGCCGACATTCACGAGAGCGAATGTTCAGGATGCGCAGTGGTATTCGCAAGTGGTGTCCGAGCAAGGGAAATACATCTTGAAATTAAACGGAAGCGGGGCGTTCACGGAAAGCGCCGAGCAAAACTTCGTTTCCTTCATCCGATTGATTCGAGACATTGACGACACGTCGACGCTCGGCGTACTGGTCATCAACATCAAGGGCGAAGCTTTCGTCAAGGCGTATGCCAATCTGCCGAATCCAAGCGCGCTGCCCTTCGCGATTTTGGACGAGCGAAATCAGATCATCGCCGCCCATGCGACGGATGAAGTGCCTTTCGCGTTATTCGAACAGCTGCTGGCGTCGGACGATCTGGAGATCAAGCCAGCCTTGCAGCAGACAAACGCAGGCTTCCTTCCCCTGGAATCCGGGTCCCAATCCTATACGGCATCTTTTCTGACGGGAGGGAGTAATAAGTGGACGTTCTTGAGCATTACGCCCCACAATGTCGTCCGCACGGTCAATAAATCGCTCGTGCTCCTGGCGCTTGCGCTGCTCATCATCAACGGAGCCGTCTTCTTCGTGACCTCCTTCATGATTTCGCGCAGTATTATTCAACCCATACACCGGCTGCTGAGGGCGATGACCAAATCCAAAAGCGGCCGTTTCCAGAAGGTTCCCGCCACGCGCAGCAGCTACGAATTCCAACAGCTTTTCAACGGCTACAACAACATGATTGAACAAATCGATCAGCTGCTGAAGCGGATTATCGAAGAACAGCACACGATTCGCAAGGCGGAGCTCAATACGCTGCAGGCCCAAATCAAGCCGCATTTTCTCTATAACACGCTCGACTCGATTACGTCGCTGGCGCTCTCCGGATTGAACGATCAGGTATGCGACATGCTGGAGGCGCTTGGCGGCTATTATCGCGCGAGCGTCAGCAAAGGGCGGGACATCATCACGGTTGGCGAAGAGATCGAGATGGTGCGAAACTATTTGAAAATCCAAAAAGCGCGATATCGGGATATTTTCGAAGCGGTCTACGATGTGGACGAAAGCTGTTGCGCCATCCGTATTCCGAAGCTGGTCTTACAGCCGCTTGTCGAAAATTCGCTTTATCACGGCATAAGGTCCTATGGAACGAAGGGCACCATTCGGATCCGCGCACGCCGCTCGGGCGGGATGCTGACGATCTCCGTGGCCGATGATGGCATGGGCATGTCGGAAGAGGAAGTCGCGCGAATCATCGGCTCGGAGAGAGACGGGCAAATCCAGAGCTTTGGCTTGTGGGGAACCTTGGAGCGATTGCGCATTTTTTACGATGATCGAAGCCACTTCAAAATCGACAGCGAACCGGGCAAAGGAACGGCGATCACCTTATTCATACCTATAGGAGATGGAGATGAGGCATAATGGACAATCTAAAGGTTCTCATCGTGGATGACGAATACCTCATTCGGAATTTGCTCCGCATGCGCATCGATTGGGAGCAGCTGGGAATGTCGATCGTAGCGGAAGCCTCCAACGGACATGAAGCGCTTGCGCTGGCGGAGCAGTGGAGGCCGGATATCATCTTCACCGACATTTACATGCCCGTCATGAACGGGATCGAGCTCAGCGGCATGGTGCTGGAGCAGTATCCGGCTACCAAAATCGTGATCGTAACCGGACATGACGAGTTCGAGTATGCGCGCAAGAGCGTCCAGCTTGGGATATCGGATTTTATTTTGAAGCCGATCCGCGCTGCGGAGCTGCTCCAAGTCACGCATAAGCTAAAACTTAAAATAGAAGAAGAGCGTATTCGCGTTCGAGAGTTGGAACGGCTGAAGGAAGACTTGGAGCGGAATTTGCCGTATCTGAGGGAGAGGTTCCTGAACCAATGGTTAACCGGCATGCTTGCTTCCGAAGAAATTCGGGAAAAGGCGGACCATTTCAACATTCCGGTACATCCGGCCGTCTCGCTTCAGGTTGCCGTAATCGAGATTGTGCCGGTATCGGAGCAGCAATCCGAGGAGCAGCTGCTTCTGCTGCGGATGGAAGCCAAGCACAAGGCGGAAGCCTCCTTCGAGCACGATTCGGGCGTCATCGTCTTATCGGATGCCCGCAACCGCATCGTCGCCATCGCCATGGACCGGGACGTCGCGTTCGTAAGCGAGTGCCAGCGGCTTCTAGCCGACCTCATCACGTCTAATCGATGCGCCGCGAACATCGGAATCGGACGAAAATATCGGGATCTGCAGGAGTTGAGCCTTGGTTATCAGGAAGCTTCCCGCGCGCTTCAATATAAAGCCTTCGTCGGCCATAACCGGGTCGTCTGCTACGAAGATGTCGTCGATCACGATGGCGTGCTGTATCGTTCCGACCCGGACCTGCTCAAGCAGCTGCAGTTCCATGTCAGCGTCGGTTCGTCCGAACGAGCGGTTGAGATTGTACAGGCGATTTTCGGAGCGTCGTTCTCCAGCGTATCTCAATTTCGCTTGGCGGCGATGGATGTCTTCACGGAATGTCAGCATGCCGCCATCGAACAGCAGATCGAGCATGAGCGCGCGTTTCATCAGGAGACGCTGATGTCCATGCTAAGCGCGGATAATCTGCCGGAGTTACAGTCCATCGTAACCCATTACGTCGTTCAACTGTCCACGACCATTCGCGCCAAAAAAGAAGCCCCGGAAGGCAGCCTGATTACCCGCGTGAAATCGTATCTCGAGCAGAACATGAGCGATCCGGATCTGGGACTTACGAGCACGGCCGCGGCGTTTTTCATTAGTCCTGGGCATCTGGGCAGGCTGATGAAGAAGGAAACGGGCCAAACCTTCGTGGAGTATCTGACGAATATCCGCATGAAAAAAGCGGAGACGCTGCTTAAACGAACGGACCTAAGAGGCTATGAGGTGGGGGAGCAGGTAGGCATCGCCGATCCACACTATTTCAGCATCGTGTTCAAGAAAAATATCGGCAGGTCGGTCAACGAATACCGAAGCCTGAAATCCTAAAGCGGCGGGATGCTCGAATAATGAAAGCGGATGCTTGTTTTTTGAATGGAGTACGTCTGGCCGCCTCCCTAAAATAGGAGGTACAGCAACGATTCACCTGCGGAGGTTGAAAATGAAAGCGCTACAATAAGAAGAGGAGGAAATGTTGTTGAACAAGCGAACGAAGAAGTTGCTTCTGAAGCCCGTGGTGATGGCCGTCGCGGTCTCCCTTGCGTTGTCGAGCGCGCCCGGTGCGGGGGTGGATGCCGCTGCGGCCTCAGCTCAAAGCGAGCTTGCCCAGAACCAAACGAGCTCCGCGAACGAGACGCCCAAGAAACCGGCCCCCGGCCCGGCAAGAGTATCGGTAGACAAGTATGGACTGGATGCCCAAGGGAGAATGGTGGCTTATTTCGGGTCGCCCGTGATTGACGGCACCGTGGACAAAGCCTGGAAGAGCGCGCAGGTGGTCACGCCCAAACACCGAACCAACCAAACGGAGGCTTCTGCCGTCTTCAAAACGTTGTGGGATGATCATGCGCTGTACATTCTTGCCGAAGTCAAAGATCCGCAATTATCCGTCAAATCCGGCACGCCCTACATGCAGGATTCCGTGGAAATCTTCCTGGACGAGAACAACGACAAGACACAGGAATATGGCGTGGATGACCTGCATATTCGCGTGAATGTTGACAATGCACTGTCCGTGGATAACGGAAAGGTCGACCGGATTTATACCGCCGCGAGAAAGTCGGAAGGCGGATATGTCGTTGAAGCCAGAATCGCGCTCGGGGCGAAGCCGGACAATGGGAAAGCGCTTGGCATCGAATTGCAGGTGAATGACGCCAAAGAAACGGAACGCATCGGCACGATCAATGTGTTCGATTCGACGGGCGGCGCATGGAATGATACGCGGACATTCGGCGCGGTCCTCCTGACCGGCAAGACGAAAGGGGCGGTGAGCGGACGCAATCCGTACGATCTCTTGAATCTTATCCAACAGGCGCTGAAGCTTGATTTCACGCTGTACAAAAATTCAGCCAGCGTAAAGAATGCCATTATGAGCGTCATTGCCGAAAACGTCATTCAGGACGATCAAGCGACCCAAGCGCGACTGGATGCACACTATGCGGCGATCAAGGAGGCGATCAGCAGCTTGGAAATGACGGAAGAAGCGGCGAACGAGAAATATTTCAAGGCGGTTCCCGACGAATACCGGCTGGAGAGCAAGAAGCCGGGGACCATCGAAACCGTGGCGTACAAAGCGCCTAATTTAACGAGCGGGACAGACGACAAGAAGCTGAACGTTTATCTTCCGCACGGTTATGACGCTTCCGACAAGACGACGAAATACAATGTCCTCTATCTCATGCACGGCGGCGGGGAGAACGAGAATCTCATCTTCGGCGGACCTGGCCAGAGCAAGGAACTGAAGCGAATCTTGGATAACATGATCGCAAACGGCGATATGGAGCCGATGATCGTCGTGACGCCTACCTTCTACGGCGGCAAGAACGACACCGCCTTGTTCCATGAGGAGTTGATTTCAACCATTGTGCCTTTGGTGGAAACCAAGTACGCTACGTATGCCCAATCCGCGAGCGTGGACGACCTGAAAGCCTCCCGGGCGCATCGGGCATTCGGCGGCTTCTCCATGGGGTCCGTCACGACCTGGTACACCTTTATTCATGGTCTGGACTATTTCAAATATTACATGCCGCTCAGCGGCGACAGCTGGGTATTAGGTCAGGCCGCCGGCGGCAGCAAGCCAAAAGAAACGGCGGAATACCTGGCGAAGGTTGCGAAAGATTCCGGTTATACGCCGAAGGATTATTACGTGTTCGCGGCCACGGGCAATCTGGATATCGCGTATCCCAACCTGAAGCCGCAGATCGATGCCATGAAGCAATTGACGGACACATTCATTTATTCATCGGATACGACGAAAGGGAATTTCTATTTCATCGTAGGCGATGGCGGCACCCATGCTTGGAATTGGGTGAACCAGTATATTTATGACATTTTGCCGGATTTATTTCAGTAGGCGTGCCTAACCAAGCCTAGCCTCCCGTAGGGGGTTAGGCTTTTCTTTTGCATACTGGATGTTGGAATTTTGAAAGCGGATGCAGGGATTGTGAATGGAGTAATCCAGGCGCGCCTCTTAAAATGTGAGAAGAAACAACGAAATTGCCGGGGAGGTTTTTCAAAAGATGAAAGCGTTGCTAAAAAGGTCGATGGGGGTTGTGCTGGCTGTCGGCGTCGCAGGCAGCATGGCCGCATGCGCGTCCCAAAATTCGGGCGATACGCAATCGGGCGGGAGCGGCAAGATCAAATTGACGCTCTGGGATCAGTCCGTCGGCAATACGGACCCATCCGCCAAACTATTGCCGGAAATCATTGAAAAATGGAACAGCGAGCATCCTGACATTCAAGTCGAACGGACCGGTACCACCGGCGAGCAGTACAAGACCAAGATCAAGACTGCGCTCGCGGCGAACGAGGCGCCCGACGTCTTTTACGGCATGGGCGGCGGCAGCTTTATGCAGCCTTATATCAAGTCCGGCAACGTGCTCGACATTACGAGCCATGTCACGGACGACATCAAGGCGAAGATGGCGCCGGGGATGCTGGAAGGCATCACGACCAACGGAAAAATCTATACGCTGCCGGTCTATACGCATATCGCAAGCCTTTACGTCAATACGGAGCTGTTCGAGAAAGCCGGCGCCAAGATCCCGACCACCTATACGGAGCTGCTCGACGCGGTATCGAAATTGAAGGAAGCGGGCATTACACCTGCGCTCATCGGCGAGAAGGACCGCTGGCCGGGCATGTACTGGTACGATCTCATGGCGATGCGCCAGGCGGGCAACGACGCGGTTATGGCAGCGTTCAAGGACCCTTCCCAGTGGAACACGCCCGACTTCGTCGCGGCGGCCGCCAAAATGCAGGAGCTGGCGAAAGCCGGCGCCTTCAACAGCAGCATGTTCAGCATGAGCTACGACGAGATGCTCGGCGCCTTCAATGCGGGCAACGGAGCCATGATGGTCCAGGCGAATTGGGTCAATGGCGGCATCGAGGACGATTCGTCCGCGGTCAAGGGCAAGGTGAAGGTCGTTCCTTTCCCGATCTTTGAAGACGGCAAGGGCAAGAACACCGAGATTTTCGGCGGAGGCCAGGACGGCTTCTACGTCAGCAATTCCACCAAACACCCGAAGGAAGCCGTCGAATTCCTCACGTATCTGAGCATGGAGCTCGGCACGAAAGGGTTCCAGGCCGGCGCGGGACTGCCTTGCTGGAATACGGACGGACTCGACACGTCCAACCTGTCCGAGCTTGACCAAGCCGCAGCCGAAATCATGAAATCGGGGAACTCGTTCATTACGTGGTGGGATAATATCCTCCCGGCTGAATCGGCGGATGCGCACAAAAATTTGATTGCGCAGCTGCTGTCGGGGGAGATTACGCCGGAGCAATTCTCCGAACAGATGGCACAGCTGAAACCGACGGAGCTGGATCTGTGATCTGTGATCTGTGATCTGTGATCCGAACCTCGCCCGAAATCCGATGCGGTTAGGGATTCTTCCCCTAATCGCATCTTTAATAGGAGAACCCTGATGAATACCGTATTTTCGAATAAAACGGCGATTTGCCTATTCGTTCTGCCGACGCTCCTCATTTTTTGCGGCATCGTTCTGGTTCCGATCGTGGTCTCCAGCTATTATAGTCTGCTCGATTGGAATGGCGTAGGGAAAGGCACGTTTATCGGCCTGCAAAATTATGTGGAGATGTTCACCGATACGCGGGCCTTGCATGCCATGAAAAACTCGCTACTGTTCGCGGCCGCGTCCGTGTTCATACAATTGCCGATCTCGCTGCTGCTGGCCCTTATTCTGGCATCCGCGGTCAAGGGAGAGGGGTTCTACCGTACCGTCTATTTCATCCCGGTGCTGATCTCTACCGTTGTCATCGCGCAGCTGTGGTCGAAAATCTACAACGCGGACTATGGTCTTCTGAACACCCTGCTGAAGGAAATCGGACTGTCCGGTTGGGCGCAAGATTGGCTGGGGCAGAAGAAGACGGCACTTATCTTCTCGTTTATTCCGACCTTGTGGCAGTATATCGGTTATCATATGCTGCTGATGTACGCCGGGGCGAAGTCGATCTCGCAGGATATCTTCGAAGCGGCCAAGATTGACGGGGCTTCCCGCGTGCGGACGGCGATCTCCATCACGATTCCCTTGATGAGGCCGATTCTGAAAGTCTGTCTCGTCTTCTCGATCATCGGTGCGTTCAAGGTATTCGATCTGGTGTACGTCTTGACGGGCGGAGGGCCGTTCTTCTCCACCGAGGTGCCGAGCACGCTCATGTACACGACCATTTTCGACACGTACCGATACGGATACGGAAGCGCAATATCCGTCTTTATTATTGTGGAATGCCTCGTGTTTACGGTCCTGATTAATCGATTTTTCAAAACGGAATAGAGGGGGTGCGCACAGTGAGCGCAGCAGAAGCTGCCTATCAGAGAAAGCCGAGGCTCGCGGGCAGGATGATCATGCATGCGTTTTTGATCTTGATCGCGATCACACAATTGTATCCGCTCGTTTGGCTGGCGTTTTTCTCGTTGAAAGATAACGGCGAGATTTTTAGCGGCGATGTACTGGGACTGCCCAAGAAGTTCCTCTGGAGCAATTATGTCCAGGCATTTACGGAAGGTCAGGTGCTCACCTATTTTCTCAATAGCGTGTTGGTTACCGCGGTCACCATTCTTCTTGTCGTGGTGCTGTCCTCGATGACGGGCTATGCCATTACGCGGATGAATTGGAAGCTGAACCATGCGACGATGATGCTCATTCTGCTCGGGATGATGGTGCCGATTCACGCGGCTTTGCTGCCGCTCTTCATGGTCCTGAAGAACTTGAAGCTGCTGAATACCTACTGGGCTTTGATTATCCCCTATGTCGCGTTCGCGATCCCGATGGCGGTATTCATTCTCGCCAGCTTCTTCAAGGGCATTCCCCGCGAGATGGAAGAGTCCGCGGTCATCGACGGGTGCGGGATTTATCGAACGTTCCTGTTCATCGTCTTCCCGCTCGTTCGTCCCGCGGTCGCCACGGTGTCGATCTTTACGTTCCTGTCGTCTTGGAATGAATTAATGTTCGCGGTGACGTTCATTAACGACGCGGCCATCCAGACGCTGACAGTCGGAATGATGTCTATGGTCGGAACCTATATCACGCAATGGGGCATTATCGGCGCGGGACTGATGATAACGACGATCCCGACGATCGTCATTTATTTGCTGCTCAGCAAGCAGGTGCAAAGCAGTATGATTGCCGGCGCCATCAAAGGGTGATGAAGGGGAGCCCAAAGTAAGTTGTCCACCAGGCCTGAGGCTGCCGACAAGATCGGCGGCCTTCTTTTGTTCGGATATCATGGCGCCCAAAAATTTTTTTTTGCCCATTTGCGACAGGACGGACTCAAAACTAAAGGAGGGCGCGAATCGTTAAAGAGTAAGGCGTTTTTTTTTGCCATTCACGATACATAATGTATCTAAAATAACGATACCAATTGGAGATATTCACATGAGTGCCATCGCAGGGATTGTCCAGCATTCGGGCTTGTCGCCGGATGACCGCCAGCTCGAACGAATGATGCAGGCGTTGGAGCGTTATCCGGCCGACGATCGACGAATTTGGCGGGCAGAGCATGCAGCCTTCGGCTGCCATGCGCAGTGGATCACGCCCGAATCGCGCGGCGAGCGGCTCCCATATTCCTGCGAGCGGACGGGGCTTGCCATTACGGCCGACGCCATTCTGGATAATCGGGAGGAGCTGTTCGACCGGCTGCGGATCGCGCGCGGACTGCGCGCAGGAATGACGGACAGCGAATTGATTCTCTGCGCCTACGAAGCTTGGGACGTCGAGGCGGCAAGGTATTTGATCGGCGATTATGCGTTCGCGATCTGGGACGCGAAGCGCGGCCGGCTGTTCGGGGCGAGAGATTTGCAGGGCAACCGGACGCTCTATTACAGCGCGGACGAGCAGCGGTTCGCTTTCTGCACCGTCGTCGGTCCGCTGCTGGCGCTGCCCGGCATCCAGTCCGAGGTGGAAGAGTCGTGGCTGGCGGAATTTCTGGCCATTCCGGTCATACTGGATACGGTCGACGTGCATGCCACGGCCTATCGGGGAATCAGGCAGATTCCGCCCGGCCATTCCTTCTCGCTGACCGGAGGACGCTTGACGCTGCGACAGCATGATGCGATCGCCATTCCGCAGCAGCCGCTCAAGCTGAAGTCGGACGGCGATTACGTCGAGGCCTTCCGCCATGTGTTCCGCGAAGCGGTCCAAGCCAGGCTGCGCACCATCGGAGAGGTCGGCGCGAGCCTGAGCGGCGGCCTGGATTCGGGCGCGGTCGCGAGCTTCGCGGCCGAATCGCTGCGCGGTCAAGGGAGAACGCTGCATACCTTCAGCAGCGTACCGCCAGCCGACTTCGTCGACTGGACGCTTAAGAGCATGGCGGCCGACGAAACGCCATTCATTCAGGCGGCGGTCCGGCATATCGGAAATCTCACGAACCGCCGTTTGGATTTTGCCGGGCGCAGTCCGCTCGACGAGGTCGACGATTTGATCGGGCTTATGGAAGCCCCTTACAAATTTTTCGAGAATTCGATTTGGATTAAAGGCATGCTCGAGGAAGCGAGCCGGCAGGGGATCGGCGTCCTGCTGAACGGGGCGGCCGGCAATTTCACGATCTCGTGGGGGCCGGCGCCGGACTACTACGCCCGTCTATTGCGGAGGCTGCAATGGAGACGGCTCCATGCCGAACTGAAGGCTTACGGCCGCTATAACGGGGTCGGGCGCAAGAAATTGCTTCCTTATATTGCAGGGCTGGCATGGCGCCAGGGCAGACAGGCTGCCGGACGGCGGTCCGAAGAAGAACGGCCTTCGCTCATTCACCCGGAGCTCGCGAGGCGAACGAACGTGCTGGAGAAGCTTCAAGACCATGATGTCGGATTGTCCGAGTGGAGCGAGCTTGCCTCCAGGGCGTATCAGTTCGAAAACTTGGCCGCGGCCAATCATCAGGGGACATCGGCGACGAAGCTGTCGCTCCAATACGGCGTGGCCGAGCGCGATCCGACGGCAGATCCGCGCGTGATCCGATTCTGTCTTTCCCTGCCGATGGAGCAATTCGTCAAGGACGGCATGGACCGGGCGCTCGTCCGACGGGCTGCCGCAGGCATGCTTCCGGACGAGATTCGGCTCAACCAGAGGGTCCGCGGCGTACAGGGAGCGGATTGGATCCACCGCATGCGCTTCTCCTGGCCGGCTCTGACCGATGAGGTGCGGCAGCTGTGCGCAGATCCCGCCGCGGCCGGGTATTTGAACACGGACCAGATTCGGCGGTCGCTTCAGAAGCTCGGCCCTGCGCCCCGGGCGGAGGCGGCGTTCGATCCCGACGCGCGGATCGTCATGCAAAGCCTGATCGTCTATCGTTTCCTTCGCCGGCTATCCGGACCGAAGGCTTGAAAGGAGGTGAAAAATATGAGAAAAGAATGGCAGCAACCGACATTGGATGTGCTGGACGTCTCCGCGACAATGGGCGGACCGAACGGCTTGTACCCGGACAAAAACGGCAAGGGTGCGAACAACGGCAAGCCACAGGCTTCCTAATCACGCTCATTTAGTACGAGAAACAGACCCTTATCCACGCGACGTGTATAAGGGTCTGTTTCCCGTAAGAAACGAGGCGGCGGGTTGTTCAACGATCATAAAGGGGGAGCATCATGGAATTAATCGTTCAGCAGAGGAAGGTGTACGAGTCCTTCGGCCTGCGCATCGCAAGCGAAATCGAGCTGCCGGAGCTTCTACCGGGCAAGCCGCAGGAGCCGGATTGGGCGGATATCGACATCCGTCTGGAGGATCTGGAACAAGTGTGGCGGGAGCATGAAGTGCCGGGGGACTATTACGCGTTTCTTCCGGACCGGTTATTGTTCTATGTGCCGGACATCGCGATCTTCAGCGTGAGCGGAGGGCGGGAGATCCGCGTCTCGCCGCTGCCCGGGTCGGGGGAGACGGCGCGTCGTCTCTACGTCCTCGGCACCTGTATGGGCACCATCCTGATCCAGCGCAAGACGCTTCCGCTTCACGGCAGCGCCGTTCTCATCGACGGCCGGGCTTATGCGATCGTCGGGGATTCCGGCGCGGGCAAATCGACGTTGGCGAAGGCGTTCGTCGAGCGGGGCCACCTGCTGCTGAGCGACGACGTCATTGCGGTGTCGCAGGCCGGTCCTGATGGCCGGCCAATCGTGCAGCCCGCCTATCCGCAGCAGAAGCTGTGGCAGCAAAGCCTCGACAGCTTCGGATTAGACCGGCGGAGCTTCGACCCTCTCTACGAGACCAAATACGCCGTGCCGGTCCGCTCGGGATTTTGCGCGGACCCGGTGCCGCTGGCCGGCGTCTTCGAGCTCGCCAAGTCCGAGGAGGGGGAGATCGAGCTGGCGCCGTATACGGGGCTTGAGCCGCTGCCGATTTTGCGGATGCATACGTTCCGGCAGTTCCTCATCCCGCAGCTCGGGGGAGATACGTGGCATTTCGGCGCCATTGCGCGGCTGGCCAGTCATATTCCGGTCTATCGCTTAAGGAGGCCTGCGGGACCTACCTTCACGGCTTACGAGCTCGTTGACCGTATCCATGCCGCGGTATCCGGCAGCTGAGGAGGAAGCCCGATTTGAAGGAGCTATTCGTTTATGTCCGCAAGCTGCGGCGATTCGCGGGACTGAAATTGTATCTGAGCATGTCCGGCATGCTGGCGGTCAGCCTGCTTGAAGGAGCGGGGGTCTTCCTGCTCCTTCCGCTGCTCGCGCTGGCGGGCTTGACCGTGTCCTCCGCTTCTGACGGGTTGTCGCTGCCGCTTCACCTCCTGGCTCCGCTTCGCCAGCTGCCGGATGGGATGGGACTGCCCGCGGCGCTCGCGATTTTCGCGGCGATCCTGATCGGCCAGGCCTGGCTGCAGCGCCGGCTCGCCATCTTGAGCGAGCAGATCGAGCAGGGATTTATCCGCCAGCTCCGCCAAGACCTGTACCGCGCGCTGCTGCAGGCGGATTGGTCGTTTTTTCTGAAGCAGCGACGATCCGATTTTATCCATTACCTGACGAGCGAGCTGTCCCGGGTCAGCTATGGGGTCTATTTGTTCCTCCAACAGGCCATGACGCTGCTGTTCACGCTCGTTCAGCTCGGTCTGGCGCTATGGCTGTCGGTCGAATTGACGGTTGGCGTACTCTGCGGCGGCCTGCTGCTGGCGCTGTTCGCACGCCGATACACGCGCAAGTCCCGGCGAATCGGGGAAGAGACGACTTCGCTCATGCAGCTGTACTTGGCCGGGCTGACCGACCATCTAGGCGGGATGAAAGAAATCAAAAGCAGCGGCATGGAACGGCAGCATTACGGCTGGTTCCAGGAGCTGTGCGGCCGAATGGAACGGAATATGGTCGACTTTTCGACCGTGCAGGCCAAGTCCCGCTTCGCGTATAAAGCGGCGTCCGCGGTGCTGATCGCGTTGTTCGCGTATGCGGCGCTCGCCCTGCTGCACGTCCAGGTAGAGAAGCTCGCCCTGATTCTGGTCATCTTCTCGCGCCTATGGCCGAAATTCCAGTCGCTGCAGTCCGGCGCGGAGCAGCTGGCGCAATCGCTCCCCGCGTTCAAGGCGCTGAGCGACTTGCAGTCGAAACTGACGAGCGTCCAATCGATGGACGTAGAGGAGGAACGTGCCGTAGCGGGACCGGCGGCGCTTCGGCAGGGCATCGCATGCAACGGCGTCTATTACCGTTATGATGCGGACGCCTCCGATTACGCGCTCGAAGATATCCGCCTATTCATCCCCGCGGCCGGCACGACGGCCATCGTCGGCCAATCGGGAGCGGGCAAGAGCACGTTGGTCGACGTTCTCGTCGGGCTTGCTTTTCCGGAGCAGGGGGAGGTGCTGATCGACGGCAAACCCTTGACCGAAGCGGATGCGCTGGCGCTGCGCAGGACGGTGGGCTATGTATCGCAGGATCCGTTCCTGTTTCACGCCAGCATCCGGGACAATCTGTCGGCTGCTGCTCCGGGCGCCTCCGAGGAGGAGATGTGGGAAGCGCTGCGCTTCGCGGCGGCGGATCGCTTCGTCCGCCGACTGACGGACGGACTCGATACCGTTCTCGGGGATCGGGGCGCCCGCTTATCCGGCGGCGAACGCCAGCGGATCGTGCTGGCCAGGGCGATTCTGCGGAAGCCCGCCATCCTGATTCTGGACGAGGCGACCAGCGCGCTGGACGGCGAGAACGAGGCGCTGATCCAGGAAGCGCTGGAACATCTCCATGGCAAGATGACGATCATCGTCATCGCGCATCGGCTATCGACGATCCGCGGCGCGGATCAAGTCGTCGTGATGGAGAACGGCCGGATCGTGCAGCAAGGGGGATTCCGCGAATTAGCGGCCGATACCGACGGGACATTCGGCATGATGCTTGGCAGAACGGAGGCCGGATGAGCCCTGTCTCTTGCGAGGGGGTACGGTAGGAAACGACCGTCTGAACACGAACCCTATGTCATGCATAATAAACAGACAGAAGGTGTTGGTGAATTGACCTACCTGAATTACGAAGAATTCTCCGCCTATATGCTGGCATACGGGCGAGTAGAGAAACCGATCCTCCACTATATCGCCATCAGGAAAAACCATCTGGATATGCCGCTCCTCGTGCTTCACAAGTCCAACGAGTTCGGATTGACGAGAAGGGCCATGAACGCGCTATTGCGGCATATCCCGGGCGAATCGGGTACGCTGCGGGACGTGCTGCAGCTCAGCCTCAGCCAGATCATGTCGATACCCGCGATGGGGCAAGCATCCATCGAGAACTTTAAGCGCGTCCTGTATCAAGCGGCCGTTCCCATTCCGCATGATTATGACGAAGAAGAGCACTACCGCGCGGAGGATTTGCAGCGCATCTTTCTCATTGGGACCAAAGAGGAAGTCGTCCAGCAGCTCCAAGACGGTATTTACAAAGGCGCCTTCATCGGAAGAGACGGCGTATGGCTGAAACCCCGCCCAGCCCCGCAGCCTCAAGTCCGCAGGCCAGAACAGGCCGTATAAGGCGCGGAGTTACACCGGTTCGCTTTCTGCACCGATATGTTCTTCTAGAGCGAGTGGATCAATCGACAAATGTGCTTAGGCCACAGTCGATTGCTTCTGCTGGCTCTTTTTATGCTGCTGCTCGAACCTGATTCGGAAGTCGATTCAACCTCCATTGCCTTGCCGTGATAGATATAAATGATATATCAACTTCAGACGAGTAGCTATTTTAGGAATCGGAAAAAGCGTCTAAAAACCGCCACTATCTAGTTGTCATCCAGAAATTTCGTCAAACCTATTGTTGAATTTTGCGAAAAAACTGACATAGCATTTAATTAATATAATATATTGACATTATACCAATATAGGCATAATATTGAAAAATGTAAGCGCTTAATACATGGCGATTGAGGCTGAGATATTCAGGCCGAATGGAAGGGGCGTGATCGCGAACGTCAACCGCCTGATCGAACGACCACTCTGATCACGATGGAAATTCCGGATCACTCCCATGCGCAACAGGTTCTCCCGTTAAAATATCGACAATGGAGGTTGTATGATGTTTGTGATGAAGAAGAAGCTGCTGAGACTGTTCGCCATACCGTTGGTCGCGGCTATGTCGCTCACGGCGTCCCCGTCGCTGGGCACATCTACCGCGCACGCCTTTACTTCGACCGATGCCGATACGGCGATCCAAGCGTTCAACGCCAAATTCTGGGATCCGGCCGCCAAGATGTTCTGGAAGGACTCGAAGCGTGGTACCCATCAGGATTTCTGGGTGGAAGCCGAGCTGTGGGAACTCGTGATGGATGCCTACCAGCATACGACCGATCCGGCGCTGAAAGCGCAGCTTCGCGCGCAAATCGATGATGTGTATGCGGGCACGGTCGCCAAATACGGCGAGGACTGGACCAATAATCCGTTCAATGACGATATTATGTGGTGGGCCATGGGTTCAGCGAGAGCCTATCAATTAACCGGCGATCCCAAGTATCTGGAGCAGGCCAAAACCCATTTTGACTTTGTCTATGATACGCAATGGGATGACGGCTTTGCGAGCGGCGGGATTTGGTGGCTGAATAATGATCGTTCGACCAAGAACGCGTGCATCAATTTCCCGGCAGCCCAAGCGGCGGTTTATCTCTATAACATCACGGGCGAACAGCGCTATCTCGATGCGGCAACCCGGATTTTCAAGTGGGGCAAAACGATGTTATCCGATGGCAACGGAAAGATATTCGACCGGATCGAAGTGGAGAACGGGCCGATTCCGGACGCCACGCATTACAATCAAGCGACGTTCATCGGCGCAGCCGTCGGATTGTACCAGGCAACCGGCAATTCCGTTTATCTTGATGACGCGGTTGAAGCGGCTCAATTCACGATGACGCGTCTGGTCGACGCGAACGGATTGTTGAATTACGAAGGTCCGAACGGCGATTTGAAGGGCGGCAAGACGATCTTGATGCGCAACCTGGGCTTCCTGCAGCAAGAGCTGGCTTCCCAAACGGACGGCAAATACGCGGCATTCCGCAGCAGCTTTAACGAATGGGCCGCCTTTAATACGGAGATGGCCTGGAGCCATAAGAACGGGGAGTCCATCGTCGACGGCAACTGGGCTGGACAGCTGCTTGCCGGTACCTACGAATCGTGGTCGTCGGCAAGCGCCGTTGAGGCGCTGACCGCGATCGCGCCTCAAGAAGCGCCGCTTCGGTACGCGGCGAAGGATCCTTTCCAGAAGATCGAAGCCGAACGGTATAATATCGGCACCGGGTTCGTGTTGGAAGGAGCGTTGGAAGGCTCGCTGCAATTGGGCGGCATTCAGCCGGGTCATTTTGCCGCTTACAAAAACGTGAACTTCGGCTCCGACGGCGCGATCGGCTTCATCGCCCGCGCGGCCAGCGGTACCGGCGGAGGCAAGATCGAGATTCGGCTGGACGCCTTGGACGGCCCGAAAGTCGGGACGTTAAACGTAGAAGGCACCGGCGGATGGAACAACTACATCGATGCGGTCGCACTGCTTAAGGACGATCAAGGCAATCCGAGCTCCATTACCGGCACGCATGACGTCTATCTTGTCTTTACGAGAACGAACGATGACTATCTCTTTAATTTGAACTGGTTCAAATTCACAACGACGGATCCAACGGAAACCGATGCATACGCGAGCTTGAAAGCCGGCAACTTCGATACCAGTGAAGGATTAAGCCGCAACGCGACGGACGGCTATTTGGATGCCATACACGACGGCGCGTATGCCTCCTACAAGGGAATCGATTTCGGAACGGGCGCCGCCGGCGTGACGGTGCGCGTAGCCAGCGGCAATCAAGGCGGCCAAATTGAAGTGAAGCTGGATAGCCTCGAAGGACCGACCGCAGGCATCATCGATATTCCGGCGCTTGGAAGCTGGAACAACTGGGTGGATATCATGTCCACGATCGATGACACGCTGGCCGTTGGCGTGCATGACGTCTATCTTGTATTCCACGGGAAGAACGGCACCGATTTTCCGGTTAATCTGGACCGGTTTACGTTCTCCACGGTCAAAGGGAAGCGATTGGATGCCCTGGGCAAGTTAGAGGGAGAGAACTATACCAGCGCCGTAGGAGTTGGCCGAGAGAATGGCGGAGGTCAAACGTACCTCGCCGGCATCTATGGCCCGAACAAACCGTATGCGATGTACAACTACGTTGATTTTGGTACCAGCAGCCCATCTAAGCTCCATCTTCAAGCCGCCAGCGACACCAGCGGAGGAACGGTCGAAGTCAGAATCGACGGCATGAATGGGCCGGTTATCGCAACCGCCACGATTACCGGTACCGGCGGGTGGCAGAACTTCCAGACCTTCTCGGCGGATGTGACGACGCCGGTGACCGGCAAACATATCGTATTCCTGTTGTTCAAAGGGAACGACTGGCTGTACAATTTCGATAAATTCACCTTTGGCGATGCATCCGTATTGAACGCGCCGACACCGCCGCGCGAGCCGGTGAATGACGGGATCCCGCCTAGCGAGGTGGAGAATGTCCAGGTGAGCCGCGATGACGAAGGGATCTCCTTGAATTGGGATGGACCTTATGATATCGAAGGCGACAAGGTTCAAATCCTATTGTATAAGGAAGGCCAGCAGACGGGGAGCACCGTAGAGGTCAAGCGAGGGGTGCAAACGGCCGAATTGGAAGGCGTGGCGGCCGCTCAAAGCGATACCATCGTCATTCGAACGGTGGACAGGTGGGGCGTGGCTTCGAGTGGCATCCGGCTTGAAGCCGCCAACCTGCCATCGTTCACCTTCACGGTTGACGGCAGCGATACCGAGGTTCAGCATGGCAGCATTTATGATGATTTTCATACCTTTACATTACGAGTCGCCGCACATGGTCAAGCGATTAAGAACGCGACGATCGCCATTAACGGCGAAACCTACGAGCTGGATCCGCAAGCCGGCGAGGACGAACTCGAGCTTGATTTTGCCGGCCAATTAGGGACCAAGCAGGCAACCATTATTGTAAAAGATTATCGGGGCAATCGCACCCAACGATCGCTGCAATTCGAAATCACGACGAGCGTGTCTTCCATGCGGCAGCTGATTACGCGTTATGCGGAGTCGGGCGAACTTGCCGGACCGATTGCAACGAAGCTCCATAATGCGTTACATCAGGTTCAGCATCACCTGGATAAGAACCATCGGGATCAAGCCGTGAAACACATGCAAGATTTTGTGAAGCATTTGAATAAAGCGAATGATGTCAAAGAAGCAGCTAAACAAATCTTGCTTGCGGATGCGAAGGTGTTGATAGCGGAGTTGCACGAATAAAAGAATGCCCATCGTTTCGTAGGAGGAAGCTTGCCGTTGGTATTCCAATGGCAAGCCTTTTTTGTTTGTGGGGGGAACTTGAATGATGGCACGGGATGAATGAGGAGGGCGTTGGGAAATATAGACAGGACAACTTCACAAAGGAGGGGTGCACTTGAACATACAACGGGCAAAAGAAATTCAGTCCTCGCCGAACTTGGCTAACATCACGTTCAACGGGGTGCCTGTATACATTCAGCATGTCGACGAACAGAACGAAACCGCTAGAATCTATCCCTTGAACGATCCTGAGCAAGAACAGACCGTGTCGATACAAAGTTTAACGGAACATTAATGGTATAGAATCCTTTCGCTTGGCGGTCCTCGTCCAAACACATACGTGTTTGAGCCGATGGACAACCATAGGGGGTTTCGTCATGGCGGCGGTCTTTTTTTCAATGCAGCAAGAGGAGAATGTCAGTTTTAGTGGAATCATAAAATGGATAAACTTATCAAATGAGAGAAGCTTGTATCGAGCATCTTATGCAGCCGAGTAGAGAGATTCCGATAGACTGGACGCAAATTACGAGAAGCGGAGGTTGATTATGGAGCCCGTACAATCATTGTCGGATCTGATATCAGAAAATTCAGGGAACGGAACGTTCATCGAGATACACGCCCAGTCGGGGAGGACATTCGGACAAACGACGCTAACTGCTACGGTGGCGATGAACCAATTGTTCTCTATCTACGAAGTTGACCTTGAGGTTCAGCGTCAACTGATTCCCAAGAACGTCTCTCAGCTCGTCGACTACCTGTTGTTGTATCTGGAACACGGACAAAGCATTTACTTCCCGGGGATCATCCTGTCTGCTCGGGGCGCAGGTCAATATGATCCGGACACCTCCACGTTTCGCTTGCAGCCGATGGAGAAGTGCTATGTGGTAGATGGCCAGCATAGGCTCGAAGCGTTCCGCCGGGTGATGGAGATGCTTCAGAGCAATCTAGCAAGGGCCAAGGACCGGCGGGAGTTTGAACGCGTGCAAGAAATTACGGATCGGCTCAGGAAGCTGTATGCGTTCCCGATGTCTGTCATGATTTATGGCGACATTAACCCGAAGCAGGAACGCCAGCTGTTCTCGGACATCAACAAGCTGCCAAGAAAAATAGCGGGAAATCTCGCCATGCTGCGGGAACAACGGCGATTCTATCATGTCATGGCAACGCGGTTGGTGGAAGAATATCCGGTCATGAAGCATCTGCCGACCGATATTTATTCGGAACGGGGGAAAAGCCCGGGCTATCTGTTTTCCTACTCGCTGCTGATTGAGCTGCTCGTTGGCTTATTCGAGGGGCGCCTGAAAGTGAATGCCCGTCACAATGGGTATCATTTTACGGATGTGGTCTTGCAAGAGCATCTTGAGCAGGCTGCCTATTATTTTGAAACGCTGCTTCATGTTCTGCCTGAACCGGAACCGGGTTCGATTTGCTGGACGGAAAATATCCAGATAGCCCTTGCTTTATTTTTGCACGAGGAAGCCTTTAAGTCGCAGCAATTCAACAAGTACACCTTGCAATACGCCGCGAAAATCCTCCCGCATATCCAGTGGGCGACCATCTACAAAGACGATGAACAGACGCGTTTGCCGCGCAGAAGCCGCATCATGAAAGCCTACCAATCGATTAAAGATTTCTTTGCGGAGCAGCACAATTTCCTAATTTCGGATAAGGAGGACGCCGGTTAATGGATGGTCTTAAACTCTCGATGAACATTCAGCCGTATTGCGAGCGGTTCGGGCTTACAACGGTTTCCATGCGCGTGCAGGATTTGTTGAACTATACCGTCATCGACCCGATGGTGCAGCGGAAGCTTAGCGGCGGGCAGCTTCGCAAAATCGCGAAATATCTGCAGGAACGGGAATTGGATCATGTGTTCTTCGGGCCGGTCACGCTGTCGCTCCGGGACATCTCTTCCCTAATGAAAGCAGAGGCGCAGTTCATCCTGCTGCACGGGGCGAAGCTGAGTATTCTGGACGGACAGCATCGTATCATGGCGCTGGGATACACGAACGACCAGTTGGCGAAGGAAAGCCGTAAACATGAGAAGGAGCTCAGCCGCTTAAAGGTGAAATGCCGCCAGCATCCGGAAGATGACACTTTACGGGAACATACCGAGCAGCTGGAGGGACTATTGAGCCAGCTCGAATCCAGAAGGCTGGATCTTCTGGAGAGCGAGCTGACCGTTCAGCTGTATATCGGATTAACCGAAGAGGAAGAGAAGCAGCTGTTCGGCGATATTAACAGCAAAGTCCAGCTGGTGAGCAAGGAGCTCGGCCATGCGTTTGACGGCAGCGACCCGATCAATACGATGATTCAGCAGGTCGTGGACCATAATACGCTGCTCAAGAACGCCGGCGTGGAGACCCGCAACAATCTCACGGCCTATAACAAAAATTTCACGTGCTTTAGCTGGCTGCATACGATCGCTTCCCTCTTGTTTACGGGTAAAACCCAAGCTTCTTATGAGCTGGCGCGCAGGGTTCGCCATGACCCGACCATCCATACGGAAATTTTGCACCAGTTTTTTAACGGCGTGCTGCCTGATCTGCCGGAGCAGCCTGGGCTTGGATCTTATATCAGCTCGAGCAGAGTCGTGCAAGAAGCGATTGCGTTGTTCGCGCATGAGCATCTCGACCTCGGCAAGGGCGGCCGCCGCGATTGGACCTCGTGTTTCCGGATCCTGCGGCAAATCGACTGGAGTCACAATAACGAGGAGCTGGCGAGCGGCTTAGGGCGATTGGATAACGGCAAGATCAATCTCATCTACGATAAGTCGATGAGAAAACACAACCTCATCCTGGATTACCTCCGTCAACTTCGGCTGGAAGAGAGCGCGTAAGGACGGATTCCAACGGTTGAAGATGAGGTATACGGGTAGAGATAGGCAGTAGGTATACTAAAGGAGGGAATAGCAACGTGGGTACGAATAACAAAATCGGCGGCGGCGGTTTTCATCATGTCGCGCTGAGGGCGAACGATTTTGAAGCGACGGTCAAATTTTATACCGAGGGCTTGGGTTTTGAACTGCGCCAGGCATGGGGCGAAGGCGACAAGCGCATCGTGCTGCTGGATACCGGAGACGGCAACTATTTGGAGGTATTCGCGGGCGGCTCCGGCGAGCCGAAGCCGGAAGGGTACTACTTCCACGTTGCGTTCCGCACCGATAACGTGGACGCCGCCGTCGAAGCGGCTGTTGCCGCAGGCGCTGTCGTGACGGTAGCGCCGAAGGATGCCGTGCTGGGGAATACGCCGCCGACGCCGGTGCGCATTGCTTTTGTTCAAGGGCTGAGCGGCGAGATTATCGAGTTTTTCCAGAGCACGGGGGAGCATCAGCTGTAACACATCCATTTGATGAGAGGGGAATGGCAATGGGAGACACCTTTACGTTATCGATTGGAGATACAGCGCCGGATTTTACTCTGCCGGCCACAGACGGGAACCATTACGGGCTGAGCGACTTTCGCGATGCGAAGACGCTGGTCGTCTTTTTCACTTGCAATCATTGTCCTTATGTCGTCGGATCTAACGAAGTTACGCGCGAAACCGCAAATCGCTATATCGACAAAGGCGTGCGGTTCGTCGGCATTAACGCGAACAGCGTGAACACGAAGCCGGAAGATTCCTTTAATCATATGGTCGCACACATGGCGGAGCATGCTTTCCCATGGGTATATCTGCACGATGAATCACAAGAAGTCGCGCTCGCGTACGGCGCGCTGAGAACGCCGCATTTTTACGTATTCGACGAAGAGCGCAAGCTGGTGTACACCGGACGCGGCGTCGATCAACCGCGCGATGTTAGCAAAATGACCGTCAACGATCTCGACAATGCGCTCGCTGCGCTTACGTCAGGTCAAGAGATGACTGTCAAGGTGACCAATCCGATCGGTTGCAATGTCAAATGGGATGGCAAGGATGCGCACTGGATGCCGGCCGAGGCCTGCGACCTGGTCTAGCGAAGGATAACGTCTAATCATGTTCAAAACGAAGGGGGTGTCCCAAAAGTCATCAAAAGATGACCTTGGGATACCCCCGTTTTTTAAAAACAATGTCTGGGTTACCGCACCCACTGCGCGGTCACATGTTCTTCCGATCGCTGTTGTTCCCGGATTCCCTGAATGTAATGGGCGAAGGTAGGAATCCGCTCACAAAGGCGAACGCTGACGCTTCTCCAGAATCATGCGACCTGCTCCGTTTTGGCTAACCATTCATTAAAGTTTCAAAACAAAAGAAGCCTGTCCTTGTTAGAATGGAAGTACCACCAACCATCTAACCAAAGGAGAGGCTTCTTTTGTACAAAGAATATACCATGGACCAACTGTCCTTGCCAATGGACTTGCAAGAAGATATCCCTCAAAACCATCTCGTTCGCATCGTCAATGATGCGGTCGACCGCTTAAATATGAACCTCTTCACCAAGGCCTATCCCGGCGGCGGTCGGGACAGCTACCACCCCAAAATGCTGACGAAGATCATCATCTACGCTTACACGCAGCGGATTTACTCCTCACGCCAAATTGCCAAAGCCGTTCGGGAGAACATCATGTTCATGTGGCTGGCTGCGCGGCAGCGCCCAGACTTCCGCACCATTAATCGCTTTCGTTCCGAGCGCATGAAAGACGTATTGGAATCCATTTTCACCGCCGTTCTTCAGTTTCTCATCGAAGCGAAGTACGTCAAACTCGAGCATTACTTCGTAGACGGGACCAAGATTGAAGCCAATGCGAACCGCTACACCTTCGTCTGGGGTAAGGCGGTCATTAAACACAAAATGAAACTGCAGGAGAAAGTACAGACCTTGTTCGCGACCATCGAAGAAGCGGAGAAGCAGGAAGATCAAGTCCTCCGCGGTCTGGATCTAAGTGAGCTTGGTGAAGCAGCAGACATGACGAGCGAAAAGCTGGAACATGCGGTGCAGCAGCTCGAACAACGACTCGAAGCGAAACCAAAGGACAAGCCGCTCAAGAAAACAGTTCGCATCCTTCGTAAAGACCTGCTGCCGCGACTCCAAAAGTACGAATCCCAGCAAACCATCTTGGGGAGCCGCAACAGTTTCAGCAAAACAGATCCAGACGCCACCTTCATGCGCATGAAAGAAGACCATATGCGAAATGGTCAGCTCAAACCCGGCTACAATGTACAGATCGGAACCGAGAACCAATTCATCCTAGGGTACAGCGTTCACCAGCGTCCAACGGACACCAGATGCCTGAAGCCGCATCTGGAGAAAGTGAAACACGCATTAGGTGTACTACCTGGCACGATCATCGCGGACGCCGGCTATGGCGGAGAAGAGAACTACGCGTACCTGGAGCAAGAAAACGTGGAAGCCATTGTGAAGTACGCAACGTACCATCGCGAGAACACCAAGGCTTGGCAGCAAGACGTGAGCAAACTAGATAACTGGACGTACACCGCTGAAGAGGACAGCTGGGTATGTGTGGCGGGACAAACGCTTACCTTCCGCAGAGAAAGCAAAGAACGTACGGAAAGCGGCTATGAACTTCGTCACCGTCATTACCGTAGTGCCAGCTGCGAAGGATGTCCGCTAAAAGTAAACTGCACAAAGGCAGCTGGTGACCGCGAGATTAAAGTGAGCCTGGATCATCTTCGCTACAAGCAACAGGCACGTGAGCGCTTGAAGAGCGAAGAAGGCTACGCACTCTCGGTTCGACGAATGCATGAACCCGAGAGCGTATTTGGACAGATGAAGAACAACCGGGGATTCCGAAGATTCCTGCTTCGGGGCTTGCCAAAAGTGAGCCTGGAGGTCGGGTGGCTTTCGCTCGCCCATAATTTGCTGAAGAAAGCCGCAATGGACCGAAAATGGCAAATGGCGTCACAGGGATAAGACCCTGTAACGCCATTTTTTGTGCATATGGAGGCCATTCGCGAGTTAGGAGTCACTTACTTCAACCCTTTTGAGACGGCCTCTTTTGCGCGATGCCTCGCCGCACTCGGTGAAGAAGGGGCTTCCAGTCCCTAGGTAGAATATACAAGGGATTCATGCCGGGTATGATGCGGCCTATTTCCTAGCTTGCGGCCACTGGCCATAAATCGTTGTGAGGGGGATTCGTATGAAAGTGCTGCTCGTGGATGATGAAGCCCGCCATTTGAGAGGCATGACGAGGTTGATGAGGGCCATCCGGCCCGACTATGAGGTATTCATCTCGAAGAACGGCATGGAGGCATTGGACCTTGTCATCGCGGAACGCCCTCAAATCGTCATTTCCGATATTCGCATGCCGATGATGGACGGGCTGGCTTTCATGGCCAAGCTCGCCGACATGAAAATCCGGCCCAAGGTGATCTTTCTGACGGCTTACAATCTATTCGAATATGCGCAATCCGCGCTGCGCAACGGTGCTTTCGATTACTTGCTCAAGCCGGTAGATCTGGAAGCGGTCGAAGGCGTGCTAAGGCGAATCGAGGAGGAGCTGGAGAGGGAAGCCGTCCAGAGCAAGGGATGGAAAGATGCCGGCCTGCAGCATATGCTTCGGGGGCAACCGGCTTATCCGGGTGAGCCCATGGAGGAGGGGCCTTCTTTTATTCGCAAGCCGGGGCTTGTGATCGTCTCGCGGATCGAAGACTTAATGGGCCAGCACCCGACAAACCCTGAAGCATTCCTCCATGATCTGGAGGAGGCCTTGTCCAGGATCGGGGAGTCTCATGTTTACCTGGAGAACTCGGATCAAGGACAAGAAGCGAAGGTTGTATCCATCCTATGCGTGGACGCTGCCGATGTCGACCGCAATGCGATACGATCGCTGCTCGCGCAAATAGCGAAACGGTCCACCTACAGAGAGGCCAAGCTCGTACATGGGATCGGGCCGCATTGCGGCAGCCTTCAGGCGGAAGGGCGGCATTCCTATCGCTCGGCCGGTCTTGCCATGTTGAACACGTTCTATGGGAAGTGGGAAGGGATTGTCTTCGCAGACGAACGAATCGAGTCCGACAGGAACGGGATTGACTGGGATGTCGAAGCGATTGTCGGAGATCTATTCGAAGCGGCGCGGGACCAACGCACCGAGCACGGATTGACGCTGATCCGGCAGTGGTTCGATCGGCTGTCGGGAGAAGGCTGGACGGATCCGGTCATCATCAAGGAACAGGCTTCGCTGCTCGTCATGAAGCTCAAGAGCCGCTGTTATCTCTTCGTGAAAAAGGAAACGGCAGAGCGCATGACGGAAGCGGCGGCAAGCGATATTCCGCATAGCGACTCGTATTTTGCCGTCCTCGCATTAGTGGAGGCTCGGTATCTGGAGCTGGGTCAGTCCCTGCAGAGTCTGAAGCGCGGACGAGGCGAATTCATTGCGGAATCCTGCGTGCAGCTCATCCGCGAGCGCTTCATGGAGGACTTGATGCTGGAGACGATCGCCGAGCAATTCTACTTTAATCCCTCTTATTTTAGCTCGATGTTCAAGAGCCATACCGGGAAGACGTTCTCCGAGTTTCTGACCGACACGCGGATGAAGCACGCGAAAGCGTTGTTGGCCGATACGGACGCTCCGCTGAAAATTTATGATGTCGCCGAGCGATGCGGATACCGCGACACCAAGTATTTCTCTCGCGTGTTCAAAAGCCATGTAGGCGTATCGCCGGAAGCTTATCGCAACGGCCTTCTGGGCAGCGGGAGGGCCTAATGCTGCGTACCCGTCTGCTCGTCAGCTATCTGCTGCTGATTCTCCTTCCCTTGCTGCTGCTCGGGACGTTGTTTTACCGCATGAGTCTGGGCATCGTGACGGATCAAGCCCAAGATAACTTCTATCAGATCGTGAAGAAGAACAACGAGATCATGGACGTCAAGCTAAGACAAATCGATCGGATCAGCTCGAACTTGTTCACGGATAAAGAATTGTTCGGGATTTTCAATCATTTGAACCCCGCGCGGCATGAGCAGCTCCTCGAGGCCGACCGCAAAATCAGCGCCATTCTCGCCCAGCGCTTCGCGCAGACCGAGGACTTATTCGCGTATCAAATCTGGACGTCCTACTTTAAGTTCGGTCCGCAGAATATGCCGCAAGGGGATCTCGCGGAGAGTCCCATCTACAAGGAGGCGAAGCTGGCAGGCGGACGGCTGGTGTGGAATCCCACGTATGATTTCCCGAAGATGTTTAACCAGCCCTGGCTCGACAAGGCAACCGATTATGACTACCGCTATTTGTTCACGGCCACCAGGCTTCTGAACTTCTCTTATCTCGATAACAGTACCATGGCCAATCTGGATCCGGGCGTCGAACGGCCGGTTCTGGCCATCAGCATGAAGGCCGACCTATTCCATCACCTTTTCGAAGATAGTATTCCGGCCGAAGCCGAATACTTCGTTGCGAGCGCCGATGGCACATACGTCGCGCATTCCGAGCAACGACTCATTGCGGAACACATCCAAGACCGGTGGGTGTACGATGTGCTGGAGAAGGGGAGCGGGACCCAGCGCATCACGCTGGACGGCCATAACATGCTCGTTTGTTTCGACAAGTCGGACGTAACCGGGTGGGTGTCCGTCGTCACGATCCCGGAACGCGTGCTCGTGGAGAAATTGGTGCCGGTTATCTTAACCTCGACCATTACCATTGCGGCCATTCTCGCGCTAGCCGCAGCGACGCTTGCTTATTTCGTCATTAGCCGAATTACGGGTCCGATCAAGCATTTGATGGTAGCCATGCGTTTTGTCGGCGAAGGCGATTTTCACGCCAAGGTCGAAGCTAAGTCCAACGATGAGATCGGGATCCTGATCCAAAAGTTCAATACGATGAACGACCGGATTCGCGTGCTGGTCAATGAGAACTACGACATCAAACTGCGGGAGCAGCAAGCCGAGATCCAGGCCTTGAACTTCCAAATGAACCCGCATTTCCTGTATAACACGCTCAATGTCATGAATTGGGTGGCACTGGAGAACGATCAGCGAGAGTTAAGCAAGATGCTCTTATGTTTGTCCAATATGCTGCACTATACGACGCGCAAGGATTGGGACGCGGTTTATTTAAGCGAAGAGATCGAATGGATGAGCAACTACTTCTACCTGATGGACATCCGCTTCGAGAACAAGTTCGCGGTTCACTACGACATGGATCCCGCTCTGCACGACCATAAGGTGCCGAGGCTTCTCTTTCAGCCTTTCGTCGAAAATGCCATCATTCACGGCTTCGAGCTCACGGAGAGCGGGGGCATCATTACGATCTCCGGCAGGATCGAAGGCGACGCCCGCTCGTTCACGGTCACGGATAACGGATGCGGGATGAGCGATGAGACGACCGCGCGAATTTTATCCGGCGCAACGCCAACCGTCGGCATTGCCAATACGATCGCGCGCATCCGTCATCGTTACGGAGACGACGGCGAAGTAAGCATTCGATCTTCGATCGGCAGCGGGACGAGCGTGACGATCAAACTGCCATTGGATACCCAAGATTAGTCCACCAAATCTAAGATAACTGAGTTTTGTAACCGCTTTATATTTGTTATATTGATCCCATCATAGACTGCAGCTATGAACCAAAGGGCGAATGAAAGGGGAACGGGACGTGAATCGTGCAAGGAAGCGATTGACCTCACTATCCATTGGTCTGGCCGTGTTAGCATCCGGCCTATCCGCATGTACGACAGACAATACCGACACCACCTCAACCGATAACCAGAACGCTGTAGAAGCCGGCCAAACGGCGGGTGACGCCGGTTCTAAAGAACCGATTACGCTTCGGTTGACCAACTGGGGCAGTCCGAAAGAAATCGAAACCTATCAGAAGGCGATCGACCGATTCGAAGAGACCCATCCGGGCGTCACGGTCAAGTATGAATCCATTCCGACGGACTATGATACGAAGCTGACCACCATGGTTGCCGGCAACCAAGAGCCGGACGTCGCCATGCTGGAATCGGCTACGATCGCCTTCCCGCTGGCCGAACAGGGCAAGCTCGTGAACCTGCAGACCATGCTCGATAGCGATACCGCGTTTCATGCCGATCAATTGCTGCCGAATACGTCGTATTTCACCGAACCCGGTAATATCATCGGTCTGGCCTCGAACATCGAGACGTTCTCCCTCTACTATAACGTCGATCTGTTCAAGGAAGCCGGACTCGAACCGCCGCCTGCCCATGCGGAGGAGGCGTGGACCTGGGATCAATTCGTGGAGACGGCCAAAAAGTTGACGATCGACCAATCCGGCAAAAATGCCACGGAGCCCGGCTTCGACCCGAGCAAAATCAGACAATTCGGAGTCAGCGGCGCCAACGGCTGGTGGGGATCCTGGTCGAATTTCATTTACAGCAACGGCGGCGATTTCGTATCGGCGGACGGAAAGACGTTCGCGCTGAACCAACCCGAAGCCGTAGAAGCGCTGCAGAAAGTCGCCGACTTGATCAATGTCCATCATGTGGCGCCGTCGCCGGTGCAGTCCAAGAACGTACCGGGTACGAACGTGGCGCTGCAGACCCGCAAGGTCGCGATGGTCATCGACGGACAATGGGCGAATTTCGACCTGAGCAGCACCGACGTGAATTACGACGTCGCGCCGCTTCCCGTCCTGAAGAAGCCGGTGACGACCGTGGTCAACGGCATGTTCTCCATCTTCAAATCGACGAAGCATCCGCAAGAGTCCTGGGAGCTGGTCAAGGCGCTGCTCGATCCGGAGGGCACGTTGGAGCTCCACCACAAAGGGCTTTGGATGCCCGCGCTGAAGAACTGGTATGAGGACGAGACGCTCATCGCCAAATGGACGGCCGATTCGAAGGGACGCCGGCCAGGGTACCGAGACGCCGTCATCAATATGGCGCTGTCTCACGGTCATCAGACCCCGACAGGCTATGTAAAGAACTTTAATAAGATCATGGATATCGTCAATCCCGCGCTCGACAAGGTATGGCTCGGTCAACAGACGGCCGAAGCGGCCATGAACGGCATCGCGGCCAAAGCCCAAGCTCAGGTGCGAGGTCGACGCGATATTCAATAACCTGGCAGCACGGATTAGACCTGTACGGGAGCGGGCAGCCATTCGCGGCCCGTTCCTCCGTCCAGACGCCTATATAGGGAGGGCCCCATGAATGCCAATCTGAAGACGATCCCGCAAGCCCCGCTGCGTGCCGGATTGCGGTCCAAGGAACGTAAAGCGCTGCTATATGGCATCCTGTTCACGCTGCCTGCTACGCTCGGCTTTCTGCTATTTACCGCCGGCCCGATGCTGGCGAGCCTGTATTACAGCTTGACGGATTATAATGTGTTCCAGTCCGCGACGCATTTTATCGGCTTCGATCATTACGCCAAGCTGCTGTCGGGTCAAGACGAGCTATTCAATAAGTCATTGGGGGTCACCTTCTATTTCGTCGTCCTCAAGGTACCCGTGACCATTGTCGTTTCCTTTGCCATCGCGCTGCTGTTGAATCAAAACATAAAAGGGCGGGCGCTGTTCCGTACATTTGTCTACTTGCCCAGCATCGTCCCGGCCGTGGCGACGTCCATCATCTGGATGTGGCTGCTGAATCCAGATTTGGGGCTAGTCAATACGATGCTCCAATGGCTGCATCTGCCGACTAGTTCATGGCTGTTCGCCGAGCATTCCGTCATTCCTTCGATCGTGCTGACCACGATGTGGGGAATCGGCGGCACCGTCGTCATCTTCCTAGCCGGTCTAAGCGGGATCCCGCACCAGTATTACGAGGCCATCGAAGTCGATGGCGGGGGAAGCTGGCATAAGCTCATCCATATCACGCTGCCGATGGTAAGCCCGACCTTGTTCTTTAATACGGTCATGACGATCATCGGCGCTTTTCAAGTGTTTAACGAAGCCTATATTCTAACGCAGGGCGGGCCGAACAACGCGAGCCTCTTCTATATCTTCTATTTGTGGCGCACCGCTTTCCGCGATACGAATATGGGGTACGCCTCGGCGCTGGCGTGGATTTTATTCGTCATTATCCTGCTCTTCACCCTGCTTGTCTTCCGAACTGCCAAATCCTGGGTTTATTATGAAGGCGAGGGGCGTACATGAAAACGTCGGCCTATAAGAAGTCGGTCGTCTATGTGCTGCTTGCGATCCTGTCCGCTTTATTTCTGCTCCCCCTCGTGTGGATGGTCCGCAGCTCGCTCATGAGTCTATCGCAAATTTTCGTCATGCCGCCGGTTTGGATACCCGATCCGATCAAATGGGATAATTTCTCGGAAGCGCTCACGATTCTTCCGTTTAATACGTTTTTTCTGAACACCCTCATCATCGTCGTCCTCGTCCTGATCGGAACCGTAACGAGCAGCACCATTGCGGCTTTTGGATTTTCGCGCATCCAGTGGAGGGGACGCAATGTCGTATTCGGCATTTTGCTTACCGCGATGATGCTGCCGGGCGCCGTGACCCTGATCCCCACGTTTTTGGGTTGGAAAACATTGGGGTTCTACGATACCTTTGTTCCGTTGATCGTACCGGCCTTTTTCGGCGGGGGCATCTTCAATATCTTCTTGCTGCGCCAGTTCTACATGACCATTCCCCGCGACCTGGATGAGGCGGCGCTCGTCGACGGGGCCGGATATTGGAGAATCTATTACCACGTGGTGCTGCCGCTGAGCCGATCCGCCATCATCGTCATTTCCTTGTTTACGTTCTTAGGCGCGTGGAATGATTTTTTCGGACCGCTCATCTACTTGAAATCGACCGAGAAATTCACGCTGGCGCTCGGCTTGCAGATGTTCCAGGGGTCCTATACGTCGCAATGGGATCTGCTGATGGCGGCATCGGCGGCAGTGGTGCTTCCTTGCGTCGTGGTGTTTCTGCTTGGCCAGCGATACTTCCTGGAGGGTATTTCGTTGACAGGCTTGAAAGGTTAAGTTTCGAGCGGTAGTGATAAGGTGGAGGCTGACGATCATGGAGAAGAATCAAATCCATCGCGTAGTGAATTGGACGCCTGTTCCCTTTAACAAGGTGAACATACAGGACGATTTCTGGCTGCCCAGGCTGACGACCTTGAAGCAGGCGACGCTTCCGGCATGCCTGGCGCAGTGCGAGAAGACCGGCCGGATATCGAATTTTGCGCGGGCAGGCGGCTTAGAGCCCGGACCGCATCAAGGCATGTACTATGATGATTCCGACGTGTATAAAGTACTCGAAGGCGCCGCTTATACGTTGATGCTGGAGCGAGATCCCGTACTCGAGAAGGAGGTCGACCGGATCATCGGACTGATTGCCGCCGCGCAGGAGACGGACGGTTATCTGTCGACCTCTTACACCTTAACCTCGCCGGAATTAAAGTGGACCGATATGGAAAAGCACGAAATGTATAACGGCGGACATCTCATCGAGGCGGCGGTCGCTTATTATGAAGCGACCGGCAAGCGGGAGCTGCTGGGCGTCGCCTGCAAGCTGGCGGACCATTACCTCTCGACATTTGGACCCGGCAAGCGTCACTGGGTAGAGGGACACCAGGAGATCGAGCTTGCGTTGGTCAAGCTTTATCACATTACGGGCGAAGCGAAATACTTGTCCTTTGCGCATTGGTTATTGGAGGAGCGGGGGCATGGACATGGCTCCGGCGCCATATGGGAGAAAGAAGACTGGGGGCCGGCTTATTGCCAGGATGACGTCCCGGTTAAGGACATCGAGAAGGTAACTGGACATGCCGTACGTGCCATGTACCTCTATGCGGGCATGGCCGACGTAGCGCGCGCCGCCGGCGAAGAGGCCTATCTCGATGCGCTGCTCCGCGTGTGGGCGCATACCGTGGAACGTAATATGTATGTGACTGGAGGGATAGGGCCCTCGCAGCATAATGAAGGATTCACGGTTGACTACGACCTCCCCAATCACACCGCTTATTGCGAGACTTGCGCGTCGATCGGCATGGCGCTTTGGAATCACCGGATGAACCTGCTCTTCGGCGATGCCAAATATGCCGACATTGTCGAGCTAGAGTTGTACAATGGCGCATTGGCCGGCCTATCCTTGACCGGCGATAAGTTCTTCTATGTGAATCCGCTCGCTTCCGAAGGGAACCATCATCGGGTGGAATGGTTCCACACCTCATGCTGCCCGACGAATCTAGCCCGCTTCCTGCCCTCCGTCGGCGGTTATCAGTATGCGGCTGCCGATCAGGGGATTGTATGTAATCAATACATCGCGGGCCACGCCGAACTTCAGCTGTCTGACGGATTCGCGGTTCGAATCGAGTCGGCTACCGAATACCCGTGGGAGGGGAACATCCGCTTGAAGCTCCGTCCGGAACGAGCACGGACCTTCCCGCTGCTGCTTCGTATTCCGGGCTGGTGCCGCGGATTTCAGGTGTTCCTGAACAGGGATCGTATCCCTCCGGACGCTTATCGGCTGGAAAAGGGATACCTGGTGCTAGAGCGGAATTGGAATGAAGGCGATACCGTGGAGCTTCGACTGGATGAACCCGTTCAATTGGTTCGGGCCCGAGCGGAGGTGGAAGCCAACCGCGGACGATTCGCCATTCGGCGGGGGCCCCTCCTGTACTGCTTGGAGCAAGCGGATAACCCGCTTCTTCGGGTTGACGATTATGCGATTCCTGCCGACATAACCTTCACCTTTGTGTCCGGAAGCGACATCCTTGAAGGCACAACTATGCTGCTGGCTCATGATCGGCAGGGGAACACGTTCCGGTGGATTCCCTACTATGCGTGGGATAATCGAAGTCCGGGATTCATGCAGGTGTGGGTGAAGGAATTCGATACTCGCGCGCTTTATCAGGAATAAGGCCTGATCACCCTAATCGCAATAGGGCCAACGAAGGTCGGCCACACGATCGCTGCTGATTTCAAAAAATGCCCATAAGGCTGTATCGGGTTGTAAGGTCGCAACCTGCTGCGGCCTTTTTCGATTTTGTTTCGTCCGTTCGATTTCGGGTGCGAAAAAAGTCACCCCAACTGCTATTCCGAGTGAGAAAAATCACATCCTACGCCATTCCT
Organism: Paenibacillus xanthanilyticus; assembly: GCF_042682185.1. Taxonomy (NCBI): domain Bacteria; kingdom Bacillati; phylum Bacillota; class Bacilli; order Caryophanales; family Paenibacillaceae; genus Paenibacillus; species Paenibacillus xanthanilyticus. Next base: position 1,535,250 of record NZ_JBHUHA010000001.1, on the reverse strand, counting down.
ATTCATTAAACTAGGAACATCACCATCATTCATGGCCATCATCAAAATGCGAGGAGATCAACATCATGAAATTCATCGGACGCTCCCTACGAGCCAAATTAGTCGTGATGACGCTACTCATCATTGTATCGCTTCTACTTACCATATCGGCGGCGACCCGCTCTCAAATCGAAGCATCGATGCATCAGGTTTTCTCTGACCGGGTCAAGGTGGTATCGCAGCTTGGCTTCAATTGGCTGGACGCGAAATACCCCGGACCATGGTCGGAGAAGGACGGCGTCTTGTACAAAGGGACGACGCGCATGAACGATAACGTTGAATTCCCGGATCAAATGAGCCAGATAACCGGCGGCGCGGTCACCCTTTTTCTCGGCGACACCCGCGTGACGACCAATCTCATGCAAGAAGGCAAGCGGATCATCGGAACGAAGGCGGACTCGCGCATTGCCCAGCAGGTGCTTCAGCATAACGAGCCGTATCTGGGCGAAGCAAAGGTTGCGGGGACGGATTATCTGACTTACTATGTTCCGCTCCAAGACGAGCAGGGCAAGACGATTGGGATGTGGTTAGTGGGACCGAAAATAGCCGTCATCCAGAAGCATGTCGCCGCTTCGATTAAGATGATCTTCCTCTACGCCGGCATTGGCAGCGTGATTGCAGTCGCTCTTTGCTTTGTGTTCCTGCGTCGGATTCTTCGGCCGCTGAAGTGGATGGAATTGCAGCTGAAGGACATCGCGGACGGCGAAGGGGACTTGACCCGCCACATCCAAACGAACAGCAAGGATGAGATTGGTCGTCTGGCCGGCTCGTATAACAAGATGCTGGAGAAACTCCGGGACATGCTCGTACGGATCGGCGAAACGTCCGATCAGGTAGCGGCCTCCTCGGTCCAGCTGGCCGTCAGCGCAGATCAAACCGGTAAAGCGACCGAGCATATCGCCGTAACCGTCCAACAAGCGGCGGCAGTCGCAGATGCCCAAAGCGCCGAGACGGCTGCAGGACTTACGATGATGCAAGCGCTGACCGGCGAGCTGACAAGCGTCAACCAGTATGCCGCCGAGGTAACCGACAATTCGCGGCAGGCGGCCGATCGCGCCGAGAAAGGCCGGCTTGTGGTGGAGCAAGCGAATCACCATATGGAGGATGTTCAGACGAAAGTCGCGACGCTCAACGAAGCGATGATCCGGCTGCAGGAGCGTTCCGCAGCGATCGGCGGCTGCGTAGACGCGATCGCCGAAATTTCGGCGCAGACGAATCTTCTCGCCCTAAATGCGGCAATCGAGTCTGCGCGTGCAGGGGAGCATGGCAAAGGTTTTGAGGTTGTCGCGCATGAGGTCAAGAAGCTTGCCGAGCAGTCGGCACGCTCCGCTCAGCAAATCAATGGCATCATCCTTGATTCGCAGCGCGAAACGCAAGCCATGATGGCCGTCGTGCAGTCGGTTTACGGTGAGGTCGCTCAAGGGGCGGCTGCGGTCGTGCAAGCGAATGAGGTGTTCCGCGACATTCACCACTCCGTTCATACCGTATCGAAGCAGATCGAACACATCAATCGTTCGGCGGCAGCCATGACTCGGGAGTCGTCTCGCATATTGAGTACAATTCAATCGATTTCGATTTCAGCCGAGCAAGCAGCAGGCGGTGCCCAGAATGCTTCCGCCGCGACGGAAGAGCAGCTGGCGTCCATGGAGGAAATCCAAGCCTCGGCCGCCTCGCTGTCCCATATGGCTGAGGAGCTGCAAGTCTTGATCGGTCGATTCATCGTTTGATCGTCGAGTGTACCAGGAGCAGTTTGCCCTTGCGGCAGGCTGCTCTTCGTCATTCCGCGAAAGGGCCGGATCAAGGAACCGTGAATAAGCTTCTCCGGAACAAGACACCCTATTTGCTGAGATTGGGAATATCCGGAGGCCCATGGACAATTTCAGAAATCAATTTCGTAACCTTATCGCCTGTTGGTCCATGGCGTTCCCCGGATTCGGGCATTGGCAATCACGAGATCGTAACGTACGACGTTCAATACGACATGTGCTTGCAGCGAAGCCCCGCATTCTCCTTCTCGAATGCGGGGCTTCATCTGCGAGCTTCGTTTAGATTAAGAGCTCAAGGCCTCTTTGGCCAAAATGTACATGGCATTCGACCAGCCTAAAGGCGTATTCGTATTAAACTTGCTGGAGTTGGCATAATAAAGCTCTGGTAAAGAGCCATCCTCCAGCATGACCGCTTCGAAACGCTCCATGTAAAATCTCGCTTTCTCCAATTGGCCGAGCTTCATGTAACTCAGAGCAAGGAAACCAAAGCCGAATGTCCACTCAGCTTCCGTTCCGACGTAGAAGGAGCGCGAACGTCCTCTGCCATGCTCTGCTTCTAAAGTCGAATAATAACTGTCGCCGATATAGCGAAGAATGCCGTTGTTTCTTGCCAGGTGCTTTTCCGTTTGATTCAGGATCACCTGCGCCATTTCACCGACGAATACCCCGAACGGGTAGATGAGCGTCAATTGCGCCAAGTCATACTTACGCGTTTTGGTCTCGTAGGGAAACAGTTCATACAGCGTCTCCATGCCTTTCTCGATCATCGAGTCGGGTACGTCCACGATACCCTGCACTGATTTTAGCGCAGCCACGCAAGCCCCGACCGACGAGGAGCGAACCTCTTCATACTCTTCCCATATGCCATTGTCCGGATCTTCCCAGAATTGCACGCATTCCAGATAGCGAACGAGCTTCTGGACGATCTCTCGATCTTTCTCGTCGCGAAGCATCTTCTTACCGCGCTTCATCCCCTCGCCGATGCCGAAGAGAATGGCGGCCGTCGCGTCATGCTGCTTGTTGCCCCATTCGGATTCAACCTCTCGAACGGTATCCGCGGTATACCGAGGATGCATGTATTCATGTTTGTAGACGGGCTTTTGTTTCGTATGGATGTCTAGCTTCCATTCGTAGTCGCGAAAAATATCCAAGATGCGGTAATACGTATTTTCGTATCGGTTGCAGCTTTTATCGAGGTAAGGGAGGACCTCATAGAACGTGTCTCGCAGCCAAATGAAATTATAGTCACTCGACGAGGAGGCCACATATAGGCCGTTCGGCAGCCGTAAACGGTCTAGAATGTCATACGATTGCGCGACGCGTTTGTCTTGCGTGGTCAACATGCTTGTCACCTTCTTAAGTAATATGGAGGAAATCCGCAGGGAGTGACGTTACGCTTGTACACAAATGCTGAGCTTAGCAGGTTATGTCATTTTTATCGGAAGTTCGGTCATAAATGTGAAGATAGGATGGCCGATGTGCGGGATTCTTTTCTTCTTACAGAAATGCTGGTTATAGCTAAAAGCTATATCCAGATATAACTTTTTGGAAACACCGACAGTCGAGCACCTATGCTATCTTACTAGAAGGAGCCATGCGGCATCGCCGCTTTATTCGGCAGCTTGTTAAGATTACGTGAACCTATATCCGATAGATACATAAGGGAACGATGGGGGAGGAATTCCAATGTTTAGAGAATCGATCATGACCAAGAAAACCGGAATCATCACATACGGGATGACGCCGCCGAAAGCGTCGCATACGGCCGAGAAAATCGCGGAAATCTCGCAGAAACAAATGGAACGGCTGCGAAACGTAAAGCTGGACGCGTTAATTCTGTATGACGTGCAGGAGGAATCCGACCGCATTGAAGAAGAGCGTCCATTTCCCTATATGGCGATGCTGGATCCCGAGACGTATAGCGAGCAGTACTTGCATGAGCTGGATATTCCCAAAATCATCTATCGCTGCGTCGGCAAATATTCGGAAGCAGAGTTGACGGATTGGCTGAAGAGAGGCGAAGACAAGGACCGCTACAGCGTATTCGTCGGCGCCTCCTCGAGCCAGCAGCAGGTGAGGCTTGAACTAGCCGATGCCTACAAGCTTAGCCGTGAGCATGCCAGCAGTCTCACGTTCGGTGGGGTTATTATTCCGGAACGCCATATGAAGAAGAACGACGAACATCTGCGCGTCGTGAATAAGATCAAGCAGGGCTGCAGCTTCTTCGTATCGCAGGCGACGTACAATGTCGAAGCCTCGAAGAACTTCCTCTCCGACTATTATCATTATTGCAACGAGCATGAGCTCGAGATGGTCCCGATCCTGTTCAATCTGGCCCCTTGCGGCTCGACGAAGACGCTCGAATTCATGAAGTGGCTGGGCATCAGCATCCCGCGCTGGCTGGAGAACGAGCTGAAGTATTCGACGGACGTCCTGGACAAATCGATCCGGTTGACGAATAAAATTTTCGAGGAATTGCTGGAGTTTGGTCTGGAGAAAGGGATCCCGGTCGGCTGCAGCGTAGAGAGCGTGTCCACGCGCAAGGTCGAGATCGAAGCCTCCATTCAGATGGTGAGCGATATTAAGGCGATGATCGACAAGAAGCGCCTGGTCGAGATCTTGACATAGCGGTGTTGGATAACCCGCGACAACGCCATTGCCGCGTGAAAGCGAGAGCCGCATCGTTGCGGCTCTTTTTTGCGGCCAAACTGCCTAACCTAAGACGCTTGACAACGATTCATTTCATGGCTATACTTACCAGTAATTTCAAATTCCAAATGTGCCGATTAGAATTAGTAGAAGTAAAGCGACCTTTCAGAGAGCCGTTGGTTGGTGCGAAACGGCAGCGTCGATTGCTTTGAACTCGTCTATGAACAGTTTTCCTGATCATGTAGGGAAAACCGGGATTCCGCCGTTACAAGGATAGATGGTGATGGCCATCGAAGGAGTTCATTTCACCCCAGTGAAGTGATATTAGAGTGGTACCGCGGGTTCAACCTCGTCTCTATTGCAGAGACGGGGTTTTTTTGACATATAGGAAAGTATAAGTTTCACGCTTATACTTCGGCCTCTATGTCTCCGGAATGAAACGCGCCCCGCCGTTACAACACGGCGATAGCCGTTTCACCTTGTTGGCGAAATTCCGGGTTTCGTCAACCCCGCTTTATATAGATTAATCCAATTCCTAACATTCGAGGAGGCGTTTCAATGCAAAATCGCAATATTATGGTGCTGGACACTACCTTACGCGACGGGGAGCAAGTGCCCGGAGCGAAATTAAATAAGCAGCAAAAGGTTGAATTCGCGCAGCAGCTAAAACGACTGAAGGTCGACATTATCGAGGCGGGCTTCCCGGCCTCCTCCCAAGGGGATTTCCAAGCCGTGCGCGAAATCGCCCGCATCGTGGGAGACAGCGTGTCCATCACGGCATTGGGCCGTGCGGTAAAAAGCGATATCGACGCGGTGTACGAGAGCATTCGAATCGCGCAGCAGCCGTTGATTCATATCGTCCTCGGGGCCTCGAATATTCATGTGGAGAAGAAGTTTAACCGCTCCAAGGAAGCCGTCTTGCAGATGGGGGTAGATGCGGTTCGTTATGCCAAAACCTTGCTGCCGCAGGTGCAGTATTCCACGGAGGATGCTTCGAGAGCGGATTTCGAATATTTGTGGAGCACCATCGAGGCGGTCGTGAAGGCCGGCGCGACGATCATTAACGTCCCCGATACCGTCGGATTCGCGGAACCGGAGGAGTTCGGCGAGCTGATCCGCAAGGTGAACGAACGGCTGAAGAACGTGAACCACGAGGTCCTGCTCAGCGTCCATTGCCATAATGACCTGGGACTTGCGACGGCCAATACGCTGAGCGCGATCAAGAACGGCGCCGACAAAATCGAATGCACGATCAACGGCCTGGGCGAGCGGGCAGGCAACACCTCGCTCGAAGAGGTCGTCATGGCGCTGAAGGTCCGGGAGGCGCGTTACCAATGCCGAACGGCTATCGAAACGACCGAGCTGCTGCGAACGTCGCGTCTGTTGACGTACTTGACGGGTCTGGATGTCCAGGTGAACAAGGCCATTACCGGAGAGAATGCGTTCGCCCACTCCTCGGGTATTCATCAGGACGGCTTGCTCAAAGATAAACAGGTGTATGAGATCATGTCGCCGGAAGAGGTGGGGGCAGATAGCATGGAGCTGGTGTTAACGGCCCGCTCCGGCCGCCATGCCTTTAAGCATGCGGTGCAGCAATTGGGCTTTGATCCCGGCACTGGCGAGGAGCTGGAGCAGCTGTTCCAGAAGTTCCTCGAGTTGGCGGACGCCAAGAAGGAAGTGTACGATCACGACCTGTTCTACCTGGTTACGGAGCATCGGGAACAGGCGGGCGGCAGCGGGCGGCTTTTCGAGTTGAAGTCGTTCCAAGTCGTGACCAACGACGAGTGCCCGACCGCGGCTTTAACGCTGCTTAAAGGCGACCTGGTGCTTAAGGGGAGCGCCGTCGGAGACGGTCCGATCGATGCCTTATATCGCGGGATCAAGACGCTGACGAATCTCGACGTCAGTTTGAAGCATTATAAAATCAACAGCATCTCCAGGGGCGCCGAAGCCGTCGGAAGGGTCAACATTCAGCTAGAATACGGCGGCAAGATTTATTCGGGACGCGCGATGGATACCGATATCATCAAAGCCAGCGCCCAGGCCTTCTTGAACGGGATAAACGCGGCCTTGCTGGATACGGCCAACGACCAGGACGGTCGCGATGACCGATTAAGCAGCTAGGAACGACAACATTAGCCCCGACGCGATGGCAGCCGAACGGCCGGTCGGCTGCCGCCCGTGTTCGAGGGATGCAACCATGCGGCCTAGCGTATGGACGAATGCAATCGACAATCGATTTTGCTATTTGTCTGAATAGATGACATCTGATGGTTATTACATCCATATTTGTTGACATTTTACAATGACGGTGCCATAATCATGCTAAGCTTTTACATGGAGTGTACCCATAAAACAAAGCAATAGAGGCATTCCGATCGGTCTATCCGTCGGAGTGCCTTTGTGCTTATTTATTGGATTTTACATTTAATGTATAAGTCAATCCGAATTCCCGGGAGGTGCTTGTACAGTTCTGCAGCTTTAGATTACAGATCAATTATGGAAAGGAATGCACGCGGCATGATTCAAGTAAAAACGTTCGCGGACACGTTATCCCGCCAAGCCACAGATGATGCAAATGAATTTTTATCCACGATCGAGCCTGACCAATTCGTCGATCTGAAGTTCTCGATCATTGAATGCGAACATCCATTTCTTATGAAACAGCGTCATATTGCCATCATCTACAGAACCAAACAAGGAGGCTAGCATGAACAATTTTGAAGTAAGGGAATATATTCTTCGGCAGCTGGTTCACTTGGAAGAATCCAAAAAAACGATGCTAGATGCCTATTTTCCGCTGCCTGACCGTCATGCGGAACGAAAGTCGACCGAGATTCTGTTCGGGCGGTACGTTCATCGTATCGAAAAACTGCTATTTTGTTTGACGCATGAGCCGGATTTCCAATTAACCTTTGTCGTGATCGACAGCACCGTCACGATTCGCGACAAGCGCTCTCAGGTTCTCGAGCGCTACAAGATTTGTTATCCGGACAAGGCGGATATCGATGCGGGATGCATTTCATTTTTGTCGCCGCTCGGTAGACAGTTATTGTTGTCGCCGATCTATTCGACCGTTCAAGTCGCGTTACCGGGCGGCGAATGCGAGTATACGGTGGAACGCATTACCGTGCCTTGAACCAAGTCTTCAAACGTCCGGAACGACAGGAGGCCGGTATTCTTGAGACTAGCGAATGGGAACAGGCAGCGGTCCCAAAAAGGGACCGCTATTATGATTTGTTTCTATGGCTTTCCGTTCTGTCGATTCCACTGCTGTTGCTTATGCTTATCGGCGCTTATTCTCATTGGTTTGGTCTTCATATCCGTTAACTGGGGGTCATGATGCGAATGGTATCTATGTTGGATGCTCGATTATTACACGCATGGGGGAGTATCTACGATGAGCCGTAGGCGCCCGAAGAGAGTGGCGAACTAGATTGTCGGAGACGTAAGGGGACCCGAGAGCCATCGCAATGATGACTTTCGGGTCCCCTTAGTTGTCATGGGACTAACGCGTGCATGCGGATCATTTATTCAACCGCACGGCCGATCAGCGCCTCGTGCAGCTCGCGGTTCCATTGGGCGCGTTCCCGGTTATACACCCCGAAGCCGGACCCAAACTCCCAGTACGCCCAGGAGATGCTCCGTTTCTCCGCCTCGCTGCGAACGAATTCGGTCCAGCGAACGCGCGATTCCATGTCCGCTTTGGAGTAGGCGCCGAATTCGCCTAACCAGAGAGGACGGCCTTGTTCTTTGCTCCAAGCGGCGGCTTGGTCGAGATCGCGCATCACTTGTTCCCGGCCGGCCGGATTGTATTCAGGCGGCTGCTTGTTATAGTCTTCGAACCAACGATGGACCCACGTCACTCGATCGGCGGCTTCTGCTGCCTGAACCTCGCTCGCGGGCGGACCTGGCCAAGTCAAGCCGGTCGTGCTTGTCTCTGCCCCGTTCCATTCCGCCCCTTGATGGGTGAATAAGAAGGGCTCATAGTAGTGGAACGTCACGATTGCATTCTTCTCTTCCTCCGGCACGTGGAGCGCAGGTAAGCCGCGAATGCCGCCCCATTCGGAAGTTCCGATGACGAGGGTATGCCGACGATCGATGCCTCGGATGGTCTGGATCGCTTCGGCCAGCAGGTCGTTCCAAGACGATGCGTCGAGATTGCCATGCGGCTCGTTGAGCGGCTCGAAATAGACGGAGAGCGGCCGATCCTTGTACCGCTGCGCCAGCTGTTCCCATATCCGCAAGAATCGCGCCTTGTGTTCGGCCGGCGCTTCGAATAGCTCATCGTAATGGTGAATATTGATCACCGCATTCAATCCGTGGGACTCGGCTTGGTCGAGGACCCAATCCACGCGCTGCGCAAACGTCTCGTCGAGCGCGTAGGGAGGTTCCGCGGACGCATGGGCCGACCATTTGATCGGAACGCGAACCGTATCGAAACCGCCCTCCGCGATGAGTCCAAAATACGCTTCCTGCAAGGTGAGTCCCCATTCGCCTTCCCGGGGGGCATCAAGCGCATTGCCCAAATTAACGCCTTTGCCCAATCGCTCGGCTTGCTGGAATGGATCGGGTACCGCGTCATCCGAAAGCTTATTCGTATTCGTATTCGTATTCGACGTGCAGGATGCGAGAAGCAGGGGCACCAAGAGCAAGACTAGCGCTGAAGCGCGCATGTTCATATCCGCCATCTCCTTAACGGTCGCAAGTCATTCCTAAGGTCTTCAATATTGTAAGCCTTTTCATGACTATTGGTATTCGACGTGATGGATATTTATCCTCTCCCATAGAAAATGTTTTGTTCTTTATAAATGAAAATCATCGAAACGTGTTTGGTGACGTTAGGTGCGTATGTGCAAGCGTACGATGGCGAAATTCTCATGTTGCGGTCTGTTTATTCGCGGATTTTAGCGTGGATGCACGTATTTTAGACGGGCTTCCGAGGATGGGAGAAGCAAGGGCATTTCACAATGAATAATAACAGATTCATTCCTTCACAAAAAAACATTGCGCTAAAATCGTTATTTGTTATGATGGTAATGTAAGCGCATCCATAAGATTGCGGCACGCGAAAGCCAATCATCGCCGCAGCCGAAGAATGGGAGTGAGGAGATGGACGGGACGGGGAAGTCCGGCGCGCCGCTGCTGGAGGCTCGCGGCGTCACGCGGGTGTTCGGCAAGGGAAACGGCGCGGTTACGGCCCTCCGAGGCGCAACGCTCAGCGTCGGCCAAGGCCGGTTGATTGCCTTGAAGGGACGGTCGGGATCCGGCAAGACGACGCTGCTGAATATTATGGCAGCGCTTGACGCGCCGACGGAAGGCGTCATCTATTACGGTGACAGGGACGGCAGCAAGATGACCGACCGGCAGAAGAACGAGATGCGCAGACGCGAGATCGGGCTTATCTTCCAGTCCTTCGCGCTTGTACCGTATATGACCGCATTCGAGAACGTCGATTTCGGTCTTCGCATCGCCGGCATTCCGGCGCCGGAGCGGAAGAAGCTGGCCGAAGAGGCGCTCGCGTTCGTCGGGTTGGCCGGCCGCATGCATCACATGCCTCCGGAGCTCTCGGGCGGCGAGCAGCAGCGGACGGCCATTGCTCGCGCGATCGCCCATAAGCCGAGGCTGATTCTGGCCGACGAACCGACGGCGGAATTGGATTCGCGAATGGGGAAGCAAGTCATGCACGTCTTCCGCGAGCTCGTCCGGTCGGAAGGAATCGCCATTGTGATGACCACGCACGACCCGCACATTATGGAACTGGTGGACGACGTATATGCATTGGAGGATGGTCGTATTGGATCGGAAAGCAGCAAGGAAGCTTAACCGTCGTTTATATGCGGCCGTCATGCTCGTAGCCGCCGCCGCGGCGTCAAGCGGCTGCAGCCTTCTGCCGCAGGAGCAGGCTCCGCTGAAGCCGCCGCTCGTCAAGCCGGCGCAGACCGAAGCGCGGACGGTCGACGCGAAGCTGGGCAGCATCGCAAGACAGATCTCGGGTTCGGGCACCTTCGTGCCCAACAACGTGAAGTATTACCAATTCCGGGAAGGCGGCGTGATCGACAGCCTCGGCGTACGGGCAGGAACCGTCGTCAAGAAAGGCGACGTGCTCGCGACATTGGAGAATGAGGGCGTCGACGTCGAGCTGCTCCAGCGGGAGCTGGAATACGAACGTAAGCGCCTTGCCCTGGAAGAGGCGGTCAAGGGCGGCAGCGGGAGGCAGATCAAGATCGCACGGCTCGATTACCGGCTGGCGGAGCTGCTGTTCGAGAAGACGAAGGCGAAGGTTGCCGCCTCGATCCTTACGGCGGAAGCGGATGGCATCGTGTCTTACTTCACCGACTTGATGCCCGGCGACCGGGCGGAGCCCGGCCGCGTGCTGGCCGCGATTGCCGATCCGCAAGCGATTCGGCTGGCATTGACGACGAACAATAATCCCGTGCTCGCCGACATTAAAGTGGGCATGGCGGCGGAGGCGACGTTCCAAGGCAAGGTCTACGCGGGCAAGGTGACGCAGACGCCCGCTTCCGCTCCGCAGACGGACGACGACAGGCTGCGCGAGGAATACGCCCGCACGTTATATGTCGAATTGGACTCCTTGCCACCGGATGCGGCGCTGGGCAAGATGGCCGACATCGTAATTGTCGCCGCGCGGCGGGATAACGTGATCGTCGTGCCGAAGGCCGGCGTGCGCACGTATTTCGGACGCACCTTCGTGCAGGTGCTGGACGGCGAGCGGCGCAAGGAGCTGGATGTCGAGATCGGCCTGGAGACCGCGACGGAATACGAGATCGTCCAGGGCGTCGAGGACGGGATGAAGATCATTCTACAGTAAGTCATGTGGGGAAACGAGGGAGCGTTAAGCCATGTCCGTTCTCATCATGTTGTTCCGCAAGCTGGCAAGAAATCGCTGGCTGGCCGCCAGCCTGCTCGCGGGGATGCTTTGCTGCATCGCACTGACATCCAGCATGCCGATCTATAAGAACGCCGTGCTTCGCTACATGCTGGTCCAGGATATGGACCGCAGCTATGCGGGAACGGGCATTCATCCGGGCGTCGTCTCCATTGACATCACGATGCGCGATGACGACCCCCGAATTCAGAAGGCCGTTAGGGACCGGCTGGACGCGTACTGGGCGGCCAACGTCGCGGACGGCAGTCTGAAGCTACTGCTTGACCAGCGCAGCATGGAGACCGTCCGTTTCGAGCTTACGCCGGCCGACCCGACGCGCGCCGACGCGGAAGAGAAGCGTTCGGCCAAATTCGCCGCCCGTACCGGGCTCGAAGGAAAGGTGCGCGTCGTGGACGGCGTCCTCCCCAAGAAGGAGCCTGTCAACGGCGTCTATGAAGCGATGGTGACAGACAATGCGCTTGTCGAGCTGAACATGCTGCTCGGCCAGGAATATATCATCGAGGATCCGAGACCGGATAGGCAGCCGATTCGCGTGAAGCCCGTCGCGGTCATCGCGGAGAATGACTTGAGCGACGTGTATTGGAGCCGCGCCAGCCTTGGTCCCGAGCGCAGCACGCTATTTCTGCCGGAGGAGCTGTTCAAGCGCGATTTTGCGGAGGAAGGTCCGTTCGTCTTCGCGAAGATCGGAGCGCTGGCGGCGGCCGATTATACGACGTTCGACATCCGGACGGCCGAACGCTTGATCGCACTCAAATCGAACATGACGGCCGACATGCTGGGAACTTATAATTTCTCCGTCAGTTCATCGGTGTGGGTGCCCGGCAGCGACGCCATGACCGCGTATGCCGACCGGGAGCAGACGCTTCGCCATTTGCTCTGGTCGCTCAACGTGCCGTTGTTCATCCTGATCGGCTTCTATCTCTATATGGTCACAGGGATGCTGATCGAGCGGCAAAAGTCCGAGATCGCCGTCCTTCGCAGCCGCGGCGCGACAAGATGGCATATCATGTCCGTCTACGCGATGGAATTCGGACTTATCGCGTCCGTCGCGCTGGCGGCAGGTCCTGCTCTGGGCGCGGCGTTCACGCGGATGCTCGGTTCGACCAGCACGTTCTTGAACTTCGTGGATCGCGGCGCGCTTGCGGTGCAAATATCCGCCGAAAGCTGGCTGTATGCGGGCGGGGCCGCGGTAGCCGCTTGGTTCGTCGGGTTGGTTCCGGTCTTCTTGGCGACCGGCAAGTCGATCGTCGATCAGAACCGCGCCAAGGCGCGAGAGGGGAAACGTCCGGCCTGGCAGACGTTCGGCCTGGACATCGTGCTGCTTGGCCTCTCGTTCTATGGCTATTACATCTATCAGCAGCGAATGCGCGATTTGGTGAAGCTCGGATTGGACGGACAGTCGCTGTCGGCGGACCCGCTGCTCTATACGGTGCCAACGCTCTTCATTCTCGGCGCGAGCCTGCTGCTCATTCGGGCCTACCCGCTCCTGGTGTCGATGCTCTATCGGTTCGGCAGGAAGCGGTGGGCGCCGCAGCTTTATTCCGCGCTGCTGCTGGTCAGCCGGCGCAATCGGCTGTACCACGGTCTGATGGTGTTCCTCGTGCTAACCATCGGCACGGGCATCTATAACGCGAACACGGCCCGCACGATCAACGGCAACATGGAGGATCAGATCTGGTATGCCAAGGGCAGCGACATCGTGCTGCGCCAACATTGGGCGAGCGACGCCCCGCCGCCTACAGCCCCCGGTCAGGCCGGACCGGATCAACAGACGGCCACCGCCACGCGCATCAATTATCTGGAGCCGCCGCTGGCCATGATCGAGCAGCTTCCCGGCGTCGAACGGGCGGCGAGAGTGTTCGTGAAGGAACAATCGGACGCATGGCTCGGCAACAAGAGCGGCAAGGTGCGGCTGATGGGCATCGATACCGACGCGTTCGGCGAAGCCGCATGGATGAAGGAGGGGCTGCTGCCGCATCACTTCTACGATTATCTGAATCTGATCGCGCCCGATGCGAGCGCGGTGCTGCTGTCTAGATCGGCGGCCGATCATTTCGGCGCGCAGATCGGCGATGTCATGGACGTCGGCTGGGAAGGGCTGCGGCCGACGCGGTTCGTCGTCTACGGGATCGTGGACTACTTCCCGACCTTTAATCCGAATCGCGCGGCGGTCGAGGAATCGCCGGATAATGGGAATCCGATGCTGATCGTCGGCCATCTCGAGAAGATCCAGAGTGAGCTGGCGATGGAGCCTTACGACGCCTGGATCAAGGTGGCGCGCGGGGCGGACCGTCGGCAGCTGCTTGCGGCCATCGAAGAGAAGGGCATCGCGCTGGAGAAATTCGAGGATACGATCGGCGAAATCGCGCAGAGCCGTCTCGATCCGTTCCGCATGGCAATTAACGGCGTCATGAGCCTCGGCTTCATCGTGTCGCTTGTCATCAGTTTTATCGGGTTCATGCTTTTCTGGCTGCTGTCTTTGCAAGGACGCATGCTGCAGCTCGGGATCTACAGAGCCATGGGGATCTCGTTCCGCCAGCTTCTCGGGATGCTGATCGTCGAGCAATTGCTGACGACGGGCGCGGGTTTCCTGATCGCGATCGCAACCGGATTGGCGGCGTGCCGCATATTCGTGCCGCTCTATCAGCTCTCCTTTGATCCCGGACGAATCGTGCCGCCGTTCGAAGTCATCTCGGATCACGCCGACATCGTTCGGCTTGCGGCCGCGACGTGCATCATGCTTGCCGCCGCGCTCCTTATTCTCGCCTGGTTGCTGAAACGAATGAACATCTATCAAGCGGTCAAGTTGGGGGAGGATTGAGAGCGATGATCGTCTGCGAGAACCTCGTGAAGATCTACAAGACGAGCGAGATCGAAGTGATGGCGCTTCAGGGACTGAACCTGCAGGTACAGCAAGGCGAGATGATGGCGATCATCGGCAACTCGGGCAGCGGCAAGTCGACGCTGATGAATATGCTGGGGGGGCTGGATCGTCCGTCGGCCGGGCGCCTTGCCGTCGACGGCATCGACATGCTGAAACTGACGGATCGAGAGCTTTCGCGTTATAAGCGCGAGACGGTCGGTTTCGTCTGGCAGAATAAGGCCCGGAACCTGATTCCCTATTTGACGGCAAGGGAAAATGTCGAAATTCCGATGCTCCTGCATGACCGGAAGAAGAAGCGCCAGCGCGCCGCCGAATTATTGGAGGCGGTGGGACTAGGCCACCGCCTTCATAACCGGCTCGAGGAGCTGTCCGGAGGCGAGCAGCAGCGGGTCGCGATCGCGATCGCGCTCGCGAACCGCCCGAAGCTGCTGCTGGCCGACGAACCGACCGGCGCGCTCGACACGCGCACGTCGGCTCAAGTGATGCAGCTGCTGCGCAGCCTGAATGCCGACTTGGGATTGACGATCGTCATCGTGACGCATGATCTCGATCTCGCCAAGCAGGTCGCCCGCGTCGTCGAGATTCGCGACGGGCGCACCTCGTCGGAGAGGATTCGCCGGGCGGAAGAGACCGAAGCCGCGGAAGGGTCCGCAGGTGAAGCCCAATCGGAAGACACGCATATCGAATATGCCGTTATGGACCGAACCGGACGCATCCAAGTGCCGGAACATTACCTGGAAGCGGTAGGCGCGAGGAATGCCGATAAAGTGCTGCTGCGGCTGGAGGATGACAAGATCGTACTGCAGCCGGCACGCCGGGAGCCTCATGGAAAAATGTGAGATTCGGCGTTTGATTCGACAAATTTTCTGCTATTATAGGGAAGAGGAGTTGGCAGAACCTACGAAAATTAGTCGGATTGGATGATTGATATGAGAGGGAAAGTAACCATTCAAGAAATCGCCGACATGGCGGGCGTATCGAAATTCGCGGTGTCGCGCGCGCTTACCGGAAAAGCAGGGGTTAGCGCAGCAACGCGGGAGATGATATATAAGGTGGCCGGACAACTCGGCTATTTCAAGAACAACGAGCCCAAGCGCGTCGCCGGCGAACTGCAAGAACCGATCGACCGGAAGCGGTCGGGAACCATCGTCGTCCTATTTCCGAATATTCGTTATCAGAACAAAGAATCCGTCTATTGGGGGCCCGTATTCGACGGCATATCGGCAAGGCTTAATCAGCTGGGCATCGATATCATGACGCTGACCGAGCCGTCCCACGATCATGTATTCGCGCTCGTGAAGCCGGAAGCGATCCGAGGCGTCATTACGGTCGGGTCCATATCCACGCCGATTCTGCTGGATATCGGTCGTCTGAATATTCCCGTCGTGATGGTCGATCACGTCGATCCGGCGTTCCCGTGCGATACCGTGTTCACGGATAACTTCAGCTGCATGCAGAATTTGACGACGAAGCTGGTTAGCAAGGGCTATCGCAAATTTCAGTTCGTCGGCAATATATCCGATGCCCAAAGTTATTTCGAACGGTGGCTCGCATTCCGGACGACGCTCGAAAGCTACGGGATTACGTTGGATCAGGATCCCCTCCTTATCGGACAGGATGCCGACGATATGTATAAATTGTTCCCTCAGCTGGATTTGAAAGAGCTGCCCGAAGTGTTTGTCTGCGCGAACGACACGACGGCTCAATACCTCGTCGACGAGCTCGGCAAACGGGATTTCAGCGTGCCGCGCGACTGTGCCGTAACGGGCTTCGATAATACGTGCGATACCCATCCGATCCTCGGCACGGTCAACGTCAATAAAGAGCTGTTGGGAATGCGGGCGGTCGACCAGATGCTATGGCGCATCGACAATCCAGAATCGGCGGTCGAGAAAAAACTGATTCAAGGCGATCCGATTATTCGGGAGCAGCATGCTTATACGCGGGACAACGTGGCGGTATCGGAGTGAAGCCATGCGGGAATGGAAAGACAAGCACGAACGATAAGGAATCGATACTCGGCTAGCCGATGTGTCGATTTTTTTTATTGGAATAGGATACGATGATGCACTTTAAACGTAAAGCGTGTCCGCGCAAGCGGACGAAAGCGAATGTCAGCACGATGTCCCTCCAAGTGCACGGACGGACAGGTTTAAACCCCGAGTAAAGCCAACCGTGGCCCATAGTTTACAGTTTTAAGTCTTAGAACTTTAACACCCACTGAAGCTTTGTCCGCGAGGACAAAAGCGTGCCAGCTCGAAGCAACCCGCCGACCGCGAACAAACGTGCCTGCACGAAATAGGGAGTCCAGAGGGCGAAGTCCTTTGGTTCCCCTCAGCGGAGGGGGAAGGGGGAGGAATTAACCAAACAAGAATAACAAAAAGAAAACAAAATCATAAGATTTGTTGCTTTGGTAATTGACGGTAATAAAAGACGGTGTTATGATTGTTTTGCAAACAGCACATTATCACGGTGGTGATGAGAACCTAAAATCGTTAATTTGTAAACGCTTACTTGAAAACGGTTACTTTGGGGGATTTGGCCGCTGCGTATAGCCCAATAAGCTGTAATCGGTGCCAAGAGCAACACGATAACAATAATGGGAGGCTTGACAATGAAAAAATTGAAAGGGCTTTCAATCCTGTTTATCGCAATGATGTTGGTCACAACCGCTTGCAGTGGCGGCAGCAATAATGGCGCTAACAATGCCGGGACGAACGCGCCTAAGAACAATGCGGGCAGCGAAGGTACGGCGACGAACGAGCCGGCCAAGGAAGAGCCGGTCAAGGAAGAACCGCCTGCGGCGATCGATCTCGGCGGCCGGACGATTAAAGTCGCGGCTTGGTGGGACCAGAAGCCGGCGGGCAACACGGCAGGCGAGAAAGCGCGCCTCGATAAGCTTGCGGAGCTGGAGAAGCAGTACAACTTCAAATTCGAATTCATCAATGTCCCGTTTGAACAATACATGGATAAAGTGACGACGTCGACGCTCGCCGGCGAGCCGTTCGCGGATATCGCGATCATGGAGCTCAAGCGCGCGATCCCGCTGGTGAAGCAAGGGATCATCCTCCCGGTCAGCGAATTCACGTCGGCGACGGACGACATCAACAACGAGCAGAAGCTGATGCAGAAGCTGCCCGCCATGGGGGGCACCGAGTACGCGTTCGGCACGCCGGGCGTACAGATCGTCGGCACGTACTACAACCGCGACCTCGTGAAGAAGCTGGGCTTGCAGGATCCGCAGGAGCTGTACAACGCCGGGCAGTGGACGTGGGATAAATTCCTGGAGCTTGCCAAGGCCGCGACGCGCGACACGGATAACGACGGCAAGAACGACACGTTCGGCTATGCCGGCTGGCCGGTCGACGCGGCCCGTCACTTCGGCGTGACGAACAATGCGATGTTCGTGAACGAAGACTTGACCATGGGGATGACGGATCCGAAATTCGCCGAAACGCTGGAGTTCGTCAACCGCCTGTACAACGTGGAGAACGTCGTTAAAGTCAAGACGGGCAACAAAATGGATTGGAACGAAACGAACACGTTCAAAGACGGCGACGTCCTCATGTCGATCAACTATGACTGGAACGTGGCGGATCTGACCTTCGAAGTCGGCGTCGTTCCGAACCCGAGCGGTCCGAACACCGACAGCAAGCATACGTATGCGAACACGGCCCAGAACGGCTGGTTCATGCTCAAAGGCGTGAAAGACGCGCAGACGGTCTACTCGATTTGGGAGCAAAGCTTCGACGTGCCGCCGACCGAAGAATACTTGGGCCAGGATTGGCTGGAGTCCCGCTTCAAGAACCAAGCCGACATCGACCTTGCGCTGAAGAGCGTGAACGGCACCGGCCGTCTGGCGGTCGAAGAGGGAATCCCGGACTTCCCGATCTATGCGGTCATGGACGAAGTCATCCTGCAGAACCAATCGGTGTCCGCAACGATCGAGAAGCATAAGGCAGCCGCCGAAGCCGCGCTGCAAAAAGTAAAATAATCATCACAGCCGTTCGCGCAGCAGACGGTAAATAGCGGAAGGGGTGTGCGGTTACGAAGCACATCCCTTTTTTTGCGCGGTCGGCAAACAGAACCTAAAGGGAACAAAGCGGTTGGATGGAATGCGACACCCGAGATCGGAAGCCGGGGGAGAAAAACGAATTGTTTTTGACAAAATTCGATCGCGAATGGCAAATAACCGCTCATTTTATAATAACAAAACAATAACAAACTAATAAAGTTTCATTGACTGTTGTTTGGTTCAGTGATACGATCTTTATGTAATGTAAGCGTTTACCTAACCAAGTCTATTCATCCGCTCGGGTGTAAAAGGCGCCACGCCAAGTACGCGTCGCGAAAGCTTATTAGGGGGGCTTGAATTGAAGGGGACTATGAAAACAGCGCTCACGGCCTTGAGCACCGTCTTGGCGCTAAGCTTGCTGATATCCGGCAGCCGAATATCGGCAGAGAGCCCAACCAACGAGACGAAGATGGCCAGCGCGAATTTGTCCGCGGACGAGGAGCTTTTCTCCATGATTCAAGGCAAAGGGGGGTATGCGGCTTATGCCGCGAAATATGAAAGCGCCAGTCGCCCCGATCGTGAAATCATCATCGAGGCTGCCGCATACGACGCCGCCTCCGGAGAAGGCTTCGAGAAGCTCGACAATTATGAAGGCCAGAGCGGCGTCTCGCTGAAGACAGGCGAGAGCGGGCAGGTCGAATGGGTCGTCGACGTGCCGGAGACGGGACTGTACCACGTCTCGCTGCTCTACTATCCGATCGAAGGCAAGAGCTCGAGCATCGAGCGTTCGTTCCTGATCGACGGCGAAGCGCCTTTCGAAGAAACGGCGTATCTGCAGTTCGACCGCGTATGGGGCAACGAGTTCGAGAAGGTGCAGCGGGACAATCGCGGCAACGACCTGCGGCCGCGGCAATCGGAGAAGCCGGGATGGCGCGAGACGCTGTTCAAGGATTACGAGGGTTACTTCGAGCAGCCGTTCCAATTTTATCTGACGGCCGGCCGTCATACGCTCACCTTGGTTTCGCAGCGCGAGCCGATGGTGATCCGCCAATTGAAGCTTTTCCAGTATAAGGAGCCGGCTTCCTATGAAGCAGCGCTGGCTGCTTATCAGCAAGAAGGCATCCAGGAAACCGAAGATATTCTGGTGACGGTGCAAGGCGAGGATGCCCTTGTCAAATCGTCCCCGACGCTGTACCCGCAGACGGAACGTTCCAGCCCTGCGGTCACCCCGTACAGCCCTTCCGAGGTTCGCGTCAATACGATCGGGGGCTACAACTGGCGCGTCCCGGGCCAATGGATCGAATGGGAGGTCGAGGTGCCGGAGACGGGACTCTATAAGCTGGGCTTCAAAACGCAGCAAAATTTCGTGCGGGGCATCTATTCGACGCGCAGATTGCTGGTCAACGGCGTCATCCCGTTCAGCGAAGCGCAGCGGGTGCCGTTCCGATACAAGAGCGGTTACCGGATCGATGTCCTTGGCGGCGACGAACCGTACCTCGTCAAGCTGAACGAAGGGAAGAACGTCATCCGGCTGGAGAATAACCTCGGCGATTTCGCGCCGCTGATCCGGTCCATCGAAGAGAGCCTGTTCAACTTGAACAGCCTCTACCGCAAAATATTGATGATAACCGGCACCGCGCCCGACCAATACCGCGATTATCGCGTCCATGT
This sequence comes from Paenibacillus xanthanilyticus, assembly GCF_042682185.1. NCBI lineage: Bacteria > Bacillati > Bacillota > Bacilli > Caryophanales > Paenibacillaceae > Paenibacillus > Paenibacillus xanthanilyticus. The sequence continues at coordinate 1,515,316 of NZ_JBHUHA010000001.1, read as the reverse complement.
GCGGATTCCGAATCTGCTCGATACGTTCAAGGCCGAGAGCGACAGGCTCAAATTCGTCAGCCGGGAGCTTCGCCGTCTATCGGGCGGAAGCAGCGACTCCGAAGCGCTGCTGAAGACGATGTACGTGCAGCTCGACGAGATGATCGACGAACCGGACACGATCCCGCGCCGTCTTACTTCCTATAAGACGAATACGGGAGGTCTTGGCACATGGCTGCTGCGGACTCGCGAGATGCCGCTGGAGATCGACGAGATCTACGTCGCCTCGCCGGAGAAGAAATTCCCGCGCGGCGGGCTCGGATTTTTCTCCGAGCTGAAGCATGAGATTAGCACGTTCGCGTACTCGTTCTTCATCGACTACAATTCGATCGGCAATGTCGCCGAAGACGGCGATCAGCGTTCCGTCACGGTCTGGATCGGCTCGGGCCGCGACCAGGCGAATACGCTCAAGGCGATGATCGACGAGACGTTCACGCCGCAGACCGGCATTAATGTCAATTTGAAGCTGGTGCAAATGCAGACGCTGCTCCCCGCGACGCTGGCCGGTCAAGGACCCGATGTAGCGATGCAGATCGGCAACGATATTCCGGTCAACTATGCGATGCGGAACGCGGCCGCGGATCTGACGCAATTCGGCGATTTCGAAGCGGTATCGGAACGGTTCCGCCCGAGCGCGCTCGTCCCGTATACGTACGAGAGCGGCGTGTACGCGCTGCCGGAGACGCAGACGTTCAATATGTTGTTCTACCGCAAGGACGTCTTGAACGAGTTGGGACTGAAGATCCCGCAGACGTGGGACGATGTCTCCAATTTGCTGGCTATCTTGAATAAGAACCATATGGAGTTCGGTCTGCCGCTCGTGCTGAACCCGACCTACCCGGGAGAGAACCTGCCGCCGAATTCGATCTACGCGGCCTTGCTGATGCAGAACGGCGGTCAATTCTACCGGAATGACGGCAAGGAATCGGATCTCGATTCCCGCATCGGCATCGAGACGTTCAAGCAATGGACGGAGTTCTACACGGATTACAAGCTGGAGCGGGAGTTCGATTTTGCGAACCGGTTCCGCACCGGCCAGATGCCGATCGGCATCGCGGATTATACGACCTATAATCTGCTCACCGTATTCGCGCCGGAAATTCGCGGCATGTGGGGCTTCGTGCCGATCCCCGGAACGCCGAAGCCAGACGGCACCATCGACCGCTCCGTCTCAAGCGCGGGCAGCGGCACGATCATGCTGAAGGGCGCCGAGGACAAGGAAGCCGCGTGGGCATTCATGAAATGGTGGACGTCCGCGGACACGCAGACGCAATTCGGCCGCGAGATGGAAGGGCTCCTCGGCGCATCCGCCCGCTACCCGACCGCCAACATCGAGTCGCTCGACAGCTTGCCTTGGCCGGTTGCCGAGTACGAGAACCTGAAGGCCCAGTTCGACTATGTCCAAGGCATTCCGGAAGTGCCAGGCGGGTATTTTACGGGACGCCACCTGCTCAATGCCTTCTATAAAACCGTGGTCAGCGCCAATACGGAACCGCGCGAAGCGATTGTCGATTACGTCCAGTTCATCCAGGACGAGATCAAAGCCAAACGCAAAGAGTTCGGCCTTCCGGAATAAAAGGGGGGGACATACGTGTCCAATATCACGATCGAGCGCAAGAAGCAGCAGCCGGCGGGAACCGGCAAACCGACGCGTTCCCGGACATGGTGGGCCGTCCAGAAGCAGGAAATGAAGAAGAAGAAGCATTCCTATATTCTGATGGCGCCGTATATGCTGTTGTTCGCGGCCTTTACGATTTTGCCCGTGCTCATGTCCATCTTCATCAGCTTTACGTATTTCAACCTGCTCGAATTTCCGCGCTTTATCGGCTGGCAGAATTACTCGAGGTTGTTCCTGGAAGACGACGTGTTCTTGACGGCGATCAAGAACACGCTCCTCTTCGCGGCCATTACCGGACCGGTCAGCTATATTGCCTGCTTCATCTTCGCCTGGATCATCAACGAGCTCGGACCGAAGCTTCGCGCGTTCATGACGCTGGTCTTCTACGCGCCGTCCATATCCGGCAACGTTTATTTTATCTGGCAGATCATTTTTTCCGGGGACCGGTACGGCATCGCCAACGGCCTGCTCATCAAGCTCGGCTTCATTCTGGAGCCGATTCAGTGGCTGAAGACCGAGAAGTACATTCTGCCGATCCTCATCCTCGTGCAGCTCTGGCTGTCGCTTGGGACCGGCTTCCTCGCCTTCATTGCCGGGTTGCAGACGGTCGACAAGACGCTGTACGAAGCCGGCGCGGTAGACGGCATACGCAATCGCTGGCAGGAGCTCTGGTATATTACGCTGCCGTCCATGAGACCTCAGCTCATGTTCGGCGCCGTCATCCAGCTGACGACATCGCTCGCCGTGGCGGACGTATCGATCAACCTGGCCGGATTCCCGAGCGTCAACTATGCCGCGCAGACGATCGTCACGCACTTGATCGACTTCGGCACGATCCGCTTCGAGATGGGATATGCCTCCGCGATCGCGACCGTGTTGTTCGTCATCATGCTCGGCGCGAATCTGGTGATCCAACGACTTCTCAGGAAGGTAGGGGACTAATCGCATGAATTTCATTCTTACGATGCGCAAAAAGCGGGTCAACCGGTCCTTTATGGGGAGTTTCGCCTTATTCGTCATGCTGGCGGTCGTCGGCGCCTTCATGGCGCTCCCGCTCATCTATGCGATCAACTCGGCCTTCAAGCCGCTCGATGAAATTTTCCTGTTCCCGCCGACTCTGTTCGTGCGCAACCCGACGCTGACGAACTTCGTCGATCTCATGACGCTGCTCGGCCAGTCGTGGGTCCCGTTCTCCCGCTATATCTTCAATACGTTCTTCATTACCGGGATGGGCGTCATCGGACACGTCATCTTGGCGTCGGCCGCCGCTTATCCGCTTGCGAAGCATGTGTTTCCCGGCAAGGCGCTCATGTTCCAGACGGTCGTGCTGTCGCTCATGTTCACCGGCGCCGTAACGTCGATTCCGAATTACATGATCATGTCGTGGCTCGGCCTCATCGATACCTACTGGGCGGTGATCGTCCCGGCATTCGCCTATCCGCTCGGCCTATATCTCATGAAGCAATTCATGGAACAGCTGCCGGACTCGCTGCTGGAAGCGGCCAAGATCGACGGGGCGAGCGAATACCGCATATTCTGGCAAGTCGTCATGCCCAACGTCAAGCCGGCCTGGCTGACGCTCGTCATTCTGTTGTTCCAGCTGCTCTGGGGGACGGACGGCAACGGATTCATCTACAGCGAGCAATTGAAAACGCTTCATTATGCCTCGGGCCAAATCATTCAAGGCGGGATCGCCCGCGCAGGCGTCGGCGCAGCCGTCGCGTTGATCTTGATGAGCGTGCCGATCACGCTGTTCGTCTTCTCGCAAAGCCGCATTATCGAGACGATGGCGACATCCGGCATGAAAGATTAGGGGGGACCGTCCGTGAGATTACAAAAAGCGATCGTGCTGGCGGCGATCCTCTCGATGCTCGCCGCCCTAGCGGCGCCGACCGCCTCGGCCGCCACGCCATATGAAGCCTATACCTACAATTTTTATGAAGAATCGGTGCCGCTGCCCGCGCCCTATGTGCCGGAGCAAGCCGTCACGGGACAAAGTCTTGGCGTCGGCAGCTTCAATCAGCCGAATGACCTCTTCATCACAGAGGATGGGTTCATTTACATTCTGGACAGCGGCAATGCGCGGATCATCGCCCTTGACCGGCAGTGGCGGGTACTTCGGACGATCGATCACTTCGAGCTGGACGGGGCGGAGAACAAGTTCGCCAATCCATCGGGGATTTTCGTCTCGGAGGAGAAGGAGATCTACGTCGCGGATACGGATAAGGGGCGCGTCGTCATCCTGACGAACGAAGGCGAGCTCATACGCATCGTCGACAATCCCCAATCGGAAATTTTGCCGCCCGACTTCAAATTCGTCCCGCTCAAGGTGACGGCCGACAAGGCGGGCCGGATCTTCGTCGTCGCGCGCGGCATGTACGAGGGCATCATGCAATTCGACGAGACCGGCCAGTTCATGGGTTACGTCGGCACGATCAAGGTAACGGCGAACCCGGCCGACCGGCTGTGGCGGGCGCTTGCGACGGATGCGCAGCAAGCGCAGATGCAGCTGTTCATTCCGACGGAATTCGCCAGCGTCGATATCGACCGCAAAGGCTTCGTCTATGCGACGACGATCGATATCAATTCGACCGAAACGATCAAACGGCTGAACCCTTCCGGGCAGGACGTGCTGAAACGATTCGGCGAATACTCGCCGCGAGGCGATATCCGTTACCGGATGCTGGGCAACAACTCGGGCCCGTCCAAACTTGTGGACATCAAGGTGCTTGGCGGCGGCATGTATGTCGCGCTCGATTCGCTGCGCGCCCGTCTGTTCACGTACAACGACGAGGGAGAACTATTGTATGCCTTCGGCGGACGAGGAACGCAGCTTGGCGTCTTCAATACGCCGGTCGCGGTCGAACGGGTCGCGGATCGACTGGTCGTGCTCGACCGGGGCAAGAACAATATCGTCGTCTTCCAGCCTACCCGATTCGGCGAGCTGGTGACCGCGGCGACAACCGAGCATTATAACGGCAATACCGACCAATCCGTCGGCATATGGCGAGAAGTGCTCCGACTGAACTCGAACTTCGATATCGCATATCGGGGCATTGGACGCTCGCTGCTTATGCAGAAGAAAAACAAGGAAGCAATGGCGTATTTCAAGCTCGGCATGGACCGCAAATATTATTCGACGGCCTTCAAGCGATACCGCCGCGAAGTCATGCAGGAGCAGTTCGGCAATGCGATGACGACGCTCATGGTGCTTCTCTTCGCCTTCGTTGCCTATCGGATCGCAAGGAAAGTCAGGGTGAGAAGGAGTGAGAGACGTGAAGCATGATTTCGTGAAGTTTCCCCTCCATGTCATCGTCCACCCGTTCGACGGGTTCTGGGATATGAAATACGAACGCAAGGGCAAGGTCCGGGTCGCGCTGACGATCCTCGCGCTGTTCATCCTGACGCTCATCCTGCAGCGACAGTTCTCGGGCTTCCTCGTCAACTTCAACGATCCGCGGAACTTGAACAGCGTGAACGACATCATCTACACGCTGCTGCCGTTCCTGCTGTTCTGCGTCGCGAACTGGTCGATCACGACCTTGATGGAAGGCGAGGGCAAATTCAAGGAGATCGTCATGGCGACCGGCTATGCGATGCTGCCGCTCATCCTGATCAATCTCCCGATGACGTTCGTCAGCCGCATCATGGTGCAGGAGGAGACGGCCTTCTTTTATTTGATGAACAGCTTTGCCGGCATTTGGTTCATCTATTTGCTGTTCGCCGGCATTATGACCGTGCACCAGTATACCGCCTCGAAGACGGTCATCACGCTGATCCTGACCGTCATCGCCATGGGGATCGTCGTCTTTCTGGGCACGCTTGCGCTTAGCCTTGGCGCTCAGATTTGGTACTTCGTCTATGATATCTACCGCGAACTCATTTTCCGGACGTAAGGGGGACAGCACCAGTGAACAAGAGAAAGAAACTTTATGCGGTGCTGGCTGGTATCGCGGTAGTCGGAATCGGCGCCATGCTCTACGTTACGCTGACGAGAGGTGCGCCGGCGATTCACGTTTCCGCTTATGAGGGGGAGGCGCCGATCCCGGCTGCGGCCACCGAACCCCGGTTTCTGCCTGGCAGCGCCGTTCCGGGCATGAAGCTTGCGGCCGAGACGGAGGCCCTGGCCATGTATGTCCATGAAGAGACAACCGAGCTTGCCGTGGTGGACAAAAGGAGCGGCAAGGTTTGGCGCACCAATCCTGCATCGAGGAACGAAGACGCGAAGGCGTCTCCCGTCGAGAAAGAACGGCTATCTTCTCAGGTGACCGTCAACTACCGCGACCGCATCGGGACGCTAGGGACGTTCACGAACTATGCGCAGTCGGTCGCGAACAAGCAGTTCAAGCTCGAGATGATCGAGGGCGGGCTTCGGCTGACGTACACGATCGGCGATATGTCGCTGGGCATCGACGCGCTGCCGAAATACATCAGCACCCAGCGGATGGAAGAGAAAGTGCTTAGCCAGCTGGATGACCAGACGAAGGTGACGATCAATCGGGCGTACCTGCCTTCGGAGACCAAACCGGACGTCATGGAACGGCTCGATACCGCGGTGGAACGCCCGCTCGTCCTGCAGCGCGTGCTGGACGCATTCGCCAAGGCAGGCTACACGGAAGAGGATCTCGCTATCGATAATGAAGCGAACGGCATCGGCGCAGGCGGCGAGGAGAAGCCGAATTTCACCGTCGTTCTCGAATACCGTCTGGACGGCGACAGCCTCCTTGTGAACGTGCCGGCCGCGCAGATTGCGGAAAGCCAAGGATTCAAGATCCGCAACCTCGAGCTGCTGAACTTCTTCGGCGCCGCCGGGACAGATGAGCAAGGCTATATGCTGGTGCCGGACGGATCCGGCGGCCTGATTCATCTCAACAACGGCAAATCGAATGCCGAAGTCTATGCGCAGCGCGTCTACGGCGACGATTATAACGACAACAGCGGCCGGCGCGGCCAAGTATCGGAGAGCGCGCGCTTGCCGGTATTCGGTCTCAAAGCGGGCGACGGCGCCTGGTTCGCGCAAATCGAGAAGGGCGAAGCGATTGCGTCCATTACGGCCGATATCGGCGGACGGCAAAATTCGTTCAACCACGTTCATGCCAGCTTCGCTCTTCGCGGGGAGGACGAATTGGAGCTGTACAAGGGCAATGAGGTCGACGAAATTCAGCTCTTGTCCGAAGCGCGTTACACCGGAGACATACAGATTCGTTACGGCTTTCTTGCCGGTTCGAATGCCACCTATGCCGGCATGGCCAAGATCTACCGCGAGCGGCTTGCCGCGCAAGGCCATCTGACCGCGATCGAAGTCGAAGACGGCTTGCCATTCTTCGTGGATGTGCTTGGCGCGGTCGATAAGCGCAAATCGTTCCTTGGCGTGCCGTACAAGGGGATCGTGCCGATGACGACCTTCCGCCAGGCCGGCGAAATCGCGGATCTGTTAACGGACAAAGGGATTTCCAACGTGCAGATGCGATATCTCGGCTGGTTTAACGGCGGCATGAAGCATACCGTTCCTTCCGATATCGAGCTGGAAGGGAAGCTTGGAAGCAAGTCGGAGCTCCGCCAGCTGGCGGAGAAGCTGGAGGCGGCCGGCGGGCAGCTGTTCCCGGATACGGCCTTCCAGCACGTGCTGCGTGACAGCTACGCGTTCAAGCCTGCCTCCGATGCGGCCCGGTTCATTACCCGCGAGCAAGCAGCGCGGACGCCGTACAACCGCGCGTTCAATACGATGGATTACGACTTGGGCGTCTACTGGCTGCTATCGCCTGCCAAGCTCCCGTATTTCGTCGATCGCTTCATGGCCGACTACGACGATTACGACATCGATGCCGTCGCGCTCCGCGATCTCGGCGATCTGCTCCATGCCGACTACCGCGTCAGCCGGGTCATCTTCCGCGACACGGCCAAGAACATCGTGAAGGAGCAGCTCGGTAAGCTCGAGCAGCGATTCCCGAACCTGCTGTTGACCGGCGGGAATGCGTACGCGCTTCCGTACGCCGATCAGCTGATCAACGTGCCGATGGAAGGCAGCGGCTTCAATATCGTCGATGAGACGGTGCCGTTCTACCAAATGGTCATTCACGGCTATGTGGATTATGCGGGCTCGCCAATCAACCTCAGCGATGAGCAGGATCTCCAAGACCAACTGCTTCGGTCGGTCGAATACGGCGCGGCGCCGCACTTCCTGTGGTCGCACGAATCGTCCTCCGAGCTGAAATTCACGGCGTACGACGCGATGTTCTCTACCGCATACGCCAGCTGGATCGAGGAGGCGGCCAAGATGTACGCCAAGGCGAACGAGGCGCTCGGCGGACTGCGGACGCAGCCGATCACGGATCGCATCGTCCATGGAGAAGGCGTCGTCGAGGTCCGCTACGGCAACGGGGACGCGGTATACGTCAACTATACCGACCAGCCGGTGACGATTAACGGCACAAGGGTAGAAGCGAAAAATTTCACGGCGGGGAGTGAGGGCAATTGACCAAGAGAAGTTTCACACTGACGCTGACGCGGAAGCGGGCGCTCCTCGGGATCCTCTTTATCCTGCCGTGGCTGCTCGGATTCCTCTTCCTGTTCGTAACGCCGTTCCTGCAGTCCGTCCGGTTTAGCTTCAGCGAGCTGAACGTGGCGCCTAGCGGCTATGAATTAAGCTTTATCGGCCTCGATAATTACACGAGCGCGCTTCGCGTCGATCCTAACTTTAACCGGATCTTGACGGAGTCCGTATCCGAGATGGCCTACAACGTGCCGATGATTCTGTTCTTCAGTCTGTTCGCGGCCACGCTCCTGAACTCGAAGTTCAGGGGCCGGGCGCTCGCGCGCGCCGTGTTCTTCCTGCCCGTCATTCTCGCTTCGGGCGCGATCGCGGAGGCGCAGTCGGCCGGCTTGATCCAGCTGACGGGCAGCTCCCAGATCGCGCAGGAGCTCGGCGAACAGCAGAACGGCTTCGACCCGATGATTCTCGTGAGCATGCTCGGCAACGGCGGCATTCCGCTCTGGTTCATCGAGTATATCGTGACGGCCGTCAACCGGATTTACGAGATTATCCGCGGCTCGGGCGTCCAGATTCTCATTTTCCTCGCCGCGCTGCAGTCAGTGCCTACCACGATGTACGAGGTCGCGAAGATGGAAGGCGCGACCGCGTACGAGTCGTTCTGGAAAATTACGTTCCCCATGGTCAGTCCGCTCATCTTGACGAACGTCATCTATACGATCATCGATTCGTTCGCCGACAGCCAAGTGACGCAGTATATCTATGAGACGGCGTTCACGTCGCAGAATTTCGGACTTAGCGCCGCGATGGCTTGGATGTATACGCTCGTCGTCAGCCTTATTCTGGTCGTGGTCGGCTTCTTCATTTCCAGAAAAGTGTTCTATTACAACTGATTGTCGGAGAGGGGGAAGAGCATGTCCGCCAAAATACCGGAAAACGAAGCGGTCCTGCTGCGGTATCAGCGTGCGCGAAACAAAGGCGGCGAGCTGCTGTGGTCGATCTTTCGCTACATTTTGATTCTCGGAATATCGTTCGTCATCCTGCTGCCGATTATGAAGCAAATCTCCGTCGCGTTCAAAGATCCGCTCGATATTTACGACCCTACGATCTATATGATACCTGTGAACTATACGATGGAGAACATCAGGCTGGCGATGGAGATTCTGGATTACTGGCCGCTTCTTCAGAACACCCTGCTGTTCGTCGTATCGACGACGCTGCTCGCCACCATCTCTTGCGCCTTGGCGGGTTACGGCTTCGCGCGGTTTACCTTTCCGGGCAGCAATGTGCTGTTCGCGCTCGTCATTCTGACGATTCTGATTCCGTCCAGCACGCTGATGGTCCCGATGTACCTGCACTTCCGGGAATTCGACGTGCTGGGACTCGTCACGCTGTTCACGGGCAAGGCAGGCGTCAATCTGCTGAACACGTATTGGCCTTCTCTCATTACTTCGGGATTGGCCATCGGGTTGAAAGCGGGGCTGTTCATCTATATCTTCCGGCAGTTCTTCCGAGGATTGCCGAAGGAAATCGAGGAATCGGCGCTCATCGACGGGGCAGGGGGCATTCGCACCTTCTTCGCGATCATGCTGCCGAACGCGGTTCCGCCGATCATTACGGTGCTGCTGTTCTCATTCGTCTGGCAGTACAACGACACGTTCTATACGTCCCTGTTCATGAGCGACAGCAATCTCATGGCGGTGAAAATCGCGTCGTTCCCCGCAGACGTCAATCAATTCCTGCCTCGTCTGCTCGGCATCGAAGGGACGGAGGCGCGGGCGGATCCGAACCATGTCTCGATGATCGTCGATACCGGCATTCTGCTGACCATCGCGCCGCTCATCGTCTTGTACCTGTTCGTCCAGCGTTACTTCGTCGAGAGCGTCGAGCGCACCGGCGTCGTTGGTTAATCGATAAGGCAGCACGCCAAGACTCCAAACAGGGAAGAGGGCATAAGCAATGAGAAAGCATGCGCAAGGGAGATTCGCCGTCGAACCGAAGCTGATTAATCCGAAAGCAAGCGACAACGCCAAACGGCTGATGGCCTACTTGTGCAGCATCTACGGCACGCGGACGCTGACCGGCCAGCAGGTCGGCGTCGTCTCGACGCCCGAGATGGAGGTGATTCGCCGCGCAACCGGCAAGTACCCGGCGGTCGGCGGCTTCGACTTCATGAACGATTCGCCGTCCCGCGTCGAACGCGGCTCCGTGCCGACCGATACGCCGCTTGCGATCGACTGGTGGAGAAGCGGCGGCATCGTCACGTTCTGCTGGCACTGGAACGCGCCCAAGGATTTGATCGATGAGCCGCCGGATAACGGATGGCACCGGGGCTTCTATACGTCGGCCACGACCTTCGACATCGCGGGCGCCATGAACGACGACACATCCGAAGACTATGCCCTATTGATGCGCGATATCGACGCGATCGCCATCCAGTTGAAGCGGCTCGAGGAAGAAGGCATCCCCGTGTTATGGCGTCCGCTGCACGAGGCGTCCGGCGGTTGGTTCTGGTGGGGGGCGAAGGGGCCCGAGCCTTGCATCAAGCTGTGGAAAATCATGTATGACCGGCTGACGAATCGGCACGGACTGAACAACCTGATCTGGGTATGGAACGGCCAGCACCGCGACTGGTATCCCGGCGACGACGTTGTCGATATCATCGGCGAGGACATCTATCCGCCGGAGCGAACCTATGTGTCCAACGCCGAACGGTTCCGCCAAGCGCTTGGCTATACGGCCGCGAACAAATTGATCGCCTTGTCGGAGAATGGACCGCTGCCGGATCCCGATCGCATGGCCGACGAGGGAGCGCCGTGGCTGTGGAACTGTACCTGGTACGGCGGCTTCGTATGCAGCCAAGACGCAAGCGGGGCATGGGACGTCGGCGAGCAGTACACGGAGCGGGCGATGCTGCTCAAGTATTACGCGCATCCGCTCACGGTGACGCGGGACGAATTGCCCGATCTAACCACTTATTCGATAAGCTAAACGGCGCGCAGCAGCGAATGCTGGAGTGGGCGGCGAGGCAGGGAAGCAGGGTTCTAAGGCAAATACTTCATCTAACGGAGGAAACGGTCCATGACATATAAAGTGCTGACGGAAGAGCAGGTCGAGCATTTCATTGAGAAGGGCTGGGTCAAATTGGAAGGCGCTTACGCCCGCCAAGACGCGCTGGAGGCGCAGGATTTCCTGTGGACGGAGGTAGAGAAGCGCAGCGCAGTGCGCAAGGACGACCGCGCGACCTGGACGGAGCCCTTGGTGCAGATTAACGAGGTGTTCATGACGCCGGCCTTCGCCCGCTGCAACACCGAGCGGCTCGGCGACGCCATCGAGGATCTGATCGGCCATGGACGTTGGGCGAACCGTACCGTGTACGGCGAGACGGAGAAGCTGAGCGGGTTCGGTTGGTGGCCCGTCAACTTCTCCCTGGACGCGGATAAGCCGTGGACCGTTCCGCTGCGCGGCTGGCATTGGGACGGCATCCACTTCAAGCATTTCGTCGACAGCCCGGAGCAGGGGTTGCTCTGTCTGTGCCTGTTCTCCGACGTCGGGCATCAAGGCGGCGGCACGTTCATCGTGGAAGGCTCGCACAAGGTGGTCGCCCGATTCCTGGAAGGCTACCCGGACGGATTGGAGATCGGGGAAGCGATCGGCAAGCTCAATCGCCAGCATCCGTATTTGCGCGAGCTGACCGGCGCGGATGCGCGGAAGGACGAGGCGGCCGCCGCGATCGAGGACGCCCCGATTCCAGGAACCGGGACGCCGGATGGGATGTCCGCGGAGAAGATCGCCCAAGCGCGGATCGATACGTTCATGAACGAGGACTATATCGATGCGGACGGCTTCACGCTGCGCGTGCTGGAGACGACGGGCAGGGCAGGCGACGCGATTCTGTGCCATCCTTTCCTCTACCATTCGTCCTCCCAGAACATGATCGGCGTTCCCCGGTTCATGTGCAACCGCACGACGCCGGTCATCGAGCGGCTGAATCTGAAGCGGGAGGACGAGGCGGAGTATTCGCCGCTCGAGACGAGCATCCGCAGGGCGCTTGAACGTCAATAGAACGGAATTCGAAGGGTGAAAGGCCGAACGCGGCTGCAGCATCATAGAAACGAGGGACGGCATGGAGCGATTATTCATCAAAGGCATGACATGGGGCTGGAGCGCAAAGCGCGGGGACTACCGGACGGAAGCCGCGGCGGACTCCATGCGCAAGCTGCGCGAAACCGGAAGCGAATGGATCGCGCTGTCGTTTTGGACGTGGCAGGATACGGTGCATGCGACGCAGATTCCGTTCGATTACGGCTATACCGTAACGGACCGCGATATCGAAGCCGCCGTGCGCGAAGCAAGGAAGAACGGGCTGAAAATTTGCCTGAAGCCGGTCGTCAATTCGAAGGACGGCCTCTGGCGTGCCCATATCGGGTTTCCGGAGGAGGATAACGGGAGTCCCTCCTACTGGGATCGCTGGTTCGAATCGTACACGAATTTTCTAGTCCATTACGCGGAGCTGGCGGAGGAGCTGGGCTGCGAGATGTTCTGCGTCGGCTGCGAGATGGTCAAGACCGAGTCGCAGACGGCCAGATGGACGAAGACGATCGCCCGCGTAAGAGAGGTGTACTCGGGCCCGCTGATCTATAATGCCAACCATGGCAGCGAAGAAGGCGTGGCGTGGTTCGATCTGGTCGACGTCATCGGCACGAGCGCGTATTATCCGGTCGGCAGCGTGCCGGGCGATACGGAAGAGAACATGATCGCCAATTGGCTCCCGGTCCGAGACAAGATGGAACGGCTGCATCGGAGATTCAACAAGCCGGTCGTCTTCATGGAGATCGGTTGTCGCAGCGCGCATGGCTGCGCCACGATGCCCTGGGATTTCACGCGCCGGGATCTGCCGTTCTCCGAGGAGGAGCAGGCTAACTTCTATAGCTCCGTCATGCAGGTATTCTGGGATCAGCCCTGGTTCGGCGGGTTCTTCTGGTGGGACTGGAGCGTGAACCTGTACCCGCTTGCGGAAGCGAAGACGAATCGCGGCTTTGACGTATACGGCAAGCGCGCGGGCGAAATTCTGACGCAGTGGTATACAGAAAGGTAATACAGCGGTGCCCCGGAGCGATCCGGGGCATTTTTTTTCGCGGATGCGAAGACTGTTGTTCCGAATGAGCGGCCGGCTGATCGATTTGCCACCTTACTCAATCCGTGCTACTATTTCTCCAGTCATAGCATCCACATATTAGGAGGTTCAATCGTGATAAAGAAATTGCTCTTGACGGCCGCACTGCTGACAAGCAGTGTCGGTTCCCCGCATCCTGCCGCGGCAGCCGAAACGTTGGCCCCCCAACTGGACGAGGCAATCATACTTAGCGTAGGCAGCTCGAAAGTATACGTGAACGGCACGCTAGGCCGAATCGGGGACAGCGGCCAAGACGCGGCGCCATTCGTGGATCAAGGGACGACGCTCGTCCCGCTGCGTTTCGTATCCGAGAAGTTGGGCGCGAAGCTAACATGGGCACCCCAGACTCGAGAAATCAAGCTGCAAGCCGGCACCGATACCGCCACGATGCGGGTCGGCGAACGCGCGCTTCGCATCAATGACCGGACGATCACGATGAATGCGCCCAGCCAGACGCGGAATGGCGTCACGTTTCTGCCGCTTCGGCATGTGGTGGAGGATGTGCTGCGGCAGCAGCTTTATTACAAGAGCGGGATCATCGTCATCAGCCAAGAGCCGATCATGATTTCCGAGAATGAGCTGGCCGAGCTTGCGAACGTGCTGAAGCCGCGCGTCGTCTTCAGCGGCGGAGAGGACCTCATCTACGTGTATGGGGACGGAACTAGCGCGCAGCGCTCCTTTGGCGGCTCGATTGGACCCGGGCTTCATCATGCCGCCGACGGGGATGGCGAGCATTTCTACGTTTCGGAGAACAATTTCTCGGCTAATTACGAGCGCATATACAAAGTAACGGCTGACGGCGAGATCGCGAAGAAGCTCCAGTTTGACTCGGAGGCCCAAATGGAATTCATCCTGGCGCAAGATGGCGACCAGTATTATAACGCGAAGGGCAGCATCGTTCGGATCAAGGGCGACGATGGCGCAAACCGCAAAGTCCTCGGGAAAGGCCGGCTGCATGAGGAGGCGGTTTACATCCGGGGCGGCGTAGTCTGGTTTACAGATTACGACGATGAAGGGTATGCGATTTACAAGCTTCAAGACGGCAAGAAGACGAAGCTTTCCGGCAACGATGCCTTTCTGAAATTCGGCGCGGGCAATTGGCTTTACTATACCCATTACGAGAATAACCGCCAAGCGCTCTATCGGATGTCGGTGGACGGAACCCAGAGAACGAAGCTATCCCGGGAAGCCGATGTGGCGCACGCCATCCCGGTCCAGGACGAAATCTATTTTATCGACGGCACCACGCAATCGCTGCGGAAAATGTCGCTGGACGGCTATCGCCAGCAAGGGGTGCTCAAGCTGGCAAGTCCGGGAATCGGCATCTTCGCGGGAGATAACGGCCGCATCTTCGTCACCACGGAGAATCAGCAGCCCATAGGTTCGAGCCAATCGCTCATTCAAGTGGATCCGGTAACGGGCGCGAAGCGGCAGCTGGCGTCGGCGGCGCTGGATTTCGATTATGGATGGGTGCGCATCGCGAATGTGAAGACGGTCGGCGAATATGTTAGCTATTCGATCGGCAACGAGGTTTTCGTGGTGAAGCACGACGGCTCGACCCGCCATAAGGCAGGTACGCTGGCCGGGGGAAGCTCGCGGAAGCCGATGAGCGTGCGTGTGAATTTTTAGCTGTGAATTTTTAGCATGGAGTCATGAAGACAGCATAAGCCCATCGCGAGGACGAAAGATCGCGACGGGCTTATGCTGTTTTTCTAACCATGCTAAGGCGACGGTGCCCTACGGGCTTTCATGCAATGCAAGTCGTACGTTTGTCCGTGCGCCTTGGCGTACCGTAAAATTTTGCGGAGCATGGAGGCGTCCGGTACCTTCGTGAACGGGCAAGGATCGGGATTGGTGTTGACCTCCAGCATCCAGGGCCGATGCTTCCGGTCGACCGCAATATCCAGTCCGAACACGTGAAGAGCGGGATCCGACTGGCTGAGCAGCCGCGCGGTTTGGAGGGAGATGACCTCCATCTTCCGGATGAGCCGGTGCGCCTTTCGGGTACCCGACGCGCGCTGGAGCAGCTGTACGGACGGATAGATCGTTCCGCCCTGACTGCCGTTCGTAACGATCTTCTTCGGGTGAGCAAGCCGTGCGACGGTGCCGGTGCATTCCCACTGGCCGCGCGGGTTACGCTGTACCATGACGCGAAAATCAAACGGACGCCCGAGGTGCCTCAGCATATCGATGCCTCGTTGAACAAGATAAGGTTTGGCTCCGACCCGGCGGCGAATGGAGGCGTACATGGACGCGAAGGAAGAGAAGACATGCTTCGCCTTGCCGTCTTGATAACGGTATTCCTCGCCGCGGATCCGTTCAACCCGCATGACCCCGATGCCTAGCGCGCCAATGGTCGGTTTGATATAAACCATGCCGTATTGCTCGAGCATGCCGGAGAGACTCTTCCTCGACATCGGAACCGTCCTTGGAACGTACCTTGCCAGTTCGCGGTCTTTCCGTATAATGGTGGTTTTTACGAGCTTGCTGATCAGCTTCGTTCGTCTAGGTTTCATGGCCACCGCTCCTCTTCCGTAAATCCCAACTTTCACTGCCCCCATAGTTTACGAGCGCGGCGCATCCGGGGTGAATCGTTGTCCGCCCAGACCAAGAAACCGTTACGGACGCCCGTTTCATGAACCGTGCGCGGTTGAAGCTCATAGAGTGAACGAACGGCTGAGAACGGGGGCTTCCTATGGACGCTGATCAAGAATTGGTAGAAAAGCTTCGTCAAACCAGGCTTCTGTTTCCCTGGTATGAATCACTGATCGCTCCGCCGGCGGACAACGGCGAATTCCTCTTTTCGCGCAGGCTGGAGGAGCTGCCGCTTATGACCGCGGAGGTGCTGGAGCGCTACTATTATGCCGCCAATGAGCCGTTCGCCGGACGCACGGATATCTATTGCTATAAGACGAGCGGCACGAGCTCGGGACGCAGAAAAAGCATCTATTATTCTGCCGAAGATGAAGAACGGTATTTGGCGATCAAATTAAACGTCGTTCGCACGATTCTCGCGGATTCGAACCTGACCAGGGCGATGGCGGACATGGGGACGGGTCATGCGGCCGCGACGGCGGAGGCCGTGTTCAGACAGCTCGGCATGGAGGTGGAGTCGATCCCGTTTCAGCTGCCGATCGAGCAGCATGTGGAACGGCTTGCCGCGTTCCGCCCCGAGGTGCTGTACACGATGCCCTCCATACTAGACCGGATTTTGATGGCTTCGCCGGACCCCGGTCGTTATGGGATTCGTAAAGTCATCCTCGTCGGCGAAGCGGCTCCGCCTTCCTGGCAGCAGCGCGCGGCCGAGCGCCTGGGCCTACATCCGGACGCAATGACGGATACGTATGGCTCCATTGAGATCGGGACGATTGCGCGCTACGATCATGCGCTCGGCAGATACGTCTTGACGGAAGGGCTGATCGCGGAAGGCTTGCGGGCGGAGGAAGCGGGCATCGGTGCGACCGAGCTCGGACCTGACGAGCGAATCCTTGTCTTGACCTCTACCGTACGCGACTTGTTTCCGGCCATTCGTTTCGTGACCTATGACGTCGTCCGCGATTTCGAACCCATCGTCGTGAACGGCGAAACCAGGGCGAGCTTCAAGAGCCTTGCGAGACGCGTCGGTCACGAGCTGAAGCATGGGGAGAAAATCAGCGTTTACGATATCGAGGAGGCCGTCTACCGCCACGTTCGCGATGCCGCTATTCGGGTGGTGGCGAAGGACAATGCGCTGACGGTGCATATTTTGGGCGAAACGATTGCGCCGGACGTGCTGGAGGCGATCAAGCGGGACATCGCGGGGAGCATCCCCGAGATCGGCGTCATGATCCAAGGCGGAATGCTGCAGGAAATCCGTGTCATCACGGGCGTCTTCGATGATGCGGTCCATCGTCAAGCGATCAAAGGAAAGAAGATCCATAAGGCATAGGGGAGTGTCGGGATGAATACAGCGGAGGGCATCTTTCAATACGTAGGCAACACCCCGTTAATGCCGCTTCGCCGCTTGTACGGCGGACTGCCTTTCCAGGTTTACGCCAAGCTTGAATTCATGAATCCGGGCGGAAGCGTGAAAGCCAGGCCGGCTCTCTACATGATTCAAGAGGCGATTCGGCGAGGCGATATTAATTCGAAGTCAGTGGTGATCGAATCGAGTTCCGGCAATTTGGGCATTAGCCTGGCGCAAATTTGCGGCTATCTCGGCTTGCGTTTCATCTGCGTCGTCGATCCGCGCACGACTGATCAGCATAAGGCAATTATTCGCAGCTATCACGGCGAGATCGATCTCGTCACGGAACCGGATCCCGACACGGGGGAGTTCCTGCCAGCGCGCATCCGAAGAGTGAACGAGCTGCTTGCCCAAATACCCGGAAGTTACTGGACGAATCAGTATGCGAACCCGGACAACTACCGGGCGCATGCCAACACGACCATGAAGGAAATCGCGACAGCCTTGGAACGCCTCGATTATTTGTTTTGCGGCGTTAGCTCCTGCGGCACGGTTCGCGGCTGCATGGAGTATGTCCGGGAGAAGGGGCTGAAGACGAAGATCGTGGCGGTGGATGCGGTTGGAAGCGTTATTTTCGGCGGGGAGAAAGGGAAACGGCGGTTGCCGGGGCTAGGGGCGGGCATCGTCCCGGGTCAATATCGGCCGGATATGGCCGATCAAGTCGTGGCGGTCACAGACCTGGAATGCATGCAGGGCTGCAGGGAACTCGTCCGCGCCGAGGCGATCTTGGCCGGCGGCTCCTCCGGCGGCGTCGTGGCGGCCATTCGCAAGCTGGCCGATTCGATTCCGCCCGGCTCGGTCTGCGCGGCGATTCTTCCGGATAGCGGCGAACGGTATTTATCGACCGTCTACGATGACGAATGGGTGGAGAAGGAATTAGTCGCGGGCCCGTCTGAGCCGACTGCAGGTGTTCGACCATGCGATATGTGAACGATGCGCATATTCGGGAGCTGGGGATCGATTGGCACGAGCTGATAACCGTGATCGAGCAAGTCGTCCGAACGATCGACGCTGGGGATTATGCGCAGCCGCTCAAGCCGTATTTGCGGTTCGGCGATCCGGCTAACCGGATCATCGCGATGCCGGCTTACGTCGGCGG
This sequence comes from Paenibacillus xanthanilyticus, assembly GCF_042682185.1. Classification (NCBI taxonomy): domain Bacteria; kingdom Bacillati; phylum Bacillota; class Bacilli; order Caryophanales; family Paenibacillaceae; genus Paenibacillus; species Paenibacillus xanthanilyticus. The sequence goes on along the minus strand of NZ_JBHUHA010000001.1, from coordinate 1,496,888 downwards.
CGGGGTCGTCATGTCGGGGATCAAATGGATCGCCAGCTTCCCGGGGAACCATCGGCACGGGCTGCCTCGGGCGCATTGCGTCGTCATCTTGAACGATCCGGTGACGGGCAAGCCGGCGGCCTGCTTCGAGGGCGGCCTGCTCAGCGGCTTGCGCACGGCTGCAGTCAGCGGGTTGATGATACGGCAATACATGGCGGTTCGGGGAGCAGCAGCTGCTCGAAAGGTCGGCATTGTGGGCTGGGGTCCGATCGGCCGGCTGCACGCGGCAATGGCCAAGGACGTGCTGGGCCCGGCGCTCGAGCGCATCACGGTGTTCGACCTGAATGGGGTCGACCCGGATACGATCGATTCCGCACTGCGGCCCTTCATCGAAGTCAACGATGGTTGGCGTGCGCCATTCCGGGAATCGGATGTGTTCATGACGACCACGGTGGCTAAAGAGCGCTACATCGATGAAGCGCCAGCCGACGGGAAGCTGCTCCTGAATATCTCGCTGCGGGATTACCTGCCGGAGAGCGTGCGCGCCGTACGCGCCGTCGTTGTCGATGATTGGCATGAGGTATGCCGGGAGAATACCGATATTGAACGGCTTCATCTCGACCATGGCCTGAAGCAGTCGGATGCGCTGACGATCGCCGACGTCGTATGCCGGGGCAAGCTCGCAGACTACGGGCCGGAAGACGCCGTGTTTTTTAGCCCAATGGGGCTCGCGGCCTTCGATATCGGGATTGCCGCTTACTTCCTGCGCAAGGCGGGGGTGCGCGGAATCGGAATTGATCTGCCTTCGGAATGAGGCGACCGTCTACGATGAAGACCAAGAGCTCGCTGGCGAGCTCTTGGTCTAGTTGGCATGGGACGCGATGCAGCGATACGACCCTTTCAATCGCAGATATATGCGGACCACTCGCTATCCAGCAGTTCGGACCCAAACCGCGGCAGTGCCAATCGCCTGGCGGCTTCGGACAACTCGGTAACCTCATAAATCCAAAATACTACATCGACGGTAACAGTAGTATGGCGTATGATACGGACAGGGAGGTGAGCAGCATGAGCGAGAACAAAATCACATCCGACCTGTTGCGCGGCCATACGGACACGATGATTTTACGGCTCTTGTCCGAAGCGGATCGATACGGCTACGAAATAACGAAGCTGATCGCCGAGCGTTCGGGCGGCGAGTATGAATTGAAGGAAGCGACGATGTACTCCAGCTTCCGCCGGCTTGAAGCGGACGGCGACATCGAGTGGTACTGGGGCGACGAATCACAGGGCGGACGGCGCAAGTATTTTAGGATAACATCGAAGGGGAAGGATACATACGCCCGCAACCTGAGCAATTGGGAATATGCCAAGCGCGTACTAGAAAACTTACTATAAGGGGTTATAATCCTCATTCGCAGTCATTCGGCGAGGTTGGGGTGACTCCGATTAGAACATACAAAAAAGAGTACAAAAGAGGGCATTTCCCGTCTACTTGTACTCTTTTTTCAATCCGATGCGATAAATCGCCTTACTCAGAATTGAAAAAATATCCATTTTTTCAGAAAAGTTTCAGGAAAAAGCTTGAACAATGGTAAACCCTGTAGTAATTTAATAGAGGAAGTTGCGCAGAACAGTCTTCTGTATGCTAAATCTATTCCAAGTATGAAATGGGACAAATCCGAGGAGGAAACGAACATGGAGAAAATGGAATCGATGTGCATGAACATGATGATGACGATGTGTATGGAAGACATGATGAGCAAGATGACCTGTATGAAAACGATGATGAACACCATGAGCGAGATGAACATGACCGACAGCATGGACATGAAAGCCATGATGATGAAAATGCAGCAATGCGATGAAATGATGACCTCGATGATGGAAGCCATGCGCAATATGGAGCAGGTAGCCAAGTAATTCGCTTCTTCTGCCAGGGCAGAACAGACCGCTGTATGCCACGGAGAACACAATTTTATCATTGCATGATTCTAGGCAGAGCGGTTGACCGCATGCCTTTTTTTATTGTGAAGATACACCTCTCAACCGTGAATGCGCCGCATCACATCAATGCGCTCAATCTTCAGATCCCATACTTGCTCCTGAATCTGCTCGTTCTCCGTCTGGTCCTGGTTCGCCTTCAGCTTCTCGTACAGCTCCAGCATGCGCCGGTTAATCTCATCGAATCTGCGCCACAGACCCTGGGTCATTCGATAATGAATCTCCATGGCCGAATGGCGCTTATATTCCCGAAGGGTCTGCAGCAGTTCCTGCTCCCACTCTTGATCTTGAAGCCGTTTCGCCATATTCAAGAGATCCAGATAGTCATCCACCCAGGCCTGTTCCCAATTATTCCGCGTTGTCATTGACATCTGTCCCCCTTAACGATTGGCATTTTTAATATACCAAGTATTATACCCGGATTAATTAGTTTTTTCAACGTTTTTTCGTCTTTTCCGTGAGGCGAAAGTGAATAAGGGGTCTGGCTTCGGATTTACTCCAAGCCAAACCCCTTATTAGTAGAAGCTATTGCTCCATAAATTCCTGGATGCTTACTTTCCTTCCCGTGCTCGCACTCTCGAGCGAAGCCAGCACCATCGCCATGCTGTACCGGTTATCCCGGCTGTCCGTCTCTGCCGGACGTCCTTCTTCCAACGAGGCGAACATTTCGTCGAGACAGCCGTGATGGCCGTAACGCAGCTGCTGCGTACCTTCGGCGCTTCCTTCCACGCGGATCGTTTCCTTCATGAACTTCCCGGCTTGATCCTTGTCCGCGACAACTTCGGCATAAGGCGCGCCATGACCGTCCCAGATCGCCGTTCCAATCTCCCCGGTGATGCGCCATTGGGCTTCCCATGAAGTCGGCGCACCTTCCGCGCACCAAGAACCGCGATAATTGAAGATCGAACCGTCGGACATTTCGAAAATGCAGACAGCCGCCGCATGGCCTGCATACCAGGAGCCGGGAGGGTTAAACTCCTGGCAATAGACGGATACCGGATCCGCATTCAGGATCAGCCGCGCTTGGTCGAATGTATGAATCGCCATATCGAGCAGGAGGGGGCTTGCCATCGCATCGCGGAAGCCGCCGAAATGCGCCCCGATGAAGAAGTCTGCCCCCGCGAATCCGGGCTTGCCGATCGTTCCGGATGCGATCAGCTCGCGCAGCGAACGGATACGCGGGTCGTAACGGCGGTTCTGCATGACGGCATGAGCCTTGCCCGTCTGCTCCGAGATCTGCACGATCTCGTTGCATGCCGCCATCGTCTCCGCCAGCGGCTTCTCCCCGAATACATGGCACCCCATTCGGAGCGCCGTGCTGCTAATCTCATAGTGGCTGGCCGGAATGGTGACGTCGAATACCAAATTCGCGCCGGTTTGCTCGATCGCTTGCGCAAGATCGGTGAAGACGGGGCAGGCAAGACCTTTGCTCTCTCGCTTGGCGATCGCGAACTCTTCCTTAATATCCACCAGCGCGACGATCTCGGTATCCGGCCGCTGCAGCGCATAATCGATCCAGATATTCGACATGCCGCCGCAGCCGGCTACCACTACATTATAGGTTGCCGTCATCGTTGTTCGTCCTCCTCTTAGATCCATTACGCCGGGTTCGGTACGAAGCTCCCGCCTCGGCACTGCTTCAAATAGTTGAGCGCATGCACTTGGCCGGTCATCTCCAATTCGCCGCGATAGACCGGGTCATGCCAGCCTTCGATATCGATTGTCCCTTGATAATTCGCCTGTCTGAGGATCGTAATGATGTCGGTCCAATTCGTGTCCCCGAAGCCTGGCGTCCGATGCCATACGAACGGTTTGGGCCCATGGATCCCGTACTCCTTCACGATATCCCAAGCGATCGTCGCGTCCTTGCCATGGACGTGGAATACTTTATGCACCCATTTGCGAAGCTGCGGGATCGGATCGATCAAGGACACCATCTGATGACAAGGCTCCCACTGCAAGCCGATATTGTCCGACGGGATAGCGCCGAACATCATTTCCCACGCCGTCGGGTTATGGGCGATGTTCCAATCGCCGGATTCCCACGTTCCGCCCATGTCGCAGTTCTCGAAGGCGATGCGGACGCCTTGGTCGGCCGCTCTTCTCGACAGTTCGCCGAACACCTTCGCATACTGCGGGATCGAGGCTTCGATCGATTCGCCCGTCAGCCGTCCCGTGAATCCGGAGACGATATCGGTGCCGAACAGATGCGCATGGTCGATCAGACGCTCCCAGCTCGCCCGTGTATCCGCATTATCGCCGGCGCCCGTCAGCGGATTGCCGAAAATGCCGAGCGTCGAGATGATGAAACCGTATTCATCTTGAAGCTCGCGAATTCGCTTGGCGGTCTCGACGAGATCGGTCGTGCCGGTCGTCTGCCAGAAGGTTAAGCTGAAGGATTCGAAGCCATGAGACGCGATCTGGGGAATGACGCGAACAGCGTCGCCGCCGCCTACCAGCGTACCGATGCGCAATTGATTCGTCATCTTGATTATCACTCCTATTTTGGCATATGGCGTACCTAAGCAACTTCAGTATAGCGAGGTTCAAGCCTGTTTTCTCGCAGGATCTTGTGCAATACTAGTTCAAATTTGTGGGGGAGCGCGGCTTCTTGGTTTATCGGGCCATGCCGATTGTCATGTGCTAGATTAGCGACTACAATAAAGGAAGAACGACCATGAAAGCAGGTGGCAGGCACTTGAGCAAATCGATTCTGAACAACCTTGAGAAGAATGCTCAAATTCTCGTGAAAAGCCGTAAGGATCTAGCGAAATACTCCAAAGACGAAGCGATGATCAAAGGGCAGATCGAACTAGAAGCGGAAGGGTTCACCAAGCCGCTATTATATAAAAGCATCTCGGAGCTCAAACGGATCTCGGTTCCACTCATTACGCGGTATACGGAAATTGCGCTGAAGGACAATCAGAACGAAGAAGTAACCGAAGAGATTCAGCTGCTGCAGCATCAAATTTTAATCCTCGAGAAGGCCATTCAAATCAAGCAAAAACAAAACCGGCAGCTCAGCCACAATATGGAGCGGAATTTCATCGACCATCCGTTCATCTCGTCGAGCAGCCCGAACGAGGAGACCTTGCAGAAGCAGCGGAAGAAAGACGGGAGCTTAGAGGTAAATAAGACGGGTTTCCGCAACATGCATTATAACAACAGCAACGGCAAGCTGCTGCTTCCGACGGACGCGCGCAACATGCTGGGCATATTCAAGCTATGGGAGCAAAAGGGGAAAAATCAAAGCTTCGAATTTACGTTCAACGAATTACTGAAATGCGTTCAGGTGGAGGCGATCGGCGGCGAGTATAATAACCTGTTCGACAGCTTGTCGAACCTGGGCCAAACGTCCATCGTGATGGAAGAATTTTTTGATGCGGAAGCCAAAAAACGGATGAGAACGAAGATTCATAACCCGTTTCAGGATATGGAGATCGACCGGACCACGAATACGGTGTCCGTTATGCTCAGCAACAACCTCCACAAGAACTTATTGATCGGGAACGTCGTGCCGATCAGCATCTCGCTGTTTAACGATTTGGCCTCGCCGACTTCGCGCGCGCTGTACCTGATCTTGGTCAACAAAGCGAAGGATGGCGAGCTGATGCTCGACGTGGAGCAGCTGCTTCCGCACCTAGGTCTTCATTCGAGCGAGAAGTCGAAAGCGTACTCGCATATGCAGCGTGCTTTCGAGGAGCTGCAATCGTTCGACGTCATTCAAAGCTTCGATATTGTGCGAAAAGAACGTCGCGTTCCGGTGCAAGTGCGGTTCATTCCGAGCGATTGGCTGCTGCAAGCGGATTCGATGGACAATCAGCTGCAATTCAACACGCCTACCTTACTAGGGTAGCGCGTGTTTTTTTTTAATAACTCCCCTAAAGTACGTCTCGAAACTCCCCTGAAGTACGTATTTCATCCGTTTTTCAAAAATTTTCTTCTCCAACGAGACTCCCCTGAAGTACGTGCCAAAACTCCCCTGAAGTACGAAGCTCCTCTGAAGTACGTGCCGAGACTCCCCTAAAGTACGAAACTCCCCTGAAGTACGTGTCAAAGCTCCTTTGAAGTACGTCATGAAGCTCCCTTGAAGTACGAAACTCCTCTGAAGTACGTGTCAAAACTCCCCTGAAGTACGAAACTCCCCTGTAGTACGTCTCAAAACTCCCCTAAAATTACGTGCCAAAACTCCCCTGTAGTACGTTTGACCATATCCCAACCCCAGTGGTATTGTCGAAACTAGGAGATTTATGTAATAAGGGCTGATTGGTTTGCGTTCACGGTCAAGACCGGGAATGCAGCATTCAGCCCAAGCTGATTGGTTTGCGTTCATGGTCAAGACCGGGAATGCAGCATTCAGCCCAAGCTGATTGGTTTGCGTTCACGGTCAAGACCGGGAATGCAGCATTCAGCCCAAGCTGATTGGTTTGCGTTCACGGTCAAGACCGGGAATGCAGCATTCAGCCCAAGCTGATTGGTTTGCGTTCACGGTCGCAAGACCGGGAATGCAGCATTCAGCGAGAGAAATACAGGCATGTATAGGCGTGAGACTTAGACATGCTTGTATGGATAGAAAAAAACCCCCGCTGGTAACGGGGGTTAGGAGAAGTAAGGTCTGGTAAACTTTACTTCTTGCGTTTGATGGTAGGTTCACGATGGAATCCTGTGCCGTCAACGCTTCGTGTGGTAGCGAGGCGATGACGAGCGTGCGCTGATCACCTGCTGGTAACAGGGAATCGGCTGATAATTGCTGCAAAGTCCTTTTTCGCGAAAAAATGTCGCAGAAAAGGTCTGCTTTAGTTTTGCCTTTATCGGCTGTTTCCTTATTATAACGCGCCAAGGAACGGGAGTAAATACGCTGCACATGACATTCCTATGAATAGATGAGGAAGGAGGCCGATCTGGATGGCGAAGCCGTATAAAGGATCACATGCGTTCCAATATATGAAATTGAACAACCGAAACTTCGATGCGACGTATCCGGTGTCGGTCGATTATTCCTTCCTGCATGATCTGCTCCAAATTGAACGTTCGTACGACCAGGACGAAGTGATGCTGTTCCGCCGCAATAGCCACCCGATGCGAAAATACCATGTGACGGAGATGTCGATCCGCCTCCTGATGACCATTTCCCGTCGCTTCAATACCGAAGGGGCGCTAACCGGCGTGTCTACGCATCAGCTGTATCAGCTCATGAACGATGAGTATGAGGATGCGGGCTCTAAAGAGCAGTTCTATGCCGAGATTCGAAAGTTCATCGACCTGGGTCTGCTCTCGACCAACAGGAATGGCATCATCTCCGAATGGCGGTTGGAAGCATACAAGCGTCGGACAGGCCGATTCGTACTGTTCAGTCCGGTCGTCTTCACGAAAGCGTTCACGGACCTGCCGTTGTCCGCCCAGAAGCTGTATCTCTACATCATCAGCCGCAATGGCGACAAAATGAACACCGAATTCAAGGAGTTTCTTGGCGATGGATCGTGGATCTACACGCTGACCCACAAGAACCGCCCTGCCCAGATTCGCGAGACGCTTCAATCGCTAGCAGCCTTGGAGCCGCAGCCGGGACAGCCTTTATTTACGAAGACAGCCGTATCCAAAGACACGTCGGGACGGTGGTCTTTGTGCTGCGTGCCCAATCCGGTCTATCACGTTCGTCATGAAGCGAATCGTCATTATCGGTCGGTCCCCAAGGCGAAAGTGCCGTATAGCAGGACGGTCGGGCGGCTGCGCATGCTGCTCCATGCATTCCGGATCGGCGATCTCGAGCAGCTCGACAATGGACAAACCTTCCTCCGGCTGGCTCAATTGATGCATAACCGAGGGATGAAGGTGCTGCGTTTCGCGGCCAAACGGCTTCGCGAGTTGTTCGATAGCCGCGAGCTGTTCAGCGTCGATCCCGTGCTCGTTCTGGAGAAGGAATTGGAGGACCGCACCTTCCAACGCTTTATCGAAGTTGCGCAAAGCACGGGCGTTTACGCCTTCGTCGCCGGCGAGGAGACGGACTATGCGCTTGCGCGTCCTTATCAGTTCTACAGGGCGGTCAAAGCATGCTTCACGCTCCGACAGTTTAAGACGGCTTGCCAGCGCGCGATACGGCTGCTTCAAACCGAGAACGTTGTTCTCAGGGCGGGAGGGGAGTTTTATCTGGAGGAGTTTCTCATTTCCCGCTTCGCACGAGCCGACAAGCAAGTTCACGCTTAGCCCCCAATTTAAGGGGCTTTTTTGGCGTTGGTTCTAACTCGGCTTTTCGTTACGTCCGCGCAGAGCGCGACTGCCAGAGGAACGGAAGAGCCGCCATTTTCTACGTCAGCAGCCAACCGGCTGTTATTTTTTACGGATCGATGTGATAAAAACAGACAGATAGGACCGATTAGGGACGCGTTATTTCCTCTATTGTAAATATTGCAGACATCATGTGGTGGATTGGGGACGAATTCTGGGGGTAATAAGGGAGGAAGCACCGACGAACAGGAGAACGGAATAGGTGGGTTGCGCATAAACCCCCTAATTCTATTTTTTGAACCGCTTTGTCCATTTCGTCTATAAAAATGACGAAAGCTTGCGATGAAGTCTGAAAAAATAATGCAGGGCGGCCGTGAAGTCCTGTCTCGTGCGGGATTCAGCCATTGGGCAGCCTCGCTAAAAGCTTTTTATCTTTAATAGATACTTGTAGTAAAAGATAGATATCATCATCATAGGCACATATACACAACAATCTGGTTTCATGATAAAATTACGTTTATACGACACGGAATTATTCCATATAATGTATGATCGTATGTATAATTCCAAATATTTGCTGGAGGGACTTCATGAAAGCACTCGTACTCAAATGGAATCAAATCAGCCTCGTAAAGCGTATACTCGCGGGCATGCTCGCAGGTATTCTCCTTGCGTTAGCGCTCCCTCAAGCAACCGGAATCAGCCTGCTCGGCTCCCTGTTCGTATCTGCCTTGAAGGCGGTCGCGCCGGTGCTGGTCCTGCTGATCGTCATGGCGGCCATCTCGCAGCACAAGAAGGGCCAACAGACGAATATGGGCTCCATCCTCGTACTGTATGGGATCAGCACGTTTCTTGCCGGTCTGATCGCGGTGATCGCGAGCTTTATATTCCCGGTTACCCTATCGCTTGTTACGGGATCCCAGGATCTGTCGCCGCCGGAAGGCATCGTCGACGTGCTTAAGGCGCTGCTGTTGAATGTCGTCGATAATCCGGTGCACGCGCTCATGAATGGCAATTATATCGGCATTCTGGCGTGGGCGATTCTGCTCGGCCTCGCGCTGAAGAACGCACACGACAGCACGAAGACCGTGCTGGTCAACCTCTCGGATGCCGTGTCCCAAATCGTGAAGTGGGTCATTAATCTGGCGCCGATTGGCATCTTGGGCCTTGTATTCGATTCGATTACAGCGAACGGCTTGGCTTCCTTGCTGGATTACGGGAAGCTGCTCCTCGTCCTGATCGGGTGCATGCTGTTCATCGCCCTTGTCGTCAACCCGCTGATCGTGTACGTGAATATTCGCCGTAATCCGTATCCGCTCGTGTTCAGCTGCCTTAGGGAGAGCGGTATCACGGCGTTCTTCACGCGCAGCTCCGCAGCCAATATTCCGATCAACATGCGGTTGTGCGAGAAGCTCGGCTTGAACCCGGATACCTATTCGGTCTCCATTCCGCTCGGCGCGACGATCAACATGGCGGGCGCGGCGGTTACGATTTCGGTCTTGACCTTGGCGACGGTCCATACGCTCGGCATCGAGGTGGATTTTGGCATGGCGCTTCTGCTCAGTGTTCTCTCCGCCGTTGCGGCTGCCGGCGCCTCTGGCGTCGCGGGCGGTTCGCTGCTGCTCATCCCGCTGGCGTGCAGCTTGTTCGGCATCCCGAACGAAATTGCCGTCCAGGTGGTCGGCGTCGGCTTCATTATCGGCGTGCTGCAGGACTCGTTCGAGACCGCGCTGAACTCCTCCTCCGACGTGCTGTTCACGGCAACCGCGGAGTATGCGAAGGAACGCAGGACAGGCACGGAAAAATTAAGCAACGCGTAATGTTTGAACGACATTCGAAATATCCGCAACGAACATGCGGAACAAAAAAGCGGCATCCCTGGGGGACGCCGCTTTTTTGCTGGCTCTGCGTGTTCATTTGCTGACCGCGATCGCGCTCGATAATTTATAAGCTTCTTCCCAATAAGATGCCCGCCTGCTTCGCCATATCCCGAGGCGGGTAGGGCATGCCGTTGCGGATCCACCATTCAATGAGCCCCACATAAGCGGTCCCCGCATATTGCAGGATCACATCATCGCTTAATTCCGCGTTCTTGCCGCTTTCTCTGTCGATCTCGCCTTCGAAGCCGGCCATGAAATTCGCCAGCAGCCGGGTTCGAAAGGAAGAAGGAGCGCTCTTCGCGTCATTGCTGGCCAGCATCGCCGAGAAAAACAGGTAATGGTTCTCGAAATATTCGAAATAGGGCACGAGCGCGTCGATCCAATCCATCTCGCATGCCCACTTGTCCATGGCTTCCAATTCATCAAAGTGGGACGCGATGAGTTTATCCAACAGATCGTATTTGTCCTGATAATGAAGATAAATGGTACCGCGGTTAATGTTCGCCCGATCGGCGATATCCTGAATGGTGATGTGGTCGAAGTTTTTTTCGGTCATCAGCTCGATCACCGCTTTTTTCATGGCTTCTTGCGTTTTGAGTATTCGACGGTCTACTTTGGGCATCGATCGTTTCACCTGGCTTCTCAAGATAATGAACATTTTGAACGGCTGTGTTGAGATATCAACAATCCGCGTCGGATTAACCATTGAAGGAACGCGTCTATATTCATAATATTAGACATGAGTTGATTAAACAATTCATTTTGTTTATTTATGGGTACATGTACACGACCCCATATCCCACTTTCCAGGAGGTTTCACGATGATAAACGCTCAAGCACGCGCCGTATTTAATCAAGAAGGTCCATTCAACCTAACCACCATAGAACGTCGGGAGCTTCAGCCGCACGATGTCCTGATCGAAATCAAATACGCCGGCATTTGCCACTCGGACATCCATTCCGCTCGCGGCGAATGGGGGCCGGTCCAATATCCGTTCGTGCCCGGACATGAGATTGCCGGCATCGTCGCCGAGGTCGGCCCGGAAGTGACCAAATATGCCGTCGGCGACCGGGTAGGCGTCGGGTGCATGGTCGACTCCTGCAGGGAGTGCGCCAACTGTCACAAGGGCGAGGAGCAGTATTGCCTGCATGGCATGACGGGAACCTACGGGTCTGTCGACCGTTACGGACAGTACACGCAGGGCGGCTATTCCACGCACATCGTCGTCACGGAAGACTTTGTGGTCCGCATACCCGACGGTTTGGAGCTGGATGCAGCTGCTCCGCTCTTGTGCGCTGGCATTACGACATATTCGCCGCTGCGTCATTGGGGAGCCGCTCCCGGCAATAAGATCGCCGTCGTGGGACTTGGCGGGCTTGGCCATATGGCCGTGAAGCTCGCTCACGCCATGGGAGCAGAAGTGACGGTGTTATCGCAATCGCTGAAGAAGAAAGAGGATGGGCTGAAGCTGGGCGCGGATCATTATTATGCGACGAGCGATCCGGAGACGTTCAAGGAGCTGGCTGCATCGTTCGATCTGATTGTGAATACGGTGAGCGCGGAGATCGACATTAACGCCTATCTTTCGCTGCTGGCGGTGGATGGCACGCTCGTCAACGTCGGCGCTCCGTCGGAGCCGCTGCCGGTCCACGTGTTCTCGTTGATCCCTCATCGCCGCTCGTTCGCCGGGTCGTCCATCGGCGGCATTCGCGAGACGCAGGAGATGCTGGATTTTTGCGCCGAACACCACATTGCGCCCGAGATCGAAGTGATCGCCGCGAACCAGATCGATGAAGCTTGGGCACGCGTGCTGGCTTCGGATGTCCGATATCGGTTCGTCATCGACATTAGCACGATGGGGCAAGAATAACAGGTTAACCTTGCACAATTTGACGGGGCACGCCTAACAGGTGTGCCTCTTTCATTCAACATGCAGGAAATCGACGTGAGGATGATCCCCATTGAGAGTAAAACCCAATTCAGTACGACTCATTATTTTATCGCTGGGCGTCTTTAGCATCTTGAATACCGAGATGGGCGTTATCGGGATATTGCCGTTAATCGCCGAGCATTATCAGGTGAATATAGCCCAGGCGGGGCTGGTGGTCAGCCTATTCGCGCTTGCCATTGCCGTATCCGGTCCTGTCATGCCGTTATTGTTCTCGCGCATGAATCGCAGAACGACCCTGCTGCTCGTGCTTGCCGTTTTTATCGCGGGCAACGTGGTGTCCGCGGTCACGACCAGTTTCACCCTTTTATTAGCTGCGCGCGTAATCCCGGCACTCTTCCATCCGGTCTATGTGTCCTTGGCTTTTACGGTGGCCGCATCGTCGGTCGGCAAGGAAGATGCCCCCAAAGCGGTATCCAGCATATTCATCGGCGTCTCCGCGGGGATGGTGCTTGGCGTGCCGATCACGAGCCTCATCGCGAACACAGCTTCGTTAAGCATGGCCATGCTGTTCTTCGCAGCCGTGAATGCCGTCGTATTGGTGGCCACGCTGTTCTTCATACCGTCCATGCCGGTGGCCGATAAGCTTTCGTATGGCGCGCAGCTAACCGTATTGAAAAGATCGGTTACCTGGCTGTCCATCGCTGCCGTCATCTTGATGAACGGAGCCGTCTTCGGCGTGTATAGTTACCTTTCCGAGTATATGGAGACCGTGACGAACATGAGTTGGGATGCGATCAGCTTTCTCTTATTCGTATATGGCACGGCCAATATTATCGGGAACATCGCGGCCGGCAAGCTGCTTACGAAACATGCGTTCAAATTGGTAGCGTCTTTCCCTTATGCGCTCGTCGCGGTGTACGTCGCGATGTTAGGGGTGGGTCATCTCGGCGTTCCTATGTTCGTCGTCCTCTTGCTTTGGGGAATCGTGGCGGGGATTGGAGGCAACATCAATCAATATTGGATCACGTCCGCGGCGCCGGAAGCCCCCGAGTTCGCCAATGGGTTGTTTCTAACGGCCGCGAACTTGGGGACGACCGTCGGCACGGCCGTCTGCGGTTTATTTATAACCGGGATCGGGACGCCGTACGTGGTTTTCGGCGGCATGCTATTGGCGCTATTAAGCGTCGTCGCGATCATCCTAAGACGTCCCTACCATCAAGGACAGATCGCGTCACTTTAACGATTGAACCGGCGTGCTTGTTTATAGGATAATGAACGCGAGTTGACGACTGCTCATAATTGGAGGGATATAGAATGGAAATCAATCGAGTGGGGACGAGAGCATCGGGCAAAGGGCCGTCAGACTATTTTACCGGCGCGGTGCGCATCGACCCGCTGTTCGAAGCCGCCGATCCGGCGCGGGCGCAAGGAGCAAGCGTGACGTTCGAGCCTGGCGCGCGCACGGCCTGGCATACGCATCCGCTCGGTCAGACGCTGATCGTCACGTCTGGCCTGGGACGAGTGCAGCGCTGGGGAGGCGCGATCGAGGAGATTCGTCCCGGCGACGTCATCTGGTTCCCGCCAGGGGAGAAGCATTGGCATGGCGCTTCGCCGACCACGGCGATGACCCATATCGCCATTCAAGAACGTCTGGACGGCAAGGCCGTTGAATGGTTGGAGCAGGTAAGCGACGAACAATACGCGTTCAAGGAAGACGGTGAATAAGAAAGGCGATCGACAAGCCTCAGACCCAACAAGTCTGGGGTTTTTCTCATAAAAAAAGCGATTGCATACGACGTTACGTCATGTGGTTTCATGAACGCGTCCGAATTTCGATGCGTCCCCCGTTCGAGGCAGCGGATGACCAAAATCCTCCTTGCAAAAACTAATGCCATTAGTTAATATAAAACTAATGGCATTAGTTTTCGAAAATAAGGAGTGATCCGATTGCGAATTATTCATAAACGTTCCGTCTTTCAACTGACATTTTTACCGCGCTTCTTCCCGGTGAACGCTTATTTAGTCGAGGAGGAGGACGGCTTGACCGTGATCGACGCCGGTTTGCCCTACAGCGCGAAGGGCATCCTTCAAGCCGCGGCGCGAATTGGCAAGCCGATTACGCGGATCGCGTTGACGCATGCGCACGGCGACCATATTGGCGCGCTCGATGCGCTCAAGGCGGCGTTGCCGCAGGTGCCCGTATTCGTCTCGGCTCGCGACGCCCGGCTGTTGGCCGGCGACCGGTCCCTCTACGCGCACGAACCGCAAGATCCGATTCGAGGGGATGTGCCGAAAGCCGGCAAGATCAAGACGAAGGCGGACGTCCTGCTGCAAGACGGCGACCGGGTGGGCTCCTTGCTTGCCATCTCCGCGCCTGGCCATACGCCCGGGCATATGGCGTTTCTGGATACGCGCAACCGGGCTCTGCTCGCGGGCGACGCGCTTCAGACGCGAGGCGGCATGGCGGTAGCCGGCCAACTGCGTCCGTTATTCCCCTTCCCGGCCATGGCGACGTGGAACAAGGTAGCGTCGCTCGCGACCGCGCGCAAATTATGCGAGTTGAATCCCTCGCTTCTTGGCGTGGGGCACGGCCTCATGGTCGATAACCCGAAAGCCCAGATTGCCCGCGCGATCGAAACCGCCGAGCGCCGGCTGCATGCCAACGCGGAAGAAGGGAGCAACCAAGATGCCGCGCATCGGTCTTGATTTGCCGGCGGTCATCCGCGCCGCAACCGAAATCGCGGACGAGCAAGGTCTCGAAGCCGTCACGCTGGCCTCGCTCGCGCAGAAGCTGCAGATTCGTTCTCCGTCGCTCTATAATCACGTCAATGGGCTGCCGGATTTGAGACGCCAGCTGGCGCTATCCGGGATGGCGAAGATGTCGGAACGGTTCGCGAGCGCGCTGGCCGGCAAGTCGGGCGACGAGGCCATTCGGGCGTTCAGCTATGCATATCTTGACTTCGCCCGCGCACATCCCGGTCTCTATGAAGCGGTGCAGCGTGCCGTCGACCAGGACGACAACCGGCTGCAGGAAGCGGCCGGAGGCGTAGTGGATATGGCCGTGAATGCGCTGGAAGTGTATGGACTACGGGGAGATGCGGCCATTCACGCCGTGCGCGGCTTGCGCAGCTTTCTGCACGGGTTTGCTCATTTGGAGAAGCAGGGAGGCTTCGGGATGCCGCTCGATCTGGACGTCACGTTCAACCTGATCGTTGATACGTTTTTGGCGGGCATAAAGGTGATGCAATCTAAGGGTTAGATCCTGCGTGAATGAGAAGGGGATTGTCGCAGGTACGGTTCCTTTAACAGCCGATCCAGCCGGATCGGCTGTTTTTTCTTTGGTCATAGCACCCTCTGACTGGGCGGCGGCATATAGTGGAAGGATTCTATACGAAATGGGGAAGTCCATTTGTATTATAGCCATTATGACCATGCCCGCTGGGGTTATCGCCAAACAGGAGCGCCGCTTCCTTATGCCGCGCTGCAGGAGTCGCTCCAAGCCATTCAGATGACGGCGAATGCGGAAAGCAATGCCGAGTCGTTCTTTCAACGGCTTATCGAACTGGCGCCTTCCGAGGAAGCGCGCAGCGTGCTTGCCTCCATCCGGGATGACGAACGCAAGCATCTGATTACGCTGCGCGAAATATACACGGCCTTTACGGGCAGGGATGTTCAGGTAACCGCGCCGATAACGGTGTATACGGACGTCTCCTCGTATGAAGCCGGATTGAAACAAGCGTTATTTCACAAGTGGACCATGGTCCAGCGCGCGGGCAGTATTCTTGCCGCCATGCCGACAGGCTACTATCAGAATTTGATCGCCAAAATCGCCATCGATAACGTGGCGATCGTGTCCAAGTGGAATTATTTGCTGGATACGCTTCGCCGATAGAAGGAAACAAGCGCAGCCGATCAGCTTGCCGTTGATCGGATCGACGGTCGGTTCATCACGACCGGCTGCCTGTTCATTTTCGTCGGGAACGATAATCATCGGTAACCGCATCAGAGATCGTGTGTTAAAATATGGATGATAATGGAGCGGAAAAAGAGGGGAGGATCGGGTTCTCGATGTCTACAAACAGCGGGCGCAAGCTAGCGCCGGATTTGGCCAGAGGCTTTATGCTGCTGCTTATTGCTTTGGCGCATGCGAATCAGTATCTAGTCCACCTCGAAGAAACCGCATTAAATCGCGTCATCATCTTCTTGCGGCAAATCGTTGTCGACGGTCGGGCGTTCCCTGTATTTTTTCTGCTGTTCGGCTATGGCATGGTCCAATTATTACGCAGGCTGGAAGAGAAGGGACAGGAGTGGCCGGCTATACGCAAGCTGCTCCTTCGGCGCGGCTGGTGGCTTCTTTTGTTTGGATTCGTACATACGATTACGCTTTACGACATCACAATCGGACTGTACGGCTTGGCAACGCTGGCCTTTTTTTGGTTCCTCCGTCTGTCGGATAAGACCTTGATTTGGATCGCGGGCATCACGTTATTCCTGGCAACCGTACTCGGCGCTGAGATTACCCGCGGTGAATATGACTGGGATCATGCTGCTTCGACTACGGATGCCGCTGGAGACGGAATCGGGAATTTCCTGCTTACGCGAGCGTTTTACTTTGTGCCTTATACCCTCATTCTCCTGCACCAAGTTATACCGG
The DNA here is from genome assembly GCF_042682185.1 of Paenibacillus xanthanilyticus. Taxonomy (NCBI): domain Bacteria; kingdom Bacillati; phylum Bacillota; class Bacilli; order Caryophanales; family Paenibacillaceae; genus Paenibacillus; species Paenibacillus xanthanilyticus. The sequence continues at coordinate 1,480,254 of NZ_JBHUHA010000001.1, read as the reverse complement.
CCATGGCGCTTGGCATCTGGGCGGCTCGGAAGAAGCTGCTCGACGATCCGGAGCGGCATCGGGCTCTCCTCTTGCGGACGGCATCCATCGGTCTTACGCTGTCCGTACTTGGCGGCATGCCGCTTGCGCTGATGTCCTCGCTGTACTGGCATGACCCTTCGGCGGCAGCCAGATCCCTTGCAAGCGCCTTGCATACTTTAACCGGTTATGCGGGCGGAATCGGCTGGGCAGCGCTTATCGGCTATATCACAGGGAGACCGAGTACGGTACGTGGAAAGCTAACCGTGGCGGTTGCCGCACTCGGCCAGCGATCGTTAACGTTTTTTATTCTCCAATCGATCGTGTTCTTCATCGTGTTTGCGGATGGACTAGGCGGTGTGGGCGAGATCGGCAATCAGCTTGGCAGCGACATTGTGGCTTGGTTGACTTGGATCGCCTCCCTCATCATGGCCTGGTTCATGCAGCGCGCGAACGTCTCTGGCCCTGCCGAGCAGCTGCTGCGCCGATTGGCCTACCGGAAATAGAAACGCCAAAGAGGTGTCCTACCGTCAACTCGCATGACGGTAGGACACCTCTCTTCGCGCAGCTGCCGTTACGGCGTTGAGGATAGGGACGAGGCTGCGGACTTGCTGCTCGATTTGCCTGGCCGGGTGTAGAAGTAGCCGCAAGCCATGGCAAGCAGGACGATCGCAACCATGCCCCAGAAGATGCTGCCGTACGCGGCGGCAAGCGTCCGGGCATGCTGCCATTCGAGCGCCGTCGCCGTCGCCGCGATGCCGAATGCGCCGCTGAAAAATTGCAGCAGCTGGAATAATCCGAGTCCCGAGCCGACCTGGGAACCCGGCAGCAGGCGCGACAGCTCGTTCGAGACGCTGCTGGATAGGAACGTGAACCCTACGCTCATGATCATATAGATGAACACAATCGCCCAGTACGAGCGCGCGGCGAAGAGCGCGAACAGCACGACGGACGCCAGCATAAGCAGCGGAATGGCTCGAATGATGAGGCGATTGCCGTAACGATCGATGATTCGGCCAACCGAACGCGACAGAATCATGGCCAGCATGGAGCCCGGGAAAATAATGAAGCCGGCTTGGCTCGCCGTTAATTCGAATTGATGCACCAAAATTTGCGGAAGGATGAATAGGGTGGCGAAGCTGCATAGGTAGGCCCCGATCCCGACGGCGCTGACCGTCAAATAACGCCCATTGCGGAATAGCGACGGCTGGACGAAGGGATCTTTGGCGATGCGGATACGCACGACGAACAAGAAGATGGCAGCCAAACCGGCACCCAGCCAATACCATGCTTGACTGGTCAGGAACAGCAGCAGTCCCGTCGTGCCGATGCCCGCGAACAAGGCGCCAAGCACGTCGAAGCTTCCTTTCGCCGGCTTTTCTTTGGGAAGCAGCCGGATATAGAACGGAATGAGCAGCAGCGTAAGGGCGGTCACGCCAAACAGAACATGCCAGCCCAAATATTCGACGATCACGCCACCGATGACGGGGCCAAGGCCTAAACCGAGCGACGCGGCCGACATAATGGCGGCCATCGCTTTGCCCCTCCTGTCCACGGGCACGTACCGGGTGATCAGGACCATGGACAACGCGGGAATCGCGCCCGCGCCGGAGGCCTGAATCAGGCGCGCGAACAAGAGCGGCAGGAAGCTGTCGCTGAATAAGCCAAGGATGGCGGCTCCGCCGAACGACAATAAGCCGATGACATACAGCCGCCTGATCGGAACGAAATCGGAGAGCCGACTGTACGTAATGGACGAGATGGCGAACAGAATGGAGTAACCGGTCACGATCCACGACACCGAGGTGGAGGAAAGACCGAAATCAAGCGCGACATCGGGCAGAGCGAGATTGAACATCATCGTATTCATAATGACGAGCACGATTGTAAATCCGAGCAGCAGCGTAATGACGCCTTCGTCAATGGGCGCCTTGTCTTCGCTTGCGCGATGGGCAATGTCCGTATCCGGCATGGTATCCCTCTTTTCATTATTTCTAATGTTCGATTATAATCGAACATTAGAAATATAGCATGGAATATGGTACGATGCAATTATTAACTTTCCAACTATTCACTGACAACGAGTACACGATATCGTCGGAAGGGGCTGCTCCACTTGAAAGCATTACATCATCCCGATCGATCTGATCTTCAACTCACTTCCGTGTTATATGCGCTAAGCGATCCGATTCGCATTCGCTTGGTGGCTACCCTGGTCCAGATGGGGGAAGGGTCATGCGGATGCCTAGAGCTGCCTATCGTCAAATCGACCTTGTCCCATCATATGCGCACGCTTCGCGAATCCGGTATTACCCGCACCCGAATTCAAGCCACGCAGCGACTGCAGAGCATTCGGCATGAAGACCTGGAAGCGCGGTTTCCGGGGCTGCTCCAGACGGTCCTGCGAGCCTACGAGATTTCGACGGGCGAACCGGCTGCTTACCCGATCCCGGAAGGATGGGCTGAAGGGTACCAGCGCGAGAATAGCTAACAAGCAGAAGGAGAATCGCATGAGCGTCATTCGATTGGAGAACGTCACGAAGAAATACGAAGAATCCTTGATTTTCCGCAATATCTATTTTCGCCTGAGTCAAGGGGAGCGGGTTGGCCTAATCGGGCGGAACGGCGCGGGCAAGTCGACGGTATTCCGGCTGATCCTGGGCAAAGAAGAGCCGACGTCGGGCAATGTGGAGGTCGATCCGCAGGTCAAGATCGGCTACTTCTCGCAATTCTCGGAGCTGCAAAGCGGTCTGTCCGTGCAACAAGAGCTGGAGCTGTGCTTCGAGCAGGTTGCGCAGATTGAACGGGAGCTTCAGCAAATCGGCGAGCAGCTTGGCGTCGTTGCCGACGATGGCGAGATGGAGCGTCTGCTGGGCAGGCAGGCGGAGCTGTTCGAGCAAATGGAGCATCTGGACGGGTGGAACGTCGGGGTCGAGATCAACACGGTGCTGACGAAGCTCGGCTTCGACGACCGTTCGCGCCATCAGCCGGTGGGCGAGCTGTCCGGAGGCTGGCGCAACCGCGCCGCGCTCGCCAAGATGCTCATCGAGCAGCCGGATGTCGTCCTGCTCGACGAGCCGACGAATTACTTGGACATCGAGGGCATCGCTTGGCTGGAGCAATGGCTGTACCGGTTCAAGGGCGCGATGATTCTGGTGTCGCATGACCGCCAGTTTATCGACAAGGTCGTCACGCGCACGATCGAGATCGAGAACTATCATTTTCAGGAATACGAAGGGAACTACACCGACTACGTCCGCAAGAAGAAGATGCGCAAGAAGGAATTGGACCGCCAGTTCGAGTGGGAGGAAGAGCTGCTCGCGATGGAGGCGGAGGCGATCGACAGCCGCGCAAGCCGCAAAGCGTCTGCGAAGGACAGGCTGTCCCGGCAATTGGCGGAGAACAAGAAGCGGATCGAGCCGCATCCGGTGAACGTGCTCATCACCGACATTTACGAGCGGCTGCGCTTCCCGGACAAGCTGTGCGAGGTGAAGAAGATCGGCCAAACCTTCGGCGAGCGCACGATCTTCGAGAACATCAGCTTCGATATTCAGAAGGAGGACCGCCTCGTCATCGTCGGGCCGAACGGCAGCGGGAAGTCGACGCTGATCAAGGTGCTTACCGGAGAGGCGAAGCCGGAATCCGGCGAAGTGACATGGGAGAAGGGCGTCAGCTACGCGTATTTCAACCGGATGTGGGAGGAGCTCGATCCGAAGGATACGGTGACCCACGCGGTGAACACGTACGGCTTGGGATTGGACGCGCCGCGCAAGAAGGTGAATAAGTTCCTCTCCATGCTGCAATTCTCGGAGGCGGACTTGAGCAAGACGATCGGCCATCTCTCCGGCGGGCAGAAGGCGCGCGTCGCGCTGGCCAAGTGCCTGCTCTCGGGCGCGGCCGTCATTATTTTGGATGAACCGACGAATCACTTGGATCTGACGAGCATTCAGGTCATGGAGCAGGCGCTCATCCATTTCCCAGGCGCGGTCATCACCGTCAGCCACGACCGGTTCTTCATCGACAAGATCGGGACGAAGATGCTGCAGTTCGATCCGGTGCAAGGCATCCGTGTGTCTAACTTATAGAAGAGGCGGAGACGCCTTGCCCCGACTTGCTTCTGCGCGAATCAAAATGCTTACCGCTCGCTTTCGATGGTAAGCATTTTTTTGTACCGAAGCGGGGCATGACGTTCAGGGATCAAAATTCGCGTTTCATCCGGAATCCCATTTCCTTGCGATCCAAACGTAGTATGATGAGACATAGCGTCCCAAAAAGCTGTTGGAAGTAAGGAGTGTTCCATTCGTGTACAGAGTGGCGATTTGCGATGATGAAGTCAACCAACGAGAGCGAATTCGAAACGCCGTCATTGCCTTGTCGATGAAGGCAAATATCGAATTCGAAATCGAGCTGTTCAGCTCGGGCGAACAATTGGTCGCCTATTATGAGCGTCGGGAGACGCCGTTCCATCTGCTGATCCTGGATATCGAGATGGGGGGCATGAACGGGATTGAAGCGGCGCGCAGAATCAGAGCGTTGAACGACCTGGATGTCCAAATCATCTTCCTTACCAGCTATCCGGACTATATGATGGAGAGCTTCGACGTCTTGACCTTTCACTATTTGATTAAGCCCGTGCCCCCGTCCGTGCTGGAAGAGAAGATTCTCAAGCTCTGCCAATACGTGCAAGCGATGGACAAGAAGTTCATGATCGTCAAATCGGGCTATGAAGACATCGTCATCAAATATGATGAGCTGATCAGCATCGAAGCGGCCAAAAGTTTAACGATCAAAAGCAAGCTGCGCTTCACGACCCTTCACCGCCTCTATGACGGTAAAGGCATTATCGCCGATTATGCGGAAGCCTTGAAGGACCACAACTTCTTGCAAATTCATCGGTCTATTATCATCAACCTGCTCCATGTGCGGAAGTTCGCCGGCGGCGTTGTGCAGATGACCAATGGACTGGATCTGCCGATCGGCCGTTCTAAAGTCAAGGAGGTTAAGGATACGTACACCAAATTTATGATCAAGAGGGTCGATGGCGATGAGTTTGGTTGATGCGTCGGTTGTCGTGCTCTTTCTTCTCGTGCTCGGATTTCAGCTGAACTTTTTCTTTCAGTCGGTGTTCGGCAAAGCCGCTAGAAAACAAAACCGGTTTATTTATTTTCTGATCTACGGGCTCCTCGGTTACCCCTACATTGCCATTTCGCTTCATCCCGTGATCTATGCCGCGCTGCCGCTGGTGTTCGTCTTTATCGTCGCGCATTCGTATCGCGTCGCCATTCGTCTGAAGCTCATTTTCACACTGGTCTACGCTGTATTAGTGTCGTTGGCAAGCTCGATCTCCATTTATATTCTATATACGCTGGACGATATCGACTTCGAGCGCTTGGACGCTGTCGCGCAGCTGGATTCCGCCACGCTGACGAAGCTGATGTTTCTCTGCTTCTTGATCATGTTTGCCGTCATCCAGCTCATACGGCTCGTGGCCAAACGAAGAAGCTTCTCCTTGCCTTACCGGTATTATGCGATTTTTTTGGTCATCCCGGTTCTCAGCATCTACCATCTGAATATTTTAACGTTCAACAGCTTCTTCTCCTTTCTTTCGGCCATCGGCTTTTTGTTCTTGAACGTTCTGATCGTCTATATCATGGATACGATTACGGAAAAGCTGCAATTCATGCACGAGAACGCGCAGCTGCAGCAGCAAATGGACTACCAGGACGCGAACTACGAGAAAGTCGTGCACAGCTTCAAATCCATCAAGAGAATCATTCACGACACGAATCAACAATTCCTGTATATTGACGAATGCATGAAGCGCAACGAACTAGAAGCAGCGAGGGAGCACATCAAGACGACGTTAAGCAAGATCGAGGGCGCTTATCGGCGGGTCAATACGGGGAATCTGGCCATCGACGCCCTAGTCACCAACACGCTGGATATCGGTCAAGCCAACGGGATCCGCATCGACACGAAGCTTAGCCTGGATTCGCAGGAAGTCCGTCTCGACCGCTACGACCTCTGCGTCGTGCTCGGCAATATGCTGGATAACGCCATTGAAGCGTCCAAACAAATCAAGCTCGCGGAAGACCGGTACATGCTGATCAAAATCCACGCCAAGCCCGATACGCTGCTGATTCACATCCAGAATAATATGGAGCATGAAACGGCACGGCTGCAAAGCCAAAAACCAAATCCGGAATTCCATGGCATCGGACTTACCAACATCGCTAGGATCTGCGACAAGTACGGGGGTCATATGACCATTGAGACGAAGCATAAACAATTTCATAACATGGTCGTTCTGCCGTTCTTGACGAACAATCCCTAAGCAGCCTGCTGTTTAGGGATTGTTTTTTTCGTTTCAGGGCGATTTCGGATCAGCGGGTTGGTTTCCTTGTATGCTGACTTTAGTCACCACCAACCAATCGAAATCCAGGAGGCAGGAAACATGAAAAAGAAAGTGTTGTTATTCATGAGCACGCTGCTTGCGGCTGCGCCCGTCGTCTCGGCATCTTCGCAATCGACGGAGGCGTCCGTTGAGCAGACGGCGAAAGAGCTGGCCTTGAAGATCGTATCCGACTATGGCGTCAGCGGGATCCAATACGCGCTCCGTGATCATGGGGCCGTCGTCTTGTTGGACGGCGCGGGGGTCCACGATAAAGCGACCAAAGCTCCCGTCACCAAGGATACGATGTTCGGCATCGGCTCGACGAGCAAAGTGTACGTGACGGCCGCCGCGATGAAGCTGGCCGATCGGGGTCTGATCGATATCGATAAACCGCTGACCACCTATGTGAAGGATTTCAAAATGGCGGATGAGCGGTACAAAAACATTACGCCGCGCATGCTGATGAATCATTCCTCGGGCCTGTACGGCAGTCACTTCGAGGACGGCTTCCTGTTCGACGACAACGATACGGAAGCCCACGACGAATTGCTGGACCGGTTGCGGTCGGGACGCTTAAAGGCGGATCCCGGCGCGTTCTCGGTATACTGCAACGACGGGTTCCAGCTGCTGGAAATCATGATCGAACGGGTAAGCGGGCTAAGCTACAGCAAATTTCTGCAAACTCATTTTAGCTTGCCTCTTGGGCTAAACGCCACCAAGACGCCGCGCGATTCCTTTGACAGAGACCGACTTGCCAGCGTGTATTTGCCTCCATCGGAGCAGGCGCTGCCGGTAGAGAACGTCAATCTCATCGGCACAGGCGGTATTTATTCCACGGCTGAAGAGGTAAGCAAGTTCGGGGATGTTCTCATCGGCAACCGGACGGACCTCTTATCCGAGAAGTCGGTTAAGGCGATGCAAAGCCATGAGTATCGCAAGGGATTTTGGGTGCCGGAAGAGACCAACTCCTTCAATTACGGTCTCGGTTGGGATGCCGTACAATTAGCGCCGTTCGATGAGTACGGGATTACGGCGCTGTCCAAAGGCGGGGATACGACCATGTATCACGCCAGTCTCATTACGCTGCCGGAGCATGATCTTTCTATGGCGGTACTCTCGTCGGGAGGAAGTTCGATCTACAATAGCATACTGGCAACGAAGACCTTGCTGGCCTATGCCAAAACCAAAGGCATCATTGACGAAATTTTGCCTGACAAAACGTTCGAACCCGCCGTTAAAGTCGACATGCCGACAGACCTGCAGGCGTACGCCGGATTGTACGTGACTTTGGGACAAATGGTCGACGTGCAGTTCAAGAACGGGGAGATCGTGCCCGAGCTGAGCGACGGTTTCTCCCCGCCTCAGAAGTTCATGTATACGGGCAACGGACAATTCAAATCCAACGACGGCAGCGCGACCGTGAGCTTCGAGCGGGCGGACAACGGCAAGACGTATATGAAATTTATCGGCTATGCGAGCGTGCCGGGAATCGGCCAATCGGCTATGGCTACGTATTCGCATCAGAAGCTGGATCGCAATCCGCTCGATCAGGCAACGAAACAAGCATGGGAAGCGCGGAACGGAAAGACCTACTATCCGCTGGATGAGAAAATTACGGCAATCGGCTATCTTACTCCTTCGTTCATGACAAAGCAATTCGAGGTGAACACTGACTTCGGTTATGCATCTGGCACCAAGATCATCAGCGGGAATAAAGCCGTCAATGTCGCCCAAATGCCGATTATGCACGGAAGAGACACGTTCGATTTGAATTTCTACACGAAACAGCAGAAAGAGTATTTGACGATCGGCGGGCAAGCTTACATCCGGGAAGATGCCATACCGACCTTCACGTTAGGCAGCGGTACGCTCCGTCTCCACAATGATCAGGCTGCTTGGTTTAAAATCGACAAGAAGTTCGCCAATCGCCAGATCATCGTCAAGGCGCCGGCCAGCGGAGGATTTGCCGTCTATGATGCGAAAGGGGCGACGGTTCATTTTTCCAAGGTACACCATAAGGATTCCGTCGTGCTGCCTGAAGGCGGACTTCTCGTATTTGGCGGTAACAAGGGCGATGTTTTTAGCATGAAAGTGAAATAAATCAGATTCAGCGCATGGGGTTATTCGGCACGCCTTGACCATCGGAATCTAGCGAATTGGATTCTTCCGAACCATCCACTATACTAGAAATGAGTCTGTACTGAGAAAATATACCTGAGGAGGAAATGATGGACAAGGCGGCCGAACAGCTATTGGATCAGATCTGGACCTTATTGATGTCGATTTACGAGAAAGAAAAAGCGAGAATCGACGGCTTGAAAGGGCTGGGTCCGCTTCACCCGGGAATCATGGATTACATGAGAGTCAGCATTCGAAGGAGCGGCTCCCGCTCGGTGGCGGATCAAGTCGGCCTCGACGTGCACGAACCCCTCTTCAGCGACGATGCCTACGATGTGGAGGTCGGACCGGAGTCGGCCGCATTAAGCGGCGACACCCTGCTCCGCGAATTTTTCCCCGCCTGGCGGGCTCGCGTCGAGGGGATCTTTCAGTCGGAGGCGTACGGCGCGCATTTCTTCGGCTATCGCATGCAGCTCGTGCTGGAGGTTCAGTCCGAGACCGAATCGCTGGTGCATCGTGAATATCTCCGCAATGAAGCCAAGCTGGAGAAGTTGAAGCAGCAGTTGAACCGATTCATCGAAGTCAAGGTGTTGAAGGACCTGCCGGTGCTGCCCGCGGAGAACGATGATTTCTTCTTCGCCCGACATCTAATGAATCCGGATCTGGCGGCGCAAGACCCGGACGTGGTCGAACCGCTCAATCAACGCCTGAACGCGAAGATGCTCGCATTCCCCAAACGGTTGGAGAAGTGGCGCTATGCGTTCGTCTCGGCTTGCAAAGACTGGGCCGAGGAACGTTTTTTGGATCGGTATTTTGAACGTACCGGGCATTATGAGTTAGAACGCGCGCTGCTCCCGGACGACCAACGCCCGCCGATACAGCCGAGCGAAATGACATTTTTCCTCTATGTCACGCTGCAGATCGGCTTGAAGGAACCGGATACCCGCAAGCGTTATCTCGACTACGCGGTCCAACTCGGTTCCGAGCAAGCGGCCGCTTATTTGACGAAGGGAAGCGGCCAGTTCGCCGCCGGTCATACCGGAAGTCTGATGTCCGGCACATGCAACGACGTGCTGCAGACCATCAACATCCGAATCGACGCGGAAGAAGAGGCGGCTTATCGAGAAGCGCTCGACTATGTGAGCGGTCTGCTGCGGGAAGGGTTTCCGAGGGGCTATCAGCTGAAGCTGAAGAGCGCGGCGAAGCATTGGCTTCCGATCGCGAGCTTGGCCAAATCCAACCTGCATCAGTTTTTTGCTAACGCCCTGCAATATGAAGGGCTGCACCCGCTGATCGCGGACTATGCGGAGCTGGCCATGAAGGAATTCGCATGGTACGGCGATGTGGAGAGCGGCGTGAAGTCCGTCATGCCCGGGACATACGCGGTCTTCGGACTGGGCTTGGTTAGCGAGACGTATTTTCCTCTCGTTCGCCGCTATATGGAGATCGTCGACAGCGAGCACCAATCGGCGCAGGATAAATATGCGGAAGCGTTCGTCGCGCAGCATGGCGTGACCGTCGCTAGCATGCCGACGCTGGTCGCCATCGTGCTGGGCGGCAGCGACATGGCGAAGCCGGTCAAGGGCATCGCGATCGATACGCCGGAGCTGGCGGACGCGCTGCGCGAGGCGCTCGCGGACCAGCCGGATCACAAGCGGGATGTGGTTCTCTACCGGCTGTTCGGCAGCGAGAAGAAAGGGTTGGCGGCTCTGAAGCAGGCGGCGTCCTTGCGGAGTTAGCATGCAGCCAGTTCGGACAGGGAATTCCCGGCGCCCGTTAGAAAATTGTTCAGGAGTGGAGTTATGCATGATTCTTAAGAGAAAAGCTGCATTGCTAATTATCATTTTGGCAGTGAGTATTCTTTCAACCGGATGCAATCTATTAACAGGACCACCAGAATCGGAGGAATCGGTTAAACAGAAAGTGGTCGCTCATCTTGTTTCAAAAGGCTACGAAGAAAATGAGTTCGATATCGATGTTAAATATCATAAATCAGGGGAAGGCAAATTCGGAGGTCCTTATGCTATTAACGTAGTTTTTAACGATGAGCCGGACGTGATTTATAATTATAAGTATAACTATAAATCAGACAACAAAGATATTGCTCAAAGTGGCGCTGCTCCTACGAACGGTAAGGATGATAAAAATTTTAAACATACTGAGTAATTACTAATGGTATCCATTTGTATTTAAAGAAGAGACGACCCCATCATAGCGATGGAGTCGTCTCTTTGTCGTTCGTCGGTTGCCCGAGCTATTTGGTCACTTGAAGTCGAATAACGTTCCAGGAAGCGCGGCTTAACCGGGTGCTTATCCGGCCTTGATCGACTGCGGTCTGGCCACCTGATGCAGGGACGACCCGGTTAGGCGTCTCCTTGGTGTTAACGGCTTTCAAATCGTCGTTCGCCAGCACGAGATGCTCGATGAGGCGAAGGCTGCCGAAGCTGCGGACGTCGACGTCCAGCGTCATCGTTTCTTCCAGATGGCGGTTGACCGCGAAGATCGTCAACTGCTCCGTCGCTTCGTCGAACACGCAGACCGACTCCAGATAAGGGACGTCCGTGTAGTCCTTGGCGTCATACTTCGGAGAGTCGACGTTGGCCAGCAGCACGGTACCCCGGCCGTAATTGGAAGCATGCAGGAGCGGGTAATACGTGGACTGCAGCCACAGCGGCCCGCCCGTCTCCGTCATGATCGGCGCGATCGTATTGATGAGCTGCGCGATGCAGGCCATTTTGACCCGATCGGCGTTCTTCAAGATCGTGATCAGGAAGCAGCCGACGGCCAGCGCGTCTTCATGCGTATAGACATCTTCGAATTCGGGCGGGGCGATCTGCCAGCGCTCGTCCGCGCGGCTCGAACCGATCGAGTTCCAGACGTTCCATTCGTCGAGCGACAGCATGATTTTCTTCTTGCTTCGTTTCTTCGCCTGCACATAGTCGCAGATGGCGGCCACGCTCTGGATGAACTGATCGAGATCGAGCGAACGGGCGAGGAAATTCGCCGTGTCGCCTTCGTTGTTGTTGTAGTAGGCGTGCAGCGACAAGTAGTCGACCTGGTCGTACGTCAGATCGAGGACAGTCGCCTCCCAGTCGGCGAACGTCGGCATGCCCCGCGAAGAGCTGCCGCAAGCGACGAGCTCAATGGTAGGGTCCACCCACCGCATCGCTTTGGCCGTCTCGTTGGCCAGGCGGCCGTATTCGACGGCCGTCTTGGCGCCGATCTGCCAAGGCCCGTCCATCTCGTTGCCGAGGCACCACGTCTTGAATCGGTGAGGCTCCCGATAGCCGTGCGCGATGCGCAGGTCGCTCCAGCGGGAGCCGGAGGGATGATTGCAATATTCCACGAGATTACGCGCGGCGTCGATGCCTCTGGTGCCGAGGTTAACAGCCATCATCACTTCGGTGCCGGCCAGCTTGGCCCAATCCGCGAATTCGTTCGTGCCGATCTGGTTCGTCTCCGTCGTCCACCACGCCAGCTCCAGCGAGCGCGGCCGCTCCGACTTGGGGCCGACGCCGTCCTCCCAGTTATAGCCGGAGACAAAGTTGCCGCCGGGATAGCGGATGATCGGAACCTGAAGAGCCCGAATCGCTTCAAGCGCATCCTGGCGGAAACCGCTGGCATCCGCCGTTGGATGGCCGGGGTCATAGATGCCGCCATATACGGCACGTCCCAGATGCTCGATGAAGGACCCGTATACCCGAGGGTCCACGGCGGACACCGTGAAATGCTTGTCGACGAGCATGTTGGCGCGAATTGTCATCGTCATACCTCCTAGAGTGCTATGGATTAAGTTATAAGCGAATTCTAAATATTGTGTTTCTATAATATTCGTATCATAATGAGGGATATGAGACAATATCGAAATTCAGGATTCGCTTAAAACAAAATCCAACTAGAGGTGTCTGTATGCAGTTATCGACCGATGGCGCATCGCTGCGCGTCTATGAGGCGCTGGCCAGCGAAGTGCGCCTGCGCATGATCGAGAAATTATTCGAACGCGAACGACACGTCAAGGAGCTGGCGTCCGAGCTGTACCTCAGCAATGCGGTCGTTAGCGGACATATACGGAAGCTGGAGGAAGCGGGGATCGTGGGAAGCCGGATGACGCGGGTGGACAACGGCACGTACAAAGTCTGTTACGTCAAGACGGAATTCATGCAGGTCAAGCTCTCCCCTGAAGCACCCGTCTCCTTAAGCTCCCAGGAGCTATCCATTCCGCTCGGGCATTATACCGATTACGAAGCTTGGCCGACCTGCGGGATCGCCACGACCAAATCGGTCATCGGACAATATGACAACCCGGCCTGCTTCATGGACCCGGAGCGGGTGAACGCGGGCATTCTATGGTTCGCGAAGGGATGGGTGGAGTACAAAATTCCGAATTACGTGGATCAAAACCAACGTCTGCGCGAAATCGAAATTTCGCTCGAGATCGGCTCCGAGGCGCCGCGGGTGAACGAGAACTGGCCCTCCGATATCCGGTTCTATTTGAACGACAAGCCGCTCGGGGTCTGGACGAGCCCCGGCGATTTCGGCGAGACGAGAGGGCGATTGACGCCGGAGTGGTGGCACGCGGATGTGAACCAATACGGTCTGCTGAAGGTGCTTCGGATCAAAGAGAACGGCACATACGTCGACGGTCAGCAAATCTCCGGCACTGGTCTCCGCGATCTGGCCTTGGACGCGGTCAATTGGACGCTCCGGATCGCCGCGGAGGATACCGGTGGCGGACGGGGAGGCCTGACGCTGTACGGCAGGGGATTTGGCAATTACAATCAAGATTTGCTCGTCCGGAGCTACTATGCGTAAGGGGACGATGGATGAGGCATCATGGCGAGTACGCCGTGGTGCTTTTTGTCTTGCCCCCTTCTCGGAAGGCTTGCTTCGATTCGCGCTATTCGTTCATCAGATGTTTATCACCAAGGGCGTCAATTTTGCTAAACTCAATCAATTTTGATACAAAACGTATCTTAAACCGTGCCATTCCCGGCTTAAAAGTCAAAAGTGACCATGGATTATCAATACTAACGATTTACCGATGAAAGAGCGAAGCAGTACGATGACGTTAGTCTCGCCGGCCCAAAGCGGCGAATCAGGCTTGCGTGCAAGTCGCCAGGAGGTGGAATTTTCAAAATTGTAAGCGCTTTACAGTTGAGTGGGCGCTCCGGCATCAGGTCCAGTCATGAGTGATAGACGATTGGAATTTCGGAAGAGGAGTGAGTTCATGGGTACAAAAGCTGTATCCCGCAGCAAATCGATTTGCGCGATGGCTTTATCATTTTTGATGGCGGGTTCGCTGGTCGCCGCGCCGGTTCACGGTTATGCATCCGCGTCGGCCGCGGATAGTCTGCCTGCGCGTCAGGCGGAGAATTTGGGCCGAGGCTTGGTCGCGGTCTTAACCGATGGCGGCGTGTTCTTAAGCTGGCGTTATCTTCATGCGGATCCGGATGCAATCGCTTTCAATGTCTACAAAAATGGCAACAAGGTCAATGCGGCGCCGCTGAGCGACGTGACCAACTACGTGGATACGACCGGCGCGGACAGCTCGCAATACCAAATTTCCACGATCATCGCCGGCAAGGAAGAGATACAGCCGGAGACGGTGTCGGTGTGGCATCGCGATTATTTGCCGATCCCGCTCGACAAGCCGGCCGACGGCAGAACGAAGGACGGCGGCACTTACTCCTACACGGCCAGCGATGCGTCCGTGGCGGACGTGGACGGCGACGGCGAGTATGAGATCGTCTTCTTATGGAACCCGACCAACGCGAAGGACAACTCCCAAGCCGGCTATACCGGCAATGTGTACATGGACGCCGTGGAGCTGGACGGCAGCAAGCTGTGGAGAATCGACCTCGGGATCAACATCCGTGCGGGCGCGCATTACTCGCCGTTCTTGGTCTACGACTTCGACGGCAACGGCAGATCCGAGGTCGTCGTCAAGACGGCGGACGGCACGAAGGACGGCAAAGGCCGCGTCATCGGCGACGGCACGAAGGATTACCGCAACGAGAGCGGCTATATTCTGTCCGGACCGGAATATTTGACGCTGTTCGACGGGGCGACGGGCGCCGCGCTCTCCAATGTCGCCTACGAGCCGCCAAGAGGCATCGTGAGCGATTGGGGCGACGGCTACGGCAACCGGGTAGATCGTTTCTTGGGCGCGGTCGCTTATCTGGACGGCAAGAAGCCAAGCGTCGTCATGACCCGCGGCTATTATACGCGCACCGTGCTGGCTGCCTATGATGTGGTGGGCGGCGAGCTGACGAAGCGCTGGGTCTTCGACACGAACGAAGCGGGCAAACAATATGAAGCGCAGGGCAACCATGGACTCAGCGTGCTCGATGTCGATGCGGACGGCAAAGACGAAATCATGTTCGGCGCGCTCGCGATCGACGACGACGGGACTTTGCTGTACAGCACCGGACTCGGTCACGGCGACGCGATGCATGCGGGCAAGCTGGATTCGACCCGCGACGGCTATCAGATCGTCAGCGTGCACGAGCATACGAGCGCCGCATACGGCCTCGAGATGCGCGACGCCGCGACGGGCGAGATTCTATGGGGCGAGTTTACCGGCAAGGATACCGGCCGCGGCATGTCGGCGGATATCGACCCGGCCTATCCGGGCTATGAATCTTGGGCGACCACCATCGTCGAAGGCCAAATGGTGCCGCTGACGAGCGCTTACGCGGCGAACGGCGAATCGATCTATGGGGGAAGCGTGTCGCCGAAGAGCGCTAATTTCGCGATTTGGTGGGATGGCGATCTCGGGCGGGAGCTGTTCGACCATGACTGGGACAACAGCACGGGCAAAGGCGTCCCGGTCATATACAACTGGGATTACGAGAACAAGAAGCTGGATGAGATTTTCCGGGCGCAAGGGGCGCTGACCAACAATAGCACGAAGGGCAATCCGGCGGCCCAGGCGGATATACTGGGCGACTGGCGGGAGGAAGTGCTGGTGCGCAGCGAAGACAGCACGGAATACCGTCTCTATTCCACGACCATTCCGACGGCTTACCGGATTCCGGCGCTGATGCAGGATCCCGTGTACCGGTTGGGCGTCGCATGGCAGAACGTCGGCTACAATCAGCCCCCGCATACGAGCTTCCATATCGGCTTCGGCGAGACGACGTTCCCGAAAGCGAACCTGGAGCTTGTCGGCGGTCAAGCGACGACCGAGCCGGTCTACCGCTTCGACTTCGGCACGGAATCCGCCGACGGCGCGACCAACGTGCAGAATACGCCTTATGCGGAAGGCACGGGCTTCGGCTTCGTGAATACGAGCGGCATTACGGTGGGCGCCGGTAACGTGACGGTGCCGGCCGACGGCAAATTCGCGGTCGATCTGCCGAACGCCAACTACAAGGTAACGGTCAAGCTCGGCGATGAGGCGCAGGCCTCCAATGTCGGCGTCAAATCCGAATTCGTGCAGAAGCTGGCCGTGACGAACGTGAAGCAGGGCGAGCCGCTGGTATATGCCTATGACGTCGCGCTGGTCGACGGACAGCTGGAGTTCATCTTCTCCGGCAGCGCGATTCACGTGCAGGAGATCGCGATCGAGAAATACCCGGCGAAGACGGCCGGCGCCGCCACGACGATCTACATGGCCGGCGATTCGACGATGCAAGCGTACAGCGACATGCAAGCCCCGCAAGAAGGATGGGGGCAGCAATTCGGCCGTTACTTCGCGAATGGCGTCGTCGTGGAGAACAACGCGATCGGCGGCAGAAGCAGCAAATCGTTCATGGTCGACGGCCGCCTGGATACGATACTGCGCGAAATCAAACCGGGCGATTACTTCTTCATCTCGTTCGGTCATAACGATGCCAGCGCGGGCATTCCGGAGCGGTATGCGTCACCTGCGGACTACAAAACCTACCTGACCCGCTACGTGAACGGCGCCAAGCAGCGCGGCGCGACGCCGGTACTGCTCACGCCGGTCGGGCGCAGAGATTTCAACAACATCACCCAGGAGTTCAACGTAAGCTTCCCGGAATACGTCCAAGCGGCCAAGGAAGTGGCCCAAGAAGAGAACGTGGCGTTGATCGATTTGAGCCAGCTCAGCATCGCGCATTACAACAAGGTCGGCTTGGCTGCATCCGAGAAACTATTCCTGTACGCGAATCCGGGTCAGTATCCGAAGTACCCGAACGGCGTCAATGATAACACGCACTTCAGCGGCTACGGCGCGCAGGTGATCGCCGGCTTGGTCGCGGGCGCGGTCAAAGGCATGAACGTCGGACTTTCGCCATTCGTGATTAATCCGGATATCGTCGAGCCGGAGCCGGAGCCGGAGCAGCAGCTGTATGAGGAGAACTTCGAGGGCGATCCGGCCGTCGTCCAATATGCGATGGTGAACGCGACCGGCTTTGCGGGGACGATGACGGGGACCGTCGTGGAGCAGAACGGCGGCAAGGTGCTGTCGGTCGTCGGCTCCGGGTCGGGCAATCGCGCGAAGACGTTCCGGCTGTTCGATGCCGTGAACGGCGACATCGTCCATGTGGACTTCGACTGGAATACGGGCAATGTCGGCGCGTCCCCGTCCGAAGGTCATCTGTCGCTGCAGGACGCGAACGAGAATTTGATTTTGACGTTGTACACGACGAGCGGCACGAACACGCCGATCGGTTATCTCCCGGGTCACTACGTGCCGGACTACGGTACGGGCACGACGGCCATCCCGGGCGGGACGGCGACGAACCTGACGAAGAACCAGTGGGTGAACGTGAAGGCAGACCTCAACTTCGCCGAGAAGACGATCGATCTGACGTTGACGAGCCTGGCTGATCCGAGCGTCAAGCAGACGATCGCGGACATTCCGATGAGCGCCGGCACGGCCTATGCGGACAACGTCCGGGCGCTGCGTTTCCTCGGCACGAGAAAGGGCGGCGGCGGCACGCTGAGCTGGACGACCCAGATCGACAACGTGCGCATCGAAGGCGAGAAGCAAGATGCGGCGGCAGGCGATCAGACCGCCCTCATCGCGCTGCAGGGCGAGGTCAAAGCGATGGATCTGTCGGCTTACACCGCGCCATCGGTCGCCGTGCTGAATAAGGCGCTGGCCGCGGCCGAAGCGATCATCGGCACCGAGGCGACACAGGCGCAGGTAGATCATGCGTTTAACATGCTGACCGTCGCGAAGGCATCGCTGACCAGCGAACCTGCCGGCGATGTGAACGGCTACCGCTTCGACTTCGGTTCCGGCGCAGCAGCCGAGGGGTACGTCCAAGTCGATGCGAAGCGCGCTTACGTGGAAGGCAACGGCTACGGGTTTGCCGACACCGCGCTCGTCCAAGACGAGAACCGCGGCACCGGCAATGCGCTGACGGAGGATTTCGTGCGCTTAGGCGGCACCTCTTTCCTGGTGGAGATGGAGCCGGCCAATTACCGCGTCGCCATGACGATCGGCGACACGGCGGAAGCGACGAACGCCGGCGTGACGGTCGAGCAGATGACGAAGCTGCCGGTTACGACGGTTCCGGCGGGTGAATTCAAGGAGATTACGTATGACATTGCCCTTATCGACGGCGTCTTCAACTTCGAGTTCGCAGGCAATACGCCGAAGATCAACGCGCTGACGATCGAACGTCTGCCAGACAACGGCGCGGGCGAGAAGCCGGTGATCTACTTGGCGAGTGACTCCACGGTGGCCAATTACGCGGAGAGCTATCGTCCGCAAGCCGGTTGGGGCGAGACGCTGGGCAGCTACTTCGATCTGGAGCAGGTGTCGATCGACAACCGCGCGATCGGCGGGCTCAGCAGCAAAACGTTCCTGGTAGGCGGCCACTTGAACGATATCCTGCTCGGCATTCACGAGGGCGACTATCTGTTCATGCAATGGTCCCATAACGACTCCACGCCTTCGCGTCCGGAGCGCTATCTCACGCCGGAGCAGTTCAAAGTGTATCTGAAGAATTACATCGATGGCGCGGTGCAGCGCGGCGCGATTCCGGTGCTCGTCACGCCGGTGAACCGGCGCGACTTCACGGGCGACACGCTGAACAAGAGCTTCCCGGACTACGTGGCGGCGATGAAGGCAACGGCGCAAGAAACCGGAACGCTGCTTGTCGACCTGAATCAGGCGAGCTGGGAATACTTCCAACAGCTCGGTACGGAAGGCACGAAGGACATCTTCATGTGGGTCGACGGCAAAGAAGACAACACGCATCTGCAAATGTATGGCGCTATCAAAGTATCCGAGATGGTGGCCAGGCTGGTCGACGAGCTGAACATACCGCTGTCCGACTTCGTCACGCTGGGCGGAGAGCTGTCCGGCGCGATTACCGGCATCCCGGCCAGCGTGGTCGGCGGCTCCAAATTCAACACGGATTATAACCTTCGCAATGTCGAAGAGGGGCTGTACGCTCAGGACATCACGGTCGCCTACGACGCGGACAAACTCGAATTCGTCTCGGCGGTCTCGCTGGCGGAAGGCTTCCAGCTGCTGAACGTGGAATCCGGCACGCCGGGCACCGTCCGCATCATCGGCGCCTCCGCCGGAGAGGGCGGGGTCATCGATGAAGATACGACGCTGATCCGGTTGAATTGGAAGGCGAAGGAGCTGGGCGAGACGTCTTCTGCCGCCATCTCGATTACGGGCACGGCCGCTACGGGCGACGGCGCGGAGAAGCAGATTGACGCAGCTTCCAAAGCGGTGCAAATTCGCGTCGCAGCGGACAAAGCCGCGCTCGTCTCGCTGCTCGTCAGCGCGCAAACGCAGTTCGACGCCGCGCAGGTCGGCACGAAGCCGGGTCAATATCCGCAGCAAGCGAAGGACGCGTTCGGCACGGCCATCGCGCAAGCGACGGCGGTGACGACCGACGATTACGCGACGGCGGCTCAAATCGCGCAGGCGGTCAATGCGCTGACGGCGGCCATGAACGCGTTCGCGGCATCGGTCAACGCGGCGCAGCCTGGCGACACGAACGGAGACGGCGCGTACACGATCGGCGACCTCGGCATCGTCGCCGCGGCGTATGGCAAGACTTCCGCCGATGCGCAGTGGGACGCGAAGTTCAAGCCGTACGATCTCAATGCGGACAATGCCATTGGTCTGGAGGATCTGGTTATCGTGGCGCAGGGGATTCTGACCAAGCCTTAGCGCGTGATAGCTAGAAGCATTTTGCTGAGAAAGGGGCCTTCGGGCTCCTTTTTCATATAGGTGTCGCAAGATCGGGGTATAAAAGAGCAAAACCGGCAGCGGGATGCGGCCGGTTTTTGGCGTTGTGGCGATGATTGAGCGATGCAAGGGATGGAAGCGGGTTATCCTTTAGACTTCGCCAGGTTCATCTCCGCGCACATGAGAATGAAGGCACCCGCCCCATGCAGATCGTTCTCGCTGGTCGGGCGAGCGATATAATGCGCATAATCGCCGATGCCGGTGCCGATGCAGATTCGGCTGATCACGAGGCGGTCCTGTTCATCGAAGGCAAGCGTATCGATGACGCCGAGGTACCCCTTCCAAGCGTGGTCCATATACGCTTCATCCAGAATCCCCATGCGCACGGCCTTGGCGATGGCGTGCACGAACAGGGAGGTGCAGGAGTTTTCCGTCCAATTATCCGGGCGGTCGCCCTTGTCCACGACCTGGTACCAGAGGCCGGTGGCTTCGTCTTGGTAGTTCGCGAGGGCGATCAACAAGTCCCGAACAATGTTGACCAGCTGCGGCTTATCCCGATGGTCCTGAGGCAGATGCTCGAACATCTCCAGCAGCGCGACCGGGTACCAGCCGATCGCGCGGCCCCACAATTCCGGCGAGAGCCCGGTTGCCGGGTCGGCCCATGCAGCCTGCCGCGTCTCGTCCCATCCATGGTACAGCAGGCCGGTGACCGGGTCCTTCGTATGCTTCTCCATCAGCATAGCCTGATAGGTCAGCAGGTCGAAGTAGTCCGGCTCGTCGAACGTCTTGCCGAACTGGAC
The DNA here is from genome assembly GCF_042682185.1 of Paenibacillus xanthanilyticus. Taxonomy (NCBI): domain Bacteria; kingdom Bacillati; phylum Bacillota; class Bacilli; order Caryophanales; family Paenibacillaceae; genus Paenibacillus; species Paenibacillus xanthanilyticus. Next base: position 1,459,796 of record NZ_JBHUHA010000001.1, on the reverse strand, counting down.
GGCGATCGGTCCGGCCATATATAGGCCGTCGAGCCACATTTGATTCGGATAACGCGCTTTATGCCAGAAGCCGCCGGACGGGTTGGTCTTCCAATCCTTGAGCGTCGGGACGAGGTTGTACAACGCCTGCTTATACCGTTCGTCGCCGGTCCGATCGTAGAGCGGGAACAGCAGCACGCCAGGCTGGATATCGTCCAGCTCGTCGGCGTTGCGCGCCAAGATGCGGCCATCCTCCAGCACGTGGCTGTCCACCCAGCGCTTGATGTAGTCGTAGTAGCTGTCATTGCCGGTCTGCTGCCAGCATTTCGACATGCCCGACAGGAACACCCCTTGATGGTAATGGAATCGGTCCGGCGGCAGCTTCTCCGGTTCGAATTTGGCCATCAACGCCTCGCAAGCCTTCTCGGCCCATTCCAGGGGAGACAGCGCCTCCTGCGCGCGAGCCGCGGATACAGGTAATTTCATATTCATCCTATGTTCCTCCTTTCGAAGATAGCTTTATCGTAGCACTTGGAATATGTACATAAATTGCGCGAATGAGCGATTTTTTCTTATATCTTGCGGACCGTGGCCGCTTATAATGGAGTCAGGAAGGGAGGATGCGGGCGATGAGCGATCTTCATTACGAGAATAGTACAGGGACGTTCGGCGTCTCCTATCGGAAGGCCAAAAGCCACCATATGCCGGCCAGTCATTTTCACGGCACGTACGAGGTGTACTGCCTGTTGTCCGGCCAGCGGGAGTTCTTCGTGCAAGACCGGACGATCGTCATGCGCGAGGGGGACATCGTGATCGTCGCTCCCCATGTGCTCCATCGGACGACGAACGCAGCTATGCCGGAGCATGAGCGGCTGATCGTCAACATTCATCCGAGCCGCGCGGGGATGACGGAAAGGAGCCTGCCCGACGTGCTGCTGCCCCTAGCGGAGCGGGCGTATCTCGTCGTCCGCTTGCCGCTCCACGAACGGCTGTCCGTCGATAGTCTGGCTGCCGGGATCAGACAGGAGATCGCGGATCGGAGGCCGGGATTCGAGCTCTATGCGATGACGTTGGCCCAGCAGCTGCTCATTCGCTGCTGCAGGCATATCGGTCAGGAAGCGACGGAACCGCCGGCCGCCCTAAGTCCCATGCATGAACGGATGTCGGAAATCGTCCGTTACCTCAACGACCGCTATATGGATGAGCTGTCGCTTCAGCTGGTGGCCGACCGATTTTTCATCAGTCCGTATTACTTGAGCCGGTTCTTCAAGGAAGCGACCGGATTCACGTTCGTCGAATATGTGAACAGCGTTCGGATCAAGGAGGCGAAACGGCTGCTGGAGGGGAGCTCGTTGAAGGTCGGAGCGATCGCCAAGAAGGTCGGGTTCGGCAGCGTGACGCATTTCGGCCGCGTGTTCAAGGAGGTGACCGGCTATGTGCCGCTGCATTATCGGCGAGGCCAGCCGGAGACGTGAAATACGGGAAATCGAATAGATCGGAGCGGTGCAGGATCGCGACAATGAATGGCGAATGTTGGTAAAAGTACGACGGAGACGCTGAATAGGAGGCAATGTAATGTTGAAGCTATTCGAGTATAACTGGCAGGTGCGCAACGAGTGGTTCGAATGGTGCGAGACGGTGAGCATGGAAGAGCTGATGAAACCGCGCACCGGCGGCATCGGATACATACTCCCCACGCTGTATCATATTGTAGCCGTCGAGTATGGCTGGATCTGCGCCGGGATTCTACAGAAGGAAATTCATATTCCGCCGTTCGAGGAAATCATGAGCGTGCGTCAAATCAAAGCATTCTCCGACCGCTGCCATGCCGAGCTTGCTCCCTTCGTGCGGCAATGGCACGAGGGGCTGGAAGACCTTGTCATGATCGACGTTACGGATGAAGGGGTAGAGGAAGCGCACCAATACGGCGAGGTGATGCGGCACGTGATCGCCCACGAAATTCACCATATCGGTCAATTGTCGGTCTGGTCGCGAGAGATCGGCAAGAAGCCGGTATCGGCCAACTTCATCGGCAGAGGGCTATTCCCGACCCCGATGTAGCAGAAGGTGCGCTCGCGTTCCTTCCCTGCCGCCAAGCTGTCATTCATAGCGCCACGGGAACTTGCTCCCGAGGCGCTATTTGCCGAACGCAGGGTACGCGCTGAACCCCGAGAAGGCGAAGGTATGCAACCAACTAAGGGAAGCGATGAAAATTCGCGATCATCTGTCGACTGACATGCGCGTGGTGCAAGGCCGAGTTCATAACTGGTTGGATCGGTACTTCCCAGAGTTTCTCACGGTATTTAAGGATTGGGAATGCAAGTCCGCACGCCAAATGCTCAGTCTTTGTTTGTTGCCGCACGAGCTGGTTTCAGAGTCAGAGGAGGCCTTGCTGAGTCATCTCAGGAAGGTTGCCAAGCGAGGTCTCGGCATCGAACGAATGAGAGGTCTGAAAGCAGCGGCAAGCCTAAACACAAGGGTCAAACCAAGATCACGAAGCGAGGTCGTAAGCGGCTGCGAGCGCTGCTATTTCGCGTCATGATGCCAATGGTGGCGAAGAATCGAGCGTTTAAGGCCTTGCATCAGTACTACACCAAGCGGTCAGATAATCCGTTGAAAAAGATGCAGTCGCTCATTGCGCTTTGCGGCAAGCTGATTCGAATTCTCTTTGGTGTCTTGAAAAAAGGTCATCCGTTCAGTGAAGTAAAGATGTTGCAGGATATCCCTCAGTTTAGGGAAGTTTCGTTAGCAGCTTAAATTCATGCATTTCTTAGAAGACGAACGTTAGCGTAACAAAGGTACAGACAATTGAAGCACGGATAAGTCGGAAAAACACTAACATACGGACGAAGATCCTGTCGGGCAGCATATCCGACCTCCACCTCATGGGCAGGTTGAATGAAGGAATGTGGGAGCGAAGACGCTGTGAGACATGGGAGGGTTGACCTCCATGAGGCAATGTGGAGATCCAAAGGTGCGACCATAAATCTCCAGATCGACCACTTTTTTAAGCCAGTGGTTTGGGTGGGTATGCTCTTTTTACTTTCTCCGCCCCATATTCTGCATCTTCTACAACCATGTTCCATTCAGTGGTAGTCTCGTACGAAAGAAAAACGTTCAAAACCTAAGAAAACGTGAGCATTTAAGAGGAAAGCGATTCTCCATAGAGGGAGGTTAGTTGAATATGGGAGATGAAAATTATTCAAATTGTCTTTATGAAATATTCTTATTATAATTTATGCGTCATACTAAAAATGAAGGAGTACAAACTAAAATGAAAGAAATTAGAAGTATTGATTTTTCAAAAAAGTATAAGCAAATTGCAACAAAGAATGAATTTTTGATTTTTATTCTGACATCTTTGTTAACTATACTTTCCTTAATCTTAACCTTTGTGCAATCAATATGGTGTGTATTATTGATATTGCCCATCAGTATCTTTTGGGGATTATATTCAAACTATAAAAAAATACAGTACGTTGAAGAAGTTGATACAGGTACTAAGTTATTTGTTGATAATAATGTCTGGAAGAAATATAAAAAACAAAAAAAATAACTTTTCTAATCATTACGCTAAACAATCCTGCAGAGCTTAAGAAATGAGCTTTGTAAAAAAGGGAGCGCCTCGGTATGATGGGTTTGTCGACAACACATCAGAGGAGGCGCTCTTACTATGAAGTTTAAGCAAATAGATGCACAAAATCAACGGGTCGAACAAATTACCACCTCGCATCTCGTCGTAGGGATCGACATGGCGAAAGAAACGCATGTCGCACAAGCTACGAATTTTCGCGGTATTGTGGTTTCGAAACGCCATCTCTCATTTTCCAATAGTATTGAAGGATTTGAAAAACTGAGCCGCTGGATGAGTGAATTACAGCAGAAACATCGATTGAAAAGGCTCATTATTGGCATGGAACCAACCGGGCATTACTGGTTTAACTTGGCCAACTGGTATAACGAAGGATTGTAAGGGCAATGACCCGTTGAGTCATGGGAGGGTGAACGCCAAGGGATTAGTGGAGTATGCGTGCAGTAGAAACTAATTGGGGAATATTTCCTGATAGTCCTCTATTTCCGCATGCTCAGCCCGCAACCTCAACCGTGTTCATCTGTTCTTTATCCTAAGATTGATCTGATCTAAGGTGATGAAATCCTGCGAATGAGTGAGTATATGTGAGATAAACCCTTAAAACCGAGGGAGGGGCTTGATTGTCCGTTATCAACGGCTACAAGTGTTTCATCATTGTTAATGTAAGAGCCGTAACCACGATTAACGATTACAGGGGCATCAAAATCAGTACCGTTGTTAGTGGATCGGTAGACAATACATGTTCCAGCCGAAGCACCCTCGAAAGCGTGGGCAGTTACAAAGAACGTATTAGGGAATGCATAGGCAATGTAAGGCGCTTCTGCAGCTGTAAAGGGGGTGGGAAGGGGAAGAATGTGAATAGTTGTCCAGTTCGTACCTCCATCTACGGAACGGTATACACCCGTTTGAGGGGAACCTTGCGGATTGTTCGTATCTACAGCGACAGCCAGCATAATCGTTGGATTGAGCAGGTTAATCGCAATAGCAGGTTCGAACTACGGGAAACCCTGTGCAGTAACCGGGAAGTTGAAACTTGGCATACAGAACATACTCCTCTCTGAAAAAATTATTCCTACTCAGTGTATGTCCTTAAACTTCAGACGCCTGTACGTGGGTATGTATTGCTCGGAAAAGAACGTTAGTTAAATGACAACAGCTGCGGTCTAAGACTTTATTTTTCAAGTCTTGGTCCGCCGCAGCTTCTTTAATAGATCAGTCTAAAACTTATTTTTTATAAGCTGACGATTCTTCAATTCAAAACCGCGCTAATTCAACGAATCCAGTCTAATACATTATTTTCACCAAACACCAACAACTCCTTTCCTTCATCCATAGCGTGTAGGAGGAGAAGTAGAGGTAGACCGCGACATGTTCGTCCCGAATCGCAAAGTCCGGCTGATATGTCAACTCATCTTGGCAAAACGCATATATCATGATATATTATTATGTATAAATTTGCGACAGCCGGTTGTTGGAAGCGGAGGGACGAACATGTCGAACGAAACATCGAAGCCGATGTACGAGAAAATATTTGAAGCGCTGCGCGATGAAATTCGGGAACGGAAGTATGCGCCGGGCGACCGCGTGCCGTCCGAGAAGGAACTAGGCGATATGTACAATGTCAGCCGCATCACGAGCAAGAAGGCGCTGGAACTGATGGCGAGCGAAGGGTACATTGTGCGACAGCCGGGGCGGGGCTCGTTCGTCGCGGAGCAGCCCGCGGGAGCGATCAAACCGTCGCTCGGCGGCACACAACAGCAGCACGCGCGCAAGGCGGACGGCCGGTTGCTGATCGGTCTGGTCATTACGGATTTCGCCGACAGTTATGGCAGCGGGTTGATCTATGGCATGGAGGAAGCTTCGCGCCAGCATAACAGCTACCTCGTGCTCCGCCGCACGTTCGGGATCCCGGCGTACGAGGAAGAAGCGATCAAAGGGCTGCTTGAGCTCGGCGTGGACGGGCTGATCATCTTCCCGGCGCAGGGCGAATACTTCAACGCCGAGATTCTGAAGCTGGTCATCAATCAATTCCCGTTCGTGCTGGTGGACCGCCATCTGAAGGGAATCTCGGCCGGTTCGATCGCGACGGACAACGCCGGCGCGGCGAAGGAAGGCGCGAACCATCTGTTCGAGCTCGGACATAAGTCGATCGGGTTCCTCACGCCGCCGCCTGTCGACACGACGGCCATCGAGGAACGAATCGAGGGCTTTATTCAAGCCCATGCGGAGAAGGGCATCGTCGTCGACCGCGACATCTGGCTGGAGCTGACGTCGACGCTGCCGAAGGCGAATACGGAAGAGAACCGCGAGCAGGACATTCGGCTGGTGATGGCGCATCTGGAGCGTCACCCGCACATTACGGCGCTGTTCGCCACCGAATACAATATCGCGCAGCTGGCCGTCCAGGCGGTGCAGCGGCTGGGCCGCTCCGTGCCGGAGGATATCTCGATCGTCTGCTTCGATTGTCCGGAAGTCAACGGCAAGTTCCCGTTCACCCATCTGCGGCAGAATCAGACGGAGATGGGCCGTCTCGCCTTCGAGAATGTATTGAAGCTGCGCGAAGGCCAATCGGTCCCAAGCAAAATTCTGCTCGACGCCTCGCTGATCGTCAGCGAATCGACCGGCCCGGCCAAATCCGTTTAACCGCAAAGCCCCGCGAGGGGCTTTTTTGTTGTTGAGGCAGGAAAGGAGATCATGCACACGTTCCTGATACTAGTGTGAACTGAAACGTTAAGTGTGTCCGCGGGAGCGGACGTAATCGAAGGTCAGCAAGGAGCTGCAAATCACCCTATATCCTGGTGTCTTGAAAAGATGTTCCCAATGCGCATGAAGCTTTGTCCGCGAGGACAAAAGCGTGCCCGCTCGAAGCAACCCGCCGACCGCGAACAAACGTGCAAGTTCGAAATAGGGAGTCCTGAGCGTTTTCTAAGGAAAACGCACTTCGGAAGCATACGCTGGGCAAAGTCCTTTGGAGCCTCCTCGGCGGAGGAGGTGGGAGGAGGGAGCAACAAAAGTGGGATTAAAGGGGGCGGAGCCCTCTTAACCTGACAGCGTTGCCGAGGGGGAAGGGGGAGCGACCCCTTAGTTGATATGCTTAAATGATATATTCTTTCCAAAAATACATATTGACATACCATATACATGCCAATATAATGACAATATGGAATGTAAGCGGTTTACTAAACGCTAATTAGAGATTGGAGGGGCGGCAAGACGTGGTGCAATCAACGCAAAACCCGGTATCCATCGTACGATTAGTGGAGCGCATCAAGTCGATCTTGGGACCGGAACATCAGCATCTAGCAGCGATATTCGAGAACGGCTTCACGAACACGCTGCAGACGACAATCAAGCGCATGCCGGATGGCACGACATTTGTTATAACAGGTGATATACCAGCTATGTGGCTGCGTGATTCGGCCGCACAGGTTCGACCGTATTTGGTGCTCGCGGCCGAAGATGCCGAGCTGGCGGATATGATCGAGGGCTTGGTCCGCAGACAACTCGACTGCGTGCTGCTCGATCCCTATGCCAATGCCTTTAACTCATCGCCCAGCGCAAGCGGCCATCAGCAGGATTTGACCGAGATGAGCCCATGGCTATGGGAGCGTAAATACGAGATCGATTCCCTCTGCTATCCGCTGCAGCTGAGCTATCTGCTCTGGAAGAATACGGGACGCACTGCGCATCTGGGGGATACCTTCCGGCAAGCGGCGGCCGCGATCCTCGATCTGTGGATGACGGAGCAGCACCATGAGACGCGGTCGGCGTATCGGTTCCAGCGGATCGATTGCCCGCCGACGGATACGCTGCCGAGAGAGGGCAAAGGCTCGCCGACGGCGTACACGGGCATGACGTGGAGCGGCTTCCGGCCGAGCGACGATGCCTGTACCTACGGTTACCTGATTCCGTCCAATATGTTCGCGGTTGTCGTGCTTCGGTACGTGGAGGAGATCGCGAAGGATGTGCTGGACGATGCGGCGCTCGCCGAACAAGCGGCGCGACTGCGCGAGGAGATCGATAGCGGTATCCGGACGCATGGCATCGTCGATCATCCTGAATACGGCCGGATGTATGCTTACGAGACGGACGGTCTAGGCCGTTACAACCTGATGGACGACGCCAACGTCCCGAGCCTGCTGGCCATTCCTTATCTCGGTTATGCCGGCAAGGACGACCCGATCTACCAGAACACGAGACGCTTTCTCTTAAGCCGCGCCAATCCCTACTACTTTGAAGGCGAAGCGGCATCGGGAATCGGGAGTCCACATACGCCGGATCGGTATATATGGCACATCGCGCTCGCGATGCAGGGGCTTACGGCTGCCGACAAGCAAGAGCAGGCGCGGATGCTGGAGGTGCTGGCAGCCACGACAGCGGATACGGGGCTCATGCACGAGGGCTTCCATGCCGACGACCCGCACCGATTCACCCGGCCATGGTTCTCCTGGGCGAACATGATGTTCAGCGAGCTGCTGCTCGATTATTGCGGCATTGCCGTGCGAACGAATTAAAGCGGTTTCAAAAGGACTTGTCCTTTCGAACTTATAGGGGCGCAACGATTAAAAGGGAGGCATGAAACGTGAAAAAATGGATGACGGTCATGACAATGAGCGCGGTATTGCTTGGCGCGGCGACAGGCTGCAGCAGTAACGGAAATTCCGGCGGCAACGGCGGCGCGACGTCCGACAACGGAGAAGCAAGCGGCAACTCGGGTTCGGGCAAGCCGGTCGAGCTCACCTTCTGGGGCGATTGGGGCGGCGAAGGGCAGAAGCAATTCGAGACGATGGTCGACGCCTTCAACAAATCCCAGGACAAAATTCGCGTCAAATACGTGCTGCAGCAGGATATGATCACGAAATTCCTGACGGCTTCCACGTCGGGCGGCGCACCGGACATCCTGTTCTGGGACAGATGGCGCACCTCGCTCTACGCGCCGAAGAACGTACTTCATCCGATCGACGAGCTGTTGGCGGCAGATGGTCTTAGCCGGGACGATTTCTACAGCGAGGCGCTCAAGGAGCTGACGCATGACGACAAGCTGTACGGATTGCCGCTGACCGTCGACGCGCGCGCGCTGTTCTACAACAAGAAGATTCTCGCCGACGCCGGCGTGGAGCCGCCGACGACATGGGACGAATTGGAGCAGGCGGCGATTAAGACGACGAAGTGGAACGGCAGCAAGCTGGAGGTGGCCGGCTTCTCGCTCGGCGATCCGGGGCTGTTCAATATGTACCTGCAGCAGGCGGGCGGATCAATGATGACCGAGGACGGCAAGACGAACTTCAATAACGAGCAGGGCAAAGCGGTGCTCACCTTCTGGGATCGCCTGCTGAACGAGGATAAAGTGTACAAAACCGGGTTCGAGCAAGGCTTGGGCGAAGGCACGGATGCGTTCGTAACCGGCAAGCTGGCGATGCAGTACACGGGTCCGTGGATGCTTAGCACATACAAGAAGTACGGCAAGGATCTCGACTTTGGCATCGTGCCGCCTCCGGTCGGACCGAATGGCGACAAGGGCAGCGTGATGGGCGGCTTCGGCCTCGTCATTCCAGAGGGCGGCAAGCACCACAAGGAAGCGTGGGAATTCATCAAGTGGTGGACCGCGAACAAGGACAACGCTTTGCTGTGGGCCAAAACGAGCCTCAACATTCCGGGCTACAAGCCGGCGCTCGAAGATCCGTTCTTCAAGGACGATCCGTTCTGGAAGCCATTCCTCGACACGCTCGAGTTCGCGAAGATTCGTCCGGCCCATCCGGGTTACTCCGTCATGGAGAACGACGCGCTTATCCCGAACCTGCAGCTGTTCCAACAGAAGAAACAGAGCATCGAGGATACGTTGAGCAAATCCCAGCAGCGCGGCGACCAGCTGCTGCAGGATAACGCGGACGTGAAATAGCTTGATCGGCACGAGGCGGGCGGGCAGTCGGGCCTAATCTAACCGGCGCGGGTGCGGCGAAGGGTAATGTCGTCCTTCGCCCCCTTAGCGCGGCCGCTCCCTTGTGCATCAACCGATGGAAGAAAGGAGGAGCGCTGATGTCCTCGATGGGAAAATTAAATAAACATCAGGCTCGAACGGCGTACCTGTTCATTACGCCGACCATGCTGCTCTTCGTCGCTTTCACGATCATACCGGTCGTGATGGCGCTCTACTTAAGCTTTACGAACTATGACGTCGTCAGCCGGATGGATTTCGTCCAGCTGGACAATTACAAGCGGCTGCTGCAGGACGATCTGTTCTGGACGACGTTCAAGAACGTCGCCTTCTACTCGGTGATCTTCGTTCCGCTCAATATTCTGATCTCGCTCGGGCTCGCCATGCTGCTGAACTTCCGGCGCTACGGCGTGAAGCTATTCCGGACGATGAACTACTTGCCGACGCTAACCTCCGCGGTAGCCGCGGCCACGGTATGGATCTGGCTGCTGCATCCCGAATTCGGCCTCGTCAACAATTTGCTGAGCTACGTAGGCGTGACGGGCCCGGCATGGCTGGCGCAGACGGAGACGGCGATGCTCTCGATCATTCTCGTCACGCTGTGGCAGTCGGTCGGCTCGAATATGGTCATCTATATCGCAGGCCTTCAAGGGGTGCCGGATTATCTCTACGAATCCGCGAAGCTCGACGGCGCTACGGCGCTGGATCGCTTCCGGTACATCACCTGGCCGCAGCTTCGTCCGACGACGTTCCTGGTCAGCACGATGTCGATCATCGGCGCGCTCCAGCTGTTCGATCAGGCGTTCGTCCTGACGCAGGGCGGGCCGGGCAACGTAACGAAGACGCCGGTGTACCTCATCTACCAACAGGGCTTCAACCAGCTGCAGATGGGCTACGCTTCGGCGCAGGCATTCGTGCTGGCGCTCGCGATTCTCGTCTTCTCGTTCATCAACATGCGTATTTCCAAATCCGAAGAGCCTATCGTGTAAGGAGGAATGGACATGGCTCAGCCATCATTATCCGCGACCGCGGCGACGAGAACCAGGCCGGCCTCCGTTACGGCGAGGAGGGCGCTGGCGGCAATCGCGTTCTATACGGTCGCGATCATCATCGCAATCTGCATGTTCTTGCCTTTCTTCTGGAGCCTGATCACCTCCTTCAAGCCGAGCGACGAAATTTTCTCGGTTCCGATCAGCTGGCTGCCGTCGCGCATCACGTTCGAGCACTATAAGGCGGCGTTCACGACGGTGCCGTTCGGCCTTTATTTCTACAACTCCTTCGTGCTGGCGGCGGCGGGCGTGCTGTGCAATCTGTTCTTCGGCTCGCTCAGCGGCTATGCGTTCGCGAAGCTGGATTTCAAGCTGAACAAGCCGCTGTTCCGCGTGCTGCTGGCCGCCATGATGATTCCGGGCATCGTCACGATGATCCCGAGCTTCTACGTGCTGAAGCACTTCCCGCTCATCGGCGGCAACGATCTGATGGGCGACGGCGGCAACGGCTTCCTGAACTCGTTCTGGGGGATTATCCTGCCCGGCGCATCCGGTTCGTTCGCGGTGTTCTTCATGCGCCAGTTCTTCCTGACGCTGCCCTCCGACATGATGGAGATGGCGCGGATCGAGGGCTGCCCGGAATTCCGCATCTTCTGGAACATCTACTTGCCGCTGACGAAGCCGGCGCTCGCGACGCTCAGCATTTTCACCTTCCAGGCGGGCTGGAACAGCTTCCTCTGGCCGATGATTATCCTCAATGATCCGGACAAGGCGACGATCCAGATGGGCTTGCAGGCGTTCTCGTACAATTACCAGACGGATTACGGGCCGATGATGGCCGGGGCGCTCATCGCGATTCTGCCGATCCTCATCCTGTTCTTGCTGCTGCAAAAGTATTTCGTGCAGGGGATCGCCTTCACCGGAACGAAGGGCTAATGCTCGCCCCTCGCTTTTCGGATGCTCCTTCGAGAGGAGGTGATGACGCTTAAGACGGAAGCGGAACCCGGGTATCGGCAATGCCGCTTCGCGCAGCTGATCGGGCTTTTGGCAAGCGAATCTCGAATCGGAAAGAGGGCGAGCAAATAGTGAAGACGATGCAATCTCGAGTATCGACAGGCAAACGAATGTTGAGCGCGGTCTTGGCGGCCGTAATCATAGGCGCGGGCGTCGGCGTTCCGCAGCGGGCGGAGGCGTTCACCGCGGCGCAGGCGGATACCGCGATGAGCGGATTCATCACGAAGTTCTACGACGCGTCGGCGAAGTATTTCTACACGAACAGCGATCACCAAATCCATCCGGAGCATGCGCACGGTCCGAACGGCGGCTTGTACACGGACTTCTGGTGGGAGGCGCAGCTGTGGGAGACGGTGATGGACGCCTACGAGCGGACCGGCAGCCAGACGTACCGGACGATGATCGACGATATTTATACCGGCTTCAACAGCAAATATCCGAACATGATGGACAACGATTTCAACGACGATCTGGGCTGGTGGGCGCTGGCCTGCATGCGGGCATACGAGCTGACGGGGACGGCGGAGTACCGCAACCGGGCGTCCTTCCTGTTCGATCAGATCTATGCGTTCAACGACGCTACGTACGGTGGCGGCATCTGGTGGAAGCGCGACGGGACTTCGCCGCAGAAGAACATCGCGACCAACGCGCCGATGGTCATGACGGCGATCAAGCTGAAGAACGCCACGGGCGACAACGCTTATCTTACGAAAGCCCAAGGGCTGTACAACTGGATCAAGTCGCGGCTCGTCTCCGGCAGCAAGCTGAGCGACCATGTGGAAGGCACGGGCAACGGCACGGTCGTCGGCTGGGAATTCTCCTATAATTACGGCAACTTCCTCGGGGCGGCGCTGGCGCTCTATCAGGCGACGGGCAGCAGCGGCTACCTGACGGATGCGAACAATGCGGCGAACTATGCGATCAACAATCTGACCTTGTCCAACACGCTGATGTACGAAGGGGAGAACGACGGCGCCGGGTTCAAAATGATCTTCGCCCGCAACCTCAACAAGCTGCGGATCGCCACGGGCAACGCGACGTACTTGAATTTCCTTCAGCAGAACGCGACGCAGGCGTTCAACCATCGACGGACGTCGGATAACGTGATCGGCAGCGACTGGTCGGCGCCGACGGGCTCCGGGTACGTACAAAGCCTCGCGGCAGCGGCAGGCGCGTCGATCCTGCAGCTCGTGCCCGCGGACAATTACACCGGCTACATTGCGGGCAACGGCAACTACGAAGCGGAGAATGCGCGGGTCAACGGCATTAGCACCGAGTCGACGCAAGCCGGATTTTCGGGCCGGGGCTATCTCGCGGGTTGGAATGCGAGCGGGACGAATGTGACGTTCTACGTCAATCAGAACACAGCCGGCACGCGGACGATCACGCTGCGCTATGCGGGCGGCGCGGGCAATGCGAGCCGGTACGTGTCCGTGAATGGGACGGTGGTGGCGGCGAACCTGAATTTCCCTGGCACGGGCAGCTGGGGGGCATGGGGCACCGTGACGCTGAACGTCAACTTGAACGCGGGCCAGAACACGATCATCGTCGGCTATGACAGCGCCAAAGGCAACGGTAATTATGTGAACCTCGATAAAATGTACGGTTTGTAATCTAGAAACGGCGGGTGACGGCATGCACCGGTTATAAGTGCAGCGTTCGTCACCCGCTATCGCCAAAGGCGAGGTGAAGGTATTGAATCGAAAACGCGCGATCGGCTTGGCCGCGGCGGCGATCGTGATCGTCGGCATCGTCCTCGCCGTACTGCAAGCGGACCGGTTGAAGGAAGCATTCTCGCCAGCTCAGACGGTATGGCAGGAGCGGGCCGACGAAGCGCAGGGGGAGCTGGCCAAGTCCTTCTGGGAGGAGAAGCGGGGGCTGTTCAACAATGCCGCGCCATGCATCGCCCAGCTATGCACCGATCCGTTCAATTATTGGTGGCTGGCGCATGCCGTCGACGTGCTCGTGGATGGCTATGAGCGTACCGGCGACGCCGCGTACACGGAGCGTCTCGCGAAGCTGTATCAGGGCATATTGGATCGCAACGCGGGCGTCATGATCAACGATTATTACGACGATATGGAGTGGATGGCGCTTGGCTGGCTGCGGGCGTATGACGCCACGGGGGAGGAGCGCTATAAGCAGGCTGCGCTCGAGCTGTGGGCCGACATCAAGGCCGGTTGGAATGAGGAGATGGGCGGCGGCATTGCATGGCGGAAGGAGCAGCTGAATTATAAGAATACGCCGGCGAATGCTCCAGCCGTTATTCTAGCCGCGCGATTATACCGGCATTTCGGCAGCGGCGAGGACTTGGCATGGGCGAAGAAGATTTACGATTGGCAGACAAAGACGCTCGTCGATCTCCAGACGGGGCTCGTGTGGGACGGCATTAACCGGACGGGTGACGGCACCGTCGACAAGGATTGGAAATTCACCTACGGGCAAGGCGTGTACATCGGCGCGGGCGTCGAGTTGTATCATGCAACGAAAGAGACGCGTTATTTGGACGAGGCGCGCAGGACGGCCGGCAATCTGAAGGCGGATTTCTTGTCGCCCGCCACAGGCATGCTGCCTTCCGAGGGCGATGGCGACGGCGGGCTGTTCAAAGGCGTGCTCGTGCGATACCTCGGCGAGCTGATCGAAGCCGACCCTAAGCGGCGAGACCTTATTGAGCTGATGAAGACCAACGGTGACAGTCTGTGGGCGTATGGCAAAGCGAGCGAGAGCGCGACGTTCAGCAATTCATGGGCGCAGACGCCGGATGCGGTCGTACAGCTGAGCACCCAGCTGAGCGGCATGATGCTGCTGGAGCAGCTGGCGAAGCTCGAGAGGAACGGTACTTTGGACGAGAGATAAAAGGATACGGAGAGTGAAGCATATGGGCATGACGTGGGCATCCCGCGCCGAAGCGGCGCAGCTAGCGCTGGAGCAATTGTATTGGAATCCTTCCATTGAGCTGTACGATATCGAAATTCCTTGCCCGGATGGCGCATGTAATACGATATTTCACTACTGGTGGATGGCGCATGCGGTCGACGTGCTGGTCGACGGGTTGGAGCGGACGGGGGAGCGAGTCTATAAGGAGCGGCTTGCCGCGATACATGACGGCCTGCTCGCCCGCAACGGCGGCGCGTTCCCGAACGAGCTGTACGATGATATGGAATGGATGGCGATCGCGTGGCTTCGCGCTTATCAAGCGACGGGCGAGGAACGGTACAAGGACGCCGCTCTCGTGCTATGGGAGGATATCCAGACCGGCTGGAACGACCATATGGGCGGAGGCATCGCGTGGCAGAAGTCGCAGCTGGATTACAAGAATACGCCGGCGAACGCGCCGGCCGTCATTCTGGCCGCGCGGTTGTACCGGGAGTTCGGCCGCGATGAGGATCTGCATTGGGCGCTCCGCATATACGCCTGGCTGAAATCCAATCTGGTCGATCCGGCGTCCGGCTTCGTCTGGGATGGCATGAATCGTACCGGTGACGGCAGCATCGACAAGGACTGGAAGTTCACATACTGCCAAGGCGTATTCATCGGCGCGGGCGTCGAGCTGTTCCGATGCACGGGCAATGAGGCGTATCTCGCGGATGCCGTACGTACCGCAGAGGCCGCGCGCGCGGAGCTCGCCGCGCCGGAGACGGGCCTGCTTCCGGACGAAGGAGATGGCGACGGCGGCTTGTTCAAGGGCATTCTGGTCCGGTATCTGGGCGAGCTGCTTGCCGTCGCGCCGGAGGAGCATCGAGTCGCGGAGCTATTGGCGCATCAGGCGAATACGCTTTGGCAGGCGGGGCGCGATATTGAGCGGAACGTATTCAGCACCTCATGGGGAGCCACGCCCGGCGATCGCGTGACGTTAAGCACCCAGCTGAGCGGCATTATGCTGCTGGAGCAGATGGCGCTGCTGGAGAAACGCGGACGGCATGCCGAGACGCCGGGCGAGGTGCATCAGGGATGAGCGGAAGCGTGCTATGGGCAAGCCGGGCCGCGCAAGCGCAGGAGGAATTCCTTCGTCTCTTCTGGAACGAGGAGCGCGGCGTCATGGATCAGGCTGTGCCGCGGGATGGCGCGAACGAACATTGGATCTATTGGTGGCATGCCCATGTGATCGACGTGCTCGTCGACGAGCTGCGGCGCGACGGCCATCCGGATCGGGAAGCCTTCCTCGAGCGGGTGCTGCGCGATACGATCCGGTGGAATGGCGGTACGCTGCTGCATAATTATTACGACGATATGGAATGGATGGCGCTCGCCCTGCTGCGCGCTTACGAGACAACGGGACAGGACGTCTATAAGCAAGGGGCGCTTGAGCTGTGGGACGACATCAAGACCGCGTGGAACGACCACATGGGCGGCGGCATGGCGTGGAAGAAGGATCAGCTCGATTACAAGAATACGCCCGCTAATGCGCCGGCTTCCATTCTTGCTTCGCGCCTTTACCGGCTGGACGGCCGGGCGGAGGATCTCGAATGGGCGCTGCGCATCTACCGGTTCAACCGGGAGCGGCTGGTCTGCCCGGATACCGGCTTCGTCTGGGACGGCATGAACCGGCTGGGCGACGGCCAGATCGACTACGACTGGAAGTATACGTATTGCCAAGGCGTCTTCCTCGGGGCGGGCATCGAGCTGTACCATTGCACGGGAGATGCCGCCTATCTTGCGGACGCGCAGCGCACCGCGCATGCGACAGTAGGCGAATTGGTCGATCCGAAGACCGGGATGCTGCCTCGGGAAGGCAACGACGACTGCGGGTTGTTCAAGGGCATTCTGGTTCGCTACCTCGTCCACCTCATTCGCGTCCAGCCCGAGCTGGCGGAGCCGTGGATTCGTCTGCTGCGCCATAACGCGGAGACGCTGTGGCGGCAGGGGCGTTCGGAGACCGGCTTATTCAGCCTGTCGTGGATGGATGAACCGGAGCCGACCGTGCAGCTCAGCGGCCAGCTGAGCGGCATCATGCTGCTCGAAGCGATGGCGGCGCTGGAGCGGGAGGGCTTCTTGGACTAGCCGCAGCGCACCCCAAAGAATAGACGTCACGGGATGAACCCTGTGGCGTCTTTTTTGATGCGAATCCAGTGGAGTTGGAAGAGTCCCCGAATGGGCACTAGTCTCGGGCCCCGCACTCGAATAAGATAGGGGTGAACGCCTGGCACGTTCCATGTGCCTGATTTAACAGCGGCGTTGAATCGGAAGACGGGCGTGCAGGCGCTGATTTTGCCGGGCAGGCATGGGTTCGCCGACCCGTATTCCCCGAACTATGCAGCGCCATCGGCAGCGCAGGCTCTTCATCTCATGCTCGATTTTCTGGCGAAGCGGTAGCCTGATTAACGGTATACCCCTGCTGCCGTTTATGCATCGTCATAGATGTAAGGATTGTTTATAATGACATTACGACAAGTAATTCGCTTCCTGGCGGCATGCAGCATCATCGACGGAATCTGCCGAGCCGGAATGACGCCCCTCGCGCTAAGCATGGGGGCAGCAGCGGTGAGCGTAGCCCAATTTGAATTGAAGTGGGGATGGCATGATATATCGGTTTCACGAGCTGACCGACGACGATCGGCGGCAGCTGCATGCATTTTTGAAAACTCATCGCCCTGACGACGACCAAAGCTATGAAGACAACATGGCTTACCTGGGCGGGGAACTGTTCGAGAACGGCGCGAACGTTCTGATCGAGATCGAGGAAGAGCGGATCGCGGGATGCATCGGCGTCATTACGCGGGAGATTCCGGTGAAGGGCGAAGCGTATCTCGTCCGTTTTCACGTCGAGAGCGAGAGTCGCCCGGTCGCCGCGCGGCTGCTGAAACTGGCGGCGGAAGTGTGTGAAGCGCATCAGGCCGCGCGGATATTAGCGGGCATCGCGCCGACGGATGCGTTCGTCGGCCGATTCGTGCGGGAGCATGGCTTCGACGAGCGCCATCGGGCTCTTGTTCTGTCCATGGATCTCGCCGCCTCGAAGGCTCCGCCATTCAGACGCGAAGGGGAATTGACGTATCGGCGCGTAGACGAGAATTCCCGCGGCGAGTACCAGACGCTGCACAACGACGTATTCCGCTTCGTGCCGAACGGCGGTGCCGTGACCGACGTAGAGATGGAAGAGCTGATCGCGAAGCATGCCGCTTCGCCGGATCTGCTCGGTGTCGTCTATCGCGGAGATCGGTTGATCGGCTTTCACGAGCTGGAGCTGATCGGAGACGAAGGGTGGATTCATGCCGTCGGCATCGATCCCGCGTGCCAAGGGCGGGGATATGGGCGGGAGCTGCTGGACGATTTGATTGCCCGCCTGGGGCGCATGGGGGCCCGCTGCGTGAAGCTGGTCGTGATGAGCAACAATGTGGCGGCAATTGGCTTGTATCGCGCAATCGGATTTCGCGAAGAACGCGTATTGTCCATTTGGTATGGCCGTGAAATAGGCGATGAGGAGTCGTCCGCTTAAGCTTGGCATGCTTTTGACGAGGAAGAAGGAGGGGAAGGGAATGAAGGAAGAGCTGACGCGCGGCCAAATGGAAGATCACGAGCGGCTCGTCGACATCTGGGAGCGTGCGGTGCGAGCTACCCACCATTTTCTGCAAGAAGCGGACATCGTCTTCTATCGGGATCTGGTGCGGGATCACGCGCTGCATGCGGTCGAGCTTTGGCTGGCGCGGCATGAGGATGGTCATGCGGTCGGCTTCATCGGCTTGGACGGCCCGCGCATCGAGATGCTGTTCGTCGATCCTAACTATCGGGGACGGGGGATCGGCAGCGCGCTGATCCGGCATGCGGAGCGCTTGAAAGGCAACTGCTTGCAGGTCGACGTGAATGAGCAGAACGAGGGTGCTTGCACGTTCTACGCGCGATACGGGTTCGTGGCGTGCGGGCGTTCGGAGGTAGATGGATCGGGCAGACCTTTCCCGCTGCTCCATCTGCAGCTCCGGCGATAGATAAGGAGGGATCGGAGATGGCGGGAAGTGGCAATGTGCCGCTGCGTTTAAATGCCGTATGGCACGGCAATCGGCACGCAGGCATCGAAGAAGCCAAGCTTCATATTCGGGAGGCCGGCGGATGGATCATTGATTTCAAGCCGCTATCCAATCGGTCGATCTGTCTCCTCTTCGAAATCGAGCCACAGGATGTACGCAGGCTGCTCCACATCCTGCCGACGATCAACATCCAGTATGAAGCGGAGACCATCGAAACGTTAACCCTGCTCAGTGACAAGCCTAAGTCCGAGCGCAGAGACGCGGATTTAAAAGGTACGCTGCAGTTGACCTTCATGCACGATGAGCCCGATCTGATCATGGATGTACCGGCGTTCGATCTCTAGTCGGCGGCGGAGAAGTGAGCGGCAGGGTTGGATGAAAGAGAGCGAGATAACGAGCGTTTATCCCCGGTGCGTGGGGAGAGGCGCTCGTTTTTTGTTCCATGAAGGAATGCGTTAACCTGTCCACACGCCTGCCACGATGCTCGCGAGTGCTTGGCGGATCGGGTCCGACATCGTGTCCTTGGCCATGCCGAAATGCAGGTTAATCGCAAGATCAAGGCCGTTCCACATTTTCAATTTGTTCGCCTCGGCGAATTGCCGTGCGATCGGTTCCGCCAACAGGGAGCAGCCGAGCTCCTTTTGCACGAGCTCTCCGATCAGGAACTCGTCGTCGACATACATGACCCGCCGCGGAAACACGCCTTCGCGCGCGAAATAATCGATCGAACGCTGATAGAACGGGCAGCCTTGCGTCGTCCATATCCAAGGCTTCCCCGCGAAAAACGCCATCGCGGATTCTTCCTCCGGGATTGTCCAGCCGTTGGGGTACACGACGGCCATCGGGAATGCGCGAAGCTTGATCGAATAAATGGACGGGTCCCTGACTTCCCCGTAGAAGAAGCCTGCTTCGATGACGCTGTTATCGAGATCTGCGACGAAATTCTCGCTCTTCGTCTCAAGGAAATGAATTTCGACCTGCGGCAACCGTGCGGACAACGCTTCTACGACATCTTGAATGCGCAGCAGCGATCCATCTGTGTTCAGCCCGATCCGTATGCGTTCTGCCGGGTTATGGCGAAGCTCGTTCGCGATTTGGCGAAAATGCTCCATGGCGTCGATGATGCGGTTGGACTCTGCCGCTAGTTTGGCGCCTTTTGGCGTGAGCGTCATACCTTTAGGCGTGCGATAAAACAGCTGGAATCCGACTTCCTGCTCAAGCGCCTTCAGATGCGCGCTCGCCGCCGGTTGACTCAAACTTAGCCGGGCGGCCGCTTCGGTTAAATTCCCCGTCGACGCGACCTCGCGGAAGGTTTTCAATTGATATAGCTCCATGTTTGCCCCCTATTTCGGTTGGAATCTCGATCCGTTTTTCTGATCGCGTTCATCCGACATTCCAATTGGACGGTTACGCTCGCGCGGGATATATTTACCCCATGTTATTTCAAGGAGGGCAACCGCAATGTCGATCATTATTGCCATGTGTTTATTTTCATTCTCCATGTCCATCTCGCCCGGGCCTGTAAATTTGACCATTCTCTCTTTGGGCATCCAATACGGATTCAAACGGTCCTTATCCTTCGTGTCGGGCGCGACGTTCGGATTCGCGCTGCTGTTGGCCGCAGTTGGCTTGGGCATCGCCAATCTCGTCGAGCAAGTCCCGTTCTTTCATGAGCTGCTGCGTTATATCGGAGCCGGCTATATGATATACGTGGGGTGTCGCATGATAACCGCACGACCGGAACTCCAACCTGCCGAGGGCCGGCCGCTGCGCTATCGTCACGGCTTTCTGATGCAGTGGCTGAATCCGAAAGCGTGGATCGCCTGTCTATCCGGGGCATCGGCTTTTGGGCTGAACGACTCGCATGCGATGCTCGCGGTTTTTGTCGCCATTTACTTTACGATTTGTTACCTCTCGCTAGCGGCATGGGCGCTATTGGGAGCCCGGCTGCAAGGGTTGGTGACGTCCGCGCGAGGTGTGCGAATTCTGAATTGTTCGACCGGAAGCGTGCTCCTGATTGTCGCCATCTATTTATTGCGGTGAACCGCACATTACGCGGGATCTGGTCAAAAATGGAAATGGATGGCTGGACGTACGGCGCCTGGCGTGGTTAGGATGAAAGGGACACATCAAACGCCTTAGGAGGGTCCTTGTTTCATGCGTACCTTTTTCCCCCGCTTGAAAGGCAACAGCAGAGGTTGTCTCGCGTTCGAGCCTTTATTTCTCATTCCATACAGCATGTTCGCCACATACGCTACGATCTACATGCATGAGCTCGGGCTTAGCGAGACGCAGATCGGCTGGGTGACGACGCTCACGCTCGTCGTCCAAGTATTCTCGTCGTTCCTTAGCGGTTACCTGACCGACCGGATGGGGCGGAAGGCCGCGCTGCTGACGTTCGATCTTATTAGCTGGTCGGCAGGCACGCTGCTCTGGGCCGCGTCCCAGAATATTTGGTTCTTCATTGCCGCCGCGTTCATCAACGGCTTGCAGCGCGTTCCGCACACGGCGTTCTACTGTCTGCTCGTCGAGGATACGGAGCCGCGGGAGCGTACATACGTGTTTACGCTGCTGCAGGTTATCGGCGTCATCGGCGGTCTATTCGCGCCGCTGGGCGGACTTCTCGTGCACGCGTACGGGATGGTCAGCGGCGTGCGGATTATGTATGTGCTTGCGTTCATCTTGATGACCGCGCAATTCCTGGGTCGGCACTATACGACCCGCGAGACGGAGATGGGGCTGCGCAAGAAGCGGGAGGCGCGCGAGCTCGGACTTCAAGCGAGCTTGCAAGATTACATGGCGACGCTGCGGGCCGTCTTGGCCGACCGGGGCTTGCTGCTCATGTTCGGCGTCTACATTCTGTTCAATTTTCAAATGACGATCAAAGGAACCTATCTCTCGCTGTATCTGGCGGACGATCTTGGCATGGATGAGGGCTTAATCTCCATGGTGCCGGCCGTCTCTTCGGTCGTGATGCTGCTCGTGCTCTGGCTCGTCATGCCGCGCATCCCGGAGCGGCTGACGAATCGCACCATGCTGTGGGGATTCGTCTTGTCGGCCGTATCGAACGGGATGCTCGCGCTATCGCCGGCAGGCTCCCTGGGTTGGATCGCCGTTAGTACGGTGTTGTCCGCGGGCGCGATGATGATCACGGCTCCTTATCTCGAGGCCGCGGTCGCCAATGCCATCGACGACGAGCGGCGAGCGAAGATGTTCGCCATTCTGTCGGTCCTTGTCCTGCTTGCCGTCTCGCCTTCCGGCATCATCGGCGGATGGACGTATTCGATCGATCCGCAGCTGCCGATCTGGCTCGCCGCGGGCGCCTTCGCGCTTAGCGTACCGCTGCTCATAGCTGGCGGGAAGCGCGCTGAACATTGACCGGCAACTACGCGTCGCTTCCGTTCTTGTATTGTTTGGGCGTGAGGCCGACGAATTTCTTGAATTGGCGCATAAAATGGGTGTCGTTCTCATAGCCGCACAACTCGGCGATGCGCGAAACAGACAATTCGCTATGATCCAGCAGATACTTGGCGCGTTCAAGCCGCGCATGGATCAGATCCGTCACGACGGAACATTGGAACAGGTCCTTATAAATATGCTGGAAATAAGATTTGCTCATATTGAAGCGCGAGGCGAGCGCCGTCACGGATACGTGCGTTTGCGGGGCGCGGTAGAGCTCATCCCGCAGCTCGGAGAACGGGACGTAATACCGGCCGAGCTTGTCCGGCGCCGTCCGCGCCCGCAAATCGCCAAGCTTCATGAAGAAAGAGCGTAGATCGCAATCCAAGATGCGGTCGCGCAGCGGTCCGTCCAGACGTGACGTACGCTGCAGGTCCATGATGCAGCGGGAGACGAGCATCGGGTCGGAGACGACGACGGGCGTGTCCGCCGGGAAGTTCAATTCGTGCAGGAAGGCTTGCATGTCTTCGCCCTTGCAATGGAACCAATCATTAATGAACGGGCTTTCAAGTTCACGGTAAGCATGCGGCGTCGAAGGCCGAAACAGGATGAACGTATTTTTGAAAGCCGTAAATCTGCTGCCGTGAATCGTCACTTCCGCGCGGCTCTTAAATAGAACAAAGGTGTAGCTTCCCGAACCGCTCGGCCGATTCCTTACAATCCCGTCATGATGAACACCATGATACCCGCATGACAGCAATGTCAGCATGCGCTATTTCCTCCCCGATATGAAAGCACGATAGGTCAGTTTTTGACCATTATAGGGCATTGGACCAGTCCGGGCAACCGTCTATACTTGTGGGGAAAGAACGACTTGGGGTGGGGGGATTAGAGGATGGCGAAGGACAGAATGTACTGGGTCGAGACGATGGTCCGCATTGCGCGACCGGTGCTGGAGGCGCTTGCTGCTAGGCGGCTTCGTCTTGATATGCCCGTCGAAGCGGTGCATGACGATCGCGCGGACTGCTCGCATTTGGAAGCGCTGGGCCGTACGCTGACCGGCATCGCGCCGTGGCTGGAGCGGGGACCGCGCTCCGGCAGCGAAGGAGAGCTGCGGCAGCGCATGGCGGACTTGGCAAGAGCGGCCATCGAGGCGGCCACGGATCCGGCATCGCCGGATTACATGAATTTCGACCGGGGCGGCCAGCCGCTCGTCGACGCGGCTTTCCTCGCGAACGCGGTGCTGCGCGCGCCGAGCGAGCTGTACGAGCGGCTGGAACCGCGCGTCCAAGCCAATTTGACCGCGGCACTGCGCGCCACGCGGGTGATTCGCCCGGTATTCAGCAACTGGCTGCTGTTCAGCGCCATGATCGAGGCCGCCCTGCATCGGATGGGCGAAGATTGGGACCGTATGCGTGTGGATTATGCGCTCCGGCAGCATGAGCAGTGGTATGCGGGCGACGGGACGTATGGCGATGGTCCGGCCTTCCATTGGGATTATTACAACAGCTTCGTCATCCAACCGATGCTTGTGGAGCTATTGGATGAGCTGGGCGATCAATACGCGGAATGGACGGCGCTTCGCGACAAGACGCTTCCTCGCGCCGTTCGCCATGCCGCCGTTCTGGAGCGGCTTATTTCGCCGGAAGGGACCTATCCGCCGCTCGGCCGGTCGCTGGCGTACCGGTTCGGCGCGTTCCAGCATCTTTCGCTGATGGCGCTCCGCGAGCAGCTGCCGGCGGAGCTTGCGCCCGCACAAGTCCGCTGCGCGCTGACGGCCGTTATCCGGCGGCAGATCGAGCTGCCGGGCACGTTCGACGAAGCAGGCTGGCTGCGAATCGGATTCGCCGGCAGTCAGCCGCAAATCGGCGAAGCGTACATTTCGACGGGGAGCCTGTATCTGTGCACGACGGTCTTTCTCCCGCTGGGACTGCCCGAAGATGCATCCTTCTGGCAGGGCGAGGCCGAGTGGACGTCGCGTAAGGCGTGGTCCGGCGGGGCGTTCCCGATCGATAAAGCCATATCCGGCTAAAATCAGCGACCGGGGGTTCTATAAGCAGATGGAAAGACCGCTATCCAGCGAATGCTGTGTGCGCGGTCTTTTTACTTTTTGTCGTTTTTTTGTCACGAATACGGTCATCTTGCCCCGATTTCGCGAGATTGCGAGCGACACCTGCGCGCGAGGTTGCTCGTATAGGAGATTGTGCCTATGCAGCGAGAGATAGAGAGAAACCAAGCCCTGCAATCCTACCACCGGCGGGAACGACCAAGATAAGGCTGGGAAAGAGTGGAGAACGATGAACATGCGACAATCCGAGCGAATATTGCTAGTCGACGACGAGAAGCGGATACGGAACCTGCTGAGACTGTATTTGGAGAAAGAGAGTTTCATGATCGAGGAGGCGGCCGACGGCATCGAGGCGATACAGAAAATACGCGCCCATGACTATCAGCTGATCGTGCTGGATTTGATGCTTCCAGGCATGAACGGGATCGAGGTGTGCCGGTCGATCCGGGAGATGAAACGAACCCCTGTCATGATGGTGACGGCACAAGGGGATGATTTCGGGAAGTTCAAAGGATTCGAAGCGGGGGCGGACGATTACGTGACGAAGCCGTTCAGCCCCAGAGAGGTTGTGCTCCGCGTCAAAGCGATCTTGAACCGGACTGCTGGCATGGACCCCGAACTATTGACCAGACCGGCGCACAAATTGGAGTTCCCGTTTCTGTCGATCGACACGCTGGCGCGTCAGGTCCTTGTGAAGGGAACGGAGATCCGGCTCACCTTGAAGGAATACGAGCTGCTGAACTTCCTGGCTCGAAACGCAGGGATTGCGTATACCAGAGAAGATCTGCTGCGCGAAGTGTGGCGCCACGAGACCGCGAACAAAAGCGAGCTGCGCACGGTGGACACCCATGTCAAGCGCATTCGCGAGAAGTTGAACGCGGCCGCGGCCGAGGCCGGGAGTATGATCTATACGGTTTGGGGACTCGGCTACAGCTTGCGCCCGTAGCAGATGAGGTCACGATTGAGTTTCGGTAAGGCGAGAGCCGCGGTGGATAAGTCATCGCGGCTCTTGCTATTGCGCTTCCCTTGCCGAACGTATCCGCAATCAGAAAGCCGTTGCAGCTATCTGAAGGATGCCGGATAATGGAGATATTTGGATGAATCGAGGTGAGTTGATGAAAGAACATCCGGATAGGCGATCGGAAGCCGGTGACCGGGCGGCCGCATATACGGGGGATGGGCGAACGGCAGCACAGTCGGAGAGCGCACGCGCCGCCGGAAAGACGCTGCCTTCGATGAGCGTCATGCAGGCGCGCTTGCTCGGTTGGCAGCGATCGCTCGGCAATAGTCTTACGCGGGAAATCGTTCAACGGATGCCGCTTCCGGCTATCGCGACGGCGGAACAGGCCGGGCCTTCTTCCTTCTTGCGGGGCTTCTCTGCGACCGGCGAGAAGAAGGTCGTGCAGCGCGTCCTGTCGCAAATTCAAATCGATAAGGATCGACACTCGGAAACCAATCCGAACAATATCGTGATCGAAGACGTGCTGATCGCGGGACGCACGCCGTCGCCCTTTCCCTCCACGATGGGGGCGCATTCTACGGCGTGGGTCGCCCATATCGACGCCGTGCGGCGGCACCTGATCGGCTACCAGCTTAGCCAGGCGTGCGACTATCTGATCGATTACGCAGAGCACCAACGCGCTTCTCCGCTTCTCCGGCTGAAATCCCGCCTCGCTGCCGAGCATCGGAAGAAGCTGGAAGAGGCGGATACCGCCTTGCAATCGGCGGTTATCGATGCCCAGACCTATACGGACGAAGCGTCTATCACGGATGCTCACGCCGTGATCGTGCAGCTGCAAAAGCTTATCCGCACGCTGCTAACCTTCGTCAACTATTTGCCGATGGCCACGGTCGCGGGCGGAGATCCTGGCGGCAACGGCGAAGGGAAGGCCCGCGAATTATTGAATTTATACGAATCGGCCGCTTCGACCAATGAGCTGCTCGAAGATGCGCGGAGCGGCAAGCACAGTGCGGAGAATGACGAGATGCTCGCGGAAGATGATGAACAGAAGCAGCAAGACATCCAGAGGTATGCGGAATCGATCCAGGATTACGAGAATGTGCTGGCGGATATCAGGCGGCAGAACAAAGCCGTGAATTTGACGCAGCAACAATCATTGAAGACCAAAGTGCGGAGCAAGCTGCGCAAGCTGTTCGCCGCCGAGACGCCTGGCGTCTTCTCCCAGTCTAGGATCAGGGATCCGAGACCGAAGGCGCTCTACGAGACGTGGGCGCTCGGCTTGCAGCACTTTCTGGATACGGTTCGTCTGGCGTATCCCTATTCGTACGAATTTGCGGAATGGCAGGATGGGCAGCAGCTGTTGGAGGAAATCCGCCTCCTCTTGGTAGAGGAGCAATCGGCGAAAGAAGTCGTGACGCATTTCAAGCTTATGAACGCCTCGACCGATGCCCACAATTACATATTCGATCTGCTTCGAGGCAAGCGCCAATTCGAGACGCTCGGCGAGGATGGCGCGGCGGCGCTGGAGGACGTGCTGGGCAAGGCGCCAGCTCCATCCGCCGATGCGATAGGGCCTTCCGATTATAGCTCGGAGAACAGCGGCACGTTCATGAGCATGATTTTCCTGAATGAAGACGGATTGATCGGCGATGTGTTGATCAAAGGCCGGACGAACAGCCCGTTTGCCAGCAGCGAAGGGATGGGAGCACATTCTACCGCATGGACCGCGCATGTCGATGCCGTTCGGAGAAGCATGACGAGTCGATCGCTCGAGGACGCGGAGTTTGCTTTGGACGGGTTGGCGTGGGAGGCGCTGAGCTCGCCAGCGTATACGATGCTCGGCGATCAAGTCGGCGGCAAGCAGATCCAGATGCTGACTGAGGCATCGGCCGAGCTTCGGCGTTTGACTGATCTGGAGGTCGATTACAGCCAAACGAACGACGGGATCAAGCATCTGCAGGAGCTCATATTCGCGTATTTGAATTTCGTCAACGTGACGCCGCTATCGACCGTGGTGACGGGCGGCGTTCCGGGCGGCCGAAACGAAGGGCGGCACCGCCAGCTGCTGCTGTCCTTCGAGGAGAATGAACCTCCCGTTACGGCTGAACTGAAGGTGAGGCTGCAAGAGGCGTTGTTTGGTCTATTCGATCCGGGTTCGGTCGATAAATTCGCCCCGGATGAAGACAAGCGCGGGGGCGATATCGAACAGCTGGACACGCACAAGTGGTATTACGCGTTAAACACCCTGGTGCATACATTGGAGACCGCTTATCCGAAAGCATTCGAAGCCGCCGATTTCCACGAATTCTTGTATGGTAAATTTCACGAGCAAGCTGTCGTCCGCATGGAAGAGGAAGAGAGCGGTGTAAGCAGGAAAGAACAAGAGAAAGAGAATAAGAAAGACCTTGACGTGCAGCTCAACGAATTGCAAGACCGTCATTGGCTCGCCGACATGGTGAGGGCGAAAGGGTGGAAAATCGGGCAGAAGGTGCGCGTAGGCGGCCGAATCGGTATCATCTGCGGCAGATTGAACGAGAAGACGAGAATGGTGAAGGTACAGTTCTTGCCGGAAGACGGAACGTATATGCAGCTGAACGACATGGACTGGTATTCTATTGATGAGGTGGAGCCGATCAGCGAATCGTAATCTTCTATCCCGGTTTCGCCGACTTATTCGCCGCGTCTGGCGGCTGCGCTAACGATTCGAAATAGTCCAGCACCACCTCGCGGAATTCCTGCGCGGCGCGCGAAAGGTACCGGCTCCGATGCGACAACAGCGCGATTTCCCGCGTCAATTCACGGTCCTCCACCTGCAGATAGCGAATGTGCTCGCGCGCATGCCGCGCCGTACCGGGAATGAAGGCGATGCCGATCCCGGCTTCCACCAGCGCGGCAAGCCGCGCGGGCTCGTCGCCCTCATACACGTAGTTGGGCGCGAAGCCGGCTTCCATGCACATGCCGTCCACGAGATCGCGGGTGCCGTAGCCTCGCTTGACGCCGACGAACCACTCTTCCCTCAGTTCGGCTAAGGAGACGCTGCGGCGGACCGCCAGCCGATGTTCGACCGGAACGGCGACCAGGATCGGGTCGACGTATACGATCTGGCAATCGATGTCTTCGCCGTGAACCGGGGGGGAGGACAAGCATACATCCACCTCTCCCCGATGAAGCAGCGCGGTCATCTCCTGGGTGGTCAACATTTGCACATGAAACTGGATGTGGGGGCGTTTCTTGCGGAACTCCCTCAAGATGTGGGGCAGCGTGCTTGCAGCGGTCACCGCCAGCTTGAGCGTGCCGTGCTCCGGACCGGACAAATCTTGAATCTCTTGCCTCCCCTGCTCCAGTTCGAATAACGCCCGCTCGGCGCGCCGAAGGAACCGGACGCCGAAGTCGTTCAATCGGAGCTTGCGACCGATTCGATCGAATAGGGGGACGCCCAGGTCCTCCTCCAGGCGTTGAATAGTTTTGCTCAGCGACGATTGCGTCACGTGCAAACTCCGAGCCGCTTCCGTCACGTGCTCCGATCGCGCGACCGCCAGAAAATAGTGCAGCTGCAGCAGCTCCATGCGCTAGATTCCCCTCTCATTCCTTTGAAGTAATCAAATCATAACATAAAATGCATTGGAATAAATGAAGCGCGTCCCTTAAGATGACATCAACACCGTTAGAAGGGGGACGAAATATGAAAGCAGGCAGCAGGGGGTTACTCATGGCCGTCGGGCTCGGGATCCTGCTGAATCCATTGAATTCTTCGATGGTTTCGGTCGCGATCGCTAGACTGCAGGAGGCGTTCCGGCTCGATTTTACCGTCGTGTCGTGGATTATTTTCTCGTTCTACATCGCAAGCGCCATCGCGCAGCCGGTGATGGGCAAGGCGAGCGATCTATTCGGCCGCCGGAATATTTTCCTGCTCGGGCTCGTCGTCGCCTTCGCGGCTTCCATGTTGGCGCCGTTCTCGCCCAGCTTCGGCTGGCTGATCGCGCTGCGGATCGTCCAATCCGTCGGCACGAGCATGATGGTCGCGGTGGGGATGGCCTTGGTGCGCGTCCATATGACGGAGAACCAAGCGACGGCCCTGTCGATCCTGTCCATCTTCCTGTCCGGCGCTGCCGCCGTCGGGCCTTTCGTTGGCGGCGTGCTGCTCCATTTCTGGGATTGGCAAGCGATCTTCCTGGTCAACATTCCGTTCGCGGCGGCGAGTTTCCTGTTGGCTTGGCGGCATATTCCCAAGGATGACAAGGGGGCGGCAGCTGGAGAGCGTCTATCCTTCCGCCGGTGGTTAGCGGTGATCGATGCGCCCGGTATTGTGCTTTTCGCCGCGGGATTGGTCGCGCTGCTGGTTGGGCTGCTGTCCGCTAAGTCGTCCGGTCAGATTACGATCATGCATGCCGCGATTGGACTAATCGGCCTCGCGCTGCTGGCTTCCTTCGTCCGTCATGAGCTGCGCGCCGCATCGCCGTTCATCCCGCTGCGCGCATTCGCGACATACCCGGCCATGACGTGGGTCAACGTAGAGTTCCTGCTGGCGAACTTCCTGTTCTACTCGATCTTCTTCGGGCTACCGTCCTATCTGCAGACGGTGCGCCGGATCAACGAATTCGATACGGGGATGCTCATGCTAAGTCTGGGCGCGTGCTCGCTCGTCGTATCGCCGATTGCGGGACGATGGATCGATCGTTCGGGTCCGCGTCCGGCATTGCTGCTCTCCGCGATCCTTATGACGTTCGGGTCCCTATGGCTCCTGACGCTCCAGCCGTATACGCCCGTGATCAGCGTATGTATCGCGCTGGCGGCGTTCGGCGTCAGCAACGGGCTGAACAGCGTCGGCATGCAGGCGGCCTTATTCGCAAGCTCGCCCAAATCCATCGTCGGCGTCGCATCCGGACTGTTCAATACATCGCGTTACCTGGGAACCATTCTCTCCTCCTTGTTGATCGGCATCGTCATGGGAGGGGCGTTCAGCTTCTCCGGATTCCGGGTACTGAGCATCATTCTGGCGTTGCTCGCCCTGATCTTGGTCGCGATGAGCCGGCGTCGCCGGGAGCCAGGGCAGCTGCAGGAGCCGCAAGGCATTTCATCATAATGGAGCAATTCGCTTTGTAGGGGTTAATCCCGTCCGAGCTTATGAGGCCGGTATTCGAATAATCGCGGTGTAGGGGATCATTCCATCGATGGAATGATCCTTTTTGATTGGACGAAGGCGATTTAAGTAACAACGGGTGTTATATATAATTACATTGTAAGTTAAATTTCACTACAAAACATTTGTTTGCTGTGTTACGATTATTCCAATTCGTGCTACGACTTACGCGGGAGAGGAGCGTTAATCATGCAGCATGACGAGCTGAACAGGTTCGGCGTCTCGATTCCAAGCGACCTGCTGATGCAGTTCGACAAGCAAATCAAACAGCAGGGCTACGGCAACCGATCGGAGGCGATCCGGGATTTGATCCGCAAATCGCTGCTGCAGCCACAGCAGTATCCGGCGACCCAGTGCGTTGCCGGCACGATCGCGATGGTCTACGACCACCATGCAAGCGAGCTGCCCTTGTCGCTGATTGCGCTTCAACATGCCTATCACCATGACATTATTTCTACCATGCATGTCCACCTGAGTCACGAACTGTGTCTGGAGATTCTCGTCGTGCGCGGCGAAGTTCGGCGGCTTCGGGAGCTCGGCGATCGCATACGCGTGCTGAAAGGGGTGCTATACGCGGAGCTGTCGGTGACGCATCTCGATCCGGCACGCGGAGGCGAGCATCGTGGACATCATGGGCGCCAGCATGACGATGAGCATACTTGAATGATCGCGATGCGGCACTAGCCCTGCGGGACGAATCAGAATCGCCGCGATATCCGATGAATCATGACGTGAAGAGGGGAGAGTTGAGATGACCAAGATAACAGCAACAGGGATGCCTCTACGTATCGCGCTTACGTCGCTGCTGCTCCTGCTTGCGGGATGTTCGGCGGCGAACGATGCCAGTGACAACGCCGCGGGCGATGTGTCCAAGCCCAAGAACGAGCTCATTCTCGCGGTTGGCGGCGAGCCGGACGGCGGCTTCGATCCGACGACGGGTTGGGGACGATACGGCTCGCCGCTATTTCAGAGCACGCTGCTCAAGCGCGATAGCAGCATGAAGATCGTGAACGATCTCGCGACGACGTACACCATCAGCGAGGATGGCCGCGCATGGACAGTGGATATGCGCGGCGACGCCCGCTTCAGCGACGGCGAGCCATTGACGGCGGACGATGTCGTCTATACGTTCGAGACGGCGAAGGCGAGCAGCTCCGTCGTCGATCTGACCAATCTCCGGTCAGCCAAGGCGGCGGACGGCGATACGATCGTATTCACGCTCGACCAACCGCAATCGACGTTCGTCGATATACTGGCTACGCTCGGCATCGTGCCGAAGCACGCGCATGCCGGCGATTACGCCGCGCATCCGATCGGCTCGGGTCCCTACGTATTCGTCCAATGGGATAAGGGGCAGCAACTGATCGTGGAACGCAACGCGAATTACTACGGCGAGCAGCCGAAATTCGCGAAGCTGACCTTCCTGTTCCTTGACGAGGACGCAGCGTTCGCGGCAGCCAAGGCGGGCGCGGTCGACATGGCCTATATCCCATCCGCGTTCAGCCAGGAGCAGGTCGCCGGTATGCGTCTCGAATCGCTGCCATCCGTGGATAACCGCGGCATTATGTTTCCTTACGTGCCTGCCGGCGGCGCGACGAAGGATGGCCATCCGGTAGGCAACGACGTCACGGCGGATCTGTCCATTCGCCAAGCGATCAACGTCGGCATTGACCGTCAAGCGCTGGTCGAGGGCATTCTCGAGGGGCAGGGGACGCCGGCTTATTCGATCGCCGATAAGCTGCCATGGTGGAATCCGGACACCGTACTGGCCGACGGCGACGTGACCAAGGCGAAGGGGATTCTGGCCGCAGGCGGATGGAAGGACGACGACGGAGACGGAATTGTAGAGAAGGGCGGAATAGCGGCGCGATTCACGCTCCTCTATCCCGCCGGAGACGTCACCCGTCAGTCGCTGGCTCTCGCATCGGCCGACATGATGAAGCCGCTGGGCATCGATGCGATCGTGGAAGGCAAGAGCTGGGACGAAATCGGCAAGCTGATGTATTCGGAGGCGGTGCTGTTCGGCTGGGGCAGCCTCGATCCGCTCGAGATGTACAACGTATATAGCAGCAAATTCGCCGGCGTCGATTATTTCAATCCTGGTCATTACCGCAGCGCGGCGGTGGACGGCTACATGGAGCAAGCGCTGGCTGCGTCCGACGAGGAGCAGGCCAACGCCTTCTGGAAGAAAGCGCAGTGGGACGGAGCGACGGGCATGAGCGGCGGGGGCGATGCGCCGTGGGCGTGGCTGGTGAATGTGAATCACCTGTACCTGGTCGACGAGAAGCTCGATATCGGCGAGCAGCCCATCCACCCGCATGGCCATGGCTGGCCGGTGACGAGCAATATCGAGCAGTGGGCGTGGACGGAATAATGGCGGCGAAGAGACGTCCCGGAATCGGCCGATTCGCGCTTCGGCAAGCGGGCAAGCTTGCGCTGCTGCTCGCCTCGGCTTGCGCGGTCACGTTCGCGCTGATCAGCCAATCGCCGATCGATCCGACGCAGGCCTACATCGGCGCGGACCTGCTGCGTGTCGGGACGGAGCAGCGAGAGGCGATCGCCGAGTATTGGGGGCTGAACGATCCGCCGCTTGCGCGGTTCTTGGCTTGGTTGGTTTCCCTGCTCCAAGGCGATTTCGGCACCTCGATGATACACCGGGCGCCGGTTAGCGAAGTGATCGTGGATCGATTCCTGAGCTCGTTTGCCTTAATGATCGCCGCGTGGTTCCTGTCCGGCATCCTGGGCTTCGCCGCCGGCGTCTTGGCAGCCATGCGCAGAGACACGTGGCTGGACCGCGCGATCAAGTGGTATTGCTACACCTTATCGTCGACGCCTACCTTCTGGGCGGGCTTGCTGCTGCTCATCGTCTTTACGGTATGGCTGCCGATATTCCCGGTCGGACTGGGAACTCCGGCCGGCGTCCTCGCCGGGGATGTGACCTGGCTGGACCGCGCGCGACATATGATCCTTCCGGCGCTGGCGCTGTCGGTCACGGGCCTCTCGAATATCGCGCTCCATACGAGAGCGAAGCTGGTCGACGTGCTGGTCAGCGACTATATTCTGTTCGCCAGAGCGAAAGGGGAAGAGGGCTTCCTGCTCTTTCGCCGTCACGGGCTCCGCAACATCCTGCTGCCGGCGATTTCGCTGCAGTTTGCGTCGTTCAGCGAATTGTTCGGCGGCGCCGTGCTGGTCGAGCAAATTTTCGCCTATCCCGGGCTGGGCAAGGCGACGGTGGAAGCGAGCACGCGTGGAGACGTCCCGTTGTTGCTCGGCATCGTGCTGTTCAGCACGCTGTTCGTATTTGCCGGCAATTTGCTATCGGAGCTGATCTATCGCGTGGTCGATCCGCGCATTCGGGAGGGGCAGCGCGAATGAATCTTCGAACGAGAACGTTAGTTTACGCAGCCGTTGCCTTCGTCCTGCTGCTGCTGCCGGCCGCGCTGTCGCCGGTGCTGGGCGGCGATCGGCTGGCCACGCATCTTGCGGAGCGGAACGAACCTCCATCGTGGAGTCATCCGTTCGGGACCGATTGGCTCGGCAGAGACATGTTCGCGCGGTCGATGAAGGGGCTCGCCCTGAGCCTTGGCGTGGGGCTGACCGCGGCGCTTGCCAGCGGCTTCATCGCGGGGGCGCTCGGGTTGATGGCGGCCACGCTGGGCAAGACAGCCGATCGGGTCATCACCTGGCTCATCGATCTGTTCCTAAGCGTGCCGCATCTCGTGCTGCTGCTCCTGATCGCCTTCGTGACGGGAGGGGGCGCGAAAGGCGTCATTATCGCCGTGGCGGTCACGCATTGGCCGAGTCTGGCGAGGCTGATCCGGGCCGAGACGCTGCAGCTGAAGTCCAGTGAATTCATCCTCGTCTCCCGGCATATAGGGCGTTCCAATTGGTGGATCGCAAGGCGCCATCTGCTGCCGCTTCTGTGGCCGCAATTCATCGTCGGGACGCTGCTGCTGTTCCCGCACGCCATTCTGCACGAGGCCGCGATAACGTTCCTTGGCATGGGGCTGTCCCCGCATCAGCCGGCCATTGGCATTATCCTATCCGAGTCGATGCGTTATTTGTCGACCGGCATGTGGTGGCTGGCCTTCTTCCCGGGGCTCTGTCTGGTTGTTCTCGTCCGATCATTCGACGTGCTGGCGGGGAGCGTGCACGCGCTCGTCGATCCGAGCCGTTCGCAGGAGTAGAAAGGAGGCTTGACGTGAGATGCCGCTGCTTGAAGTAAGAGAATTATCCGTCACATTCACCCAATACGACAGAGGGCTGCGGCGGAAGAAGACCACGGTGATCCAAGACCTGTCCCTCTCCGTGGAGAGAGGCGAGATCGTCGCGGTGGTAGGGGCCAGCGGTTCGGGCAAAAGCCTGCTCGCCCACGCCATCCTCGGCATTCTGCCGCGAAATGCGTCGGTCGCGGGGCAGATGCACTTCGACGGCCAGCCGCTCACGGCTTCGCGAATCCGCCAGCTTAGAGGCAGGCGCATCGCGTTCGTTCCGCAGTCCGTGCAGTCGCTCGATCCGCTCATGCGCGTCGGCCGGCAGGTGCGGCAGGCGGTTCGCGCGGGCGATCCGGCCGAGGAGCAGCGTAAGGCGTTCGCGCGTTACGGCCTGGCGCCGCAGACCGAGAGACGCTATCCGTTCCAGTTATCGGGCGGGATGGCCAGGCGCGTCCTCGTCTCCATCGCGACCGTGAGCGGGGCGGAGCTGCTCGTCGCGGACGAGCCGACGCCGGGCATGGACCCGGCTGTCGTGCAAGAGACGCTGCGGGCGTTCAAGGCGTTCGCGGAGAACGGTACGGCCATCGTCTTCATTACGCATGACTTGGAGGCGGCGCTTGCGATTGCCGACAAGGTCGCGGTCTTCTATGCAGGGACGACGCTGGAGGTCGCGCGGGCGGTGGATTTCGAAGGCGAAGGCGATCGGCTTCGCCACCCGTACTCGCGGGCATTGTGGCAGGCGCTGCCGCAGAACGGCTTCGCCGTCCCGGCCGTGGCGGCAAGCGAGCCGTCCGCTTGGTCGGCCGAAGGCTGCTCCCATGCACGGCATTGCGAGATGGCTACGGACGTATGCGCCCAGGCCGCGCCCAAGCTGCGCGAGCTTCGCGATGGAATGGTGAGGTGCTATCATGCGACTTGAAGCGAGGCATGTCGGCAAGCGCTACGGCAAGGAGGCGTGGCTCTTTCGGCAGGCGAACGCCGTCTTCCGCACAGGCGAAACGGTCGGCTTGCTGGGCCCGAGCGGATGCGGCAAGTCGTCCTTCTGCCGATTGCTCTCCGGCTACGATGCCTGTAGCGAAGGGGAGGTGCTGCTCGATGGCGCGCCGCTGCCGACGTTCGGCTATCGACCGGTCCAGCTGATCTTCCAGCATCCGGAGCGGGCTGTGAATCCCCGCTGGAAAGCTGGCGCCATCATTAGCGAAGGCTGGCAACCGGATGAAGCGCTGCTGGAGCAGCTCGAGATTAGGCGGGAGTGGCTGAAGCGTTGGCCGTCCGAGCTGTCCGGGGGCGAGCTGCAGCGGTTGTGCATCGCCCGCGCGTTGGCGCCGCAGACCCGATTCTTCATCGCCGACGAGATGACCACGATGCTCGATGCGATTACCCAAGCGCGAATATGGCGGACCGTGCTCGACCTTGCGCAGCGCCGCGGAATGGGCATGCTGGTCGTCAGTCATGACCGTCATCTGATCGACCGGATCTGCACGCGCGTCATCGATTTCCATGAGCTCGGTCGTGACCGGCATGACTGGGGAGATTAGGGTCGAGCCTTGGGCGAAATGCTGATATGGCTGTAAACTTATGGTATTATTGGACAAGGTGCCGGTACGCATGCCTCGCCGATGAATCGCGGTTGATCCGGCGCGAACGGATGTTGACGAGGAGGAAACGCGATGAAGGACAATAATTACTATGGGACGTTCATTGAAGTCGCCGAGGATTGCCCTGTGGCGGCCGCGGAGATTCCGAAGGCCAAGGGCGATGCCAAGACGGTGCCGGTCATGCAGTATGAGCTGATCGCGAACCATCCTTACCGCTACACGCAGGAGGACGTGCTGTTCGAAGTTTTCGCCGTTCGCGGCGAAGTTCCCGAGTCCGAGCGGCCAGCCTCGCGTGAGAAGTTCTTCTCCAAAGGGCAGCCCTGCCTCCGCGCTTCTTCGCTGGGTAAGCGCTACGGATGGGGCATCCATCACGATGCCGAAGGCAAGATGGCGCTCTATGCGGTCGAATCGCCGGAGTATCAGGCGTTCCTTCGCGATGAGACGGTCAAAAAAGTAAAAGCCATGCGCTCCAAGCGTGTTTGAACACGCATTTAACGAAGCGTCCCTCGAGCAGTCCGCGTCCGCGGCTGCTCTTTTTTCTCCAGATCATCCCAAATGTTCCGCCGTATGATAAAATGAAGCGACGATGAGGGAGGCCGCTCGATGCGGCATAGGAGGAATCGAAGAGATGGCCAAGCGAATTCTGCTCGCCGAGGATGACATCGACATTAGCCGATTGATCGAGGGTCAGCTGAAACAGGAGAATTACATGGTCTATACGGCGTGCGACGGCGAGGAAGCCGCGCGTCTATTCGCGCAGGAGACGTTCGATTTGATCTTGCTCGACTTGATGCTCCCCAAGGTGAGCGGCATGGAGCTGCTCAAGCAGATTCGGGAAACGAGCGTTGTCCCCGTCTTGATTATCTCGGCGAAGGGCAGCGATTTGGATAAAGCATTGGGCCTTGGTTTCGGGGCGGACGACTATCTAAGCAAGCCGTTCTCCATGATCGAATTAACCGCCCGCGTGCAGGCTGCCATTCGAAGGGCGACGCGGTATACGCAAGCGGAGAGCCAGCCGGCTGCTCCAAGTACGATGTCGTTCAAGGACCTCACGCTGGATTTGCATACGTTCACCGCGAACGTCAAAGGCAAGAGCGTGCAGCTCACCGCCAAGGAATTTCATATTCTGAAGCTGTTTCTCAGCCATCGCAGCCGGGTGTTCACCAAGGAGCAGATTTATCAGCTCATCTGGGAGGACGATTATTACGGGAACGAGAACGTCATTAACGTTCATATCCGAAGGCTGCGGGAGAAAATCGAAGACGATCCGTCGACTCCGCAATACATCCGGACGATCTGGGGAATCGGCTATAAGATGGGTGAGTAGGCATGATTGTATTGTTATCGGTCATCATCGGCATGCTGCTCGCCGTCATCGGCTGGCAGCTGTACGCCAAACGGAAATTAACGCGCACGGTGGACGAGATCACCGGGAAGATCGCCGACATTATCGCGCATGAAACGGCCGAGAAGGTGCTGGTGCCGACCGGTCAGGAATCGATCCGGGAGCTGCTCGTGCAGATCAACCGTCTGCTGGACGATAACCAGAAGGCGATCGCCGATTATGCCAAGGCGAAAGACAGCCAGCGCAAAATGATCTCCAATATGTCCCACGATTTGAAGACGCCGCTGACCGTTATTCTGGGCTATGCGGAGAAATTGAATCAATCGCAGACATTGACAAAGGAAGAAGAGACGCAGATCAGGCACCGGCTGAACGATAAAGTGAACGCGCTGATCGCCTTGATCAATCAATTTTTCGACCTGGTCAAACTCGAGTCGGAGGACTACGATATCCCGCTTGGCAAAATCTCATTGAGCGAGGCGTGCCGGCAAAGCGTGCTGGAATTTTACGATCTGCTCTCTTCCCGCAATATTCGGGTCGAGCTGGACATTCCGGAGCGCCCCTTTTATATCCTCGGGAACGAACAGGCGCTGCAGCGCATCCTGAGCAATCTCATCTCGAACTCCATCCGCTATGGCAGCGACGGGGGCGTGCTCGGCGTAACCGTCCGGGAAGAAGGCGAATACGCGGCGGTCGACGTGTGGGACCGGGGGAAAGGAATCGCGGAAATCCATCAAGAGCGCGTGTTCGACCGGCTCTATACGTTGGATGACGCCCGAAACCTGCAGTTCCAAGGCAGCGGACTGGGACTCAGCATCTCCAAACGGTTGACCGAGGAGATGAAAGGCACGATTCGCTTAAGCAGCACTCCGTACGAGAAAACGACCTTTACCTGCAGGTTCAAGCCCTTGACCTACTAATTTACTACATGACGTTTGGCTCCCGCTGAACGTCTTTTTTATTGCGTTGGAATGGTTGCAACTGTTCACAGAAGAAGCGTAAAGCGTGTCCCCCAAGCGGACGAAAGCGAAGGTCAACACGGAGTCGCATCAAGCGCACACCGCCATCAGGAGACCACCCAAGGCAGTTGACAGGCTTATGTCATAGGACTACTCTTCAACACCAACTGAAGCTTTGTCCGCGAGGACAAAAGCGTGCCAACTCGTAGCAACCCGCCAACCGCGAACAATCGAGCTAGCACGAAGGCGGGTGTCCTGAGGGCGAAGTCCTTTGGTTCCCCTCGGCGGAGGGGGAAGGGGGAGGAATAGCAATCTTAAGAAACATGTAAGAAACGGGAAAGGAAAAACTCGATTCTCCGGTCTATGATAAAAGTAACAAAACGAACGCGAAACAAATCGCGAGGAGGCTCGGTTAAGATGAATGCGATCATCCAAACGCACGACCTGGTAAAAGCGGTGAAAGGGAAAACCATCGTATCGAACGTCAATCTGAACGTGAGGAAAGGCGAAATTTACGGTCTGCTCGGACCGAACGGCGCGGGGAAAACGACGATCATGAAAATGCTCACCGGACTCATCATTCCGACCTCGGGCGAAATCATGCTGTTCGGCAAGAAGTTCGACGAAACCGCCAAAGAGGGCTTGAAGCGCGTCGGAAGCATCATCGAATACCCGATCTTTTACGAGCACCTCACGGCGATGGAGAACCTTCAGATACACTGCGAATATGTAGGCTTTTACGACAAACGGGCGATTCATCAAGCGTTGGACATGGTGCAGCTTCGAAGCATCGAAGATAAGCGCGTGAAGGATTTCTCGCTCGGCATGAAGCAGCGGCTGGGCATCGCGCGGGCGGCCATCACGAGACCGGAGCTGATCGTATTGGATGAACCGACGAACGGCTTGGATCCGATCGGCATCAAAGACATGCGGGATTTGGTCCGGACGCTGAACAAGGAATACGGCATCACGTTCCTGCTCTCCAGCCATATCTTGGCGGAGATCGAGCAGATGGCCGACCGCATCGGCGTCGTGCGCCAAGGACAATTGGTCGACGAGGTGTCGCTGGCGGAGATTCGGCAGCAGCGGACCGACTATCTCGAGCTGGTCACCTCGAACGTGCAGCGTTCCGTATTCCTGCTCGAGCACGAGCTCCGCGCGACCAACCTGAAGATCGTGCAGGACAACAAAATCCGAATCTACGATGCGGGCATCACCGCGGCACAGATCTCGAAGCTGCTCGTCTCGCAGGACATCGAGATCGAGGAAATCCAGAAGCATACCGGCACGCTGGAAGACTACTTCTACAATCAAATTCAAGGGGGAGATAAGCATGTTTAAGTTAGTGGAGCTCGAATGGAGAAAGCTGCAGACCCGGAAAATCATCGGGGAAGCCGTCATTTATTGGCTTATTCTCATGATCCTGCCGACGATTTTCCTCCAATTCGTCTTCGCGGACACGCCGAACATCCCGTTAAATGAAAGCTATGGAGCCGCGATGGAGATCATGCTGCCGATCCAAATGGGCTTCCTGTTGTTCGGGGCGTCGCTCGTCAATCACGTGTTCATCGAAGAGTTCAAGAACAGAACGATGGCGCTCTCGTACGGTTACCCGCTCAGCCGGCGGCGTCTGGTCATGGCGAAAACGTCGTTTATCGCCGCAGCGGTATTCCTGTGCACGCTCATCTCCTTCGTGCTGGCAGGCATCACGACCTACGGGTTTGATCTCGCGCTTGATTTTATCCAAGGGGTGCCGACGGTCGCGGATTTGGCGAATTATGCGGTTAGGGCGATCATTAACGCCGCCGTGGTTGCGCTTGCCTCGTTGATTCCGCTCTTCTGGTTCGGCTTGTGGAGACGGGCGGTCATTCCGACGGTTCTATGCGCGATCGTTCTCATGCAGCTTCAGAATTTTCTCGGCTGGTTCAATATTACGCTGAATTCGGATCTGCTCTATGCGATTTTCAGCCTCTTGGGCTTGGTCAGCGTCTATTTGACCGTGAAATTCGTGAATAAACTAGGGGATGTGTAGCGGTTCGTGGGCTGCACTGACGATTTTAAACATTTTTTAGCAAAACGCCTGAGTAATTTCTGCTTTAATAGAGAGAGCAACCAAGCTGCAGGAGAGGGTCGTAAGTTGAATGACACGGCCTGTAGCATGGACTCAGGAGGAACGAAACGCCATGACCCGTATCCGGGACTGGTTGTACACGATAGGGATGGCCTCCCTCTCGCTGCTGCTCTTCGCGATTTTTTGCCTGCTGCTCACATGGAATACGCTCGGCGATCAAGGGGCGGACGAATCGCGTTCGCTCCATCTGTCGAGCGGCTGGCAAATGCATTTGGGCGATCTGACGGCCGAGACAGGCGCGCTTGCCGCATCGGCGGACTGGATGCCGTATAAGTTTGGGGACGCGGATTCGCGGCTTGATGGCTATCGAGGTTACTATTGGCTGCGTTTCCGGCTGCCCGAGCAGCTGCGCGACGAGCCGAATTTGCATGTGCAGGGATTCAAGCACGCGGAGCTGTATACCTGGTCCGGCCAGATCTACGCGTTCAATATGGATCGCGGCATTCGCCTGATGAACAAGGAGCTTCGTTGGGGGATGGCGGATTTGAAACCGGAGGACTATGGCCATCATCTGTATGTGCGCGTGTATCAAGACGGCGGCGATCCCGCCGAGGGCCTGTTCCGGGTAGGTCGGATGGAGCACTTCTTGACGCAGATGCTGCGGCACGACGCGTTCCGCTATCTGTCCTGCGTCGTCGGACTTATTGCCGGCATGCTGGCCTTCATTCTGTATGCATTGAACAGGAAGGATCCGATCTACCTGCATTTCGCGTTATTCAGCGTATGCGTCGCCTACGGCAGCATCATACGAGCCGCATCTCTGCAGCTGTTCGCCGATATTCCGCTGCTGGTCTATATCCAGAATATCGCGCTGTCCTTGGGCACGGGCGCGCTGCTTGGGTTTCTGGCCGAAACCTTCGCCGGCGGCTGGCGGATCTGGTTCCGGCGGCTGGCGGCTGCCTACTATGGTTATGGGGCTATCGTGTTGGGAGCAGCCTTTATCGACGATTGGCTTTATCATTTGATGGCCGAGCAGCTGTTTGCCGTGACGGCCGTTCCGCTCGTCCTATACATCCTGCTGGCGCTGCTGCGTTCCGGCCGGCACGAGAATCGACTGGAGACGCGGCTAATTATGGCCGGGATATGGCTGCTGGGCATTTTCACGGCGGTGCATTATATCGATATGAACGTGGTTTCGATCTCATCGCGCTTGTTCGAGCCGTATCCGGTTGCCGGCGCGCTCTTCAAGGAGGCGTTCGTGCAGCTGGCCGTCTTCGCATTCATTCTTTGTCTAGCGGGGGTATTGCTCGTCCGTTACGCCAAGACGCACCGGCAGGTCAAACGATACGCGCAGGAGCTTGCCGTGAAGAACGACCAGCTGGAGGCGATCAACAGCCAGCGCGCGGAGGAGCTGCGGCAGCGGACAGAGGAGCTGCAGGAAGCGATTCAGGTGACGATGGATACGATGGAGGAGGTCGTCGCGCTGGAAGAGCGCAACCGGATCGCGCACGAAATGCACGATACCGTCGGCCATACCCTGACGGCGACCATCATGCAGATGGAAGTGACGAAGCGGCTGTTCGACATCGACCGGGAGGCCGCCCTGCAACGGCTGGCGTCCGCGCAGGATTTGGTGCGCAGCGGTCTGGATCAAGTGCGTTCCTCCGTTCGTCTCATGAAGGACGAGGCGCCCGCGTATGACTTGCGCGACGCCATGATCGTGCTGATGCGCAATACGACCCAAGCGACCCAGGTCGAGATCGAGTACAGCATCGATCCGCTGCCTCAACTTCCGCCGGGGTGCTCGAAGGTCCTCTACCACGCCTTGCTCGAGGGGCTGACGAACGGCATGCGCCACGGGCGCGGCACGCGGTTCAACTGCGAGCTGACCGTGGGGGAGGACGGGGTTGTGCTGCTCCTTCAGAACAATGGCCTGCCTTACGACAACGCGGCCTATGGGTTCGGTTTGAAAGCGATGAACGAGCGCGTCCAGCTAGTCGGCGGGTCGCTGCGCCTTTCGCAGAGCGCGGAGTGGGGCTGCGAGCTGCGCGTTCGGCTGCCGCTGGCGTCAACGCTTTAGTGCGAATCAGTTTCGACATGGAGCAGCGAGATAGAATTCGTTGAAGTTCTCGTGCTGCTGCAGCCTGTTCTATGGTTAGTTGGTCTATATATCCTCGATCGCAATTTGGACCGTATCGTTCGATTGGCTTCACGAAATAGCCGGTTCGAAGCGGGTTGAACAAAGTAAACGAAGCCATGCATGGATGCGGGCTTCGTTTTTCTATTAGGACAACTGAACTACAACGGTGAAAGCACGTGTTTGTCTTCGCCTCACACAGGACCCCGGTCACGGATTCACCGCCTCCACAGTTAGGCCTCTTCAGCGCCAACGGTTTCCAGTATACTGGGGAATGTTTATTTTAGGGAAAGTAGGCGTTGAGGTTGAATAAAATACGTGTGTTGTTGGTGGAGGACGACCTGATCTGGCAGCAGGGATTGTCCGCGTTCCTGAACGCCGAGCCGGACATCGAGGTGGCAGCCGTGGCCGGCACGAAGGAGGAAGCGCTCGAACGCTTCCGATCCGGCGCTCCGGACGTCGTGCTCATGGACATTAATTTGTCGGACAACCGGCTGGACGGCCTGGAAGCGGCCAAGGAAATTTTGCGCATCGAAGGGAGGGGCACGAGCGTGATCATGGTCACGTCGCTGGAAGAGAAGGGACTCATTCTCCAATCGTTCCAGAGCGGGGCCGCCAATTTCATTAGCAAATCCAGCTACAAGGATATCGCTCAGGCTATTCGGGACGCGCACGCGAACCGAAGCGGAATCCATCCCGATGCCGCGGCGCTCATCCGCAAGGAACTCCGGCTCATGGCGCTGACCCCCTCGGAGCGGGAGCTGTACGACCTGCGGGAGCAGGGGCTAAGCAAGGCTCAAATTTCCGGCAAGCTGAACAAATCGCTGAACACGATCAAGACGCAATGGAAAAGCATCAAACAGAAGCTCTTCGACCCGAACTAACCTCCAAAAGCGCGTCCCCGGCATGAACCGCTCTTCTCTTCAACTGCTCATCTTGCGATTCCACCCGACAGGGGTGAAGAAAGTTCATCCTACCCCGCCCGCCTTATCGTCTTTATAATCCGAATTGTGGCAAGGCGATGCGCCACGCCAACCTTACCTAAGGAGGTGAAGCCATCATGATCAAGAAAGTGAAAAGCGTGAAACGCGAAATCGTTGTCTGCTGCTGCTCCTGCTGCTACTGCCACTAAGTCGCCACTCCCCTCGATTACCCGCATCATGATCCCTCTTGAACCCTGAACCAGGAGCCTTGCCAGCCTACAATGCCGAGCAAGGCTCCAACAACACTCCCCCTGATTAAAATCGCATAAGGCCAGGTGATCGAATCCGATGTCTTTGGCAGAAATCCAACGCATGATGCTGAAGGTGACCATCTCCCCCGATCTGTCGGATGAGCTGTTTGTTCGGCCCGAGGAAGCGGCAGACCGCTTCGGACTGGAAGCGGAGGAGCTTCAAGCCGCCCGCCAGCTGCCGCGCAAGGTGATTGAATCGTTTCAATACGCGGTCGCCCACAAGCGACTGAGCAAATCGGCGCTCCCGTTCGTGCGGCGGACGCTATCGTTGTTGACGTATGAGCAGACGAAGCGGCTGACGCGGGATTTCCTGCGTGGACGCGACATGCATCAGAACGAATGGGCCGCCCAG
Organism: Paenibacillus xanthanilyticus; assembly: GCF_042682185.1. Taxonomy (NCBI): domain Bacteria; kingdom Bacillati; phylum Bacillota; class Bacilli; order Caryophanales; family Paenibacillaceae; genus Paenibacillus; species Paenibacillus xanthanilyticus. Next base: position 1,415,850 of record NZ_JBHUHA010000001.1, on the reverse strand, counting down.
CTCGAAGCATTCCTCGATTATGCAGCGGCGCAGGCGGAACCCGCGCAAGCCCGACTGTTCGCCGATATTACCGGCTTTGAGAAATGGATGTACGCCTGCGCCACTTTCCCCGCATCCCCGCTGCCCGAGCAGCCAGGCTACTGCGTCGCCCCGCAAGTCTACTTCCGCGCATTCCCTTACCCCTCGGAGCTTATTATCGAAGAGCGTCTCGACCCGGAGCTGCTGGAGCGGCACTACGGCCAGACCGGCTATGTGCTGTGCTGTCCGGACAGCGGCAAAATCGACCTGTACGAGATCGACCAAGCCTGTTATGAATTGCTATCCGCGTGCCGCGAACCGGTCGCGATGGAGGCGTTGACCGCGGTCGCTGATCGGATTGTCCGCGCTTATGCACTGGAGAAGGAGCCGCAGGACATGATCGACGAGCTGATGGACATGGATATTATTGTATCGACCAGAGGAGAGGATGAATGATGGTAAAAGGAGTCGGCGTCGGCTTCCGGTTGGATTTCGTCGGCCAGGAGGAGCTGGTGCGCCAGCATGTCGATTTTCTCGAATATAGCCAGAAGCGGGCGCTTGAAGCCGTGAAGCGGGAGCTTGGCCCGTTCATCGGCCAAATTCCGATCGTGGTGCACAGCCTGAACCTGTCGCTGGGCTCGATCGAAGCGCCGGCCGATTATCGGGTCGAGGCGCTCAAGCAAACGGCGGATCTCGTCGACGCTCCTTGGGTGAGCGAGCACCTGTCGTACAGCCGCTCCGGCGACATGGAGATCGACAACTTCATCGCCTTGCCGTACACGGACGAAGCGATCGACGTCGTCGTCGGCCATATCGTCGCGCTGAAGCAGACGCTGGGCCGGCCGATCTTGCTCGAGAATGTGACCCATTCGTTCGTTTGGCCGGGCAGCGTCTATACGGAAGGCGAGTTCATCCGGCGCGTCCTCGAGAAAGCCGACTGCGGCCTGCTGCTCGACGTGACGAACCTGTTCTTGAACGCGGAGACGATCGGCTACGATCCGCTGTCGTTCCTGCACGCGATTCCAAGAGACCGCGTGCTGCAGCTGCATGTTGCCGGGCATACCGAGCAGAATGGCGAGCTGTACGATTCCCATGTGGGCGGCATCGATCCGAAGGTGCTCGCGTTGACCGAGTGGGTCATGAACAACACGACGTGCGAGGCGATCACCATCGAGCGAGACACCGACATGGAGAGCTTCGAGGACGTGCTGCAGGACTTGAACCTGTGCCGTGCCATCTATAACAAATACCGGAACGCTTCTGCTCCGGCCGTCTAACCCGTTTGCCTGCCCGGCGAACGGGTTTTCTTTCGGCATTCGGCGGGATTGGCGAAATGTAGCCATGATTTCTTTGCTAATTATGGTGGTGTTGCGGCCCGGATAAGTCAGGTAACATGGGAACATACGGCACGTTTCGCGATACGAGCGCGATTGTCGGCTCATCATACAGAGGTGAAGAGATGAATTACCATAACCCGGTCATTAAAGGCTTCTATCCGGACCCGAGCGTGTGCAAGGTACACGATACGTATTATCTCGTGTGCAGCTCCATGCAGTATTTTCCCGGCGTCCCTCTCTTCGAGAGCAAAGATTTATTGAATTGGACGCAAATCGGCCACTGCCTGACCCGAGCGAGCCAAATCCAGCTGGACGGCGTGAACAGCTCTGGCGGCGTATTCGCCCCGACGATCCGTCATCATGACGGACGGTTCTACATGACGACCACCAACGACACGACGCGGCAAAATTTCTACGTGTGGACGGACGATATATACGGCGAATGGTCGGATCCGGTCTACGTGGACCAGGGCGGCATCGATCCGGACTTGTTTTTCGAGGGCGACGACGTTTATTTCATGAGCAACGGAACGGACGACCAAGGCGTCGGCGGCATCGTCCAGTGCCGGATCGATATCGAGACGGGCCGGAAGCTGACGCCGAGCCGTTCGATCTGGCAGGGGACTGGGGGACGCTATCTCGAAGCGCCGCATTTGTACAACATCAACGGCTGTTATTATTTGTTGGCCGCGGAGGGCGGAACCGAGTTCGGCCACATGGCCACCTACGCGCGGGGGACGTCGCCATCGGGACCGTTCGAAGCGTATCCGCATAACCCGGTGCTGACCAATCGGAATCTGGGCGGATACGAAATTCAAGCCGTCGGCCACGGCGACCTGATTCAAGATGACGGCGGACAGAGGTGGCTGCTGCATCTCGGCTTCCGCCAGATCGGGCAATGGATCGCTTACCATCATCTGGGACGCGAAGTGTTCTTGACGCCGGTGACGTTCGGCGACGATGGCTGGTTCACGGCCGGCCATCAAGGCACCACGCTGACGCGCTTTGAGACCGATCGCATGCCGGAGGGGACCGTTCAGCAGGAGAAGAAGCGGTATACGTTCGAGAATACGGATTGGAACGTGGAGTGGTGCTATCTTCGCCACCCTCGCCGAGAGCATTACGAGCTGGGAGCAAGCACGCTTACGCTGACCGGAACAGTCATTACGCTCGATCAGCCGGCTTCGCCGACCTTTATCGGTTTGCGGCAGAAGGATTTCACGGCGAGGATCGCCTGCGACGTCTCGCTGACGAGCGGCGAAGCGGGCATCACGATCTACATGGACGAGCACCATCACTATGATCTTGCCATTCGTCAACGCCAGAGCGGCTATGAAGTCATCGAACGGCTGAACGTCGGCGATCTGAAATCCGTCGAGAAGACGATCGACATTGGACCGGAATCCCGCGCGTCCTTGGTCATCGAAGCGACGCATACGCGTTATGCGTTCAAGCTGCGCGCGAACGGCGAAGAGCTGCTCCTCGGTTCGGCGCAGACCAAATACCTTTCCTCCGAAGTGGCGGGAGGGTTCACGGGCGTCATCATCGGCCTTTATGCAACGGGTGAAGGCGCCGTCGCGGAATTCTCGAATTTCAGCTGCGATTATGAATGAGCAATGGTAGATGCAAGAAGCCCCGGTTGGGGCTTTTTGGCATGTCTTGAGAAAATGTGAAGCGGCTCTTTTGCGGATAAAAATAAAGCGTGTCCGCGCAAGCGGACGAAAGCGACGGTCAGCACGAAGCTGCATCTACGCACGAACTCCACAGGATACCTCCCCGAGGCAAAACGTAACGAACGAAGCTTGAACAAGAGCCTGTCCGAAGGACAAGCGGGCTCACCCCGAAAGAACACATCGAAGACGGCCGCGTGGAAGAGTGCGCTTCATTCGGGTGTCCAGAGGGCGGAAGCCCTTGGTTCCCCTCGGCGGAGGGGGAAGGGGCGAGGGAAAATGAAGGGTTGAAGGGCGAAGCCCTTTGTCCATGTCATCGGCATGAGGCGCAGTCATGAGCCGCCATGACAAATGTAATGACAACTCCCGTTACAATGGGCGCGGACGGCTCATGGTATCATCAAGGTATACATTCAGACAGGGGAGGGCCGCATTATGGTTGGCTTGGTTCGCATACAAGATCTGCTGAAGAGGAAGGAAGAGGAGCTGTTCGTCGGACGCGGGCGCGAGCTGGCGCTGCTGCACGGCGAGTTGGCCGGGGATGACGATGGCTGGCGGCTCGTTCACGTGCACGGGCCGAGCGGAATCGGCAAGTCGAGTCTGCTCCGAGGCTTGGCGCGCGACACGGGGATCGCCGCGGTGACGTTGAACGGGGAGGATTGCCGATCGCCCGATCAATTCGTTGGGCAATTGCACGCGAGTCTGATTCGGCAAGGCTGGCCGCTCCCCTCGGACGCAGCGGCCGACGCCGCCGCGCTGGCAGATCGGTTGAACGGGGCAGCCGGCGAGCGGCAGCGCCTGATCATCCTTCTAGATGACTTCGACGCCTCTCGATCCATATGGGGATGGCTGCGCGAGCATTGGCTGCCGATGTTATCGGTCTACTTTCGCGTCTGCACGACGGGCAGGGATCCGCTGGAGGAGTGGCAGCGGTCGCCGGGATGGGCCGGTCTCGTGCGCAACCTTCGGCTCGATCCGCTGCACCGGCACGCGGTCGACCGGTATATGTTTGCGCGCGGGATCAGGGATCGGGAATCTCGTGACGCCATCGCGCACTTCGCCAAAGGCATGCCGTTCGCGCTGACGCTGGCCAGCGACGCCGTGAAGCAGCATGGGGCGGATGCGCTTCGGGAAGGCGGAATGAAGCGAAGATTGCTCCATGCCGTGTGCGGCATGCTGCAGAACGATGTGCAAGATGCCAGTGAGTGGCGGCTGCTGGAAGCGGCGTCGGTGTTCTGGCGCTTCGATCAGGAGTTAATGGAAGACGTATCGGGTCAACGCTTAACCGATGAAGCGTTCCGTAAGTTTTGCGGTCTGCCGTTCGTCGAGTTATCGGAGGCTGGCGGCTGGCGCGTCGCCGATGCCGCGCGGGAGTGGGTCCGGTCGGATTGGCGCAACCGGATGCCCGACGCGTATGACGCGTACCGGCGCAGGGCGATCCTCGTTCTGCAGGGGAGGTTGGCCGCTGCGCCGGCGGACCTTCAAGGGCGGTGGGCCGCCGAATTGCTCTACGTGCACGATCCCGAGCTGCTGCGCAATTACGGATGCCCTAATCTGGATGAACGCGTCTGGAAGGCGAAGGTGAGAGGGGCAAGCGTGGCCGAACTCACCTCCATGGCCATATCGCCGATCCTGCTTGACGAGACGGTGCACATCTCCTGCTTGCGCGCGATAGGGGAAGCGGAAGCTTCGTCCTGTTCGGTGCTCGAGGTCGACGACAAACCGGCCGCATGCTATGCATGGGTTCCGTTGACGCCGGCTACCCGATCGTTATTCGAGCTCAACCCCGCACTACGTGCCTATATGACGGCAACGCCGGCGCAAGGCAATGAAGTTCTTCTTTGGACGGGGTGCACGCTCCGTCATCTCGATCTCTCCGCTTTTGGGCTCCTCCTTCGCGGCCTCTTCCAGGAGCTGGCCGGTCAATCCATCCTACTCTTCGTTTCCTTCCCTTATTATGCGGATGTTTTTGCATCGCTTGGCTTTAAACGTGTTGTCGCGTCGGATGCACGCTGCGAGGACGGCGGGCAGCTGCATGCCTATCGACTCGATTTGCGCCTTTCCGAACCGTTATCCGTCCAGCCTCCCCATACTCCGACCAATTCCATGACGCTCCAAGAAGCCGCAGCGCTCTTGAAGAAAGCGCTCCTGAATCCCCATGCGCTCGAATCCGATCCCAAGCTGCTGCGATCGCTTGACCAATGGGAGGCGATCAAGCGGCGTATGGATTCCCTCGAAAGCTCCTTGGCATGCGCCGTCCGGCAAGCGGTATCCGAATGTCTCGCGAAGATGGGCGACGGCACGGAGGAAGAACGGCTGCAAGCGCAAGCAATCCGGCTCTCCTATCTGCAAAAGATCGGGACACACGAAGTCGTCGCTGCCCGTCTCTGTCTTTCCCTAAGCACCTACTACCGCTACCTCAAAAAAGGCTTTGAACGCGTGGCCCATGATTTGAGACGCGCGTAAAAATGAAGAGAGGGCTGCCTCGGCAGTAGATGGTCTCTACTACCGGAAGCAGTCCTCTTCGTTGTGGATGGGGCACGCAAACCAATCCGCTTTAGCTGAATGCTGCATTCCCGAACTGGAATGCAAGCCAATCCGCTTTAGCTGAATGCTGCATTCCCGAACTGGAATGCAAACCATTCCGCTTTAGCTGAATGCTGCATTCCCGAACTGGAATGCAAACCAATCAGCTTCGCTTTAGCTGAATGCTGCATTCCCGAACTGGAATGCAAACCAATCAGCTTCGCTTTAGCTGAATGCTGCATTCCCAATCCTCGGATTGTGAACGCAAACCAATCAGCTTATCTCAAGAAATAACCCCAGTACGCGAATTCCAGACACTCCCCGATACCCGAGCACTGGTAGTAGGTCGACGACGTCTGAGGCTGCCGAGGCAAGGCGCTGGATACGCCTGCCGATACGGTGCTGATCGTGAATAAGAGCGCGAACGTAGCCAACAATTTAGGACTGCGCAATAACTTCATTGGATTTTCCTCCTTCTATTAGTAATGTATAGACAAGGATGGAACCTCGGCTATCCGTGGCCAAGCACGAGCTTGGTGAAAGGCATCCGTCTTTCGGCCTTGATGTCCTCGTGCTTCTGTTACTTACAATAAGGCGAAAAAACTCTCAGCTTCAATGTCAACATACTCTCACGGAGCAGGCGGAAGCGTTCGATCCCAGGCATAATCCGAGGAGACGGGGAATTCAATAGAGAAGGCAGGATGGCGTTAGAAGCTCAGGTGCGACCGGCGCCTCAGCGAACGAGAGGAGATGGCAGGATGAAGAAGGTTCCCGGGCCTCGGCAAATTCCGTTCGTCGGCAATTTGCTCGCGGTCGGCTCGAAACCGCATGAGTTTTTTCGGACATGCGCCGAAAAGTATGGTCCCATCGTGCGCATGCGGCTGGAGCAGCACCGCGAAATTTATTTGCTCAGCCGACCGGAGGACATCAAGTACGTGCTGACGAATTCGCAGCGGCTGTTCGCCAAAGGGTATCATCGCGACCGAATCTTGAGCATGGTGCTCGGCAACGGCCTGCTTACGAGCGAGGCGGATTTCTGGCTCAGGCAGCGCCGCTTGGTCCAGCCGGCTTTCCACAAGCACCGCATCGAGAGCTATGCGGACACGATGACCGCCTATACCGGCCGTCTGCTCGAGGAATGGCGGGATGACCAGGAGCTGGATATTCATAAAGAAATGATGCGGGTCACGATGGAGATCGTCGCCAAGACGCTGTTCGACATCGACTTGAAGGAGCCGCGCTATCAGGGCTCCGATCAAGTCGGGGATGCGCTCGATCAGGTGCTGCGCGGCTATGTGGAGCAATTCACGAGCGTCGCCCGCATGCTGCTCGAATCGCTGCCGATAGCGATTCCGCTGCCCGGCAGCAAACGGCTGAAGGATAGCGTCGACCGGCTGGACCGGCTGATCTACGACATCATCGAGGAGCGGAGCGGCGAGGATCGGGACCGGGGCGATCTGCTCTCGATGCTGATCGCGGCCCAAGATGACGATGGCAGTCGGATGACGCCGAAGCAGCTGCGCGACGAAGTGATGACCTTGTTCCTGGCCGGTCACGAGACGACGGCGAACGTGATGTCGTGGACGTTCTACTTGCTCGCGCAGCACGAGGATGCGGCGCGCCGCCTGGCGGCCGAGTTGGACGAGAAGCTGCAGGGCCGCGTCCCCGCCTTGTCCGATCTGGCGAACCTGCCCTACACGCGCGCGGTTATTAACGAATCGATGCGGCTATACCCGCCGGCGTGGTTTATTTCGAGAGAGCCGATCGAAGATGTATGGATCGACGGATATTGCTTGCCGGCGGGCTGCGAGGTGGCGATGAGCCAGTGGATCATGCACCGGGACGCCGCGCATTTCCCGCAGCCGGATCGCTTCCTGCCTGAACGGTGGTCGCCTGAATACGAGAAGAGCTTGCCCGCGTATGTGTATTTTCCTTTCGGTGCAGGGCCGCGCGTCTGCATCGGCAACAGCTTCGCCATGATGGAGGCCTCGCTCATCCTCGCTTCTATCGCGCAGCGATTCGAGTTCGAGCTGGACCCCGAGCATGCGGTCATCCCCGAGCCGTCGATTACGCTGAGGCCGAAGAACGGCATCCGCGTGAAGGCGAAGAGCCGAAGATCGTCCTAATTATCGTATATAAACTTACGACAATGGTCCCTTGTCGTCTCGGCGCTCCGCGCCTGAGACCGCGAGGGATTTTGTATGCCCGCCTCGTCCCACCTGTGCTCCGGAGCCCGATTATTACATCGCGATTCGCAAATGTTTTACGCGAAAGCCCGCGAATCCGTGATATGATGTTGCAAGCATGTCAAGATGAAATCGAGAGAGAAACGTGGATAGGACGGGATGGGCATGGACAAAAAATGGTGGAGTTATGTAGGGCTAATCGCGGTTGCCGCGATATGGGGGGCGAATTTCGGTATATCCCGGTATGCGATGGATATGTTCGATCCGATTCTGTTCACCTTCCTGCGATTCGGGCTGGCGGTTCCGTTCTTCTTCCTGCTGTTGAAGGTGACGGAAGGGAGCGTCGGCATTCCGCTGAAAGCGGCGCTGCAGCTGGCGGCCATCGGGTTAGTCGGCATCACCGCCTTGGAGATCAGCGTCATGTATTCGATCAAATATACGACGCTCGCCAACGCTTCGCTGCTGAACGTGGCGCCGTGGCCGATCTTCGCTGCGATCTTCGGCACGCTGTTTATCCGGGAGCGGATATCCTCGCGTCTGATCGTCGGGGGCATCGTCGCCATGGTCGGCGTGTGTCTGATCATCCTCGGCGGCGAAGAGGGCATAAGCTTAGGGTCCGACAATATGGTCGGCAACCTGCTGGCGCTCGGCGTCAGCATCATCGGCGCGCTGTATAACGTGGTGTGCATGCCGCTCATGAAGCAGTATTCGGCGCTGCGGGTCAGCGCGTGGATGATTCTGTTCGGCAGCCTGTTCATGCTTCCGTTCACGCTCGGATCGTGGGGGAAGGTCGAATGGGGCGATCTCGGCGCGGCGGGCTACGCCGCCATACTGTTCAACGTGCTCGTGAGCACCGTGTTCGCCTTTGTCGTGTGGAACGCGAGCATGTACAAAATCGGCGCGACGCGGGCGAATTTCTTCCGCTACGTCGTGCCCGCGTCCGCGATGATCGCCGGCTTCATCTGGTTCGACGAAGGGATCGCGGGATCGCAGCTCGTCGGCGCGCTCTTCATGGCGGCCGGACTCGTCTGGATCAGCCTGGAGAAGCGCAGGGGAAGCGGGGAAGCGGCGAAGCCGGAGGTGGCGTAAGCCGGAACGGGTTCGTCAGTTCAAGCAGCAGCAAGCACGCCGGGTGTCGGCGTGCTTTTTGGTGTTTGGTACATATACTCGCTATCCGTCGATGTGGAAAATGCCGATTTCATTATAATGGTCCAATTTGAAATTAATCGTGGCCAAGCTGCGGCTGAGCACCTCCATTTGCCGGAGAATGTTGGCTTTGTGCTTCTCCAGCACCTCTTTGCGCTGCTCGCAGGTCGACGAACCTTCCAAACAGAGCATCATGAATCGCTTGATGTCGTCGAGCGGCATGCCGCTGTTTTTGAGACAGCACACCAGCTCCAGCCAGCAGACGTCCAGCTCGGAATATTGGCGCGTTCCGTAATCCGTTCGTTTCAGTAACGGCATCAAGCCTTCTTTGTCGTAATAACGCAGCGTCGACGTCGGCAGCTGCAATCTCTCGGAAACCTGCTTAATCGAGTACTCCATCGTGCGCTCCCCTGAATAGATTTTGGCTTGCATTGCCGGTCTTGACCGTGAACGCAAACCAATCAGCAGTGGCTGAATGCTGCATTCCCGATCATAGGATCGTGAACGCAAACCAATAAGCAGTGGCTGAATGCTGCATGCCCAATCTTTGAATTGGGCACGCAAACCAATCAGCCCACTTACCGCTTAATGCTGCATTCCCGATCTTACGATCGTGAACGCAAACCAATAAGCTTACTTGACTTAAAGTTAAGTTTAACTTTTATGATGGAAAGGTCAATAACAAGATCAATAAGGAGTGAGTGCTTTGCAATACAGAAGATTGGGCAGAAGCGGACTTAAGGTAAGCGAGATCGGGCTGGGGAGCTGGTTGACCTACGGCTCTGCGACGGCGGAGGAAACGGCTCAGGCGTGCATCCATCGAGCGTACGAGCTGGGTATCAACTTTTTCGATACGTCGAATTCTTATCCCGGCGCGGAAGAGGTGCTTGGTCGTGCCTTGACGGCATATCCGCGCAGCAGCTATGTGCTGGCGACGAAGCTGTTCTTCCCTCAAGGTTCGGGACCGAATGACCGCGGGCTGTCGCGCAAACATATTATGGAGCAATGCGAAGCGAGTCTGAAGCGGCTGGGCACGGATTACATCGACTTGTATCAATGCCATCGCTTTGATGCGGACACGCCGATCGACGAGACGCTGCGCGCGCTCGACGATCTGACGGCGCAGGGCAAAATATTGTACGCGGGCGTCAGCGAGTGGTCGGCTGGGCAAATCGCGGAGGCGGCTTCGATCGGCAAGCGCTTGAATTTGCGCCCGCTGATCTCGAACCAGCCGATCTATAATTTGTTCGAGCGATATATCGAGCGGGAAGATGTCATCCGGCAGTGCGAATCGGCAGGGATGGGCTTGGTCGTGTTCTCGCCGCTTGCGCAAGGCGTACTGACCGGCAAGTACAAACCCGGGCAAGCCATTCCGCAGGACAGCCGGGCGGCCAACGACGAGACGAATTTCGTCATCAATAGTTATTTGCGCGAGGATGTGCTCGCCTGCACCGCTAAGTTAGCCGAACTGGCCGGGGAGCTTGGGTATACGCTGTCGCAATTCGCTCTCGCATGGGTGCTGCGACAGCCGCTAGTCAGCTCGGCGATCATCGGCTCCAGCCGTCCCGCGCAGATCGAGGAGAATATCAAAGCGATCGAATTGTCCTTATCCGATGAGGTGCTTGCGCGCGTGGAGGACATTATGTCCGCGGTTAGCGGCTTCGCGCCTATGCGATAGGCTGCATTACAGCGGCACTTCCGCGCCACATCAAAAAATCCGCTGCTGCAGCGGATTTTTTGATGTCTGGTGACGCGAGCTGTTCATCGTCGATGCGCAGCGCGGCGTGACTAGGCGGCTTTCATTTTCGCCCGGATCGATTCGTAGAGGAGCTGGCCGATGAGGATGACGACGCCGACGTTGATGAAGAGATCGGCTATGTTGAGGATGCCGCCGTCCGGACGGAACTGCAGGAAATCCGTTACCTTCCCCTGAAGCAGCCGCTCGATGCCGTTGCCCGCGGCGCCGGCGACGAGGAAGGCGAAGCCGGCGTCTTGAAGACGCACGCCGGACGCGTCCGTTCTGCGCTTCCGGTAGATGACGACGAACGCGATGAACAGCACCGCAATGACGCCGAACAGACGGCCGTAGCCCTGGAACGAGCTGCCTGCCGCGCCGGAGTTCTGGTAGTAGGTAAAGTGCAGAAGGCCTTCGCGGAAAACTTTGGTGTCGCCGACGTCCATATGATAGCGAACGAATAATTTCGAGATCAGATCAACAGCCGTCAAGGAAATGCTGAGCCAATAAAACATCGCGTCACCCGCTTTCTTTTCGTAAGTTAATTATAACGAGAAATGAACGGGTGGACAATGCCATCAACGGTTGTGGAATATATGCCAAACAGGACGAAGACGGACATTATCCGTTTCGCCCTGCCCACGCTTCCAACTGCTTCTGCTTCTCGGCAATGACCCGTTCGATGCCGGCGGTCCGGAGCGCGGACCGAAATGCGGGTAGCATCGCATCGGGATCCAGCGTTCCCGTCTCCAAGCCGGACATATATTTCTTCAGTACCGCCTCGATGGCGGACAGCTCGTTCTTGACCGGTTCGGGATTGAACGAGAATCCGAGCGCGCGCGATTGGCGGGCGGATTGATTGAATGCGACGGTTCGCTCCCATAGCTCGGGGCTGTCGGAGTCCCAGGTGTACGAGATGAATTGATTGCCTGCCTCGTAGTTGTTGAACGAATAACCGACATTCGACGCGTTGATCCCCGGCGGGTAGGCGATGGACTGCTCCGTCGTCTTCACGTAATGCTTGCCTTCAATCCCGTAATTAAGCAGATTCAGCAGCTCGCGGTCGGCGTACAGCAAATTCACCAGCTCCATCGCCTTCTTCGGATGCGGCGTACGCGCCGCCATGCTCATGCCGAATACCTTGATCGTGCTCGTCGTCATCGTGGCCTCGGTCAAGGGCACCGCGACCATCGGTCTGCCGGTGAGCCGGGATTCCTGCTCTTCAACGCCGGGCTTCAGCGAGGAGAAGTACGCGAAGGCGGCTCCCGCGCGCACCAGCTCTCTCCCGGTATCCTCGCTGACGGCGGCGTCTTCCCCGATATACCCGTTCAAATACCAGCGGCGAATCCGCCGAAGATCTTCCGCATACTGCTCGGTCTCATACAGATTCACCAATTGCAAATCATGGTCGAAATCCGGCAGGACGCCTAATCGATCCTCCATCGCATCATAGAGGCCGTTGCTCAAGCCCGTGTAGATGGACGCGGTGTTGAACGAGGCGATCGCCGTCATATCAGGTTCATGGGCTTTAATGATCGCAAGCATCCGCTCTACATCGTCTAACGTTCGAATGGAAGCGGGGGCGATGCCGTATTTCTCCGCCAAATCCTTCCGGATCATGATGCCGTGGCTCGAGGCCCAGTCCCGCATGCTCGGAATCGCGTACAGATCGGAGCCGATCGTCAGGCTGTCCAGCATCGAATCCCCGATCAATCGCTTAATATCTGGTCCGTACCGCTCGACCAATTCGCGCAGGGGGCGAATATGTTCGTTAATGATCATATTCTTGAATTCCCGGGAATTAATCGAGACGAACAGATCCAGCGGTTCCTTCTTCAGCATCATCAGGTTCAGCTGCTGGCTGTAATCGTCGGACGGAATGGGAACGAGCTTGATTTTGGCGCCGATCTTATCGACCAGAATCCGGTTCATCTGCTCTTGGATGTCCAGGAGATCAGCGCTGCGCTGCATTTGGCTGAAGACGAACGATAGTTCCGGAATCATGGCGGCGTCCGGACTAGGCGCTTCCTTTGTCGGCGAAGAAGAGGAGCTTACGTTCAAGCATCCGGCCAGCGAGATGACGGCTATACCCGTCAGCAGGGCGGCCTTCAACGCCCGCTTCATTGAGACATTCAAGTGGAATCACTCCTTTCGATAACCGTTACGTCTGAGCTGACGGTATTCAAGCGGACTCATCTGCGTATTGCGCTTGAACTGCTTCGAGAAATACGAGAAGTTCGGGATTCCGGACCGCTCGGCGATGGTGCTGACGGGCAGCTCGGTCTGCACGAGCAGCTTCTGGGCAAGCTGGATGCGCGCTTCCGTCAAGTAATCCGTGATCGACAGGCCTGTCTCGCGCTTGAATAGGCGGGCAAGATAGTCGGGATTCAGATAGACGTGATTCGCGATCAGCTCCCGAGTCAGATTCTGATCCAGATGGTCCGCGATGAACTGCTTCGCCCGGTCCACGACCGTCGGCGCTTCCTCGGCCGCCTGCATATGCTCGAATGCGCGGCGAATGACCTCATCGGCCCATTCCTCCAAATGATAGAGCGAGCGCGTGGCGGATGCGGCGAATTTCGCATACGCGGGATCGGCGAATATGAGGTGTGCTTGCAAGCCGTTCAGCTGCAGCGTATAGTAAACCGTCTGCAGGAAATCGTGCAAGAATTGATGCAGAAAGCTTACCGGCACGGATAGGGTCCGCATCGCGGCCAAGTATCGGCGAAGCTCGGCGTGCAGCAAGTCTTTCTGGCCGGCTTCCAGCAGCTCCCGCAGTCTTGTCATCTCGGGCAGCGCGGGAGAAGAAGCGGGCGGCTTGAGCTGATCCAGGAAAATAACCTGCTTGTGCAGCGCCACATGGTTGTTCGCGCAATCGAGCAAGGCCTGCAGCACATCCGTCGCGGCTTCCAAGGCGGCAGGTCTTCCGATGTAACAGGACAAGTCGCAATAGAAGTATCGGGCGCAGGAGGCGATATAGGTCCTGCATGCTTCCGCCAAGCGGTCGGGGTCTGGCTCGGTGGAAGCGGGAAGGCGAAGCACTGCGACGAAGCTCCCTTGATGAAGCCGCGCGGTATGTCCATGCCGGCCATCGCCCGCGATCATCTCGCCCGCAGCGTTCTGCAGCGCGTATTCCATAATGCTCGCTTCCCGGGAAGACCACTCCCGATGCCATCGATCCACCTGGATGTAGACGGGCAGGAAGAGATCGTCCTGCGCGAAGGGCAGGCCCAACTGCAGGGCTGCCTTGCGTATGGCGTCGGCATTCGAAGGGATTCGCTGGTGGAGCAGGTCCGACCAGAAGCGTTCAATAAGCAGGGGCTGATGGCTGGACCACAGCTCGGCATACTTTTCATACGTCGCTTGAAATTCGAGCTGTTGCCGGCTGCGCCGGACGCTTTCGGCCGCCTTGCCGATCGCGCGCTCCAGCTCGTCGACCGGTGCAGGCTTGAGCAAGTATTCCACGCTCCCGAGATGGATCGCTTCCTTGGCGTATGTAAACTCCGAATGGCAGGTCAGGAAGATCGACTCGACCGCCGGGTAATGCGTCTTGACCCAAGCCATCAACTGCAGGCCGCTCACCTCGGGCATCTCGATATCGCAGATGACGATGTCGATCGGATGGCTGCTCAGCACCTCCTGCGCCTGCCGGGCATTATAGGCTTTGTGAACCGAAGAGACTTCGAGCCTCTCCCAATTCACATCCGCTTCGAGACCGCGTACCGCATGGATTTCATCATCGACAATGAGTAATTGAACCATCTTTACATGCTCCTTTGTTACGCTTCGGCCTGGGGCAGCCATAGCTCGATGCGCGCCCCGCAGCTCGTATTGTTGGAGAACCGGATGCCCGATCTCTGATCCTGGAACATAAGCTTCAATCGATGCTGCACGTTCCAGATGCCGATATGCTCGCCTTGTTCGTTGCTCAGCGACTGCCCCGACTGGAGTTTGGCGAGCAGGTCGGGATGGAACCCTTTGCCGTTATCTTGAATGACGATGTTCAGCATGGCTTCGGCTTCCGCGCGTACCTCGATGGCGATATCGAGCGGCTTGTCCATGACGAAGGCATGTTTAACCGCGTTTTCGACGAAGGGTTGTATCATGAGCAGCGGAATCGGCTGTCGTGCGCACGATTCGTCGACGTCGATCCGGTACGTGAGCTGATCCGGATAGCGGAGTGCCTGAATATTCAAGTAGTTGCGGATGTGGGCGATCTCTTCCTGCAGCTCCACGAACGCCATGGCGCTGCGGAACGTGTAGCGGAAATATTTGACCAGGCAGAGCGACATTTCCTTGATGAGCGCGAACTCCTTCACGCTGGCCAGATTGTAAATAATGTTCAAGGCATTCAAGAAAAAATGCGGATTGACCTGGAGCTGCAGCTGCTTAAGCTCCGCCCGCTGAACATTCAACTGCTCCTCATAGACGCTGATCTTGAGCTCCTGAATTTGACCGACCATGTTGTTGTACGTCCTGTTCATCAGCTCCATCTCGTACGAAGCGGAACGCTCTGCCAGTCTCGCATCCAGCTGGCCGCCGGATAATTTGCGCATCGCCAGCACGAGATTTTTGACCGGCGCCAGTATGACCTTCCGCATGAAAGTGAGCAAGAGGAGGACCAGCACAATCGCGCCGACTGAGATGCCGGAGAATATTCGCTGCAAGAAGGGCAGCTTCTCCAATATCGCTTCGTTCGGAATTAAGGCGACAACGTGAAAGCTCCCTTGGGCGGACGGCGCGCCGACCAATAGATAGCGGTCTTCCGCGCCGGTCAAATGGTAGCCGGTCTTGTCGTAAGCGAGCTGCAGCGCCGGATCCGCGGCGAAGAAATCCGAGTCGGACAGCGGCTGGTCGCGCGAATCCGTTAAGACGACCCTTCCGTCCGCCCCGAGATCGACCAGATGGAACGGGAACCGCAAGCTGTCGGTGTGCACCAGCGCGCCGACGTACACATTGCCTGTCCGCACGATAAGGCAGAGGTAATGATGGCCGCCGGCGTTCAGCACCGACCAGTTGTCGTTAGCCGCGCTTCCGGGGGCGAGCTGGTCTCGGAGCAGCCGCTTGACTTCCTCGGTAACTTGCCGGCGTTCCTCGAACGTTGATCGTCCCGTCGTCGTTTGAATGAGGTCGTCATTGGCCGACGAATAGATGAATAACGTATCCACTTGCTTTTGGGTCGCGATTTCTTCCGAGATTTTATTGTACATCTCGATCTTCGCTTGATTGTAAGCCTGATGATAATTCCCTTCCCACAGCTTCAGATTCATGAGGCTCGTCTCTTGAGCGGCCAATGTGTAGAGGTAGTTGCCCGTTTCCTCCAAGCTGTTGTCGATCTGATTCATATAAAGCGAGACCGTATTCTGGCTCGATTGCGCGATCTGTCCACGGACGACCTGGATCGAATAATGGTTGCTCGCGATCAACAGCGCGATGAGGGGCAGCGTGACGAGCAGAACTCCGGCGACGAGCTGAACTCGCAGCGAGCGAAACATCCGTTTGTTTATTTTAAGCATGCTTGCGAACCACCTTATGAACGCTTTCACTCATTGTATCGGATCCCGATTTCAATAGGAATGGAAAGCGTTTCCTCGTTGGCAGGAAGTCGGAATCGCAACAAAAACAGGTCCGGAATGTCATAGTTGAGACGGTGGTGCCGCTCTTATACTGAAAGCGTATACATAAGAGCTGATCACGAGGGAGGCACCACCTATGAAATCCAATATTCGTCGCATGACTGGCATCACGCTGTCCTTGGGACTGGCGCTATCGTCGCTCAGTCCGACCGTCTTCGGGGAGGGCGCGCGGAACTTCAAGGACGTGAGCGGGCACTGGGCTTCGTCCAGCGTGGAGACGTGGATGGCCCGAGGGGTCATCGCGGGCTTGTCGGACGGCACATTCGGGCCGGATAAGCCAATGAGCCGCGCAGAGTTCGCGGCGGTAATGAATCGTGTGCTCGGCTTCGAGAAGAAAGCGAGCGCCAACTTCGCGGACGTGCCGACTGGAGCCTGGTATGCGAACGACATGCTGAAGGCGAAGGAAGCGGGGTATATCGAGGATGCTGGTCAAGGCGCGAAACCGAAGGAAGGGCTGAATAAGCAATCCGCGGTCGCGATGCTGGCCAAGGCGTTCGGCATCACGACGTCGGACGTAACGGCGAGCATGAATGGCATACCGACGCTTGCCGCGGCGAACGCGAACCATACACTGACGCGCGCCGAGGTCCTCGCGCTCCTCGACAAGCTCGTCGCCGGGTACGGCGCCAAGTGGCTGGAGACCGCAGCGGATGGCAGCGGCATCCATCGCGTGATCAATAAAGGCGGCGCGACGTTAGGCTATTCCTCCGCTTCCGGCGTCGGCGTCATCCAGGCGGACGGCCATGCGTTCAAGGATTTGAACCAGAACGGAAAATTGGACAGGTATGAGGATTGGCGCTTGGCCGCGGACCAGCGCGCCGCCAATCTCGCCTCCCAGATGACGGTGGAGCAAATCGCGGGGCTGATGCTGTATAGCGCTCATCAATCCATTCCGGGCGGTGCGACCGCCAAATACAGCGGCAAGACGAGGGCCGAGAGCGGTGCGGCATCCTCGGATTTGACAGACGATCAGAAGAAGTTCCTCATTCAAGACAACCTGAGGCACGTGCTGATCACCACGGTCGAGAGCCCCGAAGTGGCGGCGCGCTGGAACAACAACGTGCAGGCGCTCGTCGAAGGCGAAGGCTTGGGTATTCCTGCCAACAACAGCTCCGACCCGCGTCATACGACGGTACCGAGCACCGAATATAACGCAGGGGCGGGCGGCAAAATTTCCATGTGGCCCGAAACGCTCGGTCTTGCCGCGACGTTCGACCCTGAACTGACGCAGCGATTCGGCGAGATCGCGGCCAAGGAATACCGTGCGCTCGGCATCACCACGGCCTTGTCGCCGCAGATCGATATGGCGACCGATCCACGCTGGAGCCGATTCAATGGCACCTTCGGCGAAGACTCGCTGCTGGCGACCGATATGGCCCGCGCCTATGTGGATGGGTTCCAAACCTCGACGGACAGCGAGGAGATCGCCGGCGGCTGGGGCTACGGCAGCGTGAACGCGATGGTCAAGCATTGGCCAGGCGGCGGTTCCGGCGAGGGCGGACGCGACGCGCACTTCGCATACGGCAAATATGCCGTCTATCCGGGCAACAACTTCGCCGAGCATCTGCTGCCTTTCGTCAACGGCGCCTTCAAGCTCGAAGGCAAAACGGGCATGGCGTCCGCGGTCATGCCGTACTATACGGTCTCGTACAACCAGGATACGGTGAACGGGGAGAACGTCGGCAATTCGTACAACGAATATTTAATCACGGATCTGCTGCGGACCAAATACGGCTATGACGGCGTCGTGACGACCGACTGGGGCATTACGAAAGATTCCGGGCCGACGCCGGATACGTTCTCGGGACGGCCATTCGGGGTAGAGCAGCTGTCGGAAGCCGAGCGCCACTACAAGGTGATCATGGCCGGCGTAGATCAGTTCGGCGGCAACAACGAGGCGGGGCCGATCATCGAAGCTTATGCGATTGGCGTGAAGGAGCACGGCGAGGCGTTCATGCGCCAGCGTTTCGAGCAGTCGGCCGTGCGTCTGCTGAAAAACATTTTCCGCACCGGCTTGTTCGAGAATGCCTATGTGAATGTAGACAACACGGTGGAAGTCGTCGGCAACCCCGACTATATGACCGCCGGGTACGAGGCGCAGCTGAAATCGGTCGTCATGCTGAAGAACAAGGATAACGTGCTGCCGCTCAAAGCCAAAGCGACGGTCTACATTCCGAAGAAGTTTTATCCGGAGACCGTCGGCTGGTTCAACAACGTGACGCCGGCCAAGACGGCGGATCCGGTGAACCTCGACGTGGTGAAGAAATATTTCAACGTGACGGATAACCCGGCGGAAGCGGATTACGGCCTCGTCTTTATCACGAATCCCGATACCGGCGTGGGCTATAGCAAGGCGGATCTGGCCGCAGGCGGGAACGGGTATGTGCCGATCAGCTTGCAATACAGCACCTACAAAGCCGACCAGGCGCGCGAGACAAGTCTTGCCGGCGGCGATCCGCTGGAGAAGTTCACGAACCGCTCGTATAAAGGCAAATCCGTCACGGCGAGTAACATCAAAGATCTGGAGAATGTGCTGGACACGCAAAAGGCGATGAACGGCAAGCCGGTTATCGTCTCGGTGCTCACCGACAACCCGCTTGTCATGAAGGAATTCGAAGGCGCGGCCGACGCGATCCTCGTGAACTTCGGCGTGCAGGATCAGGCGCTGATGGACATTATGTCCGGTCAAGCGGAGCCTTCCGGACTGCTGCCGATGCAGATGCCGAAGGATATGGAGACGGTGGAGAAGCAATTTGAAGATGTGCCGCACGACATGGAGGTTCACGTGGACAGCGAAGGCAATGCTTACGACTTCGCCTTCGGCCTGAACTGGAAGGGCGTCATTCAAGACGCGCGGACGGCGAAGTACGGGAAGTAAGGCGAACGATCGACGATTCTTCACTTGGAGAGAGCCGCAGGCGACTGCGGCTTTTTCTGTCTTTCGGCGAGAATGCCGTCTACTTGGAGATACAACAATGTACCGCAAGAGTCGGCGATAGCCGCTTCGCCTTGGTTAGGGCAGTCTTGTGTGATAAGCTTTGGACGCCTGCTCGAGTCCGAGGATCAGCTCTTGCCAGGCTTCATCGCGGATGAAATACGCCGGATCGCCGATACGATCATGCAGCGCCTTGGCCATGCGTTCCGGATCTCCAGGCGCGTAGCCGGGATAGACGCGCTCGATGACGCCCGTCCATTCCGTCAGCATGTCCTTAATGACGCGGAGTTTGTCGCGCTCGCGGGCCTGTATCGCTTCCGCGTCGATTCGATCTAACGTGACCGCCGCTCGAGCCGCCGCGGAGGACGTCGAGTTCGCTAACCGATCTCGACTGACAAGATCGAAATCGACGGCCATCCCATCCATATCCTGGGCAATGCGAACAACCGCATAGATGTTATCGGTTAGCCGCGCTTTTATATCTGCGTCGGGCGTTTCGCTGCCGAGAAGCGTGCCGACATCGTCGCGCAAGGCATAGATCGCGGCGATCAAGGCGCTTTGATCGTTGCGGAGTTTTGTTGAGAGGTGCCGCTCGTATTGGTTGCTGCGATCATGTTCCCGGACGAGCAACGTAGTAACAATGACGAGGGCTAGTACGCATACAGCCACAGTCGCCAGCCATCGGGGTTTCATTTTTGCCAAGCGTGTCACCTCCGAGACGGTACAGTTAGATTGAAGGGCATACGATTACCCATCGTCATGACTAATCATACCATTATATGGTAATGTATGGGTAACCTATCAGTTCCATCACAACGCGTATGACAGGCATTAGGAGGCTCCCTGGTGAAAAGCGAAATGAGCAAATCCGATAAATGGCTGCTCTATGGCAGCATTGGCGCAGGCGTTCTTCTTGTTGTGGCGGGAGCGGTTCTATATCTGTTGATCAGCTCCAACGTCATTCGATTGAATTAGGCGGCTTTGTTGGTTTTTTAACCATGCCGACCGCTTGCTAAGCCGCGCATTCTTTCGCGCCAAACCCAAAAAGGCTGATTCAGGCATTTGCCCGAATCAGCCTTTTCGCATGGAAGCCGAGAATTAGAAACGACCGCCGAGCTGCTGCTCCGCGATTTGCACCAGACGACGGGTAATGTAACCGCCCAAGGAGCCTGCATCGCGCGTTGCCATATTCCCGTAGTAACCGTCCGCAGGAATTTGAATGCCGAGCTCATGAGCGACCTCGTATTTCATTTGTTCCAGCGCGCTTTTCGCTTGCGGTACCACCAGACTGTTGCTGTTGCTTCTGTTGCTTGACATATGACCACTCCTTTGTTAGAAGATTATTGATAATATGCCAAATCGATTACGGCCCTATGCGGCGATTTTCGTTCTCATCTAGCACGGCATACGGAAGGAGTGGAGGCGGTTGGAATCATTCAGCCTCTTTGACGAGAAATGGCGGCAGGGCGACTATCGGCCGCAGATCGATGCTTATTACTATCGGCAATGGGTCGATTTCCATATGAACGTGCATGCGCATCCGCAAGTGGAAATTATGTATGTCATCTCCGGCCGCTGCGTCGTCGAGACGGACGAGCAGGCGGTGGAGCTTGGCGGCGGGGATTTCATTGTCCTGGATTCCTGGGTGCCGCACCGGCTTGTCGTGTACCCCGGGGAGCCGTGCCGCATGCTGAACGTGGAGTTCACCTTCGCTGCCGCCGGCGCGGCTGCGCCTTCGATGCGCCAGCTGACCGATGCGTCGCCCGCGCTCCGAACGCTGCTCGCCGAGCGGAAGCCTTGGTTCGTGCTCTCCGATCCGAGCGACGTGCAGATCACATTGAAGAGCCTCGTCCTGGAGCTGGACGGCCGGAGCGAGGAGCGAGCCGTCCTCAGCCATCTCATGATCGGCCAGCTGCTGCTGCAGATCGCGCGGCTGTACGCCGAGCACCAACGGTCCGGCCTTGCCCCGCAGACCGACCGGTACGTCCGTCAAGCCGTGCAGTATATCCTGCAGCATTACGATTGCGAATGCCAGGCGAAGGACGTGGCCGCGCATGTCAAGCTGCATCCCGTCTATTTGCAGCGCATCTTCCGCAAGCAAATGGGCATCAGCATGGCGAGCTACATCATTCAAGTCCGCATGGACAAAGCCAAAATGCTGCTTGGCCGAACCTCGATCCCGATCGCGGACATCGCGGACTACGTGGGCATCAACAGCAGGCAGTATTTCAACGAATTGTTCAAGCGGACGATCGGTCAGACGCCTGCCGCTTATCGCAAATCGGTGGAGCTGGTCGGTTGGGATAAGAAATAGAGGTTGCAATAGTTGACATGTGTCAGGTGAATTCGTTTCAATAGTGAAAACGTATTCCTCGCCGCTCTGCTACAATGGGGCTATCAGTCCTATTGCAGGCGAAATAAGGATGAGGAGGCGTTTTTGATGTCGTTCAAGGTAGCGTTTATTGGAGCAGGCAGTATCGGATTCACAAGGGGGCTGCTGCGCGATTTGCTGGCGGTTCCGGAATTTCGGGATATCGAAGTTGCATTTACCGACATTAATGCGCACAATCTGGAGATGGTGACGCAGCTTTGCCAGCGGGACATCGACGAGAATGGGCTCTCGATTCAGATTGCGCCATCGCTAGATCGCCGTACGGCGCTGCGCGATGCCCGCTATGTGTTCTGCGTGGTGCGGATCGGCGGCTTGGAAGCGTTCAAGACGGATGTGGATATTCCGCTCCAGTATGGCATCGACCAGTGCGTCGGCGATACGCTGTGTGCAGGCGGCATTATGTACGGCCAGCGCGGTATTGCCGAAATGATGAATATTTGCCGCGATATCCGCGAAGTGGCGGAGCCCAATGCGCTGCTGCTGAACTATGCCAATCCGATGGCCATGCTCACGTGGGCATGCAATACGTACGGCGGCGTCCGCACGATCGGCTTGTGCCATGGAGTTCAGGGCGGGCATCATCAAATCGCGAAAGCGCTCGGTCTGGCTAAGGCCGAGGTCGATATCGTCTGCGCCGGCATCAACCACCAGACCTGGTACGTGCAGGTAAAGCATAAGGGCGAGGATATGACGGGCAAGCTGCTCGAGGCGTTCGAGCGTCACCCCGAATACAGCCAGACGGAGAAGGTGCGCATCGACATGCTGCGCCGCTTCGGCTACTACTCGACGGAATCGAACGGCCACTTGAGCGAATACGTCGCATGGTACCGCAAGCGTCCGGAGGAGATCAACGATTGGATCGACCTCGGCAGCTGGATTAACGGCGAGACGGGCGGCTATCTCCGGGTCTGTACGGAAGGACGCAGCTGGTTCGAGACGGATTTCCCGAACTGGATGAAGGAGGCGCCGTTCGTCTACGCGGCGGAGCATCGCGGAGAAGAGCACGGCTCTTATATTATCGAAGGCCTGGAGACGGGACGCGTCTATCGCGGCCACTTCAACGTCGTGAACAACGGGATCATCAGCAATCTGCCGGACGACGCCATCATTGAAGCGCCGGGCTATGTCGACCGCAATGGCATTAATATTCCGCAGGTCGGAGCGCTTCCGCTTGGCTGCGCGGCCGTCTGCAATGCCAGCATCTCGGTGCAGCGGCTCGCCGTAGAGGCCGCCATTCACGGCGACGACCGGCTGCTGCGCCAAGCGATGATGATGGACCCGCTCGTCGGCGCGGTCTGCAACCCGAAGGAGATCTGGCAGATGGTCGACGAGATGCTCGTCGCGCAGGAGCAGTGGCTGCCGCAGTACACGGATGCGATCGCGGCGGCGAAGCACCGGCTGGCGACCCAGCCGCTGCTGCCGACGCGCAAGGATTACCGAGGGGCCGCGCGCCTCGCGGTCAAGTCGGTCGAAGAGATGCAGCTCGACCGGGAGGCCGCCAACCGCAACGCCGGGGAGTCGGATAAGGCGAAGGAGAGACCGGCGGCGGCTCATTAAGGCGCAGGACGTTTCCGGTGTGGGCGACATAAGCATGTTAAAGGCCGCGTTTAAGTGAACGCGGTCTATTTGTGTCGTCTTTTCATTGTCGTTTATACGTTGTCGTCTATTCATTGTGATCTATTCGTTGTCGTCTATCCGTGTTCATCCATGCGTCTCGTTGTCTCCGCTCCTAGACCGACTTGCCTCGGACCGCGGTTCCTCCGAGCTGCCCGACTTAAGTCCAGCCGCAGCGGGGACGGAGGTTGGTTGCTGCGCGACTTTCGGTTTTTTATAATCGGATTGACAATTGCTGGAATTGGCGATCCGTGGCCGAACGGGATCGTGCGAACGACGATGAATAGAGACGAGGAGATGAGATCGGTGAACCCGTTAATTGAATTCAAGGGCGTGACGAAAGAATACACGATCGGCGAGGTACGGATCAAAGCGCTGAGCGGCGTCGATTTTGCGATCGCGGAAGGGGAGTTCGTCGTCATGCTGGGCGCGAGCGGCGCTGGCAAAAGCACGATTCTAAACATCCTCGGCGGCATGGACACGGTAACTTCGGGTCAGGTGTTCGTGGGCAATCAGGACATCGCCAGCTGGAACGAGAAGCAGCTAACCGCCTATCGCGGCGAGAAGATCGGCTTCGTTTTTCAATTTTATAACTTGATTCCGAACTTGAACGCGCTCGAGAATGTGGAGTTCGCCGCCGAAGTCAGCAAGAACCATCTGGATGCGAAGGACATCTTGCGTAAAGTCGGACTGCAGGATCGAATCCGCAACTTTCCGTCCCAGTTGTCCGGCGGCGAACAACAACGCGTCGCGATCGCGCGGGCGGTGGCCAAAAATCCGCTGCTATTGCTCTGCGACGAACCCACCGGCGCGCTCGACTACGTGACGGGGAAGTCCGTCTTGAAGCTGCTCGAGGATTTGAACCGGGAGACGAAAACCTCCGTCGTGCTGGTGACGCACAATACCGCGATCGCGCCGATGGCGGACAAAATCATCAAGGTGAAGAGCGGCCGAATCGAAAGCGTCGCGATCAATCCGAATAAGCAAAGCGTCGAAAGGATCGAATGGTGATGCTGGCGCTGCTCGCTCGGAAGTTAATCAGAGACGTGAAGCAATCGCCCGGTTCATTCCTCGCCTTTGTGCTCGTCGTTGCGGTCGGCGCCTTCTTCTACGCGGGGCTGGTGACCTACAGCAGCAATCTGCACGCCTACGCGACGGCTTATTTCAAGAAACATAATCTAAGCGACCTCCATGTGTACTACGACCGAATTACGGAACGCGAGGTCGCTAAGCTGCGTGCCATCGAAGGAATCCATCGTGCAGAGGGGCGATATACCTTCGATGCCGCGCAAACGTTCGAAGACGGTAAGGCCACGCTGAAAATCCACTCGATCCCAGCCAACAATACAATCAATACGCCGGCGGTCTTATCGGGCAGTCTTCCGACCAAGAAAGGCGAGATCCTGCTGGATGCCCATTATGCACAAGAGCACCAGTATCGAGTCGGCGACCAGATCCAGGTGCGCGCGAAGGAGAGCGAGTTTGCCTTTACGATCAGCGGTCTGGGCGAGAATGCCGAACATGCCAAGAAGAACGAGATCCAAGACCATAAAGCCTACGGCGTAGCTTATATGGTGGAAGCGTCCATTCCTGAAGTATCGGGCGGCTTCGCCTACAATGAGATCCTCATCGATGCTCAGGACGGCTACGAGATCGACCGATTAAGCGAGTCCATTGAAGCCGCCTCCGAGCAGCTTCGGCTCCCAATAGCAGCCCAGGTGCCGAAGGAGAGGAGCTTCAGCTATGCGAAAATTCAGGAGACGATTCATAATAACCAATTGATGAGCCGGGTGATCCCTATCGTGCTCTTCCTCATCGAAGCGCTTATTCTATTCCTGGCCATGTCGCGGATGCTGGATGCCGAGCGCAAGCAAGTCGGCATCATGAAAGCGCTGGGGGTTAGAGATCGAACGATTCTGTTGCATTACATGGGGTATCCGGTGCTTGTCGGGATTATCGGCTCGATCATCGGCTGGGCGATCGCCGCGGCCGTATTCGTCCCGTTCGTCACAGCGTCCAGCGCGAGAGCCTATTCGCTGCCGGGGATCGAATTCGCGCTATCGCCATTATCGATCGCACCTCCCGTCCTTGTCTCAAGCGCGTTTGGCATGTTGGCTTGTTATCTTAGCGCAAAATCCATCTTACGGGAACGAGCGGCTCAGGCGATGCGGACGAAGCCCCCGAAATCGATGAAGAAGCTTCTTATCGAGCGCGTTCCGGGACTATGGAGCCGTCTGCCGTACCGTTACAAGCTCATCCTCCGAAACGTGCTGCTTCGTAAGCGCAAAGCGTTGGCGAGCGCGGCTGGCGTGGTCATGAGCACGGTGTTGTTAATTACGGCATTCGGGACGCAGACCGCCTTGCTCCAAGTCGCGGATCAGATCGAAGAAGCGAACCAGTATGATTTGAAAATCGATTATGCCATAGGCGCCGCGCCTCAATCGCCCCAATTGCCCGAAACTGGCATTGCCAGCAGCTATTATTTAGCGGAGTGGCCGGCAGAATTCAGGCAAGCGGATGCGAAGGAACCGGCGACGTTAACGGTGACGGAGAGCGAGAATAAGCTCCTTCTATTTGTAGACGCGAACGAGCATAGCATCCAATTAGACGACAACGGCGTGCTGGTTCCCCAATCTTATGCCGACCAATACGGAATCGCGGTAGGGGATACCGTGCAGCTTCTCGTGACGACGCCCGAGCAGAGCAAGCCGGTGTCCGTGGAGATGAAGGTGGCGAGCATCTCGGCGCAATATTCGGATCCGTCTTTCTATTGCACGCCGGCTTATCTAGCGCAATTGGGCCTCGCATACAGCCCGACCTCGCTGTTAATCGAAGCGGATCAAGCCGCGGATGTGCCGGTAATCCGTACGTTCTTCGAACAGGATTCGCGCGTAGAGGCCATTACGGACCAGCAGGATCTGCAGAAGTCCGCGCAATATATCGTGCGGCAAAACAGCTTTGTTTTTGTCATGTTCATCGTGTGCGCGGCCATCCTCTCCTTCGGCGCCATCTATACGATATCGTCCATCAATATCTATGAACGGCAGCGGGAGCTGGCTACGCTTAAAGTATTGGGCTATGGGCGGAGCCAGATCAACCGCCTCGTCTTTGTCGAGAATAGCTGGATAACCGTCCTATCGGTCCTTGCGGCGCTGCCGATTAGCGGCTACGTATTCGCGTTCATTATCGAAGCGTTATCGAGTACGCATCAGCAAATACCCGATCAATTGAACATGCCGGCGATCTTGGCAGCCGTCGCGCTTTCATGCCTGCTCACGTTTCTCTCCGGCTTGCTGCTGCGGCGAAAGGTTTCGGGAATTCGCATGATCGAAGCCTTGAAAACGATCGAATAAACGTCAAAAAGCCGATCGGCGCGCGATCGGCTTTTTCCGGCTTATCGGATTTGCGGGAACAGCAAGTTATTCTCCAAATGAATATGCGTGAACATGTCTTCTTCGAGTTCTTCGAGTTTACGGAACGCGAGGCTGTACGTGCGGCACGCGCTCGGCGGAAGCTCATAGTCTCGCGTAACTTCGCGCATGCGGCGGAGCAGATCTCCCGCGCCGTCGTGCTCGAGCTCCAGCGTATCGAGCAGCTCGCGCGCCACCGTCAGCGCGGACTCGGAGCCTTCTGTTTCCGCATTGCGGATCGCGGGGAAGAGCAGCTGTTCTTCTTTGTCGAGATGCGCGAGCAGCTCCTCGGCCAGCTGGTGATAGAGACGCTGAAGCGTGAGCAGCTCCGGATGGTCGTCCCCATGCACGCGGGCCACTTTATTTACGAAGTCGCGCAGCACCGGAAGCTCTTCGCGAAGGAAATCATGGTGATTCCGCGTAATATGCGCCATTAATTTGGTCAGCTTGCGGTCATCCTGCTGCCAGTCCAGCGGCCAGGAAGGTCGCGGTTCGGTGCATGCCTGATTGAGTCGGGCCAACAGCTCCTCTTCGTCGAGTTTTCGCTTGACCGCCGCCTCCGCTACCGTGACCTGTCCTCCGCAGCAGAAATCGATGCCATACGTTTTGAATACGTTGCTGGCTTGCGAATAAACGGAGACAATATCTCCCACCATCTGGTTGCGTTGAATCGTTTGCGTCATACGTGGTTTCCCCCTTGTGTATCGATTCGTTCGAATTCCTTCTCCAGCCAATCCAGCTCCTGCGCGGACAGCATCGTATTCGCCATCGGGAAGAGGGCATGCTCTTCCTTGCAGAAGTGCTCCATTAAGATGACGACCGCGTCGGCGGCGAGACGTCCCATCTCCGCGATCGTTGTCCGTTCCGTTAGCTGCGAACCGTCGCCGCGCCGCTGCAAGAAGAGATGTAAGCATCGCTTGGCCTGGTCGTGCTCGTATTCCATGACGGCGATCGGTCCGCTATCCCGTCCGATGTAGCGGGCCATCAGCGGGAATAGCAGCTCTTCTTCCTTGTTCGAATGGCGGTGCAGCTTCGCGTTGAATTGTTCCACACGTTCAATGAGTTCGGCGAGCCGGGCCGCTGCTTGGCGGATGGGGGCGTCTTCGATGCCATGGGCGAGCTCGTAGATGGCTTCCATCTCTTGTCGCAGAGGACCATGTTCCACGAACAGCTGTTGGAGCGGCTCCTTAAGCGCGATCGGCAGTCCATTCGCGGCCTCGTAGGCGGATTCCTCCGTGCGTGCATTCTCTTGCGTGGTCATATCCGGGGTCACCTTCCTTACTGAGATTTATTCTCATCATAACGTTCGACCTGGGAGGAAGAGGTGATTACAATCACAGCGTTGAAGGACAAATCGTGAATAAGGCGTGAACGCCTTGATTCAAATTCATCGGCTGGCTGGCATGAGCAAGGATGCGGCGGGATAATGGGGGGCAACGGCAGCCTGTGACGGGCTGACGTTGCTTTTTTTTGTTGGCGTCATTTTTGACTAACGCTGTAACCTATTGTGGAAACGCAGGGTCTAATGGTTATCAAGACCAGGCAAAGGAGTAACCGTAGTGGAGATGCAGAAGCAGGTGCAGCTGGCCAAAGAAGGGAACCATGAGGCGTTCATCGGGCTGATCACGGACATGAAGACGCAGTTAAACAGCATAGCCTATGCCATCCTGCGGTCCGAAGAGGACAGCGCCGATGCGATTCAAGAGACGATTCTTAGAACCTACAAGTCGCTGCGAAAATTGAAGCACGAGGCGTTTTTCCAGACGTGGGTGATCCGGATTCTTATTCATGAATGCAACCGGATGCTGGGCAAGCGGCCCCCATGCAAGCCGCTGCATTCCGAAGCCATTGGCGCGGCTGCGGCCGTCGATCCGGCGTATGGCGATATCGATCTGCGCGAGGCGGTGGACCGGTTGGAGCCGCAGCTTCGGATCGTCATTATTTTGTTTTATTTTCAGGACATGCCGGTCGGCAGGATCGGCGAGCTGCTGGAACTCTCGGAAGGCGCCGTGAAAACGAGGCTTCATCGGGCGCGCAAAAAGCTGCTTCACACCTTGGATATCGGCGAAGGGGGCGTAGAGCATGAACCATCCCGATCTTGAGTCGCGGTTAAAAGAACTACGGCGCGCGCAGGCGGAGCCAATTCCGTCGATCGTGGACGCGAAGATGAATGAAGCGTTTCGCATGCTCCCGAAGCTCGATCGCACCCGCCGCAGAAGACGGATTTACGCGCTAGGCGCAGTCTCCGCTTCCGTCATGCTCGGGGCCGCCATGCTCGTCTCGGTGTTCGTCTCGCCCGCGATGGCTTCCAAACTAAGGGAGATTCCCATTATCGAGAATTTGTTCGAGCTGACGAACAATATGGGCCTGAAGACGGCGGATGAAGCGGGCTTGACGACCGATATCAATCAGAGCGTCACGAAGAACGGGGTGACCGTGTCGATCTCCAAATTGGTCTATACCGGCTCGAACATCTCTTTCATCCTGCATCAGCAGGCGGAGGATCAGAACCATAAGCGTAATTTCTCGGTTGGCGCGCTGGTCAACGGACAACCCGGTCCGTTCTCCTTCTCGACGCAAGGAATGAGGAACGGCGGGCAGGCCGGCGTCGGCGCCGCCGCGATCATCAAGCTCAGCCACGCGGAGATCGATTCCCGCACCGGTTTGCCGTATCGATTCCCCGATCAATTCGAGCTGACGCTTAAAATCGGATTGGAAGGCATGGGCTGGGAGAACTACGAATTCAAGATCGATGTCGCCCGGAACGATAAGCTGAGCACCATACTCGAGTTCGATCAAACCGTCGAAGCGGGCAACCTTCGCTATACCGTCGAAAGGCTGGAGCTGACGCCTCTCATGACCAAACTAGTCGTGAACGTGGAGCAATACGGGGAGATGGTGGAACGGCTAAAGGAGAATGAGGTGCTGGATTTCGTGCTCTTCGACCAGGATGGCCGTCCGCTGGAGCCGAACGGTTGGCACGGGAGAAGGATCATGAATACGGGAGCGACGAAGCTGGATATCGACTTCGATCCGTTCGTCGAGAAGCCGGACAACGTGATCGTGAAGCCGCGCATTTGGTCATATGAAAGGCGCCAACCTGCCCAGGAGCGCTACATCGAGGGAGCGGAGATCGAATTGCCCGTGAAGTAGCCTGCGCAATTTTTCCATTCAGAAGGGAACCTTCCCGGATTCTCCGTTGTCTAATAGGGCGACAAAGAATCGATGGGAGTGGAGAAGATGACATGCGCGAAAAAAGTAGGGCAAACAGCGACGCTCGCCATAATGCTAACCTTGATGGCGGTAATATTGGGATGCGGGAAAGAAGAGACGGCGAAGCCGGAGCCTGATCCGGCTGTATCCGAAGCCGGGCAACCGCAGAACGACGCGCCCGAGCCCGAGGAGAATGCGGCCGCGAACGAACCTGCGACGCCCGATGCCGGGGATGAGCCGGCGGAAGTCGCACAACAACCAGACGACACGCAATCGCTGGAGCAAGCGTCGGCGAAGGATGGCCGTAAGTTCCTGGACGCCTTGAAGCAGCAGGATACGAAGGCGCTGTCCAGCCTGATGTCGCCCGCGGAGAACGAATATACCGAGGCGGATATGGCGAAGGTCGTGGAAGGCTTCCGAATGTACTTCGACCGTTTGGAGGAGCTTCAGCTGCGTTTCGAGTCCAGCGAGCAGAACGACGAGCGCTATATCGAGCATTATGCGGTCACGGGCACGAAGGATGGCAAGGCGAGGGAACTCGCTTTTGACATCAGCTACGCCAAATCGCAGGGAATGGACGTCATCCGGGACGACGCCCGCCGCGAGCCGCTGTACGATTCCCCGCTTATTGGACAGTACCCGTATGCGGTGCGCGAGATCGAGCGCTACGTCCAGGCATTGCTCCAGCAGGATAAGGCGAGCATCCCGCTGCATTTGGGACTATACGAAGAGAACGACGAGACGAAAGCGACCGTAGAGCGCTTGATTCGGAAGTATGCGGATGCGCTCGATTTGAAGACGGCGAAGATCGTCCCGAAGGGCTACGACGAGCAGAAGAATCAATTCCGATTCGAGCTGCGCGACGAGGGCGGACGCACGCACGAGCTGCGGATGGCTGGAGAAGATCTTCGGATCGCGGACGAGTGGGCGGCGAATCAAGAGGCAGGCTAGCCAAGATGGTCAGGTATCGTTCGGGTACTGAGAGGTGAGGAGGCAAATGGGCGGAATAGCCCGGATAGCCGGATCTGCGCGCAGGTCCGGCCATCCGGGCTTGTTTGCCGTTTTCTTGTTCGCCAGCGCGTTGCGATCACC
Source organism: Paenibacillus xanthanilyticus (assembly GCF_042682185.1). NCBI lineage: Bacteria > Bacillati > Bacillota > Bacilli > Caryophanales > Paenibacillaceae > Paenibacillus > Paenibacillus xanthanilyticus. The sequence goes on along the minus strand of NZ_JBHUHA010000001.1, from coordinate 1,384,940 downwards.
GCGGCGGGCGGCTGCTCCTGCGTTCCGCGTCGATCGCGAACCCCCCTAAACCTGTGATCCGTCACGAATGGTAGAGTAGACACTACGGCTTGGGCAGCACGTCAAGCCGATTCGGGGGGGGACAGCCAGAATGAGCAATTTACGTGAAACCGAGTACGGGGTCGAAGTCGTCCCCTCCAAATATGAGGCAGGCTGTCTCATCGCGGGAGCAGGCTTTATGCTCGCCGTCTCCGCCGTACTGCTCTATTTGGCGCGGGATTTTCATATCGTGAAAGGCATCCTGGCGGCGGTCGTTGGGTTAACCGGAACCGTCTTCTTTGGCGGGGCGCTTGTTCAGGCGCTCTACATATTGAGCAGCCGGCGGCCTTTGTTTGAAATTCGGGAAGGCATCTTGAGGAGAAGACGGACGGAGGTCGCATTGGCGGACATCGACGAAATTACGTTCGGCTGGCATGCCTACCGGCCGGCGGGGATGGTGTTCGCGGACCTTGTGGTTCGGACGGTACAGCATAAGCGGTATTTCTTTCCGACGTATAATATGGTGCCGGAGACGGAGATCGATAAGCTGGTACGAGCCCGCATATTGCCCTATGCAACGAACGCATGCAGAGAGAAGTGGGAGGAGCAGCAAGGAGCGGCTACCGAGTCAAGGCAGTAAGGCCAACCGGCTCGCCGCAAATCAGAACAAAACGCCGTCCGCTCCGCAATATTGGAGCGACGGCGTTTTTGCGGTGGCTGCGAAGTCGAGGGCGATCAGCGGCGCAGAGGCTTCAGCTTCGTTGCGAGGGAGACCGGAATGAACCGCAGCTCGTAGATCTCACGGAACGGAACGGGTATTTCATTCAAGAGTTGCAGCGTCCGAAGGTCGATGAGCATCACGCGGCCGAGTCCTGCATGCTCCTGCCGGCGATGGCCGCTAATGCCGACGGCGACGATCTCGCCTTCGATTGCCATGCCGCGCGGGTAGCCTCCGAGGGCGAGTTCCGCCCTGACCTCCTTCCCGTCGGACACGAGGAGCCGCCCGGTTCCAGAGTCGCAAATCAAGTAGTACGCGCCCGCTTGCCGAGGAGAATGAGGTTCAGTCAGCTGCCCCCATACGTTGTCACCGGATTGCACGTCGATCACGATCCCGTTCAAGGAGGAGCTGTCTTTATACTCGCGATGCTTGGCGAAACGTCCGAAGGCCGAGACCACGAGACGCTCATTCCATTGGTCCAGGCAATTCAGATGCATCGAATCGGACTCGCCGGGAAATGTCCGCGTGGATACGAGCTCGCCGCTAAGCGCCGAGATGCAGACGACTTCGTTCGTGCCGGTCGATACCGCGTAGATGAGACCGTTCTTCACATAGACGTCATGAATGTCCGAGAACTCCGGGAACCTCAGCCGTCTCGTCCGGCCAACCCGGTTCTGCACGACCAAATCCGCCCGATCTTCTTGCTGGATCGAGCGGACGAAGAAATCGTCGTCCATGCCGATTCCCGTCGTCGATACCCGATCAATGACATGCCAATGCCGCTGATCGAAATAGGCCATGCCGCCGCCGTTGGGCGACGAAAGAAGCAGCATCCTATCATCGCTCCACATCTTCTTTCCTCCTTATCTATCGTGTAATCTACTTTATTCTAATAGGGGTCGCCTCGTCCGTGCCCTTGTTCCCCTCGCGGCGAAACTCGAGGACAGAAAGCCTTTCCGTCTATCGGCTTCTCTCATAAAATGATAGAGAGTTCGCAGAACAGGCATGGAAGAGAGAGGAGGAGGTCCGCGATGCCTTCTGAATCGGTTGGTGAAGGCCAACGACCGGCTGCCGCATCCCATATCGTCCGTCATGAATCGTCTGTCACCAAGGAGGAGCGCACCAGGCGCGCCGGTCATCGTGGAGGCATTGTCTGGTTCACGGGACTGCCGGGTTCGGGCAAATCGACGCTGGCCGGCGCGGTGGAACGCGCCCTGTTCGACAGAGGCGTGCAGGTCTTCCTGCTGGATGGGGACAATCTCCGGCATGGCTTGAACGGAGACCTCGGATTCACCCGGGAGGACCGCCGCGAGAATGTGAGGCGGATCGGCGAGACAGCGAAGCTGATGAAGGAAGCGGGGCTTATCGTTCTTGTCGCATGCGTCTCGCCTTACCGCGAGGAGAGGGAGATGGCGCGCGCGATCGTCGCTGAAGGTTCCTTCATCGAAGTCTACGTGAAATGCTCGGTAGCGGAGTGCGAGCGCCGGGATCCCAAGGGGCATTACCGCAAAGCGCGCGATGGCGAAATTCCCGATTTCACGGGCGTTAGCGCGCCGTACGAAGCGCCGCCGTCTCCCGAAGTTACCGTGGATACGGAAGCGGAGAGCGTAGCGGAAGCCGCTGGACGAATCGTCGGTTATGTGACAGCTTGCGGCTGGATGGCGAAATAAAACGAGAGGATGGCGCCCGAGGAGATCTGCCGAAGGCGCCGTGCTTTTCTATTCATTTTGAAAAAAAGGGCTTTACAACGCGGCTCAAACTCGCTATTGTATACATGGGCATCGTTACCAGCCCTCCTCGGATAGATGCATGTTGACCGACCACCCTCGATTCGTCCGCTGCCGAGCAGCGAAATCCCAGACCCATTGATTTGCCTTCCTTTTGACCGCCCATTTCCAAACCTTTGCTTCATCTGCATGCTGATTTTCTGTTTATTTCCTGTATGCGTTCTAGTCAATGACACCTTCTTCAATTCCGCAAGTCATCATCCGTTTACCGCGATGCCGCGAAAGAGCGGCCGAGCACCCCGGTTATCCCGCATGTCATCCTTATCGATTGACCCCCCAACCATTTCGCTTATCTCTCATCCGTCGTCCGATCCTGGCGTCCGTGCGCCTGCTGTTGTTTCCGTTCCGCGAATGGCGACGATTTCGCCATGCTTATTTAAGCATCGCCGGGCTTGGCCGCATGCCGGGTATTGAGCCGACTAGGATGGGTTGCATGAGATAGAGGAGCCACACATTTTAAGGAGGATTATCCATGAAACGTTTACGCAAAACCATCCAAACCGCCGCGATCGGCGCGATCGCCATCAATAGCTTGGTCATGGGCGGTGCGGCCTTCGGGGCCGACATCGTCGCATCGCAGCTAGCGGTTAAGGAGTTCCGGTATCTCGATAAGGAGCTGGATCGGATCTCGCTCATCAAGACGGGCGAACCGGACGGGACGCGAGATGGCCACCTCAGCCTGCTGATCGATGCGGGCGAAGGGACGGAAATCAAGCAGATCGTCATGAAGACGGCCGACGCGAAGGGCGTCGATACCGGACATGGCATCTGGACGTCGTGGAAGGAGCCGAGCGACGTCGGCAAATACCTGCTCGCCGTGGAGCATGACGGCAAGACGCTCAACACGACGTTCAAGGAATCGCTCGGGCAATTCAAGGGCATCAACCAGTTCGACCTCTACGCCTCCGACAACAACAGCATGAAGGACGGCGAGTATTACTACGTGGAGATTACGACGAGCTCGGGCGTCGTCAAGTCGGACATCACGCCGTTCGCGGATGCGGCTTCGTCGTATGCGCCGGTCATCATCCGCGAATTCAGCGGGGCAGGTCTGACCGAGGATAAGATCTCGATCGCCAAATTCGGCGAAGACGGGCGAGAGGACGGCACCTTCAAGCTGAAGCTGGCGTTCGCGCAGAAGACGAAGGTGCTCTCCGTCATTCTCCGCGCGACGGATAAGGACGGCAAGGAAGCCCCCGGCATTTGGCGCACGAACCGGGCCGGCGTCGGCTGGCTGCTGGGCCTTAAGCAAGGAGAGAAGATCATCAATCCGGAGTTCAACAAAGACGTGACGACGCCGGTCGGCACGTTCCGGGGTACGGTCGATCTCACGCTGTATGCCAACAACAACGGCTCGATCAAGAACGGCCAATTCTACGTGATCGAGGTGGAGACGCAATTCGGCACGGTCATCTCCAAGCCGGTCGAGTTCGGGAACAAAGACTCCGTTCACCTGGACAATACCGTATTCCCGTTCAAGACGATCTCGCTGAAGCTGAACCAGACGGAGGCGGCCGTAGACGATAAGAACGTCAAGCTGGACGTCGCCCCATTCTCGCTGGATGGCCGCACGATGGTGCCGCTCCGCTTTATCGGCGAAGCGTTCGGCGCGAAGGTGGACTGGGATAAGAAGGCGAACCGGATTACGATCGCGAAGGGCAGCAGCACGATCCAGCTCGTCATCGATCAGAAGGAAGCAGTCGTGAACGGCGAGAAGGTGCTGCTCGATTCACCGGCCATGACGCGTAACAACGTCACGCTCGTGCCGATTCGTTTCGTCAGCGAATCGCTCAAGATGAAAGTATTCTTCGACGACGGCGAGATTTTCGTCACGGACGCGACGGAACAGTAACAACTCGCGCAGCATCCGCGCGAATTGTGTCCGCCTATATAGCTTAAACGCAAGTAAGGGTTCTTCCATCGTCAGCATCAGGCCGGCGATGGGAGAGCCCTTGTTTGATTTTGCGGATCGGCATCGGCGATTCCCGGTTGTTCGCTCGCTTCACGCCGCGGTTGCCGAATGACGGACGAACACCATCAATATTTTACACCGGCATTGTTCAATTTTCTGGGTATGGTTCGCGCAGGAAGCTCTCTACAATAGAAGATGATAGCGCTTACAGGCGAAGGCAGTCGAACGGAGGGAGGAAATTGGAGAAGGTCATCTAGCGCAGTCAGAAGTACAGGTTAATAGACGAGGAGGCTGGTTAGTGTGTCAGGTTTGAGATCGAAGGCGAGAAGAAGCATCTCGCTGCTGCTTAGCGCGGTTATGCTGCTCTCGGTGATCTTCTCGATCAACGTGAAGAACTCCGAGGCGGCGGTCGCGAGCAATTTCAAGGCAGCCGTGATGGGGCCGCTGTCAAAGGTGACCGATTGGAACGCGTTCAAGGCCCAGCTGCAGACGCTGAAGAACAACAACGTGTACGCGATTACGCAGGACGTCTGGTGGGGCATGGTGGAAGGCGCCGGCGACAACCAATTCGACTGGAGCTATTACAAGCAGTACGCCAGCGTCGTGCGAGAGGTCGGTCTGAAATGGATCCCGATCATCTCCACGCATAAGTGCGGCGACAATGTCGGCGATGCGTGCTTCGTCGAGATCCCATCGTGGATCTGGAGCAAAGGCACGGCGGATGAGATGAAGCTGAAGAGCGAGACGGGCTACGTGAACAGCGAAGCGGTATCCCCGCTGTGGAGCGGCGTCGGCCAGCAGTACAAAGAGCTGTACAGCGCGTTCGCGGCTGCCTTCACCGAGTACAAATCGATCATTCCGAAAATCTACTTGAGCGGCGGTCCGTCCGGCGAGCTTCGCTTCCCGTCCTACTACCCGCCGGCCGGCTGGAGCTATCCGTCCCGCGGCAAATTCCAAGTGTACTCGGAGCACGCGAAGCAAGCATTCCGAACGGCGATGAAGACCAAATACGGCACGCTCGCCGGGATCAATGCCGCATGGGGAACAAGCCTGTCCGCCGATAGCCAGATCAACCCGCCTTCGGACGGCGACGGCTTCTACACGAGCGGCGGCTACAATACGACCTACGGCAAGGATTTCCTCTCCTGGTACCAAAGCGTGCTGGAGAACCACCTCGGCGTCATCGCTCAAGCCGCGCACGATAGCTTCGATCCGGTATTCAACGTGCCGATCGGGGCGAAAATCTCCGGCGTCCACTGGCAGATGACGAACCCGACGATGCCGCACAGCGCGGAACATGCCGCGGGTTATTATGACTACAACCGGCTGATCCAGAAATTCAAGGACACGAATATGGATCTGACGTTCACGTGCTTGGAAATGTATGATTCGGGCAGCGCGCCGAATTATAACATGCCTTCCACGCTCGTCGACCAAGTTTCCGCGATCGCCAACAGCAAAGGCGTGCGCCTGAACGGGGAGAACGCGCTGCCGGTCGGCGGATCGGGCGGTTTCTCCAAGATCGAGGAGAAGCTGACGAGATACGGCTATACCGGGTTTACACTGCTGCGCATCAATAACGTGGTGAACAACGACGGTTCGGCAACGGGCGAGATGGCGAATTTCAAGAACTACGTCACGAAATATTCCACGCCGGATAATACCACGAATAACGCGGTGACGGTGTATTACAAGAAAGGGTTCGCGACGCCATACATGCATTATCGTCCGGTTGGCGGCACATGGACAACCGCTCCGGGAGTCGCAATGCCGAATTCGGACGTGAGCGGTTATGCGGCGCTTACGGTTAATATCGGCTCCGCCTCGCAGCTGGAAGTCGCCTTCAATAACGGCAGCGGCACATGGGACAACAATGCGACGAAGAACTACTTGTTCGGCGTCGGCACCTATGCATACACGCCAGGCGCGAGCGGCGCGGCAGGCACGATCACGTCAGGCAAGCCTTCGGGCGACACGGGCACGGGCACGAATACGGCGACGATCTATTACAAGAAAGGCTTCGCAACGCCTTATGCCCATTACCGGGTAGCCGGCGGCACGTGGACGACGGCGCCGGGTACGGCGATGGCGGACTCGGACGTGAGCGGCTACGCGTCGATCACGATCGCGCTCGGCAGCGCCACCACGGTCGAGGTCGCTTTCAATAACGGCAGCGGTACGTGGGACAGCAATTCGTCGAACAACTATATCTTCCAGTCGGGGACGTCGACCTATACGCCGAGCACGAACGGAGGAGCGGGGACGATTACGTCCGGCAAGCCTTCGGGCACCGGCGGGGGCACGACCAATACGGCCGTCATTTATTATAAGAAAGGGTTCGCAACGCCTTATGCGCATTACCGGGTAGCCGGCGGCACATGGACGACGGCGCCGGGCGTCGCGATGGCGGATTCGGATGTGAGCGGCTATGCGTCGATTACGATCGCGCTCGGCAGTGCGACATCGGTTGAAGTGGCCTTCAACAACGGCAGCGGCACGTGGGACAGCAACAATCAGAAGAATTACATTTTCCAGGCAGGCACATCGACTTATACGCCGGGAACGAACGGAGCGGCGGGCGCAATTGCGCCCGGCGCTCCTTCCGGCGGCACGGGCAGCGGGGGCGGCGGAACGCCGGTCGATTTGACCGACTGGTCGACCAAGAGTATCTATTTCATCATGACCGACCGGTTCGTGAACGGCGATCCGAGCAACGACAATTACGGCGGCTTTAACGCGAACAAGTCGGACATGACCAAGTGGCACGGCGGCGATTTCCAAGGCATCATTAATAACCTGGACTACATCAAGAACATGGGCTTCAACGCGATCTGGATTACGCCGGTACAGATGCAGCGCAGCGACTATGCCTACCACGGCTATCACACATACGACTTCTACGCGATTGACGGACACCTCGGCACGATGGCGAAATTTCAAGAGCTGGTGAATACGGCGCACGGCAAAGGGATTGCGGTCATGCTGGACGTCGTCCTCAATCACACCGGCGATTTCAACAATAGCGGCTATGCGAAGGCGCCGTTCAATAACGCCGATTGGTATCACCATAACGGCGATATCACGGGCGCGGACTACAGTGCCAACAATCAGTGGAAGATCGAGAACGGCGACGTGGCCGGCCTCGACGATCTGAACCAAGAGAATCCGGCGGTCATGACGGAGCTGAAGAATTGGATCGGCTGGCTGAAGCGGGAATCCGGCGTGGACGGCCTGCGCGTGGATACGGTGAAGCACGTGCCGAAGTGGGCGCTGAAGGAATTCGACGCCGCGGCCAATACGTTCACGATTGGCGAAGTGTACAGCGGCGACGCCAGCTATGTCGGCGATTACAGCAACTATCTGGACGCGGTGCTCGACTTCCCGATGTACTACACGTTCAAGGATGTCTTCGGGAGCGACGCTTCCATGACGCTGATCCGGGATCGCTACGCGCAGGACGTCAAGTACCGGGACACCCGCTACAACGGACTGTTCCTCGATAACCACGACGTGAAGCGGTTCTTGAACACGGCGACCGGCAATCCGTCCAATCGCAATGACAAATGGCCGCAGCTGAAAGCGGCGCTGGGCTTCCTGTTCACCTCGCGCGGCATTCCGATCGTGTATCAAGGCACGGAGCTCGGCTATGCCGGCGGCGACGATCCGAGCAACCGGGAAGACGTCGTGCCGAACGCGAACCACGAGCTGTACAAGCACATCGCCAAGCTGAACGGCGTGCGCAATAGCCATCCGGCGCTGCAGAACGGCACGCAGAAGGAGAAGGCGGCCGAGAGCGCGTTCTATGCGTTCCAACGCTCGAAGGATGGCGACGAAGTCGTCGTGCTAATCAACAATTCGTGGAGCAGTCAGACGAAGACGATTGGCAACCTGGATAACTTGGCGAACGGGACGCAGCTCAAGAATCAGCTGGGCGCGGACACGCTGACGGTCAACAACGGGGCGATTACCGCGACGCTCGGACCGAAAGAAGTGAAGATCTTCACGAAATAAGTCGGATTAGATCGCGCTTGCGCGTCGGAGAGGTTGCCCCGGGAAGGCGGGTGCGGCCTCTTCGTTTTTCTCGCGAGAGCAGGTTTCCTTGCGAGCCAATCCATCGGCAACGAATAAAGCAGCCACGCCTTGTCAAGACGGGACTGCTTTATTTAGAAGATCAAGCTTAAGCCGCGTGGGACGCTTGTTTCTCTTTATCCTTGCTGCCGGAGAGGAACCAGCCGGACACCGCGATGACGATCAGCACGGCGTAGAAGGTGAGCTTCCAAGCCGTCGACTCGGCGAAATCGTGCGGGATGACATGGATCGAAGGGTGCGCCAGCGTATGGACGGCGAGTTTCACGCCGACCCAGCCGACGATGCAGAACGCCGCGACTTCAAGCGCCGGACGGCTCTCCAGCAATTTCACGAACAGCGTGGCGGCGAAACGCATGATGACAAGGCCGATGAAGCCGCCAAGGAATATGACGATGAAGTGACCGCCGTCCATGCCGCCGATATTCGGCAGGTTGGTCGTCGGCAGCGCCACCGCCAGAGCGACGGCCGCCAGAATCGAATCGATTGCGAATGCGATGTCGGCGATTTCGACTTTAAGCACGGTCATCCAGAAGCCGCTCGGCTTGCGCTCTTTGTTTTCGCGCTTTGCGGCATCGTCTTCGCCCTTCTTCACGATCACCTTGCGGAAGATATGGTTCAGCGCGATGAACAACAGGTATAGCGCGCCAAGCGCCTGTACTTGCCACACGTCCACGAGGAAGGAGATGGCGAAGAGCGACGCGAAACGGAAGACGAACGCGCCGGCCAAACCGTAGAACAGCGCCCGCTTGCGCTCCTGCTCCGGCAAATGCTTCACCATGATCGCCAGCACGAGCGCGTTGTCGGCGGCAAGAAGACCCTCCAGCGCAATCAATACCAGCAATACCCAACCATACTCCAGCAACAATCCGAATTCCATGTGGGATCCTCCTTTGAATAATCAAACTCGCGACTCCAGCTTCTGCACAAAAGAAAAGAGACCTCTGCCTTGTTAAAAGGCAAAGGTCTCGCTAACAGTGCCGTCTGAACGGCAGTGCCAATAAAGCCGGAGGCGCTAAAACCGCGCGCTCGTAATGACGACGTTATTGTACCAGCTACTCCCCTTTGGAGCGGTTCTTCCTATGCAATTGCGTAAAGCCTCGTATAGAAGGGTGATACGGCAGACGAAAGGCTTGGTTTCGGATTCCGAAAAAATTAATATGGCGAACAATTGGCGAACGGCAAAATCAAGTGCCCGAAACAATTGCGCCAAGCGCGTTCTTCCCTATCAAATGAGAGACTAGGGCCAAAGTTGGAAAAGATAGCGCTTCCACAGGAAAAAGAGAGGACGACGTCGAATGGGTCGGGAAACAAGCATCGGCCAAAGGAGGAGCTGTCCGTCTTGCAGGTGCGCGCGTATTACAACAACCAGTTGATCAAGAACAAAATTTTCCTCATCACGGCCGTCATTATGACGCTCGTGTCGGGACTCAGCATGGTGGCCGTTCATTTCGCGACCCGCATCTACGAGGATAAGGTGTACGCCGAGGCCGCGCAGGTGCTCAATTTGTCCTCGGGCGCGGTCGACGGCAAGCTGAGGGAGATCGAGGATTTGACGTTCGACATCCTCAGCGACCGGACGATCCAGTCGCAGCTGTCGAGCGTATCCGGCACGATGAACGAATACGATTATTTCAAAATGAAGGACAAGCTGATGGACCGACTCGTCGAGCTCGCCCAGCATCAGCGCGCCATCGCGGCGATCCAGGTAAACGATGCTTCCGGCGGCGAGAGTCAGGCTGCCATTACATCGCGTTATCGCTTGGACACGGCAGCATACGAGCGCAAGGCAATGGAGGCGGGCGGCTCGGTCGTCTGGCTGGCGGCTGAAGAGCCCAACGTGCTGATCGCCGCCCGGCAGATCCGCCGGATGAGCGGCCTGAGCTTGAAGAATCTCGGCGTCATGGTCGTCTTCGTCGACATGAAGCGGTTGGCGGGGCAGTCGCTCGAGCTCGCCGAAGGCCGGTTCTTCGTCATGGAGCACGCGGGTCGCGTCGTGCTGGCCAGCGGCTCCGGCCCGGCCGAGCAGCTGGCCCATTTGCCGCTTCGCGAGCGGCAGGGCTACACGATCTCCAAGCTGAACGGCGATACGTATTTCATCACCCATCTGATCTCGAAGTACCAATCCTTTACCTACTACAACGTTCTGCCGTACGGGAGCGTGTTCCTGCAATCCAAGATGATCAAATACGGTCTGTTCGGCCTCTATGCGCTGCTGTTCATGCTCGCGCTCTACTTCGCCAGGGTGGCCGGACGCGCGATCTCCAAGCCCCTGGAGCAGCTGACCGCCAAGATGAAGCTGGTTCAGAAAGGGAACATCGACTCGGCCGATCTGTTCCAAGGCGACAACCTGAACATGGACGAGACGGGACAAATCCACCGTCATTTTCGCCTCATGCTGGAGACGATCAACGCGCTCATTCGCGAGAATTACGCCAAGCAGCTGGCGATCAACGAATCGGAGTACAAGGCGCTGCAGGCGCAGATCAATCCTCATTTTCTGTACAACACGCTAGAGTCGATCAACTGGATGGCCAAAGCGAACCGTCAGCCCGACATCTCGGCGATGGTCACGGCGCTTGGCCGTCTGCTGCGGGGCATCATCAGCCGCAAGGAGCCGCTGATCACGATCGAAGAGGAGATGCGGATCGTCCGCAATTATGCGACGATTCAGCAGATCCGGTTCGGCGACCGGCTGCGGCTGCACATCGAAGGCGACGAGCAGCTGGCCGGCTGCTACATTCCGAAGCTGACCGTGCAGCCGGTCATCGAGAACGCGATCCAGCACGCGCTGGAGGCGATGTCCGCGCCTTGCGATATCGCGCTTGCGTTCATTGCCGGCGAGTCGCATATCACCATATGCGTGACGGACAATGGTCCCGGTATTGACGAGGCGACGCTTGCGGCCATAAGGGAAGGGCGCGTCGTGTCGAAGGGAACGGGGATCGGTCTGAGCAATATACGCGAGCGAATTCGGCTGATGTTCGGGGAGGAGTACGGCGTCGAGATCGAACCCGGCGCCGAAGCGGGGACGACGGTGCGCATCCGCGTGCCGTACAGATGGGAGGCAGACCATGTATAACGTGCTGCTCGTGGACGACGAGCGGATTATTCTCGAAGGCATCGCCAATGTGGTGGAGTGGGACAAGCACGGCACGCGCCTGGCGGGCAAAGCGGTGAACGGCAAGGAAGCGGTCCGGCTAATCGAGTCGCAGCCGCCGGACATCGTCATCACCGATATCCGGATGCCCGAGCTGGGCGGTATCGAGCTTATTCAGTGGGCGAAGGAGCGCTATCCGCGCATGCATTTTATCGTCCTCTCCGGGCACGAGGAGTTCGCCTCCGCCCAGACGGCGATGAAGCTGGGCGTGCGCCACTATTTGCTCAAGCCTTGCTCGGAGGACGAAATCGCGGGCGTGCTGGACGAAGCGGTGGAAGAGCTGCGCGAGCGGGAGCGGCAGGAGTCGTTCAAGGCGTCGACGATGGAGCAGCTCGCGCGGGTGCTGCCGCAGATCAAGGAGCAATTTCTGAAGGAATGCCTCATGAACAAGACCTATAGCGAGCGGGATTGGGACTATTATAGCGGGTTGCTCGGCCTCGACATCGAAGACCGGTCGGTCCGGCTGCTCCTGTTCGAGATCGAAGGCAGCTGCGAGTTCGAGCATCTCTTCGCGCTGCACAACATAGCCGAGGAGCTCGTGCGGGAATCCGGCCGGCACGTGCTGCTGAACACGACGATCGGCGAGCGGCTCGTCCTGCTCGTCGAGGAGGGGGAGCTGCCCGAATGGCTCGCGCTGCTGGAGCGGGTCAAGCGGATCTACGGGCAATACTTCCGGCTGGACTTGACGATCGCCGTCAGCCATCCGGGTTCGATCACGCAGCTGCGGATGCTGTACCGGGAGACGCAGGCTTGCTTGTCGCATCGGTTCTATTTGGGCGAAGGGAGCATTATTACGTCGGAAGACATTCTCCATCCGGCCGAAGCGCTTCCGATGGAGCTGGAGGTCGACACGGAAGCGTTCGCCAACGCGGTGCGAAGCGGGAACACGGAGCGTGCGCGCGAATTCGTCCGCGAGACGATCGCCCGTCTGAAGGCGAGCAAGCTGGACGTCGGGCTCGTCAAATCGTGCGTGCTGGAGCTGTACCTGGTGCTGCTGCGGGAGAAGGGACGCGCCAAGTCATCGTGGTCGGCCGGGTCCGAAGGCAGCTCGGCCGCGCGGCCGAGGCCGATGCGCGGGCTCGAGGCGTACCTGCTTCGGGACGACGCGTTCGACACGCTCGATCAGACCGAGGACTACTTGCTTCAGGCGGCCGTTGAGGCGGCGGAGCGCAATTACGAAGCGAACGTGCAGACGCAGTCCAAGGTTATCGCCCAGGTCATTCGTTACGTGGAGGAGCATCTGGACGACGAGTCGCTGACGCTCTCGAAGCTGGCGCATGACATCTTTTACTTGAACGTGGATTATCTCGGGAAGCTGTTCCGCAAGGAGACCGGCGAGAAATTCTCGCTCTACATGATCCGCGTGCGCATGGAGGAGGCGATGCGGCTGATCGCCCGCGCCGAGTCCGTCAAAATCTTGGACATCGCCGCCCAGGTCGGGTTTCGCGGCAATCCGCAATATTTCAGCCAAGTGTTCAAGAAGCATACGGGCTTGACGCCGTCGGAGTACAAGAAGCAGCTGATCATGATGCCGGAAAAATGAACGAAAGTCGCCATAATGAACGTCGGTCAGCCGATACCGCGGGTGCATGTCCTCTGCGGATATCGGTTTTTTTAACGTAGAAGACCGTTTCGTTTCATTTTCGCCCGGCGTTGTATGCGCTACCATAAAGAGGAAGCCAAAACGAGATAAGCCCAAGGAGGTCTATCGATACCATGAGAACACGCTCGACGTTCATGACGCTTGCCGCGGCGGTGCTGCTGACATTCTCGCTGTCGGCTTGCAGCGACGGGAGCAACAACGGCGCGGGGACGAACAACGCCAATACCAATAAGAACGCGGCGCCGGCGGAGACAAGCGGGAGCGCGAACCAGACGAAGACGGAGACGGCCAAGGCCGAAGGCGGCGGGGAGGACGTCACGCTTCGCCTCATGTGGTGGGGGTCGCAAACCCGTCACGACTTGACGAACGAAGTGGTGAAGCTCTACGAATCGAAAAATCCGCACGTGAAAATCGAGACGGAATTCACGAGCTTCGACGGGTATTGGGAGAAGCTGGCCGCCATGGTCGCGGGCAACAACATGCCGGACGTACTGCAAATGAACTTCGGCGAGTACCTGACGCAATACGCGAGCAAGGACGTGCTGCTCGACATGAAGCCGTTCACCGAGAACGGCACGATCGACGTCAGCAAAGCGAACGAGGGCATCATGGCGTCGGGCGTCGCGAACAACCAACTGCTCGGCATCCCGCTCGGGATGAACGCGCTGACGGTCATCTATGATGAGAAAATGCTGCAGGATGCCGGCGTTGCCCCGCCGGATCTGAATTGGACGTGGGACGACTGGAAGAAGGCGGCCGAAGCGGTGCACGCCAAGTCCGGCAACTACGGCACGCAAGGGCTTGAGATCACGAATATTTTCGAATATTACGCCCGCCAGCACGGACAGACGATGTACAGCGCGGACGGCAAGGGGCTGGGCTTCGACGACAAGCTGCTGACCGAATACTTGGCGATGACGCTGGAGCAGCAGGAGAAGAAGACGTACCCGTCGATGGACGTGATCATGCAGCACGAGGCGATCGAGGACCAGCTGATCGTCCACGGGAAAGCGCCGTTCGACTTCCGCTGGTCGAACCAGGTCGTCGCGCTGACGAAGGCGGCGAATCGGACGCTGAAGCTGGCGCCGCTGCCGGGACCGGATATTAACAAAGGGATGTACTTGAAGCCGTCGCTGTTCTTCTCGATCAGCAAGCAGTCGAAGCATCAGGAGGAAGCGGCGAAGTTCATCAACTTCTTCATCAACGACGCGGAAGCGAACAAAATCATGAAGGGCGAGCGCGGCGTGCCGATTACCTCCGATATTCGCGAGGCGCTGGCGGCGGACCTGGACGAAACGAACAAAATGATCTTCGACTACATCGATATGATCGGCGCGAACAGCAGCCCGATCGACAGCGTCTATCCGGCCGGCGCCTCCGAAATCTCGAAGGCGATGGAGGAAGTCAACGAGCAGGTCATGTATAAGCAGCTGAAGCCGGAGGAAGCGGCGGCCGAATTCCGCAAGCGGGCGGAAGAGATCATCGCGCGCGGCGCGGAATAATCGAGAGCGACGAGCGCTAGGGAGAGGCCGGAGCCATGACGGACGACGCGCGGGCGCGTCCGACGGCGGAGCCGGCCTGCTCCTTCTTGCGGCTGAAGGAAGGCGGGAATGACATGAAACAAGAGGCTTCCATGCCGCTTCTCGGGGCGGCGAAGAGCAAAGCAAAGAAAGGGAAGGAAAACGATAATCTGACCGGTTATCTGTTCATCCTGCCGTTTTTGATCGGATTTTTCGCGCTGACGGTATTCCCGGTGGCGATGTCGCTGTACCTGTCGTTCACGAACTACGACATGCTCGGCACGCCGCGCTGGATTGGCTTGGACAATTACGAGCGGATGCTCATGGACGATATGAAGTTCGTGCAGTCGGTGAAGGTGACCCTGTTCTACGTCTTCACGGCGGTGCCGTTCCGGCTCGTCTTCGCGCTGGCGATCGCCCTGCTGCTGGCGAGGCTCGTCGTGATGAAGGGCGTGTATCGGACACTGCTGTACCTGCCTTCCGTCATCGGCGGCAGCGTCGCGGTATCGGTCATGTGGCGGCAGCTGTTCGGCAACGAAGGCGCGCTTAACTCGATCTTGGCGAAGCTCGGGCTGCCGACCGTGTCGTGGCTCGGCGATCCGTCGTACGCGATCTGGACGCTCATTTTGCTGTATGGCTGGCAGTTCGGCTCTTCGATGCTCATTTTCCTCGCGGGGCTCAAGAACATTCCGGCCTCCTATTACGAAGCGGCCGAAGTAGACGGCGCCGGCGCTTGGAGACGGTTCATCAACATTACGATTCCGCTGCTGACGCCGATCATTCTGTTCAACGTCGTCATGCAGACGATCCAAGGGTTCATGGCGTTCACGCCGAGCTATATCATCTTCGAGGACGGCCGGCCGCTCAACTCGACGCTGCTGTACGTGCTGTATATGTTCCAGCGCGCCTTCACCTTCTTCGATATGGGGTATGCGTCGGCGATGGCCTGGCTGCTGCTGCTCGTCATCGGGCTGTTCACGGCGCTCATCTTCAAGAGCTCCTCGCACTGGGTGCACTACGAATCGGAAGGAGAGCGGTAATATGAATCTTCGGCGAAAGGCGGTCATCAAGCTGGCGGCCGAGCAGCTGCTCCTGCTCGCGCTGACGTTCATGATGCTCTATCCGCTGCTGTGGATGGTCGCCGGCTCCTTCAAGGATAACGCCACGATCTTCACAACGGCCCATTCGCTCCTCCCGAATCGGCTCGACTTCTCCAGCTATGCGGAGGGCTGGAAGGGGTTCGGCGGCGTGACGTTCGCGACCTTCTTCTTGAACTCGACGATCATCACGCTGTTGTCCACCTTCGGCAGCGTCGCCTCTTCCGCGCTCATCGCGTACGGGTTCGCCCGTATCCGCTTCCGCTGGAAGAAGCTATGGTTCGTCTGCATGATGCTGACGATGATGCTGCCGTTCGAGATCATCATGGTGCCGCAATACGTCATGTTCAACTGGTTCGGCTGGATCGATACGTATTGGCCGCTCATTCTGCCGACCTTCTTCGGCACGCCGTTCTTCATCTTCCTCATCATGCAGTTCATCCGCACGCTGCCGCACGAGATGGATGAAGCGGCCAAGATCGACGGCTGCGGCAAGTTCGCCATTTTCTCGCGCATTATCGTGCCGCTGATCGTGCCGGCGATGATGACGTGCGCCATTTTCTCCTTCTACTGGCGGTGGGACGACTTCATGGGACCGCTGCTGTACTTGAACAAGCCGCAGTTGTATCCGGTGTCGCTGGGGTTGAAAATGTTCTCCGACCCCGACTCGATCACGAATTGGAGCGCGCTGTTCGCCATGTCGACGCTGAGCGTCGTTCCGGTATTCGTCGTCTTCTTCCTATTCCAGCGGTATATCGTCGAAGGGATTAGCACGAGCGGCTTGAAGGGCTGATCGGACAAAAGGGTGGTAGCCTCGGAGCTTGCCTGAAGCTGATCGCCGCCGCGTCAATCGATCGCCGTCGCCGCATCAATCGATCGTTGCCGCACCGTGCCACGAACTCGCGTCTTTTGAAGGGAGGTGGTTATCCGCAGCTTACACTTGCAGCCCGATAGACCGAACATTCAAAGGAGGAAAGGGTAACGATGAATAGACGTAATCCGATTCAAGCGAAAACCTTCAAAGGCACGGTGGTCACGATGTGCATGGCGCTGGCCGTCCCGTTCGTCATCTATGGCACCGCCGCCGCGGAGACGCCGCTGGCCGATAATTTCAACGACGGCAACGCCGCGGGCTGGACCGCGTCGACGGGCAGCTGGTCCGTCGTGTCCGACGGCGGCAACTACGTGTACGCCCAGACCGGCACGAGCGAAGGCCGTACGTCGGCAGGCAGCGCTTCGTGGACCGATTACGCCGTGGAGGCCAAAGTGAAGGTCGACAATTTCAACGGCACGAACCGCACGTATGTCGCCGGCCGGTATAAGGATGGGAATAATTATTACGCCGCATCGTTATATAACAGCAGCGGAGGCAAGCTGGAGATTCGCAAGAAGGTAGGCGGCTCCTCGACGACGCTCGCGACCAAAACCTATGCCTTGTCGACCGGAACGTGGTATGCCGTGAAATTAGAAATGGTCGGATCGACCATTACGATGTACGTCAACGGCGTGAAGGAGCTGACTGCCACGGATACCGCCTTGACGGCAGGCGGCGTCGGATTGCTCGCGGTCAAGACGGCGTCCAAATTCGATGACGTGACCGTCACGACGGGCGGCGGCACGACCGATCCCGGCACGGATCCGGGTACCGACCCGGGCACCGATCCCGGTACGGACCCAGGAAATCCGCCGACTCCGGCAGCCGGCGATCTGTTCGTCGCGCCAACCGGCAGCGCAAGCAATGCCGGCACGCTGGATAGCCCGACTACGCTGGAATCCGCGCTGACGCGCATCGCGGCCGGCAAAACGATCTATATGCGAGGCGGTACGTACAACTACGCTTCGACAATCACGATCGCGCGCGGCAACGACGGAACGGCAAGCAGCCCGAAGAAGATCGTCGCTTACGGCAGCGAGAAGCCGGTGCTCGACTTCTCGGGTCAGTCGTTCGGCTCCGCGAACCGCGGGCTGCAGCTGTTCGGCCATTATTGGAACGTGGAACGGATCGAGGTGAAAGGGGCCGGCGACAACGGCATTTTCATCGGGGGCAATTATAACATCATCCGCAACGTGGAGGCGCATCACAACCGCGATACGGGCATTCAGCTGGGCCGTTACGCATCGACCGCGGCCAACAGCGAATGGCCGCAGTACAATCAGGTCATCAACAGTTATTCACACGACAATTACGATCCGGACAACGGCGAGGACGCGGACGGGTTCGCGGCGAAGCTGACGGTGGGACCGGGCAACGTATTCGAAGGCTGCATCGCGGCGTATAACGTCGACGACGGCTGGGATCTGTATGCGAAGACCGATACGGGCCCGATCGGCGCCGTCACGATCCGCAATAGCATCGCGCACCATAACGGGCAGACGTCGGACGGCACATCGACGACCAACAGCGACGGCAACGGCTTCAAGCTCGGCGGCGAGCAGATCCCGGTTGACCATATCGTCGTGAACAGCATCGCCTATCAGAACAAGAAGCATGGCTTTACGTATAACAGCAACCCGGGCTCCATCAGAATGACGAACAACACCTCCTGGGACAACGGGCAGAGCAATTTCGCGTTCGATGCGGGCACCCATCAGTTCACGAACAACTTGTCCTTCGACGGCGGATCGAGCGACAAGACGAGCGGCACCGACGTTAGCGGCACGAACGTCTGGTGGAAGAACAACGCAAGCGTGAACGCGAAGGGGCTTGCGGCAAGCGCGGCCGATTTCGTCAGCTTGACGCCGACGGTCACGCGTAATGCGGACGGCTCGCCGAATCTGGGCAACTTCCTGAAGCTTGCGGACAACAGTGATTTGAAGGGCGCGGGAACGCCAAGCGGCACGAACATCGGGGCAAGGTAAGGGGAGACGGTTATCGACGAAGAGGACGCGCGGGATTCCGCCGCGTCCTCTTTTACATCAGGAAACGGATCGACGAAATGAAGGCCTGAAAGGCCTTCCTACGTGTATGCGCGAAAAAATCGTTAGCGGTGTGAAAAGGATCACATCTTTGCGCGCGATGCGCGCCTATAATAAAGCCATGGAAGACAGCAACAAGCGCCGCGCGGCTCATGGCGATGCGGAAAACGCCGCGAATGAGCAGCTTCCAAACTATATTGTGAATTTATTCACAAAACCAAGGAGATGTATCCATCATGTTGATGAAATTTCTTCGCGAGAATGTATATGCCGCCGGGTTTCTTGTCCTGCTTCGCCTTTATCTCGGTTACGAATGGCTGACTCACGGTATTGATAAATTGAAGGACGGTTTCGACGCAGGCGGTTTCCTGCAGGGCGCGATCGCCAAACCGGTCGTGGATCGCGCGACGAACGAACTTATCTATCCGACCTTCACGAATTTCCTCGAGAATTTCGCGCTGCCGAACGTCAAGCTCATCAACATCGCGATTCCGCTTGGTGAGACGCTTGTCGGCTTGGGTCTTATCTTGGGCGGACTTACCGCCGTGGCGGCATTCTTCGGCCTGATGATGAACTTCATGTTCCTGTTCGCCGGCACCGTCAGCACGAACCCATGGCTCATTCTTCTCGGCGGCATCGTGATGATCGCCGGCACGAACGGCGGCCGCTTCGGTATCGACTACTACCTTCTGCCGTTCCTTCGCAAGATCGCGACGCGTTTTGGCAAAGGCAACAAGCGCGGCGACGAGCAAGAGGACGCGCTCCCGGGTACGCCGACGCATACGGCTCATTGACCCAAGAAAACCTTGATGGCTAATAGAACCTTCGCCTCCGCCTTGACCAGGTGGGTGCGAGGGTTCTTTCGTTATGCGAGACTTCCCCGAACAGCCGGAATGAAGTATGAATCGCTGCAAGGCATCGAATACTAATTTCCAAATGGCAACACGAGGAGGAACGTCGAGTGGAACGCGAACGTTTGGTCGTGGTCGGCAACGGCATGGCGGGCATCAATACGGTGGAAAACATTCTCAAGCTTGCTCCGAACAAATACAGCATCACCATCATCGGAGCGGAGCCTTACCCGAATTACAACCGCATCCAGCTCTCTTACGTGCTCGAGAAAAGCAAAGCGATCGAGGATATTATTCTGAACGACTGGCAGTGGTACGGCGATAACGGGATCGAGCTGCATACCGGCGTGAAGGTAACGGGGTTAGATCTCGCAAACAAGCAGGTGGAGGCCGAGGGCGGACTGCAGGTTGCTTACGACAAATTGATATTGGCGACAGGCTCTCGTCCATTCCGGCTAAAGGTGCCGGGCGCGGACAAGGAGGGCATCGTGGGCTTCCGCGACATCGACGATTGCGAGCGCATGGTCCGAGCCGCCAACGTGCACCGGAAGGCCGCCGTCATCGGCGGCGGGCTGCTGGGCTTGGAAGCTGCCAAGGGGCTGCTGAAATTAGGCATGGACGTCACCGTCGTCCACTTGGTCGAGGAGCTCATGGAGCGCCAGCTGGATAGGACCGCATCGCTCATGCTGCAGGCGGAGCTCGAGGGTCAGGGCTTGAAATTCGCCATGGGCAAGAAAACGACGGCATTCCTGGGCGATGACCGCGTGACGGGCCTGCAATTCAGCGACGGAACGACGCTGGACGCGGAATTCGTCGTGATGGCCGCCGGCATCGTGCCTAATGCCGAGCTCGCCAAGGCGAGCGGACTCGAAGTGAACCGCGGCATCGTGGTGGACGATTACATGCGCACGTCGGCGCCGGACGTCTATGCGGTGGGCGAGTGCAACGAACACCGGGGAATGTGCTACGGTCTGGTGGCTCCGCTGTTCGAGCAGGGCGGGGTGCTCGCCAAGCATCTGTGCGGCGCCGAGACGAAGCCGTACGAAGGCACCGTCGTCTCCACGCAGCTGAAGATCTCGGGTATCGACGTCTTCTCGGCCGGCGAGTTCACGGACGCGCCGGATCTGGCGATCGTGCGCATGCATGACGAGTGGCGGCGCATCTACAAGAAGATCCTGCTGCGGGGCGGCCGGATCGTGGGCGGCGTGCTGATCGGCGACGGCAAAGAATCGACGCGTCTGCAGCAATGGATACGGACCGGCACGGTCATGACGGACGCGATCCATGGGGCGCTTATGGGCACGGCCGAGTCCGATTCCGGCAACTCGGTCGCGGATATCGCGGACGAAGAAATCGTATGCGGCTGCAACGGCGTGACCAAGAAGCGGATCGTGGACGTGATCCAGGAGCAGGAATTCACGACGGTGGAGGAGATCAAGATGTCCACCGGCGCGTCCCGCTCGTGCGGCGGCTGCCGGCCGGTCGTCGAGCAAATCTTGAAGCACGTCCTGGGCGACAAGTATGATTCGGCCGCAGCGAAGAAGGAAGGTATCTGCGCCTGCACGACGCTCAGCAAAGACGAGGTCGTCCGCAATATCAAAGAAAAGGGTCTGATTACCTCGAAGGAAGTCCGATACGCGCTCGGCTGGGAGAACGAAGAAGGCTGCTCGAAGTGCCGGCCGGCGCTGAACTACTATTTGGGCATGATCTGGCCTTCGGAGCATGTGGACGAGCGAGACGCGCGCTTCGTCAATGAACGCATGCACGCCAACATTCAGAAGGATGGCACCTTCGGCGTCATTCCGAGAATGTACGGCGGGGTCACGACGCCGGAGGATCTTAGGCTCATCGCGGACGTGGCCGTGAAATACAACGTCAAGCTCGTGAAGGTGACGGGCGGGCAGCGACTCGATCTCCTGGGCATCAAGCGCGAGGATGTGCCGAAGGTGTGGGAAGAGCTGGGCATGCCGTCGGGTTATGCTTACGCCAAGGCGCTGCGCACGGTCAAAACCTGCGTCGGCTCGCAATTTTGCCGCTTCGGCACGAAGGACTCCATCGATATGGGCGTACGGCTGGAGAAGAAGTTCGAGCGGCTGGACATGCCGGCGAAATTCAAAATGGCCGTCAACGGCTGCCCGCGCAACTGCGCGGAATCCGCGACGAAGGACCTCGGGATCGTCGGCAACGAAGGCGCATGGGAAATTTATGTCGGCGGGAATGGCGGCATCAAGGCCCGTCTAGCCGACTTGCTGTGCAAGGTGAAGACCGACGACGAAGTCATGGATATCGTGGGGGCGTTCATCCAGCACTACCGGGAAACGGCCAACTATCTGGAGCGCACGAGCGATTGGCTGGAACGGGTAGGGCTCGATCACGTGGTCGCGATTGTGGTGGACAACGCGGAGAAGCGGAGCGAGCTGAACGGCAGGATCGAGTTGTCTCTTCAGCAGGTGAAGGAGCCGTGGCGGGATATCCTGGACAACCGCAAGCTGAAGGAGCAGTTGTTCGAGGAGATCAAGGTGCCGGTCCGTCAGGAATAAACGAGGATGAGGATAGGAGCGATACACGGATGGAGTATTATCATGTCGGCTCGCTGGATCAGTTCCCGATGCGGATCGGGCGGGTCGTTCGGATGAGCGAGCAGGAAATCGCGGTGTTTCGGACGACGGAGGGCAAGCTGTTCGCGCTGGAGAACCGCAGCCCAGGACCGAGAGGCGGCACGATCGTGGAAGGAATCGTCTCGGGCGAGGTGCTGTTCGATCCGATCTGCGATTGGAAGATCGGGCTGGCGGACGGCCGCGTGCTTCCGCCAGACGAAGGTCAGGTGCGAAGTTACCCGGTGGATATTCGCGACGGCGAAGTGTACGTCGGTTGGCCGCAGCCATAACCGAAAGAAAAGGAGGTGCGTCATGGTTACATTAAACGGGAAAAAAATCGTCATCGCGGGCTCGCAAAAAATCGACGAAATGTCCGACCTCATCCGAAAGCAAGGCGGCATTCCCGTCGTGCGGCCGCTGCAGGGCTTGACCTATGCGGATGAGGCCACGGTCGACGAAGATCTTCGGCGTCTGATCGCGACTGGCGCGGACTGGCTCGTTTTCACGACCGGCATCGGCTTCGCCTATTTCCGCGAGCGCGCGGAAGCGCTCGGATTGCTGGCGGACTTCACGACATTGCTGAGAGGCGCTCGCGTCGCCAGCCGCGGATATCGCACATTCGCATTCCTCAAGAATCTGGGCGTTCAGCCGGAGATCATCGCCGACGACGGCTCGCTTCGCAGCGTGGCCAGTAAGCTCGAGCAGATCGATTTGAACGGGAAACGGGTGTGGATTCAACTTCACGGACAATCTCATTCCGAGCTGGCGGACTTTGTCCGCAAGCGCGGGGTCGCCGAGCTCACGCTGTCGCTGCCCTATCATTATCAGCCGCCGGAGCCGGAGGTGTTGGCCGAGGCTGTGCGCGAAATCCGGGCCGGCGAAGTGGACGCCGTATGTTTCACGACGCGGGCGCAGATCGCTTACTTGTTCGATTACGTGAAGGAACTCGGCGCGAAAGAAGAGATAATTCGACAGTTCGACGAGAACGTGCTGGCCGTCGCCGTCGGGAAGGTAACCGCAACGGGACTCGAGGAGGAAGGCGTTCGCCGGGTAATCGTGCCCGACGTGGAACGAGCGGGCGGCATGCTCGTCGAGATCGCCCGGTATTTCGATAAGCACAACGTAAGCGGCTAGCGCAGGAAACGTAGGCTTGCACATCCTTCTGAAGGAGGCCATCCATGGAATCGAAGACGGAGGAAGCCGGCGGCGGGTTATTACGAACGCTCTCGGTGGAGAATTTCGAGAAGCTAAGGGGCATCATGTACATAAGCAAAGCTGAGAAGGGCTCCTATCTGTTCAGGGAAGGCGAGATAGCCGATAAACTTTATTACCTATTCCAAGGGCAGGTCAGAACGACCAAGTCTTCGGACGTCGGCAGAACGCTAACGTTATACCTTCACCAGGCAGGCGACCTGCTCGGTCAGGTTGATCCCTTTCAGGATGGGGTCCATGGCTTCAGCGCCGAAGTGACCGAGAACGCGTCGATCGGCACCCTCCAGCGCAAGGACGTGGAGGTGCTTGTCTGGCAGGACGGGGATTTCGCCTTGGAATGGATGCGATGGATGGGGCTTATGCACCGTCTCACCCAAACGAAGTTTCGCGATTTGATGCTATTCGGCAAAACCGGCGCCTTGTGTTCGCTTCTGATTCGTCTGTGCAATTCCTATGGCAAGACGGATGAGGGGAAAATCGAAATCAACCTCAAAATTAGCAATACAGAGATGGCGGACATGATCGGGGCGACTCGCGAGAGCGTCAATCGGATGCTGAGCGAGCTAAGAAAGAAGGGCGTCATCGACTACGCGAATGGGTATTACGTCGTCCATGATCTGGAATATTTGCGCGAAATTTGCCACTGCGACAATTGCCCGAAAGAGATCTGCCGGATGTGATTCATGGACATGGGAGGTGGAAGTACCTTCCTAAAATTCGTTGTGAGTATCGTCACAGCGAGCGGCCGGAAAGCGGGGCTATAATGAAGCCATGCAAGAGAGCTTGCAACGCTAAGGAGGCCTTCATGATGATGTCCATACACGTTCACGGCAAACACCTTACGATTACACCGGCTCTTCAAGAATACGCGGAACGCAAAATCGGAACCGCGCAGGCCTGGTTCGACGAACCGGTCACCATTCACGTCACGCTCGCGGTGCTAGGGCATAAGCAGGAGCACGCGGTCGAAGTGACGATTCCCTACCATAGCATGGTTTTCCGCGCAGAGGTCAAGGATATCGATATGTATGCCGCCCTCGACGAGGCTTCCGACAAAATAGAGCGCATTCTTCGCAAATATAAGGAACGGGCGCGCCGCAAGCTAAGAACGCAAAGCCGCGAGATGGCGTACAACCTCCAGCAGACAAGGTCGGCTGCGAGCGCTCTGGAGGAGGATGAGGATTTTCCGGTCATGAAGGTGAAGCGGATCGCGATGAAGCCGGTCGACATTCAAGAGGCGATTCTGCAGATGAACATGTCGGACCACTCCTTCCACCTGTTCCACAATCGGGCGTCTAACCGCATGGAAGTAATTTATCGTCGCAAGGACGGTACGTACGGCCATCTCCTGGCTGAATAAAGGTCCAATAAACGATGGAGCCATTCGAATAGTCGCGCGCGACTTTGCGGATGGCTTCTTATGCGTTCTTCGGATCAAAAAGCGCATTACTTCGGGCGTGGCCGTCTCGTACTCGGATGGGGCGACTGCGTTCCGCGACCGCGAATCCTCGCAGCCACATGTGAGGAAGTGCACAGCGGATAACGGCGGCGCGCGGTATAGTGGAGTTGTAGAGAAGAGGCTTGTTACTAACTTGCGAGGTGAAGCCAAATGGAAACGAAAAGAAAACATACCGATCTGACGAGATATATGCTCCACTATTGTTATACATGCGACGAAGCGGGCGAATGCGATACCGAGCGGAAATGCGCGGCCTGCATGGAGAAGAGAAACCGGGAGGAAGATAAGCGGGACGCGGTGACGACGAAGGACCTGTTGACGCTCTATGCCTTATAAACGAAAGCAGCCGAGATTGGAATGCCAACACAGTCATAAGAGGAGCTGAGTTCGCATGTTTACGTATCAGGAGGAGCTGCCCGTGGAATTGACGCGCGGGCTTGAACGGTTGGTCAACGAGCACGAAGTGATTCGGGCGGATATCATCAAGGTGGAAAAGCTGATCCGGGAGCTGAAGGATCGCGGCACGCCGGAGTTTCACGACATCCTGAATTTGAAGTGCCAGACGGACGCATTAGCCGAATCGCTGCAAATTCACGTGAATTGGGAAGCGAAGGTGTTATATCCCTTACTGCAAGATGCCGCGGCCCGCGCTCATAATCCCTTGGCGATGACATCCGTATGGATGCGGGAGAACGACTATCCGGGGAGCACGTATATCCGTCTATTCTGGGGACAAATGAGCGTCTATCTGGACGACCATGCGCCAGGGCTGTTCGAGAAAGGCCTTATCTATCTGCAGAAGGCCTGCCGACTGACTTGGGAGCAGCTAGAGCTGGAAGAAGAGATTCTAGGCGCGCTGACCTAATCGGCATGCCGGAGAGTCTTTTCTTTTTTCGGTTGACAGCAAGCATGGTTCCTCTCTATACTGTAACTAAAGTTATAACAGTAACTAAAAATATTACAGTTTGGATGCGGAGGAATCATGATATGACTCAGAAAACGGGCGTGGATTTCTATTCGGTCATTCGGGAACGCCAATCGATTCGGAGCTACGATCCGAGCGTGACTATTACAGAGGAAGAGCTCAAGGAACTGCTGCGGGAAGCGACGCTTGCGCCGTCCTCCTCGAACTTGCAGCCTTGGCGTTTCATCGTGGTAACGGATTCGGCGGTCAAAGCGGACCTGCTGCCGATCGCCAATAACCAGAAACAGGTGGTCGACGCGGCGGCGACGATTATACTGCTCGGCGACACCGAAGCGTACAAGCGCGCGGACGAGATTTACGACCTGTCCGTCGAAGCGGGCATGCCGAAGGAAGCACGCGATGCCTACGTACCCCGGATGAAGGAATATTACCGGACGATGTCCCCGGAGAAGGCGCGCAGCGTGGCGTTGATCGACGGCGGCCTGGTCGCGATGCAGCTCATGCTGGCTGCCAAAGCCAGAGGCTACGATACCGTGCCTATGGGTGGCTTCTCCCCTGAGAAACTGATCGAGTACTTCCAGATTCCGGCTCATCTCATTCCGGTTATGCTTATTTCGGTCGGCAAAGCGGCGGCGGGATCGGGCTATCCGACGGCTCGTCTTCCGATCGAAAAGGTGACGTCCTGGAATAAGCTGGAGCAATAATGGCTTACAGGCCTATGACCAGAGCGGCATAACCATGCAAGAACCCATCGTCCCTCGGCGGATCGCGGGTTCTTTTTTTTACGAAAATTTAAGATTGGAGAGCAGGA
Source organism: Paenibacillus xanthanilyticus (assembly GCF_042682185.1). Taxonomy (NCBI): domain Bacteria; kingdom Bacillati; phylum Bacillota; class Bacilli; order Caryophanales; family Paenibacillaceae; genus Paenibacillus; species Paenibacillus xanthanilyticus. The sequence continues at coordinate 1,358,268 of NZ_JBHUHA010000001.1, read as the reverse complement.
AATGAAGCCGCTTGCATGGTATTGTAATGGTTAGACATCTATGGAAAAGGTGGGAGCCTCCTTGCAAATTACCGATATCCGACTCCGCGCCGCGAACAATGACGGCCGGATGAAAGCCATTGCGTCCGTCACCTTCGACGGCGAATTCGTCGTGCATGACCTTCGCGTCATTGAAATGGAGGGCCGGCTGTTCGTCGCCATGCCGAGCAAGCGAACCCCTGACGGTCAATTCCGCGACATCGCGCATCCGATCACGCCTGCGGCCCGGGAGAAGATCCAGTCGGCCGTGCTGGCCGAATACGATCGGTCGGTCCATAGGGCGGATCAGTCGGAAGAAGAGATCGCTTAGATGAAGAAGGATGAAGCAGCCCGAGCTCGTCGAACGGGAACGGAACCCGGTTGAATCCTGGCGCTATCGATCTTAATCGGCGGCGTGTTCGGAACCTTTATCATCAAATAAGCCTAAATAGGCCAATCGAAAGAGCCGCTGCATCCGCAGCGGCTCTTTCGTCTGTTTGTCTGGATTTCGGCTTTATCCTGGCCAAATTCCGGCAGATGCGTGACATCTCCCTCGAGGCGCCTGGCGCTTAATCCCCGCTCTTATTCATCCATGCTGTGAGGGCGTTCGCGACGGCATCGATTTGCTTGGCAGGCGTAATGTCCGGGTCGTGGTCTCCTTTTTGTTTGCCGTACAGGCCGAATTGACTGTGGTTGGCGCCTTCGATCGCGACGTACGTCGTCTCCGCCGGCAGGTTGGCTTTGGCTTCCTCCCATTTGGCCGTGTTCATGACGCCATCCTTGGTCCCCGTTATTTGCAGCGCGGGTATCGCCGAATCGCTAAGGCTGCCCCCCTCGTCGACATAGGAAGCGAGGAAGTAGGCGCCGGCAATCGTATCCGGATGCTTGGCCGCGTATCGGGCGGCGAAGACGCCGCCGAGCGAATGGCCCCCGATGACATAGCGGTCCTCGGGCCGCTCCGCGATGATGCCATCCGCCCGGTTCGCGCCGAACATGGCGAGATTAAACGGCATCGAGACGACGTAGACCCGATGGCCGCGCTCGGCGATGGCTCTGGCGAGCGGCGCGTAGCTCTCGGGTTCGACCATGCCGCCGGGGTAGAAGATGACCGCGGGCTGGCGAGCTTCGCCCGAATCGGGTTCGAATCGGGTCCAATCCGATTGTTCGGCGACCGTCACGCCGCCGCCGCTTCGGAGCGCGGCCAACGCTTCTTCCTTCGGCACGTAGGTGAGTTGGTTCAGGGCGATCAAGACGCCGACGATAAGCACGACGACGATCGCGGCCGTCCAATACAGCGCTTTGCGCCATCGGCGGCGGGCTGGTTTATCGTTTGTTCGAGATAAGACGTTCGTTGGATCGGACATAGCAGCAGCAGCTCCTCAGGTTGCGATTATCGATCACGAATATTATACCCTAAGGTTAATTAAATTGAACGTGAACGTTGCATGAACCGTTGCATTCGCGTCTCGGCGCTTTTGTATATGAAAACTTCTCTAATAAATCGTGTTCCGATTTGTAGCAAGAGACTTTATAATAGGGGTCACTTTACGCGCACAAGGGGGTATTTATGCGACAACCATGGCAGCGCGCCCGACACCCGCTCGGGCCCCAATCGCTGCGGCGAACGCTTGTCGTCTATTTGATGATCGCATGCATGCTGCCGCTCGCGCTCGTCGGCATCGTGACGTACACGTCGATTTACGACATCTTGACAAACAAGATCAAGAGCGGGATCAGCGCGAGCTTGAAGCAGGAGGCGGGGGCGCTCGAGAATTTGATCAGCAACCTGGATTTTGCCTCGAAGCAGTTCGCGCTCGACGACCAATTGGCGGGCGAAGTGTCTGCTTTTCTCCAGGAGAAGCAAGTGTACAAGAAGTCCGAAATCATGACCCGCATCAGCCAGAAAATGAATCTCGTGAATTTCACGAACCCTTATCTCGGGTTGACCGCCTATGTCATGCCGGAGGCGGAGGACCCGATACTGTTCGCGAATCTAAGCGTCACGCCTGAATTCGATCTCGCCGCGTTCCGTCCGTTCGTCAAATACAACGGCGCCGGCTACCACGGGCCGCACCGGACGATGTACAACTATGGGGCGAATATCGTCTTCTCGTCCGTGCGTCCCGTGCGCATCGAGGGCGATCGCAAAATCTATGTGTATCTGGAATCGAACTACAATTTGTTCCGCAAGATTCTGAATCCGCAAGCTTACGGCGTCGAGGTGTCGCATTTGCTCATCAACGAGCAAGGAGAAGTCGCGTACGTCGAGAACGACGAAGCGCCGATTCCAACAAGCCAACCCAGCTGGCAGGACGCCTCCATGCTGCACGAGGAATATAAGGGCTACCATCTGTTCCGCTACAAGAGCGAACAGGGGTGGGAATTGATCACCGCGGTACAGAAATCGACGTTCAACAGCGAGCTGCGGTCGTGGTTCACGAAGATGGTCATGATCACGTTCGCGATGCTGCTGTTCGCCGGCTTGATCGCGATGCTCATCTGGCGGAAGGTGTATCGCCCGCTGAGGAAGGTGAACGCCGAGATCGTGCGAATGGCGGAGAACCGGACGGCGCCCGTCACGTACACGCGCATCGAGGAATTCGATCTGCTGCTAGCGAACTTCCAGGAGATGAAGACGAAGGTGAACGACCTGATCGATGCCGCCGAGCGGAACGAACAGCAGCGAAGCCAGCTTGAGATCGAGAAGCTGCTCAGTCAGATCAATCCGCACTTCCTGCACAATACGCTCAATTCGGTGCAATGGCTGGCCCGGATGAATGGACAGAAGGAGATCGACAAGCTCGTGACGCTGCTCGTCAAAGTGCTGCATTACAACCTGGGCAAGCAAAGTCTGATCGTCACGCTGCGGGAGGAGTTGGAAGCGCTTCATCACTATATGGAGCTGCAGCGCGTCCGGTATGATTACGAATTCGAATTCGACGTCTACGCGGACGAGTCGCTGCTCGGATCGGCGATTCCCAGGTTCCTGCTGCAGCCGCTGGTGGAGAACGCGATCTATCACGGGAGCAGCGAACAGGCCGGCCGCGTGGCGGTGACGATCCGCGGCGCGGGCCCAGAGCGAATGGAGGTCATCGTCCGGGATAACGGGAGCGGCATGACAGAGGAAGAGGCGAAGCGGCTGCTGCAGGATGATCCGAAGGAAGCCCGAAGAGGCTTGGGCATCGGGCTGTCGTATGTGAGCAGGCTGTTGGAACGTTATTACGGCGCCGAAGCGAGGATGACGATCGAGAGCCAGCCCGGGTTCGGGACGGAGGTCATCATCGCGCTTCCCGCCAGAGGAAAGGAGCATCTGACATGATAAGAGCGATCGTCGTGGACGACGAGAAGCTTGTCCGCAAAGGGTTTATTTCGATGATCGAATGGGAGCGCTACGGCATCGTCATCGCCGGCGAGGCGGCGGATGCCAAGTCCGCGCTCGCGCTGCTGGCTTCCGTGCCGGCAGACCTCATGTTCACCGATATCACGATGCCGGGGCAGTCGGGCTTCGAGCTGATCAAGCAGGCGAGGCTGCAATATCCCCGGCTGCAATCCGTCGTGCTGACGTGCCATCACGAGTTCGATTACGTACAGGAAGCGCTCCGGCTCGGGGCGATCGATTATATCGTCAAAACGCTGTTCGAGCTGGACAACACCGACGAGGTGATGAATCGCATCGTCGAGCGTTTCCGTTGGGAGCAGGGGAGCCGTAAAGGGGAGGAGGCGAAGGAGGAAGGGGATCCGTCTGCGGACGCGGCGGTCGTGTTCGTGCCGGATGCGGCGGACGCGGACGGCAAGGCGTTGTACCGGCTGCCGATGATCCAGCGCGGTCCGCGGCTGCTGCAAGCTGGACGGTATTGGTTCATTCCGCTGGCTGAGCCGATGAATGAAGCGGAATGGCAGCAGGAGGCGGATAAGCTCCACGGCTGGCGCGCGGCGCTCGTGACCGGGCTGACCGGACGATCGATCGGGGAGTTCGAGCGCGCGCTGTCGGAAGGGATGGATGCGGCGCTGTTCTATGCCGAAGGCAGGCTACAGGCGATCCCGACGATCCGTTACGACACAATGGCGGAGGCGAAGGGGATGGCCGGGAAAGCGTCATTCCAGTTCGGCGACCGTCTGGCGTGGGCGCTGTCCTCGCGCGAATTCCGGACGTTCGCGCAGCGGATCGAAGCGGAGCGCCCTTCGCCCGCCATGCTGACTTCGGAAGCGGGGAAGCTGCTCGACGAATGGCAAGGGCTGCTGGTCGCGCCGGGCGAGGCAGACGAGCTCGCCGCACAGTTGTTAGGCTTGCGGTCGTGGGCAGAGTGGCAGCCGTGGCTTCGGCGCTTCGCCGATTGCGCGCAGCGGCGCATGGTCGAGCTGTCGCTGTCCAAAGAGGTCATGCAGTGTCTGATCGGCGCCGTGCAGCTCATGCGGGCGGAGGCCGGCAATCGGATCAACCAGCATGAGGTCGCGGCGCGCGTCGGCATGAGCCGGAGTTATTTCAGCCAATGCTTCGCCCGGTTCGCGGGCGAATCATTCGGGGAAGTATTGCGGGGCATGCGGATCGAGCGGGCGAAGAAGCTGCTGCTGGAGACGGAGGAGCCGATCTATGCGGTCGCTTCGCAGGCGGGCTTCGACGACGACAAGTATTTCAGCCGGCTGTTCCGCGACCGCGTAGGGATGCTGCCGACCGATTTCCGGGCGAGCGGTGGGAAAACGGTTTAGCGGCGGGTGGAATTTCGTCGGCGAACTCCGTACGGTTAACGCGCGGCTGCGGTCGTTTTTCTCTCTCGGGCGAAGCCGGGGATCCCATACAATGAAAGCGTAATCAAACGCGATGCATATCGAAACGGGGGATAGCATGAAACCGAAATTATGGCTGGTAACCTCGATGGCGCTCGTCATGGCGCTCAGCGCCTGCTCCAACGGAGGCGGCAATAACGCGCCCGCCAGCGAGGGCGGCAATAACGGCAAGGCGGCGAACAACAACGCGCCTGCTGCCGGCGGAGGCAATGCGGAAGCGGGGGCCAAAGCCGGCGATGAGCTCGCCTATGAGAAGGTAACGGAACCGATCACCGTCAATATCGGGTTCCGCGCGCCGGATGACAAGCTGCCCGAAGGCGAATCGAATGACAACAACATCGTCTCGCGCTACCTGGAGAGCATCACCGGCATCAAGGTCGTCCATACGTGGGAAGCCAAGGGCGAGGATCCGTTCAAGCAGAAAGTCAACCTGGCGATCGCGAGCAACGATCTGCCGGATGCGCTCGTCGTCGACCGCAACCAGCTGCGGAAGCTGATCGACAACGACATGCTCGAGGATTTGACGGAGGAATACGAGAAGTACGGCTCCCAACTGGTCAAGGATATGTACGATTCGACGAAAGGACTCGCGCTGGCCGACGCCACCGTGGACGACAAGCTGTACGGCTTGCCCAACGTCGCGATCGAGGCGGATGCGCCTTCGCTGCTGTGGATTCGTCAAGATTGGCTCGACAAGCTCAAGCTTCCCGCGCCGAAGACGCTCGCGGACTTGGAGAAGATCGCGGACGCGTTCGCCAATCAGGATCCGGACGGCAACGGCAAGAAGGATACGGTCGGCTTGACCGGGGACAAGATGGTCGTCTACGGCCAGAAGCCGAATCCGAACGGCTTCGATACGATCTTCAGCGCGTTCCGCGCTTTCCCGAAGAATTGGATCAAGGACGCTTCCGGCAACGTCGTCTACGGCTCCGTCCAGCCGGAGAACAAGGAAGCGCTCGCCATGCTCGCGGATTGGTACAAGCGCGGGCTGATCGATCCGCAGTTCGCCCTGTACAAGGAGACGCAGGAGCCGATCGTCGCCAACAAGACCGGCCTGTTCTTCGGTCCGTGGTGGATGCCGTACTGGCCGCTGGCCGACTCGGTCGTCAACGATACGAAGGCGGACTGGAAAGCTTACGCGGCTCCGACGGACGAGAGCGGCAAGTTCGTCACGCACATGGCGCCGGTGACCGACCGCTATCTGGTCGTGCGTAAAGGTTACGAGCATCCGGAGGCGGTCGTTAAGCTGCTGAACGCGTTCACCCGTCTGGAGCGCAGGCAGGACCCGAACGCGGCGGAAGTGAAGAAGCTCGACGATTTCGCGGCCGAGACGGGCGTGCACGTGCGCAATTTCTATCCGTTCGACCTGCTGCTCGATTACTCCGACGCGGTCGTCCAGCGTTACGAGAACGTGCAGAAGGCGCTCAAGGGCGAGCTCGACCCGAATTCGTTCGACCCGGATACGAAGCTCGTCTACGATTATACGGTGACGGAGAAAGAGAATCCGAAGAAGAACATGGATGCGTGGAAAGCGGCCAAAGCCTACGAGCTTGGCGGCGGCGTCCTGCATAGCACGGACATGGAGAAGGTGTACAGCGTCTTCTACGGCATGACCCGGTCGATGGAGTTGAAGTGGACGACGCTGGAGAAGCTGGAGAACGAGACGTTCCTCAAAATTATCGTCGGCGATCTGCCGGTGTCCGCCTTCGACGATTTCGCGGCGCAGTGGCATAAGCTCGGCGGAGACCAGATCACGAAGGAAGTCGCCGACATCGTAAACGGCAAATAAGGCGGTGTCACCATGTATTCTCGCAAAAACGCGCTTCACTATCACGCGATGGTGCTCCCCGGCATTCTGCTGCTGCTCTTGTTCAGCGTCGTGCCGATCGGGTTTGCCGTCATCGCGTTCCAGAACTTCAAGCCGGGCCGGGGCATTACCGGCTCGGAGTGGGTGGGGCTGGAGAACTTCCACTATCTGTTCCAGCTGCCGGACAGCCGGCTCATTTTCTTCAACACGATCTTCCTGGCGGTGCTCAAAATCGTCGCGAACCTGATCGTGCCGCTCGTCTTCGCGCTGCTGCTGAACGAGGTGCGGGTCCGCTTCCTGCGCAAGTCGATCCAGACGATCGTCTACTTGCCGCACTTCATCTCGTGGGTGCTGCTGGCCACCATTTTCTTCGACGTCTTCTCGCTGGAGGGCATCGTGAACCAGGCGCTCGGCATGTTCGGCGTCGATCCGGTTCTGTTCTACGCGAGCAACCGGTGGTTCCCGGCGATCATCGTCGCCACGGACGTGTGGAAGGAGTTCGGCTTCAACGCGATCGTCTACTTGGCCGCCTTGACCGGGATAAATCCCGCGCTCTATGAAGCGGCTAGCATCGACGGCGCATCACGCTTCCGGCAGCTGTGGCACGTGACGCTGCCCGGCGTGAAGACGACCGTCATCCTGCTGGCGACGCTGGCGCTCGGCAACGTCATGAACGCGAATTTCGATCAAATTTTCAACATGTACAACCCGCTCGTGTACCAGTCGTCCGATATTATCGACACGTACGTGTACCGGGTCGGCCTGAACGATCTGCAGTACAGTCTCGGCACGGCCGTCGGCCTCCTGAAATCGGTCGTCAGCTTCATTCTCGTCGTGCTCTCGTACGTGCTGGCCAGCCGATTCGCGGGCTACCGGATTTTCTAATTGTATGATGCAAAGAGGTGACTTCTTGTGGTAGGCCAAAACAGCGTACGAAACCGGGTTATCGACGGTGCGATTCTGGCGGTCCTCTTCCTGATCACGATCGCTTGCCTGATTCCGCTGCTCCATACGGTCGCGGTGTCGTTCAGCGACAAGACGGCTGCCGATGCGGGCCGCGTGTTCCTGACGCCGATCAAAGCGACGACGGCCAGCTACGCGAAGGTGCTGGACGACGGGCAGTTCTTCCAAGCGTTCCTGATCTCGGTGCAGCGCGTGCTGCTCGGCGGCCTGCTCAATTTCGTGCTGACGGTCATGATGGCGTTCGCGCTGTCGAAGGATGCCAAGCAGTTCCCGATGCGCAACGTGTATATGTGGTTTCTCGTCTTCACGATGCTGTTCAGCGGCGGTATCGTGCCCTGGTTCATGACGATCAAATATTACGGCTTGCTCGATTCGATCTGGGCGCTCGTGCTGCCGCATGCCGTGCAGGTGTTCAACGTCATCCTGCTGATGAACTTCTTCCGCAACCTGCCGAAGGAGCTGAACGAAGCAGCCGAGATGGACGGCGCGGGGCCGTGGTACGTCATGGTCCGGCTGTATATCCCGCTGTCGCTCCCGTCGATCGCGACGGTGACGCTGTTCAGCATCGTGTTTCACTGGAATTCGTTCTTCGACGGGCTCGTGCTCATGAGCAAGCAGGATCATTACCCGCTGCAGACGTATATTCAGACGCTCGTGACGCAGATCAGCGCGCAGGCGATGACGAGCATGTCGCCGGAGGAGCTGGCAGCGGCAATGGCCGTGTCCAACCGGACGTTCAACGCGGCGAAGATCATCGTCTCGATGATTCCGATCCTGCTCATCTATCCGTTCATCCAGCGCTTCTTCATTCATGGCATCACGCTGGGGTCGGTGAAGGAGTAGGGGGCAGAGGCGGTCTAGCGAGGGCACTCACCTCCGGAGTCTCCATAGATGCTTGGGGGAGGAACCCACGTAAGCTTTGTCCGCAGGACAAAAGCGTGCCCCGATCGAAAGCACCCGCCATCCACTGCCCATCATGTCAGCACGAAAGCGGGTGTCCAGAGGTAAAAGTTTTCCAGAGGAAAACTGCTTCGGAAGCATACGCTTAGTCCCTTTGGAGCCCCCTCGGCGGAGTGGCTTGGGGGAGCGATATTCAAGCAGTAGACCGAGGGCAATCGCGCTCGAAACAGGGTTGAATGGATGCTATATCAAAAGGGCAGTCGGCCGAAAAAGGCCGACTGCCCTTATTTGCGCTGCGGTGCGACGCATGGGCGTCGACACCTGCGCTTCACTCCAGCAGCGTCGAGATATGTTTCTCGTCCTCGGCCTGCCGCAGCTCTTCACGCAGCTCCTCCTTGAACTTCTCCTCGATAAGCTGCTTATCGCCGTACACGATGAGCATATCCCCTTCAGCCAGCGTTTCCTGCCGGACGCCTTGTCGCAGATGGACGTGGCCCCGCTTGATATAGAGCAGATGGATATCGTCCTCGTCACGAAGTACATCGCGAGCTTGTCGCCCAATATAGACGGAGCGCTCATGCAGGGAGACCGATGCGAGCAGATCGTGATCGTGAATATAGAGCACTTCCTGGACGGGCAGCTCGTGCAGCTGGAAATCCTGTCTAAGATGCTTCTCGAACAGCGGGCGCGTCCGGGCGTGAAAGCGGCGGTTCTTGACGATGGCGCAGACGATCGTGAGCGCGGCAGTCGCGACCAGCAGCTGGGGAATGCGGAAATCGTCGGCCAGAATATTCGTGATGGACGAGATGACGACCGCCAAGGAGAAGGCGCCGAACAGAATGAGGGCGATGCCGATTTTGCGGCGGATCGGGTGACGAAGGATAAGCTCGGATTCCTTGGTCGTGAAGCCCGTTCCCGTCAGCATGGAGATGACCTGGAAGCGGGAGATGCTTCGCTCGAGGCCGGTGACGACGAACAATTCGCTCGCGATTTCGACCACGAGACCCATGATGCCAAAGTAAATGAGTATGAATACGAGTCCGGACATGCGAATCACCTCGGTGGTAGCGGGAGTGGGACGGCACGAATTGGCGGAAAGAAAGGGCCGAACCCGCGTTTGCTCGTTAATACACGCAAAACCGCGCGATCGAAGCAGCAATCCGCCTCCGCGCTGCAGGCAAGGACTCGCCTCAAGTGAAAGATCCGCCCCCGTGTGCATTCGCCGATTCTTCCTCCATCCCCATTTACAAAGCCTTTAATTGTGCCTGATGCTCTGTTGACAAACGAACGGTACATTGAGTGTACAAAAATAATTGAACGATAGACGAGGGAGCGATGATGGGTACCGAACGATCAGTTGGATGAAAAGAAAATGGAATGGAGTGTTATCCGTATGACACGAGCCGAGAAGCTTCGGAAGGATGCGCTGGCGTTCGCGTTCACGCTGCCGGCCATGATTCCGCTGACGCTGTTCTGGTTCATTCCCCTCGGATATGTCGTGTATCTAAGCTTCACGGCATGGGATTTCATGAGTCCGGAGAAAACGTTCGTCGGCCTCGACAATTACCGTTATCTGTTCGATAGTCCGGCGTTCTACGAGGCGCTGGGCGTGACGCTGTTATTCTGTGCGGGAAGCGTGCTGCCGGCGATGGCGGGGGGACTTGCGCTGGCGCTGCTGTTGAACCGGGCGATGAAAGGGGCTGGCGTCTACCGCACGCTGATGTTCCTGCCGTGGGTCACGCCGACGGTCGCCGTCTCCATTGTCTGGTCGTGGATCTTCGAGCCCGAGGTGGGGCTTGCGAATACGGTGCTGCAGGCGATCGGCTTGGATGCCGTCGGCTGGCTGCAGGATCCGCGGTGGGCGCTGCCCGGCGTGCTGATCGTGACGATCTGGAAGTCGATCGGCTGGGCGATGGTGTTCTATCTGGTGGCGCTGCAGAACGTGCCGGCCGAGCTGCTGGAGGCGGCCGAGCTGGACGGCGCGAGCGGCATGGACAAGCTCCGGCGCATTACGCTGCCGCTGCTGTCGCCGACGACGTTCTTCCTGTTCATCGTCCAGACGATCGGCGCCTTGCAGGCGTACGATCAGATCAACGTGCTTACGCAGGGCGGGCCATCGGGCTCGACGCGGACGCTGCTGTATATGTACTACCAGTCGGCTTTCGAATCGTTCAATATCGGGGAGGCGTCTTCGGTCGCGGTCGTCCTGATCATCAGCTGCCTGCTGCTGTCGCTGGCTTCGTCTTTCGTCAGCCGCAGGAGCGTCCATTATTAATTGAAGGAGAATGCAAGGTGCACACGACACGTAAGATGCACGCCTGGGGCAAAGCCGGCACCGCGCTCCGCCACGCGATCCTGCTCGCGATCGCGCTAGCCATGGCGTTCCCATTCTATTGGATGGCGACGAGCGCGCTGAAGACGAACGATGAAATTTGGAGCTTCCCGCCGGTGCTGTGGCCTGCCTCGCCGCAATGGGAGCAATACGCCGAAGCCTGGCTCGAGGCGCCGTTCTGGCGGTACATGGCGAACAGCGCCGGGGTGGCGCTGGCGATCGTCCTCCTGCAGGCGATCAACTCGGCGATGATGGCGTATGCGATTACCCATATGAAGTTCCGGCTGCAGCGCTTGTTCTCCGGGGCGATCCTGCTCGGCTTCATGATCCCGGCGACGGCCGTCTACCTGCCCGGCTACGTCGTGCTCTCCAAGCTGCAATTGCTCGATTCGTACGCCGGCCTGATCGTCTCGAACATGGTCAGCGTGTTCGCGATCTTCCTCGCGCGGCAGGCGTTCCTGCAAGTGTCGCACGAGCTGATCGAAGCCGGTCAGATCGACGGGGCGTCGCACGGGCGGATCCTATGGACGATCCTCGTGCCGTTGACCCGGCCGACGTTCGCCGTCATGGCGCTCATCACGTTCATCGATCAGTACAACAATTACTTCTGGCCTTCGCTCATCACGAAGAGCCCCGAGCTTCAGCTCGTCTCGGCCGGCCTGCGCAGCTTCTTCGTGGAAGGCGGCGCCTACGGGCTGAAGTGGCCGCTGATCATGGCGGCCAGCGCCTTCACCATCGCGCCGCTGCTGCTCCTCTTCTTGCTTACGCAGCGCACGATCATGAACAGCTTCAATCTGTCCGCCGGCGCCGCCAAGGGCTGAGGGCAGCACTCAATATATCGATAACGGAGGGTCTATCTATGATGAAGAACGCCAAACCAACCATCGCCGCCACGATGCTGATCGCGATCAGTCTTTTGACGGCATGCGGCCAGAACGGCGGCAGCGCGAATTCGGAGAACGCGAACTCGGGAGCATCCGCGAATGCAGGCGCCGAAGCGGCGAACAGCAGCACGGCCGCCGGGGGTACGGAAGCCGAACCGGCTGCAGCGCCGGCATCCGAGCCGGTGACGATCGAATTCTGGTACGGACTCGGCGGCAAGCTCGGCGAGCTGATGAAGACGCAGATCGACAAGTTCAATGCCTCCCAGGACGAGGTTATCGTCAAAGGCATCGCGCAAGCCGATTATTCGGAGACGGAGAAGAAGCTGCAGGCCGCCATCGCCGCCAAGCAGGTGCCTGCCGCGGTACTGACCGCCAACTCGGCATGGGCCCGCAAAGGCTTGTATGCCCCGATGGATGAGCTGATCGCGGCGCTGCCGGATTTCAAGGCCGACGACTTCGTGCCGACGTTCCTCAAGCAGGGACAGGTGGACGGCAAGCAGTATTTCCTGCCGATGTACGGCACGACGCAAATTATGTACTACCGTAAGGATGCGCTGGAGAAGGCGGGAATCAAGCCAGAGGACATGAGCACGTGGGAAGGGCTGGCCGCCGCGGCCGCCAAGATGACCGTGAAGGACGGCGACAAGACGACGTTCTACGGGTGGGAGCCGATGTGGGGTTCGGCCAATATGATCGACGCCACGCTCAGCAAGGGCGGACGCATCCTGAGCGAGGACGGCAAGACGGTGACGATCGACGCGAAGGAATGGGTCGACACGTGGGAGCTGTTCCGCAAGTGGATTCATGACGATAAAATCATGCGCATTCATTCCGGCGGACAAGGCTGGGAGTACTGGTACAAGACGATCGACGACGTGATGAAAGGCCAGGCGGCCGGCTACACCGGCTCGAGCGGCGACCAAGGGGATCTGGATTTCTCCATCGTCGCGGCGATGGAGCAGCCGGGTTGGGAAGGCGTCGGGCCGGGCCGTCCGGTCGCCCAAGCGATCAGCGCCGGCATTCCGGCCGCGGCATCGCCGGAGCAGCAGGCGGCGGCCATGAAGTGGTACGCGTTCTTTACGAGCGCCGAGAATACGGCGCTCTGGTCGATGAACACCGGCTATATTGCAGTGCGGCAATCGGCGCTGGAGGACCCGGCCTTCAAGGCGTTCGGGGAGCAGAACCCGCAGTCCCAGGTGCCGCTTAAGCAGGCGACGCACGGCTCGGAGCCGTTCGAGGATCCGACGGGCGGCAAGATCAACGACGCGCTGACCATCGCGGCCGACAAGGTGCAGATCGAGAACGTGCCGGCGGCGCAAGCGCTCAAGGAAGCGCAGGAGACGGCGCAGCGCGAGCTGGACCGGCTGAAATAAGAATGACGAGGGCCGATCGGAGCAATCCGGTCGGCTCTCTTTTCGTTTCCTGCCTTAACGCCCGATGACTGCGGCCCACGTTGATTTTTTATAAAAATCCGTAAATTTATTGCAAAGACCCAGGCCGGCCCAATCTCCTAAGATAGACCTATCGCTTCATCACCAACCGAAAGGGGATAACGAACAAGATGAGAAAAGCGCTTACGCTCATCATGATGACGATGCTCGTCATCGTACTCGCGGCTTGCGGAGGCAATAACGGCGGCACTAACGCCGGCAGCGGCGGCAACGCGGGAGGGAATACGGCGGCGGAAGGCACCGCAAGCGAGAGCGGTGGCGGCGACAAGGGCAAGGTCGGGATCGCGATGCCGACCAAGTCGTCCGAACGCTGGGTGGCGGACGGCGACAATATGAAGAAGGAATTCGAGGCGCTCGGCTACGAGGTCGACCTGCAGTACGCAGAGGATGTCATTGAGAATCAAGTGTCGCAAATCGAGAACATGATCACCAAGGGCGCCAAGGTGCTCGTCATCGCATCGATCGACGGCGAATCGCTGACCGACGTGCTGCAGAAGGCGGCCGACCAGGACATTAAAGTCATCGCCTACGACCGGCTGATCAAGAACTCGGAGCATGTCAGCTACTACGCAACGTTCGATAATTTCAAGGTCGGCGTGCTTCAAGCCTCCTACCTCGAAGAGAAGCTGGGGCTCAAGGACGGCAAAGGGCCGTTCAACATCGAGCTGTTCGCGGGCTCGCCGGACGACAACAACGCGTACTTCTTCTTCGACGGCGCGATGTCGGTGCTGAATCCGTACATCGAGAGCGGCAAGCTCGTCGTCAAGAGCAAGCAGACGAGCATGGAGCAGGTCGCGACGCTCCGCTGGGACGGGGCCACCGCCCAATCCCGGATGGATAACCTGCTGAGCGCGAATTATGCGGACGACGTCGTTCACGCGGTGCTGTCGCCCTACGACGGCATCAGCATTGGCATCATTTCCTCGCTGAAAGGCGTGGGCTACGGCTCCGGCGACAAGCCGATGCCGGTCATCAGCGGCCAAGACGCAGAGCTGGCGTCGATCAAGTCGATCATCGCCGGCGAGCAGACGTCGACCGTGTTCAAGGATACGCGCGAGCTGGCCAAGGTCGCGGTGAAAATGGCCGAGGCGGTCATCGAAGGCAAGGAAGCGGAAGTCAATGATACGAAGACGTACGACAACGGCGTGAAAGTCGTGCCTTCCTTCCTGCTGGAGCCGATATCGGTGGACAAAGAGAACTACAAGCAAGTGCTCGTCGATTCGGGCTACTATTCCGAGGATGAGTTGAACTAATCGCGGGGCACGATCAGAACGGACGCGATCTCGAGGGACGCGCTATACCGCCCGACAGATCCGTCCTTCATATTTCGAGGGGCTGGTGACGGCTACGATGAACGTTTTATTGGAAATGCGCAACATCACCAAAACCTTCCCCGGCGTCAAGGCGCTCGGGAATGTCAACTTGAAGGTCAAGGAAGGCGAAATCCATGCGCTGATGGGCGAGAACGGCGCCGGCAAATCGACGCTCATGAAGGTGCTCTCCGGCGTCTATCCGCACGGCACCTACGAAGGCGATATTTTGTTTAATGGAACGGTGTGCGAATTCCGTTCGATCCGGCACAGCGAAGAGCTCGGAATCGTCATCATCCACCAGGAGCTGGCGCTCATTCCGCAGCTGTCCATTGCAGAAAATATCTTCCTCGGCAACGAACAGGCGAAGCGAGGCATCATCGATTGGCACGAAACGACGGTCCGTACGCGGGAGCTGCTGCAGAAGGTGGGCTTGAGCGAAAATCCGAACACGGAGGCCGGCTCGATCGGCGTCGGCAAGCAGCAGCTCGTTGAGATCGCCAAGGCGTTGTCCAAGAAGGTCAAGCTGCTTATCCTGGATGAGCCGACGGCCGCCTTGAACGAGGAAGACAGCGAGAACCTGCTGCGGCTCATGCTCGCGTTCAAAGAACAGGGCATCACCTCGATCATCATTTCGCACAAGCTGAACGAGATCATGAAGGTCGCGGATTCCATCACCATTCTGCGCGACGGCCATACGATTGAGACGCTGGACGTGCGAGCCGATCACATTACCGAGGAACGGATCATCCGCGGCATGGTCGGCCGCGACCTGACGCACCGCTATCCGGAGCGGGAACCGAAGATCGGCGGCACCCTGTTCGAAGCGAAGCATTGGACGGTCCATCATCCGCTGCAGGGAGACCGCAAGGTCGTCGACGACGTCAGCTTCGAGGTCAAGCGAGGCGAGATCGTCGGCATTGCCGGTCTCATGGGGGCAGGCAGAACGGAGCTTGCGATGAGCATCTTCGGCCAGGCGTACGGGAAGCGGATCAGCGGGCAGCTGTTCAAGGAAGGTCGGGAGCTCAAGCTGACCGACATCAGCCAAGCGATCGAAGCCGGCATCGCGTACGTGACCGAGGACCGCAAGGAATACGGCTTGATTCTGATGGACGACATCAAGCGCAACACGACGCTGGCCAACTTGAAGCATATCTCCAAATGGTTCGTCGTCGACGATAACCGCGAAGTGATCGAGGCGGAAGGGTTCCGCAGCCGGATGAAGATCAAGACGCCGAGCATTCACCAGAAGACGGGCAACTTGAGCGGCGGCAACCAGCAGAAGGTCGTGCTGAGCAAGTGGATGTTCACCGGACCGGACCTGCTGATCCTCGACGAGCCGACGCGCGGCATCGACGTCGGGGCGAAATTCGAAATTTATACCATCATCAACGAGCTCGCCGATCAAGGCAAAGGCATTCTCATGATCTCCTCCGAGCTGCCGGAGCTGCTCGGCATGTGCGATCGCATCTACGTAATGAACGAAGGCCGCTTCACGGGCGTCGTTCCGCGCGCGGAGGCGAGCCAGGAGGTCCTGATGAAATACATGACTAGCAGGGGGTAGAACGGCATGGCAACCGCGCTTCGCGCCATTCGCGGCAATGTTCGGCAGTATGGCATGATTATTGCCCTTATCTTTATTATGCTGCTGTTCCAGTTTCTATCGGACGGCATACTGCTCAAGCCGCTGAACATTACGAATTTGATTCTACAGAACAGCTATATTCTCATTCTCGCGATCGGCATGCTGCTCGTGATCATTACGGGCCATATCGACCTGTCCGTCGGTTCGGTCGCGGCGTTCGTCGGCGCCGTATCGGCCATTATGATGGTGAATCACCAGATGCCCTTCCCGATCGCCATGGTGCTGTCGCTGCTGATCGGCGCGGCGGTCGGCGCCTGGCAGGGCTTCTGGGTCGCCTACGTACGCATCCCTTCCTTTATCGTGACGCTGGCGGGCATGCTGCTGTTCCGGGGATTGACGATGCTCGTGCTGGACGGCAAATCCGTCGCGCCGTTCTCCGACGGCTTCCGCGCGATGAGCACCGGGTTCATCCCGAACCTTCCTGGGGAATGGAGCCTCCACATGGTCACGCTGGGTATCGGCATCGTGCTGTCCATGCTGTACGTCTTCATGGAATGGCGGGGGCGGCTGATTCAGCAGCGCTATCAATTCGAGGTGTTGGCGACCCCGCTTTACGCGGCCAAGCTGATCGTCATCGTGCTCGTGATCAATCTGTTCACCTACGTGCTCGCCTCCTACAAAGGACTGCCGAACATTCTCATCCTGCTGCTCGCGCTCGTCGCGGTATATACATTCGTCATGCGCAAAACGATCATGGGACGGCATATTTACGCGCTGGGCGGCAACGAGAAGGCGGCGAAGCTGTCGGGCGTGAAGACCAAGAAAGTGACCTTCTGGGTGTTCGTCAATATGGGCGTCATGGCGGCGCTTGCGGGCCTCGTGTTCGCCGCGCGACTGAATGCCGCCACGCCGAAGGCCGGCGTCAATTTCGAGCTGGACGCGATCGCGGCGGCGTTCATCGGCGGCGCTTCGGCCAGCGGAGGCGTCGGCACGGTCATCGGCGCCATCATCGGCGGCCTGGTGATGGGCGTCATGAATAACGGCATGTCGCTCATCGGACTCGGCATCGATTATCAGCAGGGGATTAAAGGACTTGTGCTGCTGCTGGCGGTCGCGTTCGATTTGTATAACAAAAACAAAGCTTCCTAAGTTTCTCGCCATCGGAAAGGCGCGGCTAAGGCGCACGTATGCGCGTAAGCCGCGCTTTTGCCGTTTCGATGACGTATGCGCTTTCATGCGAGGATGCTATAATGGGATGCGATTAAGCAGCATACCGGGAGGGATCGTGGTGAAGAAGCTCCTGCTTCTGTATTTGGTGTTGATCGTCACCTTCATGGCTTACCTTTACACCGCATATTTCCGGGAGAGCGACGGCGGCATGAATACGGTGACCGGTCTTCATGGCGAGCGGGACGAGAAGTACGTGATGGTCAATTTTTTGACCGGAATCGATTATTGGAAGAACGCGCTCAAGGGTTTCGAGGATGCGGCGGAGGCGCTCGGCGTGTCGGTGGAATACCGGGGCTCCACGCGATACGACGTGCACGAGGAGGCGATGGTGCTCGAGCAGGTCATCGCGCGCAAGCCGGCCGGGATCGCCGTGAGCGCCATTAATTCGGAGGCGCTGAACGCCGCCATCGCCAAGGCAGCCGAAGCCGGCATCCCCGTCGTGATGTTCGATTCCGACGCGCCGAACAGCAAGGCGCTGTCGTTCCTCGGCACGGACAACTACAGCGCCGGCGCGACGGCGGCTCGCCATATAGCGGAGTTGGCCGGCTCGGAAGGGAAAGTGGGCATCATCACCCACCCGAACCAGTTGAATCACCAGGAACGAACGAAGGGCTTCGACGAAACGCTGCGCGCGGAATTCCCGGGGCTTGAGCTCGTCAGCATCGCCGACGGCAAAGGCGACCAGCTCGAATCGGAGAAGCAGGCACTGGCGATGATGCGGCTTCATCCGGACCTGGCCGGCATCTTCGTCACCGAGGCCAACGGCGGCGTCGGCGCGGGCAACGCGGTGCTGAAGGAGAGCAAGCTCGGGCAGGTTCGCATCATTAGCTTCGATACGAACAAAGGGACGCTCGACATGGTCAAGAGCGGCACGATCGCGGCGACGCTGGCGCAGGGGACATGGAACATGGGCTACTGGTCGCTGATGCAGCTTTTCCACGCGCATCATGAGCGGAGCGACGGCATGCCGGAGTCGCGGGACTTGGGCTCGGTGGCGTTCCCGCTGCCCGCCTACGTCGATACCGGCATCAGCGTCGTGACTCGGGCGAACGTCGACCGCTATTACGCCAAGTAGCGTTGAGGCGCTTCGGCCAACTAGGCGATCGAAAGGAAGGGAGAGCCCCGTGCCTATCAAATGGCTTCAGCATCATAACTGGTCGATCCGCTACAAGCTGATCGTTCACTTCCTGTTGATCAGTACCCTTCCGGCCCTGTGCATCGGCATTCTTATCGCCTGGGCGACGAACGGGACGATCGAGAAGCAGGTCAACGATCACACCGGGCAGCTGATCGGCAACGTGAACAAGTCGCTCGATCATTACGCGTCGAATCTGCAGAGCATAACGTACTTCATTGCGATGAATCCGGACATGCAAGCCTTTCTGCGAGATGGCCCTTCGGCGATCGCGGGCGATGAGGTCCAGTACCGGACGAGCAAATTTCTCGAGGGGTTCACGACGCTGTACAGCGAGGTGGCCGGCATCATGGTCGTCAACGCGAAAGGCGAATATGTGAGCAACGATATGTACGCGCGCAACAACCGCAAGCTGACGGAGGAGAGCTGGTACCAAGAGGCGGTCGGCGCGCAGGGCATCTTCCGCTTAATCGGCCATCCGGCCGGACGAGGCGTGATCACGCATGCCAATTACAAGGATAGCGAGATCGTCTCCGGCGTCCGTGCGATTCTGCAGCCCGAGTCCCAGCGGACGGAAGGCGTCGTGCTGATCGACCTGAAGCTGCGCGTGATCGCCGAGACGCTGCGCGACGTGACGCTCGGCAAGTCGGGGTACTTGATGGTGCTCGACGACAAGGGCGAGACCATCTACGCGCCGCGCAGCTCCGTCGCCGGACTGTTCGACGCCAGCCGGTTGGCCGGCTCATCAGGCACCTTCTCGCAGGAAGCGGGCGGGACGGATCTGCAGTTTATTTATCAGCGCTCCCCCTTTACCAATTGGACGACGGTCGGCGTGTTCCCGGTCGCCGATACGGTGCAGGAGAACAAGGACTTAAACCTGTATTTGGTATCGTTCGTGTTCATCGTCTGCATGCTCGGCATTGCGGCCTCTTATTATCTATCCCACTCGATTTCGCGGCCCATCTCGCAGCTGGCTTCGTTGATGCGCAAGGTGGAGGACGGCAATTTGCATATCCGGATCAACGGAACGCGCCAGGACGAGGTCGGCATGCTCGGGCAAAGCTTCAACACCATGCTGACGCAGATCAACCGGCTGATCGGCCAGGTCGGAGAGGAGCAGCGGCAGAAACGGGAGGCGGAGCTGAGAAGCTTGCAGGCGCATATCCAGCCCCATTTTCTGTACAACACGCTCGATACGATCCAATGGCTAGCCCGCAAGGACGGCGCACGGGAGGCCGCCGAGGTGGTGGAGTCGCTCTCCAGATTGTTCCGCATCGGGCTTAGCAAAGGGCAGGAGATGATTACGCTCGGCGAAGAGCTGGCGCACATCCGAAGCTATCTCAACATTCAGCAGACCCGGTACAAGGAAAAGCTCCATTACGCGATCGAGGTCGACGAAGAGGCGTTCGGCCATTGGTTCGTCCCGAAGGTGTTCTTGCAGCCGATCGTGGAGAACGCCATCTATCATGGGATCAAAGAGCGCCGCGGTCCGGGGCTGATCACGATCCGCGCGTCCGCCCATGGCGGCGTCATCCGCCTCGCGGTCGAAGATAACGGGGCGGGAATGAGCGAGGAGCGGCGCGCCGAACTGCAGCGGATGCTGGATGCTTGCGGCAAGCCGCAGGCCGAGAGGAACGACGCGAATTCCGGCCTTCGGCCGGAGGCGCCGAAGCCGATCGGCAGCTACGGGCTGCGCAACGTGCAGGAACGCATTCGACTCAGCTTCGGCGAGCGGTACGGCATATCGGTAGCCAGCCAGCCGAAAGCGGGAACGGTCGTGACGATCGACCTTCCCGTCATCTGGTCCAGAGAGGAGGGAGCGGTATCGTGATCGAGAATTGGAGAGTCATGATTGCCGACGATGAATCGATTATACGCGAGGGCATCCGGCGCTCGATTCCATGGGAGCAGCTCGGCCTTACGGTCGTCTGCGAAGCGGAGGACGGCGAAGAAGCGCTGGAGCTGGCCGAACGCCACCGCGTGCATATTATGCTCGTCGACCTCAGCATGCCGATCATGAACGGATTGACGCTCATTACGCATATCCGGGAGCGGCAGCCGGATTGCAAGATCGTGATCATCACCGGCCACGACGAATTCGCGTACGCGCATGAAGCGATCAAGCTGAACGTGGACGACTATATCTTGAAGCCGGTTAATCCGGAGGCGTTAACCGTTGTGCTGGAGCGCGTCGCCGGCAAGCTCAAGGCGGCGGTCATGCAGGACGAGCGTCTGCAGATGGCGTCGAAGCAAATCGAGAAGAACATGACGCAGCTGCGCGAACGGTTCTGCCTGGAGTGGATCCAGGATCATCCGGCGCGGGAAGAGGTGTTGGAACAGCTGGCTTTCCTCCGGTTGCCGGCTGAAGCGCCGCGGCTCGTCGGCGTGCTGCGATGGCCGGAGCAAGCGGGCGGACGCTCGTTCTATTCGGAGCGTGACCGGCAGCTGCTGCTCTTCGCGATGGAGAATATCGTGGAGGAATGTTTGCGCGATTTCGATCATGTTCATTTCCGTGATCCGAGCGGACTGATCGTTCTCTTGATCTGGGGCGTGCCGGAAGCCGCGCAGCTGGAGCGGATAACGAGCAGCATCGCGGACTATTTGAGAATCCACGTACTGACCAGCTTTCAGGCGACCGGCGGGGAGCTCTCGCGCATTCCGAAGCTGTACGGCGAGGCGAAGACGGCCGTCTATCGGGCAAGCCGGTTATCGCCGTTGGTGCGCAGGACGAAGGAGATTATCGAGACCCGCTACTTCGAACCGCACCTGTCGCTCGAGGGCGTGGCCGCGGAGCTGTGCGTCTCGACCGTCTACCTAAGCCGCATCTTCAAGCAGGAGGCGGGCATCTCGTTCGTCGGCATGCTCACCGGCGCCCGGATCAAGCAGGCGCTTCAGCTCCTCTGCGAGACGGACTTGGCCATGCACGAGATTGCGGAGCGCATCGGCTACGAGACCCAGCATTACTTCAGCACGGCGTTCAAGAAGGCGGTGGGCGTATCCCCCAACCAGTATCGGAAGAGCTCGGTCGCGGGGGTCGGAAAATAAGGGAATCGCAAAATGCAACAATAGGGTATCGCTCGTCATTAGATGACGAGGATACCCTATTGTTATTTATTGTAGTCAGATTTTAAATTGCTTGATGATGCGCTGCAGATCGTCCGCCAAGCTGGCAAGCGCTTGGGAGGAAGACGAGATCTCTTCCATGGAGGCAAGCTGCTCTTCCGTCGCGGCCGAGATGTTCTGCGTCATCGATGCCGAGTCGCTCGCGACCGCGTGAACGTCCCGGATCGAGGCGTTCACGTTCGCCGTTCCGTCGGCCAGCTTCCGCAGATCCGCGGAAATGTCTTCGATTTGCGCGACGACGCTGCTGACCGCCTGCTCGATTTTTTGGAACGAGCCGCCTGCATGATTCACGACCGTCAAGCCGCTGTTCACCTCTTGCGCCGCTTTCTCCATCGTCCGCAGCGTCGTCTCCGTATCCTGCTGAATCAGTTGAATGAGCTGCGAGATTTGGTCTGTCGATTGATTGGACTGTTCGGCGAGCTTGCGCACTTCGCCCGCGACGACGGCGAATCCTTTGCCGTGTTCGCCCGCGCGCGCGGCTTCGATCGCCGCATTCAAGGCGAGCAGGTTGGTCTGTGCCGAGATGCCGGAGATGACATTCGTGATCTGCTCGATTTCGTTCGAGCGCTCGTTCAAGCTTTTTACCGCGTCGAACAAGCTGCTCACGTTGGCGTAGATGGAGTTCATCTGCGTACCCACTTCGCTGATCGCTTGGTTGCCCTCGGACGACACGGCCGACGCGTGCAGGGCGTCCTGCTTCATCCGGTCCGTCGAGTCGGCGATCGATTGCGTATAGCCGGCCATGTCGGATATCGCGTTCGTGCTATCGGATACCAGCTGCGCTTGCTTATCCGTCCCGACCGCGAGCTCCTGCACCGTGAGCGTGACGTGTTCGCTCGCCTTGCTGCTCTGCACGGCGCTGGCGCTCAGCTCTTCGGCTGACGCGGCGACTTGGAAGGTCGACTCGTGGACAGAGCCGAACACCGTCTGGAGATTCGCCGTCATACTGTTCAGGGATGCGACGAGCTGGCCGATTTCATCCTTCGAAATATAGCTGCCTTTCACGGTGAAATCGCCTTGTTCCGCTTCGGTCAGCAATCGCTTGACTTCCTTAACCGGCTTGACGATCATGCGCGAGATCACGAGGCTGAGCGCCACGAGAGCGAGAAGCGCGGCAGCGACGACGGAGGAGACGAACACCGTGACGTCTTTTACATCTTGCTGGTTGGTTTCGTTAATGATGCCGGCATTTTCGACGTTGTACTTCTGCAGCGCTTTCAGCGTGTCGTTCACCAGCTTGCGCATCGCTTCCACGTTCTCGTGATAATGCGCGTACGCTTCGGCGTTCTTATTGGCTGCGGCCAACTGGATCACTTCGCTGCGGGCCTTCGCCAAATTCGCGGCATGCTCCCGGTATTGCGTCAGCAGTTTGTTCTCTTCAGCCGTAAGTTCGCTGCTGGCGAGTTCGTCGATCATCGCATCGATCTCTTCCCAAGCGGAGGCGATTTCGTCGATGAGCTCCTGATTGCGAGCGGGGTCCTCTGTCGTCAGCAGCTCAAGCGTGTACGCGTCGCTTGCTCTGGCGTTGACCCGAATCTGCATGATGGTATTCAGCGGGATCAAATTGTGCTCGTACATATGCTCCGAGTTTTGGGCAATGTCTCTCATATAATTGATGCCCAGTGTGCCGACCGACCCGAGTCCTACCGCGCTTACGAAGATCAGAAGTGTCAGTTTTTTCGATATGCTGAGGTTTCGTAGAAGTTTCATTTCGCTATCCCCTTCGATATAGATGAGAACGCAACGGATAACTTACGTCCTGTATATGCTCTATTTATCGTCAGGTGAGGCGCGAAGATAATAGGTAATAGGAGGGGAATTGCTCCCTTTGCGGACCGCTAACAAGGTGAAAGGGCGGTGACGATAACGGCTTTACGCCGCCAGTGTAGGATTGGGCGAGATGATCGGCAATCCGGATGTGTTCGATTCCTTGACGTACAAGGACAGCTCCAGCTGCTTGGCCTTTTGATAGGGCTTATTTTTAACGGATGAGGTCAAAATAAAGGATAATACGGTCAAATTGTCGGGTTATGTCGAAGTGAGGTAATTGCGCCAAGAGGGGAGGGGCTCATGGGTATTCTGATCGTTGACGATTCGCCGATGATGCAGCATTTGTTCCGGGATGTCTTAGTACGAGAAGGTTACGCAAATGTTCACACGGCTAGCTCCGCTGATGAAGCCTTTATGTTTTTGGGTATCCATGACGAGGAACGTCCCAAGAAAACCACGGTGCAGATCAATTTAATCCTGCTGGACATTGTCATGCCCGGCATGGACGGAATCGAAGCGTGTAAAATCATTAAGAAACACGATACGTATAAGGACACGCCCATCATTTTCATTACGGCCAGCAAAAGCCAAATTATGGATGCGTTTTTGGCGGGGGGAATGGATTTCATCCAAAAAGACTTTGAGCAGTACGAACTGCTGGCTCGGGTCAAATCCGCGCTGAGTCTGAAGAGAGAGATGAATGCCCGGATTGCCAGAGAGATCAAAATTCGCAGGGAGCTTCAGTTGGCCAAGCAGGTTCAAAAAAGCGTCTTGAGTCAACCGATTGTCGACGGCAACATCCAAATTCATGGCAAATATCTTGAGTCCGACGAAGTTTCGGGCGATATGTTCTACTGGGCTCAGGTCTCGGAGGATCAATACGCCATATTGGTGCTTGATGTGTCCGGTCATGGTTTGTCATCGGCGCTCATCACGATGTCGGTTCGGTCATTGCTCGAGCGGACGATTAGGCAAGAAGTCGAGCCTGAACGCGTCTTTACGGAATTAAACGAGCAAATGGTGCAGTTGTTCGGCGGCGGCAAGAAGCTGATTTATTTTACGGCCCTCTATCTGCTCGTCGACGTGAAAACGAAAATGATTCATTATTTCAACGCGGGTCATCCGCCGGGTCTTGTGCTGTCCAATGACAAGGTCATCGACCGGTTAACCACGACGACGGTTCCGATCGGCGTGAAGAAGAATCCGCCCGTCAAAACGGGAATGCTTCACTATGAGAACCAAACGCGGATCATTCTATATACGGATGGGCTCGTGGAGACGCCGGGCGTGCCGGTATCGGTCAGCATTAATAAGCTGTCCGACTATGTCTCTTTGCTGCGCGGCCAGTCGAATGAATCGTTCTTGGAAGAAGTGGCCGTAATCAAGCAAAACCGAAGCGACGATATCTGTATCATATCGATCCTCTTATCCTAGATATTGGCAGATACATCATGATAAAGGCAAACTCGTACGAAAGTCGGGGACGCAAAGCGGCGGGCCTACGTCATTACGTCGGCAGCCGGGTTACCGAATGGGGCCGGAGAGACTGCCATTCTGGCGGTCCCTTCCTTTTTTACAGGCGAATAAGGACGGTGATTGCAGTGGAAGCAAGCGTCATATCGAGAGGCAAAACGGTTCAGCATGCGGTGGAAACGGCATTAACGCTGCTCGGCACAACGAAAGATCACGTTCATATTGAAATATTGGAGTCGGAAACGCGCGGCGTTCTGGGACTCATGGCCAAAAAAGCGGTCGTCCGCGTGACCCGAAAGACCGAGATCTCCAAGGAGGAGAGCCGCTCCCCGATGTCCGTAGCGCTGGAAGAATACATATCGGAGGAGTTATCCGGCACTCAAGCGGATCAAGCGGATCAATCGAAACAACCGAATCATACGAAGGCTACCGAGGCGCACAGTTCCCGTTCGAAGGCCTATTCAGGCAAAGCGTGGATTGAAAATGGCATCATCGGCACCCTGGACGCGCCCGACCAATTTCCGTTAATAAGCCCTATGAAAGAGGGGAAGCTGTACAAGAATGGGAACCTGGTCGAGCAAACGACGACGATCGTGGAGCGAGACGTCTTTCGCGTGGAACTGATCAATGAGGATCAACGCCCCGTCTGGTCAATCGAAATTGACGACCGGAACATGAAGGCTCGCCTGAACGTAGAGCCCGGTTTTCGCATCACTCGCACGCTCAAAGATCAGGCCCCGACCTCGCATCTGACACTTCTCGCCGCCGAAGATAAACAGCCGCTCGCCATTAACATGCAGGATGTCTTGAACGAACTCAAAGCGCGGGGCGTAACGGTCGGCATTCTATCCGAGAATATCGCCATGGCGTGCAAAAGCGTCGTCCGCGGCAGTTTCGAGATCGCGATTGGGCAGGAGCCGGTCCCGGGCAAAAACGGTTATTTGAAGCCCTTGTTCGAGACGAACGAGAATCAGGCCATCATGCCGAAGACGCGTCCGGACGGCACGATCGATTACCGCGAAATCAAAGAGTTCCCATCCGTAACGGAAGGCAGGGTCATTGGGCTAATTATGCCGCCCGAGCCCGGGAAGCCTGGACTCGATGTCATGGGTAGGCGCGTGGAGCCGGAACCGGTGCACGAGCTGCAATTGAAGTTGGGCGAGGGCGTCACCCTGCTGGACGACCCAACGAAGGTGTTGTCCATTCAATCCGGACGGCCGAATCTTGTGCAGAAAGGCGTTCACGCCGAACTCTCCATCGTCCCCAAACTGGTGCATGGCGCTGATGTAGACATTGCCTCGGGCAATATCCGCTTTCAAGGCGACGTCGATATTTTGGGAACCGTCCAAGACGGGATGACCGTGGAGGCAGAGGGCAGCGTCATGGTACGCGGGAACGTGAACATTGCTCGGATTAAGACAGGCCATTCCTTGATCATACATGCCAACGTGATCGGCAGCGATGTTGTTGCAGGCAAAGGCAGCATGTTCACGGCGGAAGCGTACCCGCTGCTACTTGACATTCACGAAAAAGCGAAGTTTTTGCGCAATGCGGTCGTGCAAGTGAACAATGCCAGCGCATTCAAGGCGACCGATTATAACGAGAAAGGGCTTGGGCCGCTCATCAAGGTACTGCTGCAAGGTAAATTCAAATTGCTTCGCGAAACGATCGTGGATTTGACCAAGATGGTCATGGACGCGACGGCGGAGATTGATCCCGAGTGGACCGAATACGCCGGATATCTAAGAAAAGCCTTTTTGAATCCAGTGTCGAGCACGATCAAAGAATTGAAAGACTTGGACGGTTTTATCGAGAAGACGGAATTTTGGATGTCGAAGGCCCAGCCGTCCCAGGAACAATCGCTGCTCTGCCAATTCGCGTATGCCCAGAACAGCACGATTTATTGCGAGGGCGACATCAATGCGCTTCAAGGCTGCTACAATACGACCATCTACAGCAGCGGACTGCTCGTGGTGAAAGGGTTTCTGCGCGGCGGCGAGTATTTTGCGAAGAACGGCGTTCGCGCGGCGGAAGTCGGTTCGGTTAGCGGAAGCATCACGAAAATCCGCGTTCCGGCCGGAGCGGAGATTCATTTGACCAAGGCGATGGAGTCCACGATCCTGCAAATCGGCACGCGCGTCCAACAACTGACGCAGGAGACGTCTCATATTCGCGCTAAGCTGGATGCGGACGGCGTGTTACACATTCATTAGGGGGAAAGACATGTTCCAATACCAACTAAACGCCGAAGCGAACAAGGCGCTGATCGCCATCGTGGGCGATATCGACATCGACGGAACCGAGTTAATGGAAGACGAGATCCTGCCGGCGCTTATGGCATACGATGCGGCCACGATCGATATGTCGGAAGTGTACTTTGTGGACTCATCCGGGATCGGTCTCCTGATCAAACTCGTGCAAACGCTGCAGGAATCGGACAAGATCGTGAAAATCAAGGATGTGCGGCCCGAAGTGAACGAAGTGTTCGAGCTTCTTCATATCCAGGATATATTGGGTGAAGAGGTGTTCAGTTAAGAAAAAGAATTTGGAAGCCGTAATATACTAATAAGCATGTCGAATCATGTCGATATAGAAAGTGGGCAATCTACAGGAAACTGTAGGGCGCAAAACTATAGGGGCTAAGGCAAGCATACGCTTGCTACGCTTGCCAGCTGCCGGAGAAGGAACCTATGAAGCACCGAGTTCTGCGTGTTCAGTATGTCATGGGGTAACTTGCGATAGGGGGCTGGTTGGTTTTACCAGTCCCTTTTTCTATTACGCTATTCTAATTTTCCAACATACAACCAGAGGGGAGGAGAGTCCATGCAAACAAAAAACGTGTACACATGTTTGTTGTTTTCGTTCGGCGTTATTCTCCTTGGCTGGTTGTTTTACCAACATAACCACTTATCGTGGGGACAGACGCTGCCCATCTTGCTCTTGATCGTGCTATTCGATTTTTTTCCGGTTCGCAGTATGAGCGGAAGACCGTACAGCGGCAGCATTGTTGGTTTTGTGATTTTGCTGCTCATGTGTGGCATTCCTGAGACGCTTCTTGGCGTCAGTTTTAGCGCCCTCGCTATTTTTTTGAAG
Organism: Paenibacillus xanthanilyticus; assembly: GCF_042682185.1. NCBI lineage: Bacteria > Bacillati > Bacillota > Bacilli > Caryophanales > Paenibacillaceae > Paenibacillus > Paenibacillus xanthanilyticus. The sequence continues at coordinate 1,330,409 of NZ_JBHUHA010000001.1, read as the reverse complement.
GAAGCGGGGTTTCGGCCGTCCGGCATTTCGTGGTTTCGTGTGTTCTCCACGATGGGGATGTACAAGGTTTGCGTCTTAGCCTCTGCTTTCTTTGTTGGGCTTTTGCCAGAGGGTAACCCAATTCTCCACATCTTGATCGGCAGCTTCGTCTTCGAATACGTACGCATCCTCATGACAACTTTCGGTCTAAATACGGCGTACGGTACCAAGATGAAAAGGGAAAAGCTGGCTGAGCTGATTATTCCAATTGGTATATGCATGTTGGTTGTCCCTAACTACATCGATAAAACCGACGTGATCAGCCTATATAGAGAAGTGATCTATTCGCTGTTCTTTCTTACTATTGTATTATTGTTCTCGAGCGGATACTTGCGCCAGGCGAAGTTGAGAAAGAAGACGAGCGAGGAAT